>CAWCAY010000001.1:0-3736 GCA_963793725.1 uncultured bacterium
AGTCGCTGACCTTCGCTGCCGCCAACCGCCCGCCCGAAGCGGCCGGGGCGGTGGAGGGGGAGATGGTGGACTGACGCCCCCGGTCAGGCGTTGAACCAGTTGTCGACTCGGATCCCCTTGAAGTGCCGGAAGTCGGCGGCGTTCCTGGTGACAAGCATCAGGTCGTTGACCGCGGCGATGGCGGCGATCTGACCGTCGGCGAACGAGGGCGTGAGGCCGATAGCGGAAAGGCGAACCCGCTCGGCGGCATGCCAGGCGGCCGCCGGGGCGTCGTACGGCAGCACGGCGACGTTGGCCGCGACGACCTCGTCGAGGTAGCGCTCGATCAGCGCGCGCCGGCCCGACTTCGGTAGCCGGCGGGCACCGAACAGGAGCTCGTGCCAGACGACCGATGCCGTGGCTACCTCCGTCTGGTGCTCCTCGATGGCGGCCATCACCGTCGCGGACGGCTTGACCGCCAGCGGTTCCGACAGGACGTTGGTGTCGAGCAGGTAGCGGGGCGTCACGGCTTGACGTCCCGGCCGGGGGATGCGTCGCGGAGACCGTCGAGCAGGCCGCGCACACCCTTCAGGTCCTTCGGGCCGACGCTCTTCCTGAAAGTGGTCAGCGCGCTCCAGAGGCCGGCGCTCCCTTTCGTCAGCCGGTCGAAGTCCCGCTCGGCCAGGATGACCGCTGCCCCCTTGCCGCGCCGCGTGATCCGGACGTAGCCGACCGTCTCTGCCTCTCGAATCAGCGCCGGCAGTCGGTCGCGCGCCTCGGCTACCGAATAGGTCCTCTTCACGGTGCACCCCTCATCATGGCCATCTATATGGCTATTATAACCCCTTAGGGGAAGTTCGCCACCACCACAGCCTGACCGTCAACTCACGGTATTCGTTGTACAGGTCGACCGTCCGCGTCTGGTCACTTCGCCGCAGCACCCCGCCGAGCCGCCCCCTGGCACGTAGTGCCCCTGTGTCCTACCGGTTGAGCAGGTTGACCAGCAGCGTGACCATGATCTCCTTCTCCGCCGGCTTGCTCTCGGCGATCAGCAGCGTCAGGGCTACCAGCGTCGCGTCGGCCAGGCGCTTGGCGCCGCCGGAGAGGTAGAGGAGGCCGTGGGCGTCGAGGAACCAGAGGAAGAGGAAGGCGCCAATGCGCTTGTTGCCGTCGCTGAAGGGGTGGTTCTTGACCACGAAGTAGATGAGATGCGCGGCTTTCTCCTCGACGGTCGGGTAGAGATCGTGCCCGCCGAAGCTCTGGTAGACGGCACCCAGGAGACCCTTGAACCCCTGGTCCTTCTCGACGCCGAAGAGGGCGGAGCGGAAGGCGGCCTGCCTGGCCAACCGGTCGATGGCGGCGCGGGCGGCATCATAGGTCAGCAGGAAGCCTGACGGGGCAGTCGACCCACCCGCCCGGGTGAGGCGCTGGTGGTCGTAGTCGTCCAGCATGACCAGCGCGGCGGAATAGTCGGCGATCACCTTGAGCAGGCCGGTCGCCTCGGTGGGGGCCAAGTCGCGGGTGTCGAGCACCCTCCCAATCAGGCCGATGGTCTTCTGGAGGTCGGCCAGGTGCCACTGCTTCTGGCGCAGGCGGGCCTCGTTGAGGGTATACCCCCGGACGAGGTGCTCGCGCAGCACCCGGGTGGCCCAGATGCGGAACTGTGTGCCCCGCCTGGAGTTCACCCGGTAGCCGACGGAGATGATGGCGTCGAGATTGAAGTACTCGACGGCCCTTTCAACGATGCGATCGCCCTCTTCTTGAACTGTTGCAAAATCTGCAACAGTTGACTCACGCTGTAACTCTTTAGAATCAAAGATATTTTTCAGGTGACGGGAAATGACCGACTTGTCCCGTCCGAACAGGTCCGCGATCTGGTTCAGGTTGAGCCAGATGGTTTCCCGTTCCAGATGGACATCGAGTTGCACCGATCCATCGGGAGCCTGATAGAGGACGACAGCCGAAGCATCATAGTCCGGTGCCGGTTCTCTTACCATGAGGCCGACCTTCCTTCTCACAGCTTCCTCCTCAATAACCCCTGAATGCTCTCCATGATGTCGATGAGGCATCGCTCCCTCTCCAGGATGGCCCCTGCCTACTCGCGGTAGGCGTCGGTCAGGATGCGGCTCTGGAGATCGAAGGCCTTGCGGGGGGCGCGCGGATCCTGCATCAGGGCGATTTCCTGGGAGATGAGGCGGGCCACGTGCATGGTGAAGGAGCGGGATACCTCGATCTCCCGTTCGTAAAGAGGGTGGTCGGCGTTGATGTAGATGGCGGTTCCCTCGCTGAAGACCTCGGGCGCCTCCGGCCCGAAGTGGTCGATAACGCAGGTCACGCCGACGTCGCCGAACTTCATCCGCTTGACCACCGCGTCGGGGGTGAGGCGCTTCAGGAGCGGATTGCGCCTCTTGCGGGGTTTGGGGATCGGCTTCACCTTCGGGGGCTTGGGCGCCGTGACTTCGCTCCCTCCTCCGCCCTCGCCGGTCCTTCCCTCTCCGGTGACCGCCCCGTCGCCGCTCCAGCCGGGCTCCTTGTCGCCGTAGGGAATGGGGCCGAAGGGGGAGACGTCGGGATTGCGGGCCAGGGCGTGGTGGATGCGCTGGAGTGCTTCCTTGACCGCCGACCCGGCTCGCCGGCTCTCCTTCCTTTCGGCTACCCGCGAGAAGAGGCGATGGACTACCTTCATGACCCGCTGCATCAGTTCAAGAAATGCCTGATACTCGGGACTGTCGAGGACGAAGCCACTCCTGTCGGAGGTGATCGGCAGGAAATCGGCGTTAATTTCCCCCCGCACCCGGCCAGATTCGCGGCCCCAGGTCTCGAGACCGAAGAGCTCACGACGCACCAGCACGCCCTTGACGCGCACCTCGATCCCCATCTCGCGGGGCTCGGCCGCTGTCTGGGGGACGATCACCACCTCGCCGTGCACCGGCCCGAAGGGGGACCCCTCCAGCACCGTGTGGCGCACGCCGGTGAGGCTCCGGGGGGTGACCGGGTGACCGTTGAGCAGGACGCGGAAATCGGGCGACCGGAGGGGAGTGCCGCTGACGAGCCGTTGCTCCACCTCGGACGGATCGAAGACGCGGCTCAGCCGGGTGAGGGTGACGCTGGTTCCGTCCCCCTCCCGTGACTCGGGTGGCAGGATGGTCAGCGGCAGGTTCCAATCGTGGTCGTCGGCATGCCAGTCGTCCTTGTCGAAAATCACCCGGGCGGCGAAAGCGCCTCTGCGGGTGAACACCTCGAAGCGGCTGGCGGCGGCCAGGGAGGCGAACTTGCCGATGCCGAACTGGCCGATACGGGTCCGGTGGTACACCGGGGAACGCTGGGGGCGGCCTTCCCGGGGGAGCCGATGTTGAAGTACTGAACCAATCCCTCATAGTCCATGCCGGAACCGTCATCGGCCACCTCGATCCGGTCCGGTTCCACGGTGACCCGGACCAGGGTGGCGTCGGCATCGTAAGCATTGTTGACCAGTTCGCGGATCAACTCGATGCTCTCGGCGTAGAGTTTCTCGCCGAGGACCGTGATATGGCTCTTGTCGACGGTGACCGGGATGCGCGTCGGCCATTCCCCCATAGCCATCTTCACTCCCTTATCCATGCTGCCATTCTACCCCAAGACCCCGATAATTCCGATAATTCGGGACACCTCCTATTTCTTATGGCGTCTGTCTCCGGGGGCACCGGTGGCAGGGAGGCGCCGGGAAGCGTAGATTCCGGGCATGTTCGGCGTCCTGATACTGACTGCTTGGACCGCC
>CAWCAY010000002.1:0-272616 GCA_963793725.1 uncultured bacterium
AGCCATCCACCCGGAGCGAGCAGGCGCAGGGCCCACAGGTTGATGTCCTTGTACGCCCGGGCGGCCCGGGCGACGTGGGAGCGCGACGGCGCCAGGCGGGGCGGGTCGACCACCGCCAGGTCGAAGGTCTGTCCGGCATCGCGGAATCGGCGCAGCAGGGCGAAGGCGTCCCCCTCAGTGAACGCCGCCGGGACCGCCTCCAGCCCGTTGCGGGAGAGGTTGGCCCGCGCCCCCGCCAAGGCCTCGCCCGAGGAGTCGACCAGGGTGAGCGAGGTCGCCCCGCCGGCGGCCGCGGCCACCGCAAAGCCTCCGGTGTAGGAGAAGCAGTCGAGCACCCGGCGTCCCCGGGCGAGCCTCCGCACCAGGGCACGGTTGCCGCGCTGATCGAGGTAAAAGCCGGTCTTGTGGCCGGTGCCGATGCCGACCCCGAAGCGGAGGCCCTCCTCGGTGATCTCCACCTCCTCGGGGGGCGCCTCACCGGCAACGACCCCTTCCACGGGGGGCAGGCCCTCCAGGCGGCGCATCCCCGGGTCGCTCCGTTCGAAGACCCCCCGGATCGCACCCTGGCGCAATAGTTCGCCGGCCACCAAACCCTTGAGGCGGTCCATCCCGGGGGCGTGCGACTGGATTACCGCATAGGGCCCGTAGCGGTCGACCACCAGGCCCGGGAAACCATCCGCCTCGCCGTGCACCAGGCGGCAGCCGCCGTCAGGATCGGCCGCCAACCGGCCGCGGCAGGCGACGGCATCGGCGAGCCTCCGGCGCCACCACTCCTCGTCGGGGGGCGGGCCCTCGTTCCACGAGACGAGCCGCACGGCCACCCGGCTCCCCGGGTTGACGTGCCCCCAGGCGATGAACGCACCGCCGGCGTCGTGCACAGCCGCCAGGTCGCCCGGCCCGGCCACCCCGTCAATCCTCTCCACCGCCCCGGAGAAGACCCACGGGTGGCGATGTCGGGCACTCTTGTCGCGGCCCGGCCGCAGGTGAACCGTCGGCGACTTCATCGACTTTCTCCGTTCATTCAAGCGGCTGGAAGTTGGCCAGCCGGGCCAGCAGTTTCCGGGTCCCCTTTCCCGGAAAACCGACGATCAGGCGCAGGTCGTCCCCCGCCCCCTCGCGCGACAGGATGGTTCCCTGGCCGAAGACCGGGTGGCTCACCCGGAAGCCGACCCGGTAGTCGTCACCCGGCGGTGGCGCGGCGGCGGACAGCCCCGAAGCGGGGCCGATGTCGGGGCGTCGCTCCCTGTCCGGCTGGATGACCTGGGGGGGAAGGTCTTCCAGGAAACGCGACGGGGTGTTCCACTGCGGCCGCCCCCAGAGCACCCGGCTGCGGGCCCGCGACAGGAACAGGAGGTCGCGCGCCCGGGTCATGGCCACGTAGCACAGGCGCCGCTCCTCGGCCAACTCCTCGGGGTCGGTCAGGGCCCGGACGTGCGGCAGGAGCCCCTCCTCCAGCCCGGGGAGGAAGACCACCGGGAACTCGAGCCCCTTGGCGCAGTGGATGGTCATCAGGCTGACCACGTTCTCGCCGTCGGTGTCGTCGGCGGCCGTCAACAGGGCCACCTCGTCCAGGAAGGTGGCCAGGGAACCGGCCGAATCGAGCCCCTCCAACAGCCGTTCCAGCTCGCGCACCGAGTCGAGGCGCGCTTCCGGCTCTCCCAGGCCCCCGGTGGCCAGCCACTCGCCGTAGCCCGTTTGCCCGACGACCTCGCGCAGCAGGTCGACCGGCGGCGACTCCCGGTGAAGGTGCAACTCGTCCAGCAGGCCGGAGAAGAGCCTCACCTTGCGCCCGGCCGCTCCCTTCTCGCCGGCCAGCGCGGCGGCGGCGCGGCGCAGGCTGCACCCGCCCGCCACGGCGGCCGCCTCCAGGGCTTCCCGGGCGACCTTGCCGATGCCCCGTGGAGGGGTGTTGAGCACCCGCCGCCAGGAGGGGTCGTCGTCCGGGTTGACCGCCAGCCGCAGGTAGGCCAGCAGGTCCTTGACCTCCTGGCGGCCGAAGAAGCGCCCGCCGCCGACCACCCGGTGCGGGATGCCGGCCATGGCCATGGCCCGCTCGATCGGCGCCGCCTGGGCGTTGACCCGGTAGAGGACGGCCACGTCCCCGGGGACGGTAGCGCGACAGGATCAGGCTCCGGACGCGGCCGACGACCCAGCGTGCTTCCGTGTCGGCGTCGTCGGCCACGTGCAGCGGAATCCGCTCGCCCCCCTCGCGGATCGGGTCGAGCTTCTTGGGGGTGCGGTCGAAGGAGCGCTCGATCACCCCCGAGGCGGCCGAGAGGATCAGCGGCGTGGAGCGGTAGTTGCGCTCCAGCTTGTAGACCGACGAGACACGGGTAGTCGCCCCGCAGGCTGGCGAAGTTGGCCGGCGAGGCGCCCCGCCAGCGGTAGATGCTCTGGTCCTCGTCGCCGACCACGAACAGACCCTGCCCCCTCCCCGGCCAGCATGCGCATGACCAGGTACTGGGCTTTGCTGGTGTCCTGGAACTCGTCCACCAGCACGTGGGCGAAGCGGTCGCGGAAGGTGTCCAGCACGGCGGGGTGCTCGCGCAGCAGCCGCTCGGCCTCGAGCAGCAGGTCGTCGAAGTCGAGCAGCCGGTCGCGCCGCAGGGCCGCCTGGTAGCCTTCGTAGGCCTGGGCCAGCCGCTCCTCGATCCTGGTTACGGGGGCGGACGTCGCCCGGGCGCAGCAGTTCCTCCTTGAGCCGTGCCGACGCCGGCCAGCATCCTGCCGGCCTCGGCCGCGTCGACGTCCCCCTCGAGCGCCTTGAGCACCCGGCGCATCATCGACTCCTGGTCCGACTCGTCGGCCACGGTGAAGTCGCGCGGCACGCCGATCGCCTCGCCGTGCTCGCGCAGCATCCGGGAGCAGGCGCGGTGGAAGGTGCTGATCCACATCCTCCCGGCCGGTTCCCCGGCCATCTCCTCCAGCCGGTCGCGCATCTCGCCGGCGGCCTTGTTGGTGAAGGTGACCGCCAGGATCCGCTCGGGGCGGACGTTCCAGCTCTCGAGCAGCCAGACGACGCGGCCGGTGATGGTGCGCGTCTTGCCGCTCCCGGCGCCTGCCAGCACCAGGGCCGGCGGGCCCTTGTGGATCACCGCCTGCCGCTGCTGGGGATCAAGGCCTTCAAGGATGTCCCGGGTGTACATGGTTTCCCTACGATAGGCCTCCGACGACCGATGTCAAGGTTCCCGGAGGTCCACCGGAGAGGTCGCGCCGGGGCATTCCAGCGGGGGGCGCCGGCCCGGCGGCGGAGCCAGACAACCGTCCGGGCCAGCGGCGGGTGGACGACCAGCCAGCGCTCGAAGCGAAACTTTCCCGGGAAGTCGAGCAGCAGGACGCCGATCAGGATGGTCAGCACCCCCTGCCCCGGCAGGAAGAGCATCAGCGCGCCGGCAACGATGAAGACGCCGCCGAGCAGGTTCTTGGGCAGCAGCCACGCCCAGGCGAGGACCGGGTGGCGCCCGGCCGGAAGGACCCTCGCGCGGCGCGGACGGCTGAAGTAGTCGGCCGGGATGCGCACCACCATCCAGGGGACAGCCGCCAGCGTCCCGACAAAGGCCACGGCCGAAGCCGAGGCCAGCCACCAGAGCAGCTCAGCGTGATGGGCGATCCAGTCGGCCATACCCGCCGGCTACTCGACGGTGACCGACTTGGCCAGGTTGCGCGGCTGGTCGACGTCGGTGCCGCGGCGGTCGGCGATGTGGTAGGCCAGGAGCTGCAGCGGGATGACGGTCAGGATGGGCGACAGGTGGCGGTGGGTGGCCGGGACGGTGATCACCTCGCGCGCCAGAGAAGCCAGCTCCCCGTCGCCGGGATTGCCGACGCCGATGACGATGCCGTCGCGGGCCCGCACCTCGCGCACGTTGGACAGGATCTTCTCGCGGGTCTCGTCGGCCGGCACCACGGCCACCACCGGCATCTCCTTGTCGATCAGCGCGATCGGGCCGTGCTTCATCTCCCCGCCGGCATACCCCTCGGCATGGATGTAGGAGATCTCCTTGAGCTTCAGCGCCCCCTCCAGCGCCACCGGGTAGCTGATGCCCCGGCCCAGGTAGAGGAAGTGGCTCTTCCGGTGGAATCGCTGGGCGACCTTGGCGATCCGTGCGTCGAGGGTCAGGATCTCCTCGATCTTCCCGGGGAGTTCCGTCAGGGCCGTCAGGCCGGCCGAGAGTTCCTCCGGCGGGGCCGAGCCGAGCACCCGGCCGAGGTGGTTGGCCAGCAGGTACAGGGCCGTCACCTGGGCGGTGAAGGCCTTGGTCGAGGCGACGCCGATCTCCGGCCCGGCGTGGGTGTAGATGACGCCGTCCGACTCGCGGGCCAGCGACGAGCCGACCACGTTGCAGACGGCCACCACCCGGCTCCCCTGCCGGCGGGCCTCACGGACGGCGGCCAAGGTGTCGGCCGTCTCGCCCGACTGGGAGACGGTCACCACCAGGGTGTCGGGCCCCAGGATCGGATTCCGGTAGCGGAACTCGCTGGCGATGTCGACCTCGACCGGCAGGCGGGTAAGGTCCTCCAGGAAGTACTCGGCCACCGAGCCGGCATAGAAGGAGGTGCCGCAGGCGACGATGACGATCCGGCGGATGCCGCCGATGGCCGCCCGGTCGAGGGGAATCTCCGTCCGGGAAGACCCGCGGCGGCTCGGCCTCGACCCGGCCGCGGAAGGTGTCCAGCACCGTCCGGGCCTGCTCCAGGATCTCCTTCTGCATGAAGTGCTTGTAGCCACCCTTCTCGGCGGTGACGGCGTCCCAGGTGACGGTGAACTCCTTCGGCTCGACCGCCGTCCCGGAGGCGTCCTCGATCGATGCCCCGGCGGCGCGGATGACCGCCATCTGCCCGTTCTCGAGGACGACCACCCGCCGCGTCTCGGACAGGAAGGCGGGGATGTCCGAGGCGATGAAGCACTCCCCGTCGCCCAGGCCGAGGACCATCGGGCTCTGCTCGCGGGCGGCCACCATCATTCCCGGATGGTCGGCGCACAGCACACCCAGGGCCCACGAGCCGCGCAGCTCGGCCACCGCCGCCCTGACCGCGGCCGGCGAAGTCGCCCCGGTAGTGGCTGTTGATCAGGTGGGCCACCGCCTCGGTGTCGGTCTCGGAGCGGAAGACGTGCCCCTCGGCCTCGAGCCGGTGCTTCAGCGCCAGGTAGTTCTCGATGATGCCGTTGTGGACCACGACGAAGGGGCCGGAGGTGTGGGGGTGGGCGTTCTCCTCGTTGGGACGCCCGTGGGTGGCCCAGCGGGTGTGCCCCAGGCCAAGGGTCGAATCGGACCTCCACTCCCCCGAGGCGCGCCTTGAGGGCGGCGATCTTCCCCGGGGCACGCTCGACGTACAGGCCCGTGTCGGTCACCAGGGCCACCCCGGCCGAGTCGTAGCCGCGGTAGGCCAGCTTCTCCATGCCGGAGACGATCAACGGGAGCGCCTGGCGGCCGCCGAAATAGCCGATGATGCCGCACATCAGCGCTTCTTCCGTCGTCCCGAGGGAGCGGCGGTGGGCGGCCCACCCCTCCAGATTGACCTGCGGGCGACCGCTCCAGCCCCAGGGCGCCCGCGGGGACATCCCGGGTGATGACCGACCCGGCCCCGGTGATCGGCGCCCGGCCCAACCTCGACCGGGGCCACCAGCAACGTGTCGCTGCCGATGAAGGCGCCCTCGCCGATGATCGTCGGGTGCTTGGCAACGCCGTCGTAGTTGCAGGTGATGGTGCCGGCGCCGATGTTCGCCCCCGGGCCGACCTCGGCATCCCCCAGGTAGGTGAGGTGGGAGGCCTTGGCGCCCCGGCCCGAGGCGGCTCTTCTTCAGCTCGACGAAGTTCCCCACCCGGGCCTCGCGGCCGATGACGCTGCCGGGACGCAGGCGGGCGAACGGCCCGATGGTGGCGCCGTCGGCGATCCGGGCGCCCTCGACCACCGACGAGTCGCGCACCTCCACGCCCCGGCCGAGGCTGCTGGCGGCGACCCGCGACCAGGGGCCGATGCGGCACGCTTCGCCGACGACCGTCTCCCCCTCCAGGATCGTCCCGGGGAGGAGAACGGTGTCGCGGCCGACCCTCACCCCGGCGTCGACGTAGGTTGCGGCCGGGTCGACCACGGTCACGCCGCCGTCCATCAGCCGGTCGATAATGCGCCGGCGCAGGATCGCCCCGGCCTCGGCCAGTTGACGCTGCGAATTGACCCCGTGGGCTTCCGCCGGGTGTCCCAGTTCGACCGTCGCCGCGGGGTTCCCAAAGCGGTGGGCCACGGCCACCAGTTCGGTCAGGTAGTATTCGCCGCTGACCGGATCGGGCGCCAGTCGGGGGAGTTCCCGGCGCAGGAACGGGAGGTCGAAGACGTAGAATCCGGGATTGATCTCCCGGCAGTCGCCGGCCTTCCGGCCGAGGCTCTTCTGCTCGGCCACGGCCGCGATCCGGCCGGCGGCGTCCCGGCATATGCGCCCGTAGCCATGGGGATCGTCGAGGGTGGCCACGGCCAGCGTTACCGGACCGCCGGAAGCGCGATGCCTCTTCACCAGCCGCCGGAGGGTTTCCGCGGTGATCAGGGGGGTGTCGCCGTTGAGCACCAGCACGTCCCCACCCCCCGGCGGAAGCGCCTTCAAGGCGATCCGCAGCGCATGTCCGGTGCCCCGGCGCTCCCGCTGGACGACCGGCCGCCAGCCGCGTGGCTCGAGGATCGGCGCCAGACGCTCGTGCCCCCTCCCGGTGACAACGATCCGCGTGGAGAGCCTGCCGGCACCCTCGGCGGCATCAATGACCCAGTCGAGAAGAGACCTGCCGGCGAGCGGATGGAGAACCTTGGGGAGGTCGGATTTCATCCGAGTCCCTTCCCCCGCAGCGAGGATGACGGTGATCAGCTTTCGGGTGGCCATGGTATCCGATTATGATAGGCTCAACGGGTGTCCCGGTCAACGATGTGGCGCGACAACGCCTGCTGCGCTAACATGCCCCAATGAACCCGACGGAACCGCGGTTTGACTTCGGCTCCAACTGGGCCTCCTTCCTCCGGACGCTCGACGAGGGCCGCATCCGCGAGGCTGAGCGTTCGCTCCGGGAGATGCTCGAGGTTGACGACCTGGCCGGCCGGCGCTTCCTGGACATCGGATCGGGCAGCGGCCTCTTCAGCCTGGCGGCGCGGCGCCTCGGGGCCCGGGTCCACTCGTTCGACTTCGACCCGCAATCGGTCGCCTGCACCGCGGAACTGCGGCGGCGGTACTTCCCCGACGACCCCTGCTGGACGGTCGCCGAGGGCTCGGCGCTCGATGCCGGCTACGTTTCCTCCCTGGGGCCGCACGACGTGGTCTACTCGTGGGGGGTCCTCCACCACACCGGCGACCTGTGGCGGGCCCTGGGGAACGCCCTCATCCCGCTCGCGCCCGGCGGGCTGCTGTTCGTCGCCATCTACAACGACCAGGGAAGGCTGTCGCGCTGGTGGACCGTGGTGAAGCGGACCTACTGTTCCGGCCGGGTCGGGAAGGCCGCCGTCACGGCCCTCTTCGTCCCCTGGCTGGCCGTCCGGAGCATGGTTGCCGGCACGATCCGGCACGGCCACCCGCTGGGGCAGTTCCTGGCATACCGGCGGCAGCGGGGGATGTCCCTGTGGCACGACTGGATCGACTGGCTGGGGGGCTACCCGTTCGAAGTCGCCTCTCCCGGGGAGGTCGTCCGCCACTGCCGGGATGCCGGCCTGGAATTGCGGAATCTGGTCACCACCAACCGCAACGGCTGCAACCAGTTCGTCTTCCGCAACGGTCGAACCGCTCGTCCGGATGAGGCGCAAGAGTGAGCCAGCCTTCGACCGGCTACTATTCGGACAAGGTCGACCGGCTCAAGGATATCTTCGGCACCGAGCAGGTGGCGGTCTTCGCCGATCGGATCACGGTGAACGGCGCCGCGTACCCGGTTCTGAACGACGTCATCATCCTGGCTGAACCGGAGCGCTGGCCCCCGGGGGTGAAGAATCGCCTGGGGAGTCGCGAATGCCGTGGCGTCGGGGAAGGAGCCTCCGCTTTCGCCGAGGACATTCAGGTACTCCTTTGGCGAGGAATGGGCAAGCTACCGGGAGATCCGGCCCGAGCACCAGCAGGAATTCCGCGACTACTTCGACCTGGTGGACCTGGACGCCCTGGCCGGCCGGCGGGTCTGCGACTTGGGCTGCGGCAATGGGAGATGGAGCGCCTTCCTGAGGAACCGCGTCAGGGAAATCATCCTGGTGGACTTTTCCGAGGCCATCTTCACCGCCAGGGAAAATCTCCGGGATGCCCCCCACTGTCTCTTCTTCCTGGCTGACCTGACGGCGCTCCCCTTCCGCCAGGATTGCGTCGATTTCCTCTTCTGCCTCGGGGTGCTGCACCACCTCCCCACCCCCGCGTTGCGCGAAGTGCGGAACCTCGGGAAGTTTGCGCCGTTGATGCTGATCTTCCTGTACTACGCCCTGGATAACCGGCCGTGGCATTACCGGCTCCTGCTCCGGCCGGTGACCCTTGCCCGGAGAATCCTCTCGCGGATCAGGAACCGCCGCCTCCGGAAGGCCATCGCCGTGGCCGGCACCTACTTCGTCTACCTTCCGCTGATCCGGTTGGGCCGCCTGCTCCGGCCGCTGGGTTGGAGCAGCCACGTTCCACTCTATGACTTCTACCACGACAAGAGCCCGGCGAGGATCGAGCAGGATGTCTATGACCGGTTCTTCACCGCCATCGAGCAACGGGTGACACGAGAGGAGATTCTCGAACTCCGGGACTCGTTCTCCGAAGTCGTCATCTCGGAACATTTTCCCTATTGGCATTTCCTCTGCCGCCGGTGAGGAATATTCCATGAGCCGACCGACGAGGATCCTGTTGGTCATTACCGGGACCGGGATAGGCGGGACCGAGAAGGTGATTTCATTCCTGGCCAGGAATCTCCCCCCGGACCGGTTCGAGCCGGTGGTCTGCTCGGTGAAGCCATTCGGCGTGACGGCGCGGGAACTGTCGGCGGCCGGAATCGAGTCGTTCAGCCTCGATTTCGATCCCCCCTTCCGGGCGGCGGGGATCGCCACGAGCCTGTTCCTCGTGCCGATCCTGGCCCGGGAGGTGCGAAGACGCAACATCCACCTGGTGCATTCCTTCCTGTTCCTGGCCAACATGGTCGGCCGTCTGGCCGCCCGGCGGGACGGTGTTCCCCACATCTCCTCCATCCGGGCCGACATCCGGGCGGGGAGCTTTGAGCATCGGCTGGAACGACTGACCAGCCGAATGGCGGACATGTATCTGGTCCCCTCGAAAGCGGTGGCCGCCTCGACCGTGAGACTGACGGGCATTCCCGGGGAGAAGATAGTGGTCATCCCCAACGCCGTGTATCAGCCGCCCCCTTCGGCCGGGCGCCTCAAGGAACTCCTGGGCTTGGGCGAAGGGCTGAAGCTGGCCGGATTCGTCGGCCGCCTGCACCGGCAGAAGGGGGTGGACAATCTGCTGCGGGCATGGGCCAGGATCTCTCCGGACGCGAGACCGCTTCTGGCAATCGTCGGTGACGGTCCGGAGCGCGGGGCACTGGAGGAGGAGAGCCGGAGGCTGGGCCTGGGGAAGGACGCGGTCCTCTTCACCGGCTGGATTCCCGGCATCCGGGACCTTCTGGCCGATCTGGACCTGTTCATCCTGCCATCCCGATATGAGGGGCTGCCCAACAGCGTCCTGGAGGCGATGGCCGCGGGCGTGCCCGTGGTGGCCTCCGCGGTGGGGGGCGTCCCCGAACTCATCCGTGACGGGGAGACCGGCTTCCTCGCGCCACCGGATGATTCGAGCGCCCTGTCGGCCGTCCTGGCGAAGGTGCTGGCCGACCCGGACGCTTCACGGCGGGCCGCCGAGCGCGCCTCGGCCTGGGTCTTGGAGCATCACCGGCCCCAACAGGTGCTGGGGCAGTTCCAGGACCTCTATGACCGGGTTCTCTCCTGAGGGTGTTTCATTCCGCGGCCCTCCCCGGCGGCCTGTGGGAGAGGAGACGGTCGTACAGCTCCTCCTGACGGCGGACCATCACGGCGGCGTCGAACTCGGCCACCCGCCGACGACCTTCCTCCCCCATCCGGCGGGCGAGGCCCGGATCGGCCAGCAGCCGGGCGATGCCGTCAGCCATGGCCCCGACATCGCCGGGGGCGGCCAGCAGGCCCGTCACCCCGTCGGCCACCGCCTCGGGCGTGCCGTTGACCGCCGTGGCCACCACCGGTTTGCCGGCAGCCATGGCCTGGGGGACGACCCGCGGCAGGCCTTCCCAACGTGAGGTGAGTGCAACCACGTCCATCAGGTGAAGCAGGTCGGCCACGTCGCGCCGCCATCCCGTCAGGAGCACCTTTCCTGCCAGCCCGTGCCGCCGGACGGCCGCCTCGACCGCCGGGCGCAGATCGCCGTCGCCGACCAGCAGGAACCGGGCCGCGGGAAAGCGGGAGGCGACCATCGCGGCCGCCTCGACGAAGTCCTCCGGGGCCTTCTGCGGCTTCAAGCAGGCCACCATGCCGACCACCGGGGCGTCGTGCGGGATGCCCAGCTCCGCCCGCAGCGCCGCGGGGTCGCGCGACGGCTGGGCGAACTCCTCCAGCGGGAAGCCGCTGCGAATCAGGACGGCCCGCTCCGCGGGGAAGATGCCCAGACGGGCTCCCTCGTCCAGGTTCGCCCGGGAGACGGCGATGAACGCGTCGGTGACCCCCGCCGCCAGCCGCTCCAGGGCGATGTAGGCCCGGCGGACCGGCCAGGCCTGCCCATCGTGGAAGGCGTAGCCGTGGATCGAGTGGACGATGGCCTCGGCCCCCGCCGAGCGGGCGGCCAAGCGCCCGAGGATGCCCGCCTTGGAGGAATGGGTGTGGACGATCATCGGGGCGCCGCGGCTCTCACGAATCTCCCGCAGGCGCAGGCGCAGTTCCCGCCAGGCAAGCCAGTCGCCCATCGGGCGGACTTCGCGGATCAGGTGGGGAATGGTCTCGACGCGCGTGCCGGGCAGCGCCGCCGCCTCGGCGTCGAGGATGCCGTCGGGGCCGTGCAGCAAAATCGGCGAAAAGCGTCCCCGATCGAGATGGGCAACGGTGAAGAGGGTGTTCTGCTGCGCGCCGCCCAGTTCGAGCTTGGTGATCACGTGGACCACCGTCGCCGTCCGGCTCACCCGGTCACCCCGATCCGCCCATGACGGCCAGGGCGACGCGCCTGCCGTCGAGCAGGGCGTCCTCCATGGCGGTGTACTCCCAGGCCCCGTAGCGCCCGGCCAGGTGGATGCCGTGCTCCCGCAGGGCCGCCTTGATCCCCGGCAGGGCCCGCCGGCGGCGGCGGTCGAAGATGACATAGGCACACGGGATGTGGACCGCGTCACGGACCACCGCCTCGTCGGCATGCCGCAGAATGCGCGCCCGGACGAGCCCGGCCAGGGCCCGCTCGGTCATCTCCTCGGCGCCCGGGCCCTTCCCCGGCAGGTGGGCCGTCTCGACGTAGGCCGACGAGTGACCCGGCGGAACCGACCCGGTAGAGAAGTTGGACGGGAAGCCGACCCGGTAGAAGGGGAAGCGCCGCTCCGGGAAGTAGATCCAGTGCGCCTCGCTGGCCTTGTCGCGGGCCAGCCCCAGGTTCAGGTCCCAGACCGAGACGTAGCGCAGCGACTCGGCCGCCCGGATGACCGCCGGATCGATCCCCTTGAGGCAGCGGGCCAGCTCCGGCAGCGGGATGGTCGACACCAGCGCCTCGTAGTGGTGGACGCTCCCGTCGCGGCAGACGGCCCGGCGGCGGCGCACGTCGATCTCGGCCACCGCCCTCCCCAGATGGAGGCGCGGGACGTGCGGGAGGAAGCGGCGCACCAGGCCGTCGATGCCTCCGGTCGCCGGATAGCGGAAGCGGACGTTGTACCCCATGGCCACCCCCTCCGGCTCCCGGCTCCCCCGCAAGGCGTCCTCGAGGCGGGGGACCGGAACCAAGCCGGCCACCCAGTCGGGGGTCAGCCGGCTCGCCGGCAGGCACCAGAGCTTGCGGTTGTAGGGGAACATGAAGTGGCGGGCGATCCCCATCCCGAAGGTGTCCAGCACCCAGGTCCTGAAATCATCCGCCGACGGCTTCCTGGACCGGGTCTCCTCGGCCTGTCGCAGTCCCTCCAGGCACTCCTCGACCACGCGGCCGGGCAGGCCGAAGAGATTGGCCTGGAAGGGATAGCCGGTCAGTCGCCCCTTGGAGAATATCCTGGCCCGCCGGAGATGTTCGCGGAAGAGGCCCGGGGCGAGGGTGTCGACCAGTTCCATGGCGTACGGATCACGCAGGTGGAGCAGGTGGCCGGTGAAGTCGAAGGTGAAACCGCCGACCTTGTACGACCGGCACAGGCCGCCCGGCTCGCCCTCCTTCTCCAGGACGCGGCCGCCCCCCAGGTGGTAGGCGGCCGACAGGCCGGTCAGCCCGGCGCCGAGGATGACCACGCCGTCGGGCGGAGGCACCCTACCTCTCCTTGTCGATCGAGGCCAGCCAGATGGCGCCCGCCAGCAGGAACGCCAGCACGCCCCCGGCGAGAGCCACCGCCCACGCGAAGGGAAGATGCATGACCGCCAGGCCGGCCAGGCCGAGGACGACCGCCGCGCCCCAGGCCGTTCCCACGGTCATCGGAACGCTCAGGCCCTTCCTCCGGAGCCGCAGCGGGAAGTGGTCCTTCGAGCCGAGGAAGACCGGGATTCCCTTGCGCCAGCGCATGACCATGACGAACAGGGTGTCGAAGACCGGCACCGCCAGGATGAGCACCGGGGCGAGGGCCCCGGCCGGGCTCCGTTCGGTGTAGCGGCCGATCATGGCCACCGCCCCGATCATCAAGCCGAGGAAGAGGCTCCCCGAGTCCCCCAGGTAGATCCTGGCCGGGCGGACGTTGAACCGCAGGAAGCCGAGGATGCTCCCGGCCAGCGACGCGGTCATGAAGGCGGTGGCGTGGTCGCCGTTCAGGTGGTTGACGACGAAGAGCATGACGCAGGCGATGAAGGAGAGCCCGCCGGCCAGGCCGTCCATGATGTCGCTCAGGTTGACCGCGTTGGTCACCCCGATCAGCCACAGCACCGTCAGCGGGATGTCGACCCACTCCGGCAGGAAGACCAGGTTGATGCGGATGCCGGCCCGCATCAGCACGAAGACGGCGATGGCCTGCCCGAAGAGCTTGGCCCCGGGAGTCAGCACTCCGAAGTCGTCGATCAGCCCGAGGAGGAGGACGATCGTCCCGGCCAGGAGCATGGCCAGCACCTCCGGGCTGAATTCATAGGCCAGGGAGATGGCCATCAGGAAGGCCAGGTAGACGGCCAGGCCCCCCAGGTAGGGCACCGCTTCGGCCTGGTTCTTGAGGCGCCCGTCGGGGCGGTCGACCAGGTTGATGGCCAGGGCGGCGCGGCGGAAGAGCGGGGTGCCGTAGTAGGCCAGCAACCCCCCCAGTATGAAACCCAAGACGTGTCGCGCCAACCAGGTCATCCCCCGCCTCCCGCCTTCCGTGGGAGAATCCTACCATACAGGGCCGGGCCTCGGGACGGGGCCGCGGTCACCGGTGCTGCTCCAGCCACAGCTCGAACATCAGCAGGGACCAGAGGATGTACTGGTGGTCGGCCTCGCCGGCGAGGTGCTCGCGAACCCGTGCCCTGATCGGCTCGGGCTTGAAGAACCCTTCCCGGCGCAACCGCGATGGGTCGGTGTGGTCCAGCAGGAGTTCCTTCAGATCGTTGCGGAACCAGTGCGCCAGCGGAACGCCGAAACCCATCTTGGGCCGTTCGAAGAGGGGCCGGGGAAGGTAGCGGCCGAGAAGTCGCTTGAGAAGGTACTTCCCTCCGCCGCGCCGCTTGAAGCGCAGCGGGATGCGCAGGGCGAGCTCCACCAGGTGGTGGTCGAGCAGGGGGATCCGCGCCTCGAGGGAGTGGTGCATGCTGGCCCGGTCGACCTTGGTCAGGATGTCCTCGGGCAGGTAGGTCGCCAGGTCGACCAGCATCAGCCGATCGAGGGGGTGCCGCGCGGCCGTCGCCTGCCAGACCCTGCCGAAGTCGAGCTCGTCCCAGGGGCGGTCGATGCCCATCATTTCCGTCCGTGCCCCCCTTCCCCACAGCCCGACCAGGGTGAAGTAGAACTCCAGCGGGTCGTCGTTGACCAGCCACCGCGCCGCCTTGGCCGCCTTCGGGTGGGGGAGCCGGCCGATGAAGGGCGCGACCGACCGGCGCAGGCCAAGGGGAAGCGACAGGAGCGGCCGGTAGCGGTTGAACCGGTGGTAGCGGGGGTAACCGCAGAAAAGCTCGTCACCCCCGTCACCCGAGAGGGCCACGGTGACCGACTTGCGGGCCAGGGCTGAGACGAGCACGGTGGGGATGGCCGAGGGGTCGCCGAATGGCTCGTCGTAGATCCCCGGCAGCCGCGGGATGATCTCCAGCGCATCGGCCGGCTCGAGCCGCAGCTCGGTGTGGTCGGCCCCGAGGTGTTCGGCCACCCCTCTGGCCCAGGCGCTCTCATCGTACGCCGCGTCGTTGAAGCCGATGGTGAACGTCCTGACCCGGCCGCCGGCCAGGGCGCTCATGACCGACACCACCAGGGAGGAATCGATCCCGCCCGGAGAGGAAGGCGCCCAGGGGCACGTCGCTCACCAGCCGGTAGCGAACCGCCTCGGTCACGGCCGAGTCGAGACGGTCGAGCAGCGCCTCCTCCGGCTCGTCCAGCGGCAGCGCCAGGGCGGCGGCAAGCGGGTCCCACCAGCGGCTGACGCGAACCCCCTCCCGGTCCCAACTCAGCAAGTGCGCCGGCGGCAGTTTTCGGGCTCCCTCGTAGATGCCCATCGGCGCCGGCACGTATCCGAAGGAGAGGTAGTGGTAGAGCGCCTCGCGGTCGATCAGCCGGGTGAACTCCGGCCAGTGGCGGAAGGCGCCCAGTTCGGAGGCGAAAACAAGCTGGTCCGGCCCCTGCCAATAGTAGAGGGGCTTGATCCCCAGGCGATCCCTGACCAGGACCAGGCGCTCGGCGGAGGCGTCCCAGAGGCCGATGGCGAACATGCCCCGGAGATGCGAGGGGAAGGCATCGCCCCACTCCTCGTACGCGTGGGGGATCACCTCGGTGTCGGTGGCGGTGCGGAAGACGTGGCCGCGCGCCATGAGCTCGACGCGCAGTTCCCTGAAGTTGTAGATCTCGCCGTTGAAGACGACCTGGACGCGGCCGTCCTCGTTGCCCATCGGCTGGCGACCCGCGGCCGACAGGTCGATAATCGACAGCCGCCGGTGCCCCAGGCCCACGCCGTCGCCCAGCAGGATGCCGTGATCGTCCGGACCGCGCCGGGTCAGCTCGCCGGTCATCCGCCGGAGTTCGTCCTCGCGGCGCGGGCCGCCCGGGAAGCGATAGCCGGTGATGCCGCACACGGTCAGCGCCCCCCGGTCGCCGGGCAACCGGCGCCGAGCGACCGATAGAGGGCCAGGTGGCCGTCGACGGCCCGGTCGAGCGAGAACGAGCGAGCCCGCTCCAGGGCCTTCCGGCCGAGTTCGGCGCACCGCTCCGGGTCGTCAAGCAGGCCCGCCAGGGCATCGGCAAGGGCGACTTCGTCGCCCGAGGGGACGAGCAGGGCCGACGTCCCCTCCTCCGACAGCCAGCGGTGCTCGGGGATGTCGCTCAGCACCGGGGCAAGGCCCGAGGACATTGCCTCCAGGAGGGTGTTGGAGAGCCCTTCCCCCAGGCTCGGCAGGAGGACGACGGCGCCGGCTTGGTACCAGGCGGGCATCTCGTCGGCAGGGATGGCTCCGGCCAGGGTCACCGAGGAGGCCAGGCCGAGGCGCTCGACCAGCTCTCTCCACCTCCGGCCTGAGCGACCCGTCGCCGGCCATCGCCAGGCGCGCTTCCGGAATCCGGTCCGTCACCAGGCGCCAGGCCCGCAGGGCCGTGAGGGGGTCCTTCTGCGCCTCCAGCCGGCCGGCGAAGACGACCGACCGGGCGCGCCCCACGCCGGGGCGGCCGGGCGGCCGGAACCGCTCCGAGTCGACCCCGTTGGGGATCACCATGCAGCGTTCCCTGGCCATCCCCGCCGCTGCCAGTTCGTCGACCGCCGCCGGAGCGGGAGCGACGAAACGATCGGCCAGCCGGCGGATGAGCCCTAGCCGGAGCCTGCCCATCAAGCTGGTGCGGGACGTGGTGACGATGCTGAACGCGCCCCCTCCGCCGGTCTTGACGACCACCGGGCGCCCGGCCAGCCGCGCACCGACAGCGGCGAAGAGCGACGGAGATGAGAGGAGGAAGCTCTGGACCACGTCGGGCGGCCGGCGTACCAGGTCGAAGGCGACCCGGCAGCCGAAGCAGAAGGAGGCCACCACCCCGCCGACGGCCGGGCGAAGGCGGATCACCCCTTCTTCGTCCGGCACGGCTGATCCCCGGCAGGCGCTGGGTGAGCACCCGAACCCGGTGCCCGCGGCCACGCAGCGCCCCGGCGAGCGCCGCCGCCTGGATCTCGGTCCCGCCCGTGGCCGGCGGGTAGCGGGCGATGACGAAGGTGATGTCGAGGGATGGCCCGGCGGGTTCGGCCCCTGGGGAGCCGCTCATTTGAAGTCCCGGCGGGCGAAGACCATCGTGGCCAGCAGCAGCAGGAAGACGCTGTAGGCCAGGCCGTAGACTACCGCGTACAGGACGAACCCCGGGTCGATCGGCAGGTTGTAGACCGCCTCCGTGCGCAGGTTGAAGTGCTCCAGGTTGGGAACCAGGTAGTAGATGGCCGTGGTTACGCCCCGCAGGCCGGCGATCTTGGAGCTCTCGCCGAAGACCCTGATGTCCTCCGAGAGGTGGCCGATGAGGTAGATGCCCAGGGTGAACATGGCGCTCAGCATCGGCGTCGAGAAAGTCGAGAAGAGGAGGGCCACGGCGGTGACCAGGGCCAGTTCCAGCATGGTCAGCAGGAGGGCCCAGAAGAGGGCCGAGCCGGGTGTCTCGCGCAGGACGGCCATGACGATGAACAGGAAACCGGCGATCATCACCAGGGCGTTGACGATGATCGTCAGCAGCAGCCCGAGGTACTTGCCCAGGATGAACTGGGTCCGGGACACCGGCTTCGACAGCAGGACGTAGATGGTCCGCCGCTGGATCTCCTTGAAGACCAACTGGATGCCGACGAAGATGGCGATCAGGACGCCGAAGACCGACACCGACGCCAGTCCGATGTCGAGGACGATCTTGATCTGCTGGC
The DNA here is from genome assembly GCA_963793725.1 of uncultured bacterium. Classification (GTDB taxonomy): domain Bacteria; phylum JAUVQV01; class JAUVQV01; order CAWCAY01; family CAWCAY01; genus CAWCAY01. The sequence goes on from CAWCAY010000002.1 coordinate 17,148, forward strand.
CCATGGTCATGTTGCTGATGCTCAGCGAGAGTCCCATGATGACCAGGGCGAAGAACAGGAGGTTGTAGAGGATCTTGTCGCGGATGGCCTCACGAAACGTGTTCAGGGCGATGACCCAGATCTTCACCGGCCGTCCCCCCCGATCAGGTCCATGAAGTAGTCCTCAAGCGAACGCCGGTGCGGCGTCACCGACGCCACCAGTCCCTCCCGCGGCGGCCACCAGCGCCGCCAGTTCAGCGACCATCCCGGCATCTGGCAGGCGCAGCGTCAGCCCGTCCCTGGCCGGCACCACCGCTCGGAGCCTGTCGGCCGCGCCGGCAAGGGCAGACCGGTCGACTCCCCGGACGGTCATCTCCACTTCGCCGTCCCGGTCGGCCAGTTCCTCGACGCTCGAGACCCGGAGGAGACGGCCGCGGTGCAAGAAGGCCACCCGGTCGCAGATCAGCTCGACGTCGGCCAGGATGTGCGACGAGAAGATGATCGTCTTGCCGCCGGCCTTCAGTTCCAGGATCAGGTCCCTGACCTCGCGCCGGCCGATCGGGTCGAGGCCCGACATCGGTTCGTCCAGGATCAGCAGCGGCGGGTCGTTGACCAACGCCTGGGCGAGCCCCGCCCGCTGGAGCATTCCCTTGGAGTACTTCCGGAGGGGCAAGTCGGCCGCCTTCCCCAGGCCCACCCGCTCGAGCAGCGGGCCGATCCGCGGAATCGCCTCCGCCGCCCTCTGGCCCAGGCGGGCGCACAGGGTCAGGAATTCCCGCCCGGTGAGGTACTCGTAGAAGTAGGGATTCTCGGGGAGAAAGCCGACCAATTCCCGGGCAGCCGGGACCATCGGGGGGATGCCGCCGACGAGGATCCGTCCGGCGGTCGGCCGGAGGAGTCCGACCAGGAGCTTCAGGGTGGTCGTCTTGCCGGCGCCGTTGGGGCCGAGGTAGCCCAGCACCTCCCCCCGGTCCACCGCAAGGTCGATGCCCGACAAGGCCGTGATCCGCTTCCACGGCCAGCCGGTGCCGAAGACCTTGACGACCCCCTCCAATTGGATCACCCGCCCGTCCGTCATCACGTCACTTCTCCATCCGCACGATGGTTTCCAGGGCATCGGTCATCCTGCCCGCCCGCAGGTCGTCGATCTTCTCCCGCAGGGCCTGGCGCACGTTCTCGTCATCGACCGTCTGCAGCGTGGTTTCCAGGAAGACGATGGCGTCCCCGACATTCCCGGCGCGGGCCTTGAGCGTGGCGGCAAGTCGCGGGAGGTACCCGGGATGCCCCGGGAGACGCGCGGCCTGCTCGATGTAACCGGAGGCGGCCAGGAAGTCGCCCTTGAAGAAGAAGTGGTTGAAGCCGATGAAGAAGGGGAATTTCCAGTTGTCGGGCAGATGCCGCATCCCCTTGGCCAGCAGGGCGTTGCTCTCGTCCACCTGGTGCGCCTCCATAGCCAGCACGATGCCGCCGAAGTAGTAGACGATCGAGAATCGGGGATCGAGGTCGGTCACCAACTGGAGGATGTGAGCCAGCCACGGGTACCGCTTGTCGGCCATGTATTGCCCGCCGAAGTAGCCGATTGTCCGGAGCCAGAAGTAGTCGGCCGCCACCTCGTCGAATCCGAGGGTGAGCAGCCGCAGGTGCTCGCTCTTGGGGAGGTAGAGGAGGCGTTCCACCTTCCTGCGGGTCCAGGTGCGGTCGATGGCCGCCTGGGTGAAGACGGCCAGCCCGAGGAAGAGGACCATCAGCGCGGACGCCGTCGCCGGCCCAAAGGCCCACCACGGCCTCCCGGGAAGCCGGCCGGCTCCGCGGTCGTCGGTCACCACCTGGTCAACGCCGGTCCGCGTCCGCTGGTCGGTCATTTCCTCGCTCCCGCGGAGGCGGGGCTACGCCGCCTTCCCGCAGTTCCCGCCGCAGATTATCCACGACCTCGTCGTCCAGGTCAACCAACGACCCCTCGTAGCCTCCCTTGTCGGCCGCTTGCGGGCAGGAGGCCTTCTTCTCCTCCAGCAGCCGGAGATACTCCGCCGCGCGAACGGAGTCGCCACTTCCCTTGGCGACCAGCCCCAGGCCGAGGTACCCCTTCAGGAAACAGGGCTCCAGCCTGACGCTCTCGCCGAAGTGGGACGCCGCCTCGTCCGAGTCGCCGAGGAGGAGGCACGTCCGGGCCAGCTTGTCACGCAGGCCGACCGACACCGGGTTGATCGTCGAGGCGAGCCGAAGATCATCCCGGGCGGCCTCAATCGCCTCCCGGCCGCGCACGCCGCGCCTCACCAGCGAGAGGAGGAGGTCCGTCCGGTGGCCGAGGTAGGTTTCGTTGTTCGGATTGAGGGAGATGGCCAGGCCGAGCCGGTCGAAGGCTTCGGTCAGCGCCGCCGGGTCGCCGGTGTCGGCGTAGCTCTTGGCGGCCAGGCTTCCCCGCGCGGCGTGATATGGGGCGCAGTCGGGATCCCACCGGAGAGCCCGGTCGAGTTCGGCCGCCGAGGCTTGCGCACCGTCCCGCCCCCACCGGGCGAGAGCGCCCTTTTCGTCCAGCAGGTCGACCGGCCCGCCGCCGGCCTTCAGGTAGTGGACGAAACCGATCAGCGTCCTGGCGGAGACGAACAGGAGACCGATGATCCCCACCGCCACCAGGATCCGGAGCCGCGCCGGCACCTCCGTCTTTCCCTGACCGGACAGCGACGCCCGGCGATCCTCTCCCACCCACGAGGCCAGGAGGCCGACGGCGGCCAGCGCAACCGCCGGGGAGTGGAGTGAGAAATCGACCGTCGCCTGCCCCCCCACACCCGCCAGAACCGCCGCCTGCCATGGGATCCGCCGGCGGCCGCCGCCAGGGGCACGGAAGGCTGCCAGGACCGAGGCGCCGAGGAACCAGGCCAGGACGGCCGCCGCGGGGAAGCCCATCTCGGCAGCGGCCAGGAGTGGTTCCGAGTGGGGATTGTCGGTGATCTTGGCGTAACGCGCCCAGTGACCTTCGACCGGGAAGGCGTACCGCGGCGAGAAGTACTGATACTGGCCGAGGCCGACGCCGGCCAGTGGGTGATCCCGCAGCATCCGCAGGGCGCCGACCCACATGTCGGCCCGGCTGAAGGCATAGACATCACGGGAACCGATGCCGGAGACCCGCTCGCGCCATGGATTTGGCGTCGACATCATGATGACGGCCGCGGCCACGGGCGCCGCCAGGGCCCGCCAGCCGAAGCGTATGACCAGCAGGCCGGTCATGGAAATCCCGAGCGCCAGAACGCCGCCGCGCGACCTGGTCCAGATCACCGCCGCCACCAGCGCGGCGACCATGACCCAGGCGGCCACCCGACGGAGGCCCCAGCGGGCGCCCGCGCCGGCGGGGGATGACAGGCCGATGGCCCGGGCGAGATGGATGCCCGCCACCGCGGCCAGGAAGCCGGCCAGGAAGTTGGGGTTGTCGAACGTCCCCTGGGGCTGCCGGTCACCCGAGACGACCTCGAGCGCCAGGATGCCCGCCTGGATCAGCGCCGAGCAGGTCATCCCGGCAAGAAGGGCGCGCAACGCAAAGTCCCGGCGCCGGCGGGCAAGCAGCAGGAACGTCGCCACGTACAGCAGGATCAGCAGGAAGTAGTGCTCGGCGTCGTGGTGATACGGGGCGGTCAGGAAGGAAAGGCACGCCAGGGCGGCCATGGCCACCACCGGGAGTTCAACCGGATGAAAACGCCCGGCCAGGAGGGCCGGCCCGCGACCCGCCAGCGTCAGGCCGGCGAAGAGAAGCAGGCAGGCATGAAGGATGAAGATCGGCAGCCGGGGTGCCCCCCCTGGATGAGGGGGACGGACACCACCACCGCAGCCAGAGTCAAGCCGGGAAGCCATGCCCCGAATCGGCGGATCGACACTGTCATGAACCTCGTGGAAAAGAAGAGCGCCCGGTTCAACAACCCGGGCGCTCCTGACAAATCGGCGGCAGTTCCTAGAATGTGCCGCCAGTCTTCGAAATCTCGTTCGAACTGTCGTTGAGCCGGAACTCCGCCCAGTCGCCATTCTTGTCCAGGTCGCCGCGAGCAGCGGCCGTGAACGTAGCGAGGGTGTTGACGTTCTCGGTTTCCAACCGATAGTCGAAGTACACCGCACCCTCGGGCGCGAACCCGATGATGGAGAATCGGGTCGTGGTCACCCACGGCACCTTGGTATCACCATTGCCACCGGTTCCCGCGGTGTGAACCGGGGTCCAGTCTTGCCCGGTGATAAAGTGGTTGTACTCGGCGAAGTAGGCCACCTCCGTGCTGCGGATGGCGCCCAGGTTCGACTTGGCCTCGGACGTCTTGGCCTTCATGCGGAAGTTCAGGAAGTTCGGGATGGCGATGGCCGCCAGGATACCGATGATGGCGACGACGATCATCAGCTCGACCAGGGTGAACCCCTTTCTTGATCGAATCTTCTTCAGCATTCTGTTTCACCTCCTTTCACGTTTGTCTTTTCGACGAGGATAAATGCAATCCGCATGCCAGTCAAGGCAGACCTAAGGCCAGTCTCGTCACGACCGCCGCGGAAAGGCGGCCTGAGCCGCGCGGCGTCTTCCCGGCCACCTCCCGAAAGTCTCGCACATCGTCCCGTCAGGAAGCGTATCCTGCCGATAATTGTCCTCCGCGGACAAAAATCGTCCCTGGGCGCCTTCTCTGACGGCCCATCACATTTGACACTTCCGGAACACATTCCTATACTGAGGCATGATTTTCGGCGTTCCTTTGCCGGCGGAATGGAGGCTTTTCTCGGTGGCTTCACCGTCATGACAGATCGTCGGTCTTGTTCCGTGATGAGTCGGGCGGCGCGGTTTCCCCTTCGCGGGTTGTTCCTTCGCCGGATGGCGCTCGCCGCGGCGATCGCCCTGTGGCTGCCATGCGGGGTCATCCCGGCAGAGGCGGCTTCCCCGGGCGTCGAGTCACCGCCCGCGGCGACCGCCGACGCGCAGGTGGAAAGCCTGTGGCGGGCGCGGGCGCGGGCGATCGAAGCCGGTAACCGGGAACAAGCCGATGCCCTGATCGAGCAATTGCTGGCGGTCAAGGTGGAACTGGGTCGGCGCAACCTCTTCTCCCAGGCCGCGGCGGTGATCTCCGAAGCTGTCAGCGAAGCCGACGGCGGGCGGCAGGGCCGGGCCAGGGTCCTTCTCGGCTTCGCCCAGCGTCTGGCCCCCGACTACCCGCCCGTGTACCGCGCCGAGGCATACCTGGCAAAGAAGGGCTCCCCCCTCAACCTGGTCGGCTACACGCTCGGGCTGGCCAACGACTTCCGGGCCAGGTTCAAGGATGCCCGCTACACCGTGAACCTCATCGGCCGTGCATCCCTCTCCCTGGCCGCGGCGATCGTCCTGTGGGGACTCTTCTGGATGATCGGCATGGTCGCCGCCCACGGCGGCCTCGTCTTCCATGACATTCGGGAGCGCATCGGCGGGGGGAAACGCCTGGTGACCGCCAAGGCGCGCATCCTGGCGGCGGTGGCCTTCATCGGGCCGTTGGCGGTCGTCTTCCCTTCCCCGCTGTGGCTCATCGCCCTGGGAATCCTCGGCTCCTGGATCTACCAGTCCACGGCCGAGCGCAGAATCACCCTGGCGGTGACGGTCCTCCTGGCCATCCTGCCGTTCTCCGTCTGGGTCGCCTCGACCTCGCGGGCCTTCCTGTCCGACGAGTCCACGCGTGCACTGATGGACTTCTCCAGCGGCGAGGATACCCCCGAGGACGTCCGGGTCATCGAGCGGCTCCTCAAGGACAGGCCGGCCGACCAGGCGGTCAGGTTCGCCTTGGCGCAGGATGCCTGGCGATCGGGAAAAGCCGCCCTGGCCGAAGAATCGTACCGCTCCCTGTCGGCATCGGGGAGCCTGCGGCTCCAGTCGACCGTCAACCTGGGGGTCATCCTCACCTCGCGCAAGGACCTGGACGGCGCCGAGGAGATGTTCCGCCAGGCCTTAGAGCTGGACGATTCGGCGGCGGGCGCCCACTACAACCTCGGCCAGGTGCTAAACATGAAGTTCCGTTTCCAGGACGGCGAGAACGAACTGCGGCGGGCGGTGCAACTGGACGGAGAACTCATGTCGTTCCACTCCGCCGGGGCCCAGGACAAGGGCCTGATGCTCGAGCGCCTCCCGCCCTGGCAGATCGTCCGCCACCTGATGCGCCCGCGGGACCTGGCCTCCCTGTTGCCGGTGAAGAACGAATTCTGGCCGCTCTTTCTGACCAACGTTCCGGCCCAGGTCTTTCCCATCGGGCTGCTTCTCATGGGCGCCCTGGGCGCGTTCTACGCCAACGCTTTCCAGGGCCGCGGCTCCCGCCGCTGCGCCAAGTGCCAGCGGCCGCTCTGCCCGCTCTGCTCGCCCGCCCGCAAGGCATCCGTCTGCCAGCAGTGCCAGCACGTCTTCGGGGTCAAGGAGGGTGTCGAGTCGTCTCTGCGGGTGGAGAAGATGGTCGAGATCAAGTCCCGGCAGCACCGCCGCCGCGTCACCGGCCTGCTCCTGTCGGTGGCCGCCCCCGGGGCGGGGCAGACCTACCTCGGCCACCCCATCTCCGGTGCACTGACCGGCTTCCTCATGGCACCGGCCCTGGTGCTCCTCTCGGGCTGGGCGCATCCATTCGCGCCCCCCTCCGACCTCGCCTACGCATGGGCGCCTTCCGCTCGCGTCGTGGGCGGCATGCTCTTCGCCGTGCTCTATCCGGTCAACCTGGTCGTCACCTACTTCATGGCCAGGGAGGACTCCTGACATGGCCCACGAGGGAACCCTCAGGGACGTGCCGCTGGCCGATGTCATCCAGTTCGTTCAGATGCAGAAGCGGACCGGCGTCCTCCACCTGCGCCGCGAAGGGGAGTCGATCGACATAACCTTCGACAAGGGGATGGTGGTCATGGCCGACGCGCCCCAGCGGACCGAGCATGACCGCCTGGGAGCCATCCTGATCAAGGCCAGGTTGATCACCCCCGAGCAGTTGCAGGAAGCCATCGCCCTGAAGAAGGACACCATGCAGAAACTCGGCTTCATCCTGGTGAACGGCAACTTCATGACCCAGGAACAGCTTCGGGGGGCCCTCCAGAAGCAGGTCCGCGAGACGGTCTTCAGGGTGTTCCGGTGGGAGGACGGCAAGTTCGACTTCAGCCAGGAGCCGGTCAGCTACGACGCCACCCTCTACCAGCCGCAGGCGGCCGATTTCCTGACCATGGAGGGGATCCGTCGCATCGACGAGATGCCCCTGATCAGGAAGAAGATCTCCTCCATGGCGATCATCTTCGACGTCGCCGACACGGCCCGCGACCGGGCGGTGCGGCCAGCCGAGAAGGCCCACGGGGCGGGGGAGAACATCGAAGACATCCTCTCCTTCGTGGACGGGCCAATAGACGCCGGCGAACCGCTGCCTTCTGGCGGCCTGGAGCTGTCGCCGGCCGAGGCGGCCATCCTGCGGCTGGTCGACGGCAAGCGCTCGGTGCAGGACCTGGCCGACGAGAGCCGCCTGGGTGAGTTCGAGGCCAGCAAGGCGCTCATGGGCCTCCTGGCCCAGGGGCTGATCCGCAAGGTCGGCGAGGCCACCCCCCAGAAGGCCGGCCAGACCATGGCCGGCGAGACTCTGCGTCGGAATCGGTCCCTGGCCGTGGCTGCCGGCACGGCCATCGTCCTGGCCTGCGCCGCCGTCTCCCCTCTGGGGCTCCCGATGGCCTGGCGCAACTCCGCCCCTGAACGGGCCGCGGTCGCCACCTCCGTGGATGAGGCCCGCCTCGATCGCGCCCGCTTCGCCCTGCGAGCCTTCTTCTTGCGGCACCACGCCTACCCGGCGAGCCTCTCCGAGCTGGTCGAGGCGAAACTCGTCACCGCCGGAGAGCTTCGTGACCACGCCGGCATCGACTTCCGCTACCAGGTTGCCCGGGAAGGATTCGTCCTCGCCACCAACACCCTTCCGGAAGCACCCTAAGCGGCCACCCCGATCATGCCCACCGACCACCCCGCCGGAAGCAACGACCAGGAGGAAACCGTCCTCGTCCCCGCGGGGCACGGCCGCCTGCGGTCCTTCATCCAGGAAAACCTGCCCGACGGCCGCCACACCGTCCTCTCCTACCGCTCGACCGAGGAGGCGGCCAAGATGGTCCTCAATAGGAAGGCGGACGTACTCCTCATGCCCGCCGCCGGCCGCCCTGAGAGGATCGCCCCGCTGGTTTCCCTGGCGACCGAACAGAAGCCCCCCATACCGGTCATCTGTCTCCTCTCCGGCTCGCCCGGCGAGCGACTGCGGAAAGCCCTGCTGGCCAACGCCTTCGACATCGTCCACCTCCCCTGGCCGCGCGACCGCGAACGGCTCGTCCTCTCGGTCCGCAACGCGCTGGCCGACCGTCGGCGCAGGCGGCTGCTCATCTACCGCGAGCAGGAACTGGCCATCCTCGACGAGGTCGGCAAGACCATCATCTCCACCCTGGAACTTAAGAAGGTCCTGAACATCATCATGCAGAAGATCAAGGAACTGGTGCGGTCGGAGGCCTGGTCGCTCCTCCTGGCCGACGAGAAGAGCGACGAGTACCTCTTCTCCGTGGCCATCGGCGCCCAGGCCGACAAGCTGCGCGAGTTCAAGCTCAAGATCGGCCAGGGGATCGCCGGATGGGTCGCCCGCGAGGGGAAGCCGATCATCATCCAGAACGTCCTCGAGGACCCGCGTTTCTTCAACGAGATCGACCAGGAACTTGACCTCCGCACACGCTCGGTCCTGTGCGTCCCCCTCGAGTCGCGGGGCAAGATCCTGGGGGTGATCGAGGTGATCAACAAGATGGAGGACGGCATCTTCACCGACCGCGACCTCGACCTGGTGACCAAGCTGGCCGGCTTCGCCGCCATCGCCATCGACAATGCCCGGCTCTACCACCAGACCCGCATGCTCGGCCTGACCGACGAACTGACCAAGCTGTACAATTCCCGCTTCTTCAACCAGTTCCTCGACGCCGAACTGCGCCGGTGCGCCCGCTACAACGCCCAGGTCTCGCTGATCTTCCTCGACCTGGACCACTTCAAGACGGTCAACGACCGGCACGGGCACCTGATGGGCAGCCAGGTGCTGACCGAGGTGGCCAACATCCTGCGGGCCGGCCTGCGAGAGGTCGACGTCGTCGCCCGGTACGGCGGGGACGAGTTCCTGGTCATCCTCCCCGAGACACCGATCGGGGACGCCGGCCAGGTGGCCGAGCGCATCCGCAGGGCCATCGAGGAGCACCCCTTCCTGGTCGAGGACGGCATCAACATGCGCCTGACCGCCTCCTTCGGCGTCTCGTCCTACCCGGTTTACGCCGGGAGCAAGGAGGAATTGATCCGTAAGGCCGACCAGGCCATGTACCGGGTCAAGAACATGAATCGCAACGGCGTCTGGATCGCCGACGACCCTCCGGCCAACTCCCCTCGGATAGGGTAGCCCTGCCGGTCCTGGACCGGGCCCTCGCCGTCCCCCTTCTCCATCGGCTTCTTCGGTGGTATGATATGGCGTCAGTCTGCGCGGAGCCGCCCCAGGGTCGCTTCGGAACAGCGGTCGGAAACGGAAAAGGGAGACGAATCCACCATGGTCCTCTTCAACTACGCCATCCGGGAGATCACGGCCAAGATTGTTTATTACGGGCCTGGCCTTGGCGGCAAGACCACCAACCTTCAGAAGATCCACGAGACGATGGACTCGAAGACCCGGGGCAAGCTCATCTCCCTGGCCACCGACGCCGACCGGACCCTCTTCTTCGACTTCCTGCCGCTCGATCTCGGCTACATCGGCGGCTACCGGGTGCGATTCCAGCTCTACACCGTGCCCGGGCAGGTCCACTACAACGCCACCCGCCGGCTGGTGCTCAAGGGGGTTGACGCGGTCGTCTTCGTGGCCGACTCGCAGATCGAGATGATCGAGCGCGACCGCGAGAGCTACGAGAACCTGAAGGAGAACCTGGCCGACAACGGCTATACCTTCGACTCGCTGCCGATCGTCTACCAGTTCAACAAGACCGACCTGCCCAACATCGCCACCCCGGACGAGATCGCCGAGGCCCTCGGCATCAACCTCTCGGAGGTGACCTACTTCACCGCCGTGGCCGTCGAGAACGTCGGGGTGATGGAGACCCTCAAGGGGATCATCAAGCTGGGCATCAACAAGCTGCGCGCCCAGTTCGAGGACGGCGACACCGCCAAGGCGAGGGAGCGCGGCAAGGCCCACGTCGTCGAACCGGTTGCCGTTCCCCCGCCCGTCCAACCCGGGCGCGAGCCGGAACCGGCGCCGGCCGAGGAGGTCATGGCCGATCCGTTCCACCGTCCCGTCGAAGTCGAGCCGGAAGCGCCTCCCGAACCCGAATTGAAGGACTCCGCCGAAGAGGAAGCCGAGGAGGCGATCGGGATCGAGGAACCCGTGGCGGAGGAAGGCCCGGTCGAGGCGGCCACCGCCGAGCCGGAGGCTGCCGCGGAGGCTCCGGCGGAAGAACGCCTCTCCGTCTGGCCGGAAGAGGAAGAGACGCCGGTGGTCAGCCCGGAACCGCCCCCGGACGTGCCGGAGGCCGAAGAGGAGGAAGTCGAGATTACCATCGAGGAGGCCGCGACCACCGAAGAGTCCTTGACCGCCCAGCCGGAGGCTGCCGGGACGGACCGGTCCGCCGAAGAGGAGGCGGCCCTCGACGAGGAGGAGGTGGACCTGTCCTCCTTCAGTGACGAGACGGCCAAGGAGACCGCCGGCAAGACAGGGGAGCAAGGCGATGAGGGCATCGCGGAATCGGTCGGAATCCCGATCGGAGTCGGAACCGTCGAGCGGTTCGAACCGGAGGAGTCCGAGGAGTCCGAGGAGCCCGAGGAGCCCGATGAAACCGGCCAAACTGTCCCGGCCGCAGGCGGCGAGTCGAAGGCCATGGAACTGGTTTCCGAGGATTGGGAGAGCGTCTACGCCGAGGAAGCCAACCCCCGGCCCGAGGCTCCCGAGACACCGCCCGAAGCCAAGGCGCAGGGCGACGTCGGCGCCCCGCCGGCCGAGGAATTCGTCGAGATACCGTCGAAGGCGGGGACGGCGCATTACGAGGACGGGGATTTCCTGTTGTTCGGAGGCGAGAAGGAATCCGCACCCGCCCCTCCCCCGTCCGGCATCGAAACCCGGACTGCGGCGACGGAATCCACCGAAGACCGCCTGGCCGCCCTTTCGGCGGCCGTCGACGGCATCGCCAAGCAACTGGCCGAGGTCCGGCGCGCCCTCGACGAACAGCGCATCCTGATGAACAAGTTCATCGACATCGCCGTCGGTGCGTCGATGAGCCGGCCAGACAACAGCGCCGGCCAGCAGAAGCAGCCCAGCAAGGGCTTCCTGGCCCGCCTATTCGGCGGCTGAAGGAACCCGGAGCGATCGATGGACTACCGCCAGGCGGGCGTCGACATCGACAAGGCTGCATCCTTCGTTGAACGCATCCGGTCGGCCACAGAGTCGACCAGACGGCCCGAGTGGCTCGACGGGCTGGGAGGATTCGGGGCCTTCTTCCGGCTCGACCTCTCCCGCTACCGCCACCCGATCCTGGTGTCGGGGACGGACGGTGTCGGCACCAAGCTGCGCCTGGCCCAGACCATGGGCAGCCACGGCAGCATCGGCATCGACTTGGTGGCTATGTGCGTCAACGACATCCTCACCCACGGCGCCGAACCCCTCTTCTTCCTCGACTACCTGGCGGTCGGCGTCCTCGACGTGGAGGCCTCGGTGCAGATCGTCGAGGGGATCGCCGAGGGCTGCCGCCAGTCCGGTTGCAGCCTGGTGGGAGGAGAGACGGCCGAGATGCCCGGCTTCTATCCACGCGGCGAATATGACTTGGCAGGCTTCGCGGTCGGCGTGGTCGAGGAGGGGGCCATGCTCACCGGCAAGGGCATCCGGCCGGGTGACGCCATCATCGGGCTCCCCTCCAGTGGTCCGCACAGCAACGGCTACTCCCTCATCCGGGCCATCCTCGGCGGCGAGTTGGAGCGCGAACTGCGACGACAGGCGCCCTGGGGCGGGAGAGACGATCGGCGACGCACTCCTGCGGCCAACGTCCATCTACGTCCGCCGCATCCTGCCCCTGCTGGCAACGGGCGCCATCAAGGGGATGGCCCACATCACCGGTGGTGGCCTGACCGAGAACCTGCCCCGGATACTGCCCCCGGGAACAGCCGCCGAGCTGCGTCTCGGCTCGTGGCCGGAGCCGCCCGTGTTCGGTTTCCTCCGCGAACGCGGCCCGGTGGCCGAGGAGGAGATGCGGCGCGTCTTCAACCTCGGGCTCGGATTCCTGATGGTCGTCGGACGAATCCAGGGCGGCCGAGACTGCTCGACCTCCTGGCTCCCGGCGGGCCGGCGCACGTCGTCGGAAGCATCGTCCCCGGCGAACCCTCCGTGCGTTTCATCCCCGAGATCGCCGCATGGGTGACGCCGTCGACCTGGCGATCGGCGTCCTCGTCTCGGGCCGCGGATCGAATCTCCAGTCCCTGATCGACGCCTGCGAGGCGCGGCGTTGCCCTGCCCATATCGGGGTGGTCATAAGCGACAAGCCGGATGCTTTCGCCATGGAGCGCGCCCGCCGCCACGGCATCGAGGCGATCTTCGTCGATCCCGAGGGCTCCGGCTCCCGCGAGGCGTACGACAGTCTCCTGGCCGGCATGCTGCTCGAGCGGGGCATCGGCCTGGTCTGCCTGGCCGGCTTCATGCGCATCGTCACGCCGGCCCTGATCCGGGCCTTCCCGGGACGGATCATGAACATCCACCCGGCGCTGCTGCCGGCCTTCCCGGGCCTGCACGTCCAGCGCAAGGCCCTTGAGCACGGTGCGCGCTTCTCGGGGGCCACGGTCCACTTCGTCGACGAGGGGGTCGACACCGGCCCGATCATCATCCAGGCGGTCGTGCCGGTGCTGGCCGGCGACACCGAGGAGAGCCTCTCGGCCCGCATCCTGCGAACAGGAGCACCGCATCTACCCCGAGGCGGTCAGGCTCTTCGCCGAAGGAAGCGCTGCGGATCGAAGGCCGGCGGGTGCTGGTCGCCGGCCGCCACGGCCGCCGCGCGGGGCGCTGCCTCAACCCGCACCGCCGAGGGGTAGCGGCGGGTGATCCCCCTTCGCGACGAACTCCCCTCGAGGAGCTTCCCGCTGGTCACGGTCACTCTCATCCTGGCCAACATCGCCGCTTTCCTTCGCCAGGCGGCCGTCCCGGCCCACCTCCAGCGGCCTTCCTCGCGACCTTCGCCGCCGTCCCCGCCCTGATCACCGGGCCGGATCGAGCAGCCCGCCGGTTTCCCGCCGCTGCTGACCGTCCTGACCAGCATGTTCCTCCACGGCGGCATCATGCACCTGGCGGGCAACATGCTCTTCCTCTGGATCTTCGGCGACAACGTCGAGGACGCCATGGGGCGGGTGCGCTTCGCTCGTCTTCTACCTCCTCGGCGGCTACGCCGCCGCCGCGCTGCACATCTGCCATCGACCCCGCCTCCGACGTGCCGATGGTCGGCGCCAGCGGGGCCATCGCCGGGGTGCATGGGGGCCTACATCGTCCTCTTCCCGTCGTCGCGGATCCTGACCCTGGTGCCGCTCGGGCTTCTTCACATCGGATCGTCCAGGTGCCGGCCATCGTCTTCCTCGGCTTCTGGTTCCTGCTGCAGTTCCTGTACGCCGGTGCGCATCCGTCCGGCCAGCGGCGGCGGGGTCGCCTGGTTGGCCCACGTCGGCGGTTTCGTCGCCGGCCTGGCGCTGGTCCGGCGTCTTTCGCAACCGCGGCCCGGCTGGCCTGGTACCGGCGTTTTCGCTGAGCGCTGCGCGGTTCACATCCGCGGCCCGCTTGGGTATGATGGGTGCGTGAAAGGAGGTCACAGCGTGAAGGTCAAGGAAGTCTTCCACGCGGTGGTCGTCGGCGGAGGAGTGTCCGGGTACGCCGCCGGCGTCCTCCTGGCCCGGGCGCGGCACCGCGTGGCCGTGGTCGAGGGTTTCCCCTGGGAGTGGTGGCTTGCCCGAGCGGACGACGGGGGCCATCCCGTTCAACAACTTCGGCGGCGGCATCCTCTACGGCGTGCCCGGGAACCACCGCCTCACCCAGTTGGCCATGGAGTGCGGGCTGCCCCTGACCAGCGGCGGACGGCCACGTCTCCTTCAAGAGCATGGAACCCGGCTTCCAGGTGCTCCTCCCGGGGCGCTGGGTCAACCTCTACCAGGACTCGGGCGCGGCCGAGCGGGAGCTCGCCCGGGTCTTCCCCGACGGAGCGCCGGCAATCGGGCGCCTGTTCGAGGCGGCCCGCCTCCACCGCGAGCAGATGGACCAGCGGGCGGCTCCGGGAGCCTCGTCGACCGCCCGCGAGGGGAAGACCGCTCTGACCTCGTTCCTCGACGGCTGGTCTCGGTGGTACGGCGCGATTTTCGGCGGCCGGGGGGTGACCGCCGAGGACGATTCTGGCCAAGCTCGACCACGCCAGCCTTTCCGGCCGACTTCGGCCGCCTCTTCGTCCACGGCCTCTCCCGGCGCCCGGCCGGCGAAGTCGGCGACGACGAGTTCTTCACCTGGCTGGAGATGATCTCCCTCCCCTCCTGCCTGCTCTGCATGGGCGGCCAGCGGGCCATCATGCATGCCCTGCGGGCGGCCTTCCAGAAGTCCGGCGGGGTGATCTTCCGGACGGACGGCGGAACGGCCATCAAGGGAGGCGGCCGGGAGGAGCACGTGGTGGAACTCGACCGCCATTCCCTGCGCGGCCAGGCGCTGGTGATCGACGCCCCCGAGGCGCGAGTTCATCGCACCCTGCGGCCCCACTGGCCGAAGGAGGAGGCGACGGTCCGCCAGGCGCTGCTGCAGAGCCTTCCGCATTCCCTGGGAAGCCATCCCGCCGGGGATGGGCGGCCACCTGGCGATGAACCTCGACGGCCGGGAGACGCCCCTGGTCGTCAGCATGGCGCCGCTCGACGACGAGCACGCCGCGGTCGAGGTCCTGTCGCCGATACCCGACCCGCAGGACCAAGGGACGGATCGACCGGGCGCCGCCCTGAATGTCGATCGGCTGCGCCTGCTGCTCCGTTTCCTGCCCGATGGCCCGCCGCCCGCGGTCAGCCGAATTGGGCACTTTCCGTCCTTCATCCATGAAGGGGGTTTCCGCGAAAGGCTGCGGCATCCCGACACGGCCGTTCCTCGACGGACGGGTCCGTCAGCGGAACCGGCTCCTCGTCACCAGCAGGGGCGACTACCTCGGCTCGGCGCTCTCCGGATGCCTGGCCGATGCCGGCGAACTGGCCGGGCCGCATTCTCGATCTCGGATTGGCGTGACACCGCCCACCGGGTGCAACGACCTCGAATCGCAGGGGGGAAGGATCCATCGATGAAGTTCGTCGACCTCGAAACCCAGTACCGCCGCTACAAGGAGGAGATAGACAGGCGCATGGCGGCGGTCATCGCCACCCAGGCCTTCATCATGGGCCCGCAGATCGTCGAACTCGAGTCGGCCCTGGCCGCCTACGTCGGCGTCCGCCACGCCATCGGCGTCGCCTCGGGCACCGACGCGCTGCTGGTCGCCCTGATGGCCGCGGGCGTCGGCGCCCGGGGACGAGGTGGTCACCTCCCCCTTCACCTTCATCGCCACCGCCGAAGTCATCGCCCTGCTCGGCGCGCGGCCGGTCTTCGCGGACATCGACCCGGTCACCTACAACCTCGACCCGGCCGGCCTCGAAGCTGCCTCTCGCCCCGCACCCGGGCCATCATCCCGTGTCAGCCTCTACGGCCAGTGCGCCGACATGGATGCCTTCAACGCGGTGGCCGCCGGGACGGGACGGCGTGCCCGTGATCGAGGATGCCTGCCAGTCTTTCGGGGCGACCAGCAACGGGCGGAAGTCGTGCGGCCTGTCGGCCATCGGCTGCACCTCGCTTCTTCCCCTCCAAGCCGCTGGGCGCCTAGGGCGACGGCGGCATGATCTTCACCGACGACGACGGCCTGGCCGCCAGGATGCGCCAGATCATGGTCCACGGCCAGGAGCGGCGCTACCACCACGTGCGGATCGGCGTGAACGCGCCGGCTGGACACCCTCCAGGCGGCGGTGCTGCTGGGAAAGTGGCCCCACTTCGAGGCCGAGATGGCTGCCCGCGAGCGGAACGGCGCGCTGTACAACGAGCGGCTGGCCGGCATCCCCGGGGTGATCCTCCCGGTGACCCTCACCGGCAACAGCCACGTCTTCGCCCAGTACCTCGGTCCAGGTGCCCGACCGGGAAGCCCTGGCCAAGGCGCTCGGGGCGGAGGGGATCCCGACGGCGGTCCACTACCCGGTGCCGCTCCACCTCCAGCCGGCATTCGGAAGCCTCGGCCTCGGCCAGGGCAGCTTCCCCGTGTCCGAAGGAGTGGCCGGGCGGATCATCAGCCTGCCAATGCATCCCTTCCTGACCGAAGGAGAAATCGATCTGATCGCCGCGGCCGTCCGCCGCTTCCTGACCGGAACGGGCGCCTAGGCTTCGAAGAGTTGCTCGAGGAAAGATTCTTCGGGCGCGGAGGGCGCGGGCGGAACGGCTAGGGCACGCTGGGCGCCCTGGTGGTCCCGGTCGAGCGCCAGCACCTTGCGAAAGAGTTCGACGGCCTTGTCCTCCTGCCCGACGCGGCGATGGACGTTGCCGAGGATGAAGTACCCCTCGGCGTTGTCCGGATGCCCGGCCAGGACCGCACCGAGGTGCTCGACAGCTTCCTTGAGCCCCCTCCCCTGGCGCCGCAACGCCTCGGCCAGGGCCAGTCGGTAGGGCGTCTCGCCAGGCGCCAGGCGCACCGCCCAACGAAGCGCTTCGGTGGCGTACCCGAGGTCGTCGCACAGGAGCAGGATGGCCCCCTTGCTGAAGAGCTTCGCGGCCAGGTCCAGGTCTCCCTGGCTCGGCTCGTCGCCGGAGACCATCATGCCTATCGTCCGATCATATTCGCCGCGCGCGGCCGGCGTCGCGAGGGCGTTGTAGACCGCCGTCACCTGGGTGAAGACCTTCTCGGCCAGCGGGGTGAAATCAGCCAGCGAGGGCGCTGGAAACGGTCGGGGTGGAACTTCCTGGCCTGGCGGATGTATCCCAGGCGTATCTCCTGAGCGCTGGCGTCAGGCTGGATGCCGAGGATCTGGTAGTGGTTCATGAGCGGCAGCCCTTCGATGATCCCCAGGAGTTCCTTCTGCAGGGTCGTCTCGCCCGTGGGTCGGCCGCCACCGGCGCCGCGCCGCCCGGCTGCCGCGCGGACAACCGGGATCAGGCCTGCCGCTCGGTGGTCTGGTCGATGAGACCCAGGTTCCCCAGGATGAAGAAGGCCCGGGTGACCATCTCCAGCGGAAGGCCTCGCTCGGCCGCGAAGTCAGCCGGCGCTTCCCCTCGGGCACCGCCGCCAGGACCGCCCGGTCGAGCGGGCTGAGCGGCAGGGTGTCTCGGCGAAGGGCGGTGAGGCGTTCCGAGAGAAAGGCGTGTTAGCCAGGGACGCGAGGTTGTCGGCGGGGCCATGCGCCACATCCCGTCCCGAATCATCGCCCCGGGATGGACCTTGAGGGTGATCGCCTCGGCGTGTTCCTGGCCGCCGGCCAGAGGGTGTAGTTTCCGCCGGTGGCAGAAAGGGGCTGATGGCGATCTCGGTCACCTGGAGGATGAGCCCCCGGAAGAGTTCCTTGGGATTGAGCGCGCCTATCTGGACCAGGATGGTCCCTTGCTTCTTCCCCGTTTCCCGGATCAACTGCCCCGAGTGGTCATAGTGCTCGCGGGTGATGATCCCCTTGGCCAGCAGGATGTCACCGAGGCGTTCCGACGGATCGCTCGAGGTGCGAAGACGATGTAGCCGTCGGCGAAGTGCATCTTCTTGGTCGGTCCGCCCAGCTCCAGCCCGATGAAGCCGGTCCAGCGGGAGCTGAAGAGATGGCGGAGGAGCCGGGCATACCCGGCGGGATCGAATTGGCCGTCCGGGGGGAGCTGGATGGCCGCGCGCATTACCCGCTCGAAGCCCGCGGCAGATGCAGCGAAATGAGGCCGGTGCCGTCCTCGCGAGAACCGACTGAAAGGCCGCTGCCGTTGATGCCCAACAGTGAATCGATGAGCTGGAGCTCCGCGCCCGTGGCCCAGTCCTCGACCGCCACGGGCGCGAAGTTGTGGCGCTCGGGGCGAACGGCCAGGTTGGTCGGGATGTCCATCGCACCATAGAGGAAGTCGATCGTCCAGCCGTCGAAATCTCCGACGGTCAGCAGGATCTCACCCAGCGGCTTGACGTGACCGAGGGCGTAGTGGAAGGCCAGGAAGACGGTCATGGCCATGATGGTCCTGCTTGTCCGGACCGGCGGCATGGCCGGGTCGACCGCCGTACGCAGGGAGATGTCGGCTTCCTGGGCCAGATGGGACAGGTCGGCCTGCAGCGTCCCCAACAGCTCGGGGATCGAGATGAGTTCTTCATACGCCCTCGCCCCGGGAGGGGTGTAGCCGCCCACCTCACCGATGCGGTTGATGACCGCGTTCACCTCGCGGGCGTCCTGGGCGAGCAGGGCCAGGAAGCGCTGCTGTTCCCAGAGCGTCTCGCGATCGGCGGCGGCAACCACGTCGCCGGCGACGATGACCGAGTTGAGCAGCGAGCGCAGGCGGCCGGTGACGGACGAAAGGAAATACTTCCGCATCATCCCCAGCGGTTCGTGCAGCGGGTAGGGGAAGATGTACCCGTCGAATCCCTTTGCGACGGCCTCTCCCTGAGGGGGGAGCAGGACTGCTTCGGCCACTTCCCCCCGGAAAGGCACGAGGCACCGCTGCCGGTTCTTCTGGCCGGCGGCGAGGTTCTTGAGGGCATACGCCCGCAGGCCGGACACGAGGTAGCGGCTGAGGCGGCTTGCCTCCGATGGCGCGTCGGTCCCGAGCATCCGGGCGGTGTCCTCGGACCAGGCGATCGACCCGTCGGCCCGGGCCAGGGTGAAGAAGCCGAAGCCATGCTCGGCCAAGGCCAGGGAAACGATCCGCTTCATCTCACCTTCCTCTCGCACTGCGGTTTGCCGGGATGGTATGTCAGGGACCCCGGCATTGTCAATCCGTGCACTTTTTCCCAAAAAGAAACCATCCGTCACTTCCCCCCGAGCCGGTCGAGTTCGTCCCGGACCTCCACGACGGCCGGGCCGTCGGGAGCCAGTTCCAGGGTACTTCGTCCAGTAGTGGCGGGCCAGAACGGCGTCCCGGAGGCGGTAGGCATAGATGGCGCCGAGGTTCCGGTAGGCCTCGGCGTACCCCGGGTCGGCCGCGATGGCGGCCAGGTACTGCTCCAGTGCCTCGGCCGGCTTCCCGAGCCGTTCGTAGACCGTACCGAGGTTGTTCAGGATCCGGGGATTGTGGGGATCCCGCCGGGCCGCCTGGCCGAACAGATCGAGCGCCGTCTGAAACTCCCCCCGAAAGAAGGAAACGCCTCCCTGGTAGTTCCAGATGACGGGGTTTTCCGGCTCGAGCGCCAAGGCCTGGGAGAAGAACTGGGCCGCCTCGTCGGCCCGCCCCTCCCGCAGGGCCGCCTCACCCCGGGAGAGGAGGCCCTCGACCTCCGCACGGCCTTCCTGGCCCGCAGCGCGCGCCAACAAGCACGGCAGGAGCACGAGGACCCCGGCGACGCACGCCAGACCGGGACGCCATCCGACATTCATCGCAGCCACCGCTCCAGGATGCCGTCGACCGCCTTCCGGCGGACGGCATCCCGCATCAGGGCGGCCGCCACATCATCGAGACCGCGGACATTGCTGTACGACCCCCGGAAGCCGAGGTCGAAAGCCACCTCGCCGGCGGTGTCGCCGCGGTCGTAGGCGAACACGCCCCGATCGACGGCCACGTCAAGGCGATCTATGACCAGCTTCAAGCCGGCCCTCCCCTCGGGCACGCCGGCCGCCGACGGGACTTCCTGCGGCCTCGGCGTCTCCGGCGACATCCTCGCGCCACCGGGTGCCGTGACCACTCCGCCGCGGCCGCCGCGGGCAGGCTCCACCCGCAAGGTGCCAAACGCCACCGACACGGACCCGATCCGTCCTCCGGCCGCCAGCGGGATGAGGTCGATGTCGACCAGCAGGCGATTGATCCCGCCGGTGATGGTCCCCGCCGGTGTGGTCACCCGCAGGCTCCCCGTCCGGCCCCGCAACTTGAGGCCGAACGGGTCGAACCGGGCATCCGCGAGGCGCAGGTCCGCCCCGAGCCGGCCGGCCCCCCAGCGGCACAGCGGGGGGCACCAGGCCGGCGAGGTGAGGGAAGCCAGCGCCGGGGCCAGCAGGACCAGGAAGAGGGCGACTACCGCAAAGCGGCCGCCGGGTCGGCGCGGCCCCGCCCTGACACCGGTGTTCATGGGGAAACCGGGCGGTACTCCACCTTGACCAGCAACGTCTCCACGGCGCCGATCATCACTTCGGTGGCCATCTTCACCGGCAGGCGGGAGTCGTCGTCGGTCAGCCAGATGAAGATCCGGCCGTGCTTCTTGCGGATGAATATCCCGTCCAGGGAATCCATGAAGATCTCGGTCTTGAGGCACGGGAAGGTCCCCGCGGGCACGGCAATCGTCTCGCGCCCCCGCACCTCGGCCCTGACGGTCATGACGCGGCGGCCGTCGGTGGTGGTCATGCTCACCCGGTCGCCCCTGGCGCTGCCGGCAAGAAGCCGGAACCGGTAGAGCCCGGAGAGCGGGTCGCAGAAGCCATCGGGCAGCGGGAGGGTGCCTTTCAGCTTGTCGTCACGGTACAGCAAGGCCACCCGCTCGCCGACGTCGAACTCGATGACCTCCTCGCGAGTGAAGGTCCCCTCCTGCTGACTCTTGCTGAATTGAAAGGAGCGGTTGAAATCGAGCGCGGCCAGGGAGATGACCCGGTCGCGCACCTTGAAGAAAGCGTCGATGAACTCGTTCGAGCGGGCGAACGACTCAATCCGGAATCCCGGAGGCAGGACCCCGTCGCGCAAGGGAGACAACCGCAGCGTGGCACTCCCGGCGGTGATCAGTTTCCACTTGACGGTGTAGGTCAGTTCCTCGGACAGCATCTCCCTCCCTTCCAGAAGGGCCCGGCCGGGCGAGGGCGAGGGCGCCACGGCGATGCCGCGCGACGCTCCCAGGAGGACCGCGCCCGCAAGCACGGCGGTGGAGATCGCCCCGCGGGGGATCATGCGATCCGACCGCCCGAGCTCAGGGAGGGCATTTGGCGCAGACCGAGGTGAAGAGGTTGGTCGAGAGGTAGCGATCCCCCCGGTCCGGGAGGAGGACGACCACACATCCGCCGTCCAGCTTCTCGGCCAGCCGGCAGGCGGCGAACATCGCCGCCCCGCTGCTCATCCCGGCGAAGATCCCCTCGCGGAGAGCCAGGGAACGGGTCATGGCGAAGGCGTCATCGTCGTCGATGGAGAAGATGTCGTCCAAGACCTCCGGCCGGTAGACCGGCGGCACGATCGCCTCGGTCATGTTCTTCAGCCCCTGAATGGTGTGGTGGGGTTTCGGCTCGACACCGACAACGCTCACCGACGGGTTGTATTCACGCAGGCTCCGGGCCACGCCCATCAGCGTCCCGGTGGTCCCCATGCCGGCCACGAAGTGGGTCACCGTCGCCGGCCGTCTGCCGGACGATCTCCGGTCCGGTGGTCAGGTAGTGGGCCTCGGGATTGGCCGGATTCTCGAACTGGTTGGGCATGAAGTAGGCCTCCGGCGCGTCCTCGAAGATGCGCCGGGACAGCATGATCGCCCCGTCGGTCCCCTGGCAGGAATCGCTCAGCACCAGTTCCGCCCCGAAGGCTTCGAGGACCCGCCTCCGCTCGACGCTGACGCATCCCGGCATGGTCAGCTTGACCTTGTAACCGAGGGCGGTCCCGACCATGGCCAGGCCGATGCCGGTGTTGCCCGAGGTCGCCTCGAGGATGGTCTTCCCGGGGGTGAGCCGCCCCGTCTCCAAAGCCACTCGGATCATGTGCAGGGCGATCCGGTCCTTGACCGAGCCGGCCGGGTTGTTCCCCTCCAGCTTGGCCAGCAGCCGCACCCGAGGGTTGGGGTTTATGGAATCGACCGAAACAAGGGGGGTGTTGCCGATGGCATCCAGAACACTCATGCGGGCTCCTTCTCCGTGGGCGGTGACAACGGTCGGATTATCGTGCCGGCAGGCCCCAAAGTCAAGAAAGACGGAGGCGCATTTTTTTGTTGCTTTTTGCAACCGATAGGCTATAAATACCACGTTTCACAATATGGCCGCAGCAGACCACCCCTCACAAGGAGGAAGACAGTATGTTCGGCAAGATCACGTCTTGGATCGCCGCCCACAAGACCACGTCGATCATCGTCGTCGTGGCCGTCATCGGCCTGTCCTACGGCGCCATCGAACTCACCTGCCAGCCTTTCTTCTGCAACTGGTGTCACGAGATGAACCGCGTCTGCGACACCTGGCAGGCCACGGCGCACGCCGAAGTCGGCTGCATGGAGTGTCACGCCGAGCCCGGCTTCATCAACCTGCTGCTGGCCAAGGCTTCGGCCATGAAGTCGCCTTATTACCACTTCACCGCCAATCCCGAGAAGCTCAAGGAATTGCTGAAGGCGTACACCGAAACGCCTGACAGCGCCTGCCTCCATTGCCATGGCAGCATCATGTCGGTGAAGGAAGGCGTCAATCTGGCGGCCAACCACCAGAGCCACATGGCCCTGCCCAAGGCCGACTGCCAGAACTGCCACGAGAACGTCGGCCACCTGGGAGCCCTGCCCGAGAACGACCTCACCTCGCACATGCGCCTATGCATGACCTGCCACGCCAAGAACCCCAAGGCCCCACAGGGCGACGCCTGCGACTCGTGCCACCTGGGCGAGCGGAGGATGCTCAAGGGCGAGGGCGGGATCGGCATCGCCTCGACCGACAACGGCATGCCCGACCTCTCGTGCACCGACTGCCACGCATCGGAGGGCGACTACAAGCCCGACCTGCAGACCTGCATCGACTGTCACGACGAGAGCTACTCCACCTACGTCAAGGACTGGAAGGGGAAGGTCGCCCCGGCCCTGGCCGAGGTCAAGGGCATCTATGAGAACGCCCGGAAGGCCGAGAAGGCCATCAAGGCCAACGCCTCGGCCGCCAAGGCCTACGAGGAAGGCCGGAAGAACTACCTGAAGGCCGCTCGTGACGGTTCCGGCGGGGTCCACAACGCCGACTACGCCGTCAACCTGCTGGAAGGGGCCAAGGCCAAGCTCAACGAGGCGCTGTCGGCCGCCAAGTAACTACAACCACCGGGTAATCCGGCGATTCAGAGGGGCGCCCGATGACGGCGCCCCTCACCATTTCCGGCGGATCAGGCTCCAGCGGGAAAAGGGGGTCGTTTCGATCCGGCTATCTTCCACTCGTCCCGATATCGGTTTCGGTGTATATCAACCTCGACAGGTCCTGGAGGACCTTTTCCTGCAGTTTGAAATCCCTCCCCAGGGTCATGACGCCGAGAAGGTACGGATACCGAGGATGGTACACTATGCCGACCTCATGGAGTTGCCTGACCATCCCCCTGTCCAATCCGGCGGTCCGTTCCCCAAACTTTCCCGCGAACATCACATTTACCGGGAAGCCCTTCCTGAGTCCATCAGAGAAATCCTCCTGACTCAACATCGAGAGGGCCTTTTCCGACATCTCCTTGGAGAGGTACGAAGCGTTGTAGAGCACCCGAAGGAAGGCACTGTAGGATACGATGCTGATCTTGCCGCTTGAGTCTTCCGCAGAATACTCAACCTGCAGGTCACGCATGACGAGATTGAGCTTGGCCGTGTCGATGTTCCGAAAGAGAAGCGCCCAGGCGTTGTTGTCCGAATAGACGACCATGCGGAAGAGGAGGTCGTCGACCCTGTAACTTCGTCCCGGTTCGATTGTTTCCTTGGGCGGATAGAACTGTCCGGCCGCCAGATTCTGGTCCAGGTCGTTCACGATAGGCATTCGAAGCAGCGCAGGATCGCGGTCGGCCTCTTTCAGGTAGGTCATCAACAAGGGTATCTTCATCAGGCTGGCCGGCGCGAAGCCGTAGTGTTCGTTGACTCCAAACCATGGGCCGTCCCGAAGTTGCCGGAAATAGACGGCCGCCTCGTCGATCAGTCCCTCCGTCTTTGCCCGTTCAATGTATTGATTCACCTTGTCCTTCAGGCCCGGCAGTTCCAGCCCTCTTATGCTCTCTTCGGCAAAGTCGCACTCCAGCAGGGGATTGACGAACCGGTAACCGCCCTGCCGGAGTTCATGAAAACTCATCAGTTCGGTCTCGCTGTGCGAATCCTGGCGCCTTGCGAGCATCCAGCCAACAAGGCATCCCGAGCCAAACAGGAACGCTCCGACGGCCAAGGAAACCAACCTCCTGCGCGACAGCATCCACCTGGGGACAGGCCTCATCGCGGCACACCTTCAGGGTCGAGCGAGATGCGCTCGATCCGGTAGTCCGCCGGCAAGCCGTGCAGGGCGTCCGCGCCGCCGACGACCACGGTCACCGGATTGGCCAGGTTGAAGTGCGACCGGGCTGCCGCGGCCACCTCCTCCGGGGTGACGGTCATGATGCGCCGGGCGAGCCGATCGGCGAAATCGGCCGGGAGCCGGTCGTACTCGAGGGCGACGGCCTCGGCCACGACCGCTCCCGGGCCGGAGTACCTGAAGATCATGGCGTTGACCAGGGCGTCCCGGGCGAAGGCGAGTTCGTCCCCGGTGACGCCGTCACGGATCAACTTCCCGGTTTCCCCGCGCATCAGGGCCAGAACGTCGGCGGCGGCGCCGTTGCGGACGCGGGCCGTGGCGACGAAGACGCCGTAGCCAGCATCGGCGCGATAGAAGCTCCCAACGCTGTACGCCAGGCCGCGGTTGGACCGGATCTCACGCATCAGCCGGGAGGAAAACCCGGCGCTGCCGAGGACGAAGTCGGCCACCATGAAGGGAACGTGATCGGCCGACTCCCGCGGGGGTGCCAGGTGCCCCTCGATGATGACCGACTGGGGAAGGTCCTTCTCCAGGAAATGCACCACTCCTCCGGGCGGCGTGGCGGACGGCAGGGGCATCGGCAAGGATTCCCCGCCGGAGGGACGCCAGTCGCCGAAGAGCGCCTCGATGTCGGCCATCAGGCGGGCGGTATCGAAGTCGCCCGAGCAGCCGAGGATGATCCGGTCGGGGTGGAAGTCGCGGCGGTGGAGGGCGGCGACATCCTCGCGGGCGATCTTCCTGATCACCGCCGGCGTCGGCGTCTCTCCGCGGGGGTCCCCGGCGTAGACGAACCGGCGGAATTCCCGGAAGGCCAGCGCGTCGGGCTGGTCGACCAGGCGCAGCGCCTCGTCCACCTGGCGTCCTCTGACCGTCTCTAGCACCTCCGCGTCGAGGGCCGGCCGGCGCAGGACGTCGGCGAAGAGGCGCAGGGCCTCGGGAAAGTCCCGGCTCATGGCGTTGACCGAGAAGCCGCCTGACTGCCCGCCGATCGAGCCGGCCAGGTCGATCGAGCGCTCCTCCAGGGCCTCCGCCAGTTTCCGGCCGGGCAACCCTTCGGTCCCCCCCTCGACCATCAGGTCCCCCAGGAGGCGGGCCGTGCCCCGCAAACCCGGGGGATCGAGGACCCCGCCGGTGCGGACCATAGCCCGGCAGGAGGCCATGGGGATCTGGTGGTCCTCCAGGAGGTGGATGACCAGGCCGTTGGCCAGCTGCCGGCGATCGGGCACGGGCGGTGCGAAACGGGGCGCCTGGAACTCCAGCAGGCGAGGGTCCGGCAGGCGCCCGGCGACGGCCCGCGCAGCCCGACAGGACTGTCGCCAGCACCGACAGGAAAACCCGGGCGCGCACGGTGGCCGGCCGGCTCACTTCGCCTCCGAGCGGCGTAGGATGGCCACGGTCCGCCCGCCGGGGATCAGCCGGCGCTTGACCACGTCCATGATCTCCCCGGGGGTGATGCTCTCGACGACCGCGGTGTAGCGGGTCAGGTAGCGCCAGTCGCCGGAGACGCTCTCGAAGAAGGCCAGGGTGTTGGCCAGGCCGGGGGCCGAGTCGAGGCTCCTTAGGAAATCGGTTTCGATCCGGCGGCGGACGCGGTCGAGTTCCTCCGGCGGCACCGGTTCGCTGGCCAGGCGGCTGATCTCCTCCTGGATGGCCCGTTCGACGTCCTCGGGCGTGTGGGGCGCCAGGGGCGCTGCCGAAACGGTGAAGAGGTTGTCGAAACGGGCGCCGGGGAGCCCGTTGATGGTATTGACGGACGAGGCCAGCCTCCCCTCGATCAGCCGGCGGTAGAGCCGCGAGGTCCGCCCGCCGCCGAGGATGCCGTCGACCAGGTCGAGGACATAGTCGTCGCGGTGGGGCAGGGTCGGTTTGTGCCAGCCGATCATGACCACCGGATTGGCGTCGGCCTCGAGGAAGACCCGCCGCTCGCCCCGCTGGGCGGGTTCCCGGGTGATCGGCGGCGAGGCGGTTCCGGCGGGCTCGATGGCCCCGAAGTACTTCCGCAGCAGCACCTCGACTGTCCCGGGATGGACATCCCCCACCACCGCCACCACGGCGTTGTCGGGGGCATAGCGGCTCCGGAAGAAGGCCTCCGTTTGCGGGCGGTTCAGGGAAGCAATGTCCGACGGCCAGCCGATGATCGGCCGGCCGTAGGGGTGCGCGGTGAAGGCGGTGGCCAGGAACAGCTCCATCAGTTGCCGGTCGGGGTCGCTGTCGTAGCTCTGCCGGCGCTCCTCCATGACCACGTCCCGCTCGGAGTAGAACTCGCGCAGCACCGGGTTGCGCATCCGATCGGATTCGACGACCGCCCACAGGAGCAGACGGTTGGCCGGCAGGTCGACCCGGTAGGTGGTCATGTCGACGTCGGTGAAGGCGTTGAAGTTCTCGGCCCCGTTGCGGGTGTAGAGGGCGTCGATCTCGTCCTTGACCACGTAGCGGCGGTGTTCATCGGCCACGGCCCGCATCCGGGACGAGAGGGTGACATACTCGGGATCGTCCCGGGGGTCACCGCCGGCGGACTCGATCCGGCGGCGCAGGTCGTCCATTTGGGCGGCGATCCGGTCCATCTCCCCGATCAGCGGGAGTTCGGCGGCGTAGTCGCGCGTCCCCAGGACCTCGCGTCCCCTTGAAGAGCATGTGCTCCAGGAGGTGGGCCGTCCCCGAGCGTCCGGCGTCCTCGTCGACCGAGCCGGCCCTGAACTTCATGCAGACCGAGATGATCGGGTAGCCGGGCCGGGGCAGCACCAACACCCGCATGCCGTTGTCCAGCACGAACCGGCTCACCTTCCCTTCCAGGTCGAAGGCGCCAGCCGGTTGCGCCACCAGGGCGGCCAGGGTGAGCAGGAGGGCCATTCCACCGATTCTTCGCATGACGACATTATCAGAACCGCCGCACGCTCCTGTCAAGGCCGGCGGACACGATGCGGGCGAATTCCCGCAGGCGGACGGCGCGCGGCCGACCTCGGTGGCGGGGAATTGTCCTATAATGGGTTCGTGGGCAAGGACAACCGCATCTTCAAGAGGTATCCGCGGCAGTGGGCGGTCAGCCTGCGCCTGGGCCAGGACGACCATCCCGCCGAGATCACCGACTACTCCCTCGACGGGATCGGGGTGGTGGTCCCGTGGAGCGTGCCCATCAGGATCGGCGACCGGTTGATGGTCGACACGGACGTCGCCGACCTGGCCGACCGGTACCGCGCCGTCTGGCTCACACCGTCCGGCGAGCGGCTGCGGGCCGGCCTCCACCGGATGGGGCAACTGCGCGGGATCGCTGGCCGACTACCGGCTGGCCGACATCCTCATCGGCCTCCAACGTTCGATCCGGACGGGCGTGCTCAACATCCGCCACGGAGCGGCCGAGAAGCGGATCTACCTGCGGCAGGGGGACCCGGTCTTCGCCAGCTCCAACCTGACGGACGACCGCCTCGGGGAGATGCTCCTGCGCGAGGGGAAGATCAGCCGGAGATATGTTCGACCGGGCCTCGGAACTGCTGCGCGCCGGCGGCGGGAAACTCGGCGCCGCCCTGGTCGGCATGGGGGCCATCGCCCCGCGTGAACTTTTCTTGGCGGTCAAGCGGCAGATGGCCGGGATCATCCTGAGCGTCTTCTCCCTCCCCGCCGGCTCGACCTTCCTCCTCCAGGAAGGCGACCTCCCGGCGGGCGAAATCATCCCGCTGAATCTCTCCGCGGCCAACCTCATCTACCGGGGGATGAAGCTGCCGACGTGCGCCGACCAGATCCGCGACTACCTCGACCTCCCCGCCTCCACGCCGATCTACCTGTCGCGCGATCCCCTCGACCTCTTCCAGGACATCGACCTCGACCCCGAGGACCGCCAGGTCCTGTCGCTGGTGGACGGCACCCGGAACGTCGGCGACATCGTCGCCCAGGCGGGCGGAAACCAGGAACAGGTCCGGAGAATCCTGGCGCGCGCTCATCTCCACTTCCATCCTGGAGCTGCCGTCGTCCGAGGTGAAGGACGCGGCCCCTGACATGCCGGCCGTCTCCGGCCCGGAGTACGCCGCCTTCACCGGTGGCGCCCGGCGGGAAATCCCGCTACTCTTCATCGAGCGGATCGAGTCGATGCACCACGGCCTCGACTCGATGGACCACTACGAGGTCCTGGGCGTCGAGCGGACGGCCAGGGCCGACGGCCATCCAGGCCGCCTTCTGGCGGCTGGCCCGCGACTTCCACCCCGACCGGCACCTGGGGATCGATGGGGATGTCAAGGAGAAGCTGACGGCCATCTTCGCCCGGATGAGCCATGCCTTCAGCGATCTCTCGCAGCCCTCCCGGCGGCGCGAGTACGACCAGTCCCTGGCCGACCCGGAAGCGCGCCCTGCCGCCGGAGGAACAGGCGCGGCAACTCTTCGAGCAGGGATGGCCGCCCTGGCCGCGGGGCAACCCCGCCGCCGCCGAGCGGCGGTTCGCCCAGGCGACTGTTCCTCGACCCGGGCCCAACGCGCGGTACCACCTCGCCCACGCCCGGTCACTGGCCGGACTCGACCGGCGGAAAGGAGGCGGCGCGCGTCCTCGAGCATGCACTCGAGGTCGATCCCAGGAACGACGAAATCCTGACCGAACTCGGCGGCGTCTATCTCGATCTCGGATTCCCGCTGCGGGCCAGGAAGAGCTTCGAGCAGGCGCTGGGTTTCAACCCCTCCAACGAAAAGGCGCGCCAGGGGCTGCTGGCGGCCCGGTTCGGGCCTGGCAGGGGCGGCGGACGGACCCGGGGGGGAACACTGACCGCAGCACGATGCTCCTGCACGGGGCGACGCTCTTCTGCGGCGCCTTCCTCCTCTTCTGGCTCCAGCCGCTGGTGGCCCGGATGCTTCTGCCGCGCGCCGGCGGCGTGCCGGCCGTCTGGAACGCGGTCATGCTCTTCTTCCAGGCGGCGCTGCTGGCCGGCTACCTGCTAGGCCCACCTCCTCTCCCGGCTTCGAACGGCGGCGCCAGGCGGTCATCCAGGGTGTGCTGCTTGGCACTGTCGCTCCTCTTCCTCCCGCCCCTCCTCCCGGCCGATCTGCTCCCGCCGCCGTCGGGCGGCGTCGCGGTCTGGTTCCTGGTGCGTGCTGGCGGCCGCCTTCGGCCTGCCGGTCGTGGCCATCTCGGCCACCGCCCCGCTGCTGCAGGGGTGGTTCTCCCGGAGCGGACACGCCGAGGCGGGCGACCCCTACTTCCTCTACGCGGCCAGCAACCTGGGCAGCCTGGGCGCGCTGCTCGCCTACCCGGCGCTGATCGAGCCGCTGGTCCGCGCTCCGCCCGCAATCGTGGGCCTGGACCGCCGGATTCGTTCTGCTAGCCGCGCTTACGCTCCTGTGCGGCTGCGGGCGTTCCCGGATGGCCGGCGACCGGCAGGACTCTTCCGCCGCGTCGAAGACCGGCAGTCGCCGCTCCCCTCCCGGCAGGCACGCAGATTCGGTGGCTGCTGCTGGCCGCCGTCCCTTCCAGCCTCCTTCTCGGGGTGACCACCCACCTGACCACCGACGTCGCCCCGGTGCCCCTCCTCTGGGTCATCCCGCTGGCCCTCTATCTCCTGACCTTCGTCATGGCCTTCGCCCGGCGCGAGCGTCATCCCCGCGAGATGGCTCCTGGTCGGCCAGGCGCTGGCGGTCGTCCCGCTGGTGGTCGTATTCGCCGCCGATGTCCCCCGGGCTCGAGCGCGCGATGGCCTTCCTGCCGCTGCACCTGCTGGCCTTCTTCCTGACCGCCCTCGTCTGCCATCGACGGCTGGCGGAGGAACGGCCGGCGACCGGACCATCTGTCGCGCTACTACCTGATGCGTCGCCGCCGGCGGTGTGCTTGGGGGGATCTTCAACACCCTGGCGGCGCCGGTTCTCTTCAGGACGCTTTCTGGAATATCCGCTTGGCGATGGTGGCCGCCTGCCTGCTGCGTCCGGCCCGGGAGTGGGACGCCCGGGCAAGCATGCCTGGAGCGCCGACCTCATCGCCCCCGTCGCCCTGATGGCGGCGGTTGACCGCGGCCGGGCTCTTGCTGCGCCATGACACCCCCGGGCGATGGTGGCTCCTGGCCGCCGGCGGGGCGGCCTGCCTGGCCGTGGCCAGCCGGCCCATCCGCTTCGGCCTGGCCCTGGTCGCGCTGGTCCTGGCCGGGCGAATCACCCGCGCGCCGATGGTGACGACGCTGGCCTCCGGGAGGAACTTCTTCGGGCCGGTGACGGTCTTCGGCGAGGCCGGGGCGCGCCTCCTCTACCACGGCCGGACCACTCACGGGGCCCAGATCATCGATGACCGCCGCCGGCGCACCCCGCTCGACCTACTACACCCCGGAAGGCCCGCTTGGGGACATCTTCAGGGCACTGGGGCCGCGGATGGAGAAGGCCAGCGATCGGGGTGGTCGGCCTGGGCGCGGGCGCCGTGGCCGCCTACGGGCGCGACGGGCAGGAGATGGTCTTCTACGAGATCAATCCCGCTGGTGGTCGCCATGGCCACGGAACCGCGGCTCTTCACCTACCTGGCCGACTCCCCCGCGTCGAGTCCGGGTGCGCCTGGGGGACGGCCGCCTCGGCCTGGCAGAGGCGCCGGAGGGGACCTACGACCTGCTGGTCATCGACGCCTTCAACTCGGATGCCGTGCCGGTGCACCTCCTGACCCGCGAGGCGGTCGAACTCTATCATCTCCCGGCTCTCCCCCGGCGGGGCGATCGCCTTCAACCTGACCAACAACTACCTCGACCTGGAGGCGGTGGTCGCCGCGGCCGCCGGCTCCCTCTCGCTCGCGGCCGTCTTCCGGTCGGACGACAACCGGGCGGCGCAGGGCGAGGGCGGCCCGTTGCGATTTCCGTCGGATTGGATGCTCGTGGCCCGATCGGCAAGCGACTTGGGGGGATTGGCCGGCGCTCCCGGATGGCGGCCGGCGCGGCGCATCCCCGGCCGGCGGCCCTGGACCGACGACCACGCCAGCATCCTGGCCGCCTTCCGCCGGCCCTGAGCGGACGACGACCGGATCTTCAGCGGACAGGCTCGGGCGTCTCCCAGTGGCGCGGGCGCGAGTCGAACAGGATGGAACCCCAGAGGTACAGGAACCCGGGTTCGATCACCCGCGGGATGTCGTGGTGCTCCTGCTGGAAGTCGGCGTAGATCCGGATCGCCAGCTCGCTGCAGTAGTAACGTTCCGGCGCGTCGAGGCCAACCAGGCCGGAGAAGTCGTACGGCTTGCCGACCAGCGCCCGGGCCCTCCCGAGCGCCGCCTGCCGGCCCTCTTCCGACCAGATCGGCCGCACCAGGATCAGCCGGTGGCTGTGGTCGACGAAGGCCGGGAGCGGGGTCTCGTGCACGCCCGACGAATCGGCCTCGATCACCTCCGGCGGCCGAGATCGAGCACGCCGACGTGGCTGATCGGGGCGTTGACCAACCCGGCGATCAGGTCGTCGGTTGGCTTGTAGCCGCGGACCACCAGCCAGTCCCCGTCGCGCCCCAGCGAGGTGACCGCCTCGATGATCCGCGGTTCTGGGCCTCCCGCAGGCCGGCCGCGGGCTTGAGGGTCGCCGCGGGGTGGGCACATCCCAGCGCAGACGACCGCGACGACGCATGGCAGGAACCAGGCCTTCATCCGCGCACCCCCATCTTCGACATTGAGTTGCCCACCATCTTAGAGCAATTGCCACCGGTTCGCACGAGATGGCCGGGGGCCCCTGGAGCGAACTATAGCGGCAAGCGGCCGGGGACCCAGCCAGCCCGGCCCGCCGTGGAAGGCCGCGTAATGCGGAAGGATTCCACGGCGGGGCGGGCGGCAAGGGTCGGACGCGAGAGCGTGTTCGCGGAAGGGTCCCCCGGCCATCCCGGTGTGACTCTTGGCCGGGTCAGGAGCGGAGGGTAATGCGGAGGATTTCGCCCGGCTGCCACAGTCGCATCCTGGCTCCCCAGGTGCCGGCGCCCCGGCTGACCAGCAGCGTCATGCCCCCGACCCGGTAGCGCCCAGCGACGTACGGGGTGGTCAGGCGCACCAGCCAGCCGAACGGCCAGACCTGGCCGCCGTGGGTGTGGCCGGAGAGCATCAGCCCCGCTCCGGCCGCGGACGCCACCGGGGCTTCCCGGGGACTGTGGGAAAGCAGGACAACAGCGCCCGGTGGACGGCCGGCCAGGGCCTTTCGGATGCGATCGGCCCCGTTTCCGGTCCGGTCGTGCTCGGTGCCGGCGATCACCAGCCCCGGCCGCGCCTCGACCCACCGGTCGAGCAGCACGCCGATGCCGGCCATCTCCAGCAGTCCCTGCCCGGGATCGACACCGTGCCCCTCGTGGTTGCCGTTGACCGCCCAGACGCCGAGCGGCGCGCGCAATCCGCCCAGGGTCGCGGCCAGGCGCGGATCGGGCCGGCCGTGCCCCTCGACGATGTCCCCCAGCAGCAGGATCATGTCGGGGCGAAGGGCATTCACCTGGGCCACCCGGGCGTTCAGCCACTCCCCGTCGAGGAGCGACCCGAGGTGGGTGTCGGAGAGGGCCACCAGCGTCGTGCCGTCGAGCTCGCGCGACAGGCCGGGGAGCCTGACCTCGTGGTCGCTGACGGCCGGCGGGCGCATCCCCTGCACCAGCGCCGTCGCGACAGCAGGCCGCCGGCCAGCAGCGCATACCCGCGCAGGCGCGGCGCGACCCGCGGGAAGAAGAGGCCGAAGCCGGTCGCCAGGTCGACCGCCAGCAGCGCCACCGTCGTCAGGAAGAGCGCCGTCAGCCAACTCAGGCCGGCCAGTTCCAGCAGCGGGCCGATGCCGCCGGCTGTCGTGCCCGTGCCCCCGGAAGAGGGCGAAGGTCGTCCAGGAGAGCGCCCCCGCCAGCCAGACCCACCGCGCGCGAGAGCGGAGGCGACGGCCGGCACCGTCGACGCCCGCCAGAAGACGTACAGGTGGACGAGGGTCCAAGCCGACAGGATCAGCAGCCTGAACATCAGGCCGGACCGAGCTCTTTTGAAAGTTCATCGCGCGGCACGGACACACCGGGAACACCGCCCGGATTCGCTAACCTGCGAATCAGCAGCGCCACGTTGCGTCGCCCGCCTGGGACCGGCATGCCTGCCGGGGCGTTCGATCGCCCAGCGGCGGGAGCGGCGAGTCGGGCCACATCCGGATGCGCTTCAGACGCTTGGTCAAGTTGACCTCGACGATCAGCTCGTCGCCGACGACTGATGGTTGCTGGCCCAGGTGGCGGCCTCCAGACCGGCAACGCAGCCTTCGCCCACCGCCTTGGCCATCTGCCAGGGAGGGCCGGTGATGTCGCCGGCGGCGAAGAGGCCGGGGATTCCCGTCTCCTGGCGGCGGTTGGCCACGATGAACTGGGCCGATTCGGGATCAAGGGTGACCCCCAGCCCGCCGGCCAATTCGACGGCGCCCTTGGCCCCCAGTTCAATGAAGACGCCGGCCACCGGCAGGTTCGTCCCGTCATCGAGCTCCATGCCCGATACCCTGGCATCGCCCCCGCGGATGGCGGTCGGCCATCTACCCTGGTGGAGGATGACGGCGCTGGCCTTGATCTGGTCCGCCAAACCATCGGCCACATCCAGCTCCCGACTCACCAGATGCACCTCCCGGGCGTGCAGGAGGAGCGTCAGGGCGCCGGCGGCGGCGGCGCTCCCGTCGCCCACCACGGCCACCGCTTCTCCCCGAAAGAAGCCCGCGTCGCATTCCACGCAGTAGCTCACACCGCGGCCCAGGAACTCCTTCTCCCCGGGGACGCCCAGTTTCTTCCTGGATATGCCCATGGCCAGGACCAGCGCCCGGGCCTCCACCATCGCCCCCCCCTCCGGGCCAACCGGAAACGCCCGCTTTCCCGGGCGACGCCGGTGGCGTCCTGATCGAGGAAAATGGCCCCCGCGGCGGCGGCCATGGAGCGCCCCTCGTTCAGCATCGACTCCCCGGTCTGCTGGCCGTGGCAGCAGTAGTTCTCGATATGGGCCTTCCAGGCGCTGCTCCGGTGGAGCCTGCCCAGCAGAAGCACCGACACTTTGCGGCGGGCGGCGTGGATGGCCGCCTGGAGCCCGGCCGGCCCCGTCCCCAGGATGACCACGTCGTAGGTATCCATGGTGCGTCACCTCCTCCCCGCCATTGTAGTCGCACCCGTTCCCCTGTCACCAGGGGAGGTGACGGAGGGAAGGGACAGCGGAGGAAGTCGGCTCGGGCGCTGCCGGCGGGGGGCATACCGGCATGGTTGGTGCGCTACCCGATGACCTCCCCTTCTTCTGCATCGCCGGAAACGGGCGGCTTCCCCGTGGCGGTGAACTGAAGTTGCTCGGCGCCCTTGGGGTAGTCGACCGTCACCGTGTCACCCTCGCGGAAGCGGCCGGCCAGGATGGCCTGGGCCAGCGGGTCGAAGACGAGGCGCTGGATGGCCCGCTTCAGCGGCCGGGCGCCGAAGGCCGGGTCCCACCCCTGCTCGGCCAGCAGGTCGCGGGCGGCGTCGGTCAGCTCGAGCGCGATCTTGCGCTCGGCCAGGCGGCCCAGGAGCTGCCGCAACTGGATGTCGACGATGGCCCGGATCTGGTCCCGCCCGAGGCTGTGGAAGATGACCGTCTCGTCGACCCGGTTCAGGAACTCGGGTCGGAAGTGGCGGCGCAGCTCCTCGGTCACCAGCTCCTTCATCCGGTCGTACTCCAACTCGCCCATCCCCTGGATGTGCTGGCTGCCGATGTTGCTGGTCATGATGATGGCCGTGTTGCGGAAGTCGACCACGTGCCCCTGGCCGTCGGTCAGGCGGCCGTCGTCGAGCACCTGCAGCAGCACGTTGAAGACGTCGTGGTGGGCCTTCTCGATCTCGTCGAACAGGATCACCGCGTACGGCCGCCGGCGGACCGCCTCGGTCAGCTGCCCCCCCTCCTCGTAGCCGACGTAGCCCGGCGGGGCGCCGATCAGGCGCGACACGGTGTGCTTCTCCATGTACTCCGACATGTCGATCCGCACCATCGCCTTGTCGTCGTCGAACAGGAACTCGGCCAGGGCGCGGGCCAGCTCGGTCTTGCCGACGCCGGTCGGCCCCAGGAAGATGAACGAGCCCATCGGCCGGTTCGGGTCGGCCAGGCCGGCCCGCGAGCGGCGCACCGCGTCGGCCACCAGGCGCAGCGCGTCGTCCTGGCCGACCACCCGCTGGCGCAGCCGGTCCTCCATCCGCAGCAGCTTCTGCATCTCCCCCTCGAGCATCTTCGAGACGGGGATGCCGGTCCAGCGGCTGACCACCTGGGCGATGTCCTCCTCGTCGACCTCCTCCTTCAGCATCCGCTGGTCCTTCTGCAGCACGGCCAGCACGTCCTGCTTCTCCTTCAGCTCCTTCTCCAGCCCGGCCAGCACGCCGTAGCGGAGCTGGGCGGCCTGTTCCAGGGCCCCCTCCCGTTCGGCCCGCTCGGCCGCGGTGCGGGCCTTCTCCATCTGCTCCTTGACGCCGCGGATGGCCTGGATGGCCTCCTTCTCCCCCTGCCAGTGGGCCTTCATGCCCGACGAGCGCTCCTTCAGGCCCGCCAGCTCCGCCTCCAGCTTGCCCCGGCGCTCGATGCCGGCCGGGTCGGTCTCCTTGCGGAGGGCCGCCAGCTCGATCTGCAGCTGGATGATGCGCCGCTCGACCGTGTCGATCTCGGTCGGCATCGAGTCGATCTCGATCCGCAGGCGGCTGGCCGACTCGTCCACCAGGTCGATGGCCTTGTCGGGCAGGAAGCGCCCGCTGATGTAGCGGTGCGACAGCGTGGCCGCCGGCCACGATGGCCGAGTCGGTGATCCGCACCCCGTGGTGCACCTCGTAGCGCTCCTTCAGGCCCCGCAGGATGGCGATGGTCTGCTCGACGCGTCGGCTCGCCGACGAAGACCGGCTGGAAGCGCCGCTCGAGCGCGGCGTCCTTCTCGATGTGCTTGCGGTACTCGTCCAGCGTGGTCGCGCCGATGGCCCGCAGCTCCCCCCGGGCCAGCGCCGGCTTCAGCATGTTGGCCGCGTCGACCGCGCCCTCGGCCGCGCCCGCGCCGACCAGCGTGTGCAGCTCGTCGATGAACAGGATGACCTCTCCGGCCGCCTCGGCCACTTCCTTGAGGACCGCCTTGAGCCGGTCCTCGAACTCGCCGCGGTACTTCGAGCCGGCGACCAGCGCGCCGATGTCGAGCGCGATCAGGCGCTTGTTCTTGAGCCCCTCGGGCACGTCGCCGTCGACGATCCGGCGGGCCAGCCCCTCGGCGATGGCCGTCTTGCCCACGCCCGGGTCGCCGATAAGCACCGGGTTGTTCTTGGTGCGGCGGGACAGGATCTGCATCGTCCGGCGGATCTCGTCGTCGCGGCCGATGACCGGGTCGAGCTTCCCCTTGCGGGCCAGGTCGACCAGGTCGCGCCCGAAACGGGTCAGGGCCTCGTACTTCTCCTCCGGGTTCGGGTCGGTGATCCGCTGGGTGCCGCGGATCGAGACCAGCACCTGGAAGACGGCATCCTTGGTCACACCGGCCCCGCTCAGGATCTTCTGGGCCTCGCCGCCGGCCCGGTCGGCCAGGGCGATCAGCAGGTGTTCGGTCGAGACGTACTGGTCCTTCAGCCGGTCGGCCTCGGCCTGGGCCGCCTCGAGCACCTTGGCCAGGCGCGGGGCTAGGTAGATCTGGTCGGCCGCGCCGGAGCCGCTCACCTTCGGAATCCGGTCGAGAGCGGTGGTCACCCCTTCGGCGATGGCCGCCGGGGAGGCGCCCAACTTCTGCAGGACTGGGAAGACGACACCCTCCTTCTGGCCGAGCAGCGCCAGCAGCAGGTGCTCGCAGTCGACCTGCTGGTGCTGG
Source organism: uncultured bacterium (assembly GCA_963793725.1). Classification (GTDB taxonomy): domain Bacteria; phylum JAUVQV01; class JAUVQV01; order CAWCAY01; family CAWCAY01; genus CAWCAY01. The sequence goes on from CAWCAY010000002.1 coordinate 54,237, forward strand.
CGGTCGCCGGCGATCCGCTGGGCGGTCTGGATGGCCTCCTGCGCCTTGATGGTGAATTTGTCCATTCTCATCGCCATGGCATTGATCTCCCTTTCACGATATGCAAATCAATATATAAACAAACTTGACAATGTCAAACTCAACATTCGAATCCGGCAGGTCACCCGGGACGGCCTTCGGGTGCCCCCGGCGTCGAGGGCGGCGAAGAGGCAGCGCAGGCTCAGGTAGGTGATGGTCAGCGGGACCAGGGCCAGCGTCCCGGCGATGAAGTAGCCCCTCAGCCGGCGCTTCATGCTCCCCCCGCGGCCTCCATCTTCCGGGCCAGCTCGCGCACGGTGGAGTTGTAGATGCTCTGTTTCGGGACGAGTTTCAGTTCGTGGGCGGGCATTGCCCGGAGGACCCGGACCATCTGTTCGCGGGAGAGGCGAGGGTTGGTCAGCAGGCCGCGGCGCACCGGGGCGAAGGCAAGCCAGGCGCCGTTGGCGACGATGGTCTCGATCAGCGGCAGCGGCAACGCCCCCTTGACGGCGATCCTTCCAACCTCGACCACGGTGATGCGGGGATTGGCCAGCAGCCCCTCCCAGACCGTGGCCCCGTAGAAGCGCTCGACCACGGTCCGCTCCGTCTGGTCACCCTCGCGGGCGAATTTGAGCTGGTCCGAGTACGACAGGTTACGGAGATATTCGTGCGGCTGGAGCGCGCGCGGCGCGTCATCCGAGCGGTCGTCATCCGGCTTCATAGGTTTCCTCCCGGCGGCATGTGTCGTCACCCCGCACGGTACCCGCGGACGGCACCGCGGTCAAGCCCGATGCCGGCGCGGCCATTGCATCCCGTTTCAGACATTTCGCGGTGGAGCCTCCGGTCACTTGACACCCCCGACGGGGGGAGTATAGTTCGCCCAGCGTTTGTCGGTGGAAGTGAATGAATCCCTGGAGGTGAACGGGTGTACCTCATCGTTGTCGGCTGCGGCCGGGTCGGCTCGGAGTTGGCCACCATGCTGTCCACCGAGGGGCACGACGTAGTGGTCATCGACAAGAACAAGGACGCCTTCAAGCGCCTCGGGGCGACCTTCAACGGCATCACGCTGCAGGGCTACGGCTACGACGAGGAGACCCTGAAGGCCGCCGGCATCGACAAGTGCGACGCCTTTGCCGCGGTGACCGACCTGGACAACTCCAACATGATGGCCGCCGAGGTGGCCACCAAGATCTTCGGCGTCCAGAAGGTGATCATCCGCCTGTACCACCCCGAGCGGGAGCGGACGCTTCAGCTCCTGGGCCTCGACTACGTCTGCGGCACGACCATGGTCGCCCAGGCCATCCTCGACAAGCTGGTCTCCAGCCACGGGCGCCACCTGACCGTTCGCGGCGCGCTCGAACTGGTCGAGTTCGTGGCCGGGCCGGCGGTCCACAACCGCTCCATCCTCGACATCCAGATCCCGAACGAGTTCCGGGTCTGCATGGTCACCCGCGAAGGGTCGAGCTTCATCCCCTGGCGGGAGACGATCCTGCGGGAGAAGGACATCCTTCTGGCGGTGGTCAAGGACATCGCCTACCCCAAGGTGCGTAAGTACATGGAGCACGGCTGACATGTTCGTCATCATCAACGGCGGCGGCAAGGTCGGCTCGTACCTGGCCCGGACACTGGTCGGCAAGGGGCACAGCGTATCGATAATCGAGAAGCGGGACTCGGTGGTCGACAAGCTGGCCGAGGAATTGAAGACCTCCGCCCTGATCATCGTCGGCGACGGCTGCGACGTCAAGTTCCAGGAGGAGGCCGGGGTGGCGCACGCCGACGTCTTCTGCTCGGTCACCGGCGACGACGACGACAACCTGATCGCCTGCCAGTTGGCCAAGGTCCACTTCGGCGTGAAACGGGCCGTGGCGAGGGTCAACAGCCCCAAGAACGAACATATCTTCAATGCCCTCGGGATCGAGGCCATCTCGTCGACCTCGGTCATCTCCCGCCTGGTCGAGGAAGAGGTGACCATCAGCGACATCATCCGCCTGCACACCCTGCAGAAGGGGCAACTGGCGCTGGTCGAGTTCGATCTGCCGGTCGACCGCTGCACCGTCTGCCACCGGCCGTTGTCCGAGCTGAAACTCCCCGAGGACACCGTCCTGGTGACCATCATGCGCGACGAGAAGGTCATCGTCCCCAAGGGGAGTTCGATGATCGAGCCGGGCGACCGGGTCATCGCCGTCTGCGCCAACGGCCGCGAGGAGGAGTTGCGGCGCCTGCTGATGGGGGAGTGACCAGGGCGACATGAACGGCAAGGCGCCTCTCTCCCGCACGCAGGAGCGGTCGGTCTTCAACTTCGTTGCCGGCATCGCCACCGAGGCGCTGACCTTCCTCGTCCTGGCGGCCATCGGGCTGGCCATCGCCCTTATCGGTTACAGCCTGTGGTGACCCCGGTGGCCACCGCGTCGTGACCCCTCTCCGGCCATGATCATCCGCCCCCGCCGCTCCGACCTGGCCGCCTTCTTCCGGGCGAGGTGACGCGACATGAGACGCCTACGCACCCTCCCCTTCCTACTGCTGGCCATGGCGCTGCCCCTCGCCCCGCTGGCGGCCGAGGCCGGCGCCCCGGGGCACCGGATCGACCCGAATCCAGCCTTCCCGCTCCCCATGCCGGAGGAGGCCGGGCCCCAGGAGGTCGCCAGCCCTGCGCTGATCGACAACTCCCGCTTCTGGAACGGCCACCGAGTGGCCTTCACCGGCGAGGCGATCGGCGAGCGGATGCGGCGGGGCGACCAAGCCTGGATCCACCTGAACGACGACGCCTACATGTGGCGGAACATCGAGGAGGGGGAACCCCTGGGGGGCTACAACACTGGCCAGGCAGTCTGGCTCCCCTTCTCGCTGGCCTCCCGGATCACTTACTTCGGCGACTACATGCACGAGGGGGACGTCGTCCGGGTTTCCGGGACGTTCAATGCCGCCTGCCGGGAGCATGGCGGCGATATGGACATCCACGCCAACGCCCTGGAGGTGGTCCGGGCCGGCCACCAGGTGGTCCACGTCTTTAACCGGACCCGGGCCGTCGCGGCGACGCTGCTGCTGGCCGCGGCAGGGTGCCTCTGGCTGGTCAAGCGCCGGGCCGAAAAGCGGCGCATCTGAGGTACACGGCGATGATCATCAAACCCCGGCGGGACGACTTCCTGGTGATCGGACTGGCCACCGGCCGGGTGATCGTCGGCGTCGGCCTCCTCTTCCTCGTGCCGCTGATGACCTCCGTGGCCTACGCCGAGTGGAACTCGGCCGTCGACCTGCTGATTGGCATCGGCGTCTGTCTCGTGGCCGGCCTGACGCTGATGATCCTGTGCCAGACCACCCGCGAGCTGACCTGGTCGCACGGCCTGGTCTCGGCCGGCCTGTCGTGGCTGCTGGCCACGGTCCTGGCCGCCCTCCCATACTGGCTCTCGGGCCACTTCGGCAGCTACCTCGACTGCGTCTTCGACATCATGAGCGGCTTCACCACCACCGGACTGTACCTGCTGCAGGACCTCGACCACGTCAGCCAAGGCCTGAACATGTGGCGGCACCTGCTGACCTACGCCGGCGGCCAGGGGATCGTCGTCATCGCCCTGACCTTCCTCTTCCGCGGAAGCGCCGGGGCCTACACCATCTACGTCGGCGAGGGGAAGGACGAGCGCCTGCTGCCCAACGTGGTGCGCACCGCCCGGGCCATCTGGATCGTCTCGCTGACCTACCTGGGCCTGGGCACGGCGGCCCTGTTCGCGGTCGCGCTCGGGCTCGGCCAGCGGATCGACCGGGCCTTGCTGCACGCGCTGTGGGTCTTCATGGGGGGCTGGTCGACCGGCGGCTTCGCGCCCCAGTCATACAACACCCTGTACTACCACTCGCTCGCTCTACGAAGCGGTCACCGCGGCCGTCTTCGTCATCGGCTCGTTCAACTTCGCCCTCCACTGGATCGTCTGGACGCGCGACCGGAGCGAGATCCGCAAGAACATCGAAATCGTCTCGTTCTTCGTCACGATGACCCTGACCATGTTGATGGCCACCGCCGGGCTGATGAAGCTGGGGGTCTACCCCGACGCGATGGCCGCTCTTCCGCAAGATGTTCTACCAGGTGGCCAGCGGGCACACCACCACCGGCTTCGCCACCATCTACAGCCGCGCCTTCGTCCGCCAGTGGGGCCCCCTGGCGATGTCCGGCGTGATCCTGGCCATGGCCATCGGCGCCAGCGCCTGCTCGACCGCCGGCGGCATCAAGGGATTGCGCGTCGGACTCATCTGGAAGGCGCTGACCCGCTACATGCGGCGTATCCTCTCCCCGTCGAGCGCCCGGATGGTCGAGACGTGGCACCACCTGCAGCCCCGCCTGCTGGACGACACGATGGTCAACTCGGCCCTGTTCATCGCCGTCTCGTACGTGCTGATCTACACCCTCGGCGCGCTGGCCGGGGTCTGGTACGGCTACGACCTGCTCTCCTCGCTGTTCGAGGCGGTCTCGGTCGGCGCCAACACCGGCCTCTCGTGCGGCCTGACCGACCCGTCGATGCCGGCCGGCCTGAAGGTCGATCTACATCCTGAACATGTGGCTGGGACGGCTCGAGTTCCTGAGCCTCTTCGCGCTGGGCGGCTTCGTGATCGCGCTGGTGCGTGGCCGGTGACGGGCGTGGCCGCGGGACAGCCGAAGGTGGCCGTGGTGATCATCGGCGACGAGGTCCTGGCCGGCGAGGTGACCGAGAACAACGGCATCTTCCTGACCCGGGAGATCGCCCGGATCGGCGCCCGGCTGTTGCGCCTGACGGTCATCCCCGACGACGAGGAGGTGATTGCCGGCGAAGTCCTGTCCCTCTCCCTGTCTATGGACGCGGTGCTGACCACCGGCGGCATCGGCATCACCCACGACGACGTCACCCGCCAGGCGATCGCCCGCGCCTTCGGGCTGCCGATCCGGACCGACCGCCGGGCCCTGGCCGCCATCCGCGATTTCTACGGCCCCGACGGGCTGAACAAGTGGCGGCGCAAGCTGGCCGAGTTCCCGACCCCCTGCCGCCTGATTCCCAATCCGGCCGGCTCGGCGCCGGGATTCGTCGTCGGGAACGTCTACGTCTTCCCGGGCGTGCCGAAGATGCTGCGGGCGATGTTCCCGCTGGTGTCCCACGAGTTCGCCGGAGTCCCCCGGGCGAAGCGGGAGATCCTGACCCGCCTGTCCGAGTCGGCCTTCGCCGGCCGGCTGACCAGGATCGCCCGGGAGGCCCCGGACGTCGGCATCGGCTCGTACCCACTCTTCGACGGCGACTACCGGACCCGGCTGGTCATCAAGGCGGACGAGCCGGCCGCGGCCGAAGCGGTGGCCTCACGGGTGCAGCGGATGCTGAGCAGGCTGGGGGACGACGGCGCCGACTGACACGCCCTATCTCTTCGCAGGTAGGCAGATGGCCCGAGGAGTCCTTCCGCGAACACGCTCTCGCGTCCGACCCTTGCCGCCCTCCCCGGCGTGGAATCCTTCCGCAGTACGCGGCCTTCCACGCCAGGGAGGGCTGGCTGGGTGCCCCGGCCGCTTGCCGCTACAGTTCGCTGCAGGACTCCCCGGGCCATCCCCTCCCGGTAAGTCGGTCGGCGCCGGGATATAATAGGAAAATGACAACGCCTCATGGGGAAGGTTTCTCGCTCTTGGCGCGGTACTACCGGGTGCTCTTCCCGCTCGGTCCGAAGCAGGCCGCCTTCTTCGAATCCCTGACGGCGACCGGGCTCCCAGCGGGGGTGATGGACGTCGGCGCCGGGGCGGGGGAGCAGTTGGCCTGGTTCGCCGCGCGGGGCATCCCGTCGGTCGGCCTCGAACCCGACCCCGGGCTGATGGCCGTCATGCAGGAGCGGAACTGGGAAGGAACCCGCCCGGCCTTGGCGTCCGCGGCCATGGAAGACCTCCCTGGGTCATGGGCGGGATCGGTCGATCTGCTGCTGTGCCTCGGGAACACCCTCCCCCACCTGCACGACTTGGTCGCCCTGGCCAGGGTCTTGGCCGGCATGCGCGCCACCCTCCGCCCCGGCGGCCGCATGGCGGTCCAGACGGTCAACTTCGACCGGGTGCTGGCCGACGGGAGGGCCGACTTCCCGGTGATCCGCCGCGAACTTCCGGCAGGAGGGAGCGTCGTCCTCGAACGGTCCTACGACCTGGCGGCCATCCCCGGGCGGATCCTCTTCAACCTCGCGCTGACTGCCGGCGGCGGGACATCCACCGCCTCGTGGCCGCTGAGACCGATTCGCCGCGACGAACTGGCCGATGCATTGACGGCCGCCGGGTTCGCTGCGGTGGAAACGTTCGGAGACTACGACCGCTCCCCCTTCACCGACCGCTCGCCGGCGCTGGTGGCCATCGCCCGCCGGACGGACTGACCGTCAGCCTCCCAGCAGCTTCGCCAGGCGCGCCCGCCGGTCCGGCAACCGCTCCGGCAGCGGGGTAGGATCGCGGCGGTAGGTCTCCAGGGTTTCCTCGAAGGTCGGCCGGCCGCCCGCGGCGCGGATGATCCCCAGCGGGATCGGGTCGGTCTCGAGGGCCGCCGCCATGGCCTTCATCCTGTCGGACGGGTCGTGCTCGGTCCCGATCTGCCGGGTGTGCTCGCGGAACCACTGGTAGGTGTTGAGCTTGTTGAAGGTCACGCACGGCTGGAGCACGTCTACCAGGGCGAAGCCCCGGTGGCGCACGGCCGCGGCCGAGCATGTCGCGGGTCCCGGCTGTCGCCGGCAAAGGCGCGGGCCACGAAGGTCGCCCCGAGGGACAGGGCCACGGCCAGCGGGTTGAACGGCTCCTCGACCACGCCCCCCGGCTGCAGCGGCGTCCGAAAGCCGATCATGCTGGTGGGTGACGCCTGCCCCTTGGTCAGGCCGTAGACCATGTTGTCGTGGACGATGGCGGTGATGTCGGGGTTGCGCCGGATGGCGTGGATGAGGTGGTTGCCGCCCTCGCCGTACATGTCGCCGTCGCCGCTGGTGACCACCACGGTCAGCTCCGGGTTGGCCGCCTTGATGCCGGTTGCCGCCGGCAGGGCCCGGCCGTGCAGGCCGTTGAAGACGTTGGCCCGCAGGTAGTGGGGCGCCTTGGCCGCCTGGCCGATCCCGGAGACCATGACCAGGCGCCGCGGGTCGATGTCCAGTTGCGCCAGGGCCTGCTTCAGGGCGTTCAGGATGCCGAAGTTGCCGCAGCCCGGGCACCAGGCGACGTCGGCCCCGGGCATGTCGAACCGGCGCGCGTCGGTGGTCATTCCAGGATCTCCCGGAGGCCGTCGGTCAACCCGTCGGCGGTGAAGCAGCGCCCGTCCCAGGCCCTGACGTCGGGGCCGTCGGGGATGAGGCCAGTCTCCATCGCCAGCAGGCGCCGCAACTGGCCGGTGGCGTTCTCCTCGACCACGATCACCCGGTCGGCCGCGCGGAGGGCCCCGCCCACGGCCGGATGAAGCGGGTAGGGCTGGCGGACGTGCATCCCCCGCAGCCCCTTCCCCGGCAAGTTCGCCAGCGCCCGGCGCAGCGCGGGCAGCGTCGAGCCCCAGCCGACCAGCAGCGTGCGCCCGTCCGGGCCCGTGGAACAGGGGTTCGAGGGCGACCTCCCTGAGGAGGTCCAGCTTGCCCAGGCGCTTGGCGACCATCCTCCGGCGGACCTCGCGCACTCGGTGATGTGCCCCTCCTGGTCGTGCTCGTCGCTGTCGGCCACCACCAGCCCGTCGCCAGAGCCGGGATCCCGCGCGGGGAGAGCGGCCGCCGGACCAGTCGTAGCGCCGGTAGTCGGCCGCCGTCCTGGCGATGTGCCGTTCGGCGGGAGGTTCGCCGGCCGGCAGGCCGGGGATGGTGTAGCCGGTGTCGACCAGGTACTGGTCGGTCAGCACGATGACCGGCGCCTGGAAGCGGTCGGCCAGGTCGAAGGCGTGCCGGGTCAGCCGAAGGCCTCCTCGAGGCTGCCGGGCGCGAGGATGGCCCGGGGGAACTCGCCGTGCCCGGCGAAGAGGGCGAACAGCAGGTCCTCCTGCTCGGTGCGGGTCGGCAGCCCGGTGGCCGGCCCGGGCCGCTGCGCCAGGTGGATCACCAGCGGCGACTCGATCATCCCGGCCAGGCTCAGCCCCTCGACCATCAGCGCGAAGCCGCCGCCCGAGGTGGTCACCATCGCCCGGGCGCCGGCGTACCAGGCGCCGAGGGCCATGTTCATCGCGGCGATCTCGTCCTCGGCCTGCTCGACCACGAGCCCCGACTCCCCTGCCTCGCCGGCCAGGAAGGTCAACACCGGCGTCGAGGGGGACATCGGGTAGGAGGCGATGAAGTCGCACCCCCCGGCCAGCGCCCCCATAGAGACCGCCTCGCCGCCGGTCAGGAAGACCGTCCCGGCAGCCTGGTCGCTCCGCAGGATGTCCACCGGGAAGCGGCCCGCCACGCGGATCCCTTGGCCCGCCTCGTGCCCCCGGGCGGCCGCGGCCAGGTTGCCGGCCACGATCGCCTCCCCCTTGGCCGCGAAGCGCCGGCGCAAGTGCGATTCGAGCACCTCGCGACCCACCCCGGCCAGGGCCGCCAGGACGCCGGCGGCGACCACCCCGACGTAGATCGCCCCGCCGGCCTCAGCCGCCAGGCGCGACAGAGGGACTTCGATCAGCGACTGGCCGGCAGGGAGGGTCTCCCCTTTCAGCATCGCCGGATCGGCCAGTATGACCGTCCCGGGCCCGAGGCGCTCGGCGACCCAGGGGACGGCGCCCTTCCCGAGCGGCACGAGCAGGTCGATCCGGTCGAGCGGGAAGTCGACCGGGTGGCCGGCGATGATGATCTGGGTGGTGTTCGTGCCGCCACGGACGCGGGACATGTACTCCTTGGTGGCGAAGACGTGGAACCCGGCTGCGCGGAAGACCGCGGTCAGGATCCCCTCGATTGTCTGGATCCCTTGCCCCGCCTCGCCGGCCAGGACCAGCGACAGTTCCGCGCGGCCATCGCCCATGGAGGCAAGTTACCCCCATGGCGATCGATCCGCAACTCCCGCAGCCGTCAAGGTTTCCCGAGTCGGAACTCGGCCTTTACAGGCCGCTTTGCGCCGGGTAAAATAGATTAATTTAGCGTTTGACCGAATCCCGCAACCAGTCGAGGAGGCCGCCATGCCCAAGCGCCAGGACATCAAGAAGGTACTGATCATCGGTTCCGGCCCCATCGTCATCGGCCAGGCGTGCGAGTTCGACTACTCCGGCACCCAGGCCTGCAAGGCGCTGCGGGGACTCGGCTACCAGATCGTCCTGGTCAACTCGCAACCCGGCCACGATCATGACCGATCCCGGGCATGGCCGACGCCACCTACATCGAGCCGCTGACCGTCGAGGCACTTGAGGCGATCATCGCCAAGGAGCGCCCCGATGCCCTCCTCCCCAACCTGGGTGGCCAGACGGGGCTGAACCTCTCTTCGGAGCTCAACAAGCGCGGGCATCCTGGCCAAGTACGGCGTGGAGATCATCGGCGTCAAGGCCGACGCCATCGAACGGGGCGAGGACCGCGAGGCCTTCAAGCGCACGATGGCCTCCCTGGGCATCGACATGCCCAAGAGCGAGATCGCCCACACCGTCGAGGAGGCCGAGGCGATCGCCGGCCAGGCTCGGCTACCCGGTGGTCATCCGGCCGGCCTACACCATGGGCGGCACCGGCGGCGGCCTGGTCTACAACGTCGAGGAGCTGCGCACCATCGTCAGCCGCGGGCCTGTCGGCCAGCCTGGTCGGCCAGGTGCTGGTCGAGGAGTCGGTCCTCGGCTGGGAGGAACTGGAGCTGGAGGTCGTCCGCGACGCCAAGAACCAGATGATCACCGTCTGCTTCATCGAGAACATCGACGCCATGGGGGTCCACACCGGCGATTCGTTCTGCGCCGCCCCGATGCTGACCATCGACCCCGAAGCTGCAGAAGAAGCTTCAGGACTACTCGTACCAAGATCGTCGAGGCGATCCAGGTCATCGGCGGCACCAACATCCAGTTCGCCCACGACCCCGAACGGGCCGGGTCGTGGTCATCGAAATCAACCCGCGCACCTCCCGCTCGTCCGCGCTGGCCTCCAAGGCGACCGGCTTCCCGATCGCCCTCGTCTCGGCCAAGCTGGCCGGCGGCCTGTCCCTGGACGACCTCCCCTACTGGCGCGGCGGCACGCTGGAGCGGCTACGCCCCGTGGGGAAACTACGTGGTCATCAAGTTCGCCCGCTGGGCGTTCGAGAAGTTCCGCGACGCCAAGGACGTCCTGGGCACCCAGATGCGGGCCGTGGGCGAGGTGATGAGCATCGCCACGACCTACAAGGAGGCCGTCCAGAAGTCGATCCGGGGCCTGGAGAGCGGCCGCTACGGCCTCGGTTTCGCCAAGCGACTTCCACCGGCAAGATCCCTCGACGACCTGCTGGAGATGCTGGCCGAGCCGACCAGCGAGCGCCAGTTCATCATGTACGAGGCGCTTCGCAAGGGGGCCGACGCGCCGAGGAGCTGTCGCGAGCGGACCCACATCAAGGCCTGGTTCATCGAGCAGATGCGCGAGCTGGTCGAGCTGGAGGAGGAGATCCTCGCCTTCCGGGGCGCGGCGCCTGCCCGACGAGCTGCTGGTCCAGGGCCAAGAAGGACGGCTTCGCCGACCGCTACCTGGCCCAGCTCCTGGGCGTGGCCGAAGGGGAGATCCGTGACCGGCGCCTGGCTCTGGGAGTCAAGAAGAACTACCAGGCCCTGCCGGTCAGCGGGGTCGAGAACGCCGCCTACTACTACTCGACCTTCAACGCCCCCGACGAGGTGCCGGTCAGCGACCGCCGCAAGATCATGGTCCTGGGGGGCGGTCCCAACCGGATCGGCCAGGGGATCGAGTTCGACTACTGCTGCGTCCACGCCGCCTTCGCCCTGCGCGAGGCCGGCTTCGAGACGATCATGGTCAACTGCAACCCGGAGACGGTCTCGACCGACTACGACACCTCCGACAAGCTCTACTTCGAGCCGCTGACGGTCGAGGACGTCCTGGCCATCTACGACAAGGAGAAGCCCGAGGGGGTGATCGTCCAGTTCGGCGGTCAGACGCCGCTGAACATCGCCGCCGAGCTGGCCGCCGCCGGCGTGCCGATCATCGGCACGTCGCCCGACACCATCGACCTGGCCGAGGACCGCGACCGCTTCCGGAAGATGATGGAGCGGATGGGCATCCCGATGCCGGAGTCGGGCATGGCCATCGACGATCGACGAGGCGCTCGACGTCGCCGGGCGGATCGGCTATCCGCTGATGGTCCGCCCCTCCTACGTGCTGGGCGGGCGGGGCATGGAGGTCGTCTACGACGACGACGCCCTGCGCTTCTACATGGCGCGGGCGGTCGGGGTCACCCCCGAGCGGCCGATCCTGATCGACAGGTTCCTCGAGAACGCCCTCGAGGCCGAGGCCGACGCCCTGTGCGACGGGCGCGAGGCCTTCGTGCCGGCGGTCATGGAGCACATCGAGCAGGCCGGCATCCACTCCGGCGACTCGGCCTGCGTCATCCCGCCGGTCAGCATCCCCGACCGGCACCTGGCGACGATCGAGGAGTACACCCGGCGGATCGCCCTGGAACTCGGCGTGGTCGGCCTGATCAACATCCAGTACGCCATCGCCGGCGACCTGGTCTACATCCTCGAGGCCAACCCGCGCGCCTCCCGCACCGTGCCGCTGGTCTCCAAGGTGTGCAACATCCCCATGGCCAACATGGCCACCCGGCTGATGCTCGGGCAAGAAGCTGGCCGACGCTCGGCACGTCAGGCGGCGGGATCTGCCCCACTTCGGCGTCAAGGAGGCGGTCTTCCCCTTCAACATGTTCCCGGAGGTCGACCCGGTGCTGGGGCCGGAGATGCGCTCCACCGGCGAGGTCCTGGGGATGGCCGACACCTTCGGCCTGGCCTTCTACAAGGCCCAGGAGGCCGCCGGCCAGCGCCTGCCGCTCGAGGGGACGGTGCTGATCACCGTCTCCGACAAGGACAAGCGCCAGGCGGTCGACGTCGCCCGCGGCTTCCGCGACCTCGGGTTCACCATCCGGGCCACCGCCGGGACCTGCGCCCTGCTGCAGGCCGAGGGGATCGAGGCGACGCCGATCGCCAAGCGGCACGAAGGGAGGCCGAACATCCTCGACGCCATCGCCAACCGCGAGATCCAACTGGTCGATCAACACCCCCTCGGGCAAGGCCGGCTCGCAGGACGACTCCTACATCCGCAAGGCGGCCATCAAGTCGAAGGTGACCTACATCACCACCATCGCCGCCGCCCTGGCCGCGGTCAAGGGGATCGGGGCCCGGCGCCGGGAAGCGCAGGACGTCCGCTCGGTCCAGAGCTACCACGCCGGCATCCGATGACCGCCGGAATAGGGATTGCCCGCCGCGCCGGAACGGCAGCCGCCGATCCTTGACTACCCCCGCGTCCGGGAATATCCTCGCCGCCAGGGCGCGCCACGCCAGGGAGGAGAAACACCCATGCCCCGGATGAAGATCGGCTCCACCGACATCCCCAACGCCAACATCTTCGAGATCATCTTCGAGTACTTCCCCGACATGATCCACAGCGTCGACTATGCCGACCGGATCATCTACGCCAACAAGAAGCACGAGCAGACCCTGGGTTGGCGCCGGGAGGAACTGCGCGGCATGGAGGTGCGCCAGCTCTACGCCGACGAGGTGCTCGACAAGGTCACGGCCGGATTCCGCACCCTGAAGGAAGAGGGTGAGAAGACGGTCGAGAGTCTGCTCAAGGCCCGGGACGGATCGCTCATCCCGGTCGAGGTGCGCTCCTTCAGCATCTACGACGACGCCGGCAAGTTCCTGAACACCTTCTCCATCTTCAGGGATCTCCGGGAGATCAAGAATCTCCAGGCGTCCCTGATCCACGCCGGGCGCCTGGCTGCCATCGGCGAGATGGCGTCCGGGATCGTCCACGACATCAACAACCCGATCACCACCATCTTCTGCGCCGTCGACCTCGGCCTGCAAGACCTCGATCGACTCTCCGGAGACCCTGCCGGGGTCGGCAATGCCGTCGCCCGTCGGCTCAACGACTCCCTGCGGGCCGCCGAGACGATCCGAAAGCTCTCCGAGCGCCTGCGCAACTTTGCCCGCGGCGTGGCCGAGAAGCGCGTCCCGGTCGACCTCGGCGAGGTGCTGGCCGAGGCCGTCTTCCTGGTCGGCCACAAGGCCAAGGAGCAGGGCGTCACCGTCGACAACCGCGTCGAGCCGGCACATCACTTCACCGACGGTGCCCCCAACCAGATCGCCCAGGTCTTCGTCAACCTCATCGGCAATGCCTGCGACGCCGTCGCCGGACGCCCCGAACGGATCATCCGCCTTGGCGTCGAGCCGGCCGACCGGGAAGGAATCCCCTGCTGGCGGGTCATGGTGGGCGACACCGGCGGCGGCATCCCCACCGGGATGGACGAGGAGATCTTCCAGTCGTTCTTCACCACCAAGGAGCGGGGCAAGGGGACCGGCCTCGGGCTCTCCATCGCCCGCGGGATCATCCGCGACCATCGCGGCGACATCACCGTCGAGAGCACGCCGGGGCACGGGGCGACCTTCTCGGTCTATCTCCCCCGACTGGCCCCCACCTCTGCCGAACGGTCCAGGGGGGCTTGACCCTCCCGTTTCGGAGGGCTAGGATGGGGGCTTCGGGAATGGCGTAGCCATGACCGGCGAAGGAGGGACCTGGCATGAGCATGTCTTTCAGCGGCGATCTGGGGAAGATGTCGATCATCGACATCGTCCAGTTGATGCACGCCAGCCGCAAGACGGGAACACTCAAGATCAGGGGGCGCCGGGGCGAGTGCCAACTCGTCTTCCAGGAGGGCTTCATCGTCGGCGCCAGCCACTGTGACGATTCGGTCCGCATCGGCCGGATACTGGTGGAGTCGGGGGCCATCACCGCGGAAGCCCTCGCCCAAGCCCTCGCCGACCAGGCCGAATTGGGCCAGACGGAGCACAAGCCGATCCTGGCCATGCTGATCGAGACCAGCCGGATTGACCAGGGGAAGGCTTTCCGGGGCCTGGAGACCCTGATCCACCTGACCATCGCCGAAATCCTCACCTGGCGGCGCGGGACCTTCGACCTCGACACGGAGACCATGGAGATTTCCGATGAGTTCCGCTACTTCCCCGAAATCCTTCACCAGGAAGTCCACTTCCACACCGAGGGGGTCCTGATGGACGCCCTGCGGATTTACGACGAGAGGAAGCGCGACGGCAGCATGTGGGACGAGGAACCGACCGACGAGAAACCTCCGCAATCCGCCCCGTCGGCGGCCGGCACCGCGACCATTTCGGCCGACGACCTGGGCCTGGGGGATCTGGAACACCTGGAGCGGAAGATTCCCGACGTCTACCTGGGACTGGAGGACAGCCCGGCCGAAGCCCCGACGCGATGGAAGGCGACCCCCGCGGCGCCGGGGATGCCGGCGGGCGACCGGGCCGAGGTTGACCGTTTCCTGAACGACCTCCCGCCGGGGAGCAGCGTCCCCGAGGAGGCGGCCCTGGCGATCATCCTCCTCAGCACCGACCCCTTCATGAGCCACTGCCTGACGACGGTCTGCAACCGGGAGGGTTTCCTGGTCCTGGCCTCCAGTGACGATGAGGACCTCGACTTGATCCTCGATCAGTTCATTCTCAAGCAGCGCCTGCCGGTGGTCGTCCTGGATGTGCCCGATCAGGGGAGCCCGGGGTTCACCCCCGAGAATGTGGCCGAATTGCGCCTCCGCCTCCGGCGGAACTATCCCTTCCTTTGCCTGATGCAACTGGTCGCCGGCCTGGACAGCGGCATGCCGCTCTTCTCGCCGTTCGAGGAAGCCGTGACCGTCCTTCCGCGTCCTTCAACTGCCGACGGATCGACGGCGGCCGACGTCACCGGCTTCTTGAGCGCCTTCCCGAGCCGCGTGCGCACCCTGGTCCGCCGGCAATCCGCATGGGCCACGCTGCGGCTTCGGCAAGACCTGATCGGCTTGGCCGAGGCGCGGGACGTCCCCGGCATGGCCATGGTCCTGCTGCGGGCGGTTTCACAGACCTTCCCCCGGGCCCTGACCCTGGTGCTCCGTAACAACGAACTGGCGACCGAGAAGGGCATCGGCATCGTCAAGGGCCACGAGAAGGACGCCGGCCCCGTCCCGGGGATCAGACTCCCTGTCGCCGACGGCTCGGTCTGCGACGAGGTGATCCGGACCGGTAACTGTCACCTCGGCCCGTCCGACGATACCGCCATCAAGGACCTGCTTTGGGCGCGAATCGCCGCACCCCGATCACCGTTCATCCTGCTCATGCCTCTCCGAGTTCAGGGCAGGACGGTGTCGCTCACCTACGCCGATTTCGGCTCGCGGGAAGCCGCCGAGCTGCTGGTCGAGCCGTTCGAAATCCTGTCGCGGCAGGCCGGGGTCGCGCTCGACAACGTGCTTCTCCGTCAGCGGCAAGCACCTTCCCCGCCCGACGAGGCGCCTTCACCAGCACAGAAGAGATGATGCCATGGACATGAACAGCTTGAACCAGATCCTGCGAGATCGCCTTCGAGAAGAAGGTTTCCGACGTCCACTTCGAAGTCGACAACCCGCCCTTTTTCCGGGTGCGCGGCCAGCTGGTCCGCTCCAAGCTCGGCAACCTGACCCCGCAGACACCGAGTTCATCGCCCGCACGATCATGGAGCAGAACAACCGCGTCCTGCCGGAACGCTCCGCGAACTGGACGCCTCCTATGCCCTGCCGAACGGCGGGCGCTTCCGGTGCAGCATCTTCCGCCAGCGCGGGGCAGTCGGCATCGTCATGCGGGTCATCCCGCCGCATGTGGGCACGTTCGAGGAACTGAACCTGCCGCCGGTGCTGGCGGAAATCGCCAAGGCGCCCAACGGGCTGATCCTCGTTACCGGCCCCACCGGCAACGGCAAGTCGACCACCCTGGCCTCGATGCTGCGCTACCTGAACGAGAACTTCAACTTCAACATCATCACCATCGAGGACCCGATCGAGTTCATCTTCACGTCCGACAAGAGCTGCATCATCCAGCGCGAGGTGGGGATCGACACCGAGGACTTCTCCACGGCCCTGCGTGCGGCCCTGCGCATGGATCCCGACGTCATCATGGTCGGCGAGATGCGCGACCTGGAGACCATCGACGCCTGCATCAAGGCGGCCGAGACCGGGCACCTGGTCTTCTCGACCCTGCACACCCAGGGGGCGGTTTCGACCGATCAACCGCCTGATCGGCCACTTCCCGCCCGATGCCCAGGAGATCATCCGCCAGCGGCTGGCGGACATCCTCGTGGCCACCGTTTCGCTGCGCCTGATCAAGGACAAGACCGGCGAGCAAATCCTGCCGGTGGTCGAGATCATGCGCGCCACCACCACCATCCAGGCCTGCATCCGCGAGGGACGGCTGGACGAGATCGAGAAGCACATCGAGAACGGCGCGCATCCAGTACCAGATGCAGACCCTCGACCAGCACCTGGTGCAACTCGTCCAGGCGGACACCATCACCATGGAGCAGGCCAAGCGCATCACCCACTCGATGGACCTGGAGCGCAAGGTAGCCTACAGCGAGTGAACGCTGCCGGCGCGGGTCCGGAAAGTGGCGGCTCGAAAGCCGGCGAAGCCCGCCCCGCCCCTTCCCGCGGAGCCATCCTGGTCCGTGGCGCGCTGATCGCCGCGGTGGTGGTCGCCGCCTACCTCCCCGTTTCCGGAACGGCTTCATCTGGGACGACGCCTCGTACCTGACCGCCAACCCGTCGATCAGCGCGGAGGACGGGCTGGCCGATATCTGGCTCCGGCCGCTCGCCTCGCCGCAGGACCATCCCCTCGTCTTCACCAGCTTCTGGATCGAGTACCGCCTCTGGGAATACCGGCCCATGGGCTACCACCTGGTCAACGTGCTGCTCCACGCGGCCAGCGCCGTCCTGCTCTGGCGGCTGCTCGTCCGGCTCGGGGTGCCTGGCGCCTGGCTCGCGGCGGCTCTCTTCGGCCTCCACCCGGTGAACGTCGAAACGGTGGCCTGGATCACCGAACGCAAGAACGTCCTGTCCGGCTTCTTCTCGCTGGCCGCCGCCCTGGCATACTTCCGGTTCGACCCGGCCGATGCCGAACCGCCCCCGTCCCGATCCTGGAGATGGTGGGGGGCCGCCCTCGCCCTCTTCGCCGCCGCCCTCCTGTCGAAGACCGTCGCCGCCACCCTGCCCGCGTCGCTGCTGCTGGTCGCCTGGTGGCGGGGACGCCGACTCGACCGGGCGACAATCATCCCTTTGCTGCCATTCTTCCTGCTGGGGTTCAGCGGGGGGATGGTCACCCTTGGATGGAGACCTGGCACGTCAACGCCCGGGGAATGGCATGGGGCTTCACTCTCGTCGAGCGCTTCGTCATCGCCGGGCGGGCCCTCTTCTTCTACCTGGGCAAACTCGCCTGGCCGGCGAACCTTTCGTTCGTCTATCCCCGCTGGGAAATCGACGGCGCCGACTGGACGCAGTGGCTCTACCCGCTGGCCGCCGCGGGACTCCTGCTGGCCCTCTTCTTCTTGCGGCGGCGCATCGGTCGCGGCCCGCTGGTCGCGGCACTCTATTTCGCCGGCACCCTCCTGCCGGCCCTCGGATTCTTCAACGTCTACCCCATGAAGTTCTCCTTCGTGGCCGACCATTTCCAGTACCATGGCCACTATCGGCCCACTGGCGTTGGCGGCGGCGGCACTGGCAAGGTTTCGCGGCCATCGAGAGAGACGCCTGCCCGCAGCGGCCGTCACGCTGCTCATCCTGGCAACGCTGGCCGGGCTCACCTCGCGGCGCTGTCTCGAATACCGGGATGCCGAGACCCTCTGGAAGGACACCCTGCGGAGTAATCCGAAGGCATCCGTGGCCTACCTGAACCTGGCCTCGATCCATCTCGACCGGGGGGAGCACGACCAGGCTGTGGCGCTGATGCGCCAGGCACTCCTCAACTTGCCCGACGACCCGAATATCCATGGGGAGATGGGGAAGGCACTCCTGGCCGGCGGGCAGGCTGCGGAGGCGGAGGCCGTGCTGCGCCAGGCACTGGCCATCGACGCCCGTTGGCCCCTAATTGCATGCCAACCTGGGCATGGCATACAAGATGCTGGGACGGCAACGCGAAGCTGTCGAGGAGCTGAAGCTGGCATCGGAGATACTGCTTGCGCCGCGGAGCCAATTTCGAGTTCAAGCCAACATGGTCGAGATTCCGATTGACCTCAAAAAGGTCGGGATTGAACGCCGTGTCTACGATCCCCGCAACAAGGCCGACCTGGCCGATATAGAGTACCAGCTCGGCCTTTTGCTGACCGCCCTTGGAGAGTCGGGCGATGCCCGCCTCAAGGACGAAACGGTGGTCGCGATCGACCCGAAGCACACCGGCGCCTGGCTCAACCTCGGATCGATCCGGGCCGGCGCGGGCGACGTCGAGGGGGCGCTCGACGCCTTCCGGCGTGTCCTTGAAATCACTCCCGGCGATCCGAAAGCCCTCAACAACCTCGGCGCGGCACTGTCGATGGCGGGACGCCAGGCGGAAGCTGTCGAGTCACTCGAACAGGCCATCCAAGCCGATCCGGGTTATGCGGCGGCGTACTTCAACCTGGGATTGGCCGAAGAGCGCCGTGGCCACGTGCAGGCGGCCGTGGAGGCGTACCAACGATTATTGGCGTTCGACCCGAACCACCCGGCAGCCAGGGAGCGCCTGGACGCCCTGCGCTGACGGGATCAGTCGTTTCCGGCTTTTCCGGGCCGCTCGCGGCGGATGTCGGCCACCCGGTTTCGGGCATCGACGAAGACCACCAACGGTTCGTGGGAAGGCGCCGCGGATGGTTCGACCTTCTGCCAGGTGGCGATGATCACCAGGTCCCCGGGGACCGCCAGGCGGGCGGCGGCGCCGTTGATGCAGACCGTGCCGCTCCCCCGTTCGCCCGCGATGGCGTAGGTCCGGAAACGCGAGCCCGAGGTGACGTTCCAGATGTCCACCGCCTCGTACGGCAGGATGTCGGCCGCGTCCATCAGGTCGCGGTCGATGGTCACGCTCCCCTCGTAGTCGACCTCCGCGCCGGTCACCTTGGCCCGGTGGATCTTCGACTTGAGCATGGTTCTCTTCATCCCGTCACCTGCCTCCCGCGGTTCCTCGTCCGATATCGAAAGCCCCTGAAACATACTCCCCCGTCGGCTGCCCCGCAATAGCCACCCTCCATGGTGCCTGGCACGACCCCCACAGGGGAATCGGAAGATCAGAAGCGGTAGAGGGCGGCGGCGGCGGTCAGGCCCGAGCCGACGGCCAGCAGGACGACCAGGTCCCCGGCGCCGGCGGCGCGGTCGACAGGAGGCGGTGCAGGGCCAGGAAGATCGAGGTCGACAGCGTGTCGGGCAGGCTCGGCGGTGAAGTCGGCCACCTTGTCGCGCGGCAGGCCGAGCGCCCCGGGCAGCCGCGCCAGGAAGCCGGGCGAGATCTGGGCCGGGACGACCAGGTCGATCTCGTCCCGGCCGATGCCCGTCCCGCTCCAGGACTTCGCTCGACCGCCCGGCCGGCCGCGGAAGCCACGCCTCCTCGAGCCCGGCGCCCGGCGCATGAGGAGCCGTCCCCGCTTCTCGCCAGGCTGACGACCGAGGTGTAGAGGTCGGCGTCCTCCTCGCGGGTCTCGAAGGCGAAGGCGCCGAAGCCGGCGTCGCGCCGGGGCGAGAGGTCGAGCAGCAGGGCGGCCCCCGAGGCCGGGTACGGATAGCCGGGGTCGGGGCGGCGGTCGCTGTTGGCCTCGCTGGCGACCACCATCCCGACGCCGACCAGCCCGGCGGCCATCTGCGCGGCGACGACGTGGGCGGCGTTGAGCATGCCGCAGCCGCCGTTGAGCAGGTCGAAGGAGAGCGTCGGCCGGCCCTGGAACTCGACGTTGATGCCGAGGCGGTGCTGGATGTAGGCGGCGATGGCCGGCTCGCAGACGTGGCCGTCGCGGTGGACGCCGGCGTTGACCAGCACGCCGACGTCGGCCGGCCGGTGCCGGGTGTTGCGCAGGCACCGCTGCCCCGCCGCCACCGCGTGGCCGACCGAGCCCTTCCGGAAGGGCCGCCACGACCGCCGCGGGAGGCTCACGCCGAGGCTCTCGATCCGGCAGCGCCTCACGGCCGCCCCTCCCCGAACCGCCGCGCGGTAGCGCTCCGGCAGGTCGTCGAGGGTGAGGTGGCGTGGGAGATGACGATCCCCGAGGCGCCGCTGACGAGCAGGACGTTGTGCCCGCGAAGCGACTTCCCCGCGCAGGATCAAGTCGTGCAGCGCGACGAAGTGGCTGGTGGTCGTCGTGTTGCCGTAGTGCTCGGCGATCGAGCGGAAGACGTCGGCGGCATGGCGCAGCCCAGGTGGCGCTCGACCGCCCGGATGCCCTTGTCGATCGCGCGCACCGAGACCTGGTGCGGGATGACGTGGTGGAGGTCGTCGAACGTCCAGCCGGTGGCGTCGAGGGCCTGCTTGAGGTAGGCGGGGAAGTGCTCGTTGCCCTTGCGCTGCAGGCCGCGCGCCTTGGTGATCAGGATGCCGCCGCGGCCGCGCGGCGACGGGCTGCGAGTGGCAGTAGTGGTCGTGCTTGGCGCCGGTGACCAGGTCGAGCCGGTGGAAGCCGGCCCGATCGTCGGGCGAGCCGTCGAGGATCAGCGCCGCGCCGGCGTCGCCCAGCGTCAGCGCGGCGAGCTGGCGGTCGAGGCTGTGGCGCACCTCGCGCGTGGCCGTCTCGGCGAGCGGCATGTTCTGCTCGCCGCTGACCACCATCCCGCGGCGGATGGCGCCGGAGCGGATCAGGCCCTGCAGGACCCAGATGCCGTTGAGCATCCCGGCGCAGGCGTTGACCACGTCGAAGACCAGGGCGTTCCTGGCGCCGAGCGCCTTGCGCACCAGCGCGGCGGTCGCCGGCTCGAGGGTGAACTCGTCCGGCGCGGTGGTGCTTGGAGATGCTGGTGCAGATGACCGCGTCGAGGTCCCGGCGCCGTAGCGCGAGAGGGCGAGCGCCCGCCGGGCGGCGGCGACCGCCAGGTCGAGCGCGTACTCGCCGCCGGCCACGCGCCGCTCGCGGATGCCGGTGATCCTCTCGAGGTCGAGCCGCGGCCGGCGGCGGCAGGTGGCCAGCAGCTCCTCCGTGGTCAGGACCTTCTCGGGCAGGTGGACGCCGAGGCTCTCGATGCGGACCTGTCGTCAGCCATGGGCGCGCCTCCGGAGTGTGTCGGCCGGCAGCGCAGCCACGGCAGCCAGGGCGTCCACCCCGTCGCGGAAGGAGACGACGGCCGGTAGCCGAGCTCCCGCCGGGCCCTGCCGATGTCGTAGCGGCAGTCGCAGGCGACCAGGCGCACGCCGTAGCGGGTCATCGGCGGCGGATCCGCGGCGACCGGTCAGGCGGGCCAGGCCCTCGAGCAGCGCGGCCGCCGCGTAGACCAGGCCGAACGGCAGCGGACCGCCGCGGCGGCGGCACCCCGAGCGCCTCGGCGATCGCGTCGATCGCCTCGCGGGCGGTGATCTCCTCGCCGTCGGTGAGGTGGTAGAGCCGGCCCGCCGCCGCCGGGAGCCGGCGCCGCCATGACGCCCGCGACGAGGTTGTCGACGTGCGACAGGCCGAGCAGGTTGCGCCCGCCGCCGATCAGGACCATCCTGCCGCGCCGCAGCAGCGCGGCGAGGCGCGGGAGGATCGTCGGGTCGCCCGGCCCCCAGATCACGCCCCGACCGACCATGGTCACCCCCAGGCCTGCCCGTGCGCCTCGCGGCGATCCGCTCGCCGGCGAGCCTGCTGGCGGTGTAGGCGTCGGCGGCGGCTGCGTCGACGGGCGTCTCCTCGTCCACGGCCCCGCCGTGCGCGGCAGGCCGAGGACGGTCAGCGAGCCGAGGTGCACGAGCCGCTCCACCCCGGCGGCCCGGCAGGCGGCGACGACGTTCGCCGTCCCCTTGGCGTTGCCGGTCGAAGAACTCCCGCCGCGGCCCCAGTCGGACAGCTTGCCCGGCGGCGTGGACCACCGCCCGGCACCCTCCATGGCCCGGGCCAGTCGAGGCGGCGTCGAGCACGTCTCCCTCGACACGTCTCGATCGAGGCGGGGCAAGCCCATGACGAAGTCGTCTCCGCGTGATGCCGGAGCCCTGACGCGCAAGCCGCTGGCCGGACGGCGAGCCGTGGCCAGGTGCCCCCCCAGGAGACCCGCCGGGCCGTGATCCGCCGGGCGAGGCGCCGGTGACCAGGACGGCGTCACCCGGCTGCAGCTTCATCCCTCGCGGCCGGCGGCGCCGGCCAGGCACTCCTCGCGAAGCAGCCGGCGCAGGGGCTTGCCGACGGCCGACTTGGGGAGCTCAGGGCGGAACTCGACCGCCGAGGGGACCTTGTACTTGGCCAGGTTCTCGGCTGCAGTAGCTCGAGGATCTCGGCCTCGCCGACGGCGACCCCGGGACGCGGGACGACGAAGGCCCGGACCAGCTCGCCCCGCACCGGGTCGGGGACACCGATGACCAGCGCCTGCAGCACCTTGGGGTGCTCGTGCGAGGACGCTCTCGACCTCCGCCGGGTAGATCTTCATGCCGCCGCGGATGATCAGGTCCTTCAAGCCGGTCGACCACCTTGAAGTAGCCGTCGCGGTGCATCTGGCCGAGTCGCCGGTGCGCAGCCAGCCGTCGATCATCTGGCCGGCGGTCTCGTCGGGCCGGTTCCAGTAGCCCTTCATCACCTGGGGCCCGCGGACGACGATCTCGCCGGGCAGGGTCCAGTCGCCGTCGAAGGGCATCGTCGCTCGCCCGTCTCGGGATCGATGACCCGCAGGTCCGTGTCGGGGTAGGGCAGGCCGATGGTCCCGTGCCGGTCCTCGCCGAAGGGGGGGTTGCCGGCCACCACCGGCGACGGCCTCGGTCAGCCCGTAGCCCTCCACCGGGCGCATCCCGGTGCGGGCGATGAAAGCCTCCTGCAGGCTCACCGCCAGCGGGCTCCCGGCGCACGGCGAGACCCGGACCGAGGTCAGGTCGTAGCGGTCGATGCCGGGGATGGATCAGCATCGCCGACAGCAGCGTCGGCACGACCGGGAAGATGGTCGGCCGGTGCCGGTGGATCGTCTCCAGCAGAGCGGTGGTGTCGGTCGGGTTGGGAACCAGGACGGTGGCCGCGCCGATCAGCAGGCCGAGGTTCAGGCAGCAGGTCAGCCCGAAGGCGTGGAAGAGGGGCAGCGCCGCCAGGGCGATCTCGCCATCCTCGCCCAAGCTGGCCCAGGCGCGGTTCTGCTCGGCGTTGACCAGCAGGTTGCGGTGCGTCAGTTCGACCCCCTTGGAGACGCCGGTGGTGCCGCCGGTGTAGAGCAGCACCGCCGTGTCGTCGGCATCGCGCGGCGACCGGCGGGGGCGTCGCCCGGGCCGAGCAGCGACGTGAACCGTGAGTCGCCCGCGGCCAGCCGCATCTTCGGCTGCTTGCGCTCGGCGGTCAGCGTGTAGAGCAGCCACAGCGGCGGGCGTGAAGTACTCCTTGACCGGGGCGACGATGACCCGTCGACAGCAGGGTCCGCTCGCGGGCCTTGCTGACCAGCGGGTAGAAGCGGTCGAGCACCACGGCCACCTTGGCCCCGCAGTCGTTGAACTGGTATTCCGCCTCGCGGGCCGAGTAGAGCGGGTTGAAGGGGACGGCGATGCCGCCCAGGCGGACCGTGGCCAGGTAGGCGATGACGAACTGGGGGCAGTTGGGCATGAACAGGGCCACCCGGTCCCCCCGGACCACCCCGACCCGCGACAAGCCGGCGGCGAAGCGGTCGACCTGTTCCCGCAGACGGCCGTAGGTGATCGTCCTGGAGAAGATCCGGCCCGCCGCATGGACCGGGAAGATCAGCGCCGGGCGGCCGGGGTGGCGGCCCGCCGTGGCCTCAAAGACCTCCCCCAGCGTGGACGGATGGTGGTCGATGTGGCCGGGCACCCGGGACTCGTAGTGTTCCAGCCACGGCCGATCAGGGTGGCTTCCGTCTGGCTCTCGGTTCGTCATCGGTGGACTCCGGATCGTTGTCTGTGCGCCGGAACCGTCGCCCATTGCGGTGCCTCGGCGGGACTCGATTGTGCTTGACTTCCCCGGATAAGGCAAGCGCCTTGCCGCCTTTCGCCCGCCAAGCACCTGCAATCGGGGCGCCACCTCGCCGGTTTGCCGCCCGCCGCTTGCCAGTGGGGCGGCCCGGGTGTACGCTGGCAATCAAGGACCGCCAACACGAAGGGGGTGCCCCGATGAAACGCCTTGCCATGCTGTGCATGTTGATCCTGTGCCTGGCCATTCTCCCGCCGGCCGCGCTGGCGAGGACGAAGCTGGTCGCCCTGCCCGACCGCGAGTCGGTGTCGATCCGCTTCGACAACCCGGCCGCCACGCTGGTCGAGGAGGAGCGCGTCCTGACGCTGCAGGAGGGGGAGAACCAGGTCGACTTCTCGTGGCGGGGCGTGTCGATCGACCCCGACTCGATCCGGATCGAACTCTTGTCGCACCCGGGCAAGGTGACCCTCCTGTCGGTCGCCTACCCGCCGGGCGAGGCGGCCCTGGTCTGGCGCCTCCACTCGAAGGAGGCGTGGGAGGAGAAGGTGCGCGATCTCTTACCTCTTGTCGGGCATCGACCGGCTGCTCGCCTGGCGCGGCCGGACCGGCAAGGACGAGAAGACGCTCGACGTCGACGGCTTCCTGGTGCTGCGCAACTTCTCCGGCGAGGACTTCGACCGGGCCCGGGTGACGCTCGGGCAGGGGGATGCGTTCACCGCCGGCTCGAAGCACGAGGAGACGCGCCAGGTCAAGGTCTTCTCGGCCACCCAGGTGCCGATCCGCAAGACCTTCACCTGGGACGCGGCGGCGCTGCCGTGGGAGCCGAAGCGCCTAGACACCAATGTCGGCGTGCCGGTCCACTACGTATTGGCCAACGACAAGGCGTCGAAGCTGGGGACCGGGGTGCTGTGGGGGGGCAAGTTCCGCGTCTTCCAGGACGACGGCAAGGAAGGCTCCATCTTCCTGGGCGAGGACCAGGTCAAGACCACGCACCCGGGCGGGGAGATGCGCATCTACATCGGCGACAGCCGGGAGATCGCCGTCACCCAGAAGAAGGTGCGCGACCTGGCGACCAACCCGCGGCCGTCGAAGTACAAGGTGGTCATCCACGACACCGACGAGGCGATCGAGGCCGAGGTGGAGAACTTCAAGGACCGCGAGGCGGTGGTCGACCTGATCGAGCACATCCCGGGCGAGTGGAAGATGGATTCGAGCTCGCTCCCGTTCGAGAAGAAGGACGCCAACACCATCGTCTTCCACGTCACCGTGCCGGCCGGGGGCAAGAAGAAGCTCGAGTTCGCCTATCGCCGCCTCAACGTGCGCCAGTAGCGGAGGATGAGACCATGAAGACACGTTCGATCGTCATCGCTGCCGCGCTGCTCGCCCTGCTTCCGCCTGCCGCCGCCCTCGCCAAGGTGGACCTGGTGACGCTCCCGGCCAGCGACCGGACGCAGATCACCATCTACAACTCGGCCGACCTGACGCTGGCCCGCGACACCCGCTCGATCACCATGCGGAAAGGGCTGAACCGCCTGCAGTTTGCCTGGTCGGGGACGCTGATCGACCCGACCTCGCTGGAACTGGTTCCGCTGGCCAAGGCGGGCAAGGTATCTGTTCTCGACCTGGAGTACCCTCCCCGGGTGCAGGGCCTGGGTATCTGGAACATCGACTCGGCCGAGACCGGCGAATTGCCGTTCGAAATCAGCTACTTCACCAGCGGCATCTCATGGCGGGCCTACTACCTGGCCACGCTGACTCCCGACGAGAGCGCGCTGCGTCTCGACGGCTTCGTCCGGGTCGACAACGGCAGCGGCGAGGACTTTGACAACGTCGAGACTCGGCTGGTGGTCGGGCAAATCAACCTGCTCGACCGGATCGCCGAACTGGCCCGGCGTGACGTCCCCTACGGCCGGCCGATCGTTGGCGCTCCACCCCCGCCGATGATGCCTATGGCCGAGGCGGCCGGCTTCGCCATGGACCGGGCGGCCGAGTTCAAGATGGCCAAGAAGGCGATGTCCATGCCCCGCCCCAAGGAGATCGTCAAGGAGGGGCTATCGGAGTACTTCCTGTACACCATCGAGGGGACCGAGACGATCGACAACGGCTGGGGGAAGCGCCTCCCCTCCTTCTCGGCCGAGACGGTGCCGGTGCGCAACCTCTTCCGCTGCGACGAGGAGCGCTATGGCGCCGCGCCGGTCCGCTTCGTGTCGTTCGTCAACGACGACAAGCACAAGCTCGGGAAGGAACCGATCCCGGGCGGCCTGGTGAAGGTCTTCCGCAAGGCGAGCCCCGTTGCCGGCGACCTCTCCTACGTCGGCGCCCAGGAGACCAAGTACGTCCCCAAGGGAGGCGACGTCGACCTGAACCTCGGGTCAACCGACCTGGTCTCGGCCGAGTTCGTCCCGATGGACCTGGAGACCTCCAACTACGACTGGTACCAGGAGTCGATCACCGGATGGGACGAGACCTGGACCGTCAAGGCGAAGGTGGCCAACTTCCGCGACGTGCCGGCCCGGCTGGAGCTGCGCCGGACATTCCCGGTCGCCGCCTGGGAACTGGTCAACGAGGGCGACTTCGGGGTGTATGAGAAGGTCGACGCCGACACGGTCCAGTACCTCATCGACCTGCCGGCCAACACCCGGCGCGAGTTCACCTACCGGGTGACGCTCCACAAGGGGTCGCGCGGACAGCGCTAGGCGTCATCGCGGGGTGACCGGGCGGGATTGCCGGCTAACGGGATGGGCGACCGGCTGTCAGTAAAAGAGCGCCGGGGCCTGCCGACCGGCCACCCCCACGTGGTGCTCGCCAACGGGCTGCGCGCCACGTGGGGGCCCCCGCCGGCGTCACCCGGCCGCTTTTTTTGCGACGTCACCCCGCTGCCGTTTGGAGGAATCCCGCCCGATGTCCGCGGGGAGCGCTTGGCTATTTCTTTCCGAGGAGGCCTTTCTTTAGGCCGGCGTCGGCAGGGGAATCGCCCAGCCAGACGGCCAGTAGGGCCTTGATGAAGTCGGCGCCCTCGATGCTCCCCTTGGCGACCCCCTTGACCTCGACCGCCGTCCCCTTCCCCGGCATGTAGGTCAGCACGATCGTCTCCCCCTTCTTCATCTCCTCGGTGAAGAAGCCGCACAGGCGGTCGAGCCGGTCCTTCAGCGCCGGCAGGGCCGGGCCGGAGTTGTTGGCGAAGCCGTCGCGCCAGGCCTCGTTGATGCTCTCGGCGCCGACCTTGTACAGGAAGTGCATGACGATCCGCTTCGGCTCGTCGGCGGCGACCAGCGCCTTCGGATCGTTCGACGGCGTGGCGGTGTAGAGGGCACCGCCATAGACGTTGATGATCAGCTTCTTGCGGATCCCCTGCCCATTGAGCCTGATCTCCCGACCGTCGACGGTTATCGTCGCCGGGAACGAGTAGTCGGCCGCCCCCGCCGCAAACACTCCCGAAAGCGACATAACTGCCACCAAGCCCACCACCTGTATCCAGCGTCTCTGCCGCATGGCTCCACCCTCCCTGTTAGCCTGCCCGATTCTGAACTTCGAGCACGAGTATACGTCATTCCCGAATACGTCGTCTCTCGGCAAACACGTTCGGCGGGGTGGCGGCGGCGGGGGACCCCCACGGAGGGCGCAGTCCTTTCGCGAGCACTCCGTGGGGGTGGCCGGCCGACAGGACCCCGCCCGTCTTCGTGTCTTGAAGATTCAGCCGGGGGGGTATAGACTTGATACGTGGAGGATCGGGCAACCCCAACAGAGGAGATGGAGCCATGTGCGCGAGAGCCATCCACCCGAAGCAAAAGCTGGCTGCCGATTTCAGGGCGGTCATTGTCGACACCGAGGAACTGCTGAGGGCCACCGCCAGCCAGGCGGGCGAGAAGATCAGCGCCGCGCGGGCACGCGCCGAGGAGTCCCTGTCGGCCGCCAAGGCCCGCCTGGACGAGATCGAGGACGCCGCCGTCGAAAAGGCGAAGGCGGCCGCCAGGGCCACCGACACCTATGTCCACGAGAACCCCTGGCAGGCCATCGGGATCGCCGCCGGGATCGGCTTCCTGGTCGGCCTGCTGGTCAGCCGCAAGTAACCGCACCCTGTTCCATCGCGTCAGACGGCTTTCGCTTCACCGTGAGAGTGGAGCGGGAGCCGTTTGGCTAGGACCGAATCGATGAAGACAGCCGCGATGATCGGTTTGCTGTGCGCCGGCGGGGGGGTGACCCGTTACTACCTTTCCGCCTGGGTTCACCACCTGCTGGGCTGGGCCTTTCCGTGGGGCACGCTGGCGGTCAACATCGTCGGCGCCTACCTGATCGGCCTCGTCATGGCCCTCGGTCTGCACGGCTGGGTCCTGCCCGAACACCTGCGAGTGGGGCTGGCTACCGGCTTCCTGGGGGGCCTGACGACATTCTCGACCTTCAGCTACGAAACCGTCCGTCTGCTGGAGAAGGGGGAGTTCGTCCCGGCGATAGGCAACGTCCTGGCGTCCGTCCTGGTCTGCCTGCTCTTCACCTGGTTCGGCGTGGTTTCCGGCCGTTCGTTGGCCTAGCGGCGGGAGGCCCTGCCTCCCCTGCGGGAACTCCCTCCACCCCTGCGCCCGCCGCCGCTCTTGATCTTCTTCAACCGGCAGACTTCCTCCCGCTCGCGTTCCTCCAGCGTGACGGCTATGAACCTCGACTGCTCCTGGAGGCGGGGGATGAGGATCTGCTCCAGCGCGTTGAGCCGCCGGGTGGTGCGCTTGATCTCGTCGCCCATCCGCCGCAGCACCACGTCGGTCGCGGCGATGGCGGCGATCGAGGTCAGGATGTCCTCGAACCGGCGGGCGGCGATGTCGATCCTGGCGGTCACGCCGGCGAACGAATAGCCGCGCCCGGTCACCTGGCGGTCCATGTGGATGCGTTCGATGTCGGGAATGGACACGCCCCAGACGGACCGCCGGCGGATGTCGATGTCCACCTGGCGCTTGGTGGCCATGGCCGCCGACCGGAGCGCCTCGTCACCATCGAATGCCCGGCCCAGCGCGAGCGCATGGTAGGCCCGATGGGCGACATCCTCCAGATCGTGGCGCCGTTCGATCAACTCGTCCATGATCTTCATGAACTCGGCCATCAGCACGTCCCGCTTGTTCTTGAGCAGGTCGGCGCCCTGCCTGGCCAAAGTGATCTGCGACTTGCAGGTCAGGAGATTGGTGCGTGTCGGGCTTATTTCATCTGCCATCTCAGAAGAACGGGGTTTGAGTCCCCTCCTCCATGATCTCAGAGAAGTACCGGGTAATCAGATCCTTGTTCAGCCGCTTCAATTCCGAGGGGGGGATGTCATGCAGGAGACGCCACCCCAGGGAGAGGGTCTCCAAAATGGAGCGGTCGGCGTCACCCTGATTGATCATCTCCCCCTCGAACCGGTCAGCGAACCGGAAGTACCTTCGGTCGAGGTCGGACAGGGCCTCTTCGCCCACGATGGCGGTCAGCCGGCGCATGTCCCTACCCTCCGCATAGCAGGCATAGAGCTGGTTGGCCAACTGCCGGTGATCCTCGCGTGTCCTCCCCTCGCCGATGCCGTTGTTCATCAGCCGCGACAGGCACGGGAGCACGTCGATGGGCGGGTAGATCGCCTTGCGGTGCAGCGCCCGCGACAGCACGATCTGCCCCTCGGTGATGTAGCCGGTCAGGTCGGGGATGGGGTGGGTGATGTCGTCGCTGGGCATGGTCAGGATCGGAAGCTGGGTGATCGAGCCGGGATTCCCCTTGATCCGCCCGGCTCGCTCGTAGATCGAGGACAGGTCGGTGTACATGTAACCGGGGTAGCCGCGGCGGCCGGGGATCTCCTCACGGGCGCAGCCTACCTCCCGCAGGGCTTCGCAGTAGTTGGTCATGTCGGTCAGGATGATAAGGACGTGCATGCCCAGGTCGTAGGCCAGGTACTCGGCCGCGGTCAGGGCCAGCCGGGGAGTCATGATCCGCTCGATGGTCGGATCGCCGGCCAGGTTCAGGAAGACCACCAGGCGTTCCATCGCCCCGCGGTCACGGAAGGAGTCTAGGAAGAAGGCCGCCTCGCGCTGGGTGATGCCCATGGCGGCAAAGACCACGGCAAACGACTCGCCGGGACGGAGGACCTTCGCCTGGCGGAGGATCTGGTCGGCCAGGCGGTTGGCCGGCAAGCCGGCGCCGGAAAAGATGGGCAGCTTCTGCCCCCTGACCAGGGTGTTGAAACCGTCGATGGCCGAGATGCCCGTCTGGATGAAGTCGGTGGGCAGGTCACGACGCACCGGGTTGATCGGCTTGCCGACGATCTCGCGGCGCGCGGCGGGGATGATCGGCGGGTGGCCGTCCCGCGGCCGGCCGGAACCGTCGAAGATGCGGCCGATCATGTCGGGCCCGACACCGAGGCGGACCTGGTCCTCCTCGAGCACCACGGTGGTGTCGACCACGTCGATCCCCTTGGTCCCCTCGAGCACCTGGATGATGGCCTGCTCCCGGGAAACCTCCAGCACCTGGCCGTGGCGTTCCGAGCCGTCGGCCAACCGCAGGCGGACCTGGGCGGAGAATGGGAAGCGGCTGGCCCCCTCCACGAAGACCAGCGGCCCCGAGGCGTATGAAAGGGTCCGGTAGCTGCGGACGGCCAAGTCGCTCATGCGCTTTCCAGGCTCCTCTTGAGTCGGTCCCGCACCGTCGCCAAGGCCCCCTCGAACTCCTCCGCGGTGACTTCGCGCAGGCGCGATATCTCCTCGCGGATCGGCAGGTCGAGTATCTGGCTCAGCATCATCCCCTTTTCCATGGCGGTGGTCGAGAGCTTGTGGAACTCGACGATGGCCCGAAGCATGCCCAGGGCGCGGGCAGGGGGACAACAGCCATCGATCGGCGAAAAGGCGTTCTGTTGCAGGTAGTCGTCCTTCAGCATCCGGCCCGTCTCCAGCACCAGCCGCTCGTGCTCGGGCAGCGCATCGGGGCCGACCAACTGGACGACTTCCTGCAACTCGCCTTCCTTCTGCAGCAGGGCGAACAGTTCCTCACGAAGCGGCAGCCAGTCCGGCGAGACGTTCTTGGCAAACCAGCCGGCCAGCATCTCCCCGTAGAGGGTGTAACTCCGGTTCCAGTTGACCGCCGGGAAGTGGCGGCGGTGGGCCAGGGTGGCATCCAGAGCCCAGAGGCCGCCGGCGATGCGCATCGAGGCCTGCGTGACCGGCTCGGAGAAGTCGCCGCCCGGCGGCGAGACGGCGCCGACCACGGTGACCGACCCGTGCCGGCCATCCGAGCCGAGGGCCTGCACCCTGCCCGAGCGTTCGTAGAACTGGGCCAGCCGCGTGGCCAGGTAGGTGGGGTAGCCCTCCTCGCCGGGCATCTCCTCAAGCCTGGCCGAGATCTCCCGCAGCGCCTCGGCCCAACGCGAGGTGGAATCGGCCATCACCGCCACGGTGCAGCCCATGTCGCGGAAGTACTCGGCGATAGTCACCCCGGTGTAGACCGACGCCTCGCGCGCGGCCACCGGCATGTTGGAGGTATTGACGATCATCACCGTCCGCTCCATCAGCGGGGCGCCGGTGCGCGGATCGGTCAACTGGGCGAACTCGTGCAGCAGGTCGGTCATCTCGTTGCCCCGCTCGCCGCAGCCGACATAGACGATGATGTCCGCCTGGGCGTGCTTGGCCAGCATCTGTTCGACCACCGTCTTGCCGGTGCCGAAGCCGCCGGGGACGATGGCGTTCCCCCCCTCGGCCACCGGGAAGAGGGTGTCGAGAATCCGCTGCCCGGTGATGAACGGCCGTTCGAAGTCGAGTTTCTGGGCATACGGCCGGGGATCGCGCACCGGCCAAACCTGGTGAGGCAGGATCTTCGTGCCATCCTCCAACTGCGCCGCCGTATCATTCACCCGCAACTCGCCCGAGGCGATCTTGGCAATACGCCCTTTCACGCCCGGCGGCACCATCACCCGGTGGAGGACGGCAACGGTCTCGCGGATGGTGCCGATGATATCGCCCGGGTTGACCTGGTCGCCCACCTTGAGCGTCGGCTCGAAGTTCCACTTGCGCTCGGGATCGAGGGCCGCGACGGAAATGCCCCGGTTGATCATGTCGCCGCAGCGGGCGGCCACCGCCGCCAGCGGGCGCTGAATGCCGTCGAAAATCCCGCCCAGGAGCCCCGGTCCCAGGGCGACGGTCAGGTAGTTGCCGGTCCGAACGACCGGCTCGCCGACCATCAGCCCGGAGGTGTCCTCGTACACCTGGATGAAGGCGGTATCCCCGTCGAGGCGGATGATCTCGCCGTTGAGCCCCATCTCGCCCACGGTGACCAACTCGTACACCCGGCTCCCGGCCATCCCCTCGGCGATGACCGCCGGCCCGGATATCCTGATGATCTCACCGGCCTGGCTTCGGTTCTTTCCACCCATCGTCCTTCACCTCGTCAGCTTGATGTGGTAACCGATGGCCGACCTGATCAGCGAGGCCACGTAGTCAAGCCGATCGGTCACCTGCCAGGCGTTGGCCTCCTTCCCCGGGAAAGGGATGATCAGGGGAATCTCGGCCTCAGCCATAAGCCGGGTCAGCCGCGGGCTGAACTTCTGGTGAAAGTCATCACTGACCGCCACCACCCCGACGTTGCTTCCCAGAATCATCTGCTCCACCGCCGCCTCGGCTTCGGCGACATCGGCCGCCTCCACCGTCTCGACACCCGAGAGCCTGAAACCCATGGCCAGGTCGGGGCTAGTGACTACCACCATCCGTGAGCGCACGGATCATCTCTCCCTTCAGGACCTGCGCCGGCATGCCGAACTCCTTCCCCCGGGCGATCACCCGGAGGTCGAGGCTTTCGGCGTACTTCATGAACAGGAAACTGAACGCCATGGCCACGCCGACCGGCTCCTGCCGGTAACGGTGAGCGGCCCGGCGCACCAAGTCTGCCTCGAGTGTCCGCTCAAACGCGGGCAGGTCGGGAATGGCTTCGAGCTCCAGCATGTCGGCGCCGATGAACTTGCCGTACGAGGTTCCGGCCAGGAACCTGAGCAGTTCGCCCATCGTGCGGCAGCGCAACATCTCGATCAAATGCTCGTCCGCAGTGACCAACCCGCCGGGGATGAAGCTCTGCTGGATGGGCGGCGGCTCGAAGCGCTCCTCCTTCGGGCGCTCCGGCAAAGCGCTTCCGTATCACCTGGGGAGGCTTCGGCCGAACGAGCTTGGCGGCCTCCCTGCGCCGCTCCTCCTTCAACCGCAACTTCTCCTCTTTCAGGCGAACCTTCGTTTCCGCGGGTGTTTCGACGAATGTGTCGATTTCATCGATGATCAGCCGGATCTTGGCCATGATGTTGGCCAAGTCGATCTCCTCACGCAGGTACTCCCGCACCAGGCGGCGATTCCGCCACGGTCCCCGGGTGCGCTCCAACCCCTCGGCGAAAACCGCCCGGTCAAGCGCCAGTTCGAGACGCAACAGGCTCTTGTCAAACAGGTACGCCCGGAGGGTTTCCACCAGGGGTTCGGCCAGCGGTGAACGCCAGGTGGCCAGCAGGTCGACCACCTCGCGCACCCCCGGCTGGGAGGACATTTCCTGAAGTGCCGTCGCGTCGAATTCGCCGGCGGGGATGACCGCCCGCATGATGTCGACCGGCGACAGGGCGGCATGTTTCCCCCGCAGCACGGTCTTGATGTTGAACGCGTCCCAGCGTCGCAGGATGACGCCCAGCAGGTTGCGCTGGTCCTTCTCGCCGATGGACAGCACCTTCCGACAGATGGTGGCGAAGTCGGCATTGACCGCCGCCACCACCGCGTCGGTGCCTGACTGGCGGACCAAGGCCCGGTCCAACTGCGGCCGGAGCTGGGTCCCAGCCAGGGCAGCCATCAACGTGGCGTCGTCGGGTGTCGCCAGCAGGCGATCGAAATCCGCGCCGGTCAGGAGGCGTGTCTTCATCCCCCTGATCCGTGCGTTCAGGTAGCCTTCATCGGGCATGAGTGTCCTCGGCAAAGAGAAGCGCCGCGATGCGATCCTCACCCAGCACCAGCCACCGTTCCAGTCGGGTGGCCATGGTGTTGTCCGTCTCCACCTGCCCGTTCCTGGAGATCACCTTGACCCCCGGCGCCATGTTGTCGTCGAGGGCCACGGTGAAGTTCTTCCCCAGCGGGGTCACCAACCCCCGGACCTCCTTTTCGTCGGCCGGTCTGACCTGGACAACCCCACTGTCCAGGCCAGCCACGGCCTCCGCCAGGAATCCGGCAAGACTTGCACGCCAGCCGGGCGACCGGGCATGTTCATCGGCCAATGCCAACGCCCGTCGGGCCGCCAGGGCAACCACCTCCGCCTTGGTTTCCCGAACCCGGGCATTGGCCTGGATCCGAACTCCATGCAGCCGCCGGGAGCGTTCCGCGTCGAGGCTGCCGCCCGCCTTCCGCTTGACCTCGTTCAGAATCCCCTCCCGCTCCTTCTCGGCGGCGGCAAGGATGACTGCGGCCTCGGCGCGGGCACCGTCCAGGATGCGACCTTTCTCATCCTCGGCTTCCCGCGTCAACGAGGTGATCAGTTCCTCGAGTCCCATTTCCCGCTCCTCCCCTTCCCGGGCCTTGTCCCGGTCAGGCGAAGATGATCATGGCGGCGATGACGAACCCGAGGATGACCATCGTCTCCGGGATGGCGATCAGAACGATGATCGTCCCGGCGAGTTCCGGTTTCTCGGCCATGGCCCCCGCACCGGCCACGCCAATCTTCGACTGTGCCCATGAGGTGCCGATGACCGAGAATACCAGGGCCACCGCAGCCCAGATGAATTTCGAGAACGCCCAATTGGCCGGCAGCGGCTCGGCCGCCTTGGCCCCTTCGCCCTCCGAGGCGAAACAGGTGAACGCCATCAGCAGGACGACGACCGCCACCATGCCCAGCACAACCATAGATTTCTTCAAGACAATCCCCCCCCTTTCGATGGAAGCTCCTCTCGAGTCTTCCTCAACAACGGTTGATATTCGACGGAACCCGTCTTGTAAAACTTACTGAAGAACTCCACGTAATGTAGGCGGAGTGCGTGGACGGTGGGGCCAAAGACCCCGAGCGCCAGGTTCACCAGGTGTACCAGCGTGGCGATCATCGCCCCCACGATCACGTTCGGAAACTGCCCGAACATCCTGTTGGCCACCACCGCCAGGATGACCGAGGAGAGCCCGATGGCCATGATACGGGCATACGACAGCATGTTGCCGAAGGCGCCGAACACCTCCATGATGGCCACGATGCCGCCACTGACGATCAGCACCGGGATCATCAACACGATGACCACCACTCCGATGTTGCGGAACATCGGCGAGAGGTAGCCGGTCATGGCCGCCAGCACCACGAACAGGGCGATGAACAGCACCACCGTGCCCAGGGCCTCGACGGCATGCCCGTAGTGCTTCCACTTGATCGAATTCCAGGCCTTGATGAAGAAACCCAGGAAGATGTGCGCCACCCCGATGCCCACGGCCAGCATCAGTGTCGGCACAATGGCCGTTTCCCGGTTCATCATGATCGGTTTCATGATGCCCAGCCGGTGCCCAAGGTCGCCCAGCAACTCCCCGAACAGCACGCCGAAGAGGATGGTCGACAGGGAACAGGCCAGCAGGATGACGCCGATCGAGCCGATCAGGTCGTTGTGACGCCACCGATACATCAGGAACAGGGCGACGGCCAGCAGGATCAGGCCGTAGCCGACGTCGCCCAGGATCAGCCCGAAGAACGTCGGGAAGAAGAGGGCCACGAACGGGGTCGGGTCGACCGAGCCGTACGACGCCGATGGCAACAGCTTGAGGCAAAGCTCGAAGGGCCGGATCCAGGGCGGGTTCTGCAGGACGACGGGGATGGCGCCGCTGTCCACGTCGGCGCCCACCGGGGCCGACTGGCGGACGACCACAGACGGGTCGAGGCGTTCGCGGGCGAAGTCGAGAAATGACTCGATGTGCTTGCGCGGCACCCAGCCGGTCAGGATGAAGGTCATCCTGGTGCGGGTGGCGCTCGACACGGCGCTCAGGCTGGCCAGACGGTCCTCCAGGGCGGCCTGGAGACGCATCAGGAATCCGGGGTGGTTCTCCGTGGCGATCTGCCGGATCTCCTGGTCGATCGCATCGATTTCCCGGGGGATCTCGGTCAGGCGGGTTTCCAGGTGGCGGAGGGTCTCCATCGGCGCCTTGTCGCCAAGGCTCTCCGGCAGGCGCAACTCGCTCACCTGCTCGTTGACGAAGAGACGGCGGACTTCCCGGTGGAACTCGCGCGGCACGGCCACCACCCCGGCCAGGGTCGTCTGGTCCATCTCGCGGGTGAAGACCTCGAACCGCCCGCCGGTCATGTCGGTCAACTGCTCCCTGAGCAGGTCCAGCACGTCCAGGCGCCGCTTCATCAGCGTGAAACCCACCAAGTCGAGGTTCCTGGTCGAACCGAGCTTGTCCAACATCGGCGCGAAGGCGCCTATGACCGAGTTGTAGCGCGACACCGAGGCCAGTTCGTCCTTGCGGTCGAGCCGCCGCTTCACCAGCTCGGTGATACGCTCCTTGAGACCATCGAGCATGAGGAACTTGGCTTCCATCGCCTCGCCGGAGATCTCGGTCGGATCGACCGACTCCATCTCCTTCGGGGCGCTCATTTCGATGCCCGGAGTCTCGGCCAGGAGGTTCAGCATCTCCTCGACCTTGCCCTTCAATTGCGCCAGGCGATCCCGGTACTTGACCACCTCGGGATCCGGAGCGGCCCGGAGGGCGGAGGAACCGCCGACCGGCTCGGTGAAGCGGGTGCCCGAGATGTGGAGCCTTCCACAGCGTTGGACGGCATCGACGGTCGGCAGGAGCAGACTCGTCGGGCCGATCAGCTCGATTTTGACCATCGGGGTAATCATGTGACTATGCCTCCTTCCGTCCCGGAGGAAGGATGCCCTGGAGAATCGACTGCGCGGTTTCCTCGACCCGCTTGCCGGCCGCCTTGCGAATCCGATCGGATTGGCGGGAAGCCTCCTCGAGCACCAGTTCGGCGGCGGTCTCGACGCCGCTCATGCCGGCCTTGACCTCCTGATCGAGCAGGGCGGCCGACCCCTCCCGCGTCGTTTCGACCAGCCGGCGGGCCTCTTCCTTGGCGGCCTCGATGATGCCGGTGGCTTCCTGCCGGGCGGTGTCGAGCATGACCGACAGGTCGCGCTCGGCCTTCTCAACCTGGCCGAGAAGTTCGTCGTGCTCCTCACCCGCCCCGGCGTGATGTTTATCATGCGCCATGGCGCACCTCCATCTGGAACGGACACAGGTATCGCTGGAAACATCTCACGAAGAAACAGCCAAGCGGGCGAATCACTGTTGCTCGACCTCCCCTCTCCCTTACGGAGGTGAACCGTGCGATTCTCAAATGCAACATCGGCGACCCTATACTCCTCGAAAGAACTTGTCAAGGGGTGAAAAGAAGTTTTTTCACTTGGTCCCCCGGGGAACATTCGATGGTGACGGAAAGGCGGCCGGAGCCTACAATTGGCACATGGCCCACAAGCATGATCAACGGCGGCTCGCCCCCGAAACGATCGAAGTCTCCTCCGCCCCAGGAGGGATGCTGACCGTCGCTGCCACGCCACTGGGAAACCTGGGCGACCTCTCCCCACGCATGGTCGAGGCCCTGCGCCAGGCCGACCTGGTGGCCGCCGAGGACACGCGCCGAACGCGGGCGCTGCTCACCAGCCTGGAGCTCTCCCGCCCGCTGGTCAGCTTCCGCTCCCACAACCAGCAGCGGCAGACGGCGGCCATCCTCGAGCAGCTCCGGCTGGGCCGCCGGGTCGTCCTGGTGACCGACGCCGGCACCCCGGGCATCTCCGACCCGGGGTTCCTGGTGGTCCGGGAGGCCGCCTGCCGGGGATTCGCCGTGGACGGGATACCGGGCCCCTCCGCCGTCGCGCTGGCCCTGTCGATCTCCGGCTTTCCCGCCGAGCGTTTCGTCTTCGATGGCTTCCCGCCGCACAAGAAGGGGCGGCGGACCCGCCTGGCGCAGATGGCCGAGGAGCCGCGCACGGTGGTCTTCTTCGAGTCTCCGCATCGCGTCAGGGCGGCCCTGGCGGCCCTGGCGGAACTCTGCCCGGATCGGCCGCTGGTGGTCGCCCGGGAACTGACCAAGCTCCACCAGGAGGTGACCCGGGGAACGGTGGCCGAGGTGGCCGGCCTCCTCGGGATCCGGGAACCGAGGGGCGAATACACGCTGGTCCTCGGGCCCCGGTAAGTCCTATCCCCTGGATCACCCCGCCCGCAGGTCCCGGTCGAGGTACCACGCGGCGGTGGCCCCCTCGCCGGCAGCGGTGACGATCTGGCGCATCTCCTTGCTGCGGATGTCGCCGACGGCATAGACCCCCGGCACGTCGGTCCGGCCGACGGCGTCGGTCGGCACGAAACCCTGCTGGTCGAGGGCCACCGTTCCTTTGATGAACTCGCTGTTGGGGGTGACGCCGACGAAGATGAACACCCCCTGCACGTCCAGGCGGCCCGTCTCCCCGCTCTTGACGTTGCGCACCCGCACCCCGGTGACTCCCGAAGCGTCGCCGAGGATCTCTTCGACCACCGAGTTCCAGGCGAAGGCCACGCCCGGCGCGGCGAAGAGTTCCTCCTGCTCCCTGGGCTTGGCCCTGAGCGCGTCACGGCGGTGGATCAGGGTCAGTCTGCTCGCGAACCGGGTCAGGAAGACGGCCTCCTCGACGGCGGTGTCGCCGCCGCCGACCACGGCCACCGGCTGCCCGGCGAAGAAGGCCCCGTCGCAAGTGCCGCAGGTACCAGACACCCCGGCCGATGTATTCCCCCTCGCCCGGAACGCCGAGCCGGTTCGACCGCGCCCCGGCGGCGATGATCACCCCCCGGCCCCGGACGGCCCCGGCGGCGGTGACGATCTCCTTGACCGGGCCGGCCAGGCGCGCGCCGACCACCTCGGCGGTCTGAATGGCGCAGCCGGCATCGCGGGCCTGCTTCTCCATCAGGGCAATCAGTTCGGCCCCGCCCCCCCCGGCGAAACCGGGATAGTTGTCGACCTTCCAGGTGAG
The DNA here is from genome assembly GCA_963793725.1 of uncultured bacterium. Taxonomy (GTDB): domain Bacteria; phylum JAUVQV01; class JAUVQV01; order CAWCAY01; family CAWCAY01; genus CAWCAY01. Next base: position 93,184 of record CAWCAY010000002.1, read on the forward strand.
CAGCACCTGGCCGCCGGGGATGCTCCGCTCCAGGATGACCGTGCGCAGGTTGGCCCGGGCGGCATACAGCCCGGCGGAGAGACCCGCCGGCCCGGCGCCGATGATGATCACGTCGAAGACGTCGCCGTTCCGCTGGTCGCTCATAGGATCGGTTTCCTCTCTCCCTCCGGCTCGAGGACGGCCTCGGCCAGGCTCCCCGGGCGGTAGCCTACAAGGTCGGCCGACACGAAGGGGTAACCCGCCCGGCGCAGGGCCTTGGTGACGTCGCGGCGCATCGGCCAGCCCATCAGCCGCGCGAGATCCGCGTCCGGCACCTCGATCAGCGCCGCCGGGAAGTGGTCGCGCACCCGGACCATCGGGAACCCAATCTCGCGCAGCGCGGCCTCCGCCGCGCCGACACGCGCCAGGCCTTCGAGGGTGATCATGGTGTTGTACGGCATCCGGGTGGCCAGGCACGGGGAGGACGGACGGTCCGCTCCGGGAAGGCGGTGGATGGCCATCTGTCGGCGGATGTCCTCCTTGGTGAAACCCGCCTCGGCCAGCGGGCTGCGGACACCCAGTTCGGCCAGGGCCAGGAGCCCGGGCCGGAAGTCCTGCTGGTCGTCGGCCTGGCTGGCGTCGATCACCTGGCCTTCGCCTCGCCGGGCGGCCTCGTCGCGCAGCAGGTTCATGATGTATCTCTTGCAGAAGTAACATCGCTGCGGCGAGTTCAAGACGATCTCGGGGCGGCGCATCAGGTCGAGTGGCAGCACCAGGTGGCGGGCCCCCAGTTGCCCGGCCACCTTCTCGGCCCACTCGCGGTCGCCCGGCTGCAGGAACGGCGTGTCGACCGTCGCCGCGGTCGCCCGGTCGCCCAGCACGGAACGGGCGACGTACAGCAGGAAGGTGCTGTCGACGCCGCCGGAGAAGGCCACGGTGACCGCCCCCATGGACGACAGTATCGACTCCAGCTTGGCTATCTGACCGCTCATATCGGGTCAACTCCCTTCGTGGTTGAAGGCTGCGGTTTCCTTGACGGACGCACTCCGGTCATCTATTCTCCCGGTCTGTCCGCCGGCGCCTCTGGGGCGTCACGGACCGTGCCTCCCATGATGATGGAGTGTACGGACCGCGGCGGCGTGCTGTCAAGGCGGAATCTCCCCTAGGGGCAACCCGGATCCATCGTCGCGGAGGCGGATTGATCGTACGGATCGAAGCACTGGTCTCGGAGGGCGCCGGACTGGCCCGGGACCCCTCCGGCAAGGTCGTCTTCGTGCCCCTGGCGGCTCCCGGCGACCTGGCCGAGGTGGAGACGGTCTCCTCCACACCCGGGTACGATCACGGACGCCTGGTCAGGCTGATCGAGCCCTCGCCGTCGCGCCGCACCCCCCCTGCCCGGCTTTCCCCGACTGCGGCGGCTGCCAGTGGCAGCACCTCGACTACCCGGCCCAACTGGCCGCCAAGGAGAGCATCCTGGCCGACGCCCTTCGGCGCATCGGACGTTTCCCATTCCCCGATCCGGCGCCGATCACCCCTTCGCCGGGCGAGTTCTTCTACCGCCACCGGGTGCAGGTCAAGTTTCTCACCCGGGGAGGACGGCCCACGTGGGGTTTCTTCTCGGCCGCCTCCCACCGCCTGGTGGAAGTCCGCCGGTGCCTGATCGCCCATCCGGCCATCAACACCCTTCTTCCCTTGCTCGACCGCTTCCTGGCCGGTAACGGAGTTGATCCCCGCCTGGTCGGCACGGTCGAGATGGATGTCGACGGGCCGGGCAGGAAGGTGGCCTGCATCCTCCACCCCCGGCGGCGCTCCATGGACCCCGGCGCCCACGGCGTCGCGACCGAGGTCCCCGGGGACGGCGGCACCACGCTGACGGTCGAGTTGGCCAACGCCACCCGGGTGCGGCAAATGCCCGTGCGGCCCGGTTGGTTCACGTTCGACTCGGCCGGCTTCACCCTCTCCTCCGGGCCGGGAGTGTTCAGCCAGAACAACCTGTCGCTCAATCCGCTGCTGGTCGGGACGGTGCTCGATTTCGCCGCGGTGACGAAGGAGGACGTCGTGGCCGACATCTACTGCGGAGTGGGCAACTACTCCCTCCCGCTGGCGGCCCGTGCCGGCCAGGTCTGGGCGGTGGAGAACAACCGCATCGCCTGCCGGTACGGCGAGGCGAGTGCCGCCGCGGCCGGCCTGGGAAACATCCGCTTCATCCAGGAGAACGCCGGCGACGCCCTGAGCGGCATGCCGCCGAACCTGGCGGTGGCGGTCATCAACCCGCCGCGAGTGGGGGCGGCCGAGATCATGGCGGGCCTGGCGGCCGCGCGGCCGCGCCGGATCGTCTACGTGTCATGCAATCCGGCCACCCTGGCCAGGGACCTTGGCACGCTGGCCGGGCAGGGCTACCGGGTCACCCGCCTGGCGCCCTTCGACATGTTCCCCCAGACCCGCCACTTGGAAACGGTCGCCCTGGCCGAACGCCAGGAGTGATCAGTCAGCCACCAAACGCGCGGTCCACTCCATCGGGTCGACCCGCACGTCGTTGACCACCATGCCCCAGTGCAGGTGCGGCCCGGTGACCATGCCGGTCTGGCCGACCTTGGCGATGACCTCCCCGGTGGCCACCCGGTCCCCCTCGGCAGCCACGAATTCGCTCAGGTGCATGTAGACCGAGAAGATGCCCAGGCCGTGGTCGACGACGACGGTGCCGCCCAGCGTGGTGAACTTCCTGGCCAGGACGACCGTGCCGGCCGCCGGAGCCTTGACCGGCGACCCTTCCGCGCCGGCCAGGTCGACGCCGCGGTGGGTCCCCTGCCGCAGGCCCTTGTAGACGCGCCGGTTGCCGTACGGCGAGGTCACCCGCCCGGGAACCGGCCGCTTGAAGATGCCCGACCAGCCTTGAGTGTCGCTCCGCCGGTCGAGGACCTCCTGGACGACCCGGTTTTCCTGCCGCATGATTTCCAGGAGCTTCGGGTCGCGGCTCTTGGGTGGGAGGGTGATGACGTCGGTGCGGTACTTGCCGGCGACCACCATCAGTTTCCCCTCGAACCGCCGCCGCCCGGCCTCCCCCTCCAGGGCAAGCACGTAGCCGTGGCCGCCGGGTTTGGCATCCAGCGGAACTCCGAGAATGGCCCTCAGGCCCTCTCCGTGCCGGTGCAGCGGCACGTCCCGGTCGATGAAGCGCACCGTTCCCGCGCTTGACCCGTCCCGGACCACGATGGTGAACGTCTTCCCCTGGGCGACCCGTTCCGGAACAACTATTCCCGGCTCGGCGGCACCGACGGGCGCGAGCGTGAACGCCGCCAGCGTCATAACCGCCACCACCACGCCAATCAGGTTCAGCACCCGGAGGGAGGAACGGCCGGCGGCCGGCATCCACGGATGGCCCGGGGAAGCCGTTCCGCTCACACGCTCACGCGTCCGACCCTTGCCGCCCGCCCCGCCGCGGAATCCTTCCCGCAATTCGCGGGCTTTCCGCGGCGGGCCGGGCTGGCTGGGTCCCCGGCCGCTTGCCGCTACAGTTCGCTTCAGGCTTCCCCGGGCCATCCAAGATGCATGGTCGGCGCCGCCGCTATACATAGTGGAACCAGAAGGCGTAGCCGACCGCCGATGCCAGGGTCGACAGGCTGATGGTCGCCCCGGCCAGTTCCTCGTCGCCGCCCATCTCCCGGGCCATGACGTAAGTCAGCGTGGCCGTGGGCGCGGCCAGGATGAGCAGGGCCGGGCCGGCGAAATCGGCCGGGACGCGGGCCAGCCGGAAGAAGACCAGGCCCGCCAGCGGCAGGCCGACGAGCTTGATCGCCGTCGCCGTCGCCACCCGCCACAGGCGGCGGCGCAACTCCCGGAAGGAGAGCCCGGCACCGATGACCAGCAGGGCCATGGGAAGCGACATGTTGCCGACGATGTGCAGGCTCCGGTCGATCGGGACGGGGAGCGCGACGCCAACGAACGAGGTCGCCAGCCCGAGCATCGAGGCGATCACGATCGGGTTGAGCAGGGCCGCCCGGACACCTTCGGCCGAGAGGCGGTGGGTCTTGCCCCAGCGCACCAGCGAGAAGACCGCCAGAGTGTTGTTCAGCAGGATCAGGAAGCCCGAGAGCACCCCGGCCCGTTGCAGTCCCCGGTCGCCGAGCGAGTAGAAGACCATGGCCAGGCCGATGTAGCTGGTGTTGCCGTGGACGGCGGCCTGCAGGAAGGTGCCCCGCGCGCCGGCCTCCATCCCGGTCGACAGGAGCCAGGCGGCGGCGAAGGCCAGCAGGACCGCGGCCAGGCTGAGAAGGATGGCCGGGGCGTTGAAGTGGCTCGAGAAGTCGGCCCGGGCGACTTCCCGGAAGATGAGCGCCGGCACGCCGACATAGAAGACCAGGCGGTTGGCCGAGGCGGTGAAGGCGTCGTCGACGAAACCGCGCCACCTGAGGAACAATCCCAGGAAGATGACGGCAAAGACCGGGAGGATATTCTCGATGATCGATTCCATGGGCGCTCGATGGGCGGTATGGATAGCACAGAAGCCCACCCCTTGTCCATTCTTCCCTCAAAACCGTACCTGGATCGAATTTTTCTTGGAGGAATTCTTGAAAAGGTGTAATTATGTGTCAAGGTTTCGGGGTGCACCGTGCAAGTTTCGACCGTAGGGAGTGGACCGTGGGCCCGACGGACAGGAATTCCCACATAGAGGCCGAGTTGCAGGCCTCGGTCAGGCGCTGGATGGCGCGGACCATTCTCGGCGGGGCGGTCATCCTGGCCGTCCTGATGATCTTCGACCTCCTCGTCACCGGGCTCGACAGCCAGTTCGTCATCCTCCGCCTGGCCATGCTCGTCCTGCTGGCCCTCACCGCCGCGCTGGTCTGGAAGTACGACCGGGCCTCGCGGTGGTTCCATCACGTCTTGGGCTGGACGGCCCTCCTGGGAACAGCCGGGGCAATCGAGGCGATGATCCTGCAGCGCGGCGGCGACGCCTCCCCGTACATCGCCGCCCACCTGCTGGTGGGCATCTGCGCCATCGGTTTCATCCCCGCGCCGACCTTTGTCCACGCCATCACCGCGCTCCTGGTCCAGTTCGTCTTCACCATGACCGTGCTGCTCTTCTTCCCTCCGGTCGGCGAGAGCTACCGGGCCTTCATCGCCGGCAACATCCTGATGACCGCGCTCTTCGTCCTGGTCATGTTTCTCCGCTGGCAGAGCACCCGCAGCCTGGCCGCCGAGCTTGGCCTGCGATTCGACCTCGACGAGTCCGAGCAGCGGCACCGCGACCTTTTCGAGAACGCCAGCGACGCCATCTTCATGCTCGACTTGAACCACCGGTTCGTGGACGTCAACCGGCGCGCCACGGAGATATTCGGCTGGAACCGCGAGGAATTCCTGCGCATGTCGGCCTTCGACCTGATCCCCCCGGAGAGGTGTGACATCTTTGGAGGGGAGTTCATCGAACACTCCGCCCTGGGGCGCTCCGAGACCTTCGAACAGCAGATGCGCACCAAGGATGGGCGGAATCTCGACGTTGAGATCGGCTCGTCGTCGATCGTCAAGAACGGCCGGGTGACCGGCTTCCAGGACGTCGTCCGGGACGTGACCAACCAGCACCGTGCCGAGGAGGAACTCCGCCGGTCCCGGAAGGATCTCGAGCAGAAGGTCGAGGAGCGGACGGCGGCCCTGATCGACACCAACCTGACCCTGAGCCGCGAGGTGGGCGAGCGTCGGCGGGCCGAGGAACAGCTCCGGGAGCAGCTTGAGCGGCAGGGCGCCCTGCGGACGATCCAGACGGCCATCACCTCGAGCCTCGACCTGGGGCTGACCCTGAACGTCTTCATCGAACAGGTGCGGGTCCACCTCAGGGCCGACGCGGCCACCATCCTGCTCTACAATCCCAAGAACCTCACGCTGGCGTTCGGCGCCGGCCGGGGCTTCTCATCGAACCGGATCCGGCGGGTCATCGTCAAGGCGGGCGAGAGCCTGGCCGGATCGGTGATCATGCGGCGCGAGAAGCTGGCCATCCCCGACATGACGGCCAAGAACCTGCACCTGCCGACCGGCTTCGGCTACGAATTCCAGAACTCGTTCCTGGTGATGGAGGAGGGATTCAAGTCGTACGTCGGGATTCCGCTGCTGGCCAAGGGACAGATCATCGGCGTGCTCGAGATCTTCAACCGGTCCCCGCTGGTTATCGACGAGGCATGGAGCGAGTTCCTGGAGGCCCTGGCCCAGATGGCGGCCATCGCCATCGACAACTCGACCATGTTCGAGGAGCTCCAGCAGTCGCGCGACGAGGTGGTCATGGCCTACGACAAGACCATCGAGGGCTGGTCCCGGGCGCTCGATATCCGCGACAACGAGACCCACGGCCATTCCCGCCGGGTGACCGACATCACCGAGTTGGTCGCCCGCCGCATGGGCGTGCCCGAGGAGGAGCTGACCCACATCCGCCGGGGCGCCCTGCTGCACGACATCGGCAAGCTGGGGGTGCCCGATCAGATCCTGCTGAAGCCCGGCAAGCTGTCCGATGAGGAGCTGACGGTCATGCGACGCCACCCCGAGATCGCCTACGACATCCTCTCGCCCATCCCCTTCCTGCGTGACGCCATCGCCATCCCCTACAGCCACCACGAGCGTTGGGACGGCACCGGCTACCCCAAGGGGCTGCGGGGCGAAGACATCCCCCTGCCGGCCAGGATCTTCGCCGTGGTCGACGTCTGGGACGCTCTCCGGTTCGACCGCCCCTACCGCCAGGCGTGGGAGGAGGCCAGGGTGCTCGATCACCTGGTGAACCAGAAGGGCACTCACTTCGACCCGGACGTGGTCGACGCCTTCTTGGACATCCTCCGCAACCAGATTTCCATACACTCCGGCTGATCCGTCCCCTGTTCGACCCCCGCGGCCATCTTGCCAGCCGCTCCCCCGGCGGGTAGACTGCCTGAAGATGCCGGTCGCGCGCCAGGCCGACCGGGCCTATCCCCGCCCAACCGGGAGGTCGATCAATGGAACCGAACGCCGCGGCACCCGTCGAAACACCTTCCATCAGCGCCTACGGCCCGGCCCGGGCCACCGTTCCCGGGACCCCCCTCGACCCGGGCGAACTCCTCCTCATCGACGCCTGGTGGCGGGCAGCCAACTACCTGGCCGCGGGGATGATCTACCTCCACGACAACCCCCTGCTGCGCGAGCCGCTGCGCCCCGAGCAGATCAAGAACCGTCTCCTGGGGCACTGGGGCACGAGCCCGGGCCTTTCTTTCGTCTGGGCCCACCTGAACCGGGCCATCAAGCGCCACGACCTCGACATGATCTACATGGCCGGCCCGGGCCACGGGGCCCCGGGCGTCCTGGCGCCGATCTACCTCGAGGGGACCTATTCCGAGGTCTACCCCGACCAGAGCCGAGGACGAGGAGGGGCTGCTGCAGTTCTTCAGGCAGTTCTCCTTCCCCGGCGGGATCGGCAGCCACTGCACCCCCGAGACGCCGGGATCGATCCACGAGGGCGGGGAACTGGGCTACGTCCTGTCGCACGCCTGCGGCGCGGCCTTCGACAACCCCGACCTGATCGTCGCGGCGGTGGTTGGCGACGGCGAGGCGGAGACCGGGCCGCTGGCCACCTCGCTGGCACATCAACAAGTTCCTCAACCCCGTCCGGGACGGCGCGGTCCTGCCGATCCTGCACCTGAACGGCTACAAGATCAACAATCCCACGCTGCTGGCCCGGATCAGTCACCGAGGAGTTGGACGACCTGATGCGCGGCTACGGCTGGACGCCCTACTTCGTCGAGGGCTCCGAGCCCGCGTCGATGCACCAGGCGATGGCCGCCACCATCGACAGCTGCGTCGCCGACATCGCCGACATCCAGAGGACGGCCCGCGACGGCGGGCCGGCCCGCGCCCGCGCTGGCCGATGATCGTCCTGCGCACCCCGAAGGGGTGGACCGCGCCCCGGGAGGTCGGCGGGCACACGCTCGAGGGCTTCTGGCGGGCGCACCAGGTGCCGATGGCCGGCGTGAAGAAGGACCCGGCGCAGCTGAAGCTGCTGGAGGACTGGCTGCGGAGCTACAGGCCGGAGGAACTGTTCGACGAGCAGGGAACCGTCCGGGCGGAGATCCGGGCGCTGGCCCCCGAGGGCAGGCTGCGCATGGGCGCCAACCCGCACGCCAACGGCGGGCTGCTGAAGAAGGCCCTGCGGATGCCCGACTTCCGCGACTTATGCCCTCCCCGTGGCCGAGCCGGGCAAGACCGAGGCCGAGAACACCAAGCCGCTGGGGATCTTCCTGCGCGACATCATGCGCGCCAACCCGTGCAACTTCCGGGTCTTCGGCCCGGACGAGACCACTTCCAACAAGCTCCACGCCGGTCTACGAGGCGAGCAAGAAGTTCTGGATCGCCGAGTACCTGCCGGAGGACGCCGACGGCGGCGAACTGGCGCCCGACGGCCGGGTGATCGAGATGCTCAGCGAACACACCATGGAGGGGATGCTCGAGGGCTACCTGCTGACCGGCCGCCACGGCTTCTTCTCCACCTACGAAGCGTTCGCCCACGTCATCGACTCGATGTTCAACCAGCACGCCAAGTGGCTCGACGTCTGCAGCAATCTCTCCTGGCGCGAGGAGGTCGCCTCGCTGAACCTGCTGATCACCTCGACCGTTTGGCGGCAGGACCACAACGGCTTCACCCACCAGGACCCGGGCTTCCTCGACGTGGTGGTCAACAAGAGCCCGCGGGTGACCCGCATCTACCTGCCGCCCGACGTCAACTGCCTGCTGTCGGTGGCCGACCACTGCCTGCGGAGCGAGAACTACATCAACGTCATCGTCTGCGACAAGCAGAACCACCTCCAGTACCTCGACATGGACGCGGCCATCAAGCACTGCACCAAGGGAATCGGCATCTGGGACTGGGCCATCGACCGACCGGGGCTCGGAGCCCGACGTGGTCATGGCCTACGGCCGGCGACATTCCCACCCAGGAGGCGCTGGCCGCCACGGTCTACCTGCGGGAGGAGTTCCCCGACCTGAAGATCCGGTTCGTCAACGTGGTCGACCTGTTCAGGCTCCTGCCCGACTCGGAGCACCCCCACGGCCTTTCCGACCGGGACTTCGACAGCCTGTTCACCGTCGACAGCCCGGTCATCTTCAACTTCCACGGCTACCCCTGGCTGATCCACCGGCTGGCGTACCGCCGGACCAACCACGCCAACCTGCACGTCCGCGGCTACAAGGAGAAGGGGAACATCAACACCCCGCTGGAGCTGGCCATCAACAACCAGATCGACCGCTTCATCGCTCGCCATCGACGTGATCGACCGGGTGGCCAGGCTGCAGGTCGCCGGCGCCCACGCCAAGGAGCAGTTCAGGAACCTGCAGATCGAGTGCCGCAACTACGCCTACGAGTTCGGCATCGACAAGCCGGAGATCGGCCGCTTGGAAGTGGCCATACTGATCCATCAGGCAGCGCGGGGTCCTGTCGACCGGCCACCTTCCCGCCGTGCTCCCGTGCGGTGCGCGCGGGGCAAATGGGACATCACTTCAGTGGTGTCCCGTCCTCCGTCCGGCGCCACCCCGCCCCGATCGACGGAATCAGAGAGGCCGGCGTAATGAAGATACTGGTGCTCAATGCCGGCTCTGGCAGCCACAAGAGCTGCCTGTACGACCTGGGCGACCGCGCCGAGCCGCCCGACGCCCCCCCGCGACCCGCCTGGCGGGCTCACATCGACTGGACGTCGGCCGAAGGGTCGGGGCGCCTCTCGGCCCGGGCGGGCGATGCCACGGTCGAGATCGCCCTGCCCACCGGCGACCGGCCGGCCGGCATGTCGGCCATGCTCGACACGCTCGTCTCCGGCCCGACCAGGGTGCTCGACCGGCTCGAGCTGATCAGGATCGTCGGCCACCGGGTGGTCCACGGCGGTGAGCACTTCACCGGCTCGGTCATGGTCACCCCCGAAGTCAAAGCGGCCATCGCCGAACTTATCCCCCTCGCCCCCGACCATAACGCCCACCAGCTCGACGGGATCGAGTCGATCGAGCGGGTCCTGGGCGCCGTCCCCCAGGCGGCCGTCTTCGACACCGCCTTCCACGCCACCCTTCCCCCGGCGGCCCGCGTCTACCCGATCCCGATCGAGTGGCGCGAGTGGGGAATCCGCCGATACGGCTTCCACGGCATCAGTCACCAGTACGTCTCGCGGCGGGCGGCGCTGCTCCTCGGCAAGCCGATCGGGAAATTGCGGATGGTCACCTGCCACCTGGGGAACGGTTGCTCGCTGGCGGCCGTCGACGGCGGGCGCAGCGTCGACACGACCATGGGCTACACCCCGCTGGAGGGCTTGATGATGGGCGACCGCTCGGGTTCGATCGACCCGGGCATCGTCATCAACCTGATCCGGCGGCACGGCCTCTCGGCCGACCAAGTCGACTCGATGCTGAACGACTTCTCGGGGCTCAAGGGGGTCTCGGGGCTCTCCAGCGACATGCGCACCATCCTGGCGGCCCGCGCGGAAGGGAACGAGCGGGCCGGCCTCGCGCTGGACATCTTCGTCCACCGCCTCTGCTCGGGGATCGGCGCGATGGCCGCCTCCCTGGGCGGTCTCGATGCGCTGGTCTTCACCGCCGGCATCGGAGAGAACGCCCCGGTGGTGCGCGAGATGGCCTGCGCCCGCCTGGCCCACTTGGGGGTGGCCATCGACCGGGGCCGAAACGCCGGTTGCCCGCCGGGGGCGGAGGTCGACGTGAGCGCGCCGGGGGCGGCCGCCAGGACGCTTGTCATCCCCACCGCCGAGGACTGGGCCATCGCCCGAAAGTGCTGGCGGCTCCTCCGCGAGCGAGCATGAGCGGTCGGGCGCCGTCCTGGCCGGCGCGGCATCGGGCCGATTACCTGATCGTCTTCGCCGTGGCCCTGGTGCTGCGGCTGGTCTACCTGGCCGAACTGTCGCGCTCCCCCCTGCTCGACCTGCTGATCGGCGACGGCGAGATGTACAACGACTGGGCCAGGGAACTGGCCGAAGGGAACTGGATCGGCACCGGGGTCTTCTACCATTCCCCCCTCTACCCGTACTTCCTGGGATTGATCTACCTGGTCGTCGGCGCCCGGCCGCTGACGGCCAAGCTGGTCCAGTGCCTGCTCGGGGCGGCGGCCTCGGTCCTCCTGGCCCGGGCCGGGCGGGCGGTGGCCGGCAGGTGGGCGGGCTTGGGCGCCGGCCTCGCCCTGGCTTGCCACCCGACGGCCATCTTCGCCGACGGCCTGATCCAGAAGTCGTCCCTGGACACCTTCTTCACCGCCCTGCTGCTCGCGCTCGCCTGCGGCCGGCCGCAGGGCTTCACCAAGGGCCGGTGGGTGGGCATCGGCGCGACTCTCGGCCTGCTGGTGCTGACTCGCGAGAATGCCCTCACGCTGCTCCCGGCGCTGCTGCTCTGGATCGCCGTCCTGTCCTTCCGCGACCGGCGGGCAGCCGCCGCCCGGATGGCCCTGCTCGGCGCCGGCCTGGCCGCGGTGCTCCTGCCGGTGGGCTTGCGCAACCTGGCCGTCGGAGGGGAGTTCCATCTGACCACCTCGCAGTTCGGGGCCAACTTCTACATCGGCAACCGGGCCGGCGCCGACGGCCTGTACGAACCGCTGCGCCCCGGGCGGGGTTTCGCCGCCGGCGACCGGGGGGACGCCGCAAGCCTCGCCACGGCCCACCTGGGACGTCCGCTGTCGCCCCGCGAGGTTTCCTCCTACTGGACCCGGAAGACCCTCCGGGAGATCGCCGCCGATCCCGCCGCCTGGGTCCGTCTGCTGTTGCGCAAGCTGCTGCTGCTGGTCAACCGGGTGGAAGTGGCCGACACGGACGACGAGTACACCTATGGCGACTGGTCGGCGGTGCTGCGCCTGGGGGGCCTGCTACTCAACTTCGGCGTGCTGATCCCGCTGGCGACCGCCGGCGCCCTGCTCACCCTGCCCCGCTGGCGGGACCTCCTGGCGGTCCACCTGACCCTCGTCTTCTACGCCGCCGGCGTGCTCCTCTTCTTCGTCTTCGGTCGGTACCGCTTCCCGCTCGTCCCCGGCCTGATACTGCTGGCCGCCGCCGGATTGGCCCGGGCGCCGGCCGCCTGGCGCGCCTCCCCCAGGCGCCTCGCCGCCGCGGGCGCTGCCCTGGCCGTCGCCGCCGTGGCCGCCAACTGGCCGCTCATCCCCGACCGGCCGGTCATCGCCCGCTCGGTCATGTACAACAACATCGGCACCGGCCTGTGGAACCGCGACCGTGACCAGGGCGCCGCCGTGCCCTGGTTCGAGAAGTCGATCGCCCTGGCCGCCGGCTACGCCGATCCGCACCGCAACCTTGGGGCCGTGCTGCGCCACTCCGGCCGCAACGCCGAGGCGGCCGAAGCCTACCGCAAGGCGGTCGAACTTCAGCCGGGGGGGGCCGATTCGTGGGAGGGCTACGGCATCTGCCTGACCAACCTGGGGAGGACCGCCGAGGCTCTCGACGCCTTCGGCCGGGCCCTGGCCTTGGACGGCAATCTGGCCACGTCGCACTGGGGCCTGGCGATCAACCTGGCCAAGCTCGGCCGTTCGGACGAGGCCCTCGGGCACTACGCCGTCGCCGCCCGGCTCGATGCGCGCTTCGCCCGCCCGGACAACCCGGCCATCGGCGGCCAGCCCCGGTAGCCCCGCAAACGGCGAAAAATCTTTCCCACGCTCCGGGCGGCAATGTATAGTGCCATCATGCAACCGGAGAAAAGCGTCGGATTGACCCTGCTGGGCAAACTGGTTGTCCTCTTCTTCATCCTGGGCTGCGTGGCCGGGGGCTTCTACCTCCTGTCCGGCAAACAGCCGCTGGAAACCCTGCGGCGCTACCTCGGTACCGGCGCCACCGACACCGCCGTTCCCGGCAAGACCCCCGGCACGCCGGCGGCCTACGCCTTCCGGGTCAAGGGTTCGTCGACCATCGCCAAGGCGATGACCGTTGTGGCCGAGGCCTACCGGGCCGGGGGCGGACCGCCGGTGGAGGTGGTCTCGGAGAGCACCGGCAAGGGATTCGAGGCGCTCCGGGCGGGCGAGGTCCCACTGGCCATGGCCTCACGGCCGATCAAGCCCGAGGAGGATGCGGCCATGGGCGGGGCGATGACCGACCCCTCCCACGAGCACGTCATCGGCATCGACGCCGTGGCGGTGGTGGTCAACGTCCGCAACCCGCTGCGCAAGATGACCGTGGGCGTCTTCCGGGACATCCTGAGCGGCGTCGTGACCCGCTGGGAGGACGTCGACGGCTCCGACTATCGGGGCGAGATCCACGTCTACGGCTACGCCGACACCTCGGGCATCCAGGAGATCGTCAAGGGCGCGGTCCTGCGCGGCACGGCGCCCATCGCCCCGCGGAAGATCGCCGCCAACGGCGACGAGGAAAGCGCGCTGGTCGAGGGCGACCCGCTGGCGGTCGGCTATGCCTCGCTGGCCTTCACCAACCGCAACCGGGCGGTGGCCCTGTCGGACGGCCCGGGCCTCCCCCCCTTCTACCCCAACCGCTTCACCGTGGCCACCGAGAGCTACCCGATCACCCGGCGCCTGCTGGTCTACTCGGCTGCCGGGACGACCCTTCCTGAGGTGGCCGCCTTCCTCGATTTCATCAAGGGGGACAAGGGGCAGGCGATCATCGGCAAGACCTTCGTGCCGCTCACGCTGGCCGCCTCTTCGGAGCTCGGCTACCGCGAGGCCGACGAGGGGCCGATAGCCCGGCGCTACCCCGGAGCGTCCCGCCTGTCGACCGACTTCCGCTTCCGCAGCGGCAGCGCCCGGCTCGACACCAAGGCGCTGGGGGACATCGGCCGGATCGTCGGCCTGATCGAGCGCAACCCGGGCAAGCACCTGCTGCTGTTCGGCTTCGCCGACAGCATCGGCGGGGTCGAGGCCAACCTGCGTCTGTCGCGTGAACGAGCCCAGGTGGTGGCCGACGAGTTGATCATGAGCGGTCTCAAGGTCGAAGCGATAGACGGTTTCGGCTCGGCTCACCCGGTGGCCGACAACGCCACCGCAGAGGGGCGCGAGCGCAACCGCCGGGTGGAGATCTGGATCAAGTGACCCGCCCGGCCTGACCGCCACCCTTCATGACAGCGCGGGGTCCTGCCGACTCCCACCCCCGCGTTGTGCTCGCGAAAGGCCTGCGCGCAACGTGGGGCCCCCGGAGTCGTCACCCCGCCCGGTCTTGAAGAGCCGGGGAAATCAGTGGGCGTGCTCGGCGGGCGCTTCGCCGCCGGCGTGGTGCGACGGCGGGTTGACCGCCGCCTGGTAGATCCGTTCGCCGTAGTGGATGAACTCCACGTACGAGGCGACCCAGGAGCGGCCATGCTCGACATCGTGCGCGGCGTGCTTCTTGCGCTCGACGGTCTCCTCGAAGCGGTGGCGGATGCCGTGCTCGACGGCCTCGACCACCAGCTTCACCAGTCCCTCAACCTTCCCTTCGGCCAGCGCCTTGTCGGCGGCGACGATCGTCTCCTCCTCGACCCCGGCGGCCTTCAGGCCGGTGTAGGGCGCGCCCTCGCTGGCGCGGTGCACCCGGACAAGCGTCTCGAAGAAGTAGTAATCGGCCAGTTCCTTCGCCTCGGCGCCCTTGCCGCGAACGGCCAGCGCCCGGGCGAAGGCCGCCCGCAGCTCCGGCTCTTCCTTGGCCGGGATCCACTTCAGCACCGGGGTGATGTCACCCTTCTCCAGCGCAACCCTGGCGTCGGTGACGACGGGACCGTCGAGGGTGTCGCAGTGCCCCCAGACCAACGGCGGCAGCGCGAGGAACAGCGCGGCGACAAGACCGGCAACCCCGAAAGAAACGTGTACCGAAAGCATGGCTCCCTCCCTCTATTTCCGCCCCGTGTGGGCGGGGGTTGAAGTTCAGGCCGGCGCGCCGGCGTCTGTGCCGGAGCGGCGGGAGAAGAGCACCAACAGGGCCGTCGAGGCCAGGACGACGGCCACGATCCAGAGGGCCAGGTTCCAGCCGAAGTATCCGGGCATCATCGAGGCCACCACCTCACCCGCCAGGGCGCGCTCGAACGTGCGAAAGACGGCCGGCGTGGCCAGGTAGGTGTAGAGCACGTTCCCCCCGGTCAGCAACGCCAGCGACAGCAGGTACAACGACACCAGGAACCTCTTCATGCTCTTGGCTCCTTTTTCGTCATAATTCGGGCCACTCCCCAATTATGTATGAGGCGATGTGGGTCAGGTACGCGGCACTCCTCATGCGAATATGAGCTTGCCGCGAGGTTGGGGGATGGGCCATGCACCCAGGTAGTTCGGGCACCTCCACGACAGCGGCGTTGTCCTCTCCACTCCGGTAGAGAATCATCTCGTACTTCACCTGGAGGCGACTCACGTCGTCAAGTTATTCCTGTGTCGAAGCGGAGTCAAGCGGGCCGGCGAACAGAGTCAGCGCTGATCTTCGATAGTGGAGATGTCGGCCGGGCAAAGGCGTAGAGAGATGGTCGGCGAGTTGGCCGCACGAGTTGCCGGTGCGACTCGACACGCCGGCTCCCGGTGAACTAACATGTCAATTGACATAACTTTGAGAAGTTGTCACAACAGTGCAATTCGCTCAACTCCAGAGAAAGGATCTTTCGGAGTCATGAGTCAGGCTTGGCGAAAGAGCATCTGGCCGCAAAGGAGAACGCACATGAAGGCCCCAAACCTACAGTCTGGCAGGCATGCCCTCGGCTGGCGCTGGGTCAAGCTCCTGGTAGGAGCATCTCTTGTCCAACTCGTCCTCCTGTGGACAATTCCGGTCTTCTCGGGCATTGCCTTTGCCATGTCCATTGACCGGTTCATCTTGACCCTGCCGAACTGCCGGCTGGAACTCGCCCTGGACACCGACGCTGCTGAGAAGCGGACATCCACCGTTGACATCTTCGTGGGGAATCAGGTGCTCTCCAGAGACGGACAATGGGAGTACAAGAGACTCGATGGAGAACGTTTCCGCATTCGCCATCCAAAGTGGAGGGGCACGTACCTCGAGATTGATCCCGTCGCCGGGAGCGTCCTCCAGGGCAACGGCGGCCTGGAGGATGCGGCTTCGATGGGAAGCCCGCTCAGCGGAGCCTCCTGCCTCATCGACGAGGCGCGCCAGCGAGCCGTTCTTGCCTTGCCCGCGATATCACTGACCGCAAACGTGAACCCGAAGAAGGTGTCCATTGCCTTCGAAGGGTCGGCCGCGCCGGCCAAATCGGGTCCGTGGAATCTATTGATGGTGCCCGAACTACAGGCCATTCGACTGGTGCTGGCCGAGGACAACTGCTGGCAGCTCGCCGAAACCGGGGTTTCGCTCTATCACCTGCGCCACGACGACTGGGAAAAGAAAGGCCACTACTGGGAGGTGGATGCGGCGCTGCGGACCGTTTCCACGATTCGTGGCGAGCGTTTCGGCTCGCTGGGCGACATTGGCCACCCTCTTCAGGCGGCTCTTGAGACCGAATTCGCCCCCAAGCGGGCCACCCGGGGTGTCACGTTCCGGGATGGACCAATGATCCCGCGCCGTGACAAGCCGGATTCCCTCTTTGCACAACTGCTCCTCCAGGAATACGAATCCAGTGTCCCCGTCCTGCGCTCGGACAGCGATCCAGCCGCGGCCGGGAAGAAACTGCCGCCTCCCTCAGCATGGATGGAAGCGGATAAGGCGAGATACTTCCGGGCACTGACGGAGGAGCGTTACGATGTGCTCATCGTGCCGTTTCAGGTCGAAGGCTTCGCCCTCGACCGGATTGAAAGGGCTCTCATGACGCGGTATCTGTACGACGCTGCGGGGCATTCCTCGGAATTCAAGCTTGCCAATCCCATCCTGGTGTTCCGAGCACTTGGTGATGGGGCGCGGACCATCTCCGACGACGAGATCTTCCGCTTGGCCAAGGAACTTGGAGTGAAGCTGCTTGTCCGATGCTTCTGCGGTCACAACCGTGAAGAGCGGATGACGGTGACCCTGCTGGTGCAGGAAAAGGCGCCCGGCATCCCGTTGGACAGCGGGACCACAACGAAGCGCCTTGTCTGGAACGATATTCCGTTCTCTGACGAGAGAATGCCCTCTGAGGCCTTCAAGGATATTCTGCACGAGGTGGTCGCTGGTATTCCGCTGGGGGAGAAGAAGCCGCCTGTCGTTGCACAATTCGCCGCTCCGGAGGAACTCCCCGTCCCGGGCACCCTGGAAGCGCTGGTCAGCGGAAGCGGGCTATCCGCCCTGAGAAGTGCCTTCCACCTGCAGTTGCTCGCACTCCTCTCCTTCGAGGAGAGCACAGCGCAAGAGGGTCTGCTGGAGCGTTCCCTTGTAGCTTTGGACGGCATCTCACCGGACTCGCCAGACTGGCGCCTCCTGAAGGCTACTGCCTTCGCCTGGCTCGGTCGCCGCCCGGCCGCCCTGGCCGCACTCGGTGCACCGCAAACACCCGAAGAATCATCCCTGGCCGCCTTCTTGAATGGGAATCTGCCGGCCATGGAGGAACAGGTCGGCAACATCCGCCGGCCGCTCCCGAGACTGATGGCCCGCATCATGCTCGTCGATCTCAAGAGATCCTATGGCCGAGACCGAGAGATGATCGAGAAGGAGTGTCTCCTCCTGGCGAGCGAGCACCCGGATCTTGAAGCACTGTTGTCGGCCCGCCTGAGCGCCAAGGATGAGTGGGCATGGCCATCAAATGTCGGCGTCAAGGAGCAGCTCGACGCCCTGCTGCCCGTCCCCGAGTACCGGCTTGCGAGTCTGGTTGCCAGTGCAACCGCCTCCGGAAAAGAACTCTCGGAGGAGAACATCGATCAGGCCATCTACAACCACTACCACGAGGCCTTCAGGAGGGAGCTATTCGGCCAGAAGGATATTCCCTTCCCCGTCATGGCGGATGGGCTGGATCTTCTCTTTGAGCACTTCCAAGCCAACCACGTCAAGCGGATCCGGAGGATGGTCCTCTCGCAAGGCAACCACTCGTCTGCCCTCGAGTCGATGAGCCACGACGAATCCCTCTGGCGGGACCACCCGGAGCTCTCCTATCTGAAGGCGACAGCCATCGGCAACCTGGGCCGAAGGGAAGCCGGTGAAGCGGGGAGGAGGATGGAGCAGGAAGCGGTCGAGATCGCGCAAAGGGTGTTCTTCTGGTCGGGAGGGCAGACGTGGGTTGCCAGTCGTCTGCATTCTCATCTTCCCCAAGGCCTTTACGCGCTCCCCTCCTATGATGGCGACTTCCCCCGACGCCCCTATTGGTACTTCGGCAGCGTTGGTGACCGGAAGAAGTTCAGGTCTTTCCACCTCGGTCCGGCTTCCAGTGGACTTCCCGAAACCACGAAACACGACCTGAAAAATGCCGCCATCAGTCTCGCATACACGCGAGACAACTTGCTGATACTGAAGAACCTCTTCCGGAAACTCACAACGGATGGCCTTCCCGGTGACGCTCGAGCCGTGCTCGACGCCAACCGTCACCGATTCGACGGCCATCCTCTCTGGCCAGACCTGTTGACCAGCGTAGACGGCGAGGCCGAGGAGAAGAAGTCGATCCTTCGGAAGGCGATGTCCGACAATCCGCTGAACTGGGATGCCCACAACAAATTGGCCATGCTATCGATAGCTGAAGGCGACTTCGCCAAGGCGGCGGAGACGTTCATGATGTTCCCACCGTTCCATCAGCCCGAGATGATGGACAACGTCCAACTGTCGCATGCGGCCTACAATGCAGCGCAGGAGCTGTTGTTCCGAGGGGCGACGGATGAAGCGATACCGTTCCTGAAGATCGCCGTCGCCTTGGGCACGGGTTCCTCTTCCGAGATGGGGGCAGCCGGCTATCTGGCCCAACTGAGCGGCGACTATGCCCAAGAGGCGGTTGAGTTCCTGCGGAGGTGCAACCGCTACCACCACCGCGGTGCCTATGCGCTCTACTTGTCGATCCTGCACCTTGCGGGCTACCACGACGAGGCCAAGGCACTCTTCGACTCGCTCCAGGCGAAACCTGGCGAAAACGAGTTGTGGGGCGTTCGGGTCACCGCGTTACGGGTCACCGGGAAGTCCGATGAAGAGATTCGTGACTGGTTCCAGGAGAGCCCGATGGGCAAGGGATTGCTCCACCTCAATGACGGTCAGGTGCTCATCCCCGCCTTCCTGGTCGACCGTGGCCCGAATGAATTCCTACAGCAACTTATCATCGCCCGACAAGACGCGGGAGAAGTATACGCGCTCTGGTTCGCGGAAGGATGCCGACTCATCCTGCAAGGCAGGTACCTCGATGCCTACCGCACCCTGCGCACGCGAGTGGCACCGCCATGGGAGACCAGCCTGCAGGAGTACCGCTATGCGCTGCCGGCCTTGGCTTGGAGCGCTGTGAAGAGCGGCCAGACCAGAGACGTTGAAGATCTGCTGGCTGTCTACCGGTCGGCCAGGGGAGATGACTTCCACTACTTCCTGGCTCAAGCGTGCATGAGCGGGCAACGGGGGAATGTGGTCCACGCTGAAGCGCTACTCAAGAAGGCTCGGCAGTTCATCGACATCGATTACCCGCCGATTTTCCACTCCTATCCCTGGTATCAACTCCTGGAAGCGGCGGAATGGATACTGGAAGAGACAAAATCTCCGGTGCTGCGCGATCTCATCCTGCAGTGGTCGAGGTCATGCCAGAAGATATACCCGTTCCAGCCGTGGGGCTATTCATTTGAGGCGCGCCATACCTCATCCGCGGAAGACCGGCGCCGCTCGCTGGGGATGACCCTCTACTTGGATCGGAACAGCCTGCGGATCGCTGGCTTCACCGCTGACGAGAAGGAGAAGGCCTCGG
This sequence comes from uncultured bacterium, assembly GCA_963793725.1. GTDB lineage: Bacteria > JAUVQV01 > JAUVQV01 > CAWCAY01 > CAWCAY01 > CAWCAY01. The sequence continues at coordinate 112,888 of CAWCAY010000002.1, forward strand.
AATGGGTGAAGGAGAACAACCCCTTCAAGTTGCCAGGCAGAGAAGAGACAGAGACACGAGTTCCGTAGTGGTGCAGACAGGGGGCAAAGCAGGCCAGCGAACAGAGTCGGCGCGGGCAATTCTCCTGGCTGCCGTCCTTCGGCATCTTCACCCGCGGATACTCAGGAGGGGATCGTCTGAAGGGTGAGCGGGAGACGGCTTATGGTCAACTCCCGCAAGGCCACCTTGCTGCTGGCGTTGTCGATGTCGATGCCCACGAGGTTGCCCTCCTGGTCATAGTCGAGCACGACCCCCTCCGACACCTCCCGACTCTCGACGCTGGTCCGCTCAGAGAGGTCGATGTAAAGCGAATCCGTGTCCGGATAGTAGTCTAGCTTCATCTCAGGTCTTCTAAGCGACCGCAGTTTCCTGGCTTTCCTGGATGACGACCTGGGGGTGACACTTGACGGGCGGAACGGGCAGCCCCTGTTCGCGAAGCAGCTTGACGTGCTCGGCCATCCCCAATCGGGCCTGGTAGAGGCAATCCTCCACCGAATGACCCACGCCGGTGAATCCTTCCAGGTCAGGCGAGTAAAAGCCGAAGAAATCAGGCTCTTCGGTCGTTTCGATGACCAGCGAATAGCTCAACCCGAGCATCTCGAACCTCCTATGGTTTGCCTATCCCCGCAGCCTTCAATATAGCGTGGCACGTCCCTCTTGGCACTTCCTTGGACCCATGATAGTCGACCCGGATGAGAGAAGTCCAACCGTCCTTGGCGTAGTACCGTATTGAGCCCTTCTCCCGCAACAGTGAGAACCCATGCGCTTCCAGCAACCGGATGAGTTCATTGAAGGTCACTTGGATTTCTCCAGGAGGGAGATGTCGGCATCGGAAAGGGCGTAGAGGTCGTAGACGAGGAGGTCGATGCGCCGGTCGGTGTCCTTGATCTGGCGCTCGATCAGCGTGCGGTCGTGCTCATGGGCCTGCGGGAGGCGGCGATGCAGGTCGAGCATCCGCTCCACCTGCCCCACCATCTCGTCATGCCGCCGCCTGTCCGCCGCATCATCGAAGTCGATCACACGTATCGGCAGTTGCGTCAGGAATTGCCGATTGGCCGACATCCAGTTGCCACGAAACGGTGCGCTGACATGGGGAAAATACCAAGCTAGCAGTTTGGAGTTCAGCAAGCCCAGCAGATAGCGCAAATCGGAGAGGCCACTTCCTGGTTTGTAGGTAACGCCACCGACATCGACATTGTCCAGGAAGTGCGTCCCGTCCCGGTCGAATCCGGCGCATAGTCGATCAACGAGCCGGGGAACACATATCTTATTCATGCCCTGACGAAGCATGTTCTTGAGATACACATATCCGTGCCAATTAGCGCCCTTCATCCTGTTGCTTTCTCTTCCTTCGAGTCGGCTGCGATTCCTCGAAAGGTAGTCAGCCGTACGAGGACATGATTGAGCGAGTTCCGCGAACGAGATCAGCCGAACCTTCTCGTCGTCAACCTGATACGGAAAGAGGATGTATTGCCGCTCCGGAAGGGGCGCATATCCCTGCACATCGGTGCCGCTCACCAGGGGACGGAAGAGGCTCTTCTCCAACCCGAAATCCGCCCCCAGCGCTTTGGAACGAAGCGTGAGGCACCTTTCGGTCTCGGCCACCTTGTCCATGATGAAGATGTCATCCGCGCTGGTCTGCAACCCTACGAAGATGTCGGCGATGTCGCCGAGCTTGACCGGCATCGCTTGCAGGCGTTCCAGCAGGTCAGCCGAGCGGCCGATGGCGAAGTTCCACTCGGCGGGGCCCGCCTTCGCCGCGGGGATGGTGCCGCTCGTCGAGCATTGTTCGTGAGATTGGCGGGGTGACGACTCCGGGGGACCCCCACGTGGCGCGCAGGCCGTTGCGAGCACCACGTGGGGGTGGGAGTCGGCAGGACCCCGCCCGGGACTCGCGGCTTCATTCCGCCACGAGTCGAGATCGGCCACCCTGGTGAAGGCGAACTCCTTGCGACCTGCCTTGGCCAGGAACATCAGGCACGTATACGTGGTCGCCCCCTTGAAGACCTGCTTGTCGCCGAAGTGGACCACCTCTGCCAAGTGCCGCCCATCAGCGATGATCTTCCGCAACGGCTCGCCATACTGGGCGTTGAAGAACTTGTGCGGCAGGATGAATCCGAGCAACCCGTTGGCGTTCAGCAGTTCCAGGCCGCGCTCGACGAAGACGGTGTAGATGTCGTAGTTCCCCTTTCCGGCCGCGCGATAGCGCACCTTGTAGAACTCGACCTCCAGCGGCGCCCACTCCTTCAGCGTCTGGATGCGGATGTAGGGTGGGTTGCCGATGACGGCGTCGAAGCCGCCGGCGGCCATCACACCCGGGAACTCGGCTGGCCAGTCGAACGGGTTGACCCGGGTTCGCTCCTCGTTGGTCGCTTCGAGGCGGCCGTCGAAGAAGTCGGGGCCGATCAGCGAGTTGCCGCACTTGACGTTGTCGGCCAGGTCGGGCAGCGCGCGCTCGTGGAAGAAGCGCAACTGGCGCGAGATCGTCTCGCCGCTCTCCCCCTCCAGCACCTTCAGGAGCAACGACAGCTTGGTCACCTCGACCGCCTGCCGGTCGATGTCGACGCCGAAGATGCTGTTGGTCAGGATCCGCTTGCGCTCGGCCGTGCTCAGGCGCCACTCGCCGTTGGCGGCGCGATGGATGACCGGCGCCTTCCCCGCGGCCAGCTTCTCCGGATCGTGGGCGGCGTACCAGTCGCGGTGCCAGTCGAGCAGCCGCTGGTAGGCGCCGATCAGGAACGAGCCCGAGCCGCAGGCCGGGTCGAGAATGCGCAGTTTCGCGGCCTCCTTCGGCGTCTTCCCCTCCAGCAGCCTGCCGACGGTGTTGGCGACGATGTACTCGACCACCCACGTGGGGGTGTAGAAGACGCCGCCGGCCTTCTTGACCTCGGGCTTCTCCTCCACCTTGGCCTGGTGCCCGGCCGTCAAACGGATAACCTTGCCGAGGAACTGTTCGTACACCTGCCCCAGGATGTCGGCCGGCAGGGCCGAGAACTCGTACGGGCTGACGGGGTAGTAGAGGTGGCTGATGATCTCCTTCAGCGGCTTGTCGTCGATGGCCAGGCGATGGGAGAGTGTGTCGGGCTGTTCGGCCCGTCCCTTCTCGGCGTGGAAGTGGAACAGGCCCGAGTTGTAGCGCTCATCGGCCCGGGTGAAGAGTTCGCGCAGGCGGCCGTAGATGCCGGGGCCGTTCAGCAGGGCCTGCAGGCGGCCGTATTCCTCGATGCCCCGGTCCTCGGCGATGCGCAGGAAGATGATCCGGTCGATCGTCCGCCCGACGGCCATGTTCAACTCGTCGACGGTCAGGTCCGGGTTGCGCAGGGCCAGGTTGCGGGCCAGCGAATCGCGCCACCCCTCGATCTCGCCCAGGAAGGCGGCGTCGACGCCTTGCGTGCCGCGCTTCTTGCCCGTCGCGGCGTAGCGGTCGAAGGCCCCCTTCAGCACCGCCTCCTTCGAGAAGATGCCGGCGATCTCGTCCCAGCGCGCCTCGTAGTCGTCGCTGGTCAGGTACAGCACGCGTGCGGTGGATGCCTTGTCGCGCTGGTCGGGCTTGACCCGGCAGTCGTAGACGATGAACTCCTGGAAGTCGGTCAGGATCGACAGCGGCAGGCCGGCGCTCCAGGCATAGCGGCGGAGCTGGAAGGCGGGCGACGGGTCCTCCTTCAGGTTGACCGCGGGCTTCTTGGCCTCGACCAGGAAGGCCCGCGTGCCGCCGACGCGGAAGGCGTAGTCGGGCGCCCGGGCCGATCCCTCGACCCGTAGCGCATCCTCGTGGATGACCTCCTTGTAGCTCTCGGCGTGCCCCTGACGGTTGTGCATGTCCCAACCGAGCGCCTCGAATACGGGATCGAGGAACTCGCGGCGGAGCTGCGTTTCGTTGTAGGCCGGGGAGAGGTACGACTGGCGCTGCTCGCGGAAGCGGGCCACCAGGTCGAGAACGACGGCGGGCGCGGTCATCGGGAGGGTGCTGCCTTGGCCATGAGCCGGCCGGTCAGCCGGTCATGGCGATGACTTCCTCGTAGGTGGTGACCCCCTCGAGCATCTTGCGGATGGCCACCTGCCGCAGGTTGACCATGCCGTCCTCGCGGGCCGCGGCGTGCAGGTCGGCCAGGTCGCACCCCGTCGTGGATGGCCGCCTTGACGTTGTCGGTGATGTCCATGCACCTCGAAGATGCCGGTGCGCCCCCGGTAGCCGGTGCCGCGGCACTCCTGGCACCCCTCGCCCGTTACCAGACCCGGTGCGCTGTCCCCCAGCTGCAGGTGCTGCGATCTCCTCGGCGCTCAGCAGCGCGCTCCTGCTTGCAGTGCGGGCAGATCTTGCGCACCAGGCGCTGGGCGATGATGCCGACCACGGTGGAGGAGATCAGGAAGGGCGGCACGCCCAGGTCGAGCAGGCGGGTGATCGCACGAGGGGGCGTCGTTGGTGTGCAGGGTGGAGAGCACCAGGTGGCCGGTCAGGGCCGCCTGGACGGCGTTCTCGGCGGTCTCGCGGTCGCGGATCTCGCCGACCATGATGATGTCCGGGTCCTGGCGCAGGATGTTGCGCAGGATGCGTGTCGAAGGTCGACGCCGATGGCCGTGCTGGACGCCGATCTGGTTGAACTCCTCCATGACCATCTCGATCGGGTCCTCGATGGTGACGATGTTCACCTCGGGCGAGGAGAGCGAGCCGCAGCGTCGAGTAGAGCGTGGTGGTCTTGCCGCTGCCGGTCGGGCCGGTGACCAGGATGATGCCGTTGGGGCGGCGGATGAAGGAGTTGTAGAGCTGGTACTCGCGCGGGTAGAAGCCGATGCTGGTCGAGGTCCTGCATCAGGATGTCGGGGTCGAAGATCCGGATGACCACCTTCTCGCCGAAGGCCACCGGGATGGTGGAGACGCGCAGCTCGATCTCCTTCTCCTTGTAGCTGGTCTTGATGCGGCCGTCCTGGGGGCGGCGCTTCTCGGCGATGTCCATGCGCGACAGCATCTTGATGCGCGAGACGATCGGCGCGTGCAGCTGTCTTGGGGATGGTGTGGATGTTGTGCAGCGACGCCGTCGATCCGGAGGCGGATCAGGCGACTTCTCGCGCTTGGGCTCGATGTGGATGTCGCTGGCGCGCTGGTCGAAGGCGTAGTGCAGCAGGAACTCGACCGCGTTGATGACGTGCTTGTCGGTTGCTCTCGATCTCGCTGATGCCCTTCAGGCTTGACCAACTGCTCCAGGTTGCCCAGGTCGACGGCCGCCGACGAACTGCGTCGCCGCGGCGGCCTGACCGAGGCCCGGAAGCCGTAGAACTCGCGCACGATCTTGAGGATGTCGTTCTTGGAGGCCAGCACCCGGTTGAACTTCAGCTGGCGGGCGCGACTGGAGGTTCTCCAGCGGCTCGTCGATTGAACGGGTCGGCCACGGCCATCACCAGGCCGTGCTCGTTGCGTTCGATCGGGACACGATCAGGTGCTTGAGGGCGAAGGGCCGGGGAATGGTGCCGGTGACCACGTCCAGGTCCATCTTCAGCGGGTCGATCTTGAGGTAGTCCATGCCGACCGCCTCGGCGATGGTCTCGGTGATCATGTCCTCGGTCAGCAGGCGTCCGCCGGCGTCGGGCAGTTCCAGGTTGAAGGAGGAGATCACCTCGGCCGGGGAGATCATGTCGGGCACGACGTGGTAGCGGCGCGAGAAGCTCGACTCCATCGACCGCTGCAGCCGCCTGGCCTGGACGTCGCCCTTGCAGCAGGATCTGGTCGAGCTGGCTCTGGTCGATCAGTTCCCTTGTCGAGCAGCAGCTGGGCCACGTTCTTGATGGTCAGGACCTTCTTCGCCCTGGGTCATGCCTCACCTTCCCTGGTATGGTGCGCTGGGGCACATGATACCCCAAATCGGGCCGGGAAGACGAGATGCGGAATCGTCCAGAATCAGATTGACACCCACCCGGGGCGAACCCATAATTCAAAGGTGAATCGGCGGCGCCAACTGTCGGCGTCATGACCACCGAAGGGGGGAGCCCATGAGCAAACTGATTCTCCTGGTCGACGACGAGGAAATCGTCCGCGAAGCCATCTCCGAGGTCCTCGATCGACGAGGGATACAAGGTCATCACCGCCAAGGATGGCCAGGAGGCCATCGACCTTGCCCAGAAGGAGCCGATCGACCTGGTCGTCCTCGACGCCGACATCCCCAAGAAGAACGGCTTCGAGGTCTGCATGGAGCTGAAGGGGTCCGCGCCTGCGCAACCTCAACCGCGTGCCGGTGCTGATGATCACCGGCGTCTACAAGCGCCCCGAGAACAACGCCCGGGCCCTGCTGCGCTGCCACGCCGACGACTACGTCCTCAAGCCGTTCAAGCGCGAGGACTTCCTCCACCGGCTCAAGATACTGCTGCACAAGGACCAGTAGCGCCATGCGCCGCCTGACGAACGTCGCGCTGCGCCTGGGCGGTCGGCATGGCCTTGGTCCTGCTGGTCGTCGGTTGCGGCAGGGGGAAGGACGACGAAGGCCGGCCACGACGCCCCCCAGGTGACCATCCTGATCGGCGGATCGGCCACCACCACGCCGATACTGGAGATCCTCGGCAAGGCCTTCACCGCCAAGAACCCGAGCGTTGTCGATCCAGTTCCTGCCCGAGCAGCCACACCGCCGGCGGCATCCAGGGAGCCGTGAAGGGGGACATCGACCTGGGGGCCATCTCCCGCGCCTTCGAGGAGGATGAGAAGAGCCTCGGCGTGCTCTACAACGAGTTCGCCCGTGACGGCCTGGCGTTCGTCACCCAGAAGGACATCGCCGATCCGGGACATCAGCTCCGCAGACCTGCGCGACATCTACGCCGGCAAGATCACCAAGTGGTCGAAGCTCGGGATTGCCGGCTCCCGACGACGACACGATGGTGGTCATCGACCGCCCGGGGCACTCCTCGGCCAAGATCGTCCTGATGGGGCCCCTCTTCCCGAAGGACATGGTCTTCGGCCCCACGCTGATCATGATCGAGCGGGCGCCCGACGCCAATGACGCCCTGGTCAAGACGCCGTCGGCCATCGGCTACACCTCCCTGGGGGCCGTCCTGATGGAGAAACTGCCGGTGAACGTCCTGATGGTCGACGGCGTGGCGCCGAGCCGACGAGTCGATCCGGAGCGACCGCTACCCCTACTATCGGCCCATGGCCCTGGCCCACCGCCCGGACGCCAAGCCGGAGGTGGCCGCCTTCATCGCCTTCATCTCGTGGGCCCCGAGGGGCGGAAGATCATCGCCGACAACGGCTTCGTCCCGATGCACTGACGGGACCCGCCGGCATGCCCAGGGACTTCGAGCCGCTCCCGGATCCGGTCCGATCGCGCGGGGTCGTCTTCCGGCTCCTCGAGCCCCTCCGCGGCCGGGTCTTCTTCCGCATCCTCATCCCCTTCGCGCTGATCATCGTGGCCGGGGTGAGCATGGCCCTGCCGTACGGCGTCACCACCACCGACCGCCTGGTCGAGGAACGGATCAACAGCCAGGTCGACGCCGTCGCCGGCGTGGTCGGCAACATCATCCGCCGGGAACTCGACAAGCTGCTCACCTTCTGCGAGCTGAAGATCTACTTCGCCCCCATCCAGGAGAGCCCTCAACCGCCGCGACCTGGCCCGCCTCCGCCAACTGATCATCCCGATGAAGACCCTCTCGCGGGTCGACCTGGTGGCCATCTTCGACCGCGACGGCAAGGAGATCCTGCGCCTCGACCACCTGGGCCTGATGGACAAAGACCTCGAGCGGCAGCCGATCGTCCGCCAGGGGCTCAGCGGCCAGCGCTCCCAGGGGATCATCACCACCGAGCGACCGGCATGTTCCTGTGCGCCATCGCGCCGAACGAGACCACCAGCGTCAAGGGGGGATGAACGGCGCCATGCTGGTCGGCCAGGTGGTCGACGACCGCTTCGTGCGAAGTGATCAAGGAGACCGCCGGGATCGACCTGGTCATCAGCGACCAGGACGGCAGCATCATGGCCTCGACCCTCGGCGACACGGCCCGCTTCGCCCCGCAGCTCGACCTGAGGCGGGTCGCCGCGGCGCTCCCGGGGCAGAACGGGCGCAGCCGCTCGACCTTCACCGTCAACGGCGTCCCGTACCGGGCGGCCCACCGGGTCTTCTCGGTCTACCCCGGCTCGTGGGCGATCATCTCGGTCGTCATGGACATCTCGGCACAGCGACACCACCAAGCGCAAGATCATCACCGTGATGATCACCCTGATGTGCGTCGGCGTCGCCGCGGCGTTCATCGTCAGCGTGGTCATCGCCCGGTCGATCAGCCGCCCATCAAGTAGCTGGTGGAGGCCACCGAGGGGATCGCCTCCAAGGAGACGCGGCGCAGCGAGGCCGAGGAGACGGCGGCGACGAGATCGGCCGGCTGACCCAGTCGTTCAACGCCATGATCGGGCGGATCCTGCAGGACATGGAGACGATCAGCGAAGCCCGCAACAAGGCCCAGGAGTACTCCCGGGAACTGGAGGAGAGCAACCGCGAGCTGCGGCGGGCGCGCCGCGAACTGATCCAGGCCAGCAAGCTGGTGGCCATGGGGCAGCTGGGCGCCGGCATCGCCCACGAACTGAACCAGCCCCTCCTGGCCATCGGCCTCTTCGCCGAGCAGAGCCTCAGGTACCTGTCGCCCGAGCTCGCAGGAGTACCGCAACGTCGAGCGGATCGTCGGGCAGGTGAGCCGCATGAGCAAGATCATCAACCAGATCAGGCTGTTCGCCCGCCAGTCGGTCCTCGAGCCGCAGCCGATGGACATCAGCGAACCGGTGCGCAGGGCGCTGGCCCTGGTGGAGCGGCAGTTGGCCGACGCCAACATCGCCGTCGACCTCGGCCTCGAGCCGCAACCTCCCGCCGGTCCCGGCCGACGACAACCAGCTCCAGCAGGTCTTCCTGAACCTGATCACCAACGCCCGCGACGCCATGCTGCAGAAGGGCACGGGGAGTATCGAGATCACTCGTCCGGTCGCTGTGCGACGGCCAGTTCGTGGCCGTGGACGTCTCCGACGACGGGGTCGGCATCTCGCCGGAGGTGCTCAACGAGATCTTCCTCCCCTTCTTCACCACCAAGAGGGACCTGAAGGGGATGGGGCTGGGGCTGTCGATCACCTACGGCATCATCGAGCGGCACAACGGCGTCATCCGGCGTCCAGCAGCACCCCGGGGTAGGGGACCACCTTCCGGGTCATCCTGCCGACGGTCAAGGCCCGGCCCTGCTGGGAGGAACGGACTGCGGCGAGCTGGACGGCGGGCGCACGGCGGGAGACGTGCCCGGTCTACATCAAGGACCAGGGTTTCGCCTGCTGGCTCTACCACGAGCGGGCCGGCAACGAGGACTACGTGCGCGACCACTGCCAGGAGTGCGCCTTCCACAAGGCCCGGGAGGCGGTCCTGTCCGGGCCCGCCGGCCGCACCGCCGGGCGAGAGGCATGACCGGACGCGGGCGCCGATGCCGCGCATCCTGATCGTCGACGACGAGGAGATCCTCCGCCTGGCCATGCAGCATGATCCTCGAGTCGGAGGGATACCGAGATCCTCGCCGCCCAGAACGGCGCGGAGGCGCTGGAGATGGCTCGGGCAGGCAACCCTTCGACCTGGTGATCACCGACATGAAGATGCCCGGGCTCGACGGCATGGAGGTTCTCCGGGAGGTCAAGAGCCTCGCCCCGGCCATCAAGGTGATCATCATCACCGGCTTCACCGCCGAGGACCCCTCGACGGCCATCACGCGCCGGGGCCGACGACTTCATCTACAAGGTCTTCAACCGGACCCAGTTGCTGGCCGCCATCGGCCGGCTGATCGGCCCGGGAGACCGCCAGCGTGACCGGCGGCAGCGGCGCGATCCGGTAAACCGGCTCACGCGAGGAGAGGAACGGGAGCTGACATGACGGGCAGATGACGTGCACCGGTGTCGTGGCGGCCGTGACGCTGGTCGCCTGCCTGGCGGCCGACCCCGGCCAGGGCGTCGCTCGACTATCTCCAGCAACGATGACAAGCTGGCCGAGGCCGCCGTGGTGCCCGCCTTCCAGACTGCAGGCCACCGACGGCCAGGACAGTCACCCGGGCCGACCTGATCGGCAGGCAAGGTGGTGTTGATGGCCTTCTGGTCGGTCTACTGCAAGGCTTGCGTGGAGAAATTCGGCGCCCTGGTCAAGATCAGGGCCAAGTACCCGTCCGACAAGCTGGAGATCGTCTCGGTCAACACCGACGGCGAATACGACCTCTCCCGCCAGGTGATCAGTGACTTCGTGGCGGGGCTGGAGCGGCGGGAGGCCGATCAAGGTCAACTTCCCCATCTACGTTGACGGGGGGGACAAGCTGGCCGCCGACATGGGGATCGTCCTTCCTGCCGGCCATCATCACCGTCGACCGCCAGGGGAAGGTGATCGGCATCTACCGGCGGATATCCGAGGACTCCGAGGAGGAGAGAATCCGCGGCATCGAGACGATCATCCCCGAAGAGGCCCGCCCCGAGCCCCCCCCTTAGGCCGCAGCCGGCCGCCCCGACGAACTGCCCGGCCACCGAGGCGCCGACCAGGAACGGGACGACCGCCCAGCCGATGCCGAGGGCGAGTCGGGCGGCGATCACCAGCGGCACCGGGGCGTGGACGCAGACGATCCACAACCAGCCGAACTTCCTGGTCCCGGCCCGGGCGTAACCGAAGGGGAGGTTGACCAGGAAGGCCCCCAGGAGCAGCAGCAGGTTCGAAAGCACCTCCGCCCCCCTCAGCCTTCCCGTTCCCGGGCCACGGCCGCCGGGCGCACGTGAATGAGCCAGACGCCGAGGAAGATCAGGATGCCGCCGATGGCCTGCATCTGCCCGAGCCGCTCGCCCAGCACCAGGCCGGAGAGGATGACCACCATCACCGGCTCGAGGTTCCCCACCGTCGAGGCCATCGTGGCCCCGACCAACTTCACCGCCGCGGCATAGGTGTAGATGGCCAGGAAGGTGCACACCAGGGCGATGATCGCCGGCGATCCAGATGACCGCCTCGTCGGCGCGCCGCCAGGCGCCCAGCGGCGACGAGACGGCCGACACCAGCACCAAGGTGGCCGTCACCGACCAGGTCGAGAAGGCCAGGGCGCCCGTTCCCGACGACCAGCCGCTGGCCGACCAGCGAATAGATCGCGTAGAGGACGCTCCCGGCCAGGGCCGCGGCCACGCCGTAGGGGTCGATGCCGCTGCCGGCGAAAGGCCCTTCGACCGCCAGGATCACCCCCAGGAAGGCCGAGCCCGAGCGCCAGCACGCCCACCGCCCCGAGCCACTCGCGGTGGAAGATGCGGTTCAGAAGGGCGATCAGGGGCGGGTGGGTGTAGAGGAGGATGACCGCCAGCGAGGCGTCGAGACGGCGGTAGGCGATGAACATGGCCATGGCCGCCAGGCCGAAGAGGATCCCGGCCACCCCGGAGAGAAAGGCATTGTGGCGCCCGATGTCCATCGCCTGGCGGCGCAGTGACAGCGAAACGCTCCAGAAGATGACCGCGGCGAACAGGAAACGCAGCGCGAGGAGATCGAACGGCGACGTGCCGAGGCGGTAGGCGGCCTTGGCCAGCAGGGGCATGATGGCGTAGCAGACGGCCGACACGGCCGCCAGGATGATTCCCGTCGGACGCCGGAACGGGGCGACTTTCTCCAAGGTCACCGCCTAGATGCGCTCGACGAACCGGGGCGCGAGCGACCGGAAGACGGCCTCCCCGGCCACCGTGACCAGCGCGCCGAAGGCCAGCACCACCGCCAGGTCGGTCGGCCTCGGCCAGGCCGCCCCGTAGAGGATGTCGCGCCACACCCTGATCAGCGACGCGGCCGGGTTGAGCATGGCCAGGTCCCGGTAGCGCTCCGGGATCATCTCCTCGCTGTAGAGCACCGGGGTCAGGAAGAAGAGGAGCATGATCAGGTTGCCGATCAGGTGTTCGATGTCGCGGAAGAAGACCGTGGCCGCGGAGAGGAGGAGCGACAGGCCGTACAGCACCAGGAACTGGAGGATGGCCGCCACCGGGAGGAGGACCAGCGGCCAGCCGAACCGGACGCCGAACGCGGCGGCGAAGACGAAGTAGCAGCGGCAGCGACAGGGCGAAGTTCACCGTCGTGGCCGACAGGGTCACGAACGGCAGGATGACCGGCGGAAAGTTGACCTTCTTGAGCAGGTGGCCGTCGCGCAGCACCGCCGTGGTGGCCTGCGACAGGGATCCGGAGAGCCAGATCCAGGGGAGCAGGCCGGCGAAAACGAACATCGGGTAGCGGGGCACCTGGGCCCGCATGTAGACCGAGAAGACCAACGTGTAGACCAGCATCATCAGCAGCGGGTTGAGGAAGGTCCACAGGAAGCCGATGACCGATCCGCGGTAGCGGACCTTCAGCTCCTTGGCGGTCAGTGTGGCCACCAGGACACGATGGCGGTGGATGTCGGCGAGGCTGCCCATGGCGCCGCACATTATAGTGAATCCCGGCCGGTTTGGGAAACGTCGCGCGCGGGCTGCGGCCGGCTTGTCCCCGGCGACGGGGGTATGCTACAGTAAATCATCCGAAAGGAGCCACCCATGGGCAACGGGATAATCGACCAGTTGGCCGTCCAGAACACCACCAAGATCGTCCTGCTGGTCATGGACGGCCTGGGCGGCTGTCCGGGCGAGCCGGGTGGACCGTCCGAACTGGAGGCGGCCCGCACCCCCAACCTGGACGCGCTGGCGGCCTCCGCCGAAACAGGCCTGCTCGATCCGGTCTACCCCGGAGTGACCCCCGGCTCGGGGCCGGCCCACCTGTCCCTCTTCGGCTACGACCCGGTGGCCGGGAACATCGGCCGGGGCGTCCTCTCCGCGTTGGGGGTCAACTTCCCGATCCAGCGCGGCGACGTGGCCGCCCGGGTCAACTTCGCCAGCCTCGATCCCGAAGGCTTGGTGACCGACCGGCGGGCCGGGCGGATCTCGACCGGCGAGAACGCGCGCCTGTGCGAGCGCATCCGGAACGGTGTGCGCCTCGACCCGAAGGTGGAGTGGTTCATCGAACCGGAGAAGGAGCACCGGGCGGTGTTGGTCCTGCGCGGCGAAGGCCTGTCCGACGACGTGTCCGACACCGACCCCCAGAAGACCGGCGTGCCGCCCTTGGCTCCCATGGCCCACACCCCCCCGGCCGCGCGGACCGCCGCCCTGGTGGCCGACTTCCAGCGACAGGTCAGGGCCATCCTGGCCGACGAACCGAAGGCCAACATCATCCTGCTGCGCGGGTTCGCCGCCCACCGCCACTACCCCACCTTGGTCGAGCGGTTCAGGCTCCGGCCGCTGGCCCTGGCCGTCTACCCGATGTACAAGGGGCTGGCGCGGCTGGTGGGCATGGACGTCCGCGAGGGGGCCTCGTCGACGGCCGACCTGGTGGGCCTGCTGGAGAAGGACCTGGCCAACTACGACTTCTTCTTCATCCACTTCAAGGAGACCGACAGCCGCGGCGAGGACGGCGACTTCGCCGCCAAGGTGGCCGCCATCGAGGCCATGGACGCCCTGCTGCCGCGGATCACCGCGCTGGCCCCCGACGTGCTGGCGGTCACCGGCGACCACTCCACCCCGGCGGCGCTGAAAGGGCACTCGTGGCACCCGGTGCCGCTGATCCTCAAGTCGCGCTGGAGCCGCCCCGACCGGGTGACCCGCTTCGACGAGGTGTCGTGCGCCGGCGGGGGGCTTGGAAGGATGCCGTCGCTCCACCTGATGGGCCTGATGCTGGCCGCCGCCCTCCGCCTCAACAAATTTGGAGCCTGAGACTCTCCGTGGCTTTCGGGTGGGGTGGCGCCGACGGGGGACCCCCACGGAGAGCGCAGTCCTTTCGCGAGCACTCCGTGGGGGTGTGAGGCGACAGGACCCCGCCCGAAAGCGCCGGAATGGCCGGCAGCCTAGTTGATGGAGGAGCGCTCGGCGGCCTGCGGCGGGACGGCCTCTTCGATCACCCCATGCTGCTGCTCGTAGGCCTCCAGATTCCTCCCCAGCGCCCGGATCATCCGCTTCATGTGCCCCGGCGAGATGATCACCCGGGCGTTCACCACCCCCTCGGGGGGAAATAGGTTCATGAAGTCGAGGATGAACTCCTCCTTGGTGTGGCTGACGACCATCTGGTTGGCGTAGACACCCTTGAGCACCTCGTCGGGAATCTTGACCCGCAACTCCTTCTTCTCCTGGGACATGCCTCCTCCTCGGAATAGGCTTGGTGGACAATATACCATGGGGTCAGGTCTTGAAAACGCATGATTGTGCAGTGACGGTATTCGCCTGACAGGTGCCGCACGGGTTGCAAAAAGGGCGTCCGCGGTCTACTGTTACACCCCGTGAAACCTGAAAGAACCTTCCGCGCACTGCTGGCCGTCGGCATCCTGTGCCTGGCGACGGTCGTGCCGGGCGCCGCCGGGGGGGCGACGACCCGCACGACTTCGACGCGCTCGGGTGCGAGGCCTGCCATACCAGCGGCGATCCCGGAACCGGCGACCTCCGGGCGGGCGTGGCGGCGATCTGCAGGAACTGCCACGTGCCCTGCCTGCAGGGCCGCAAGCACGTCGGCGGCAACGGTTTCCCGTCGGCCATGTCCAGGCCCCTCCCGCTGGAAACGCCTTCGGTCATGACCTGCCACACCTGCCACGCCCCCCACGACGGGGCCGTCGACGCCGCCGGCCGGAAGACCCTCTACCTGCGCATCCCGGCGGCCTCCCAGGCGCTCTGCCTCAACTGCCATGGGGGAGTCCGCAAGTGAAACCGAAGAACGGGTCGTACCGAGGACCTGACGGCGACGGCCCTCTTCTGCAGCCGGTGCGGCGGCGCCGTGCCGGTCCGCGAGCGTCTGCTGCTGGTCCTCCCCGACGGCGAACTGCACGAGTACCGGTGCCAGGACCGCTGGCAGGCGCTGGGCACCAAGAAGGTCACCCATGGCGGAACCAGCGGCGGCATCGTCGTCCCCTGAACCGGACGAACCGGAGCGGTCGGCCTTCGATCCGGGCCAGCCGGTGGAGTTTCCCGGCGCCGAGGACGAGCCCGAGCCGGCCACGCCGGCGGGGCGTTCCCGGCGGCACCAGCGCATCCTCCTCTTCTGGACGATCCTGCTGCTGCTCGTCGCCCTCGGCTATGCGCTGAAGCTCGACCGCCACCTGGTGGCCGCGCTGGCCATCCTGTGGGGCCTGGTCACGCCGATCTTCACCGCCGCGTTCACCTTCCTCGTGGGCGCGCTGGGGGCCACGCCGATCCTGGGGCCGGTGCTGGTCAAGGTCATCACGCTGCCCATCGTGCTGCTCATCCAGGGGCTGGCCTTCATTGCCTCCCTGGTGGGGGTCAAGCTGGGCCACGGGCGGAAGGTCTTCGAGGCCCGGGTGGCGGCCACCATCCTGCTGATCGGGCTGGTCATCGGCTACATCCTCGGGAAGCTCTTCTAGCGGCGCGGAGACCGCGGGCGGGCCATGCGGGCGGCGGGCCTCGTTGACACTGCCCGGGCGCTGCCATACAATCGACAACGACGGTGGCGCATGACGCGCCCCTGGAAACGATGACCGAGCCCTTCACCGGCACTCCCGCCTCCGACACGCCCGGAAGCATCCTCAGGGCGGCCGACTTCCCATCCGCGCCGGTCCTCGCCGGGATCATGTCCCCCAAGTTCATGAAGGAATACCGCGTCCTTCCGCTCGCCCTGGAGGACGACGTGCTGCGCCTGGCCATGGCCGATCCCGACGACCGGGCCACCGTGGGCCAGGTCGAGGTCCTGGTCGGCTGCCGGGTCATCCCGGTCAGGGGCGCCGAGCCGGACATCCTGGCCGCCATCGACCGCCTGCACGGCGAGTCGGGCTCCATCCGCAGGATCGTCGAGGACATGGCCGGCGAGGAGGAGGGCGCCGCCGAGGGCGAAACGGCCGACGTCGACCACCTGCGCGACCTGGCATCCGAGGCCCCGGTCATCCGGATGGTCAACCTGCTCATCTCCCGGGCGGCCGAAGCACGCGCCAGCGACATCCACTTCGAGCCGTTCGAGGACCGCCTGGTGGTCCGCTACCGGATCGACGGCATCCTGCACGAGGCCGAGTCGCCCCCGAAGCGGCTCCAGGCGGCGGTCATCTCGCGGTTCAAGATCATGGCCCGGATGAACATCGCCGAGTCGCGCCTCCCCCAGGACGGGCGCATCCGGATGAACCTGCCGGGGCACGACCTGGACATCCGCGTCTCGTCCGTCCCGACGGTCTACGGCGAGAGCGTCGTGCTGCGCCTCCTCGACCGGGCCTCGGTCTTCATCGGCCTGGAGGACCTCGGCTTCGAGCAAGGCATGCTGGCGACCTTCGATCGCCTGATCCGGCGCCCCTACGGCATGATCCTGGTGACCGGCCCGACCGGCTCGGGCAAGACGACCACCCTCTACGGCGCCCTGGCCAAGATCAACTCGACCGACCGGAAGATCATCACCATCGAGGACCCGGTCGAGTACCAGCTGGCCGGAGTCAACCAGATCCAGGTCAAGGCCAAGATCGGGCTCGACTTCGCCTCCGGCCTGCGGTCGATCGTCCGGCAGGACCCCGACGTCATCATGGTGGGCGAGATCCGCGACCGGGAGACGGCCGAGATCGCCGTCCAGTCGGCCCTGACCGGCCACCTGGTCTTCTCCACCCTGCACACCAACGACGCCGCCGGGGCGGTCACCCGCCTGCTCGACATGGGCGTCGAGAACTACCTGATCAGCTCCTCGGTGATCGGCATCATGGCCCAGCGGCTGGTCCGGCGGGTCTGCCCCGACTGCCGGACGGCCGACCCGTCGCAGGCCGCCCTGGTGCGGCAGATGGGCGTCGCCCCCCCGGCCGACGCGGTCTTCGCCCGCGGCACCGGCTGCGAGGCGTGCGCCGGCACCGGCTTCCGCGGCCGCGTCGGCATCTTCGAGATCATGCCGGTCGACGAAGCCGTGCGCCGCCTGGTCATGACCGACCCGGGCGCCGACACCATCCGGAACCTGGCCATCTCCCAGGGAATGGTCACCCTCCGCCGCGACGGCTTCACCAAGGTCTTCCGGGGCCTGACCACCCTGGCCGAGGTGATCCGGGTGACCCAGGAGGAGTAGTGCCCCCCTTCGCCTACTCCGCCACCGACGCCGAAGGGAGGATCGTCAGCGGCCAGATGGATGCCCGCGATCCGGGCGCAGTTGCCGACCGTCTCCACCACCTGAAACTCTACCCCCTGGAGATCAAGCCCGCCGAGGAAGGCGCCGGCGGGCGGGCGGCGGCGGGATTCCGCTGGCGGCGGCACCGCTCGGTGGTCTTCTTCACCGCCCAGCTGGCCACGCTGCTCGAGGCCGGCCTGCCGGTCGACCGGAGCCTGGCCATCCTCGAGCAGTTGACCGAGAATCGGCGCTTCGCCGTCGTCGTCGGCGAGGTGCGCCACGCGGTCGTGGAGGGGTCGTCCCTGGCCGACGCGCTGGCGGCCCACCCGGACTGGTTCGAGGACCTGTACGTCACCATGGTCAGGGCGGGCGAGAGCGGCGGGGCGATGGAGATCGTCATGCGGCGCCTGGCCGAGTTCCTCGACCAGAACCAGAAGACGCGCGACTTCATCCTCGTCGAGCCTGGCCTATCCGATCTTCCTGGTCCTCTTCTCGGGAGTCTCGCTGGCGATCATCTTCATCTTCGTCATGCCCCGGTTCGCCAGGATCTTCGAGGACCTGGGCGAGGCGCTCCCCCTCCCGGCGCGCCTGCTGATGGGCGCCAGCGACCTGATCGGCCAGTGGTGGTGGGCCGCCCTGCTGGGCCTGGCCGCCGCGGTGCTGCTGCTCCGGACCTGGATTTCCACCGCCGAAGGAAAGCTGGCGTGGGACAGGAGCCGGCTCGACTGGCCGCTGATCGGCACGCTGACGCGCAAGCTCGAGACGGCCCGCTTCGCCCGGACGCTGGGAACGCTCCTGTCGGGCGGGGTGCCGATCCTGCAGGCGGTCGAGATCGTCGGGCGGACGGTCGGCAACCGCCACATGGCCGGTTTCATGGGGGATATCAGCGGCGGTCTCAAGAAGGGCGAGGGGCTGGCCACGCCTCTGAAGCGGACCGGCGTGTTCCCGCCCCTGTTCATCCACATGGCCACCGTGGGGGAGGAGACGGGGCAGATCGAGGAGATGCTGGTCAGGACGGCGGGCATCTTCGAACGCGAGGTCGAGTCGGCCACCAAGGGGATCCTGGCGCTGATCGAACCGGTCATCCTGGTGGCCCTTGGCCTGTTGCTGGGGGGGATCGTCATTTCCGTCCTGTGGGCCATCTTCAGCGTCTACAGCATCTCTTTCTAAGGGGAGGAATCGCATGCCTTCGACCGCCGAATACCGCCGCAACCGGGGCCGGCCAGCCGGCTTCACCGTCATCGAGCTGATGGTCGTCCTGGTCATCCTGGGGCTGATCGCCAGCCTGGTCTACCAGGCGGTCATTCCCAAGGTCGACGAGGCCAAGCACAAGACGGCCAAGGCCCAGATGGAGATTCTCGGCCTGTCGCTGGACAACTACCGGCTCGACGTGGGCACCTACCCGCCGGCGCTGGACGAGCTCGTCTCGTCGTCGGCCACCGGCTGGAAGGGCCCCTACCTGAAGAAGGCCGTCCCGGCCGACCCGTGGGGGAACCCCTACGTCTACGAGGTGATCGACGAGGGGAAGGACTACCGTCTCGGCTGCACCGCCGGCGGGTCCGACGTGGTCATCAAGAGCTGGGAGTGACCCTCCGCCGCCGGGCTGCCGGCCTGACCCTGATCGAACTGTCGGTCGTCCTGGTCATCATGGGGCTTGCGCTGGCGCTGGCCATGCCCTTCGTCGGCCGGGGGATGGAGTCGGTCCGCATCGCCGCCGGGCGCCGCCGGGTGGTGTCGTTCCTGACCGACGCCGGGGTGCGCGCGGTCAATACCGGCAAGCCGGTCCTGGTGGGCTACGATTTCGCCTCGAACACCTTCTCCCAGACGCTCTCCGGCGAGCCGAAACCGAAGAGCAGTCTCACCCTGCCCGAGGGGCTGCGGGTCACCCGCGTGGAGTCCCCCTCCGGGGAGGGGGGAGAGGGGGAGAGGTTACCCTCCTGTTTTTCCCATTGGGGGACTCCAGCGGGGCCGTATTCCATCTCGAGGAGTCGGGGGGGCGCCACTTCAGCGTCACCGTCGGGCGGCTCGACCCGTTGCCCGTCGTGGCCGCGGAAGCCGACTGACGCCCGCCCCGCTCCCCGTCAGATCGTCCTGCCGACGGCGAACTCCCCGTTGATCCGGTCGGCCACCGCGGTCAGCAACGGCCGGTCGAACAGGCTCCCGTAGCGGACCACCATCCGGTCGATGATCCGCAAAGTCACGAAGCGCCCGTGTTCGCGACTGATCTCGTCGAGCATCAGTTCCCTGGCAAAGTCTTCCCGGTTCATGATCGTCCTTCCTTTCGCACATGAATGTGGTCCATGTTCTGTTTCGACGCGGAATGTCGCCATTTGGTTCCCGAGAATCGGGACACTCGCCATTTGTGATTCGCGGCGGGGCCGATTTTTGTATAATGGAGGGATGGACATCATCTTCCTGCACGCGCCGAGCGTCTTCGACTTCCGCAAGGAAGCCATCTTCTTCGGGCCGATCAGCGACATGGTCCCCTCCACGCCGGTATTCGAGATGTACCCGGTCGGGCTGGCGTCGATGTCGGCCTACCTGGAGGAGCACGGCATGCGGGCCCGGATCGTCAACCTGGCCTACCGGATGCTGGCCTCGCCGCGATTCGACCCGGCGGCCATGATCCGCAAGCTCGACGCGCCGGTCTTCGGCATCGACCTGCACTGGCTGCCGCACGCCCAGGGGAGCATCGAGGTGGCCCGGCTGGTGAAGGAGATCCACCCGAAGGCCAAGGTGCTCTTCGGCGGCCTGTCGTCGAGCTACTTCCACCGGCAACTGATGGACTACCCCCAGGTCGACCTGGTGCTGCGGGGCGACTCGGTCGAGGAGCCGCTGCGCCAGTTGCTGGTTGCCCTGCGCGACGGGGGCGACCTTTCCACCGTGCCCAACCTGACCTGGCGGGACACCGACGGCACGGTCCGGGAAAACCCGTTGACCCACGTCCCGACCGACCTCGACTACACCGACTTCAGCTACCGGTCGGTGATGAACCAGGTCTTCCGCCACCGCGACCTCCGCTCGGTGGTCCCCTTCCAGAACTGGGTCTCGTACCCGGTCACGATGCCGCTATTGTGCCGCGGCTGCACCGAGAACTGCGTCATCTGCGGCGGCTCCCAGTACGCCTTCCGGAACTCCTTCGGCCGGACCGAACTGGGGGTGCGCTCGCCGGCGCGCTACGTCGACAACATCGTCCAGCTATCGCGCATGGCCCACACGCCGGTCTTCCTGGTGGGGGACATCCGCGTGCCCGGAATGGCCTTCGCCGACGAGGTCCTCGACCGGCTGGCCCGGGCGAAGGTGGAGAACGAGATCGTGTTCGAGTTCTTCCGAGGCGTGGACGAGCCGTTCATGCGCAAGCTGGCCGCGGCGGTGCCGGTCTTCTCGATGGAGATGTCGCCCGAGACGCACGACGAGCGCATCCGGATGGCTTCGGGCAAGCCGTACTCCACCCTCGATTTCGAGAACACGATCCGCTTGGCGCTGCAGTACGGGGCCAAGAAGGTCGACATCTACTACATGGTCGGCATCCCGCGGCAGGACTATGCCTCGGTCATGGAGACGGTCGACTACTCCCGCCACCTGATCCGCGACATCGGACACCGGCGCAACGTCTTCCCGTTCATCTCGCCGCTGGCGCCCTTCCTCGACCCGGGAAGCATCGCCTTCGAGGAACCGGAGAAGGTCGGCTACAAGATGCGCTTCCGCACGCTGGAGGAGCACCGGCGGGCGCTGCTCGCGCCGAGCTGGAAGTACACCCTCAGCTACGAGACCGAGTGGCTGAACCGGGACGAGATCGCCGATGCCACCTACGAGGCGTCGCTGCGCCTGATCGACATCCGGGCCGAGGAGGGGATCCTCGACCGGAAGAAAGCGGCCGTGCAGCGGTCCAAGATCGCCGATTCCCGACGGATCATGGCCGAAATCGACGCCATGGTTGCCGCCGACGGAGTCGACCGGCTCAAGGCGGGGGACATCTACCGCCAGCGGATCGACAAGAAGCGTGTATCGGCCCTGATCGACAGCCAGGAACTGATGTCGATCCTCCCCGGCCACGGGCTGCGCCTGCGCGGCCTGCTGGGGAGCTACGCCCGCTGGATCACCGGCGGGCGGGCATGAGCGGGAAGACCACCCCGACCCCGGTGCTGCTGCAGCAGGCCTCGTACGACCGGATGGCGCCGGCCGTCGACGAGGTCTTCCGGCGCTTCCCGATGCCGCTGGCCGGAGCCCGGGTGCTGGTCAAGCCGAACATGCTGGGGCCCTACCCACCCGGGCAGGGGGTGACCACCCACCCATCGCTGGTCGCGGCCGTGGTCGACCGGATGCAGAGCCGCCGGCGCGGTCGTCCAGGTCGGTGACAACCCCGGCGCGCGCGGCTACGGCATCGGACGGCGCTGCGGCGAGGTGACCGGCATCCAGGAAGCCTCGCGGGGGTGCTACACGGTCATGGGCGAGAGCGCCGTCGAGGTGCCCGTCGATTCGCCCTTCACCCGCACCGTGCGGGTGTCGCGCCAGGTGCTCGAGGCCGACCTGGTGATCAGCCTGCCGAAGATGAAGACCCACCTCCAGACGCTGATGACCGGCGCGGTAAAGAACACGTACGGCTATCTGGTTGGGGCCGACAAGTCGCGGCTGCACGCCGTGGCACGCCGGAAGCGGGAGTTCGCCCGGGTGGTGGCCGACGTCTTCTCGATCAGGCCGCCCCACCTGACGATCATGGACGCGGTCACGGCCATGGAGGGGGACGGCCCGTCGAACGGCTCGCCCAGGGAGGTCGGCCTGCTGATCGCCTCGACCGACGCGGTGGCGGTCGACCGGCTGGTCTGCCGGCTGATGGGCCTGCCCGAGGATCGGGTCCTCTACCTGGCCGAGGTGCGCCGGCAGCACCCCGCCATGGGCGAATACGCCATCGACGGGATCGATTTCCCGGGGGCGATCCCCAGTTGGCGGTTACCGGCCTCGTTCGCCCGGGATTTCGTCAGCTGGGTGGGCAACGCCGTCCTCTTCTCGTTCCTGCGCAAGGCCCGCCTGCGGGTGGACTGCCGTCGCTGCACCGCCTGCGGCATCTGCCGGGACGGCTGTCCGGTGGGAGCCATCGACATGTCATCCGGCTGGCCGGTGATCGACGCCCGGGCCTGCATCGCCTGCTACTGCTGCCACGAACTCTGCCCGGCCGGGGCGATCACGCTGACCCCGCTGTTGCGCCGCGCGCTCCACGGCCCCGCCGGTCACGACTGCCCGGGGCGGCGATGACCCAGCCAACCACCCGGCTGGGGCGCCTCCCGTTGACAGGGGCCAGCGGCCAGCCTACCATCAACCCATGGGACGTCTGCCGACGGAACTGCGGATCGAGACCGGCACCAGGACCCAGTTCCTGGACATCACCACCGAGGTCGCCCAGGCGGTGCGCGAGGCCGGCTTGTCCAACGGCACGGTGGTCGTCTTCGTCCCCCACACCACCGCCGGGATGACCATCAACGAGCACGCCGATCCCGACGTGGTGGCCGACCTGATCGCCGCCCTGGATCGCCTCGTCCCCTGGAAGAGCCATTACGCCCACGCCGAAGGGAACAGTGCCGCCCACATCAAGGCCTCCCTGATCGGTTCCTCGGTCACCGTGCCGGTCGGCGCCGGCAAGCTCCTGCTGGGCACCTGGCAGGGGATCTTTCTGGCCGAGTTCGATGGGCCCCGCTCCCGCCGGGTCCTGGTTTCCTGCCTCCCCGCCTGACCGGGGACCTACCGGAGCGAGGAGAGAGCGGACGGCATGTGCGAGTTCTGCACCCAGCATGGCGAGGGGAAGGTCTGGTACCTTGAGGCCCGCAACCACTCCCGCGAGCTGATGGACCGGCTCGGCGTGGAAGCGCGCCACCAGTCGCACTCCGGCTCCTTCGAGGATTCGATCATCCGCCTCTACACCCTGTACGACAAGCTCTCGCCGCTCTGGCGCCGCGTCGGCTGGCTCAAGCGGGCCGGGCACGACTGGGCGGTGCGAAAGTACAAGAAGAAGCACTACGGCCAGATCGTGCCGCGCGAGCATGTCCACCGCATCTTCCAGATGACCCAGTCGATCGTGCGCCTGCCGTGCACCTGCCGCCGCTTCGTCCGCGGCAAGCCCGAGGCGCGCTACTGTTTCGGGCTGGGATTGGGCCCGGCGGGGTACCGGGAATCGGATCCCTTCAGGGCCGACCTGGAAGTGCTGACTCCCGAAGCAGCCGCGGCCATGACCGATGCCTACCAGCGCGACGAGGGGCTGATCCACACCGTCTGGACCATGCCCAGCCCGTTCGTGGCCACCATTTGCAACTGCTCCCACCGCGACTGCGGAGCGCTCTTCACCACCTACCGGATGGGCATCGAGGTCCTCTTCCCCGGCGAGCACAAGGCCGTGGTCTCAGACTCGCTCTGCCGCCGGTGCGACCGCTGCGTCAAGGCCTGCCCCTTCGGGGCGATCACCCCCGGGAAGGGCGGCCGGCCGGTGGCCGTGGTCGGCTTCCTGTGCCAGGGCTGCGGCCTCTGCCGCCAGGCGTGCCCGCACGGGGCGCTGGCCCTGGGGGGCCTCGACGACGGCCGCCACCCGCACGAACACGAAGGGCTCCATGGGCACCCCGATCAGCCTTGACACCGCGGCGTGCCCCGGCCCCTTTCCCTGCGGGCGCTGCCTCGACGCCTGCGACGAGGGGGTGCTGATGGCCCGTCCATTTCCGACGGACCTGGGTGGCAAGGAGTACCGGGTGGTGATCGTCCTGCGCCACCGCTGCACCGGCTGCCGGCGGTGCGTCGAAGCCTGCCCGGCCGGCTGCATCCGCGTCGGCGCCTGAAGCACCCGGGCAGCACCCGGAGGCACCCGTCACCGAAATCGTGCCCAATTTGTGCCAATTTTGGCAACTTTGTGCATACAGCTTGCCATTCCGCCATTCTTTCACTTCGAAATCGTTGCCTCCGGCCGGAATTTCGCTTATGTTTGACTTATGGGCACCGACGACGCCTGTCCCTCGAACGGGACGGGCCATGGTTTTCTTTCCTCGATACGCTTCCGCGTAATGGCCCTGGTGTTGATTGCCGTCCTGGTTCCGTCCGTCTGCGCCGGCTTCGTCGCCTGGCGGTTCCTCAAGAGCAACATGGAGAAGGCCATCCACCGCGAACTGGAGGCGACCGCCATCAGCCGCGGCGAGCGCGCCGTCGAGTGGCTCAGCCAGCGGCGCGCCGAGATGAGCGCCATCAACCGGGAGCAGTCGCTGTTGCAGGCCGAGCGGGAGGGCCTCCTCTCCGGTTCGGCCATGTCGATCGAGATCATCCGCGAGAACCTGCGCTTGCAGAAAGAGAACTACGACGGTTTCACCGCCTTCGCCCTGATCGACCAGAACCACGCGGTCATCGCCCAGGCGCCGGCGAGCTACATCGCCTCGCCCTTCCCGCCTCTCCAGACGCCCATCCCGGCCGCCGACAAGGGTGAACTCCACCGGGTCTCCGGGTGGCACAACCTGGTGATCGCCGAGCGGGTGATCGAGGCCCCCGGCCGCTCCGGTTCCGGCCCCAAAAGCATCACCCTGCTCGGCTTCATCGATCCGGAATCACTCGAGCGCCACCTGGCTGACGACAACACACACAACCTGAAAAGCTACCTGGTGACCGCCGACGGGAAGGGCGCCTCCCCATCGGCCAAAGGCATCTCGGCCGACCAGGTCAGGCGGCTCATTGGCGAGTCCCTGCCGGCGAATGACATCCGGCCATACACCGGCGCGGGCAGGATGGATGCCCTGGGCATCGCCTTCAAGCTGAGGGAGTTCCCCGTCATCCTGGTGAGCGAATCGGCGCGCGAGGAGATCCAGGCGGCGCTGTCGGGGCTCCGCCAAAGCATGGTGACGGTCATTCTCGTCATCACCGTGCTGATGCTGGTGCCGAGCCTCCTCCTGGCCAGGTCGATCATCCTTCCGCTGGAGGATCTGAGCCGGACGGCCAAGCTCATCCGAGAGGGGCGCCTCGGCCTGGCGGCCACGACCAAGGCCGGCGGCGAACTGGGCCGCCTGACGGCCAACTTCAACGACATGTCCAACGTCCTCAAGACGATCATGGACGAACTGACCCTGGCCAACGCCCGTTTGAACATCCTCTCCACCACCGACCACCTGACCGAGATCCGCAACCGCCGCTTCCTGATGGACCACCTGCAGGAGGAGATCAAGCGGTCGACGCGCACCGGAGAGCCCCTGTCGGTCATCATGCTGGACATCGACCATTTCAAGAGCTTCAACGACCGCTACGGGCACAAGGGAGGGGACGCCGCCCTCAGGGAGGTCGCCCGGAGGATCGTCACGGCGGTCAGGGAAACCGACATGGTCGGCCGGTTCGGCGGCGAGGAGTTCCTGATGATCCTGCCCGACACCGACAAGGCCGGGGCCATTGCCGTAGCCGAGAAGGTCCGGGTCGAGATCTCCAGCCGCCCGCTGGAGCTTGAAGGCGAGAACGCCACCGGCCTGACGGTCAGCCTGGGGGTGGGCACCCTCCCGGAAGACGCCGACACGGTCGACCGGCTGGTGGACAGCGCCGACCGGCAGCTCTACCGGGCCAAGAACTTCGGGCGCAACCAGGTCGGCAACCTGGTCCGGTCCGTGACCGAAAGGATGGACACGCCGGATGACCCCAGCGCGGCCTTCACTTCTGGCTCAGCTTCTGGAAGCGGGAGTATATCCCCGAAATCTGCGAAAAATAGAACGCCGCGCCGGCCGAGTTCTCCTTCTTGAGTTGTGCCTCCCCCTCGTGGAGGTGCCCCCGGGCATATCCCGCCAGTTCGACCGCCGCCGCTGACTTGACCGTTTCCATCCGCTGGACCATGACCTTCGCTTCGGCGTGCATGGCCGCCACTTGCTTGGTCGAGTACTTCCGGACGTTCTCGATGATCTCGGCGGCTGAGGCCTGGGCGTCGCCGAGCTGGCTCTTCAGCTCCCTGACGGTCAGCTCGGCCTGGGCGAGTTCGTTGCGTAGCGCCCCGTTCTTCAGCCGGTAGCGCTCTACTTCCTCCTTGAGGCTCCTGATCCTCGTTTCCCAAGCCTGCCGGCTCACCACCCCCGCTTCCATGGCAGCCGTCCCGCCTCCGGCGGCCAGTTCCACCCGCAGGGTATCGAAGAGCGGCGCCATGGCCTCCTCGAGGCGCGCGAACCCGGCGGTGTCACCGGCATCCCGTGCGACGGCGAGTTGGTCGAGGAGGGCGTCGAGACGCCCCACCTGGTAGGGGACGGCGCGCATGCCGGCCTCCCGCTGGTCGTTCAGTTCCCGGGCGGCCCGGGTGTAACGGTCGGCAAGTGATTCACGCCCCGGCAGTTGCCCCGAGGCGGCGGCACGGGCGGCCGGTTTCGACGGCTGCATCAACGCGCAACCCACGCCCGCAAGAACCAGAATGAACGCCACCATCAGTATCTTCCGCATACGCACGCTCCATGAAAGGCGGTTCCACCATCACGATGAAGGACGCCGGGCGAAGGAGAGCCCCGGCGGCCAGAATGACAACAGGCACCCGGCGCTGATGCCCAGCGTGGCCGCCCAGAAGGCGGGCAGGTGCCACCCGGTCTCGTGCAGCAGGGCGAAGTCCATGATGAAGAAGACGAAACCGGCGTGGATCAGGATCGAGCCGAGCTGCATCAGGAAGCCCGACTTGCGGAAGCGCATCCGCTTGCCGGCGACCAGCAGCCCGAGAGTCACCATCTGGAAACCGATCGACACCGTCAGGATGACCATGATGGCCGGCATGAGACCGTAGGCGAGCCACAGGACGGCCGTGACCACCAGCAGGACGGCCGCCGAGACAACCAGCCAGCGCCCCGGCAGCATCCGCTTGGGGACGCAGACGACCAGCAGCAGGCAGATCAGGATCACCAGCGGCGAGGCCAGCCGGTTCATGGTCATCTGGTAGCCGATGACGTTCCAGCCGGGCCTGGCCGAGGCGTACTTGTAGTAGAACATCGACCCGAGGCAGAGGAGCCCCAATCCCAGCAGCGCCAGGGTGGTAAGGAAGGTCAGGATGAAGTCCGAGTCGAATTGGGCGCCCGGCGCCACCCCGCCCGAAGCCTCGGGCCGCTGCACTAGAAGGTGTGTTCACCGGGGAAGAACCAGGACATGAAGTAGGTGAACAGCAGCGAGGCGTAGCAGAGGACCCCCAGCGCGGCCGTCTGCCTCCGCCCGGCGTCGGTGTGCATAACGAAGCGGTGGTGCAGGTAGGCCGAGTAGAGGAGCCACATCATGATCGACGCGGCGATCTTCGGGTCCCACCACCAGTTCGGCCCCCAGGCCATGATCGCCCAGGGGTAGCCGACCAGCATGCCGAAGGTGAGCAGCAGGTAGCCGAGCTTGGCATATTCGTAGCCGGAGCGGTCGATGCCGGGGTCGATCCCCCGGAAGGTGAACAGCGACGCGGCGAAGGTGGCCGCCAGCGTGGCGTAGCCGATGAACAGCAGCGGCGGGTGGATCCACATGTACGAGGCGTTGTAGAAGAAGACCATGCGGGGGTAGAGGCCCATGAAGACCTGCTCGCGCGGCGCGCCGGCGAAGAAGGGGAGGACCTCCTGGTGGAACTGGGGCAGCGGCGGGGCGAAGGGGTTGTCCCAGATGGCCATGCCGGTCACCTGCAGGGCCAGCATCACCCGCAGGGTCATCAGGTAGCCGAAGTGCCGCCGGCGTTCCTCGACCAGCAGGATCAAGGCGGTGATCAGGGTCCAGAAGTAGAACTTCCCCCCCTCGACCCAGAGGGGGATCAGGTAGCGGGGCGGAGACGCCGGATCGACCTGGCCCAGCGACGATCCCCCGCGCATCTTCCGCAGCAGGAAGTTGACCCACGACGCCTGCTCGGCGGTGAGTTCCAGCGGCAGCAGGCGGTTGATCCGCCAGTGGTACCAGACGAGCAGCAGGAAGCCGCCCAGGAGGCAGGCGAACGAAACCGCCGAGGCGGCCGCCGGTCGCATCCACGGCCGGTCGGGAACTCCGCCGCCCCGTGCGCGGCGGAGGAAGGCCACCAGGATGCCCGCCCATGCCGCCGCGACCGCCGGCCAGACAAACAGCTGCCCGAGCCGCCCACAGAGTTCCCGGGAGGCCACATAGGCGCCGAAGTCGGCCATCAGAGGTTGAAATCCCGGGCGGTGACGATCCGGTAGCCGTGCGCAGTCAGGGCCGCTTCCACCGGTTTGGGATCGGTCGTCATGACCCGCACAACGATGATGCGCATGCCCGGCTGCGCCTCGAAGAAGGTGGCCAGGCTGACGATGTTCAACTCCTTCTCCTTGATGATGCGGGAGATCTCCAGCAACTGCCCCGGCTTGTCGGGGACCTCGATCGAGATGCGCGAACTGGGGACCTTCTGCCCCATCTCCTCGACGAACATCTCCAGCATGATGGTCCGGTTGATGTAGCCGACCAGCTTGCCGTCCTTGACCACCGGCAGTCCGGAGATGTCCTTGTCGTGCATCAGGACCGCGGCTTCCTCGATGGTCGCCTCCGGGCCGATGGTGACCACGTTGCGGACCATGAACTTGGCCACCGTCAGCTTCGACAGCAGGTAGGTCAGCTCATGGATGGAGAGGCTGGTGGCCGGCGAGGGGAGGACGTGCTGCAGGTCGACGTCGGAGACGATGCCGACCAGCCGCTCCCCCTCGACGACCATCAACTGGCGGACCTTGTTCTCCTTCATCAGGCGGACGGCATCGTCAAGGCCGGCGTCCGGCGCGCAACTTATCGGCGTCTTCATCATTCTGAGTCCGACGTACATGACGATCTCCTCCTTTGGAGAGGCGAGGTCCGGGCGAACCGGATCAGGCCAGTTTCCGGAAGGCCCCCTTGCCGGCGAAGACAGCCGTCTCGCCGAGCTCTTCCTCGATCCGCAGCAACTGGTTGTACTTGGCCATCCGGTCGGTCCGGGAGGCCGAGCCGGTCTTGATCTGGCCGCTCCCCAGGGCCACCGCCAGGTCGGCGATGAAGGTGTCCTCGGTCTCGCCCGAGCGGTGGGAGATGACGGTCGGTGTACCCGGCCCGGTGGGCCATCGTGACCGCCTCGATGGTCTCGGTGAGGGTGCCGATCTGGTTGAGCTTGATCAGCACCGCGTTGGCCACGCCCCGCCTGATGCCGTCCTCGATGATGGCCGGGTTGGTGACGAAGACGTCGTCGCCGACGATCTGGATGCGCCCGCCCAGCCGCTGGGTCATGGCGACCCAGCCGTCCCAGTCGTTCTGGGCCATGCCGTCCTCGATCGACACGATCGGGTAGCGGTTGGCCAGGTCCATCCAGACGTCGACCAGGTCGGCCGAGGAAAGGCCCGAGCGTCCTTCGCCGGGGAAGCTGTACCGCCCGCCTTCGAGCAGCTCGCTGGCGGCCACGTCGAGGGCCAGGAAGACGTCCTCGCCGGGGTGGTAACCGGAGACTACCATGGCCTCCATGATGGCGTCGAGTGCGGCCGTGGCCGAGCCGAGGGCGGGCGCGAAGCCCCCCTCGTCGCCGACGGCGGTGGACAGCTTCTTCCCCTTGAGCAGCTTCTTGAGCGAGTGGAAGATCTCGGTCCCCATCCGCAGCGCCTCGCTGAAGGACTCGGCGCCGGCCGGGACGATCATGAACTCCTGGATGTCGAGCGGGTTGTCGGCGTGGGCGCCGCCGTTGATCACGTTCATCTGCGGCACCGGCAGGAGGGTGGTCGCCGGGCCGCCGATGTAGCGGTAGAGCGGCAGGCCGGTGTATGCCGCGGCCGCGCGGGCCACGGCCATGGAGACGCCCAGGATGGCGTTGGCCCCCAGCTTCGACTTGGCCGGGGTGCCGTCGAGTTCGATCATCAGCCGGTCGACGACCACCTGGTCGAGGGCGTCCATCCCCACCACTTCGGGGCCGAGGACGTCGTTGACGTTGGCCACGGCGGTGAGCACGCCCTTGCCGCCGAAGCGGTCCTTGCGGTCGGTGTCCCGGAGCTCGAGGGCCTCCCGCTCGCCGGTCGACGCGCCGGAGGGGACCGCCGCACGGCCGAAATGACCCGATTCGAGGTAGATGTCAACCTCGACGGTGGGATTGCCCCGGGAATCAAGGATCTCCCGGCCGATGACCTCGACGATCTCGCTCATGCAGGGCCCCTCCTGTTGCGGCGCGCACGGCGCCCGGTTGAAACGATCTAGGCCATGAAGACCGCCGCCGCCGCCAGGCCGCGCGCATGCCGATCCGGGCCTCCGGCCGCTACTGACGGGCATTGTAGGGCTGCCGTCACGGCCTTGTCAATCGCCCAATTGACGTGGAAATCCGCGCCCGAGGGGATATAATGGCCGGCATGGAGCGTATCGGGAAATCGAGCCCGCCCGGCCTCGGCAGGTTGACCGTCCTGGCCGCGATGATGGCCGGCGTGATGGCCATGTCGGTCTACTTCCACTTCGTCCTGCGGGTGGAGACGGTCTACACCCACTTCTTCTACGTCCCGATCATCCTGGCCGCCTACTGGTGGGCCTGGAAGGGCTTCGCCGTGGCCATCCTGTCGGCCGCCAGCGTCGTCACCTGCCACGCGCTGGCGCTCGGGGCGGCCGAAATCCACGACGAGTTGATGCGCGGCGGGGTATTCCTGCTGGTCGGGGCGATGGCCTCCCAGCTCGCCGTCGTGCGGGACCGGGCCACCTCGGCCCTGCGGGAGAACGAGCGGCGACTGCGCGACATCATCGACTCGTCGCCCTTCGGCTCACACCTCTTCCGGCTCGTCGGCAACCGCCTGGTCCTGACCGGCTACAACCAGACGGCCGAGCGCATCCTGGGCGTCCCACACGCGCAGTTCGTCGGCCAGGAGATCGCCGAGGCCTTCCCCGGCCTCGAGGACGGGGTCATCCCGGCCACGTACGCCCGCATCGCCCGCAACGGCGGGCACGAGGTCATCCGCCACCTCGTCTACGACCGGGGGGGCATCGCCGGGACTTTCGAGATCCACGCCTTCCAGACCGCCCCGGGATCGATGGCCACCTTCTTCCAGGAGATATCCGAACGGGAGCAAGCCGCCGCGCAGCTCGCGGCCGAGAAGGAGCGGCTGGCGGTCACCCTGCGGAGCATCGGCGACGGGGTCATCAGCACCGACGCCGGCGGGCGGGTGCTGCTGATGAACGGGACAGCCGAGAAGATCACCGGGTGGAGCGACCAGGAGGCGCGGGGGCAACGGTTCGCCGAGGTTTTCCGGCTCATCCACCCGGCCACCCTGGAGCCGATCGACGATCCCATCGGGCCGGTGCTGCGGGGCGAGGCGGCCGCGGGCACCGACCGCCAGACGGCCCTGATCGACCGCGACGGCGCAGTCAAGCTGGTCCAGAGCGGCTGCGCCCCGATCCGCGACGGCAAGCAGGGGATCGTCGGCGTGGTGGTCGTCCTGCGGGACGTGACCATGGCCCTCCGCGTCGAGGAGGAAGCCCGCAAGATGCAGCGGCTGGAATCGCTGGGGATCATGGCCGGCGGCATCGCCCACGATTTCAACAACCTCCTGGCCGGCATCATGGGCAACGTCTCGGCCGCGCGGGCCCTGTGCGACCCCGCAGGCCCGGTCCACCGCCACCTGGAGGAGGCCGAGGAGGCCTCGCGGCGCGCCGCGGCCCTGGCCGGGCAGCTGCTCACCTTCGCCAAGGGGGGGGAGCCGGTCAAGCGGGCCATGGCGCCCGAACCGCTGGTCGCCGAGGCGGCCCGCTTCGCCCTGCGCGGCACGTCCACCCGCCTCGAGACGCGCAACGGGCCCGACCTCTGGCCGATTGCCGCCGACGAGCGCCAGATCGCCCAGGTCATCCACCAACTGGCCCTGAACGCCTCCCAGGTCATGCCCCCGGGAGGGACGCTGCGGATCGAGATGGGCAACCGGCGCCTGGAACCGGGGGAGGTCGGCCTCCTGCCTGCGGGCCCCTACGTCCGCATCGACGTGGCCGACTCGGGGCCGGGCATCCCGCCCGACCTGATGGGCAAGATCTTCGACCCCTACTTCACCACCAAGCCGGGAGGGGGCGGCCTGGGGCTGCCGATCTGCCACTCGATCGTCGAGCGGCACGGGGGGCACCTGGGCGTCGTTTCGCCGCCGGGCAGGGGGACCATCTTCACGCTGTGGCTGCCGGCCCTCCCCGAGCACCGGTCCTCGGACCCGGCGCCGCCGCCGAAGGCGCCCGGCCCGCGGCGCGGGAGGCGGGTGCTCATCCTGGACGACGAGGAGCTGATCCTGTCGATGGTCACGACGATGCTCACGCGGATGGGATGCGAGTGCGTCGGCACCCGTGACGGCGACGAGGCCGTGGCCCTGGTCGAGTCGGCGCTGCGTGATGGGAAGCCCTTCGCCGTGGCCATCCTCGACCTGACCATTCCGGGCGGGCCGCCCGGGGAGGTGGTCATGGCCCGCATGCGGCTGGTCGATCCTGACATCCTGGGGATCGTGTCGAGCGGCTACTCGGAGCACCGGATCATGTCCAACCACCGCCAGTACGGCTTCGCCGCCATGCTCCCCAAGCCCTACCGCCTCGCGGACCTGACCGAGATCATCGATCGCCTGATCCCCGCCGATGCCTGACGCGGCGCCGGCCGGCCACCCCTTTCGCGTCCTGGTCGCCTGGTACAGCCAGACGGGGCAGCTCGGCCGCATCCTGGAGCGGGTGGCCGAGCCGCTGGCCGGTTCCTGCGAGGTGGAGCTCGACCGGCTGGAAATCCGCCCGATACCCCCTACCCGTTCCCTTGGACCTACGCCGCCTTCTTCGACGCCTTCCCCGAGTCGGTCGGCGAGGTGCCGCCGCCGATCGAGCCGCCGGGCATCAACCCCGCGCGGCGGTACGACCTGCTGATCCTGGGCTGCCAGGCCTGGTTTCTCTCCCCGTCCCCGCCGCTAACCGCCCTGCTCCGACACGCCCGTGATTCGGGTCTGCTGCGCGGAACTCCGGTGGTCACCGTCTGGGGGGTGCGCAACATGTGGGTCATGGCCCACGAGGCGGTCGGGCGGCGGCTGGCCGAGGCGGGCGCCAGGCTGGTCGGCAACGTCGTCCTGGAGGACCCGGCGCCGAACGGGGTGAGCGTGGCGACCATCTTGCGCTGGATGCTGACCGGCCGCCGCGGCACCTTCCTGGGCATAATTCCCGCCGCCGGGGTGCCCGACGGCGCGGTCGCCGCCGCCGGACGCTTCGGGACGCCCATGCTGGCGGCGCTGCGATCGGGCGATTTCGACGGCCTGCAGCGGGAAATCGTCCGCCTCGGGGGTGTGCGCGTCTCGCCGGTGCTGGTCTTCATCGAGCGGCGGGCGCGGGCCATCTTCGGGCTCTGGGCTCGCTTCATCAACGCCGGGGGGGGGCCGGGGAGCCGTTCGCGGGCCCGCCGGGTGGGTCTCTTTTCGATCTACCTGCCGCTCGCCTTCGTGCTGGCCGTCCCGCCGGTCACCCTGGCCGCCTTCCTGCGCTACCTGGTGGATCCCGCGGGGCGGCGGCGGCTGGTCGACCGGGTGACAGGCTGCGGCACGGCGAACGGCAGGGATTGATCCGGGGGAAGATGCGGGGGAGGCCTACCGCACGACGCAGCCGGCGGTCACCGGCTCACGCCTCGGCCAGTTCGATGATCGCCTCGGCCCGCTCGACGTTGTAGGGATCGAGATCGCGGGGCACCTTCTCGATGCCCAGGGAAGCGAACACCAGGTGCCGGGCGCACCGGGCGGGGTGCCCTTCACAGAACTTCCGCCGCATCAGGCCGGCCATGGCCGGCAGGTCGGCCATCCTGTCCCGGAAGTAGGTGCATGACCCGAGCAGGTCACACTTGCTCTCGAGTTCCCTGTCCGTCCCACCATTTTCCATATTGGGCGAAATAATGTAACGATTCAACAGAAAATGCAATAGATATTTTTGGTGTATACTTTGACCGCCATGTTCCTGGTCAACCTCTTCCGGCTCGTGTCGAGGTAGGCCGGCGGTGAGGCGGGGCCCGACGCACGATTTTTCCGCCGGCTCCGCGCCGCCGGCGTCGACCGCTTCGCGGGTGCTCGACTCACTGCTGGTGGCCTCGACCAACCTGGTTCCGCTCTACGGCGTCTGGCGACACGGCTGGAACAGCTTCCTGCTGATCCTCCTGTTCGTCGTCGAGGCGGTCATAGTGCTAGCCACCGACGCCGTCAAGACCCGGCTCCGGCCGCCACCCCGCGCACAGAACATCCTCTCCTTCGAGTTCGCCTTCATCCTATTCTTCGGCACGTTCGCCATCCTGATGTTCGGGCGGGACGAGAACTCCTCGGACCTGCTGGAGACCACCGTGTCGGCCTTCAACGCGGCCCGGGCTCTCCCGTTGTGGTCGGTGACCGGCATCGCGCTGATGCGCGCGGTGCGAACCGTGCACGAACTGCGCGAGGCAGGCGCGCTGGGGGGACACGGCGCCGCCAAGGTCCAACTCCATGGCGGCGGATGGATGCTGCTCCTCTTCTTCCTGGTGATGACCGGACCCTTCATCGCCGACCGGAGCCCCAATCCGACGGCCGGTCTGGCGGCGCTGGTGCTCCTCAAGTCGTCCGGCGAGTTGCTGGAGATATGGGGCGACCGGATCGCCGGCCGGATCGACCGGCGGGCCGGGTCAGGACGGATCGGATGACTGCAGGCGGCGGGACTGCTTCTCGGCCGGCTCGACCGTCTGGATCTCCTTGTTGACGCCGCACCCCAGCTCGCCGAAGCGGCGGGCCGACACCAGCACGCGGCTCTCGAGCGTGCCGACCGCCCGGTTGTAGGCTTCCACGGCGTTGTCGAGGCTGCCGCCGACCTTGCCGAAGTGGTCGGCCAGGATGGCCAGGCGCTCGTAGAGTTCCTTCCCCAGGTCGCTGACCCGCTGGGCGTTCTCGGCCACCTTCTCCTGGCGCCAGCCGAAGTAGACCGCCTTCAGGAGCGCAATCAGCGTGGTCGGGTTGGCCAGGATGACCCTCTTGGCCACCGCCTCCTCGATCAGGCCCGGCTCGACCTGCAACGCCGACGAGAAGAACATCTCGCCCGGCAGGAAGAGCACCACGAATTCGGGTGACGAGTCGCCGAACTGCTCCCAGTAAGCCTTGCCGCCGAGCTTGGCGATGTGGTCGCGGATCTGCCGGACGTGGTTCTGGAGGTGGCGGTTCCGGTCGTTCTCGTCGGTCGCCTCGACCGCGTCGAGGTACGCCTGCAACGGCGCCTTGGCATCGACGACGACCGTCTTCCCGCCGGGGAGGCGGACGACCAGGTCTGGTCGGAGGCGCCCGTCGTCGGTCCGCAGGGTCTCCTGCGCGGTGAAGTCGCAGTAGGCGGTCATGCCGGCCAGCTCGACCACCTTCTCGAGCTGGATCTCGCCCCAGCGGCCGCGGACGATCGGCTGGCGCAGCGCCTTGACCAGGTTGCCGGTGGTCACCTGGAGGTCCTTCTGGCCCCCCGCCAGCGACGACACTTGGGTGATCAGCTCGCCGTAGGCCTTCTGGCGCGACCCCTCCAACTCCCTGACCTGGGCGGCCATCTGGTCGAGCGACTCCCGCAGCGGCGTGACCAGGTGCTGGATCGACTGCTGGCGCTGGTCGAGATCCCCCTTCGCCTCGACCTGGTACTTCTCGAGGTTGGCCCGGGCCAGGCGCAGGAACTCCTCGCTGTTGCTCTTCAGCGCCTCCGACGACAGGGTCGAGAAGGCGTTCTTCAGCTCTTCGGTCGACGCGGTCAGCAGCGCCAGCTTCTCCGCGCCCGCCTTCCTCTCGTGCTCCAGCGAGGCCCGCAAACCGGCCGACTCGGCCCGTGCGGCCAGCCAGCCGATCATGAATCCGGCCGCGGCGGTCACGGCGGCGATGGCGATGACGGCGATGATGTTCACGTCTTCCTCCCGGTCTTCTTCATTCCGCTATGGCTCGATCAGGTCATCCGACCGGTCCGCCGGAATCCGGTACTGTTTCAGCAAATCCGCGGCCGTCGAGGTGGCCAATTGCCTGTCGAGTATCAGGGTGGTGCCGTTGTCGGACTCGAAGACGGTGTATGGCGAACCGTCCCCCTGACCCGTCAGGCGCACCAGTTCGGCCAGGTTGTGGATCCGGACCCCGTTCACCGAAACGATGCGCAGTATGTCGAGCTCGTCGTAGCCATGGTTGACCTCGGCCGGCAGCACCTTGGTCAGTATCACGGCCTGTTCGCCCTTGACACTCCGCATGTCATCGAAATAGAGCGACAGGAGATCGGGCGACGCCTGCTCGGGCCAGTCGTCCCCCCACATCATCAGGTAATTCTTGGTCAGGGGCTGGAAGACGAAGCCGCCGTAGACGAAGTAGCTCGGGCGGATGTCGTACTGTTCCCGGGGCACGAGCCGAATGTCCTCGATGGTCGCCGTCAAGGCGATCTTGAACGACTTCCGGGCGCCGGCGCGGACCAGTTCGATGGTCACCGCTTCACCGACTTGACGCTCCTGGATCATGGAGCTGAAGCCCGTGCGCTCGTTGGGGCGCATCTCCACCGTCCCGTCGCCGGCGATCTTCCGGCTGTCGATGGCGGTGAGGACGTCGCCGGGGAGGATCATCCCGTCGCCCGGCGAGCCGGGCACGACACGTCTCACGAGGACGCCGGTCTCCTTCCCGGAGAGGCCGAACTTCCGGCGAAGGCTTTCGTTCTCCATGCCTTGCCACCGGAGCCCGAGCGTCGGGAATCCGTCGTACCGGCCGTCGGCGAGGTCCGTCAGGAAGTGCTCAATGACCGGTGTCGGCACCATGTAGCCGATGTTCTCGGCATCGGGCATGTTCTGCATGACCACCCCGACGACGCGGTTCCCGGCCAGGACCGGCCCCCCGCTGTTGCCGGGGTTGACCGCGGCGTCGATCTGGACCGCCAATAGGTTCGCGGAACTGTGGACGTAGGAGCTCTGCTCGATCCGCGAGATGACGCCCCGGGTGCTGCTGAGTGAGTCGCCGCCGGTCGGGAAGCCGTACACCACGACTTCCGACTGCACCTCCGGGAGTTCCCCGAGCACGAGCGGCGTCGCCCCCTCGAAGAAGGCCGGGTCACCCACGGTGAGGAGCGCCAGGTCGGCGGTGTGCGAGATCGCCTTGACCTTCGCCGGGTACTTCTCGGCGACGCCGTGCCGGCGCACCTCGATGTACGTCCGGTCCGCCACGGCGTGGGCGTTCGTCAGGATCAGCTTCCCGGCGATGATGCAGCCGGAAGCGCTCGAAGACTCGGGCGAGAGCGTGCTCCACGGGATGTCGTAATTCGGGCTGGTGTGGACGGTGTATATCCTGACCATTGCCTCGCGGATTCCCGAAGAGGCTTCCGCCCCGGCTGGATGGGGCGTGAGGAGGAACGCCAGCATCCCGCAGATGACACCGATGAAATGCCCCCTGCCTGTGGTCATGATTCTCATGTGGCGCTTCCCCATCCCCGTTCAGTTGCCGCCCGGCGGGCACCGGCGGCGCCAATGCTACGCGCTGAAGGGCGCAAGATCAAGAAGCCATTGGGCGACCGCGCCGACCGGCTGGCGGGCATTGGCGGCCCCGATGAGCGGGCCGGACAGGAGGGTGGCAAGAAGAGAACGCCCCGGCGGGTCCGAGGGCCGGGGCGTCCGTTGGAGCAGGGTATCGAGGAGCGTTACTTCTGGTGCTCCTTCCGCATCGACGCGGCCTCGGCACGAATCTCGACGATGTCCTTCTTCAACTCGGCGTAGCCGTACCAGGTCACATAGTCGGGGTTCATGTGGAACGCCCCCTGGAAGGCCCGCATGCGGTGCTCGAGGAACATCACGTAGAGCGTCTGCTCGATCGGCGTCATGGCGTCGTAGAAGGTGAGCAGGTCCGGGTAGGCCGGCTTGCCCGCCTGCGGCTTGATGATGCCGTCCTTGTAGAGGCCGGCCACGATCTCGATCGCCTCGGCCATGACCTTGTCGGCTTCCTTGATCATCTGGTCGGCGTCGCCCAGGTTCTGCTTCACGAACGGCGCGCCGTGGCACTTGGTGCACACCGCGACCATCTTGCTGCGCTCGGCGTCGAAGGACTCCTTGGTCAGGCGCGCCACGTCGCCGGCCTTCACGACATCGAGCCGGCCGGTGGGCTTGCCGTCCGCATCGAGGACCTGGAGCCCCTTGAGGATCGTCGCCCGGTAGCCCATCCACTCCGCATCGTCCTCGGGCAGGCGCACCGCCAGGAAGCCCCACGCGGTCTTCACGCCGTGGTCGCCGCCGCTCATGTGGCAAGTCTGGCAGGTCGGGGCGCGCTCGGTGTCGTCGGTCGAGAGGGCGATCGTGCCGTGCTTGGAGGCGGACCACATCTCCCACTGCGGGTGGTCGAAGCCCATGTGGCAGGTCTGGCAGGCCTGCGGCTTCTGCGCCTCGGCCTTCGAGAAGACGTGCCGGGTGTGGCAGGAGTTGCAGCCCATGCCGTACTTGCTGTACTTCTTCTCATCTTCCGGCTTCACGCCGACCCGGTGGCAGCCGCCGCAACCCTTGAGCCCCGAGATGTACGGGTGGGGCTGGAGGCTGTTCGTCGGCATCGCGGCCATGGCCACCCAGCTCTTGGAGTGCTTGCCGGCCATGTACTGGCCGTACTGGCCCTCGTGGCACTTCTTGCAGGTTTCCGCGGTCGGCATCGTCGCCTTGGCCGAATCGTCGTTGCCCTTGTGGGCGTCGCCGTGGCAGCCTTCGCAGCCCAGCGAGTCGTTCATGGCGCTCTTCTTCCAGTCCTTGACGATCCCCGGCGTCACCTTCTCGTGGCAGGCGATGCAGGCCGAGTCCGCGGCAGCCGCCGGCATCGACGTCAGCATGCCGAAGCCGACCAACGCAACCAGCATGGACACGATCTTCTTCATCCCTTCCTCCTCCTTCTTGGAGTTGTCTCGCCGCTCCCCGGCCGATCCGGGAAAAGTCCCTAGCCTTGTCGCTCGGAGAGGATGTCGCCCCCCGCGCCGATCACCACCTCGCGCACCGGCAGGTCGCCCCGGCCCGAGGCTTCCAGCGCCTTCTGGACCGCCCGGCTCAAGCCGCCGCAGCAGGGGACTTCCATCCGCACGACCGTCACCCCGGTGATCCCGCCGCCGGCGAAGATCCCGGCGAGCTTCTCCTGGACGAAATCCTGCGGACCGAACTTGGGGCACTGGATCACCACGGCGTTCCCCTTGAGGAAACGCCGGTGGAAGTCGCCGTAGGCGACCGGCGCGCAGTCGGCCGCGACGACCAGGTCCTTGCCCCGGAAGAACGGCGCTGTCGGCGGGACGAGCTGGAGCTTCACCGGCCAGTGGGTGAGCTCGGATCGGTCATCCCCGCGTTGCCCGCCCCCGTCGACCACGGGCCTCTCGACGGAGAACGCCCGCGAGGATGGGCAAGCGAACCCGCCGGGGTGAACCCCGTGGGCCGGCGCCGGTCGGCGGCCGATGCGCTCGAGGTGTGTCTCCACGATCTTCTCGTCGAAGGCGTCGGCCTCGCGCACCTCGATGGTGATCGCGCCCTGGGGGCACTCTCCCAGGCACGCACCGAGCCCGTCGCACAGGTTGTCGGCGACCAGGCGCGCCTTGCCGTCGATCACCTGGATCGCCCCCTCGGCGCAATTGGGCACGCACAGGCCACAGCCGTTGCAGAGCTCTTCGTCGATGTGCACGACCTTGCGATTCATGATCCGTCCTCCTCGGAATACGAGAATGGTACTGCCCGGGTGAAGAAGAGTCTTTGACTT
Source organism: uncultured bacterium (assembly GCA_963793725.1). Taxonomy (GTDB): domain Bacteria; phylum JAUVQV01; class JAUVQV01; order CAWCAY01; family CAWCAY01; genus CAWCAY01. Next base: position 152,631 of record CAWCAY010000002.1, read on the forward strand.
ATGTCAAGTGGGAGGGGGGGCCGGGAAATCCTAGCGGGTCGAAATGCCGGCGGCGAGATCGCGGAGCCCGGCCAGGTCCTTGATGACGATCTCCCGTTCCTCGACCTCGATCAGTTCCTCGTCGCGCAGCTTGGCGAAGGCCCGCGAGAGCGTCTCGCCCACCGTGCCGAGGTGGGCCGCCAACTCCCCCTTGTTCACCGTGAGCCTGACCCGGGCGCCGTCGGCCAGCGCCGTCGGCTGCTGGCGGAGCGCCTCCGCGAGCAGGTATCCGGCCAGTCGGGCGGGCACGGCCTTCGAGTACTCGGCGAGGAGCGCGTTGAACTGGCGCACCCAGCGGGCGAACCCGCCCAGCAGGCTCAGGCCGACCTGGGGATTGCGCTCCACCAGGCGGAAGAGCCCCTCGCGCGGGATGAACACCACCCGGCTGGGCTCCAGGGCCTGTGCCGAGGCCGGGTACGACTTGCCGGCGAAGAGCGCCACCTCGGCGAACGTCTCGCCGGGGAAGATGAAGTGCAGGATCTGCTCGCGCCCGTCCGGCGCGGTCTTGAAGACCTTCAGCTTGCCCTCGGTCAGCAGGAAGAATCCCTTCGCCTCGTCGCCCTCGTCGAAAAGCGACCCCCCCCTCGGCAGTTCGCGGAGGCTCACCGCGCCGGAGAGCAGACGGAGATCCGCCTCCTCCAGGTCGGAGAAGATGGGCGCCCGGCGAAGGGTTTCGATCATGCCGGCGGCGTTCCGCGGTTACGGCGTGAAGTCGGTCCCGGGCTTCAGGTCGAGCACGAAGCGCGACAGCAGCTTCACCGCCGCGTCGAGGTCCTTGAGCGACAGCACCTCGGTCGGCGTGTGCATGTAGCGCAGCGGGACGATATGAGCGCCGCCGCCTTGCCGCCGCGGGAGAGCTGGATGGCGTTCGCGTCGGTGCCGGTGCCGCGCGGCTCGGCGCCGATCTGGTAGGCGATCTTCGGCCTTGTCGGCCGCCTTGACGAGCAGGTCGAACAGCGCCGGGTTGATGTTGGGGCCGCGGGCGATGATCGGGCCCGCGCCGCACATCGCCTCGCCGTGCTTGCGCTTGTCGATGTCCGGGTAGTCGGTGGCGTGGCCGACCTCGACCGCGATGCCGACGGCCGGGTTGACCCCGTAGGCCGACGTGGCGCCGCCGCGCAGGCCGATCTCCTCCTGCACCGTGGCCGCCGCGACCAGGTCGCCGGCCGCGCCGCCGGCCTTCTTGACCTCCTCGAGCACGCGCGCCGCGATCCAGGCGCCCATCTTGTCGTCGAAGGCGCGGGAGACGGCCATGCCGTCGCCGAACGTCTCGAGCCCGACGTCGAAGGTGATCGGGTCGCCGACGCGGACGCGCTTCTTCACCTCCTCGCCGGCAGGCCCAGGTCGATGAAGAGCTTGTCGATCTTGGTGACGTTCTTGCGCTCGTCCTCCTCGATCAGGTGGATCGGCTTGCGCCCCATGACGCCGAGCAGCGGGCCGCCCTTGCGCGTGCACCCGCACGCGCATGCCCGGGCAGGATCGCCGCGTCGACGCCGCCGATGGCCGAGAAGGCGACGAAGCCCTCGGGGGTGATGTAGTTGACCATCATGCCGATCTCGTCGATGTGACCGGCGAGCATGACCGAGATGCCGTTCTTCTTCCTGCCCTTCAGCAGCGCGTGCACCGAGCCCATGACGTTCGTCTCGACCGCGTCCGCCGTGCCGGCCATCCGGTCGCGGAAGACCTTGGCCGCCGGCTGCTCGAAGCCGGACGGCGACGGCGCCTCGATCAGCGCCTTCAGGAACTCGAGATCCTTCTTGTGCATCGGTGACCCTCCGTATGGATGTCTTCTCCGCGCCACGGGCACGCCTGGCCGTCAGTATTCCACGTCCGTCATCATACCACCGCCGGGCCGCCGCCGGTAGCGGTGGGCAGGCTCCCCGGGAGAGGACAACCGGGACGTTTCCTGCTATCATGAACTGTTTTCCCGGAGGGTCTTGCATGCTGGTGCAGTGCTCGTCGTGCGGGAAGAGGATTTCCGACCGTGCACCGGTCTGCCCGTTCTGCAAGGCCCCGCCGCCCCGGCCAACCGCGCCCGGCGCGCCCGCGGCACCTGCGAAGCCCGCTGCGCCCGCAGCACCTGCGAAACTCGCTGCGCCCGCTGCGCCCGCTGCGCCCGCTGCGCCCGCTACGCCCGCACCACCCGCCGCGCCTGCGAAACCGCCGCCGGCGCCCGTCCCCGAAGCGCCCTCGTCGCCCCCCCCGGCGATGGAAGCCTGGGAGCACTCCAACCGGGGCAACAGCCTGGGCGGCCTGGGACGCTGGGAGGAGGCCCTGCAGAGTTTCGACAAGGCCCTCGCGCTGGACCCCGGCAACGCCGCCATCCACAACAACCGCGGCAACGCGCTGCGGCAACTGGGGAGGACGTCCGAGGCGACCGCCGAGTTCGAGCAGTCGATCTCCCTCGACCCGGCCTGCTCGCAGCCGTGGGTCAACAAGGGGCTCGCGCTGGCCGACGCGGGCAAGGACGCCGAGGCGCTGGCGGCCCTCGACCGGGCGCTGGAGCTCGATCCCCGCCGGACCGACGCCTGGGTCAGCCGGGGGGTCGTCCTGGGACGCCTGCGACGCCCCGAGGAGGAGATCGCCAGCTACGACCGGGCCCTCGAGGTCGACCCCCGTGAACCGCTGGCCCTGGTCAACAAGGCCAACGTCCTCCTCTCCGCCGGGCGGCCTGCCGAGTCGCTGGCGTCCGTCGAAGCCGCCCTGGCCTCGAACCCGCGGGACCCCAACGGATGGATGCTCATGGGGCTGGCCCTGGGGCGGCTCGGCCGGCAGGGCGATGCGGTCGGCGCCTTCGACGAGGCGGTCCGGCTGGATCCGGAGAGCGGCCAGGCCTGGTACAACCGGGGCAATGCCCACGTGGCCGTGGAGGACTTCGCCGAGGCCTGCCGGTCGTTCGCCGAGGCGGCGCGGCTCGCCCCGCGGTTCCCGCTGTGCTGGTACAACCTCGGCCTGTCGGAGATGAAGCTGGGCAGGAATGAAGCCGCCGCCGGCGCGCTCCGGCACTTCCTGGAGTTGGCCCCGGACGGCCACCCGATGGCCGCCAGCGCGGCCAAGATCCTGGAGCGCATGGATTCCGGAGCGGCGCTGCCGTCGGTGGGCGGCTTCGGGGCCACGGTGGACGAGACGGGGCGCGAGCAGGAGCGGGTGGAACTGCGGCCGGACCCATCCCCGGCAGCCCCGGCGACCCCGACGGCTCCCCCGCCTTCCGACCACCGGCGCGAGGTGCGCGCGCGGAACGACCGCTGCACCGAGCTGTTCGGCCAGGGCCACTTCGCAGAGGCGCTCGCTGAGGCCGAAGCGGCGCTGGCCATCGAGCCGGTCAACGCCACCGCGCTCAACAACAAGGCCAACTGCCTCTACCGCCTCGGGCGGGGTGACGAGGCGGTGGCGCTCCACGAACGGGTCCTGCTCGATGACCCGTTCTGCATCGCCTCGTGGATATACCGGGGGATGATGGAGATGCGGCTCGGCCGCCGGGCCGAGGGAAGGCGCTCTCTCCGGGACGGGCTCCTGCTGGCCGGCCCCGGCGACGAGGCGCTCGCCCGCCCGGCCCGCGAGGCCGTCGCCCGACTCGCGGCCGACGGGATCTCCTCGGCCCCACCCGACGCGCTGAGCTTTCTCGCCGCCGCCATGGCCGCCGGGCGGGCCGCGATCTGGCCCGCGGCGACCGAGGCCATGGAACAGGCCGTCTCCGCCATGCCGGGCTCGGCCCCGCTGTGGCGCTGGCAGGCCGAGGTGCTGCTCGAGAGCGGCATGCCCCTTCCGGCCGTGGCCGCCTACGAGCAGGCCCTGGCGCTCGACGGCCGGGACGTCGAGGCCTGGCACAGGCGCGGCCTCGCCCTGGCCCGCCTGCACCGCCACCAGGAGGCGGTGGCCAGCTACGAGCGGGCAACGGCGATCGATCCGCGCCACGCGCCGTCCTGGAGCGACCGGGGGAAGGCCCTGTCGATGCTGGGGCGCTTCGAGGAGGCGGTCGAGTCGCTCGCGCGGGCTTCCGAGATAGCCCCGAATGCCGCCCCGCCGTGGCAGAACCGGGCCTTGGCCGAGGAGCGGCTCGGCCGCAACGCCGACGCGCTGCGCAGCTGGCGCGCCTTCCTCGAGCGGGCCGGCACGGACATGGCCGCCCAGATCAACCACGCCCGCGCCCGCGTCACCACCCTCGAGGCCCAGCTCCAAGCAGCCAACGCCGGCCCAGCCGCCGACAGCCCTCCCGAACGCCAAGGAGGCAAGAAACCTGATTCCTCAGGGGCTTCCTAACTTCACCAGATTTCTCCGGTACTCCCTTGTGGAAGCCGGCGGTTAACCTTGACCGAGGAGGTTGTCATGGCCGCAAAGTCCCTGCTCAAGAAGTCGAAGGATGGGCGATGGGGATGCCTCACGCAGTCTCTCAAGCATGTCCTTCCTCTCTTCCTGGCTGCAGTCCTGGCCGGAGCATCTTCCACTCAGGTATCGGCGGATGAGGCGGGGCATCACACGGTTGGGGCAGAGGATCATATGAAGATATGGGAAATCAGCAATGGGGGAATACTCTACGATGACTGGGCGGCCGCCTTGATGATAGCGCTCCCCGACATGACCCATCCAGCCTATCCCTCTGCAGGCAAGCAGAAGGGGGGCACGACTTGGCGGTGCAAGGAATGTCATGGTTGGGACTACAAGGGGAAGGATGGAGCATATGGGAAGGGGTCACACTTCACGGGCATAAAGGGAATCAATGGAATGGCAGGGGTATCCGTGGACAAGATCAAGACGGCCATCAGAGACAAGACGCATGGTTATTCGGAAGCCATGCTTCCTGAAAAGGCTCTTGGCAATCTGGCTCTATTCGTGAGTCAGGGGCAGATCGAAATGGCCAAGCATGTTGATGCAAACACCAACAAGGCACGCGGTGACGCCCAACGTGGAGCCAGATTCTTTCAGACAGTATGCGCCATTTGTCACGGTTACGATGGCAAGAAGATCAACTTCGAGCATGATGAACTTGCCGCCCCCGAATACATCGGGACGGTGGCCGGTGAGAATCCCTGGGAGGCCCTTCACAAGATTCGCAGCGGACAACCCGGGATGCCCATGGTTTCCCTGATTGTCCTTGATATTCAAGATCAAGTGGATGTTCTGACATACACACAAACATTGCCCACCAAGTAGCTACTTCCAGACCGGCCCGGAGGACCTGAAGGAACTCTATGCCGCAGCCCAGTCTGCCCACACTTGGCCACACATACTAGCCCCCTTGCGGGGGCTTACCTCTTGATTCTGAAGCGATAATTTGGTGGAGGAGACGGGAGTCGAACCCGTGTCCCGAAACCTTTGGCACAGACATCTACATGCTTAGCCCGGGTTTGATTTCTCGTCCGGACCCACCCCCCAGGCCGGGGTATAGGCCAGGTACCAGCCTCTGCTTATCTTTGAATCCCGATGCCGAGGCTCGGTCGGATTTCGCATCCCATGTTCTTACGTCCCTTCCTCCCCCATGGGAGAGAGCGGAGGAACGCTGGTCGACTAGGCGGCCAGGGCCAGTTCGGTATTGGCTTTTGTTTGGTTTTCCCACCTTGGTAACGGGGTGGTGGGGCCCCGGCATGCCGCCGGCACCTCAACTGTCCCGGTCGAAGCCGTTTCTCCCCCTTTCTGTCAACGAATATACATTCCGGCCGCCGAATAGGCTATACTCTCGTGAAACCGGCCGCCGCCCGACCCGGGCCGCGCCGGCCGACGCGAGGAGAAGTGGGCCATGCTGTTGATCATCCCCCTGCAGCACGATCGGATGACGGTCAAGCGCCTTCCATGGGTCTGCATCGCCATCCTGGTCCTCAACCTGGTCGTCTTCGCGCTGACCCACGGTGACGCCAGGAGAAGCGAGACCCGCCAACAGGAGGCGCTCGACGCCGTCTACCAATACTGGGGCCGGAACCCCTTCGTCACCTTCCCCGAATCGTTCGAGAAGATGTTCCAGAAGCCCGTCTCGAACCTCCGCCGGTTGGTCGGCAACACCTTCGAGCGGCCGCCGGCCGACGTCCTGGCCGCCCAGCAGGCCGAGTTCGAGACCCTCATCGACCGGGCCATGTCGGTCATCTCGACGAGCCCCTACTACCTGTGGGGCTACGTCCCGGGCAACCCCTCGGTGCTCGGCCTCCTGACCAGCATGTTCATGCACGCCGGGTGGCTCCACCTGCTCGGCAACATGCTCTTCCTGTACCTCTCCGGGCCGTACATCGAGGACCTGTGGGGGAGGATCTTCTTCCCCGTCTTCTACCTCGGCGGGGGCGCGGCCGCGGCCCTGGTCCAGGCCTCCTTCTTCCCCGGCTCAGGCCGGCCGATCGTGGGCGCCTCGGGGGCCATCGCCGCCGTCATGGGCGCCTTCCTGATCCGCCAGGCCAAGGCCAAGATTCTCTTCTTCTACGTCTTCTGGTTCATCGGCATGAAGAGCGGCACCTTCAGCGCGCCGGCCTGGATCATGCTCCCCCTCTGGCTGCTCGACCAACTGGTGCAGGCCGGCGTCTCGGGCAGCGACAGCACGGTCGCCTTCTGGGCCCACATCGGCGGCTTCGCCTTCGGCGCGGCGGTCGGGCTGGGGATGAAGTTCTCGGGGCTCGAGGAGCGCTACTTCCGGCAGCAGATCGCCGACAAGGTCTCGGGCTACGGCGATTTCCGGCTCGACGAGGCCATGGAGCTGAAGGAGGCGGGCAAGCTCGACCGGGCCATGGAGATCTTCCGGGAGGTGATCAAGGCGCGCCCGGGACTGCCGGAGGCCCACTCGGGGGCGTTCGAGACGGCGGTCCTGCTGGGCGACCGCGCCGAGGCCGCCCGGCACGTCGCGCCGCTGATGGAGGGCTACCTCAAGGCGGGGCAGGTCAACATGGCCAGGATCTACCGGGAGGACGTCACCCAGAAGCTGCCCGACTTCGTGCTGCCGGCCCGCGTGCTGCACGCCCTGGCCACGCAGGAGGAGAAGCTGGGCGAGACCGACGCCGCGCTGGAAACCTTCGGCCGCCTGGCCGACCTGCATCCCGGCGACCTGCTGTCGCTCAAGGGGCTGCTGCACCAGGCCGGCCTGGCCGCGGCATCGGGCAAGCCGCGGGTCGCCCGCGAGGCGCTCAGCCGGGCGCGATCACACCCCCGGATGGGCCCCGAGTGGCAGCGCCAGGCGGACGACCTCGACGCCAAGATCGGCCGGATCGGCCGGATCGCGGAGGAAGCCGCTCCCCCGCCGCCCCCCCCGGAAGCGCCAAGGGAGCCCCTGCCGGCCGAAGCGCAAGCGGGAATCCCGTCTGCGTCTGCGCCGGCGCCCCCTGCCGTCACCTGGCGGGAAGCCGAGATCTCCGGGCTGGACGAATCGGGGCTGGCGCTGGTGGTCGACGGTGCAGCGGGGACGATCCCCTGGCGGGAGATCGGCGCGGTGTCGGTCGGCCTGGTCACCGAGCCGGGCGCGCCGCCCACCGCCCTGGTCTGCCTGTGCGCCAGGACGGCGGACGGGGGCTGGACGGTGACCGCCATCCCGTCGACCCGGCTGCCGCTGCGCCGGCTCCTCGCCCGCCCGGAATTCTCACCGGCGGCCCTCTTCCCCGAGTTCGTCGCCCTGCTCCTCGACCGTTCCGGGGCGATCCCCCTGCCCGACCGCTCGACCTGCCAGGGGAAGCTCTTCGAGCGCTTCAACTCCACCCCCGACTTCCACAGTTCCCTGGAAAGCAGACTCAGGGCACTCGACGCCTAGCCCTCCTGCAGCGATCAGGTGGGGATGGCCGGGGGATCCTGGAGCGAACTGTAGCGGCAAGCGGCCGGGGACCCAGCCAGCCAGGCCCGCCGTGGAAAGCCGCGTACTGCGGAAGGCTTCCGCGGCGGGGCGGGCGGCAAGGGTCAGACGCGAGAGCGTGTTCGCGGAAGGATTCCCCGGCCATCCCCGGAAGACTCCCGGCAAGGTGGGGAATAACGAGCCCTGAGCCTAGCGGGAGCGTTCCTTGACCGCCCGGCGCATCTCCCGGTCGGCTTCGCGTTGCTTGATCGTCTCGCGCTTGTCGTGCAGCTTCTTGCCGCGCGCCAGGGCGATCTCGACCTTGGCCCAGGCCCCCTTGAAGTAGATCCGCAGCGGGATCAGCGTCAACCCCCGCTCGGCCGTCTTGCCGGTCAGCCGCTTGATCTCGCGCCTTGTGAGGAGGAGCTTGCGGGGACGTCGCGGCTCGTGGTTGGTGTACGTCCCCTGCGGGTAGATGTTGATGTCGGCCTCCATCAGCCAGATCTCGCCGTTGCGCACCTCGGCATGGGCGTCGGCCAGGCTGGCGCGCCCCTGGCGGAGCGACTTGACCTCGGTCCCGACCAGGGCCATGCCCGCCTCGAAGGTCTCCATGATCTCGTACTCGTGGCGGGCCTTGCGGTTCTGGCAGACGCTCTTCTCGGCCGGTGCGGCCATATTGCTCACCTCTGCAGGAAGCGGCGCATCAGCGAGGCGCCGTCGGGCAGCACCGGCTTGCCGGCCAGCGCGTTCTCGTCGAACGTGAGCGCGGCTCCCCCGGTGTCGCCCGAGCGGAGGATGGCGTACGGCACCGGTTCGGAGGAGTGCGTCTTGATGGCCACCGGCGTCAGGTGGTCGGCGGTGGCCATGACCGCCCAGGCGGGGAAGCGCCGCAGGCCTTCCAGCACCGGCCCGACCACCCGCCGGTCGAAGTCGGCGATGGCCCGCACCTTCAGCTCGTCGCTTCCTTCGTGCCCCGCCTCGTCGGGCGCCTCGACGTGCAGGAAGACGAAGTCGAGCCGCTCCAGCGCGCCCAGGGCCGCGGCCACCTTGCCGTCGTAGTCGGTGTCGATCCAGCCGGTCGCCCCGGGCACGTCGAGCACCTCCAGGCCGGCCACCCGGCCGATCCCCTTGACCAGGTCGACCGCCGTGACCACCGCGCCCGAGAGGCCGTGCTCGCTGAGGAAGGCGGGCATGGCCGGCTTGCGCCCCTGCCCCCAGAGCCAGATGGAGTTGGCCGTCGGCTTGCCGGCCGCCGCCCGCGCGGCGTTCACCGGGTGGGCGGCCAGGATCGGCGCCGCCGCCGCCATCAGCTCGCGCAGCACGGCCCCCTCCCCCGACGGCAGCCGGCCGCCGATCGGATTGGCCGGAGATGTCGTGCGGCGGGACCAGCTTCAGGTCGGCCGGCCCGTCCGCCATGACCAGCAGGTGGCGGTAGCTGACCCCGGCGTGGAAGCGCCTCCCGGGCCGCCCGAGCGCCCGGTCGAGCTCGCCCACCAGCCCGGCCGCCTCGGCGGTGGTGATGTGCCCGGCGCTGTAAGAGCCCATGACCGTCCCGTCGTCGAGCAGCCCGGCGCCCGCCGCCGGCTCGAGGTGGACCAGATTGCAGCGGTAGGCCACGTCCCGTGGCCCAAGCTCGATTCCCATGCTGGCCGCCTCGAGCGGCGCCCGCCCGGTGTACCACCGCCGCGGGTCGTAACCGAGCAGGGCCATGTTGGCCACGTCCGAGCCGGGGTCCATCCCCTCGGGCACGGTCCGGGCCCAGCCCGTCTCGCCCAGGGAGGCCATCCGATCGAGGTTCGGCGTCACCGCCCGCACCAGCGGCGTCGCCCTTCCGGGGAAGTCCGCCGGGCGGTCGGCCATGCCGTCGCCCACCAGGATCACGTGCTTGGCGGCCATGTGCGCGCTCCCCTAGGTCCGTTCCTCGACCCGGATCAGCACCGGCGCCTGGGGGATCACCGGCAGCGCGGCGATTTCCGCCATCGCCTGGCGCACCTGGCTCTCGCGGGCCTCGTGGGTCATCATGACGATCGGCACCGGCCCCCCCTCCCACCGCCCCTTCTGGATGACCGAGGAGATGCTGATGCCGTACCTCCCCAGCACGCCCGCGACGGCGGACAGCACGCCGGGGCGGTCCATCGCGCCGAGGCGGATGTAGAACGGGTTGACCACGTCGTCGATCGGCATCAGGCGCGACGGCGGAAGAATCCCGTGGGGCATGACGCCGGTCAGGGAGCACCCTCCCCGGCCCATGGCCGCCAGGGACATCAGGTCGCCCACGATGGCGCTGCCGGTCGGCATGCGCCCCGCACCCCGGCCGTAGAACATGGTCGTGCCGACCGCGTCGCCGTTGACGCAGATGGCGTTGAAGACCCCGTTGACCGTGGCCAGAAGCTGCCCGGCGGGGATCATCGTCGGGTGGACCCGCACGTCGATCCGCTCGTCGGTCTCCTTGGCCACCGCCAGCAGCTTGATCCGGTAGCCGAACTCGCGGGCGAAGGCGATGTCCAGCGGCTCGATCCGGGAGATCCCCTCGGTGTGGATGGCCTCGAGCGGGACCCGCCCGCCGAAGGCCAGCGTGGCCAGGATGCAGATCTTGTGGGCGGCGTCGATCCCCTCGATGTCCAGGGTCGGGTCGGCCTCGGCGTAGCCCTGCTGCCGCGCCTCGTCGAGGGCCGCCTGGAAGTCGGCCCCGTCTCGGTCATCCGCGACAGGATGTAGTTGGAGGTGCCGTTGACGATGCCGTAGATGGCCGAGATGCGGTTGGCCGCCAGGCCCTCCCGCAGCGAGCGGATGATCGGGATGCCCGCCGCCGACGGAGGCCTCGAAGAACACCTCCACGCCCTTCGCCGCGGCTGCGCCGATGATCTCCTCCCAGTGCACGGCCAGGAGCTTCTTGTTGGCCGTGACCACGTGCTTGCCGGCGGCGATGGCCTTCAGGATGAACGTGCGGGCCGGCTCGATGCCGCCGATCAGCTCCACCATGACGTCGATCGACGGGTTGCCGATGATCTCCTCGATCCGGTCCGAGCAGGATTCCGCCGGAGATTCCGAGGGACGCCCCGCGGCGAGGTGTCGAGGTCGACCGCCCGGTGCAGCGACGATGCGTCGCCCGACGCGGGCGGCGATCACCTCGGCGTTGTCCAGGAGGATGCGCGCGGTCCCTCCGCCGACCGTTCCCAGGCCGAGCAGGCCGACGTTGAAGTCCTTCATGCGCCCTTCCCGAAGGCGTCCTTGATGCCGCGGACGGCCTGCTTGATGCGGTGCTCGTTCTCGACCAGCGCGAAGCGGACATACTCGTCCCCGCCGTCGCCGAAGCCGACGCCCGGCGAGACGGCCACCTTGGCCTCGTTCAGCAGGAACTTGGCGAACTCGAGCGAGCCCATGGGCCCGGAACGCCTCGGGGATGCGCGCCCAGACGAACATCGTCGCCTTCGGCTTCTCGACCGCCCAGCCGACCCGGTTGAGCCCGTCGCACAGCACGTCGCGCCGCTTCCGGTAGACCTCGACGATCTCGCCGACGCACTCCTGTGGGCCGTTCAGGGCGATGATCGCGGCGATCTGGATCGGCTGGAACATGCCGTAGTCGAGGTAGCTCTTGATCCGCTTGCAGCGCGTTGACCATGCGCGGGTTGCCGACGCAGAAGCCGACCCGCCAGCCGGCCATGTTGTAGCTCTTCGACAGCGTGAAGAACTCCACCCCGACGTCGCTGGCGCCGGGCACCTGCAGCATGCTCGGGGCGACGTAGCCGTCGAAGACCAGGTCGGCGTAGGCGAAGTCGTGGATGACGATCAGCTCGTTCTCCTTGGCGAAGGCCACCAGCCGCTCGAAGAAGGCGAGGTCGACCGTGGCCGTGGTCGGGTTGTGCGGGTAGAGACGATGATCACCTTCGGCCGCGGCCAGGAGGAGCGCACCGCCTCCTCGAGCTGGGCGAGGTACTCGTCGCCGGGGCAGTTGACCGGCACCGAGCGGACGTCGCCGCCGGCGATGATGACGCAGTAGGGGTGGATCGGGTAGGTCGGGGTCGGCACCAGGGCCAGGTCGCCCGGGCCGATGATCGCCAGGGCCAGGTGCGACAGGCCCTCCTTGGCGCCGATGGTCACCACCGCCTCGGTGTCGGGGTCGAACTCGACGCCGTAGCGGCGCTGGTACCAGTCGCAGATGGCCGCCCGCAGCTTGGGGATGCCGGCCGAGGCGGAGTAGTGGTGGTTGCGCGGGTCGCTGGGCCTTCTCGACCAGCTTGTCGACGATGTGCTCGGGCGTGGGGCCGTCGGGGTTGCCCATGCCCATGTCGATGATGTCGTCCCCGCGCCGCCGCGCCTCGAGCTTCAGCTTGTCGACGATCGCGAAGACGTACGGCGGCAGCCGCTTGATCCGGTAGAATTCCTCCATTGGTCCGCTCCGTTCGTTGCGTGTTCGACCCGCCCGGCGGCACCGGGATCCGACTCAGACGGCGCTCCGGTACCCCTCGCCGGCCCGGTAGGAACTCCGCACCAGGGGCGCCGACGCCACGTGCTTGAATCCTAATCTATAGCCCACTTCGGCCCATTTGGCAAACCAGTCCGGCTCGGGGTAGCGGTCGACCGGCAGGCTGCCGCGCGTCGGGCGGAGGTACTGCCCGACGGTCAGACAGCGTGCAGCCGGCCCGCCGCAGGTCCGCCAGCACCGCCCCGATCTCGTCGTCCGTCCTCCCCCAGGCCCACCATGATGCCCGACTTGACCGCCAGGCCGGCCGCCGCGGCGCGTCGACAGGAGGCGCAGCGAGCGCGGTAGTCGGCCCCCGGGCGGACCCTCGGGTAGAGGCGCGGGACCGTCTCGACGTTGTGGTTGAAGACGTCGGGGGGGCTGGCCAGGATGGTCTCCAGCGACGCCGCGCGGCCGGCGAAGTCGGGGGTCAGGATCTCCACCGAGCGCCGTGGTGGCGCGCCTTGAGCGCCGCCACCACCCTGGCGAACTGGGCGGCGCCGCCGTCGGGCAGATCGTCCCGGGTGACCGAGGTGACCACCACGTGCTCGCAGGCCGAGTTCGGCCGCCGCGTCGGCCAGGCGCTCGGCCTCGCCCGGGTCGGGCGCGCCCGGGGACACCCTTGGCCACGGCGCAGAAGCCGCAGCGGCGCGTGCAGACGTCGCCCAGGATCGATGAATGTGGCCGTCCCCCGGCCGAAGCACTCCCGGCAGTTGGGGCAGCGGGCCTCCTCGCACACGGTGTGCAGCCCGTGCCCGCGCAGGATTCCCCTGACCCGGTGGGTGCCGGCGGCGGTGCCGGTGCGGGCGATCCAGGGAGGCAGGCGCGGGTTCGAAGGCATGTCCCCAACATAACCGGCCTGAAAGGCATTTTCAAGCCGGCCGGAATGTTTCATAATACAAGGATGCGACACCGGGGCGGAAACATGCGGTTGGGGTTGCTCGGCCTGGGGGCGATCGGCGGCTACGTGCTCGACCGCCTCGACCGCGAGCCGGGCGGCATCGACGTGGTCACCACGGCCGACCTGTGCGAGCCCTCCCCTTCCGTGGCGGCCATACTCGCCCGGCGGGGCATACCCCGGCACGCCGACGCGGCGGCCATGGGCGACGACCGGCCCGAAGTGGTCCTGGAGGCGGCCGGGGTGGACGCCGCGGCCTCCTTCGTCCCCTTCTTCCTGGAGCGGGGCGTCGGCATCGTCTGCATGAGCTCCGGCGCGCTGGCCGACCCGGGCCTCCTCGAACGGGTCACCCGCCTCTGCCGGTTGAACGGCCCGCGCCTGGTGGTCCCGTCGGGCGCGGTGGCCGGGATCGACCTGGTGAACGCCGCCTCCGTCGGGCGCCTCGACCGTGTCCACCTGCGCACGGTCAAGCCGGCAGCCGCGCTGGGTGGAGGGACGGCCGTCCCCGAGGTGGTCTTCTCGGGCAGCGCCGCCGAGGCCATCCGGCTCTTCCCGCGCAACATCAACGTGGCCGTCACGCTGTCGCTGGCGGGGTTGGGCGCCGAGCGGACCACGGTCGAGATCGTGGCCGACCCGGCCGCCACCGTCAACAGCCACACGGTCACCGTCGAGGGGGAGTTCGGCTCGGCCGAGATCACCGTGCGCAACCTCCCCAGCTCGTCCAACCCGAAGACCAGCGCGCTGGCCGGTTTCTCGGCCCTGGCGGCCCTGCGGGCCCTGGCCTCGCCCATCCGCCTCGGGACATGAGCCTGGGGCACCCCCCCCTCAGCCGCCGCCTCTACCGCTTCCTGCGCCCCCCGGTCAGCGCGCTGCTGCGCCTCTGGTTCGGGGTGCGCGTCGACGGCCTCGAACACGTGCCCGCCACCGGGGGGATGGTCCTGGCCGCCAACCACTCCACCTACGCCGACCCGGTGCTGCTGGCCGCCTTCTCGCCCCGGCGGCCGGTGCGTTTCATGATGCTCCGTTCGTACTGGGACCTGCGGGTGGTCGGCTTCCTCACCAGCCTCTTCGGCGCCTTCCCGGTCAACGACCGCGGCATCACCCCGGAGACGGTGCGGCGCTGCCGGGAGGTCCTCGACGCCGGTGACGTCCTGGGAATCTTCCCCGAGGGAGGGCGCAGCCAGGACGGGCGTCTGCGAAAGCCCCGTCCCGGCGCGGTAGTCATGGCCATGGCCGCCGGCGTCCCGATCGTCCCGGTGACCATCCGGGGGATCTTCGAGGCCTGGCCCGCGTCGCGCCGGCTGCCGCGTCCCGGCCGGGTGACGATCGTCTTCGGGGAGCCCTTCACCGACCACCTGGCCTGCGACTGTCCGGACGACAAGGAGCGCCTGGCGGAGCTGTCGGCTGCCCTCATGGCGCGCATCGGGGCGCACCTGGATGCCTGACCCTCATCTCACCCTCTGTTATCGGCCAAGCGTAGGGCAGCATGACTATTGTTGTGCTATATTGGAACTGTCCCCGTAGGAGGAACCGGCCATGACCCTGCAGCGCATAACCGTCAATCCCGATATTTGCGGAGGCAAGCCCACCATACGCGGCCTCCGTTTTCCGGTGTCACGTCTCCTGGGTCTGCTGGCGGAGGGTGAGACGCCGGAAGCGATTCTCCGCTCGTACCCATACCTTGAACTGGAAGACATTCACGCGGCGCTCACTTATGCGGCGCTGATGGCTGACGAGCAGGTGATCGAGTTCGCCCGGTGAAGTTCCTGCTCGACATGCCAACCTGATCAGCCTTTCGATGACAATCCTCCAATTCCGAACCATCTAAGCCCAGATCATGAGTAAATCAGGGATACAAGTCGGAGACCTGATCCGCAAGATCACTGACATTCAAATGGTCGGCAAAGTTCTAGCCATAAGGTACAACGAACAATTGGGAGAGATCCTAGCATTAATAAAATTCGGCAATGGAATTCAAACACTTGCACTAGATCAGATCGAGAAATTCGAGACTGAAGAGCCCGACGTATGGTCCAACCTTGTTGCGCTGCGTTTTGCCCGTTCACAGGCATTCAGGATACGGATGACCCTTGAGAGGCTCTGCAGTCCGCCCTCACCGATCACCAGTGCATTTGGCACAGCCCGAACTCGCTTCTACCCTTATCAGTTCAAACCCGTCCTGAAGTTCCTTGAGAATCCTCAGCAACGCGCGCTGATAGCCGACGATGTGGGCCTCGGAAAGACTATTGAAGCCGGATACATCCTGAGGGAATGGCGTGCCAGGCAGTCACTGTCAAACATCTTGATCGTCGTGCCAGCTCGCCTTAGAACCAAGTGGAGAGGCGAATTGAAAGCCCGCTTTGACGAGAATTTTGACATTGTCGGCGCTAAAGAACTCAGGAGAGCATTGAAAGCCACCCTCAAGAAGAAGGAATTCCCGGAGTTCAACTGGATCATTGGGTTTGAATCCGTACGCCAGCCTGACTTGGCTGCACTGATTGATGATCTGAAGCCTAGCATCGACCTACTCATCCTCGATGAAGCCCACCGCGTCAGGAACCGCGGCACCTTGCAGTATAAGGCCGCAAACGCCCTCTGTGAGTGTGCCGATGCCATTGTCTTCCTAACTGCCACGCCGGTCCAGACCGGCATCGAGGACCTCTATACTCTTGTCGACCTGCTTGAACCGGACCAGTACGGCAGCTTCCAGGAATTCCAGCAACTCATCGAGGCAAACAGACCCCTGATACGCGCAGGAAGACTCATTGCTAGAGGAAGCACGCGTGAAGCCGCAATGGAAATGGAGTCCTTGGCCGGCAATCCCCTCACTCGCCCTCTCACGGAAGACCCCTATTTCAAGGATGTAGTTGAGAGGTTACGGAATGCAGTTAACAGAGATCGCGCGTACATGGTTCGGCTGCAGCGAGATGTCGGCGAATTCAGCCTCATGGGCCATCTACTGAGTCGCACCCGCAAGCTAGAGGTCATGGAAAGCTGGCCAGGACCAGAACCTCAGAATCCCCCGATTCTGTTCACTGAAGAAGAAATGGCGGTATACAAGGCCGCGAGACAAGTCACAGTCCTCTTGAGCAAGGTCGAATCCGACTGGGGGAGGACCATGGCGGCCATGATGGCCTACCGCTATACGGCAAGCTGTATTCCGGCAGCTGCGGAGTACTTTAAGTCCCGGCTTGACAAGGAAGGACTCTTCCCTAACAAAGCTGAACTCGATTCTGAACTTGAGATCGAGATTCTCGAAGATGAAAGGGATGCCGATTGGGAAGATCCCTCGCAACCGGGCCAAGCCATCATCAACCAGATCCACGAAATACTGGCCAATTGCCCCACTCCCGGCACCGACAGCAAGTTCGGTGCCTTTTCCAAGGCTCTCCATGAAATATGGCAAGACGACTGCAGGCACTCCCGAACCCCGCGTAAGATCGTGGTCTTCTCTTTCTTCAAGCGCACCCTCGCCTACTTGAGCAGGGAGCTTTCTCGTCTGTCAATCGGGAATCTGGTAATACACGGGGGGATCCCTCTCGATGAAAGAGACGAGCGCATAGAGGACTTCCTGGAATCCAGAAACGTCAATGTGCTGTTATCCTCCGAGGTTGGTGGTGAGGGCATTGACCTTCAGAAGGCGTCAGTCGTCGTAAACTACGATCTTCCATGGAATCCCATGGTTGTTGAACAACGCATCGGGAGGATTGACCGGATCGGCCAGAAGGCGAATCGTCTGATTATCCTCAACCTCGTTTCGCATGACACCATCGAAGAGCAGATTCTGTTCCGGCTGTATGAAAGAATTGGTCTGTTCAGGGAGAGTATCGGCGAGATCGACGAAATTCTTGGCACCAGGGATGTGCAGGAACTGATGACAGAAGCATTGCGCGGCGAACTAACCCCTGAACAACTCGAAGCTCAACTTGAGATGACTGCACAGGCTGCCGAAAGAAAGAAGCTACAAGGGGGGCACTTAGCCAAGCAGGTGGATGGACTACTCGCTGCGGATCAGGCATTCATCGACGAGATTAGATATCTCGACAAGCATAGACGATTCCCGAATCAGGATGATATCAAGGAGTTTCTGATGCAGTTTCTCGAGAGTCGCTACTCGGGGGTCAATCTGGTTGAGAAGGACCGCCGGCCATCATCACTTCACATGGGAAGCACAGCTATCCGTGATTTTGCACAGTGGTCGAGAACCCATAGCAGCGATGGTTACAGGACAGCAATGAAGGCTCAACAGGGCATGCTGGTCACCTTCGATCCCGAGATTGCCATGGAGCATCCCCGCTGCGAGTTCATCCAGGGAAGACACACCTTGGTACAGTTCGCTGTCCACCAATTGCAGAGTGGCCTGACGGAGCATAGCCACACCTTTGGACTGTCACTCGATTCGGACAAGGTCCAACCTGGCACTTGGGCCATCGGCATCTGGAATGTCGAAATCAGGGGCTCTCGCACCGAGAATCGGTTAGAGGCAATTGCCTGCAGCACCGACGATCAGACGATACTTTGCGGAGAACAGGTCGAGGATTTGCTCCTTACTTGCATGACCAGCAGCTATGACCTGGATCCCGTGCCCCAGATTTCCCCCGGAGTCCTAAGAAGATGCTGCGAGCTGCTCCGGAACACACTCGATTCACGCTTTGCACAAATCGTCCAAGAAACGCGCGCGGCCGATCAACGCAGATTGGCGAGACTGAAAGCCACATGGCAACAGACCTTGGCCAATCGAATCAGTGCAGCGAGCAAGCGGTACAACGAGTTGATTGAGCGAAGAGCTGCCGATTTCGCCATCCGTATGGCCAAGGACAAGTTGGCCAAGCGGGAAGCGGACCTTATCGCGAAGCAGGAGGAGTTCAAGGTTACCACCAAGCCCAACCTGTCCTTTCGGGAAATAGCGGTGGTGCTTGCGCAAGTCCGCCACCCAAGGCCCTTGGATACGTAGCACTTGGAAAGAGTCTCTGGCATGCGCACTGGCAACGAATCAGTTCGGCGATTTCATCTTGGACTTGACTGGGGCACGAGTACCACGAAACTGGTGTTGAGGGACTATTCTCAGGGATCCGGTAGCGCAGCTTTCGTCTTGACTCCAGATGGATCCGAAGGCGAGTACCGGTATCCGTCGGCAGTCGATATCAAGGGCGAACATCTCTACTTCGGTGCCACTGCCAACCGCCGCGGAATAGCCGCAGGCAAACGGTTGGACTCGCTGAAAGCCCTCAGCACGTTGTCGAAGTTCTCAGAGAAAGCTCCGGGGGCAAAGAAGCTAACTTATGAGGACTTGGCCATCCTGTTCCTCTCTCACGCCATTTCCCTGGGCATGAGAACAGCCATTGAGCTCGCATCCAGAGTCGACTCCCATGCGCGCTTAGGCATGACATTGGGGATACCCACGGAAGTGGGTTGGTCCAGCTCCTCTCAAGGAGACACATACTTACGCCTCGCACGGACAGCTTTTGACATTGCCGTTCGGGCGGGAATTGATCCCCAGGGTATGCACGAATCAGATGCATTCACCTTGGTTACTGTTGCCAAAGAAGTGGCATGCTCCGAGAGAAGTGGAAGTAGCGATAGGTCAGACGAGTGCGCTCAATGGCTTCGCCCTGAACTGGGCGCGGCAATGCTTTGGGGTTTCAAGTCACCAGCCATAGAGCCGGGGCTTTACAGCTGTGTCGACATAGGCGCGTGGACAGTCAATGCCAGCTACTTTCGTATCCATCACGACCGCATCGATGGCGAATACGTCGAAAAGGGAGCGCTGTCCTTTTTCGGAGGAGCATGTCAACAGCCAGGCATGAACGCTGTCTGCGAGATCCTTGCCGAAGCCATCTTGGAGAAGGATCCTGTGGCACTACGTGGCCGAGAAGAAGTCATCCTTGGCCGGCACCCCGTCAGCGTCATCGAACCAGCCACTAGGAGATTCCTCTCGACGTGGAAAACAGGCTTCAGTAGAGCGTATCAGAAAGATCCCATGCAAAGCCACTGGGACAATCTCAAGATCATGGTGATCGGAGGGGGCTCGAAAGTCAGCCCGATCCGAGATATCTTCAGAACGGCGCCGCAGTCAGGTTGGACTCAACCGGTGATGGTTCCCAATCTCGGGATGCCAGCAGACCTCTACCACATTCCCAGCAGAGGTATTACTCCTCGAAAACGCTTTGAAGGCGACAATACCTTCCTGCTTGTCGCCTATGGTCTATCCGTTAGGCACGAGGACTTTCCACCATTCAAACTGTCAGATGAAGTAGCGCCGATGACAAGACCACGCACTTACCAAGAGCGACCGACTTCCGAAGAACTGGGGTATGAGGAGAAGTAGTATATCCCTTTCAGGAGAACTGGCCGGGTTCGTCCACGACGGGAGGGCGACCAGCCTCTCGATGACCGAGGCGACCGGCGGGGACGGGGCAACCCTGGCCGTCCCTACTTACACCAACGAGTTCTGGACCAGCCGGCAGCGGGCCGCCCACTCGCTGCACGAGGTCTCCTACCGGGCCTGCTTCAAGCCGCAGTTGCCGCGCTTCTTCATCGAGCGGCTGACCGGTCCGAACGACCGCGTCTACGACCCGTTCATGGGGCGGGGCACGACGCTGCTCGAAGCGGCGCTGCTCGGCCGCCGCCCGGCCGGATGCGACGTCAACCCGCTCTCCCGCGTGCTGGTCGCCCCTCGACTCGCGCCTCCTACGGCGGAAGAGGTCAAGGCACGCCTGGCCTCGCTCGACCTGGGACATACCGCCGAACTGCCCGAAGAACTGCTGGTCTTCTACCATCCCGACACCCTACGCCAACTGTGCGCCCTGCGGGCCTACCTGCTGCACCGGCAGGAGGCGGGCAAACTCGACGCCGTCGACTCGTGGATCCTGATGGTGGCCGTGAACCGCCTGACCGGCCACTCCCCCGGCTTCTTCTCGATCTACACCTTGCCACCCAACCAGGCCGTCTCGATCGACGTCCAGCGGAAGATCAACCAGGACCGGGGCCAGGCGCCGCCGCTCCGGGACGTCGCCGCGATCATCCTGAAGAAGACCCGCTCGCTGCTGGCCGACTGCGACGCCCAAACCCGGGCCGATCTCGCCTCCGTCGCCGGGGAGGCCAGGTTGATGACCGCCCCGGCCGACGACACGCCGCTCTTGGCCGACGCTTCGGTCGACCTGGTGGTCACGTCGCCGCCGTTCCTCGACGTCGTGAACTACGCCGGCGACAACTGGCTGCGCTGCTGGTTCTGCGGGATCGACCCGGCGGCCATCGACATCACGCTGGCGCGAAAGACTGACGAGTGGCGGGCGGCGATGACCCGGGTGTTCGGCGAACTGCACCGGGTGGTACGCCCCCGCGGGCACGTCGCCTTCGAGGTGGGGGAGGTCCGCGGAGGGAAGATCAGGCTCGAAGAACTGGTCATCCCGGCGGCCACGGCGGCCGGCTTCGTCCCCGAACTGATCCTGATCAACTCGCAGGCGTTCACCAAGACGGCCAACTGCTGGGGGGTCGACAACAACCGCAAGGGGACCAACACCAACCGGGTCGTCCTCCTTGGGGTCAGGTCTTGAAAACACAGATTTCCCGCACGGACTTCACTGCCCGTGGTATCGATTTGCTCCGTTTAGAACGTCTCACCTTCGTTTTCAAGACCTGACCCCATGGTCCTTTTCAAGACCTGACCCCATGGTCTTTCTTCTTGGCGGCGGGGGAGGGCTTCTTCTCGGGCGCGTCCTTCTTGGCGGTTTCCTTCTTTTCCCCGCCTCCCCCCTCGGTCTTGTCGGCGGCGACACCCTTCTTGCGGGCCTCGGACGGGTAATCGGTCTTGTACCAGCCGCTCCCCTTGAGGACAAAGCCGGCCGGCGAGATGCGCCGCTTCACCTTCTTGGACGAGCACTTCGGGCAAACCGGCTTCTCGTGGCTGCTGGTCCGGTGCAACTTCTCGAAGGCGGCGCCGCACGCCGCGCAATCATATTCATAGATGGGCATGTCGCTTCATCTCCCCGATCCCGATGCAATCTCGTCACGGATGGCTTTCTTCTCCTTCAGCACGGCGGAGTTCTCCGGCTCCCACCGCAGCGCCCGGTCAGCCATGTCGAGGGCCCGGGCGAAGAGCCTGCCCCTCCGGTAGACCTGGCAGAGGGCAAGATAGTAGTCGACCTTGCTGCCGTCAAGGTCGATCGCCTTCACCAGGGCCTCTTCGGCCGGCCGCAGGCGCCTGACCCGGAAGTTGGCCGCGCCCAGGTAGAACCAGGCCTGGCTCCGGGACGGGTCGATCTGGCACGATTTACGAAGGTACTCGACGGCCTCGGCGCAGCGGTCCTCCTTGATGAACTGGCGTCCGATGTTGTAGAGGCGGCGGGCCTCCTCCTGGGGGGCGGTCTGCGGGGCCTGCTTGGGCGCGGCGGTCAGCGCGTCCTTGCGCTCCTGGTCATAGCGGGCCCGTCGCTGGGCGTTTCCGAGTACCGTCCAGGCGGCGTTGATCCGGGCCAGCACCCCGTGGAGGTCGTTCATCTCCTCTCCGGTCAGGAGGGCCGCCAGGCGGTCGGGGTGCCACGCGCGCACTATCCGCCCGTAGGCATCCCGGACCTCTTCCGGCGTGGCCGTGTGGGCGATCCCGAGCGCCCCGTAGTGGTCATCCACGCCCTTCTTCTCCGCGATGAACGTCCGGACGGCCTCGGCGGAACGATCCTCCCGGACCTTAGGCGGCGGGGGCGGGGCGGCGGCCGGCGGCTTCACCGGGGCCGCAGCAGGCGGCGGCTTCACCGGGGCCGCGGCAGGCGGTGGCTTCACCGGAGTCGCAGCAGGCGGCGGCTTCACCGGAGTCGCAGCAGGCGGCGGCTTCACCGGAGTCGCGGCGGGAGACGCCTTCTTCGGCTCGCTCGGGGCGGCGTGGGTCTTCCCCTTCGGCGCCGGCCGCTCCCGGTGCGCCGCCGGCTTGCGCTCGGACTCCGGGCCGAGGATGGCCAGCGGATCGATGCGCAACAGGACCACGTCCTCCTCCGGCATCACGCCCGGGTGGAGGTAGCAGATGCCCGAGTCCCACAGGATCGCGTCCCCCAGCAGGATCTCGACCTGGCGGACCAGTGACCGGTAGAGCTCCCCCGGCTTGATCAGGCCGCGGCGCAGCAGGACCATCCCCAGCGGCTCGCTGTGCATCCGGCCGATCTGGATGGCCACCTGTATCGGCCGTTCGTCCAGTCCGAACTCGGTCCGGAGGATCTCCCCCAGGCGGTGGTCGGGGTTGTTGGTCTTGGCGTGGGTGATCCTCCCCTCGCCGAAGTAGAGGGTGCAGGAGCGCGACCCCCGGCGCATGACGATGCGGCCGGTGTACCACTTCCCCGCGGCCAGGCGCACCAGTTGCCTCACCGAGCCGGGATCGATCTTCTCGACGTCTTCCTTCGTCAGGCTTGGATCTATCATGGCGTCACTCCAGTGTTATGATCCACGACTCCTCGTCGCAGTTGGGGAACTTGACGCACTTGAGGCAGTCGGTCCAGATCTTGTGGGGGAGCTGCCCCTTGTCGACCGGAGAGAAGCCGAGCCGGCCGAAGAAGCCCCCCTGGTAGGTCAGCGCGAAGACCCGGCGGACCCCCAGGTCGCGGGCCTCATTGAGGCTGGACATCACCAGGCGACGTCCCCACCCCTGGTGGCGGACGTCATCGCGCACCGCCAGCGAGCGAATCTCGGCCAGGTCGTCCCAGGCGACGTGGAGCGCGCAAACGCCGAGTATGGCCCCGTCCCGCTCGACCACGCAGAAATCGCGGAGCTGCTCGTAGATCTCGTGCCGGGAGCGGCCGAGCATCAGACCCTGCTGGGCGTTGACGTTGACCAGTTCCTGGATGCCGGGGACGTCCCCGGTCATCGCCTTGCGCACTCCCTGTTCCATTACGGTCGCTCCTCCATCAGTTCCCTGGCATGGGCCAGGGCGGTCTCGCTTATCCGGTCACCGGCGGTCATCCGGGCCAGCTCCCGGATCCGCTCCTCCCCGTCGAGCCGCCGCGCCGAGACCGTCGTCGTCCCTCCCCTGACCTCCTTGGTCACGGCGATGTGGACGTCGGCCAGCGAGGCGATCGCCGCCAGGTGGGTGACGCAGATCACCTGGCGCCCGCCGGCCAGGGCAGCCAGTTTGCGCCCCACCGTCCGGGCCACCCTGCCGCCGATGCCGGTGTCGATCTCGTCGAAGATCAGGGCATCCACCCGGTCGGCCCCGGCCAGGGCGCTCTTCAGCGCCAGCATCAGGCGCGACAACTCCCCCCCGAAGCGACCCGGGCCAGGCTCTTGGGCTCGTCCCCCGGATTGGCCGCCAGCAGGAACTCGACATCCTCGAATCCCGCTTCGCCCGGCCGATGCGGCCGGCCGTCCACCGTCACCCTCCCATCCGGGTCCTCGCGCGGCGTCAGGCGAACCTCGAACCGGGCCCGGCCCAGCCCCAGGTCGGCCAGGTGCCGTTTCATCTCCCGCTCCATGACCCGGGCGGCCTTCTCGCGGCCGCGGCGGAGGCGCTCTCCCTCGCGTCCCAGGCTCACGGCGACCTCGGCCTGGCGCCGGCGGCGGTCGGCCTGCAGGGTGTCGGCCTGTTCGAGGTTCTTCAGGCGGCCGGCCAGGTCGGCCTCGAGCGCCCGGAGGTCATCGACCCCGCCGCCGTACTTGCGCTTCAGGCGCTCGATCAGGGCCAGGCGCTCCTCGGTCCGGGCGTGTGTCTCGGGGTCGTACTCGCTCTTCTCCACCAGCTCCTCCAGGCGTCCGGCGACGTCGCGCAGCGCGGCCGCCAGGCCGGAGAGTTCGCCGGCCGTCTCCCCCGCCTCGGGCAACAGCCGGGCCAGTTCCCGGAGGCGCGCCTCGGCCGACTCGACCTGCCCCACGGCGGCCGCCTCCCCCTGGTAGACGAATTCCAGGGCCTCGCCCGCCAGGGACCGGATCTTCTCGGCATTCTGCATCAGCGAGCGCGTCCTGGCCAGTTCCTCCTCCTCGCCCGGCTGCAGGTCCGCCTCGGCCAGTTCGCGGGACTGGAACAGGAGGTAGTCCCGGCGGCTCTCGAGTTCCCGGCGCTCCTCGTCGGCCCTGGCGATCTCGGCTTCCAGGTCGTGCCACTCGCGGTGGAGGCCGGTCACGGTCGACCGTTGCCCGCCCAGCCCGCCGTGCTCGTCGAGCAGGCCCCGGTGCCCGGCCGTCCGCAACAGGGTCTGGTGCTCGTGTTGGCCGTGCAAGTCGACCAGGCGCTCACCCAGTTCGGCCAGCAGGCTCACCGGAACCGCCGAGCCGTTGACGTACGCCTGGTGGCGGCCGCTGCGGGCCACCCGCCGGCCGATCACCAGGCTGCCGTCTTCCTCGGCTGTCAGGCCGTGGTCGGCCAGGAACCCGGACAAGTCGCGCCCAGCGGTGAACACGGCCTCCAGCCGCGCCTCGGCCGCCGCGCCCCTGATCTGCTCGGGGTGGGGACGGTCGCCCAGCAGAAGCCCCAGGGCGTCGACCAGGATCGACTTGCCCGCGCCCGTCTCGCCGGTCAGGACGTTGAACCCGGCGCCGAACTCGAGCGACAGTTCGTCGATGATGGCGAAGTCGCGCACCCGGAGTTCGGCCAGCATCACCCCTCGCCCCACTTGAGTTTGCGGCGCAGCAGGTGGTAGTAGTCGTAGCCCTCGGGGTGGATCAGCATCGTGCGGCGCTCCGACCGCCGGATCTCGACCCGGTCGGAGACGCTCAGCGGGAGCCCGACCTGGCCGTCGAGGGTCAGGGTGATGTCCTCATCGCCGGAGGCGAGGTGGAGTCCGATCACCCCTTCGGGTTCGAGCACGATGGCCCGGTTGGCCAGGATGTGGGCGCAGACGGGAGTCAGGATGAGGGCGTCGGCCCGCGGGTGGATGATCGGTCCGCCGGCGGCCAGGGAGTACGCGGTCGACCCGGTGGGGGTGGCCACGATCAGCCCGTCCCCCCGGTAGCGGGTCAGGTAGGCGCCGTCCACGGCCGCCTCGACGGCGATGATCCGGGCCAGGGCGCCCTTGTTGATGACCACGTCGTTGAGCACCGTGTGGACCCCTCCGGCGCTTCCCTCCCGGAGGAGGCGGCAGTCGAGCATCATCCGGCGGTCGAGGGTGTGGCGGCCGGCGGCGATCATTTCCAGCGCGGCCACCGCGTCGGCCGAAGCGGTCTCGGCCAGGAAGCCCATCCCGCCCAGGTTGACCCCCAGGATCGGCACCTGTCGGGCGCCGAAGCGTCTCACCGTCCCCAGGATGGTCCCGTCGCCCCCCAGGACCACGGCCATCGTGAACTGCCCGTCCGGCATGCCCATGTCGGCGCCGGGGGCATCCGGCTGCCGGTGGATGTCCGGCAGGATGACCGCCTGGCCGCCCAGGCGGACGACGGCCCGGGCCACGGCGTCAGCCATGGCCGCCAACTCCGGGTGACGCTTCTTGCCGGTGATGCAGACGCGCGACAGCAGGTCATTCCCCATGGACATCCTCCCCGGCCCGCTCACCCCGCGGGCCATCCGGCACGCCCAACCGGACGAAGAACTCGACGTTCCCCTTGGCCCCGGTGATCGGCGAGCGGCAGACGCCGACGACCTCGAGCCCCATCGCCCCGGCGGCGGCGGTCACCGACTCGACCGCCTTGGCGCGCCGCGTCTCATCCCGGACGACCCCCTTGCCCACCTCGCCCGGCCCGAGCTCGAACTGCGGCTTGACCAGGGCGATGATCGCCCCCCCTGGCCGGACGAAGGCGGCCGCATGGGGAAGCACCGTCCGCAGCGAGATGAAGGAGGTGTCGATCACCGCCAGGTCGACCCCTTCCGGGATAGCCCCGGGGGCCAGCGACCTGATGTTGGTCTTCTCCATCACCACCACCCGCGGGTCGTTGCGCAGGTTCACGTCGAGCTGCCCGTGGCCGACGTCGACCGCATATACCTTGACCGCCCCGCGGCGCAGCAGGCATTCGGTGAATCCACCGGTGGAGGCGCCCACGTCCAGGGCGGTCATCCCGGCCGGATCGAAACCGAATTCGGCCAGCGCCCCGGCCAGTTTCGTCCCCCCCCGGCCGACGAACCGCTCGCCCTCGTGCACCAGGGCCA
Source organism: uncultured bacterium (assembly GCA_963793725.1). Taxonomy (GTDB): domain Bacteria; phylum JAUVQV01; class JAUVQV01; order CAWCAY01; family CAWCAY01; genus CAWCAY01. The sequence goes on from CAWCAY010000002.1 coordinate 178,816, forward strand.
GGGCCGCCTCGGCCGCGACGGCATGCCCGGGCTTGTCGACCACCCGCCCGTCGACGGCCACCTCGCCGGCCATGATCATCCCCCGCGCCTTTTCACGGGTGGGCGCCAGTCCCCGCTCGACCACCAGCACGTCCAGCCGGGCCTTCATTTGCACAGCATGGCCAGCGCGGCGGCGGCGATGCCGTCGGCGTCCAGGCTATAACGCCGGCGCAGGGTGCCCGGGCGCCCGTGTTCGACGAAGACGCCCGGAATCCCCAGCCGCCTGACCGTCACGCCGCGGTCGCCGCCCTCGGCCAGGGCCTCCAGCACGGCCGAGCCGAAGCCCCCGTCGAGGACGTTTTCCTCGACGGTCAGGATCCTCCCCGTGCCGGCAGCCAGGGCGATCGCCTCCCGGTCGAGCGGCTTGACGAAGCGGGCATCGATCACCGCCGCCCGGATGCCCCGGCCGGCAAGGGTGTCGGCCGCGGCCAGGGCCGGGTGGACGGTCGAGCCGATGGCCAGGATGGCCATGTCCCCGCCCTCCCGCAGGACCTCGGCCCGGCCCGATCTCGACCGGCTCGATCCGCTCAGGGAGTGGCACTCCGATGCCCTTTCCGCGCGGGTAGCGCAGGGCCACCGGACCGGCGAGGGTCATCGCCGTGGCCATCATCCGCCGCAACTCGTTCTCGTCGCGGGGGGCCATGACGGTCATCCCCGGCAGGGACCGCAGGTAGGAGAGGTCGAACAGCCCCTGGTGCGTCGGGCCGTCCTCGCCGACGATCCCGGCCCGGTCGAGCGCCAAGATGACCGGCAGGCCGGTGAGGCAGACGTCGTGCACGAGCTGGTCGTAGGCCCGCTGCAGGAAGGTCGAGTAGATGGCCACCACCGGCCGCATCCCGGCCGCGGCCAGCCCGGCGGCGAAGGTCACCGCGTGCTCCTCGGCGATGCCCACGTCGTAGAAGCGGTCGGGGAATCGGCGCGAGAACTCCACCAGCCCGGTCCCGTCGCACATCGCGGCGGTGACGGCCACCAGCCGGTCGTCGGCTTCGGCCATCTCCACCAGGGTCCGGCCGAAGACCTGGGTGTAGGTGGGCGGGCCCTCACTGTGGCGCAGTTCCCCGGTGGCCCGGTCGAACGGCCCGATGCCGTGGAAGAGGGACGGGTTCTGCTCGGCCGGCCCGTAGCCCTTTCCCTTGCGGGTGACGACGTGCACCAGGATCGGCCGGTCATACTCGCGGACGTTGCGGAAGGTGGTCAGCAGGGCCTCGATCTCGTGCCCCGGGATGGGCCCGACGTACTTGAAGCCGAGTTCCTCGAAGATCATCCCGGGGGTGACCAGGGCCTTCATCGACTCCTCGGCCCGCCGGGCCAGACGGATCATCGAGTCGCCGCCCGGGAACCCCTGGAGGACCTTCTGGGTCTCCTCGCGCAGGCGGGTGCTGAAGTGCCCGGTCATCAGCCGGTTCAGGTAGGTCGACAGCGCCCCGACGTTGGGCGAGATGGACATCTCGTTGTCGTTCAGGACGACCACCAGCGGCCGCCGGATCTGCCCCATGTGGTTGAGGCCCTCGAAGGCCATGCCGGAGGTCATCGATCCGTCGCCGATGACGGCCACCAGGCGGCCCGGTTCCTTCCGGTGCCAGGCTCCCTCGCGCAGGCCGCCGGCGACCGAGATGGAGGTGCCGCTGTGACCGGTGTCGAAGGCATCGTACGGGCTCTCGGAGCGCTTGGGGAAGCCGGACAGCCCATCGTCGGTGCGCAGGCTGGCGAAGGCCTCGCGGCGGCCGGTCAGGATCTTGTGCGTGTAGCACTGGTGCCCAACGTCCCAGACGATGCGGTCGCCCGGCTGGTTGAACACCCGCAGCAGGACGATGGTCAGCTCGACCACCCCCAGGTTCGAGGCCAGGTGCCCCCCGTTGGCGGCCACGGTGTCGATTATCAGCTCGCGCACTTCGGCCGCCAGCTTCTCGATCGCCGGGCGGTCGAGCGCGGCCAGGTCGGCCGGTCCGCGGATCTTCTGCAGGATGGACACTTCCGTCACCTCCGCCGCTCGACGACGTAGCCGACAAGGCCCCGCAGGGTGGCCGCACGGGCGCCGAAGCCGGCAAGCGATGCCATGGCTTCGTCCGCCAGCCGGCGGGCGTCGCGGTGAGCTTTCTCGACGCCGACGGCGGCCGGCCAAGTGGCCTTGGCGTGAGTCCGGTCGGCGCCGGGACGCTTCCCCAACTCGGTCTCGGTCCCCTCCTCGTCGAGCAGATCGTCGACGATCTGGAAGGCCTCCCCCAGCGCCGCCCCGTAGCGGGTCAGCCGGGCGAGCCGGGGCGGCGTCGCCCCGGCGGCAATGGCGCCCATGCGCACCGCGGCGGTGATCAGCGCACCGGTCTTGCGGCGATGGATCCGACGCACCAGGCCGGCCGTCGGACGCTTGCCCTCGGCCTCCATGTCGAGCACCTGCCCGCCGACCATGCCCGATCCGCCGGCCGCCGCGGCGAGTTCCGCCACCAGCCGGCGGCGCACCCGGTCGGCATGGCGGCCGGCCCCGGCCAGGATGGCGAAGGCCTCGGTCAGCAGGGCGTCCCCCGCCAGAATGGCGTTGGCCTCGCCGAAGACCTTGTGGCTGGTAGGCTTGCCGCGACGCAAGTCGTCGTCGTCCATGGCCGGCAGGTCGTCGTGGATCAGCGAGTAGGTGTGGACGCACTCGAGGGCGCAGGCGGCCGGCAGGGCCACCGACGGGGCCGCCCCGCATGCTTCGGCGGCGGCCATGGCCAGCACCGGGCGGAAGCGCTTCCCGCCGGCGTGCAGGCTGTAGGCCATGGCCTCGGACAGGCGCTCCGGCCGGTCGCCGCGGTCAAGCCACGCGTCCAGGGCCCGGTCAACCCGCCGCCCCCAGTCGGCCAGCCGCCCGCCCAGGGCTCCCGGCCCCAGGACCGCCTCAGAGGAGGCTGCCTTGCGGGCCGTCGCCGGCATCGTCCTCCCCGTCGCCCTCATCGCCGTCGTCGTCCGCCTCCGCCGCGTCGTCTTCACCCGGCTCGTCCTCCCCGAACGGCCGGGTCTCGAAACCGCGTCCCGAGCGTGTCAGGAGTTGGACCTTCTTCTCGGCCTCGGCCAGTTTGCCCTGGCACAACCCCGACAGCCGCACTCCCTCCTCGAACAGTTGCAGCGAGCGCTCCAGCGGGACGTCCGGGCCCTCCAGCTCCTTGACGATCCGCTCCAGCGAGGCGATCGCCTCCTCGAAGCCGATCTCCTTCTCCTTGCCGCCCTTTCCCTTGGCCATGAACGTCCCCTTCCGGTCTATCCACCGGTGGCGCCGGTGACGGTCGCGTCGATCCGGCCACGGTGGAGGATGATGTTGATTGGATCGCCGGCGGCAACCGTGGACGCGTCGGAGATCACCCGCCCGTCCGGCGCGCTCCGGCAGATGCCGTAGCCCCTGCCCAGCACGGCCAGCGGCGAGAGGGCGTCGAGCCTCCCGGCGCGGCTTTCGAGCGTCCCCCTCACGCGGTCGATGACCGCGGTCACGCCGCGCCCCAGGCGATGCTCCAGGCCCTCGCGGGCGGCCCGGAAGGCGGCCAGGCGGGTTCGCGGATGGAAGACCGCCAGGCGGCCGGCAAGACGCTCGACGGCCATCCGCCGTTCTTCCAGGCGCCGGCCGGCGACCCGCTCCAGGGAGGTCCGGGCGACGTCGAGGCGCTGGCTCGGCGCCCGCAGGAACGATTCCGCGTCGCGCAGCGTCCGCCGGTCGGCCAGGCCTTCCAGCCTCAGCCGGTGGTGTTCCAAGTCGGATCGGACCGCCTCGCGCAGGCGGGCGGCGAGGCCGTCCAGCTCACGGGCAAGGTTGACCCGGCTCTTGACCACCAGTTCGGCCGCGGCCGATGGTGTCGGAGCGCGCAAGTCGGCCACGAAGTCGGCAATGGTGAAGTCTATCTCGTGGCCGACGGCGGAAATGACCGGGATGCGCGACGCGTGGATCGCCCGGGCGACCTCCTCCTCGTTGAAGGCCCACAGGTCCTCGAGCGAGCCGCCCCCGCGGCCGACGATGATCACCTCCACCCCGCCCCACTCGTTGAGGGCCCGGATTCCGTCGGCGATCTCGGCCGCCGCGCCATCACCCTGCACCCGGCACGGGACGACGATGATCCCGGTCCCGGCCGAGCGCCGCCGCATGACCTTGATGATGTCGCGGACGGCTGCCCCGTCAGGGGAGGTTACCACGCCTACCGTTGCCGGCATGGGCGGGATGGGGCGCTTGCGGGCTTCGTCGAACAGCCCCTCGGCCGCGAGCCGGGCCTTCAACTGCTCGAAGGCCACCTGGAGCGAGCCGGCCCCTCTTGGCTCCATCGTCTCGACCACGACTTGGAGATCGCCACGCTGGGCGTAGCAGCTCACCTGCCCCAGGACCAGCACCTGCTGGCCGTCTTCGGGCCGGAAGCGGAGCCGGTCGCCGCGGTACTCTGAACAGGACCGCCTTTATCAGCCCCCCGGCGTCCTTGAGACTGAAGTAGGCGTGCCCGGACGAGTAGAGACGATAGCCGGAGATCTCCCCCTCGATCCAGACCATCCCGATCGACTCCTCCAGCCGGGACTTGATCAGGGCGGTCAGTTCGCTGACGCTGTAGACGTGCCTCTGCTCGGCGGTTTCCACGCATCTTCTCCCGGGTTTCATCTTACCGGATGCCCCCCCAATCCGCAAGGCGGCGGCACGCCGCGACGCGCCCGGAGTTCAAATCACTTGACGAGCGCCCCGTCCGGTAGCAAATTTAGCGGATACTATTGTCCAACGGGAGAAACGCCATGCCGAGGAAGATGCCGTCGATCATCGCCGCCGCGCTCATCACCATCGCCGCCGCGCCGGTGTTCGCCTCCGAGACCTATGTCCCGCCCCCCGAGGAGCAGAAGGGCGCCCGGGTGACATCCCAGTCCGTCTTCGCCACCAAGTGCGCCAAGTGCCATGAACTGGCCCGGCCCGAGAAGGCCCAGAAGAGCCCGGCCGACTGGAAGGCGACCGTCGACAGGATGCAGGGCAAGGACCCCAAGTGGATCTCCGCCGCCGACAACGACCGGATATGCAGGTTCCTGTCGGGCCGCGACCTGGCCAAGGCGAAGTGCAACAAGTGCCACCCCGACAGCCGCGCCGACGTGAACAAGACCGACCTCCAGTGGCAGACGACCCTCGACCGGATGCAGTCGAAAGACCCCAAGTGGATCTCCAACGACGAGAAGGCGCTGATCAAGTTCTACCTGACCGACATCTTCCTGCTCGAGCTGGACTGACGCGGGCCCTTCCGATGACAACCACGAATGGACTGCCCGAGTTGACCATCAAGGGGAAGCATATCCGCTTCCCGATCTTCCAGGGGGGGATGGGTGTCGGCGTCTCCCTCCACACCCTCTCGGCCGCCGTCTCCCGCTCCGGCGGCATGGGGATCATCTCCAGCGCCTGCCTGGACCGGATCGTCTCCAAGCGCACCGGCAAGCAAACCGGGGTCCGCGACGCCGTCTACCAGGAGGTTTCGCTGGCCAAGGAGGAAGGCAGCGGGCAGGGGGCGGTCGGCATCAACATCATGTGCGCCCTGATGCGCGACTTCGTCGACTCGGTCAAGGGGGCCATCGACGCCAGGGTGGACGCCATCGTCGCCGGGGCCGGCCTCCCGCTGAACCTGCCGTCGATCCAGGAACTGAAGGACACCGCGCTGATCCCGATCGTCTCCTCGGGAAGGGCCCTGGAACTGATCTGCCGCAAGTGGGAGCGGCTCCACTACCGCCCCGACGCGGTCGTCCTGGAGGGGCCCCTGGCCGGCGGCCACCTGGGGTTCGCCGCGGCCGACGTCGAGAAGCCGGAGCACCGGTTGGAGAACCTCCTCGGGCCAGTCAAGGACGTGGCACGCAAGTTCGGCGACTTCCCGGTCATCGTCGCCGGCGGGATCTTCACCCGTGACGACATCCTGGCCTTCCTGCGCCGCGGGGCCGACGGCGTGCAGATGGGAACCCGCTTCCTGGCCACCCACGAGAGCAGTGCCAGCCCGGCCTACAAGCAGGCCGTGGTCGAGGCCACCGACGATGACATCCTGGTGGCCGACCGCCCCGGTTCGCCCTGCGGCCTTCCCTTCCGGGTGCTCAAGAACTCGCCCATGTACCGGGCCACCCTGGCGGGCGCGCGGCCGCCTCGCTGCGACAAGGGGTACGTGCTGCGCCGAGACGGCAACGGCAGCTTCCTGCGCTGCCCCACCATGGACGACGTCCGGGCCTTCTTCTGCATCTGCAACGGGCTGCTCAGCTCGGGCGGCTACAATCCCGACGACGAACAGCCGCTCTACACCGTCGGCGCCATGGCCAGCCGGGTCGACCGCATCATGAGCGTCGGCGAGTTGATGGGCGAACTGACCGGAGTGCCGGCCTAGCCGGAACGCCTTCCCGCCCGGTCCCGCCACCAGGCCCAGGCGACCAGCAGGGGGAGTAGCAGGTGGATCCCCCGCCGCAGCCACGGCAGGTCGCGATGGGCGAGGTAGTAGGCGTAGCTGGAGACCGACAGGCTGGAGAAGACGGCCGCCGGCAGCCACGCCCTGGGAGCCATCAGCGGCAGTCCCCAGGTCAGGTACCAGGGCATCACCGCCGGTGAGCAGGCGGCCGTCCAGAAGAGCAGGATCCCCCCCCGCCGCGCGGCTTCGCCCTCCGCCGCATGCCGCCCCGACCAGCCGACCGCCAGGGAGGCGAACGCGACCGCCGCCCAGAAGAGGACCCTGGCCACGGCCGGACCGGCCAGCCACTCCCAGGCCTCCCACGCTCCATGGTTGAAAACCCACCACCGGGCGTACGTCCCAAGGCTGCCGAGCACCCCGCGCCCGGCCGGGAGGAACGGTGAGGTACAGGACGATCCCGGCCAGCGCCGCACCGGCCAGCAGGCGCCCCTTCCGGCGGCTCCGGAAGAGGAGCAGCGGGGCCGCAAAGATGGGGAACACCTTGGTCAGCACCGCCGCCCCGATGGCCGCGCCGGCCCATCCCTCCCGCCCCCGGGCCTGCAGCCGGAAGGCCAGCAGCATCAGCAGGATGGCCGCCGGTTCGATGTGGCCGCTGTTGGCGAACTCCTTGAGGACCACCGGATTCCAGGCATAGAGAACCGCCAGGCGCGGATCGCCGCCCGAGCGCCGCACCAGGTCCATCGTCAACCACACCGACCCGGCGAAGAAGAGGAGCAGGAACGCCCGGGCCGGCACCAGGGCGCCTCCCGAGACGAGGCGCGTCAGGGCGAAGATGGCCTGGGCCATCGGGGGGTACGGCGAGGGGAGCTTCGGGTAGCCGACGAGCCGGGAGCCGTCGTCCTGAAGGTCGGCCAGCTCCGGGGAGGCGGGGGCGTGCAGGTAAGGATTGTGGCCGTGGAGGACCACCTTCCCCTCCCACAGGTAGCGGTGGAGGTCGTCGTCGAGCAGCGGCGGGCCGGCCAGCAGTATCAGCGAGAAGATGGCCGTCAGACCGAGGATGCGTCCGGTGCCCATGCCCGCCTCGCCGGTGCCGCGCAGCAGGATCCGGAAGGCGGCCAGGTAGCCGCCGGCCATGACTCCCATGGCCGCCAGGAAGAGCCACACCCTGGCCGACCAACCGGGGCTCCGGGCAGCTAGGGTGACCGCCAGGCAGCCGCTCCCGATGGCCAGGGCGGCAATGGCGAGGCTTCTGCCGCCGGAATCCTCGTGGGTGTCGGTCATGGCCGGATTGTAGCCCATCCGCGGCAACCTTTGTCACCCGGGCGAGGCTGTGGCATACTGCACATCGATGCCCGACATCCTCATCCACCGGCGCGAGTTCCCCGGCAGGCATGTCTTCGAAGTGGTCATCGGCGACATCCTGCGCCAGGAGACCGACGTCATCGTCAACGCCGCCAACGGGTGCCTGGTCCACGGCGGCGGCGTGGCCCTGGCCATCTCCCGGGCCGCCGGCGCGGAGATGGACGACGACGGCCTCCGGATCGTCCGCGACGAGGGTTCCGTCCCGACCGGCCGGGCGGTGGCCACCGTGGCCGGGCGCCTCCCCTACAAGGCGATCATCCACGCGGTCGGCCCCCAGTACGGTCAGGGGAACGAAGAGAATCTATTGATCTCGTCTCTCCTGGCCTCGTTCGGCATCGCCCACGAGCGGGGCTGGGCGTCGGTCGCCTTCCCCGCCGTCAGCGCCGGGATCTTCGCCGTCCCGCACGTCATCTGCGCCCGTGCCTACCGGCGGGCGGTCGAGGAGTTCTTCGCCGCCTACCCCACGACCCAGGTCACGCTGCTGCGCCTGGTCCTGGTCCGCGGCCCACTGCTGGACGCGGTGAAAAACGAGATGGATTCGACCGACACCATGGGACCCCGGACAGCCTAGCGGAGGGCGGCGCCGATGGCCTCGAGGGCGGCCACGATGCGCCCGCGGCGCTTCGACACCTCGTCCTCGGTCAGGGTCCGGTCGGGCGCGGCGAAACTGAGCGAGAAGGCGATGCTCTTCTTCCCCTCCGGAAGTTGCGGCCCCCGGTAGATGTCGAAGACCGACACGTCGGTCAGCAATTCTCCGCCGGCCTTCCTGATCTCGGCCTCCATGGCCGCCGCCGGCACCTCGTCGTCGGTCACCACGGCCAGGTCCTGGCGGACCGCCGGGAAACGCCCCGGGACGGTGAAACGGGCCGTCCCGGCCAGGCCCTCGATGACGTCGAGATCGAGTTCGACGGCCATGACCCCCCGGTCGCCGACATCCCACGCCTCGGCCGCCTCGGGGCAGAGTTCACCGAACCACCCAGCCGGGCAGCCGCCGGCGACCAGTTCCATCCCGCGCCCCGGACGGAAGATGCCCCGCACGGACGGCTCGATGCTCCAGCCGGCGGCGTGCAGGCCGTTCATCAGGCCGGCGACCAGACCCTTCAGGTCGAACAGGTCGAACGGCGGGGGTGTCGGGTTGCCCCACCACGGGACCTCGCGCGGCCCGGACAGCACGATGCCGAACCGGCGCGGCTCGACCGGCCGCTCGCCGCCGGTCCGCTGGAAGACCCGGCCGATCTCGAAGATGGCCACCCGCGGAGAGTAGCGCAGGTTGGCCGCCAGGGCGTCGAGCATCCCGGGCAGGAGTGACCGGCGCATGACCGTGCGCTTCTCGGAGAGGGGATTCTTGACCCGCATGAAACCGGCGGCATCGACCAGGTCGGTCTCGGCCCGGGTCGCCCAGGCGAGGGCCTTGCGCTCGTCGATCAGCCCGTAGGCGATCACCTCCTGCAAGCCCGAGGCGACGGCGAAACCGCGGATGGCGTCTTCCGTCCGGCGGCCGGCACTGGTCTCCGGCTCGGGCAGGCGGTCGGCCATCATCACCGTGGGGATCGACTCGTATCCCTCGATCCGGGCCACCTCCTCGACCAGGTCGGCCGAGATGGAGACGTCGAGCCGGTGCAGCGGCACGACCACCTCGAGGGCGGAGCCGCGGTGGGAAACTTCGAACTCGAGCCCCCTGAGGATGGCCGTCACCCGCTCCTCGGGCACCTGGTAGCCGAGCACCCGCTCGAATTCGCTCAAGGCGACGGTGACGTGGACCTGCTTCTGCGGGCGCGGGCAACAGTCGACCAGGCCGGCGGCGGCATCCCCTCCCCCCAGTTCGGCCACCATCCGGGTGATCCGGGACGAGGCTTCGGCGGCCAGCGAAGCCGGGAGCCCTTTGCCGAAGCGGAGGCTGGCCTGGCTGGGGAGGTTGAACCGCTGGGCGGTCCGCCGGATGGAGGCGTGGTGGAAGGTGGCCGCCTCGAGCAGGATCTCGGTCGTCCCCTCCCGCACCTCGGTCTCCTCGCCCCCCATCACCCCGGCCACGGCAATCGGGCCCCGCCCGTCGGTGATCAGCAACGTGTCGGCCGTGCAGCGGCGCTCGGCGCCGTCGAGGGTGCGAATGATCTCCCCCTCGCGGGCCGCCCGGACGACGATCGACGGGACACCGCCGCCCGCCCGCTCGCGCAGCGCGGCGTAGTCGAAGGCGTGCAGCGGCTGGCCCAGCTCGAGCATGACATAGTTGGTGGCGTCGACAATGTTCGAGATGGGGCGCTGGCCGGCCAGCGTCAGACGCCGCTGGACGGTGAACGGCGAGGGGCCGATGGTCACTCCGCCCACCCAGGTGCCGCAGTAGCGGGCGCACAGATCGGGGTCGTCGATGGCGATGGTCATCAGGTCGGAAGCCCGGCGCGCCCCTGCAGCCGGCGGCTCCGGCCGGTAGCGCACCTTCCGGCCGGTCAGCGCGGCCACCTCGCGGGCCACGCCCAGGATCGACAGGCAGCGGGACAAGTTCGGGGTCGGCTCGACCTCGAACACAGTATCCCCCAGGTAGTCGGCCAGCGGCGTCCCGACCGGGGCGTCGTCGGCAGCCAAGGATCTCGTGCAGCGTTTCCCGATCATTGAGATAGAGATCAAGCGCCTTTATTAATGTGTCAAGGCATTCCGGGTGACGTCCCTGGCCTTTCCTTGCAGCTGCCAATCCCAGCAGTGCATTGCACTCCGCAGGGTCGAGGCGCAACGCCTTGCTGAAAGATATGGCGGACTCGGTAAACTTCCCCTGTTTCAATTTCAATCTGCCTATACCCAGAAGGGTTCCCATGGGATTTATCTCTTCCTTTATTGCGTCGGAATATGCAAGCAATGCCGCCTCTGTTTTTCCCTGACGCGCAAGACAATCACCGATGTCCGTGAGAACTGACCGGTCACCGAAACTCTTTGCCCACCAGAGATCAGACAGCGCATCTTCGTTACGCCCTTCCTGTTTAAGTTTACGGCCTGATTCAGCAAAGCTTTGGATAACAGTAGACGAATGCGCCTTATCATATGCAGTATGGATTTCCTTTACCCTCTGCTGCAACCTGGCGCCAATCGTTTCCAGATTCAGCTTTTCACTTATGTCTCGTGCTGCAATTTCGCCACGGGCAGCCGCCAGGTCGCGCCGGTCAAAGACCAGACGCATCATTTCAGCGGCGTGCTTCAGGTCCGGCTCGGCCCAGATGTTTCCCTTGGCATAGGGACCATAGTCATTCTCCAGCTCAACCAGACGGTAGCTGACCGGAAAGCTGTTTTCTCCGGTCATGAACTCCATGTTGCCCGAATAGGCGGTGGCGATGACCGGTTTACCAAGGTACATGGATTGGGCCATTCCCAGGCCGAACCCTTCGGAGCGGTGCAGCGAAACGAAGGAGTCTGCGGAAGCCATCAGGCTGAGCATCTCATCATTCTCCAGGTGCCTGCTGATAAAGCGGATCTTAGCACCTTTTGCCGTCTCCTCCAGGAGTCGGGCCATATCTTGGGAGTAGTGGGCGTTTATGCACTTTACGACCAGGGTGGCCTTGTCTTTCCTGGAGAAGGCCGACTTGAAAGCCTCGATCACCCCCAGCGGATTCTTCCGCTGGAAAACACTCAGATAGTCGAAGACGAAGAGGAATAGAAACTCATCTTCGGGCAGGTTGAACTCCTTGCGGTTGGAGGTGGCCTTTCCTTTGTCCAGCACAATCGGGTGGGGCATGGTCACCACCGGTATCGGAGAAACAGCTGCCACCGCCTGTCTGCAGAACTCGCTGGGGACCCAGATTTCCTGGTATCGTTCAAAGTGCCTGTGCCACTGTTCCGGGAACCGTTCCAGTTCCCAGACCCACAGGCCGATGTTGTAACGGTCAGCAAAGAAACCTGTATCCATTGAGCCGGTTACCGCTTCGGTCAGGTCGGCGTTGACATGCACGAGGTTGATAAGGTACGGGTTGTCCTGGGCAAACTCTGTAAAGGTTCGGTCGTTGAAGCGTTGCCCTGGCACCGCCACATTAAGCAGAACATGGGGTATTGAAGCGCTTGCAAAGGCATGGGCGTAGTTGCGGGCGGCAACGCCGACACCGAACTCCCCGTTAAAGAAGCCGGTGTAATTGACGCCGGGAGGTATTTCCCCCTCGTGCGACTGACGAGGCATCTCCCATGACGCGGGAAATGCATCTGATGCATGAAGAGCTTCGTGACAATTCATGCCGGAAATCCCGTTCAGGGAATTGATGGCTTTATCGGAATCTGCCGGCGTCAGGGAGAAGCGTTTTTTTGCCAGCACATCTTTCCCTTTGAACAGGCGAGACCCCCTCCATTTTTCGAGAAAATACCTGGTGTCCAGATAGTAGATATCCTTGGAATTCCCTTTCTTCATGCTGTCAACGATGTTGTTGTGGTCCACTAGCGAATATGGAGAAGGAATAATTGAAAATCCTGCCTGCCACAACTGCATGCAGATGTCCACGTCAGCCCAGTAAAACCTGTAGCTCTCATCGAATCCCGACGTCTTCGAAAAAGCCGATTTCCTTATGATGCCGAAATTTATGAAGGGATAATTCCCCATACTGTCATATCCGAACTCGCTGAAAATCCCGCCGTAATCCTCAATGGTATTGCGGTGAAGGAAACTGACCCCACCTATCTTCATATCGTCTTTCGCCGCGGAAACGGCCTGTGAGAAAGCCTCCGGAAAAAAGACGATGTCGTCGCTGGCAAAGATAATCCATTCGCCGCGGGCATTGCGGAACCCGTGGTTGACGAGCTTTGCCCACGAGAACTTTTCGCCGGCGCTGAAGATATCCGCATCGTAGAACACCCTGGTGATTCCATGTGTCGATATTATGGTCTGGATTTCAGAGTGGTCGTCATCTCCCACATAGAGAAGGACTTCGTAGGAGAGGCTCCCCATGGCTGCTGGAAGGCTCTCCAGGATTTCTTCAAGGCCGCCCGGCCGTCCCTTTGTGGGGAGAATGACGGAGATCATATCTTCTCCCTCCATGGAAACAGGAGCCGATGGAGCATTAAGTTTGACGGTGTCAAGGGTCATGGTCTCCTTGACCTGTTCGCGGGCCCTGTTTAAATCTTTAAGGGCATTTCCCACCTCATCAAAACCGGGAAAGAGATCCTGCAACTCTTCAAAGATATCGCAGGCAGTGACGACATGATCCAGGCGCTGGGCGAGTTTTGCCGCGCGAAAAGCGACTCGGACGGTATTGAGGCCACCTTCGACGGATTTCAGATAGTGGGCGAGGGCATCATGATCCTTCCCCTCTGATTCGAGGATCAAGGCATGCCGGTGATCTGGGCCCGAATGCACGCCGGGACCGGGTGAACGGGGCAGGGCAAGGACCAAGGCGCCGAGCACGGAGTTGTCCCGCCCGCGAACCGGAACCGCCGCCAGCATGCTGCCGTCTGGCGCGCGATGCGAAAGCCGGTCGGGGTCGGTCTCGCCGTCGAGAGCCGCCTGGATCAACGCGGAGGCTGGTGATGCATGCTCGGTGGAGGCAAGAACGCCGGCCGCCGCCTCGGCCGGGAAAGCCGTAATGACCTTTCCGTTTTTGTCCACGACCGCCCGTACCGGCGAGGCATAGAGAAATGCGGTTTTCCTTCCCGGTCGGCGGGAAAAGTGGACATCCCGCAGGGGGGCGTCCCTGCGCAACCACTCGGTTAGTGCCCTCTGGTCAGGCGGATCGCGCATCAGATAGGGCGCGGCCTGTGGCGCAGACCGGCCGAGACTTGCGGTCAAAACCTGCCCGGAGACCGGAAGTCCGCGGGGCAGAAACGCCCGTACCGCAAAGAGACTGGTCGCTTCCAATATCAAGATGGCGGCGACTGTAAAAAGCGTATAGGTGAGCGTAAGCTTCCCCTGCAGCCGGCGAAAGGGTCGCAAAAGGCGCCTACCCGCCCCCCGTAATATTCCCTGGGTCATTCCTCACAACACCGCCCAATTCTTCCTAACGAATCCTCTATTCCCTTGGTGCCCATGTTTTCCTTCCAGTTGGCGGCATTGAAGGGTGAAGGGTGAAGGGGACCGGTGGCTAGGCCAAATCAGAGAAATCTTACAGCATTTTAGTCGTCGTGGTGGGGCACAAAAAACCAATTTCCTAATGGTGGTATTGACGCCGTCAATCTCCTCCGATACCATGGAATAAGGTTATGTCATGGTCATGGAGGAATGAAGATGCGCCTGTTGTCATGCCTGATCCTCTGCCTTGCCCTGCCACTCGGCGCGCTGGCCGCGCCGGAAGATCCTTCCTTTACCATCGTCGCCGTGGGCGACCTGAACTTTGCCGATGGGCTGGGCCAGATGATCCTCAAGCAGGGCCCGGACTATCCCTGGCGCGATACAAAGGCCGTCCTGGAGCGGGGGGACCTGCTCGTCGGCAACCTTGAGGTTCCCGTCTCCCTGCGCGGCGCGGTCTGGATCAAAAAGACATACCTGCTCCATGCCGACCCGCGCACTGCCGACGCCCTGACTGCGGCGGGGTTTGATCTGGTCAGTCTGGCCAACAACCACATGATGGACTTTGGCGCGCCGGCCCTGACCGAGACCATATCCGCGTTGGACGCGCGAAAAATCGCCTATGCCGGGGCCGGTACGAACGAAGCGGCTGCCCGCGCTCCGGCCTTTATCAGCCTGGGCCAGCTGCGTTTGGCCTTCCTTTCCTACTGCCGCGTCTATCCCAGCGAGTTCCGCGCCGGCCGAGATAGGCCGGGCACCGCTTGGTCCACGGATCAGGAGATCCTGGCGGACGTCACCGCGGCCAAGAGCCGAGCGGACATTGTCATCGTCTCGGTCCATTGGGGCTCTGATTACGTCACGACTGTCTCCTCGTGGCAAAAGACCCTGGCCCACGCCTGCATCGACCGCGGCGCCTCCATCATCCTCGGCCATCACCCGCATATCCTCAACGGTTGTGAGGTCTATCGGGGAGGGTTCATCGCCTATAGTCTGGGCAATTTCGCCTTCGGCTCCCTGAACAAGAAGGCCAACGACAGCGCGATCTTCCGTCTTGGGCTGGACGCCGGGGGCAAGCCCTGTTGGGTCCGGATCCACCCGGTCAACGTCAACAATTACACGGTCAACTTCCAAGCGCGCCTCCGCAAAGGCGCCGATGCCGGAACGGGTCCTCCAGGATCTGCGCCGCCTCTCCGCCCCTTTCGGCACACGCATCACGTCCGCGGACGGAGAAGGCTTGATCGAAATTGGTGATGCCCCATAAACGGGAACGATTAACCTCTTCGGATGAGGATTTATCCTACGCTTTTGAAGAGGTGTGAAAAAGGTTAACTCACCCCCGGTCTTCGACCGCCCCCTCTCTTCCGCGGAAGAGAGGGGGCCGGGGGGTGAGTTCTGATATGGATTTGCGGGGACACCCACCTGCAACGAAATGCTCCTTGATTAGGCGGTTGGCGATAACGCGGTGAACCATCGCGTTTTCGCCAACCGGAGAATTGTCCATTTTCGTTGCAGGGATCCGGCAGAGCTTCTCTGCACTCTTATAAAAGCGCCGAGGCTTTTTCACATCGCTTTTGGAAGTTGTATGATTAAGGATGGGACGTAACCTCTTCCCTTTACGGGGGGTTAGGTCACGGCGGTATCCGTGCCGCCGTTGACAACCAAGTTTTTCACACCTCATATCGAAGCAATGTGATATACCCGGAAGATCGTCTCAAGCCAAGACGCCAAGGACACAAGGGCTAGAAAGCAGCCCCATAGCTTGCGTAGGATGGCCTGCTCCTGCAACAGCAAAAGGGCGCGATCCGTGAGGATCGCGCCCTGCTTGTTCGGTGAAATTGCTGGTTACCGCTTGGAGAACTGCGGCGCCTTCCGGGCTTTCTTCAGACCGTATTTACGGCGTTCCTTGGCCCGCGGATCCCTGGTCAGGAAACCCGCTTTCTTGAGCGGTGAACGGAACTCCGTATCCGCCAGCAACAGAGCCCTGGCTATGCCATGCCGCACCGCGCCGGCCTGGCCACTCACGCCGCCTCCCGCCACACTGGCCACCACGTCGTACTTGTCGGCCACCGCCACGACTTCGAGGGGCTGCCGCACGATCACTTCAAGCAGCCTGCGCCCGAAATAATCACCGACGATCTTACCGTTGACCGTGATCTTGCCCTGCCCGGAGATCACCCTGACCTTGGCCACCGCGGTCTTGCGGCGGCCCGTCCCGTAATACGTCAATTTCGCTGTCTTCTTTGCACGCGGCATATCCTTACCTCCTGGCGCCTTGGGTTAGATCGTAGGTCTCCGGTTGCTGGGCGGCGTGCGGATGCTCGGCGCCTCGATAGACACGGAGCTTGCGGAGCATTTTTCGGCCAAGCGGGTTCTTGGGCAGCATTCCTTTGACGGCATGCGTCAAGGCCACCTCAGGACGATTGGCCAGCAGATCTCCATACTTGATCGCTTTGAGCCCGCCCGGGTACATGGAATGATGGTAGAGGAACTTTTTCTCCCGTTTCTTGCCCGTCACGACCACCTGGCCGACATTGATCACAATCACGTGATCCCCGCAATCCACGCCCGGGGTGAACGTGGGCTTGTGCTTGCCGTGCAGGACGCTGGCAACAGCCGTGGCCAACCGGCCCAGGGTCTTTCCCTTGGCGTCAAACACATACCATTTTCGACCGACCTCCGCCGGCTTGGCCATGTACGTTTCCATCGCCAACCTCCTCCAAGAACAGAACGCGAAGACCCGTCCGTCGTGGGTCGGGCCTGTTTTACGCGCGGACCACTCTATTATAGCAAAGGGTCTGACGAGCGTCAAGGACTATGGGGGCTAAGTGGCCAGCATGACTCAATTGCCCCTGTAGTATAGCATGAGGACCACTCGGCGTCCAGCCCAATACGCCTGACCTTTCCTGGCGGAGGGTCCGAGGATGTTGGTTCAGCTAGAACGTAACCGTGCGGACCGCGACCCCCTCAATCTCCTCGAGCCGCTTGGCCAGGTCTCGCACCACGGCGTCCTCACTTTCAAGGGTCAACGTGATTAATCCCCGCCGCCGATCGGGGCTCGGAATACCGGCGCGCATCAGTATCTCCTCGCCGAATTCGCTGAGCACACCTTGGACTTTGGGCGAGAGGTCCTCCCGATGGTTTAGGGAGATGCCCATGACCGTAGTTTTACCCGCCACTTGCCTCACCTCGGGAGTAGTATGTCCAATGGTCGGGTTACCGTGCGGTTCCGGTCATGGTCAGTTGGCCATGGCGCACGCCGCGCTGCGCGCGGAACAGGTCCGCCAGTCCCTGCAGACTGCGGGCTTCGCCCCGTACGACCATCACCTCGAGGCAGTGGTCTTCGTCTAGGTGGACGTGCAGAGAGGAAATTATCTCGCGGCAATGATCGTGGGCCAAGTCCGTCAGGTGTTCATCCAGTTCCCTCACCCGGTGGTCATAGACCAGGACAATGGCACCGACTACTTCCGTACCTGCCTGCCAATCCTGCGAAACCAGTTGTTCGCGCATGAGGTCCCTGATGGCTTCGGACCGATTGGCATACCCCTTGCCCTCAACCAGCCGGTCGAAACGGGCTAACAAATCCCCTTCGACCGAAACCCCGAAACGAACCAACACCCAAGCCACCTCCCCGGTGAACGGCGGACGGCCGTCCGCCTGACGACATCACCCGGCGGGGCCGGCGTCATCCCTGGTCACTCAGACCCGGCATCGTACTCTTGACGACGGTCTTGACGGCCTTCTCAAACTTGGGCCGCGGGAGCATGACTACCCGGCCACAGGTCAAACACTTGATGCGGAAGTCCATACCCACCCGCATCACTTCCCAGTCCATGCCGCCGCACGGGTGTACCTTGCGCATCCGCACCACATCGCCCAGGTAAAACTTCATCCGCCGTCACCTCAACCTCCAGCGTATCCCGGCCTCAGTCACTGCCTGATACAGGGATCGCCGGAGTTCCGCCTCGTATTGGACAAGCGATCCTGCCGGCACCTTGAACGACACCCGCCAAGCCGGGCCGGAGGAAGTCGCCACGAGCCCTACCGATCGAGGTGATTCCACAAATTCGCGGCCTGCGGCGAATTCATGACAGACCCGTTCGATCAGCTTCTCAAGGAGGACCAGATCGGTCCGGGGGCCGATCGGTACCTCAACCTGCCCCAAGCGGGCATTGGTGGAAAGAACCGTCACCTGCACGATCTGCCCGTTCGGGATGACGTGCAGGCGTCCATCAGCGTCACGAATCCTCGTCACCCGTAGCCCCGCTTCCACCACCTCGCCCGTGACGCCGGCGACGATCACCTGATCGCCCACGGCCAGATGGCCCTCGAGAAGGATGAAAAAGCCCGTGATGACATCCCGGATGAGATGCTGGGCACCGAAGGCGATCGCCACGCCGCCGATTCCGGCGGCCGCGATCAAGGCGCTGATGTTCACGCCGAGCAGGGGTAGGACGGTGCCAAGGGACAGGAAGTACAGTGTATACCGGAGGAGGGAGGTCAAGGTGGAGGCCAGAGTGTCTGCGCGACGTTTGTCCAGGTAACGGCGATGTACGCGCCCGCTGACCAGCACCCGCCCGATCCCAGCCCTGGCAAAGCGATAGATGATGACAGCAGCCAAGATCACCGCCGCGGCCTTGATGATGTCCCGTCCGGGGCCGCCGAAAAAAATCCGCGCTTCGGCCCAGGCTAGCATGTAGCGGAATCGCTTCCCCGGCACGTGGAGAGGACCCGTGCCAACTGATCGGGACAGGACGTACCATTCTGGCAGACGATGCCCTGGAGGAGGGTGACGAGCTCATCAACGCGGCTGCCGATCGCCAAGCGGCCCAATGCTTCGAGATTGCCCCGACAGCCGTCGGCAAAGCGCAACTCCTTGACCACATCACCTTCGACGGTCACGGTAATCTCGGTTGAGCAGGTCCCTACCGGTCGGAAGACACGGCGCACGTTGCCACCTCCATGCTTACCGCCAATCCCGGTTAAATCCCGGACTCTCGTTGTAGTGCTAGTGCTATGGTTCGCGGCCCTCATGCAGCCAATCCTCACCGCTGTATTTCCGCATGAGGTCCTCGGTCAGATCTTCCTCGACCGCCGACAGACGGCCATCCACGATCTCGACCCGCAAGGCATCGGAAAAACCAATGGCCAATGCCCATGCAAGCTCTGGCGGGGTGAGTCCCTGGCCGAAACTCCGCGAGCCCGGCGGCCACCCGAGCCAGACGGCTTGCCAGGTCCCGCCCGTTGGTGGGGACCAATAGTACATCGGCAAGATCCGTTGGCGAAAAATCAATCGCGATCGACCCGTGTTGGAGCAAGTTAGGGCCCTCGCGCTTCTGCGCGCTCCCCGCGACCTTGCGCCCGGAGATCGTCAGTTCGTACCATGAGGGACTGGCAAAGCAGGCCGGGCTTCCGCGGGGCCCGGTACCGCCCGCCGGCGTATAGAGACGCGCGGTTAAACCGAGCTTGGTCAGACCGGCCAGAATGCCCCGACTCAGCTGGAGGTAGGCGGGGATAGTACCCGGCGGCAGACCATCGGACTCTCCGGCGATTACGGCGTAGGTAAGATCGCCCTGATGGAGCACGGCCCGTCCGCCGGTGGGCCTCCTCACGACTTGGTACCCGCGGCGGGCCAAGGACGTCAGATTGACCTCACGCGCCACATCCTGAAAGCGGCCACAGGACACGGCCGGCGGGTCCCAGGTATAGAAGCGGAGGGTCGGTGGAACCCGGCCCTCCGTATAGGCTCGGAAAATTGCCTCGTCGGTGGCCATGTTCCGGGCGGCATCACCTGCCGACAGCGGCAACAGGCGCCATGGTCGGCCCACGGTCAATCCTTCTTGGCCAACGGTTCGTACCCTTCGGCGGAGAGTAAGCCCGCCAACTGCCCGCTGTCGCTCAGCTCGATGACGGCGATCCAGCCTTTGCCGTAAGGGTCCTGGTTCACGAACTCGGGGCTGTGCTCCAAATCGTCGTTGACCGCGACAATTTCCCCGCTCAGCGGGGCAAAGACGTCGGAAACAGCCTTGACCGACTCAACCGAGGCCAATGTGGCGCCGATTTCCAACTTTTCACCCAAAGCGGGCAGATCCACATAGACGACATCACCCAATTCATGCTGGGCAAAATCCGTCACGCCGATCGTTGCGCGGTCCCCATCCACTTTGACCCATTCGTGGTCCCTGGTGTATTTTAGCTCCCGTGGAACCATTATCAGCCCCTCCAGTCCGCCATTGGTGGTATTCCAGGGCACTACAATTTGCTTCGACGAAGGATCAGCTTTTCCTCCCGGTACGGGAAACTATCCGCGCGGACGCGAAAGGTTCTTTCCCCGGCCAGGCAAGCTTTGGCACTTGAGATCAGGTCTCTAACATATACTGTACCGAACGACCAGGCGCGAGGAGGGATCCCCTTGTTTCGTCTTCTATCCTTGGTGCTCAATCCGATCCTGAAGAAACACCACAAGACGGTGATTATGATCGTTCGGCGCCGCCGATGACATATGGGCCGCGCGTGCCGCCGTTTCAGGACCGCGCTAATACCCCACGCCCGCCAGGGCAAGGACGACCTGGACAACCAATGCCGGGAGCAAGTTCGCCACCCTGAACTGTTTAATCTCGGCGATCGTCAGGCCAATCGCGAGTACCAGAAAACCTCCTACCGTGTTGAGCCCGGACAGAATGAGCCCCTCCTGGAGCCGATGTAGATATGTGGCGGCAAAGGTGATCGATCCCTGATAGATCAGGACGGGCACCGTGGAAAGGAGCACGCCGGGACCCAGCGTCGCGGCAAGGGGAATGGAGGCAATTCCGTCCAGGGCTGATTTGGTCGCCAGTAGCCGGTAATCCCGGCTCAATCCATCCGCCAGACTGCCCATGATCGCCAATGGCCCTACGCAGAACAGCAGGGTGGCCGCTAGAAATCCCTGCCCGGAGGATGCCCCCGCCCCGCCGAAACGGCGCAGGATCCGTTCACCTGTGCTATGCAAACGTTCCTCGAACCGTAACCCTTCCCCGATCAGCCCCCCGATTACCAGACTTATCAACGCGGACAGCAGTGCTTTGCCCGGCCACAGCATACGCAGGCCGACCACCATCGTAAAAAGCCCCATCACATGCATTATCGCCCTGGTAGTACGGTCAGGCAAGGCCTTCTTCCCGATCAGGCCGATCGCGCCGCCGATCAAGATGGTAATGATGTTGATTGCCGTTCCTAATCCCTGCAATTGTGCCTCCCTTTTTCCCGGCGTTGTTGCCGGGGAGTATGTTTATCCTTCGTCCTTCTCCTGGCGATCAGCCCTATGCGGACCACGGTAGATCAGGAGGGCGCCGCCCGCGCCGATCAGGATAATGGGCCAAAGGTAGCGGCGGAACTCACGGAGGAACGACGTGAGCCAGCCACCGGTCAGCCGCTCGGCCAGGAGGAAGGATCCTACCGCAACGAGCAGCCATCCTGCGACCAGGCCGAGACGGCGCCCGTCCGGCCTCGCCGTGTTACCCGCTGTCTGTACCGTTTCGCCGGAAGCGGCGGGCCTGACCGGCAGGACGAACCATGCCAACACGTAGGCGCCAATGCCCCAGAAGGCGAAGGGGATGGTGAAAAGCCCCCATGCCAACCGGATCAGGTTCGCATCCACACGCCATGATTCTGCTAAGCCCCCGCAGATACCGGCGATAAACCGGTCGTTCTCCGATCCATGCAAACCAAGAGAATCAATGGACATACCTTATCCCTCCTGGAATTTCACCCGTGCGGCCGCGATCCTGGCCGCCAGGCCGGTCGTCGAACAGCCGGGAATCGTGGGCAGGAAGACAAGCTCCACACCGCAGCTCAATGCGACATCGGTCTCTGGAAGACTGGACGGCTGGTAGTCTCCGCCCTTGACATACACATCGGGCCTGATCTCGCGGATTATCTCTCCCGCAGTTACCTCGGCGAAAATGAAGGCGAAATCGACCGGCGTCAGGCCGGCAACCAACTCCACGCGTTCCCCGGCCGGCACGAATGGCCGCTCCGGGCCCTTTAACAATCTCACCACCGGGTCGTCGTTGATCCCCACGAACAAGACATCTCCCCTGTCCCGTGCCGCGCAAAGGCTGCGTAAATGTCCGATGTGCAGCAGATCAAAGCAGCCATTGGTCAGAACGATCCTTCGCCCCTGGCGGTGGAGTTCCGCGGCCAAGCGGTCCGGCCTCGTTCCGTAGGATAACGGACACCTCGGCTCACTCCTCGGCCGGTCCGATGACCGGTCGTCTCGCCCGCCCTGAGCAGCCGCCAAAAAAAGAAGCCTCCCAGGACCAGGGTGAGATAAAACGTATAGACCTTCCACAACCCGACGAAGATACCTGCCTGCCCCGGGCCGGAGGACCGGCGCGAAGACCCCGAGGAGCAACAACTCCGAACCACCGCTGCCCCCGGGCGTGGGCAGTAGGACCTGCAGGAAATTGAAGATCAACTGCGCACCGAGCACGTACCCCCAGGGAACGCTCGAGACCGAGGCCCATGAGGATAATCGGGGCCACCAGGAGATAGAAAAACCAGTAGGCGATGGTCAGGACCGCCACGGCCAGAAATGGCCCGGCGCCCCCGCCGGCCATCGCGGCCAAGCCCTTGCGGAAAAGCGCGATACTCCTGACGCCAACGGCGAAAGGCCGTTATACCTGGCGGGAGCCGTGTCCGCAAACGGCGCCAGACCAACCCGGCCAAGGTCAGCACGGCCAAAGGCCCGATCGCCACCCACCTGAACCAGCCGGGAACACGATAGGTCAACCCTTCGCGGCCAGGCTCAAGACCGCCGGTACCGCCACCAGAAAGGCCAGCGAGATTCGCGCCGAGGTCCACCGCGGTCAGGGCGGTAGCCGCTCCAACGGGCAACGCCCTCGCGGTGGATCAGATAAACCTGCATCGGCACGCCGCCCGCGCTAAAAGGCGTGATATGCGAGACGAAACAAGTGGTCAGATAGATCTCCAGGAAACGCCGGAATGCGAATCCTGGTGCCCATCGCCCGGGCAATGACCCACATCCGACCCGCCTTGGCCAGCCAGACCAGGAGGATGCAAAACCCGCCCGGCCAGCAATGCCGGGGAGCGATCTGACGCCACGCGCCGATGGCGCTCCCGCCGCGTAGAGAGGAGGACACGCCGAGCATCGCGAGACGCTAAAGAAAACCGAACTGGAGACGCCCCGCCAGATGGACCGCTGGCGAACCTCAAACCCCGGTCCTCCCCCTGAATGTCCGTCGGCGAGTCTGGCGCAAGTGCGCGATGACCGCGCTCTCCACCTCTTCGACGGCGATTGCCTCCATACATTGGGCACGACACATCTTGGCCAATACTGACCCAAGCCCCCGCGAAATCGGAAGCACGGGCTGCAGGCAAAGACTTGTAGATCACGGTGTGCCCGGCCCCGCAGGGGCTGAACTGAGACGGGCTGGTGGGACCGAACAGGCCGATGTCCGGGTGCCCACCGCCGCCGCAATGTGGAGGGGGGCGGAATCGTTGCCGATGAAAAGCTGGCAGCGGGCGATCAGGGCGGCCGTTTCCTTGATATGCAGTCTTGCCCACGGCCAGCACCGGCGATTGAACGGGTCATGCTTCGCCATGGCCGAGGCAAGCTCGCATGTCCTCGGGTCCGCCGACCACCACGACGCGGTTGCCCCGGCCGACAGGATGTCGGCCAATTGCGCATACCGCTCGACCGGCCATCGTTTAGCGGAAAGTAGCGCCCGCCCGGGTGGATGGCGACGAGCGGGGTGCGTCAGGTGGTGTGCGGCCATAAAGGAAGCCTGCGCCTGTCCTGCTCGACCGGCGTAAGAGCAATTCCAGCCGCCTGCTCGTCAGGAACGGCGCCGCCGAGCATTCTGACCACGGCCAGGCAGTACTCGACGACATGAGACGAGGGCTCCTCTTTGACCGAACCGGGCTCCGAAAGGGAGAGCAGCGGCGAAGGGAAACCGGCCTTGAACGGAGTGCCGCAGAAGCAGGCCAGCCAACTGCCCTGGTTGGAGAGACCGAGGGCAAGATCGAACCCCAACTGGCTGAACTCCACAACGGCGCGAAGAGTATCCAGGCCGCTGCGGCAGACGCGAAAAAGATCGAGGTAGGGTAAACCCTGCAGCACGTCGCCGGCGCGGGCCGAGGCGAGCACGACGATAGTGGCCGCGGGAAAGCTTTTGCGCAGGGCTCTGAGCGCCGGAATGGCAAAAATGGTATCGCCGATCGGTCCGATCTGCAGGACCAGGATACGACGGATCTCGGCTGTACGCAGACCGGGTCTTCTCACGTTCAAGGGCTTCCCCACAGCCGGGGCGTCACGGGCGCAGGATCGGGGCGACGGCTGTTCCTGCCGAGGGGGAGCCCAATTGCCGAAACGCGGGGACCCGATGCCGCGTTTGACGATCCTTCTTGACCGGCGGGTAGTAGAAGCCACCTGCCGATCTGTTCGCGAACGGTGCGGCCGATCGGGCCAGGTCAATAGTCCGCCAGAGTTGCACTTTGTAACCGTCCCGGCCCTCCTGGGTCACGGCCTGCACGCCCGCGGCCAAGGCCGGGATCGTTCTCCACCACCGTTTCAAAGGGAATCGTTCCTTGACCTCCACTCCAGTCTTCACCATCGGCTTGATGTCCCGGTGGCCGACCACGGCGATCGTCAGACGGGAGCCGATGATGCTGGCGGCGATCAGGACCGGCCGACCGGTGTCATTGGCGAAAACGAAATCGACCGCGTCATAGACGACGGTCGCATCCCGTCCCAACGGCACATAAGTGCTCGGCAGGCTGTGGCTGCTGCGTTTGACGATCGGGAGGCCGGCAGAGAGCGACCGCGTTGAAGAGCGTGCCGGAGACCTGGCAGACCCCGCCGCCCACTCCCAGAACCAAGCGGTTTCTTGAGGACCACCGGCTGCTTCCATGTAGCCCTTTTCGGGCACGCGCGGGCCGACGTGCTCGTTGAAAGAGAACTCCTCGCCCGGCTTGATGACCTGACCGTCCAAGGTTGCCGCGGCCATCTCGAGATTGTGGGTCCGCTGGGTATCCCGGCGCATCGAATTTGGTCACATAAAACCCTAGAACTTGGTCGAGAGGCCAGACCCACCACTTCGTCCCTTGAGAGCGCGGGCTTGACCGTCACGACCGGCAGTTCATGCTCGCGTCGGCCAGCGGCACGAAGCTCCCCTGTACTATGGCCTGGAGCCCTTTCTCGGTCGAGTCTCCGCCCGTCCTTTCCCAAATCGGTGCTGAGCTTACCGTTGAGATCCACGGCAAGATGAGCCGCCACAGGTTCCAGGTTGACCTCGGCTTCGAGTACTTCGGCAGATGCCGCCCATGCCCCGTGGTTGACCGAGCTGATGAGAGGCAGGCCGATTCCTTCCCGCGCAACAAGCCTCCGCTCGCGCAACCTGCGCCAGCAGACCCCCCCGACGACCGATACGCATTGCCTGGCCAAGCGACGAATCATAGTCAGGGGTCAGGCCGCCGAGGATGGGAGTCAAGGACCAGGAATGCTCGCCTAGCAGAAAAGTGACCGGCGTCCGGCCCAGGTCCGTACCGCGGCTCTCGAGTATGCCCCGGGCTTCGCTCGACCTTGAGCCCGCCCACCGGGTATGCCCGCAATGGACACCCCGCGCAAGACGCGATCGTCAGTGGGCTTTGGCAACTGAAAGCCGGCCACCGTCCCTGCCAGCACGAGCGACAGGAGTAGGGCCACGAGCGGCCAGCCAAAACAAAAACGGCGCCTGGTTGCCGTTTTCACGTCTTCTTCAGGCTTCATCATAGTGATGTTATTATACCTCCTTTGTCCGCGATTGAAAAGGAAACCGTGACGAAGCCATCCTTATCGCTGGAGCCTTGCTGCGCATAACAGTCCAAATCTTGACATAGACTAAGTTATCTTTGCCGTGTGGTAATTCGGAGGGAACGGCGTGTGGAGTCTATTCGGGAAGCAGTCCGCTGAGGAATTCGAATGGCGCGGACCGCACCGCGTCCATGTGGATCAGCCGACCGCACGAGATCTCTTTCGCCGTCATGCCGGTCTCTTCCTTCACCAGCTCTACACACCATCGAGACGGCTCGCGGTGCTTTGCATCGGTACCGATCGATCCACCGGGGACTGCCTGGGTCCGCTCATCGGCGCCAGGCTCGCCGGTACGCTCTCCCCAAACGTCATGGTATGCGGGACGCTCGACCAGCCCGTGCATGCAGTGAACCTTGGGGAAGCCATGGATGGCTTGCACTCCTGGACGCAGAATCCGTTCATCATCGCCATCGATGCCTGTCTTGGCCGGACCGAAAGTGTCGGCTACATCAGTCTAAAAGAAGGTCCGCTGCAGCCAGGGACGGGCGTGAACAAGACCCTCCCGCCGGTCGGGGATTTCCACGTCATCGGGATCGTCAATGTCGGCGGTTTCATGGAGTACCTGGTTCTCCAGAACACGCGGCTGTCGTTGGTCATGCGGATGGCGGAGATCATCGCCGACGGCTTGCGCGACGTGATCGATACCATTCTGGGTGCGGGTTCTCCGACCGAGGCCGCGCCGTCGATCGCCGTGGCGGAAACGGCGGTAAGCCTGCCAAGTAACTAGGAATGATTTTGGTCTAAGGGACTTTTCGCATCGCCGGTTTTGCCTCTTCGACATCATCCCCACGCAGTTCGTCAAGATGCTCCCTTATGATGCGGGCCCATTCATTCATCTTGCTCTTACGGCAGATTTGGGCGAGTGTTCTGAGCCTGTACTCACCGCCGTCCTCCGCATAGACGATACCGTCGTGGATCCTGATCTCGACGGCGTTCCCCTGGAAGTAGCGGCTGACCTCGCGCTCGAAGGCGTCAAACTGGCCTGGTGTGAGAAAATCCGCCCAGACCGGCACGGTACCATCGATGTCGTAACCGATCGCCCGCAGCACGGGGCGGTAGAGAAGCAGAGCGGCCAGCGCCAGGACGAACACCGTGGTACCAATCGCACGCTTCAAACGTTCCCCCATCCTTCCAACCTCCTCCAGTCTGCACCTGCGGACGCTCATCTCACCACAAAACCGATTACTCGCGCAAAGACGCAAAGATCCGCCAAGAAGAGCTTCAAAGATTGTAGGCTATAGGGCTTTTCCTACACCTTTGCGTCCTTGGCGTCTTTGCGCGAGGCGATCTTTCGGGTTCTTTACATCGCTTCCAGTACCCCAAGGACATACTCGAGATTCTCGCGGGAATTCGCCTTGTCCGGGTAAATCTGCAGGGCGCTGCGATAGCACTGGGCCGCCCTTTCCAGCTCCCCTTGGTGCTGGAAGATGCACCCCAGGTTATGATAAGCCTCGGCGAATGCGGGGTTGAGGGAGAGCGCCCGGTCATATTCCTCAATGGCCCGGGCAAACTCACCGCTCATGGTCAAGACCACGCCCATATCATAATGCGCCTTGGCCGAATCGGGTTTCATCATGACGTAGTTGGCCAAGAGCCGTTTGGCGCGCTCGTAGTCTCCCTGTTCAGCCAGGATGAGTCCGAGATTCAGATGAGAATCGGGCCAGTCCGGCTTGATCTCGATGGCTTTCTGGTAGTGGCGGGCCGCTTCTTCGGGCCTCCCTTGCTGGTACAGGAGGATGCCCATTACATGGTGCGGCAGATGATATTCAGGGCTGGTCGCCAGCCACTGCCTGGTAAAGACGAGGTCGTTACGGAAGTAACGTGCACGGTTGATGGTGAAAACGGCGCAGATCGAGACCAGGATCAGGCCGGCACCCACGAGGATCCTCTTGGCGCGCTCCCTGGTCCAGACACAGCCGGCCAGCCCGCCGGCAATCCCGATCACGGCTACCATGGGTAAAAAGACATAACGTTCTTCGAAGAACACATCCTGGGCGACGATGTTCGCCGTCGGCAGCATGGTGCAGATGAACCACCCAAGCCAGAACCAGGTCGTCCTGCGCCTGGCCGGCCAATGCCGCGCGGTCAAGATGGCGAGTAGGATAACGGCCAGACCGGCCAGAACGAGCCGCGGCCATTGGAGCCACGTGTCCACAGACATCGGTTCGTAAACCAGGGCGAAGAAGGGCGCGACAATCGATTGCAGCGCGTAGACCGGGCTCAGGAGCGGTATGGTCAGGTCGGTAAAACTATTGAGGTTCAGTTCGCGACCGCTGAACAAAGAGAGACGAACGAGGAGATAAACGGCATAAACGGCCACGATGCCGCCGTAACGTCGAACCCATCCGGCAATGCTCCTTCCCGGGGAGTCTGCCGAGAGCTTGAGGAGATCAGCCAGGACCAAGAGGACAATAACCACGACGGACTGCTCCTTGCTGAAGAGGGCCAATGCCAGCATGGACACTGCCGCGAGATGCCATTTCCAGCCCGACCGCAGGAACGCGTAAACCGTGGCAATGGTGAAGAGCCCGGGCAGGATGGTTTCCCTCCCCGAAGCGATCGGGTACACGCAGGAGGAGGCGATTGGGTGCACGGCATACAGTGCCGCCGCGAGCAGAGCCGGCGTGCGAGGAACGCCGAAGACGGGCAGGCGAAGTAGGGCATAAAGCGCTAAAGCGGTCAAGCCCATAAGGATGGCGTTGAGCAGGTGAAAAGGCCCGGGGTTATCGCCGTGCATCGTCTTCTGCAGGAGGAAGGTCATCCTGGCCACCGGGCGATAATATGGCAGGATGGGATCATGCGGCTCCGCAAAGACCCGGGCCACATCACTCAGAGAAGTCAGAGGGCTCTGCTTGTTGATAATGTTGTGGTCATCGTAGACGAACTCATTGCCGAGCGAAACGGAATAGATCGTCACGATGAAAAGGAAAAGCGCGAGCGCGCCGCCGAGGCGTGGAAGGAGTCCGGTTGCATAGGACGGCTTTCTACCCGGGGATGGTCCGCCGCGCCCTGGCTTAGGCAAGCCCATCAACTCCTCATAAGGCGGGTGGTGATCGACCCAGAAAGAGTTCGGCAAGATCCGCGCCAATCCCTTCCATCACCGCCCTCCTTACTAAAGCCCACTTCCAGCCTATTTGCCGTGTCTGCCTACGAAGGTGGCGCCGAATCCCGTAATCACGCCTATTTGGGCGTGGAGACCAGACTGTAGGTGCCGCGCAGGGTCAGGTCGACGGTCAACGCCTTGTTGGTCTGCGGCATGGCCGCCGTCATCATGCCCCTTAACTCCTGCTTGATGTCGGCTTTGGTGATCCAGCCGTCGGCCTCCCTAATCTCGATCACGCCTGCCTGCCGGCCCTTTAGTACGGTCTCAATGGTATCATCGGCCGATACGGTCCGCACCGGGGCTTTGACCGATTCCATCACCGATCTGACTTCGATAACGGCCATGCCCTGCCGGCGGGCGGTCAGGGTGTATGTATTCTCCATCAAGAGGAGAATGCCGTTGGCGTAGGTGCTACCGACGGACTGCCACGAATCGCCGATATGTACCGGGGCGCTTGGATAGGGACGCGCCACGCTACCCGAAGGAAAACCGTCTTCGGGGACCCTTGCCTGCTCGAGGTTATCGCGCAGTTCTTCGCGGTCACTTTCCTTCAGGCCGAGCCGCTCGGCCACGCGTTCGATCAGCTCGTCCCACCCCTCGACCCTGACCGGTATGCCGAAGGGATCGACTCTCACCGCGTATCCGTCGCCGATCATTGCTGCCAGCGATGCATACTGCCCGGGTGGCAATGTCACCGGGTCGGTCGTGTCCAGCCTCGTTGTCAGTGACATCCCCGAGAGGGACATATCTGCGAGTAATGACACAAAGGTCAGTCCTAGCTCGGCACGGCCGTCGGCATCGATCCCCCGGACATCGACCCGGGTGATCGCGCCCAGCCGAGTATCGATGGTACTCAGCAGCCCCGAGAGCCCTTGGGCCTCCTCCTCCAGGTCCTCATCCTCGTCCGGTTCTTCGAGGTCCATCTCCATGGAGAGCGTAATGTTCTCGCGCTGGATGAAAACCTGCCCCGGCGTGGGATGAAACGCCAGTGTGATTCCCTGCTCCTCGGCGCCGGTCGCCGGGAAGCACGCCGGTACCGCCAGCAGGAGTATCAGGATCACCGCCATACGTGCCGCTTTTATGATAACTCCTCCTTTGTCCTGCGCCATGACCTGGCATTACTTGGACAGGCTCTCCGTCAACGCATAGGTCAAATCGATCGTCACCGTGAGCGGCACTTCCGTGCCCAGACGTACCGTCCGTCCGGAAAGCTCCATCTGATAGCGACCCCGTACAGGCCAGCCGTTTCTCCGGGATACCTCGGCTTCTCCGCGTAGGCTGCCCGAGACCCGCAAGTCGCTCTCCATCAGCTGTCCATTGATGTTGGTTTTTTGGTGCATCCCGGCTTCCACCGAACCTTCGACTGTCAGGCGATAGAAGAGCCGCTCCGCTTCCACGAGCTGCCATCTGCCCGGGCCTGTCAAAGGGAGCGTACCATTTGACAGCGCAAGGTTAACCGTCCATGGTTCCCCGATCCGCATGGACCGACCTGGGTACTGCGGCAGGATGCCGCATACTACCTGGGCCAAGTTTTTCGCGGTCGTTTGGTCTGTGGGCGCCAGAACACTGGCCAGCATTTCGAGAAAAGCGGTGGGATCCGTGTCATTGATCCCCGACAGCCTGGACGGCGTGGTGGAACCCTTTGGCTTGCTGAAGACATATGACAGCGAGGGATCAGGCCCGGCCGGGAGCATGGTTAGGTCAAAACCGCTCCCTACCAGGGACCGGTAGCGTCGATAAAGGTGGGCGGCGCTTTTCTTTTGATCTGCCGTATCAAATGCCAGGTCCTCAAAAGGCGTGGCCACCGTCCCACTGACCGCGGCCAGCTCCGCCCGGACCTTCCATGACGCTTCAGTTGAGGCGGGCTTGACGATGCCGCTCACGGCCAATGTCTCACGCCGCTCCACCGGACAGCCCGCCACGTCCTGCCTGTAGGTGGTGGCGATCTCGATCCGCAACTGACGCGTCTCCTCGGTGGGCCGATAACGCGGATTGCCGGACTTATAAACCCAGGCATGCCCGAGAACGCAGACCGCGACCAACAGGACCGCCGTCAGCCTGAATGTCCGTCTCTTCAAACTCATCCCCACCCCATCGCGAAATGTACCGGGGCATTGTACGCCGGATCAATAGATGCTTTTTATTACCAACTTATGCAAGATTCGACTGCGGAATGGTCTTTCCTGCCGGGATTGGATGAACCCGGTTCTTTTGCCATCGTAAGGGATTATCTCGAATGTGCCGCTGTATCCTCTGCAATTCTTCATGGCTATGGTTTATGTGCTCATGGTACCTGGATTGCCACACAAATGAAATATCCCCTGCCAAATGGACAAACCTTTCCCCCCCATCCATCGTCCATACTTCCAGAAACCACAAAAACAACCGGTAGGGAAGGTGGAAGACATGTCCCGTCGCCTCTCCCCCATTCGTCCTTTCGCCGCCCTCGTGCTATGCCTCGCCCTGGCCATTCCGGCCTTGGCCGGCGCCGCCGCCGAAAACAAGTTCCACCCCCCGCCCGGGGTAGAGTACCTCACCGGTGTCCAGTTCGGCCTGGGCGGCGGCCGGCCGCTCCGCATGGAGATCCTCCGGCCCCAGGCGGCTTCGGCCAAACCGCTGCCCGTCCTGGTCTTCGTGCACGGCGGCGGCTGGCGGAGCGGCGATCGCTTCGGCCACCTGCGCCAGCTGGCGCCCTTCGTGCAAAAGGGGTATCTCTGCGCCAGCATCGAGTACCGCCTGAGCGGCGAGGCGATCTTCCCCGCCCAGATCGAGGACTGCAAATGCGCCATCCGTTTCCTGCGCGCCCAGTGCAAGAAGTACAACCTCAATCCGGACAGGATCGGCGTCTGGGGCTCCTCGGCCGGCGGGCACCTCGTGGCCCTGCTGGGCACCTCGGGCGGCGTCGCGGAACTCGAGGGCACCGGCGGCTGGCCGGAGCAATCCAGCCGGGTCCAGGCCGTCTGCGACTGGTTCGGGCCGGCCGATCTGTTGAACAGTGAGGGACTACTGGGCCGGATCCCGGGCGGGCCGGGCTCGCCCGAAGCCTTGCTCCTCGGCGGGCCGGTCGCCGAACGAC
Organism: uncultured bacterium; assembly: GCA_963793725.1. Taxonomy (GTDB): domain Bacteria; phylum JAUVQV01; class JAUVQV01; order CAWCAY01; family CAWCAY01; genus CAWCAY01. Next base: position 210,565 of record CAWCAY010000002.1, read on the forward strand.
AAGAGCTGGCCGCCATGGCCAGCCCCGTCACGTATGTCTCCGCGGATGACCCGCCCTTCCTGATCATGCACGGCGATCGGGACAGGACGGTGCCGTTTCACCAAAGCGAACTCCTCCACGCGGCGCTGAAAAAAGCCGGTGTGGATGTGACCTTCATCCCAATCCCCGGCGCGGGACACGGATTCGGGCCATCGCCGGAGATCACGAGGGCCGTGGAGGAATTCTTCGCAAAACATCTGGAAGCGATGTAAAAAGCATCAAGGTTGCCACGGCGGCTCAGAACCGCCGTGACCTAACCATCCCCTCCCGAAGCGGGAAGGGGAGCCAATGAGCAGTACCTGTTTTCGTACGCGTTCTCTGGAAACGGTGTGAAGAGCCTGAATTGCCGGTAGGGATAAAGAGAAGGCGGGATCTCCCGCCTCTCTCCGTTTCGATTGCTCCTTACCCGATGAACTGCTGTACCAGCATCTTGCCATACGGACCGCCGTCAATGACCCCAATACCGATCTGGGTGAAGCTGGCATTGAGGATGTTGGCCCGGTGTCCCGGTGAGTTCATCCAGCCGCGCATCGCGGCCTCGGCGGAACGCTGGCCGGCGATGTTCTCCCCCGCGTAGCGGTAGGAGATCCCGGCCCGCTTCATCTGATCGAACGGGCTGCCCAGCGTGGGTGACTGGTGGCTGAAGTAGCCGTGATCGATCATATCCTGCGCCTTGGCTCTTGCCGTCTGGACCACCCGGTAGTCGATCCGCAGGGGTGCCAGACCGGCCTTGGCCCTTTCCGCATTCACCTGCTGCAGGACGTAGTTCTCGTCGGCCGTCAGGCCCTGTGCGGGTGCCGGCGTAGCTGCCGGCGGGGGCGCGGGTGCCGGTACCGGCTTGTCCCAATCCGCCGGTGCTCCGGTCGGTGCCGCCGTTTGGGGCTGGGGCACGGCCGGCGTAGCGGGTTTGGCTGTCGGACAGGTGCCATTAATCCGTGCCCAATCCGCCAGATCGATCCGCTGGAGGATCTGTTGATTACAGGGCGCCGCGGCACTGGCCGGGACGGCGACAGCCGCCGTCAATGCCACAACGACAATGAGAATTAACCAATTTTTTCTCATTTGTTACCCCTCCTTTCGGGTACTCGTCATGTTATCGGATAATCAGGAGGGAAACAACCCGGTCATGGCTGGGGCCCATGGATGTGGAACGCCTCTAACTACAAGAATCGGGATATTATCCAAAAACGTTTAGAAGCGATGTGAAAAACATTGTCTCCCGCAGAGAGGGCGCGGAGAAGCACTGAAAGAAAAACCTGCTATATCAGCTTTCGTTCATTCCACCTCTGCGTCTCTGCGCTCGAGAGTAAAACGGGGTTTTTCACATCTCTTAGAAGCGGAGACGATCTCGAAGAACCTTTGAGTCCGTGCCGCCCTAGCCGGGGATGTTGCGGGGTCTGCCTGACAGAGTTTTCACACCTCTTTTGGGTTCGGAAAAGGAAAAGGAGAGACGGCGTACCGTCTCTCCCTTTTTCGAGGCAATCTTCCTTATCTTCCGATGAACTGTTGGGTCAGCATCTTGCCGTAGGGTCCGCCGTTAATCACGCCGATGCCGATGTGGGTAAAGCTCGCGTTCAGGATATTGGCCTGATGGCCGGGGGAGTTCATCCAGGCCTGCATGGCGCCGGCTGCGGTCGAGTTACCCGCGATGTTCTCACCGGCCGTACGGTACGAGATGCCTGCCGCGCGCATCTGGTCGAACGGGCTGCCCAGCCTGGGCGATTGGTGGCCGAAGTAGCCGTTCTGGATCATGTCGAGCGACTTGGCCCGGGCCGTCTGCACCAGACTGCTATCGACCAGGAGCGATCCGAGTCCCACGTTTGCCCGTTGCACGTTGACCTGCTGGTAAATATAGCCCTCGTCCGCAGTTAGGGTGCCGGTGTTGGCCGGCGGCGGACTGGGCGGGGTGGGGTCGGCGTTGGCGGCTTGGGCTGCGGTACGGTCGGCGTGCCCGGCTGGGTTACCGGGTAGTAGATCCGCACGATCCGGTAACCGGTTCCGGGGTTTACCACCCTGCTAGAGTAGCGGTAGTAGATGGTCTGGGCCATGGCCGGCGCGGCCATGGCGGTCAGGAGCCCGACGATGACCAAGAAACTGACGAAAACCTTACGCATGGTACCCCTCCTCCTTGATATGCAACGGCAATTCTCCTATATCCTGGGTTATTGGATCGCCGTTGCCTGGGATACCGTCATCTTAACAGAATGGAGAGGACGGGCACAATCGGACGTTATTGGGACAGAAACCTAGATCTACCTGCGCTTTTCTGCTGGAAGAGGAGTTCCGCCACACGCCCGATATGCGCCGGCGTCGTGCCGCAACAGCCTCCGACCAACCCCGCGCCGGCATCGAGGCAGGCGGAGATCCCCCGGGCGAAAGCCTCCGGCGTCATATCAAAAACGGTTTGGCCGTCGACGAGCCTCGGTCGTCCGGCGTTAGGCTGAGCCATAATGGGAAGATAGACCGCCTCCCGCATGATGGCCACGATGGCCGCCGTCTCGTCCGGCGTCAGGTCACCGCAGTTGGCGCCCACGGCGGCAGCGCCGGCCTCCGCCAGGGCGATGGCTGAATCCCCGGCGGAATTGCCCATGATGGTACGGCCGCCTTTATCCGTCGTCTGGAACGAGAGCGACGCCAGCACGGGGGAGTCCGCCGTATCCTTGCAGGCACGGAGGGCGCATAGGGCCTCGCGCAGGTCCATCATGGTCTCGATGATGAAACCGTCGACGCCCCCGGCGTGAAGGATCGCCGCCTGCTCCTTGAACGTCTCGTAGAACTGGGCCTCCGTATACTCGCCGTAGGGTTCGAGCATCTGTCCGGTCGAGCTGATGTCGCCCAGAACGAACTGTTCAGGACCCGCCGCAGCCCTGGCCAGTCTGGCCCCGGCCAGATTGACTTCTTTCACATCCACCCCGACCTTGTGCGTCTCGAGATAGATCCGGTTCATCGTCAAGGTGTTCGTGATCAGGAGATCGCAGCCGACGCCGGCGTACCGCCGATGGATCGCCAGAACCTCGTCGGGATGGACCAGATTGTTCTGACCGCCCATCTCCAAGCCGGCCGCGGCGAGATTGGTGCCCATCGCGCCGTCTATTAGGATTGGTGTTTTCCTCCCAATAAGCTCCGCCAAGGTCATTTGGCTATTCCCTCCAAATCGCGCTTTTATGGGATCCCCCATATCCTCACCGTCGCGTCCGCAGAACCCGAGGCGAGGAGGGATCCGTCCAGGGAGAACGCCACGGTGGTCACGTCGCCCTTGTGCCCCGCCAGGGTGCAGAGGAGTGTTCCATCCGGCCGCCAGAGCCGCACTGGAATCATCCCGGGCGCCCGTGGCCAGCAAGGTACCGCTCGGGGAAAAGGCCACACTGGTCGCCTCTTCCTCGTGTCCGGTCAGCTTGCGTAGGAGTGTCCCGTCCTCAACCCGCCATAGCCAGACCGCTCGGTCACCCGGGGTCGAAGCCAATAGGGAGCCATCCGGGGAGAAGGCGATACCGGTCACGTCCCGGTAATGTCTGAGCGTCTCGAGGAGGGCCCCGTCCGAGACCCGCCACAACCTGACGGCATTATCCCGTGACCCTACCGCCAACAGGGTTCCGTCCGGGGAAAAGGCGACGCAGGTTGCGGCCAAAAAAGGTCTCCTGAAGGTGCGCAAGACCATCCCCTCACTGACCTGCCATAACCGGACGGTACCGTCGGCGGCGCCGGACGCCAGCAAGGTGCCGCTCGGGGAGAAGGCCAGACAGGTTACTTCCCTGGTATGGCCCTGCATTTCCCGGGGGAACCACCCCCCTCCATGCGCCAAACGTGAACCGCCCCTCCCTTCTCTCCCAGAGCGAAAAGGGATCCCTCGGGTGAGAAAGCGATACTAGTTCCGGGGCGGGTGAGAATGGGCGTGCCCGTTGCCAACGACCACAACTGAGCGTTACCATCAGCCAGCCGGCAGCCGAGGATCGCCCCCCGCGGGCCAAAGAGCAACTTGACCACGGCCGCGGCATATCCGGTCAGGGTGCGCCGCATTGCCAGGCGCCCGGCATTATCCGCGGTGATAGTGACGGGCAATGGCGGCTTTGTCGGTGACCCACCAGGATCGTGTACAACTTTGGGCTTGGGAACGGGCGTTTTCTCCTGGCCTACGGTGGGGCGGGGCCGGACGGTGGTTCGTGCTGGCGCCACGGAAGGCGTTGCCCCCACTGGCGTTGCTACGGGCCTTGGCGTGGGGGGCTCCGTTTTCCGTGCCGGTGGGCTAGCGCCGGGAGCCGGTGTCACACGCGGGCCGTGCACCGCCAGAACTTGGGTGGATGATGGTTCATCGCGCATGGTGGATTCTGGATGGAAGACTCTCCATGCCGCGGTTACGCCACACACGAGAGCCAGGGCGAGCAATGCGGTCCATAGATAACGGATGCGGCGGGGCGGCGTCCCCGACACCCCGGTGCCCGTATCATGGGTCTTACGTCGGTCATGTGACAAGGCCATCGGAGCAACGGCGGAAATGCTCCCGATGAGTCGCCCTGCTCCGCATCGCGGGCAGTTACGGAGGTGGCTGGAGAAATAGTGCCCCTTGCCGCATGTAACGAGGGCCTGTTCCGCCTGCTCCAATGCATGCTCCCAATCCCCGGGCGACGGACGTTGTGCCGGATTCCTGTACCCCGCCACGAAGCACTGGAGGACCAACTCGGCGAGCAGGGGATGGAGTTCACGCAGTGAGGGTGCGTCCGGAGGGAGGGAGGTAACCGAATGCCGGCTCCGAACGTAGGGAAAAGACCCATTGGAAATCTTCTCCTCGATGGTCGGCGGCTCCCCCTCCCCCAACCATCGGCAGCGATAGGGATGGTTCCCCTCCATAAGCAACTGAAAGATTAGAACGCCCAGGGCAAAACAGTCGTGTTCCGGACGGCGGAGGACGTCCCTGAAATCCTTCCCCTGCAATTCCGGCGGAGTGTACTCCGGCTTACCGACCGGACACGGGTAGACAACGATCTGTGCCTGCCCGTGTTCCTGCACCTGGAACGAGTCATTGTCGATTAGTGTGATTAGGGCGGCCGGGGTGACCAATACATTGCTCTCGTTGAGGTCACCTACCACATAGTCGCGGGCGTGGAGAGCCCCGAGGGCGATGGACAGGTTTCGTGCCGCGCGTTGCAGGTACACACGGTTAAAGCCGGGCAGCGTTTGTTCACGCAAACGCGGATTGAAGACCTCCAGCATCAAGACGGCGTTCCTGATGCGCGGCATGAGGTAACCCACAAAACGGCCATTCTCATCGTAGAGTAGATCATCAGGCCAGGCCAATGAGGGATGTCCTTCGGCGCGTGTGGGATCGGCCGCGGGATTGTTCCACATCCAGGCGAGTTTCCCCTCGTAGCCGGGAGCCGGCATGGGGGTATAGATCTTGGCCAGAGCGGACGGGCGGCCCTGCACTTCGTAGATGACCGCCTCGCCCCCCTGGGCGATCTCCACGCCCAGGCGGAGTTGCTTGTGCGCGGAATCATACAAGAGCATCATCATCACCCGCCCCCCGTTCCCCGTGCCGGTCGGATTTTCCGTGCAGAGAACTCCAACCGCGGGGATTGCCCGTGCGGGCGGCAACGACAAGCGTTTTGTCGTCGTCGGTACGCGCGCAAACCCGGTCTGAGGCCAGGAAGGCGGCCAATTGGTCGCGCGCGGCCCTCTCATCCCCAGCCTCGGCCGCGAAAGCGATCAGCGGCTCGAAGAACGGGAGATGCGGACGGTAACCGGGGAGTTCCATCGCCAGACGCAGGAGGCCATCCGTCGTGACCGCCAAGGCCTGCACCGGCTGATGGTAGGTATCTACCACGATATGGTTGAGCGCGTCGGGCATGGTCAAGAAGAAGGATTCATTGGCATACTCCCCCTGATGGGGACGGGCAACCACGTGCCATGCCCCCACGGTGTTCTTGACGACCGCCGCCCCGTCACCAATCTGCCCCACGGCAAGCCGGTCGGTGCAAGCCACGAGGCAGGTCAAGGTGGTGGCAAATGCTGAAATGGGGACATCTTCCCTCCGTGCCAGGCGCGCCAGGGCATCGCGGGCTCCCAGGAACGCCCCGACGATTGCCGTCCGCCAATCGCCCGCTTCCCGGGGCGAACGCACCTTGAGTTCGGCCGCCAGTCCCGCGATGACACGATCCACGGCCAGTCCGGCTCCTTCGTGAGAGCGGCAGGCCGAACCGGCGCCATCGGCCACGGCGACCAGGAGATCCCCCTGCGGGAGCACCCGATACAGGTGGGCATCCTGGCAGAGTGCATCTGCTTCCTGATGCGCCGATCCCTGCACTGATGCCCCCATCACATGCCACGCCAGGCTCATCATCCTCGTTTCTCCATATTACTCCTGCAGCATTCGCCCTATTTCGCCCAGACCGTCCAAGGGCGGAAGCGGTACTTGAATGCCGGGACGCGACCGTGCCACCGCCGACAGGCTCTTGGAAAGCCATTGGAATAGCTCCCTGAAGGCCAGTCCGTTAAGCTTAAGGGGGGCGCATTCCCTCGAAAAACGTGACAAAGTCCGCATATCGGCCCCCTCAACGCCCACGGCATAGAGGAGTAGGGTCTTCCTGGCCTGTTCCTCCACGACCTCTTCGACCGCCGCCTCCCAGCCATGATCGGTCGGCCTGCCGTCGGTGATCAGGAAGATCCATGGCCGGAAGTAATCGATACCGTTTTGTTTGTAGATCTCCTTCCGCTCGCGAAGCAAAATGATGGCTCTATGCAAGGCCTCGCCCATCGGGGTTTCCCCGGCCGCATCGAGGACCGGGGGGGTGAATCAATCCACCGTCGTGAACACCTGCTTGGCGTCGAAGGGCAATTCGCGTCCTTCTCCTCCACGGACGTCCAACATGCGCACTGAGCCGCCGAAAGCCATGATCGCCACTTCAACACGGAGCGAGGCCAGGCGGTCCGCCTTCAGCGCCTTCGCCAGCTCCTGCAGACCGTCGTTCAATTGCCGAAGGCGTTCACCCTGCATGGACGTTGATGTATCAATGAGCATAACTACCGCGCAGCGTGGTTCGGGGTTTTCGGCGAACTCGATTTGGTCCAGTCGACGGCGTGCCATGTTGTTGCCTCCTTCGTACACCATGTACTTATGCGGTTAGCGTCTTATTGACCCTGGACGCACAAATGCTGGTGTCAACAGCCCATAGGTACCACCATATCCAGTGCCGCGTTGCACTAATCGAAGGGGATCCCGGGCCAAGCCATCTTCTAGAATATCGGAAGGTCGGAACCCCTACTTAAAGGATTCGCCCCCCGGGACGCTTTTGCCTCCTTACGGATCGTCTTATGGCCCCCCGGCACACATGAACATATCATAGCTTAGCAGTCCGGACATATGGCACGACCAAAATCATGGGGTGATAGCTTTGGTTCTGATACACACAGTCACTCCCGGAGAGACCCTTTTCACCATCGCCGCCCGGTATGGGGTCACCGTGGCGTCCCTGATCGAGGCCAACCGGCCGCCCAATCCGGAGAACCTCGTGGTCGGCCAGGCCCTGATCATACCGACGACGGACCTGACCTATGCCGTCCGCCAAGGCGAGACCCTCTTTCTCATCGCGCAGGTCTTCGGCCTAACGGTGTCTCAGATTGCGGCGGCCAACAACATCGCCAATCCCAATCTGATCTTCCCCGGGCAAGTTCTGCGCATCCCCGGCTGGGAAGCAGTGGTCTACACGGTGGCTCCCGGCGACACTCTCTTCAGGATCGCCCAGTTCTTTGGTATACCGCTGGATCTGATTCTCAGGGTAAACATCATCCCCGATCCCAACGCGATCTCGGTTGGACAGCGGATCGTCATCCCGCTGCGCAGTGTGGAACGGCGTCCGATCGCGACCAATGGCTTCATCCTCCCGGCCAGCCTTGCCACGGCCCGCCGCATCCTGGCTCCCATCGGTCCCTTGCTCACGTACGTCTCGATCTTCGATTTCCCCGTCGACGGCCAGGGAGGCATCATCGTACCGAATTTCGCCCCATCGTCCAGGCCGCTACGGAACAACGGATCGCCTCCCTGGCGGTCCTGACGAACTTCACCGGCGGCAACTTCTCGCCGGAGTTGGCCCGATCCGTCCTGGCCAATCCGACGGTCAGGGGCCGTACCATCGACCGCTATCTGGAAATCATCAGGGGAAATGGCTTCGCCGGCGCCATGGTCGATTTTGAGAACATGTTCCCGGCCGACCGGCCTCTCTACACCGAGTTCATCGCCGTGCTGAGCGCCCGCCTCCGAGCTTTGGGGCTCGTCTCGTCCATCGCGGTCGCGCCGAAATGGGCCGACTTCCCGAACGCCCCCTGGGTTGGTGCTTTCGATTATGCGGCCCTGGGACGATCGGTGGATTTCATCTTCATCATGACTTACGAGTGGGGCTGGGTCGGGGGTCCGCCCCAACCGGTCGCCCCCGTCAACCTTGTCCGCCGGGTCCTTGAATATGCCACGAGTCTCGTGCCCTCCAGCCGGATCATGCAGGGCCTCCCCCTCTACGGCTATGACTGGCCGTTGCCGGATCTGCCGGAGACGCTGGCCGCGACAGTGGATCCCCAACAGGCGATCGCACTGGCCGCGACCTTTGGCGCCGTCATCTCTTACGATCCCGTCGCGCAGACTCCGACTTTTACCTATACCGACGCGACCGGCCAGGCGCCACGAGGTCTGGTTCGAGGACGCCCGTTCCGTGCGCGCCAAATATCAGGCGACCAGGGACTTTAACTTGCTGGGAGCCGGCTATTGGCAGCTGTTCAATGACTTCCCGCAGAACTGGGTGGTGCTGAACGAGCTTTTTACCGTGGTGAAGAGGTTATAAGGCCGGTATGGAGTCGACCGGCCACCTCAAGCAGGCGTTGATCCAGATGCGTAACCAGTGCGAACAGTCTCAGGATCGGCTTGGGCAGATGGCGATCGCCAAAGGCTGGTATCTACCGGCGGCTGAAGCCAACCATCAGGACGTCCAAACGGTGGCCAACTTCCATAACGCCCCGGTATCTCAACCCACGTTGCGGATCTAATGGGTAAATGAAAGGGGGCTCCTTGGAGCCCCCCTGAGAAAGAGCGACGAAAAATGGGCTACTCTCGCAAAATAACCGCCAAGAAGAGCACCAATAAACGCGAGCCACGGGGCGTCTCTGTGAATCCCTTGCGTCCTTGGCGTCTTGGCGCGACGATGTGATCTCCGCGGTACATACACGCCCTTAGATCTTGCGTTTGTCGATCACGCGTTTGGCCTTGCCCATGCTCCTCTCGATGCTCTTTGGTTCCACGAGGCGGACCTTGACGCCGATCCCGAGCAGGGTCTCGATGCGATCCTCGATGCGCTGCGTCAATTCCCCGAGGACCCTCAGACTGCCGACGAAGTAACGTTCCGGCACCTCCACGAGCACTTCGAGCGAGTCCAGGTAATCCACCCGATCCACGATCAATTGGTAGTGGGGCTCAACTTCCTCCATCTCCATGAGAACGCTCTCGATCTGCGACGGGAAGACATTGACCCCCCTGATGATTAGCATGTCGTCGGTACGGCCCAGTACCTTACGCATGCGTACGGTCGTTCGGCCGCAGGGACACGGGGAATAATCGAGGGACGTGATGTCCCTCGTCCGGTAACGCAGGATGGGCAAGGCCTCCTTGGTCAACGCCGTGAGAACCAACTCGCCCTCTTCACCCGGCCCCTTGACCTCCCCGGTTATCGGGTCGATGATTTCCGGGATGAAATGGTCCTCGGCAATGTGTTGGCCGTCACAGTGCGTGCATTCGCCGGCCACGCCCGGCCCGATTATCTCCGAGAGCCCGTAATTGTCGGTGGCCAGGATCCCCCAGGCTTTGGCGATCTCGCGGCGCATGCTCTCGGACCATGGTTCGGCGCCAAAGAGACCGACGCGCAGCTTGAGATCCCCCGGCTTGAACCCCATCTCGCGGGCCACCTCCGCCATGTACAGCGCGTAGGATGGCGTGGAAACGAGCGCGGTCGTGCCGAAATCCTTCATGATCCTGATCTGCCGTTCGGTGTTGCCGCTGGACACCGGGATGACCGTTGCGCCTATTCTCTCCATGCCGTAGTGCAGGCCGAACCCCCCGGTAAATAGGCCATAGCCGAAGGAGATCTGCACAACGTCGTCCGCGGTCACACCAGCGGCGGTAATGAAACGTGCCACCAGATGCGCCCAGGTTTCGAGGTCGCGCTTGGTGTAGCCGACCACCGTCGGGATACCCGTGGTCCCGGAGGACGAATGGACGCGGACGATCTCGCGCATCGGCACGGCAAACATCCCATAAGGGTAGTTATCGCGCAGATCGTCCTTGACCGTGAAAGGTAGCCTGACCAGGTCATTCAGTGTCCGGATACTTACTGGTTCAATCCCCGCCTTGTCAAACCGCCCGCGGTAAAAGGGCACACGCTCGTATGCCATGGCCACGGCCGCCTGCAGCCTTTTGCACTGCAGGTCGGCCATGGATGAACGGTCCAGACACTCAAAATCGGGGTCCCAGATTGAGACGGCCATTTCTCTTACTCCTTCCTGAATCCGTGACTACCGATTTGTACCAGGCAAAGCCCTGGTCACATCGCAAATGCCGATCTCGTATTTTGCCTGGCAGTTCAATGATGTCACGGATTCAGGTCCTTGGTTGCCGCGGTGGCGGCGAATGCCTTGTCGACCAAAGCCTTCTGGGGTACTGGCCGTCACCAGACTGACCAGCGCCACGACCAATAGGGAGGCCGCCATGGCCAACGTGCCGTACATGGGGGCGTCCGCCTTGGTCACACCGAAGTACCCGTACGTGGCGCCAACGTAGCTGTATAAGGAGACGCACACGCCGATGACCATACCCGCCCAAACGGCCGGCCTGGTTACACGCTTCCAGAAGAGCCCCAGGACGTAGGGACCGAGGAAGGCGCCGGCAATGGTGCCCCAGGAATAAGACATCAGAGCCACGAGGAAGCTCGGGCCGCGCCAGGCCAGGTAGACCGAGAGCGCAACGAAGACAACACAGAGGCCGCGCATGACCGCCATACTGGTGCGCTTCGTGATCCCGGGCCAGAGTGCGCCCTGCAAAAGGTCGATGGTAATAGCGGAACTGGAGACCAGTACCAGGGATGACACGGTGGACATGGTGGCCGAGAGCACGAGGATCAGGATAATCAAAAGAAGGAGTTTCGGGCAGGGTCCTCTTGAGCACCTGCGGGATAATCATCGTGTTCCCGTATTTCACGGGGTCCTGATTCTTCTCCGCGTCGTTTTTCATGCCCAGGTTGACGAGGGCACGGGCCTCGAGCGGATCCGTCTGGGCCGCGGCGTAGTTCGGCGCCGTGGCGAACTGCTTATTCTCTTGAACCAGTGCCGGCCCGAAGAGGGATGTTGTCGATCCTACCAGGTAGGCCGCTCCGGCGATGACCAAACAAAAAATCGTCCCGATTACCATGGCGCGAAGGATCATTTTCTCGCTCTTGATCGCGTAAAACTTCTGCACCATCTGTGGCATGCCCCAGACGCCGAAACTCGTCAGCGTGACGAGCCAGAGCACTTTTGGCATCGAGGCGGGGAACACTTTGACCAGCTCCGGAGAGATCCTGGCCAATCGGGGCAGGAACTGGCCAAATCCGCCGACGACCGGCGACCTAAAGACGAAACCGACCATGAGGACCGCACCGACCAGCATCACGAGGCCCTGGACAAAGTCGGTCAATGTAACCGCGAAATACCCTCCGAGGACAAGGTAGAAGGTGGTCAACGCCGCCATGCCGATCAGAGCGTAGAGGTATTCGATCCCGAAGATGGCCTGGAAAAGGTAGCTGAGGCCGGTATAGGCCGCGGCGGAATAGGGGATGAGGAAGATGAAGATAATCAAGGCACTCACGATCTTGAGGGCTTTGGAACCGTAGCGCGCCTCAAGAAACTCAGGCATGGTCATGACGCCCAATTGCCCCGTCATGATTCGCGTACGGCGACCGAGGACCAGCCATGGTAGGAGGCAGCCGATAAAGGCGTTGCCGAGAGCGACCCAGAGAACCGGCAGGCCGAACGACCACCCCTGGCCACCCGCGTAACCAATGAAAAGAACCGCCGAAAAATAGGTCGTCCCGTAGGCAAAAGCGGAGATCCACGGACCGACCGTGCGGTTCCCCAGGAAGAAATCCTGAATGGTCTTGGTCTTGAGAGATGTTGTGATGCCGATCGCGACCATGATCGCCACATAGACACCGAGCACAAAATAAAGCATTTCGTCTCCCCCCGTCCTTCCATTCTACTGAACCCGATGGCCTGTGATCCTGTTTCTCCGCTTCCGGCGCACCGGTACGGGAGACCACCCTACCCGTCCTGCAAGAGTTCCCGCCCACGACAAGCGGAGCGAATCACCTCTCGTCATTGGCCGCCTTACGGGAATAAGCCCGTGGGTTAAGTGCGCCAAGATCAGGCCGGGCGCAAGTCGAATCAGTATTCGGCAGAAAAGGCCAAGATCCTTCTGCCAACCCCCGAAAACCGACCTTTTTGGCGCCCGGTAACAAAAAGCCCTCCATCGATTTGGTGGAGGGCTGTGGCCGGGTCAAATACCATATGTCTGGACTCTGAAGTTGCATTATTGGTGCGCCCGGCAGGAATCGAACCTGCGCCCCCGGCTCCGGAGGCCGATGCTCTATCCGCTGAGCTACGGGCGCCCTAATCTCATTGTTATTGTACACTAATCCGGGTCAACGGGCAACCCCCAGTCTTCGTCCTTTTCGGATTTTATTGGATCGGACGGTCATTCCATCACTCTCACAAAGAGGTGGTATTCGACGGTCAAACCCGGGTGGCCGGGGGGCACCTGAAAAGTCCAGACAATCCGCTGGTCATCGTAGCCCATGATCACGTGGACATCGTCGTCCAGGCCGAGGCGGCCGAAATAGTCGTATGTCACGTCCTTCCGGCCATCCACGGTATAAGTGAAGGTGGGATCGACCGGGATCCAGCCATACCCGGAGAGGAAGACCTCGTTCCATATATGCCGTGTATCGTCAGCCATAAACTCCCCCGCCGACAGTTCCCGTTTCCCCAGGCGCAGTCCGTATACCAATCGTGCTGGAATCCCGGACGCCCTACATAGGGCGGCAAACAGCCGCGCGTACGCCTCACAACTGCCCCTGCGCCGCTGCAAAGCGGCGACGGCCGAGACCTTCCCGGCGGTCGCATCGTAAGTGAGGACGCGGTTGGCGGCGGCATACAGGGATTTGGCGCGGAAAACGGGGTCTCTTCGACTGCCTTCATTCTCCCGCGCAAAGGCGATAATCTCCGGAGCGCCGGACTCTATTCCCTCGGTGGGCTTGAGGTACGTCCGCACGGATGGCGGTAGATCAGGCCATACACGGCGGGGAATCCGCGCCAACCGGTAGGTAATCGGCATCACTTCACAGCCATAAGTCAGACTGAACTCGGCCCTGCTACGTGCGGCCATCGTTGCTATGGACACTACGCCTTGGCCCTGGCCGTTGGACGAGAAACGCGCGGGTCCGGTGAAGGCGGGCCCGGTGAGGACGCGCTGATACTCGGGTAGGTCCCGTTCAGCGGGGATCGACAGGGTGATCTTGATGTCCCTGGCCGCCTGGGCCTGATTGATGACCACCGTGCTGAAGCGGAGGGCAACCTGCCGCGGCCAGCCCCAGTACAACTCCGCTCTCCATCCGCGCCGTCATCACCAGGCCCGCCGCCATGATGAGGACCGGCACCAGAACCGGCCTTCCTCGTCGCATGAAACCGACCTCCAAAAGAAGTACTTTGCACTGGAGGTCCTCTTTTCCTGCCGACAAAGAAAGACATCCCTTGACGGGATGTCATTATGCATCCGGACGCCGGTAGCTCGCCCGGGACGTAGCTATATATGCCGCACCTGCAACGGGACCGAAAGCACCCGCCGGGCCCCGATCGGCGTCCACTGGTACGAAAGGCGTTCGTCGCCCCAAAGAACGTATCCTTGGTCGAGGGCGCGGTATCCAGGAAGAACACCCCCGGCGGCGGATCGAACAACCTCGCGGTGATGGCCAGCACCGCTGTCTGTCTCAAGGTGGTCGGATTGATCAGGATGAAGCTCAGGAACTCTATGACCGGTTCAAGTTGACAGGGCGTACCCTCAATCGCGCCGGGAAAATCGATGAATCCGCTGAAGGGGACATCCTCCGCTTGGTGGCGGACGATGCCCGTCGTGTCAACGAAGAAGATCTGCTTGTGCAAGGTGCCCTGAAAAATTACCTTATTGGTAATTACCGTGCAATGCAGGTCGACCACCGAAGCGACGATCTCATCGATCTTTATGGCTGGTACACCCAGGATAACCGTGCTCGCTACTAGGGTTTGGGTCGTTACCTCCCCCAGAAGCCCCTGATTGTTCATAATCTCCCCCCCGCGGTCTTGGTAGTGCGCCTGATTCCGTGAAATCATTGAGCCACCAGGCAAAATACGGGGGTTTGCATTGGTGTTTTACCTGGTACGAATCTGGTATTCACTGATCAGGTAGTACATCCTATGTGCGTCCCAACCCTGTGCCGCCGGGCTCAAGGCAGGGGTCACGATCGCGAGGCGGAGGTATCAAGCGGGCCACGTTCGGGCAGATTTACCTGCGTAATCCCCGGCTAATCTCCCAGGGAGGCACAAGGCATGGAACGCGGCGACCAGATTGAGGCCATCGTCGATTTCGTCCACCGACACCCGGAATCACTGGCAAGTCAGGTAATCCGGCGTGAAACCACCGGGTTCAGACAGGCCCCGGCGGAACAGGTCCTCCAGGACAAGCTGGGCGAACTGGACGAGGAGACGCTGACAGGTTACTACTACCTCGTAAGGTGAGCCGGAGTTTTCTATTTGCCGACCCGTTTGAGATAGGCGCCGGATCGTGTATCGACCTGGATCACGTCGCCGACATTCACAAAGATCGGCACATTGACCACGGCGCCCGTCTCCACGGTGGCTGGTTTGGCGCCGCCTGTCGCCGTGTCTCCCTTGTAGCCGGGAGACGTGTCCGCCACGGCCAATTCCACCGTGTTCGGGAGGGTAACGCCGATCGCCTCGCCTTGGTACATCTGCACCTCGACGATGGTGTTCTCTTTGAGATATTTCACGGCATCACCCATCTTCTCCGTGGTTAGGGTGATCTGGTCGTAGGATTCGGTATCCATGAGGACAAAGTCCTCCTCCGCCCGGTACAGGAACTGCATATCGCGTATCTCGACCCGGGCCAGGCTGACCTTTTCCCCGGCGTTGAAGGTCCGCTCAACAGTATATCCCGTTCGGACGTTGCGCAGTTTGGTCCGGACAAAGGCCGCCCCTTTACCGGGCTTGACGTGCATGAAGTCGACCACGGCATAGAGATCCCCGTCGATCTCGACCGTCAGTCCTGTGCGAAAGTCATTGACGGAAACCATCAGGACCCTCCCTCTCCACATCCAGTGCCGGGAATATTCTACCACACCTGTCCCAGTTCTGTCGATAATGGGCTGGCAGAGTCCAAGATCGGCGCGCCGGGCCGAGACCGGGCAGAGCCTCAAACCGACCTCGTTTAAATTATGGTCAGGTCCTTCGGACTCCCCGTAAGATTGCGATATCCGGTCTCCGTTACGACCACCAGGTCCTCAATTCGTACTCCACCATAGCCGGGAAGATAGATGCCGGGTTCCACCGTCACCACCATGCCCGGGGCCAGGGCTTGCTCCCCTGTTCGTGACAACCTTGGCTCCTCATGGACCTCGATCCCCACGGAATGCCCGAGCCCGTGGCCGAAGTTGTCTCCATAACCGGCGTCCTGGATGTGCCGGCGTGCCACGGCGTCGACTTCCCGTCCGGTCAGGCCGGGGCGGATTGCTTCCAGGGCCAGCGCTTGAGCATCGGCAACCACCCGGTAGATCTCCCGCCCCTTTTCATCAAGCGATCCCACGGCCACGGTGCGTGTGATATCCGAGGCGTAGCCGTTCAGACGGGCGCCGAAATCGAAGACGACCAACTCACCGGCGATGATTTTCTTTGCCGAGGGCGCTCCATGAGGCAGTGCGCCGCGCGGACCGGAGGCGGCAATAGTGCCGAACGCCATTCCGTCCGCTCCCTCACGGCGGAGGAGGTATTCGAGTTCGGCGGCAAGGTCATTCTCGCTTGCGCCCGGTCTAATGGAGGGAATAAGGCGCACCCAGGCCCGATCGTTGATCGCGGCGGCCCGCGAGATCCGATCGATCTCCTCAGGCATTTTCCTGGCCCGGATACCCTCGACCAGGCCGGTTTGGATGACCAGCCTGTCCTGGGGAATGACCTGTGTTAGTTCACGGAAGCCAACCACATTAAGGTGATCCCCTTCAATGCCGATCCGGTGAAGGCCGCACTCGGCGAGCCATTTGGCAACCTCGGGCAGGAGACCGACTGCCGCACATTGCTGCAAGGTGAAAGCCGGTGCTTCCTGGGCTACCTGCTCGAGGTAGC
Organism: uncultured bacterium; assembly: GCA_963793725.1. Classification (GTDB taxonomy): domain Bacteria; phylum JAUVQV01; class JAUVQV01; order CAWCAY01; family CAWCAY01; genus CAWCAY01. The sequence goes on from CAWCAY010000002.1 coordinate 227,050, forward strand.
GGAAGTCCGTGAAGATGAATTGCGCATTGTGTGTAATGGCAAGCGCTCCGTTGCTTCCGGTGAAGCCGCTCAAGTAGTAACGGTTGGCCGGCCCGGTGACGACAAGGCCATCGAGACCCTGCCGGCTGAGTTCCGTGCGGAGCAACGCAAGACGTTCAATCGACATCGTCCGGTTCACTCCTTTTATGCGCCAAGGCCACGGCAGCCCGCAAACCCAGGAGATAGCTTTCCACCCCAAAGCCGGCAAGAACCTTTGTCATTCCAGCACCTCCGGTCGGACCAGTGCGGACAATTCCTCATGGATTATGGCCTCCGAAATGGAATCGGTGACTATCGCGCGCCCGATCTCCGCCGGCAGGACGAATCTAAGCCGGCCGGCCATGGTCTTCTTGTCGAGGAAAAGGGCCTGCATGAGCGGCTGGACTTGATTTTGGGACAAGACCGGCAGGCGCGGGCCGAGGGTGTCGTACACGATTCGCGTGAGCCGGTCCAGCTCGACATCACTCAGCATTCCCAAACGGCGGGAGAGGCGACCCGCCATGATGAGACCTAATCCGACCGCTTCGCCGTGCCGCCAGACCCCGTACCCTGCCACCTTTTCCAGGGCGTGTCCAACGGTATGACCCAGGTTGAGCAGGGTTCGCTTTCCGTGTTCCCGTTCGTCCTCAACGACGATCGCCGCCTTGATCCGGCACGAATGGGCGATACCATCCGTCAGGAGCGCCGTTTCACCGCGGCACATCCCGATCAGATTTTCCTCGTACCAGTCAAAATAAGCGGCGTCCAATAATCCATGCTTCAGCATCTCGATCAGACCGGCACGAAATTCCTCGGGCGGTAGCGTGCGCAGGCTCTCGATGTCGGCCAGGACCAATCGCGGTTGATGAAAAGCGCCGACCAGGTTCTTACCGGCCGGAAGGTTGACCGCCACTTTGCCCCCGATGCTGCTGTCGATCTGGGCGAGGACTGTCGTCGGCAACTGGACGAAGTTGACGCCACGCAGGTAAGTGGCCGCGACAAAACCGGCCAGGTCACCAATTACTCCGCCGCCGAGCGCGATCACGGCATCGGACCGGTCCAGGCGCGCCCCCGCAGCCAGTCCGTAGAGGGCTCCGGTCTGATCGAGCGACTTGTACTCCTCACCATCGGGCACCAGGGCCTCGTGCACAGCGAATCCCGCACTATTCAGGCTCTCCCTGACCGGAGCCAGGTACCACCGGGCCACGGTGGGATTGGTGACCAGAAGGACCCGTCCTCGTTGGCCAAGGCGGGCAAGAGTCTCCCCGACCTGAGATAGCAGGCCCGGCCCGACTCTGATACAGTATTCCCTGCCCGGCAGGGGTACCGGGATTTCCTCAATCACGTCTCGTTCCCTCCCGCCATTGCGCGCGGCACCACTCGGCGATCTTCCCCGCAATCAGGGAGGGCTCTTGTTCGGTCGTGTCGATCACCAGGTGAGCGGCATCCCGATACAGTCGCTCCCTCTTTGCCAGCAGCGCCGCCACGACCTCGGCGGGATTCGGCCCCGCCAGAAGAGGCCGCTCACCGTCTCCGTGAACACGGGCCAGGATCGTCGCCAAGCCGGCGGTCAACGCCACGACCAGACAGGTCGAACGCAGGATGGAGACGTTACCCGGGTCGAGAATGACTCCTCCTCCGGTAGCCATGACCTGCGCCGGTCTGCCACAAACCTCCGCGAGTACCTGACTTTCCCGCCGCCGGAAACCGGCCTCCCCCTCCAGGGCAAATATCTCGGGGATCGATCTGCCGGCGCGGGCGGCCAAAGCCATGTCCAGGTCGATGAAGACCAATCCAAGTTCGGCCGCGAGTAAGGCACCGACAGTGGTCTTGCCGGTGCCCATGAAACCGATGAGCGCCACCCGTCGCCAGCCCTCAGCCATTAATCCGCCACCGCCAGCCGGCCAGGTAAGCGGAGAAAGCCCGTTCGACCTCCGGCAGTGTATCGCCGCCGAACTTCTCCAGACATGCGTCAGCCAGGACCCAGGCCACCATGGCTTCGGCCACGACGCCCGCCGCAGGCACCACGCAGGTGTCGGAACGTTCAACGGCGGCCGGCATGGGTTCGCCGGTCGCCAGGTCCACGCTCGGCAAGGGCTGATAGAGAGTGGGCACGGGTTTGACCGCCGCGCGAAGCGTCACGGGCTCGCCATTGGTCAGCCCGCCCTCGATACCGCCCGCGTGATTGGTACAGCGGTGGAGCCTGATGCCTTGGCCGATACAGATGGAATCGTGGGCCTGTGAACCTGGAATGGACGTCAGGGCGAAACCGTCGCCGATTTCAACCCCCTTGACGCTGGGGATACTCATGACGGCGCCGGCCAATCGCCCATCCAGGCGGCGATCCCATTGCGTGTAGCCCCCCAGCCCGCCGGGCACATCGAGAGCCGCCACGACAAAGGTCCCGCCCAAAGTGTCGCCTGCCGCGCGCGCGGCATCGATCGCGGCGACCATCTTGTCGCCCGCCTCCGGGTCAACCGTGCGCACGGGGGACATCTCCGCGGAACGCAGGGCATCCCGGGAGGGCATGACGCTATGGGCCTCGATCGACCCGATACTGCTGACCCAGGAACCCACGGTCATACCAAGGCTATTGAGCAGGGCGCGCGCCAATGCCCCGGCCACTGTTCGTGCCGCCGTCTCCCGGGCACTGGCCCGTTCGATCACGTCCCGTAGATCCGACGAGAGACCGTATTTCATCGCCCCCGCCAGGTCGGCATGACCGGGACGGGGACACGTCGGCGCAGCCGTCACTCGGGCCAGGTCCGCGGTCGGTCTGAACTCCCCGGGAGATCCGGCCGCATCCATGAGCGGCCGCCATGTCTCCCAGTGCCGATGCCGCAACAATACGGCCACCGGTCCCCCGGTCGTTCGGCCGGTTCGCACGCCGGCCAGGATCTCGATTTGTTCAGGTTCGGTGGAAGCGCGCGGGCCACGACCATAGCCCGCCTGTCGCCGCAGCAGATCCCGGCTGAGGTCATCGACGGACACGGGCAGTCCTCGGGGGAGTCCTTCGGCGATTGCCACCAAACCAGGCCCGTGCGATTCACCGGCCGTCAGAAAACGCATCCGTCAACCCCCGTCGACCTCGTTATGCCTTGGCTGCGACGCCACCGTCCGGCTGGCATCCAAGATCGCCACCAGGGCATCAGCGCGCACTTGACGGTCTTCACGAGAGATACGCGTCAGGACGTCCCCTTCGGTCGTCGCCGCATAGAGTCCCCGCAGGTTGGTCAAGGCCAGAGCGATCGTATCGAGCCGGCATTGTCCGCAACGACAGACCTCACTGTGCTGTCGCGCGAAGTCGTCGTAGACGGCCACCACGACGTCCTCCATATAGTTCTTGAGGTTCAAAAACATCCCTCCCCACGGCAATCCCGTGTATGACCCACTCAATACTGCTTGTTCACGATGCGGTCCACCGGACAGGGAAGGATGATCACTTGCCCAACCTCGATCGCCTCCGGGTCCTTGAGCCCATTGATCTCGATCAGGAGGTCCAGGGATACGCCGTACCTTTTGGCGACCCGCCACAGAGTCTCTTTGGGCTGGACGACGTACTTGTGGCTGTCGGGAATCGGCACGAGCAATTGCTGCCCGGGCCGGATGGTCGCCTTGGCGTTTAGTTTGTTATAGGCGGCGATCTCCGTCCAGGGCACGCCGAATTTCCTTCCGATGGAGGCCAGGGTTTCCCCTTTCTTGACATGGTATGCCTGATGCTCTGATCTCCTCGGGCCGCGGCAGTCTGGGTCCAACGGTGCCGGGCGGCGTAGTTGCCGCCGGAGCGATGACCGTGGGCGTGGGCTCGGGCGTCGGACTCACGTCGGGCACCAGGGGAAAGGGCGTCCCAAAGAGGAGCCGGGGTGGTTTCCGGACTTGCGACCGGTAAAACAGTACTATCGGGCGTGGGTTTGGGACCAGGCGTGGTCTCTACCAGGGAGGACGGGGAACTCAATGGTACCGCAGCACCCGCCTCACCTGCCGCGCCGGCCAACTCCTCCAGTGAGGGACCGCCTTCCTCTGGCCCCGTGGGAGGTGTAACTGCAGGCCCAGGCGACGCCTTCGGTGGAGTGGTGGGTTGCACGTTGGACAGGGGCGTGGGTCCGGCGTTCGGCTGTATCGTTGCAGCCGGCGTTGGCGAGGGCGCCACAGAGGACTCGCACCCGGACGACGCTCGTCATCCGTCACCTTCCTGATATGCGGGGTGAGGAAGACACAGATTACCGTGTTCTTGACCTCCGTCTTCTTGTTCTTGAAGAGGAGGGACAGGACGGGTATCTTGTCGAGCAAAGGCACACCGGTCGTACCGGTCGTGTCGTCGCGGCGGATGAGGCCGGTAAGGACAAAGGTTTGCCCGTCCCGCAGGCGCGCCATCGACTCAGTGGTGCGCGAACGGATGACGGGCATCTTACCGGCGCCGGTCTCGATATTTTGGGTGATCGAGCTGACATCCGCCTTGACCGATACGGTAACGATGTTCTCCAGATTGACTCGCGGTTTGACGGTGAGCTTGGTCCCGATCTCCACGTATTCAGTGGTATATTGGGTTTCGTTATTAGTCTTACGCTCTATGGTTACCGGATAACGGTCGCCGATGAAGATGGTCGCTTCCTGCGAATCGAGGGAACTCGTATTGGGCTGGGCCAGCAGGACCGCCTTGTTCGCCGTTTCCAGCGCATTCAGGGTCGCCGTTACCTCGGGGTAGGAGACGACGGAAAAACCGGAACCGATCCCGAATTCATAGTCCGCATTCCACTTCAGGCCGAGTTCCCGCATGCTATCCTCGACCACTTCCTCCATGCGCGCTTCGATGTTGACCTGGGGCATGGGATGATCCATCTGGCTGATGATCTCCTCCGCATTGGCCATCTCGAGCGCGGAACCATAGATGGTAATCTGATTGGTGCGCGGGTTGGGGGCCATCAACTTGGGGTCAACCACGACCTTAAGGGCGTCAAGGATCTCGGTCACCGTCGAGTAATACAGGGTGAATACCCTCGTAATCCTGTCGGTCGCGTCGAAGTTCGTCTTGAGTGTGCCGGACTTACCGATCACGACCGTCTGATTGTTTTCCATCCAGCGCAAGTCGTACTGGTAGGTCCGGGCGATCAGACCGATGGCTTCGCGCACCGTCATCCCCTGCCGTAGAGAAATGGTGACCGTTCCCCGTACTTCCTTGGTCAATAGGACATTATACTCCCCGGCCAAGCCAAGGCTGCGGAAGACATCGCGCAGGTCAGCTTCCACGAAATCCATATTGTCCACGATCGGTTCCGCCGCCGCCAGCCATCTGGCACCGCAAATCGCCCCGATGGCGGCAAGGAGCAATGACCGCAAAGAGCCGCCGCCTCATGGTTTCTTCCCCCCCAAGACCAACACGAGTTCTTTTACTCCCGAGGCAATGATCACTCGATCGTCCCCGATCTCACGGACAGTGTAGTTCGTTTTTTCCAGGGCGTCACCGGCACCGACAAAATAGACCTTCGTACCGTTCACGATTACCGCCAGGGATTTGGACTGGTAACGGACGATCCCCCTGAGGACGTAACCCTCGTTGGGCGGACCCTGTGAATTGGGTCGGCCCGTATGGTCACCCTCTGGGCCGCTTGACGCGGCGGGAGTGCCTGCCGTGGCCTGGGCCCCCCTGCAGGTTCTGCAGGCGGGTGCGCAGATCTTCCATTGTCGCCTCACCCGTGCCACTGGCGGCCGAGTTCCGGGGCCTTTCGCCACGGCTACTGCCCCGAGCGGGGCAAAAGGATTGGCCCGCCCAAAACGGACGAGAAAGGAGGCTAATGGATCGTCGGGCTTTGCTTCATCCGCCGAAGGCGCGGCGTGGGTGACGATGGCGGGAGGGGAGGTATCCACCACGGTGGGAACGACGCCCGTCCCCGGAGGGCCACCTCCGAAAATGCCCGGGAAGATCAAGAGTATGGCCGTGGCGACCAGTCCCAGGCCGGCGACGATCAGGACAACCGGACTGATCCCGAGTCCTTTGGCTTTCGTTTCCACTTCCGCCACGCGCCGTCCCTCCCCGGGCCAACCGATTTATAATAGCGGATTATAAGCACTAAATGGGGGAGAACACCCCCACCTACTGGTTGGCAAAGAAGACGACCATGTTGAACTGACAATTGAGGATCGGGTCATTGCCCCCGCCGGCACGCGACAACGAAAAGTCCTTGACGCCGATCAAACGGCGGGCGGAGCGGAGGGCGTCAAACATGCGCAGCGTCTCGGCATAGGTTCCCCGGGATGAGACCGCCACGATCTTTTGACTCAGCTCCGGTACCTCCGGCGCCGGACCAACGGCACCCGGCGTATAGCTAACCAGATCGACCCCGGCCGCCTCAAGCATGGTGGCGGTATCCCGCAGCAACTGCGGTAGTTCTTGACCACGCGGTACCAAGCGGTCGTAGTCCTCCTGAAGCTTCTTGGCCTCCGTCAGCCGCTGTTCGATCGCCGCCAGATCGCGGACCTTCTCCTCCACTCGCTGCAGGTCCGCGGCCTTTACCGCCTTCTCCGCCTTGAGCTTGTCGACGTCCTTGAAGTACCATTCCGAACCGAGCCAGCCCCCGACTCCGACCACCAAGACAAGGAGGACGAGCAAGAGAATCCGCTCGCGGCGCACGAGGGTCACGGCAAAATCGCCCCCTCACGGAAATTGCAGGACATGTTGAAACCGACCCCCGCATCCTGCTTGGCAGCCCCGGCGAGGACGACGTTATAGAACTGCGTGCTCAAATCCAGTTTGAGATGAAGGGCGGCCACCGCGTAGTAATCGGAGGCAGACCCATTGATGTTGACCGTACGGTCGGCGCCCAACGTAAAGTTCGTATAGCTCACACTCTCTGGTATGAGTCCCTCCATCAGCCGGAGGGCCCTCCCCGGATCGAGAAGATTGGTGACGAGCTTTTGCCGTCCCGCCAGCTTTTTCTCGATCTGCGCCAGGGTCGTTTCCATCCCAATCACTTTGTCATAGAGAGGGCCGTATTCGATCCGCTTCTGGGTGATTACCTCGATGTCCCCGATGAGGTTCTGCCGGTAGATCCACGCCCAGACCACCCCGCCCACCACGGTAATGACCACCACGAAGATGACGAAGAGCGCCAACAATCGCAGGGGCCTTACCTGTGGCTGGGGCCGTAGCTCCGGAGGGAGCAGGTTGATGCGGATCATTCCGCCTGCACCCCCCGCAGGGCCAAGCCGATCGCCACGCAGAAGATCGGCCCGGCATTGGCCAACAGTTCGGGCGCGCAATTGCGCGAACTGGGATGCAACATGGCCAAGGGATCGCCGGCCTCCACACGCACGCCCAGTTCACGTTCGAGAAAGGTCACCATGTTCCGCAGCATCGTCCCACCGCCCGTGGCCACCAAACGTGCTACCTCCTCGTGGTATTGCAGGCGGAAATAGTCGATGGAACGCCGGATCTCCGTAACCAATTCACCCATGACCGCACCGATCACGGAACTCACCTGGGCGTCCTCCGGGGTATCGAATTTCTGGTCCTGACCGAGCGGCACCTGTCCGCGGGAGAGCTTAAGTGCCTCCGCTTCCTCCTCGGACATGCCGAGGCGGCCGGCGATCGCCCTGGTAAAATAGGTCCCTCCGATCGGGATGATCCTCGTAAAGCGCAGGACCTCTTCGCGAAAGATGACCAGGTCGGTGGTACCGGCGCCGATGTCAATCAGGGCAATATTGGCGGCCTGGCCGTCCAAGGGGGTCGAGAGATAGGCGTTGAGCGAGCGGGCGAGGGCAAAGGGCTGGACATCGATGGCGGCGGGTTGAAGTTTGGCCGCCTTGAGCACGGCCACGTGGCTGTCGATGATGCCCCGCTGCGCCGCGACGAGCATGATCTCCTGCTCCCCGGTTTCCGTGGCTTCGCCGACCACGTCAAAGTCCATGACCGCCTCGGTGACGGGGAAGGGGATATAGCGCTCGGCTTCCCACTTGATGGCCTCCGCCAGTTGGGACCGGGGCATGGCCGGGAACTTCAGCGAGCGGACGACCACGGCTTGTCCGGCCACGGCCGGCATGACGTGGTTCGTCGTGATCCGGGCCTGCCGGAGGAGCCTGGTCACGATCTGCGTCACTACCGCGATGTCGCGCACCGTCCCGCCCTCGATGGCGCCGATGGGCACGGGCGCAACGCCGACACGGTTGATGATGTAGCTGTCGCCAGCCGGGCTCAACTGGACCGCCTTGACGGCACTCGTGCCTATGTCCAGACCGACGCAGGTTTTTGCCATCGGAGTTGCCTCGCCCTCCTTGCTTGTCCGCCCTGACGCCGAACCGCTCCCTATATTACTTCGCAGTTAGGCTCCGGTTAAGGTCCACTCTTAAAAACCGAAGATCGGCCCGAGCCAGGTCCACCACGGCCAGATAACCAGAACAAGACCGGCGGCGGCCAAGTAAGGGCCAAAGGGCATTGGTTGGCTTCGCCGCAATCGGCCCAAGGCCATCATGATCGCCCCCGCCAGGGCGCCCAGGAGGCTCCCGAGAAAAATGGTGAAGAGCGCCCCCTGCCAGCCCAGAAAGGATCCGATCATTCCCAGTAATTCGACGTCCCCCAGGCCCAAACCCTCTTTTTTTAGTAAAAACAAGGCCCCAAAATACACGGCCAGTAAGGACCCGCCGCCCACCAGGGCGCCTACCAGGGCGTTTGTCAGGTCTCCCCGTACGAGCCCATAGAGGAGCCCCAGGCCCAGGCCCGGCAAGACCAGCACGTCCGGGATGAACATCGTTCCAAGGTCGATACCCGCGATCGCGATGAGGAGCGCGGCAGACGCGGCAAAGACGGCAAAGTCCAGGCCTAAACCAAAACGCCGGACCAGAAGGAGAAAGGTAATCCCGGTCAGGGCTTCGACCAACGGGTACCGCCAGGAAATGCCCGCCCCGCAGTACCGGCACCGTCCGCGCAGGAGGAGGTAGCTCAGGACGGGGATGAGGTCCGCCGGCCCCAGCACATGCCCGCAACCCGGGCAGGCCGAGCGCGGCTTGATGATCGACGCCCCCTGCGGCAGGCGGTGGATGACGACATTAAGAAAGCTCCCGACGACCAGGCCCAAGAGCAAGGCCAAGATGCCCTCCATAACGATGGCCGATCACCCCCGGTTGATAATGACAAATAGAGAAGAGCGGCGGGATGCCCCGCCGCCCGTCGCAAATGTATCGCATAGTCTAGTTGTGTCCAGTACCGATGCGACCGAATTGCGCATGCTCACCGCACTCGACCAAGGCCGTCTCAGAGGTTGCATCAACACCTACAGTATAGGGGGTCCGCTCCGTGGTTCGTGGGAAGGCCCTTCAGGTAACCCTGAGTGATCAGCTGACTTGTGGCAGCCGACCACTGTTGAATCGGCCCAGGTTGAACCGGTGTCGAGGAAGTACATCTCCGCCGCTTTTTTAATTTCGCCCATCTTACTGTTGCAGGCCCGATTGGTTGCTCTGGCGCGGCTGTAGTTCAACCGGGAGAGGGCGAGCATGACCAGGATGCCGAGGATCGCCAGGACGATGATGAGTTCCACCAGGGTAAAACCGCGTGCACGCCGTTCATGTAATTTCACGAACATCTCTGTTCTCACCTCCTTCCTCTCCGGATATGCAAGGGCCTGACGAGGGCGAGACCCATGAGCCGAGCCCCGCAGAACCCCATCCCGAGCGTGTTACATCAGACTGCTCACGTCGAGCATTGGCATGACGATGGCGATGACGATAAAGCCGACCACTCCGCCCAACAGAACCATGATCATCGGCTCGATCAGCGAGGTCAGGCTCTCCACCGAGGTCGCCACCTCGGCGTCGTAAAAGTTCGCCACCTGGTTGAGCATCTTTTCCAGCGCGCCCGTTTCCTCGCCGACGGCCACCATCTCGGTGAGCATGGGCGGGAAGATCCCGGTATCGGCCAGGGGACGCGCCATGCCCTGGCCCTGGCTGATGCTGACCCTGGCCTGGGAGATGGCCCGGGCGACGACCGCGTTCCCCACGGCCCGTTCCACGATCTCCAAGGAGGGCACGATGGAGACACCACTCTCGATCAGGGTGCCGAAGGTCCGCGTAAACCGTGAGGCGGCTATCTTCTGTACCAGCGGGCCGAAGATCGGCAACCGGTAGACAAACCGGTCAATGGCGAGTTTGCCCTCGGGGGTCTTGCGCCATTGCAGGAGGAAGACGATAGACCCGACGGTCAATACGGGGAACGAGATCAGAAATACGGGCTCTTGACAAAATCGCTCACGCCCACGACGAACCGGGTGATGGATGGGAGTTGTTGACCGCTCTCCGCAAAGACCTGGGCAAAGCGCGGAACGATAAAGGTAACCAGAAAACCGGCCACCCCGATGACGACAGTGACGATCACCACCGGATAGGTCATGGCGCCGAGGATCTTGCGCCGGAGATTGTACTCCTTTTCCGTGTGGTCCGCCAGACGCTCGAAGACCGTGTCCAATTGGCCGCTGGTCTCGCCGGCCTCGACCATGTGCACGAACATCGCATTGAACGCCGCGGGGTGTTTACCGAGGGCGGTAGCCAGGGGCTGCCCGGCTTCGATGTCCTGCCTGACGAGTGCGAGGATCGCCTTGAGTTTGGGCGCACTCGTCTGCAAATGCAGTGTGCGCATGCAGATGATCAGATTCAGGCCGGCGCGGATCATGACCGCCCATTGCCTGGTGAGGATGGCGATATCCCTGGGCTTAACCCCGCTAAGCAGGGAGGCCCGTTTGATCTGCATCCCGGCCTCCTCCCGCTGACGGAGCGCCGTGACGAACAGGCCCGCCTCGCGCAATTTGGCGGCGGCCAGCGACGGCGTGTCGGAATCCATGGTGCCGGTCGACACATTGCCCCCGCGGTCGCGGGCTTCGTAGACGAAAGTGGGCACTGTTCTCACCTCCCCGGTGACAATCCCAACGGCATGTCCATACATTATTCGGACGGCGGGCCTGCTTTTAGGCCGAGACCATCCGCTTGAATTCGTCCTGATCCGTCGCGCGCAGCAATGCTTCCTGCAGACTGATGATTCTGGTCAGGTAGAGCGCGCGCAGACTGGCATCCATCGTCTGCATCCCGAGCCGGGCGCCGGTCTGGATGACCGAGTAGATCTGGTGCGTCTTGGACTCGCGGATCAGCGATCGCACCGCCGGTGTGGCCATGAGGACCTCCACCGCCAGAACCCGCCCCGGCCGGTCGATCCGGGGGATCAGTTGCTGCGAGATGACGCCCTGGATGACCGCGGCCAGTTGGACGCGGATTTGCTGTTGCTGGTGCGGAGGAAACATGTCGATGATCCGGTCCACCGTCTGCACGGTATCGTTGGTATGCAGAGTCGCCAGGACAAGGTGGCCCGTCTCGGCCGCGCTGATCGCCGTGGCGACCGTCTCCAGGTCGCGCATCTCACCGACCAGGATTACGTCGGGGTCCTGACGGAGCGCCGCCCGAAGAGCCTCGGCGAATCCGCAGGAGTCCATGCCCACCTCGCGCTGGTTAATGACGCTTCGCTTGTGACGATGGAGGAACTCGATCGGGTCCTCCAATGTGATAATATGGCAACTCCGGCTACAATTGATCAGGTCGATCATCGCGGCCAGGGTGGTCGACTTGCCGCTGCCGGTCGGGCCGGTGACCAGCACCAGTCCGCGGGATTTCTCCGTGAACTGCTTGGCTGTCTCGGGCAGACCCAGCATCTCCAGGGACATGATCTCTGTCGGGATGATCCGCATGACCGAAGCGTACGTCCCCCGTTGGCGGAAGATGTTGACTCTGAACCTGGCCAGGCCCCGCACACCCAGGGAGAGGTCGACCTGGCCGTCGCGCCGTACCTGATCGCGTTGGGCGTCATTGAGGATGCCGAAGAGCGAGGACTCCAAGTCCGTCGCCGTAAGCGGGGCCTCATTGGCGATCGGGTTGAGTTCTCCGTTAATCCGGAGTACCGGCGGCAATCCGGCGGTCAGATGAAGATCGGAAGCGCCGACGCTAACCGTCTCGCGCAACAGGCGGTCCAGTTCCATGTCTTCCTCCGTGTTCTCAGAATTCTCCGGTGTAGGCGGTACGGACCACTTCCTCCACCGTCGTAATGCCCTTGACCGCCTTGGTCAATCCGTCCATGAGGAGCGTGCGCATACCGGATTTGATCGCGGCCTCTCTTATTAGTTCGGCTGAAACCTGCTGGTTCGTTAGGGCTTGTATTTCCGCATTGGGGATGAGAATCTCGTGTACGGCGGTACGGCCTTTGTATCCCCCGTTGCACTGCTGACAACCGCGCCCCCGGTATAATGTGATCGGCTGGTCGGAGGGGACATCCCGGACGCCGGCAAGGATCATCCGGTGAACCGGATCGTCCGGTTGAACCTCGTACGATTCACGGCAATTTTTACATATGCCGCGGACGAGCCGCTGGGCAAGGATGCCGATGACGGTGGATGATACGAGATACGGCTCGATACCCATATCGATCAGACGCGTGATCGAACTCGGGGCATCGTTGGTATGGAGGGTCGAGAGCACGAGATGACCGGTCAGGGCAGCCTGCGTGGCAATGCGGGCGGTCTCGCCGTCGCGGATCTCACCGACCATGATGATGTCCGGGTCCTGCCGGAGGAAGGCGCGCAGGGCAATGGCAAAGGTCAGACCGGACTTGATATTGACATGGACCTGATTGATCCCGGCGATCTGGTATTCCACCGGGTCCTCGACCGTGAGGATGTTTACATCCATCGTGTTCAATTCGCTCAAAACCGAGCTGAGGGTGGTGCTTTTGCCGCTGCCGGTCGGGCCGGTGACCAGAATGATCCCGTATGGACGGGAAAACACGGAGCGAAAAATACTCAGCGTATCGGGGAGAAAGCCCAATGTATCAAGCTTGGTCATGGTGCCGGTCTTGTAAAGTATCCGCATGACGATCTTCTCGCCAAAGATCGTCGGTAACGACGAAACACGCAAATCGACGGCCTGTCCTTCGACGCGCATCTGAATCCGCCCGTCCTGCGGGACGCGTTTCTCCGCGATGTTCATATTGGCGATAATCTTGACGCGCGCAATGATGGCCGCCTGCGTGTTGCGGGGGCTGCTCAATTCCTGGCGAAGCCTGCCGTCAACGCGAAAACGGATGGCCACGTCCTTCTCGGTCGGTTCGATATGGATATCACTGGCTCTGAGCCTGACTCCCTGGGTAATGATGAGGTTGACGAACCTGACGATCGGCGCTTCCTCGATCAGCGCGAGGACGTCGGTCTCCTCATCTTTCTTCTCTTCCTCGACCTCGATCTCGAAATCGCGGAAGACTTCCTCCACTGAACCTTTGATGCCGTAGTAACCATCGATCGCTCGCTTGACATCGTCCTCCGTGGCGATTGCCGGCACGATCGTATAATGCAATGCCAACTTGAGGTCGTCGAGCGCGACGACATCAGTCGGATCGACCATGGCAAGCAAGAGCTTATTGCCCTGCAATTCCACGGCGAAGCACCGGTATTTCCGGGCAACCTGCTCGGGAACCAGGGCGGCGACCGCCGGATCGACCTTGCGTTTGGCGATGATAACGTGCGGCACGCCCAGCTGGAACTCGAGCACCTCGATGAGGCTCTGCTCATTGAGGTAGCCGAGATTTACCAGGGTGCTCCCCAAGCGTTGACCCGACTCTTTCTGCAGAATCAGCGCCTCTTCGAGCTGCCCCGGGCTGATGTAACCGGCCTCGAGGAGCAACTCCCCGAGCCGGCGCTTGATGCCAGTGACCACCTGGAACACCACCTAGCTGCTGTTCCCTTTCCCGCCACGCCGATTCGGGCCGAACCATGAGCGGGACCGTCTTTGCCTGCGTTTTACTACATGACTACAGTAATTCGCTCCCATCTTGGCCGTTCCTGCCCATTTTGCCAAAATAACTAACGTTGACAAAGCGCATCCAAGGCCGCCGAGCGCATTTCATCGACCGGGGCCTGGCCTTCCCGTCCACAGTTCAAACGCGACGGCGCCCTGGTGGATAAGCATCCCGAGTCCCCCCAGGACGGCGGCTCCCCCTGCCTCAGCCCTCTTCATGAGAGCGGTGCGGACCGGACGGTAGATCAGGTCATACACAACCAGGCCGGGACGGAATACCCTCTCCGGCACGGGGGGTATCTCGTCCTCATGCGGGCTCATGCCCACGGGGGTCGCGTTGACCATGAGGGCGCAATCGTCCAAGATCTCCGGTTCGGTTGCCAGTTGACGGTAGGTCAGCAGATGAACGGGTGCGCCCAATGCCTCCACCGGCCAAGCGAGGTTCCCGGCACCGCCCCGCGTGACCACCACAATCGACGCCACGGCCTCGCGGGACAGCCTGAGTGCCAAAGCGAGAGCCGCCCCGCCCGAACCCAGAAGACAAACCCGCTTTCCGGCCAGCTCCAGCCGGCCTCCTCGCGCAGGGCGCGGATGAAACCCTCCCCATCGGTGCTATGCCCGATCAGCCGGCCGTCCCGGCGGACGATGGTATTGACCGAACCACTAATGGCCGCGTCGCCGGCTGTCTCATCGAGAAACGGCACTACCGCGCGTTTATGGGGCAGCGTGACGTTTACCCCCCCATGTCCAAGGCACGGACAGCCTCCACCGCCGAACCAAGAGCAGCGGGCTCGACGTTGAAGGCAAGGTAGGTCGCGTCAATACCACACGCGGCAAAGGCCGCGTTATGCATGGCCGGCGAGAGCGAATGCCCGATCGGGAACCGAAAACTCCGTAGAGCTGACGGCCGGGATCGCCGCTTCTAGATATCCTCAATGGCCGAGGTCTCCTCCAGGACGGTGCTCGTCTCCTCGATCGCTTCCGATACGATCCACCATGTTTTCGCTTGATATCATGTTGATATTGGGTACAAACTGCCCCTGCCGCCTGGATCTTTCCCTAGGCGACCAAGCCCCCGGTCACCTCGGTCTGGCCCGACAGGGAGATGGCATTGTCCGAGTCGTCGCTCCACATGGCATGGATGAAGCCATCGAGTAGTTTGCTCTGTCCCGAAAACTGCGCGCGTCCCGTGACAAAGAAGAGATACTCTTCCAGCCCACTTTACTGGAGACGATCAGGTCGCCCTCGATAAAGACGACTTTGCGGCCGGCCACACCGTCGGCGGCGATGAGGTCGGCCAAGCCTCCGTCCGGATAGATTTTGTATCGCTCAGGCTGAGCGTGCCGGTGTGGTGGTAGACAAGGCTGGTCGCGGTGAGCAAGGCATTCTCGTCAACCGTGGGGATCGCCATCTGGTCCGCGTTGTATATCTTGTTTGGTGGGTCAGTCACCGCAAAATTGCCGCTCATCGACTACGCTCCGGAGCAGGTCCCGGTATTTACGTGGGCATTACCACTGCCTTTGAGGTCCTGGTTCGTATGGACTTTCCCGAAGTTTGCTAGACCGCTCAGATCCAGGTTGCCGCCTGACACAATGTCATAGGTGGTGTCGATTTGCAGCATGGAGGAGATTAGCTGGGTCTTGGTCACCGAGACCTTGTAGCGCAAGACCCGCTTTGCCGGGTTACTCGCGCCGGTCGAGGCGATCGTGTAGGTCTTGACCCATTTTTTTATGTACTTATCCGGGATTTCGTTACCACTGTTGTCGAATATTTTTTGTGTGATAGGGGTCCCCGCGGGCGTCTGGCCCGTCAGCGCGATGCTCACATCGTATCCCGCGGCGCCCAGCGTACCCGCGAGCGAGGTGATGGCGGTATTCTCGTAGGACAGTCCCTTGAGATAGCCGCGGGCCGCGCTCAGGCCGGCGCTGGCCGCGTTGTATGCTTCGTTGGCGCGGCCGAACATAATGGATGAACGGCGCATATTGACGGCGCCGTTGCTCATGGCCAGGATGCCCAGACTGACCACGACCAGGATCGCGAGGACGATCATCAGGGCCACGCCCCTCTGCCCGCGACAAGACGCATTTGTCTTCATCGTTCAACCCTCCCGGTGCAAAATCACCTGACTTCCCCTGTACTCAAGCCGGTTATGGGGTCTATTACTTCCTGGCCCTTGATATTCAAGGTGGAGACGGCGGATCCCAGCGCAACCGTGGAACTGCGACACGTGACGGAGAAATCGACGAAGACGACGTAGAACATCTTGGGGTCCTTATCCGGGGGCACAACCTTTGTCGCTTCGGTCCCGTCCACACTGTACTCAAAGCCCAAACTGTTGATCCCATCCGAGATGACATCAGCTTTTAGGGGCGTTGTAAAGCTATTGCCGCTATATAGCGTCCGGTAAAGGCGATGGTCCGGCTTGACGCTCAGCTGCCAGTAAGAATGCTGCGCGACGCCGCCGGGGTAGATGGTACGCCGGTAACCGATGGACACGCGCGGTAGCCTGACTATAGTAAAATGCCGAGGCCATCTGCAGTTCCCGCACGATGTAATCGAACGTCGCCTGGCCGGAGTGCTCGGCCTCGATCCGGTCCGTGATCTGCACGTTGGAGCGGTCGACCACGGAGGATAGCCCGAGTGCGGCCAAGATTAACATACCGAGCAGCGCCAGAGCCACGATGACCTCGATCAGGGTGAATCCGCGTAACGCGCGAGCCGGTTCGGTCATGATTGCCCCCCCAATCAATTGTCCCGTGGAACCATGATCGACTCGAGGACGAGGCTCCGAGTTCCCCAGACGATCGTCGCCGCCACCTTGACCGCAGCGTTAGGCGCCACCTGGCCGCCGACCATATAGACGGTACCTTCCACGTTGGGGTCATTGGAGGTGGGGGCAAAGGACCCTGCGAGGTGATTCGTACCGTCGATCACCTCGTCGGCCAGTAGGATCCTGCCCTGGGTGAAATTGATGGCCGTCGTATACGTGACGCCGTCTATGACATCCGGTGGAGCGAGGGCCGTATCGGCCAGCGCCTCGAGTGAACTCACGCGCACCTGCGCCCGCTGCATCTCCAGATACCTGACGGCCAAGCCGTTGGCCGTGGCCCGCTGGTTGACCAGATTGATGTCACGACGGGAGATCACGGTGATGGAGCCGACCAGCATCACCGCCACCAGGGACAGCAGGCCCAGGGCCATCGATACCTCGATCAGGCTCATCCCGCGATTGGCGCAGCTTCTCTTCATAACCATCACCCGCCTACTCGACCCGGCTAAATCCGGTAGCCAATACCGTCACTCTTTTGACCACGCCCGGGGAGGTGCCGAACCTGACGGTGTTTGACGGGGTAGTCGCCGGGCTGAATGAGGACAGAGTCCCCCGGTAGTCAAAGACCACCGAGCCGGCCGTCGGCTCCATCGTGAGAGGCGGGCCGTATTTTTCGGCCAATTCTCCCCTTAGGATTTCTACGTCGGTCGTCCCGTTGTTATAGGTAACAATATAGTTGTCCATGGTGTAAGATACGGTGATCGTCGTACTGCGGACCAAGGCTTGTTCCCGCGCGAAACGCAGGTCCTGCACGAACTGGGTGGCGGCAAATCGCGCGCAGGAATGAGCTTTATATTGGACCCATGCGCCGTAGCCCAAAGTCAGCGCAACCCCCATGATGCCCAAGGTTATGACCATTTCGATCATGGTAAACCCGCGCATCGATCTCTTTCTGTCAATCAGCGGCATGTTACGTCACCCACTTTGCCTGTGGCTTTCCAGTTTCATATTACCGTAAAACGGTCCCCATGGCAAATCCGTGCAATCCACCCCAAGTTACCCTCGATGCCACAAAAGGTGATACACCGTCGCGGTCTCAACGCCACGCACCCACGTTGCCGGACAAGCCCGGAATGACCTTCTTCCCGCAAAAGCACACCCACTTATTATATATATCGGTTACCGCATCGGTTTTGTTGACCCGCACTCAAGCAAGAAGGCGCCGAAATTCCGGCGCCTTGCGTTCAATCCCTGATTTCCAAAGTGGGTTGATCTCGCCCAAATCATGCCTGGTCTACTTGCCGAAAGCCTCCTTGACCCGGCCGAAGAACCCTTTGTCCTGTTCCTCGTCGATCGCCGCCAGACTGCGCAGTAGTTCACGCTGTTCCGCGGTGAGACGCGTCGGCGTCTTGACCTTGACCCGCACGAAGTGATCGCCGCGGCCGCTCCCGCGGAGATGAGTAATTCCCCGTCCGCGCAGACGAAAGACCGTGTCCGTCTGAGTTCCCTCGGGTATCTTCAACTCGGCCTCCCCATCCAAGGTGTCTACATGGATGGTCGTGCCCAAGGCAACCTGGGCGAAGGTCAAATCAACCTCGGTCTGGATATCGTCGCCGTCTCGCTTGAACAGACGATGGGGCTTGACATAAAGATATACGTAAAGATCTCCGGACCCGCCCCCCCGCGCGCCGGCTTCACCCTCGCCGGTAACGCGCAGTCGTGACCCATTGTCCACTCCCGCCGGGACTTTGACCTTTATTTTGCGCGTCCGCCTCACCCGGCCCCGTCCCTGGCACTCGGAGCAAGGGGTCTCGACCACCTTGCCCTCGCCTCCGCAACGGTCACAGGTTCGCACGTTGACAAAACGTCCAAAAGCGGTATTTTGCGCCACCTGGACCTGGCCGTTGCCCTTGCAGGCCGGGCAAGTCTGAATCGGGGTCCCGGGTTTGGCCCCATTGCCGTGGCAGGCCGGACAGAGTTCGGTCCGTGGAACCTCGACGGTCGTTTCGTGGCCAAAGGCGGCCTCCTCGAAACTTATCTCGAGATCGTAGCGGAGATCCCCCCCCGTTGCGGGCCGTTCCGACGGCGCTGGCCGCCCCCTCCGAAGAACATGTCAAAGATGTCCCCGAAGCCCTCGGCCCCGCTAAAGTCAACCCCCCCCGCCCCGGCGCCAAAGCCGGGATCAGTGGCGGCATGGCCGAATCGATCGTAAGCCGCGCGCTTCTGGCTGTCGCTCAGGATCTCATAGGCCTCGTTTATCTCCTTGAATTTCTCGTCGGCCTTGGGATCCTCCTTGTTCACATCGGGGTGAGACTGACGCGCAAGCCGCCGGTAGGCCTTCTTGATCTCTTCCTCACTGGCCTGCCGATTAACGCCCAGGACCTCGTAATAATCTCGTTTATTGGCCATGCCGGACCTCTTTCCATCTTGGAAGACTGCAAGAACATATTACTCGCGCAAAGACGCAAAGTTCGCCAAGAAGTTCTTCTACGCTACGTGATATTTGGCTTCGCTAAAGCCTCTGCGTTCTAGGCACCTTGGCGCGAGGCGATCTTCCGTTTATCGAATTGTCTTTAGAAGAACTGTGAAAAACCGGTTACTCGCGCAAAGACGCAAAGATTCGCCAAGAAGGGCATCAAGAATGCGCGCCATGGTGCTCTAGAAACCTTTGCGTTCTTGGCGGCCTTGGCGCGAGTCGATCTTCAGGGTTCTTCACATCGCTTTTAGAAGAGATGTGAAAAACTCATTATCCCGCAGAGGCGCTGAGACGCGGAGAATGATGCCCCGGGAAGTCCCGGTAGAACTTGATTTGTCTTTTCCTCTGCGCCTCTGCGTTGCGAGATTGATATTTTGGGCTTCTTACACCACTTTGAGATAATTGATCTTACTATTTCTTGCCTTTGCCGTCTTCATCGACCACGTTGTAATCGGCGTCGACCGTCTTACCGCCCTCGCCCGCCGGGCCGTAACCGGTCGGACCCTCATCACCCGGCGGCGTGCCCGCCTGCGCCGACCGCTGGTAGACGGCGGCGGACAGTTCGTGCATCGCCCGTTCAAGGGCCTCTTTCCTGTTCTGCATCTCTTGCTTGTCGTCCTTGGTAATTGCTTTGGCCAATTCCTCTTTGGCCTCGTTCACCCGGGTTACCAGCGCCGGATCCGCCTTGTCTCCCAGATCTTTCAGCGTCTTCTCCACGGAATACGTCATGGCATCGCATTCATTGCGGAGGTCGATCAATTCTCGCCGCTGGCGATCCTCTTCCGCATGGGCCTCGGCGTCCTTGACCATATTATTGATGTCGTCATCCTTGAGGTGACTCGAGGTGATCGTCACCTTCTGCTCCTTGCCGGTGCCCAGATCCTTGGCCGAGACGTGCACGATGCCATTGGCGTCGATATCGAAGGTTACCTCGACCTGCGGAATACCGCGCGGCGCCGGCGGGATCCCATCCAGGTGGAACCGCCCGAGCGTGATATTATCGGCCGCCATTGGCCGTTCACCCTGCAGGACATGGATCTCCACCGAGGTCTGGCTGTCGGCCGCCGTGGAGTAGACCTTCTTCTTGGCCGACGGGATGGTCGTGTTACGGTCGATGATGCGGTCAAATACGCCGCCCAAGGTTTCTACACCTAATGAGAGCGGGGTAACGTCGAGGAGGACGATGTTCTTGACGTCGCCCACCAGGACGCCCGCCTGGATGGCGGCGCCCACGGCCACGACTTCGTCCGGGTTTACTCCTTTGAAGGGCTCCTTGCCAAGCAGCTTTCGAACCACCTCTTGCACGGAAGGTGTGCGCGTGGAACCGCCGACGAGGATCACCTTGTCGATATCCTTTGGTTCGAGGCCCGCATCGGCCAAGGCCCGCTTGGTCGGGCCGACTGTCGCCTCGACCAGATCCGCGGTCAGCTCGTCGAATTTGGCCCTGGTCAAAGTGGCTTCCAGATGCCGCGGTTCACCGTTCACCGCCGTGATAAAGGGCAGACTGATATTGGTCGACGACAGCCCGCTCAATTCGATCTTGGCCTTCTCCGCCGCTTCCTTCAGGCGCTGTAGGGCCAAGCGGTCGTTACGCAGGTCGATCCCGTTCTCCCGCTTGAAGCCCTCGGCCAGCCAATTCATGACCCGTTCATCAAAGTCATCGCCGCCGAGGCGGTTATTGCCGCTCGTGGCCTTGACCTGGAATACACCCTCGCCGAGTTCGAGGATTGAAACGTCAAAGGTACCCCCGCCAAGATCGAAGACCAGGACCGTATGGTCCTCCCCCTTTTCTAGACCATACGCCAAGGCCGCCGCGGTCGGCTCGTTGATGATGCGCAGGACCTCAAGACCGGCGATGGTCCCCGCGTCCTTGGTCGCTTGGCGTTGGGCATCGGTAAAATAGGCCGGCACGGTGATGACCGCCTGGGTGATCTTCTCGCCCAAGTAAGCCTCGGCGTCCGTCTTGAGCTTCTGGAGGATCATCGCCGATATCTCCTGCGGGGTATAGGTCTTTTCGTCGATCTTCACTTTGAAATCAGTGCCCATGCGGCGCTTGATCGAAACAACCGTCCGCTCCGGATTGGCCACGGACTGCCGCCTGGCGACCTGTCCCACCAGCCGCTCGTTGGTCTTGCTGAAGCCGACAACTGAAGGAGTGGTGCGTCCCCCTTCGGCATTGGGGATCACGACCGCCTCGCCGCCCTCCATTACTGCCACACAGGAATTGGTCGTACCCAGATCGATACCAATCACTTTTGCCATTCAAAGATTCCTCCCAGCTTCACGCCTGTACTTTAACCAGTGCCGGCCTGATGACGCGCGTTCCGCAAATGTAGCCGGGGCGCAGTTCCTCCACTATCGTATTTGGGGGCTGGCCCGAGTCTTCCACGCGGAGCATGGCCTCATGTTTTTCCGGGTCAAAGGGCTGCCCCACGGCTTCCAAGCGGGTCAGACCTTGTTCCTCGAGGACCGAGAGAAAACGCCGCCGGACTATATCGATCCCCGTCACCCAACTTTCCGGCGCATCCCCGCCAACGGAGGCCAACGCCCGATCGAGATCATCCAGGACGGTCAGGAAGCAGCCCAAAATGCCCTGGGTTATGTTTGCTCTGCGTCTGTTCCGCCTCCAACTGGCTCCGCCGGCGGAAATTGTCGAAATCGGCCCGCAGGCGGAGTTCCCGCTCCTCGGCCACCATACGGCATCGACGCTCTTCATCCAGTTCCGCCTGGAGTTTGGCCACGGGGTTTTCGGGGCCTTCCCGCTTCTCCTCATCGAGTCCCCCACCACACGCAGGTTCGACCGTCAGAGACGGCGCTTCCTCGGTCGGCAAGGCCGTTTCGACCGACGGGATATCCGGGTCTTTCTCAACACTCACTGGGGCATGGCACCTCCTATAAGTGGACTAGACCGGGTCTTGCCAGGCGCCCTCCTCGCGTGAACCAGGTCTCATCTTCAGGATATTGTTGATGCGGAGAATGGCCGTGGCCACCTCTCCCGCCGTCCGTATGGCATGAGCCTTGACGGGATAAGGATCCAGGATGCCTGCCTCAGCCAGGTCGAGGACCGACCCGGAATCCGCGTCAATCCCCAGGAACGGCAGGCCGGTACTCTCCTGCGCCGCATATACCTCCTCCACCTTCTCCAGCGGATGAAAACCCGCATTGGCGGCGAGCTGAGCCAGGGGCCTCCGCAGGGCTTCTCTGACACAAGCCACTCCGTATGAACTCATGCCCCCGGCGGCGAATCGGCCAAGCCCGCGGGAGAGGGCCAACTCCACGGCTCCCCCGCCCGGAACGACTCCGCCACACAAAGCGTGCTGTACAGACGAGGCGGCATCACGGGCAATTCGCTCGCGTTCGGCGACCACCTCGGCCGTACTTCCCCCGAGGATGATCGTCACCTCGGCAGGCTCGTGACTACCGGCGATCCGGACCAAACGGGCGCGGTGATCGAACTCCACCGAGGCGGCAAGGCCGAGAAAAGGCGTCACGGAGGCACCGTCCAAACCGAGCGGCCAGCTCGCCACGCGCGCACCGGTCAGTGAGGCAATCCTTCGCAGATCCCGATCGGCCACCCTACGCACGCCGATCACGCCGCGATCCACAAAGAACCGCACCGCACTCTCGTCCATCCCCCGACCTGTCAGAACGAGGCCTACTCCCGCATCAACCAACCGGTCAAGCCCCGCGCGAAAGGCCGCTCGTACCGCTTCGGCCCTGGCCAGACCCGCGGCAGAGGCCAATGCTTCCGACGGCAGGGACTCCGGTTCGAGTGCTCCCTCGATTACCAGCACCCTGGGACCATTCAGGAATCGCGGCATTTCGGCCGAGGCCGGCTCACGTTCGGCGACGACCCCGGGGAAGGCTTCATCATTGGCGCTTTCCAGGCCGAGAACCGCCTCGGCCAAGTTGAAGCCCTCGCCAAGCAACCGGGCCGTGCCCAATGCCCGCGCCGCAGTCAAGACGACCCGCGCGAGCCCGGCATCACCCCGCCCCGCCACGAGCGCGACCGATGAGACGGCCGGGTCGTCGAGGTCCGACACCGTTCGCCGCAGATCGGCCAGGATCGCCAATGCTTCGCGAACGCCTGTGCCGATCCCTTCGATCACCCTGGTTGCCGGTACACCGCGCAATATCTGGTTGGCGCCTTCCCCGATCAGGGCGCCCGCCAGAATGATTGCCGTGGTCGTACCATCGCCGACCGCCCGCTCCTGAGCACGGGCTGCCTGTATGAGCAGGCGAGCCGCCGGATGGGTAACCTCGAGATGCTGTAGGATCGTTACACCGTCATTTGTAGTAATGACGCCGCCGCTCTCGTCGACGAGCATGCAGTCAAGGCCTTTTGGCCCCAGCGTCCCCTCGACGGCCGCGGTGACCGCCCGTACGGCCGCGAGATTTGAGAGCAGTGCGCTTTGCCCCTCGCCTAATCCGCCCTCGTCGTTATCCACGTCGGACAATTACAACCCCGCCAGATCATTGAGGATTGTCGATAGATGCATGGCCATGAACTCCACCACCGCCAAAACCTTACCGTAATCCATACGGGTCGGACCGAGAATCCCGATTACGCCGACGGAGCGATCCGGCATCTGGTACGTGGCCGTCACGACACTGCAATCATGCACGGCCTGTTCCTTATTCTCCTGCCCGATGGAAACCTTTACTCTCTCCCGTCCGCCGGCCTCCGTCAGGAGGTGATAGAGTGCTTGTTCCTGACTGAGCAGGTCGAAAAGCGGACGGAACTGCTCCCTGGCGGCGAACTCCGGTTGATCCAGGATCTGTGCGGCGCCGTCCATGACAACCTGTTCGGCCGTGTCGGCCTGCAGACTCTCCAGCAATGCCCGCATCGCCTGGTGAAAGAGCTTCTCCGACACCAACATCTCCCGGCGGAGTTCCTGCTCCAGCGAAGCACGGCCCTCATTGAGCGGGTGATTGCAGAGCCGGTGATTTAGCATATTCGAAAGGCGTTCAAGAACATCATCGCCCAAACCCGGATCGCAACCCACGATCTTGTGCCGGACCTCCCCGGCATTGGTCACCATCAATACCAGGACGCTGTGTTCGTCCAGCCTGACCAGTCGCACGTGTTTGAAGATAATATTCCGGCAATCCGGAGAAACGACGAGGGAAGGATAGTGCGTGAATTGCGCGAGGATACGAGCCGCCTGGTGAATAAGGGAATTGAGCGCCTGTTCACGCGCAGCCAATTCGCGCTTGATGGCGGTCGCTTCATCCGGCCTCAATTCTCTCTGCTCCATCAGGGCATCGACATAATAACGGTACCCACGGTCCGACGGTATGCGGCCCGCGGACGTGTGGGGCTGCTCCAGGTACCCTTCGTCCTCGAGGTCGGCCATTTCGTTGCGGATCGTGGCCGGGCTGAGACCCAGGTTGTACTTACGGGCAATCGTGCGGGAACCCACCGGTTCGGCTGACGCGATGTAGTCGTCGGTGATGACTTTGAGGATACGTCGCTTACGTTCGTCCATCGCATCGGGCGCCAAGACGTTCACCTGCCTTGTTAGCACTCCCTATCGGAGAGTGCTAATGGTCATCTAAAAAAATAGCACGGCAGCCGCGCCTTGTCAAGAGTGCCCAAGACCATTTGGGAGCGCGCAGGCCAATGTGCGCAGCACATAGTCCGCCAGGAACACTCCTGAATCTGTCAGGCGCAGCCTTCCCCCTTCTGCCGCCAGGAGGTTCCGCGCGATCAGATCCGTCAACGCCCCGCCGAAGAGTTCCTCGGCGGAACGGCCGTACCTGAGCGGGAAAAGGGCCGTCGCCAATCCTTCCCGCAACCTGATCCCAAGCATCACGGTTTCCAGGAGTTCCTCCCGCTCCGTGAGCACCTCCGTGCTTGCCGCCGGCGGGTCCCCCGCGGCCAATGCCGCCAGGTAATCTTCGATCCGCGCCAGGTTGGCCCAGCGCCTCCCGTGCAAGTGGGAATGGGCGGCGGCGCCGAGACCCAGATAGATGCCATTGCGCCAGTAATTTACGTTATGGACGCATTCAGCCCCCGTCAGGGAAAAATTGGCGATCTCATAATGCTTCAAGCCGGCCCGCGGCAGGATCGACATGGTCTGGGCCAGCATCGCCACCACCTCTTCCTCGCCCGGGAGAGACAACTCCCCGGATGCCACCCGTCGCGCGAGCGGCGTATCCGGATGGAGTTCCAGACAGTAGGCGGAAATATGGTCCGGTCCGAGGGAGATGGCGTGGTGAAGCGTCTCGGACCATCCGTCGACGGTCTGCCGGGGCAGTCCATAGATTAAATCAAGACTCACCCGCGTGACTCCGGCGGCACGGGCCAGGCGCACGGACTGATCCGCATCCGCGAAAGAGTGCCGTCTGCCGAGCAGCGCGAGCAGCTTGTCATCGTGGGTCTGCACCCCCAGGCTGAGACGGTTGCCGCCGCCTCCGACGAAAGCGGCCAGCTTGGCGGCGTCTACTGTGCCCGGATTGGCCTCCATCGTTACCTCGACCGGCTCCCGGCGGGGAAAGCGCGCCAAGAGGTTCAGTACCCGCGTGAGGAGGTCCGGCGGCAGGAGGCTGGGCGTCCCGCCACCCAGGTAGATGCTGGCGACGGTCTCCCCGGTCAGCTGCGGCTCATAGAGCGAGGCTTCACGCGCGAGACCGTCAATGTACGCCGGGATGAGGCCTTCCCGCTCGGGGTAGGAGACGAAATCACAATAGGCGCACTTGCTGACGCAGAAGGGGATGTGGATGTAGAGGCCGATGGACAGGAACTCACCCCCTCGGCAAGGAACTCACCCGGCGCTGCGCCACCCCTCTCTTTGGCCGCAAAGAGAGGGGGAGGGGATGGGATTCAGAAATGAACTTACCCGGGGGAGTTCCCGTCAGGGCCGTGGTGACATGCTTCGAGTGACCGCAAGAAGAACTCACCCCGACGCTGCGGCGTCACCCCTCTCTTTCGCGAAAGAGAGGGGCCGGGGGTGAGTTCAGTGCCTCGGTGACCTTCTCCAGCGCACTTGGTAGATCTGTCCAGTTCCTCGTTCTTTAGCCGGAGCACTCGCAGACCCTTTTGCGCAAGTATGACTTGTCCGCAGATCGTCGCGTTCCTGTTGGTCCTCATGTATCTTGCCGTCGATCTCGACGACCAACCGGCACTCGGGGCAGTAGAAGTCGGCGACGAAGAAACACTCCCGTCCTTGGTGCTCAGATCGCAATGGATGCTGGCGGTGGAATTTCTTGCCCATAAGACGCCGGTTACGCACGGCGTTCCAGAATGCGACCTCGCTCGGCGTCTGATGTTTGCGCAGATCGCGGGATGTTTGCTTGATGAGGTCGAGTTGGTTGCGATCCATGAACTCACCCCCTCGTGCTCCCCCTCTCTTTGACCGCAAAGAGAGGGGAGGGGGTGAATTCACCCGACCCCCCACATTCGGCCACCCCGCAGTCGAAAGGTGGGCAATCCAAGCCGGGGGCGAAGTTCACCTAAATCGTTCCACGATCCTCTGCGCCAGCACCCCCGTGGCCAGGCCCGCCGGCAAAGCCAGCAGGATGAGCCAGGGCAGAAAGACGAGCGTGGCTGCGTTCGGCATCAGGAGGCGCAATACCGCCAGTTGGCCCAGGTTGTGGCAGACGGCCCCGGCCACGCTCACGCCGATCAGGCTGATGCCCGGCAACCGGCGCGCCGCGGCCATGCCGAGCAGGCTCAACAGGGCGCCGCCGAGGCTCAGCCAGAAAGCGAACGCCCCGAGCAGACCGCCGAAGATCGCCGCCAGGATAACCCGTAGGAGGGAAACGGTCAATCCCGCGCCGAAACCGTCCATTTCCAGGGCGGCCAGAGTGGCCAGGTTGGCCAGGCCCAACTTGGCGCCGGGCAGAGGCAGGGCAAGCCTGAAAAGGGGGAGCAAGGTATTCTCCAGCACGAACAAGGCAAGCCCCAGGGCAAGAAGAGCCCCGGCGCGCGCCAGCCGCCGGAGATCCGCGCGTCTGTGGCGGGCGGAGGTGTCCACCGGCTGGACACGGCGTCGGCGCCTGGCGAAACTAAGCATAGTAGGCAAGAGCTTCCAACTCCAGGCCGACATCGGCCGTGCGCAGCTGGACCCCGGGAGGCACATTAAGGCTGACCGGGGCGAAATTGAGGAACGCCCTGACGCCCGCGGCGGCGGCCCGATCCATCACCGCTTGCGCTTCCCGGGCGGGGACCGCGACGATAATGATCCTGATGCCGAAGGCCCGAATGGCCGTCTCCATTTCCCGTGCGTCCAGAATCACTCGTGAACCCACCATCTGGCCAATCTTGCCCGGATCCTTGTCAAAGATGGCGACCAACTGCGTGCCGCCAGGATGCCTTCGTTCGCGCTCCAGGTCGTACCGGGCGACGGCCAGACCGAGATGGCCCGCTCCCACCAACCCGGCCGGCATCGGCACGTCGAGGCGCAGGATCTTCCGCAGCTCGCTGCGCAGCGCTGCCACGCGGTAGCCTACACCCTGTTTACCAAAGACACCGAAGGTCGTGAGATCCTTGCGTACCTGCCCCGAGCTGACTCCGGTCTGCGCTCCCAGTTCCTGAGAGGAGACGATCGGCGTCTCTTCCGCATCGAGTGACTCGAGTACGCGCAGATAGGCGGGGAGCCGTCTGATCACCACCTCGGGAACGCGGCGGACTCGCTCGGGCATGGCATTTATCGCCTCCTTAAACATCGTCGCTGGAAGTGATGTGAAAACTACACCCGCAACTCGAACGCGGTGTCAAAAGACCGGACGTAACCTCTCCCCTTAATCCCCTCCCCGACGGGGAGGGGATATGATCTTTGAAATTTTAACATGGCGTGGTTTTCACGAATCACACCCCCTTCCCGCGTCGGGAAGGGGGATGGGGGGTTAGGTTAGGTTTCTTCCTTCTCCTTCGGTGCCGACTCCTCAAGCTCCCTGGCCCGCCTGGTGATCTCGGTCGGACTGTCGAAGGCGAAGCCCAAAGGGATCCAAGCCCCGTCCACCAGTCCCTCCTCGAACAGCTCGGCGTCCTTACGCCGGCCTTTTTCATCCACGGTGTCCTTGTCCTTTGCGCTCATACACACCCCTCCCCTGCTAGTATCACCAATTCGTGCGGGCGTGCAGGTACAAAGGCAGCAAGGGATAGCCTAAGATGGGGCGCAGCCAGGCCGACCGGGCACGTCAACGCAGGGCCAAATAGACCAGAAACACGCCGGCAGCCAGCCAGCAATAGATGGCGAATGGGCGCAACCGCCCACGACGCAGGTGCCGTAGAAACAGGACAATGCTCGCGGCCCCGCTAACCATGGCCGCCAGGAATCCCACGACGTAGGACAGCCCCTGACCCGCGGTGGAGGGGCTGAATACAATCGCCCGGGCCTCGACCAACCCCGCGCCGAGGATCGCGGGAATGGACAGGAGGAACGAAAAACGGGCCGCTTCGGACCGCGACAGGCCGCGCCAGAGGCCAAAAGAGATGGTGGTGCCGGAGCGGGAGATCCCCGGCAGGATCGCCAGCGCCTGGCCGAAACCGATGAACGCCGCCTCATGCGGCGCGAGTTCGGGAAAACCACGTTCTCTCGAATGCCAGCGGTCGGCCAGGAAGAGCAGAAGACCGGTCACGGCCAACTGCCCGGCGGTCACGGCCGGCCTGGCAAAGAGACGCTCGATCGCGCCATGTGCCAGGAGGCCGAAGACACCCGCGGGGATGGTCCCTACCACGAGGAGAAGGAGAATCCGCCTGGCCTGGCCTTGGCCCAGCCAACTATCCCGCGCCAACGTGGCCAGATCCCGCCGGAAATAGCCCAGTACGGCGAGGAGTGTTCCCAGGTGCAGGAGGACATCGAAGGCCAGCGGAGGGTGCTGAATGCGCAGTAACTCGGGCACGAAGACGAGGTGAGCCGAACTGCTGACGGGCAGAAACTCCGTCAGGCCCTGGACCAGACCGAGGATAAGTGCCTGCCACATGGACAAGGCCGTCACCTCCCGGAAAGCTAAGGGCCCCTTCGCAACGAAGGGGCCCGCGAACATGCTATTTCGTCGCCATGGCCGGTCGCGACCGGGCCGAATGGCGGCGTTCCTCCCAATTCTTCCAGATCGCCCAGATGGGGCTGGCGATGAAGATCGAGGAATACGTGCCGGAGGTGATGCCCACGATCAGCGCCAGGCAGAACTCCTTGATGCTCTCGCTCCCCACGACGTACAGGACCAGAATGGCCAGGACGGTGGTCGCGGTGGTGTTCAGAGAGCGGCGCATGGTCTGCAGGATGCTCTCGTTGACCAGTTCGTCAAAGGTCTCTCCCTTGCGCCGGCTGCGCATGTTCTCCCTGATGCGGTCAAAGACGACGATGGTGTCGTTGATCGAATAACCGATGATCGTCAGGACCGCGGCGATGATCGACGAACTGATCTCCTTGCGCAACAGGGCAAAGACGCCCAGGACCAGGACGGCGTCATGCAGCAGAGCGACTACGCCCGCCACGCCGGACTTGAACTCGAACCGAAACGCGATGTAGGCCATGACCAGCAGAGAGGCGATCAGCACCGCCAGGAAGGCGTTCTTGACCGTCTCCGCCCCGATGGCCGAGTCGACCATGGAGATCTGCAGGCCTTCCTTTTGCACCGCCTCGCCGAAATGATCGTTCATTGCTTTGACGATTGCCCTTTGCTCCGCCCAGCCGTTGAGGGCGCGCGTCTTGATGATGATGCCGTAGATGTCCTTCCCGCTCGTGATGTCACGCTGCGAAAACGGCTGCGGCGGACCCGGCTTGAGCCGCAACGATGCCAACTCCCCGGAGACGAGAAGCTTCTTGATCGCATTGGAGCTGACCTGATCGTATTCCGCCTTGGTCAACGGGTAGCGGATCGTCGTGCCTCCCGTAAAGTCGATCCCGCGGTTGAGACCCAACACCCCCCAGGCTACCAGGCTCGCGACCATGGTGGCCAGGAAGATGAGGATGAACAAGCCTCTGTGTTTCATCAGATTCATCTCGTCACTTCCCCCTTAAGCCCTGAAATGGCCCACGAACCTGTCCGGATCGCGGTCGATCATCATCTCCAGGAACAGCCTGGTGACGACCAGCGCGGTGAACATGCTGACCAGAATACCGATCGACAGCGTCACCGCAAAGCCCCGCACGGCCCCGTAACCGTAGAACTAGGAGCACGCCGGCGATGATCAGCGTGGTCAGATTGGAGTCAAGGATGGTCACGAAGGCCCGCGAGAAACCCGCCGCCACGGCTGGGCGGACCCGCTTGCCCGACCGGATCTCGTCCTTGATCCGTTCGAAGATGATGATATTGGCGTCGACCGCCATGCCGATGGACAGGATGATGCCGGCCACGCCGGGCAGGGTCAGGACCCCGCGCAGCATCGCCATGACCACCAGTACCAGGGCGACATAGAGCACGAGGGCCGCGTCAGCCAGGACGCCAATCAGCCCATAGAAGATGATCATGAATATGACGACGAGTACAATACCGGCCACGCCCGCGTACAGGCTCTGGCGGATCATGTCCTTCCCGAGGGTCGGCGCGACCTGGTTGATCGCCAGGTTCCGCAGGGAGATCGGCAGCGAGCCGGCCTCCATCAGGATGGCGTATTTCTTGGCCTCCGCGATGTTGGTGTTGCCGCCCATCCTGATCACGCCCTGGCCGTCGGTGATGGGTTCATCGATGACCGGGGTAATCAATTCTTCTTCGTCGAGGTACATGCCCATCTGCTTCTTCACATTATTCGTCGTGATGTAGCGGAACCGCGCGCCGCCCTCCGGGCCGAACTCGAAATGGATCACGACCCGCCCGCCGTCAATCCCGGCATAGGTCCGCTTGAGGTCGTCGCCGTAAAGGACCTTCTTGCCGTCGATACGGAAGTTCAACCGTCCGGTCCGTTGCAGGATGTCCTCGGCTTCCTTCTCGCTCGTCACGCTGGGCAACTGCACGATAATCCGGCCATGCTCCTTGTCCAGGCGGATGTCCGGTTCACTCAAGCCCAGGCGGTTGACGCGGTCCTCGAGGATGGTCTCCGCACGCGCCAGGGCATCCTCGGGGAAATCCTCGGCCGCTTGCGCCACCTTGATCTCGATGTCCCGCCCGACCT
Source organism: uncultured bacterium (assembly GCA_963793725.1). GTDB lineage: Bacteria > JAUVQV01 > JAUVQV01 > CAWCAY01 > CAWCAY01 > CAWCAY01. The sequence goes on from CAWCAY010000002.1 coordinate 258,187, forward strand.
GCTCCGCGTGGAGCGCGAGATGGATTGTCTTGTCCCCCTCGGCCAGCGACAATTCGTCCTTGATGACGCGCGCGGCCATGACACGCCCGGCGTCTTCCGCCGAGGCAAATGTGAACTTGAGGCCGTCGTACTTATTCATATCCATCAGCCCGAGTTTGGCCATTTCGGGCGGAGCCACGTTCACGCGTCCGATCTGTTCGCGCACGGTGCCGCCGACCTCGTCGAGGAGGTTCGGATCCACCCGATAGTCAGGACCGAGAATAACTTCCAGACCGCCCCGAAGGTCCAAACCCTGCTTGATCGGCTGCCCGCCGAAGGGACCCGGTCCCCCGGTCAGCTTACCGATAATCGGCGGGTAGAGAACCAATACCGCGATCAGGGCGAGTGCGAGCACCAAGCCGAGCTTCCATTGAAACTCTGAACGCAACGTCTATCTCCTCCTTACTGCCAGGCGATACTACCGCTTGGCCTTCTTGACCGCTAGCAAGGCCTCTTGCGCCCGGCGCCGCTCCTCGTACGAGCCCTTCACCCACTTCTCCGCCTTGTTACTGGCATAATAAAAGAGGCCGAAAATGGTGAAGACGAAGATCAGTACGCCAATGGCTTCCGTGTTCACGCCTAACCCCCCTCGCGCATCTGTTTTTCAAAGAGTGTGGCAAACGGGCCAGGCATCCGCGATGTAACCGTCTTCTGAGATCGGGGTACAAAATATGGTGCACGACCCGGATGCGGCTATCAATACTTTGTACCCCGATGATAGATTCTGTTGACATCGTGAATGCCTCAGAGGCATAACAATGAAAGACCGGCATGCAAAGGCCGGTGCGATGCGACTCCGCCGTTTATAAACCGCGTCAATTCGCGGCTCAAAACGCATTTTTTATTATAGATCTTTCGCCAGTGCTTGTCAATTCCGGGGCTGTAGAAGGATCACCCGCTCACACCAGGGCTTTCCTTAAAGACCGTCGAACAGCGGATTGATCGACCCCCGAAGTAAAAAGGCTGGTGTCAACGGCCGATGGGCGCAATGATAGATGATATATGGCGCCGCAGAACATTTCTCCGGGGACCCTGACAAAACGACGGCCTATTGCGAGGCTGCCTCTTCCATAGCCTTGAGGACCTTGTCGATCACCCGCTTACCACCCTGGCCGAGTTGTCCGATCCGGCGGACCAGGGCCGCGGATCCCTCCTCTTTCATCGGGCACGCCGCGCCGCCGCGGGCGATAAAGTCAACACATACACCGAGGGCATCCGCCAACTTGAGCACGACCTCCAGCGGCGGGCGGTTCGCATCAGCTTCATATTTCTGGATACTCTCCCGGGAGATACCGACCTGCACGCCAAGAGCGCCCTGGGTCAAGCCCGCGTCTTCCCGGAGTTTGCGCAATGCGCTTCCTACGCTCATCTGCTGCTCATTTACTCTCTGCCAGCTCCCAGATTATTTGATTCCATCTGTCCTGCCGCAACCATTGACAGGATATTTGATATACCGTACGATGATACTAGCCGTAACAACGCCCAATCAGCGCGAAAGGTCACCGTCCATATAGGATCCAGTGACCTTTGCAATCAATGGGGCTCCAGTTCTCGCCAAGCCTGGATCGGTCCACCACTTTATCCCCGGGAGGATGCGTTCTCTGTCCAGGATCAGCATGAGTGCGTGCATCGACCTCTACCAACGCTTGCTTGAACGACTGGCAGGGCGATACGGTACCGACTCGCCACAGTTCCTCCGGGCCAGCATGCGGTTGGATCGGCTCCTGAATCTCATCCAGGCCACGGGAGACGCCGGCCCGGGCTTACCGCCCAAAGATCCGCGGTCGCCCGGCCGTAAAGACCGTGACGATCCGCAATAGCGGAACCCTCGTGGTTAACCCTTGATCACCCTGGTTATGGCGGATCGGATGAACTTGGCCTCGACTTTCTCCGCAATACGAATCCGGATCTCATCCTCGCCGATCTCGACGATCTCCCCGACCAGGCCGCCGGCGGTTACCACGCGGTCGCCCTTCTTGAGCGCGGCCAGCATCTGGCGGTGCGCCTCCTGCTGCTTCTTTTGCGGCCTGATGATCATCAGCCACATGAACCCGAAGATCACGATGAACGGAAGCAAAGTAACGATCAGGTTGCCGGATTGGGGTGCGGGCGGTGTGGTGGCTGCCGCTTGGGCGGATGCCGGGATCAACCAAAGCATCGCCGCGATCAACAAACGCATCATGGATATACTCCTCCTTTGTGTACAGTCCCCCGTATTCGAGGCCCGGGCGGAAAATCCTCCCGCGGGCGGAAAGAAAGTCCAGGCAGGTTGGCCGGGTCGGACGGCGGATTCAGCCCTCAGCCCGATCCAGCTCCCCGGAGAAACGGGCGAAGAACGCCGCCTTTGCCTCCGGAAAGCGATCCTCGGCGATTGCCTCCCTGATTTCCAGCATTAGTTTGTGCAGAAAGAAAAGATTATGGCAGGTCAGAAGATACAGCGCCAAAGCCTCCCCGGCCTTGAAAAGATGCCGCAGGTAGGCCCGGGAATGTTTCCGGCAGGTGGGACACTGGCATGCCGGATCGAGGGGAGAGAAATCATCGGCGTACCTGGCGTTTCTGACGACTATCCGTCCGATACTGGTCAAGGCCGTACCATTGCGCGCCACGCGCGTCGGGAAGACGCAATCGAACATGTCGATGCCCCGTTCCACCCCTTCCCAAAGGCAATCCGGCGTGCCTACCCCCATCAGGTAGCGCGGCGCGGAGGCGGGCAGCAGCGGCACGGTCGCCTCGAGGATCTCGTACATCAATGGCTTGGGCTCGCCGACCGAGAGACCGCCAACAGCATACCCCGGCAGGTCGAGCGCCACGAGATCCTCCACGCTCTGCCGCCGCAGATCGGGATAGGTCCCACCCTGGACGATACCGAACAGCGCCTGGCCGTTCTCCGCCCCCCGCCATGCGGCGGCGGAGCGCGCCGCCCAGCGGCTGGAACGGGCGCAGGCAAGCGCGACTTCCTCGAGGGAGGCTGGGTAAGCCACGCATTCGTCGAAGGCCATGATGATGTCCGCCCCGAGAGCGCGCTCGATCTCCATGACCTTTTCCGCCGTGAACAGGTGTGTTGACCCGTCCAAGTGCGAACGGAAGGACACCCCCTCCTCCGTCACCTTGCGCAACGGGCCGAGGGAGAAAACCTGGAATCCTCCACTATCGGTCAGGATCGAGCCCGGCCAGGCCATAAATCCGTGCAGGCCGCCGGCGGAGCTGATGATCCCGGTCCCTGGACGAAGGTACAAGTGGTATGAATTGCCAAGGATCAACCGGTAGCCGATCTCCCAGACAGCTTCAGGCGGCATGGCCTTGACCGTGGCCTGCGTGCCCACCGGCATAAAGACCGGCGTCTGCAGTTCGCCGTGCGAGGTACGCAGGACCCCCAGGCGACCCCGGTGGCCCCTCCCCCCTTGGCGGAGCAGGGTGAACCCAAAAGCCATCAAGATCCTCCTTGTGGGCGTAATATTTTCGCACTGCGGCTATAGGAACTTAACCATTGAAGAACATGAAGAGCATGAAGTCAGCTACGAAATATGTGAAATCTGTAGTCCGTGATCCACCATATTCTTCATGTCCTTCATGATCTTCATGGTGTAAAGGTGTTATTGTTCGAACGTCGGTTGCAGGCGAAGCTTCGTCAGACAATCAACATCGCGTCGCCAAAGCTGAAGAAGCGGTAGCCGGCCACCAGCGCCTCCTGGTAGGCCTGGAGAACCACCTCCCTGCCGGCAAAGGCCGACACCAGCATCAACAGGGTGGAGCGGGGCAGGTGGAAATTGGTGATCATCGCATCCACCGCGCGGAATCGATATCCCGGATAGATAAAGATGCTGGTCCATCCGGAGCCCGCCCGGAGTGCGCCGTCCTCGGAGCACGCGGCCTCCAGTGTCCTTACGCAGGTGGTACCCACCGCGACTACCCGGCCGCCACTCCTCCTGGTATCCTCGATGGCCGTGACGGTCTCCTCCGGCAGGGTATAGAATTCCGCATGCATCGTCTGATCCTCGACCCGTTGCGCGGCTACCGGACGGAATGTGCCGAGCCCCACATGCAGGGTAAGGTGAGCTACGGTGATCCCGGCCTCGGTCAGCCGCCCGAGCAGCGCCGGGGTAAAGTGCAGTCCGGCCGTGGGAGCGGCCACCGAGCCGTCACCGCGGGCGTAGACGGTCTGGTAACGTTCAGGGTCCATTAGTGGGGTGTGGATATATGGGGGGAGAGGAGCCTGTCCGAAACGGCGGAGGAGGTCGGCCCATTCGCCGGAGTAGCTAAAGACCGCAATACGCCCGCCAAAGTCGGTGGAATCGGTGATTTCCGCCGCAAGTTCGCCTTGGCCGAAGAGGATCCGGGTACCGGGGTAAGCGCGTCGCCCCGGCCGGCACCAAGACCTCCCATTGGTCCGGCCCGACCGGGCGGAGCAGCAAAACCTCCAGCCGGCCCCCATCCAGACTCCCGCGCCGCCCAAAAAGCCTGGCGGGAATGACTCGTGAATCGTTGACCACCAGGAGATCCCCGGCGAAGAGCAACTGGGGCAAATCACGGAAAAAGTGGTGCACGGTCGTCCCTCGCCCACGGTCCAGCACAAGCAGCCGTGAGGCATCCCTTGGTTCGGCCGGTGTCTGCGCTATGGCCGCATTGGGCAGATCATAATCAAAGAGGTCTACCTGCATCAGCCCGCCACTTCTCCGTTACCCGACACGGACGGCAGATCCTGGGGCGGTCGCCAGTCCTCCACCTCGGTCCCCTGATAGTAGTATTTTAGGATCATGGCATGCGTATACCCCAAATCCGCCAGGGCTTTGGCCCCATACTGGCTCATGCCGACGCCGTGACCCCAACCGCGCCCGTCAAAGCATAGCTTGACCGGGACCAGGTCCCAGGGGGCTCCTTCTATTCCGGACCAGAGAGATACCGCACTGGGTACTACAGCATGCGCGACGGGCGCGTCGGCCACTTCCTCCCAGCGGGGGTTGGGCACCGGCTCGAACACGACCTCGATGTCGCATAGTGAACTCCTTAACGAAAAGATAGCGCGCAGGGCCTCGCCGTTGGTTCTGACCCTGGCACGCTCGCCGGCCAACTCCGCCAGAAGGATCCCGTCCGGCCGCGGTCCTGCCCACGATCTCGATGGCCCGTAGGCGGCCTATTTCAGGGTACTTGAGCGCGACCGCCGCCTCCGCTCCTGCCCAGTCCAACTCGACGCGCCAACGATCGTAGGGCGATGATTCCGCCGGATCTGGAACACCGCGCAGATAGGCCTGCGGAGAGGCGCCTGTCCAAACCGACTCCACGTTCTCGGTATGCCCTCCCGAAGCCGCGTGGTAGAATGTGTTGGCCAGTCTGCCACTGTAGGTGAGCACCCGGCCGGCGGTCTCCGCCACTGCCAGGTCGGTGCTGGGCTTTTCCCCACCCGCTCCCACATAAACCTGACAGTCAACAGTCGCGCAGAGATCGTACCCATCCTTGCGATGATGGCCGATCCGTCCCACCGTGAATGTGCGTGCCGCGATGGCCTGGGCTTTGAGGGCTTCGATCTGCCAGGTCGGATTGACCTCGGCTGGGACAACCCCACGCAAGTAATCCTCAAGACCGACCTCGTTCACCAGGATCAAGCCACGTGATGCAACAGACACCACGAGTGTTCCGCGATACTGCCGCGTCCCCCAACCGATCGGACCTCCGCCGCTGGTGAAGCGAAGCGGCTCCTTGCCGTAGTTGATCCCGCCGGCCATGATACCGCCGTCCGCACCGATGGAACACGTCAATGTGGCGTCAGCCGCGATCTGTTGCAGCACGATCGAACTCCGGTGGACCGTGACTCCGGCGGGCAGACGCAAGGTAAGGTCCTGCTGAGCTGTGACCAACCCGATGGAGACCGAATCCGGCAGACGCCGCGCCCCGTCAGCGCCGGTCGCCACGGTGACGGCCACGAACAAGAGCAAATAAATGACAATGCGGCGAAAAACCAAACCTCACGCACCCCCGAGTTATGCGACCCGGATTTCGTGTGTCCTCACCGGCAGCGGCTTGGAATGAAGGCACCGAGGACTTCGGCGCCACGTGCGGCAGTTCCTGCCATACAAACACAGAGAAAAGGCGGGCATTCCATCCCGCCGGGGCCGGTGCCCGCCACTATCCACTCTTCGCCACTTGGACGGCAGCCTACCCGTACTGCAATCCGCTACTTGTTCCTGTGCAGCCGTACTTCGTTGGATACCGCCGCGGGCGGCTCCGGCTCCTGTTCCTTGTCCTTTTTATCCTTCTTGTCCTTCTTGCCATGGCCGTCCGTGTCCTCATCCGCCGGAGTAATCGACATCCACGGAGATCGGCGGCTCACATTCGGGCAATGCGGTCCTGATCCGCGCTTGGAGCTCGGCCGTTTCATCGCTGGAACTCAGTCGGTTGGGCCGCACTTCCACATCGCCGTCTGAGATCGCCACCAGTTGTTCCACCGTATGCTGGATGGCCTGCTCCACGCGCATTCCCACCAGCTTTCCCTTCACAGGCGCCTCCGCCTTGACGGCGGCCACCATTCCACGCCGATCGACCGACAGTGTCATGCGGAAATCCGGAGAGTATTGGTCCCTTGACCGGACGGCCGATCCCGAAGCGAATCTCAGAGAGACCATGGCATAAGCACCGGAAGTTCTCCGCGGCGCCAGAATCGCAATCGAGCCAAAGACGAACAAGCCGGCCACCGCCGCCACCATGGCTGCTGGCATTGGCCGGGCGACGGCGGACCAGGAGCTTAACTCGTCGCCCACCTTCGCCTGGGGAGACACATGGACAAAGTGAAAACGCCCTCCGGGGCTCAGAGCAATACCTCGCCCATGGCCGCACTTTTCCACCAAGATTGGTTTCTGCACCATGGCTAATCACACCCCAACCGAGATCATGTTGGGCTCGGACTAACGGCACGGAACGCTGCCCACCCGGGCATTTGCGATGTGACCGTATCTGAGATTGAGGTACCAAACGTCGCAAATGCCTCTTATCGGAGATAGGTCTGCAATTGTGGTAGGTCGTTGACCAGGACCAATACCAACGCCAGTAAATACCGGCGGTGACGTTCGATCGTCTTGCGGCTGAGGCCGGAAAGCTCCGCCACTTCAAGAATGGGCAACGCTTTGCGTTTGGCGATCTGGGCCATCAAACGGTCGCTTGCCGCGATTACCCTGCTCACCTGGATCAACCGTTGCCTCGTATCGGTATGTTTAGGCGTGGATCGGACGAGAACCGTGAAATCAAGTGCATAATCCCCAAGGATATCGGCGAAACGGCGTATCTCCTCCCGCCGCTCGATCGATTCCTCCATCCTCAGATAGGAGTTCTCTGCCTCGCGTAGCATGAAGGACAGGCGGGGCGATTCCCGGTCTTCCTCCCCCTCCGCCTCGAAGTAGCTCATGGGCAGCTCGCGGTGGTGTGCCGCCTGCTCGCGAAAGTAGTCAACAAGGCGGCGCCGTACCACGATCTCGGCGAATGAGAGAAACGGCACCTTCCCGCCGAGGTTGTAACAATCAATTGCTTCGTTGAAGCCCATCATGGCCACAACGATCTCATCGTCAAGGCCCGGCCGAAGATAACGCCGGCTCACCTTGGCGGCAAGCTTGAGTATGAATGGCTGATACTTGCGGATCAGGTTATCCCGCGCACCGGGTTCGCCTGAACGCGCCGCCCAGACCATAGTCTGCAAGCTGTCGCCTTCCGTTGGCTGCTGCAGACCCAGGTTCGGCACGAGGACCACCTCGCCCGTGCATCAAATTATTCGGAGACGATTCGTTTTTTTGGACCCTCGACCTGAATCCGTGACAGCATTGGACTATCCTGATTCGGACCCTACTCGGACTCGTACCCGAAATCGCGGAGCCGGGCGGAGGAATCACGCCAATGCTCCTCCACCTTGACCCAGAGCTCCAGATAGACGGGAGCACCGAGGTACTCCTCGATGCCGGCCCGCGCGGCACAGCCGATCTCCTTGAGACGGCGCCCGCCGGCCCCGATAACGATCGCCTTGTGGCTCTGACGCTCGACCACGATGGCCGCACGCAGATACAGACGACCGGTGGACCGCTGTACTACCTCCTCGATGAGGACCGCCACCCCGTGTGGGACCTCCTCCTCGGTCTGCAGGAGCACCTGTTCCCTGATGAGCTCGGCGAGGAACACGTTCTCCGGTTGGTCCGTCCGGGTCTCTCCAGGGTAGTACTCCGGGCCGGACGGTAGACAGCCGAGTATCCAATCTCTCAACTCCGTCATTCCACTCCCGGTCACGGCGGAAGTAGCGATGGCCGGCCCGGCGAAATCCAGTTCCTCCGCCACGCGCGCCACGCATTGTTCCTCGGCCTCCCCGGCCACCAGGTCGATTTTATTGACGACCAACAAGACGGGGGCCGTCGCCTGACGCAGCATATCAGCGGATGCCCGGTCTTCCTTCCCCCGGCTCCGCGATGCATCGACCACCAGGAGCACGCCGTCCGCCCCGTCCAAAGGCTCGGCCGCCGCCCGGATGAGAGCCCTGCCGAGGAGATCCCTGGGGCGCTGAATCCCCGGCGTGTCGACCAAGACCACCTGTGCGTCCGGGGTATTCAGAACAGCCTGCACGCGCCGGCGCGTTGTCTGGGGTTTGGGGCTGACGATCGCCACCTTCCGCCCGATCAACGCATTGATCAGCGAGGACTTGCCCACGTTCGGACGCCCCAACAGAGTGACAAAACCCGAACGAAATCCCTCTTGTTTATTCATCGGCAACCGAGCTGCACCACCGCATGTTTACTTACCTCACCGGCCGTTGTCTGCTGAACCCGCTCCATGTGGAAGATCTCGGCCGGAAAAAGGGCCGGGCAGAAGGTCCTCGAGTGACACCCGGCGGACCTCCCCATGAAGATTGGCCATATGGACCATGAGATTCTGGCCGAATTCCGCTAAGAATTGGCGGCACAAGCCACAAGGGGAGGGTGGGATCGACCCGTCCGCCACGACCGCTAGAGCTGTAAAGCACCGTTCGCCGGCAGCGACCGCCTTGGCCGTCGCCACTCTCTCCGCACAGATCGTGGCCCCGTAAGAGGCATTTTCTATGTTGCAGCCCGTATAGACCTGGCCGGAGCAGGCTAGGAGAGCGGCCCCAACCTTGTATGAGGAGTACGGCGCATATGCATGTTCGCGTGCCGCACGGGCTTGGGCCAGCAATTCCTCGTGGTTCATCCGGGTACCTCCCTTTCTGGGGCGGTGAGCGCGGCCTGGACCACCCCGGCCGAGAGTATGAATTTCATTCCTTCATCCACACTCATCAGAGGGTAGAGCAAATCCTCGCCGGGCACATGGATGAGGAAACCGGTGGTCGGGTTTGGCGGGGTTGGGATAAAGACGTTGTACAAGACCGATCCTGATTCACTACACCTACTCAACGAGTCTGGTGCCTCACCGGTGAGAAAACCGAGTGAATAGATGCCGGCACGAGGGTATTGCAGCATCACCACACGGCGGAAGACGCCCCTTTCCGGTGAGGACAATGCCTCGGCAAACTGCCGTGTAGTGCCGTATATGCCACCCACCACCGGTATCTTTGCCAACAGACCCTCGATCCACTGGATGGCTCGTTTGCCGATGTAGTTTGTGGTAATCAGTCCTGCCAGGAGAAGCAATACCACGACCGCCAAGAAACCCATGCCCGGAATGCGCGTCCCGGTTATGCCTTCCATGAGGGAGCCGAGCAGACGATCGACAAATGAAAAGACGAGCCACAAGATATAGCCTGTGATGAAAGATGGCAAGGCTACGAATAGCCCGGCCACGAGGTAGGTCCTTAGCCGTTTCCACACGAAAACCGATCACTCCTCGATGACTCAGCCCCCGTACTGCGTTGGCGCATCGCACCAATACCACAACCAGCGGAGTCCGTGGATTAACCAAACCGATTGAGAAACTGAAAGACCAGCGTCGTCAGGAGGACGCCGATGGCCGCCCCCGCCAGGACCTCAAGAAGGGAATGGATCCTCGTTTCGAGACGGCTTTCCGCCACCAGCGAAGCCAATAGGGCGGCGAGGATGGCAACAGTCGGCTGATACTGCGTGAGAAAGACCACCGTCGTGGCCAGTGCGAAGGCAACCGCCGTATGCCCGCTCGGCATCCCGCCCTGCATGATGCTACCCTGCCGGCCCAGGCTCTTTAGGGCTACAACCGAGGCGATGACCAGGACCAAAGCGGCCAGCGTGAGGTAGGGCGGGGACCGGCGCACTTGTTCGAGGACGGACGGGAGAAAGGGTTCCAGACTAGGAACGAAGACCATATAGCCTACAACCAGCGCGTTGATTGCGGTCAGCAGGACGGCCCCGGCGGCGACATTCTTGGCCACCGCGGCCAGTGGATGAAAGTCCCTGGTGAAGAGATCGATCGTTACCTCAACCGCGGTGTTGAACATCTCCGCGACCAGCACGAGGGTTATCGTCACGGCGACCACCATGATCTCGACTTTGGTCAGCTTGAGCCAGAGCGCCATCAACAGGACGACGCTGCTGATCACGATGTGCCAGCGCATGTGACGTTGGGTGCGCGCCGCATGCAACAAGCCCTCAAAGGCATAGTCGAAACTCTCGATGGTGCTCTTGCGCCGTCCCCTATTCATTTGCCATGTTGTGTCCCGCCAGGATCTCTTCTTCAGTCCGGCGCATTTGCGCTCCCTGTTCGGGCCCATCGTGATCGTACCCGAGCAGATGAAGCAGCCCGTGAACGGCGAGGTATGCCATTTCACGCCGGAGCGAATGCCCATACTCCTCCGCTTGGGCGGCGGCCCGCTCCACCGAGATGATCACGTCGCCCAGCAGTTCGGGGCCGGCTTGCTCGTATCCCGGCTCACCCTCGCCCGCTTCGTCGAGCGCAAAGGAGAGTACGTCCGTAGGCGCGTCGATTCCCCGGTAGTTCCGATTCAATTCCTGTAGATAAGTATCGTCCGCCAGCGTGATCCCGACCTCGGCCGGGTCACGACCGGCATTTGCCAGCGTCACCTGGCCCAGATCGATCAGGAATTGCTCCGTGCCGTCGGGCAGTGACACCTTATCCTGCAGGTTGTTTACGTGTATCACCGTTGACGCCCTTCTTCCGCTCGAACTCCCGGAGTATGCTCTCGGGGTATTCGAGGCGCGTGTGGAAGATTCCCCCCAGGACCTTTAAAAAAGCCGCCCGGATCCGTTCCAGATCGCGCAATGTCAAGTCACATTGGTCGAATTGGCCGTCCGCCAGGCGTTCTTTGATGATCCGCGTTACAAGTGCATCGATCTTGGCTGGTGAAGGTTTGGACATCGACCTTACGGCGGCCTCCACCGAATCGGCCAGCATTACCAGCGCGGCTTCCTTTGTCTGCGGCGGAGGTCCGTCGTAACGGAAATCCGTCTCCGCCACTTCCGACTGCGCGCTCTCTGCGGCTCGGGCGTAAAAATAGCGCACGAGGTCCGTTCCATGGTGCTGCTCGAGGATATCGACCACGGCCTCGGGGACACCCGCCTGGCGCGCAAGCTCCACGCCTTCTTTGACGTGGGCCGTGATAATAAGTGTGCTCAAGGTGGGGGTCAGCTTCTCATGGGGGTTATCCTGGGCAATCTGGTTCTCGACGAAGAAGTAGGGCCGCTTGACCTTGCCTATGTCGTGATAATAGGACCCCACCCTGACCAGGAGTGCATCAGCCCCGATGGAGTCCGCGGCGGCCTCTGCCAGATTCCCGACGATGATGCTATGATGGTAGGTACCCGGCGCTTCGACCAGCAACTGGCGGAGCAAGGGCTGGTTCGGATTGGCCAGTTCCAGGAGGTGAATAGCGGAAGTCAGGCCGAAGAGGTTCTCCAGGAACGGCAAAAGTCCGATGGCGACAACCGCCGCGGTAACCCCGTTGAAGGCACCGGCTGCCAGCCTGATACCCAGGAGACGCAAATCCGGGAGGCCCTCGCTCAGCAGCGCCAGGAGAACGACGGAAAAAAGATTGGCCAGGCCGATGAAGAGCCCGCTCATCATTAGATCCGACCGCTGCTTTCGCTGCGAAAGGACGAAGATCGCCGTGCTGCCGCCGACTAATGTGTAGAGTGTAAATCCCCATTGGAAGTCCGTTACCACGCCCATGAGCATGCTGAGTAGGACCGTTAGCATCAGGGCGACATGGGAATCGAGCAACAGCACCCAGAGGATGCTGGCAAAAGTGACGGGTGCGAAATAAGCCAAACCGGAAGTGGGGTCGAAGGCGAAGAACTTGCCCATCACCGCCGCGATGGTCATCGTCACGGCCATCAGGTAAAGCAGCCGTTCCTGACGCAGGATGTCGCGCCTGAAGCGGAAGAGATATCCCAGAGCCATGACGATCATGAGGAGGACGAAGAGGACGAGACTGATGAAACCCAGAGGCAAACTGGTGCCGGCGATCACCCGGTGACTCTGCAGGAGTTGCAGCTTCTCTTCCGTGACGACCTCGCCCTTTTCCAGGACAGGTTGGCCACTCTGGTAATAGACCGGTATCACACGCTGGCGGGCCTGATTTATCAGCCTGTCCACCCTGGCGGTGTCGAGAACGAGGTTGGGTACGATCAGGCCGCGCAGGGCGCCGATCATCAAACGATCGTTGGGGCCGTATCCCAGGCGACCGATTGTTTGCGGGAGGCTGTCCCGGAAGCCCTGGAGATTGAGGTCGCCGATCCGTTCACTCTCCTCGATCGAGACTAACGTATGGCGTAATGCCTCCCGCAGTTGTGCCAGACGCTCGGCTCCCATCGTGAGCAAGCTGTCCCATGCCTCTGTGGACACGCCGGTCCATTTCCCCCGGAGGCGAGTCAGTTCAGTCTGACGGGCACGGGTTGAGCCAGGCGCCTGCGCCAGCGAACTGCGAGCGCTCTTTATGTCGTCCATGAACTGGTCAAGGCGGGCTTCGGCCCGCGCGCCGCTCTCCGGGGAGATCTGCCAGTTCAACGGGTCCTGTTCCGCCTCGAGCCTGGCCCGTCGCCCAGCCTCATCGCGCAGGCGGGCGGTCTGTTCCCGATCCTCGATGCGACGGGGCGCCAAGACCGCCTGATTGACCGGTTTACCCACCACTACCTTGACCTTCTGGGGGATCAGGCCGATTTGCATGATCGCGACCAGCGCGCAGAAGATCCCCAGCCCAACAAGGACCTCACGCATGGCGGCCTTGGCCAAAGTTGCCCGGTAGACCGAGGCCATCGTCCGGGTCAACCAGGAAAGTAGAGGGAACGGCCGATGGGCCGGCCGTGTTCAGTGGACGTGGTATCTTTGCTCTCCAAGCCGCCACTCCCAAACACCGAATGGGGGGACCCCGCTGTAATTATGCCCGGCATGCATTGGTAGTCAGGGATTAGGGTGTTCGCTTGCCTTGGTCGCATAGCGCTCATAGGCTCTGATAATGTGTTGCACGAGTTCGTGACGGACAACATCCTGATCCGTCAGTAGAACCACCGCGATACCAGGCACATCCCGAAAGATCTGGGGCATCTCCGCCAAGCCCGACACGTTCCCCTTTGGCAGGTCAACCTGGGTCACATCCCCGGTGACGACCGCCTTTGACCCGAAACCGAGCCGGGTTAGAAACATCTTCATCTGTTCCGGGGTCGTGTTCTGTGCTTCATCCAGAATAATGAACGAATCATCGAGTGTACGGCCGCGCATGTACGCCAACGGAGCGATCTCGATCATGCCTCGCTCCATATAGCGCTGGAAGATGTCGATGCCGAGGATGTCGTAAAGTGCGTCATAGAGAGGTCGCAGGTACGGATCGACCTTTTCCTGTAAATCGCCGGGGAGGAATCCCAGTTTCTCACCAGCCTCGACAGCCTGCGGGTCAGGATGATCCGGTTGACCTCCTTGGCCTGCAGTGACCGGATCGCCAATGCCACGGCGAGGTAGGTCTTGCCGGTGCCGGCCGGACCGATGCCGAAAGTCAATCCGTACTCCCTGATCGCCTCGACGTATCTCCGCTGCCCGATGGTGCGCGGGCGAATACGCTTGCCCCGGGCGGTGATTTGGACCACTTCATTCTCCAGGTCCTGAAGGACTTCCATCTTACCCGCCTTGGCCAGACGAATGGCGTAGTCCACGTCACTCGCCGATAGATTGCGGCCGCGTTCGACCTCGGCATAGAGTGACGCCAACACCGACAGCGCCTGCTCTACGGCATTGGTGTCTCCCACCAAATGGACGACGTTCCCGCGGGAATATGCCTTGACGCCAAAACCAGCCTCCAGGGAATGCAGGTACTCATCGTGCTGCCCAAAGACTGACGTGGCAAGTTTGTTCTCCACCGTGAACTGGTGCTGCGTTTCGGCGGTCAAATCTGTCTTACGGCCCCCTTTTTTTGGTCAAGAGGTATACACCATGTTTTCTGCCCTGTTCTCGGAAAACGGTCACCTCGCGAATGCC
>CAWCAY010000003.1:0-1257500 GCA_963793725.1 uncultured bacterium
GCAGGGCACCGTGTCGGCCGCCAAGCTCCTGGCGGAGACGGCCCTCGAGGGGGGGCAGCACGTCCACGGCGCTTCCCGGAGTGCAGGCCCGGAGCGCGAGGGGGCGCCGCTGAAGGCCTACAACCGGCTCAGCCGCGGAGCCCTTCTCGCATCTACAGCAGCGTCGAGAATCCCGACCTGGTGCTGGTGGTCGACGCGAGCCTGCTGAAGATGGGCGATTTCAAGGATGGCACCGACGCCGACGACGATCTTCATCATCAACTCCCCCGACGCGCCCGCCCACCTGGCGGCCAACTTCGGCCTCGACCCGGGAAAGACCTGGACGGTCGACGCCACCGGCATCTCCCTGGCCGAGCTGGGAAAGAACATCCCCAACACCCCGATGCTCGGCGCGTTGATCAAGATCACCGACGTGGTCCCCATCGACGAGCTGGCGGAGAGCGTCAAGAAACTTCGGGAAGAAGTTGCCCAGGCGGTGATCGAGGGCAACATCAAGGCGATCGACGCGCCTACGAGGAGGTGAACGAGGATGAGCGAACCGAAGAGATGGCACGACTCCCCCCGGCGGCATCATCCTCGAGGCCGGCACCGCGGGACTACAAGACCGGCGACTGGCGAACCTTCCGGCCGGTCTTCCACGAGGAGAACTGCATCCACTGCCTGTTCTGCTGGATCTACTGCCCCGACTCCGCCATCGTGGTCAAGGACGGCAAGATGAAGGGCATCGACTACCCACTGCAAGGGCTGCGGCATCTGCGCCCACGAGTGCCCCGGCAAGAAGGGCGCCAAGGCCATCGTCATGGTCGAGGAAGCGCGCTTCGAGGAAAAGGGGGACAGAACATGGCACAGCTGAATCGCCACCACCGGCAACGAGGCCGTGGCCGAGGCCATGCGCCAGATCAACCCGGACGTCGTGGCGGCCTACCCGATCACCCCGGCGACCGAGATCGTCAGCCTTCTCCCAGTTCGTCGCCGACGGCGAGGTGGACACCGAGTTCGTCACCGTCGAGAGCGAGCACTCGGCCATGAGCGCCTGCATCGGCGCCGCGGCCGCCGGCGGCCGCGTCATGACCGCCACCTCCTCCAGGGCCTGGCCCTGATGTGGGAGATGCTCTACATCGCCGCCGGCCTGCGCCTGCCGATCGTGATGGCCGTGGTCAACCGCGCGCTGTCGGCCCCGATCAACATCCACTGCGACCACTCCGACACCATGGGCGCCCGCGACGCCGGCTGGATCCAGATCTACTGCGAGAACGCCCAGGAAGCCTACGACAACATGATCCAGGCCGTCCGCATCGCCGAGCATCCCGACGTCCGCCTGCCGGTGATGGTCTGCCACGACGGCTTCATCATCAGCCACGGCGATCGAGCGCGTCGAGATCCTCGCCGACGACGCGGTCAAGGACTTCGTCGGCGCCGTACAAGCCGCGACCACCCGCTGCTCGACGTCGACAACCCGATCACCGTCGGCGCGCTCGACCTCCACGACTACTACTTCGAGCACAAGCGCCAGCAGGTCGAGGCCATGAGCAACGCCCGCAGGTGATCCTGGAGGTCGGCCCAGGAGTTCGGCAAGCACGTTCGGCCGCACGTACGGCCTCTTCGAGACCTACCAGCTGGACGACGCCGACGTGGCCGATCGTGGCGCTCGGCTCGTCCAGCGCCGGCACCGCGCAAGGTCGGTCGACGAGCTGCGCGAGGCCGGGCGTCAAGGCCGGCTGCTGAAGCTGCGCGTCTTCCGGCCCTTCCCCGGCCGACGAGCTGGCCGACGCCTGCTGCAAGCCTGAAGGCCGTCGCCGTGATGGACCGCTCCGACTCGCTTCGGCGCGTCCGGGCGGCCCGCTCTTCCCCGAGGTCCGCTCGGCCCTGTACGACCGCCCGCGCCGCCGGCCTGCGTCGACTACGTCTACGGCCTCGGCGGCCGCGACATCGACCTCGACGACATGCGCAGGGTCTACGACACGCTCGGCAAGATCGCCAAGGACCGGCCAGGCGGCCGCCCGTCACTCGTACCTGAGCGTCCGGGAGTAGAGGTGACACCATGACCGAACAGACGATCACAGGGTGAACCTGCAAGGAACTATCGGCCAGACCGACAGCTCCTGGCCGGCGGCCACCGCCTGTGCGCCGGCTGCGGGCGCCGATCGTCGTGCGCCAGGTCCTGCATGGCCACCGACGAGCCGGTGGTCGTGGCCAACGCCACCGGCTGCCTGGAAGTCACCACCACCATCTTCCCGTACACCGCGTGGAACGTGCCGTTCATCCACAGCGCCTTCGAGAACGCCGCCGCCACCATCAGCGGCGTCGAGGCGGCCTACCAGTCGCTGAAGCGGCAGGGCAAGATCCGGCCGACCAGGAGATCCGCTTCATCGCCTTCGGCGGCGACGGCGGCACCTACGACATCGGCCTGCAGTCGCTCTCCGGCGCGCATGGAGCGCGGCCACCGGATGCTCTACGTCTGCTACGACAACGAAGCCTACATGAACACCGGCATCCAGCGCTCGAGCGCCACCCCGCTGGGCGCCAACACCACCACTTCGCCGGCCGGCAAGGTCGATACCGGGCAAGGAGCAGAACCGCAAGGACCTGACCGCGATCATGGTCGCCCACAACATCCCCTACGTCGCCCAGGCCTCGCCCGCCAACTGGCGGGACCTGGTGACCAAGGTCGCGCAAGGCCCTGGCGGTCGACGGCCCGGCCTTCATCAACGTCCTCTCCACCTGCCACCGCGGCTGGCGCTCGAAGCCGGACCAGACATCGAGAGACCTGCGCGCTGGCCGTGGACACCTGCTTCTGGCCGCTCTACGAGGTCGAGAACGGCAAGTACAAGATCACCTACAAGCCCAAGGAGAAGCCCCGGTCGTCGACTGGCTGAAGCCCCAGGGCCGTTTCAAGCACCTCTTCCGGCCCGGGAACGAGGGGCTGCTCGAGCGGCTGCAGCAGGACGTCGACGCCAAGTGGGAGCGCCTGAAAAGCTGGCATGAGTGAGCCCCGCCGGCCCCTGCCACGGCCCGGCGGGAGAACAAGAGGGCAGGGGGGCCAGCACACCAAATAAACGATAGTCCCCAAACAGAGGGGTGATCAAAACATGCCAGATGAAAATATGAACGTCTACGAGGAAGAATTCCGGCGAATAACCTTCGAGGTCGAGAGGCTCCTCCAGGACGCCAACGCCAGGCTCGTCTTCCTGGTCGACAAGAACGGGCAGCTGATCGCCTCGGGCGGAGACAGAGCCGCTCGACACGACCTCGCTCGCCTCGCTGACCGCGGGCAACATCGCGGCGACCGGGGGGCTGGCGAAGCTGTCGGCGAGAAGGAGTTCTCCATCCTCTTCCACGAGGGGAGAAGGACAACATCCACATCTCGATCGTGGGCACCGGGTCATCCTGGTGGTCATCTTCGACAATCGGACTTCGCTCGGGCTGGTGCGGCTGCGGGTCAAGCGGGCGACCGAAGGCTGAACAATCTTCGAGACATCAGCAGAAGGCCGAGGAGCAGAAGGAGTGAGCGCCGACATCTTTCGCCTTTCGCCGAAATTACCGAAGAGGACATCGACAACCTGTTCAAGTAGTCAGGGCGCGCGCCGACCGGCAGTAGATAGCATGTCATTTATCAATTACGCTTCGCGCGAAATCAACTGCAAGATCGTCTACTACGGCCGGGCCTGTGCGGCAAGACGACCAACCTCCAGTACATCTACCAGAGGACCAACCCCGAGACCCAGGGCAAGATGATCTCGCTGGCGACCGAGACGGAGCGGACCCTCTTCTTCGACTTCCTGCCGCTCGCCCTGGGTGAGATCCGCGGTTTCAAGACGCGCTTCCACCTGTATACCGTGCCCGGCCAGGTGTTTTACGACGCCAGCCGCAAACTGATCCTCAAGGGGGTCGACGGGGTGGTGTTCGTGGCCGACTCGCAGGTCGAGCGCATGGAGGCGAACATCGAGAGCCTCGAAACCTGCGGGGCAACCTCAAGGAGCAGGGCTACGACCTCGACCGGATCCCCTACGTGATCCAGTACAACAAGCGCGACCTGCCCAACGTCGCCCCGGGGAGGAGATGCGCCAGCTCCTGAACACGCAACGTGCCCGAGTTCGAGGCGGTCGCCCCGACCGGCGTCGGCGTCTTCGACACCCTGAAGGCCGTGGCCAAGCTGGTGCTGGTGGAGCTCAAGCAGGGGACAGGCGGCTGAGACTTTACGGGCCGCCGCTCGGCGGCTATATTGCAATCCGTTTTACGTTCCGAAACGCTCCTCGGTAGCTCAATCGGCAGAGCATTCGGCTGTTAACCGAAGGGTTGCTGGTTCGAGTCCAGCCCGGGGAGCCAATCTTTACAAAGGTCGTCGGACGAAGTCCGGCGGCCTTTTCCTTTTCCCAGCGGAATGCTTGACTGAATACTGAGATGGCCATATATATACGATATGGCCACACTGACCATCAAGGGCACCTATTCGCTCGATCCGGAGACAGTTCGGCTGCTGGAGGAATTGGCCGGGCGGCGGGGCATCTCCAAGTCGGAGGCGCTGCGCGATGCCATCCGGCAGGCCGCCAGCCGGGAGGCCGGGGCATCCAACAGGGGGATCGAGGCCTTCGACCGGCTCCGGGGCCTGGTGGCCCGGGATCGCGACGCCCTCATCGGCTGGAGCGGGAGGTTCTGACCGAGAGGCGGGCGGCGTCCGCCAAACGCGAGCGGAGCCGCCGGTGATCCATCTCGACACCAGCTTCCTGATCCGCTCGCTGCTCGAAGGCTCGGCCGAGTCGCGCTGCTCCGATCGTGGCTCGAGGTGATGGAGCCGCTGGGCATCAGCCCCGTCTCCTGGACGGAGTTCCTCTGCGGCCCCCTTGAGCAGGAACAGACCGAACTGGTCGGGGAAATAGTCGGCGAGCCCGCCGCCTACACCGAAACCGAGGCACGCCTGGCTGCCCGCCTCTTCAACGAGACGGGACGGCGGCGCGGATCCCTGATGGACTGCATGATCGCCGCCTCGGCCATCTCCGCAGGCGCCGCCCTGGCGACTTCCAACCGCAGTGATTTCGCCCGACTGGTGCCGCTCGGCCTCCGACTGACGTAGATGCCCAGGCGGTTCCCGCGGCCACGGGGCTCCCGCCGGCGATGATCTTCCGGTCCATGACCGCCCTGAGCCCGCTGCAGTACCAGAAGCGGCTGCGCCTGCAGGAGGCCAGGCGCCTCATGTTGACGGAACACCTGAACGCGGCGAACGTGGCATTCCAGGTGGGTTATGAGAGCCCCTCGCAGTTCAGCCGCGAGTACAACCGCCTCTTCGGGACCCCTCCCGCGCGGGACATCACCAGACTGCGCCAGCTCTCCGCTGGCGAGTGACCGGAAACGAAGACACCGGGCATCCCGAAGGTTCAGTGGTCGTCGAGGTCCCGGACGAGTCCCGTCCCGCGGCCCCGCATCAGGTGGCAGGCTGTTCCATAGAGCATGAAGATCATCGCCAGCAGGGCCCTCAAGCCCACCAGCATCGAGAGATACTCGAGGCATCCGCCGACCAGGGCTCCCAGCAGGTTCGATCCGAGGGATGCGGCAGCGTTACGACTCCGTGAAAGCTGGATGCTGACGATGATGCCGGCGAAACCTACCGGAAGGGCGTTGACCAATCCTCCGACCACCCCCCTGGTCAGCAGACCGAACCGGCTGAGCATCCCCATGTTGAAGAAGAAGAGGAACGCGACCGAAACAAGGAGCGGCGCGAACCAGATGAGGGGATCGCGGGGCTTGTAGCGGTCGACTGCGGCATTGGCGATCAGGGCCACAACGAGGATTCCCGCGAAAACACTGGCATTGACTATCCAGGTCGATCCGAACAGAAGGGACATATTGGTGATCCCGCGCGTCTCAACCAGGAGAAACGCGATCCCCATGATGAAGAGCGGATAGTCGAATCCCTCCCCCGCAAGACCGCCTCCAAACGCTTTCCCAATGGCCATGGAACCCGTCAGCAGGATGACGGCCAGCAGCGCCACGTACCCCCACGGGAAACGGCCGGGGCGGACATACAGGAAAGGCCAGTCGTCGGTGCTGATCCGCACCTTCTTGTGGGAGGTCTTCACCTCGACCGGCTGAAAGTCGGCCAGGGCATCTCTTCTCATCGATCCCGATTGCCTTGGCACGATATACGTGTTGCCGTGATGCATTCCCTGGGAGACAACCAGCGGCTCTATTCCCGTGGCTTCGTCGATCGTCCAGTAGAGACGATCGGAGATCCAGTCACCGGCGAAGACGCTGAAGGTGATGACCAGGATTCCATCCGGAGCCACATGACGCCAGGCTGAATGAATGCCTTCCCTGGTATAGAGAAAATCCTCCAACCGCAGCGTGGACAGGGCCGAGAACATGGCGTGGGAATCAAGAAAGCTGAAGCAGACGACATCGAAGGGTGGGCCATCATACTGCTCAAAGAAAGCCCGGGCATCATCCGTCACGACGGTGACTCGCGGGTCGCTGTACGGTTTCTCGGCATGGAGTTTCCTGCCCAACTTCATGATCTGTTCGTCGATGTCGACCGACACGACCTCCTCGAAACCATTCCGCAGGGCAGCCTGGACGTCGTTGCCGGTGCCGCCGCCGACTATCAGGGCCTTCCGCCGTTCCCTGCTGATCATGAATGGCAGGTCGTACGCCCGCCGCCCCCATCGCAGGAGATTGAGTTCTCTTTGCGTCCGCACGCCATTGGCAAAAGCAGCCGGGGAGAAGTTGTGGATGAACTGGTGAAAATCACGGTTGACCGACAGGTAATACCCTTTCCCCTGCCATTCGTCGTCTCTCTCCACGTCGATACGGTTGTACGGTGAATAGATCGCGCCTCCTATCGAAAGCCAGGCGGACAACACCGTGGCGGCCGCGCACAGAAGGGCGACGGGCTTCCGTGTGAGCACGACGAATGGGAGGCACCCCATCAGGAACCAGACGTGGGGGCCGGCGTTGAGGAAGGTTATCGCGGCGAAGGCCACCACTCCCGCCAGGGAACCGCCCAGATCCCATGAATACGCCTTCAACGTGCGCAGGCGACCGAAGAGGTAGCCCACGCCGGCCCCCGCACAGAGAAAGACCGTTGCGATCAGCCAGAACAGGCAGGTCATGACGGCGATGGTCCATGTGAATTCTCCGATGGTCGATTCCCGGGACAATCCCCACAGGGAAATGGAGAGGTCGGGGAAGGTCAGGTGCATGATGCCGAGCCTGGATGATCCAAGGAAGATGAGACCCAGCAGCATCAGCGAAGGCAATACGTAGTGAACGAGCCCGGGCCTGCGTCGTCCAATGGCCATCCCAAGACCCATGCCCAGGAATGAGGCGATGAGCACCAGGTTGTTGAAGTAGGCCAGCATGCGAATCTGCGAACTGGACCAACGGATGACCGCCAATTCGAGTGTCAGGATGCCGAAGGTGCACAGGAACAGTTGGAAGGGTATGGGCAAACGGGAATTCACCCATTGGTGGTCGTCGGTCCCGGGCAGGAAGGCTCTCATCAGTTCGTTCGTAATGCCCCAGAAAATGAATGCCGCCGAAATGGCTGGGAATCTCGATGGCTAGTATCTACACCAATAGACCAGATACTGCAAATACGCTCTTTCCGCGGGGGTGCGCGGCCTTGCGAGAGCCGTCATCGTCCACCTTCTATCGTTTCTCCTCGGCGTGAAGCTGCGGGGGGACTTCGCGGCTTGTGTCCTTGCGCACGTGGCTATATGCGCTTACTCTCATCTTATCCAACCAGATACGAGGAGGGTTCGAGATCATGAGCCGGAAGCGTTGGTCACTCGTCATCGGCGCTGCGGCCGTGGCGCTCGTCCTGGGGCAGGCCTGCGCCGCCTGGTCCTCCATCATCAACGCGATGATGCCCCCGGACAGCCGTCCCGGGGTCATCGATTCGCGGTGGAGCGCCTCGACACCGCGGGAGCCGCCGCGGTCGCAACATCGCTGGCCAACGACTTTCCCGGCCGGTCATTCCCCCATGCCGAGCGATTCGCCAAGGCCGGGATAACCGCCTACGAGGGGCCGGCGACCTGCCTGTCCTGCCACCCCACCATCTCGCTTCCTGACCCCTCCGGCGACGGGAAGGGGGAGGTCTCGACCATCGACGACGTCACCCGATCATCCCACTACCGCTTCTTCACCGACCGCCCACCCGAACGTCTGGGGGTTCAACGGCGAGCTGGCCGACGACTTCCCGATGGGAAAGATCGACCGCCCCTGCCCCAAGCCCGGCTCCTTCGCCTTCACCGCCTGGGCCGAGCTGGTCAGAGCTCCCCGACGGCCGGGTCTACTCCGAGGGGTGCGGCCAGTGCCACATCGGCGGCCAGTACCAGGCGCCGCTCGGCGAGCTGATGCCGGGGTACCGGACGATGCAGCGCGAGGAGGACGCCATCGACTGCCTCATCTGCCACGCCGTCGCCTACGACATGAACCGGAAGCAGGTGGTCGAGGACGCCAACGGGCTGACGCCGCTGGGACCAGGACCGCTAGCTGCGGGCGGCGATGACCGTCGGTGAAGCCGACGTCGCAGAACCTGCCTGCGCTGCCACCAGCACAACATGGGCGGCGACATCTACGTCGACGAGGCCGACCCCTCCTTCATGCAGAGCATGGAGCAACACCGGCCAGGAGCGGCCCCGGGTTCTTCATCCCGGCTCCAAGCGGGGAACCCCCTACTCGCCGACCTGGGACGTCCACGCCGCCGCCGGGGTCGACTGCATCGAGTGCCACGAGACCCGCGGCCACGCCATCGCCAAGGGGCAGCACACCACGACGATGATGGCCAACGATCTTCCCGGACGTCGCCGTCGCCTGCGAGAAGTGCCACGACGCGGCGCCCCACGCCGCGCTACGGGGAGGACGGCGCCTCCATCGACCGCCACCTGGCGAAGGTCGCCTGCGTCACCTGCCACATCCCCTCCCTCTCCCCCGACAACGCCACGATGCGGGACTTCTCGGTGCCCGAGAAGGAGGAAGAGGCGCGGGAATCTGGATCTACACCGACGAGGCAAAGGAGACGGCGCCCGGGCAAGGGGATCGTCTACGCCTGGTGGAACGGCGACGGGACCTTCCTCGGCAACCCGATCGGCGACAACCCCAACGGCGCGGACCTCTACTCATTCTACAAGGTGCAGCACCGCTGGCCGGAGTTCGCCGGTTACGACTACGCCGCGTGGTACGAGAAGACGATGCGCCCGATCGCCCGGAAGCGAAGCCGTCGAAGCTCTACGCCATGAAGCTCTACAACGGCAAGCAGCACATCGACCTGCAGAACATGGGCCCGTTCGGCGGGATGTTCGTCCCCTACAACCTGCCGACCTACTACACCACGGGGACCCGCTCAAGGCCGGCCAGGCGGAAGAGGCCAAGCCGATGATGGGGATGATGTACGGCTGGATGTTCAAGTTCTACCTGATGGACCGCTTCATGTCCTACATGGACGTCGACGGCTGGAAGACCGCCGCACGAGGACGTGCTGGCCGGCAGGAAGGTCGACCCCCGCTGGATCCCCACCGACCCGCTGATGGAGATCTCCCACGCGATCCGCAAGCAGGGAGCCCTGACCTGCGGCAACTGCCATGGGCCGGCAGGCGTGATGGACTGGAAGGCTCTGGGCTACACCGATGCCGAGGCAGCGAAGCTGGCGGATGTAGAGTCCCCCTCACGGGAATGAAAACCGGCAACCCCTGGCTGACTTCAATCACCGCTCGCAACCTCGGGTCGATCCTCCCGTACATCATCATCGTCCTGGCGTCGGTGGTGATGTTCGCGCCGTTCCTCTTTCAGCGGAAGGTCTTCTTCCCCGCGGACCTGCTCTACACCAACTACCCCTGGAAGGCGTCCGTCGGCCCCGATTTCAAGCCGCACAACGACGTCGTCACCGATCCGCTGTATGCCAATTACGCCGCGATCTACAACCGGCAGCTCCATCAGGGCGGCCTCAAGAACTGGAACCCCTATCTGCTGATGGGCATGCCCAACACCGGGGCCACCGCCATGAGCGGTATGCCCGGACGATGGTATCCGCTGAAGCTTCTTCTCCATCGGCTGTTCAGCGCCCCGATCGCCCTGAACTTGCTGCTTTTCATCCATGTGACGGTCATGGGGCTCAGCATGTGCCTCTTCCTGACGGAGATCGGCGCCGGGAGAAGAGGCGCCCTGTTCGGGGCGATCGCCTACATGTTCAGCGGCGTGGCAATGGTGTGGCTGGAATGCGAGAGCACGGTGGCCGCGGGCACCCTGTTGCCCCTGCTCCTACTCTGCATGGAGCGCTTCCTCGGCAGGAGGCGGCTGCTGCACGCCTTCCTCGGCGCCGGGATCCTCGGGCTGCTCTGCCTGATGGGGCACCTGCAGTACCCTGTTGTACACCTACCTGATGATTCTCTTCTATTGCTGTTTCCTGGTTTGGCGGATGTGCCGCCGGCAGGCTCCGATGCGGGAAGTCCTCGAGCTTCTGTTCTGCTTCGGCATCACCTGCGCCCTGGGCACGTTGATCGGCGGCATCGAGCTCCTTCCCACGGCCGAACTGATCGGCAGCAGCGCCAGGATCCGCACCCCCTACACCTTCGGCGAGTATTTCTCGGTCCTCGGAAGGATACCCTTCCGGCAATTCGTCGCTCTGGTGTTTCCCGACTACTTCGGCGGGCCGCTGCAGCATCTCACCGCGCTGCCGATCCCCCCGAGCCAGAAGCACTTGAACTACTGCGAACTGGCTCTCTACCTGGGCATCCCCACCCTCTTTGCCTCGCTGGCCTGCCTGGTGCGCCGCCGACGGCCCCATGTGCGCTTCTTCCTGTTCATGACCGTTCTCTTCGCCCTGCTGATGACCGGCACGGTGGCGTATTACCCCTTCTTCGTGCTGGTGCCTGGCATGGACAAGTTGACTCCCTCCAGGATCGTCTGGTTGTTCACCTTCTCGGCCGTCGTCGCGGCTGCTTTCGGGATCGGGGAGATCCCCCGCCTTTCCGGGAAGCGGCGGTCGATGTATCTCTCGCTCGTCCTGCTGTTGACGGCGGCGGTCGTCGCGCTCGCGCTGGCCAGCTCCAGCCGCCTGCTGATCTCGTTCTTCGATGCCGAGGCGCTCGCCTCCGTCCCGGGGATACCGTGGATGAGGCTGCTTTCGGACCTTCGACGCACAGGCTCCCCAGTGATCCTGAAACCTCTACTGCTCACACTCGCCTCGGCGGCGCTCTTCGCCCTGCTCGCCCTGGCCCGAAGGAAATGGCAGCAGACGCTCCTCTTCTCCGGCATCCTGGGGCTCCTGGCCTTCGAGCTTATCGGGGCCGCCAGGAACTTCAACACCGTGGCGGATCCGGCGACCATCTACCCGAGGACTCCGGGCATCGACTTTCTCCTCCGGCAGAAGCCTCCCTTCCGGGTGGTTCAGGACGGCGCGATGGGAGTCCACCCGATGAACACGCTGGCGCCCTTCGGCATCGAGGAGGCGGGCGGATACAGCAGCGTCTATCCGGAGAACGTCACCCGCCTGGTGTCCTTCATCAAGTACGGCTCCAAGGCATCCGTCGACCGGTGGGTCCGCTTCAACGACTTCCGTTCGCCGCTGCTGGACCTGGTGAATGCCAAGTACATCCTGACGCTCCCCGGCTCCCGGCTCGGCGAGCCCAGGCTGGGGCTTGTCTACCGCGGACGGGACATGGACATCTACGAAAACCGGAATGTCCTGCCGCGGGCCTTCGCCGTGCACCAGGCCCGCGTGGTGCCCAACTCCTTCAAGGCCCTGGAACAGATGGGATCGTCATCGTGCGACATGCGGAATGAGGTCATCCTTGCCGAACAGCCGGACCGGACGTTTGTCGGGGACATCGCCGCGGTGGACCGCCCGCCGGTGGTGATGATGGAGGAGCACGCCGAGGATAGCGTCAGTCTCTCGGCCGATCTGGCCGCAAACGGGTGGCTCATCCTGACCGACACCCACTACCCGGGGTGGCAGGCCTACGTCGACGGAGTGGAAACACCCATACTCAGGGCCAACGTCAATTTCCGGGCCGTCCCGTTGCGCGGCGGAACGCATCGCGTCATCTTCCGGTTTCGACCGGGCAGCGTCCGGGCGGGCGGCCTGATCACGCTCGCGGGAGTTTTGGCAACCTTCGCGGGGATTCTCTGGGCAAGCGCTTGGCGTCGCGATTCATCGGCGCGCCGCGCCGCCCCCAATCCGGCGCCCGAGGCGCTGCAATAGGATTCCCCGCTCCCGCTCGATCTCCGGCGCGGGAAACGTCCGCTCGGCCAGGTTGCGGGTCATCTCCCGAAGCAGTCCGGACAGCACGGCCGGGTCGCCGCTGGTCATCAGGCTTCGCCGGCCGCCGGGGAAGAAGTAGCGATATTCCAGCCGGGAGAGCAGGCCCTCATTCCCAGGATTCCGGCGGAGCAGCAGCGTGAATTCGTCGTCCCAATAGACGACGCCCCAGTCGAACCTCCGGCGGAACGAGGGGACGTCGCCGGAAGGGATCAAGGCGGTGTTGACGCCCCCCTCGTCGAAGATCCGGTTCCACTCCCCGGTCGATACCCGTTGCCGGATCCGGGTCATGAATTCCGCCGGGTAGGCGGAGATGCGGCTGTCCTGGAAGACCCCCCTTCGGGGATGGAACCGGTAGATGAGATAGCCGCTCTGGTTGTAGTTGTTGTAGACGTTGTCCGGCAATTGGTGCCGCTCCAGGAAGTCGACCGCGCCCACCGGGAAGAGCCGCGCGTCGACACCCCACCCCGTTCGGTAGGGATAGAGGGAATCGTAGCGCCACGCCCAGACGAGTGACGCGAGCGCCGTCAGGGCCAGCAGGGCCCGCCGGATGCCCGGCCGCGCGATCACCTCCGGCAACCGCTGCTGGATGGTCAGGGCGGCGGCGATGGCGCCGTACGGCACCTCGCGGCGATACCGCGCCGACAGCAGGAGCATCCCGGCCAGCGTCAGCAGTTCGGCCCAGTCGCGCCGCCGCCAGGCAGCCGCCACGAGGGCCAACGCGCCCCCGCCCAGCAGCCAGAAGATCGGCACCCTTCGCGGATCGCTGAATTCAAACTCCACCACCCGGACCACGGCATCCTGGGAAAAATGGGGGAACGGATGGGCCAGGACCCTCCATCCCGCGGGATTGAGCAGGCTGGCCGCCAGGCAGCCAACGGCGGCCAGCAGAAGGTTGCGCGCCGACTTGGGTTCATCGTTGAGCCATTCGCCCAGGGCCATGCCGAGCAGGAAAAGGATGCCGAGCAGCAGTTCCGGGTGAAGGTTGCTCCACAGCGCGAAGAGCGGCGGCAGTGACCACAGCGCCCCTCCTCCCCGGCGACGGAACCGCGCCACCAGCAGCACGGTTGCCGCGAAGAGGACGTAGGACGCCAGTTGGGGGCGTTCCATCAGCCGGAAGCGCGCTGCCGCGAGCACGGCAACACCGAGCAACGCGGCCGACAGGGACGCCCTGCGCACGGCCTGGAGCGCCAGGTAGAGCGCCACGGCCAGCGCCGCCACCAGCAGCAGCTTGAGGATAGCCACTCCCGGCCAGCCGGCCTGGCGGTAGGCGCTCGTCAGCAGCACCTGGAAGCCCCACTCCGGATTGAACCACGGATGATTGGGGAAGAGACTGGAGAAGACGTTGGTGGTGACCAGCCGGCCGGTGTCGAGGATGACATCGCCCACCTTCAGGTGCCAGAAGACATCCTGGTCGGCGACCTTGAACCAGGCCAGCGCCAGGGCCGTGACGACCATTGCCGCCGGCGCGACGACATGCTTCAGGCGGCGAAAGACCGGGCGACGGAGACATTCGCCTCCACTGGATTCTCTCTCTGGTTCGTTGGTCTGCATCGTTGACATCCTAGCCGATCGAAGCCATCGAGCGCCAGGCTACAGGGCAGAACGGATTACTCGATAGACAGTCACTTCGCCATTGTCAATAACACGCTTCATGAAAGGGCGATCAGGCGGCCGAGAAGCGCCGAATTGGTCTTCATCTGGCCCCCACCAGACATAATCGATCGGGTAGGCCTTCAATACTGAAATCCAATCGTGGACATCCGCACCAGGGTTGTAAAGGAATCTCGAGAGAAACAATTTCCTATTACGATCCTTGACGCAACTGATGTAGTTCACGAAAGCCCGGACCTTTGCCAGGGCTGGAAGAACCACACCGACTTCATCGTTGCAAAAGACCAGTGGAAATGCATCGCCAGCTTCTTTATCAAGAAGATGCATCGCGTCAAGCTTCCCTCTTGAGATGCTTGCAGAAAATTCGTGGGGAAGATCAGGATTTTCGGTAGTTGATCCTCGCACCTGATTCCTGGCCAGCAAGAAGATAGATGGAATAACAGATGCCACCAGTATCACGATCCATGCCCACGGGATCAATTCGCGAGGATTCCGAGTTCCCCCGTCAGTCATTGGAGCGTCAATGCGGGCGAGGATTCGCCGGCGGATTCCCAGAAGGCCACCGGCGGCGAGGATTGACAGCGGAATGAGCAGGCCCACCGCGAGATGTGGAGAGAAGGGAAAGATCGAACTGAAGTGAACCAGGCCCTGTACCACGGGCCAGGCGACAACCATAAGCGCCCGTTCATCACCATTTCGCAATCTGCCGCGAGATTCCAGCAGGCCGACAAGCGCCAGCGGGATGAAGAACCCATACCCCAGAAAAACTGCCGTTAGTGTCGATGGTGGGCAGAAGCCCTTCACCTGCCAAACATCGCCGAAATTGGGGGTCTTGGGTATCACCAGGCCGTAGTAGACGAGACCTGGAGCCATGCCGCAGGCGAGGATGGCCAAGTCGAGCAGGCGCCATAGGCTGGCACGTCCTTGACGATTGAGGATGATCAACCACCAGGAAATCAGCACTGGAAAGATGGTGACGAAATGATAGGGACGGACGAAGCCCATCGCCAATGCAATGACGCCAGCCGCCACCGACCAGCGCCGCCCATCTCCAGATAGGGCTTTGTACATGAGGAGAAGGATGGCCGCCGACATGGCCCAAGAGAAAGACTGTTGCGGCGCGTTCCAGTAGGCCATGAAGGGAAATGCGTCGGTCTGGGCCAAATCGAAACTCTTGCGGGGATCAAGAGTGAAGAACACAGCACTTGGATTGACCAGGGCTTGCAGCCATCCGAAGCCAGTGCCAAAGGCGCAGAGCAGGAAGGCGGTCCAAGCGGTGACCCGGTCGGGCGTCAATTTGCGAATCAACGCCAGCAGGGAGATTAGCAGCAGACATGAACCGATTGCCTGCAGGGCATGCCAACAGACCCGAAATGGAATGCCGACGGCCATCAGGCGGCCGATCAGGAACCACATCAGATTGACATAGGCTGGTGGATGGCGCTCGACCGCCCAAGGGTTGTCGATAGCCAAACCTCCGCTGTGGCGGTAGTAGTTGGCGTAGGCGCGGTAACTCCAACCATCGAGGTTGTTGATAAGGAAACCCGAGAACACCCGATCCCCTGGAATGGCGTTCTCGACAACGGCGATGAAGACCGCAAGACCCGCCAGGACGATAGCACAGCAGACTAACAGAAGCCTGTAATCGCGCCGATCGAGTGCCATGTCAACAGTCCCGTTGCTGTGCGAAGAGGACGTCGCAGTCGATGCCGGCGCCGGTGAAGCCGGCGTGGAGTTCTTGGCCGGTACGGATGAAGAATTCATCGGTCATGGCGAACTCCAGGTGGTGCTTCCGGTAGACCCAATCCCCATAGGAGTAGTTCAGCCGGTCGATCAGCACCCGGTCGACCTTCCCCTCCAGGGCGGCCAGCAACCCCTCCGCCCCGGGAAGAAGCGGGGCGATCATGGCGAAGGTCCTGATCCCGGCCCGGTGCAGTTTCCCGAGCGCGTCGATGCGGCTCCCGATCGGCGGCGCGTGCGGCTCGAACAGTTTCCTCACCCCGTCGTCCGCGGTGGTCACCGACATGCCGACCTCGACGTCCCCGGCGCGCGCGAGCAGTTCGATGTCGCGCAGCACCAGCGGCGAGCGCGTCTGGACCGTCAGCGGCCAGCCGTGCCGGACCAGTATCTCCAGGCACCGGCCGGTCAGGTTGTAGCGCGCCTCCAGCGGCTGGTAGGGATCGCAGACGCCGCTGACCCACACCCGCCCCATCGGTTTCCTGGCGGCCTCCCTTTCCAGCAGCTCGGGCGCGTTGACCTTGGCATCGACGAATTCGCCCCACGGCTCGCGGTGGCCGGTGAACCTCCGCATGAAGCGGGCGTAGCAGTACGTGCAGCCGTGCTGGCAGCCCCGGTACGGATTCACAACGTAGTCGTAGACCTTCGACCTGGACAGGACGGACTTGACTCGGATCTCGGCGGTGACCATCACCCCGACATTGTGCCACGAAACAGCCCCGGCGGATGCCTCTTGACACGGCTTCGAGGGTCTGTAATACAGTGGCATATATGCCGGCGCTCAAGACGATCGTGCTGCTGACCATTTCCAACACCTTCATGACCTTTGCCTGGTACGCCCACCTGCGCAACCTGGGAGGCAGGTCGTGGTTCGTCGCCGCCATGGCCAGCTGGGGGATCGCCTTCTTCGAGTACCTCTTCCAAGTGCCCGGGAACCGCGCCGGCTACACTGTCTTCACGCTGCCGCAACTGAAGATCATCCAGGAGGTCATCACACTGTCGGTGTTCGCGCCCTTCGCGTTGCTCTACATGAAGCAGCCGCTGTCGTGGAACTACCTCTGGGCGGCCTGCTGCCTGGGCGGGGCGGTCTTCTTCATTTTCCGGTGAGCCCCTTCTTGAGGATGGTCATCTCGTCGATGGCCCGCTCGGTCACGCGGTTGCCGTCCTCGGCCCGGGTGATGACCCGGGGTGTCAGCAGCACCAGCAGCTCGTCCTTGGAGACCGTGTCCTTGGTGGTGCCGAAGAGGTAGCCGATCAGCGGTATCCGACTGAGGAGCGGGATCCCCTCCCGGGTCCGCCCCTTGGTCTGCTGTATGAGGCCGCCGATGACCAGCGTCTCGTTGTCCTTGACCACCATCGATGTCTTGGTGCTCCGCTTGAGGATGATCGGCGAGTCGGTCCCCCCGAGCAGGTTCGTCTGCGCCTCGCTGACTTCCTGCTGGACGTCCAGCGAGACATCCCCACCCTCGTTGATGTGGGGCGTGACCGTCAGGATGATGCCCGTCGACCGGTACTCGATGGTCTGGTCGACCTTGTCGTCGTCCTCGCCCGTCCGCGTCTGGGTGGTGATGATCGGCACCTCCTGGCCGACGTCGATCTTGGCCTCCTTGTTGTCCGAGGCCAGGATGCGGGGCCGGGAGATGATGTTGAGCTTGGACGCCTTGGCGTAGGCGTTGAGCACCGCGCTGAGCCGGCCCGCCTCGGTGACCAGGTAGGAAAAGCCCAGGGAGGGCCCGACGGTGAGTTCTTTGTTGTAGACGTTCTGCGCGGTGGCGTTGACGTTGAACGTCTCGCCCCCCGTCTTGGCCGTCCCCTGCGACAAGAGCGACCACTCGATGCCGAAATCGTCCTCGTCGTCCAGGCGGATCTCGGCGATGGTCACCTCGATGAGGACCTGCTCGGGGCCGCTTGTCCAGCATCCTGATCGTCTCGAGGACGGCCGGATAATTCCAGGGGGCCGTCTGGATGATGACCGCGTTGCTGTCCTTGTCCGACACCACCTTCACCTTGCCGCTGACCCCGCCGCCACCTTCGGTCATCTCCGCTGGCGCGGCCGCGGGCGCCTGGCCGCCCTTTCCGGCGGCGTCTGCCGTGGCGGCCGCCGACACGGCGCCACCCGTCCGGGCCGCCGCCGGTGTCCCCTTTTCGCGAGTAGAGCTCCCGCAGCACGGCCGCCACGTTGTCGGCGCCGGCATGGTCGAGGTAGTGGACGAAGACCTTTTCCGCCTCGGCCGCCGCCGGCTGGTCCAGGTCGTTCACCCAGCGCTTCATCAGGGCCCCGAGGCCCGGCTCGGCCGACACCAGGATGAGCGTGTTGAGGGACTTGACCGGCACGAGCTTGAACTTGGCAGCCCCCCGTCCCGACCCGGTCGCCACCGCCGCCAGCACCTGCGACAGGTCCCTAGCCAGTTCGTCGGCCTGGGAATGTTTGACCGGGTACATCTCGACCTGGACGTTGCGGTACGCGTCCACGTCGACCGCGGCGATCAGGTCGCCGAACATGGCCAGCCGCTCGGGTGTCTCGAGGACGAACAGCAGGTTGCCCGGATCGTGGGGGATGAAGACCCCCTGGGGCGACTTGAGGGCGCCGAAGATCCTGACCACCTCGGACGGGGCGATCTGGCTCAACTGGAAGACCTTGATAACCATCCCGGGGCCGGCGGGCTCCCGGCCGGCTTCCAGGGTCCCAAGGCTCTCCCTGGCCGCCGACCCGGCGGGGATGATCTTGTAGAAGTCGCCCGACTTGACCATGCTGAGGTTGTTGACTTCCAGCATCTTCTCCAGCACGAAGAGGAGCTCCGAGACGGCGATCCTGCCCGAGGTCTGGATGGTCACCTTGCCGCTGACTCCGGGGGCCAGGATGTAGTTGATCTTCAGCAGCTCGGCGACCGTCTGGATGACCATGCCGATGTCGGCGTAGTCGAAGTTGAGGCTGACGAAGTCGCCTTCCTTCGTCAGCGCCCCGGTCCCCTGCCTCGCGGACTCGGCCGACCCCTCCGGCGCGACATCGCCGGGCTGACCGCGAGGCCCGGCCGTAGGCGCGGTGCGCCGGGGAAATTTCCGGAGAAGTTCCTGCTTCTGCCGCAACTCCTCCGCCTCCCTCTCCTCCCGTTGTTGCTCCTTCCGTTGCTCCTCGATGACGTCCTTGGGAGGCGGAGTGGTGTTCATAGGCGGGAAGACGTCTTCCAGGCTCCAGTCCGCACCAGCGGATTCGGCCGCGGCCTCCGACGGGAATGCCGGCAGCCAGAGGGAAAGCCCGACCGCCACCAGCAAGCAGGCCAGGGTGATTCTCATGACTCCTTGCCGGGACACATCTCTAGCGACCGATCGCCCGGACCGGCTCGAAGGAGGAGGGGACCATCACCGGGCTCTTGGCGTAGTAGCAGTCGCCCCTGATCGATCCCGGCGGCCCATCGTGGGCGAACCAGGCGCTGCCGGCCTTGTTGGCCCCGATCAACCCCTGGTCGAAGGATTCGCTCGAGAAGACGTAGATCAGCCTCTCCGGCGGGATGGACAGGCTCTTGGTGTAGGTGTTGGTGCCGTCGTTGACGGAGAGGAGCCCGTTAATCGTGGTGGACGGGGTGGTGTTCATGAACCCCCACGACGAGAGGAAATCGTTGCAGGTGCTCCAGCGGGGGTTGAAGAGCGTGGTCTCGGAGGCGCTCACCTCCATGCTGGAGCCGGAGAAGGATCGAACCCGGTAGTAGATCTGGGCCTGTGCCGGCGCAATGCCGCAATACCTCAAGGTATTGGTGTCGTTGCCGTAGTGAGGCGGAGTCGCCCCCCTCGGCACCCATTCCGTGCCGATGGAGGCGGGGTCCGCGTCGATGCACGCAGCCGTCGTGTTCAGTTGCCACATGCTTGGATAGTCGACGTAACTCGAAGCGAAGGCCTCGAAACAGTAGCTGCGGGCGGCATCCACGCCGAACTTCCCGAACAGGTCGGTGACGCTGGAAACATTCACGGCCTTTATCCGGCCATCCGGCAGAAGCAGGGTCCAGTCGGCAGGGCAAGTCCCGGCGTAATCCACGGCGTGGGTGACCCCCGGGAGCATCACTGCCATCAGAGCCAACCCGACTAGACCCTTGCCGATGATGCGATTTATGACACCCTCCCTGTGCGGCATGCGCCCGTTTCTCCATCCCTCTCGCCGGATCACCAACCACCCTGATCGGATTATTCCGTTTGCAGTCCCCGGTAGTCTTGTGGACAGTTTAATCGCCGCGGGCGGATCATTCACCAACTTTTTGGGCGCAAATAACCGAAGTCGTGAAGTCGCACACTAGGTAACTCCGCTCCATCGGACCGTGAGACAGCCGTGACTGACGCTCTCCGTTCTCTCACCTCCTGTCATCCCGAATGCTGGTTGTTCTGAAGTCGTCGCGGAGGGCTGGCGAGATGCCGATCTCCGCCAGCGACGAGGTGTCTCGGATGCGCACCGCGCGGCACGTCGCCGGGTCGGCCGCCGGGCCGGAGAGCGACGCCAGGGCCGACCGTATCGCGGCGTCCTCGTCCTCGGCCACTTCGGGCAGGCGGGCCGCCTCCGGGAAGCCGGACACGGCGCAGTTGTGGCGCGTCTTCTCCCAGTCGACCCGCCCGGCCAGGCGCCTGGTGACCACGTCTGCGTAGCCGATCCCGGTGGCGTTGCCGTCCGAGCCCCGGGTCAGGTCGAGGGCGACCACCCGGCCGATCCGGGGCGCATCGCGGCTCCCGGGGAAGCGCCGGTTCATGCCGATGACGTTGATGTCCATGCCGGTGCCTGAGACCTCCTTGCCTATCCGCTCGACCACCAGCAGGTCGAGTTGGTCCCACGGCAGGCGCGGGTAGAGGCGCCACGCCTCGCGCAGCAGCGCCGCCTCGTCGTCGAACCAGTTGCCGGGGGTCAGCAACGACAGTGCCGCCGTCTCCCCCCGGGCGTTCTCGACGATGCCGACGCCGAACGGGACCTTCCCCGACGAGATGAGGAAACCGGCCGCCGCGGGGATGCCGTCGGCCAGGCCGACCCGGTGCAGCACCCCGGCGCTCCGGCTCTTCCCCAGGGCCACGGCCAGCATCTTCGACGGCCCCGACTCGACCCGCCCGCGGAAAGCGGTGTGGGGCTTCACCCGGTTGACCGGCACGATGGCGTCCGCCCGCCAGGCCGCCCGGTCGACCCAGACCGGCATGCCAGACGGGGTGGCGCCCGCCCGGACCAGGTCATCCGTGGAGACTATCGGCGCGCCGATCTGCCCCTCGGTGATCCCGAGCGACGCCAGCACCTCCTGCTGGCCGATGGCCCTTCCGACGCCGTGGCTCCCCATGGCCGGGACGACGAACGGCTCCGCGCCGATTTCGGCCAGCGCCGCCACGACCGCCCGCGCCAGCGCGTCGATCCCGGCGATCTTGCGGCTCCCGACGGCCACGGCCACGCGGCGGCCGGCCAGGGCGGGCAAACCCGGCAGGGCCGCCAGCTTCCCGGCCAGCTCCCGGCACGGGTCGTCGAGACGAGGCAAGGGGAATTCCAGCGTCGCCGGGGAGAAGTCGATCATCATATCCCGGCGCGCCCTACTTCGGGGGAAGCCGACCGACTGCGCGAAGACGACCCGCTGGGCGGCCGAGAGCTTCATCGCCCTGGCCAGGGCTTCCTTGTCGACCATGGCCCTGACTCCCGTGGCCAGCCCTTCCGAGGCGCAGAAGAGGTAGGCGTTCTGGCTGATGTAGGCGGCGTCCGCGGCGGACCAGGCGTCGCGCTCGGCCACGGGGGCGTTGCCCATCCGGGCGGTGTCGGCCACCATCACCAGGGTCAGCGGCGCCGATGCGACGAACTCCTGCTTGCCGGTCAGCGCGCGCAGGTCCCCGGCGGCCACCGGCTTGAGCAGGTTTCCCGCCGCGTCGTACATGAAGGCGCCCTGCGGCAGGACGACGTACAGGTCGATCTCCTGGCGGTTCATGGCCGACGGGGCGGTGCGCTTGCCGTCCGGCCGGTTGATCCCCCAGGCCGCCCACAGCAGGTTGGCCAGCGTCTGCATCGGCAGCGGGTCGGGGGCGAACGCGCGGGAGGTGGAGCGCAACCGGAGCGCCTCCATCAGCGGTTTCCCTCCCTCGGTCACCGGCTTGGGGAGCCGGATTGGCTCCAGCGCGCCCTCGCCGGCGAACGCCGCGATCGAACCGACGGCCAGCGCGGCCAGCGCCAGCAACGCCATGACTGTTTTCATGCGCATGCCTCCTGTTGTCATCGTCTCACCAACTGCCCGAGGCGCCCCCGCCGCCCGAACCGCCGCCGGAGCTCCACGAGCCGCCGCCCGAACCGCCGCCGCTGATGGTGAAGCCGCCGACCTGCGCCTTCCCGGTGGTGCGCAGCGACTCCCGGGCCTCCCGGTACCAGGGCCGGCGCGACAGGATCAACTTGGCCACCGGGAAGCCGACGACGTAGGTGCCGAGCAGCGCCAGCGCGCCCCGGACGCCGACGATGATGATCGGGAACATGGCCCAGAACGGGATCAGGAAGAAGTACAGGAACCAGCCCATGCCGGGGGTGACCACGCCGAGGAAGGTGAACAAACCGATGATGCCGAAGATGAACGCCCCCATCAGGATGTGCATCGGGATCGACAGTTCCGGCCCCTCGACTTCCACGCCGAATGCCGATCGGCCCGACGGATCGTCCCCGGGGACCTCGCCGCCCGCCAGGACGTCCAGGATCGACTGTACCCCCTGCTCCACGCCGGCGTCGTAGTTCCCCGACCGAAAGCGGGGGGTGATGACGTTGCGGATGATCCTGCCGGCGGTGATGTCCGGCAGCACCCCCTCGAGGCCCCGGCCGACCTCGATCCGCAGCCGCCGCTCGGTCGGCGCCACCAGCAGCAGGATGCCGTTGTCCTTCTCCTTCGTCCCCAGCTTCCACGAGTCGAAAACCGCCGTGGCGTACTCCTCGACGCCGGCGTCGCCCAGGGTCGGCACGGTCAGCACGACGACCTGGTCGGTGGTCGCTTTCTCGTGGGCCTCAAGCTGCTCGGCCAGCCGCCGGCGGGTGTCGTCCTTCAGGACCTCGGCCCCGTCGACCACGCGGCCGGAGAGGTACGGCACGTCGACGTTCCCGGCCGGGGAATCGAACGGCAGCAGGGCGACTGCGCCCACCAGCAGCGCCCGCGAGATGATTCGCCCGCCGGTCATCGGTCGCCTCCCGCTTCCGGGTCGACGATCAGTTCTTCGGCGATCTCATCGGCGCCCCCGCCGGTGAACCCCCGGGCCAGCAGGACCGCTTCGAGCTCCTCCAGGGCGGCCAGCATCCCCTCGGCCGTCCGGCCACTGGAGAGGAGCGGGATGGCCGCGGTCACCGGCCGGGCGAGTTCCTCCGGGCCGAGCATCCCCCTCACGCGGGCGTCTGCCAGCAGCACCAGTCGCCGCTCGTAGAGGCTGGCCAGCAACAGGATGCCGTCGCGTTCCCGGGTGCGGAAGAGTTCCCGTTCGAGGAAGATTCCCCCGGCGTGCTGCCGGGCCTCGTGCTCCGCCCGCCCGCTGCCGAGCGAGGAGCCGCCCGATCGGGCGGGACGAAGATGGCCACGAGGGCCAGCGACGAGCCCGACGGCGAGCACGGCCGTCAGCAGGGGCGATCGCCGAGGCCCGAGCGGTCTCGGCCAACAGCAGGGCGGCCGGCGACGCGACGGCGACGCCGAGGCGAAGGCCTTCCACGGGATTTCCGGGTAGGCGTCGCTCCGGGGCGTGACGGCCACGACCACCTGGATTCCCGTCCGGGATTCCAGCAGCTTCGCCCGCTTCTCCAGCCTGCTCCCAGTCGCCCTCCGCCAGCCCCCGCATCCGCCTGATCACGTTTCATTCTGGAACCGTCCCGGCCGGGTGTCAAGGAGACCCCCCGCCGCTTTACCGTGAGCCCGCGCCCGTGTATCGTCTCCTGCGCCCCATGCCGGTATGGCCGGGGACCGCCGCGAAGTAGCGGCAAGTGAGTGCGCCGGGTGACGCCTCCGGGGGACCCCCACGTGGCGCGCAGCCCGTTCGGCGAGCACCACGTGGGGGTGGGCGGCGCCAGGACCCGGCGCCACCACAAAGCCGCCCCGCGCGCCATGCAGGCAACGACGGAGGTGCCATTGAACCTCGAGACACGCCGCGCCGCCGTAGCGCTTCTGCTGCTGGTCCCGGTCCCGAGCCTGGGCGTCCTGGCAGGCATGTTCCTCCTGCCCGGGCGCCCGGCGGGGGCGATCCTCTTCTTCGCCGCCAAGCTCTGGGTCTTCCTGCTCCCGGCCGCCTGGCGCCGGCTTGTCGACCGCCGGCCGCCGAGCCTCTCGCCGATGCGCCGGGGCGGCCTCCGGGCGGGTCTCTCTCGGGCGTGGTGATGGCCGGGGCGATCGTCGCGGCCTACCTGCTGCTGGGGGAACGGTTGATCGAGCGGAGCGCCGTGATCGGCCGGATGGCCGACATCGGCCTCGGGAACCCGACAGTCTTCCTGGCTACCGCCGCCTACTGGATCCTGGTCAACTCGGTCCTCGAGGAGTACGTCTGGCGCTGGTTCGTCGTCCGAAAGGGGGAGGTTCTCGTCGGCCCAGGCCGGGCGGTCATCCTGTCGGCCGCCGGCTTCACGCTGCACCACCTCCTGGCCATGAGCCTCTATTTCCCCCCCGCGGCCACCATCTTCGCCTCGGCCGGCATCTTCGCCGCCGGTTACGCCTGGTCGTGGTGCTACGTCCGCTACCGGTCGATCTGGCCGGGCTACCTCAGCCACGCGCTGGCCGACTTGGCCATCTTCGGCGTCGGCTGGAAGCTGATCTTCGGCGGCTGAGCTTTCTCAGGTGCAGCAGGCGCCGGGGCCGCAGTCGCTCGACGTGTCGTCGCCGCGCAGCAGGCCGTAGATGATGGCCGTGGCGCAGCCGACCCCCGACGGGACGCTGATGGCCGCCACGGGGCAGTTCCGGGCGCAAGCGCCACACTCCATGCAGACTTCGCCCCGGGCCACGGCGGCCTTCCTCCCGTCGAGCCGGAAGACCGCCTGGGGGCAGACCGACAGGCAGAGGCCGCAGCCCGTGCACGTGGCCGTGTCGAGGGCTAACTCTCCCGAGTTGCGGACGTACCGGTCGAAGCCGCTCATGCCGGGAACGCCCCTGCCACGCCCACCGCCCGGGCGACCAGCCCCGCCAGGACGGCGGCAATCAGGAACGGCAGGGCCGCGCGCATCTCGCGCAGCACCCCCGACTGAGATGTGTAGGTCGAAGCGCCGGTGAAGTTGAGGGCCAGGAAGGCGGACACCGCCGGGACGGTCAGCAGCAGGAAGGCCATGTTCCAGCCCGAGGCGCCGGTCGCCGCCACCGAGACCGCGGCCGCGGCCAGGCCGACCGCGCCCCCCTTCAGGGAAAAAGCCCGGAACGGAAGGAACGGCAGCAGGGCCGGGGTCAGCACCGCGCCCGACAGCACGGCCAGGACGAACGGCAGCGCGTCGAGCAGCAGGCGGGCGTCGACCGCGCGGCGCTCCGCGGCCCCGGCCAGCGCGGCGACGGCGGCGGCCGGCAGCAGCACCTTCCACGACCCGACCAGCTCGATCGGCACGACCGCCAGCCGGTCGGCCAGGCCGAAGCGCACCCGGCTCATCGCGGCGTCCTTCTGCATACCGTCGCGCAGGAAGCGGGGGATGTCGGCCGCCCGCACCGGGCCGTAAACGACCTTGAAGCCGGTGTGACGGGTGACCACATGCGCGGCCACACCGGGCGCCCCGAGCTGCGGCAGGATCAGCCGCCGGTGGGCGACCACGTCGGAAAGCTTGGTCAGCAGCACCCGCCCGATCAGCTCCTCGGTGCCGAAGGTCCCCTTGCCGGCGGCGCACCAGACGTTGATCCCCCGGGTGTCGAGGACCAGTATCCAAGCGTCGATGCCGCCTAGTTCGCGGCGGAGCCGGTCGACCGTCAGCCGGTAGTTGGCCGTGACCAAGACCGGCGAGTTCGAATCCGGGCTCCCGACGCCGTAGAGCCCCGGGGCGACCGCCAGGCGCATCCGGCCGATCCCCCAGCGGGCCTTCCAGCCGGTCAGCACGTCCCGCAAAGCCAGGCGGGTGGCCAGCAGGGTCACGGTCCCGGCGGGGGTGTCGATGGTATTGCCCATGCCCGACAAGATACATGCCGGCTCCCCGATCGTCACCTCCCGAACCGCGCCGGGGTGGCCTTGACAGCCCCCGGTGGCGACAGTACCGTTCAGGCAACGCCAAGGAGGGGAAATGACACAAGCCGCGCACCCGATCGTCCTCGACCTGTTCGTCATGTTCGCCGCGGCCAAGCTGCTGGGGGAGATCGCCGTCCGCTTCAGCCTGCCGGCGGTAATCGGGGAGCTCCTGGCCGGGGCCATCGTCGGCGGTTTCGGGCTCGGCTGGGTCCACCCGTCCGAGGCGCTGCACGACCTGTCGGAGATCGGCGTGGTGATCCTGATGTTCGAGGTCGGGTTGCACACCAAGGTGGATGAACTCGTGGCCGTGGGCAAGCCGGCGGTGCTGGTGGGCGTCTTCGGCGTCGTTGCGCCGTTCGTGCTGGGGTGGGGCGGCATGGCGCTGATGGGCCACCCCACCGTCGAGTCCCTCTTCGTGGCCACGGCCCTGCTGGCCACCAGCGTCGGCATCTCGGCCAGGGTCCTGTCGGACATGGGCCTGCTGCAGGAACGGGTGGCCAGGATCGTGCTCGGGGCGGCCATCCTGGACGACATCCTGGCCCTGATGGTCCTGGCGGCGGTGACCAACTACGCCAGCGGCACGGTCAACTTGTGGGAGCTGGGCATCCTCGCCTTCGAGGCGATCTTCTTCGTCCTCTTCCTGGTCATCGTCGGCACCCGGCTGGCCGGCCGCCACTACCCGCTGCTCGACCGGCTACGCAGCCACGACGCCCCCTTCGTCGGCTCGATCATCCTCTGCCTCGGGCTGGCCGAGCTGGCCGAGTTCATCGGACTGGCGGCGATCATCGGCGCCTTCATGGCCGGCATGGTCCTGGCCGACGTCTCCGACCAGTACCAAGCTGCAGGAGAAGGTCTCGCCGCTGGCGACCTTCCTGGTCCCCTTCTTCTTCGTCATGATGGGCACCCAGATCGACCTGCCGGCGCTGGCCGACCCGGCGCTGCTGGGCCTCACGCTGGTGGTGGTGGCCCTGGCCGTGGCCGGCAAGATGATCGGCTCCGCGCTGGGCACGCTGGGGATGGGGCGCCAGACGATGCTGCGCACCGGCCTGTGCATGATCCCCCGGGGCGAGGTGGGCATCGTCGTGGCCGGCATGGGCCTGGCGATGGCTACCATCGACCGGCGGATGTACACCGTGGTGGTGGCCATGAGCATCATGACCACGCTGATCGCCCCGCCGCTGATAAAGATGGCTTTCCGGAGCAAATCCGCAGTCGGAGGGGCGGCCGCGTGAACCCGGCCCGCCCCGAACCCCTGCTGCTGGGGGCCCACCTGTCGATCTCCGGCGGACTGCACCGTGCGGTCGAGCAGGCCGCGGCGCTCGGCTGCACCGCGCTGCAGATCTTCACCAAGAACGCCACCCAGTGGCGCGAGCGCGTCCCCGGCGACGGCGAAATCGGAGTCTTCCGGTCCGCCCTGGCGGCCTCGCCGGTGCGGGCGGTGGTGGTCCACGCCGGCTACCTGCTCAACCTGGCCGCCGGGGACGACGGCCTGCGCCGCCGGTCGATCGACGCGCTGACAGCCGAGGTCGAACGCTGCCGCAGCCTTGGCATCCCGGCGGTCATCCTGCACCCCGGCTCCCACGGCGGCGACGGCGACGACGTCGGCCTCGAACGGGTGGCCGGCGCGCTGCGCGAGGTCATCGGCAGGACGCCCGACGCGCCGGTGCGGATCCTGCTGGAAAACACCGCCGGCCAGGGACACTCGCTGGGCCGCGACCTGGGTCACCTCGGGCGCCTGCTGGCCGAGGGGGGACCCGCGACGCGCCTGGGGGTCTGCTTCGACACCGCCCACGCCTTCGCCGCCGGCTACGACCTGCGGACGGCCGCCGCAGCCCTGGCAACCCTCGACGCCCTCGACCGGGCGGTCGGGCTGGCCAACCTGCACGCCATGCACCTGAACGACTCCAAGAAGGAGCTGGGGAGCAGGGTCGACCGCCACGAGCACATCGGCCGCGGGGCCATCGGCCGAGAGGGTTTCCGCTGCCTGATGCGCGACGAGAGGCTGGCCGCCGTCCCGAAGATCCTCGAGACCCCCAAGGAGGAGGACGGCCAAGCCATGGACCCGGTCAACCTGGCCCTGTTGCGGGAACTCGCCGGCGTCCCGCCGGGACGGTAGGCGGTCGTGACTACCCTCTCCCGGTTGGCCCTGCTGGCCGCAAGCGTGTTGATCCTGCCGCTCTTCCCCTCCCCGTCCGCCTCCTCTCCCGGCCCGGCCCTGGAGCGCCTCCGGGCTGCCGCAGAACTCCTCGCCGCCGGGCGGATGCAGGAGGCGCGGGACGCCTTCGCCGCGCTGGTCGAAGCCGACCCGTCGTCCGACGAGGCCAGGCGGGGGCTGGGCGCCGCCCACTACGGCCTGGGACACGAGGCGGTCCGCCGGGGGGACTGGGACGAGGCCCGCCGCAACGCCGAGAAGGCGGTCGAACACTGGCCCCGCCAGGCCGCCCACCACCACTTCCTGGCCGCCATCCTTTTCCGCCAGGGGGACTACTACTTCGCCCGCACCGAGGTCAAGAAGGCCCTCGAGATCGACCCCTCCGCGGCCTCATCGCGCGAATTGCTGGGGGACATCCTCTACCGGGAGGGGGACCTGTACCCGGCCATCGACGAGTGGCAGGCCGCCGGGGGTGCGGACCCGTCGGCGCGGCTGCTGGGGAAGATCGACCAGGCCCGCCGCGAGAACGACGTCGAGGGTTCCTTCTCCCGCACCGTCAGCCGCCACTTCCTGCTCCAGTCGGAGGGGCCCGTCCCCCGCTGGATGAACAGGATCATCCTCGACCTGCTGGAGGAGGCCTTCGACCGGCAGCGCGACCAGTGGGGCACCGCGCCGGCGGGAGACATCACCGTCATCCTCTACCCGGGCGAGATCTTCCACGACGTCACCCAGAGCCCCAAGTGGATGGCGGGCCGCTTCGACGGCAAGATCCGCATCCCGGTGGGCGGCCTGCAGGAGGAGTCGGACGCCGAGCGGCTCCGCCCGGTGCTGCTGCACGAGGTGGCCCACGCCTTCAACCGGAGCATGGTCCCCCACGGGATGCCGCT
This sequence comes from uncultured bacterium, assembly GCA_963793725.1. Taxonomy (GTDB): domain Bacteria; phylum JAUVQV01; class JAUVQV01; order CAWCAY01; family CAWCAY01; genus CAWCAY01. The sequence goes on from CAWCAY010000003.1 coordinate 28,781, forward strand.
GTGGCTGGAGGAGGGGCTGGCCGAGTACGCCGAGGGGTCCATCCCGCACCGGGCGCCGAAGTTCGATTCGCTGGAGGCCGTGTCGGCGGCGCTGCGGGCCGGCGGCAATCAAGTGTACAGGGCCTACATGGCCGCCGGCGTGGCCGTCGCGGTGCTGATCGAAGAGGTCAGCTTCTGGAACCTGCGCCGCACGCTGGAAGCCATGGGGCGGGGCATGGCCTTCCCCGAGGCTCTGGCCAAGGAGGCCCTTCTCGGGTATGATGACTTCCAGGAGTCGTGGCGCCAGCGCCTGCACTGACGCCACCCGCGGAACTCGCATTGGAGAACCCCCGATGAACCGTCATCGCGCGTGTCGTTGGGCGGCGGCCCTGGCCGCGGCGGCCTTCACCGCTGCCTGCGCCGCGTCCTCCCCGGCGCCGTCCATCGTCCCGACCCCTCCCGCCGGGGAGGCCGGCGTCCCGTCGACATCCCGGCCGAAGGTCGGCTTGGTGCTCGGCGGCGGCGGCGCCCGCGGGTTCGCCCACATCGGCGTGATGCGGGTGCTGGAGCAGGAGAAGATCCCCATCGACGTGGTCGTCGGCACGTCGGTCGGCAGCCTGATCGGCGCCCTCTACGCCGACACCGGCAGCGTCCTCGACTGCGAGTACCACGCGCTGACCATCACCCAGGCCGACCTGTTCGACTACGGCGCGCTGTCGCTGATTTCGGGCGGCTTCGTCAAGGGGGAGCGGCTGGAGGCTTTCCTCGAGCGGAACCTGAAGAACAAGTCGATCGAGAACATGGCCGTCCCGTTCGCCGCCGTGGCCGTCGACCTGCGGACCGGCAAGACGGCCGTCCTCGACCGCGGATCGGCGGCCCAGGCGGTGCACGCCTCGGCGGCCATCCCGGGCGTCTTCGTGCCGGTCGAGATGAACGGCCGGACCTACGTCGACGGCGGGGTGACCAACCCGGTGCCGGTCGACGTCGCCCGGCGAAAGGGGGCCGACGTGGTCATCGCCGTGGCCATCCCGGCGGCGGTCCCGGCCCAGACCCCGCGCAACCCGGTGGCCGTGATCTACCACGCGATCACCATCATGGCCGCCGAGATCGGCCGCCTGCGCATGGCCGACGCCGACGTGGCCATCACCCCCGAGGTGGGCGACGTGGCCTACGACGACTTCTCGCGCAAGAAGGAACTGATCGACTCCGGGACGCGCGCGGCCAAGGCGGCCCTGCCGGCCATCCGCGAGGCCATCGCCCGCCACGGACGGACGATGCCGGGGGCCGGGGAGCCGAAGCCATGAGCCCGGTGATCGAGCGGCGCCCCTGGGGCCACTTCGAGGTGCTGGCCGAGGGGCCGGGCTACAAGGTCAAACGGATCGTCGTCGACCCCGGCATGCGCCTGAGCCTGCAGAAGCACCTCCACCGGAGCGAGCACTGGGTGGTCGCTTCGGGCGCGGGGGTGATCACCCGCGACGGCCTCGACTACCCCCTCTCGCCCGCCGAGTCGATCGACATCCCCGGCGGCGCGGCGCACCGGGCGGCCAACCCCGGATCGGTGCCGCTGGTGATCGTCGAGCTTCAGCGCGGCGACTACCTGGGGGAGGATGACATCGTCCGGATAGAGGACGACTTCGGGCGAGTCTCATAGCGTGTGATGGTCCGGGAAACCCTTCCGCGAACACGCTCTCGCGTCCGACCCTTGCCCGAGTGGGGACATCACTTCAGTGGTGTCCCCTGCTGCCGCGGAAACCTTCCCGCAATTCGCGGGCTTTCCACGGCGGGCCGTGCTGGCTGGGGCCCCGGCCGCTTTCCGCTACAGTTCGCTCCAGGATTCCCCGGACCATCCCGGCATGATTGTTTTGAAGCACTCCATCCAACGCCTCATTGGGATCATGCTGTTGCCGCTGGTGTTCGCGATGCCGCAGGCGGGTGAGAGGCGACAGGACCCCGTGATCTGTCGCGACAGACTGAACGGTCAGATGCTCAGCAGGCGGATGTAGGCGGCCAGCGTCTGCTCGGGCACGCCGACCCGCCAGTTCCCGGTGGCCAGCGCCGCGAGCCACGCGCCGATCCACAGCGCGACCACCGCCAGCGGCCAGATCCACCAGCGGAAGCGCGCGCGGCCGCCGAGGCGCGTGGTCAGCGCGCCGGGGACCGGGCAGGCCCGCAGGCACTCCAGGCATCCGTCGCACTCCGGCGCGCGCACCGAACCGAGGCGGTCGACCGGCACGTCGGCGTGGCAGGCTGCGGCGCACTTGCCGCACGAAATGCAGCTCTCCGCGTCGCGGGTCACGGTGCACGGCGAGGCGACCCCGCAGGCCCCGTACAGTCCCCCCAGCGGGCAGAGCCAGCGGCACCAGGCGTTCCCGACCAGCACCGAGGCGGCCGCGACACCCAGGCCGACACCGATGTACAGCGGCCGGGCGTGCAGCAGCAACGATAGGATCTTCAGGTCGGCCACGGCGTAGTACGGCAGGCGCTGGAAGTCGAGGGCCTGCCCGAGCGGAACGATCCATAGCCACGCCAGGAAGGCCGCCGCCAGCAGGTAGCGGAAACCTCGCAGCCCCAGGTCGAGCGGCCGGGGGGCGCGCAGCGGCAGCCGCGGCAGCCGCCGCCCGAGCCATGCGAACGCGTCCCAGATGGCGCCGACCGGGCATATCCAGCCGCAGAATGCCCGCTTCAGCAGCAGCGACACGAGCAGCGCGGCCAGCACGATGACCACCCCGGCCGGCATGACCGGGTCGAAGATGCCCGACTTGAGCCAGGCGAAGAGGCTCATGATCGCCCCCACCGGCATCAGTCCGGTCACCGCCTCGGGCCGCGGCACGTGCGCCCCCCGGCCGGTCGCCCACCGATAGAAGCCCCACAGGCGCCAGCAGGCGACGACGAAGAATGCCAGGAAGGCCCCCCGCACCAGCGTCCGCGGGCTCGTCGTGGCGGCCAGCCGCCGCATGCTTTCGGGAATCGTCACACGACCTCCTCTCCGAGCCGCCCTGGCGGCATTCCCGGCATGATACCCCGGATACCCCCGCCCGGACAGCCGGCCGGCCCAGGAACGCCTTGGCTCGCCGGAAATCGGTTATCATGTCCGTCCATGGATACCCTCCGCCTGGCGGTGGCCATGAGCACCGGAGCCGTGTGCATCATCAGCTTCCTTTACGCGCTGATGCACTGGCGCCTGGTGCGGGCCGGCATTCCGACCCGGCCCACACACCTCCTCTTCAGCGGCATCTGCCTGTCGGCCGTGGCTTACAACTTGAGCTGCATCGGGCTCTACGGCACGACCTCGCCCGCCGATGCCTACCCGTGGCAGCTGGCCCAGTTGATCGCCCTGTCGGCAACGCTCCTGCTGGCCATGTACTTCGTGTCGAGCATCGTCGACCAGCGGGTGCCCTGGCTGGAACACCTCTTTCTCGGCTACTACCTGGTCCAGGACACGGCCGTGCTGGTCCTCCCCCCGGGGCCTTTCACCTGGTGGCTGAATCCCAGCCCCAAGACGGTCCAACTGGGCGGCGCCCTCCGCCTGGTCTACCCGGAGATCGACGCCGGCCTCATCCCGAGCTTGCAGAGCTTCGTAGGAGTTGGATTGGGGGCCTACATCCTCCTCCGCCTTTTCCGTTTCTGGCGGGCAGGCGACCGGATCACCGCTGTCCCGATGCTGGCGGGCTTCGGCTTCTGGGCCCTCGGCCTCGTCAACGACATGGCGGTCAGCTCTGGCATGTACGGCTTCTTCTACCTGACCGAGTTCTCCTTCCTGGGGTTGGTCCTGGGGATGACCTTCGCGCTGATAAGCCGCCACGCCCGCACCGTCGGTGCCACGGCCGAGAAGGAGCGCGCGCTGGCGGCCAGGGAGCACGCCATCGACCACTCGACCAGTGCCTTTGCCATGGCCGACATCGAGGGTCGGTTGATCTACGCCAACCATGCCTTCCTGACGCTCTGGGGCTTCTCCTCCAAGGAAGAAGCCCTCGGCACCACGTCGGTCTGGGCCTGGGTGGATGAAGAAGCCGAAGCGCGGATCATCCAGGAGATCCTGGTTGTGGGGTCGTGGTCCGGCGATCTCATGGGGCGTCGGAAGGACGGCACCCGAATCGCGGTGCAAGTGAACGTCAATACAGTTGTTGGAGAGGATGGCCAGCCGTTCTGCCTGGTGGCCTGGTTCCAGGACGTCACCGGGCGCAAGCACGAGGAGGAGGAACTGCGCCGGATGGCGCTACTGCTCGACATGACGCCCAATTCGATCACCGTGCACGAGGTTGACGGGTCGCGGTTCCTGTACGCCAACCAGCGGACCGCGGAAATGCATGGCTGGACCCGGGAGGAGTTCCTGGCGCTCGACCTGGGCCAGGTCGACACCCCGGAGGGCTACGCCAAGCTCGCGGCCGTCCGGCGGGAGTTCGCCGAACGGGGCGAGATAACCTTCGAGGGCGAACACCGGCGAAAGGACGGCAGCACCTTCCCGGTCGAGGTCCACGCGCGGGTCGCCGCACTCGGGGACCGGCAGGTCGTTTTGAGCATCGCCACCGACATCACCCGGCGGAAGGCCGCCGAGGCTGCCCTGCGGGAGAGCGAACTGCGTCTCCGCCGCCTGGCCGACAACCTCCCGAACGCCATGGTCTACCAGGTCACCGCCCTTCCCGGCGGCGGCCGGCGCTTCACCTATGCCAGCCGCGGCGTCGAGCGGCTGAACGAAGTGACCGTCGAAGAGGTGCTGGCTGACGCGACCGCCATCTACGGGCAGTTGCTTCCGGACTCCCTGCAGGAGGTGCGGGAACTCGAAGAGGAAGCGCTGCGGAACGAGTCCACGCTCCGGGTCGAGGTCCAGAGCCTTCTTCCCAGCGGCCGGCTGCGCTGGTTCGAATTCGCCTCCACGCCGCGCCGCCTGGCCGACGGGATGCTGGTTTGGGACGGTGTCGAGGTCGACATCACCGAGCGCAAGAAGGCCGAGGCGGCGTTGCGCGAGAGCGAGGAGAAATTCCGGCAACTTGCCGAGAACATCAACCGGGTCTTCTGGATCCTCACCCCCGACTGGTCGAAGGTGCTCTACATCAGCCCGGCATTCGAAGGCCTGTGGGGGAACAGGGTGGAGGATCTCTACCGCAATCCCCGCCTCTGGTACGAGGCCGTCCTCCCCGAGGACCGTCCGACGCTCGACGCGGAGGTCGCCCGCATGATTGCCGGCGACTTCTCCGATCCCGACTTTTCCGAGTACCGGATCACGAGACCCGACGGCTCGCTCTCGTGGATCCAGGCCCGCGCCTTCCCGGTGCGCGACGAGCAGGGACGGATCGTCCGGGTGGCCGGCCTGGCCGCGGACGTCACCGAGGACGTGGAAGCCCGGCAAAACCTACAGGAGGCCAAGGCGACGATCGAACGGCAGTACGAGGAACTCCGACAACTCGACACCATCAAGGACGGGCTGCTGCGCGACGTGACCCACGAGCTGCAGACCCCGGTGGCCAAGCAGGCCATGTACCTGGAACTCCTCCGGCGGTCCGCCCGGGAATGCGACCGGGAGCGGCTGGACCCGATCGTCAAGGTCCTCGAGAGCTCCGTCCGCCGCCAGCAGGAGGTCATCCGGAACCTGCTCGACCTCTCCCGACTGGAGGCCGGCGGGCGAAGGTTCGACATCCGCCCGGTCAGCCTGGCTGCGCTGGTCCGACAAGTGGCCGACGACTACCTGCCCTTTCTGCGGCAAACCCCGGTCGAACTCGATCTCGAGCTGGACGACGGCCTGACGGCGTTGGGCGACGCCAACATGCTGGTGCACGTGATCTCGAACCTGCTGAACAACGCCATCAAGTTCCGCAAGCCCGGCCAACCGGGTCGGATAACCATCGGCATGCGCAAGTTCGGCGGCACGGCCGTGCTTCGGATCGCCGACGACGGCATCGGCATCGATACGGCGTCGCTCCCGAAGGTCTTCGACCGCTTCTTCCAGGCCACGGCATCGAGCGAGGGGAGCGGCGTCGGGCTGGCCATCTGCAAGGTGCTGGTGGAGGGAATGGGCGGCGGAATCAGCCTCGAGTCCGCCGGTCCCGGTCAGGGATGCGTGGCCGAGGTCCGTCTGCCGATCTGTTCGTAGTGGTTCTTCCGGTAGCCGCGAAGTCCCTCCAGGCGGCCGGCCAGGCGACGCTCGAAGACGCTCTCGACGGGCAACCCCAGGCGTTCGTGGATGCCGGCCACGGTCTCCAGCGGGCGGCGCTCGAGTTCGGGGAACGTCACCGCGCACCACCGTTCGGGCGGGAGGGCCGACAGGTCGCGGCGGGCGACGGCGGTGAACAGGGCCAGCCCCTCGGCCAGCTCCTCCATCGACGGGTCCTTCCACCCGGGGCGCAACGCGAATCGGTCGGCCAGGGTCGACCAGAGGTGCCGGGTTGACGCGAGCACCTCGGCCGGGTCGCGCTCGATCAGCACGAACCGGGCCCGGGCCAGCAGCCGGGCCAGCACCGGGATGCGCAGCGTGTGCAGCGGGTTCTTGAGCACCGGGTGCCTCCCCGGCGCGGCCAGCGACAGCTTTCGCAGGAACAGGCAGAACGCCTCCCGCCAGCGGTCTCGGTCGGCCTCCGGCTCGTTCAACGGGTTGGCCCCGAGGATGAAGTAACGCCCCGGACGCGGGAAGAGGAGCCGCTCCAGCGTCGAGATGCCGGTCAGGCGCCAGGTGGCGAACTCGTCCTCGTGCGGTTCGCGCGTCCCCAGGGCGACACCGTCCATCGGCCGGGTCCTCGGCAGGAAGCGGGCCATAACCGGCTCGACCCAGCGGCGGGACGTCAGGAAGCTCGACGGCAGGCAGCAGGTGAAGAGGTCTGTGGCCACCGCGCCGGGGTCGAGCGACAGCAACTGCTGCAGGTAGGTCGTCCCGGTGCGCCAGTGGCCGACGATGATCAGCGGGTCGTCCGGCAGCGGGGCAGCGGCGATCCGGTCCCCCCAGGCGCGTCGCTCGGCGGCGGCGAACCCGGCCGCCCAGGATGCGTCGCGCCAGAGCCCGGCCACCCGCATCCGCGAGCGCAGGTCGCGCCCGGGAGGATTGCGCCGCAACATTTCACGCAGCGCTCCCGGGGTGATCCCGGCCAGCAGGTGCGACCCGCCGGCCATCACCTGATCCAGAGCGACAGGTAGCCCTGGAATTCCCCCTCGTCGTCCAGCCCCCTGGCAACCACCAGGCGGAGAGTCACCGGCAGGAAGTAGCCGAGGACCATGTCGAAGCGCAGCTCGCCCCCGACGCCGCTGTGGATCGCGTCGGAGTCGAAGTCCTCGTCCCAGGCCGCCCCCCCGTCGGCGAAGACGGCCCCGTGCACCCGCCGGAAGAAGAACGGGGCGGTCTTCCCGCCGCGCTGGAGATCGAGCAGCGGGAAGCGGTACTCCAGCCCGGCGGTGGCCGCCCGCTGGCCCCTGAAGGCGTTGGCCGGGTAACCGCGCAGCGTGACCGCGGTGTCGTCGGGCATGACCGGCAGGTCGCCCAGGCTGTCACCGCCGATCTGCCAGGCCCGCTGCGGCAGCAAGTCGCCGTCGGCGTGCCCATAGAATAGGCCGGCCCGCAGCACGTGGTGGCGCCACGGCAGGTCGATGAATTCGGCCCAGTTGGCCAGGTAGCGCCCGATGGTGTAGTCGCCGTCGAGGAACTCGCCCGAACGCTCGACCGAAAGGCTGACCATCCGGCCGTCCTCGGGGCTGATGGCCGCCGGCGGGAAGGAGTAGTTGGCGAAGCCGTACGTCAGCCGCCCGGCGACGGCCACACCCTCGGCCGGCCGGGTCTCGTCGGTCGGCGCAGCCTCGTCCACGTCGGTCAGCGCGTCGAACCGGCGGCGGAAGCCTTCCAGCGTCACCTGGTGCGACGAGCGCGAGCGAAGGAAGGGGACGGTGATCGATAGGCCGGCCTGCTGCCAGCGCTCGGTGTAGTCCTCCTCGTCGCCGTCGGCGTCGACCAGCAGCTCGGTGTAGGTCGCGTCGGTGTCGAAGGCGTGCACCGACAGGGTCGGCCGGAAGCGGTCATAGGCGTAGTCGAAGGCGTACATGAAGCGGTCCTCGTCGGGGCCGTAGAGGGCGGTCAGCATCCAGGTGTGGCGCTGCAGCACGTCCGTCCCGGCGGTCAGCAGGCCGACGAGGGTGCCGCTCTCATCGCTCGAAGCGACGTACGGCATCCAGAAGCGGGGCAGCAGCTCAGGCAGCGGATTGAGCGCGGCCGGCTCGAGGGCCACCAGGGGCTCCGGCGCCGGGGCGGGCGGGTAGCGGTCGACGAACGGGTCCGCCTCGGGCACCGGCCTGGCCTCGTCCAGCGTCACCAGGGCGATGTCGTGGCCGTCGGCCGAGTAGGCGGTGACCGCCAGCAGGCGCCCGTCGGATGACGGGGACGGGGTGAAGACACCGCCGATGACGTTGGTCATCCGCCTGACCAGGCCGCCGTCCGCCTCCCACATGAAGATGTTGAACACGCCGGTCCGGTCGGAGGCGAAGTAGAGGCGCGAGCCGTCGGCGCTCCACGCCGGGGACGAGTCGAGAGCCCGGTCGCGGGTCACCTCGGCCGTCACCGTGCCGCCAGGGTCGAGGACGACGATGTCGCTGGACCCGTCGGGGCGCACCAGCGTGGCGGCGATCCTCCGGCCGGCGGGGCTCCAGCGCGGCACGGCCCAGTCGACCCCGGTCTCGGCCGTCAGGCGCAGCGGCATCGGCGAGCCGTCGACCAGCCCCTCCGGGCCGAGGGGCAGCGCCGCCAGGTAGCTCCCGGCGGCAGTGTCGACCACGAACAGCAGCGACGTTCCGTCGGGCGACGGGTGCGGGTCACGGGCCCGAAGCCCACGGGTCAGACGGTGGTCGCGGCCGGTCCGCAGGTCGTGAAACCAGAGGTCGTTGACCAGCGTGAAGCTGCGATGCAAGTCTACCCTGGTGAAGTAGATGCCGGTTCCCCGGGGGTGCCAGGCGATGGCCCCGCCCGACGAGCTGCCCGAGACGGCGTTGTCGGTCAGCACACGGACGCCGCTGCCGTCGGCCTCGGCCAGCATCAGCCGGGAGCGGTCGTGGGCGGTCTCCTCGTACCAGGCCAGCCGGCTCCCGTCGGGCGAGAAGGCCGGGTAGGCGGTGAAGTAGCCGGTGCGGGTCACGCGGCGCATCGGCGTCTGTGGCCCGGCCGCCTCGACGGCAGCCTGTTGGCCGGCGTAGCGTTGCTCGAGGCCGGCCTTCCAGTCGGTGTACATCTTCTGGTAGCCTTCGTCCAGCGCCCGCCGGGCTGACGAGTCGACCAGGAAGGGGACCAGCCGGCCGCTGTACTCCCGGAATATCGCCGCCGCCTTCTCGCGCCCATACCGGTCGACGATGAACCGAAAGAACGACTCGCCGAAGATGTACGGCACCTCCCCCGCCGGCCAGTCGTCGGGCGCCACGGCCATCCGGCTCATCGATGGGAAACGCTTCTCGAGCACGGCCATCCGCAGCATCATGTCCGACCCGGGCGAGCGCCCCCGGCCGCCCGAGGTGGCCTCGGTCTCCTCGTAGGTCGCCGGCCCCTCGATCAGCCACATCGGCTGCAGCGAGTTGGGGAAGTAGAGCCGGCCGAAGAGGTGGCGCAGCACCTTCGGGAAGCCGCGGACCATGTCGAGCTGCAGCACGTGGGCGTACTCGTGGGTGATGACCAGGCGCAGCCAGTCGTCGCGGTGGACGGTGCCGAAGCCGGGCGCCTCCAGCGGGCGGGCCAGGTAGACGACCACCCGGTTGGTCGGGAACGGGGTGGTGTAGCCGTTGGCCGCGTCGGAGACGTCGGCCAGCACCAGCGCGGTCTTCCCCTTCGGCTGCCAGCCGATCCGTTCGGTCAGCCGGCGGTGGGCCTCCTCGGCGATCGCCGCGGCGCGTGCCGCCGTCTCCTCCCCCCCCTGGTGCCAGTAGACGCGGAAGTGCTCTGTCTCGCCGGCCGACCAGCGCAGGTCCGGCTCGAACTTGGCCGCCGCCGGCACCGCGACGGCAAGGACGGCGACGAGGCAGGCGAGCGCGGTCAATCTTCTCATCGGGGACCCCTCCGTTTTCACTAACTATACACCACCGCCCGTCGCGTTCAACCGGAGGGTCACCGCCTAATTCCCGGAATCCGATGGTTCGCCCCAGACGGTTCAGACCGCTCCATTAGCGTCCGGCGTCCGGGAGGGAGGAAACAGTCATGCCGACAGCGCTGGACTGCCGGTTCGCGGCATGGCGGCAGGCACGCCAAGGGCGTATACTGAGCGCATGGAATCAGGCCTTTCCGCTCTGGTGGAGCCATGAAGAGAGTCGTATCGATAAGGAAGATCACCGACCGCCACGCCGAGGGGCCGGATCGCTACCCGCTGACGCTAACCCCGGCCGAGCGCCTCGAACTGGCGTGGCGGCTCAGTCTCGAAGCCTGGTCTCTTGCCCACCCCGGAGAAGCGCGTGAACCAAGACTTCAGAAGTCTTTTGTCCGCCTTTATCGACGCTGACGTCCGCTTCATGTTGGTCGGTGCTCACGCCCTCGCCGTCCACGGGTATCCCCGGGCGACCCGCGACATGGATGTCTGGATCGAGCTATCGCTGGAAAACGCCCGGCGGGTGATGGCTGCCCTGCGGGCCTTCGGCGCCCCGCTCCACAACCTGACCGTGGACGACCTGGCAAACGACGCGACGGTCTTCCAGATCGGGATCGATCCGAACCGCGTCGACATCGTCTGCGGCATAGATGGCGTCACCTTCGCTGACGCATGGCCGAATCGCATCGAAGTGGCCGTGGACGGCATCAGCGTGCCCGTCATCGGACCGGCAGACCTGATCCGCAACAAGCGGAGCACCGGCCGCCTGCGCGACGCCGCCGACGCCGAAGCGCTGGAAAATCTCCTCGAATAGCCTTTTCGCGATCTCGCTGATCGGTGGTCGGACTGGCGGACCGGTCGGAAAGGAGCGGACCGATGACCGTGGATGACGTCGTGATCCGTCGCGGATACGCGCCCGGCGTGGTCGGGCGCATCGTCGAGCTGCACGGCGCGTACTACGCCGCCGACTGGGGCTTCCCGGCCTGCTTCGAGACCAAGGTCGCCCGCGAGCTGGCCGAGTTCGTCGACCGGTTCGACGACCGGCGCGACGGCCTCTGGACGGCTTCGATCGACGGGCTGGCGGTCGGTTCCGTGGCCATCGACGGGCTGCGCGCCGACGGCGAGGGGGCGCACCTGCGCTGGTTCATCGTCGGCGACGGCGCCCGCGGGACGGGAGTCGGCCGCCGGCTGCTCGACGCCGCCATGGCCTTCTGCCGCAAGCGGAACTATCCGAAGGTCTTCCTCTGGACCTTCGAGGGTCTGCACGCCGCCCGGCATCTTTACGAGCGTGCCGGCTTCCGGCTGGTCGAGGAGCAGCGCGGCGCGCGCTGGGGCACCGAGGTGACCGAGCAGCGCTTCGAAGCCCTCCTTCCCTAAAGTCCCCCCGATGCCCCGACCGTCAGGTGCGGGGCCATCCAATGGCCGGCCCGGGTGACGCCTCCGGGGGACCCCCACGTGGCGCGCAGCCCGTTGGCGAGCACCACGTGGGGGTGGGAGACGCCAGGACCCGGCCCATGCGGTTGCCAGGACCCCGCCCCCCATTTTCGGGACATCCGCCGGGACGTGGCATTTTCGACGCACCAGTCGTATACTGACGGGCCATGGGAAATCAAGACACCTGCCGCTTCTGGAGCCCGCTGGTCGCCGGGCTGACCCCCTACACGCCGGGGGAGCAGCCGAAGATGCCCGACCTGGCCAAACTGAACACCAACGAGAATCCCTTCCCGCCATCGCCGCGGGTGATCGAGGCCATCAAGCAGGAGGCCGGCGATGCGCTGCGCCTCTACCCCGACCCCGACGCCAGCCGCCTCAGGGAGGCCGTGGCCGCGATCCACGGGGTCGAACCGACGTCGGTCTTCCCCGGGAACGGCTCCGACGAGGTCCTGTCGCACGTCTTCATGGCCCTGCTCAAGCACGACAAGCCGGTCCTCTTCCCCGACGTCACCTACAGCTTCTACCCGGTCTGGTGCGGCCTCCACGGCATCGACTTCGAGACCGTCCCGCTGACCGACGACTTCACCATCCGGGTCAAGGATTACGCCCGCCCCAACGGCGGCATCGTCATCGCCAATCCGAACGCCCCCACCGGCATCCTGCTGCCGGTCGACGACATCGCCCGGCTGGCCAAGGGGAGCCCCGACTCGGTGGTCGTGGTCGACGAGGCCTACGTCGACTTCGGCGGCGAGACGGCCATCGGCCTGACCCGCAAGCTGCCCAACCTGCTGGTCGTCCAGACTCTCTCCAAGTCGCGCTCGCTGGCAGGCCTCCGGGTCGGCTTCGCCGTCGGCCACCCCCGGCTGATCGAGGCCCTCGAGCGGATCAAGAACAGCTTCAACTCCTACCCGCTGGGGCGCCTGGCCATCGCCGGCGCGGTGGCCGCGCTGGAGGACAAGGAGTACTTCGAGCAGACCCGGAAAGCGGTCATCGATGCCCGGGAGATGATGGTCCAGGGCCTGGTGGACGTCGGCTTCTTCGTCCTGCCGTCGTCGGCCAACTTCATCCTGGCCCGCCACTACAAGCTTGACTCGGCCAAGCTGGCTGCCTCGCTGCGCGCGCTGGGCATCATCGTCCGCCACTTCAAGCTCCCCCGCGTCGAGGACTTTCTGCGCATCAGCGTCGGCACCACCGACGACTGCATGCGCCTGCTGGCCGCGCTGGGCGAGATGGCCTACGCCTGACGGGAACCGGCCCCATGTCCATCCTCGGCATCCGCACCTTTCCCGACCCGATCCTGGCCCGCAAGGCGTCCGGCGTCGGCGACATCGACCGGGAGGTGCGGCGCCTGATGGACGACATGGTCCAGACGATGTACGAGTCGCTGGGCATCGGCCTGGCCGCCCCGCAGGTGGGCGTTTCCAGCCGGATCATCGTGGTCGACCCGAGTTGCGGGCGGGATCCGGCGGCGCTGCTGCGGCTGGCCGACCCGGTCATCGTGTCGACCGCCGGCGACGACGAGGAACTGGAGGAGGGCTGCCTGTCGATTCCCGACTTCACCCACCGAATCACCCGCGCCGGGAGGATCCTGGTGCAGGGGCGCGACCCGGACGGGATGCTGCGGACGATCGAGGCCGAGGGGATGATGGCCCGCGTCCTGCAGCACGAGATCGACCACATCGAAGGGTTGCTGTTCATCGACCGCCTCTCGGGCCTCAAGCGGCAAATGGTCCGCAAGAAGCTCCGCAAACAAGCGGCCGACGGCCCGCTGCCCTGAGCAGCCGATGGACCTGGTCTTCTTAGGCACCCCCGAGTACCTCCCGGCGCCACCTCGAGGAACTCCACCGCCACCACCGCGTCCTGCTGGCGGTCACCCAGCCGGACCGGCCGGCGGGTCGGCACGGCACCCCCCAGGCTTCACCGGTCAAGCGCTTCTGCCTCGATGCCGGCATCCCCGTCGCGCAGCCCGAGTCGGCCCGCGATCCGGAACTTGCCGCCGCGCTGGAGCATTGCGGCGCGCCGCTCGGGGTGGTCGTGGCCTACGGCGGCTACCTGCCGAAGCGGCTGCTCCACATCCCCCGCCACGGCTTCGTCAACGTCCACCCGTCGTTGCTGCCGAAATACCGGGGGGCGGCGCCGGTCAACTGGGCCCTGATCCGGGGCGAGGCGTCGACCGGGGTGAGCATCATCCGGGTGACGGCGGCCATGGATGCCGGGCCGGTGCTGGGGCAGCGCCTGCTGCCGATCGAACCGGGGGACGACGCCGGGCTGCTGCTGGAGCGCTCGACCCGCCCCGGCACCCGGCTGCTGCTGGAGGTGATCGCCGCCATCGAACGGGGCGACGCGCTGGCTCTCCCGCAGGAGGACGCCCTGGCCAGCCTGGCGCCCAAACTGGCCAAGGAGGACGGGCGGATCGACTGGAACCGCCCGGCAGCCGGGATCGTCGCCCTAATCCGGGGGGTGACTCCCTGGCCCGGCGGGCAGGTGTTCCACGGCAGCTCGCGGGTCAAGGTGCTCCGCGGCCGGGTCGTTCCCGGGGACGGGGAGCCTGGCACGGTCATCGCCGCCGACGCCAACCGCGGCCTGGTGGTCGCCGCGGACGCCGGGGCGGTGTCGCTGGAACTCCTCCAGAAGGAGGGGGGGCGCGCCCTTCCGGCGGCCGACTTCCTGCTGGGAGCCCGGTGGCGGGTGGGGGACCGGCTCGTCCCGCCGGGGGCATGATCCCGGCCGCCCGCCGCGGGCCCGTCGCCGTGGCCATCCTCTGCCTGGCCCTGGCCGTCGGGGCCGCTTTCCTGCCGATGCTCGGCAACGGCTACACCAACTGGGACGATCCCGAGTACGTCACCGAGAACCCCGACCTCCTCCCCGGCGGCTCCCCCCTGCGGGGCGCCTTCCGCTCGGTGGCGGCCAACTGGCACCCGCTGACGATGCTGTCGCTGGCGCTGGACCATGCCCTCTTCGGCGACGCCCCGGCCGGCCACCTGGCGATCAACCTGGCTCTCCACCTGGCAGCCGTGCTGGGAGCCTTCGCCGCCGCGCTGCTGCTGACCGGCAGCGTCCCCGCCGCCTTCGCCACGGCCCTTCTCCTCGGCGTCCACCCGCTGCGGGTCGAGTCGGTGGCCTGGATCGCGCAGCGCAAGGACGTCCTGTGCACCGCTCTCTACTTCGCCTCGCTGACAGCCTGGCTCGCCTGGCGCCGCGACGGGGGCAGGAGCCGCTATGGCCTCTCGCTGGGTCTCTTCGCGCTGGCCCTGCTGTCGAAGCCGATGGCCGTGTCGCTGCCGCTGGTACTGGCGCTGGCCGACTGGCACACCGGCCGCTTCCGCCGATCGTGGAAGTCGCTCCGCGGACTGCTCCCCTTCCTGCTGCTGGCGGCAGCAATGGCGGCGGTCACCCTCCGGGTCCAGCGGAGCGCCGGCGCCTACAGCCTTCGGGACGGCGACGTGCTCGATCCGGCGAACCTGCTGGTGGCCGCCTGGGGAATCCTCTTCTACCTGGTCAAGACGGTGGCCCCGACCCGCCTGTCGGCCATCTACCCGCTGCCGCCTCTCGGATCGGGAAGCCTGCCGTGGCAGTACCTGGCCGCGCCGGTGGCGCTGGCCGCGGTGATTGCCGCCCTGTTCGCCCTGCGGCGCCGGCGGACCCTTCTCTTCGGCGCCCTCTTCTACTTGGCGGCCCTGCTGCCGGTCCTCCAACTGGTCAGGATCGGCAGCGCAGCGGCGGCCGACCGCTACACCTACATTGCCTCCTTCGGTCTCTTCCTCCCCTTGGGCGTGCTGCTGGAGCGGATTCGTCAGCGAGTGCCCGGCTCCGCCGGCAAGATCCTCCCCTGGCTAGTCCCGGTCGCGCTGGCCGCCTGCCTGATCCCGCTGACCCGGGCAAAGACGGCCGTCTGGCACGACAGCATCGCCCTCTGGGACGACACCGTGGCCAAGTCCCCGGCGAGCGCGCTGGCCTGGAACAACCGGGGCAACGCCCTGGCCGCCGTTCCCGGGCGCGACGGCGAGGCCCTGGCCGACTACCGGAAGGCGCTGGCGATCGATCCCGGCTTCTTCCGGGCGTGGTACAACGTCGGCAACCTCTTCCTCGAACGGGGCGAGTTGGGCGGGGCGGTCACGGCCTATGACCGGGCAGCCCTGCTGGCGCCGCGCGAGTCGATCGTCCCGGCCAACCGGGGGCTCGCCCGCCACCGGGCCGGCGACCTCGGCGGGGCCGAAGCCGATTACCGCCTGGCCCTGGGACTCGGCCAGCCGCGGGCCGGCGTGCTGACCAACCTGGGCCTGGTCCTCCAGGCCACCGGCCGGACGGCCGAAGCCGAGGACTCCTACCGCCGCGCCCTGCGCCTCCAACCGGGGCACCGCGAGGCGATGCTCGACCTCGGCATACTGCTGGCCGAGACGGGGCGGCGATCCGAGGCCGTCGCGCTCTACCGGGGCGCGCTGGCCATCGACCCGGGCGACTTCGAGGCGGGTTACAACCTGGCCGTCGACCTCGACGCACT
Source organism: uncultured bacterium (assembly GCA_963793725.1). Lineage (GTDB taxonomy): Bacteria > JAUVQV01 > JAUVQV01 > CAWCAY01 > CAWCAY01 > CAWCAY01. The sequence goes on from CAWCAY010000003.1 coordinate 44,726, forward strand.
CGGGCGCCGATCCGAAGCGGCCGCCGCGGCCGGCGAACTCCTCCGGCGGCACCCGGGCAACGCCCAGGCCCGCGACCTCGCCGCCCGCCTCCCCCTTTCTCCCTAGAGCCGGAGAGTTGGAGGGGTGACGCCGATGGGAACCCCCATGCGGCACGCGACGGGGTATAATGATGGCTCACCGACGCACGAGACGAGCGAGGAAACGATGCCCGAAGACCAGAAACAAGCCGGGGACTTCATCCGCGAGATCGTCGCCCGCGACCTGGCCGACGGGCGGGTCGGGCAGGTCCACACCCGCTTCCCCCCGAGCCGAACGGCTACCTGCACATCGGCCACGCCAAGAGCATCCACCTGAATTTCGGCGTCGCGGCGGAGTACGGCGGCCTGTGCAACCTGCGCATGGACGACACCAACCCGGAGAAGGAGGAGCAGGAGTACGTCGACGCCATCGTGCGCGACGTGCGCTGGCTCGGCTTCGACTGGGACGGGCGCTTCTTCTTCGCCTCCGACTACTATGAGGAGTGCTACCGCCGCGCGGAAGCGCTGATCGGCAAGGGGCTGGCCTACGTCTGCGACCTGACGGCCGACGAGGTGCGCCGGCACCGTGGCACGCTGACCGAGCCGGGGCGCCCGAGCCCGTACCGCGACCGGCCGCCGGCCGAGAACCTCGACCTCTTCCGGCGGATGCGCGCGGGCGAGTTCCCCGACGGCTCGCGCACGCTGCGGGCCAGGATCGACATGGCCTCGGGCAACATCAACCTGCGCGACCCGGTCCTCTACCGGATCATGCGGGCGACCCACCACCGCACCGGCGACGCCTGGTGCATCTACCCGATGTACGACTACGCCCACCCGATCGGCGACGCGCTGGAGGGGATCACCCACTCGATCTGCACCCTCGAGTTCGAGGATCACCGCCCGCTGTACGACTGGGTGCTCGACAACCTCGACCTCGCCGCCCGGCCGCGCCAGTACGAGTTCGCCCGCCTGAACCTGACCCGCACGGTGATGAGCAAGCGCAAGCTGCTGCATCTGGTCGAGGGGAAGCACGTGTCCGGCTGGGACGACCCCCGGCTGCCGACGCTGGCGGGCTTGCGCCGCCGCGGCTTCCCGCCCGAGGCGATAGCCGACTTCTGCGACCGGATCGGGGTCGCCAAGCGCGACAGCACGGTCGACGTGGCCCTGCTGGAGCACTGCGTCCGCGAGCACCTGAACCGCTGGGCGCCGCGGGTGATGGCCGTCCTCGACCCGGTCAGGCTGGTGATCGAGGACTGGCCCGAAGGCATGACCGGGGAGGTCGAGACGGAGAACAACCCCGAGGATCCCGCCGCCGGCACCCGGAAGCTGCCCTTCGGCCGGGAGCTCTTCATCGAGCGGGACGACTTCCGCGAGGTGCCGCCGCCGAAGTACTACCGCCTCTCGCCGGGCAGGGAGGTGCGGCTCAAGTCGGCGTTCCTGGTGACCTGCACCGGCCTCGAGAAGAACGCCGATGGCCGGGTGACGCTGATCCGCTGCACCCACGACCCGGCCAGCCGCGGGGGCGAAGCGCCCGACGGACGCAAGGTCAAGAGCACCATACACTGGGTCTCGGCCGAGGCGGCGGTGCCGGCCGAGGTCCGCCTGTACGACCACCTCTTCACCCGCGACGTGCCCGGGCAGGAGTCGGGCGACTTCCTGACCGATCTGAACCCCGCCTCGCTGACCGTCCTGCGAGACTCCCTGGTGGAGTCGTCGGCCGCGGGACTTGCGCCCGGGGATCGCCGCCAGTTCACCCGCCAGGGGTACTTCGCGGTCGACCCGGACAGCCTCCCCGGCAGGCCGGTCTTCAACCGGGTCGTCACCCTGAAGGACACCTGGGCGAAGATCGCCAAGGAGACCAGGGCGTGATGATTCAACTCTTCTTTCGGGAGGAACGGACATGAGCAAGACCGCCGACAACCTGATGGCCGCCTTCGCCGGCGAATCGCAGGCCAACCGGAAGTACCTCGCCTTCGCCAAGAAGGCCGACGCGGAAGGATTCCCGCAGGCGGCCCGCCTCTTCCGGGCGGCGGCCGCAGCGGAGACGGTGCACGCCAACAACCACCTGCGCGAGCTGGGCGCGATCAAGTCGACCCGCGAGAACCTGGCCGAGGCGATCGCCGGCGAAACGCACGAGTTCAGCGCCATGTACCCGGGGATGATCGAGCAGGCCCGGGCGGAAGGGTTGAAGGGGGCCGAACTCTCCTTCCTGGGAGCCAACGCCGTCGAAAAGACCCACGCCGGGCTGTACCAGAAGATGCTCGACAATCTCCAGACGGCCCCGGTGATCGACTACTGGGTTTGCCAGGTGTGCGGCCACACGGCCGAGGGGGAAGCCCCCGAGAAGTGCCCGGTCTGCGGCGCCCCGAAGAAGATGTTCATGCTCGTCGACTGACCGGCGAGGCGGTATAATCCGCGGCAGCCAAGCGGCGGGGGGATGATTGGCTGGGGAGCAGGGATTCGAACCCCAATAGGCAGATCCAGAGTCTGCAGTCCTACCGTTGGACGACTCCCCAGTGGGATGGATTATGCGAGAAGATCACCTTAAAGTCAAGCGTGACGGGCCGCGGAGAGAAGCGTGACGGCATCTCACCCGCCGGCTGACGGCGGCGCCAAGCCGGTCGTTCCCTACAGGGTTCTGCTGACCGGCGGCGGCACCGGCGGGCATGTCTACCCCCTGCTGGAGATCCTGCGGGCTCTCCGCCAGGCGGGCAGGGTGTCGGATGTCCTCTACGTCGGCACCGGCACCCTGGCCGAGGAGACGATCGTCTCCCGCCTCGGTGACATCCCGATGATCCGCGTCCCGGCCGCGCCGGTCCACGGGTCGAACCTGAGCCGTTTCCCGCGGACCTGCCTGACCATCGTCGCCGGCATCTTCAAGGCCTGCGGAGTTCTCATCCGCCACCGGCCCCGCCTGGTGCTCGCCTCGGGCGGTTACGTCAGCGCCCCGGTCTGCTTCGCCGCGCGGCTGCTGCGCCCGCTCCTCGGCACCCGCCTGATCATCCATGAGCAGAACCTGATGCCCGGGCTGATGAACAAGGCCGCCTCGCTTTTCGCCGACGCGGTCATGGTCAGCTACCGCGAGAGTCCCTACTTCCTTTGGAGCACCCGCTGCGTCTACACCGGCTACCCGGTCCGCCGTGACATCGGGCCCGGGGGGGACCGTGACGCGGCCAGGCGGGAACGGGGGATCGAACCCGGCCACCGGGTGGTTCTGGTCCTGGGCGGCTCGCTCGGCTCTCGCAGCATCAACCGGGCCATCCCGGCGATCATCCCGGCTCTGCGGGCGGCCGGGCAGGCGGTCACCTTGGTCCACGCCGTGGGCCTGGGGACGGGGGACTACCGCCCCTGGGAGGACACCCTAGAGCGTGTCGGGCGGGCCCTGGGGCAATCCACGGAGGGGCGGCCGCTCGACGGCGGCGGGATGGAGTTCACCGCCGACGCGGGATGTTTCCGCCACCTCCTCTTCCCCTACCTGCACGACATCCCCCTGTGGCTCGCCGCGGCCGACGTCGTCGTCTGCCGCGCCGGCTCGGGCACCATCCACGAGATCATCGCCGCCGGCCGGGCGGCGGTGATCATCCCCAAACGCGGCCTCCCCGGCGATCACCAGGAGTTGAACGCCATCCGGCTGGCCGAGGCGGGCGCCTGCGCGCCGATCTTCGAGCGGCGCGAGGCCGGCGGCATCGATTTCCTCGAGCCGGGCGAGCTGGCCGGGACACTGGTCGAGCTGCTGGCATCGCCCGCGAGGCTGGCCTCCCTGGCCGAGGCGGCGGCCGGCCTGCGCACCCACGATACGCCCGAGCTGGTGGTCGACACCTTCGACCGGGTGGCCCAGCGGCGGCGGGTCGAGGGGATGGCGGACATCGTCGAGCCGCAGAGCGTCGGCATCAGGAAGCTGGTCGACACGCTGGCGGACTTCCTCCGCCGCCAGCCCAAGGACAGCTTCTACCGCCGCCTCTACGCCATCAAGATGGACGAGCACCTCGAGGCGGACGACTGGCATGAGCGCAACATGGGCATCAAGCTGGCCGGGGCCCTGGGGCGCGGCGACCGGATCCCCCGCCTGCTGCGCCTCTACCCCGGCGGGACGGGTTACGTGCGCCGGAACATCCTTCGCGCCCTGAACGGCATCGGCCTGTTCGACGACGCCTTCCCCGACCTGGTGCGCCGGGGGATCGACGACCCCTACTTCGAGGTCCGGGCGGCGGCCTTTGCCATGGCCAGCACCTTCTCCGACCGCCTGGCCGACAACCGCTCCCTGGTTGAGGCCATGACCGCGGCCTTCCGCCGCCGGTTCCAGCACGTCGAGGTGCGCATCGAGGCGCTGCGGGTGCTCCCGCTGTTCGTTCCGCTGGACGACTACTTCGATCTGGCCGCCGACTTCCGCTTCGCCCAGAACGCCCGCCTCCGCCAGGCAATCCTGGAGGGGCTCCAGACGGCCCTGCGCAAGGGGCGCATCACCGGGCACGACCTGGAGCGGACGCGGGCCTTCACCGAGGAGATGCTGATCACCACCTCCGACTTCAACCCCCGCTTCCGCATCCGCCAGAGCTTCCTCGACCTGCAGGAGCGCATCGACGCCGTCCTCGCCCGGGAAAGGGGGACCGATGGTTGAGTACCTGATCCACCTGTTGCGCGCGGCCGGCATCGAGGCCGGCTTCTTCCGCCTCTTCAACTACCTCTCCTTCCGGGTCATCATGGCCGCCCTGACGGCCCTGCTATTGGTTCTGCTGCTCGGCCACCGGATGATCGTCGCCCTCTACCGGGCCCGCTTCCGCGACTCCGGCGGGGACCACCGGTCGCTGCGGACCGACTCGAAGCGGGGCACGCCGACCGCCGGGGGCTTGGTGATCCTGCTCGGCTTCACCGTTTCACTGATCCTCTGGGGCAACTGGCGCAACCCCTTCCTGCTGGCCGTGGCCGCCGCCGCCGGCTACTTCGGCCTGGTCGGGCTGTTCGACGACTGGCTCAAGGTTCGCCTCAAGTCGTCCCTCTACGGCCTGGGAGAGGCCGCCAAGACGATCCTTCAGTTGGCCTGGATCGTCCCCTTCGCCTGGTGGCTGACTGGCGCCGAGAGCCCCCTGCCGGCCGGCCTCCGGTCCACCTTCATCTTCCCCTTCGCCCGGCATGTGGCCTGGGACGTCGGCACGCTGCTGTTCGCCGCATTCGTGTCCGTGGCCTTCTTCGCCATGGTGAACGCGGTCAACATCACCGACGGGCTGGACGGGCTGGTGACCGGGCCATCGGTCCTGACCGCCTCGCTCTACGGCATCTTCGCCTTCGTCCTGGGAAGCGAGAGCCTCTCCCGCTTCCTCCTCTTCCCGCGCATACCCGGCGCCAACGAACTGGCCGTCTGCGCCGCCGCCCTGGTCGGCGCGCTGGCCGGCTACCTCTGGTTCAACGCCTACCCGGCCGAGGTGATGATGGGCGACACCGGGTCACTGGCCGTCGGCGCGGTCCTGGCCGCGCTGGCCTTCCTGACCCGCCAGGAGATGCTCTTCCCGATCGTCGGCGGGGTCTTCGTGGCCTCCATCGCCACCTCGCTGATCCAGAAGATCGGCGACCGGATCGGGCGACGGATCTTCCTGCGGGCGCCGGTCCACCACGGCTTCGCCCACCGGGGGATCGCCGAACCGAAGGTGGTCATCCGCTACTGGATCGTCTCAGTCATCCTGACGCTGGTGGCCGCCCTGTCGCTGAAACTGCGCTGATGCGGGGGCCGTTGCGGCTCGCCTACCTGCTGGGGGCGGCCCTGCTGGTGGCCGTCTCGGCGGCGGTCATTGTGGCCACCCGCTCCAGCGACCGGACCGCCCGGGAACTGGCCCGCCTCTCGCTGGAGGGGACCGCCCGGGGGCTCGCGGACGCGGCCGGCGAGTCGCTCCGGCGGGGCGGGCGAAGCGGCCTGCGCGGCGTGGCCGACGTCTTCGCCGACCGGGTGGTGGCCTACGCGCTGGTCACCGACGGCCAGGGGAGGCTCGTCTTCCACACCAACGCCGCCCTGGAGGGCACGCTCCTTCCCCCCGGCGATCGGCCCGCCCCCCCGCCGGACGGATTCTCCGCGGGGCCCGTCCCGATGGGCACCGGCCTTTCCGGCTACCGGTTCGACACCCGGGTGGCCGACGTCGACGGCCTCCCGCTCGACTTGCGGATCGTTCTCCACACCACCCCGGCCGACCTGGTCCTGGAACGGGCGCGGACTCTCCGCTGGACGGTCGTCACCGTGCTGGCCCTGCTCTGGGCGGGCGGCGGGGCGCTCCTGGTGGCCCTGCGACGGCTGGTGACCCTGGAGGAGGAGGCCGCCCGCCGGGAACGGATGGCCCTGGTGGGGCAGATGACCGCCACCCTGGCCCACGAGATCAGGAACACACTGGGCAGCCTCAAGGGCTTCGCCCAACTGGCCGACGAGCGGACGCCCGCGGGCGACCCGCGCAAGGAGAGCCTGACCATGGTCACCGCCGGCGCCGTCCGCCTCGAGACGCTGGTCACCGAGCTGCTCCTCTTCGCCCGGGAGGAGGACTGGAGATCGGGCCGGTCGACCTGCGCGCGCTTGCCGACGAGGCGGTCGCCGCCACCCTGTCCGGCTGGGGCGGCCGGACGACGGTCGACCTGCCCGGGGGCACGGCCGTCAGGGCCGACCGGGAGAAGCTGCTGCGGGCGCTGGTCAACGTGCTGCGCAATGCCCGCGAGGCGGCCGGACCCGTCGGGCGCGATCGCCGTCGACGCCCGTGTCCGGGGCAGGTGGGTCACGCTGACGGTCGTCGACTCGGGGCCGGGCATCCGGCCGGACGTGATCGGCCGCCTCTTCCAGCCCTTCTTCACCACCAAGGCCGACGGCACCGGCCTCGGGTTGGCTTACGCCCGCAAGGTGATCGAGGGACTGGGCGGCTCGGTCGACCTGGGCAACGCCCCCGGGGGCGGGGCGGTCTTGACCGTGCGACTCCACAAGGCGGACAATCGGCCATGACCCGGCGCATCCTGGTGATCGAGGACGACGCCCCGCTGCGGGCCTTCGTCAGGACGGTCCTGTCGGGGGAGGGACACGGCGTGGACGAGGCTCCCGACGGCGAGGCTGGGCTGGCCAAGCTGGCCGCCCTGCCGTACGACCTGGTGGTCACCGACATGCGCATGCCGGGGCGATCGGGCTTGGATGTTCTGCGCGAAGGAAGGAACCTCAGCCCATCCACCCGCTGGGTGGTGATGACCGCCCACGGCTCGGTCGACAACGCCGTCGAGGCGATGAAGGCCGGCGCGGCTGACTACCTGACCAAGCCCTTCAGGAGCCCCGACGACCTCCGGGGTGTCGTCGCCAGGGTGCTCGGGGAGGCCGACGCGGAAAGAGAGGCGGCCGACGGCCGGTCTCCCGGGCGCCTCCCCCCCGAGGAACTGATCTTCGCCGGCGAGGGGATGGACCGCGTCCGGGAGCTTGTCGGGCAGGTCGCCCCCACGACGGCATCGGTCCTGCTGACGGGAGAGAGCGGCACCGGCAAGGAGGTCCTGGCCCGCTCCTCCACCGGGCCAGCCCCCGCCGGGAGCGTCCGTTCGTCGCCGTCAACTGCGCCGCCCTGGCCGAGACGCTGCTGGAGAGCGAACTCTTCGGCCACGAGAAGGGCGCCTTCACCGGGGCCGCGGCAACACGCAAGGGGCGTTTCGAGGCGGCCGACGGCGGCACCCTGCTTGCTCGACGAGATGGGCGAGATCGGCGAGGCGGTCCAGGTCAAACTGCTGCGGGTCATCCAGGAGCGCGAGGTGGAGCGGGTCGGCGGCAACACGCCCCTGCCGGTCGACGTCCGGCTGATCGCCGCCACCAACCGCGACCTGCGCGCGGCGGTCGAAACCGGCACCTTCCGCCGCGACCTCTTCTACCGGCTGAACGTCTTCCCGATACGTCTCCCGCCGCTATCCGCCCGCCGGGCGGCGATCCTGCCGCTGGCGGAGCACTTCGCCCGCCGCGCGGCCTCGGCCTTCGGCAAGGCGCCGCCGGAAATCTCGCCCGCCGCGGCGCAGGCCCTCCTCGCCCACCGCTGGCCGGGCAACATCCGCGAACTGCAGAACGTCATCGAGCGGGCGGTGATCGTCTCGCCCGGGCTCATCGAGCCGGCCCACCTCGACCTGGAAGCCGCGCCGGCGGAGCCCGGGGACGGTGGGATCCTCCGCTCGCAGGAACGCGAGACGATCGCCCGCATCCTGCGCGAGGAGGGGGGAAACCGCCGCCGGACGGCCGAGCGCCTGGGCATCTCGCTGCGGACCCTTCAGTATCGCATCCGGGAGTTCGGCCTGTGAGCGCCCCGTCGTGCACGTCCTGCGCGGCCCGGTGCAGATTCTGCACCTCCGGGACATTTCATGCCACCCCGCTTCGACACCCGTACCCTTGCTTTTCAAAGGGTTACGTCACTGCTCACCTGTTGGCACGCCTCCTGCAATAGCCAGGGGTGAACCTCAACCCAACAGGAGGAACGGACATGAGGAAAGTGCTCGGATTGGCGGTGGCAGCGGTTCTGGTCGTGGCCCTGGTCGTCCCGATGACCGCCCTGGCAGGACGGGGGCGGGGCAACGCGGGAGGGGCGCGCGGCGGCCCGTGCTACCAGCAGCAAGTTCAGGACGATTCGCCCTGCGGCGGCCCGTGCCGGCAGCGACAGGCGCAAGTCCAGCCGCCGTGCGGCGGACCGTGCGCCCAGCAGCAGGCCGGCGCCCGGACCGGAAACCGCGACCAGCGGCGCGACGGCTCGGGTGTCAATTGCCCCAACGACTGCCCCAAGGCGAACAGCCAGGGGAACACCGATGCAGGCCAGAAGGCCCCGTCGGCCAAGTAGTCCCATCCACTTCACCGGCAGGGCGGTCACGGCCGTCCTGCCGGTCCTGTTTTTCTTGACCCTGTTGGCGCTTCCGGCCGCGGCGGCGCCCGTCGCGGCCACCGGCGAGGAGGAGACGACCCTTTCCGGCAGCGGCATCCACTACCCCGGCGGCTACGACCCGAACACGGCCGCGGTGGTCGAGGGACGGGTCGCGGAGCTCCACTGGCCCTGCTGCGGGCCGGTTTCGTTCACCCTGCTCGCGCGCCGCGACCGCTACACCGTCTTGACGGCGCCGGCCTCGCACTGGCTGGAAACCGGCCTGAACATCCCTCCCGGAACGGCGGTGAAGGTGACCGGGTCGAAGGCCATGGGGCGCGACGGGAAGCTCTACCTCGTGGCCGCCGAGGTGCTCATCGTCCCGACCGGGGCGGTCATCTCCTTCCGGGATACGGGGGGAAACCCCGGCTGGAAGTGCCGCCAGAACGCCCACGGCCAGGGGGGCGGCCGCGGCGGGCACGGGATGGGGCGAGGCAGGCAGGCAGCACCCGCTCCGGGCGGATCAGGCGCCGGCCAGCCGTGACCTGATCCGGGCCAGGCACCGCTCCCGGCCGACCAGGCCCATGCTCTCGAACAGGCCGGGCGAGGCCAGGCGGCCGGTGACCGCCGCCCGCAGCGGCTGGAAGAGGCGCTTGGCCGCCAGACCCTCGGCGGTCATGAACTCCCGGACGGCCGCCTCCAGCGTGTCGTGCCCGAAGTCCGGCCAGCCCATCAAGGACCTTCACCAGCCTGCCGAACACTTCCCGGTCGGCCTCGGCCTTCCGGATGGCCGTCGCGGCCTGGGCGTCCGGCTCCACCTCGGTGAAGACGAAGTCGGTCTGCGGGACGATGTCCGACAGGAGCTTGATCCGCTCGCCGACCACCCGGACAACCTCCTCCAGCCACGCCCGTCGGCCGGCGGCCTCCCCCGGCGCGAGCGCGCCCGGCTTCCTCGAGGTACGGGATGACCCGGTCGGTTCGTTCGGGCACCGGCATGGCGGCCAGGTAGACCCCGTTCATCCAGGTCAGCTTGGTCAGGTCGAAGACGGCCGGCGTCTTGACCACCCGGGCGAGGTCGAACCGGGCGATCAACTCGTCCCGGCCAAGAATCTCGCTCTCCCCTCCCGGCGACCAGCCGAGGAGGGCCAGGTAGTTGACCAACGCCTCGGGGAGGAACCCCTGGCGCCGGTAGTCGGAGACGGCGGTCGCCCCGTGCCGCTTCGAGAGCCGCCCCCCGTCGGTGCCGTGGATCAGCGGGATGTGAGCGAAACGCGGGGGGGCGGTGCCCAGGGCCTCGTAGATGATCAGCTGCTTGGGAGTGTTGGAGATGTGGTCCTCGCCCCGGATGACGTCGGTGATGCCCATGTCGGCGTCGTCGACCACCACGGCGAAGTGGTAGGTCGGCGAGCCGTCCCCCTTGAAGATGATGAAGTCGTCGAGCTGGGCGTGGTCGATGGCCACCTCGCCGCGCACGCCGTCCTCCCAGCGGCTGACCCCCTCCGGCACCCTGATGCGGATGGCCGCGGGTTCCCCGGCCGCCCGCCGCGAGGCGACCTCCTCGGCGGAGCGATCGCGGCGCAGCGGCGGTCGTAGTGGAAGGCCCCGCCGCCCGCCTCGGCCGCCTTCCGGCGGGCGTCAAGTTCGTCGGGCCGGCAGAAGCACCAGTAGGCTTTCCCCTCGGCGATCAGCCGCTCGGCCGCGGCGCGGTAGAGGCCGCCCCGCTCCGACTGGTACGCCAGCGGGCGATCGTGGTCGAAGCCGAGCCAGGCCAGCGATTCGAGAATCTCGGTCACGTACTCGGGGCGCGAGCGCTCCCGGTCGGTGTCCTCGATCCGCAGCACGAACTCCCCGCCTCGGGATCGGGCGAAGAGCCAGTTGAACAGGGCCGTCCGTGCCCCGCCTATGTGCAGGTTGCCGGTCGGGCTGGGGGCGAACCTGACCCGCACCGGCGCGCCTCCGGGTCGATCCCCGGCCGGTCATCATTGGGGAGGCGGCGGCAGGTTCTTCAGGGTGCCCGGCGCCTCCATGCCCATGCCCGTGGCCTGCCCCTTGTCGACCTGGGATACCATCGACTCGAGGCCGGTCACCTGCGACCTGATCTGCTCGGCCCGCGGGCCGGTCGGCCCGAGCGCCAGGTACCCTTTCCACGCCTCCAGGGCGGCCTTGTAGTCCTTCAGGTCGTACAGGTAGACCACGCCCAGGTTCATCCGGCTGTTCTGGTGCTTCGGATCGAGGGTCATGGCCTTGCGGAACTCCGCCACGGCCTCCTGAAATCTTCCCAGGCTCCGGTACATGATCCCCAGGTCGGTCCGGACGTCGGGCGAGTTGCCGTCGATGGCCAGCGCCTTGGCGTAAGCCTCGGCCGCCGGGGCCGCCTGGTCGCTGTCGAAGTAGGCATTCCCCATGGCCACCAGAGCCTGGTAGTTGTTCGGGTCCTTGGCCAGGAGTTCCCGCAACTGCTTGATCTCCGCCTCGCGGTTGGCCACCGCCTGCACGTTCACCTGCGGCGGAGCCGGCTGGTTGGCTGCGGTCTGGCCGCCGCCCGAGGCGAGTTTCCCAAGAACGAAGCCGACCACGATGCCGGCCAGGAAGCCGATGGTGACCAGGAGCCATTTGTCCGATTTCATGCGTCCTACCCCCTTGCGTTGGTGGTTGTGGTCAATTGGCCAGCCGCAGCCGCTCGACGGTGCCCGGCAGCGCGCCGACGACCCGGTCGATCTCGTCCGGAGTGGTGTGGCGGCCGAGAGAGAAACGCACCGTCCCCGCCGCCAGGGCGCCGTCGATCCCCATGGCGGCCAGGACATGCGACGGCACGGGCGATTCCGACATGCAGGCCGAGCCGGAAGAAACGGCGATCCCCTCGGCCTCCAGGGCCTGGATCATGGAAACGCCCCCGATACCGGCGATGGAGACGGAGGCCACATGCGGCAGGCGCCAGGTTGGGTGGCCGTTGAGACGGACGTCGGGAATGGCCGCCGACAGCCCTTCCCAGAGGCGCGTTCGCAGGGCGTCGAGGCGCCTCCCCTCGGCTTCGAGGTCGGCCATGGCCAGGCGGGCGGCCGCACCCAGGCCGACAAGCCCCGGCACATTCTCGGTCCCGGCACGGCGGGAGCGCTCGTGCCCCCCGCCATGAATGACCGGGGCGAGCGGAGCGCCGCGGCGGACGAACAGGGCGCCGGCTCCCTTCGGCCCGTATAGCTTGTGGGCCGAGATGGAAAGACAGGTCACCCCCGGATCGGCGACGCCGGTGGGCACCTTGCCGAAAGCCTGGACGGCGTCGGTGTGCAGCGGCACGCCCGCGTCGCGGCAGACGGAAGCCAGGGCGGGCAGGTCCTGGAGGGTGCCGACCTCGTTGTTGGCCTGCATGATGCTGACCAGGACGGTGTGCGGCCGGAGAGCCCCCCGCAGGGCATCGGGCGACACGCGGCCGAAACCGTCGACCGGCAGGATGGTCAGTTCGACCCCCTCCGCGGCCAGTGCCCGGCACGACTCAAGCACCGCCTTGTGCTCGATGGCCGAGGTGACGATGTGCTTCCTGGCGCCCGCGGCTGCCCGGACGCACCCCTTGACCGCCAGGTTGTCGCTCTCGGTGCCGCCGGCGGTGAAGACGATCTCGTCCTCGTCGCAGCCGAGCGCCGTGGCCACCTCGCCCCGGGCGCGGGCGACGGCAGCCTTGGGCCCGGCGCCGTACCAGTGGGCGCTGGACGGGTTGCCGAAGTCTTCCGAAAAGAAGGGCAGCATCGCCTCGAGCACTTCGGGCCGGACCGGGGTGGTGGCCGCATAGTCGAGGTAGATCCGCCTCACAGCTTGGTTTCCATGGCCCGGGGGGGGCAGGCCGGGATGCACAGCTCGCAGCCGATGCACTTGGCCTGGTCGAAGGCGATCTCCTGGGTCTCTTTCCTGACGTGCAGGGCGCCGGTGGGGCAGACGGCGGTGCAGGCCCCGCAGTGGGTGCAGCGCTCCTCGCGGCGGATGACATCCTGGGCCAGCGGCTGGACGTCGACGCCGTTGTCCCGCAGGTAGGTGATCCCCTTGTTGTACTCGGTCCGGGTGCCGATCAGCTCCATCACCATGACCCCCTCTTCGCGAGGGGTGATCTCGGCCTTGAGGATGTTGAACATCAGGTCGAAATCCTTCGACAGGTGGCAGACGAGCGGCTTCTTCCAACTGCTCTTGCTGAATTTGAGGACGATCTTCTTGGATATCACGGTCGCGCCCCTCCGGTGGCGGTAAATCTAGCCGAAACGCCGCGCCGCGTCAAGGAATCCCGGCCCGGAAGCCCGGCGGGCGCGACGCCCGGACTAGCCGTTGTAGACCAGTCCCCGGCGTTCCCGGTAGAGCTGGAAGACGGCTCGGGCCTCGTCCGACAGGACCCCCTCGACGATTTCGACGCCCCGCTCCCGCAGGTAGCGGCGCGACTCGGGAAAGACCGGACCCTCCTCGAAGCCGAGCGACTGCGCGTCGGCCCGGCCGGCCCCGCAGACGATCCGGCGCGCCCCGCTCCAGAGGGCCGCCCCGAGGCACATGGCGCACGGGGCGCAGGAGGCGAACAGATCGTGCGGCGGGAGGTCGGGGCGGTGCAGGCTGAAGCCGCCGAGGCGCGAGGTGGCCAGCATCAGCGCGACCATTTCGGCGTGGGCTGCCGGGTTGCCGAGGGCCTCGACCCGGTTGACGCCGACGGCCACCGGCCGCTCCCCGTCACGGGCGAATACGGCCGCGCCGAACGGCCCGCCGGTCCCCCGCAGCACGTTCTCGCGGGCCAGCGCGACCGCCAGGCGCATCCGCTCCCCGTCGGTCCGGCATGGGGGGAATCGGCGCAGCAGGCCGCCCACCCAGCGAGGGAGGGTCATCACCACTCTCGTCGGCATGCGGTCCATCGTCAGGGGGCGTCGGGCCAGAGTTCCTTGGCCGCCATCTCGCGCAGCAGGTACTTCTGTATCTTGCCGCTGGCGGTCATCGGGAAGGCGTCGATGAAGTGGATGTACTTCGGGATCTTGTAGCGGGCGATCTTGCCGCGGCAGAAGTCCCTGATGTCGTCCTCGGTGATCGTTGCGTCCCCCTTGCGGCGGACGAAGGCGCCGACCTCCTCGCCGTACTTCCGCGAGGCCACGCCGACCACCTGCACGTCGAGGATCCCGGGCATCAGCAGCAGGAAGTCCTCGACCTCCTTGGGATAGACGTTCTCGCCGCCGCGGATGATCATGTCCTTCAGGCGCCCGGTGACCGACAGGTAGCCGTCGGCATCGAAGACGCCGATGTCCCCGGAGTGGAGCCAGCCATCCTTGTCGATGGCCGCCGCGGTCGCCTCGGGCATCTTGTAGTAGCCCTTCATCGTGTTGTAGCCGCGGCTGACGATCTCGCCATGCTCGCCCACCTTGCAGTCGGCGCCCGTCTCCGGGTTGATCGTCTTGACCTCCATCCCCGGCATCGGCCGGCCGATCGTCTCGGTCTGCTTCTGGATGTCGTCGCCGACGCGGGTCTGCGCGGTCACCGGGGAGGCCTCGGTCAGGCCGTAGCAGATGGTGATCTCCCTCATGTTCATCTTCTCGATCACCTGGCGCATCGTCGGCACCGGGCAAGGGGAGCCGGCCATGATGCCGGTGCGCAAGGACGAGAAGTCGAACTTCTCGAACATCGGGTGGTCGAGTATGGCGATGAACATCGTCGGCACGCCGTTGAGCCCCGTGCAGCGCTCCTTCTCGACCGCGTACATGACCTGCAGCGGGTCGTACGACTCGAGGATGACCATCGTCGATGCGTGGGTGACGCAGGCCAGCGTCGACAGCACGCAGCCGAAGCAGTGGAAGAGCGGCACCGGGATGCAGTCGCGGTCCTTGGGGCCGAGCTTCTGGTGCTCGCCGATCCAGAAGCCGTTGTTGCCGACGTTGTAGTGGGTCAGCATGACCCCCTTCGGGAAGCCGGTCGTGCCGGAGGTGTACTGCATGTTGACCACGTCGTGGGGCGACAGCGCCGCCTGCCGCTCCCGGTACTCCGCGGGCGTGGTCATGGCCGCCAGCGACAGCACCTCGGGGATCGAGTACATCCCGCGGTGCTTCTCGTGGCCGAAGAAGAAGACCCTCTTGAGGAAGGGGAGCTTGTCGCATTTGAGGTTCCCCCGCTCCTGGTCGCGCAGCTCGGGGATCACCTCGTAGAGCGTGTTGACGTAGTCGATGTCCCGCCAGCCGTCCATGATGAAGATATTCTCCGAGTCGGACTGCTTCAGGATGTACTCCAGCTCGTGCGAGCGGTAGTTCGGGTTGACGGTCAGCAGGATGGCCCCGATGCGGGCGGTGGCGAATTGCAGCGTCACCCAGTCGGGCACGTTGGTGGCCCAGATGGCCACCTTCTCCCCCTTCTGCACACCCAGGGCCATGAGCCCCTTGGCCATGCGGTCGACGCGGTCGCCGAACTCGGTGTAGGTCAGGCGGTAGTCGCGGTCGGCGTAGACCACCGCGTCGCCGTCGGGGTTGGTGGCGATGGCCTCGTCGAGGATCTGCCCCAGGGTCTGCTCGCGCAGGATCGGTCGCTCGGTCATGGCGCCCCTCCTACTGCGGCAGGTACAGGACGGCGTAGATCTCTGCCTTGCCGTCGCCCGCCGTCCCGACATGGTGCGGGACGACCGCGTTGAAGTACATGCTGTCGCCCGCCTTCAGCACATGGCGCTCCCTGCCGTAGACAAGCTCGACCTCGCCCGAGATGACGATGATAAGCTCCTCCCCCTCGTGCGACGAGAGCTTGCGGTCCTCATGCGAGGCGGGCAGCATCTTGATGAAGAAGGGCTCCATGTGGCGGTCCGACTTCCCCTTGCCGAGCGAGTAGTAGCTTCATGGCCACCGGCGAGTCCTTGCCGGTGTGGACGTAAAACTCCTCCTGGCGTTCGGCCATGCGGACGATCAGCGGGTCGTCGGTGGCATGGTCGTCAAGGAAGGTCCCCAACCGCACGCCCAGGGCGCGGGAGATCTTCAGCAGTGGTCCCAGCGAAGGGTAGGTCCCTTCCTCCTCGACCGCCCGGAGGAAGTCGGGCGCCAGCCCGGTGCGCTCGCACAACTCCTCGAAAGTGACTTTCTTCATCTCCCGGAATGTCCTGATGCGGCTGCCGAGTTGATCACTGCTCATGGATGCCTCCCCGGATCGGCGTGCGATGGTGGCGGCCGGTCACCGAACCGCCGCGGAAAAACCGGCCATATTTAGCCCATCGAGCAGTGAAAGTCAAAAGATTGTGTGATTCGGGTCACCGAAAATGCTCCCGGCGGGCCTATTATGTGATACATGAGGATCAAGAACGCGCTGGAACACCAGGTTCGGGGCGAGGTCGAGGCGCTGAAGGGCGCCCGAAAGACCGGTTCTTACTGTTTCTGCCCGCGCTGCATGGCCGACATGGTCTGCCTCTCGCTGGGCAAGCTGCCTCCGCGCTACTGCGTCGAATCGAACTACAGCCTGATCGAGGCGCGACACTACGAGGAGACCATCCGGGACGCGGTCCGGTTCGCCGCCAATCGGGTCAGGGTGAATCCGCGCCATCTCCCGGGGAAACAGGAGGACGACAACGTGCACGTCGTCAACGTACCCCTGGAGGAGGGATTGCGGATGGCCCGGGTGGTCATGAGACGCTACGGCGCCCCCTGCCTGTGCGAGCAGTGCGTCGTCGACACCATCGCCATGGCCCTCTGCCGCCACCGGAACACGTACGGCGTCGTGCAGGGGGGGAAATGCGGCTTCACCGACCAGCAGCGCGACTTCATCCGCTACGACGTGCTGATCTTCCTGCGCGATGCCTGCAAGACGGTCGCCACCCGTCCCCACCACTGATCACATCGTCTTCCGCTGTCCCTGTCAGCCATGCGCCCACTTGTCCATCAGCACCTATGCAGGGAGCGGTGGCCGCCGTAGGAGAAGGATCGGGTGACGCCTCCGGGGGACCCCCACGTGGCGCGCAGCCCGTTGGCGAGCACCACGTGGGGGTGGGAGGCGCCAGGACCCGATCCGGTTTGACGATCGGACCCCGCGCCGACCGGTGTGACGACTACTTCGGCGCGTCTTTCGCGCAGCGGAAGCCGATGTGGTTGGCCCTTCGATCGGCCTGGAATCCGACCCGGTTGGTGACCCGCTGGGTGCTCGGGCCGTCGTTCCAAGCACCACTCCGCAGCGCCTTGAGCATCCCCTTCTCCGGCCCTTCGGGGTTATCGGCCGGCGCCTCGCCGTAGTAGTCGACCTTGTACCAGTCGTAGCACCACTCGCGCACGTTGCCGCTCATCTGCAGCAGGCCGAACTCGTTGGGCGTGCCCGTAGTGACCGGCGCCGCCTGGAAGTGGCCATCGTTGACTCCCTTGAGATACGAACCCTCGGGAAACTTCTTGGCGATCTCCTCGGCCAGCTTCGCCTCGGCGTCGTCCCCCTCGGGACGCTTCAACCAGGCCTTCGCGGCCTCGGCGCGGAAGAACTCGTCGGCCATGTTGGACACCGGCGCGGTCGGCAGGTCGTCCCCCCACGAGTAGCGGGTGTGCTTGGCGCCGTTGCCGGCGGCGAACTCCCACTCGGCCTCGGTCGGCAGGCGGCCGCCCACCCAGGAACAGTAGCGGGCCGCGTCCTGCCATGAAACGCAGACGACCGGGAAGTCGTCCTGCTGGGGATAGCCCGGGTCCTTCCAGGTGAACGGGAAGCGCCCCCAGGTCCCCTCCTTGTTGATGCCGTGCGACCCCCCCTCGCGTTCGGCGTCGGTCTGGTAATTGGTGGCCTCGGCCCAGGTGCGGAACTGCCCCACGCTGACCTCGGTGGTCATCATCTGGAAGGGCTTGATTCTGACCTTGTGGGCCGGCTTCTCGTCCTTCTCGCCGTCGTCGGCGCCCATGGTGAACTCGCCACCCGGGATGGCCACGAAGTTCGGCGGGGCGTTGTGCGGCTTGGGCGCGGAGGTCGGGGGCGCGGCCGTCTTGGTGGGGGGTTTGGGGGTGAAGGACGCGGCCTGCGCCGGGGGCGCGGCCAGAAGCAGTGCCGACGGCGGCTAGGGCAATCGGCATCGGTTTCATCGTGACCTCCATGTCGGGATTTGGCGCGTGCGGACGCCGGTGAGGACGGCCAGCATGGCCTCGTGGACCAGGCCGTTGGAGCACAGGACCCCGGAGCCGTCGAGGCGCCACGGAGTGCCGTCGAGGGAGGTGACCGTGCCGCCCGCCTCGCGGACGATGAGCGCCCCGGCGGCCATGTCCCACGGCCGCAGGAGCAGTTCCCAGTAGCCCTCGAAGCGCCCGGCGGCAACATAGCAGAGGTCGAGCGCGGCCGAGCCGGCGCGCCGGACGGCCTGGGCCCTGACGGCAAAGGCGGCGAAGTTGTCCAGGTTGGTCGCGCCCCCCTGCCGGATGTGGTACGGGAAGCCGGTGGCCAGCAGCGACCGTCCCAGGTCCGCTTCCATCGAGACGCGCAGCGGCCGGCCGTTCAGGAAGGCCCCTTCCCCCCGGACGGCGGTGAAGGTCTCGTCCCGGGTCGGGTCGTGGACCACCCCCAGCAGCGGCTCGCCCGACTCGACCAGGGCAACTGAGACGCAGAAGAAGGGGAAGCCGTGAGCGAAGTTGGTCGTGCCGTCGAGCGGGTCCATGACCCAGGTGAGGGATGACGAACCCTGCTCGGACGAGCCCTCCTCGGCCATGATGCCATGGCCGGGGAAGCGCCGGCGCACCTCGGCCGCCAGGAAGTCCTCGGCCGCCCGGTCGGCCTCGGTGACGATGTCGATCTCCCCCTTGTAGGTCACCTGGTGCTCCCGTCCCAGTTGGCCCATCAGGATCCGGCCCGCCCCCCGGGCCATCTCGACCGCCCCCCCCAGCATGTCCCGCACGGCGTCACTCATCGCCTATCAGGGGATTGGCTGTCTTGACCATCGGGAAGCGGCTGAAATCCCTGTCGGCGGTCCACAGCCGTTTGATGCCGTGATGGAGACACAGTGCCGCAACGCGGGCATCGTGCACCTGGGGACCGGCTATCCGACCACTCTCCAGAATGCTTCGGAGATCACCCCAGTACCGAGGTTGTGTCACGTTCACTCAGTATGATGAGGCTTGGCGATGCCAGCCATGCCTCGATCTGATCCAGGGCGAGAGCCAGCGGCGTGGGTGGATCATAGATGCGCGGATGGGTGACTACCGCCAGGAACTCGTGCAGGCATGGCCAGGGGATTGCCCAAGGGGATGAGCCCTCGGCCAGAGTGCCCAAGGCCCGATAGGCCGCCGCGTGCCAGGGTGAATCCTCCCGGTGGGCGTATACAAGGATGTTGGTGTCGAGGGCGATCACCCGCCATGTCCCTGGTAGATCTTGCCGCGGATCACTTCCCAGGAAGCCCCAAGCACGTCTGGTTGCAGGCCGTTTCCCTTGAAGCTGGCTCGTCGAAGCTTGAAATGCGCGCCCATGTCGCGTTCATCGAGCATCCGGCGCAGGCCGCTCTCGATAAGCGCCTTGAGGGTCATCCCCTCCGCCTCGGCGACCTTTCTCGCTTCAATCAGCAAGGCATCTGGTATATCGATTGTCGTTTTCATACTGCTGACAATATACCATCATATTTCTACCCGTCAACCAGTCCGGCCGGGAGCGATGTCGGGGAGGCGGCGCAGGCGTTCGAGTGCGGCCCGCAGGGTTTCTTCGCGCTTGGCGAAGTGGAAGCGGATCAGGTGGTTGACCGGCTCGTGGAAGAAGGACGAACCCGGGACGGCGGCCACCCCGACGTGCTCGGCCAGCCACTCGCAGAAAGCGGTGTCGTCGGTGACGCCGTAGCGCGAAACGTCGCACAGCACGTAGTAGGCCCCCTCGGGCGTGAAGTACGGCAGCCCGGCGGCGTCGAGCCCGGCCAGGAAGAGGTCGCGGCGGGCCAGGTAGTCGTCGGCCATCTGCCGCGTAATACGAGTCGGGCAGGGCCAGACCGGCCAGCGCGGCGGCCTGCAGCGGCGCGGCGGCGCCGACGGTCAGGAAGTCGTGCACCTTGCGCACCCCGTCCATCACCGCCGGCGGACCGATGACGTAGCCGAGGCGCCAGCCGGTGATCGAGTAGGTCTTCGACAGCGAGTTGCAGACCAGCGTCCGCTCGCGCATCCCGGGCAGGGTGGAGATGTAGACGTGCCGGTGGGGCGGGTAGACGATGTGCTCGTAGACCTCGTCGGTGATGACGAAGGCGTCGAACTCCTGCGCCAGTTCGGCAATGACGCGGCACTCGTCGAGCGTGAAGACGCGCCCCGACGGGTTGGCCGGGTTGCACAGCACCAGCGCCTTCGGCCTTCCCTGCTCGAAGGCCGCCCGCAGCTCGGCCGGGTCGAAGGTGAAGGCCGGCGGCCGCAGCATCACGTGTAGCGGCTCGGCCCCCGACAGGATCGCGTCGGCGGCGTAGTTCTCGTAGAAGGGGGAGAAGACGACCACCCGGTCGCCCGGGTCGCACACGGCCAGCATGGCGGCCATCATCGCCTCGGTCGAACCGCAGGTGACGACGATCTCCCCCTCCGGGTCGATCTCGGCGCCGCTGAAGCGCCGGTGCTTGTCGGCCAGGCCCTTCCGGAAATCGGCCGCGCCCCAGGTGATGGCGTACTGGTGGGGTCCCTCGCGGGCCGCCCGCGCGAGCGCACGGCAGACCTCCGGCGGGGGGTCGAAGTCGGGGAAGCCCTGCGACAGGTTGATCGCCCCGAAGCGGTTGGCCACCCGGGTCATGCGCCGGATGACCGACTCGGTGAACAACGACACCCGTTTCGACGTCGCCGGCATCAGTCGTTCCCTCCCTTTCCAGTGGACGGAGCGATCAACAGCACGGTCGGGAAGTGTCGCTGGTAGCGGCTCCGGTCCCGGGTGAGCAGGGAGAGGCCTCTCACCGCAGCATGGGCGCCGATGAAGAAGTCGGGCAATGGTGATCTCCTGACACCGCCCCCCCGGCGGTAGTCGAGGAAGGCTTTGCCGGCCAGGAACGCAGCCTCCCAGGGAATCGTATCGCGGCGGAAATGGGTGGCCGGAAGGGCATCCTCAAGCTCCTCGATGCGGGCGAATCGTATCGACACCTCGGCGTAGATGACCGGATTGATCACCAGAACATCACGCTCAGCGTGGCTTGCCAGCATCCGCGATGACCAGTCGAACCAGCGGCGATCCTCGGTCAGGATGTCGAGAAGCACGTTGCTGTCGACCAGCACTTCCATCAGCCGGCATCCCGCGTCAGTTTCATGATCTCGTCGGTCGTCAGGCGAATGCTCCCCTTGCCCCGCATGCGGGTGACCAGGTCTCTCCCCCGGCGCCGGGAATTCCCGGACTTCACCAGACGGACGGTGTTGCCGTCGAGAATGAAGTCGACTTCCGTCTCGGGCAGGAACCCCGCCTTCTTCCTGATGTCTTCGGGAATGGTCACCTGTCCCTTGGAAGTAATGCGCATGGTTCTCTCCTCCACCATTCTTACTCTTACTAGTAATACTACTCCCTGGTGGCCTCCTTCGCAACGTCGCCGGTATCGATGGCCGCGGCCAGGGTTTCGCCGGCCCGGCGCGCCTCGTCCAGGTGGGCCGGGGTCAGGTCGGCCGGCCCATCGATTCCCGGCAGCGTGACCGCCGAGACGGCCCGGAAGCGAACCGTGCGCAGGAAGTAGCGGACGGTGCGGGTCAGGCAGGTGAACACCTCGGGCGTCTCCTGGGCGGCCGCCGAGACGATGGATGCCGGGCGGAAACCGGGGTGGACGGGCCGCCCCAGCCGGTGCTCGGCTATCCAGACGGACTGGCAGCGGTCGATCAGTGCCTTGAGCTGGGCGGTGACGTCGTTGAAGCAGACCGGCGAGGCGACCGCCACTCCCACGGCCGGGCCGAACAGCTCGTAGACCCGGTCCATGTCGTCGCGGACGACGCACCGGCCGGTCTCATGGCAGCCGTCGCAGTGGACACACGGGGCGATCCGGAGGTGGCCGAGGCGCAGATGCTCGATGGCCGCCCCCGCCGCCGCGACTGGCTCGAGGAGGGCGTCCAGCAGCCGGGCGGTGCTCCCCCGGTCACGCGGGCTGCCGTAGATGGCCAGCAGGGGGGCCGGCACCGGCTCAGTCCTGGGTCAGGACGTCCCGGTCGTAGAGCCCTTCCAGACCGGCCTTGTGGTGCTCCTCCTCGCAGGCCATCCGGTTGAGGATCTCGGCCAGCGACGGGTCGGGGACAATCCCGGCCATGCGGCGGTAGAGGGCCGTCGAGCGCTCCTCGCGCTTCATGGCCAGGATGAGGGTGTCCTGGTAGGTCATGTCGGGCGAGAAGGGGACGTCGACCAGGTATTCGGTCAGGCCGGCGGCCGGCGGCAATTCGCAGTCCAGCACGGCGCGGGCGCTTCCCTTGATGATGCGGGCGAAGGCCTTCTTGTGCTCGCGCTCCTGCCCGGCGAAATCATTGAAGAGATCCCGGAGGCTCTCCCGGCCGGCCCGGGCGGCCAGTGATTCGTACAGGGCGGCCGCCTCGTCCTCCTTGGCGCCCACGAACTCGAGCAGCTCGGACAGCGTGCGCATGGCGCCCGTTTCCCCTCCCCTCGGCATTGAAAAAGCGTTGCGGGCCGTGCATATTCAATCTATCATGTCCGGCACGGATTGCCTAGTCCCGCCAGAGAGAGGGCCGATGAACCTGAGCGTCAACGAGGAGTGTCTCGCCGCCGAGCCGGGAACCACCCCGGGCATGCTCCGCCGGCGCCATTTCCCGGCAGCCGACTTGACCATCCTGAACGGCTGCCCGGTTGCCGACGACCACCCGCTGGCGGACGGCGACCGGCTGATCTTCATCACCCGGGGTGTGGTCCCGTCGCGTGAGGAACTCGAGGGGTTGATGGTCGCCCGCCACACGCCGGCGGTCTTCGGCCGGATGAAGAAGGCCGCGGTGGGCATCGCCGGTGTCGGGGGACTGGGCTCGGCGGTCGCCCTGGCGCTGGCCCGTATGGGCGTCGGGCGGCTGGTGCTGGCCGACGGCGACGTGGTCGAGCCGAGCAACCTGAACCGCCAGCACTTCTTCACCGACCAGATCGGCAAGCGGAAGGTGGAGGCCCTGGCCGAGACGTTGACCCGGGTCAACCCGTTCTGCCGGGTGGAGACCCATCCGGTGTGGCTCGACCGGGAGAACATCCCCACCGTCTTCGCCGGCACGGACGTGGTGGTCGAGGCGTTCGACGTCCCCGCGGCCAAGGTGATGCTGATCGACCGGGTGATGGAGGCGCTGCCGGGGACGCCGGTGGTGGCCGCCTCGGGCGTGGCCGGTTACGGCTCGGGAAACACCGTGATGATCCGGAAGATGACCGACCTCCTGTGGATGGTGGGCGACTTGGAAACGGGGGCCGCGCCGGGGACCGGGTTGATGGCCCCGCGGGTCGGCATCGCCGCGCACCACCAGGCCAACGCCGTGGTCCGCCTGCTGCTGGGCGAGGACCCGGTCGGGTGAGCCGGGCATGGTGACCGTCAGGCTCTTTGCCGCGCTGCGTGAGGCGGCCGGGACCGACGCGCTGGAGCTGGAGGCGCCGCGTCCGGCCACCGTCGGCGCGGTGCGCGATGAACTGGTCCGCCGCCACCCGCGGCTGGCCGCCCCGTTCGGCGGGGGCGCCGTCCTGGTGGCGGTCAACCGGCGGTACGCCAACTGGGAGACATCGGTTTCCGACGGGGACGAGGTGGCCTTCCTGCCGCCCGTCTCGGGAGGGTGACGTGGAAGCGATACGCGTGGCCTTGCGCGAGGATGACTTCGACGTCGCCGCCGAGGTGGCCCGGGTCAAGGAGGCGTCGCGCGGCATCGGGGCGGTGGTCCTCTTCCTGGGGACGGCCCGGGACGTGACCGACGGCAAGGGGGTCGCCCGGCTCGAGTTCGAGGCCTACCCGGGCATGGCCGAGCGGGAACTGGCCGGCCTCGCGGCCGAGGCGGCGGATCGCTTCGGGCTGATCGCCCTGTCGATCATCCACCGCACCGGGGTGATCCCGGCGGGCGGCAACATCGTCCTCATCGCCGCCGCCGCGGGGCACCGTCCGGCGGCCTTCGATGCGGCCCGCTGGTGCATCGACGAGCTGAAGCGGCGCATTCCGATCTGGAAGAAAGAACATTACGCCGACGGGAGCCGGTGGGTCCGGGAGACCCCCTGACCGGCCTACTCCGCCGGAAGACGCAACGCACAACAACGGGGAGGTTCGACATGGCGCACGGCATGGTTCTGGCTGACCGGGCGGTCCCGGGAATCGGCGTCCGCCGGGACGTCCTGATGGTTGTCCTGGGCTCAGTCCTGGTGGCCCTCTGCTCACGGGTCGAGGTTCCGCTACAGCCCGTTCCGATCACCGGGCAAACGTTCGGCGTCCTGCTGGTCGGCGCCGTGCTGGGCGCCCGGCGGGGGGCGCTGGCCATCGCCGGCTACCTCGGCCTCGGGCTGCTCGGCCTGCCGGTCTTCGCCGGCGGCACTCCTGGAGTCGCCCGCCTGCTGGGGCCGACCGGCGGCTACCTGATCGGCTTCGTGGCCGCGGCCGCCCTGGTCGGCTTTTTGTGCGAGCGGGGCTGGAACCGGCACGTCATCGGCACGTCGCTGGCCATGACCTTCGGAAGCCTGGTCATCTACGCCTTCGGCGCCGCCTGGCTGGCCCGCTTCGTCGGGCCCTCGCGGGTCTTCGCCCTGGGCGTCGCCCCGTTCCTGCTCGGCGACGCGCTGAAGATCGCCCTGGCCGCGCTGCTGCTGCCGATGGCCTGGCGGCTGGCGGGCGGGCGGCAGGATGGTGGAAGGTAGCCGCATGGGCGACACCAAGAAGCTGCACCTCGATGCGGAAGGGCGTGCCCGCATGGTCGACGTGGGCGACAAGGAGGTTTCCCTCCGCCTGGCCGTGGCCACGGCCCGGGTGCGGATGCTCCCGGAAACGCTGGCGCGGGTCGAACAGGGCCTGATCAAGAAGGGGGACGTGCTGGCGGTGGCCCAGGTGGCCGGGGTGATGGCCGTCAAGAAGACTCCCGAGCTGATCCCCCTCTGCCATCCGCTCGAGATCACCTCGGTCGGCATCGCCTTCGAGTTCCGCCCCGGCGGAGACGACGGCGTTCTGCTCATTCGCGCCGAGGTCGGCTGCCGCGGCCGGACCGGGGTCGAGATGGAGGCGGTCACCGCCGCCTCGGTGGCCGCGCTGACGGTCTACGACATGTGCAAGGCGGTCGACCGGTGGATGTCGATCGAGGCCGTTCAACTGGAGGAGAAATCGGGTGGACGCTCGGGACACCTCGTCCGCGGCTGACACCCCCCGCCGCATCACCTACCTGCGCCTGTCGGTCACCGACCGGTGCAACCTGCGGTGCGCCTACTGCATGCCCGAGGAGGGTATCCGCCTCTTCCCCCAGGAGGAGATCCTGCGCTACCCCGAGATCCTGGGGATCCTGGGGGAGGTGACCGGCGCCCTGGGGATCACCGGCGTCCGCATCACCGGCGGCGAACCCCTGGTGCGCGGTGGGGTGGAGGAGCTGGTGGCCGGCCTGGCGAGCCTGTCCGGCATCGACGACCTCTCGCTGACCACCAACGGCCTGCTGCTCGGGGAATACGCCGCCCCGCTGCGGGCGGCCGGCCTGCGCCGGGTCAACGTCAGCCTCGACTCGCTGCAGCCGGCGCGCTACCGCGAGATCTGCCGAGGGGGATCGCCCGAGGCCGTTCTGGAGGGGATCCGGGCGGCCGAGGCAGCAGGCCTCTCGCCGATCAAGATCAACATGGTGGTCATCCCGGGGGTGAACGACGACGAACTGGAGGCGATGGCCGCCCTGACCCTGGAACACCCCTGGCACGTGCGCTTCATCGAGTTCATGCCGGTCGGCAACCAGGGATTGCAGAAGACCGCCGGGTTCCTGCCGGCCATGGAGATCGTCCGGCGCTTGCAGCGCACCCACCGCCTGGAGCCGGTCGACCCACCGTACGGCCGGGGGCCGGCCCGCTATTGGCGCATCAACGGCTCCGCCGGCTCGGTGGGGCTCATCGGCGCGCTGTCGGAGCACTTCTGCTCCACCTGCAACCGGATCAGGATGACCGCCGACGGCTGGGTGCGGGTCTGCCTGCTGAACGACACCCTCGGGGTGGACGTCAAGACCCCCTACCGCGCCGGTGTCCGGGGCGAGGCGCTGGTCGACCTATTCCGCGAGGCGATCGCCACCAAGCCTGCCCGCCACGCCGTGGGCACCGGCGAGCACGACCCGCGCTTCATCACCACCATGTGCCAGATCGGCGGCTGACCTTCCCTCACGGGCGGTTGGCCAACAGCCGGGCCTCGGCCGCCTCGTCCAGGCGGCCCTGTCTCGTCCGCGCCAGGGCCAGGTTCCCCCAGGCATCCCGGTAGTCCGGCTTCATTCGGGTCGCCCGCTCGAACAAGTCGGCCGCCTCGTCGATCCTCCCCTGCAGGAAGCGGATCGTTCCCAGGTTGTTGAAAGCCTCGACGTAGAAAGGGTCCCCGGCGATGACCAGCAGATCTTCGTCGGCCGCCTCGGTCAATCTCCCCTGCCGCTGCAGCACGTAGGCTAGGTTGTAGCGCGCCTTGGCGTAGGACCGCCGGGCCTCGAGGGCCAGCCGGTAGTGGCCCTCGGCTCCGGCCAGGTCACCCTCGTCGACCAGGGCGTTCCCCAACAGGTTGCGGGCCATCCAGTTGCCGCGGGTCACCGCCACGGCGTGCTCGAAGAGCGTCCGGTCGTCGCGCCACAGCGTCGTCTGGCGGATGGTGACCGCGGCTAGGCAGACAATGATCCCGGCGGCGATCGCCGCCAGCGGGACGCGGAAGGCCGGCCGACGAGAAATGACTTCCGGCAGGCTGGCCGCCAGGCCGAGGAAGAGGCCTATGTGGGGGAGGTAGGTATAGCGGTCGGCCATCCCCTGGGCGCCGAACTGGACCAGGCCGCTCATCGGCGCCAGGACCCCCAGGAACCAGAGCCAGCCGGTCGCAAGCCAAGGGAAGCGCCGGGCCTGCCGGACGACAAGGACGGTGACGCCGCCGAGCAGGATCGTCGCGCCGGCCACCGCCGCCCGGTTCAGATCGCCGGCGGTGTTCGGGTAGAAGATGGCCAGGCCGGCCGGCCAGAGAGTCTTGCCCAGGTAGGAGACGTACCAGACGGCGGCCGAGCCGAGGCGCGACGCCAGCGGCAGCGGCTCCAGGAATCCCCGGCTCCCCCCGGCGGCCTGCGCCCGAAGGGTGATCAGCGAAACGCCCGCGGCCAGGGCCAGCAGCGGCGCCTTCTCGAGCAGCACCCGTCCGATTCCGGGCCCCCGCCCGGCCGGGAGCCCGCCGATACGGAGCCGGCCGAGGGGCCAGAAGTCGAGCAGCAGCAGCACCAGCGGGAGGGTGACCGCCGACTGCTTGGCCATCAGCGCCAGCGCGAAAGCCAGCATCGCCAGCGCGTGGCGGCCGATCCCGGGGCGACGCAGGTGCCACACCCAGGCGGCCAGCGTCAGGACGAACAGGAGCCCCGACAGGACATCCTTGCGCTCGGCCACCCAGGCCACGGATTCGACCCGCAACGGGTGCAGGCCGAAGAGGAGGGCGGCCAGCCAGGCGGCGGCGCGGCTCCCGGTGACGGCCGCAAGCCAGAATCCCAGGGCCAGGACGGTCAGCAGGTGCAGCAGCACCGAGGTGGCGTGGTGGCCGGCCGGGGAGAGGCCGAACAGCTCCGCGTCGAGCTGGTGCGACAGCCAGGTCAGCGGGTACCAGTTGGCGGTGTAGCCGACGCTGGTGAAGGCCCATCGCGCCCCTTCGAGCGAGAGCCCCCGCCGGACCACCGGGTTGTCGGTGACGTGTGCGTCGTCGTCCCAGGAGATGAAGCCGTTGCCAAGCGCCCCGCTGAAGGCGGCCAGGACGGCCACCACGGCCAGGATCGGCAGGTATCGTCGCATGCCCCATTGTACCGGCGGGCGGCGGATGCTGTCCATGCCGTATAATAGAATGTATCCATGGGGAGTGGGCATCCACGGTGCACCGTCGACGGGAGGGGAGCCATGACCATCGAGGAACTGTTGCGGATCGTCGGGACACACCCACTGGCGCTGGTCGGCCTGCTGGCCCTGGCGCCCGCCCTGTCGGCCCTGGTTGGCCTGCTGCACGGGCGCGAGGGGGGCGGGGCCTCCCCCTGGAAGTACCTCCACTCGCTGCTGGTGTACATCGCCTGCATCCCGGGGATGTTCGCCGTCGTGCTGACCGTCTATGCCCTCTTCTTCCGCAACGAGAGCCTGCTGCGGGTCAACCTGCTGGTCTACTTCCTGCCGATCGTCTCGATGGCCGCCACGCTGCTGCTGACCCGCCGGGCGGTCCGCTCGTTCGACGAAGTCCCCGGATTCGGCCGCCTCTGGGGCCTGATGCTGATGCTCGGCGTGAGCCTGGGGGTAGCCTTCGCGCTTCACCGGATGCACTTCGGCATCTTCTTCCTGGGGCCGCTGGCCCAGTTGGCGGTCATCGCCGCCGCCGTCTTCGCACTGCTGAAGTACGCCGCCGGGCGCCTGCAGGGCAAGCCCGACGACCGGACCGC
The DNA here is from genome assembly GCA_963793725.1 of uncultured bacterium. Taxonomy (GTDB): domain Bacteria; phylum JAUVQV01; class JAUVQV01; order CAWCAY01; family CAWCAY01; genus CAWCAY01. The sequence continues at coordinate 73,038 of CAWCAY010000003.1, forward strand.
GACCGACGTGCTGCGCGACGCCATGCGAGACAAGAAGCCGTGATGTTCGCCAGGCCGGGGAGAACGGGGGCTCGGCCTATTTCCTTGCAATTTGCCTGGTAGGGTGGTAAATATCCCGAAATGAAGATGGTTGCCCGACCACACATCGAACGACGGATCGAGCGATTCCTCAAGACCTTTCCCGTCACCCTGCTCCTAGGGCCGCGCCAGTGCGGCAAGACCACCCTCGCCAAGAGCATCGCCAACCGCCGCGAGGCCACCTATTTTGACCTGGAAGATCCGCTAACGCCCCTTCGTCCCGAGGCTGCCGCGCTGATGTTGAAGGGATTGCACGGGCTGGTGGTCATCGACGAGTTCCAGCGACAGCCGCGACTGTTCGAATTGCTCCGGGTCCTGGCCGACCGGCGTCCTCTGCCGGCAAGATTCCTGATCCTGGGAAGCGCCTCCCCCGATCTGGTGCGCGGTGTTTCGGAATCGCTGGCCGGGCGCGTGGCATACGTCGACATGTCCGGCTTTGGTCTCGACGAGGTGGGGCCGGCACACGCCGACACGCTCTGGCTCCGCGGCGGCTTCCCCGATTCATTCCTGGCCCATGACGAGGATGGCAGTCACCGCTGGCGGATGAATTTCATCCAATCCTTCCTGGAGCGTGACATCCCCGGCCTGGGCATCAGGGTTCCCGCTCCGGCCCTGCGACGCTTCTGGATGATGCTATCCCACGTCCACGGCTTGAACTGGAATGCCTCCGATCTCGCCCGGTCCATGGGCGTCAAGGAGGACACCGTTCGCCACTACCTGGACATCATGACCGGCTCCTTCATGATCCGGCAGCTCCAGCCCTGGTTCGAGAACACCGGCAAGCGCCAAGTGCGCGCGCCCAAGGTCTATTTCAGGGATTCGGGCATCCTTCACACGCTGCTCGGCCTCAGAACGAAATCGGAAGTCCTGTCCCATCCCCGGCTCGGCTTCTCGTGGGAGGGATTCGCGCTGGAAGAAGTCATCCGTCGGGCCGATGCCGAGCGGGATGCATTCTTCTACAAGACTCACGGCGGAGCCGAACTCGACCTGCTGGTGCGTCGCGGAGGGAAGCATTTCGGCTTCGAGTTCAAGTACCAGGATGCTCCCCGGATGACCAAATCGGCCCACGTGGTCACCAAGGACCTCAAACTCGATCGGCTCTGGATCGTCTATCCGGGCGAACATGCCTATCCCCTGAGCGAGGGGACCGAGGTGCTTCCGCTGGCCCAGGTGGACACGGCCATCAAGGCCATGGGGTGAGGACAAGATGAGCCGGGTGCTGATCCAGCACTACCTGAACCACCTGGCCGACCTGCGCCGGGTGTCGGGCACGCACCGCGAGTCAGTCGTGCGCGAGGCGTTCAAAGATTTGCTGAAGGGGTGGGCCCGGCCGCACGATCTGACCTTCATCCCCGAATACGAGCTGGAGACCCCGGCCCATGAGCGCCGCTACGTCGACGGCGCGCTGGTCGACCCGCTGCGCGTCCCGTTCGGCTACTGGGAGGCCAAGGACGCCCGGGACGACCTTGACGCCGAGATCGCCTACAAGATCGGCCGCGGCTACCCGCAGGACAACATCATCTTCGAGGACTCGCTCCACGCGGTGCTGATCCAGAACAAGGTCGAGGTGATGCGCGCCCCGCTGGACGACACCCACGGCCTGGAGCGCCTACTGACCCTCTTCTTCGGCTTCGAGCGGGTCGAGATCAGCGCCTTCCGGAAGGCCGTCGAGCAGTTCAAGACCGACCTTCCCACGGTGCTCGAATCGCTGCGGGCGATGATCCAGGCGGCCTACCGCGACAACCCCGCCTTCCACCGGGCGGCGGTCGACTTCCTGGCCCACGCCCGCGAGGCGATCAACCCGAACCTCGTCGAGGCGGACGTGCGCGAGATGCTGATCCAGCACATCCTGACCGAGGAGATCTTCTCCAAGGTCTTCGGCGAGGACGACTTCCACCGCCAGAACAACGTCGCCCGGAAGCTGTACGACCTGGAGGGGACCTTCTTCACCGGCGACCTGAAGAAGCGCACGCTGCGCGGGCTCGACACCTACTACATGGCCATCCGCGCGGCCGCGGCCCATATCCAGAGCCACCACGAGAAGCAGGCGTTTCTCAAGACCATCTACGAGAACTTCTACAAGGTCTACAACCCCAAGGCGGCCGACCGGCTAGGAGTGGTCTACACTCCCAACGAGATCGTCCGCTTCATGGTCGAGGGGGCCGACCGGCTGTGCGAGCGCCACTTCGGCCGCACGCTGGCCGACCGCGACGTCGAGATCCTCGACCCGGCCGCCGGCACGGGCACCTTCATCTGCGAGCTGATCGAGCACCTGCGCGGTTCGCCCGACAAGCTGGCGCACAAGTACCGGGAGGAGCTGCACGCCAACGAGGTGGCCATCCTGCCGTACTACACGGCTAACCTGAACATCGAGGCGACCTACGCGGCCGTGGCCGGGGAGTACGTCGAGTTCCCCAACCTGTGCTTCGTCGACACCTTGGACAACACCTATGGTCTGCGCAAGTACGCCGGCCACCAGGAGGTTCTGTTCGGCTCGGTCAGCGAGGAGAACGTCGAACGGATCCGCCGCCAGAACCGCCGCAAGATCAGCGTGGTCATCGGCAACCCGCCCTACAACGCCAACCAAGCCAACGAGAACGAGAACAACAAGAACCGCGAGTATCCCGAGATCGACAAGCGGATCAAGGAGACGTACATCGCCGCCAGCACCGCCCAGAAGACCAAGCTGTACGACATGTACGCCCGCTTCTTCCGCTGGGCGAGCGACCGCGTGGACGAGAACGGCATCGTCGCCTTCGTCAGCAACCGGAGCTTCATCGACAGCCGCACCTTCGACGGCTTCCGGAAGATCGTCGCCGACGAGTTCAACGAGATCCACGTGGTCGACCTGGGGGGCGACGTGCGGGCCAACCCGAAACTTTCCGGAACAAAGCACAACGTCTTTGGCATCCAGACTGGCGTGGCGATCAGCTTCCTGGTGAAGCGCAAGGGAGGCAAGGGATGCCGCATCTTCTACGCTCGCCGCCCCGAACTGGAGACGGCCGAGGAGAAGCTGTCGTTCCTCGGAAGCACCCGCCTCGACACCATCCCGTTCGACGAGATCCGGCCCGACGCGAAGCACAACTGGATCAACCTGACCAGCAACGACTTCGACACGCTGCTCCCGCTGGCCACCAAGGAGACGAAGGCGGCCAAGAAGCCCTCGCAAGAGCGCGCCATCTTCAAGCTCTTCTCCCTCGGCGTCGTTACCAATCGCGACGAATGGGTCTACGACGACGATCCCGACTCCTTGGAAGAGAAGGTCCGCTTCCTGATCGACGCCTACAACGCGGATGTCGATCGCCTCACGGGAGTCAACGATCCGACACGACGAGCCGAACAACTCGACACGTCCATCAAGTGGACCCGGGCCGTCAAGAACGATCTTAGCAAGGGCGTGCGCTACACCTACGACGGCAGTCTGGTGATCAACGGCCTCTACCGGCCTTTCGTGAAGCGGCACCTCTACTTCAGCCGCCAACTGAATGAAATGCCGAATCTCATGCCGTTGTTCTGGCGCACAAGCATTTCCAATCAGTCAATCGTCTTCTCTGATCCATCGGCCCAGAAGCCATTCATGACCATGTCTACGGATTGTTGTCCTGACATGCACCTTGTTGGTGCTGCGGCAGGAAGTGTTGTCTTGCCATTGAAGTCGATTGCTGACGGAGATACCGAGGCATACAACATCACTGATTGGGGGCTGGAGCAGTTCCGCAAGCACTACCAGCCGGGGCGGGGGCGCAAGGCCGATCCGATCACCAAGGAGGCGATCTTCCATTACGTCTATGCGGTGCTGCACGATCCGGTCTACCGCGAGAAGTACGCCCAGAACCTGAAGCGCGACTTCCCGCGCATCCCCTTCCATCCCGATTTCAAGCAGTGGGCCGCCTGGGGAAAGGAACTGATGGATCTGCACCTCGGCTACGAGTCGGTCGAACCATTCCCGCTGACCCGCGCCGACCTCCCCGACGACGGCCACCCGCCGAAGGCGCTGCTGAAGGCCGACAAGGATGGCGGCCGCATCCTGGTCGACTCCCGAACAACCCTTTCCGGCATCCCGCCCGAAGCCTGGGACTACCGCCTCGGCAACCGCTCGGCCCTCGAATGGATCCTCGACCAGTACAAGGAGAAGAAGCCCAAGGACCCGACCATCCGCGAGCGCTTCAACACCTACCGCTTCGCCGACTACAAGGAAAAGGTAATCGACCTCCTGGCCCGTGTCACCACCGTCAGCCTCCGCACCACCGCCATCGTCTCCGCCATGCCCTCAGCTCCCCACTGATTCCTTTCCGCAGTAAGACTTGAAATCACAATTTGTGACCTTAGACATCTTCGACCCGGCACGGGTCCTGCATGACCTATCCCTGACCTCGCGAAAGGGAGGAAATCATGGATCAGAATGTGCCAATGGAGATCATCGAGCCAAGGATTGTGCTGCTGCGGGGACAGAAAGTGATGCTGAGCCCCGACCTGGCGTTCCTCTACGGCGTGGAGCCACGGACGCTGATACAAGCAGTCAAGCGGAACGCCGACCGCTTCCCTGAAGACTTCATGTTCCAGCTAACTATCGAAGAAATCGAGCTTTCTTTAAGATCACAAATTGTGATCTTAAAGAAAGGGCGGGGGTATCACCTGAAATTCAAGCCTTACGCGTTTACCGAGCAGGGGGTGGCCATGCTCTCCAGCGCGCTGCGCAGCGAGCGCGCGGTGCAGGTCAACATCGCCATCATGCGCGCCTTCGTCAAGTTGTGCCGCATGATCGCCTCCCGCGAGGAACTGGCCCAGAGGCTCGACGAACTCGAAGCCAAGTACGATCACCAGTTCAAGTCGGTCTTCGACGCCATCAGGGCGCTGATGGAGCCCCCTGTTTCCCCCAGTCGCCCCATAGGTTTCAAGAAGCACGGCATACCCTGATCTCGCGTCCGCAAGGGTCACACATTGTGACCCTGAAGAAGGGTCGTTAGCGATGCCGTATAATAATGGCATGTACTACAAGGATTTTTTCTGGGCGCTGGAGACGCATCGGGTCGAGTATGCCATTGCCGGCAGCGTGGCGCTGGCGCTGCATGGCGTCGCCAGGCTTACCGCCAATCGAGACCTGGCGGTCCATCTGAAGATGAGGGCCTGAACGTATGAAGCTGATCGAACCGGACGTAAAGATTTCCCTCTTGGTGGAACGATGACCGTCGTTCACAAGGAGCTTGCCGACGGGCGCTGGCGCACCCTCTCCTTCTTCGAACAGATGGCCAACGTGGGAAGCGAGATCGAGCGGACCATCAGGTGGAAGGAGAAGGGAAAGCCGGATGTCAGCAACCGGGCCTTCGAACGGGCCCTGGAGCTTCTCGACTTGACCATTACCGACCCCCGCAACCGGTCGCGCCTGCGGGAGTTCTGCCGAGTGAGGGAGATCGCCGCCGACCACTTCGCCTTCGACAACGAGTACCATTCAACCGACGAATCGTGGCGGCGCTACTTCATGGCCTTCACCCGCGCCGCCGCTCGCCTCCGCCAGATTGACCGGCTTTCCGGGCGGGAAGCCGGGGACTAGGCAGGCTTGCCGGGGATCTCCCAGCGGTCGAAGCGGCGGCGCTCGGCCGGAATCTTGAGTTCGTCCAGGATCTCCTGCATCGACTTGTTCATCGGCGGCGGGCCGCACAGGTACCAGAGGCCGCCCGTCATTGTCCCGGCATACTCCAGGATCTTCTCCCGGCTGATGCGCCCCCGCTCGCCGGCCCACCCCTCGCCGGCGGCGGACAGGAAGTGGACCACCCTGATCGGCGCGGGCATCCGGTCGAGTTCGTCGCGGAAGATGATGTCGGCTTCGGACCGGTTGGCGTACAGCAGCAGCATGCGGTTCGACAGCCCCCGGTCGCGGGCGAAGCGCAGCATGCTGATGAACGGCGTGATGCCGCTTCCCCCCGACAGCATGACCACGTCGTCGGCATGCGTGCCGTCGAAGGTCAGCGCGTTCCCGAACGGGCCGCGGATGGCCACCCGGTCGCCCACCCGGCGGGCACAGATCGCCCCGGTGAAGGCGCCGATCTCCTTGATCGTCAGCTCGAGCCACGGCTGGTCGGGCGAGCACGAGAAGGTGAACGGCTTGGCGACGCCGCTGAACTGGGGGACGTCCGGCAGGCCCACCAGGCAGTGCTGCCCGGGGATGAAGGTGAACCCCTCCGGCCGGTCGAGGCGGATGGTCAGGACATCGTGGGTCTGCCGCACCGTTTCGAGAATCGTCACCACCACCGTCGACACCGCCCCCTCACCCATCCCGTGACCTCCTCTCATTGCCCGCCCCCCGCGCCTGCCACCATTGTACGTCTTTCCCCCTTTTATTCCTACCTAAAGGCCCTAGCCACCCGTCCCCGCAGCCGGTATGATGGGGAGGGGTGGCGCCAACGGGGGACCCCCACGAGGCGCGCAGCCGCAGGCGAGCACCACGTGGGGGTGGTTGGCGACAGGACCCCTCGCAATCATCACCGCTAAGAAGAGGAAGGGTGGATGAAGCCCTTTAGTAGCGGCCTGCCCGAGTTCGACCGGGCCATGCACCACCTGCAGCCGGGCGACAACATCGTCTTCCAGGTGTCCGACCTGGCCGACTACCGCCCGCTGGTGGCCCCCTTCGTGAAGGCCTCGCTGGCCGCCGGCCGCCAGGTGGTCTACTTCCGCTTCGCCAAGCACAGTCCCGTCATGTCGCGCATCCCCGACGCCGTCCGCGTCTTCCGCCTCCACCCCGAGAAGGGCTTCGAGCGCTTCATCACCGAGACGCTGGACATCATCGAGGCCATCGGACCGGGCGCCTGCTACGTCTTCGACTGCCTGTCCGAGCTGGCGGTCGACTGGTACAGCGACCGGATGCTGGGCAACTTCTTCATGCTCGCCTGCCCCTTCCTCTACAAGCTGGACACCGTCGCCTACTTCGCGCTGCAGCGCTTCAGCCACTCGCCGGTGGCCACCGACGCCATCACCGGCACGGCCCAGGTGGTCATCGACATCTACCGGCACGGCGGACGGCGCTACCTCCACCCGCTGAAGGTCGACGGGCGCTACACCCCCACGATGTACATGCTGCACCTGTGGGAGGGGGACGCGTATCCGGCCGCTGACCGACAGCACAGCGCCACCCGCATCCTCTCCGGCGACCCCAACGCCTGGCTGCAGTTCGCCGTGCCCCGGCTGGGGATCTGGGGCGACACCTTCCAGCGGGCCCAGGACCTGCTGCACGAGTCGGCCGGCGGCAAGACCTCTCCCGGGAGGCCCGGCAGCTCCGCCACCGCCTGCTGCGGATGGCCGTGACCCGCGACCGCGCGCCTGCACCGGCTGGCCGAGCGCCACTTCACGCTGCGCGACCTGGTCGACGTCGTCCGGCGGATGATCGGCACCGGCCTGATCGGCGGCAAGTCGGTCGGCATGCTGCTGGCCCGGGCCATCCTGCGCGACCGCGACCCGGACGTCGGCCCGCCGGCTGGAGCCGCACGACTCGTTCTACATCGGCTCGGACGTCTTCTACACCTTCCTGGTCAGGAACGGCTGCTGGTGGCCGCGGCGCAAGGTGCACTCGACCGACCTGGCGCGAGGCCGAGCAGCACGCCCAGGCGGTGGCCGCGCTGATGCGCAAGGGGACCTTCCCCGAGGACATCCGGCGGCAGTTCACCGAGATGCTCGACTACTTCGGCCAGTCGCCGATCATCGTCCGCTCGTCGAGCCTGCTGGAGGACGCCTACGGCAACGCCTTCAGCGGCAAGTACGAGAGCGTCTTCTGCGCCAACCAGGGCACCCCCGGCGAGCGGCTGGAGAGCTTCATCGCCGCCGTCCGCACGGTCTACGCCAGCACCATGCACCGCCAGGCGATCCACTACCGGGCCCAGCGCGGGCCTGCTGGACCAGGACGAGCAGATGGCCCTGCTGGTCCAGCGCGTCTCGGGCGACCTGTGCGAGGACTGCTTCTTCCCCCACCTGGCCGGCGTCGGCTTCTCGTTCAACCCGTACGTCTGGGAGCGGGGGCTCGACCCGCGCGACGGCATGCTGCGGATGGTCTTCGGCCTGGGGACGCGGGCGGTCGAGCGGACCGAGAGACGACTACACCCGGCTGGTCTGCGCTGAGCGACCCCGTCCGCCAGCCGGCCCACGCCATGGCCGATCCGGGGCGCTTCCAGCAGCGCTGGGCCGACGTCATCGACCTGGGGCAGCAACCGGCTGGCCGAGCGCGAGGTGAGCGACCTGCTGCCGATGCTGCCCGAGCACCCGCGGGCGGTCCTGACCCGCTGCGACGAAGACCTGGCCCGGCGGATGGAGGACAGCCGGCATGGCCGGCGCCGGCGCTGGCCCTGGAGATGGACGGCATCCTGCGCGAAGGGAGGCTGGCCGAGACGATGCGGCGGATGCTGCGCACCCTGCAGGACGCCTACCGGCACCCGGTGGACATCGAGTTCACCGTCAACCTGCGCGGGCGCGGCGCGAGCGACCTGCCGGTCAACCTGCTGCAGTGCCGCCCCTTCCAGGTGCAGGTCGAGAAGGCCGGGCAGCGCGCGCCGGCCGGCCGGGGTGAAGCGGCCCGACATCGCTCCTGGCCACCCGCGGGCCGGTCATCGGCCAGGGGCTGACGACCACGGTCGACCGCCTGGTCTACGTCGTGCCCGCCGAGTACTCGCGCCTGTCGAGCGGGACCGCTACGCCCTGGCCGGCGCTGATCGGGCGGATCACCCGCTCGGGCGGCGACCCGGCGCCCTACACCGTGGTGTCGGCCCCGGGCGCTGGGGCACCAGCACCCCGTCGCTGGGCGTGCCGGTGGCCTTCGCCGACATCAACCGCGCCCGCGTGCTGGTCGAGATGGCCGTCATGCACGCCGGGCTGGTGCCGGACATCTCGCTCGGGACCCACTTCTTCAACGATCTGGTGGAGATCAACCTGCTCTACCTGGCCGTCTTCCCGGGGCAGGAGGGGAACCTGCTCGACGAGGCGGCCGTCCTGCGGATCCCCAACCGGCTGACCGAGGCGGTGCCCGGCTCGGCCCGCTGGGGGAAGGTCGTCCGGGTGCTCCGCAACGCCGACCTGGCGCCGCGCCGCCTGCGCCTCTTCGCCGACCCGGTGGCCCAGCGCGCCATGATCTTCATCGGCAAGAGCTAGCCCCCGCCGCTTCGGCCGCCCGCCAGCTATTCGGGGCGGGGTGGCGTTGATGGGGGACCCCCACGAAGCGCGCAGCCGCAGGCGAGCACATCGTGGGGGTGTTCAACGACAGGACCCCGCGCAGTGTTAAACGACGGGTGGCCGAAACGAGGGAGGCGGGCTACTTCTTGCGGAACAGGTCTTCGAGAGCCTTGCGGGCGTCCTCGGGGCGAATCGCCGAACTGGTCGCCGAACTGAAGGTGGTCTCCTTCACCCGCACCTTGCGCGACGAGAAGAACGAGCACTCGTTGGCCGCCGCCTTCCCGGCCACCCGCTGTTCGACCGGCTCGGTGCACTCGAGCGGGGCAGACGGGTCGAGGTGGAGGCAGTTGCGGCAGGTGTGCAGGTCGGCCTGGCACTTGGGGCAATGGCTTCCGACCTGGATCTCGAAGCTGGCCGACAGGTCGGCCCCGCAGGCGTCGCACCTGACGGTCTCCTTGTAGGCCGCGAATCCCGAGGGGCGCTCGCCGTTCCGGTTCGGCCCGGACGAGGGCGCAGACGGACGCCGGTCGTCCTCCTGGTAGCCGCGTTGTTTGTATTTGCGATCGTCGGACATGCGGGAGTATTGTAGCAACGGCGCGGAGAATAGCAAGCCCGGAAACACCCGCGGCGCCTTGGTTGCGGTGGAGGACGGAAAAACGATGGAACAGGATCGACGGGAAAGTTGCGTGCCGCCGGCGGTGGCCTTTGTACTGACGGCGATCCTGCTGGCCTTCATCCAGGCGAGGGTGAGCCGCCCGATGCTGCTGGCCGAACGCTACTGGCACGCCGCCGGCTGGGCCGAGATCCCGCTGCTGGCTGCCTGGGCCGCCTTCCTGGTCCGCCGGATGGCCGACGTCCGGAGCGCGCCCGCCTGGCGCCTGCGCCTCTGGAGCCTCTTCTCGGCGGTCTTCTTCGGCCAGCTCGCGCTGGGCCTGCTCGGCCTCGAGCGGATGCTGATGACCGGCAAGCTCCACCTGCCGGTGCCGGCGCTGATCGTCGCCGGGCCGCTCTACCGCGGAGGGGGGCTGTTCATGCCGATCTTCTTCTCGGCCACCATCCTGCTGGTCGGCCCGGCCTGGTGCAGCCACCTCTGCTACATCGGCGCCTGGGACAACCTCGCCTCGCGCATCTCGCGTCGGCGCCCGCTCCCCGAACTGGCCCGCGGCGGGGGCGGCCGGCGGCGCTGGCTTCGCTGGGCCAACCTGGGCCTGGCCGCCGCCGTGCCGCTGCTGCTGCGCCTGCTCGGCCTGCCGACCTCCGTGGCAGTCGCCTGCGGGGCAGTCTTCGGCCTCATCGGCGTGGCGGTCATGCTGACCTGGTCGCGGCGGACCGGGATGATGGCCCACTGCTCCTGGTACTGCCCGATCGGCGTCCTCTCCAGCCGCCTCGGGCGGATCAACCCCTTCCGCATCCGGGTGGACACCGGCCGCTGCACCGCCTGCGGCGCCTGCAGCCTGGCCTGCCGCTATGATGCACTGACCGTGGCCGACGTTGCCCGGGGCGGGCCGAACCACTCCTGCACGCTGTGCAGCGACTGCCTCGCGACCTGCCGGCACGACTCGATGTCGCTGGCGCTGCCGGGGCTCTCGCCGGAGACCTCCCGGCGCGTCTTCCTGGTGGTGGTGGCCTCGCTCCACGCCGTCTTCCTAGGCGTCGCCCGCATCTGAGGGGTCAGGTCTTGAAAACGAAGGTTCTACGTGGGGCTTTCCGGCGCCCGCTGGCGGCCTTGCGCGGCGGCGAGAGCTGGGGTAGAGTCGGAATCCCATGGAGATGCCCGCCGTTGCCATCCGCGACCTGGTCAAGGTCTACCGGGGTTCCCGCACGCCGGCCGTCGACGGGGTGAACCTGGAGATCGCCGCCGGGGAGATCCAGGGCTTCCTCGGCCCCAACGGCGCCGGCAAGACGACCACCATGTCGGTCATCTGCGGGCTCCTCAGCCCCACCAGGGGATCGGTCGAGGTGTTCGGCATGGACGTCGTCCGCCGGACGTCCGGCGTCAAGCCGCTGCTCGGCTTCGTGCCCCAGGAGATCGCCCTCTACGCTGGCTTCTCGGCCCGCGAGAACCTGGCCTACTTCGGCCGGATGCACGGCCTCGGCGCGCCGCGAGCTGGCCGACCGCGTCGACCGGGCCATGGCCATGGTCGGCCTGGAGGGAGTGTCCGACCGGCGGGTGGAGACCTACTCGGGCGGCATGAAGCGCCGGGCCAACCTGGCCGCCGGCCTGCTGAACCGGCCCCGGCTGCTGGTGCTGGACGAGCCGACGGTCGGCGTCGACGTCCAGTCGCGCAACCTGATCTTCGACAACCTGCGGGCCCTGAATCGCGACGGGACGACCATCCTGTACGCCACCCACGACATGGAGGGGGCCGGGCAGCTCTGCACCCGGGTGGCGGTCATCGACCAGGGGAGGGTCATCGCCGAGGGGAAGCCTTCGGCACTGGTCGCCTCGCGCCCCGGCTGCCCCGACCTGGAGGCGCTCTTCCTCGATCTGACCGGGCGCCACCTGAGGGACTGACCGCCGATGCGACTCCTCCACTCGTTCCTGAAGGAAGCCCGCCTGCTGGCGCGCGACCTGGGCGCCCTGGCCCTCCTGTTCATCATGCCCACCGCGCTGGTGGTCATCGTCACGCTGGTCCAGGAGGGGGGCCTGCGGTCGCTCCACGGCGCGCCGATCGAGATCGTCTGGTCGACCGCGACGGCGGCGACCTGGCCGTGCGCCTGCGCGACGGGCTGCGGCGGACGGAGGGCTTCGCGCTGGTCGAGCGGCGGGACGGGCGCATGATCGAGCCGGCCGAGGGGCAGGCTCTCGCCGCCGCCGGCACGTACCAGGCATGCGTGGTCATCGAGCCGGGGACCTCGCGCCGGTTCGACGAGACCTCCCGGGAGCGGATGCGCGACCTTCTCTCCGGCGGCATCCCACCGGGCAACGCCGGCGTGCCGACGATCGCCGTCTGGCTCGACCCGGCGGTCCGTGAGCCGCAACGCCGGGCGGTCATGACCGCGCTGGAGCTGACCGGGCGGGGGATCGAGACGACGCTGCTGGTCCGGGGCATCCTCCAGTCCGTCAATCCCGCGGCCACCGGCGACCCGCCGGCGATGGAGCCGCCGGTGCGCTTCACCGAGGCCTTCGCCGCCGCCCGCGCCCCGTGGCCGACGTCGGTCCAGCAGAACGTCCCGGCCTGGTCGCTGTTCGCCATGTTCATGATCATCATCCCGCTGGGCGGCAGCATCGTCCGCGAGCGCGACGGCGGGACCCTGGTCCGGCTGCACACCCTGCCGGTCCACCCGGCGGTCATCCTGATGGGCAAGGTGCTCCTCTACCTGGCGGTCTGCCTGTGCCAGTTCGGGCTGATGCTGGCCATCGGCCTGACCGTCTTTCCGCTGTTCGGCCTCCCCCGTCTGGAGCTCGGCCCCAACGTCGGCGCGCTCGCGGCGGCCGCGGTCGCCTCGGGGATGGCCGCCACCGGCCTCGGCATCCTGGTCGGCGCGACGGCGCGCACGGTCGACCAGGCGGCCGTCTTCGGCTCGACCTTCACCGTCATCGGCGGAGCCATCGGCGGGATCATGGTCCCCCCGGCGCTGATGCCCCCGGGCATGAAGGCCGTGGCCGTCTGGTCGCCGCTCAACTGGGGCTACACCGCCTTCATCGACGTCTTCCTGCGGGGCGCCGGCCTGGGCGCCATCGCCATGCCGCTGCTCAAGTTGGCGGCCTTTTTCGCGGTCACCCTGCTCCTCGCTGTGGTATCCTTCCGCCGCAGATGACCGTCGGCGGAGGGCAGACACGATGAAGGAAAAGGATGCCAGCTTCACCGGGGGGCACCGGATGGTTCTCTACGTCGAGCACCCCGACACCTCCTACGGCCCGGTCGAGACCGGCTCGTACCTGGTCCAGAACTACTTCGACGACTTCTTCGGGCAAGCGCCGCGAGCTGGCCGAAGCGCTCCGCGGCCGCCTGTCACGCGGCGAGATCAGCCCGGTGGCCTACTTCATGGAGCTGCAGGAGATGGCCGAGGCCGACCTGGCCGAGCGGGTCGGGATCCGCCCGCGCGTGCTGCGCCGCCACCTGACGATGGACGGCTTCATGCGCATCGAGGTGGCCCTGCTGGCCCGCTACGCCGATGTCTTCAACGTCGCCGTGGCCGACCTCTTCCAACTGGTCGAGTGCGCCGGGGCCGCGGACGTCCGGCGGGTGCAAACCGGCAACCCGGCGGTCAGCCGCCTGCGGATCGGCGGGGGCGGGCGGGAGTGAAGACCGACTACCGGCATCGGATGGGCGCCCACTGCGAGTCGGGCACCATCACCGGCCTGCTGAACCATGCCGGCATGCCGATCTCCGAGGCGATGGTCTTCGGCATCGCCGGGGCGATCTTCTTCGGCTACCTCGACGCCCCCATGCTGCCGTTCCCGACCTTCGTGCTGCGCAACAAGCCGGGGAAGATCCGCACCACCGTGGCCAAGCGCCTGGGCGTGCGCTTCCGCGAGGAGCGCTTCGACGACCCGGACCGGGGGATGGCCGCCCTCGACGCGCTGCTCGAGCAGGGGCTTCCGGTGGCCGCCCAGGTCGACTACTTCTACATGGACTACCTGCCCGAGTACACCCGGGCCCACTTCAACGCCCACTTCATCGTCGTCTGCGGCAGGGAGAACGGCCGCTACCTGGTGAGCGACTCGTACTTCCCGGAAGCCGCAGGCTGGACGGCGAGGTCCTTCGGCGGGCGCGGTTCGCCCGCGGGAAGTTCGCGCCCAAGGGGCTGCTCTTCTACCCCGAGGCGATCCCCGGCCCGCCAGACTTCCGGGCGGCCATGCGCCGAGGGGATCAGGCGGGCGTCCTTCTACATGGTGCGCCTGCCGGTCCCGTTCTTCGGCGTCCGGGGCATCCGCTGCTTCGCCCGGGAGGTCACCGGGTGGCCGAGGCTGGCCCGCGACGAGGACCACCTCTCGCACCAGGTGATGATGATCCACGTCATCCTCGAGGAGCGGGGCACCGGCGGCGGCGGTTTCCGCTACCTCTACGCGGCCTTCCTCCAGGAGGCGGCCACGATCGTCGGCGACGCCGAACTGGCCGAGCTGGCCGGGCGGATGATGGAGAACGGCGACCGCTGGCGCGACGTCTCCCTGTTCGTCGCCCGCGTCGGCCGCAAGCGCGACCTCGGGCCGGAGCGGCTGGGCGAGCTGCGCGACCTGATCCTGGACCGGGCCGAGGCCGAGCAGGAGATCTTCTCCCGGCTGGCGAAGAAGTTCGGAACACCCCCCATCTTCTTCCCGGTGTTCTGACGGCATCGGAGAAAGGCGCCCGCGACATGACCGAACACGACGACCTGAAGGCCGACTTGAAGAGGATGATCGTCGAGACCCTCAAGCTGACCGACGTCCGCCCGGAGGAGATCGGCGACGACCAGCCCCTCTTCGGCACCGAGCCCCTCAACCTCGACTCGATCGACGCGCTGGAGATCTTCCAGGCGCTGCAGAAGCGCTACGGGATCAGGGTCGACGGCCAGAACATGGCCCGGACGATGATGGAGTCGGTCGGCCGGATGGCCGACTTCGTCCGCCAGAACCGGGCGGACGGCGGGGAGGCGGGCGCCACCTGAGCGGCCGGACGCCGTTGAAGCTGCTGCTGGTCAACCCGAGCACCCTCGACCGCCCCTACCCCGTCCCTCCGCTGGGCGTCTGCCGGGCCGCCGCGGCAGCCGAGCCGCACGCCGAGGTGCGCGTCTGGGACGCGGCCGGCAATGGCGGCGACGGGCTCGGGCGGGTGGTGGAGGAGTTCCGTCCCGAGCTGGTAGGTCTGGGCATCCGCAACGTCGACGACACCGTCATGGGAAGCGCCGCCTTCTTCCCGGACTTGCTGCGCGAGCGCTTCGTGGAGCCCCTGCGCCGCCTCACCCCCGCGCCGCTGCTGTTGGGCGGCAGCGGCTACTCGATCTTCCCGGGGCCCCTGCTCGATTACCTGGGGGCCGACCTGGGAGTGGCCGGCCCGGCCGAGAACACCCTTTCCGCCCTGCTCGACACTCTGGCCCACGGGGGAGACCCGGCGGCCATTCCGGGCGTGTTCGTCCGGGGCGCCGGGCCGCGGAAGAGATCCCGCCGGCGGCCGGCGACGGCACCCATCCCTCCGGCCGACCTGTGGCGCTGGATCGACTACGCCCCCTACCGCGAGCGGGGCGCCTACCCGATCCAGACCCGTCGCGGCTGCCGGAGACGCTGTCTCTACTGCACCTACCCGCTGATCGAGGGAGCGGGCGGCGGCGCCCGGGCACCGGAACAGGTGGCCGACGAATTGGAGCGGGTGGCCGACGCGCTGGGCGACGTGACCGTCGAGTTCGTCGACTCGGTCTTCAACGACCCTCCCGGGCGGGCCGAGGGGATCTGCCGGGAGATCGTCCGGCGCGGCCTTCGCCCGCGGTTGCGGACGATGGGGATCAACCCGGACGGCGTGACTCCCGAACTGGTCGACCTGATGCGCCGGGCCGGTTTCGCCCAGGTCGACGCCACCCCCGACAGCGCCTCGCCGGCGATGCTCTCGGCCCTGCGCAAGGGCTTCTCCCGCCGCCGGCTGGAGGCGGCCGCGCGGACGCTGCGAGAGTCGGCCATGCCGACGATGTGGTTCTTCCTGCTGGGCGGTCCGGGCGAGACGCGGGCGACCCTGGCCGAGACATTCGACTTCATCGACCGCTTCGTCTCGCCGGAGGACTTGGTCAGCCTGGCCGAGGGGCTGCGGATCTACCCGGGCACCCCGCTGGCCCGGCGGGCGGCGGCCGACGGCATCGTCTCCCCCGGCGACGATCTCCTCCGGCCCCGTTTCCATGTCTCGCGCGCCCTGGGCGCCGACGGCCTGCGCGGCGAGGTGGACGCCTTCCTGGCCGGTCGCTCCAACTGCCTGCGGGCGGCCGACCCCGGTCCCTCGCCGGCCATGCTTCGGGAGGCGGCCGGACTGCGGCGGCGCGAAGGCGCGGACGAGCCGATGTTCCGCACGCTGCTGCGCCTCCGCCGCGAAGGGTGGCGCTGAGAAGGTCTCCGTCCGACGCCACCCCGACTGACTCGCCGGAAAACGGCAACTCCTATATACTGTAAAGAGTATTTGCCAGAGCGGGAGTGACGACAATGCGGTGTCTGCAGTGCGGCGCGACGGTTGACGAGGAGGTATCGACCTGCCCGTCCTGCGGCAGGCCGATGGGGAGTGGCGACTTCCCCTGGTTCGACTTGGACGAGGTTCTGCAGGACCCCGGGCACCCGGCGGAGGAGGGTGCGTCGGCCGCCGAGCCCCGGACTGACGGGTCCCCGGCCGTCGAACCCGCACCGGCCGATCTCGCCCCGGCCGCCACGCCGTCCCGCCGGAGGCCGTTGGTCATCGGCGGCCTCCTGCTGGCCCTCCTCATCGCCGTCGGAGTACTGGCGTTACTCCGCCGCCCCGCTCCGGTGCCGCCGCCGGCCGCGGTGAGCGTCCCCCCCGGGGCCGTCGATCCGGCGCACCTGGCCGGGAAGATTAACCTCGCCCTGCGGGAATCCGGCCTGCCGGGAATCACCGCCGACGTGGACGACAAGCTGGTGGTCACCCTGACCGGGTCGATCGAGGCCCAGGCCGACAAGACCCGGGCGCTGACCCTGGTGGTCCGCAAGTTCAAGGGGATGATCAGCGGCCTGCGAGACCGCATCACGGTGACCCGCCCGGAGGCCGCCCCGTCCCCTCGCTGATCAGGGAGGCGGGATGCCGCGCAGCAGCCGGCGCAGGTTCTGGCCGGCGATGAGGTAGTCGGGGTTGGTTCCCAGCGCCCGCCGGTAGTCGGCTTCGGCCAGTTCCCGCTCCCCCAGCCGCTCGTAGGCCAGCCCGCGGCTGTTGAAGGCCTCGGTCAGCCCGGGATTGATCCTGACCGCCTGGTCCAAGTAGGGGATCGCCTCGCGGGGGCGCCCCATGTTCATCAGCAGGTTCGCCAGGTTGACCCGCGTCGCCGCCGACTCGGGCCGGATGCGCAAGGCGGTGTTGTAATGCTCCGCCGCGCCCACCGCGTCGCCCCTCCCCGACAGCACCGAACCGAGGTTGAACTCGGCGATCCAGTTGTCGCCGGTGGCCGCGATGGTGTCCTCCAGCAGCCGGGCGTTGTCCCGCCAGAGCCGGACGCGCCACCCGCCGGCCGCGCCGCAGGCGACGACCGTAGCCACGGCAACGGCCACCGCCGCCCCACGCCACCGGGAACGCCGGCCGGCCAGCAGGGCCAGTTCCAGCGAGCCCGCCAGGAAGATCCCGGTCAGCGGGACGTAGGTGTAGCGGTCGGCCCGGGCCTGCATGCCCACCTGGACGATCCCCAGGACCGGCAGGACGGTCGCCAGGTACCACAGGCCGCCGAAGAGGAGGTGCGGCCTCGACCGGCGCGACCACCACAGCAGCAGGCCGGCGGCGGCGATGACCGCCAGCGCGCCGAGCCATTGCCAGGCCGGGAGCAACCGTTCCGGGTGGGGGTAGAAGACGGCCAGGCGGGCCGGCCAGACAGCATCCCGCAGGTAGGCGACGAACGACACCGCGGCGTTGGCCAGCCGGTCGGCCGGCGGGTAGAAGCGCAGCGGCGCCAGCAGCCCACCGGCCCGCTGGGCAATGACGGTGATCACGCCCGAACCGGCCGCCAGCAGCAGGAAGGGGAGCTTCTCGGCGACCAGCCCCGGCCACTTCCTTCCCCCGGCCGCCCCGAGCCTCCCCAGCGGCCACCAGTCGAGCAGCAGCAGGATGACCGGCAGGCTGATGGCCATCGGCTTGGCCATCAGGGCCAGCGCGAAACAGCCGAGGGCGGCCGCGTAGCGAACGGCCGACGGGCGGCGCAGGTGCGCCAGCCAGCATCCCAGGGAGGCCGTCGCCAGCAGCGCCGAGAGGACGTCCTTGCGCTCCGAGATCCAGGCCACCGACTCGACGTGCAACGGGTGCACGGCAAACAGCAGGGCCGCCAGCAGGGACAGCCACAGGCGCCCGGTCAGTGATGCCAGCAGCAGCAGGAGCAGCACGGCGGCGGCGGCGTGGATGCCCCGGCTGACCAGGTGGTGCGGCCCCGGGTCGAGGCCGAAGAGTTCCACGTCGGCCATGTGCGACAGCCAGGTCAACGGGTGCCAGTTGGCCGCATAGCCGGCGCTGGTGAAAGCCCAGCGCACCGCCTCGCGGGTGATCCCCCCCAGCACGTGGGGATTTTCCCAGACGTACTCGCGGTCGTCGAAGACGAAGAACTGCTGCCCGCCGACAGGCAGGTACACGGCGGCCACGGCGGTCAGCAGAATCGCCGCCGCCAGCATTGTCCGCACCGCCCGTCGCCCCTCCATTCAGATGGTCCTCTGCCCGAGGCGGATGCGCCACAGCGCCCCGCAGCGCTCGTAGAAGCGTTCCAGCGGCAGGCGGGTGCGCAGGACGCAGTTGAAGAAGTTGTAGGCGGCCAGGTCGCGGTCGACGATCTCCTCCTCCAGCTCCCGGTGCAGCGGCGTGCCGGGCATCGGGGTCAGGATGGTGTAGCCGGCAAAGGCCACCGGGTGGCGACCGGCGAACTCCTCCAGCGCGTCGAAGTCGGCCTCGCCCCACTCCGGCCGGACCAGCCAGTTCCCCCGCAGCAGAACGCCGTGCTCATGGAAGACCTCAACCGCCCTGGCGATGACCCCGGGGACGTAGCCCTTGCCGTAGGCGGCCAGCTCGTCCGGCCGGAACGACTCGAAACCGCAGATGGCCACCCGCAGGCCCAGCCGGCTCAGCCGGGCGATCAGCTCCGGCCGGCGGGCGGCGTCGTCGGCGCGGATGTCCATGATGAACTCCTTGCGGATCCCCTCGGCCTCGATCCGGTCGAACAGCCGGCCGATGAATCCCGGGTCGCCCAGCGTGTCGGCGTCGGCGAAGCGGACCACCGGGTAGTCGTCGAGAGTGTGCAGTTCGTCGACGATGCTGTCGACCCGCCGGCGGAGGTAGCGCCCCCCGGCCTGCGGCCAGATGGAGCAGAAGGAGCAGCGGTGGGCGCAACCGATGGAAGTGAAGAGGTAGGTGCTCGGTCCGGGGGTGCCCGGGACGGTGTAGGTCGAAAGCCACGGCAACACGCGGGAACGGTCGGGCTGGATGAAATCGTCACCCGCCGGGTCCCACGGGAGGGCCGGGCCGGTGGCGGCCAGACCCGAGCCGGTCGGCAGCAGGAGCCCGGGGACGCGCCGGGGATCGTCGCCCCGTTCGATGGCCCGGGCCAGCAGCCGCAGCGACGGCACGGCCGGGCCGGGGATGACGGCGTCGACCGTCCCGGGGAGATCGAAGTCGCCCGGAGCGAGCGTGGTATGCAGCCCCCCGGCGACGGTGAAGACCCCCGGGTCGGCCTCCTTGGCGGCCCGTAGGATCTCCATCGCGGCCGGGTGCTCCGAGGCGATGACGGTCACCCCAACCATGCGGGGCGCGGCGCGGGCCATCCAGCGGCGCACCAGTTCCTCCGGCGGGGGGGCTTCCGGATCGAGGTCGTACTCCCCCTTCATCTCCAGCAGCGAAACGTCGTGGTCGCCACCGAGCGCGGCGGCCAGCGTCAGCAAGCCCAGCGGCGGTCCGATCAGCCGCCGGTGGACGTAGGGGAGCGCCGCGGCCGGGGCATGATCTAGGATGGCGTTGCGCGGCGAGCGGGGCGGGTTGACCAGCAGGATCCTCATCGGCCGTGCAGGAATCCCTCTCCCTCGGCGGCCGGATCGCCGCCGGGCGCCGGGGCGTCCGCCAGGCCCATCTCCAGCGCGCCGGCGGCATCGACCATCTCCCCGGTCAGGATCATCTCCAGCGCCCGCGCGGCGCCGACCAGGCGGGGCAGGCGCACCGTTCCGCCGCAGCCGGGAATGAGGCCGAAGGTCGTCTCCGGCAGGGCGAACACGGCCGAGGGTGCAGCCAGCCGAAACCTGCATGACAGGGCCAGCTCCAGGCCGCTCCCCAGGCAGGCCCCGCGGACGACGGCCACGGTGGGGCAGGGAAGCGATGCCAGCTCCTGCAACGAGGCGGTCGCTTCGACCAGGAATGCCGGGGCCTCCGGTGGCGCCCCGCCGGCCGCCGAACCGATCAGGTCCTCCAGCCGGGCGCCCGACGAGAAGTGGCGCCCCCGCCCGAACACGACCACCCCGCGCAGGCCGTGGGCAATCTCCCGCAGGCGCACGATGGCCGCCGCGAAAGCAGCGAAGAAGGCCCGGTCCATGACGTTCCCGGGCGGGGAGTCGAGCACCAGGTGGGCGTAGCCACCCCGGTTCTCGAGGACGACCGGTCGGTCAGCCGGGCTCATCGGCCACCCTCGCCACGGCCAGGCCGTAGGCCCAGGCCCGGGTGTGCGAGATGGAGACGAACGGTTCGCCGGCGCCCTCCAGCGGATGCGGGCGGCACAGTTGCGGCGCGCCCGACGGGGCGCGGGTCAGCACGAAGTCGCGCGGCGTGGTCGAACCCCGTCCCAGGCGGGCCGACAGGTCGGCCAGCGCCCGCTTCAGCGCCAGCCAACCGGCCAGGCTCTGGACCGCCCTCCCCCGCAGCTCGGCCAGCTCGGCCGGAGTGAAACACTCGGCCTCGACCTGCTCCCGCCCGGCCGTCGTTTCGACGATCGAAACCACGGCCACGGCCGACACCAGCCGCTCAGCCACGGCGCAACGCCTCGGCGAAGAGGTCCACCTCGCGCCGGAGAGCCTCCTCGATCGGCCGCCCGGCTCCCCCGACCACCGCCTCGACGGCCAGCCGGACCAGCCATGGGGGCCGGCGACCCACCAGCGAACGCAGGTAGCCGGCGGCGTCCTGCTCCAGCGACCGGCAGGGGAAAATGCGGACCGGCCGTACCGGGCGGTCGAAGACGGTCTCGCGGGCGGCGGTCACCAGGTGGCACGCCTCGGCCAGCAGGAGCCCCTCGCCCGAGCAACGCCCCCGCACCGCGGCCACCACCGGCACGGGCGCCGCCGACAGGGCCGGCCGGAGGCGGCCGGGCGGCCACCCCTCCCACGCGTCGGCGGTCACCAGCAGGCCACGGCTCGATCCCCCGGCCAGGAAGCCGGCCAGGCGCCCGAGGAGATCCTCCCCGGCGGTGAACGGGCTGGCCAGGTGCAGGTGCCCGATCCCGTCGTCAACGGTCAGCGTGGCGTTCATGGTCGCGTCAATCCTCACCGATGGTCCGTGCAAGGATAGAAGCGGGTCCCCAGCCGGTCAAGCCGAGGCGGGCGAGGGCCTCCGGACGGACGCCGGCGGAAACTGCGGGCCGGTTTCCTTCCAGCAGGCCGACCGGCGATTCGGCGGCGCCGTAAACGTCGGTGAAGATGGCCGACAGGTCGGCCGGGGAGATCTGATCCCGGTCGACGAAGCGGGCGCACGAGGCCAGCAGCAGATCGGTGAAGAGATCGCCGAACCCGTCCGGGATGGGCGTGTCCGGGGAGACGGCGGGCCACGGCGTCGGACCGCCGCGCAGGAAACCGTCGGCGTTCCGATTGCCCCGTTTTCCGGCGGCCAGCATCGCGGTGAGCCCTTCCTCGAGCGGCCCGTAAGCGGCGGCCTCGGCCGGGGGCATGCGACGGCGGTAGGCGGCCACGGCCGACCGGATGGTGTCGAGGCCGACAGCGTCCATGAAGCCGAGGATTCCCCGCGGGAAACAGGGTCCGGACGACCAGGCGTCGACCTTCCCCGCCGGCCAGCCCCGTTTCAGCAGCTCTACCGCCAGCGCCTGCACCGGCAGCAGGAGCCGGGTGGCGGCGAAGGCGGTCCGCTCGTCCTGGTCGATGACCCGCAGTCCGAGCCGGCCGAGCAGCGCGCGGGCGCGCCCGGAGGGAACCCGGAGCGAGCCGGGGGCGATCAGTTCGGCCATGCCGGTCATGGCCAGCGGGACGAAGGGGCGCAGGCCGATGCAGGCGGGGTGGATCTCCGTTGGCAGCAGCGCCGACGAGGCGGAGGCCACGACGGCTTCCGGACCGGCTGCCCGGGCGAGCAGGTCGACCACCGTGCGCTTCGCCCCCATGTCCTCCTCGACGCACTCGACGGCCAGGTCGGCGGCGGGGAGATCCGCCTGATCGAGCAGTCGGAACGACGCCCGGCCGATCCCAAGGGCCTCCGTGCCGGCCCGCAGGCGGGCCAGCCTGACCCCGTCCCGCGACAGCCAGGTGACCGCGCATCCTTTGTCCAGCAGGTACCGGCCGAGGTCGCGCCCGACCGTTCCCGTCCCGGCCACGATCACCGACGGAGCGGTCACCGGTGCTCCGCGGCGAGTGTGCGCAGGTTGCGGTGCGGCGGCGCCCCCTCCTGGAAGCGGGCGTGCTGGGTCAGGCTCATCCCCGGCCCACACTCGAAGGCCCGCCCGACGCCGGCGTGGGCCAGCGCGGCCAGCACGCGGTCCCAGTGGACCGGCGAGGCGATGCTCCGGGCGGCGGCATCCTCCAGCGACTCGATCGTGCCCAGCGGGCGGCCGGTCATCGGCGACAGACGGGGATCCTGGGGCGGCGCCAGGGGAGCGCCCGGACGAAGCAGCGGAAGGGTTCGGCGACGGCGGCCATGATGCCCGGATGGTGGTAGGGAAGATTGATCTCCAGCAGGGCCGTCCGCAGCGCGCCGCGGCCTTCCGCCTCGGCCAGGAACTCCTCCACCGCCCTCCGCCAGCCGCCGATGACCTGGGAGAGAGGGCTGTTGACCGCGGTGACCGCCAGGCCCTCCCGGCCGAATCCGTCGAGCAGTTCCCCGATCTCCTCCGGGCGCAGGCCGACGACCGCCCCGGCGGCGCACGACTCCCCCCCGGCGGCATCGGTGGCCAGCTCCCGGACGCGGCTGACCAGGTCGACCCCGGCCTCGTCGGGCAGCGCCCCGGCGGCGACCAGCGCCGCCCAGAAGCCGAGGCTGTGGCCGGCAACCACGGCCGGGCGGCGGACGGTCGCGGCCAGGGAGCGGGCCACGGCCAGGTTGAAGACGTGGGTCAGGTGCTCCATCGCCTCGGCGTCGCCGACGGGGGGCGCGCCGTGATCGAGCAGGCGGCGCAGGTCCCGGCCCGACCGGGACGAGGCGAGGTCGAGCAGCGGGGCGAGCAGCGGGCGGTGGCCGGCGGCGAAGGCGGCCTCCTCCTCCCCCCAGCGCTGCCCCAGGCCGGGGAAGAGGAAGGCGGTCCCCTTGGGTTCAGCGCGCATCGACATGGCGGGCGACGTACCCGGCCTGCATGAACTTGCTCACCTCGGTCACGAAGCTGACGATCCGCTCGCCCGGCGCGAGCCGCTCCGTCGCGCACGATCCGGTCCAGGCCGATGAACGCCATCGGCGGCCCGCAGTAGCCGAGCTCGGCGAGGTGGGCGGCGAAGGCCTCCGCGCCGGATGCCGAGCGCCGCGCACTCCTCGAGGACCGACTCGACGATGTGCTTGGCGGGCAGGTTGACCTGGAAGAACCGGATCGTCGCCGGGTCGACGCCGGCCGCGGGCGAGCATCCGCTGCAGGCCGTGGAAGAAGACCGACCCGCCCTCCTCCTGGAAGACGCCGGTCGCCAGCGCGTTGCGGAAGTTCTGGCGCAGGTGGTGCCGCGCCTCCTCGAACTCCTGCCGCGGGTTCATCCAGAGCGCGGGGCGGCGGTTGAACATCAGCGAGGGGCGGCGGCCGCCGACCGACTCGATGTAGGTCTGCTCGACCTCGAGCGCCCCGGCGCGGCCCGGCGGTCGGCGGTGAGCACGAGCGCCCCGCGCCGTCGCAGAGGAACCAGCGCAGGAACAGCGACTCCTTGTCGACGAGCGCCTGGTTGTAGTACTCGGCGCGCAGCTCGGAGGAGGAGACGCTCGCGGAGAGCGACGAGCGCGGTGCGGTAGTCGCCCGGCGGCGAGCAGCTGGTGGGCGAGGTAGAGCGCCTTGTAGGCCGAGGTGCAGTTGGCGTGGATGGAGAGCTCGGCGCAGGAGTCGATGCCGAGCGCCTCCTGGATGCGCACCGACGCGGTCGGCATCTGGTCCTGGTGCGCCGAGCCGTAGCAGATCAGGTCGACCTCGCCGGGCGCGATCCCGGCGGCGTCGAGCGCGGTGCGCGCGGCCTTGACGCCATCGTCACGTTGTCGTCGGTGGACTCGCGGGTGACCGGGTCGATGGCGTAGTGGACGTACCTGATGTCGAGCAGCTCGCGCATCACCGGCGCCGGTCGACTCGATCCAGCGGCGGATCTTCGGGCGCCTCGGTCAGCTCGCCGAGCACCTCGCCGCTGCGCTCGAACGGGATCGGCTCGCCGGGGAGGAAGGCGCCGGTCCCGGCGATGCGGACAGCCGGCGGGGGCGGTCATGGCGCTCGTCGCAGGCGCTCATGGGGCGGTGAAGACGACCGCCGTTGTGGCCGCCGAAGGCGAAGGAGTTGGACATCACGTGCCGCAGCGCGCCGGCCGCGGCGCGTTCGGCACGAAGTCGAGGTCCAGCTCCGGGTCCGGGTCGGTCAGGTGCCGGTCGGCGGGATGACCCCCTCGGCGAGCGCCTTGCAGCAGATCACCGCCTCGACCCCCGCGGCGCCGGCGAGGCAGTGCCCGGTGACGGCTCTTCGTCGAGGAGACGGCCAGGCGCCGGCCGGCCGGCCCGAACACCGCGTGGATCGCCTGCGTCTCGTAGAGGTCGTTGAGCGGGTCGAGGTGCCGTGCGCGTTGATGTAGTCGATCGCCTCCGGCGCGAGGCCGGCGTTCTCGAGCGCGCGCCGCATGCGCGCCGCCATGCCGACCCCGCCGGCCTGCGGCGAGAGGATGTTGTACGCCTCGGAGCTGAGGCCCGGGCGGCGGCATCAGCGCTAGACCCGCGCGCCCCGCGCCGGCGCGCGGACGCGAGCGACTCGAGCACCAGCGACGCCGCCGCCCTCGCCGATCACGAAGCCGCTGCGGTCGCGGTCGAAGGGGCGCGAGGCGCGTCGCCAGTCGCCCTCGTCCTCGGCGAGCGCCATCAGCGAGGAGAACCCCTGGACGTCGAGGCGGTTCAGGGAGGAGTCGGCCGCGCCGGCGACCACGACGTCGCGCCTGCCCGAGGCGATCAGCCAGTGGGCCGCCGCCAGCGCGTAGGCGCCGGAGGAGCAGGCGGTGCCGACCACGAACGAGGGCCCGGCGAACTTGAACTTCAGGCTGATCCAGGCCGCGGCGGCGTTCGACATGTTGCGCAGGATGCGGTGCTGGTCGACCGGCCGTCGGCCGGCGGGATGTAGCCCGTGCCCGTCGTGCCGAGGACCACGCCGACCCGGGCCGGGTCGACACCGGGGCCGTCGAGCCCCGCGTCGGCGATCGCCATCTGCGCGGCGGCCAGCGCGATCATCGTCCCCCGGGTCATCTGGCCGCGGCTGCGGCTTCATGAACTGGCGCGAACAGCTCGTCGGCCCCCTCCGGCAGCTCGACGCCGAAGGGGGGCGGCAGGCCCTCGGGGTCGAAGAGGGTGAAGCGGCCCGCCGGACTGCGTCCGGACACCAGGCCCCCCCAGTCGACGTCGGCAGATCGAGCCCGAGGCCGGTGAGGAGGCCCAGGCCGGTGACGGCCACCAGGGCCGGCCGCTCACCCGATGTACCCCGCCGCGCGGCCGGCGGCGGCCACGCCGGACTTGACCACCTGCAGGAAGCCGCCCAGGTTGACGGTCCAGGCCCCGGCGGTGAAGCACCCCGCGGACCGGGAGGCGGCTCGGCGGCCAGCAGCCGGCGGTGGGCGCCGCCGGTGCTCGGCGAAGCCGAGGATCGCCCCGGCCGGGTTGCCGGTGTAGCGCGCAGCGTGCGCGGCGTGGCCAGGTCGGCCACCTCGACCCGCGCGGCCAAGCCGGGGAAGCGCCGGTCGAGCCCGGCCAGCATCGCCGCCATGGCCTGCTCCTTCCGATTCCGGTACGCCGGCTCGGCCAGGCCGAGCCACGCCCGGGCCGTCGACCGCCGCCACGACCGAGATCGAGCGGGGGCTCGGGCGAACGCGCTCCCGAGCCCGGTCAGGCCGTGGGCGACCAGCGAGAAGGCCGCTCCCGGCGCGCTCGCCCCGGTCATGATACGCTCCAGGTCGGCTTCGGGGAAGGCCAGCGTGACCGGCGAGGCGATGCCCGCCTCCCTTGGGTCGCACGACAGGCCGCACGACAGGACCAGGGCCGAGGTCGACGGAAGCAGCCCGGCCAGCCTCCGCCGGTGCCGCCCGACCGCGGGACCCGCGCCGGCCAGCAGATCCAGCGTGGCCGGCAGGCTGACCGCGCTGATCACCGCCCGGGCCGGGAAGAGGCGCCCGTCGCCGGTGGCCACGCCGACGGCCCTCCCGCGCTCCACTTCGATCCGGGTCACGTCGGCCCTGGTGACCAGTTGGCCGCCCAATTGCCGCAGCCGGTCCGCCAGCGTGTCGGTCAGCGCCTGCCCGCCGCCGGCGATGGTGTACATGCCGCCCGACAGCAGGATCCAGGCCATCATCTGCCAGGTCAGCGCCGGCAGACGGCTCGGCGGCAGCCCCATGAAGACCGCCGGGGCGAACAGCAGCGCGCGAATCCGCGCGTCCCCGACGAAGCCGGCCAGGTAGTCGGCCGCCGGCCGGGTCGAGTGCCGCAGGAAACGTGGCAGGCGCGGGATGAACGGCGGCACCGCCCGCAGGCGGCCGACCGATGGGTCGAACAGGGCCTGGTAGACCGGCGCGTGGCGCTCCAGGTCCAGACGGAGGCGGTCGAGCCCGGGGCGCTCCGCCGGGGCAACGCCGGCCAGCGTGTCGAAGAAGCCGCGCCAGTCGTTCGGCAGGTCGACCCGCAGATCACCCAGGCGGATCTCGAAGCCGCGCTCCAAGCGTATGAAGCCGACGGACAGGCCGAGTTCGTCGGCCATCCGCCGGAATTCGCCTCCCGGGCCGCCCTGGGGGACCACGTGGAGGGCCGGATCGAACGAGAAGCCGCCTTTCCGGAAGGCGACCGCGTAGCCACCCGGCCGCGCACCCCGCTCGAGCAGCGTCACCCGGTGTCCCCGCCCGGCCAGCGCAACCGCCGCCGCCAGGCCCCCCAGGCCGGCGCCGACGACGACCGCGGAGCGATCAGCCACGAAGCGGCCCGAAGGCGAACAGGACGCCGGTCAGCTCACCCTCCCGGAGGACCAGGAAGCGTATCGTCACCCCGGCCAGGCCGAACCGCTCCATCAGGCCGGGCGCGAGTTCGGGGTGCTGGATTTCCTGGTCCGGGCGGTACAGGAACCGGCACTCGGGGTAGGGATAGGTCGACTCGACTGCCTTGAGCAGCGCCTCCTTGCAGCAGAAGGACGCGCAGAAGGCGAGACACGGGTCGGGCTGGGCCCGCAGCAGGGCGGTCTCGCCGGGGGAGAAGAGCATCGGCCACTCGGCCTCGCCCGCGGCAACCCTGCGGAAGCGGTCGGGGCGCTCGGTGTCGATACCGCAGCCGACCAGCGGGAGGGCCGTCTCAGAGGTCCACGTTGACGATGTCGTCACCGTGCTCGACGATGGCCAGGGTGAGGGCGGTCACCTGGCCGATGGTGGAGGCCGGCTTCCGCATCAGGTGACGCCCGAGGGTCTTCAGCTCGATCGACAGCGAGTACTTCCGTCGCACCCGCTCGAGCAGGGTCAGCAGCATCAGCGAGTCGCCCTGCAGGTCGCGGATGATATCCGTCCCGTCGGTCAGGCCGGCGCGGTCGACGCCGCACTCGGCGGCGAAGTAGCCGAAGACCAGCTCGCGGATGTCGGCCTCGGTCGCAGGATCGAGGGGCATGGTGGCGGTTCTCCTCCCGTCGCATCGAAGATTGCCGCCCTTGGCGGGGCGGACGTGCGGCATGGTAGGGCCTCCGGCCCCTCCTGTCAAGGTTGGCCGGCGGTCGCGGAGCCGAGGAGGTAGACCGGCGAGGGGGAGAGGGCGAACCGTTCGCCGGCAGGTTTCGGCAGCGGGTTTCCGTCACGCGAGACGACCTCGGTCACCGGGTGCGGGAGACTGATCTCGGACGACCGGCCGGTGGCCCAGGCGACGGTCACCGCGCGTCCGTCCCGGACAAAGGTGAAGGCGAACTTCTCCCGATCGGTGTGGGCGGCGGTCAGGCGGGCCCCGGCGAGCAGGCCGGTCATCGTCCGGAAGGCGTGCCAGGCCGGCCGGCGCCGCCACTCGCCGCCGAGGTTGTCGATCAACCCGTAGCCCCGCGCGGCCACCTGCCACCAGAAGACCCGCTCGACCATGCCGGTGGCCAGGGCGATCAGGTAGTAACGGACCAGGCAGTCGGCCTGGTGCTCCTCCCCGACGGCCTCCTTCATCGACGTCGGGGCGTAGCCTCCCCCGACCCGCAGCGGCCAGTTGGTCTCGGTGATCCAGATCGGCGCCCCCCGGCTGGGGGAGCGGTCGACGAAGGCGCTCAGGAAGGCGATCTTGCGGGCCAGGTCGAAGTGGCCGTACTGGCGGTTCTCGGGCGTCCCCCGGCGATCGACGTACAGCAGGCTGCCGATCACGTCAAAGATCGCCTGGTCGCGTCGGTCGAATAGCGGGCCGGCGGCGTAGTGGAATTCGAAGTCGATGACCGACGGCCCCAGCAGGCGGACCCCGGGATGGCGTCCGCGCACCTCGACCGCCGCGCGATAGAGAAGCCGGTACTCCTCGTAGTTGCGCACGCCCCACTTGAGGCGGTTCCAGGCGTGGCCGATGCCGAAGACGCCGGCTGCGGGCCCGAGGGTGCCGAATATCCGCTCGAGGGCGTCGCGCCAGAAGGGGGGGTCGGTCACCGCCCGGCGGTCCTGCAGGATGGCCACCGAGGTGGCGATCCCCCGCTCCCGGAGGGCCTCCAGGAAGGCCCGGCGCCGGTCGAGCTGGTCGAGTTCCCACACCGGGGCCCTGACCATGACCCCCTGGGCGCCCAGGGCCAGGACCTCCCCGAGCACGGCGTCGATCTCGCTCTCGGCGCCGTCGGTGCCCACGCAGAAACCTCGCGGCAGGTCGGCCGGCGCGTGGAACAATTCCTTCAGGCGGCGGCGGTAGGCGACCAGCACTCCCGGCAGGGACCGGAGCCAGATGCCGGACATCCGGGCGTGGATCGGCAACTGCCTGAGCAGCTCGAGCCGGCGGTGCCGCTTGTGTATGCGGTGCGGCTGGTGGGAGCGATCGTCCCAGGCGAGCGGATCGGCCTTCCGTCGAGATGGTTGAGGACAGGTGGGCATGGGCGGTATATTCTCTTGGATCGCCACGGCGGTGTCAATCGGCGCCGCCGCCGGCGACTGAACCGTCACGGGAGCGTGCGCATGGACGACCGGCCGGCCGCCGGCAGGGACTGCATGACCCGGCAGGCCTGCCAGGACCTGGCTGCGGGGATGATCGGCGTCTGCCTGCTGGCCGCCGTCCGCCCGGCGATGCTGCTGGCCTTCCACACCAAGCTCGGCGCCGGCACGGGCGCCTCCCAGATTGCGGCCGCCATGGCCAACGGCCTGCGCGTGGACCTCCAGACGGTCGCTCTGTGGCTCATCCTCCCGTTCCTGTCCGGAGCCGTTCTCGGTTTCCTGGGAAAGCCCGCCCTCGCCGACCGCCTCCGGCGCCTGGTGCTGGGGCTGTACATCGCCTGCACGCTGGCCCTGTCGGTCATCTCCTGGGGCTACTTCCGGGAGTACGACGACCAGTTCAACCACTTCGTCCTGCTGACCGTCCACGACGACCTGGGGGCGACGCTGCGGACGGTCTGGAAGGCTTACCCAATCGTCTGGATCGCCGCCGGCCTGGCGGTCCTCGGCTGGCTCCTGGCGCGGTCGGCTTTCCTGATCCTTCCCCGCCTCGCTTCCGGCTGCCGGCGGATGGTGCCGGGGCGGCTGGCCGGGGCGGTGCCCGTCCTGGGCCTGGCGGCGCTGGTTCTCGCCGCGCGGGGATCTCTCGGCTCCCGGCCGATCCAGAGGAAGGACCTGGCGGTCACCGCCGACCCCTTTCTCAACAAGATGGTCACCAATCCCTACCGGGCCCTGTTCTACGCCATCCGGGACTATAGGCAGGTGGCCGACGAGGGAGGGTTGCTGACCTTCCTGCCCGACGGCGACCTGCGGGGGGCCGCCGCGCGCATCGGCCTGGGCGACCGGCCGGGGAACCTCGACACGGCCCTGGAACGAACCGCGCCCGGCGCCGCGACGCCGCCCCGCCACGTCTTCCTGGTCCTCCTGGAGAGCTACTCGGCCTGGCCGCTCCGGGAGCGCTACCGCCCCCTGGGCATCACCAAAGAGACGGCCCGGCTTGGGGACCGGGGGGTGCTGCTGATCGACTTCCTTGCCGCCGGCGACGGCACGATGAACTCGGTCGCCCCGCTGATGACCGGCCTGCCCAACTGCGGCATCCCGATCAACTACCAGCCGGAGTCGCGCCGTCCCTACCCGAGCGGGGCGGCGGCGATCTTCCGGCGGCTGGGCTACCGGACCCGCTTCTTCTACGGGGGCTACCTGAGCTGGGAGCGGATCGGCGACTTCGCCCGCGACCAGGGTTTCGACGAGGTGTGGGGCGGGGGCAACATGGGCGACTGGGCCAGCGGGAACGAGTGGGGCGTCAACGACCGGGAGTTGTACGACTTCGTCCTGCGGACCGTCAGGGACGACCGGCCGAGCTTCAACATCGTCCTGACCGTCAGCAACCACCCGCCCTACGACATCGACCCGTGGGAGGAGGGCTTCCCGCTCCGGGAACTCCCCGCCGCCGCGGCCGCGCTCGGCGACGGCTCCTTCAGCCTCAAGGAGATGGGCCACTTCTGGTACGGCGACCGCCAGTTCGGTCGCTTCGTCGACGGTGTGGAGCGCATCCTGCCGGGCGTCCTGGTGGCCGCCACGGCCGATCACTACGGCCGGCGCTTCCTCACCTCACGTCCGGGAGTGGTCGACCAGTCGACCGTCCCGTTGCTGCTCTACTCCCCTTCCTTCCCCGTCGCCGGCCGTGCCGTCCGTCCGTGGGGGAGCCACCTGGACATCCTGCCGACCCTGGTCGGGCTGTCCGCGCCGGCCGGATTCCGCTACGCCGCGTTCGGCACCAGCCTGCTGGATGCCAATCCGCGCGGAATCTCCTTCGGCTCCGGTCATGCCGTCGGCGACGGCTTCGTGGCCGACTTGTGGAAACGGCGCTCGTGGGAGGCGTTGCCCGATGGCGGGCCGCCAGCCCCGCCCGACCTGGAGGCCCTCCGTCACCGGGACAACGACCTGAAGGCCCTCTCCTGGTGGCGGGTCCGGCACGGGCCCGACTTGGCATCCGCCGCGGCCATACGGTATACTCAGCCAGGCAGTCAAACCACAAGGAGGAGACCATGACTCACGAGATGAAGATCAAGAAGGAAGACAGGAAGAAGCCGGCCAAGTCGCTCAAGGAGAAGCGGGCCGAGAAGAAGCAGAAGAAGTCCGGCAAGGCGTGAGGAAGCGGCCTCACTCGGCATAGCTCGCCCGGCACATCTTCACCAAGACTTTTGGCGACGGCTGGATTCCTGTATGGGGTCCTGCCGCCTCCCACCCCCATGAGGTGCTCGCGAACGGACTGCGCTCCTCATGGGGGTCCCCCGTCGGCGTCACCCCATGCAGGAATCACACCTGGCTGTCTTCCTGCTTTCGCCGTATCTCTCTAGCGAAGCATCGTGAATCCTCACCCATTATGTGACTATTGTTTAGAAGGTATATTGACAGTGGCGCGCTCACATATTATCTTGTGGTTATCACCGAAAAGGAGGTGTCGATCATGAGACTGGTGCGTTACGATCCGTGGCGTGACATGGAGCGATTCGAGGACCGCATGAGCCGGGTGTTCGGCAACCTGAACCCGTGGGCCGGGCGCGAGGAGCGTCTCGCGGCGGGCTGGGAGCCGGCGGTGGACATCTACGAGACGGAGAAGGAGTTCGTCCTGAAGGCGGAGCTGCCCGACATCGAGCCGAAGGACGTCAAGGTCAATGTCGAGGGGAACGTGCTGACCATCACCGGCGAGCGTCAGGAGGAGAAGGACGTCAAGGAGGGCGACTACCACCGCAAGGAGCGCTTCTACGGAACGTTCAGCCGGTCGTTCGTCCTGCCCGACACGATCGACCGCGAGGCGATCAAGGCGGCCTTCAAGTCCGGGGTGATGAAGCTCTCCCTGCCCAAGAAGGCAGCCGCCAAGCCCCGGGAGATCACCATCGAGGCCGAGTAGTCCGCCCAGCGGCAAGGCGCCACGACCGGGCCTCTCGGGGCCCGGTCAATTCCCCGCTCCCGTGACCGCGGTCACCGCGCCTCGTTGACCGGCCACCGACCCGCAATATATTGAAAATAGAGTGTCTTCATCGGCCGCACGTGCCGAGTGCGATCACCGTGATCGCCCCGCGTGCGCCCGACCCCCCACGAAAGGAGTCCCAATATGCACCCAGGATGGAAGCCGCTGGTGATCGCGGCCGCCGTCCTGGTGGCGGGTTCCGCCGGCACTGCCTGGGCTGCCGCGGGACACGACCACCAGGCGGAGATCACCGCCTACGAGGGGGCCAAGACGTGCCTGGAATGCCACGACAAGGCCGGCTCTGAAGTGGCCGCCAGCCTCCACTACCAGCACCAGGCCCTGGCCCCCAACCTGGAGGGGCAGCCGGCGGACAAGCCCGCCGGCATGATGGTCAGCTTTTGAGCGCCGCCCAACACGGTTGTCGGGCATAACTGGATTGGAATCCTCCAACCCAAGGATGCCGCGAAACCGGCGCAGCCAGGTGGCTGCGTTCAGTGTCACCCGGGGCAAGGCAAGAAGCCCACGCCCGTCGACAAGCTGACCGAGGCGGAGTACGACAACATCGACTGCCTCATGTGCCACGCCAAGGACTACAGGCGCAAGGTGGTCAAGGAGGGGGACGTCTTCAAGATGGCCCCGGCCGACGGGGTGGACATCCTCAAGGCGGCCCAATCGGTCGGCAAGGCGACCAGCGAGATGTGCCAGCGCTGCCACCTCTCCACCGGCGGCGGCCCGAACCACAAGCACGGCGTCAGCCCGACCAAGGATACCGACGTCCACACCGCCCGCGGGAAGCAGTGCACCTCCTGCCACAAGTTCACGGGGCACAAGACCATCGGCGCGGCCGACATCAAGGCGATCGAACTGCCAAAGTTGCAGCTGGCCTGCTCCAACTGTCACATCGGGCACAAGGGCGAGATGAAGGACGTCCTGAACAACCACAAGCGCGTGGCCTGCCAGACCTGTCACATCCCGGCCATCGCCCGCGACCCGGCCTTCCCGACCATCACCGCCCGCGACTGGACCAAGCCGGTATTGAACGAGAAGACCGGCCTGTACGGGCCAACCAACACCATGGCCAACAACGTCAAGCCGGAGTACCGGTGGTGGAACCGGAAGATGAAGACGCCTCCTGAGCCGGTCGGCTCGAAGGATGACAAGGCCTCCAGGATCTACCCCTGGAAGCGGACCAACTACACCGTCATCGGCGACGAGAAGTCCGGCCACGCCGTCTTCATCAAGGCCGGCGTCTACAATGTCACCGGCGATCCGGGGGCGGCCGCCAAGAAGGGCGCCGAGGACGCCAAGCAGGAGTACAGCGGCGCCTGGAAGGGCGTGACCGAATCGATGGTCTTCTCGGTCAACCACCAGGTGGCTCCCAAGGAGCAAGCCCTGGGCTGCGGGTCGTGCCATGTCGCCAGCGGCGGCGTGCTCGACTGGAAGGCCCTGGGATACTCCGACGAGGAAATCAAGAAGCTCGCTTCGGTTTCCTACTGATTGCTCCGCGGTGCGTGGGGTCGGGAATTCCCGCCCCCACGGCCTGGTAACGTCAAGAGTTTTGTGTCAGTAGCCAAGGGGCACCGGTAAGTTGTTTGGTGTTCTCGTGGGTGAAGACGGCGAAGAGGATGCGTTCGATGCTGGTTGAGTCGCTGAAGACACCCATGGGTCTGGTCCGTCGCCGTACTTCCCTGAACCTGCGTTCGATGGCGTTGGTGGTTCTGGTGGCCTTGCGCCAGGCTTCATCCTTGAACCGGAGGAAGTGCAGCAGGTGCTCGAGATCCGCGCGGAGACAGGCGACGGCCGCGGGGTAGATGGCTTGCCAAGTCGTCGCGAATCGTTGGGCGGCGCACTGTGCATGGCGGAGGTTCTTGGCCTGGTAGATCCGCCGGACATCTCGCTTCACGGCGTCACGATCCGTCCGCCTGACCTTGTCGGTGATGTTGCGGGTCTTGTGGGCCCAGCAGAGCTGCAGTTGCATGCGGGGATAGACGATGGCGAGGGCTGATCGCAGCCCTTTCCCGCCGTCGGCGCAGGCCAGTTCCAGGCACTCTCCCCGGAGGCCCCGGTCGTAGAGGTCGCGCAGGAAGGCTTCCCAGGCTTCGGCGCTCTCCCCAGGCGCCATCCGGAAGTCGATAACTTCCTTCCGCCGGTCCTCGCGAATGCCCAGCACGACCAAGACCGGACGGCGGAGGGCTCCCATGCCGGTCCGGCGGGCCAGGACCACGCCGTCGAAGAGGAGCACCCGGTAGCGGTCATCCAACCGGCGGCGATGGAAGGCTGTTACCGCCTCGTCCAGTACCCGGGCAACCCGGCTCACCGTCGTGGCGCTCACCCGTTCACCGAGGATCGGCAGCAACGCCGGGGCCACCTTCCGCGTCGACAGCCCCAACACAAAGCAGGCCAGGATCATCCGGTCGATCTGCGGCGAGCGCCGAGAGTAGGCCTGCAGCACTCCCACCGCACTGTAGTGCCGCGTCCGAGGCACTTGCAGCTCGATGTCGCCCAGTTCGGTCAGCAGGTGACGGCTGAAGGTCCCGTTCCGCCGATCCGCACCCTCCCAGCGGCCGATCTCCTCCAGGTGCCGGTCGACGTGTCCCCGCATGGCCGCCTCCAGTGTCCGCTTGATCGCCGCCCGTCCCGCTTCCCGATACTCCGTGCCCCACTCATACCCGTGCAAATCCATGCGCTTGATCATCCGCATCGCCTGCGGTAGGCTTGTCACCGTCGCTCCTAGCGACATGGGGTGCCTCCTCCCTGTCCGGTTGCTCGACACAACCATCATAGGGGTACCCCTCTGCCCTGACACAAACTACGATACGTTACCCCACGGCCGCCCGGGCTTGACATCCCCCGGCCGCGGTAGGATGCTGGGTCGTGATGGAAAGCACACACCTGCTCAACGCCGCCGTGTCGCTTATCCTCGGGCTATGCGCCGGCTGGGTGATGCACCGGTCCGGCTTCTGCCTGGCGGGCGCGTTCCGCGACATCTTCCTGTTCCGCACAGCCGACATGTTCCGGGCGCTGGTGTTGCTCGTCGCGGCCACGGCGGTGCTCTTCGAAGCCGCCCGCTTGGCCGGCCTGCTGCCCCTTTACCCGTTTCCGTCACTCTGCGCCCCCACCCCGGCCAACGTCATCGGCGGCTTCCTCTTCGGGGTCGGCATGGTGCTCGCCGGCGGCTGCGTCGTCGGCACCCTCTACCGGATGGGCGCCGGCATCGACGGCCAGCGCCGTGGCCTTCGCCGGGCTGGTCGCCGGCAGCGCCGCCTACGCCGAATTTCACCCGGCCTGGGCGGCGTTCATCAGGCGAACGACTTCCCTCCCCGGCCAGATCACCCTGCCGCAGATCGCTCGGCGTGGGGCCGACGCTGCCGATCCTGTTGGTGGCCGCCGCCGGCGGCGCTGCTTGCTGCGCTGGCACCGCCAGGGGAAATTGCGGCGCCCCTCGCACGCGGCCGGCTACCTGCAGCCCTGGCAGGCCGCCCTGCTGCTTTCGCTGGTGAGTCTGGCATCGTCCCTGGTCGTCGTCGGCATGCCGCTCGGGGTCACCTCGTCGTACGCCAAGATGGGCGCCTACCTGGAAATGCTTGTCGCCCCGGGGCACGTGCGCTCGCTGGCCTTCTTCCAGGCCGTGCCGCTGCGCTACCGCCACCCCCTGACCGGCGTCGAACTCGCCGGGGGCGCCGGCCCGGTCTTCGACGCCATCGCCGCGATCCAGTTCCCGCTCGTGGCCGGCATCGTCCTCGGCAGCGCCCTCTCGGCCGCCTGCTTGGGCGAGTGGCGTCTGCGCCGCGGGCGTCCCGGCCCGGCAGCTGGTCTCGGCCTTCGCCGGCGGGGTCGTCATGGGCCTGGCCTCGCGGATGGCGCCGACCTGCAACGTCTGGCACCTGATGGGCGGGATTGCCGATCCTCGGCGGCCTCGAGCCTGCTCTTCCTGGCCGGCCTGCTTCCCGGGCGCCTGGGCGGGCGGGCGCATCCTGACCACGCTCGTGATCCCGAACGCCGCGCCGCCGCGCCGAACACTGACAGGAGGCCCACGTGGAGACGATCGAGTACGACATCCGCGGGCAGATCTGCCCCTCGACGCTGCTGATGGCCCTGCGGGAGATCAACACCCACCAGGAGGCGCTGCGCGGGAAGCGCGGTGCGGCTGCGCTTCCTGACCGACAACCGCGACTGCGTGACGACCATCCCCGAGTCCGCCCGAGAACATGGGGTACGCCGCCGACGGTCTCGCGCGCGAGGGGCTGCTACCTGATCGAAGTCGAGGTCGCGGTGGCTGACCCGGCGGCCGGCGCGGGCGGCGGCGCGGGACCGCCGCGGGAGATTGCCGAGCACTGCGCGCGCAGCACGAGCGCGCCATCGCGCTACATCCGCGAGAAGGTCAACGAGCTGCTCTGGGTCATCGGGCACCTCCCCGCTGCGGCCCGAGGAACTCGACGACGAGACCCTGATCGCCCTCGACCCGATCGGCATCGTCGCCGGCTCGTTCCGCCAGGTGCTCGCCCACCTGAGCCGCACCAACGAGCAGCTGCAGCTCGCCCGCGAGGAGCTGCAGGCGATCTTCGACTGCGCCGGGCTGGGCATCCTCGTCATCGACCGCGATCAGCGGATCCTGGCCTGCCAACGCCAAGTTCCGCGAGCAGTTCGGCACATCGGGGACGCCGACCTGGGCCGCTGCTGCCGCGAGGTGGTCTGCAAGGCCGACCGGCCCGACCGCCCCTGCCCCTTCACGCGGCACGCTCGAGACCGGCGAGGCGCTACCGCTGCCCGGACTGGGTCGTCGGCGGCCGCCACTTCGACATCGTCGAGACCGCCGTGCGCAACCAGGCGGGCGAGGTCACCGGGAGCGTGCTGGTCTACTCCGACATCACCGAGCGCATCCTGGCCGAGGAGGCGCTGCGCCGCAGCGAGGAGCGCTACCGCGACCTGTTCGAGAACACGAACGACCTGATCCTCAGCGCCCGGCTCGACGGCTCGCTCGAGTACGTCAACGCCGCCTGGTGCGCGACCCTCGGCTACAGCCGGGAGGAGGCCGAGCAGCTGACTCGCTCCTCGATCTGCTGCACCCGGACTGCGACGACGGAGTGCCGCAACCGCATCGCCGGCGCTGCTGCGCGGCGAGGCCGGGGGGCGGGTGCGCACCATGCTCGCGGCGAAGGACGGCCGGAAGGTCGTCCTCGAGGGCGACGTCAGCCTCGTGCGCGAGGGCGACCGCCCGGTGGGCATCCGCGGCATCCTGCGCGACATCACCGACACGCGAACTGCTCGAGGAGGAACTGCGCCGGCGCGAGAAGCTCGAGTCGGTCGGCCTGCTCGCCGGCGGCATCGCCCACGACTTCAACAACATCCTGACCGCCGTGCTCGGCAACATCAGCCTGGCGCTGGCTGGCGCAGGCCCGGCGCCGCCGTCCTGCCGCGGCTGCACGAGGCCGAGAAGGCCACGCTTGCCGCCCGGGGCCTGACGCAGCAGCTGCTGACCTTCGCCCAGGGGGGCGCGCCGGTCAAGAAGCTGGCTCAACTGGCGCCGCTGCTCCGCGAGCAGACGGTCTTCGCCTGCCGCGGCTCCAGCGTCACCTGCAGCGTCGAGGTCGACCCCGGGCTCTGGGCAGCCGAGATCGACGAGGGGCAGATCGGCCAGGTCGTGAACAACCTGGTGCTCAACGCGGTCCAGGCGATGCCCGACGGCGGCAGCGTGCGGGTGCGGGCCGACAACATCGACTGCGGCGCGGACGCCGACCCGATCCTGGCGCACGGGCCGTACGTGCGCATCGCTGTCCAGGACACGGGCTGCGGCATCCCGCCCGAGAACCTCCTGCGGCTGTTCGACCCGTATTTCACGACCAAGGCGGGCGGCACGGGCCTCGGCCTGGCCGTCACCTACTCCATCGTGAAGAAGCACGGCGGGCACATCCGGGTGGACTCGGAACCAGGGCGAGGGACGACCTTCCTGGTCTACCTGCCCGCCGCCGCGTGCGTGTTGCAGCCCCTGGCCGAAGCGCCGGCAGAAGACCCCGACCGGGCGGGGGCGCATCCTGGTCATGGACGACGAGCAGATCGTCCGCGACATCGCCGGCCAGATGCTCGCCGCGCTCGGCTACGAGGCGGTGATCGTCAGTGACGGCAGGGCGGCGATCGAGCGCTACGAGACGGCCCGCGCGCGAGGCGAAGCCGTTCGACGCGGTGATCATGGACCTGACCATCCCCGGCGGCATGGGCGGCAAGGAGGCCGTTCGCGAGCTGCTCCGGCGCGACCCGGCGGCGCGGGTGCTCGTCTCCAGCGGCTACTCCAACGACCCGGTCATGGCACGACTACGCGGAGTACGGCTTCTGCGGGGTGATCACCAAGCCCTACCGGCTGGCGGACCTCGCCGCCGCGCTGAAGTCGGCTCTTCGGGAGTAGCGATCCGGCGGGCTACCCCCTCAGGGCGGCGACGATCTCCCAGATGCCGAACAGGATGAACGAGACGGCCGCCACCCACTTGACCGTCCTCTCGGGGATCCGCTTCCCGAGCACCACCCCGACCAGGATGCCAATCGTGTCGGCGACCATCATGCCGCAGGTGGTCCCCATCCAGACCGGCAGCACCGTGCCGTAGTCGGCCGCCAGGGCGACCGTGGCCAACTGGGTCTTGTCGCCCATCTCGGCCACGAAGAAGGCCGTGAAGACGGTCCAGAAGGGGCTGAAGGAGAAGCGCCGGTCCTCCCCCTCCAGGGTATCCCCGCGCAGTGTCCAGAGCCCGAACAGGATGAACGAGGCCCCGGCGGCCAGCCGTATCCAGAGCATCGGAACCAGCCTGGTCAGGTAGGCGCCGGCCAGCACCGCCAGCAGGTGGTTGGCCAGCGTGGCCCACAAGACGGCCCACAGGACGACCCGCCAGCGGAAGCGGGTGGCGAAGGCCATGGCCAGGAGCTGGGTCTTGTCTCCCATCTCGGCCAGGACGACGAACAGGAACGAGGCGACGAAGGCGGTCATCGGAAGAAGCACTATAGACGGACCGCCATCCGGAGGCAAGGGGTTCCGAAAGGCCCGCGGAATCAGACATATCGGGTCCCCCCGTTGTTGACAGCCACGGCCCGGCATGGTAACAATTGAGGAAAATCGGAGGGCATCATGACCACGAATTCCGATCCGGAACACCCTGCGCGTTGACCCGCGGCTGGCGAGGCATGCGGATCACGGCCGTGCGGCATCCGCTCTGCGCCGGCTTCGCCTTGGCAATCATCCTGGCGCCGTTCCCCTCGCGTGCCGCCGAGGAGGCCTCCCAGCTGTCGCTCATCGACGCGGTCCGCTCCGCCCTCGAGCACAGCCCCGACATCCGGCTGGCCGAGATCAAGGCCAGGCAGGCCCAGGGGAGCATCGAGGTGGCCCGGGGCATCTTCGACGAGACGGTCGAGGCATCCTTCGTGGACGACTTCACCACCACCCCGCTGACATCCGACCAGGAGACGCTCCTGGGTACTCCTCCTCCCAAACGCACTCCACCACCTCCAGCCTGGGGGTGTCGCGCCTCTTCCCGTCGGGTCTGCGGGCCGGGCCGAGAATCTCCTACGAGCGCGCGGACGACACCGCCGGCTCGGTCCCCACCTCCAACCTGGCGACCATCGACTTCACCGTCACCGTGCCGATATGGCAGGGGCGGGGGGAGGCCGTGGTCCGGGCCGGCGAGCGGTCAGCCGAAGCCGGTTGGCAGGCGCGGCGGATGCAGTCCGCCCACGCGGCCGCCACCGCCGTCTCCCGAGTAGCCGACGCCTACTGGAACTACCTGGCCGCCTTCCAGGGCCTGGAAATCGCCCGCCAATCGGAGGGCAAGGCGGCCGAACTGCTGGACACCATCCGGCTGCTGGTCGACGCCGACGAGCGGCCGGCGATCGACCTGCTGTACGTCAAGGCCAACCTGGCCTCCAAGTCCTCGGCCCGCATCTCGGCCGACCTCCTCTTCCGCCAGTCCCGGCACGCGCTGTGCCAGGCCATGGGGCTAGACGCCGGCGACACCGATCAGCTCGGCCTGCCGTCGACCGACTTCCCGAACTTCATCGAGGCCGACCTCCCCGAAACCGACCGCCTGGCTGCCCTGACGGGGGCCGTGGCAACCCGCCGGACCGATCTCCTGGCCCTCGAGCGGGATAAGGATGGCGCCACCGTCGATCTGGCCGCCGCGCGCGACGGGCGGCGTCCCCGGCTCGATCTAGAGTTCACCGCCGGCTACACCGGGCTGGGCGAGGGAAGCGATGCAGACGGGGCGGCCGGTGCCTACGGCGCCGATGGCGCCGGAGGCCACGCCTTGCTCTCCCTGTCCTACGCCTGGCCGCTGCGCCGCACGACGGCCGCCGGGAAGATCCACCAGGCCGAGGCCCAGGCCGACCTGGCCGCAGCGACCTACGACGACCAGCTGCGGAAGGTCAGGACGTCCCTGGCCGCGGCCTTCGACAAGGCCCGGATCTCCGGGCAGGTGCTACTGAAGTCCCAGGAGGCCGCCACGTACTACCAACAGGCCGCCGAGGGGGAGGCCGTCAAGCTCACCCAGGGGCTGACCACGATCATGGACTACGTCGCCGCCGTCGACGAACACATCGACGCCATGCGGGAGGTGGTCACGGCGCGGCTCAATTACGCCGCCGCCCTGATCGCCCTGCGTTACGAGGCGGGGGCCATCATCGCCCCGGAGGGCGGCCCGCGATCGCTGTCATTGGCCGACCTGACGAGCATGCCATGACCGGCAACCGGCATCGGGAGTGGAGGTGGTTAGCGTGAACCAGACGAACAT
Source organism: uncultured bacterium (assembly GCA_963793725.1). Classification (GTDB taxonomy): domain Bacteria; phylum JAUVQV01; class JAUVQV01; order CAWCAY01; family CAWCAY01; genus CAWCAY01. Next base: position 114,115 of record CAWCAY010000003.1, read on the forward strand.
ATTCCGAAAGACGTCCCTGGAGCGGCTCTCCTCCCCCGAGCAGCTCGACACGCTCATGACCGTCACCCGCCCCCTCGGCTGGCTGGCCCTGCTGGCGATGCTGGCGGTCATCGTGCTGGTCGGCTTCTGGTCGGTCTACGGCGTGCTCCCTGACAAGGTCTCCGGGTCGGGCATCCTGATCAAGTCGGGCGGCGTCTACGAGATCGTGGCCAGCAGCGCCGGCCAGATCTCCGACATCCGCGTCACCGACGGCGAGACGATCCAGAAGGGGCAGATCATCGCCCGGATTTCCCAGCCGACCTCCCTGGAGGAGCTGGCCAAGGCCCGGGAAACCCTCCGCGACCTCGACAAGCAGCGCCAGCAGATCCTGACCGAGGGATCGGAAGGATACCGCATCCAGGAGGACGTGAACGCGCGGGAGAAGGAGTCCATCGGCCGCGAGATGAGGACCGCCCGCAACAACCAGTCATATCTCCAGAAGAGGATCCAGACCCAGGAGGACCTGGCCGGCCAGGGATTGATAACCAACCAGCAGGTCGCCGCCACCCGGCAGGAGTACGAGCGGAGCCAGACCGCCATCGAGGACCTGCAGCGGCGCCTGTCCCAACTGGACATCGACCTGGACGCGGCGCGACGGAAGAGCGCGCAGCAGATCCAGGCCATCGACCGGAGCATCGCCGAGATGCGCCGGAAGGTCGACCTGATGGTCAACAACATCGACTTCACGACCAACGTCTACTCCCCCTACAAGGGGGTCATCCTGGAAATCAAGCAGCAGGAGGGGGGCGTGGTCACCCTCGGAGCGCCGATACTCAGCCTGGAGCTGATCGGCACCCAGATCATGGACCTTCAGGCGGTCATCTACCTCTCGCCCTTCGAGGGGAAGCGGGTCAAGAAGGGGATGGAGGTCCAGATCTCCCCGGCCACGGTCAAGCAGGAAGAGTACGGCTTCATCAAGGGACGGGTGGTCTCGGTGTCGGAGTTCCCCTCCACCCAGCAGCAGATGAACCGGCTGCTCAAGAACGACGTCCTGGTCAAGGACCTGATGAGCAACGGTGCCCCCATCCAGGTCATCGTCGACCTAGTCCCGGCCGAGGACACGGCCAGCGGCTTCCGCTGGTCGTCCCCGCAAGGGCCGCCGATCAAGCTCAACACCGGCACCATGTGCGCCGCCTCGATCATCGTCGAGAAGCGCCGGCCGATCAGCCTGGTGATCCCGATGCTGAAGAAGCACCTGCTCGGCGCGGGCGCCTGACGGTCAACCTCCCATGGACGACAACGTAGACCAGGAACAGGCGCCGGTCGAGGAGCAGCGGCGCTTGCCGTCCTTCCGCCGCCGCCGGGTGCGCACCCCGACCGTCATCCAGGTCGAGGCGGTCGAGTGCGGGGCGGCCTGCCTGGACATGGTCCTGGGCTATTTCGGGCGGTACGAGCCGCTGGAGAAGCTGCGCCAGGACTGCGGCGTTTCGCGCGACGGGAGCAAGGCATCCAACATCGTCAAGGCCGCCCGCAGCTATGGCCTGACGGTCCGCAGCATGCGGGCCGAACTGGAGGACCTCGACGGGGTCACGCTGCCGGCGATCATCTTCTGGAACTTCAACCACTTCGTCACGCTGGAGGGCTTCGGGCGCAACCGGGCGTACATCAACGACCCGGCCGCGGGGCCGCGGTCGGTCACGCTGGAGGAGTTCGACCGGGCCTTCACCGGTATCGTGCTGATGTTCGAGCCGGGGCCCGACTTCCGGAAGGGAGGCCAGAAGGGCACTCTCCTCCCCGCCATGGTGGCCCGTTTCCGGGGATCCGGGGCCGCGCTGGCCTTCGCCGTCATCGCCGGGCTGGCCCTGGTCGTCCCGGGCCTGGTGATCCCGGTCTTCACCAAGGTCTTCGTCGACAACATCCTGATCGCCCGCTACGACGACTGGTTCCAGCCGCTCCTTCTCGGCATGGGCCTGGCCGCCCTGCTGCGCGGCGTGCTCTCGTGGCTCCAGCAGCACTACCTGGGGCGCATGGAGACCAAGATCGCGCTGCGCGAGTCGGGCAAGTTCGTCTGGCACGTGCTGCGCCTGCCGATGGAGTTCTTCAACCAGCGGTACGCCGGCGACATCTGCCAGCGTGTGGTCTACAACGACGTCATCGCCCGGCTCCTCTCCGGCGAGCTGGCCACGGCGGTCATCAACCTGGCCAGCATCGTCTTCTTCGTGACCGTCATGTGGCGCTACGATGTCCTGTTGACCCTGTTGGGCATCCTGCTGGCGCTGCTCAACCTGGTGGTCCTCAAGTCCGTCTCCCGCTGGCGGTCCGACCAGAGCCAGCTCCTGAGCCAGGAGGGAAGCAAGCTGGGCGGGACCACCATGGGCGGGCTGCAGATCATCGAGACGCTCAAGGCCACCGGCACCGAGGACGACTTCTTCGCCAAGTGGGCCGGCTACATGGCCAAGACCATGAATGCCCAGCAGCGCCTCGGCCTGGCCACCAACCTGCTCAATGTCGTGCCCCTTTTCCTGACCACCCTGAACACCGGGGCCATCCTCACCCTGGGCGGGCTCCGGGTCATGGAGGGAAGGATCAGCATGGGCATGCTGGTCGCCTTCCAGAGCCTGATGACCAGCTTCATGACGCCGGTCAACGAGCTGGTCGAAAAGGGGGGCGGCCTCCAGACCGCCCAGAGCAACATGGGCAACCTCGACGACGTCTTCAACTTCGAGGCGACGGAGGTCCCCGACAACGAGCCGACCACGATCGACGGCCGGACCAAGCTCTCCGGCCACGTCGAGCTCCGCAACATCACCTTCGGGTACAGCCGGCTCGAGCCGCCGCTGATCGAGGACTTCAGCCTGCAACTGCGGCCCGGCTCCCGGGTGGCCCTGGTCGGCGGATCGGGCAGCGGCAAGTCGACCATCTCCAAGCTGGTCGCCGGCCTGTACGCTCCCTGGTCGGGCGAGATCCTGTTCGACGGCCGCCCCCGGGCCGACGTGCCCCGCGCGGTGATGAACGACTCGCTGGCCATGGTCGACCAGGAAATCTTCATCTTCGACGGCACCGTCCAGGAGAACATCACCATGTGGGACGACACCGTGGCCAACGCGGTCGTGGTCCAGGCCGCCCGGGACGCCTCCATCCACGACGACATCTTCTCCCGCAAGGACGGCTACGACGGCTACGTCGACGAGGGGGGACGCAACTGGAGCGGCGGGCAGCGCCAGCGCCTCGAGATCGCCCGGGCCCTGGCGGTCAATCCGACCATCCTCGTCCTCGACGAAGCCACCAGCGCGCTCGACCCCAGGACGGAGAAGACGATCGACGACCAGCTGCGGCGGCGGGGATGCACCTGCCTGATCGTCGCCCACCGGCTGTCAACCATCCGCGATTGCGACGAGATCATCATGCTGGAGTACGGCAAGGTGGTCCAGCGGGGCACCCACGAGGAGATGATGCGGGACCAGGACAGCCCCTACTACCGGCTCATCAAGGCCGAATGAGGAGACGATGAGCGGCTTGCGGGACATCACCGGGGAGGTCGTCGGAGGCGGCGGGCGGCGGCCATTCGCCCTGCTGGGACCGACGGCCGCCTGGGTCATCCGGGCGGGCATGGTCGACGTCTTCGCCGTCCGCATGGAGGGGGACGACGTCCGCGGCCCCCGCCGGCACCTCTGCCGTGTCGAACAGGGCGGGGTCCTGTTCGGCCTCGAACAGGGCGGCGGGACGGCGGGGAGTCAGCTCCTGGCGGTCGGCACGGCCGACGCCGAGCTGGTCCGGACCAGCTCGGTCTGCCTCTTTTCCACCGATCCGGACGAGTCGCGGGCACGGGTCGAGGAGTGGATCGACTTCCTGGCCGTGGTCCTCCACCCCGACCTCCCTCCGAAGGACTGCATCCGGTTGCTCCCCGACAGCATGGCCGACGCTCCCGACGGGGCCTGCTTCTCCTCCGGCGACGATTTCGTCTGGGTCAGGCAACTGCAGGGAGCCTCGCTCGTCTGCGGCCGCCCGCACCTCCCGCTGGGCGCCGACCGGGCGGTCTACTTCCCGCTGCCGAGGGGCCTCTGGATCAGGGCCGAGGGGGCCGGGCAACTGCAGGCCGCAGCGAGCGCCTCGCTGACCTCGGCCGACCGGATCATCGAGGGCCTGGCGGCCTTCCACACCATCGTCCAGGCCTCCCTCGACCGGGACGAGACGCGGACGGAGGAGTCCCAGCAGGCCCTCCTGCAGGCCAAGGTCAGGTCGGCCGCGGGTGTCTTCGAACGGGCCTTGTGGAAGCTGGCCTCGGTCATCCGCGAGGAACCCCCCGAGACGATCGCCGAGACCGACCTGCCGCTGGTGAAGGCCTGTCGGAAACTGGCCGACTCGCTGAAGATTGAACTGGTCGTCCCGGCGGACATGGCCGCTGGGCGGCAAGTGAGGGACCCGGTGACGGCCATTGCCGCGGCCTCGCGCTTCCGGATCCGGCAGGTGACGCTGGCCGATCGGTGGTGGCGCCAGGACAACGGCGCGATGCTGGCCTTCGCCGGCCCGGAAGGGAGGCCGGTGGCCCTGCTGCCCTCTGCACCGCGACGGTACCGGTTGTACGACCCGGCCACCGGCAGGACGACCAGGATCGACGCCCGCGCGGCCGCCGAACTGTTGCCGACCGCCTGCGTCTTCTACCGCCCGCTGCCCGACACCGCGCTGGATTTCCGCACGCTCGTCCGCCACGGCCTCTTCGGCACCCGGGCGGACCTGTCGACGATCGTCCTGATGGGCATGGCCGGCGGCATCCTGGGAGCGCTGATCCCGGTCTTCACCGGCGTGTTGTTCGACTCGGTCATCCCCGGCTCGAACCGCGGCCAGCTCTGGCACGTCGGCGTGGCCCTGCTGACCGGCGCGCTGGCCGGTGCGGTCTTCGAAATCACCAAGGCGGTGGCCATCCTGCGCATCGAGGGGAAGATGGACGGCTCGCTCCAGACGGCCATCATGAGCCGCCTGCTGGCCCTCCCGGCCACCTTCTTCCGGGGATTCACCTCGGGCGACCTGGCCATCCGGGCCATGACCATCAGCACCATCCGGGTGGCTCTCTCGGGGCCGATCGCCACCTCGCTGCTGGCCTTCGTCTTCTCCGGATTCAGCTATGTGCTGCTGTTCGTATACAGTCCCCGCCTGGCCATGGTGGCGACGCTGCTGATCGTGGCCTACCTGATCATCGTGCTGTTGTTCACCCTCCGCGGCCTCGTCCGCCAGCGGAAGGTCTACGACCTGGACGGCCGCATCTCCGGCCTGCTCCTCCAGTACATCACCGGGGTGGCCAAGCTGAAGGTCTCCGGCAGCGAGCGCCGGGCCTTCGCCAACTGGGCCGACCTCTTCGCCCGCAAGCGGGAACTCGACTTCCAGATCCGGAAGCTGACCGACCTGAAGCTGGCCGTGCTGGCGGTCTACCCGATCGTTTGTTCGATGGTCCTCTTCTCGGCTGTCCGCCAGTCCGCCGGCCTCTCGACCGGCGCCTTCCTGGCCTTCAGCGCCGCCTTCGCCCAGTTCATGGCCGCCTCACTGGAGGTCGGCCAGATCCTGCTGGCGGTGGTCGCGGTCGTCCCGCTGTACAACCGCACCAAGCCGATCCTGCAAACACTTCCGGAGGTCTCCAAGGCCAAGAGCGATCCGGGAACGCTGACCGGGGGCATCGACGTCTCCCGGGTCTTCTTCCGGTACAGCGCCGACGGGCCCGACATCCTCCGGGACGTCTCGCTGCGGATCGAGCCGGGCGAGTTCGTGGCCGTGGTCGGCTCGTCGGGGAGCGGCAAGTCGACCCTCTTCCGGATCCTGCTCGGCTTCGAGACTCCCGCCCAGGGCGCCGTATACTTCGACGGGCAAGAATTGGCCGACCTCGACGTCCGGGCCGTGCGCCGGCAGATGGGCGTCGTCCTCCAGTCGGGCCAACTGATGGCCGGGGACATCTTCTCCAACATCGTCGGGGCCTCCAACCTGACTATCGACGACGCCTGGCGGGCGGCGGCCATGGCCGGCCTCGAACAGGACATCCGCCAGATGCCCATGGGCATGCACACGATCGTCCCCGACGGCGGGGGCACGCTCTCGGGGGGGCAGCGCCAGCGGCTGATGATTGCCCGGGCGATCGTCAACCGCCCCCGGATCGTCCTCTTCGACGAGGCCACCAGCGCCCTCGACAACCGCACCCAGGCCGTCGTCGGGAAGAGCCTGGCGTCACTCCATGCGACCCGGGTGGTCATCGCCCATCGACTCTCGACCATCGTCAACGCCGACCGGATCTTCGTCCTCGAGAAGGGGATCGTGGTGCAATCCGGCACGTACCGGGAACTCATGGCCCAGGAGGGACCCTTTGTCGACATTGCCAAGCGGCAGCTCGCCTGACCGGCTGTAGGACCATGCTGCGGCGCTCGGCCGGAGATGAGGAAACGGCCGGCGTCAGCGAGACTTGACTTTGGCGGGGCATGGGTATAAGAACAGAGTAGTTCAGTAGTTCACCGGATCACCAACGGCACGCGGAGAACCGCGGCGCCAGCGTCCCTGGGGGACGGGAAGGAGACGGCCATGTCGATCGACAACGTCAAGAAGTTCTACGCGAAGGTGGAAGCGGACAAGGCCCTGAAAAGCAAGCTGCAGAGCGTGGTCAAGGACGGCATGGGCGCCGTGGTGAAGATCGCGACGGCGGCGGGCTTCAGCTTCACCGCCGATGACCTGGCGAAATTCCGGGCCCAGTCGGGCGCCGTCGAGCTGTCCGATGCCGAACTCAGCCAGGTGGCCGGCGGCAAGAAGAACACGGAGTGCATGGCCGTTTCCCTCCTCTAGAGCCCGTATCCACTGACGGCAAGCCCCGGGAGGCCGCTCGCGGCTCCCGGGGTTTCTCACCTCCGAGGCCCCCCATGGACGAGACCTTCGCCCGCCTGAAGGAACCCTGGATGTTGCGGGGCTGGTCGGACGGCACACGGTCTCTGGTCAACCGCCTCGACGGGGAACGCCGGGACCTCCCCGATTCGTGGTTCCACGTGGCCGGCTCCTGCGACGGCCGGACGAACTTCGATTCGGCCGCCTTCACCCCCCGCCACCGCCGCTTCCTCGATCGGCTGGTGGAGCTGGGACTGGCCGAGATCGTCCGACGCGACGATGTCCCCCTTGCCTGGCAAGCCTTTCGGGAAGCCTTCACCCTACCCTTTCTCGGGCTCCACTGGTCGATCACCGGCCGCTGCAACCTGGCCTGCCGCCACTGCTACCTCGAGGCCCCGTCGGGCCGTTACGGCGAACTCCCGACGGCCGACATGCTGCGGCTGGTGGATCAGTTCCGCCGGGCCAATCTGCCCAAGGTCATCCTGACGGGCGGGGAGCCGCTGATGCGGCCCGATCTGCCGCTCATCGTCACCGCCCTGGCGGAGGCCTGCGTGGCAATCGACATGATCAACACCAACGGCTGGCTGGTGACGCCCGACGTGCTCCGGCTCATCCGCCAAGCCGGTTTCGACCCCCGCTTCCAGGTGAGCTTCGACGGCGCGGGCTTTCACGACGCCATGCGGGGCGTGCCGGGGTCCGAGGAGAAGGCCGTCGGCGCCATCCGGCTTCTGCGCCAGAACGGTTTCCGGGTCATCGTCTCGACCAGCGTCGCCGGCCGGGCACTCGGGTGCGTGGCCGACACCTACGACCTGTTGGCCGGCCTGGGTGTCGATGGCTGGAAGATCGCCGTTCCCCAGAAGGCGGGCAACTGGCGGAAGATCGGCGACCCCACGACGCTGGAGGATGAGGCGGCGGCCTTCGAGCCGCTGCTGCGCCGCTGGCTGTCGGACGGGCGCCCCTTCGACCTGCAGTTGGGGGGATTCTTCTCCGGATCGTCCCGCCCGGAGGCTCCTCCCCCCCCGGCCTTCGCCTGGGACGACCACGACTGCGCCACCTGCCGGGAAATGCCCGCCTTGCTGCCCGACGGCACCCTCCTTCCCTGCCCGATGTTCATCGACACCCCGCTCCAGGACCGGATGCCGAACCTGCTGCGGGACGACTTGGCGGACGTCTGGAGGGATTCGGTGCTGCGCCGGTGGGTGGATCGCCGCCGGAGGGCTCTCTTCGCCGCCAATCCCGAGTGCCAAACCTGTGCCCACCTGGCCGATTGCGGCCTGGGGTGCCGGGCCAGGGCCCTGTGGGAAACGGGCCGCGAGGACGCCCGCGATCTCCGCGTCTGCCGGATCTGGAGGGAGGGCTTCGGCGACCGGTTCCGGAGACTGGCGGCGGGCCGGGATGGCGGCTTTCGATAAGAATTAACCTTTATTGAGGAATGGAGTATATTGTACAAGGAATAATTGTCAAATCGAGCGAAGGGGAGGGAAGATTCATGCATGGCCAACACGCACGGATGACGACTCTCGGTTTCCTGATGGTTTTGACCGCCGCGCTGATCGTGGCGTTTCCGTCGCCCTCCCGGGCGCTGTTGCAGTCAGAGGCCGCGGGTTTCTACTGCTGGAGCGATTCGACCCAGCAGACCCCTTCGTACGTGACCAGCAACGCCCGGGTGGTCTTCGACGGCAGCTGGGTCGGCTGTTTCGCCCTGATCAACGGCAACGACACCTGCTACGGTTGGGACCAGACCGACTGGGAGACCACGGGTGGAGCCGGTGAGACCTCCGCCCCGCCGAATTCCCTGTGCACGATGAACGGGTCGCCAGGCCCTCCGCCGACCGGAGACTATGCCAACCCCCCCTGGTACGGGCCAGACGGACCCCACCGGTCACCCTGGAACACGCTACATCGGCGAGATCGACTACACCACCTACTACGAGGACACCTCCAGGAACAACTACGCCCAGGGCATCTGGGCCAGCCGGAACTTCCAGATCGTCCAGTGCGACCGCAACGGCGACGGCAACTTCACCACCGGAGCCAACGGCGACCTCGACTACAGCTGCACCGGTACGGGCGTGGAGCCCTGGTGCATGCAGTCGGCCGGCACCACCGACGTCAGCCTCCACGTCGTCTACTCCACCGCCGCCTGCGACTACGACCCCAACACCTCCGGCAACGACGGCATCTGCAGGGACCAGATCGAAGCCAACTGCGGGGGCACCTGCGCGCGGAGGATCACCACCCACCTGGTAACCAACCTCGACGCCGACTGTGACGGCACGAAGGAGAACCCCTACCAGAACACCGGCGGGCAGACCGGGTACAGGGCGGGTTTGTGCCTCTTCTGGGAGTGGCGCCTCCCCGGGACGTCCCCCAACGCCTGGTGGACCGGCAACCTCCAGGCGATGGTCACCGTCGGCCAGCAGGGTGAGAAGACCCTGAACTTCCAGCCCGCGGAAGGACCGACGCCGGTCCGGATGAATTCCTTCAGGGCCTACTCGGCGGGCGGAACGACGGTGGTCACCTGGGAGACCACGTCCGAGGAGCAGGTAGCCGGCTACAACCTCTACGGCATGACCATGATCGGCGGCCTGGAGAAGGTCAACGAGGCGCTCATGCCGGCCCTGCCGCCGGCCCCCGGCGGCAGCACCTGGCGCGTGGCCGACCCCGGCGTGGGCCCCGGCGGTCCCTACGGCTGGATGGTGGGAGAGGTGGGCATCCGCGGCGAGGAGAAGTTCTACGGCCCGTTCTCCGCGACCGTCGCCGGGGACACCGGTGAACCGGCCCTGTCGCCCGGGGCCGGCGTCGCCCGGACTCCGCATGGGACGGACTCCCTCCAAAAGGCCGCCTCGCGGGTCCTCAGGCGGACCGGGGGCCGGACGGCAGCCGGCACGTCGACCAGGGGCTCGGCGGCCAAGATAACGGTCAACGGGGACGGACTCCACTATCTCGACGCCGGAACGATCGCCGGCATCTTCGGTTTCCCCGCGGCGGCCACCAACAAGCTCATCGGCCGGGGCCAGTTGTCCCTGTCGAGCCGGGGTCGCCAGGTGGCTTACACACCCGCTTCCGGCAACGCCGGCATCTACTTCCACGGGACGGTCCCGGAGAGCATCTTCACCGGCGAGAACGTCTACTGGCTGACGAAGGGGCGCGGCCTGCTGATGGCCTCGGCTCCGGGCGGCAAGCCGCCGGCCGCCGCCGGCGGGACATTCCCGTCCACCAGCCGCGCCGAGGTCGACCGCTGGCCCCAGACGGCCATGTTCACCGACCCGTCGGCCGACTTCTGGGTCTGGGACTACCTGCTCGCCGGCTACGCATCGTTGAGCGGCAAGAGCTTCACCCTGCGCACCGACGGAGCCGTCCGCGGCGGCACGGCCGCGCTGACCGTCAACCTCCTGGGCGGAGCCGATGCGCCCGGCGACGGCGCGGACCATCATGTCACGTTCAGCCTCAACGGCACCGCCATCGGGCAGGGGATATGGGACGGCACCGAACAGGCCACGTTCAGCTTCCCGGTCAACCCTGCCCTGCTGCGGGATGGAGACAACCAGGTCACGCTGGAAGCCGCCCTCGCCCCGGGAGTTCCGTTCAGCTTCGTCTGGCTAGATTCCCTCGAGATGGCCTACGGCCGCCGGTATTGGGCGGTCGCCAACGAACTGGTGTTCACCGGGGCCGGCAATCCGGTGGTCACCGTCGACGGCTTCACGACCGGGAACATCCGGGTCCTCGACATCAGCAACGCGTACCGGCCCATCGTCGTCCAGGGACTGAACATCCAGGCGGCCGGCGGCGGCTTCCGCGTCAGCTTCCGGCCCTCCTCCGCCTCGGCCACCTACCTGGCGACAGCGGTTACCCGGGCTCCATCGGTTGCCGCGCACAACTTCACCGGCCTGTCCGGTGCCGGCAACGAGGCCGACTACCTGATCATCGCCCCCGACGAACTGGTCGAAGCCGCAGGCTCCCTAGCCCTCCATCGCCGGAGCCAGGGCCTCGTTTCGAAGGTCGTCCGCCTGGAGGACATCTACGACGAGTTCAATGCCGGCATCGCCGAACCGGAAGCCATCCGCACCTTCCTGGCCCACGCCAGCCGGACCTGGGCGATGCCCCCGCGGTACGTCCTACTGGCCGGCAAGGGTTCCTACGACTATCGCGACTTCAAGGGGCTGGGCGACAACCTGCTGCCGGTCGCCCTGGTCAACACTCCCTACGGCCTCTTCTCCTCCGACAACCACTTTGCCGACGGCGACGACGACGGGTTGCCGGAGTTGGCCATCGGGCGATTTCCGGTGACGTCCGGGGAGGACTTCCTCCGGCAGGTGGACCTCATCAAGGACTACGAGGGGGCCTGGGGGCCATGGCGGGAGCGGGTGATCATGACCGCCGACGCGCCGGATCCGGATGCGGGCAACTTCCCCGTGGACCTCGACCTGGTGGCCTCGGAGATTCCCGTCGACTATGCGGTGGACTACATCTACCTCGCCCCAGACACGATCGAACAGGACCGGGCACGGCTGCTCAACGGCCTCAACGCAGGGGCTTACCTGTTCAACTACATCGGGCACGGCGGCAGCGGCTACCTCTCGAACCTCAACGTTCTCTCTTTCAGTGACGCGTCCCAACTGGTCAACGGCGAGCGGCGGCCCCTGGTGACAGCCATGACTTGCCAGGCCGGGCGCCACGAGATGCCTGGCGTCATTTCCCTCGGGGAGGCACTGCTCCTGGGTGAAGACGGTGGGGCGATCGGCGTCTGGACAGCCAGCGGCCTTTCGATCAACAGCGATGCCCGGGTGCTGGACCGCATCTTCGTGCGAAATGCGTTGGATGAAGGCACGGCCACGCTGGGCGAGGCGGTCATGGAGGCTCTGCGGGGATTTGGCGCTGAAGGCGGACTGAACGCTTACATGACCGAAATCTACACCCTTCTCGGAGATCCGGCCCTCAGGATCAGGTAGATTTCAGTTCAGACAGGGATACGGCATCGGGACGTGCCGCCTAGGCTGCACGTCCCGTTCGTATTATGAACCGTGCGCCAGGCAGCTGTTGCCGATGCCGCAATTGGTCGGCTGATCGCGGCTCGGAAGGCCACCGCCGCTGATCTTGCACCCGATGCCCAATACCTCTTCGGCCTTCAACTCGATGACCATGAGCAACGGCTTGCCGTAGCTCCGTTTGCCCGCCCCACCCGCTTCTCGTACCGTCATGGCATACCTCCCATCAGTGCCTGTTGCTCGATGATCCGGGATCGATGGCGCCCGAGGGCGCACAGGTACTCCGGCTTCCGGGATGAGTCCCCCGTCTCCAGGCCGGCGAAGGCCGGGCAGATGCCGCACAAAAGTTTCTCGTCGCAGTCGCGGCAGGGGTGGTCCGGCCCCACCTTCAGGGCCTCCACTTCCCGCCTGATGAAGGCCCACCCCAGATCGAAGTCTCCTCCCCGCAACGGGTACCGGGGTTCGGGAGCCGTCAGGCAAGGCACCATGGTACCGTCGTCCCTGACGTGGAAACTCCCGCGCCCGGCGCCGCACTGGTAGAGGGCGTCGGTGGGAGGCAGGGGCCGGTGGGTCCGGCAAAAGTCGGTCCACTTCCGGGCGAGTTCGCCATCGGCGAATTCGATGGCCACCGCCTCGCCCGGATCGATTCTCTGCGCCAGCGGGGAACAGTCCCCGTCGAGCCGCGGCAAAATGGCCGCGTCCATCCTGAACTCGACGCCGAGGTCGGCGGCCATGCGCCTGATGCCTTGGAACTCGTGCCGGTTGGCGGCCATCAGCATCGCCTTCAGCCGGAAGGGGACGCCGCCTTCCCGCAGCAGTTCGAGCCCGGCCCGGCAGCGGTCGAACGAGCCGGCCACGCCGGTAATCCCCTCATAGGTCTCCCGGGTGACCCCGTGGTAGGTGATCTCGACAATGCGGGGTGGCAGGTCGGTCATCAGGTCGACAAACGCCCGGTCGATCAGGGTGCCGTTGGTGAACAGGCTGACGATGAACCCGCGCTCACGGGCGTGACGGTAGATCCGCGCGAAGTCGGGGCGCGGCAGCGGCTCCCCGCCGGTCAGGAGCAGCTCCAGGCAACCCGCCCCGGCCATCTCGTCGAGCAGGCCGCAGATCCGGTCGCCGCTCATCGGGTCACGGCGGGATTCCTGGCCAGGGCCGAGGTAGCAGTGAACGCACCGCAGGTTGCAGCGCGTGGTCAAGTCGATGCTTCCCGAGAAGGGGACGGCCTGGCGGCGCAGCTCACCCCAGAGCAGACGCAGGTACTCTGCCGCGTTGATCCCCTCGCGCAACATGGTCGTCATTGGGTCTTTTCCCTCGATTGATATAGTAGCACGGATCGTCCCTCTTTTCACCGTCAAATGCGGTAGAATCAGCCATGTCCACGCGACTCGCCCGTCTGCTCCGGTTCCTCGCTGCCCCTCCAGGGGGGGAGCCCGCTGGCGCTCCCGAGGAGTTGGCGCCGGAAGAGCTTCATCTTGCCGCCCGGGCCGTCGGGCTCGTCCCGCTGCTGTTCCGCCGCCTTGCCCAGGAGCGCCCGCTCCTTCCCTCACCGCTGGCCGAACTGGCCGCCCGGCTCAAGCCGGACTACCTGGCCGCCGCGGGCCGGGCCGAGCGGTGCTACGTCGAACTCGGCCGGGTCCTGGAGCATCTCGACCGGGCTGGCGTGGCGACGATCGTCCTCAAGGGCCCCCACCTGGCCGAGCTGGTGTACCGGGACCGGGCCGTACGCCCGCTCGCCGACTTCGATCTGCTGGTCAGGGAGGAGGCGATGACGGCCATGCCGGAGATCATGGGGTGCCTCGGGTATGCCCCGTACCGGACCCCCCATTTCGACGCCGACCGGCAGTTCAATTGCGACCTGACCTTCCTGGCGCCGGGCGCCAAGCCGGTTGAAATCCACTGGGCACTGGAGATTCCCTCGGCCCCGTTCACCATCGACCGCGACGGGCTGTGGGAGCGGTCGCGGCCGGCGGTCATCGGCGGCGCGCCCACCCGCGTTCTGGCGGTCGAGGACCTGGTGCTGCACGTGGCCATCCACGCCGCCTTCCACCACCGCTGCTCGAACGGGCCGCTGCCGCTGCTCGACTTGGCCGAGATCATCGCCTCCGCCCCGCCCGATTGGGAACTCCTGGCGGAGCGAGCCGTCTCCTGGCGGGCCGAGCGGGTGCTCCACCTGATGCTGGCCGTCCTGGAGCGCTGCACGGGACGCGCCGCCCCGGAGAGGGTGGTCAGCGCCCTGGCGCCCCCCGACTTCGATCCGCGGCTGGTCGATCTGGCGGCCGGGCGCATGCTCGAGGGGAGGCCGGCCGGGGCGGAGATGACTTTCCACCTGGCGCACGTCATCGGGGGGAGGGGCCTGGCCAGCCGCCTGGGGACGCTCCTCACCGTCCTCTTCCCGCCGCCCGCCTTCCTGGCCGCCCGGTACGGCTTGCGGCCCGGTTCTCCGCGGGTCTTCCTCCGGTACCCGGTCCGGCTGGGGGAACTTTGCGGCCGGTATTCCGGCACGCTGATCAGGCACCTGGCCGGGGGACGGGAAACGCGCCGGGCGATCCGCCGCGAGGCGGATCTCAATCGGCTGGTGGCCTACCTCTGCGGCACCGACGACTATCCGTACCACCACATCTGAGATGCCACGGCAAGATCAGGCGGGGTGGCGCGGCCGGGGGACCCCCACGTGGCGCGCAGTCCTTTCGCGAGCACCACGTGGGGGTGGGCCGGCGACAGGACCCCGCCCTGGAGTTCGCCGATGGCATCGTCGGAGTTCAGGCGACGGCACAGTCGGAGGTCAGCCGATGGCATCCTCGAGGAAGGTGGGAATGGTGTCGTCGGGGCGGAAGGTGAGCTCGCCGAAGCGCACCGACCGGATCAGTTCGTCGCAGGTGTCCAGCACGCCGGGGAGGGCTTCCCGGTCGTACCACGGGATCGACGTCACCGCCGCCAGGCGCCGCAGCGCCTCGGCCGGCGAAAGCTCCAGCAGCCGGTGCTCCGCGCCGTGCCTGAGGAAGAAGACCCGCTCGAGCGGGAAGCTCCGGTTCTCGGCGATATTCCCCTCGCCCGGCCATGGCGTGCCGTAGAGGCGATGCCCCGAGCCGATCTTCCTGACGATCAGGCGGTCGTCGCTCAGGGGGCTCCATCCGCCCCGCCGCAGCAGCGCCGAGATGGTCGTCTTGCCCGCTCCGGAAGGCCCGAGGAAGGCAATTCCCCGACCGTCGAGGCCAAAGCCGGCGCCGTGGACGATGACCCCGCCGTGCCGCCCGAGCAGATACATCAGGACGATCTGGTCCAGCGGATAGGTGAGTTGGTTGTAGCCGGGATTCTTGATCGTCAGGTCGAGCCGGGAGACGTCCGCCGGAAAACGCGCCACCCACCAGGCCGCGCCTTCGGGAGCCGGCAGCTCGTGGTAGAGCAGGTAGCCTTCCCCGTCACGATCCAGGCGCCACGACCCCCCGGAGCTGAACACCCGCTCGCCCGGGGGAATCTGGAGGTCAGGCTCCACCCGGATGTCGGTCGGCAGCGCGACGACCTCGCCGGGCGGGGCAACGGGGCTCCGGAAGGCCTGGTACGGCTCTGGAAACGGGCGAAGGGGCGTCTCGCCGTCGACCATGAAGCGCACCCCGGCTATTTCACAGGCCATCACCCACGCGGCCATCGAACATTCCTTTCTTCATGAATTCATGGTGATTGCCGAAAAATGTGGTGATTGCTGGGAAAATAGCATATAATTCAAGACGAATCCATTACGGAGGTCATCATGAAGATTCTCACCGCCTTGGTCATGGCATCGATACTGTGCGTCATGGGGGCTGTCGGGACGGCCGGCGCCGCCACCGCGACGCAGGGGGATTTTGCGCTGGCTCTTGCCCAGATACTCGGTTTCGATGCAACCGCCGTTGACGCAGCCACGAGCGTGCTCCAACAGAAAAACGTCTTCCCGCAGGCCGGATGGGTCCCCGGGGCTCCCCTCTCCCTGAAGACCATCACCGAATTGCGTTCCTCCTTGAAACAAGCGGTCAAGTCGGGGAGATCTCAAGCCGGACCAGATCGCGGGCGCCATCGACGCCGCCATGGCCGCCGTAGGCATGACCATGCCGACGATCTACCAGGGTGACTTTGCGCTGGTCCTGGCGCAAGTCATCGGCTTCGACGTCAAGACCGTGGCCGACGCCGTCGAGGCGCTCAAGGACATCGGCGTCGCCCCCAAGGACGGCTGGAAGATCAACGAGCAGATGAGTTCGAAGATCTCCCGGGAGCTCGAGTATTCCCTCGACCAGGCGGTGGTCAACGGAAAGCTCAAGGAAGTCCTGGCCGCCAATGCCGTCCTGGCCACGTGCGATACCCTGGGTGTCGATTGCGCCACCTTCGAGGTATTGACCCAGCGGGCGACCATCATACCCTGGTACACGCCGGTCGCCGGCCCGCCCGCCGACCCGATCTACATCGAGCCGGGTGGCGGTGGCGACATCGAAGCCAGCCCATACATCCCCTAGCAAACCCACGCAAGGAGACCGACAACGATGAAACGGGTGACCATCTGCAACCATTGCATGGCCTTGCTGCTGGCTCTCCTTTCTCCGATCATAATCCTTGCGCCGGCCACGCCGGCAGCCGCCCAGGAGGGGATCGACATCGGGCCGCTGACCCTCTACCCCTCCCTCGACTTTTCCGCCAGGTACGATTCGAACGTTCTCTTGCGTCCCATGGTAATCCACGACGACATCATCCTGACCGCCACGCCGGCCCTGAAGCTCTGGCTCCCCGTCGGCCGCTTTTTCGTCCGGGGCGAGGGGAAGTACAGCATCAACCGTTACCGGGAGTACGACCAGCAGGACAACGAGCAGTTCAAGGCCGGCCTCTCCACCGGTCTCAACCTCGACCTGCTCGACCTGACCCTGGGCGACACCTTCACCCGTTCCTACCTGCCAAGCATGGCCGACTTCGAGGTGGCCGAATATCTGGACGTCAATGAGTACTACGCCAAGCTGGGACTCAACCTGGGCCGTCGGATATTCGTCGACCTGGAGTATTTCAACTACGACTTCGCCTACCGGGAGAGCGAGGATCTCGACCGCGAGGAGAATACTTTCTCGCTGGGGTTGCAACTGGCCCTGACGCAGAACATCAAGATCCTGGCCGACATCGGCTACTCTGATCTCGCCTACAACGAGGCCACCTACGAGTACGCGGCCAACAGCCCGCTGTGGCAGGACAACGAGGTGATGCAGTACCGCGGCGGCATCATCTGGGCCTTCACCGCCAAGACCACCGGTGACTTCCGATTTGGCGCGGCCACCAAGACATACGACGAGGACATCCTTCCCGAGTCGACCGAGTGGGTCGCCGTGGGCAAGCTGTCGACCGCTTTCGACATCCGGACGTTCCTCGACCTGGACGTCCGCCGGGCGCTGATCGAGTCCGATTACCAGATGAACCCGTACTACGTCCAGAGCAAGGTCGAACTGGGCTTCAGCCGCAAGCTCGGAAGGCGGCTGGTGCTTGACGCGGCCATCCTGTTCCAGCAGGACGACTACCCCGAGGTAACCTCGGAGAACCTGCCCAACGAGGAGGAGTACCGGCAGGTGGATGCGCAGATCGAACGCCAGACTGCCGACGATGGCATCATCATCGAGGACCACACCAACGACCCGGACCTGTCGCTCCCCTACCAGAAGGCCAAGCGCCGGGACGACTGCTGGGGCTTCAAGCTAGGCGTCGACCTGAACCTGATCCGTTGGCTGGGGTTGACCCTCGGGTACCAGTACCTTGACCGCGACTCCAACCTCGACCGGTTCGACTACAGCAGCAACAAGGTCAAGCTCACCGGTCAGGTGAGGTTCTAGGGGCACGGCGGGCACGGCGGGGAACGAACCGGGAGAGGGTCACCCGGGCGCGCATGAGCCGCCACTTGGCCCTGTCGCGAAGGGCCGTGATCCAGCCGATCATCCGCGATTTTCCAGAGGTCAGATCGATGCTCTGCGGCCGTTTCCCCACCTGACGCCGCTCCACGCGGACGACCTTGCCTAGGATTCCGTCGGCACTCACGACCGGGTCCGCGGAAGCCAGCCGGTCACCCATGGTCCGCACCCCCGTCAAGGTCACACCGATCACCCGGTGGACGAGGAGGCGGCCGGCCGGGGAAGCGGTCATCAGGATGTCTCCGGTGCCGATGGACGACAAGGACACCCTGATGACGGTTACCACATCGCCATCGTCGATGGCCGGACTCATGCTCCTCCCGGTGAGCCGCAGACGGACTTCGACGCCCCGATCGAGAAGATCGCGAAGGATCGGCGTCAGGATCCCGGCGCCGCGGGAGCGGACCAGGTCGGGCAGGGAAAGCGGCTGAACGTCGGGGGAATGGAACTCCCCGGTCACGAACCGAGGTCCAGGGCGCACAGGGCATTGCCGCAGCCCGCGCCGCTCTTGCCCATGGGGTTCCCCGGGAATATCTTGCAGCCGTACCCAGCGTCTCCTCGGCCACCAGTTCGATCGTCCTCAGGGAGGGTTTCTCGTAGAGTGCCTTGCCGCCCGCTTCCAGACACTTCTCTGATGGATCATGCCGCAGCATGTGTCACCACCATCACACCAAACTCGCAGTCTCAATCATTTCGTGATCGTCGATCTTCCGGAGACGATGCCGGCCCAGGGCGCAAAGATAGTCGCTGACCGTGTCCTCGTCACCCGTCTCGAGGTCGAATTGCCCGGGGCAGTACCCGCACAGGAACTGGGAGCGGCAGGAGCGGCAGGTGGAGGTCCCCTCGGAACGCCGGGTCCGCACCGTGGCCGCCACCTGCTCCCAGGCTCCGGCGAACGACCCCGCCGTCAGCATGACCGATATGCGGCGGGCCATCAGGCAGGGACGGAGGTGGCCGGTGGCGTCCACGTGGAAGGCGGTCAGCCCGGCGCCGCACTGGAAGAGGTCGTTGCCGGTCCGCCAATCCCTGGTGCGCCGGTCGAACTCGATCCAGCCGCGAGCCCGGGTGGGATCGGAGAACTCGAGGTCGATCGCCTCGTCGGCCGGGATGCGCCGTTCGAGCGGTGACCGATCCCCGTCCCACCGGGGGAAAAGGGCGGTGTCGAACCGGAAGCGGGCCTTCCGGTCGCCGGCCAGCGCTTCCATGCCGCACAGTTCATGCCGGTTGGCGGTCGTCAGGATGGTCTTGAGATTCACCCGCAGGCCGGCGTCAATGAGGCGGTCGATTCCCCGCCAGGTGGCCTCGAACGACCCCGGCACGCCGGTGGCCGCATCGTGGATGGCCGACGTGGCGCCGTGGATGGTCACCTCGACTTCGTGCGGCGGGTGCCGCCTGAGGACGTCCAGCGTCTCACCGGTGAGCGTGGTCCCGTTGGTGAAGACGGTCACCACCATCCCCCGCTCACGCATGCGACGGTACACCGCCGGGAATCCCGGGTGGAGGAGTGGATCACCGCCGGTGAGCACCAGGTAGAGGCATCCCGCGGCGGCCAGCTCGTCGGTCAAGGCCAGCAGCGTCTCGGTGCCCATCTCCGCCGGGCGCTCCTGACATCCCAGGTAGCAGTGGCTGCAGCGCAGGTTGCACCGCCGGGTTACCTCGATGCTGCCGAGGAGCGGCACCCTTTCCGCGGCCGACCGGCGGTTGAACATCTGGACGAACTCGGCATTCCCGAAGGTGGCGGGGCAGGTCATGTCAGCCACCCTCTTCCACGCGGAGGCGAGCCACCAGGCCCGCCTTCTCCAGCTCGGCCAGGAACTCGGCGACGTCGCGCTCCAGCGTCGGCCGGTCGATCTCGAAGGCATCCTGGACGATGTCGCAGATGGCGTCAAACCGGCGATCCTCGGCCAGCGACTCCCAGATCCGCTCGCCCACCGGGTTGAGGACGAAGATCCGCTGGAGGTCGGCCACCTCGCCCCGTATGGGGACGAGCAAGCACTCTCCGGCGATGCGGCGGGTCACGACATCGCCGCTTCGCCGGTAGGGCCGCGACCCTTCGGCGCCGGAGGCGTCCTGGATCCGTTCTTCTACCATAGGCTGGTGGCCGGGTCGCCCAGGAGGTTGTAGATGTCGAGCATGAAGGAGGGTGCGCGGTCGAGCGGGTAGGCGCGGGCCGCCCGGCGGACGACATCCCCCAGCAGCAGTCTCTGGTCGGAGAGTTCCTTGAAGAAACCGTCGGCCAGCATGGCGGCGAACATGTCGTAGGAGAGCCCCGACGGCGACCAGACCGCCACCGCCCCGGCATCCTGGCCGAGCAGCAAGTTCTCGCTCACCGTGTCGTATCCCGGGAAGGAGAACTCCCCGGCCAGACAGGTAAAGGTGTTGACCACCGGCAGGCGCCCCGAGCTCCAGGTCAGCGGAACGTCGACGGCCGACAGCAGCCCCTCCCGGGCCAGCATGTCCTGGCTCCCGTGGCCGAAGTAGTTGACCAGCAGCAGGCCGCCGTTCCAGGCCCTGAAGAGTTCCTCCCGGGCGGCGTCCAGGCCGAGGTCGGCCAGCGAGATGTCCCGCACCTCCACCCCGGGCGGCACCAGGCCGGCCAGGGCGCGGTTGTTGGCCGGGAAGTCGCCCCCCTCGTCGGGGTCGTCCGAAAGCAGCACCGCCACCCGGCTCGAGCGCCCCTCGGAGGCGGCGATCTTGGCCAGCAGGGCTGTCGCCTCGTCGTCGGTCTGCACCGGCAACCGCCCGATGGCCAGGTCGGGCAGGTGGTCGCCGTCGACATCGGCGTAGAGGCCGTCCGACGGGTAAAGGCCCATCGGCGTCTCGGCCACCAGGATCGGCACCAGGTTCTCGCCGTAGCCCAGGTTGTCCTTGTAGTCGAACGTCCCGTCCCCCAGCAGCAGCACGTAGCGGGGCGGCGCCGCCCATGAATGGCTCGCCGCCAGGAAGGCGGCCAGGGCATGCGGCGTGGCGATCCCGTACGAGAACTCGTCGTAAACGTCCTCCAGGCTGACCGCCATCGATCGCAGCCCGCGCCCGCGGCGGTAGGCGGCGAAGGCCCCGGCCGCGTCCATCAGCGCGCGAGGCGCGATCACCAGGTAGTCGGCCTGGTTGCCCGCGCCGCTCAACCGCGAGGGAACGTCGACCACGGGCTCGGCGTCGATCAGCGCACCGGCCTCGGCCAGCAGGTACGGAGCACCCCCGGCCGGCGGGTTGAAGGCCGCCTGCCAGGTGCCGTCGGCAAGCACGGACGTGGTGAAGCTTTGGGCCACCGGCCGTCGAGGGTCGGCCAGGTCGAGGACGTACCGGGGCGCGGCGGCGAACCCGCCGGCGGTGAAAGGCGCCTCGCCCGGGGTGCTCCCGGCCGACAGGCTCCCGCCGACGGCCAGCGCGTCCCGGACGTACGCCAGGTCGAACGAGTCGAGGTAGAAGACGCTGTAGGGCACCCCGCCATCGAGAACCGCCCGGGCCTCGAGGGTGTTGCCCCCCGCCCGGAGGAGGGCCGGGTCGAACGACACCGCCGTTTCCCGGCGTTCGAGGCCGTCCCAACGGTCCTCGCCCACCAGGGTGCCGTTCAGGTAGAGCGCCAGATGGTGGTCCGGGTGTTTCCCCGTTTCGGTGAATCCTTGCAGGTGCACCGTCAGCACGGCCGGCCCGCTCCCGGCAGGGCCGGGCACGTCGAACTCCATGCTGATCCGGTCGTACCCCGGATAGGCCGCCACCAGGTACCCCCAGAACCAGTAGTCCTCGTCGGCATGCATCATTGGCGAGGTCAGCGGCACCCGGTCCCGCTCCACGTGGAGGACCTCCACAAAGGTGGAAACCGGGCCGGCGGGCGGGCGGCCGTTCGACCGCCGGGCCATCTTCACCCCCCGGCCAAGCTGCACCGTGTAGATGTTCGTGTCGGTGTAGATGTCGTCCAGCCGCTGCCCGTAGAAGACGATCCCGTCGTTCTCCTCGGCTGCCAGGTAGGCCACTTCGTTCCCCTGGCTCCGGACCTGGAAGTTGCCCTGGGCGATCATCGTCCGGACCGCCCCGATACTCTGCCCCAGCAGCGAGGCGAGGTCGGCGGCGGCGATCCGGTAGAGCCCGTCGCGATCGACCGGCACCTTCAGGATCGTGCCGGAGCGCGGCCTGAACGCGGGCATCTTTCGTTGCCGGGAGGCATCCACCCGCTCCCGCCTGGCCAGCCGCTCGCCCGAGAGACCGTGGGGGGTCCGGGTGTAGGTCTCCCCGGCGCCCGACGGCTCGGCTGCCGCCCGGCGGGACGTCTTACGGGAGACGGTGACGTCGGGGGAATACGGCCCGTGGAGGTTGACCGTGCCCGACGACTCGACCTCCGCCAGGTAGTAGGTCAGGCGGTTCCCCGGGCGGGCCGTCGCGTCAACGTACCGGTAGGCACCCCCCTGCGGCGCATCCAGCATCGCCGGCAGCAATCCGGCGTTGATCTGGCGGTACGCCGCGCCGTCCAAGCGGTAGAGGTAGAACCCGGCTGTCTCGGTCTCCGACGACGTCTGCCACTCGACCACCACCTGGCCGTCCTCCTCGTGGGCATCGAACCGGCTGACGATCACCCGGGTCGGGGAGATGTCGACGCACCCCGTGTTGTTGGCCATGTTGGTGTCAGTCGGAGTCATCGAGGTGAGCACGGCGCAGTTGGTGATGGTCGTGGTGAAGGTGGTCACCGTGGCGGTAATCGACAGAGTCGCGTAACCGCTGGCGTTGATCGTGCCGACATCCCAAACACCGGTGCCCGAGGCGTAAGTCCCCTGGCTGGGCGTCGACGACGAGTAGGTCAGCTCGGCGGGCAGCAGGTCGGCCAGCAGCACGCCGGTGGCGTTCGACGTGCCGACGTTGCTGGCCGTCACCAGGTAGGTCACCGAGCAGGAGCCGGCGTTGCACGGGCTCGGTATCGACGAGATGGCCTTGGTGACCTTGACATCGCCCGGTATCGTGACGGTGATGTCCTCGGCGGTGGTGATCAGTTCGTCGAACGGGATGACCGTCAGGTTGCCGGCGGAGACCTCGACGCCGTTCTGGTAGGTGCCGGCCGAGACGGTCGCGGCAATGTCGACCGAGAAGCCGATAGTCATGGCCGTGCCGGCGGCGGTCGAGGTGCAGCCGCTCCAGACGGCCGTGGTCGCACCGCCCGCGGGGGCCGACGCGCAAGTGCCGTTGGTGTAGGCGGTCGTCCCGGCCCGGAAAGTGAAGCCGGTCGGCAGCCGGTCGGTCACCGTCATTCCGGCGATGGTCACGTTCGGCTGCGGGTCGAGGGTGATGGTGTAGCTGCCCACCTCGGGGGTGCCGTTGCCCGGGTCGTTGACGATGTTCGCGGTCGAGGTCGACTTGCGGACCTCGAGCCCGCCGGCGTCGGTCCGGGTGATGTTGGAGTTGATGTCCGGCAGCTCGAGGGAGTTGACCACCGCCGAGTTGAAGTAGGTTCCGGCGGCCGTCGGCCGGGTCCAGATGATCAACGCGGCCGATTCGCCGGGGGCAAGGGTGCCCAGCTCCCAGGTCACGATGCCGCTGGTGTCGTAGGCCGGGGCGGTGGTCCCGGCAGGCGTGGCCGACAGGTAGTTCAGCCCGGTCGGCAGGACATCCTTGATCCGGACCAGCGTGGCCTCGGCCGAGCCGGTGTTGAGGTAGTTGATGGTGTACTTGATCGGTTCGAGCACCGAGGTGCCGTTGTTGCCGGTGATCGGCGCATCAACGGTCACCGTGGTTGCCGACGGGACGGTCAGGACGGTGACGAAGTAGCCGGGGGTGCCGCTGACGTAGATCCGGTCGCCCGGGTCGAGGTACCTGGCTCCCCGGCGGATTGTTCAGGTTCAGTGTGGTCACTCCCGAGTGGTTGCCGCTCAGCGTGGCCATCGGATAGGCCACCGTCCCCGGGGCGCTCTTGGAAAGCTGGAGATCGGGCTCCGCCTCGAGGTCGACGTCGGCCGAAGCCGACTTGCTGGCGGTGTTGGTCGCCGATGCGGTGCCGGTGTTGGTCAGCCGGGTCGTCCCCAGCGGGAATGAGTCGTCGGTGACCACGCTGAACCGAAGGACGTGTGACGTGCCGGCAGGCATGTCGCCCGGTGCGAAGACAACCCGGTTAGTCAGCGGGTCATACGAGGCGTTGTCCGAGTCATCGGCGTCCGTTTGCGGGGAGCCGCCGTAGGTGAGGGAGCCGATCACGTAGGTGGTCCCGGCCGGGATCGGGTCGCTCACCGTGACCCCGGTAGCCAGGGCCGCGCCGATGCTGCCGACGGTCAGGGTGTACTGGACGGTGCTCCCCGGCTCCAGTTCGGTGCGGTACGAAGCGGTGACGGCCTGTCCGCCCCCCGGCGCGTTCAGGAACTCCACGTGCACGGTTCCGGTGTCGTAATCGACGGTCGAGGCGCTCAGCCCTGAGCCGACGATCGCGCCGAAGCCGTCGTCCGCGCCGACCACCGTGCCGGCCACCAGGATCGACAGCGACCCGGCCTGGATCGGCGTGTTGGCCAGGGTGGCATTGAAGGCCGTGGTCGAGCCGTTGCCGGTGCCTACATTCCCGGTCGAGGAGGCCGGACTCGACACTCCCTTCGTCAGCGAGATGTTGGCATTGGTAGTCAGCGACACCTTGACCGTGTTCGAATTGGGGATGGTGTCGTTGGTGGCCGTGGCCGTGGCCCAGTTGTTCCTCGTCTCGACCCCGCCGCCGAAACCGGTCGGCGGATCGGTGAAGCGCATCCGGAAGGTCAGGTCGGACGAGGCGCCGGGGGCTAGGTCGCCGACCGTCCAGGTCAGGACCGGCAGGGCCACGTTGCGCCCGGTGCCCCCGGTAATGCTGCCAGTGACGTACTTGAGATACCCTGCCGACGGGATGGTGTCGCTGACGGACACGCCGGTGGCCGTCGCCTGGCCGACGTTGATCGCGGTGATCGTGTAAGTCACCTCGTCGCCCGGGTACAGCAACGTGGCACTGGCCGACTTGTAGATGACCACGTCGGGCAGTTCGAGGTTGATGTCGGTGACCGCGGTGTCGGTGACGTCGGCAACGTTGGGCGCCTCGAGCACGGCCGTGTTGACCAACGAGGTGACTGAGTCGTAGGTCGGCGACCAGGGATTGGCCATCGCGGCGGTGATGGTCAGCGTGCCCGACTGGCCGGCGGTGAGTTGGCCGACGGTGGCCGTGTCGCTGGTCCGGATATTGAACGTGCAGACGTTCGACGGGCAGGTCCCCCCCACCGGGGTTGCGGCGGCGCCGTTCAGGGTGGCGCTGGTGAAGGTCAGGCCGGCCGGGAGGGTGTCGACGATGGTCGCCCCGGTCACTTCGCGCTGGCCCGAGTTGGCGAAGTTCATGGTGTAGGTCAGCGACTGGGCAGGCGGGGGCGGGTCAACCAGTGTCGGGACTACGCTCTTCTGCATCGTGACGCTCAGCGGGGCGAAGCAGACCGCGCCGTAGGTGGGGCTGGCGGCGCCGTCGAAACGGAGCGAGAAGTTGCCGGAGAACGAGGTGTTCTGCCGCTGGGCCACCAGCCTCCACAACAGCGCGTCGCCGGGGGACAACAGCCCGGACGGGACGATCGACATGGTGAGTTCCGTGTTTACCTTGGCCCCGTTTCCGGTGTCGGCCTGCTGGGCGCCGATCTGGGTGGCCGCCCCGGTGTCGGGGTTGTAGTCGTACAAATAGACGGTCAGGTTGACCGGACCGCCGGCGTCCTTGTCGACGTAGACGGAGAGGTCGACCGTGCCGGCGATGGCGAAGCCGGTCGTCCGGTCGAAGGGCGGGTCGAGGATGAAGTGCCCCATCTCCCAGGCGGTGTCGTCGGTGATGGCGGCGGTGACGGCGGTGGCCGCCGTGGCCGTCGGCACGGTCGTGCTGGTGTAGCGGCGGTCAGCCGCGGGCAGGCCGACCGGCGCGGCGACGTCGCTGGCGTCGAGGTCCTTGAAGTAGTACTCGGTCGGGTTGCCGCTGCAGTCGGTGTCACGGATGGCGACCTCGGCTGTGTCGGTCACCGTGGCCGTCTGGTCACTGGCCGCCCGGGCGGTGTTGACCGCCGGGTTGGCCGTGCCGCCGTACGGATTGGCCACCTGGATGGTGACCGTGTAGGAACCGCCGCCACCACCGGACAGCGAGGCGATCGTCGGCCAGGTGACGGTGCATGGCTCACCTGTCTCGCAGGTGCCGTCGTCATCGCCGTAGCCGTCCCCCAACGTCTCGGCCGCGGTGCCGCTGCCGGTATTCGACAGGTAGGTGAAGCCGGGCGGCGTGAGGTCGGACACGATCACGTTGGTCAGCGCGGTCGTGCCGGTGTTCTGGTAGGCGATGGTGAAGGTCACCCGGTCGTCGGGGCTGGCCGCGCCCGGCGTGACCAGCAGGCTGCCGGCCGTCTTCTCGATCTTCAGCGGCGACTGGACGAAGATCGCCGCCGTGGCCGTGGCCGGGTCGGTTTCGGGCGAATCGATGGTGACCGTGTTCTCGGTGCGGCTGTTGGCCTCCTTGTCGACGGTCACCTCGTAGGTCAGCGTGTACGGGCCCTCGAGGGAGGCTAGGTCACCCACGTCCCAGGTGATGGTGTGGGTGCCGCCGTCGTAGACCCCGCCACCGGTGGCGCCGACGAAGGTCAACCCGGTCGGCAGGTCGTCAACGATGGTCACGCCGGTGGCGTTCACCGGGGAATCGTTCGAGTAGGTCAGGGTGTAGGTGACCGAGTCGCCCGGCATGACCGAGAAGACGTTCGGGCGCTTGGCGATGGTCAGGCGCGGTTCGCCGACGCCGATGTTGACCGGGTCGGCCTCGAGGTAGGTCCAGTCGGGATCGGCGGTCACCGCCGAGGCGGTGTTGGTGTAGGTGCCGGTGACCGTCGAGACCTGCATCGTGAAGGTCAGCGTGGCGGTGGTGTGAGCGGCCACGGTGGCCCCGGAGAAGGTCCAGGTGTAGTCCGAGCCGCTGGACGTCCGGCCGGAGATGAACCCGCTCAGCGTGCCCCCCTCGGCCGGGGCCGACTGGTAGCTGAAACCCGGCGGGAGGTGGTCGGTCAGCGAGGTCAGGGTGTGGTCGGTCGACGTGTCGTTGGTCACCGACAGCGTCACGGTGATGTTCTGGCCGACCCCCCGGTAGTCGTAGTCGACCGACTTGGCCATCGTCCACGACTCGCCGCAGTAGTTGTTGAACGTCGCCGCCTGCACGCCCGGTTCCGGATTGGGATTGGCGAAGCTGCCCGCCGGAACAGATGTCAGGTGGCTGTAGGTGACGTTGCCGTCGTCGTCGGTCGCCCTGACGCCGATCAGGTACTGGCCGGCGTTGAGGGTGGTCGTGTCCCAGGAGGCGATAGTGAAGAGGCTCGGGTTCGTCGCGTCGGGGGTCCCGGCGCCGATCAGCGTCCAATCCTGGCCGTCGTCACCGTCACCGTTGGCGTTCTTGTCCCAGTAGTAGAAGAACTCCACCGAGGCGACGGAGGGCGTGCAGTCGAGCCCGATGGCGTCGCGGACATCGGCCGTCAGCGTGGTCGTGTCGCAGCCGGCGGCGGTCACTTGGCTCACCTGCGGCTGGGAGACGGCCCCGCCGGCGAGCGAGACCATGTCGCCGCAGGGAACGCAACTGTCGACCGTCAGCGAGCCGGTGCCGTCGAACGCGAAGTCCTTCTGGAGCGGGTTGACGTTGCTGTTGGCGGTCACGAAGGCCAGGCACATCGGGGTGTACTCGCTCAGCCGCGGCCCGCCGACCGAGGTGGCGTCGAGCATGGCCATCGGGATTTGGAAGTCGATGATGTACTCGATGCAGGTGGGTGTGCTGATGTCCTGCACCCGGGTGGTGCCGTAGTCCCAGATCACCTCGGAGGTGCCGTTTCCCCACTTCGGGGTCGGGGTGTAGCTGTTCTGGAAGTTGAGGATGTAGTCCTGGTAGCCCGGGTAGGGATCCCCCGCGCCGGGCGAGTTGTACATGAAGGCGGTCGGGTTGTCGGCCAGCAGATGGATGTTCGGGTCACCCTTGCCGGTGGCGGTGTCGTAGAACTCGATCGACTGGCTGGGAGTGTCGCTGTAGATGCTCCGCAGCACGTCGACCGGTGCCGTCGGGGTGCCCGAGGCGCCGTACAGGTTGACCGCGAACTCGCGGTAGCCGTCGCCGTCGTAGTCGATCAGCACCGTCCACTGGGCGGCAAAGAATGGATCGACGGTCGACGCCGCCTGGGTCAACGGCCCGGTGGCGTAGGTGTTGGGGATCTGCTCCACCTTGAAGCGGAAGAACATCGTCGGCTGGGGGTCGGCCGACAGGACGTCGGAGCTGAACAGCCAGGCCACCGACGGCTGGCTCTGGTCGGTGCAGCTGGAGCTGACGTTGACATAGTTCTGCGGGGCCCGGCCGCCGTTGGACGGATCGGCCACACGCTGGTCGAGGATGAGGGTGCTGGAGTGGGAGTGGTACATCCAGTCCATCTCGGACGGCCAGGGGAGAGGCTTGTAGTGAAGCGCGCCGGTGCTGTTGTCCCAGTAGGGGGGGTAGCCGGTGGCGCCGGCGATCGACGGCAGGAAGGCGGCCAGGGCGAAACAGGCGGCCAGGACAATCGCGGCCGGCTTGAACAAGGCGATTTTTACTTCGAACGGCTTCTGGATCATGGCAAACCTCATTGACTCATCGTCCCGTGCGTTACCAAGAATTGAGTCATTCCACTATAATCTAGCGTTGGAGTACCGTGATTTCAACACAATAGTCACGCCGAGGCCCTATAATTGCCGCATGGAGATCCTTGATCGCCGGGACCTGCGATTCTGGGTGGTTGTCTTTGCGGTCATCGTCGCCGCCGTGGCCGTCTTTCACGCCGTGGTCATCCTCTCCCTTCCCGAGGACCGGGTATTCTCAGGCTTCCTGTTCGACTCGGTCGACGGCTGGAGCTACCGAGCCAACGCCAACTACATCCGCCACGAGGGAGGCTGGGCGGTCGACCACCCCTGGACGACCGAGCGCCGGCGGCCCGCCTACGTCAATCTGACCTGGCTCGTCGTCGGCCATCTGATGCGCCTCGGCGTCCCCTTCCGGGCCGCCTACCACCTGCTCCAGTTCCTGGCCACCGGGGCATTGCTCGCCTGCCTGCTGGCGCTGATCCGCCGCCTGACTCCCGACCGGACTACCGCCTGGTGCGCCTTCCTGCTCTGTTCCTTCGGCTCGGGCTTTGGCTGGCTGGTCTACCTCTGGTCGCCCGATTTCATGGGCAAGAAGTTCCGCATCATCGATCTCTTCCAGAACGACGCCTTCCCGGTGATGACCTGGTGGAACTCCCCCCACCTGATCATCTCCTGGGTCCTGCTGGCCGGCATCTACCTCTGCATCCACAAGGCCTTCCGCGGGGAGGGCCGGCGCTGGTCGGCGATCTCCGGCGCCCTGGCCCTGGTGATGGGCTTCCTCCACCCGTTCCACCTGGTTACCATCATGCCGGTGCTGGGGCTGTGGTGGTTCATCCTCGTCATCCGGCACGGCCGCTCCCGCCTGCCCCTGGTCGGTCACCTCGTCCCGCTGGCCGCCGGCGCCATCCCGGGAATCCTGTACTTCAAGCTCATCCTCTCCCGGGCGCCCAACTTCGCCCACGTATGGCAAGCGGGGAACTTCAACCCGCCGGAGGGGGTGTTCCCGATCCTCGGCGGCTTCGGGCTGATCCTGCTGCTGGCCGTGGTCGGACTCTTCTTCCGGGATGGCGACAACGGAAGGATGACCGACACCACGCTGCTGCTGGTCACCTGGACGGCGGTGCAGTTGACGCTGCGCATGCTTCCGCCCTTCCCGCCGCTGACTTTCACCTCCCGCCTGGGAGAGGGGCTGCTGATCCCGCTGTCGATCCTGGCCGCCCGGGGCTTCCTGAGCCTCCGCCGGCGCATGCTGGGGCCGAGGGCCGGGCCGCCCGTGGACGAGCCGGCTGAAGGCTCCGTCCCATGGGCCTGGATCGTCCCGCTGGTGGCCCTGACCCTGCCGTCGGTGATCTTCCTGGCGGTCTATCAGACGAAGCAGATCACCCTCCGGAAGGTCACCCTGTTGTTCACCGCCGACGTCAAATCGAGCCTCTCCCGCAAGGAGGTGGAGGCCATGGCCTTCCTCGACTCGGTCGCCGGGGACGGCTTCCCGCTGGTGATGGCCAGCATGCGCGGCTCCCTGGCCCTCCCCGGCATGGCCCCGGTGCGAAGCTTCATGGGGCCGGCCACGTCGACCAAGGACCCCGACGAGAAGCGGCAGGTCATCAAGCTCTTCTACTCCTCCGACGCGGGCCGCGAAACCTGGAAGTGGCTCCTCTCGCTTTACCCGATCGACTATGTCTGGTGGGGGATCGACGAAGACGGGGTGTCCGGCGCCCGACGGCCCGGGGAATTCCCGTTCATGCGACGGATCTTCGACAACGGCGAGGTGACCATCTGGCGGGTCGCCCGCCGTGACATGGGTATAATGACCGGGCCATGACCAGGATCTGCATCGTCGACGGCAACTCGTACATCCACCGGGCCTTCCATGCGGTGCGGGAGCTGCGGACCAGCCGCGGCATCCCGACCAACGCCGTCTACGGCTTCCTGGTCATGCTCCGGAAGGTGCTCGAGGATGAGAAACCCGACCTGGCGGCGGTCGTTTTCGACGCCGGCGGGGCCACCTTCCGCCACCGCCTCTACCCGGCCTACAAGGCCACCCGCGTCCGCATGCCCGACGACCTGGCGGTGCAGCTCGACTACATCCACCGGCTGACGGCCGCCTTCGGGGTGACGGCTATCGCCCGCGAGGGAGTCGAGGCCGACGACATCATCGCCAGCCTGGGGAAGGCCGCCCGGGAGGCCGGTATGGAGATCGTCTACGTCACCGGCGACAAGGACATCCTGCAGCTGGTCGACGGCCGGGCCGCCTGCCTCGACACGATGAAGGAGAAGCGGGTCACGCTGGAATCGTTCCGGGCCGAACGCGGTTTCGACCCTCCCCGGATGGTCGACCTGATGGCCCTGACCGGGGATTCGTCGGACAACGTGCCGGGCGTGCCGGGCATCGGCCCCAAGACGGCCGAGAAGCTGCTGGCCGACTTCGGCTCGCTGGACGGGATCTACCGGAACCTCGACCGCATGCCCGAGGGGAAGGTCAAGCGGATCCTGGCCGAACACCGGGCCGAGGCCGAACTCTCCCGCCGGCTGGTGACCCTGCGGGACGACTTCGACCTGGGCGTCGACGTCAGGCAGTTGACCATCGGTGATCCCGACCGGGAGACCCAGCGGCGCCTCTATGAAGAACTGGAGATGAAGAAGTTCCTGCGCGAGCTCGGCGCCCCGCCGGTCCCCGCCGCATCGGCAGCCGACCCCGGGCCCGCGATCCGCCCGGCGGCCGACCCCGGGCGGTGGCTGGCCGGGTTGCCGCCCGGAGCTCCGCTGTCCCTGGCCTGCTCATCCGACGGCGGGCGCATCCTGGTCGCCATGACCGCCGACGGCCGCGAGGGCGTCGTCCTGGACGCCGCCGATCCCCGGCTGTCGAAGGCGGCCGCCCGCCCGGCCTGGGCGTACGACAGCAAGACCTGCCGTCACGCCCTCGAGGGAACGCCCCTGGCCGGCATCGCCTGGTCGCGGGACATCCTGCTGGCGGCCTACCTGCTCGACCCGTCCGAGAAGGGAACCGGCCTGGCCGACCTGGAGACCGCCTGGCTCGGCGCCTCCTGGCTCTCGACGCCGGTTGAAGAGCCCTCGCAGGGGGCCCTGTTCGTCGAGGAGGCCGCCCGCGGGGAAGCCCTGCTGCGCGAGGCCGGGGTCGTTCTCCGCCTCGGCGACAGCCTCTGGGAACGGCTCGGCGAGTCGGGCATGACCCACCTGCACGACGACCTGGAACTTCCGCTGGCGGCCGTGCTGTATGACATGGAGCGGGTCGGCATCGCCGTCGACGCCGGGGCGCTGCGGGAGATGTCCAAGGAGATCGGCACGATCCTGGACGACCTGGTGGCCAGGATCCACGCCGCCGCGGGGACCGAGTTCAACGTGGCCTCGCCCAAGCAGCTGGCCGACGTCCTGTTCACCCGGCTGGGTCTGCCGGTGCTCCGCAAGACCAAGACCGGGCCGTCGACCGATGAGGAGGTGCTGACCGCGCTGGCCCCGATGCACGAGGTGCCGTCGCTGCTGCTGGCCCACCGACAGCTGGCCAAGCTGCGCAACACCTACGTCGACGTGCTGCCCGGCCTGGTCGGGGCCGACGGGCGCATCCATACCACCTTCAACCAGGCGGTTACGGCCACCGGGCGCCTGTCGTCGAGCAACCCGAATCTCCAGAACATCCCGGTGCGCACCGAGTGGGGCAACCGCATCCGCCGGGCCTTCGTGCCGACCCCGGGATGGACCTTCGTGTCGGCCGACTACTCCCAGATCGAGCTGCGCATCCTGGCCCATCTTTCCGGCGACCCGGTCCTGCGGGAGGCCTTCCGAAACGGCGAGGACATCCACGCCCGCACCGCCATGGCCCTCTTCGGCGTGGAATCCGGCTTGGTCGGCAAGGAGATGCGCCGGGCGGCCAAGACGGTCAACTTCGGCATCATCTACGGCATGAGCCCGTTCGGCCTGTCGCGCCAGTTGGGGATCGACCAGGCCCGGGCGAAGGCCTACATCGACAGCTACTTCGAGACCTACCGCGGCGTACGGACCTACCTCGGCGAGCTGGTCGCGGCGGCCAAGCGCGACGGCTACGTGGCCACCCTGCTCGGCCGGCGGCGCCAACTCCGCGAACTGCAGAGCGACAAGCCGCAGGTGGTCCAGTTCGCCGAGCGGGCGGCGCTCAACACCCCCATCCAGGGGACCGCCGCCGACCTGATCAAGAAGGCCATGATCGACCTGTCACGCCGACTCGCTGCCGAGAAATTCGAGGCCCGGCTGCTGGTCCAGATCCACGACGAACTGCTGCTCGAGGCGCCGCCGGAAGAGGTCGAGCGCGTCTCGGCGTTGCTGCGGGAGTGCATGGAGGGGGCAGTCGCCTTCGACGTGCCGATCCTTGTCGACCTTGCCACCGGTCCCTCTTGGGCTGATCTCCACTAGTCTTTTCGCCGCTATTGGGGCGGGGTCCTGCCGCCTCTTACCCCCACGAAGTGCTCGGCTCTGCCTCCGCCCTCCGTGGGGGTCCCCCGTCGGCGTCACCCCGCTTCCGTTGTGACGAACGGCGGCGTGGGACCGTCAGGGGCGGAGGCGTGAACGAAGGGCGCGGCGGAGGCGACCGAGGAGTTCTAGGAGGGCGCCTATGGGGCAGAAGGTGTGGCACCAGAAGCGGCGGGTCACCAACGAGGCTGCCAACACCACAACGAGGAGTGACCAGCGCAGGAGGGTTCCCTTGCGGTCGAACAGGACCGCGAACGGCTCGAAGCCGGCCACGTCGGCCCAGCCGAAGACGAAGGCGATCACCAACACCGCCCAGGTGTAGAGCCACCGCAGGCGCTCGGCCTTTGGCCATTGCGGCCACGCCTTCACACCCAAGCGCCTCCCCGAGGAACGAATGAGGTCGGAGGTGGCGCCGAACGGGCAGAGTCTGGCGCAGAAGAGGTTGCCTGCGGTCAGCGCCGACACGACGGCGAACAGCAGCAGCAGGTACCAGTCGAGGTGCGGCAGCAGCGGCGCGCCCCTCCCCAGGCCCAGGTTGGCCACCTGCCCCAGCGACAGATAGGCCCCAAGCCAGAAGCCGGCCACGGCCGCCACGGCAAGCCGGAAGGGGACCCGCAGGCGGGGGAGTCCGAAACGCCCCAGCAGCGCGGCCGTGAGGATCAGCGCGGTCACCACCGCCACCCGGCGCGCCGGGAACGTCGCCTTCGCCCCCCCCGGCGGCGGAAGGGCCAGGCCGAGCGCCTCCCGTCCCATGATCCGCGAGGCGTCGCGCACCGTTCGGGCGATCGTCTCCGAGGTGATGGTCGCCCGCGAGATGGCGTCGACGTCGGTCCCGGGAATGAATTCCTCGGCCGCGCTGCGGCCGGCGTACGTGCCCCCGAAGGCGGGCGAGTCGATGACCGCCACGTAGGACGGGGTCTCGGAGTGGCCGACCACCCGGATGCCGGCGATCCGCCCGTCCAGGCCGAGGCCCACCAGCACGTGGATCGGCCCTGCATAGCCCCGCGCGGCGGGCAGCACGTCGGTGGTCAGGAAGGCGATGCCGATCGGCTTCTTCCGCCCCCCCTCGTCGACGAAGGCGGTGTAGCGCGGCGGGGAGCCCTCCCTGGCGGTGAATCCGGCCGCCTGGGGAAAGAGCGTGGCCAGGAACCGCTCCTCGCGCAGCGGCTCGGGGGGGACGAGGAGGAGGCTTCCCCAGTGCCAGGCCAGCGACAGGCCCAACGTGACCGCCAGGAAGACCGCCCAGCCGCGTTTCATCGAAACGCTCCCGCGGGTGGGCCGCCCGGATGGCCGGGGGGGGAGGATCATCCGTCCTAGGTGTTGTCCCGGCTGCCCGGCTTGACCGGCGGCCCGGCGTCCCCCCGGCAGAGGGGACACTCCTCCGCCTTCCAGGTCGGAATGGCCAGGTTGAGTAGAGACACGAACGGGATGCCCAGGGCCGGATCCCCGCCGGAGCGGTTGACGATCGCGCAAGCGGCCACCGGCGCGCCTCCCAGGCTGCGGAGCACCTCCAGCACCTCCCGGGTCGACTGCCCGGTGGTCAGCACGTCCTCGACCACCAGCAGGCGCTCGCCCGGCGCGATCGAGAAACCGCGGCGCAGGGTCATGATGCGCGCCATCCGCTCGGTGAAGATCGCCCTGACCCCCAGGGCCCGGCCCACCTCGTGGCCGATGACCACACCCCCCATCGCCGGCGAGACGACCGTGTCGATCTTGAGCCCCAATCCCCGCACCTTCTGCGCCAGCGCCTCCGCCAGCATCGAGGCGTGCCCGGGATGGCTCAGCACCAGCGCGCACTGGAGATAACCGGCGCTGTGGAGGCCGGAGGAGAGGACGAAGTGCCCCTGCAGGCGCGCTCCCGTCTTATCGAAAGCATCCAGGTAGGATTGGTCGGCCGATCCGCTCATCGCATTGGCTCCTTGGTCGCGTTTTCGCCCATCATAGCACCACCTAGAAGTGGCGGGTGTCGGCCAGCGAGTCGTCGAGGTAGATCATCGCCTTGGTGCGGCCGTCGATCTCGACCAGCAGCTGCACCCGGTCGCCCGGCTGGCGCTT
The DNA here is from genome assembly GCA_963793725.1 of uncultured bacterium. Taxonomy (GTDB): domain Bacteria; phylum JAUVQV01; class JAUVQV01; order CAWCAY01; family CAWCAY01; genus CAWCAY01. Next base: position 148,949 of record CAWCAY010000003.1, read on the forward strand.
CTCGTCCATCAGTTCGCGGGTGCCGCGGTCCGACTCGACCTCCACCCTGACCTGACGCGGGCGGAACCCCGGCGGCACGTTGAAGGTCAGCAGCGCATGGCGCCCCTTCCCCTCCCCGCTCGCGGTCGATTTCCCGGCCACGGTGAAGACCAGGCGGTCGCCCAGCCTGACCGGCGTCCCGAGCGCCGGGACCTGGTTGATCACCGTGCCGGCCGTCGCCCCCGGGTACTCCTGGTAGGCGATCTCGGCGATCTCCAGGCTGGCCTCCTGCACCGCCCGCACCGTCCGGGACAATGACTGGCCGATGAAGTCGGGCATCACGTAGAGCACCGCCGGCGGGCCGGAGGAGACCAGCAGGTCGACTGGCGTGTTCCTCTCGATGGCCGACGGGGGGGCGGGGCTCTGCGCCAGCACGACGTCCCGGCCGTCCCGGGCCGAGGCCATCTTGGCCACCCGGCCGACCCGCAGCCCGTTCTGGACGAGGCTCGACTGGGCCCGCAGGACGACCTCCCCGCGCACCTCCGGCACGCCCACCTGCCGGGGCCCGACGCTGATGATCGCCTCGATGCTCCTCCCCTGGCGGACGTTCTGGCCGGGGGCGGGGTGGTGGGAGATGATCGTCCCGGGCGGCAGCGTGTCGTCGAACTCCTTGCCGTTGATCTTCAGGTTCAGCTTGAGGTCCTCGATGGCCTCGATCGCCCCGACGACGTCCATCCCCCGCAGGTCGGGGGTGATCACCTCGTCCCGGCGGGAGGCCAGGTTCATCGTCACTGTGGCGCTCAGGATGGTCAGGCCGAAGATCGCCGCCAGCGCGACCAGCCAGAACAGGAACTTCTTCATGATGTCTTCACGGGGGTCATGGGTGGTGGAAGGTTATTGTAACCCCCGGCGGCCGGCTCATCAAGGCCCGCCACCCACGGACAGGAAGGCGGCGAAGGCGCCGTCCATCCGGTGCCGGTGCGGGTAGGTCCGGATGAACTTGGCCGGGGTGACCAGGTCGGCCGGGGCGCCGAGGGACGCCGGATCGACCAGCGCCACGCCCGGGTGACGTCCCAGGAAGGCAGCCACGACGTCCTCCCCCTCCTCCGGCTCGAGGCTGCAGGTGACGTAGAGGATCAGCCCGCCGGGTCTGACCTGCGGCAGCGTCGCGTCGAGCAGCGCCCCCTGGAGAGCGGCCAGCCGGGCCAGGTCGGCCTCGGCGCGGTTCCACTTGACGTCCGGGCGGCGGCGGATGATCCCGGTGGCGCTGCACGGGGCGTCGAGCAGCGCCAGGCCGAACGAACCCGGGGCGAACGGTGGGCGGGCAGCATCGGCACGGCAGGGGGCGACGGAGCCGATCCCCAGGCGCTTCGTCTCGGCCGCCAGCGCACGCAGCCGCGGCCCGGAAAGATCGACCGCGGCCACCAGCCTCCCTTGGTTCTGCCAGGCCAGGTGGATGGCCTTCCCCCCCAGTCCGGCGCAGGCGTCGAGCACCGGCCCGGCCCCGGACGCCGGCACCAGGCCGCCGATGATCTGGAAGGCCTCGTCCTGGACGACCGCCCGGCCGGTGGCGAAGAAGGGGCTCCGCGCCGGCGCGTACCCGTCGGCCGGGATGATGCCCGTCGGCGCATACGGGGCCGGCATCCCCGGGTGCCCCTCGGCCGCCAGCGCCGCCAGGGCTGCCTCGCGGTCGATCCGGCGGGTGTCGATCCGCAGGCTCGGCCCCGGGTGGCGATTCGACGCGTCCATCAGCTCCTCCGCCTCGTCCGGCCCGAAGCGCTCCGTCCAGCGCGCGGCCAGCCAATCGGGGAAGGAGTGCCTGACCTCCGGCGGCAGGTCACAGGCCTTGGCCCCCTTCTCGGCGGCGATCTTGCGCAGCACGGCGTTGGCCATCCCGGCCACCGGCGCACCTCCGACACTTCTCGCCAGCTCGACCGAGGAGTTGACCGCGGCCGACGCCGGCACGCCGTCCAGGAAGAGGAGCTGCAGCGCGCCCAGCCGCAGCACCCGGCGCACGGCTGGGCTGAGCCGCTCCGGGCGGCGCAGGTGGCGGTCGAGCAGCGCGTCGAGCAGGCGCCGGTGGCGCACCTCCCCGTGGACCAGGGCGGACACGAACGAACGGTGGTCGGCGGCCCGGGGGTGGCGCCGGATGATCCGGTCGAACAGCAGCGACAGGTTCGCCGGCCGACGGTCGTACTCGGCCAGGATCGCCAGCGCGGCCAGCCGGACGGCGTCGCTCACCGGTAGACCGCGCTCAGCGCCAGCACGGTGCCCATGTCCTCGGGGCCGGCCAGCAGCGGCCCGAGACGGGGGGAGGACACCCTGGGGACGGCGCCGTAGTAGCTGGCCGTCCCGGGAGGCATGAACCAGGGCTTGTCGCACCGCAGCAGCAGCCACCCGGCGGTATCGCGGTCGAGTCGGAGCGGCCGTTCGAGGCGCAGCTCAGTCCACCGCTCCACGGCGTCGTTGTCCCCCACGACGCACGGCGCCAACGGGACATCGCGCCAGCCGCCGCCGGTCGCGGCGATCCGCAGCGTGGCCCGGATGACGGTGCCCGCCTGGGGAAGCATCGACTTGCGCAGCACCAGCATCCGGAAGCCCTCGACGCTCCCGGCGGGGAGGGCCAGGGCCTGGGAGAAGTCGCGCTCCCACGGGTGGATGTTGATGTACTTCGGCCGATTCAGCGTCGGCGGGATGACCCCCAGCGGCACGAGGCGGGCCGGTTCCTGGATGACCGCCGGGGCCAGCCGGTAACGGAACGTCCAGCCGAAGAGCACTCCCAGCGAGGCGGTCAGCAGCAGCGCGACGGCGGCCGCCCCCCGCCTTCCCGGGGCGATCCGGCGAAGCCCCAGCGCCAGCCACGCATGCATGGCCGCCAGGGAGGGGAAGAGGAGCCGCCCGTGGGGGGCGATCACCTGCGTGTTGTAGGCCACCAGCAGCGCGACGTTCAGCAGCATGACGGCCACCAGGGCGCCCCAGGTGAGCCGGACGATCGGGCCGGGCGATGGCCGGGCGCACCGTTCGCCCCCGCGGCGGTCGACCACCCACCGGATTCCAAAGCCCGCCACGAAGGCCGACGGCAGGGCCAGGTACCAGAGGTAGATCCGGTCGGGGATGCCGTAGAGCGCGCCGGCGAAGAGGGCCAAGTAGGTCCTGGCCGAGCGCGACAGCACGTTCCGGAGGAGGCCCCAGTCGACCTCCCGGTTGCGGAAGGCCCAGGCATGGGAGGCTTCCTGCGCCCCGGTGCCAAAGGGGTCCCCCTCGAGGAATGAACGCAGCAGCCACCAGCCGCCGGCCAGGAAGATGACCAGCAGGAAGAGCCCCAACAGGATGCCGGTGCGTTTCCAGCGGCGGCCGGCAGGCCAGGCGTCGTCGAGCAGCGGCAGGCAGGCCAGGGCAACCGGCAGCGGCATCAGGACCAGGGCCGACTGCTTGGTCAGAATCCCCAGGCCGATCAGCGCCGACACGGCCAGCCCCCAGGCGAGCGACGCGGTCGGGCGCCCCTGCCCGGCCCGGCGCATGGCCACGACGAAGGCCAGGATGGCCAGCGCGGCCAGCAAATTCAGCAGCGCGTCGTTGTTGACCAGCGTCTGGTAGTAGAGGAACTGCGGCAGCAGCACCACCGGGGCCGTCCCGGCCAGCACCAGCCAGCGGCGCCCCGGCCCGCCGACCAGCAGCGCGATGGTCGCCGCCACGGCCAGGATGACGCCGAGGCCGAAGGCCAGCGACACCAGCTTGGCGTTGCGGTAGAGCCGGTCGAGCTCGGGCGGCACCCTGCGCACGTACTCCTTCGAGACGGTCAGCGTGCCGCCGCGGCGCATCGCCCGGTCGGGGTCGTTGGCCAGGCCGGTCGGGTAGCCGTCGAGGAAGGCGGGCTCCGGGCCGTGGAAGGGCGCGAACATCAGGAAGTAGAGCGGCGGGTAGTAGAAGTGCTCGATGCCGTAGCGCCGGTAGTCGTCCCGCGCGGCCCACCGGTTGGCGGCGGCGGCGAAGGCCACGTAGCGGATCGACTCGTCGGTGCCCGAGGCGTACGGCGAGACCCGGACCACCCACCAGCCGAGGCCGACCCAGACCGCCACCAGCGCGGCCAGGATCACCAACGGCGGGCTGACTCGTCTCGGCGCGATTCGCATCGTGCGGCCATTATACGGTGTTCGGCCGCGGAAGATTAGGCGGGGTCCTGTCGGCCGGGCATCGCGCATGCTCATGCTGCGGACGAATCGGTTACAATGGACGGATGAATCTCCGGAATGTGCTGCTCTCCGCATTGGTGCTGGCGGTCCCCTGGCCGGTCATGGCGGCCGGCTCGCTGGTCATCAGCGGCGAGATGGTCTGGCGCGGGCGGGTCGAGGTGACCGACGACGTGCTGGTGGCCGAGACCGGGCGGCTGGTCATCGAGCCGGGGACCGAGGTGGTGGTCAGCCCGTCGGAGGGGAGCCGGACCGACCCGCACTTCTATGCCACCGACACCGAGATCATGGTCCGGGGCACGCTCGCGGCTGCCGGGACCGACGCGGCGCCGATCGTCTTCCGGCGGGGCGAGGGGGATCCCGGCACGGTCTGGGGCGGCATCTTCGTCGAGGGCAAGAGTGCCTCGTGCACGCTGGAGCGGGTCAGGATCGAGGGGGCCCACACCGGCCTGACGGCGGTCGAGGCGGTCGCGTCGCTGCGCAACTCGACCGTCACCGGCTGCGCCTACGGCGTGGTCGCCGACGCCGTGTCGAAGGTCGACCTGGCCGGCACGCGGATCACCGGCAACCAGGTCGGGCTGGTCTCGATGGGCAAGGACGCCCCCGCCGGCGCGACCGTCACCGGCAACACCGACCGGGACGTCATCGGGCCGGGCCTGGGCACCGCCGGCGGGCAGGAGTGGTTCCGGCTCGACTACCGCCACTTCCCCGGCGCCGGCGCGCTCGAGTACCTGGGCGAGCACGGCATCGCCGCCGACATCACCTGGAACGGCCGGGTCACGATCCGGGGACAGGTGACCATCCAGCCGGGGGCGACGCTGACCATCCTCCCCGGCACCGAGGTCCTCTTCCGGCGCCTCGACACCAACGGCGACGGCCTGGGCGAGAGCGTGCTACACGTGCTGGGGACACTGCGGGTGCTGGGCGAGCCGGACAACTGGGTCCTCTTCTCGTCGGCCGAGGAGGAGCCGCGCCCGGGCGACTGGGACAAGGTCAGCCTGGTGGCCAGCGACTTGCCCGACAACGTGGTCCGCTGGGCCCGCTTCTCGTACGGCTACCAGGCCTTCCACGACCACTTCTCGGCGGTCGCGCTGACCGGGGTCATCTTCGACCGCAACTACCGCGGCGTCCAGTTCCAGGAGTCGACGTCGGTCACCGTCGACGGGGCCTGGTTCCACCACAACCGCAGCGCGATGCGCTTCCGCGACTCGACCGTGGCCATCTCGTCGGCCCTGGTGGAGGAGAACGTCACCGGCATCAACTACCTCCGCTGCACGACCAAGATGGCCGACACGGTCATCACCGGCACCTTCATGGACCCGCTGCTGGGACGCGAGGCGGTCACCAGCCTCTCAAGGGTGCTGGTGCTGGGGAACCGCGAGGGACCTCGCTTCAAGGGGGACGGCTCGAAGGTCGACCTGGCCGCATGCGCCGTGGCCGGCAACCTGGAGGACGGGCTGTCGCTGTCGGGCACCGACGCGTCGATCGCCGGGAGCCTGCTGGAGGGAAATGGTTTCGACGGCCTGTCGGTCACCGGCGGGCAGGTTCGGGTCACCGGGTCGTCGCTGGCCGGCAGCGGGCGCTGGGCGATCGACAACAACGGCGACGGCACGATCGACGCCCGCGAGAACTGGTGGGGAAGCGCCGACGCGGCGGCGGTCGACGGGATCGTCTGGGACAAGCGCGACGAACCGGGCGTGGGGAAGGTGCTGCACCTGCCGCTGCGGTCCGGAGCGCCCGGCCTGCTGGCCGCCGGCGTCGCCCCGGCCTCGTTCCCCGCCGGCGAGGTGACCGTACTTGGCGACGTCGTCTGGCCGGCCGGGAAGGCATGCGACATCCTCCCCGGGACGACGGTCACGATGGCCGATCTGCCGCCCTTCTCGCCGCTCGACCGGCGGCGCGACCACCCCTCCTTCCGCGGCTCGGAGCTGATCGTCGAGAAGAGCGCCCTGGCCATCCGCGGGACCCGCGAGAAGCCGATCGCCTTCCGGGGGCCGAACCTGCCCGAGGGGGAGCGCCAGGGGGCGGTCAACGGGGCGGACATCCCCTCTCTGCAAGTCGACTGGTGCTCGTTCACCGGCTTGGCCACCGGCCTGCACCTAAGCGGCACGGCCGGCCGGATCGCGAACACGCGCTTCGAGGGGAACGACGTCGGCCTGCGCTTCAACACCTCGCCGCTTACGGTCCATTCGACCCTCTTCCGCGGCAACCGGACCGGCCTGCGCTTCCACCTGGGCGACCCGGAGGTGCGCAACAGCCGCTTCGAGCAGAACGGCACCGCGGTCTTCATCAGCGACGAGGCCGGGAAGCACCTCTTCATCGGCAACGCGTTCGCCGCCAGCCGGGATTATGACGTCAGCCTGGGCGAAGGGGTCGCGACCGACGCCTCGTTCGGCAACAACTGGTGGGACGGCACGCGCGGCGCCCCCTCCCCTGACCGCCTGTACGACCGGGCCGACTCCCCCCACCTCGGCCGCGTCCTCTTCGACCCCGTCCTGACCAAAGCCCCCCCGCCCCCCGCCACTCCGTAGCTGCTATCTCCCTGACTGTCTGATTGACCTCTGGAAGTTTCATCACTCCGTCCCTATACTATGCGAAGGAGGTCGACATGGTATTTCACGTCACGCTGGAAACGGCCGAGGATGGATGGATAGTCGCCGAGTGCCCCGCCCTGCCCGGGTGCGTCTCACAGGGGCGGGACGAGAAGGAGGCTCTGGACAACATCAAGGAAGCTATCACCGCTTGGCTTTGGGCCGAGGATCAGAAGGCGATGGCGTCCGTGACTCCCGACCCGAACCGTCAGCCCATCGTCGTCGCAGTCTGAAAGGTCTTTCCAGCGGATGGGAAAGCTCGGCAACATCTCCGGGAAAGACGCCGCCAAAGCCTTCCAGAAGGCCGGATGGACAGCCGTCGGACAAGTCGGGAGTCACCTTGTTCTGGTCAAGGCTGGTGTTCGCGCCAATCTATCGGTCCCCCAGCATCGTGAGCTTTCCATCGGCACCCTCAGGGCGCTCATCCGCCACGCCGGCATGACGGTGGACGAGTTCCTGGCCCTTCTGTAATCCGCCCCACAATCCACCTTCTGGCTCCGCCACCCCGCCCGAACGTTCAGAAGATCAGGGGCGGACTCTTGGCCGTCGTTTTAGCCTCCGTGGCGCTTCCAGAACTCGGCGGGAGTGACGATCGGATGTCGATCGGCCAGCGACAGCAGGTCCCGGTCGCCGGTAATCAGGTCGGCGAAATCCGTCTGCGTCGATACTCGCGGCGCACTTCCACGGCGGCCAGCTCAATCTCGGCCACGCCTTCCTCCATCGGCACCGACGTGTACGACTTAGCCAGCCTGCCGCTCAGCTCGTCAAAACGGTTCTGCAGGTTCCGGCGGAATGCCACGGCGCTAGTCTTGCTGATCATGGTCCCTCCACGGAGATCTATGTGATCAGGATGCTCCCGCCGACGGAGTTGTCAAGCCCCGATTCCCCAGCCGGACGGCTTGACATGCGCGCCAGTGTGTATGATATTGCATGATATACACATACGGGGAGAAGCTATGCGCACCAATATCGTCATCGACGACCGGCTGATGAAGGAAGCCCTCAGGGTCTCGCGGCTGCCGACCAAGCGCGCGGCGGTGGAGGCCGGGCTGCGGTTGATCATCGCCGTCCACGGGCAGGCTGCGGTCCGCACGCTGAAGGGGAAGGTCCACTGGGAAGGCGACCTGGACGGGCAGCGCCTGTCGAGGGTGGCCGAACCGGGCGACCGATGATCATCGTCGACACGACCGTCTGGATCGACTACCTGGGCGGGATCGAGAACCCGGAGGCGCTGTGGCTCGACCAGGCGCTGACCACCACCCGGCTGGGCCTGACCGACCTGATCCTGTGCGAGGTGCTGCAGGGGATACGCGACGAGCGCCAGTTTGAAGAGACCCGCCGGCGCCTGGCCCGCTTTGAGATCTTTCCCACCGGCGGTCCCGAGCTGGCCGTGGCCGCCGCCAGGAACTACCGGACGCTACGCGCCAAGGGCGTTACCGTCCGCAAGACGATTGACTGCCTGATCGCCACCTTCTGCCTCCGCCACCACCACACCCTCCTACACCGCAACGCCGACTACAATCCCTTCGAGCACCACCTCAATCTCTCGGTGGTCCATCCCTGACACCTCGTCCCTTGACATGCTGTATCCCATGGAATACAGTCCGTCTGAAGCGGAGGACGGAACATGAAGAAGGGAAACGTGAAGACGACCCGGTGGGATGTCGTCGACTACCTGGAGACGGACGAACAGGTGGCCGCCTACCTCGATGCCGTGCTGGAAGATGGCGACCCGGCACTGCTTGCGGCGGCGCTTGGCGACGTCGCCCGTGCCAAGGGAATGTCGTTGGTCGCCAGGGAATCGGGGCTTGGCCGAGAGAGCCTCTACAAGGCGCTCTCGAAGGAGGGGAATCCAGAGTTCGCGACGGTGCTGAAGGTCATCCGCTCCCTGGGACTGCGCCTCCACGTCGCAACGGGCTGACTAGGCGGCCCTGCCCTTGGCCATCCTGGCCGCGATCCAGTCGAAGAGGGTGCCGACCAGGCGCTTGATCGGATTCAGGTGCGTGGGGTAGGAGTAGTCGGATTCGAACCAGCCCTGGTCCCGGAAGTAGGTGTAGTCGCGCCAGGTGTCATCGAGCATCAGCTTCCGGGACGTCCGCGACATCCTGAATATCATCAATTCGAGCATCGTCGGGGTGGGGTACGCCGGCCCCGCCAGCCTCTTGTGGAAACGCCAGGCCTGGTTCGCCAGCACCGCGTCGATCCCGCGCCGCTGCCTGTCGGTCATCGGCTCGAGCGTGGTGATGCAGCATCCCTTGACGGTGTTGAAGCCCAGGGCCCAGCCGACGAAGTCCAGGTACTTCACGATCCGGGGCCCGCCGTAGATGCCCTGGACAACGATGCAGGTGAACGTCTTGCCGAAGAAGCGCGGGCGGTGGAAGAGGAAGCCGAGCCGGTCTAGGAAGATCTTCATGACCGCCGAGACCTGGAACGAGTAGTTCGGGGACGCGAAGACGACCCCGTCGGCGACCAGCATCTTGCCGATGAGCAGGTTCCGGTCGTCCTTCAGCGGACACAGTTCCTCGCCCTTGTCGAGACACAACGAGCAGCCGCGGCAGACCTCCAGGTAATGCTCGCTGAGCCGCACGACCTCGCATTCCACGCTGCCCAGCGCCCGCAGCTCGTCGAAGAACCGCTCGACGGCGTACTGCGTGTGCCTCTTCCGCGCACTCCCGACGAAAGCGACAACCTTCTTCATCGACGACCCGTCACCTCCCCTGTGTGACGATGTCAGGCGTCAGCGGACGGCACAGCCGTTCTGATTGACGCCTCGGAAAGCGCTCAGTATATGCATGCGTCAAGGATGGAAAGAGTTTCTTGAAGAACCGCCTCGGGAGCTTTGCCGATATGCTTTGCTTTTCGTGATCGAAAGTCAATGGACTTCACTTGTTCGACCATTATGACGCCGGCGATAGCTTGATCATCGGGGATGGAAACATGGAATGGGAAGTCGCGGCGGGTATTGGTGATCGGGCAAACAATGCACAGGCCGGTGCTCTTGTTGAAGAGCTCATGACTGACGACCAATGCCGGACGACGCCCCATCTGCTCGTGGCCGGATTGAGGATCAAAGGTCAAGGCAATGAGGTCACCGCGCTGCGGGACATACACTGACATCTACCAGATCTCCTTTCCTCGGGGCTCCCCCCAGGCCACTTCTTCCGTCCTGTAATCCTTTGGGATCTTGCCGACCAGTTCCCTCAGGTCATGGCCGCCACGGATGCGCTTGAGTGGCGTCACGATCAGAGTACCCTCTCTGACAGACAAGTTGACCGAATCCCCAACCTGAATTTCGATGTTTGAAAGAATTTCCCTGCTCAGCCTGACGCCCTGGCTATTGCCCCACTTCTGCACTTTGGTTATCATGTCGCACCTCCATGGATAGCCATTGTATATCCATCAGGCGATGCCGTCAAGTCTCTTGAAACGCTGTTAACGATCACTTTGATGGCAAAGATTGCAGAGACATACAAAATCAATTGGGGGGTGAATTGCCCGGGGATCGGTGTTTGAGCCGTCCACCTTCTTGAGCAGGTAATAGCCGCCCTGCGGCACGGCCCCATGAGTTCGGTGGCAGGTAAGACAATTCAGATGCCCGTTCTCCGTTGTTGTTACCGGCGGGTTCACAGCCGGCACCTTGGCTGAACGCATTGGATGGGTACTCGTGGCCAGGTAGGTGGGGTAGCCCGCCTCCGCCAGCACAATGGCTGGACGCATCGGATGGGTACTACCGCGACGATTGCGCCTTCCCGGTGGGTAGAATCCGTGACAGCCCGTGCATAGGTAATCCCCTTCGTTTTCTCCAAGATCGTATTTCTCACCGGCGGTCGCCAAGAGATGATAAGGCAGGGGCCCAGTCAACGTCGCATCCGGACCCTTCCGAAAGACATGGCATGAGAGGCAGGTAATCCCCTTCCCGTTCACCCCACCGAATCTTGATGGAAGCCTTGTTGCCGGCCAAGGTGTAGTCTTGAGCGGCGGCTCCTGATCTCCGTATGTCTCAGGTTGAGTCGGATCGCCCATGAAATGAGAAGCAGTCCCTCTGTATTCGTCCTTGCAGGTTGGATTATCCGGAGGATGGCATTTGAGGCATAAATCATCCTCTACCAGCAGACCGTTCTTGGTGGTGATGGTTGGATTCTTCTCCTTGCCATGGTTCTTGGGAGTATAGGCTGCATGGCAATATGAACAGTTCATTTCGTCTGTCGGAGTTGCCGAGATGCAGCGTCTAATCTCTCCTGGCCCGACAGGATGGTGAAAAGGCGAGAGCTTCTCGTGGCAGCCTCTGCATATCTTCTTATTGGCTCTTCGGTCAATGAGAGGGCCTTCGATGACCACCCTGCTGAAAGAACATGCCGACAGGCTGATCAAGAGAATCATAGCAGTGATGAGGGGCATTTTTCCTCCCGGTCTGTTCTCGCGTTGTTTGGTCATGTTCAATGGTACGGAAGATGGCAAAGACGGCAGAGAACAACAGGGTTAATGTGGGGGTGGATTGCCTTGGGATCGTTGTTCGAACCCTGCACCTTCTTGAGCAGATAATAGCCGCCCTGCGGCATGGCCCCATGAGTGCGGTGGCAGGAAAGACAATTCAGATGGCCGTTTTCCGTGATTGTTGCCGGCGGGGTCACAACAATCGGAAAGGATGATGGCATAGTGGCTGAAAGCAATGGATGGAACCCATCGTACCGTCCTCCGGCTGGAAGTAATCCATGGCAGCCGGTGCAGAGGTAATCATCCCTGTCTCTTCCCAGATCGTATTTCTCACCGGCGGTCGCCAGGAGATGATAGGGCAGGGGCTCGGTCAACGTCGCATCCGGACTCTTCCGAAAGACATGGCATGAGAGGCAAGTAATCCCCTTCCCGTTCACCCCACCGTATCTTGATGGAAGCTTGGTTGCCGGCCAAGGCGTCGTCTTGAGCGGCGGGGCCTGATTTCCGAATGTCTCAGGTCGAGTCGGATCGCCCATGAAATGAGAAGCAGTCCCTCTGTATTCGTCCTTACAGGTTGGATTATCCGGAGGATGGCATTTAAGGCACAAATCGTCCTCTACCAGGAGACCGTTCTTGGTGGTGAAGGTTGGATTCTTCTCCTTGCCATGGTTCTTGGCAGTATAGGCCGCATGGCAATATGAACAGTTCAATTCTTCGGTTGGAGTTGCCGAGATGCATCGTTTGATCGCTGCCGGCCCGACAGGATGGTGAAAAGACGAGAGTCTCTCGTGGCAGCCTCGGCATATTTGACTGTCAGCCTTGCGGTCAATGGGAGGGCCTTTTAAGACTACCCTGCTGAAAGAACATGCCGACAGGCTGATCAATAGAATCATGGCAGTGATGAGGGGGATCTTTTCTCCCAGTCTATTCTCCCGGTCATCCTTCAGTGGGCACAACTGCTCGCCCTTGTCGAGGCACAATGAGCAGCCGCGGCAGACCCCCAGGTAATGCTCGCCGAGCCGCACGATCTCGCATTCCACGCTGCCCAGCGCCCGCAACTCGTCGAAGAACCGCTCGACGGCGTACTGCGTGTGCCTCTTCCGCGCACTCCCGACGAAAGCAACAACCTTCTTCATCGTAAGAAGTGACCTTCCCCGCCGTCGCCTGCGTGTTCCGGCCATGAAAACATCCCTACAACCTCCACGTCTCCGCAGCTAGTGGCAACTCATTCAACTCTGCCCTGGCCTCGCGCCATGCCGGGTAGTGTTTGCTCATCAGCGCGAGAAAGCGCTCGGTGTGAGTCGGTTCGATCAGGTGTAGTATTTCATGTAGGACTACGTACTCGAGCAGGTCCCTCGGCTTCTTCACTAGTTCGGTGTTCAATCGGATATTCCCCGCCCGGTGATTACAGCCGCCCCATTTGGTCTTCATGCGCTGAAGGAAGTAGCCGGACACCTCGATGCCGAGCTTCAGCTCCCACTTGCGAATCAATTCGGGCACCGCCTCGTGCAGCAGGGATCTGTGCCATTCCTGCATGACCGCCTCGCGCTTCGCTCTGCTGCTGTCGGGGCGCACGGTCAGCGTGATGGTGCGGTGACTGAGGCGAACGGAGGGCTTCGCCCCGGCTTCCTTCACGGAGAGCAAGTAGCGCCGGCCCCAGAGGTAGTGGCTCTCACGCTCGACGAACTGACGCGGAGTCTCCCGCGCCTGTCCGCGCAGCTTCGCCTGCTGGTCGCGGATCCAGCCGAGCTTGGATATAGCATAGGCGCGGGCAACTTCAGGGCGCGTGCCTTTCGGAGCGACAAGCGTGACCCGGCCGTTCGGCGGGTGCACGGACAGGTGGACATGCTTGATCTCCTTGCGTGTCACGGCGATCATGATTTCGCTGAGCCTGATCGTCTCTGCCATCAGTATCCCGGCTGATTCTTGATGAGTTCGAACAGGGCCAGCGTCGCCTCGCGGTTGCGATCGAGAAGCGGGAAGAGGGCGTTGAGTACCTGCGCTTCCCGTGCCTGGTCCCCCTTCCAGCCCGCTGGGGCCCGCTCGCGCATTACGCGGTCGATCTCCAAAGCCAACTTGACCAGCTTATCCCCGAAGTCGGCGCGTGGTTCAGCGACCCCCGCAAACTCGGCGGGCCCCGCCGCGAGAATCCGTGGCAGGTTGTTGTAGATCACCGTCGCCTCCCGCTTGCCATGCAGCGCCGCGGGTACGTCACCGTCGGATTGCTTGGCGGCGAGCCTCTTCACCAGTGCCTCGGCGTTCCGGAGGAACTCCTCGTAGGCCGCCGTATCCGCCCGGCTCTGCTTGATCAGGTCGTCCAGTAGTTTCGACATCTGCTCGTAGAACCGGGGATCGATGAGCTGGTCGCGGATAATGGTTTTGCGGACGTTGTTGATGATCCCTTCGGCAATGGCATTCTTCGAGAGCTTGCCCTTCTCGTTCAGTTTCCTGGCGATGGCGTCGTGGATGCCGGTCTCGATGATGAGTTCGGTCAGCGACATCTCGCCCAACTCCCCCAGGTCAGCCGCCGGCGCGGCCTGAATGTAGGTGTTGAGGAGGTGGCGCATGTCCGCCTCATACGGCTTGATATCGAGCTCCTCGCCCGAGTGCTTCTTGACGGCCGAACGGATCTCGCTGTAGAACTCGACTTCCTTCTTCAGCTCGGCCGACTCCGTGTCGGAGTAGCCGGCTTCGGTCAGGTCCTGGGCGATGGCGGCGAAGGCCCGCACGAAGACCGCCACCGCCTTGTAGAACGAAATCCGAAGCGCCTCGGTCTCGTTCAGCGCGTTCGGATTGACCACGTCGCCGCAGAAGTATCGAAGGAACTGTTCCACCTCGCGCGGCAGCGGCACCGGCTCGCACAGGTAGCGCAGCGCCTCGCGGGCCTCGTCGAGCTTCTTCTTCCCCTCCGCCAGCCACTCCTTGAGGTGGACGTTGTTGTCGCCGCCATTCCCGGGATCGGTGTCCAGTTCGTCGGAGCTGTACACGGCAAGCGCTTCCTGCACCTCGCCGAACAGCTCCTTGAAGTCGACGATGTGGCCGTAGTCCTTGTCGTCGCCGTCGAGCCGGTTGGTGCGACAGATGGCCTGGAACAGGTTGTGGTCATGCAGCTCGTTGTCGAGGTAGATGTAGGTGCAGCTTGGCGCATCGAAGCCAGTCAACAGCTTGCTGACGACGATCAGCAGCTTTATGTTCGCCGGCTCCTCGATGAAGCGGCGCTTGGCCTCGTCCTCGTACTGCTTGGTGGTCTGTCCCTGCCTGAGGACGTGCTGGGTGTAGGTGTCGAACTTGTAGCGTTCGTCGCTGTTGGCCGGCTCGCGCGAGATGGCGTTGTGGTTCGGCTCGTACGACGTGATGATGCCGCAGTACTGGCCGAAGCCCGTGTTCTGAAACAGCCGGTAGTAGTGGCAGGCGTCGTAGATCGACGCCGAGACCAGGATCGCCGTGCCCCGGTCGCTGTTCAGCCGCGGCTTGAGGCTGAAGTCCTCGATGATGTCGGCGATGATGCGCTGCTTGCGTTCGCCGGCGCTCATCAACTCCTCCATCGTCGCCCAGCGCTTGCGCAGCACCGACTTCTGGAAGGTGTTGAGGCCCTTGGTCTTGTGTTCGAACCAGTTGTCGATCGCCTCCCGCGAGGTGAGGCGTTGCGGTACGTCGCGGGCCTCGTACTTCAGGTCCAGGATGACGCCGTCGGCCACCCCTTCGTGGAACTTATAGGTGTGGATGTAGGTGCCGAAGACATCCCGCGTCATCAGCTTGTCGCGGCGCAGGAGCGGCGTGCCGGTGAAGCCGATGAAGATCGCACCCTCCAGCCAGCGCTTCATCTGCTTGTTCATGTCGCCGCCCTGGGTGCGGTGGCACTCGTCCACGAAGACATGAAAGCGCCCGCAGACCGCGGGCGGTTCGCCCTTGAGGTCGGCCACGTCGAACTTGTGGATCAGCGCGCACAGAAGGCGCGACGTTGAGCTCCCCGAGCTTCTCCACGAACTCCGCCCGGGAAGTGATGCGCGGCGAAGGCGATGCGGCGCCGATGAGGCCGGCGTTCTTCATCACCCCCTCGATCTGCTTGTCCAGCTCATCGCGGTCGGTGATGACCAGGATGCGCGCGTCGGGGTCGTGTTCCAGCAGCCACTTGGCGACCAGCACCATGACGATGCTTTTGCCGCTCCCCTGGGTGTGCCAGATGACGCCTCCCTCGCGCCTGGCGATGCGCTCCTGGGCCGCCTTCACGCCGAAGAACTGGTGCGGCCTCGGCACCTTCTTGTGGCCAGCGTCGAAGATGATGAAGTTGCGGATCAGGTCGAGCAGCCGCGCCTTGTTGCAGAGCTGCGCCAGCGGTCGGTCGAGGAGCGCTCCGGCAACGGGCGCCGCGCCGGGTGCCGGCATGTCTCTGGCTTCGTCCTTCCATTCCACGAAGAACTGCTCCGGTGTGCCGGTGGTGCCGTAGCGTAGTCCCTGCGAGTCGCTACCCGCCAGCAGGAGCTGCACGGTGCTGAAGAAACACTTGTTGAAGATCTCCTCCTGGTTGGTGATGAGTTGCCGCACGCCGTCGGCCAGCTCGACTGAACTGCGCTTGAGTTCGATCACCGCGATGGCGATGCCGTTGAGGTAGAGCACGATGTCGGGCCGGCGCTGGTAGCCCCCCCGCAGCGTCACCTCCTCGGCCAGGGCGAAGTCGTTTCGCTCCGGGTGCTCCCAATCGATCAGGTGCACCGTCTCGTGCGCCCGGCCCGCGGCGACCTGCACCGGCACGCCGTAGCGCAGGAGCTGGTAGGTGCGCAGGTTGGCCTGGTAGAGTGTGATCCCCGTCGAGTCAGCGGCGGTCTCCAGCTTCTGCAGGGCCAACGAGACGTGGTCGGGCGAGTAGCCCCGGGCGGTCAGGTCGTCGCGCAGAATTGCCGTTTCGATGGAACGGTTGTTCACCCGTTCGTGCCAGTCGCCGAGATAACGGTAGCCGAGGTTGTCCGGCCGCGCCGGGTCGGTGAACAGGGCGACGACCCGGTTCTGCGTTGTGCGCTCGGAGCGGGGCATTTCAGCCATGGGGTTTTCTCGATGGTTTCTTCGGTTTGGGCAGTTTTTTCACCTCGGCCTCGAGCAGATGAAGCGGGTCGGCCTCCGCCTCTGCTTCCAGATGCTTGCGGCGGCGCTCGGCGAAGCTTTCATACTCAAGTTCAGCCAACGCGTGGGCTTCTTCGCGGCTGACGTTGCCGGCGTCGGGCAGGATGGATCGCTCGTTCAGATTCAGGAAGTCATCCAGCCGTGTCCGCCAGTTTGCAGGAAGATCTGCTTCCTCCGCCGGGCCTGATCCTCGGCGAAATCGAGGAACATCACCACGAGCCGGTTCAGTTCTCCGATCTCCTCCTGGCGAAGGTAATTCTTGGCCACCGTCACGTCGCCTTTGCGCACTACGCCGCTTCTCCATGACGTCAGGCCCATGTTCGGCTTTGAGGAATCGGCCCGCTCGGCGATCAATTCCGCCGCGGTCTTTCCGGTCGCGGCGAAGTGCAGCTTGTTCTGGATGGTTTGGAAGAACACCTGCGTGTCCGGATCGGCGGCCTCATAGTCCGCCGCCAGCGCGAGGATCTCCCGCACCCGCAAATACACCCTGCGCTCGCTGGCCCGGATGTCCCGGATGCGCTCCAGCAACTCGTCGAAGTAATCCACGTGCCCCTTGCCCGGCGGGTTCTTGAGCCGCTCGTCGTCCATGGTGAAGCCCTTCACGATGTACTCCCGCAGCCGCTGCGTGGCCCAGATGCGGAACTGCGTGCCGCGCAGTGATTTCACCCGGTAGCCCACCGAGATGATGACATCCAGGTTGTAGAAGCTGGTGGCGGTAGTTCTTGCCGTCGGCCGCAGTGGTCAAGGATTCCTTGACTACTGAATCCGCGCGCAACTCACCCTCGGCAAAGATGTTACGGATGTGCAGGCTGACGTTCTGCTTGGAGGTCTGGAAGAGCTCCGCCATGTGCTGCTGCGTGAGCCAAACCGTTTCATTCTCAAACCGGCACTGGATGCGCGTTCGTCCATCTTCGGTCTGATAGAGAACAAGGTCGGAATTTGGCTTCGCTTCGTTCTTCACGGCTTCCCCTCAGTGTTGTCTTGCGCGACCAGCCGCATCTTGCCCGTCAGCAGCTCCTGCATCATCGCCTGCTTGAGAGCGCGGTTGTTCCCGCGGTCGTGCCAATCGCTGAGGAAGCGGTAACCGGGGCCGTCGGCTCTCGCCAGGTCGCGGAACAGGACGATGACGCGGTTCTGCGTCTCGCGCTCGGAGAGAGCCTGTTCAGGCTGTTTAGGCATCGGTGTCTCCGGCGGAAGAAGCCGAGTCATCAGTCGGCCTCCCGCTTCGAGTTGGTCTCGAACAGCTTTTCGGTAATTGCCCCGCGGAACAGCTCCTCATTGAGGAACTGCAACAGCTTCTTTGCCGCGGCTCTCTCAGCCGGGAAAACGATTTGGCCCTTCGAGACATGAATCGCGACTTCATAGCCCTTGGAGCGTGCTTGGATCTGCTTGGCGGAATACGTATCGAGCACAGTGGAATCCCGAAGCATGGCAAAGCGCTTGCGAAACCACTGATTGGCGTCCGTCGCGAGTGCGTCCGCATCTTCCGCGGCCAGCAGTTTGTGGCCAAGCACGTCTCTGATCTGCTGCTCCGAGGCTTCTTCGTAAAAGTCCGCAAGCGGAAGGAAGGTGTTGACGGTCCGGAAATTGTGGAACAGGAGCTTGCCCGCAGTGGGCAGGTAGACCGCGCTTAACCTGCTATCGAGCGTCAACCCGGCGCGTGGTGTGGTCTCATAAGTGTCGTTCTGCAGGAACAGGAAGCGGCCAGGCCGGATAACATGGGAGCGGCTGAAGTTCTGAAACAGCATCAGCTCTTCGCCATTGTCATTGCGGGCGCAAGCCACAATGCCTTTGGTGGCATCGAGTAAGGCGTCATCGTTCGTGATCGCGTCGAGCGCAGGTACGGACTGGCTGTCCTCTCCTGCGAGCCACGCAGGCAGCTCATAGTCTTGCAGGCGGAACCGCTCATGCTCCTCCGGCTGATAGCCAGCGTTGAAGCCGATCTCCGCCATGTCTTCCACGAATGCGGCGTACTGCTCCTCCCAGCTCTCTGAAAGCGTGTCTTGCAGCCCCTGGTGCAGTGGAATGCGCAGCAGCCGTGTTGTGCCACCCTGCCTGATGATCGCCGCGAGCTGGAAGTTCTCAAGCATCCCCGCCTCCCGTATGCAGATAGACCCCGTGGGCCAGGCGGATGGTTTGCACATCCTTGCCGGGCCTCCTTAGCTCGTCCTTGCTGATCAACAGGTGAGAGACGCCGTCACCGCTTTTCACGGCGTAGAAGTGATATCCTAACAGTCCCATGACTGGATTGAAGTGAAACGCGCCGGAGTGCGCGAAGACTAGAAAGATGATGCCCAGGATATACGCGCCCGTCAGCGGCTCTCCCGTGAACGCCATGTTCTGCGCCGACACGAAGGGCAGCAGATACGCGAGCAGAAAGGCCAGGACTTCCTTGTCATTCCGCTCGAACTCCTTGATGTGGAATAGGTCCTTCTGGGAGTTCTTCGCCGCGTAGCGCAACATCGCCCAACAGAGAGACACGAGCAGCAGCCCCGCCCCCAGCCATGCACCCCAGCGTGACCAATGTTCGTGACGGGCGAATTGGTTCACCGCCACCGCGCCCAGCACGGGAGCAAGGGAAGTCGAAACGAGCAGGAACTTGGCGAAGTTGTTCAGCATGGCGCAGTCCCTTCACGTGCGGGCCCTACCAGCCGCGTGCGGCCGGTCAGCAGCTCCTGCATCATCGCCTGCTTGAGGTCGCGGGTCTTGTCACGCCGGGCCTCCAGGGCCACCAGCTCGGCGTCCATGTCCGAGAGGACGGCGGCGATGGCGGTTTGTTCCGGGGCGTCCATTGGCAGGTTGATTTCTACCGCTCGCACATCCGTCGAGTTCACCGAGTCAAAGGTCGATCCCTTGGAATGCTTGGCCCAAGATGGCTCCAACAAGATCAGGCAGTGGTAGAGAAGATCGTTGGGGAAGCGGATGGCACAAACACCTCGTCCAAGGCACACATCGAACATGGTCCGCGACACTTCTCCCACCGGGGCTCGCACGGACATCAGGATGTCGCCGGCTCTTCCGCGCTTCGTGACCTGCGTAGTGAAGATTCGCTTCATCGCCTTGCGGTCTGAGATGTCCGCGTTTCCCTGGATCAGCGGTAAACCGTGGCCTGTTGAGTTGTAGTTGGATGAGCTCGGCGACTGGCCCATCACAATCTCCGACACATCCCCCAACCGCTTCACCTCCCACTTGCCGTGAAAGCCGGGGAGGCGGGTCTGGCCGGTCAGGAGCTGCTGCATGGCGGCCTGTTTGAGGTCGCGCTTCTTGGCGATGAGCCGGTCCAGCCCCCCAGCAGCGCATCCACATCGCTCAACGCCGTCGCGATGGCGCGTTGTTCGGGGAGTGTGGGAAACGCAGCCAGTATCCGAAGTACGCCGGGGAGGTTCATGCCGGCCTTGGCACCTTGATCTGTGGCTCGACGAAAGGCCCGTTGTGGACCCTCGCCAGCAAGAAAGTAGGCGAGGAACTTGGTGTCGGCCTCGGATGGGTCGCATCGAACGAGTGCAATGTGCTGGTTGATGTATGCCGGCTGCGGCACATGACTTTCCACGTAGCCAATGATCCCGATGTCTGCCGTGATGGATACGAGGAGGTCGCCAACTTGGAGCTGCGTGCGGATTCCTTCTCGGTCATCAGGAGGCAGGTTCACGAGCTTCAGGTCGGAGAGGTCGAGATAGATCGACTCTCGCGACAGATTAGTGATCCGAACGAAGGGGGCGCCCATGTCGGCGTAGTACCGGGCCCAGCCTCGGGAGCCGCTCGTGACGAAAGGGTTGAGCGTGCTGAGTTGGTCAACCGTCCAGTCGTTCGGAAGGATGCCGAGTTCGGTGTTTCTGAAGCCGGGCCTCACTTCCATGACGCGCCCATCTTCTTCAGATGCTCCTCGACCCTGGCGGCGAGTGTCTCCACTTCTTCGGTGAGCTGCGGCAGCGGCGTTGCGTAACGTTCGGCCAGTTCGCGGATGCGACCGGTGAGGGTCTGCGAGACGCGGGCCAGTTCGCCCTGCACGGCGATCGACAGGCGGGCAATCCACTTGTCGTCGACCACCAACGTCTTGATTTCGGCCTCGGTGAACTTGGGGTACCTGGCGTCGATCTTCTTGTCCAGGTCCTCCTGCGCGGTCTTGCGCCTGGCCTTGGCCTCGCTCTGCTGCTCCAGCAAGTCAGCATATGCTTCCAGCGCTGTTCGCTCTTCATCGTAGAGGGCGTCCTTGCCGATCTCCTTCAGCCGCGCCTTCACGCCCTTCGCGGTGATCTTCTGCTTGTCCCCCTCGCCCTTAATCACCTCGGTGAACAACCCTTCCTCGCCGCTGTTCTCCTCGCGCATCTCGTCGAGTTGCTGCTCCAGCGTGGCGAGCCGGTTGTCGAGCGCTTCGATGGCATCGCGTTCGGCGACGAAGTAGCGGGCGACGAGAATCCGCGCGGGAACGAGGTCCGACTTGAATCGCCGCTTCCCCTTCAGGTAGTCGTGCGATTCGGGCCAGACGAGCTTGTTCTCCTTGTTCTTGACCTGGACGATCTCCCGCGGCTGCGCCCCCTTCACCCAGCCGTCGGCGGCGATCAGGTGGCAGTCATCCTGCATCGTCTCGGCCCAGTAGTCCATCAGGTGTTGGTAGACGTCGTAGGCATCGAGCAGCGGCGCCTGGCGGAACGCGGCCAGGAGATCCTCGGCGATGCTCTCGATCAGCGCCTTGGGATGGCTGTCCTTGGTGAACCCGGTGAGGAGGGGCGTGGTGGCCGTGCGCCAGTTGGCGAAGACTTTGGTCGCCCGCCGCTGGAAGGCGGCGAACTCGGTGTGGCCGAGGATGGCCGGCTTCACCTCGGCCAGCGGCAGCTTCAGACGTGCGTAGCCGGGGCGGCCCGCGTACTCAAACAAAGTGCCGCGCACGCTGGGGAGGACCTTCCAGTACGCGCCCAGCGCATCCAAATCACGCTCCGGGATCCCACCGCGCAGGTGACCGTCGATGTCCTGAATGTCCTCGGGCTCACTACTGTCGATATAGCGCGGCAGGATGAGGTTGAAGTCGTTCTTTGGGTCAGCGATCTCGGCCAGCGGCACCATTCGGGCATAGCGAGGAACGTTGGCCTGCCTGGTGAAGGTGTCGACGATGCGGTGGATATCCTGCTCGCGCAGGCGGTTCTTGGGGCCGTCCTTCTTGAACCCCCTGGAGGCATCGATCATGAAGACGCCCGTGCGGCCAGCGGCGTTCTCTTTGTCGAGCACAATGATGCAGGCGGGGATGCCGGCGCCGTAGAAGAGGTTGGCGGGCAGGCCAATGATACCTTTGAGGTAGCCGGAGCGGACGAGTTGCTGGCGGATGAGGCCTTCCGCATTGCCGCGGAAGAGGACGCCGTGGGGCAGGATGCACGCTGCTTTGCCCGCGCCCTTCATCGAGCGGATGATATGCAGCAGGTAGGCGTAATCGCCCTGCTTGGCGGGCGGCTCGCCCCAGGCGAAGCGCTGGAACGGGTCCCTGGGTGGCGTGAGGCCGGTGCTCCAGGTCTTGTCGGAGAAGGGCGGATTGGCGACGACGTAGTCGTAGGTGCGGAGCTGCTCGCCATCCTTGAACTTGGGCGCGGCCAGGGTGTTGCCGGAGACGATGTTGGCTGTCGGGAAGTCGTGCAGGATCATGTTCATGCGGGCCAGGCCCGCCGTGGTCACATCCTTCTCCTGCCCTTCGAGGGTGATCTGCCTGCCCGCCTGGGCGGCCACCTTCAGTAGCAGCGAGCCCGAGCCGCAAGTCGGGTCATAGGCGGTGGTGGACGCCTTCGTGTTTTGCGGCGAGATCCCGATCACCCGGGCGATGACGCGGCTGACCTCGGCCGGGGTGTAGAACTGCCCCTTGCTCTTGCCGCTCTCGGTGGCGAAGTGCCGCATCAAGTATTCGTAGGCATCGCCGAGGATGTCGTCGTGCTCGGCGCGGTTCTTCGAGAAGTCGAGCCGGGCGTCCGCGAAAATGTTGATCAGCTTGGTCAGCCGATCGACCTTGGCCTGCCCCTCGCCCAGCTTGTTGGAGTCGTTGAAGTCGGGGAAGTCGCTGCGAGCCAACCGGTCATTGGCCTGCACCAGCGGCGCGATGACCTGGGTGTTGATCCTGTCGCCGATGTAGCTCTTGCCGCGGAGCGCCAGCATGTCGGTGAAGCTCGCGTCCTTGGGGATCGTGACCGGCGGGGCGAAGTCGCTGCTGTTGCCGTACTTGTCAGTGATGTACTTGATGAACAGCATGAACAGGACATAGTCCTTGTACTGGCTGGCATCCATGCCGCCGCGCAGCTCGTCGCACGTGGCCCAGATCGACGAGTAAAGGTCGGACTTCTTGACCGCCATGATCTCCTATCCCCTCAACTGCGTTGGTCCTAGGTGTCAGTGGTCGCTCTGCGTGTCATGCGACTTGCCTGCTGTCAACGACCTACATCAGCAGCCGTGAGACGGCGGCGCAAAGCGCCGCTGTTGGACGGTCCGCTGCATGTGATGGATAGAGCTACTTATAAACAGCATAGCCAATAGGAACAGACCCGCCTGTCGCTGAATCGAACAAGTACACTGTGTTGCTGAAGGAAGGATAGGGGAAGAGATACACCTTCGTAGCGCCAATTAAGACATGATCGAATATGACTCCGTCAGAGAGGTTCTGCTCGGCAACTATCTGTCGGAATCTAGGCGCCATAACGATCTCTTTCTTGACTAGGATGTCACGAAATGTCGGCCTCAGGTAATCATGCACAGATGGGAGCTTTTCGAAGAAGCTCTTTATCTTTAGTGTCTTGTGATTGGGGCGCTCAAGGCTATGTGCCAACTCTCCCTTCGACGCCTCGATATGATAGTTATGGATTCCTTTTGTTCTCGCGACTTCAAAGGTCGTCTCTCCGCTGCTATGAACAACGCCATCAGACACGGAAAAGAAACCATCCAGTTTCAGCAGATCCTTTATCTTCAAGTCCAAGTCCTTGTCGTACTCTTTGGCTAGGTGTTCATTGCCGGTGCGGTAGCCCAAACGAGTCAACTCCTCACCGGTAAAGACGTTCATGCTTGACTGCAGTCCCTGATGATCATAGAAGACTTCAACATCGAGCCGATCAGGAAAGAACTGCGTGAAGTCGAGAGTCACGTAGTAAGGGATAATTGACAGAGCGGCCAGCAGGCATATGGCCCTGCCAGCAAGCTTCTCGGTTACGTAGAACTTGAACCTGTATATCTCAATGGGGAAGAGTTCGTTCTCCTTGAACTTGTATCGCAGTGCGACAGCAATTAGGAGAATCGCTGGGATTATAGGCGCGTAGACCTTCGCAAAGAACATGCTCATCACCTTAATGACGAGACGAACTCGTCTATCAGACTAGCTGTCTTCTCTGGCCATTCCTCGTGCGGATTGTGCCCACAATTCGGTATTACCACTAAGCGTGAATTCTTGAGCTCTTCAGATAGCCGTATGCCGGTACCTAGCGGAATTGCACGATCATTGTCTCCCCAGATAATGAGGGAAGGTGCCGATATATCACGGTATTGAGCGGTATGGTACTCAAAATTGTCTGGAAGGACTTGATCTGCGGTTGCAATTAGAGCATCGTTATAGCCTGGCGAACTCAGGAAGTATGAATAGCGAGACACGATTCTGTCTGTGATCTTCTCTTTATCGTAATACACACGCTTGAGGGTGTACCTCGCCTGGAAGTCTGCTGGCAATACTGAGAGCATGATTTTACTCAAGAGAGGGAGGCGTAGATACTTGACAAAGAAAGGCAGATCGATCTTGTAAGCTGCTAGATCGATAAGAACGATCCCAGAAGGACGATAGTCAGGTACCTGTTGGAGGTTCAGCGCAGTGAGCAGCGCGACCCCGCCGCCAAATGAATGGCCGACGAGGACGGGGTTGCGCAAGTTCTTCGTCTTGATGAATGCCGTTATGATCTCGGCATTGTACTGCAGTGAGTAATCGCTGTTTCTTGGTTTTGAGGAGAATCCAGCCCCCTTGAGGTCTACTAGGTAGATCTTATACTTGTCTCTGGAGAGAAGCGGCGTGATATCAGACCAGGTGAGCAAGGATGCGGCAAAGCCGTGAAGAAAAACAAGGGGACGTTCACCGTTTCCATGAACCACGTAGTTTAGGTAATCCCCTTCCCCGTAGCTGAAGGATTGGCCTGGATCTACCTGCATTCTAGTCCCCTTGGTGTGAGCACACGCTTGGATTATCGCACATAGCGCGATTAGTATGAGGCTTCTAACCTTCATCTTCTAGCTCAACGTTCCGGTTCAGCGGCGGCGCGACAGCAACGACCGCTGCAACTGGTTGTTATGCCGCCATGGCGCGGCCTTGGTGGCCGCACTGCATGCACGCCGAGGCCATCAGCCGACGTGCCTGCCCTTGGAGTGGTGGTCAAGAACCTCTCGAATGAAACGCCCTTTTGACACTCCGGGCATCGTGAACTGCTCCCACACATGCAAAGGGCATGACCCATACCACCACTCAACACCGTCCTTCTTGAAACGGACATAAATTGTCTCTTGTTCCCCGTCATAGGCGACTGCCGAAACCCGCTCCGAGTCAGTAACATCAATCCAATTCAGAATCATGTGCTCCCTCCTGATGGTCTACCTCTCCACCTGGCGATTGCATCCTTCACATCGTTCTCACTCGGCGTTTCGCGCCATGAATCAAGGGAGGGGTCATGTGCCTCAGGTCCAGGGTTGGGGCGCATGATCTGGACTCTACAGGGCAACGTCACGGCCTCTCCCACAACGAGTGCTTCGCCGGTTCTCAGAGCAGGAAGAGCCTCAGCGAGTCCAGCTACGGCATCCGGCAGTGCCGTCTTGACTCTTGACTGATCTGTTGCGTTCGTGAGTCGAAGGGCCACGATGGTACCAACCTGCGACAACGCGGTATCGGGTAGTTCTGACGGTCGCTGAGTTACTAGGAGAACACCAATGCCGTATTTCCGCCCTTCGCGCGCTATCCGATTCGCCGATTCTTTCGCAATTCGCGTTGTTGCGGAGTCGCTCAAGTAGCGGTGGGCTTCTTCCAGAACGATCAGCACCGGACGAGGGCGTCCGATGCCGTTGGTTCGGCTACGGACACACAGTTCAAAGAGCATCTGAAGTACTAGCCCGACCGCCAGATCGGTGGCCTCCGCAGGCACACCGCTGAAGTCCAGCACGGAAAGGGGTCGCTCGTTCCCCAACCAGTCGGAAATCACTCCCGGCAAGGGATCCTCGCCGCTTGGCTGACCCTTTGGCTCCAGGAAGAAGCGGAACCGCTGATCGACCACGCGTAGCCGCAATCGATCAGGCCCTGTCCCATACATACCGAACATCGGACCTTTGAATGGCGCGGTGCTCCCCATCGCATACGGCTTGAAGCGCGTCGGCTTGAGCTGCGATGCATCGCCCTGTTCATCGACCTGCGGCTCACCCTTTCCATTGGCAAGGGAGTATGTCGCGTTGTTGTCGAAGTCCAAACGAAACCATACCTCGTTGAGATCGAATGGCACCGGCGTGTCTGCGCTAACCCCAGCAGGCTCCATGCTGAGCCACTCGGCGGATTCTACGAACTTACGCCGCTCGGCTGTGACCAATTCGCCGAACCGACTTTGGAGGGTCGCCGACTCTTCGCGACCAGAGAACGCTCGTAGAATGTCGCTTGAAGGGAGAGCCCAGTAGGGAATCCTAAGCATACTCGCGCCGTTACCTGTGACGGAGCGAACTGTGGCGTTGTCGCCCAATGCTTTGGCATACTCTCCATGCGGATCGACTACGACGATATTCGCCGACGTCCATCCATCTCGCACGAAGCTCTGCAGCAAGGATGCAACGGCGCTTGTCTTGCCGGATCCAGTAGATCCAACGATAGCGCCGTGCCTCATGACCAAGGGCTGCGCAGCAAGGGCGACTGTTACGTCAGGGGACGACGCCAGCACGCCAAGCTGAACATGCTCGGCGCCCGTGGGAGGGAACACGGCGCGCAACCCAGCCGGCGTGCTGAAGTGGACGGGATCATCAAGACCTGGATACATGGTTACTCCGCGATTGAATCGGCCGAGACCATCCACCTCCCCGAGCAGCTGTACCTGCAGCCATCGATCACCTACCTGTACAGAGGCGCTGGGTTCGAGAACACCAGACAGCTCAGCGATGCCAACCAGAGTTACGGAGGCGAGAAGCTTGACCGGACCCTGTGGAATCTCGACAAGAGATCCAACTTGGCCGATTGGGTACAGACGTCCTTCCCACAACGGAGTTACGCCGGCGAGCGACTCGTCCAGCTCAACAGTAACGGTCGCTCCGCGGACGTGTCGAACGCGTCCGATGACTCTTGGATCACTTTGTGACATCGCCAAGTCGCGCCTTCGTTGCAAGGAAGTGCGCCAAGTGCTTGAAGTCACCGAGCCGGAAACTCCCGCTATCCCAGACCCCGGGAAGGTCTTCTTCTCGATCCCACTTGAGTCGTTGCCCCCCGATGATCACATTCGTCTCTGCAAAGACTGAGATGTTGCGAGTTGCAAGTGACATGTGGTCTACAACGTCAGGGATGCTGCCGTGACAAAAGACGACGGTTTCAGACCTAGGATGGGACCTCGCAGCGTCGAACAGCATCTCGTTCAGATGCTGGTCGCCAAACGAGTATCCCGAAACAAGGGTTACCGTTTCGGGCATGGCAAGTGCCCGGCGGAAGCGATCCATCAGCACGACGAAGGGTACCCGACGTGACTGATCGTACTTTTCGTCCGACGGA
Source organism: uncultured bacterium (assembly GCA_963793725.1). Classification (GTDB taxonomy): domain Bacteria; phylum JAUVQV01; class JAUVQV01; order CAWCAY01; family CAWCAY01; genus CAWCAY01. The sequence continues at coordinate 175,987 of CAWCAY010000003.1, forward strand.
TATACAGCCGCCGTCGAACCAGCTCTTACGGGCAGGCCGCGACGAACAATCCGCCGATTCGTGTCGGCCCTTATCTCTTCCCAATTGACGGAGCCATGGAGCTTCCAAAGGCGAACAAAAGAGGGTGGGAGACTCCGTGCTTCTTCTTTGGGATCGAAGGTATCCACGAGCTCCGGACGAAACTGTGCGCAGATTGTCCCTACGAATCCATCGAAGTAGGGAATGGCCAAGTCTTCGAGTCCAACCTCGAGCAGAAGGTCGTAGTTGATCGTGAAGATCTCGACAGGGTGAAGGTAGTACGCCCCAGAGGCCCAGGTGGCAAACTGGCTATGGGGTTCTCGATCGGCGTTCGTGTGATCAAGGGCAGGGACAATAGCCTCGGTGATGGCTGTCTGAAGCTCCTGCGCAGTGGACTTAGTGAAGTTCGCAAGGGACTGGCCGTCGTCTAGGATGGCTACCAGGCGCCGGAGGTAACTCAAGACCTCTTCCAGGTTTTTCGTCTGAAAGAGCTCCCCGACTCGGGTCTGTTGCGGTTGCGTCAGGCGATCCGATTGTCTGACGACTTCTTGGAGGCCAAGGAGGTCAGGGAGGCCCGCTGAACGGGATGCTCCTGCACCGAGGAAGACACAGACGTGCCGAGTTCTCGCCGACAGTTTTGCGGCGAGCTCCGTTGCTGCCTTCTCGGGATCGTGGGTGTTCTCGCTCATCGTCAATTTGGCTTGCCCTCCTCCTGTCTACTTTCGAGTGGCTTGAGAGGCATAACGTAGGTTTGTACCGCGCGGCAGCCATACGGCTGTCTGCGTCGCGCACGAAACCATTGTTAGGTTATTCTTTCGTTGGTGATATTTCGGCAATCATATAGTTTCCGATAATAGATCGGTGCTTCCCGATTGACATAGAATACTTACAACAAACATCCAGCGTCTCTTTCAGCGATTCCTGAAATTGGCGTTCGGTAAAAAAGTATTCCCCGGCGTCCAACAAAAACCCACTATAATAATTATGGACGATCCTTGGGAACATTTCACTCTCCGGGTTCTCGACTTCAACGATTACCACTTTTTTGGCTACCCTTACAAGGGTCTCGACTGCGAGACGAAATTCGCTGGGGGAGCCAAGGTGATGTAAAGTGTTTTTACACAACGCCACATCAAAGAATCGCTCCCTATATGGTAGAAACACCAAATTGTGGTTGGTAAATAGGATATGGCTTCTGTTCTTTGCCTTGAATCTATCCAACAGAAGCGCGATTTGGCTCCAGGACACATCGTTTCCCACACATAGACTAGCGCCCCCTTCGGATACTCGAAGGACAAGATCGCTGTCACCACACGACACATCAAGGAACCGCTCCGGTTTTCCAATGGCATTAAAAAGTGCGTTGTCAAAAGTGCGTGATCTCTTCAATATGGAAAACATGGGCTTTATAAATATCTCATGGAATTTGTACCTAGATGCAGCTTGCTGATTATGGGATATTTCCCTATCGGGGGGGCGAATCCTCAAATCGAAGAATGTATCGAGTCGGTTCAGTGCGGCTTCAAGAACATCGTGATTAGAGTATTTTGGGACCTTCTTCTGAGCAAGAAAGTTTCTCGCTTCACTTACCGGAAAGAAACTACCATCAGGGATCACGTGCTTTGATTGAAACTCTACAGCATCCAACACACGAGCAATATACGCTATTCCAGGCATACTATGCTTTTCAGAAGCCTCGCCATGTGAGAAGTGGAACGTGTGCTCCAAGATTGCTACAGGTTCAACTCCAGCGATTCTCACGTCGGGTAGCGCAGATTGGGCGAGGGAGTATACGGTATCTTCTACGGATGATTCAGGCAAAACATGGGTTGCCAGGAGATAATACTCCTCAGAGGAGGCATCCGCGCTGGTTCTCAAAAAGACCTTCTTTGTAGAGGTATAAAGTAATAACACGACAAAGCTTGATATCGTCGTCGTGTAATCGAAGTAGGCTCTATTCTCAGTAGTGAAGTCGAAAGATATGGCAGGAAGGTCGTAAAGGTCCCCGTAGAGGTGAATTGCGCGAGATACGTCTTCATAATGTGTTGAATAGACTTCGTCAAGAATCTTGGGGTATGTATTGGAATCCGTGCTCATATGCTGGCCTCCGGTTCACAAAGACCTAACAGTTGATTATGCGGCTGCCGTATTTCCCTACATCGGCCCTTGGCGTATATCACGATAGTCACCTTTGTCGCGTGGCACGGTCGCGCCCCTCCGTCGACGAGAAACGATGAAGACCGGCGGCTCTATTAGGACGAGATATGATGAATCGCGGTGGTGCTTCAGGCGCCCTAGGCGGTGGCCGCCTGGTTTGTCATCCGTGGCGATGATTGTACTGCCGGATGACGTTTATGAAAGTGCCCTTGAGCATATTCCAACAAGGATGGTTGTCAAGTGAAAGTTCCGCCTTGCTTTGACAGCTTTCGGGGGGGCGGCTAGAATGGCTGGCACACCATGGGCGCCTACTGGGAACAGACCATCGAGACGATGCCCCGGGCCGGGCTGGACCAGCTCCAGCTCCAGCGGCTGCGGGCCACCGTCGAGCGCGCGCTCCAGTCGCCCTTCTACTCCGCCCGGCTGAGCCGCGAAGGGCTCGACCAGAACTCGCTCGCGACCCTCGACGACCTGCGGCGCTTCCCGCCGACCACCAAGGACGATCTCCGGGGCGGCTACCCGTACGGCTTCCTGACCGTCAGCCGCGACCGGCTGGTCCGCCTCCACTCCTCCTCGGGCACCACCGGCACGGCCACGGTCATCTTCCACACCAAGCACGACCTCGACTCATGGGCCAACCTGGTGGCCCGCTCGCTGTGGATGGTCGGCGTGCGGCCCGGCGACGTCTTCCAGAACATGATGGGCTACGGCCTGTTCACCGGCGGCCTGGGGCTCCACTACGGGGCCGAGCGGCTGGGGGCGCTGACCATCCCGATCGGCACCGGCAACACCCGCCGCCAGATCCAGATGATGCGCGACTTCGGCACCAGCGTGCTGCACATCCTGCCGTCGTACGCGCTGCGCCTGGCGGGCGCCTTCGAGGAGGAGGGGATCGACCCGCGCAAGGAGCTGAAGCTGAAGGTCGCGGCCATCGGCGCCGAGCCGCACACCGACGCCATCCGCAGGCGGATCGAGGCGGCGCTCGGCCTGCGGGCCTACAACTCCTATGGCATGTCGGAGCTGAACGGCCCCGGGGTCGCCTTCGAGTGCCCCGAGCAGGACGGCATGCACCTGTGGGAGGACGCCTACCTGCCGGAGGTGGTCGACCCGAAGACCCTCGAGCCGGTCCCCGACGGCGACGAGGGGGAGCTGGTGCTGACCAACCTCGACCGGGTGGGCATGCCGCTGATCCGCTACCGCACCAAGGACCTGACCCGCATCGTCCCCGGGCCGTGCCCCTGCGGCCGCACCCACCGCCGCATCGACCGGATCAAGGGGCGGACCGACGACATGCTGATCCTCAAGGGGGTCAACATCTACCCGATGCAGGTCGAGCGCGTGCTGCTGGGCATCCCCGGCGTCGGGCGCAACTACCTGATCACCCTCTATACCCACGATCACCTCGACCAGATGCGGGTCAGCGTCGAGGTCGAGCAGGAGTTCTTCACCGGCAACCTGAAGACGCTGGAGACCATGCGCAAGCGGATCACCGCCGAGCTGCGCGACGAGATCCTGATCACCCCCGAAGTCGATCTCGTCGAGCCGGACAGCCTCCCCAAGAGCGAGGGGAAGGCGGTCCGGGTGGTCGACAAGCGGGGCTCCTGACCCAAGGTCACAAGGAGGACACGATGGCCCACCAGATATCGGTCTTCGCCGAGAACAAGCCCGGCCGGATCGAGCGGATCACCGGCATCCTGCAGGAGATCCCGGTCAACATCCGGGCCATCACCATCTCCGGGTCGGACACCTACGGTATCGTCAAGCTGCTGGTCGACAAGCCCGAGGAGGCCTACAAGGCGCTGGCCGCGGCCGGCTTCTCGGTCTTCAAGCGGGAGATCGTGGCCGTGCTGATGGACGACCAGCCGGGCGGCCTCCACCGCGTCGCGGGCCTGCTCGGCCAGGCCGGGGTCAACATCGAGGACGCCTACGGCTTCGTCATCGAGGACCGCAAGCGGGCGGTGCTGGTGATGGAGGTGGAGCGCATCTCCGACGTCCGGCAACTGCTCGACCGCCACGGCATCAGGACCCTGGGCGACGAGGAGATCTACGCCCTCTAGACAGGCAGGGAGCCCCATGATCGACGCCATCACCTGGCTCGGCCACGCCTCGTTCCGCATCGACGGCAGCCTGGTCGTCTACATCGACCCGTGGAAGGTCCCCGCGGCGGCACCCAAGGCCGACCTGATCCTGGTCACCCACGACCACCACGACCACTGCTCGCCGGACGACGTCGCCCGGCTGGTGAAGCCGGGAACCGTCATCCTCGCCCCTCCCCGGGCGGCCGACAAGCTGCCCGGCCAGGCGGTGACCCGGGTCCGCCCCGGCGAGCGCCACGCGGTCGGCGAGGCCACGGTCGAGACGGTCCCGTCCTACAACATCGGCAAGCCGTTCCACCCCAAGGCGAACGGGAACGTCGGCTACGTGCTCACGCTGGACGGCGGCCGGGTCTACCACGCCGGCGACACCGACCTGATCCCCGAGATGGCCGGGATCGAAGCCGACGTGGCGCTGCTGCCGGCCGGCGGGACCTATACCATGACCCCCGCCGAGGCGGCCCGGGCGGCGGTGACGATCCACCCGCGCGAGGCCGCGGTGCCGATCCACTACGGCGACATCGTCGGCCGGGCCGAGGACGGCGAGGCCTTCCGGCGGGCCGTCGGCGACGCCGTGCCGGTCAAGCTCCTCGAGCCGGTCCGCTGACCTTGTCCTCCGCAACCCCGCTGCGACACCTGCTGATCGACCTCGACGGCACGCTGCTGGGGGTCGACATGGCGGTCTTCTCGGCGCCGTTCATCTCGCTGGTGGAGCGATTCCTGTCTCCGCTCGTCCCGCCGGCGCTCTCCCGCCGGGGCCTCCAGGAGGGCTTCCGGGCCATCGCCGCCGGCCGGGACGGCTTGCTGCTGTCGGAGGTCTTCGCCGAGCAGTTCGGCGCTATCGCTTCGCTGCCGCCCGACCGGGTCGACGCGCTGTTCGGCGAGTTCTACCGGGGCCCATTCGAGGAGCTGCGCAGCTTCTCCCACCGCCTGGGCGGCGCCCGGCCGCTGATCGACCTGGCCCGCGGCCTCGGCCTCAGGATCGTCCTGGCCACCAAGCCGGTCTTCCCCCGGGAGGCCGTCGCTGGGCGTATCGCCTGGGCCGGCCTGGAGCCGGGCCACTTCGAACTGGTGACCACCTCGGACAACATGCGCGCCTGCAAGCCCGCGCCCGGGTACTGGCGCGAGGTCCTCGACCGGATCGGGGCCGCGCCCGACGAATGCCTGATGGCCGGCAACGACCGCCGGCAGGACCTGTCGGCCGCGGCAGTAGGCATCCCGATCTTCCTGGTCGACGAGGGATTCGTCGTCGACGACCCCGCCGGGACGTGGGCCGACGCCGAGCGCGGCACGCTGGCCGACCTGGCCAACCGCCTCTCGGCCGCCTCCCCGCCGGAAGCCTGACGCCTCTTGCACTCGGCCCGAGTCGCGGTATAATCGCAAAGAGGATACAAGATCATGAAAGTCGGACACAGACTGGTCAAGAGGGACTTGGTGACCGTGGCGCCGGGAGACAGCCTGGAGCTGGCCTTCCAGCGGATGGTCTCCAACCGGATTCGCCACCTGCCGGTCATCGACCAGGAGCGCGTGGTGGGCATCCTCTCCGACCGCGACCTCAAGACCGCCCTGATCCAGACCCGCCAGTCAGACTCCAGCCGCGGCGTCTACTTCATCCCTCCCGGGGTTGCCGTGGCCGAGATCATGACCGCCGACCCGATCTGTATCACTCCCGCGGACGATATCGAGGAGGCCGCCCGGCTGATGCACCGGCACCGGATAGGCGCGCTGCCGGTGGTCGAGGAAGGGAAGCTGGTGGGCATCCTGACCGAGGCGGACATCCTGGGCATTTTCATCGAGATCATGGGGGTCATCGAGTCGAGTTCCCGCATCGATGTCGAAATGGACGAGTCGGCCGACACCCTCAACGAGGCGGCCGAAATCATCCGCAAGCGCGGCGCGCGGGTGATCAGCATCGCCATGTCGGCGCCGTCCGCCGACAAGCGCCGGACCTACTATTTCCGATTGTCCTCCTGCGACACCGCGCCGATCATCACCGCCCTGGAACAGTCCGGTTTCAGGGTGACCTCCTCGACGACCTGACGGCAGGATCGGACCCCGGCGCATGGAAGAACCGACTCTCACCTGGCAGATCCTGGTCGCCTACTTGGCCGTTACCCAGGCAGTCCTGGCCTTCTGGTCCTGGCGGCACACCCGCTCGGCGCTTCTGGCCGCCGGCACGTTGCTGCTGGTCGGCCTCCCGGTGGCCATCTGGCGCCAGCGCCACGATCTCAAGGACAACCAGGTGGCCGGCGTGGTGACCCACGTGACCGTTTCCCTGGCCGCGCTGGCCTACGTCTTCGCCTTCCCTTCCCTTGGATTCCTGGGCTTCGAGATCTTCGAGGATTTCGAGGTTCCCTGGAACGTGGTGTTCGTCATGCTCTTCTTTGGCGGGCTGGGCGTGCTCAACGCCGTCGACCTGGCCGTGGACATGAGGCGTCGGACCGATGAATCCGGGACTTGAAGAACTGATCGGCCGCCTCGGCTCGCCGTATGCCGTCACCCGCAAGGTGGCCGCGCGGGAGCTGGGCGAGATGGGCGATCCCGCCGGGGTGCCGCACCTGATCGCCGTCCTGACCGATGCCGACCCGTCGGTGCGCGATTGCGCCGCCTTCTCGCTGGGGCAGCTGAAGAACCCGTCGGCCACGACCGAGCTGGTCAAGCTGCTGGGCGACGTCGAGTTCTGGGTGCGCAAGAGCGCCGCCAAGGCCCTGGGGATGCTGCAGGATCCGGGGGCCGTCACGTCTCTGATCAACGCCCTGGGCGACGCCGAGATGGTCGTCCGCAAGAGTGCTGCCCGGTCGCTGGGGCAGATCGGCGACTCGCGGGCCATCCCCCACTTGAGAAAGCTGCTTGCCGATCCCAGCCTGGTGGTCCGCAAGCACGTCCAGGAAGCCCTGGCGGCGCTGGGGACAGGTGATCCCCGCCGAACTCCCTAGGGCGCCGGCCGGTTCGACTGCCGCTCCAATGCCAGGCCGAGACCGTAGTGAGCCTCGGCATACCCGGGGCGCTCCCGAACGGCCCGGCTGAACTCCTCCGCGGCCCGCTGCCAGTCGCCCGTCCGCAGTGACGTCTCACCCAGCCAGTACCACGCGTCGGCCTGCGCCGGGTCGGCGGCCGCCAGGGCCAGCAGGATCCGCCGCCCCTCCGCCGTCTGGCCCGATTCGACCAGCACCACACCCAGGTTCAGGTAGCCGGCCCAGTTCTCCCCCGCTTCCGGGCGCAGGCGGACCGACTCCCGGAACGTCTCCAGGGCCTCGGCCCGACGGTCGAGCCGCAGCAGCACCGTGCCCAGGTTGTTCCAGGCGAAGTGGTTGGTCGGCTCGGCCGCGATGGCGCGGCGATAGTGTTCCTCGGCCACGCGATAGTCCTCTTCCTCGATGGCCAGAAGCCCCAGGAAGTAGTGCCCCTCGGTGTTTCCCGGGTCGAGGCGAACCAGTTCGTCGAAGATCCTCCTGGCCCCGGGGTGGTCGCCGGCCAGCCAGGCCGCCGTGCCGAGGTTGGCCCGGGCCGCGTGGTTGCCGGGATCGAGGGCGACGCTGCGCGAGAAGAGGCGCCGGCTGGTCATCCAATGCCCCTCCTGGCGGATGCTGAGTCCGGCCCAAGAGAGCGCCAGCAGGGCCGTCGCCAGCGCCATGGCCCGCCGCCGGGCGGCCGTGGTGGCCCACGCCCGGGCAAGCCAGACGGCCGCCGCCAGCAGCCCCAGGTGGGGAAGGTAGGTGTAGCGGTCGGCGTGGGCCTGGCTGCCGACCTGGATCACCCCCAGGACCGGTGCCAGCATGCCCAGGAACCAGAGCCAGCCGACCAGCAGGGGGGGGTGTCTCCGCCGCGCGCTGACTCCCCAGGCGGTCACGGCCGCCACCGCCAGGCCGGATGCCGCAAGCCAGGGCAGGCCGGGCATCCCCCGGTGGCGGTAGATGATGTCCAGGCCGGCGGGCCAGGCGGTCTGCCGCAGGTAGACGCCGATCGATGACAGGGCGTTGGCCAGGCGGATGCCGACCGGAAGCCCGGCCGCCGGCGCCAGCGCGCCGTGCGACGCCTGGGCGACCAAGGTGACCGCCGAGGCCGCGGCGGACAGGAACAGCAGCGGCGCCTTTTCGGCCAGCGAGCGGAGGACGCCGCTGGCCGACTCGAGCCGCCCGAAGCGCCCCAGCGGCCAGCGGTCGAGCAGCACCAGGGCGAACGGCAGGGTGACCGCCATCGGCTTCGAGAGGAGGGCCAGCGCGAAGAAGGCGACCGCCAGCCCATAGCGGCCGGGCGACGGCCGGCGGAGGTGCCGCAGCCACGCCAACAGCGTCAGCATGCAGAAGAAGGCGGCCAAGACCTCCTTGCGCTCCGACACCCAGGCCACCGGCTCGACCCGCAGCGGGTGCACGGCGAACAAGAGGGCGCACGCCAGGGCCAGGCCCGCCTCCCCGGTGGCGGCCGCCAGGAAGAGAGCCCAGGCCATGACCACCCCGGCGTGCAGCAGCACGTTGGCCAGGTGGTGCCAGGCGGGGTCGAGCCCGAACGCCCCGGTCACGGCCATGTGGGAGATCCAGGTCAGCGGGTGCCAGTTGGAGGACCGGAAGGTGGTCGCCGCCCAGCGGAGCCCGTCGAGCGTCACTCCTCGCTGGACGATCGCGTTGCGGGTCAGGTAGTCGATGTCGTCGAAGGTGATGAAATCGGCCCGCCACAGGGGCGCGAAGACCAGCAGGGCCAGCAGGGCCGGGAGCGCCGTGGCGACCACCTTCCGGCTCACCGGCCGGCCCCTCCGCCACCCGGCGAAGCCTCCCCGCCGACGCGGGGCGCGCAGGCGAAGACCGCTCCGGCCACCAGGCTCGCGCCGGCTTCCTTCATCACCCGGGCGCACTCGTGCATGGTCGCCCCGGTGGTGTAGACGTCGTCCACCAGCAGCACGATCCCCCCGCCCGGACGGTCTCTCCCGGGGGCGGTGAAGGCTTCCTTGGGGTTGTCGCGCCTCGAACGGGCGTCGAGAGTCGCCTGGGGCGCAATGTCGCGCACCCTGGCCAGGCGCCCGGCGGCTAGCGGCACCCGCATCGCCCGGGCAATCTCGCCGGCGAGCAGGACCGCCTGGTCGAAACCCCGCTCGCGCTTCCGCCGCCGCGACAGCGGCACCGGCACCACCTCGGCCGCCGGGAGGGGGATGTCCCGGGCCGCCAGCGAAGCCGTCAGCCTGGCCAGGGAGCGGCACAGCCGGTCGTCGCGGCCGAACTTCACCCGGTGGACGCATTCGCGGGCCGCCGGCCCGTAATCGGCCGCCGCCCAGAGCCCGTCCAGGGACGCGCCGGTGGGAGGCGGGCAGCACGGGTCGCCCATGGCCGGGAGATACGCCCCGCAGGCCAGGCACCGCCACCCGGGGGAGGGCTCCAGGGCCTCGCGGCAGGCACGGCAGGGATCGCCCCCGCCGCTTCGCCCGCACACGGCGCACCGGGGAGGGAAGACCAGGTCGAGCAGGTCCCGCAGCACCCAGGACATCGGGTCTCCCGGCCTGCCTAGGGTGGGACGGCGCCGGTGAGGAGGAGGGCGGCCACCCGGCCGACGGCCAGCAGAGGGGACGAGTCGGCCAGGACGGTGCTCTCGCCGTCGAGCAGGTGGATGATCCGCCGAAGCTGCCCGGCGGCGTAAAGGCTCCCGGCCACGGCCTCGCCGCCGGCCAGGAAGAGGGCCGGCTGGTGCTTCTCGGGGCGCTGCCGCTCGATCACCAGGTGGATCTCCCCGAAACCGGCGACCCGGCCGGGGAAGCGCACCGCCGCCAGGGTCGCCCGGCCGCCGACCAGCCGAGAGTCGACGCGCAGGTGCCCGGCGGGCTCCTGCCTCCAGAACGGCGTCCCCTGGCGCGGCAGGGGCAGTATCGGCACCCGGCGCACTCGCTCGTCGGCCGACCGGCGGACCGTCCGGGCCGTCCGCAGGCTCCTGGCCACCCCCGGGTCACGGACGATCTTGCCGGCAGCCTCGAGCTCCTTGATGGCCGCGGTCACGGTGCCGACCGAAACGGACAGTTCGCTGGCTATCTCCCGGATGGACGGCGGGGGCTGGCGCTCGACCTCGCGCTGCCGCACCAGCCGCAGGATGCTCCGCCGCCGGGCGCCGTCGCCCGACCGGGCGCCCTCAGCCGGCTTGGGCGGTTTCGGCATCGGCGGACTCCTTGGCCCGGGCCGGCAGGGCGATGTGGAAATGGGTCCCCTTCCCCGGGCGGGTGAAGACGTCGAGGCGGCCCTTGTGCTCGAGGATGATGTTGCGGGTGATGTACAGCCCCAGGCCGGTCCCCTTGCCCTCCTCCTTGGTCGAGAAGAAGGCCTCGAACACCTTGTCGAGCAGCCCGGCCGGGATGCCGGACCCCTGGTCGCGGAACTGGATCGTGGTCCGCTCGCCCTCCATCTCGCCGATGGTGTGCTGCGGTGAACCCCTCGGGCGCCGCCGGCGGCACGGCCACGCCCGTCCGGGTGACGATCTCCAGCTCCCCTCCCCCTTCCATGGCGTGCACCGCGTTGATGATCAGGTTCAGGAAGACCTGCTTGAGCTTCTCGTCGTCGCCCATGGCCACGGCCTGGTCCGGGGCCAGGTCGAGCCGCAGCGCGACCTTGTTCTTCTTCAGCTCGTACTCGACCAGCGAAAGGGTCTGCTCGACGATCTTGTTCAGGTCCACCGGCTTCATCTCCGGCTTCTTCGGCCGGGCGAACGACAGGATGTTCTGGCAGAGGCGCAGGATCCGCTGGGCCTCCTGGTCGATGATGCCGATGTACTTGCGCGGCTTGTCGGTGACCGTCTCCATCCCCAGGATCATGCCGGTCATCATCATGATCGACGTCAGCGGGTTCTTGATCTCGTGGACGATTCCCGAGCCCAGGCGTCCCAGCTCGGCCATCTTCTCCGACTGGATCAGCAGCTCGATCATCTTCTTCTTCTCGGTCAGGTCCTGGCAGATGCACGACATGCCGACGATGCGCCACCGCGAGTCCTTCACCGGCGAGATGCTCATGGCCGCCGGGAATGGCTGCCCGTCACGCAGGCCGGAGACCTCCAGGGCGTGCGATTCGCCGGTCTCGCGGACGGCGTCCAGGGCGGCCTTGACCTTCCCCCGGTCGGGCGCGTCGACCAGCATCTCCCACCCCCCGCCCTCGACCGCGGCCTCGGTCTGGTTGAAAATCCTGGCCGCGCCCCGGTTCCAGACGATCACCGTGCTGTCCAGGTCGAAGCCGATGATGGCGTCGCTCGACGACTCGACCAGGTCCTCCATGTACTTGAGGTACTCGATGTAGCGCATCTTCTCGCGCCGGTTGTATATGTCACTGAATCGTGGTCATGACCAGGTAGACGGTCACCAGCGAGGTCTCCGCGGCGATCAGGTCGATGTCGATGGTGCCGAACCGGAAGATGGCCACGGCGCCGACCGCCCAGATAACCATCAGCAGCAGGGTCACCAGGACGGAGTAAGCCGGCCGCAGCAGGTAGATCAGCCAGCCGGCCAGGCCGCCGAGCAGCAGCACTAGGGCGAGGCGCACCGCCAGCGGCCAGCGCACGACGAACTCCTCCCGGATGATGCTGTTCATCGAGGTCCCCAGCACGCACAGCAGCGGATACCCCTTGGAGAGCGAGGTCGGGCGGATATCGGTGTTCCCGGTGAAGGTCACCCCCACCAGCACGGTCTTCCCCCGGAACCGCTCCAGGTCGACCGGCGCCCGCTCGGGGTAGATGGCCGACTGGTACACCTGCAGGAACGAGTAGGCCTCGAACGAGTCGATGTCGCCGTCGAAGTTGACCATCGTCTGGCCCTGGTCGTCCAGCGGCACGCGGATCACGCGGCCGTCGGGCACCGGGATGGTTAGCGACCTGCCCGGCTCGATGGTCACCTTGTCCGGCGGCACCCCCAGGTGGTGCAGCACCGTCAGCAGGGCGGTCGACGGAACCAGGCCGTCGGTGCCCCGGGCCATCAGCGGAATGCGGCGGGTGATGCCGTCCGCGTCGGGCAGGGCGTTGCAGTGGCCGACGCCGGCAGCGGCGGCCTTCAGTTCGGCCACCGGCATGATGCGCCCGGAGCCCCGGAGCAGGTTTCCCTGCTCGATCGGCCGCCCACAGGTCGCGGAAGGCCGAGCAGAGGAAGACGTTGCCGGCCGCCCGGCTGACGGCGGCGAAACTGGTTGCGCTGCCGTCCTCCGGCGCCTCGGCGAAGATGATGTCGAAGACGACTTCCTTGGCCCCGTGCTGCTTGAGGATCGAGACCATCTCGGCGTGCCGTTCCCAGGACCAGGGCCAGCGGCCGAACTCGGCAATGCTGTCGTCGCCGATGAATACCAGGACGACTTCGGAGGCGCGGCTGGGCGCCTTTTCGGGCAGGTGTTCCTTGAGGGCGTGGCGGATCTGGAAGCGGAGGTCGAGGGTGCGCAGCTCGAACACCTGGATGGCCGGGATGAGGCTGCCGAGGAAGCAGACCAGGGCCACCAAGATGCCGATCAGCGGCGCCAGCCCCCGCCATTTCAGGAGGGGTCGGGGCCGCAGGATGGTCGGTTCAGGGTCGTTCCAGCGCCGGGAAGCGATCGGCCGGAGGGATGACGCTCCTCCGGCCGCCGCAGAAAGCTTACTGTCCCGTCGCGGGTGCATTCTCCTCCCAGTGGTGCTGTCGGCCCGGATCGTCGGCCTTGCTCTCGCCCTGGTCCGTGCCGCGGACACCCGTCAGCGGGGTGACCGTCAGTTTCGTCTGGCCGGCCGCGACTTCCGGGGCGGTCACCTTGCTCCGCATGGCCCCCAAGCGGGTCTTCAGCAGCAGGTCGGCCAGGTTGACGGTCGTCTTCTCGGCAATCACCGCGGACAGGCTCCCCTCGGTGAAGGTCACCACCGCCCGGCCATCCGCGCCGGTCCGAATGACCTGCCGGTCGTTCAGGGCCATGCCTTGGGTGACGGCGCCCCAGGCCTCGGCGTCCTTCTGCCCGACGGAAACGGCCCCGGAGAAGGACGTCAGCGTTGCCAGCGGCGGCGCGTCGGCCGCCAGGACGAGCACCGGAATGAGGACGACGCACAGGCTCAGACACAGGATGAACTTGTTCATGAACGCACCTCCTTGCTTCTCAGGTGGCACCTTGCACGTATTGTAGGACAACTCACGATGAGCGTCCACGGTCTCGAATCAAGGGGCGGCGGGGAAGGCCAGTGCCGGGTCGATCCTCACCGCCATGAGGTAATACTCCCTGGCCCGGATAAAGTCACCCATTTCGGCGCAGGTCAGGGCAAGTTCCACCAGAACCTGGCTGTTGTCCGGGGCGATGGCCAGGGCCTTCTTGTACAGTTCGACGGCCTCGGCGTGCCGCCCTTGCTCGTAGCGCAGGTTGGCCAGGTTGGAGTACCCCCCGGAAAAACCGGGCTGAAGCCGGATCACCTCGGCGAAATGCCGTTCGGCCCGGCGGAAATACCCCTTCCTGGCCAGCAGCACCCCCAGGTGGTTGTGGGCATCGGCCTGGCCGTCGCCGGCCTCGATGCGGCGGCGGTGCGCCGACAGGGGCTGGCCCACCAGCTCGTCCTCGGCCCGGTCGAAATCGGCCCGGGCCACGGCTACGGCGCGGTCGACCACGTCGGCCGGGAAGGTCAGCCGTATCTCGCTCCCCCCGGCCACCGGCGGGTATGTGTTCCAGGCGTCCTTCACCCGGATGATCGTCCGGGAGGCGCGCTTCATCTGGCGGCTCCCCTCCATCCAGGCGTCGGCGAACGGCTTGCCGGCCAGCGTGGTCTCGACCGGGATCCAGAAGCGCTCGTCGTCGTCGAGGTACACCCGGTCCGGGTCGGCCGTCACCAGGCGCAACCGCCGCTGGCGGAGGCCGAGGTCGACCAGCACCAGGACATGATCGCCGACGTCGACCAGGGCGGTGTCGAGGCCGACGCTCTGGAGCAGGGCGGCGTACAGGATGGCCAGGTCGTCGCAGTCGCCCGAGCCGAGCGACAGGGTCTCCCGGGGGAAGCGCAGGTGGTCGACGGCTTCCCCGGGCCCCGAGATGCCGACGTACGGGCGCTGCGGGTCGGCCACGTAACGGATGCCCAGCGCGCCCAGGGCGTCGAACAGGAGCATGGCCCGCATCAGGTTGTTGTCCAGGACATACTCCTCCTCGGCCGCCTTGGCGGCCGAGATCGACCCAGTGGGCCAGGCGCTCGACATCCGGGTCGAGGTGGTTGATGAAGACGCCGATCCGGCGCGGGTCGCTCCAGGTCATCGCGTTGCGGCCGCGGATCGTCAGGCCGCTGGGTGAACTGGTTCTCCTTCTGCTCCCCCAGGACGTGGTACTGGAGGGTGAAGAGCATCTGGGCCACGACGTCGTCCTTCTGGGCCAGCAGCGCTTCGTTCAGTTCCAGGCGCAGCGGCACTTCCGCCTCCTCGCCCGGCTTGAGGGAGACCACCCGGTCGGTCGAGAAATCCATCCAGCCGGGGATCATGACGCTCAGCTTGACCTTCAGCGGCCGGTCGAAGCGGTTGCGCAGGACGAGGCTGCCGACGGGCGACGCCCCGGCGGGGAAATCCCCGCGTAGTAGTTCAGCAGCGAGGCGAAGAGCGGCTGCAGCCGGATATCGCGGACCTCGACGTCGAACAGGGCGGTGTTCACCTCGAAGATCGCCAGGGCCGGGGTCGGGATCGACGTTCAGGTGGCGGTCCATGGCCCGGACCTCGAAGGTGTGGGTGCCGTTGGCCAGGTCGCTGACGGTCACCAGCGGCTCGCGGCGGAAGGGGGACCAGTCGCCGCCGTCGAGACGCCAGGAGAAGGAGAGATCGAAGGCGTCGGTCAGCAGGTCGGCCCCGCTGAACTCGAACAGGTACTGGGTGTCCCGACCGGACCTGGGGGCGGGTTCTTGATGATCGTCTCGGGGGGAACGCGGTCGACCCGGTAGCGGGCCACCCAGCTTTCCCCGGCGACGGTGATCACCCCGTCGGGGCCGGGGGTGATCGACCGGACCACCGGCGCCGGAAGCCCCTCCTTGATGCCGATGCCGGACCAGTCAACGCCGTTGAACAGGGCGATGCCCGAGGCGGTGCCGATCCACAGGATGCCGTCGGGCGCCCGGGCAATGCTGGTGACGCGGTCGGAAATCAGGCCGTCTTCCTGCCGGAATCGCCGCCAGACGTCGTCGCGCCGGAGCCACAGGCCCTCGTCGGTCCCGACCCAGAGCGACCCGTCCGCCTCGACTCTCAGGGCGGTCACCCGGGCACGCCGGGGGCCTCCCAACTCGCCGGGTGGCGTCCAGCGACCGTCGTGCCGCCACAAGCCGCTTGCCGTGCCGACCCAGATCGTCTCCGAACCTGCCGCCCGGGCCATTGACAGGATCTCCCCGGCGGGCGCCGCGGGCCCTTCGAATATTTGCCAGCGCCCGTCCGTATCGATGGCCGAGAGCCCCTCGCCGGTCCCGGCCCAGATCTTTCCCACAGCATCCTCCAGCAGGCAGGTGACGCGTGGCCCGGTGAGACCGTTGTGGATGTCGGGGGTCCTGGTGGTGACCCGCTCGAAGAGCCCGTTTCCCCGGTCGACCACGCTATTCACCGCCGGGGCCGGGAGGTGGTGCTCGAACCGGCGGCCGTCATAGGCGATGGAGTCCCTGGTCGGTCCCCAACCAGACCGTCCCCGCGGGAATCCTCGAGTATGGCCGTCAACGTGCCGATGCCTTCCCGCGCGTCGAAGACCTCGGCTATCCGGTTCTGCCGGCGCGCCGCCCCGCCGGGAACGGCATACCAGAGGTCCCCGGCGGAACTGGTCAGCACCGGGTGGAACGGTGCGGCCCGCTCCTCACCCTCGATCGTATCCCAGGCGAGGTTGGCGAAGACGACGCCGTTGTCGGTGCCGGCCCAGAGGTTGCCTCCCCGGTCGATCAGCAGGGAACTGGTGCGCCGGTCCGGCCACGTCTCCACCCCCGGCGGGCGGCGCCAGTTGTAGCCGTCGAAGACCGCCGGGCCGGCGGCCGTGCCGATCCATGGACGTCCGGCCGCGTCCCCGGCGATGCACAGGATGTTCTCGGGAGGGAACCCGTAGGCGTCGGGCGGCATGGTGCTGAAGGAGATGCCGTTGTACTCGACCAGCCCGCCGGCGGTGGCCAGCCACCACGTCCCCTCCCGGTCCTCCCACACCCCCCTGACCGGCCCCCGGCGAAACTTGTCGGCCACGGTGAAAGTCGTCCAACGGTCGCCGTCGAGCCGGGCGGCCCCCTCGGCCGAGGTGAGCCAGAGGCTCCCCTCGCGGTCGAAGTAGAGGGAAGTGATCTCCCGGAAGGGGGCGTCCGCTCGCTTGCCCAGCGACGACCGCTCGAGGTCGAGCAGGTACAGGGCGGCCGCGCCTCCCATCCAGATTCTTCCGTCGGCATCGCGGGCGGCCACCAGCTTCCCCCCCCGCTGGACATCCTCGGGCATTCCCATCCGATCCCAGTTCCTGCCGTCGAAGCGGCTGATCCCCCCCCGGTGCCGAACCAGAAGCTCCCGCCGGCGTCCTGGAGGATGCTGTGGACCGCCGCGCCGGGCGACGACGAGGACCCGGCCGGGCTGACCGGCGTCCAGCGGCTCCCGTCGTAGCGGGCGGCGCCCTGGTCCGTGCCGGCCCAGATGTCGCCGTTGCGGTCCTCGAAGAGGCAGTTGATCTGGTTCCCCGGCAGGCCGTCCGAGCGGCTGAAGACCTTGAAGGAAGCCGCCTGGGCGACGCCGGCCAGAAGGACGGCCACCACCAGGAACAACCCCAGACGGATTCTGCCCATGTTCCTCCTCCGGACATGCACGATGCCGCCAATATCATACTCTACCCGGGAAATCGGGGTTAGAATCACCGCCATGTCCGCAATCGACCGGAAGCGGGTGGCCGCCTGGTGCCTCTTCGACTTCGCCAACTCGAGCTACTCGGCGGTCATCGCCGCGGTCGTCTTCCAGGTCTGGTACATCACCGTCGTGGTCGGCAACGCCGACGGCCGGGGGGACCTCTGGTGGGGGCGGGCCATCTCGCTGAGCATGCTGGTGGTCTCCCTGTCCTCCCCCTTCGTCGGCGGGCTGGCCGACCACGCCGGGCTGGCCAAGCGGCTGCTGGGGGTTTACACCGCCGTCTGCGTGGCCGCCGTGGCCGGCTTCTCGCTGCTGGGCCGCGGGGATGTCATGGCCGGTTTCATGCTCATGCTGGCGGCCAACGTCGGCATGGAGGGGGGGCTGGTCTTCTACAACGCCTTCCTCCCCCGGATCGCCCCGCCGGCGATGCAGGGGCGCGTCTCCGCCTGGGGCTTCGGGGTCGGCTACGCCGGCTCGATCCTGTCGCTGCTGCTGGCGCTGCCGCTGGCCCGGGCGGGGCGGTTCGACGCCGTCTGGCTGGTGGCCGCCTTCTTCTTCCTGGTCTTCTCGCTGCCGGCGTTCGTCTTCCTGCCGCCTGACGAACCCTCGGGCGTCCCCCTCCGGGCAAGCCGTCCGGCGGGGGCTCGACGGGGCCCGGGCGACGCTGCGGGAGGTCGCCTCGCGGCGCGAACCGCGGCGTTTCCTGCTGGCCTACCTGGTCTACGAGGACGGCGTCAACACGGTCATCGTCTTCTCGGGCAGCCTGGCCGCGGTCACCTTCGGCTTCGGGCCGGGGGAGCTGATCCTCCTCTACCTGGTGGTCCAGTTCACCGCGCTGGCCGGCGCCTTCGCGCTGGCCCGGCCGATCGACTCGTGGGGGCCCAGGCGGGTGGTGTCGCTGTCGCTCCTGCTCTGGACGGCGGTCTCGGTCTCGGCCTACCTGATCCCCGGGAAGGAGTGGTTCTGGGGGGTGGCCTGCATCGCCGGCCTGGGGCTGGGGACGGTCCAGGCGGCCAGCCGGGCGTTCTTCTCCCGGTTCATCCCGGCCGGGCGGGAGGCCGAGTACTTCGGCGTCTACTCGCTGGTCGGCAAGACCTCGGCCATCCTCGGCCCGCTGCTGTTCGGCTCCGTCTCGGCGGCCTTCGGCAGCCAGCGCCCGGCCATCCTGTCGATCGCCCTCTTCTTCGCCGCCGGCCTGCTGCTGCTGTCGCGCGTCGGTGGCGGCGGCCCCGCCCCCCAAACCGGGCCGTGAGCCGCCAAGCCCGCTTCCCGGCCCGAAAACCGCTTGCCCCGCGCCGAGTTGGCGGTTACCCTGTTCCGGGGTGAACAGCATGGCATACGACAAGGGATTGGCCCGGCGAGTCCGCAAACAGATGGAGATCCTCCCCGGCTTCGCCGAGAAGCAGATGTTCGGCGGGCTCTGCTTCTCGATCTTCGGCAACATGGCCGTCGGCGTCGTGGACAGGGAGCTGATCGTGCGTGTCGGCCCCGGGGCCTATGCCGGGGCGGTGAAGCTCCCCAACGCCCGGCTGTTCGAGTTCACCGGCAAGCCGATCAAGGGCTGGGTCACGGTGTCGGCCGGCGGCATCGGCGCGGACGGTGAACTGCAATCGTGGCTGGCCCGCGGCCTCGACTTTGCCGGCTCCCTCCCGCCCAAGTGACCAGCCATGGATGAACTGATCCCCAACGTGACGCTGGTGGCTGCCTGCGGGCTTTACTGCGGCGCGTGCCGGGCGCACCTGCGCGGCCGCTGCCCGGGGTGCCGTGACAATGCCAAGGCAACCTGGTGCAAGATCAGGGTGTGCACCCTTGAACGTGGTTACTCGTCGTGCGCCGAGTGCGTCGACCACCCCGACCCGAAGAGCTGCGCCAAGTTCGACAACTTCGTCTCCCGGGTCATCGGCTTCGTGCTCCGCTCGAACCGGGCGGCCTGCATTGCCCAAATCAGGGAGCTGGGCCTCGAAGGGTACGCCGGACGGATGGCCCGGGAGCGCCGGCAGTCCATCCACCGGTAGACTTGTACGCCGGGCTTGCCTGGCTTGATTTGCCCGAGGCCACTGGGGATGTCCACCCGGAAAAACTGTGTTTTCAAGACCTGACCCCAATGCGTTCACATGGCGGGCGATCTGGGCTATGATGGGGGGGGCGCAGACCGGAAGGGGGAACCGCCGTGGCTGACGAAAAGCGACTGACGTTCCTGGGCAAGCTGGTCATCCTGATCTTCGTCGCCGGCTGCTTCTACGGCGCCTGGCTCCTCTTCCAGCGGATGGGCTACCGCGTCAACGTGGTCCCGCCCCCGGGAGGCCCAGCCGTGACGGCGCCCGCGACACCCGGCCAGCCCGCCGCCCCCCGCAAGGTCGCCCCGGCCATGCGCACCGGCGTCTGGCAGACGATCCGGCAGCGCAACCACCTGCTGGTCGGCTTCGAGAGCGACGCCCCGCCGATGTACTTCACCGACGCGCAGACGGCGCCCCGACGGCTTCGAGTACCAGCTCGCCCGCCGGCTCGGTGCCGAAATGGGCATCCCCGACGTCCGGTTCGTCGAGGGCGAGTACGGAAGCTCCCCGACCTGCTGCGCGAGGGGCGATCGACCTGATCGTCGCCGGCTACGTCCCCGACCCCTCGATCGAGGGGGTCGAGTGGTCCGAGAGCTACCTCGACTTCGGCCTCTGCCTGATCGTCGCTGCGCGGCTCGGCGGTCACCGAGGCCTGAGCAGCTCGCCGGGCAAGACGGTGGCGATCTACGACGACCCGGCGGCCGAGCGCTGGGTCAAGCAGAACATCCCCGGGGCGACCGATCAGGACCTACTCCGGCGACTCGGGCTGGTTCGAGGCGATCGAGCGGCGCGAGGCCGACGCGCTGGTCTACGACTACCCCTTCGCCGCCGCGGAGATCAGGGAGCACCCGCGCACCAAGATCGTCGCAGTTCAACCTCAACCAGTCGCGCTACGCGGTCGGCGTCCCGGCCGGCAACGACGACCTGCTCGACGCGGTCAACCGGGCGCTCGCGCGGATCAAGGCCTCCTCCGCCTACGGCGACCTGGTGCGGCGCTACCTCTCCTACAAGTCGGAGGACGTCGATCAAGCCGATCGCCGGGCGGAAGACCCACACGGTCCGCGCCGGCGAGACGCTCAGCACGATCGCCGCGGCCCGCCTCGGCTCGCCGACCGCTGGGAGGAGATCTGGCAGCTCAACCGCGAGCGCATCGCCAACCCGCACCTGATCTACCCGGGCTACGTGCTGCTGATGCCGGAGGGGTGACCGCCAACCGTCAACGAAGGAGAGGAGCACGGGCATGTTGAAACGATTGATGAACCTGATCCGCGGCTTCCTCGGCCTCTTCATCAGCGGCATGGAGCGGAAGAACCCCGAGGCGCTGCTCGAGGTGGAGAAGGAGAACCTGCGCGAGCAGATCTCCCGGTACAACGACGGGCTGGCCTCGCACGCCGCGCTGTGCGAGCGGCTGATGTCCCAGGTGCGGCACCTCGAGGCCGAGGAGCGCGAACTGCGGGCCAAGGCCACGGCCAACCTGCGGGCCGGCAACCGCGAGGCCGCCGGCCAGTACGCGCTGCGGCTGCAGACCGTCCAGCGCGAGCTGGCGGAGAACCGCAAGCCCAGCTCGAGCAGGCCGAGACGACCTACAAGAACCTGGTCAAGGCGCGCAACGTCGCCGTGCAGGCCGCCAAGGCCAAGCTCGAGACGCTCAAGTCGGCCATCAACGACATGAAGATGAAGAAGGCGCTCGCCGAGCTGACCGAGATGGCCTCGGGCATGATCGGCAGCATCGGCGGCTCGGGCGACACCCTGGACCGGCTGAGCGAGATGGTCAACGAGGAGCGCGACAAGGCGGCCGGGACGCGCCCGGGTCGCGCGCGAGAAGGTCGACTTGTCGCAGCGTCGAGCTCAAGGAGTCCGAGCAGAAGGCGCTGGCCGACCAGGCCCTCGCCGACTTCGCCGCCCGCGAGGGGATCGCGCTCGGCGATCCGCCGCCGCCGCGCCGCCGGCCGAAAAGCCGAAGACGCATGGGCCCCGCAGAAAGAGGCCCAGTAGCCGCCGGCGATGTTCCGCTACCTGGCGCGGCCTTCATCGCGCGGCCGCGGATCCCGGGCTCGGCGACCTGCCGCTCAACCTGCTGGGCGTGGCCGGCCTTCGCCATCCTCGGCCTCGCCAACCCGGCCTTCTGGTTGCTCGGGCTCGGGGTCGAGGCGGCCTACCTGTCGATGACCGCCTCCAACCGGCGCTTCCGCGAACGTCGTCGACGCCGGGGCCCTCGAGCCGCTCCCGGCCGCCAGCGCCCGCGGCTCGGCGCAGCCTGCGTCGCCCGAACTCTGCGCCGGCGCGCCCGCCGTCGGCTGGCGGCCTCATGGCCAAGATCAGCGCGTCCAGCGCTCTACGGCCAGTTCCACGCCGACGACTTCCTCGCCTCGGGCAGAACCGCGAGTCGCTGCTCGCGCTGCTCGGCCACTATGCGCGGCTGCTGGCGGCGCGGGAAGGATCGGGCGCCACTGGACGGGCGACGCCGACGAGCTGCGGCGGCGAGATCGAGGCTTTGCAGCGCGAGCCTGTCCGGCCCGGGGATGACCGAGGAGCTGCGCACCTCGCGGATGCGGACGCTCGAGATCGTGCAGGCGCGCCTCGAGAACCAGAAGCGAAGCGAGCCGATGGGCGAGGAGATCGAGAGCGAGCTGCAGCCGGATCGAGGCGCAGTTCGACCTGGCGCTCGAGAACGCCGCGATGAGCAGCCGCCGCAGGCGATCTCCTCCGACCTGGCGATCGACCTGACGCAAGCTCGACGCCGCGCATCTTCGCGCTGCCGACGAGCGCGATCGCCACGCCCGGGCGGTCGCGGACACGGGCCCGGCAGCGGGAGAGCGACTGACCATGGCCGACGACGGGCGGAAGAAGGGCGAACCGGCGCTGCCCCCCTGGGCGCGCGAGCTGGTCGCCAGGTACGAGAGCGGCGCCGCCTGCCAGTTCATCCTCCACGGCAACGTCCACGACCGCCTGCTGGTGCCGGGCCAAGGCGGCCGGATGGCGCTCGGGCACCTTGCGCGATTCCTGCTCGGCGTGCTGCTCGCGCCGTTCGACGTCGTTCTCGCCTACGACCTGGGCAACGGCATCCGGGTCGAGAAGCGGCGGCGAGATCTTCTCGCCAGTGGCCGGCGCATGCAGGGAGGCTCGGCGAGCTGCCGCGGCGCCCCGCGCGGCGGCGGTCGAGGTGCTGACCCACTACCTGCGCTACGCGGCCAACCTCTGCCGGCTCGGCCAGCCGGCGCCGCAGGTCGCGTGCTGGTCGAGGCGGCCGAGCTGGTCGCGCCCGCCGGCGACGCGGGCGGCTATCGACACCGGGCGCGATCGTGCTGCTGCTGCGCGAGTGGGCGACCGACAGCCTGCTGACCGGCAACGCCGTGGCCACCTTCCTGGTCGCCGAGAACCTCAACGACCTGCACCCGCTGCTGGCGGCCAACCTGCACACCGCCCGAAGATCAAGATGCCGCTCCCCGACGAGGCCGACGCTCGGCGCGCCCTGCTTCGTGCTCGACGCCGGCGTACGCCGCCGCGCTGGCCGACTGGCGCGGGGCGGCTGGACTCGCTCGCGCACCAGCTCGCCGGGGTCACGCTGAGCTCGGTCGAGCAGCTGCTGCAAGACCGCCCGGCACAACGAGGAAGCGGCTCGACCCCGGAGATGCTGGTCGAGCTGAGGAGGGACCTGGTCGAGAAGGACTGCAGGCGGCCTGATCGGCTTCATCGAGTCGCACGCGGACGCTGGACGACATCTACGGCCAGGAGACGATCAAGGCCTGGCTGCGCCAGGACATCGCCCTGCTGGCAGCCAGAACGACCTGAAGGCGCTGCCGATGGGCTACCTGCTTCTGCGGCCCGGTCGGCACCGGCAAGACCTTCTTCGTCGAGTGCCTGGCCGGCGAGGCGGGCGTCCCGGTCGTCAAGATGAAGAACTTCCGCGACAAGTGGGTCGGCAGCACCGAGGGGAACCTGGAGAAGATCTTCCGGCTGCTGCACGCGCTGGGCCGCTGCATCGTCTTCGTCGACGAGGCCGACCAGGCGCTCGGGCGGCGCGATGCGTCCAGCGGCGACTCGGGCGTCTCCGGGCGCGTCTACTCGATGATCGCCGAGGAGATGAGCGACACCGGCAACCGCGGGAAGATCCTCTGGATCCTCGCCTCCAGCCGCCCCGACCTGATCGAGGTCGACCTCAAGCGCCCCGGCCGCATCGACGTCAAGATCCCGATCTTCCCGACGCACGGCCCCCGAGGAGGGGTTCGCGCTGATCGCGCGCGCTGTGCGCGCGCGTCGGGCTGGCGCTGCCGGAGAGGCACGTTCGCCGGCCTCGAGGGGATGATCCCGGAGCTGCTGACCCCGGGCGCGGCCGAGGCGCTGGCGGTCAAGGCCTACCGCCTGGCGAGGACCAGGCCGGCCGAGGCCGGTGTCGCGCTGGCCGCCTGCCTGCGCGGCTACCAGCTGCCGGTGCCGCGCGACGTCATGGTCTTCCAGATGCACCTGGCCGTCCGCGAGGCGAGCGACCTGGAGTTCGTGCCCCAGGCGGTGCGCGACCTCCTGGCCCGGGAGCCCCTCCCCTAGAAGGCGTCGCCGGCGTGGCTCACGGCGCGGGTGTTATCGCTCAGGTAGTAGTGGGAGATGGCCGCGTTGTCATCCAGGTCGGCGGATGCCATGGCGGTGAACCCGGACGGCGAGACGCCGCCGTCATCGGTTTGGAGCGAGTAGTTGAAGTAGACCGCCCCTTCGGGGGCAAAGCCCACCTTGGAGAAGACCGTCATCCCGTCCCAGGGGAGCTTCTGGCCGATGGCCAGGCGGCTCGAACCGAACGGAATGCCCGAGTTGTCGCCGCTGTCGAGGATCAGTGAGCCGATGTTGCCCACCGAGTAGGTGCTGTTTTCGGCATAGTAGGCGATCATGGCCGTCCGGATCCCCCCAGGTTCGACCGGGCCTCGGCTCCCTTGGCCTTCCTCTGGAAGTTCTTGTACATCGGAATGGCCACGATCATCAGGATGCTCAGGATGGCCACCACGATCATCAGTTCGACCAGCGTGAAACCACGCTTGCGGAGAATTGCCTCGGCCCGATCATCGGTCATGCTCGTCGCCCGCCATTTGTGATTGCGTCAGTCGACAATTTACACGAAATCGACAAAATTTGCACCTATTTCGCGGGCGATTCTCCGGTGGAAGCTCCTGACCCCGCCGGGCGCGGGGCGAGCCGTGTGTTACAATCCCTGGATGGAAAGCTTTCCCTTCCCATTCGACCCCGCGGCGGGTCGTCGTCGGTCCGGCCGAGGCGGGCAGCCGCGCCGACCGGGCGCTGGCGGGCCTTTGCCCCGACCTCTCGCGGGCGGCCATCCAGCGCCTGATTCGGGAGGGGCAGGTGACCCGCGAGGGGCGGGCGGCCAAGCCGAGCGAGACGGTCGCGGCCGGGGACGAGTTCCTGATCATCGTCCCGCCGCCGCGCCGGCCGAGGGCCTCGGCCGAGGATCTCCCTCTGCGGTGCTCTACGAGGACGGCGACATCCTGGTGATCGACAAGCCGGCCGGCATGGTGGTCCACCCCGCTCCCGGCCACGCCGACCGGCACGCTGGTCAACGCCCTCCTCGGGCGGACGCCGCGACCTCTCGGGCATCGGCGGCGAGCTGCGGCCGGGGATCGTCCACCGGCTCGACAAGGGGACCTCCGGGGTCATCCTGGTGGCCAAGAACGACCGCGCCCACCGCTCGCTGACGGCCCAGTTCAAGGGCCACCGGGTGGAGAAGGAGTACCTGACGCTGGTCTGGGGCGACGTGCGCCGGCGAGGAGGGACGGATCGACCTGCCGATCGGCCGCGACCGGATCGACCGCAAGCGCATCTCGCCGCGCAGCGGCCACCCGCGCGAGGCCTTGACCGACTACCGGGTGCGTCGGCGGTTCGGGCTGGGCGACGCTGCTGGCGGTCTTCCCGCGGACCGGCCGGACCCACCAGATCAGGGTCCACCTGGCCCACCTCGGCCACCCGGTCGTCGGCGACCCCCTCTACGGCGGTCGGCGGAGCGCGACGCGGGCCCCGGCGGCCTGGCGCGAGCGGCCGGTCTCGGTCATCGACCGCCCGCTGCTGCACGCCCGGCGGCTGGCCTTCGACCATCCCGGTGACGGCCGGCGCCTCGAGTTCACCGCGCCCCCGCCGCCCGACCTGGCTCTCTTCGTCGAGGCGCGCCCGATGATCGACGATCTGCTCCCCCGGGTCCGCCGGCCGATCCAGTACGCCGGCGGCGAGGTCAATGCCGTCCGCCAAGGCCGACGCCGGGGAACTGGTCACCTTCGCCCTGGCCTTCCCCGACACCTACGAGCTGGGCATGTCCCACCAGGGGCTGCGCATCCTGTACGAGATCCTCAACGCCCGCCCCGACACGGCCGCCGAGCGGGTCTTCTGCCCCGAGGACGACATGGAGGCCCTGCTCCGCGCGGAAGGGGTGCCGCTGTCGACCCTCGAGTCGGGCATCCCGCTGTCGCGCTGCCGCCTGGTCGGCTTCACGCTGCAGTCGGAGCTGCACTACTCGACCATCCCCCACATGCTCGACCTGGGTGGCATCCCGATCCGGACGGCCGACCGCGGGCCGGGCGACCCCTTCGTCGATCGGCGGCGGCCCGCAGGCGCTGAATCCCGAGCCGCTGGCCGACTTCTTCGACGCCTTCCTGATCGGCGACGGCGAGGAGGCCGTCGGTGACATCGTCGAGTCGTGGCTCGCGTGGCGCGCGGCGGGCGAGGACCGGGCCGGCTTCCTGCGCCGTCTGGCCGCGCTCGAGGGATTCTACGTCCCCTCCCTCTACCGGGCGGCGTGCGAGCGGCGCGCACCGAGCCGGCCGACGCCGCCGCCCCGGCCAGGGTGCGCCGCCGGGTGATCCGCGACCTGAACCGGGCGCCGCTCCCCGAGGCTCCGCCGGTCCCCTTCATGGAGACGACCCACGACCGCCTGACGGTCGAGGTGGCCCGGGGCTGCGTCCGCGGCTGCCGCTTCTGCCACGCCGGGATGATCTACCGCCCCTACCGCGAGCGCGACCCGGGGCTGGTCTTCGACGGCCATCAGCCGCGCGCTGCCGAGGACCGGCTACGACGAGGTCTCGCTGTCGGCCCTCTCGACCGGCGACTACTGCCACCTGGTGCCGCTGGTCCGCAGGCTCGCCCCGCCGCTGACCGAGCGCTTCGTCTCGATCTCGCTGCCGTCGATCCGCCCGGGGAGCCTCCCCGACGACGTCATCCAGGCGGTCGGGTCGGTCCGCAAGGGGGGCTTCACGATGGCCCCCGAGGCGGGATCGGAACGCCTCCGCCGGGTGATCAACAAGGGCGATCGGCGAGGACGGAGATCCTGGAGACGGCCCGCCACATCTTCGGCAACGGCTGGGAGTCGATCAAGCTCTACTTCATGATCGGCCTGCCGACCGAGACCCAGGAGGACATCGAGGCGATCATCGGACCTGGCCCGGCGCATCCGGCGGGTGGGGATCGAGGCGGGGGTGTCGCGGCCGGCGGTGACGGTCAGCATCTCCTCCTTCGTCCCCAAGCCGCACACCCCCTTCCAGTGGGAGGGGATGGCCGACCGGGAGGCGCTGGCCAGGATGATCGACTACCTGTCGCGCGAGTGCCGCCGGGCGAAGATCACCTTCAAGTGGCACCACCCGGCGATGTCGATGATCGAGGGGGTCCTGGCCCGGGGCGACCGCCGCCTGGGACGGGTGATCGAGCGGGTCTGGCGGGCGGGGAGGAAGCTGGAGGCCTGGACCGACCGGTTCGACGAGCGGGCTTGGGTCGACGCGCTGGCGGCCGAGGGGCTGACGATCGAGGAATACGCCTACCGGGTCCGCGACCCCGAGGAGACGGCTGCCGTGGGACCACGTCGATCCGCTGGTCGAGACCGATTACCTCCGGGCGGAGTGCCGCCGGTCACGAGAGGAAGCCGTCACCCCCCCGTGCAACATCGGTGAATGCTTGGGCCTGCGGCGCCTGCGACGACCGCGCGGCCGCCGCCGCGCCCCGCGCCCGAGACGATTCCGGTCACGCCGCGGCCGACCGACGACCGCCGCTTCCGGGTCCGGGTCCGCTTCTCGAAGACCGGGCGGATGCGCTACCTGTCGCACCTGGAGCTCTTCCGGGCCTTCCACCGGGCGTGCCGGCGGGCGGGAATCCCGCTGTCGCACAGCGCCGGCTTCAACCCTCACCCCCGGATCTCGTTCGGGCCTCCGCTGGCGGTGGGCATGGAGGGGGACCGCGAGTTGGTCGACCTGGAGATAACCTCCCCCTTCCCCTCCGAGCAGTTGGTCGAGGCGCTGAACGCGGTCATGCCGAGAGGGTTGCGGGTGAGCGGCGCGAGATTCCTGGCCGCCGCCGCCCCGGCGCTCTTCGAGTGGGTCCAGGCGGCCCGGTTGCAGGTGATCCTGCCGGCGCTCGACGACGCGGGGCGCTCGGCCCTGGCGGAGCGCATCCGGGAAGTGCTGGCGGCGACAAGCCTGCCGTTGGAGCGGGAAAGCGGCCAGCGGAAGGTGAAGACCAAGGAAGTGCGCCCCTTCATCCATTCGATCGCCGAGCCTCCGGCGGGGCAGGAGCACCTGGAAGTGTGGGTCAGGTTCACAGCCGACGGCACGATACGGCCGTCGGAGATCCTGCGCCTGCTGCTGCCGGAGCGGAACGACCACGACCGGATCGTCGTCAGGCGCGTCGGGCTTTACCGGATGGAGGGGGCCGGAGTCCCGGTGGACGCCTTCGCCCCGCCGCCCCCCCGCCCGGGCTGACCCGGCGTCAGGGGCGCCCTCGCCATCCGCCGCCGCCCCTGACGAATCAGGCGGGCTCGAACTGGTCCTTCCCGACGCCGCAGATCGGGCACATCCAGTCCTCGGGAAGATCCTCGAACGAGGTGCCGGCGGGGACGTGGCTGTCAGGATCGCCCACGGCCGGATCGTAGATATAACCACAGACAGTGCAAACTGGTATTTTCCCATCGATAGTCTCCTTCGGCTGGTCGTGGCGCGCCCCGCGCGGACACTCATGGCGACAGTATACGGCATCGGCGCGCTTTCCGCCCCCCCAGGAGCGCCCCGGATCACCAGGCGGCCGGTGACTGCATCGCGGGAAGTCCAGCACCTGTTCCAAGTGCGGGGCGGCCTCGGCGTCTCTCCCCTGCTCGACCAGGCTTCGCCACAGGAGAAGATGCCAGCCGCTCCGCCGCCAGGCTTCGCGATCGGCATCCCAGCCACCGAGGTATGCCCCGCCGGGATCGGCCGGCGACGCGACCAGGTTGCCGATGAGCTCGACGGCCTTCTCCCCCCGCAGCAGCATGCGGCCGGGACGGGCCGCCAGGTGCTCGATCACCGGTCGGTCGAGGGTGTTGGCCGGCAGGCCGTGCCTCTCGAGCAGGCCGGCCTCGATCGGCCCAAGGTAGCGCGACAGGATCCCCGACAAGTCGACCCTCACCAGGTCCGGCTCGTCGGGCGGCGGCAGCGTCGGCAGGTCGCGTTCGATGCCGCCAGGTCGATCGGCCCCTCCGACCCTGCCAGCCCGATGACCGGGCTTGCCGAGGAGGCGCCGAATTGCCAGGCGGTCACCCGCGGGAAGACCCGGGCCATCGTCCCGGCGATGATCCGGAACTCCTCCGCGGTGAGCTGGTACAGCGGGAGCCAGAGCAGGTAGATTCCGCCGGGGGTGAGGTGCCCTCGCACCTCGTCGAAGTGCTCGGCGGTGTAGAGGAAGGCCGCCCGCTCGTTCCACGGGGTGATGACGTCGGTGCAGACCAGGTCGTAGGAGCGCCTGGAGCAGTGCAGCAGGTGCCGGCCGTCGTCGACTACCAGCTTCACCCGTGGATGATTCGGTCACCCCGAGATTCCAGGGAGTGAAGTAACGACGGGCGGCCTCGGCTACCTCCGGCACCAGCTCGGCCACGGTGATCCGTTCCAGCCGCGACGGGAGGAATCCGGCCGCGGCGATCCCGGTCCCCAGCCCGATCACCAGGGCTTCCCTGGCCCGGGGGCGCAGGGCCGTCGGCAGCAATCCCATCCGGCGGGTCAGGGCGGTCCCCTCGGTGCCGGCCTCCAACAGGTAACTGTTGTTCAGCCACAGGGTCCGCTCGCGCCCCGGATAGTCGATCACGGCGGTGATCCCCATGGCCCCTTCCGCGGCCCAGACGGTCGTTCCCGGCGCGCCGCCGAAGGGATTGGCCGGCGTGACCAGTGGGAAACGCAGCGGGTTGACGGCGGCCAGCAGCACCAGGCCCGGGAGAGCCGCGTCACCAGCGCCACCGGCTTACCGGGATAGCACCAGGCGCCCAGGAGTGCGTATCCGACGGCAGGCGACGGTCATCGTCCCCCAGGTCCCGGCACGGAAGATCAGCGGCGGCGAGGCCAGCGAGCCGGCCAGGCATCCCAGGGCGTTGACCGCCACCAGGCGCCCGGCTGTTGCCTCCGAGCGGCGCAACAGCAGGGCAAACGGGAAAGCCGGCGCCAGGTGTCCGGGGATGACCAGCGTCGACGCCAGGAGCATCGACGGCCAGAGGCCGGTGGCGCTGCTGATGAGCCTGATCGAGAGCCCATCGGTGATCGGACAGGAAGATCCCGGCCGCCAGCAGGATTCCCGGGGCACAGACCGCCAGGGCCAGGGCCAGCGGCAGCGGACCGTTGGCGATCCTCTCCGGCAGCGCGGCCACGACGATGCCGGCGACGACCAGCAGCGACAGGACCAGCAGCGACACCGAACCGAAGGCATAGACCGAGTCGTCGGTTACCAGGGCGATCAGCCTGGTCCAGAGGACCTGCAGCAGGATGGAGCAGACGCCCGAACCGAAGGCCAGAACCGCCGTGGGGCGCGGGAGCGCATTCCCGGCCCGCTGCGCCGCGGGCGCCACCCGGAAGGCAACCAGTTCCAGCAGCAGCATGGCGGCGATCACCAGCAGCCCCCCGGCGAGGCCGCTGAGCCGGTGACCGGCGACGTACGGAAGCCGGAATGCGCCCAGGTAGATGCCCCAGAAGGAGCCGAAGGCCTGCATGCCGTACAGCAGGATGAGCGGCGCCGGACCGGTACGCCTGGCGAGCACCGGGAAGACGATGCCGAAGAGGAGGCAGACGGGGAGAAGCGCCGACGGGACGATGATCCAGCGGGCGAGGTCCATGGCCATCCCCGAGACCGGGAGGACGGAAACGAACCGGTCCAGGGAGGATGGCAGGACGAGCGACAGAAGCACGGCCACCGTGGGACCGGCCAGGCGCAACGGACGCGGGATGTCCTGCCAGTCGCGGCCGGCCATCAACCGCGCCCCGGCTGCCGTGCCGGCGAAGAAGACCGCCAGGACGCTTCCCCAGGCGGCCGGGTGGGCGCCGAACATGACCACCTGCCGGTGGACCCAGGCGATCTCGAGCAGCAGCGACCCGGCGCCGAGCAGCAGGAACAGGAGGATTCTGGCGGGCATGCCGTCCCGGGCCCTCAAGACGTCAGCCGAGGGCCAGGTCCCAGCGGCGCGCCTCGGCGATAGAAGCGTGGGCGGTCAGGTCGGGGTGAAGCGGTGTCACCGAGATGAAACCGGCCCGCAGGGCACCGTCGTCGATTTCCTCGTTCAGGCCGCCGTCGTCGGCAGTCGACTGGGCCGACAGCCAGTAGTAGGCGCGGCCTCCGGGATCGACTCGGCGATCGAACCATTCGGTCATCCGGCAGCTCGCCCATGCGGGTCACCCTGATTCCCCTGATGCGCGAGCGGGGAAGGTCGGGGATGTTGACGTTCAGCAACACCCCCGCGGGAGCGTGCCGAAGGGGATCCGCTCGATCAGGCGGCAGGCGATCGAGGCCGCCGGCATGAAGTTCCGCGGGGCCCCCCCGACCGACACGGCCATGGCCGGAAAGCCCAGGATGGCCGCTTCGGTGGCGGCCGAAACAGTTCCCGAGTAGAGCACGTTGACGCCCACGTTGGCGCCGCGGTTGATTCCCGAGACGACCAGGTCGGGCGGGGCGGCCAGGAGCGAACCGACGGCGATCTTGACGCAGTCGGCCGGTGTTCCGCTGATGGCCCAGCCGATCAGGCGTCGTCCGGCGCGGCGCTCGTCGACCCGCAGCGGATCGGCCAGCGTGATGGCATGGCCGGCGGCGCTCCGTTCCGTCTCGGGCGCGGCCACCAGCAACTCGTGGGAGCTTCCCAACGACTTGCGCAGGGCGACGATGCCGGGCGCGTCGAAGCCGTCGTCGTTGGTCAGCAGTATCCGCAATGTCGCCTCCTCCGCTGGATTATGGGCATCATCCGCAGCCCTGACCGGGACACGGCCGGCGGGCAACTTCAGCGGTCAGCCAGGCGGGCCTCCTCGGCGAAGAAGGCCGGGGGCAGGATGATGTCCTTGCCGGACATCTCGATCAGTCCGTCGGCCTCCATGGCTGCCAAGGCACGGCAGACGCTCTCCCGGGTCGAGCCGAGCAGGTCGGCCAGGCGCTGGCGGCCGGGAGCCTTGCGGACCCGCCAGACGCCCCCCTCGGGCGGGTGCCGACGGCCGAGGTGGCCCAGCAGGTGCACCAGCCGCTCGGGGAGGGTGGCGCAGGCGAGCTGCTCGATGCAGCGGTCGGCCGCCCGTAGGCGTTTGGAGAGTTCGGCAAGCAGCGTCGGGACGACCCCGGTCATCGGCAGCACGCGCTCCATGAAGGCCGGTCGGTCGATCGACAGCAGCCGGGCGTCGGTCAGGGCGGTGGCCGTGGCCGAGCGGGGCTGGCCGTCGAAGATGGACATCTCCCCCAGGAAGGCCCCCGGCCCGAGTTCGACGAAGGCCACCTCGCGCCCGGAGCGGGTGCAACGGGAGACGCTGACCGTGCCGTCGAGGATGACGTAGATGGCGTCCCCCGGATCGCGGTGGTCGAAGATGACCGTCCGGCGGTGGAATCGGCGCAGGTGCCCCAGCGAGAGGAGCGTCTCGATCTCGCGCTCCCCGAGCGAGGCGAAGATGCGCACCCCGTGAATCTGCTGGCGCAATTCCTCGATCATGCCCCGGCCATCCTCCGCTTCCGACTGTTCATTATACCCGATTATCATATTTTCCCTTTGACTTTTCCCGGGGACAATCGGACAGTAGGGCCACGTTTCCCGGCCGGCGCATCCTGCGGCCGGGATCGAGCCGATCATGAAGATCATCAAGGCCGACAAGGCGGGTTTTTGCTTCGGGGTCGAACGGGCCGTCTCCATCGCCGAGCAGGCGCTGCGGGAATCGTCCGAACCGGTGGCCTCGCTGGGACCGATCATCCACAACCCCCAGGTGGTCCAGGATCTCGAGAAGCGCGGCCTGCGGGTGGTCAGGTCGCTGGACGAGGTTTCCACCGGGACGGTGATCATCCGCTCCCACGGCGCGCCGCCGGCCACGTTCCGCCAGGCGGACGAGGCCGGCCTGACCGTCCTCGACACCACCTGCCCGTTCGTCAAGAAGATGCACAGCCTGGCCCGGGACATGGCCCGGGAGGGCTACAAGGTGCTGCTGTGCGGGGAACTCGACCATCCCGAAATCCAGAGCCTCCTCGGCGATGCCGACTTCAAGCCGCTGGTGGTCAACGCCCCGGCCGAACTCCACTCGCACCGCCTGGGGCACAAGGTGGCCCTCCTGTCGCAGACGACCCAGTCGGTCGAACTCTTCAGCGAGGTCGCCCGGGAGACCCTGGCCATGGTCAGGGAGCTGCGCATCTTCAACACCATCTGCGACTCCACCAAGACCAGGCAGGACGAGTCGCTTGACATCGCCCGGCGGGTGCAGGCAATGATTGTCATCGGCGGCCGCAACAGCGCCAATACCCGGCGCCTGTACGACATCTGCTCATCCTCCGGCACCCCCACGCACCACGTCGAGGTGCCCGAGGAACTGCGCCCCGAATGGTTCGCCGGTTGCCTGGTCGTCGGCGTCACGGCCGGCGCCTCCACCCCCAAGCGCCTCATCGACCAGGTGGTCCGCAAAATAAAAACATTGAATCCCGGCGGAGGATAGTGTATAAAGGAATGCCCTTTCGGGGGCAATCTCACCATGAGGAGGTACGTCTTACAATGCCGCATTCCAACACCCCAACCCCTGGTACGCCGCTTGACGAGAACGAGGTGATCCAGGGCACAGAAGCCGCCCCGGCGGGCGAGCACGACATCGCCGAAGGCCATGACGACATGGCCGCCCTCTACAACGACTCATTCCGACAGTTTGCCGAGGGAGAGATCATCAAAGGCACCATCATCCAGCTCCGCGAGAAGGAAGTGGTCGTGGATGTGGGCTTCAAGTCGGAAGGGATCATCCCCATCGAGGAGTTCCGCGACGAGCGCGGCGCGATCACCGCCAAAATCGGCGACACGGTGGAGGTCTTCCTCGAAGAGACCGAGAACAGTGACGGCTACGTGGTCCTCTCCAAGGAGAAGGCCGACAAGGCCAAGGTATGGGAAGAGCTGGCCCGCGTCCACCAGGAGGACGGCGAGGTCGAGGGACGGGTCATCGAGCGGGTCAAGGGCGGCCTGTCGGTGGACATCGGCGTCCGCGCCTTCCTGCCCGGCTCGCAGATAGACATCCGGCCGGTCCACAACCTCGAGACCGTCGTCGGGCAGCGCATCCGGGTCAAGATCCTGAAGATCAACCGGATGCGCAACAACGTGGTCGTCTCCCGCCGGGTCATCCTGGAGAAGGAGATGGAGGGAAAACGGGCCGAGACCCTCGGCAAGCTCATCGTCGGTGCGGTCATGAAGGGCACGGTGAAGAACATCACCGAATACGGCGCCTTCGTCGACCTCGGCGGCGTGGACGGCC
The DNA here is from genome assembly GCA_963793725.1 of uncultured bacterium. Taxonomy (GTDB): domain Bacteria; phylum JAUVQV01; class JAUVQV01; order CAWCAY01; family CAWCAY01; genus CAWCAY01. Next base: position 209,810 of record CAWCAY010000003.1, read on the forward strand.
TGCTGCACATCACCGACATGTCCTGGGGCCGGATCAGCCACCCTTCAGAGATGCTCATGGTCGGCGACAAGATCGAGGTGATGATCCTCGAGTTCGATCCGCGAGACCCGCAAGGTGTCCCTGGGCCTAAAGCAGAAGACGGCCGATCCCTGGAAGGACATCGCCGAGCAAGTACCCGGTGGGCACCAAGGTCAAGGGGAAGGTCGTCTCCCTCACCGACTACGGCGCCTTCGTCGAGCTGGAAGAGGGCGTCGAGGGGCTGATCCACGTCTCCGAGATGTCCTGGACCCGCAAGGTGAAGCACCCCTCCAAGGTCGTCGCCGTGGGGGACAACGTCGAGGCCATGGTGCTGGACGTCAACATCGAGAAGAAGCGCTCTCGCTGGGGCTGAAGCAGACCGAGCCGAACCCGTGGGACCTGATCATCGAGCAAGTACCCGATCGGGTCCAAGTCGTTTCCGGGCAAGGTCCGCAACATGACCGACTTCGGCGCCTTCATCGGGCTGGAGGAAGGGATCGACGGGCTGGTCCACATCTCCGACATCTCCTGGACCAAGCAGGTCAAGCATCCTTCCGACGTGCTCAAGAAGGGGGACAAGGTCGAGGCCATGGTGCTCAATATCGATCGCGAGCGCGAGCGCCTGTCGCTGGGCATCAAGCAGCTGACACCCGATCCGTGGGAGAGCATCTCCAAGCGCTTCACCGTCGGCCAGGACGTCGTCGGGCGGGTGACCACCACCACCGATTTCGGCGCCTTCGTCGAGCTGGAGGACGGCATCGAGGGCCTGATCCACATCTCCGAACTCTCCAAGGCCAAGGTGGCCCGCACCGAGGACGTGGTCAAGGAGGGGGACCAGATCACCGCGCGGATCATCAAGATCGATCCGAGCGAGCGCAAGCTGGCCCTGTCGATCCGGGCCATGGAAGAGGGCATGGAGCGCTCGGACATCGACCGCTACATCGACCGCCAGGCGCCGGACGACCAGGTCACCCTGGGGATGATCGCGGCGCGTCCCGCCAAGAGGTCGAAGCGCGACAATCCGTACTCGGAGGACGACGAGACCTGATCGGTCGTTTTCCGGCTTAAGAAGCCATCGGGCGGGGCGGCAACGTCCCGCCCTTTCCTTTTCGATGCACCTTCGCATCTATCGGCGAGGGGTCCTGTCACCGCCCACCCCCACGTGGTGCTCGCGAACGGACTGCGCGCCACGTGGGGGTCCCCCGGAGGTGCCACCCCTCCCCCCATTAGGACGCCTGCCACCAGGAAGGGCAGGCGCTTCGCTGCGGCCCACCCTCCGTTGTGAAGGTTAGAAGGTGTAGGCTAGGATCGCCTTCAGGTCGTAGGGATTGTCGGGATCGTCGCCTCCCGCGGCCACGCCGTCGTAGTAGTCGCCCAGGATGGCGTAAGCGCCGCGAATGATGCCGGTGAGGTTCTCGTAGATCTTGTAGTTCACTTCGGCATTGATCTCGGTAGCCAGCATGTCGCCGGCGCGGTCGGCCGGGGCCTCGTTCACCCATGCGGCGCCCGCGTTGGCGCTGCAACCGAGGCGGCCGAAGGCCATGTCGTACCCGGCCGACACCAGCATGACGCCCTGCGCCTGCATGCCGGGCAGGTAGACGATGGCGTTCTCGGCGGTCAGGGCGTACTTGTCAAGGCTGATGATGACCATCTCGTTGCCATAGAAGCCGGCCTCGTCGAAGACCGACAGGAAGGCATTGTCGGTGTCGTCGTCGGCGTCGTCATCCCCGGCGGTGTAAAGGAATTCGGCCCGGATGGTGCCGGGGCCGGCCGCCGCGCTCAGGCCGACATTCGCGGCGAACGAGCTGATGTCGAGGTCGGTCTCGTCCGCGGAACCGAACTCGTAGACCAGGAAACCGCTGTAGTTGACCGGCCCGGCCGCGCCGGCGACGTTGGCGCCGAGCACGTTGACCGTGGCCACGTCGTCGATGTCGAGGTAGTAGTAGGCGCCGCCGACGGCCAGGGCGTCGGATACTTGGAGCTTGCCGTCGAGCACCAGCAGGTCGGCGGTCTGGTCGCCGGGGACGTCGCCGTCATCGAGCAGCCGGAAGAAGCCGACCGAGTCGCTGAAGTTGCCGTAGGTCCCGGAGACCAGGAGGCCGGCCACGTCGCTGTCGATGATGATTCCCTTGAAGGCGTCGCACAGGGGCTGCATGCCGGCGTTGATGGTGACGGGACCCAGGTTGAAGCTCAGGTAGACATGCTTGGTCTCCAGGTTGACCTGGTCGGAGCCGATGGCCCCGCCGCTGTCGCTGCCGACCTCGTATGACGAGTCCCCCCAGTAGGAGTAGTCGACTTCGAACATGGTCACCAACTTGAGATCATCATTGGCCGTGCCTGTCCAGGAGAGGCGCGCCCGCTGCTCGAAGAACGACGCATACGGGGGCGAGGCGTCCAGGCCTTCCGGCGTGTACCAGCCGTTGCCCGTCTCCGAGCCGTTGAAGTTCGAGTTGATGAAGTTGAGCTGGTAGGAGAGCCCCAGGTCGTGACCCGCCATGGCCGGAACGGCGGCCAGCAGGATCACCAGGGATACAACCACGGCGATCTTCGTGCTCATCGTTTCCTCCTGTGTGAAGATGGCTCGGGGGCCATGCTATGCCCTTGTGAGATGTCTTACAAGCAGTTCCTTCATCCGGGCTACAACGGCCGCCGGCTCCAGCCCGGTCGAGTCGATCAGGACGGAGTCTTCGGCCGGGCGCAGGGGCGCCTCGGCCCTGGTGCTGTCCTGCCGGTCCCGTCGGCGGACCTCGTCGACGACCTGGTCGAGGGAGCAGTCCCTGCCGCCCGCCCGCATCTCCAACCAGCGCCGACGGCCCCGCTCCTCGGCCGATGCGGTCAGGAAGAACTTGACCTCGGCGTCGGGAAAGATGACCGTGCCGATGTCGCGCCCGTCCATGACGATGCCGCCGTCCCGCCCCAGATCGCGTTGGAAGGCAAGGAGGGCGCGGCGGACTTCGGGCAGCGCGCTGACGGTCGAGGCGGCGAGGCCCGCCTGCTCCCCGCGGATGGCCTCGGTGACGTCCCGGCCGTCGAGGAACGTCCGCATCCCCTCGGCGGTCCTGACCGGGCGCAGGTCGAGCCCGGCCATCATCCCCGCCAGGGCCGGGCCGTCGGTCAGGGGTACGCCGCGACGCCCGGCGGCCAGCGCCACCGCCCGGTAGAGCGCGCCGGTGTCGACGTAGACGAACCCTGTCTCGGCGGCCAGAAGCTTGCCGATGGTGCTCTTCCCGGCCGCGGCCGGGCCATCGATGGCCACGACCGGCCGGGCTCGCTTCGGGGATGTTCCGTTCCGCATGTGACCTCCGGGCGATGGATGCCGAATCCCGGTCATTCTATTACATGCGACGGCAGGTGGCCACGATCATCGTGGTATCATGGGCGGGTGAGCGACTCCACCAGCGCCGCCGGCTTCCCGGTCGGCATTTACCGTCTCGACACCAGCCGGACCACCAGCCCGGATCAGCCGCACGGACCGTTCCTGGCCAGGTTCCACGCCGATCTCCCCGACCGGCCCGGTTCGATCGCCGCCCTGGCCGCCGACATCGCCCGCGCCGGGGGGAACATCATCCTCTTCCACTACGACCGTGCCGCCGACCCGCATCGGGTCTCGGTGGAGGCCCACCTCCCCTCGGAAGACGCGGTCGACGCGCTGCTGGAAGTCCTCGATCAGGGCCGGGCCCAGGCGCCTCCTCGGGAATCAGGCGAGGAGGTGGCCGTGACCGACCTCGACGGCATTCTGGAAATCAAGGTCCGCCTGGTCAACGAACCGGGCTGGCTGGCCGGCTTCGCCACCGTGGTCGCCGGACTGGGGTCGAACCTGACCTACATGATCTACGATGAGGGGGCCGACCCGTCCTCGGCCATCATGGCCATGGTCGCCCCCGGCCCGGCGGGCATCGACCGGCTGCTCGAGGCGCTGAACGAACGCCGCTACTCGTACCGGGTCACGTACCGCGGCGGACAGGGAGAAGAGGCCGACCGGGTCATCGGCCTCAAGCAGGTCGAACGCTACTTCATCCGCCTGCGGGCGCTCCTGCCGGAGAGCGACGTCGACGAGATCCGGGGGCTGGTCGACTCGTCGCGGGAACTCCACCAGGACCTGATCGGCTTCTACCGCGAGGCCGGCAATGACCTGTCGGCGGCCGACGTGTTCGAGACGGTCCTGTCATTTGCCGCGCGCGCCCGGGGGAACACCGGCGACAAGTTCGTCCTCCGCCGAGATGGCGCCGATCGACCTGGGCGGGGTGGAATTGGCCGGTTTCCGTCTGCCGACCAGCGAGAACGTCTACCTGCTTCGGCACGACGGCGAACTGACCATGATCGACGCCGGGCACGGCATCTACTTCGACGATCTGACCAAGGCCTGGGCAGGCATGGGCTTCGACCCCGCGCGAATCCGCCGGATCCTGGCCACCCATCCGGACACCGACCACATCGGCGGGGCGGGGCATTTCGAGGCGGCCTTCGGCACCGAGGTCTGGATGCACCCGGCCGGAGCCGAGATCATCTCCGGCATGAACCGCGGCCTGGGCGCGCCGGAGAGAATCCGGAAACTTAACCGTTACTACACCCGCCTGTCGGTCGCCTTCACCGCCTGCCGATTCCCCGAACATCCCCGCCATTTCGATATCGGCGAGCTCGGATGCGCGGGCGCATTCAAGGTCGTCGGCACCGTCACCGCCGGGCCGCTACGATTCGAGGTCCTGGAGAGCCGCGGGGGGCACGTGCGCGGGCAGGTCTTCCTGCTGGAACGGAGGGCCGGTCTCCTGTTCACCTCCGACTACCTGCTCAACACCGGCAGCCTGTCGCCCGACGAGCGCAGCCAACTCGGCATCTACCGCTCCATGGTCATCAACCCAATGACGACCCCGCCCTCTACCGGGAGGAATGCGCCGACCTTCTCAGCCTCGCCGTCGGACATCGACCGCGGAGCTGCCACCTTCCGGCCGGCGCATGACCATCCTTCCGGGGCACGGTGACCGGTACACGCTGGCCTAGTTGCAGTCGCCGGTGTCGGTGCCGCTGTACTCGTGGTCGTCCTGCAGGTACCAGTGGAAATCCTCGGCGTCATCCAGGTAGCCGGTAATGACCTGGCAGTGCTGGATGGTGTAGGCCGGGTCCTCGAAGGCGATCAGGGTGTGGAAGCCCTCGTCGATGTCGTCCCAGACGGTGATGCCGATGCCGTCGTTGTCCACCTTCCCCCTGGCCACGCCGTCAACCTCGATCCAGAGGTCGTCGTCGGTGTAGTTCCGGACGATGACGTCGCACTCCGAATCCGCCCCCTCTTCGGTCTCCTCGCAGGAGATCACCGGCACGAACAGGATCAACAACATGCCCAGCAGCAGCAACTTGCGCATGGCGCACCTCCTCGACTGGTTGAACGACTAACTCGCGCTGGCCGTTAAGTCCATCATATACCCCTCGGGAACTGTGCCGCAACTGACTCCAACCGCAAGTGGCGGATCTGGACGGCGCCGTTTCTAGTCGCAGCGCCCGCTGTGGCTCCCCGAGTAGGAGCCGTCCCCCTCGAGGTACCACTTGAAGTCATCGTCGTCCCGGAGGTCGTTGGTGACCACGCTGCAGTAGACGGTGTCGTAGGAGGCGTCGCTGAAAGCGGTCACGGTGTGCACCCCCTCGGGGGCGTTGTCCCAGACGTTCTCGGCGGTCCCCTTGTTGCCTACTTTTCCGCGGCGGGAATTGTTGACCTCAATCCACAGGTCGCCGGAGGTGGAGTTGCGGACGATGATGTCGCAGTTGTTGTCGAGGGCCTCTTCGAGTTCCTGGCAGGCGCCCGCCAGGAGGGCCGCCACCACCAGAAGGAACCCGAAGATCGGCCCGAACACGGTCTTCCCTAATCGTTTGTCGCCCTTCATAAATTAGGCAATATAGGTCGGTGGGGATGACCGCGCCAATCGGCCGCGGAACCGCCGGCCGGTTCCCGGCGGAATCCGCCTTACCGTCGCCCGGGCGTCTGGCCCCGTCCCCTCCCGCGGCGATCCCGGTCCCGGGACGGTGCCCCTCCCCTGCGCCCCTCCGGGGACCGCCGTTCCTTCCGGTCGGGGTCCCGCTCCCAGCCCGGTTTAACCTCGGCCAGGTGCTCGGTGTCGTGCCAGACCACCGGGATCTTGTAGCCGATGAGCTGTTCGATGGCCTCCAGGTTGAGAACGGTATACTCGTCGGCCAGCGTGATGGCCTTGCCGGTGGCGCCGGCGCGGGCGGTCCGCCCGATCCGGTGGACGTAGTCCTCGGGATCCTGGGGAAGATCCCAGTTGAAGACGTGGGAAACAGCTTCGATGTGCAGTCCCCGCGAGGCCACGTCGGTGGCTACCAGGATCGGCAGGGTGCCGTTCTTGAAGTCTTCCATGATCCGCAGGCGCTTGGCCTGTTCGATGTTGCCGGTGATGGCCTTGGCGACGAAACCGTTGTATTCGAGCAGGCGGGCCACCTTCTCGGCTTCGACCTTCATGTTGGCGAAGACCATGCTCCGCTCGCATCCCTCCAGCTTCAGAAGACCCAGGAAGAGGGAGGCCTTGTCGTCGCGGGGAACATGATAGATGACCTCCTCGGCCTTCTCGACGGTTATCCTCTCGGTCGGGGCGGCCAGGATCTCCTTGGGGATGTTCATGTACTCGTAGGTCAGCTCCATGACCCGCCAGGAGAGCGTGGCCGAGTAAAGCATCGACTGGCGGCGGGCATACGGAGGGAGCCGTTTCAGTATGTAGCGGAGATCCTTGATGAAACCCATGTCGAGCATGCGGTCGGCCTCGTCAATGACCAGGATCTCGATCCCGGTGGTGCTCCAGACGCCCTGCTTGAGGAAGTCGATCAGCCGGCCCGGCGTTCCCACCAGGACGTCGGGGCCGGCACTGATGGCCTCCCGTTGTTTCTCGTAATCGACGCCGCCGAAGGCCAGGGTCATGGTCAGGCCGGTGTGGCGACCCAACACCTGGGCGTCCTGTTCGATCTGCACGGCCAGTTCACGGGTGGGGGCGATGATCAGCGCCCGGGGGCCCTTGTGGCTCACCGGCCCGCGGCGAAGGAGGCGGCTGAAGATGGTGATCAGGAAGGTGGCTGTCTTGCCGGTGCCGGTCTGCGACTGGGCGGCGATATCCAGCCCCTGGAGCGAACTCGGGAGAGTCTTGGCCTGGACCGGGGTGCAGACGCTGAATCCGGCGTCCTCGATCCCCCGTCGGACCGGCTCGGACAGGTCATAGTGCTCGAAATGGGACGGCTCCTGCGGCGGGTTCCAGGGGGGCATCGGCGGCAACTCCGGCCACGATTCGGGGATGCGGGCCTCGCCCCGATGGTGACGCTCTCCCCCCTCGGCCCCTTCGTGGCGTTCCCTCCTCGGCTCGCGGTGACGATCGCGGGGAGGCCGGTCACCCTGGCGCGGCTGGCGCTGTCGGGCCGGTCGCTCCTCCTTGGCCCGGGATTCTTCCTTGGGCGCCGGCGGCGGTTCGGCCGGCCGGACCGTTTCGGCCCCGGCAGGGCCCTCGGGTGATCCGCCGGGAGCGCCTGCTTCCTTGGGGCCGCGACGACCCCGGCGGCGCCGGCGGCGTCCGGAGGAGGTCCCTTTCTGCTCCCCACTCTTTTCGGTCCCGCCGGATTCCGGTACACCGCCCCCCTGCCAGCGCAGGTCCGCGCCGCCTTCCGGGGCGCCGGCCACGGCCGGAGTCCGGGGAGGAGGCTGCTGCCGCGGGCGGTTGCGCGACTGGTTCCTCTCGCCGGGCTTTTCCCGCTGAGGAGGCCTGCCCGGCTGATCGGTCCGGGGGCGGCCGCCGTGCGCCTGGCGCCGACCTTCACCGGGACCACGTGAATCCGACCGGCGGTGTTCCCTCGCGGACGATTCCGTCACGGACGGGGCGGCCGAGGGCGCGCTATTCGGGGCAATGAGTTTCTTTACGGTGGACAAAATCCTTTTCAACATGGACGCCTCTGTTCGACGGTCCGTCCCGGGCTGCCGGCGGGGGCGCCATCCGGGGACTTCTCCCCGGCTTCAGCCCGCATCCCGGCGATGGCCGTCATCAGTCTTTCGGTTATCAGAATGTCGGTCTCCTTAGAGGGAGAAGGGGACGGCTCAGAAGGCCTCCCCTGTCCGCTGGTACCAAGGTGGAGAGCAAGGTACCATTCAGCTGGGAATGCCCGCGCCGACCAGCGCCCATCCCCTCGTGGCGGGGATGAGGATCGGGGGCACCATCCGTGACGTCGCCTGGCTCAATGTCAGCGGTTGACGAATCGCACCGTCAGGAGATGGGTCGAGCAGGAGATGCACGGGTCGTAGGAGCGCACCAGCATCTCGAGGGCCAGGGTGATCTCCGCGTCGCTCCGGTTGCAGGATCTCCGGCACGAGCTTCTCGCATGTCCCGCTCGATGTTGTCGAGGTTCTGGTTCGTCGGGATGATGCAGTTGGCGTTCCTGATGATCGCCCTGCTCGTCGATCTGGTAGCTGGTGGAAGAGGATGCCGCGCGGGGACCTCGACCGCGCCGACGCCGTTGCCGGCGCGCACCGGGATCGCGGCCCTGCTCGTTGACGCCGACGACGAGCGCCTCGCAGTGGTCGACGCCCGCTGCTCATGAGGTCGCCGATGATGCCGATCGCCTCCTCCAGGCAGTGGACCGCCTCGACCATCTGGGCGGCGGTGTTCAGGAAGGGGTTGGTGCACGGCGCCTTCAGGCCGAGCGCGCGCGGCCGCCTCCTTGGCCTGCGGGTGCAGCTTGGCGTGGTTCAGGTTGAAGCGGGCCAGGGCGCCGACGGCGTAGGAGTCGCGGGAGAGCTGGGTGTGCTTGGCCGACGAGTGCGGCACGACGAACTCGTTGGTCATCTCGCCGGTAGTCCTGCTTCGGCCATCCGCACGCCGTCGGTCGAGCCGATGTCGCCCGCGAGCAGCGGGTAGTCGCCGTCGTCGCTCACCAGCGCCGACGTACTCGGTCTCGCGCTCGAACTCGGGGAAGCGGCAGCGTGGCCGACGAGCTCGACGGTGGCCTCCATGTCGGGGCGCATGCTCGGTCGAGCAGCGCGTGCATCCGCTCCAGGTCCGCGCGGCGCGGGCAGCTTGGTGAAACCGCCGACGATCGCCGAGATCGGGTGGACGTGCCGCCCGACGAGGATGTCGCAGAGCGTCGTTGCAGGTCTTCTTCATCCGCAGCGCCCGCCGCACGACCTTCTCGTGGGTGTCGATCAGCGGCAGGAAGCTCTTGACCCCGAGCAGGTCGGGCAGCCGCCAGCAGGTAGATGTGCAGGACGTGGCTGTCGAGGAACTCGAGGTCGCAGCAGCAGCTTGCGCAGCTTGATCGTCTGGGCCGACGGCATGACGCCCAGCGCGTCCTCGGCCGCCTGGATGCGAGGCCAGCGTGTGCCCGCAGGCGCAGATGCCGCAGATCCGGCTGGTGATGTGCTGCGCCTCGAAGATCGACCGGCCGCGCAGCATCCCCTCGAAGAACCGCGGCGACTCGACGACGTCGAAGCGGCAGGTCTCGAGCTTCCCCGTCCTTCACGTCGACGACGATGTTGCCGTGCCCTTCGACGCGGGTGAGGTATTCGACCTTGATGCTGAGGTTTCGTCTTGTTCATGGCTAGTCCAACTCCTTGCAGCGTGTTGTACATCTCCATCTTGTTGACGACATGCTCGAGGCGGATGCCGTAGCGGGCGAGCACGCCTGGGCCCCCTTCTCGTTCGGGTTCGACAGCATGCCGCGGCAGCCGTAGCAGATGTTGCCGTTGTTGACGCACCAGGAGTTGCAGCCGGCCCGGGTCACCGGCCCGAGGCAGGTGACCCCCCGCTCGTACATGCAGACGTTCTCGTTGCAGCTTGCACTCGACGCAGACCGCGTGGTCGGGCACGTAGTAGGGGATCCCCTGCAGGACGCACTTGAGCACGGCGATGAACTCCGGGGATAGACCGGGCAGCCGTTGACCGAGTAGTCGACCGTCACGACCTGGTGCACCGCCCGGGTCGGGTCGGTCGGGAAGAGCTGGTAGTCGGTCGCCGTAGACGTAGCTGCCGGATCTCCGTCGAGGTCGAAGGCGTTCTTCATGCCGTTGACCCCGCCGATGGTGGCGCAGGAGCCGTAGGCGACAGCACCTTGGCCCGCGCCGCGGATCGCCTTGATGCGCTCCACGGCGTGCTCGTCGGTGATGCTCCCCTCGACGAAGGCGACGTCGAGCGCCCCGTCCCACTTCTCGGACATCGACCTCGCGGAACTCGACGACGTCGATCGCGGCCGAGCGACGTCCAGCAGCGTCCTCGCCGATGTTCGCCACCTGGAGCTGGCACCCCTCGCAGCAGGCGAAATCGAAGAATGCTACCTTGGGTCGCCTCATGTCACAGTGCCTCGCTCATGTACTTGATGTCCTCGTAGTTGAAGACCGGGCCGTCCTGGCAGCAGTAGAGGTTCTGGATCTGGCAGCGCCCGCACTTGCCCATGCCGCACTTCATGTGCCGCTCGAACGAGAGCAGGATCTGCTGCTCGGGGATGTTCTTGGCCAGGAGCTCGCTGGATGACGAACTTGTACATCACCGGCGGCCCGACCACCGACCGCGAAGGTCCGCTCGGGCTCCAGGTCGACGCCGGGGATGAGCGTGGTGATCACGCCCGACGTTGCCCGTCCAGTCGGGCGCGGCCCGGTCGACGGTGCACTCGTAGTGGACGTCCATGCGCCGGCTCCAGCTGTCGAGCTCGTCGACGAAGAGCATGTCCTCCGGGCGTACTGGCAGCCGAGCAGGATGTGCACCTTGCCGAAGTCGCGGCGGTTGTCGAGGACGTAGTTGATCAGCGACCGCAGCGGGGCGATGCCGAGGCCGCCGGCGATGATCAGCAGGTCGTTCCCCTCCAGGATGCGGATCGGGAAACCCTTGCCGTAGGGCCCGCGGATGCCGACCTCGTCGCCCGCCTCGAGGCGGTGCAGCGCGCGGGTCACCTTGCCGACCGCCCGGACGCAGATCTCGAAGGAGGCCCGGACTGGTCGGCGAGGAGGCAGATCGAGATGCGGGATCTCGCCGACGCCGAAGAGCGAGATCATGACGAACTGCCCCGGCTCGTGGTCGAGGCTCGCCGCCGCCCTCGAGGGCGATCTCGAAGAGCTTCTCGTGCTCGGTCATCTGCCGGGCCCGGATGATCTTGCGCCTTCCGGAGCCGGTAGTTCGAGTCCGTTATAACCAGCCTTTCCATCGCTTGGCCTCACTCTCCTTGACCAGGGCGTTGAGGGTTTCCTTGAGCCGGATGCCGGCCATGCAGGTCCGGCTGCACCGGCCGCACCCGGTGCAGAAGAAGCGGTGCGTACTTGGCCACCGGGTAGCGGAACTTCCGGTAGTAGCGGTGGCGCTGGCGCGCGGCGCGGGCCTTGCGGAAGTTCTCCCCGCCGGCCACCTTGGCGAACGGCTCGCTCTGGCACGAGTCCCACACCCGGCACCGGCGCCGCCCGCTGCAGGTCGAGGTCGGCCTCGTCGCGCATGTCGAAGCAGTAGCAGGTCGGGCAGACGGTGGTGCAGTTGCCGCAGGCCAGGCAGCGCTCGTCGAGGTCCTTCCAGACGGGGCTCTCGAACTCGCGGTCGAAGAGCGCTCGGGCAGCAGGCGCGGCTCGATGGCGACCTCGTTGCGGAAGACGCTCCGCTTCTGCTCGCGCAGCGCGGTCGAGGTCCTCGAGGTGCCGCCGGCGCGGCCGGCTCGAAGACTTCACGTGTGGTCTCGATGATCTCGTCGCCGGCCTGGGTGTTGACGTGGACGAGGAAGTGGTCCCCCAGGTCGGTGAAGAAGAGGTCGTAGCCGCCGTTCGGCAGGTTGGCGTTCACCAGGGCGCACGAGGCGTACTCGTCGCAGTAGTCGTTGCACTCCAGGCCGATGATCCGTGATCCTGCCGCTTGCGCAGCAGGTAGTTGTAGTCGCGCGGCCGCTCGGAGAAGACCATGTTCAGGCACTGGATGCCGGCGAGGTCGCAGGTGTGCACGCCGAAGAGAACCATCTCCTCGACGTCGACCACGGTGGTCACGTCGAGCCCCTTGCTCGTCTCGTACTCCAGCAGGGTTTCCTTCTGGGGCATGAAGTACTTCTTCGGCGGCAGGATGGTCGGGATGTAGGTCAGGGCGATCTCTTCCGAGGAGGTCACCGGGCGGAAGGCGTACGAGTCGTAGCCGCGCGCCACCGGAGCCATCACCGGCCGTATCTTGGACAGTCGCGAGATGAATCCCCCGAAATTCTCCTTGCGCAGGATCACATACTGAAGATCATCCATGATTGCCTCGAATTGCGAGTCCTTTGTGCTTCGGTTGCTATTCAAATGCCGTATTTGACCGATTTGTAACAGTTGTCCCCTGGTGTGTCAACGAAAAACCGCCTCCCGCACCCGTGGCGCGATGCCCAACAGGGGATGCCTCCTGTTACAATGTTTTCCATGGAATGCCGGAAGCGGAACCACGCCGTTCTTCCCCCGATCCTGCTGGCCGTGACGGTGGCCGTGCTGGCCTTCCTCCCTTACGCAGGGACCGGCGGCCACGAATTCCTCGACTACGACGACATCCAGTACTACATCCTGGAGAATCCGGCCGTCCTGGGCGGCCTTACCCCCGGCGGCGCCGCATGGGCCTTGACCTCCTTCCACGCCTCCAACTGGCACCCGGTCACCTGGTTCTCCCACATGATCGACATCGAGCTCTTCGGCCCCTCCCCCGGCCGGCTCCACCTGATGAACGCCGGCCTGCACGGCGCCAACGCCGCCCTCCTCTTCCTGGCCCTGGTCGCCCTGACCGGGCATGCCTGGGGGAGCGCCTTCGCCGCCCTCTTCTTCGCCCTCCACCCCCAGCGGGTCGAGTCGGTCGCCTGGATCGCCGAGCGCAAGGACCTCCTGTGCGCCTTCTTCGTGCTGCTGGCGTTCCTTGCCTGGAGGCGCTTCCTGCGGGATCGCGCCTCCGGCTGGCGGTTCGCCGCGCTGCTCTCGTTCGCCCTGGCCCTGATGTCCAAGCCGATGGCGGTCACCTTCCCCGGATTGCTGCTGGTGCTCGACTTCTGGCCACTGGGAAGGTGGAGGACGATCCCCTTCCGGCGCCTGGGCGCGGAAAAGGTCCCATTCCTGCTTCTCTCCTGCGCCTCGGCCGCCATGACCGTCGCCGCCCAGCGGGCCAACGACACCCTCGCCTCCCTGGAGGATCTTTCCTTCGCCGAGCGGCTGGCCAACGCCCCGGTGAGCATCATGGAGTATCTGGTTGACGCCGTCCGGCCGGTCTCACTGGCTGTCTTCCATCCCTTCCCCCACGGCGGCCCGGCGGCCGGCAGGGTGGCCCTGTCCCTGGCGTTCCTGGCCGGGCTGCTGCTGCTGGCGACGGCCTGGCGCAGGTTCCCCTGGGTGGCCGCCGGCATTGCCTGGTACCTCGGGATGCTGGTGCCGGTGATCGGGCTGGTGCAGGTCGGCTACCAGACCCGGGCCGACCGCTATACTTATCTCCCCCTGGTCGGGGCGGCCATCGCCCTGGTCTGGACGTGCATCGCGGTTGCCGGCGCCCGGCGGGGGGTGGCACGGGGGCTGGCTGTCGCCGGGATCGCCATCCTGGCCGTCCTGTCATCGATGACCGTCCGGCAGGCGGCCCTCTGGCGGGACGGGGTGACGCTGTTCGAGCACGCCCTTCGTGTAGGGGGCGACTCCTGGCAGACCCGGTTCAACCTGGGCAACGCCTACTACAACAGGGGAGACCTGGATCGGGCCATGATTCACCTGGTCGAGTCGCTCCGACAGCAGCCCGACCAGCCCGACGCGCTGATGAACCTGGGGCTCGTCCTGGCCAAGTCCGGACGGGTGCGCGAGGCGATCCCGCGCTATCTGGAGGCCATCCGCCTCGAACCCACCTACGGCAAGGCCTACTTCAACCTGGGGCTGGCCTACCTGGCAACCCGCCAGCCGGACTTGGCCATCGAGGTGCAGCGGCAACTCGACCGCGTCGACCTAGGTTGGTCGGCCCGCTTCCGGTCGTTCACCGCCGGGCTCGCGGGCAAGCCACTTTCCCCTTGACACCCTCTCCGGTCGGAAGGTATCCATAGGTCGACCCCATGGACACCGTCCACACCATCCCCCTGACCAATCCGGCCGCCGGATCACCGGCGAGGCTGTCGGTGGTGATGCCGAATTTCAACCACGCCGCCTTCCTGGCCGAGGCGATCACCGGCATCGCCACCCAGTCGAGGCCGCCGGACGAGTTCATCATCCTCGACGACGGCTCGACCGATGACAGCCTCCGGGTGATCGAGCCCTTCCTGAAGCGATATCCGTTCGTCCGCCTCATCCGCCACGAGAAGAATCGCGGGGTGATCGAATCGCACCGGCGTCTTTTCGCCGAGGCCTCCGGAGAATACGTCTTCGCCGCGGCAGCGGACGACATCCGCCTGCCGGGCTTCTTCGAGTCTGCCATGACCATGGCTGAAGCCCATCCGGACGCCGGTTTGGTGTTCGGCATCATGGGCATGGTGGACGACCGTGGGCGCCTGTTGGAGTCTGCCAGGTCGAGCAGGTGGACCGTTCCCACCCATGCTGATCCGTCGCGCTTCGAGCGCGAGTTCCTCGATCTCGAACCCCCCTGGCTGTCGCTCTGCGGCGCCACCATCTACCGGCGGGACGCACTGATGGAGGCCGGCGGCTATCGGGCCGAACTCGGCTCCTGGGCGGACACCTTCGCCTTCCGGGCCATCGGCCTGCGGCACGGCGTCTGCTACCTGGCCCGCGAGGTTGTTCGCGCACGCATGCTGACGGGCAGCTTCAGCGAGCAGTCGCGCAGCAACCCCCGGCGGATGCTGGACGTGATTGCCCGGGCGGAGCATCTGATGCGGTCCGAGGAGTTCCGGAGCCTCTTCCCCGCCAGCCATGTCCGCCGATGGAGCTCCCGGTGGCGCCGCAGGGTCATCTTCGACGCCATCCTGGACTCCGAGTCCCCGCGGAACCCCAGGGCGCCCTTTCCGGTCAGGAACCTCCGCCGGCTGGCATTGTCATGGCGCGTCCTGCCGCTGCTCTTCTACCGGGGCGACCTTTCCTGTTTTGCCGACAGCCGTCAGCCGGGCCGTTGAGTCCGGTGCTCCGCCTACCAGCGATCCCGATGGACGCGCGATGGATCGTAGCGGCCGGCGGGCGGCTTCGACTCGGCCGGGTAGCCGACGGGGATCACCGCCAGGGTGACCACCCCTTCCGGGAGTTCCAGGACCCGCCCCGCCCCGGCCACCCTTTCGGCACGGGGATGGTAGCCGAGCCACACCGCCCCGAGGCCGAGGGCATGGGCGGCCACCAGCAGATTCTCCACCGCGGCCGAACAGTCCTGGATCCAGAAGTGCTCGTGCGGGAGCCCGGCGGGGCGGCCGCAGACGGCGATACCGAGCGGGGCCCCGGCCAGCATCCCGGCGTGGGGGCTGGTGGCGGCAAGCTGCTCCAGGCGCTCCCGGTCCCGCACCGCCACGAAGTGCCAGGGCTGCTGGTTGCCGGCGCTGGGAGCGGCCATGGCCGCCCTCAGGAGCTTCTCCTCGAGCTCGGCCGGGACGGGCGTGTCGAGGAACTTCCGGATGCTGCGCCTTCCGAGAATGGCTTCGACGGCTTCCATGACGGCAATCCTCCCGTTGGTGATTTCGGTTATGGAGTATAGCATTGTGGCGGGGGATCGCTCCGTCAACGGGTGCCCGTTCCGACGCGGCGGCGGACGCCCTCACACGACAGGGAGGATGACATGACCGGAGACTTGCTGAAGGGCGAACTGGTGCGGCACGCGGAGATGGGCCTCGGACGGGTGGAGGAGTGCGCCGGATGGGGCGAGGAGCAACGATGCACGGTCTTCTTCCCGCGAACGGGGCGGCCGGCCGTCTTGCGACGGACGGATCTCGAGCGCCTCTCTCCGGCCGAGGCGGCCGCCTACGAGATGACCGTGTTGGCCCTTCGGGAAATCCGGGGAGAGGAGCGCCCCGTGCCAGCCATGGGCGAGCGTTGGCAGGATGGCGAGCTGCTGATCAAGCCGCGCGACCCTTCCCTGACGCCCAAGAGCGTGTCGCTGGAGGGCTTCTTCCACAAGATCGTCATGGTGCGCGACCGGCTGCGGGTGCTCGAGGCGCAGATCAACGCCAGCAAAAAACTCACCGACGCCGAGAAAGTCGACCTACAGCAGTACATCACCCGCATCTACGGGTCGCTGACGACCTTCAACGTCCTCTTCCGCGACCGGGAGGAGTGGTTCGTCGGCCAGAAGTCGGACGAGTAGGAACGGCGAACTCTCTGGCCATTCCCCCGGCCGGTCGGCTACAATGCACGCCATATGAACAGCGCCGGACGGGCTCCGGATTCACGCGGATTTGTGCGCCGGCTGGCCGCGTTGCTGGGGATGGACCGCCATGTTTTCTACGTCCTGATGACCCGCTGCTGGGTCTTCGTCTCCGGGCCGGTGACCGTGTTGCTCATTTCCGCCCGCTTCACCCCCGCACTGCAGGGATACTACTACACCTTCGCCAGCCTCCTCGCCCTGCAGTCCTTCGTCGATCTGGCCTTCTCCATCGTGATCATCCAGTTCGCCAGCCACGAGTGGACACACCTGGGGCTGGATCCGGATGGAAGTGTCACCGGCGATCCCGCCGCTCGAGCACGCCTGGCCAGCCTGGGCCGCCTGGCCACCCGGTGGTACGTCGCCGCAGGCCTCGTCTTCATCGTGGGGGTAGGCCTGGGGGGGCATTGGTTCCTGGCCCAGAAACCGGAATGGACGTTTCCCTGGCGGGCCAGTTGGTACGCGCTGGTGGCCGTGACCGGCGGGCAACTGATGCTGACCCCCTTCACCGCCGTCCTGGAAGGCTGCGGCCAGGTGGCCTCCCTCTACCGTTTCCGCACCAAGGCCATGGTGGTAGCCAGCCTTGGGCTCTGGCTGGCCATCGATCGGGGGGCCGGGCTCTGGGCGATGGCCGTCTACAACGGCCTCCTGCTGCTGTCCCATGCGATCCTCCTGTGGCGCTACCGGCGCTTCTTCGCCCCCTGGCTGCGCAAGCGCGTCGGGGCGCCGGCCATCTCCTGGCACCGGGAGATGCTGCCGATGCAATGGCGCCTGGCCGCATCCGGAGTCGTCTCCTACTTCGCCTTTTCGCTCTACACGCCGGCCATGTTCTGGTACCACGGCGCCGAGACGGCCGGACGGATGGGGATGACCTGGCAGGTGCTGACAGCCATCCAAGGCGCAGGGCTGGCCTGGATCATCGCCGCGGTGCCCCGTTTCGGTGGTTTCATCGCCCGCGGGGATTTCGCCTCCCTGGATCGGACCTTCTTCCACGCCTCGGGCGTCTCGCTCGGAGTGGTGACCTCCGCCGCGGCCGGATTCTGGGCGCTCCTGGTGATCATGCGGCAGACCGGGTTCTTCCTGTCTGACCGTTTCCTGGATCCCCTGCCGACGGCACTCTTCCTTGTCGGCATCGTCTTCATGCACGTTTCCCAGTGCCAGTCGGCCTACCTTCGGGCCCACAAGCGCGAGCCTCTCCTCTTCCTGAGCATCTCCTCCAGCCTGGCCACCGGCCTGCTGGTCGTCCTGCTGGGGCGGCCATTCGGGCCGACCGGGGCGGCGATTGCCTTCCTGGCGGTTGTCGCCCTCTTCAGCGTTCCCTACGAGACTTGGCTCTGGTTAAAGCTCCGGCGCCTGTGGCATGCCGTTGATCCGCCGCCGGCCGGGGTTGCAGAATGAGGATCGGCTTGATCGTCTCGGACCTTGGGATGGGCGGCGCCCAGCGGGTGCTGGTCCTGCTGTCCAACGCCTGGGTGTCCAGGGGGCACGTGGTGTCCATCCTGTGCCTCGACGACGGCCGGCGCCCGTCGTTCTTCGAGCTGGATTCCCGGGTGAGGGTGGTCCACCTCGACCTCCTGCACGCCTCCCGCAATTTGCTCGACACCGTCGTCTGGACCTGCCGGCGGGCCAGCCGCCTGCGCCGGGCGGTCGCATCCCTCGCCCCCGATGTGGTGGTCAGCTTCATGGTCCAGGCGAACGTCCTCAGCCTGCTGGCCCTGGTCGGCCGCCGAACGCCGGTGGTGGTGGCCGAGCGGGCCGACCCCCGCCGCCACCCGACCGGCCCGGCCATGCGCCTGCTGCGCCGGCTCACCTATCCCCTTGCCCGGACGGTGGTGGTCCAGGGGCCCTCGATGGCCGACTTCTTCGCCCGACCGCTGATGCCGCCGGTCAGGATCATCCCCAATCCGGTCATCCCGCCGACCGCGGGGGGACCCGCCGACCATGATCGAAAAGTGGTCGCCGGCCTGGGGAGGCTCGATCCCGAGAAGGGTTTCGACCTCCTGCTGCGGGCCTTTGCCCTGGTCCGGGATCCGTTTCCCGACTGGCGCCTGGTCATACACGGCGAGGGCCCGGACCGCGGGGCGCTGATCGCCCTGCGGGACGAACTCTCGCTTTCGGGGCGGGTCGATTTCCCGGGGCCGGCGGTTGACGTCCATTCCATGCTGCGGGAGGCGGGCATATTCGCCCTGCCGTCGCGCATCGAGGGTTTCCCGAATGCCCTGTGCGAGGCCATGGCCTGCGGCTGCCCGGTGGTCGCCTTCGACTCCGGTTCCGGTCCCCGGGACATCATCCGCCAAGGCGTCGACGGCCTGCTGGTGCCGGCCGGAAATGTCGACGGATTCGCCCGGGCACTCGGCCGGCTGATGGAGTCGGCCGACCTGCGCCGGAGCCTCTCCCGCGAAGCCGCCGGGATATCGGGCCGCTTCCCGCTCGACGGCGTGCTGACCGCCTGGGACGAGGTGCTCGGTGCCGCTCCGGATGGGCGGCGGGCGGACGGGATCACCCGACAATAGGGCGTTGGCCCCGCGGTCAGCCCGTTGCGGCAGGCTCGATCAGCAGCAGGGCGACATCCCGGTCAAGCGGGGCCGCCGATACGCGGCTGGTGATCGTGGCGGCCTTCCCCCCCTGACCCTCCGGCAGGACGAAGCGGACCGTCCGGTTCCTGGTCTGGACCCCCTCGAAGGCCCGCCCGACGGCTTCCCTGACCACGCAGTTGCGCGACAGGGGGGCGCGCTGGCATTCCCCGGGGGGGAGATCGGCGTGGTCGTGCGCGTCGCCACAGCCGTCGCCGCCGGCCAGGATCAGCCCCCGGTGGGCGAATACGATCCGCAGGGCCGCTTCGTTGTAACTCAGGACGTTCGCCTGGCGGTCGACCACGAACATCGGCGTGGCGAAGGCGTCCATTGTCCGGTGCCACTCGGTCCGCCACCAGGGCGTCGTGCCCACCGGCGCCCCGGCCGGCTCCGGCCCGGGCCGGCGAGCCGCCTGGCCGGCAACCGCCGCCCGGTCGGTCGAGAGGGCGTCCATGGCTTCCCTGAGACTCTCCTCAAGCCGCCGAAGCCGCAGTTCGTAGTCCTGCCGGAAGCGGGTCTCGGCACGGGCGTGGGTGGCGGCCACATCGACCGCCACCAGGAGCTGCTCCAGGCTGAAAGGCTTGATCAGGTAGCCGAGGGGTTCAACCTCCCGGGCCCGGCGGACCGAATCTTCCCCCCCGATCCGGTCAGGAAGATGATCGGCACGCCGAACTGTTCCTTGATGATGCGGGCGGTGGCAATGCCGTCGAGGCGGCCGCCGAGGTGAATGTCCATCAGCACCAGGTCCGGCGTCGCGTCGGCCAGGAGCTCCAACGCCTTCTCGCCCGAGGTCTCGGTGCCGACGACCTGGTAGCCCCAATGCTCGAGGGCCTCGCGGTAACCCCGGGCGACGTCCTCCTCATCCTCGACGATCAGGATCCGTGCTTCGGTAGTGTCGCTCATGGCAAGAAATTGTTACTCCAACTTGGGATGGGCCGCCACCTGATCCCCCACGGGATCAGACGGGCGAGCGGCCGTTGATGGCCTTCTCAAGCGTCACGTCGTCGTACTGGTCGAGCTGCCCGCCGACCGGGATGCCCCGGGCCAGCCGGGTGATCTTCATTCCCAGCGGCTTGATCTGCCGGGTCAGGTGGAGCGAGGTCGCCTCCCCCTCCTGGGTGGGGTTGACGGCCAGGATCACCTCGGCCACACCCCCCTGGCGGAGGCGTGCCAGCAATTCTTCGATGCGCAGGTCCTGCGGGCCGATCCCCTCGAGCGGCGACAGTACGCCCGCGAGAACGTGGTATCGGCCGCGATAGCTGCCGGTGCGCTCGATGGCGGCCACGTCCTCGGAGTCCTCGACCACCATCAGCATCGACTTGTCCCGCCGTTCGTCGGCGCACATGGGGCACGGGTCTGTTTCGGTCACGAAGAAGCAGGTCGAACAGCGCCGCACCTTCTTCTTGACGGCCAGCATGCTCTGGGCCATCTCCTTGACCTCTTCGTCAGGGAGACGCAGGATGTGCATGGCCAGCCGCTGGGCGGTCTTCGGCCCGATCCCCGGAAAGCGGGCCAGCCGGGCGATCAGGTCCTCCAAGGCCCTGGTGTAGGTCATCGCGCCCCGGGATTCAGGAGAGGCCGGGAAACTGCATCCCGCCGGTCAGTTTCTTCATCTCCCCGGCCATGATCTCGCGGGCGAGGCGCAGCGCCTCGTTGGCGGCCGATGACGACCAGTTCCTCGAGCATGACCACGTCCTCCGGCGAAACGGCCTCGGGGGCGATCTTGAGCGACACGATCTCACCCTTGGCGTTGGCCTCGACGGTGACCGCCCCGCCGCCCGACGTCGCCCGGGCGGTGAGCAGGCCTGCTTCCTCCTGGAGCTTCATGATCCGGGCCTGCATCTGCTGCGCCTGCTTGACCAGATTGCCGAACTGTTTCACGGTGAGGGTTCCTCCCCTTCCCTGAGGGTGTTGAGCACCTTGACGTCGACCACCTTGCCGCCGATGACGTCGAGCACTTCGCGCACCAGCGGGTTGTGCTTGGCCTCGCTCTTCTTCTTCCGATCGAGGTCGGTCGCCGTTTTCGCGGCAGCCGGCGTCTCGGCCTCGTCGAGAAGGCGCAGCCTGACCCGGGTGCCGGGCCCGAAGACCTGGGCGGCCACCTCGTTGAGGATGGCCTGGCCGTCGCCTTTCTGGGACATTTCCATGAACAGCGAGCTGCCGGAGCTGAAGCCGATGGTGATTGAATGGACGTCCTGGTCGACCTGGCGACCGTGCTCGATATAGGTGCACAAGGTGGGCCGCCGTTTCTTGAGCCGCTCGATGAATCCCTTCCAATCGCCCGTTCCGCCCGCGGGGCCGGGCGGCGAGACATCCGGCGTCAGTTCGAGACTCGCCGGCGGCGGCGTCGCCGGAGCCGGCTCGGCCGGCTTTCCGACCGGATCCGCCCGAACGGGCCGGGGGGGCGGCGAGGGCTTGACGGGGCGCGGCGCCGGCGTGGAAGCCGGGGCCGGCACCGCAGCGGCAGGGCCACCGAGCCGGGATTCCAGTTCCTCGAGCCTTCCTAACAAGGCGTCGACCGCCTGGATATCGGCGGCGCAGAGCATCCGCAGGGCGACCATCTCCATGGCATAGCGCGGCGAGATGGCCAGCCGCAGCTCCCGCTCGCCCTCCATGGCCGCCTCGATCAGCGCCTGCAGGCGACCGCGTCCAAAGCGGCCCGCCAGCGCAGCCAGCAGGGAGCGCTCCTCGAGAGTCAGCGGGATCAGGTCGGACAGGCCGGAGGAGATCGACAGCAGCATCATGCCCCGCAGCCACTCGATCAGTTCCTGCAGGAAGCGGCGCATGTCGTGCCCCTGCCGTGACAGTTCGTCGACCACCCTCAGGACGGCCGCCGCGTCCCCGGCGGCGATCCCATCGAGGAAGCCCATCAGGGTGTCGCCCCTGACCAAGTGGAGGACCTCGCGCGCGGCGTCCTCCCCCGGCTCGTCGCCGCCGAAGGCGACCACCTGCTCGAGCAGGCTGAGCGAGTCGCGCAGGCTCCCCTCGGCGGCCCGGGCGACGTCCTCGAGCACCCGGTGGGGCATCGTCCGGCCCTCGCCGGCGAGCTGCCGCTCCAGGTGGTCGACGATCTCCTCCCGGGTGAGCAGCCGGAAGCCGAAGCAGATGCAGCGCGACTGGATGGTCACCGGCACCTTGTCGGGGGCGGTCGTGGCCAGGATGAACTTGACGTGGGCCGGCGGCTCCTCGAGCGTCTTCAGCAGGGCATTGAAGGCGTGCTCGGTCAGCATGTGGACTTCGTCGATGATGTAGACCTTGAAGCGGGAGGCGGTCGGGGCGAACTTGACGTTGTCGCGGATCTGGCGGATCTCGTCGATCCCCCGGTTGGAGGCGCCGTCAATCTCGATCACGTCGAGCGAGCGGCCCTCGTTGATCTCCCGGCACGACCGGCACTCGTTGCACGGCTCGGGGGAGGTGGTCCCCTCGCAGTTGACCGCCTTGGCCAGGATCCGGGCACAGGAGGTCTTGCCCACGCCCCGCGGCCCGGAGAAGATGAAGGCGTGGCTGAGGCGGTTCTGGGTGATGGCGTTGCGCAGGGTGCGGACGACGTGGTCCTGGCCGATAAGATCGGCGAAGACCCGGGGGCGGTACTTGCGGGCCATCACCAGGTAGGTCATGGGTCACCTCGCCTCCGCGTTGAGCCGCCGTTGCCCGGCGGGGGGACGTCCGTGGCGGGCGCCATGGCGACCGGATGATCCCGTAACACCCGAGAGAACTTGCTTACCGCTGCTTCCTTCCGGATCTGACGGAGTTCGCAGTCTTCGCCGCACGGGGTCCGGGCGCCATGCCGACTGCCACGGACTAGTCTGTCACGCCCCGGGAGACGGGCCGACGATAGTTGGCGGAGAGGGTGGGATTCGAACCCACGAGGCAGCTTGCGACCACCTACACGCTCTCCAGGCGTGCTCCTTCAACCGTGCTCGGACACCTCTCCGCCGGTCGATGCGCCGCACATCCCGGGAAACTATGGCGGAGAGGGTGGGATTCGAACCCACGTGCCCCGTAAGGGACAATCCGATTTCGAGTCGGACCCGTTACGACCTCTTCGGTACCTCTCCGTCGCCAGTGGCCGAAGCCACCTATTCCTTCTTCCTGCCGACGCCCCACGGAAGACCGTCGGCCGGCGGGTCGCCACGGCGCTTCTCGAAGAACCGCTGCATCAGCGCCCGGCACTCGTCGGCCCGCACCCCCCCGGTCACCTCGACCGTGTGGTTGAGGCGGCCGTCCCGAAGGATGCCGAAGAGGGAATCGACCGCTCCCCCCTTCGGATCGGGAGCGCCGTAGACCAGCCGGGCCACCCGGGCCCAGACCAGCGACCCGGCGCACATCGCGCACGGCTCCACGGTCACGTACAGGGTGGACCCCTCCAGCCGGTAGTTCCCCACCGCCGACGCACCCCGGCGCAGCGCCAGGATTTCGGCGTGCGCGGTGGGGTCGGTCAGGGTCACCGTCCCGTTGCGGGCCCGCGCCAGAACCGTTCCGTCGGCCCCCACCAGCACGGCTCCCACCGGAACCTCTCCGGCGTCGGCCGCCCGTCCGGCTTCATCCAGGGCCTCCGCCATGAAACGGAGGTCGCCGGCCTCAACACCACGGCGAGCGGCGTCCATCACCACATCGCAAAACATGGCGCGCCCAAGAGGATTCGAACCTCTGACCTTCGGATTCGTAGTCCGACGCTCTATCCAGCTGAGCTATGGGCGCCCCTTTCAAAGCGCCTACTTCGCCTTCACGCCCCCGGCCAGGGTGATGCTGTACTCCGGGTGGGTGAAGGCGTGGGCCTCGGGGTATTTCTCGAAAGCCCAGCCCGAGTAGATCTGCTTGTCGCCGTCGAAGATGGTCAGCCGGACGGTCGGGTTGATCTGGACATCGGACTTGGAGGTGATCGACGCCCCATCCATGAAGAAGTCGGGCAGGTACTGGCCGACCTCGACCTTCAGGGTGCTGCCCGCCACGTCGACCTTCTGGCCGGCTTTCACCTCGATGATCTTGCCGTCGTCCTTGGCATTGAGCTTCTTGACCAGGATCTTGACCGCCGGCCACGTCTTCTTGACCGAGTCGGGCACGACCACCTGCTTGGGCGGCCCGCCGGCCTGGCCCATGCCACCACCCATGCCGGCACCAGCCTGGCCCATGCCGGCGCCGCCCTGGCCCATCCCCGGCGGAGGCATCTGCGGTGTACCCTGGCCCTGACCCATACCCGGCGGAGGCATCTGGGGAGTGCCCTGTCCAATGTTGGCGCCCGGGGTGGGCGTAGCCGTCTTGGCACCTTCGTCCTTCTTGCCGCAACCTGCCACGGCGAACATCAACGCCGCGGCCGCGATCAACACCACGATCTTCTTCACAGTGCTTCCTCCTGCTTCGTTGACCTCAACTCCCTTACGGCGCCGGGAAACCGCCTTCCGGTCCCCGACCAGTCGCGCCGGAACTATGCCCTCACTCAACCAGCTCCCGTCCGCCGGCTATGGCGGAGAGGGAGGGATTCGAACCCTCGCTACAGGTTTAAGCCCGTAGACTCGCTTAGCAGGCGAGCGCCTTCGGCCTACTCGGCCACCTCTCCCGTGTCTTCACAATAACAGGAATTGTATATTATACATTCATCGGCCCGTTCTGCAAACCGATTATGTGAGAAACACGGGCGAGGGATTCGGTTCCCCCGAAGCCGGCGGAGAGCTTCCGGAAACCCCGGTCACGATCGCAGGCCGGCAAAGAAGAGGTCCCAAAAGGGGTCTCGTTCGGGTTCGACCAGGTCGGCCGTGCGCCCCTCACGGCAGACGGCGCTTCGCCCGAGGCTCCCGTCGAAGCGCCCCAGTTCGAAACTGGCTATGCCGAGGTTGCGCCACGCCTCGCGGACCCGGGCCGCGCTCTCGGGAGCAACGGCCGCCAGCAGCGTCCCCTCGCTGATCGCCTCCCACGGGTCGAATCCCAGGGCCTCGGCGACAACCCGGATGTCGAACGGGACGTCGACTCCATCGAGGTCGATGCTGGCAGCCACGCCGGACGCGGAGGACATCTCGCATACCCCGCCCCGCACGCCCCCTTCGGTGGCATCGTGCATGGCGTGCACTCCTCCGACAGCGAACGCGGACAGCGCGTCCTCGACCACGGTGATCTGCCGGGCACGGGCCACCGCCTGGTCGAGCGCCGTGGGGCTGACCCGGTCGTGCAGCCGGTCGCGGTACAGGATGGCCAGCAACGCCGTCGCCTCGATGGCCGGCCCCTTGGTCATCAGGATGACGTCGCCGTCCTGCGCGCCTCCCGGCGAGACCCACTTTCCACGGTCGGCCATGCCCCACACGGTGACCCCGCCGACGGTCGGGATGGTCACCGCGTCGTACCAGCCGGTGTGTCCGCCCACGATGCTGATGCCCAGATCGCGGGCAGCTTCGGAAATCGACTCGACGATCGTCCGAGCGGCGCTCTCCGGGCAGTCGGGCGGCAACAGAAGCGTGTAGGTCATGAACCGGGGGGGGATCCCGGTGACGGCCACGTCGCTGGCGCCGATGTGCACGGTGAACCATCCCATGACTTCCAGCGGCAGGCCCGGCGCGGGGAAGATCGGGTCCTCGGCGATGGCCATGACCCGGCCGTCCCCCAGGTCGATCACCGCCGCGTCGAGGCCGGGGCCGGGGCCGAGGACGACCTCCGCCGCCGGGGCGCCGAAGTTGTTCCCGAGCAGTTCCCGCAGGCGGCTCGGGGAGGGTTTCCCAGCCCGGCGCTCACTCATGGGAGATCTTCCGTCCGACGACCTCTTCCACGTCCCTGACCTTGCCGGTCAGCCGTCCGTCGGCGCCTTCACGGTCATCGATGGCGATGTGCGTCAGCACCCTCTTGGCGTGCCGGCGCATTAGCCGGTGGCAGGCCATGACCAGGCCGATGACCCGGTCGGGCTCGCCCTCGACGGTGGTCTGCATGGCGCCCATCGCGTACGGCAAGCCCGACTCCTCGAGCAGCGGAACCAATTCGGCGATCAGCACCTTGAGTTCCTCGCCGGCTCCCACCGGCACGATCGAAAAACTGGCCAGCATGGCATGCCTCCTCTCGCTTCTGCGATTGACCGGGATACCGCGCATTATCGCTCACCGCCATGGGCAACGGCAAGAAAGGCCGGCACTGCTTGCACGATACACTTCCCCGGGTATCGAGACAAGGAACGCCGGGCGCGATGAGAGGCACTGCACCCCGGAGGCGGGAGTATAATGAGTTCCGGCCACCATGGAACGGGGGTTCCCGATGAAGACCGTTTCGGACTACATGACCAAGACGCTGGTCTGCATTGACGCCGAGCAATCCGTCCTGGATGCGATCCGGCTCATGAAGGAGAAATCGGTCAGCACCCTTTTGATCATGCGCGAAAGCATCACGGCGGGCATTTTCACCGAGAGGGATCTGCTGAAGAAGGTTGACTTCTCGAAGATCGACCTTCTGCCAAACATGAAGATCAAGGAGCTCATGACAAGCGACCTGAGAATGGCCGATATCAACGACTCCTATATCCAGATCATGGAGTCGATGCAGAAGAGCAAGATCAGGCACATGCCGGTCGTGGAGGACGGCTTCGTCCGCGGGATGATCTCGCTCAGGGACCTGCTGGAGCACTACTACGAGAACATGGAGCAACTGCTGGAAGAAACGGTGGCGGCGCTGTCATTCGCGGTCGAGAAGAGAGACCTTTACACCGCCGGCCACCAGGAGCGGGTGACGCAGCTGGCCTGCGCCATCGCCCGCGAGTTGGGCCTGCCGGAAAAGACGATCAGCGGGCTCCGCATGGCGGCATACATCCACGACATCGGGAAGCTGAGCGTTCCCTCGGAAATACTCAGCAAGTGCGGGAAGTTGACCGAAGTCGAGTTCAACTTCATCAAGATTCATCCGCAGGCGGGGTACGACATCATGAAGGGGATACACTTCCCGTGGCCGGTGGCCGACATCGTCCTCCAGCACCATGAGAAGATCAACGGCTCGGGGTATCCGCACGGCCTGTCGGGAGACCAGATCCTGTTGGAGGCCAGGATCATCGCCGTGGCCGACGTCGTCGAGGCGATGGCCAGCCACCGGCCCTACCGGCCGACACTCGGAATCAAGCAGGCGATGGACGATATCCGGGAGAACAGGGGCATCCTTTTCGACGCTTCCGCGGTGGACGCCTGCCTGACGATACTGTCCCGCGACAAGCTGTTCTGGAAGACAGGGGAATAGAATCATCCCCGGCCGCAGACAAGAGCAAGGGAACCCGTCCACCAAGGGGGGGTATGACCTTCTTGGGATAGGGATCTCTCTCATGACCCTGGCGGTCTATCTGTCGACCCTGCGGAACGGTTTCGTCCTGTGGGACGACACCTGGTACATCGTCGACAACGTCAACATCCACTCCCTGAATCCGAAGTTCCTGCGGTGGGCTTTCTTCGAGAGCCGGACGTTCATGTGGCACCCCCTCACCTGGATCTCCCACGCCGTTGACTATGCCGTCTGGGGGGCAAATCCCGCGGGCCACCACCTGACGAGCATCCTCCTCCATGCCTTCAACACGCTGCTCGTCTACACGCTGGTCGTGCGGCTGATCGAGGCGGGCGATCCCGCAGGCGTCCGCTCGAGAGGTTCAAAGTCCGCCGTGGCGGCAATGACCGCCTTCTTGTTCGGGCTGCATCCCGTTCACGTGGAATCGGCGGCCTGGGCCGCCGAGAGGCGGGATGTGCTGAGCACCTTCTTCTTCCTGCTCGCCCTGGTTTCCTACCTGCGATACCGGAGAGCCGCGGCGGGCGCCGGCCTGACCGGCCGGGCAGGACCCCCGCTCGGGCCGTATCTCTGGTGCCTGGGCTGCGCCGCGCTGGCCCTCATGAGCAAGCCGATGACGGTCACGCTCCCGTTGGTGATGCTGATCGTCGACTGGCATCCCCTGGGAAGATTCGGGAGCGGAGAAAAGAAGACGGGGGTCCTGCTGGAAAAGCTGCCTTTCTTCCTGCTGAGCCTTCTGACCGTTCTCATCCAGTTCAAGACGGGCTTCCGTTCCCAGTTCTCGCGCCTGTTCGACTCCCAGATCCTGACGACGATCCTGGCGACGTGCCGGTCGTTGACCTTCTACCTAGTCAAGATGCTGTGGCCCCGCAATCTGTCCCCCTATTACTACTATTCGCATGACGCATCCTTCTCATCGCCCCGCAACCTCATTTCACTCGCGCTGGTGGTCGCGATCACCGCCGCGTGCGTATTCCTGATCAAGAGGATGAGGAGTGCGCCGGCGTCATGGGCCTATTTTGTCGTGACGCTGCTTCCGGTGCTTGCCATGTACCGGACCCTGCACACGATGGCCGACCGGTACACCTATCTTCCGAGCATCGGGCCGTTCCTGATGGCCGGGAGCGCAGCGGCCTGGGCGTGGGAGAAGGCAGGGGCGTTGAAGTGGGGAAGGCCGGCCCCCCGGCATATCATGGCGGCGCTGGCCGTCCTGATGTTCCTTGGCCTTCCCGCCCTGACCCTGAAGCAGATCTCCGTCTGGAAGGACAGCGAGACTCTCTGGAGCCATGTCATCGGGCTGGGAGGGCAGCCCGCGCCCGAGGAAGCCGTCGCCAGGAATAACCTGGGCCTGGTGCTCGACGCCCGGGGTGAGTACGCCCGGGCCATGCGCGAGTATGAACTGGCTCTCCGGATCGACCCGTTCTCCCACCAGACGTTGAACAACCTGGGCGTGACGCTCGGAAGGATGGGGAGGTTCAAGGAGAGCATCGCCTATTTTTCCAAGGCGATACGGCTCAAACCCGATTACGTCGAGGCGCACGCCAACCTTGGCGTGGCCCTGGAAGCGACCGGAAGGACGAGGGAGGCCATCGACAGCTATCGGGAAGCGCTCCGGTTGGACCCCCGGGACCGCAACGCCCGCCACAACCTGGACGAGGCCCTCGCCGGAAGCCAGAGGTGATGCGCCTCCGGCCGCTACGCCATCGTGCGCGCGGCTGATTCCCGGTGGCTTGTTCTCAAGGGGCCTGGCTGTGCCTGAGCCAACCCAGGAACCAGAATATGGCCGCGGCGACAAGTATCGCGGCAACGACCACTACTCCGGTGGAGACTTTCTTTGAGGGCCTGGGACAAGCAACACAAGCCAGCGCCGTTTCTATGCCGTCATTGCC
This sequence comes from uncultured bacterium, assembly GCA_963793725.1. Taxonomy (GTDB): domain Bacteria; phylum JAUVQV01; class JAUVQV01; order CAWCAY01; family CAWCAY01; genus CAWCAY01. The sequence goes on from CAWCAY010000003.1 coordinate 238,793, forward strand.
ACCTGGCGGGCACTGAACCAAGTGATGTTCTTGCCGTTGACATCTACTCGACAAGGTGATCTCCAGGTATTAGATTAGGCATGCGGGGTTGCGGCAGAGTGGGGAGTGTTACGCCGCGCCCTACAAAGAGCCTGCGGGCGGGAAAGAGATCGGTGCGATCCCCGCCGTAATAACGCAGGCTCTTTCTGTCTCTGCCCGCACTACCCGGCCAGGATTCCGGCGCTTCGTCGGTTGGTTTAGCGAACGGAAATCTGCGCCCGGCGGTTCCGGGGCTCGGCAACTTCATCCCCAGTCGGAATGAGCACTTCTCGTTCGCCGCGGCCGACCACCTTTATCCGGGTGCCATCGATGCCAATCTTCACCAAGACCTTCTTGACCGCCTCCGCTCTCCTGAGGGACAGTTCGTCGTTGGCGGCGCTGCCGCCACGGGTGTCTGTATAGCCGATGACGCTGATCTCGGGGATCGGCCAGTCGGCCAGTACGGTCATCAACTTCTCCAGGACAACTTGCGAATCCGGGGCCAAATCGACGCCACCCCCCAAGAAGTAGAGCGTGAAGGAAATCGGATACGGAGGCAGAGGGGCGGCGCCCTCTCCGAACCGCTGTTCACCCCCGGCCGGGGGAGGGTCGGGCTTGACGGCCGCTCGTTCAGCTGAACAACCGAATAGGAGAACGGCCAGGATGCTGCAAATCCAGGCTCGGCGTGTCCAACTATTCTTCAATGCTGGCCCCATTGATGTATGCATGGCGATGACTTTATGCGGGGGAACTCTGACTTGTCAAGGGCCACTTCCCCAAGCCGCGACTGACACCCCGCGGGATAGCATCGAACATTGATGTGGCGGAGGGAGTAGGATTCGAACCTACGGTCCCTTGCGGGACAACGGTTTTCAAGACCGCCGCCTTAGACCGCTCGGCCATCCCTCCGTGTCGTCGCTGCTGCTAAACCCGCTTCACCAGGCGATCGAGGCCGCCCATGTAGGGCACCAGCACGGGCGGGACGGCGATCGTGCCGTCCTCCTGCTGGTAGTTCTCCAGCACGGCCACCAGCGTGCGCCCGACCGCCAGGCCTGAACCGTTCAGCGTGTGAACCAGTTCCGGCTTGGCCTTCGGCTCCGGCCGGAAGCGGATGCTGGCGCGCCGGGCCTGGAAGTCCTCGAAGTTGCTGCAAGACGAGATCTCCCGGTAAGCGTCCTGCCCCGGCAGCCAGACCTCGATGTCGTACGTCTTGGCGGCCGAGAAGCCGAGGTCGCCGGTGCACAGGCTCACCACCCGGTAGGGGATGCCCAGCAGCACCAGGATCCGTTCGGCGTCGGTCAGCAGCTTCTCCAGTTCGTCGTACGAATCGGCGGGTCGGACGAACTTGACCAGCTCGACCTTGTCGAACTGGTGCTGCCGGATCAGCCCGCGGGTGTCCTTCCCGGCCGCGCCCGCCTCCCGGCGGAAGCACGGGGTGTAGGCGGCGTACTTCACCGGCAGGAGACCGCCGTCCAGGATCTCGTCGCGGTGGATGTTGGTCACCGGCACCTCGGCCGTGGGAATCAGGAAGTAGTCGTCCGGGTCGGTTCTAAAGAGGTCCTGCTCGAACTTGGGGAGCTGCCCGGTGCCGCGCATGCTGTCGCGGTTGACCAGGAAGGGCGGCAGGACCTCGGTGTAGCCGTGCTCGCGGGTGTGCACGTCAAGCATGAAGTTGATCAGCGCCCGCTCGAGGCGCGCCCCCTGCCCCATCAGCACCGTGAACCGGGCCCCGGTGATCTTGGTCCCCCGCTCGAAGTCGATCAGCCCCAAGGATTCGCCCAGGTCCCAGTGCGCCTTCGGCTCGAAGGCGAACTTCCGCGGCTCGCCCCACGTCCGGACCACCGGGTTGTCGTCCGAGGAGGTCCCCTCGGGAACGCTCGCGTGTGGCAGGTTGGGGAGGTAGAGCAGGAACTCCTCGACCGACGCCTCGCAGGCGCGAACCTCCTCCTCCAGCTCGCGGATCCGGTCGCCGACCGACTTGGTCCGGGCGATGATCTCCGAGGCGTCCTGGCCGCTCCGCTTGCACCGGGCGACCTCCTCCGAGGCGCGGTTGCGCTCCTGGCGCAACGCCTCCGACTCGGCCAGAAACTTGCGCCGGCGGGCCTCGATCTCGAGAAACGGCCCGAAATCGACCTCCAGCCCGCGCTTTGCCAGCCCGCGGCGGACGGCTTCGATGTCGTCACGAACGAACTTGACGCTCAGCATCGACGATCCTCCAAGGTGTGCGGCGCTTCCATGGCACTCATCATATACGCTTCCCGCTGCCTTACGGTTTCGCCGCCTTGGGCGGGACCGGCGCCGGGGCGGGGGCCGACGGGCGTGGCGCCGCGGCCTTCCGCGACTGTGCCGGCGGGCGCGGTGACGGCACCTGCCGGCTCAAGCGCTTCTCTAGTTCCCCGATGCGCTGGAGGCGTTCCTCGATCAGCGGCCGGTTGGGGTGGCTGTCCAGGAGAGCGGTGAACGCCGTGCGGGCCTCGGCCAGCAGGCCCGCCTCCTCGTAGCACGAGGCGATCCCGAAGCGGGCCTCGACCACCACCTCCGCGGGCGCCCTCCCCTGCTCGATCCTCCGGTAGTGCTCGATCGCCTTGGGGCACTGCCCCTGGGCATACTCGCAGTGGGCCAGCCCCAGGCGGGCCTTGTCGGCCAGCTCGCTCTCGGGGAAGCCGGACAGGAAGATCTCGAACTCGGTCGCCGCCTGGCTGAAGTTCCCCGCCTGCGAGAAGCACTCGGCGATGGCGAACTGCGCCTGGGCGGCGGTCTCCGGCGGCGCCTTCTCGTTGAGCACCTTCTGGTACTCGAGGATGGCCCGCTCCCGGTCGTCCTTCTTGCCCCGGTAGATGGCGGCCATCTTCATCCGGGCGTCGGAGCGAAGCGGGCTCCCCGGGTGCCGCTCGATCAGGTCGACGTAGAAGACCAGGGCGTCCTCGTAGCGGTTCAGGAAGAGGTAGTGGATGTCTCCCAGGGCCAGCAGCGCGTCGTCGGCCAAGGCATCCTTCGGGTGCGCCTCGGTCAGCCGGGCGAAGGCGTCGACCGCCTGCTCGTAGCGCCCGGCATGCCATTCCTCCTCGCCGGTCTTGAACAGCCGCGCAGCTCCGCCGCGACCGCACGAGGCCAGGAGGACCAGCACGGCGCACCCCAGGGCGAGGTGTCGCCGAAGGGTCAATTCTTCTCCCCGAGCCCGGCCACGCCCATGACCGCGTCGCCGTCGCCCATGCCCATCAGGCGCACCCCCTGGGTCGAACGGCCGATGATCGAGATCCCCTTGGCGGTCGTCCGGATGATCATTCCCGACTGGGTGATCAGCATCAACTCGTCCTCGTCGACCACCTGCAGGATGCCCACCACCGGCCCGTTCTTGTCGGTGATCTTCAGGTTGATCAGGCCTCGCCCGCCCCGCGATTGGCGCCGGTATTCGCCGGCGTCGGTGCGCTTGCCGTAACCGAAACGGGACACGGTCAGGATGGCCGCGCCGGTGCGCAGGATTTCCATGCCAATCACCTCGTCGTCCTTGCGCAACGTTATCCCCTTGACCCCGCGGGTGACCCGCCCCATGACCCTGACGTCGCCCTCGGGGAAGCGTATGGCCATCCCCTGGCGGGTGGCCAGGAAGATGTCCTGGTTGCCGTCGGTCTGCTTGACGCTGATCAGTTGGTCGCCCTCGTCGAGGATGATGGCGATGATCCCACCAGCGCGCGGGTGGCTGTAGTCCTTCAGGCTGCTCTTCTTGACGATGCCGCGGGCGGTGCACATGATCACCGACCGCGCCTCGTCGAACTCGCGCACCGGCATCATGGCCGAGATCTTCTCGTCGGGCGACAGCGACAGCAGGTTGACGATGGCCTTGCCCCGGGCGGCCCGGCCGGCCGGCGGGATCTCATGCACCTTCAGCCAGTAGACCCTTCCTTTGTCGGTGAAGAAGAGCATGTAGTGGTGGGTCGAGGCGACGAAGAGGTGCTCGACGAAGTCCTCTTCCTTGGTCTCCATGCCGGTGACGCCCTTGCCGCCGCGGTGCTGGCTCCGGTAGAGGCTGACCGCGTTGCGCTTGATGTAGCCACCGTGGCTGACGGTGATGGCCATGTCCTCCTCGATGATCATGTCCTCGTAGGAGATCTCGTTCTCCTCGGGGATGATCTCGGTCCGGCGCTCGTCGCCGTAGTTCTCCTTGACCTCCTGCAGCTCCTTACGAATGACCCGGAAGACCTCCCGCTCGCTCCCCAGGATCTTCTTGAACTCCTCGATCCTGGCCAGCAGCTCGCGGCGCTCCTCCAGCAGCTTCTCGTGCTCCAGGTTGGTCAGGCGGTGGAGCTGCATGTCGAGCACCGACTTGGCCTGGGCCTCCGACAGCCCGAAGCGCTTCATCAGGCCCTCCCGGGCCGCCTCGGCGTTCTTCGAGGCCTTGATCAGCGCGACCACCTCGTCGATGTTGTCGATGGCGATGGCCAAGCCCTCGAGGATGTGGGCGCGCTCCTCGGCCTTGCGCAGGTCGAAGCGCGTCCGCCGCAGCACGATCTCGCGGCGGAACGACAGGAACTCGCGCAGCATCGCCTTCAGGTTCAGCACCCGCGGCTGCTTCCCGACCAGGGCCAGCAGGATGATGCCGAACGACGACTGCATCTGGGTGTGCTTGTAGAGCTGGTTCAGGATGGCCCGGGCAATCTCGTTGCGCTTCAGCTCGATGACGATCCGCATCCCCTCGCGGTCGGACTCGTCGCGCAGGTCGGCGATCCCCTCGATCTTCTTGTCGCGCACCAGCTCGGCGATCTTCTCGACCAGCCGGGCCTTGTTGACCTGGTAGGGGAGCTCGGTGACGATGATCTGCTCCTTGTCCCCCTTCTTCGCTTCTCGATCACCGCCCGGGCGCGCATCTGGATCACGCCGCGGCCGGTGTGGTAGGCCTCCTGGATGCCCTAGATGCCGTGCATGAAGCCGGCGGTCGGGAAGTCGGGGCCCTTGATGAACTGCATCAGCTCGCGGATCTCGAGCGTCGGGTCGTCGATCAGGGCCACTAGCGCGTCGACCACCTCGCTCAGGTTGTGGGGCGGGATGTTGGTCGCCATGCCGACGGCGATGCCGGCCGAGCCGTTGACCAGCAGGTTCGGGATGCGGGCCGGCAGCACCAGCGGCTCGGTCAGCGACTCGTCGAAGTTGGGGCCGAAGTCGACCGTCTCCTTGTCGATGTCGGCCAGCACCTCGCGGGCCACTTTCGACATCCGCACCTCGGTGTACCGCATGGCCGCGGCCGAGTCGCCGTCGATCGAGCCGAAGTTGCCCTGGCCGTCGATCAGCGGGTAGCGCAGCGAGAAGTCCTGGGCCATCCGGACGATCGAGTCGTAGACGGCCGTGTCGCCGTGCGGATGGTACTTGCCGAGGACCTCGCCGACGATACGGGCCGACTTCTTGTAGGGCTTGTTGAAGGCCATGCCCAGTTCGTTCATGGCATAGAGGATGCGCCGGTGGACCGGCTTGAGGCCGTCGCGGACGTCGGGCAAGGCGCGCCCGATGATCACGCTCATGGCGTAGTCGAGGTACGACTGACGCATCTCGTCTTCGATGTTGACGAGAATCTTCTGCTCCTTCAGCTCCATAATGCGGCTCCTATCGTCGCCCCCCGGCAGCTCGGGGACACGATTTGATCATGCCCCACTCCTGCCGGCCAAACGGTTAAATGTCCAGATTGCGGACCTCGGGAGCATGGTCCTGGATGAATTTGCGGCGCGGCTCGACCTGGTCGCCCATCAGCACCGTGAAGACGCCGTCAGCCTCGACCATGTCCTCGATGGCCACCTTGAGGAACGTCCGCGTCTCCGGGTTCATGGTCGTTTCCCAGAGCTGCGAGGGGTTCATCTCGCCGAGGCCCTTGTAGCGCTGGATGTTCATGCCCGACCTTCCTGAGTCGAGGACGGCGGTGATGATCCCGTCGAAGGTGGTCACGGTCAGATCGCGTCCGTCGGCCGCCACGGTGTAAGGCGGCGGGCCGATCTCCTTCAGCGACGACAGCAGCCCCCTCATCTCGCGCAGTTCGGGCGAGCGAAGCAGGTCGACCGACAGCCTGGTCTTCGAGATGGCGCCGTGGTCGTCCGTCTTGACGGTGACCGACAGGCAGTCGTGCTCCTCGTCCCGCTCGGTGGCGGCGTCGAGCAGCGTCACGCCCTTGTAGGTGGCGGCGATGAAGCGCCCGATCTCGTTCACCGCGGCTTCGGCCGCCTCGGGCGTCGCCAGGATCGACTCCTCGACCGTGCCGGTGCGGAACATCGCCCGCAGCACGTGCTGGTTGACGCCCCGCCGGTTCATCGCCCTGACGATCTGCTCGTAGGGGCGCATCTTGCGCAGCATGGCCTCCAGGCGGGCGCCGCTGATCTCGCCCACCGGCGACACCAGGACGGTGTCCTTGGTGCCCAGCTTGACCAGCCTCTCCTCCATCTCGCGCTCGTCCTTGACGTAGATTTCTTCCTTCCCCTTCTTCACCTTGAAGAGCGGCGGCTGGGCGATGTACAGGTGCCCGCGCTCCACCAGGTCCTTCATCCAGCGGAAGAAGAAGGTCAACAGCAGCGTCCGGATGTGAGCCCCGTCAACGTCGGCGTCGGTCATGATGACCACCTTGTGGTAGCGCAGCTTGCCGATGTCGAAGTCCTTCTCGCCGATGCTGGTGCCGAGAGCGGTCACCAGGGTGCGGATCTCGTCGGAATTGAGCATCTTGTCGTAGCGGGCCTTCTCGACGTTCAGGATCTTGCCCCGCAGCGGCAGGATGGCCTGGAATCGCCGGTCGCGACCCTGCTTGGCCGAGCCGCCGGCCGAATCCCCCTCGACCAGGTAGATCTCGCAGTGGGCCGGGTCGCGCTCCGAGCAGTCGGCCAGCTTGCCCGGCAGCGAACTGACCTCCAGGGCCCCCTTGCGGCGGGTCAACTCCTTGGCCTTGCGGGCCGCCTCCCGCGCGCGGAAGGCCTCGACCGACTTGGCCACGATCTTCTTGGCCACGGCCGGGTTCTCCTCGAAGTAGGTGCCGAGCCGCTCGTTGACCAGCGACTCGACGATCCCCTTGATGTCGCTGTTGCCCAGCTTGGTCTTGGTCTGCCCCTCGAACTGCGGCTCGGGGAGGCGGACGTTGACCACGACCGTCAGTCCCTCGCGCACGTCGTCGCCGGAGAGGCTGTCCTTGATGTCCTTGAGCAGCTCGTTGGCCTGTGCGTAGGCGTTGATGGTCCGGGTCAGGGCCGCCTTGAAGCCGGACAGGTGCGTCCCCCCCTCGATGGTGTTGATGTTGTTGGCGAACGAGAAGATCTGCTCCTGGTAGGTGTCGTTGTACTGGATGGCCACCTCGAGCTGGACGCCGTCTTTCTCGACCTCGAGGAAGACGACCGGGTGGAGCGTGGTCTTGTTCCGGTTGAGGTGCTCGACGAACGACTTGATGCCGCCCTTGTAACAGAACTCGTGTTCCTTCCCCTCGGCCCGCTCGTCCCGGATCGTGATGGCCAGTCCGCTGTTCAGGAACGACAGTTCCCGCAGGCGCTGGGAGAGTATGTCGAACGAGAAGTCGAGGCTCTCGAAGATCTGGAAGTCGGGTTTGAAGGTGATCGTCGTGCCGGTCCCCTTGGCCTTGCCGGTGACCTTGAGCGGCTCGCGCGGCGTGCCCCTTTCGTAGGTCTGGTGCCAGACCTGCCCTTCACGCCGAATCTCCAGCTCCAGCAACTCGGACAAGGCGTTGACCACCGAGATGCCGACCCCGTGCAGGCCGCCCGAGACCTTGTAGGAGTTCCGGTCGAACTTGCCGCCGGCGTGCAGCTTGGTCATTACCACCTCGGCCGCCGAGATCCCCTCCGTCGGGTGGATGCCCGTGGGAATGCCCCGGCCGTCGTCGACCACAGTGACGCTGTTGTCGATGTGGATGGTCACGTCGATCTTGGTGCAGTGGCCGGCAAGGGCCTCGTCGACGCTGTTGTCGACCACCTCGTAGACCAGGTGGTGCAGGCCCAGGCTGCCGGTGCTGCCGATGTACATGGCCGGCCGCTTGCGAACGGCCGACAGCCCCTCGATACCTTTATCTTCTGCTCGTCGTATTCTTCCGGCGGCAGGTTCTTGTCATCGACCAATGTCTGTCCCCCCGATGATGTTCATTCCTATCAAAGCCGCATGGGCATGACGACGTACTGGTAGTCGGCGTCCCCCTCGACGGTGAAGAGACCCGGCGTGAGGGACTTGTTCATTCCCAGGGTGATGCGCTGCTCGGTAACCGCCGCCAGCAAGTCCTGGATGTAGCGGGGGTTGAAGCCGAGTTCGAGCGACTCCCCCTCGAAGGCGATGGTCATGCTCTCTTCGACATCCCCCACGTCGGGATTGTCGGCGCTGACCTTCAGTCCTTCGTGGGAGAAGATGAAACGGGCCGGGTTGGCCCGGTCGGCGTTCAGGATGGCGATGCGCCGCAGGACTCGGTTGAGTTCCTCGCGGTCCATGACGGCCGTGCTGGCGCTGCTCTTGGGAATGACCTGCTGGTACTCGGGGAACTGGCCCTCCACCAACCGAGCAGTCAGGGTGACCGTCTGGCCGATGAAGAAGAGATGATTGTCCTTGTAGTCGATCTTGATTTCCTCGTCCTCGATGTCGTCGAGGACCTTCTTCAACTCGAGGATTGCCTTGCGGGGAAGGATGAACTTGCGCTCTTCCTTCGCCCCCCGCAGACAGTTTCGCTCGATGTGCGCCAGCCGGTGGCCGTCGGTGGCCACCATCCGGCAGGTCTGGCGGTTTCCGTCGACGTCCGTATCGATCTCCATCAGGATGCCCGACAGCGCATAGCGGGTCTGGTCATGGGAGACGGCGAAGAATGTCTTTTGGATCATCTCCTCAAGCGGCTTCTTGAGAATCCATAGTTCGGTCTTGCCGGTCGGTTCGGGCAACTGGGGATACTCCTCGGGAGGCAAGCCGACCATCCGGAAGTTGGCCTTGCCGGAAGTGAAGCGCACCCGGGCCTTGTCCTCGAGAACGATCTCGACCTCGTCTTCGGGAAGCTCGCGGGCAATTTCGAAGGCCTTCTTGGCCATGACCGTGATGACTCCCTTCTCGATGACGTCGGCCTTGTGGGTCGCGTGAAGCCCCACGTCGAGGTCGGTGGAACTGATCTCGACCGACCCGTCCTGGGCTTTCATCAGCACGTACGACAGGATCGGCAGGTTGTTCCGCCGTTCGACGACACCCTGAACGCGGGCAAGACTCTTAATGAACTCATTCTTGGACATGATCATCTTCATGGCGCCGCCCTCCTCGAACTTACCGGTGTCGTTGCTGGTACTTCTTTTCTATCTTGTGTATCTAAAGAGCAGTAATAGTGATAGGCACTGTGGTCATTGTGGAAAGAACGCGAAGGGCCATGGGAGTAATCATGGCCGAGTCGTATGGCAGGTGGAAAAGAAACCCCTGGAAGGAAACCTTTGGTGGAAAGAATCTTCCCCCTGTTTGTCCACACCGTATCCCCGTGGAAGATGTTCATAACCATCTCAAGAGAGTCTCCGGATGATGGATTCGACCCGGGCCAGCATGGAGGGATCGCCGGCCATGAGACTCTCGGCCTTGCGAATGGAATTGATGACCGTGGTGTGGTCCTTTCCGCCGAACTCCTGACCGATGAAGGAGAGCGACAGGTCGGTCAGCTTCCTGGTGACGTAGATGGCAATGTGGCGCGGCAGCACGATCGACTTGACCCGCCTCTTGGAGCGCAGGTCATTCGGCTTCATGCCGAACTCGGCGGCTACCTCCTGCTTGATGGCGTCAACGGTGACCGTCTTGGGGCGGTCACTAATGGTCACTCCGAGGACGTTCCTGGCCAGCTCCAGGGTGATCGCGGTGCCGTGGAGGCTCTCGTAGAAGCCGATCCGCGACAGCAGACCTTCGAGTTCACGGATGTTGGACTTGACCGACTCGGCGATGAAGAAGGCCACGTCGTCTGGCAGTTGGATGCCGTTCTCCTCGGCTTTCTTGCGCAGGATGGCCACCTTGGTCTCGAGATCCGGCGGCTGGATGTCGGCCAGCAGTCCGCACTCGAAACGGGAGCGGAGTCGCTCCTCCAGGCTGGGGATGTCCTTCGGTATCTTGTCGCTGGAGATGACGATCTGGCGGTGGTTGTCGTACAGCGCGTTGAAGGTGTGGAAGAACTCCTCCATGATCCGCTCCTTGCCGGCGATGAACTGAATGTCGTCGATCAGGAGGTAGTCGAGCTTCCGGTACCTGTTCTTGAACTGGGCCATGTTCTTGTGCTGCAGCGCCGAAATCATGTCGCTGATGAACTGCTCGGCGGTGATGTAGCAGACCTTGCCCGGCTGGTGGTTGGCCAGGGCTCGGTGGCCGACGGCGTGCAGCAGGTGGGTCTTGCCGAGGCCGGTGCCGCCGTAGATGAAGAGCGGGTTGTACACCGGCGTGGCCGACTTGGAGACGGCCAGGCAGGCCGCGTGGGCGAATTGGTTGCCGGCGCCGACGACGAAGGTCTCGAAAGAGTAGCGGGTGTTGAACTGGGGGCTCTTCGCCTCCGGCGCATCCGTCAGCGAGAGTTGGCGCTTGTCCTTGGCCGCGCCGTGGGACTTCTTCTGGTTCTGCTCGGCGATAACCAATTCGATGGCCATGTCATTGCGGCCGGTGGCGATGGCCAGGCTCTCCTGGAGGGTCTTGAAGCTGTGCTCCTCGAACCAGTCCTTGAAGAAACGGCTGGGCAGCTCAATCCGGCAGAGTGTGTCGGTCATCGAGAGACACTTGATCGGCTTGAACCACGACTCGTAGCTCTGGGGACTCACCCGATCGGCGACCGTTTCGAGAACCTTTTCCCAGGACGTATGCATCAGTGAAGACAATCTCCCTCACGACAAGGCCGCTTACCGATCGATTCGTCGAAACGGGGTGAAGCCGTCCATGAAAACCGTCGGTGCGGCAAGGCTTTTTCGGATTCACCACGCCCGGACTTACACACATGCTTTTCAACACATGTGGACAACAACAAAAACCACTTAGAAAACAATGTACTATGAATCAGCGGCGGCGGACGCTCCGGTCACCATGCATGCATCGTGGACCACCGCCGAACCGGACGTTCCGCATGCCAACGGATTATAGCACACGGCGGGTTTTCCACAAGAACAATTTCTCGTCCTCGGTCTGTCTTGACCGGCCGTCGAAACGCGTGCTAGAGTAAGTCCAATCGCCATGCGCCCAACGCTCGATGACCAGGGCCAAGAAATCCTGCTGGAGTACTGCTCAGCGGGAGCCAGCCACGCCGCCAAGGCGCTCTCCCGGATGACCGGGCGGTCGATCACTGTGCGGGTGCCCACGGTGACCATGACCGGCATCGGCCAGATCCCAGCCTTGGTCGACAAGGACGTCGGCGAGGCCCACGCCGGAATATTCCTGTGCATACACGGCGACGCCGGCGGGAGCATCGGCCTGATCATGAACCTGCAGAGCGCCCTGAGAATGCTCGCCCTCCTGGGGATCAACACCGCCGAGCCGGAGCTAGCCGAACTCGACCACGAGGAGGCGGCCGATGCCCTCAAGGAGATGGGCAACATCGTGACCTCATCCTACCTGACGGCCATCAGCCGGCTGGCCAACAAGACCCTGATCCCGTCAGTGCCCGATATGGCACTGGACACCCCCCAGCGAATCATCGCCCGCGCCCTCGCAGCCGAGTCGGAGTCGCTGTCCGACGGCGCCTTGGTGGTCAAGACTCTCTTCGAAGTGCCGCAAGAGCGGATCATCGGGACGGTCTTCCTGATTCCCGACGAAACATTCCTGACGGCCATACTCAAGGCAGTGGCATAGGCCGGAGGGCGCCGCTCGGTCCGACCGCCCCCCAGGTCAGAAGCCGCGCAGGGCCAGACGCTCCTCGGCGGAGAGGAGCCGCTCGGGATCGAGCAGGGTGATAATCCGCCCCCCCAGGTCTCCCAGGCCGCGGATGAAGAGGCTCTCGACGTTGTGCCCCTCGTCCGGATTCGAGATTTCGGTCACCTCGATGCAGTCGCTGACATGGTCGGCGATGAACCCATAGACCCGCTCCGGCATATCGGCGATCACCAGGCACGATCGCGGACCCGGCTCCCGCGGGGGGAGATTGAGCTTGCGCCGGATGTGGATGATCGGGACGATGGTCCCGCGCAGGTTGATCACCCCGCGGATGAACTGGGGGGCATAGGGGACCGGCGAAATGGCCATCATCGGCAGGATTTCCCGGATGACCGACAGGGGCAGCCCGTATGCCTGGTCCTCGAAGTGGAAGACGAGGGTCAGTTCGGCCGTCCGTCCGCCGGCGGGAAGCATGTCCATGACAACCATTGTATCCTTCTCGGCATTTGCTGAAAAGCGCCGGTTCAGGAAAGGTGCCGTCCGCATTGACAACGCTGCCGCCGGAAGCCATAATGCCGGCCGCAAAGGGAGGCACGTGTGACCGGGGAATCAAGCCTGATTTGGATGGATGGCCGACTGGTCGAATGGCGCGAAGCCACCGTCCACGTGCTGAGCCACAGCCTGCAGTACGGCCTCGGCTTCATTGAGGACATCCGCTGCTACGAAACCGACCGCGGCCCGGCCATCTTCCGCCTGCGCGAGCATGTCGACCGCCTGTTCGACTCGGCCCACGTCTGCGCCGTATCCATTCCCTTCGATCGGCGCCAGATCATCGATGCCGTGTGCCAGACGGTCAGGGCAAACCGGCTCTTCTCGTGCCACATCCGGGTGTTGACCTTCCTCGGACAGGGCCCGCCGACCCTGAGCCCCGTCGGCAGCCCCGTCCGGGTGGCCGTTGCCGCCTGGCCATTGGAGCAAGGCCAAGGCGGATCGGGCGACGGCATCCGGGTCAAGATCACCTCCTTCACCCGGCCCCACGTCAACGTGCTGATGAGCAAGGTCAAGGTGTCGGGCCATTACGTCAACTCGATCCTGGGCAAGGTCGAGGCCCAGCAGGACGGGTACGACGAGGCGGTCTTCCTCGACCACAACGGATTCGTCACCGAGGCGTCGGGCGAGAACCTGTTCATCGTCAAGCGCAAGAGCATGAAGACCCCCTCGACCGTCTCCGTCCTGCCGGGAATCACCCGCGACTCGATCATCGAGTTGGCCAAGTGGCTGGGAGTCCACACCTATGAGGGGATCGTCACCCGCGACGAACTCTACATCGCCGACGAGGCCTTCCTGACCGGGACGACGGTCGAGGTGACACCGATCCGGGAAGTGGACCGGCGGATGGTCGGGACGGGCGAGCCGGGAACGGTGACCCGGCAGCTCATGGACTGCTACCGAAGCGTGGTCCTCGGCCATGAGCCGACCTTCGAGGACTGGCTGACCCGCCTCTGATCCTCCGCCGTACCGGAAGTCTTCCTGGATGGCCGGGGAACACCCTGAGCGAACTATAGCGGTAAGCGGCCGGGGACCCAGCCAGCCCGTCCTGACGTGGAAAGCCGCGTACTGCGGAAGGATTCCACGGAAGGATGGGCGGCAAGGGTCGGCCGCGTGAGCGTGTGAGCGATGGGGTTCCCCGGACGAGAATCCGGATGACTTCCGGGGCTACATCTCTAGGTCGCAACGGAGGCAACGGCGCCCTTCCTGGGCGCACAGGTCGTCGTCGTAGACCTTGTGGATCAGCGTGAAACCGCGGGTGCGGTCGTCGGGGTGGAGGGCCTTTTGCGGCACCCTCGACCGCTTGGCGAAGTCGCACGCCGGCTTGCCCGCCTTGATCTTCCGAAAGGCGAACCCCGGGGCGCCGGAGAGGTGGCGGAAGATCTCCATGGCCGCCTGCCGTCCCTGGGCCGACCCGCCGATGACCGAGGCGGGGCCGGTGACCACGTCGCCTGCGGCGAAGAGCGATCGGCGATCAGTGGCCAGCGAGCTCCCCTTGACCAGGACCAACCCGCTCTTGTCGAGCTTGGCCCCGGAGCCCTCCATGAAGGCCGTGTCGGCGGCCAGGCCGATGGCGGCGATGACGTGGCGGCAGGGAACGATGAACTCCGACCCGGCCACCGGCTCGGGTCGACGACGTCCGGAGGCGTCGGGTTCCCCGAGGCGCATCTCGAGGCACTCGATCCCCTCCACCGTTCCCGAGCCGACGATACTGGCCGGGGCGGTCAGGAATCGGAAGACGATGTGCTCTTCTTCGGCCTCGCGGATCTCCCAGGGGTTGGCCGGCATCTCCCGGCGTGACCGGCGGTAGAGGACGGTCACCTTCGAGGCGCCGAACCGCAGCGCGCAACGGGCGGCGTCCATGGCCACGTTGCCGCCGCCGATGACCACGACCTCGCCGTCGATCGGCTCGGCCGTGCCGAGGTTGACGTTGCGCAGGAAGGCCCCCCCGCCGATGACCCCGTCCCGGTCCTCCCCCTTGATTCGCAGGGCTGTGTCGCGGTGGGTGCCGGGCGCCGCCAGGACGGCTCGGTAGCCGCGGGACCAGAGTTCCTCCAGGGGCACATCGGCGCCGATGCGGGTTCCAGTGACGATCTCCACCCCCTGGGCGCGGATGAAGTCGATCTCCGCCTCCAACGCCGCGCGGGGGAGGCGGTACGCAGGGGATGCCGGCGACCAGCATGCCGCCCGCCTTCGGCAGGGCCTCGAATACGGTCGGCCGCAGGCCCAGGCGGGCCATGAAGAAGGCGGCCGTCAGTCCGGCGGGCCCGCTGCCGATGACGGCCACCTTGAGCTCCTTGCGCAGCGGTTTCGGGGAGGCGATCTTCAGCAGTTCGCCGTCGGCGATCATCCGGTTGCCGATGACTGCCTTCAGCGGACAGATGGCCACCGGCTCGTCGAAGGCAGCCCGGGTGCACTTCGACTCGCATGGGTGGTGGCAGACGTGACCGAGAGTGGCCACCAGGGGCGTCCGGCGCAGGATCAGTTCGTGGGCGTCGCGGTAACGTTTCTCGAGCAGCAGGTTGACGTAGACGGGGATTTCGATGTGTCCCGGGCATGCCTCGATGCATGGGGCGGTGGGTGCCTTCGAACCCCGCCAGGCGTCCACGACGTTGACCACCCAGGCCAGCAGCAGGAATACCCACATGATCTCGTGCCCGACATTGAATTCCCGCCACAGCAGGTAGCTGTCGCCGTCGGGCTGCCGCCAGATGAAGCCGAGGAAGTAGAAGGGGGTGAAGCCGAGCAGGAAGAAGGTTATGGCGGCGCTCCACCGGCCGGTGAAGGCCTGACCCAGACCGGGTATCACCGACAGCAGCGGGGCAACCCACCTGCGGCTCTTCCAGCTCAGTTCATTTCGCATGGGTGCTCACCGTAACCTGGTATTCATAGCACAGCGGCCGGGGCGTAGCAACAGGAAAGCGGTCGCAGGCAAGCCGGTTGCGGATCGGGGGGGGATGTGTTACTTTCCCGGGGCGATCAAAGGAGGACGCCCATGGCCGACATAACCCCCTTCAAAGGGATTTCCTACGACCCCAAGCGGATCGGCGGCATCGACACCGTCACCGCCCCCCCGTACGACATGATATCAACCGCTTTGCAGGAGGAACTCTACGGCCGCGACCCGCACAACGTGGTCCGGCTCATACTCGGCCGCACCGGGCCGGGGGACACGCCCGACGACAACCGCTATACCCGCGCGGCGGCGACACTGGCCGACTGGCTCGGGTCGGGTGTCCTCTCGTGCGACGCCGAGCCGGCCATCTACCGCTACCAGCAGGAGTACACCCACCCGCGGGGGCACCGCCTGGTCAGGACCGGCTTCATTGCCCGTGCCCGGCTGGAGGAGCTCGGGAAGGGGAAGATCCACCCCCACGAGCACACCCTGAGCGGCCCCAAGGAGGACCGGCTGCGGCTGATGCTCGCCTGCCACGCCAACTTCAGCCAGGTGTTCACCATCTACGACGACCCCTCGGGCGAGGCCGACGCCGCGCTGACGGCCGCCGTGGAACAGACTCGACCGCGGTGGGAGTTCACCGACCTGGCCGGGGTGCGCCACACCCTGCACGCCGTCACCGACCCGGCGGTGCATCGCCGGGTGGCCGCGGCCATGGCCGACAAGGTCCTGTTCATTGCCGACGGCCACCACCGCTACGAGACCGCGCTGACCTACCGGAACCGGCGACGCGAGGAGCTGGGAACCGCCTGCCCGGAAGCCGTCGATCACATCATGATGTTCTTCGCCAACATGTCCGCGCCCGGACTCACCATCCTCCCTTTCCACCGGATCGTCTCCCTCCCCGCGGGGGTCGACGGCCGCACGGTCGCCGCCGCCCTGGGCGCCCTGGGGACGGTCTCCCGGGTCGAGCCGGCCGCCACCCCCGAGGAAACCATCGCCCGCCTCCAGGACGGGATGGAAGGGACCGCTCCGGGTGAGCACCGCTTCGGTGTCTGGCTTCCGCCCGACTACCGCATCCTGACGATCCGCCGCAAGGACCCCATCGGGAGCGGCGCCGCCGGGGTGGACGGGCTGGACGTGAGCATCCTGCACAAGGTAATCATGGAGAAGGTGCTCGGGCGGACGATCGAGCCGGCGGACATCACCTACACCACCTGGCGGGAGGATCTGGTCAGGAAAGTGATCGCCGATCGTTCGATCGCCTTCATCCTCAACCCGACCCGGATCGACCAGGTCAAGGATCTGGCCGCCGCCGGCGTGCGCATGCCGCCGAAGTCGACCAACTTCCACCCCAAGCTGGTTTCCGGGCTGGTCTTCAACCGCCTGGCCTGACCGCCGCGCCCTTGACTTTGCCCATCCGTGCCCGTACCATAGGGTGGGGATTGCCGTCAATGAACGATCGGGAGAGTCAACCATGAGGTGTTGGTGCAAAATGGTCGGCCTTTTCGCTGTCGGCATGCTCGCGCTGATGACGGCCGCGTGCGTCTCCACCAAGGACTACCGGGCGCTCTATGACCAGGTGCAGATCCTCCGCAAGAACTCGACCGACCAGCAGCGGCGCCAGGAAGAGCACGCGCTCCGTCTCGAGGGGATCGACAACAGTATCCAGATGATGGAGACCCGGGTCGACGACAACACCGAGCGGCTCGAGGATCTGCGCCTCGAGGTGAAGAACGAGGCCAGCACGGCGCCGATCATCGCTCCGCCGCCCGGGGCTTCCGACCGCCAGGTCGAGTCGATGGACATCGAGCCGCCGGCGCCGGTCAAGCCGGCGCCGCCGCCCGAGCGCGCGGCCAAGCCCGGCGCGGCCGTTCCCGCACCGACATCCGCCCCGGCCAAGCCGGCCGGCAAGCCGGAGGAAGTCTACTCGGTCGCCTACGGATTCTTCGAGCGGCAGGAGTACGGGCAGGCAATCTCCCGGTTCGAGGAATACATCGCTGCCTTCCCCCAGACCGAGCTGGCCGACAATGCCCAGTACCTGGATCGGGGAATGTTACTACGCCCAGAAGGATTACAGGCAGGCGCTGCGGGAGTTCGACAAGGTCGAGAAGAACTTCCCGACCGGCAACAAGGTCCCCGACGCCAAGTTCAAGAAGGCCTTGTCGAACCGGGAGTTGGGGAACCGGGACGACGCCGCGCGCGAACTGCGCGAGGTTGTCAGCCGCTACCCGGATTCGCAAGCGGCGATCATGGCTTCCGAGAAACTGCGGATCTGGAAATAGGGAGGAGGGGACACCGTGAACAAGAGACTCGTCACGACCATCGGGGTTCTGTGCGCGACGGTGTTTTTCGCTTCGCCGGTCCTGGCGGACGGCATGGAAGGCAACAATGGCGGTTCGAACAATGGCGGCTTGATCGAGGCCGGCGGCAAGCAGATCTACCTGGTGAAGCCGGGCGACACCCTGTCCGGGATCGCCGGGAAGGTGCTCGGTGACACCGGGCGCTGGCCGGAAATCCTGAAGGCCAATCCCCAGATCGAGAGCGCCAACATGATCTTCCCGGGCGATGCGCTGGTGGTTGGCGAGGCGCCCAAGGACAGCGGAGCCGCCGCAGCCGGTGCGCAGGCATCTGATGCCGCGGCAGCCGCAGCCAGAGCAGCAGCCGCAGCCAGAGCGGCAGCCGAAGCGGACGCGGCCGCGCGGAAGGCAGCCCGGGTGATTGCCCCCGAGGAATTCATGGAGTCATCCCGGGTTCCGGCGGGCGACTCGGCCATCCTCTCGCGGAAGCAGACGCTCGCCTCGGCCGAAATTCCGGAGGCCATGTTCGAAAACTGCGGATTCATCACCCCCGAACTCCCCACGGCGGCCATCATCGGCTCGCCCGAGGAGAACCTGACGCTGAGCGCCTTCAACGTGGTGTTCATCAACCGCGGCGACCAGGACGGGCTGACCGTCGGCCAGACGTTCAAGATCCTGCGACCGGTCCGCGAGATAAGGCACGCCGTCACCGGCGCCTCCTACGGCTGGCAGGTCAAGGTGGTCGGGCGTCTTGAAACCACCTGCCTGCAGGAGAAGACAGCCACCGCCAGGATCGTCGCCTCGTACGACACCGCGGCCGTCGGCGACCGCATCGTGCCGGTCATGCCGCACGACATCCCTTCCCAGCGGGCATTGGCGCCCAGGCTCACCGGCCCCTGCATCCCGGCGACCGGGGGGCCGCCGGCGACGATACTGGCCGTCGAGGATAGCCGGACGGCGATAGCCGAGGGGGACATCGTCTTCATCGACCTGGGCCAGTCGTCGGGAGTCGTGCCGGGGACCAAGCTGGTGGCCTTCCGCAACGGGATGGGCGACCAGACCTGCATCAACTACCTGGTGGGGGAAATGCAGGTCCTGCAAAGCGGCAACTACACCGCCACCGCGCTGGTGACCAACTCCGTCAAGCCGCTCGAGATGACCGACCAGTTGTCGGTCTGGTGACCGGGTCGTCGTTTACCCGGCACCGCCGGACTCAAGTTGGCGGGTGAATATCCGCCGGAGGGCTTCCCGGAGCTGGTCGTCGGTGAGAGGCGCGGTTGCCTCGTCGACGAAGCGGCGGTCGTCGGCCGTTGTCGCCCGTTTCGGCCCATGACGCCGGCGCGAGAGGACCGGCCGGGCCTTGTCGCGGTGGAGCACGAGCTTGACCGCGGTCACGTCCTCCCGGCCCAGGCAGGCGTTCACCTTGGCGGCGATGTCGTCGCGGAAGAGATGGAGTTGGTTCATCCAGGCCGAACCGGCCACCCCAACGGTCAGCGTCCCCTCGTGGAGGCCCAGCGGGGTGGCCCGCGACGCCACGAACGGGCCGACGGCCCGGGACCATGCCTGCATGACGGCCAGATCGGCCAGCCGCCCCTCCTGCCCGATCGCCACCAGCGCCTGCTCGACCATGCCCCGCATCCGGGCGAGGTCGTTCGGTCTGCGGGACGAACCGAATCTGCGGGCGGCCATATGACAACTATACGTTACCAGGAGCGGAAATGGAACGGGATCTGACCAAGGCCATCAGGGAGCTTGCCGCCCGGCGCGGCGCCATCATTCTGGCCCACCACTACCAGCGGGAGGATGTCCGGCGGACGGCCGACACCTGCGGCGACTCGTACCATCTGGCCAAGGTTGCCGCATCGTCGACGGCCGGGGTCATCCTGCTGGCCGGAGTGCGATTCATGGCCGAGAGCGCGGCCATCCTCTGCCCGGACAAGATAGTCCTCCACCCCCGCCCCGAAGCGGGCTGCCCGCTGGCTGACTCGATCGACGCGGCCGACGTCGTGGCTCTGAAAGCCGCCCATCCCGGGGTGCCGGTGGTGGCCTACGTGAACACCACCGCCGCGGTCAAAGCCGAAGCCGACTACTGCTGCACCTCCTCCAACGCCGTTGCCCTGGTCCGCTCCCTGGGCTCACCAAGGGTGATCATGGTTCCGGACGCCAACCTGGCCGCCTATACCGCCCGGATCACCGGTGTGGAGGTGATCGCCTGGCGGGGGAACTGCCACGTCCACCAGTGCCTCCGGGCCGGGGACGTCGAGGATCTGCTGGCCCGGCACCCGGGGGCGCTCTTCGTGGCCCACCCCGAGTGCCGCCCCGAGGTGACCGCGCTGGCCCACGAGGTGACCAGCACCGCCGGCATGTTCACCTGGGTGGCGGCCCAGGGAGGGACGACCTTCATCGTCGGCACCGAGGAAGAGGTGGCAGTCAAGTTGCGGGTCGTGCATCCGGACAAGACGTTCATCGTCCCCCGGCGCGAGATGGTCTGCCCGAACATGAAGATGACCCGGGCCGATGACGTGCTGGCGGCGCTCGAGTCGATGTCGCCCCGGGTGGAGGTGCCGGTGGAGACGGCCCGCCTGGCGAGGCGCTCCCTCGACCGGATGGTGGCCGTTGCCGGTTGACCCGGCCGCAACGGGATGGTAGCCTAATCATTCCGGGAGGCTCGGGCATGATCCGATTCGTCGGCGTCGACAAGTACTACGGCAAGCACCATGTGCTCCGGGGCATCAACCTGCACGTCCGCGAGGGCGAAGTGCTGGTCATTTGCGGTCCTTCCGGGTCGGGCAAGAGCACCCTCATCCGGTGCATCAACCGCCTGGAGACGATCGACGGCGGGGAACTAGTGGTCGACGGTTTCCCGGTTCACGACCGCCGCTGCAACATCACCGGGTTGCGGGCCGAGATCGGCTTTGTCTTCCAGTCGTTCAACCTCTACCCGCACTACACCGCCCAGGAGAACATCAGCCTGGCGCCGATCAAAGTCCGGAAGATCAAGCGGGAAGAAGCCGAGAGGATCGCCGGCGACCTGCTGCGCAAGGTGGGCATCCCCGAGAAGGCCCATGCCTTCCCGGCCCAGCTCTCGGGCGGGCAGCAGCAGCGGGTCGCCATCGCCCGCGGCCTGGCCATGCGCCCCAAGATCATGCTCTTCGACGAACCCACCTCGGCCCTCGACCCGGAGATGATCTCCGAGGTCCTGAACGTCATGAAGGACCTGGCCCGGGAAGGGATGACCATGGTCTGCGTGACCCACGAGATGGGCTTCGCCCGGGAGGTGGCCGACCGGGTCATCTTCCTGGCCGACGGCCAGATCGTCGAGGAGGGGGCACCAGCCGAGTTCTTCGCCAACCCGAGGGAGGAGCGGACCAAGAAGTTTCTGGCCGAGATACTCTAGCGCAACCGAACCGGTGAAGGAGGTGATCCGAAGGGCACCTTCCAGGCGAATTCCCGTTGTGAGGACGAAACCCCTGCCATAGGAGGAACGATGAAGAGAATAGCCCTGCTGTTGAGTCTCCTTGCCGTCCTGGTGTTGGTGGCCGCCCCGGCGTTCGCCGCCGGCACCATCGACAAGGTCAAGTCGCGCGGCAAGCTGATAGCCGGCGTCAAGGACAGCGTCTTCCCCTTCGGCTTCGTCGACGAGAAGGGCAACCTGGTCGGCTTCGAGTGCGACCTGGTGAAGTACATCGCCGGCAAGCTGGGCGTGCCGGCCGAATTCAAGCCGGTCACGTCGCAGACCCGCATCCCCACCCTGAAGGAGGGGAACGTCGACCTGCTGGCGGCCACGATGACCCACACCAAGACGCGGGACGACGAGATCGACTTCTCGCAACACCTACCTCTACGACGAGCAGAAGCTGCTGGTGAAGAAGGGAAGCCCGATCAAGAGCTACAAGGACCTGGCCGGCAAGAAGGTCGGCTCGGCCAAGGGCTCGACCTCCGAGCAGAACATCATCAAGGTGCAGCCGAAGTGCACCGTCGTCTCCTTCGAGAACTACCCCGAAGCCTTCCTGGCCCTCAAGCAGGGGAAGGTCGAAGCGGTGACCACCGACTCGGGCATCCTGATCGGGCTGAAGCTCAAGGACGAGAAGCCGGGCGACTGGGACATCGTCGGGGCCGACTTCATCGCCGCCGAGCCGTATGCGATAGGCGTCGTCGAGAACGACTCCGACTGGCGCGACTTCATCAACACCTGCCTGATCGAGATGTGGAACTCGGGCGAGTATGAGAAGACCTGGAAGAAGTGGTTCACCGGGCGATTACCCCCTCGACCACGCCCTCGACACCTGGCCGATGCGGTAACGAACTGACACGCCGGGGGCGGTCGCTTGGCCGCCCCCGGACCTCTGCCCATGACCAAGACGTATCTACCGGACCTGGCGGGACGACCTCCCCCACTGGCTGCTGTACGGCGCCATCGCGGCCGTGGCCGCGACCGTGGCGGTCTATGCCGGGCCCGTCCTGGTGAAGTTCTTCAAGGGCCTCTCGTGGGAGATCTTCGCCCGCGACCGCTGGCAGTACCTGCGCTGGATCCTGCAGGGGCTGGTGGTCACGCTGCGCCTGTCGGCCATCTCGATGGTCTTCGCGATGGTGCTGGGGGTGCTCGTCGCGGTCGGCCGGCTCTCCAACAGCCGCATCATCCGGGCCATCTGCATTCCGTACATCGAGTTCTTCCGCAACACGCCGCTGCTGGTGCAGCTCTTCTTCTGGTACTTCGGGACCTCGACGCTGCTGGACGCCCTGGCGGCCCTCTTCGGCTGGCTGCTGGCCTGGTTCCCGGCCGGCGCGGCGTTCGTCTCGGGGGCCGGTCACTGGCGCTCAAGGACGCCTACAACAAGGGGCAGTCGGAGCTCATCAGCGCCGTGGTCGGCCTGTCGGTCTACACCTCGGCCTTCATCGCCGAGACGGTCCGGGCGGGCATCCAAGCCATCCCCCACGGCCAGACCGAGGCGGCGCGCTCGTCCGGTCTGTCCGGCCTGCAGACCTTACGGCTGGTGATTCTCCCGCAGGCATTCCGGATCATCATCCCGCCGCTGCTGTCGCAGATGCTGGCGCTGACCAAGAACTCGGCCCAGGCGATGGCCATCGGCGTGGCCGAGGTGACCTACATGGCCCGCCAGGTCGAGGCCAACACCTTCAAGGGGTTCGAGGCCTTCACCGTCGCCACCGGCCTCTACATGGTCATCTCCTTCCTGATGTCGTGGCTGCTGAACCGGTATGACCACGCCATCTCGATCCCCGAGATGGCCATCCGGAAGCAGCGCCTCGATGGCCCTGCGGGGCGTGCCGGTCGGCTACTCCCTCGGGCCGGTCTTCGCGCTGGCTTCGGCCGCCGCCGGCGGCTGGGCTGTTTTGGCGGGGCGGCGCAAGCGTCGCACGCCGGCGCCTGGTGGACGGGCCTCTGGTTCTACCTGCTCGGGGCCGGCCTGGTGCTGGCCGCGCTGGGCGGCGTGGAAACGCGCCGAGTGGGGGATCGACGTCATCCGGTGGACCCTGGTGACCGCGGGTGCGACCCTCTTCTTCGACCTCCTGGTGCGCCTGGATGCCGGGCCTGATCGCCTTCGAGGACCCGCTGATCGCCAAGATGTGCCTGGCCGCTCGCCTGGGCGGCCCTCTATGCGCTGGCGGCAGCCTTCTGGTGGCTCTACTTCGCGCCGCCGGGAAGTGCTCTTCGAGGGAGGACCGGCCGTGACCTGGCACTGGGACGTCATACCGAAGAATTTCAAGTACTTCATGATGGGACGCCTCTCCTACGCCGCCCTGGGCTGGTGGGGAGTGGTGGTGCTTGCCCTGGCCCTCTTCGTCTGGCTGGCCTGGGAGGCCTACCGGAACCAGTCGCTGGGACATGCCCGGCGGCGGAACCTCTTCCTGGGCGGGCTGCTGCTGGAGACGGCGATGCCTGATCCTGGGCGGGAAGACGATCCTGCGGGGGATCGAGTTCCTGAACCTGGGGGGCTTCGTGCTGACGATGGTCATCTCGGTGGTGACCATCGTGGCCACGTTCATCATCGGCATCTTCGTCGGCCTGATGCGCGCGGCCAGGAACCCCCTCATCCGGGTCCCGTCGATCCTGTACATCGAGATCATCCGCGGCGGGCCGATCCTGATGGGCATCTTCTGGTTCTACTTCATGCTGCCGCAGGTCTTCCCGAAGCTCAAGGGGGTGCCCCAGGCGGAGATGGTCTTCGCCACCGTGGCCCTGATCGCCTTCTACGGGGCCTACATGGCCGAGACGGTCCGGGCGGGCATCCACTCGATCCCCCACGGCCAGATGGAGGCCGCCCTCGCCACCGGGCTGACCCCGGCCCAGGCCTTCGCCTACATCATCCTGCCCCAGGGGCTGAAGAACATGATCCCGGCCATCGTCGGCAACTTCATCGCCGTGGTCAAGGACACCTCGCTGATCTACATCATCGGCGTGGCCGAGTTCACCCGGACCATCTTCCAGGTCAACAACCGGGTGATGAACGCCCCGATGGAGCTGTTCATCTTCGCCGCGGTGGTCTACTTCGTCCCCTGCTGGCTCCTCTCCAAGTGGTCCGACGCACTGGAGAGCCGCCTGGCCGCCGGTACTCGCCGCTCGTAGTTCCGCTTCGGCCTCCAGCAAGATGATCGCCCTCCCCGGAGAAGAACCTTGACCCGCCCACAAATAGCGGAGTAGAGTGCCCGTATAGTGGCAATCCGAGGTTTGCGCACCCCTTGGTCATGCCAAGGCCAAAAAGGAATGCCTTATGGGTCGCATCGACCCGGAAACCCCGCCCCACACCCAATCCGAGGGCCGAAACCCTGTTCCTGCGCGGGGACGGCAACCATCGCGCAAGGCCAGGATATCACCGAGCGCCAGCGGACGCGGAAGCGATTGCCCACGACCCACATGAAGTTAGACAGTACCAGGTAGAAATGGAGAACAGGATCGAGTGATGGCTGCATTCATGCAACAGCAGATGGATTATATCTTCCTGTGCTACGGGCTGGCCTTCATTCTGCTGGCGGCCATCTGTTTTACCAAGCGCCGGGAGCAGGGGCAGCGGCTGCCCTGGACGTGGCTTGGGCTCTTCGGCCTGATCCACGGGATCCATGAATGGCTTGAAATGCTGACCTTCAGCCTGGGGGATCCAAAGATCTTTTCCGCCGTGCGACTCGGCCTCATGATCCTCTCCTTCGCTTTCTTGCTGGAGTTCGGCCGGACCTCGTGGCGAAAACTGGGAGGGAAAAGCCCCGGCCCGTGGGTCCACCTTCCACTGCTGGCATGCGCGGTCGCCGCCTGGCCGGCGGGGATGTCGGGCATGAACGCCGCGACGCGATACGCCTTCGCCTTGACCGGCGGTTTCTGGTCAGCCGCCGCCTTGTGGCGCGCCTCAAGGCTTGAAAAGGATTCCAGGCGCATCCTGATCTTATCCTCCCTGACCATGGCGGGATACACCTTGACCGCCGGGGCCGTCGTTCCACCGGCCCCGTTCTTCCCCGCCTCGACCGTCAACTATTCCGCCTTCCTGGCACTCACCGGGATTCCCATCCAATTGATCAGGGGAATCCTGGCCGCCTGCCTCACCGCCACAATCTGGCAATACCATCAGGAATCCAGACAAGGTTATCTCCCGGAAGCGGAACGGCCGACCAAGCGGTATCAAGGGGCTTCCCTGGCAGTCGTTATCATCGGCGTCCTGGCCATGGGCTGGGTCTTCACCTGGCTGGCCGGAAAGTATGCCGACCGGAGAGTCAGGAACGACATCCTGAACCAGACCAGGATGGTCACCCTCAGCCTTGATCGCGAAAGGGCCGCCAAGCTGACCGGCACCCCGGCCGACCTGCATCTGCCCGAGTATCGTTACCTCCGGGAGCAATTGATGCACATGCATATGGTCAAGCCGCAATTGCGCTGGATTTATCTCTTGTTTCAAAGAGAAGACGGATTTCATCTGGCCATGGATTCGGTGCCCGAGGGGAACCCTGATCACAACGACCCCGGGGTCTATTATCAGCGGCCGCCCCGGGAGCTTTTCGCCGTCTTTGCCTCGGGGGAGAGCGCCACGGTCGGCCCCTACACCGACGAGTGGGGATCGTTCATCTCCGGCCTCGCCGCTCTTCGGGACCCTTCCAGCGGCAGGATTATCGGCGTTCTCGGGATCGACATCGACGCCGCTGTCTGGCAGAGATCGGTAGCCTACTTCCGCCTGGGGGGGATCTTCATCACCGTTCAGTTCGCCCTCATCTTCATCGCCATCTTTGTGGTTCTCCAGCGACAGTCGGAACTCGCCTTGAAGATCTCGGCCAGCGAGCAGCGGTTGAAGAAGGCCCAGGAAGTCGCCCAGGTCGGGAGCTGGACGTATGATCCGAAGTCCGATCGGGTGACCTGGTCCGCGGAGATGTTCCACATCTGCGGGCTGGATCCCGCCGCCATCCCCTCTCTTGACGGGTATCGCAAGCTTATGCATCCGAAAGACTTGCCCAGGCTCGATGCCGCCGTTCAAGCAGCGATCACCGAAGGCCGGGGTTATGACCTGGAGTTCCAACTTCTCAGGCCGGACGGCACCGTGCGGCATATCCTTTCCAGGGCGGAGGTCAAGCGCGGTTCCCACGGCCAGATTCTTCAACTGGTGGGGACATCCCAGGACATCACCGAACGCAAGCAGGCGGAGATGGAACTTAGGAAGCTTTCGACGGCCGTGGAACAGAGCCCCACCGCCATCGTCATCACCGACCGCGACGGCAACATCGAATACGTCAATCCGAAATTCACCCGGTTGACCGGCTATGCCATCGACGAGGTGCTGGGGAAGAATCCCCGGATTCTTAAGTCGGGTGACAAGCCCCGGGAGGAGTACAAGCGCCTGTGGGACACGATCCTCTCCGGCCATGAATGGGAGGGGGAATTCCATAACCAGAAGAAGAATGGCGATCTATTCTGGGAGCACGCGGTCATCGCCCCGCTGATGAACGCCGATGGGATGGCCACCCACTTCGTGGCCGTCAAGGAGAACATCACCGAACGCAAGCAGGCAGAGCAGGCGCTCCGGGAAAGCCGGCGCGAGCTCTCCACGCTGCTGAGCAACCTGCCGGGGATGGCCTACCGCCGACGCGATGACCCGCTCTGGACCATCAATTTCATCAGCCAGGGCTGCCGGGCCATTACCGGGTACTCTCCCGAGGAATTGATCGGCAATGCCCGCGTGTCGTTCAGCGACCTGATCCATCCGGATGATCGGGAAACCGTCCGGCAGGACGTGCAGGACTCCCTCAAGGCACAGCAGCCTTTCCAGCTCGTCTATCGACTCATCACGGCCGAAAGGAAGACGAAGTGGATCTGGGAGCAGGGCCAGGGCATCTACCGGGAGGACGGAACGCTGGCGTCCATCGAAGGCTTCATGGCCGACATCACCGAGCGCCGGCAGATGGAAGAAGCCTTGAAGAAGGCCCACGCGGAGTTGGAGGAGAAGAATCACGAGTTGGGTATTAAGAACCGGGAGATGGAAAAGGAACGCGTCCTGGCCTATAAGGTCCTGGAGAGCGTACTCCCTCAGGACCTGCGGCTCCCGGGCCTCCGAACGGCCGTCTGCTACCGTCCCTCCCGCCTGATCGGCGGCGACTTCTTCGATGCCTGGGTCTTGAACGATCAGGCCCATTTCCTGATCGGCGACATTTCGGGGCACAGCATCTCCGCGGCCCTCATGATGGCGGTGTGCAAGGGCATGTTCCAGTCGCTCGGCCATACCCTGGGGGACCCGCTGGAGATCGTGACCACGGCCAACCGGATGCTTTGCCCGATGATGTCCGACAGCCAGATGTTCCTCACGTTGGTGTATGCGGTGCTCGACCTGAAGACCAGCATCGTCTGGCTCGTTTCCGCCGGCCACAATCCCATCTATCTTCTCGATGGGACCGCGACAACGACCATCGAATCCACCGGTCCGGCTCTCGGCTGGGATACCGAGGACCGCTGGGAGACGGTCGAGCACCGGCTCCTTCCCGGGGCCATGCTGTTCCTCTATACCGACGGCCTGGTGGAAGCCAGGGACGCCCGGGGACAAGAATTCGGCTCGATCCTTCCGGAGAAGTTCCTCGGGCATCGCTCACCCCGGGAGCTGACAGCCGCGGTCGTGGCCGAATTGGAGAGGTTCCACCCCGGCGAGTTGGAGGATGATATGACCATCCTGGCCATCGGCAGGGAGTGCGATGAAGGCCAGACCCGGCTCGGTCTTTCCTTCAAGCCCTGTTTCGACCGGGTTGACGACATCCGGACCGCCGTCAGGGAAGCCAGCGCCGATCATCTTCGCCTGCCCGAGAGCGATCCGAACATCACCGATTTCTGCCAGGCGGTCACCGAACTGATGAACAACGCGGTGGAACACTCAGGCGCCAAGTCCATCAAGGCGGACCTTCATTTCTCCGGCCGGGAGACCGCCTTCACCCTGACCACTGACGGACTGCCGTTCGATCCAACCGGGAAGGCCGAATTGCCCGAACCTGATGCCTCCGGAGATTGGCCCCAGGGGGGATATGGACTGGGCATCATCCAGCGCCTGGTGGATGGGATTGAGCATGAATACCGGGACGGGTACAATCGGGTGACCTTGAAGAAGACGATTCCCACGGCGAAGGGGGAGGGTGCGGGGGATGGAAATCAAGCTTGAAATGGATGGCAACGTGGTGATCCTGAAGCTGCAGGGCGACCTCGTCGCCGGCACCGCCGGGGCGCTGCAAAGCCAGATGGCCAAGCTCAAGGAGAAGAAATTCGTCCATGTGCTGATCGACCTGAGCGGGATCGCCTTCATCGACAGCTCGGGACTGGGGGCCTGCATAGCCGCCAACCGTGACCTGGAGGGCAGCGGCGGTTTGCTGGTCTGCACCGGGCTGAACGAAAGCGTTCGAAAGATCTTCAGCATGACCCGCGCCGACCGGAAGATCTCCATCTTGGATTCCAAGCGCCAGGCCCTGGACGCCCTCCAGGACAAGATCAGCGGGAAGGCTTGAACGATGGAAAACAAGGAACTCGGCCAGATCCTGATCGAGCAAGGCCTGATAACCGCCACCCAGCTCGAAGATGGGCGGCGGGCGCAGAAGCAGGCGTCCTCCTACCAGCCTCTCGGACGATTCCTGGTAAAGCTGGGGTACATCAAGGATCAGGCTCTCCAGCCAATACTCGACCGGTACGACAAGAGGCAGAAGATCGAGGACATCCTGATCAGGTATCGCTTCGTCGGCCGGGAGGATCTGGACCTGGCCCTGGAGATGAGCGGCCGGGAGAAACTCCCCCTGGAAAAGGTCCTGCTGAACCTGGACTACATAAGCGAGGAGACCATGGCCAAGGTGGTGGCTCTCTACCATGACCGGCCCTTCATTCACCTGAACAACAGGAAGATCGAGGTCAAGTTCGGGCTGGCCAAGAGCATCATTTCTCAAGCCACCGAAAACAAGATGGTCCCGGTTTCCGTTGATGGGAAGAACATCATCATAGCCATGAACCGCCCATTGGAGCAGAAGGACCTGCAGCGGCTCGAAAGTATGATCAACATGAAGGTCGAGACGGTCATCGCCCCAGGATCCGAGATAACGGCCGTGCAAAAGAGGTTTTCTATCCTCGGCGGCGCTTCCCCGGAGCCTGAAGCTGAGATTCCGGACACGTTCACCGAGATCATGGATGAGGAAACCGACGAACCGGACGTCGAGGAGGACGCCAGGAGAGTGACCGAGAAGGACAGCATTCTGGTGAAGCTGGTAAACAAGATCATCCATGACGCCGCCATGAACAGGGCTTCCGACATCCATATCGAGCCGCGGCCCGGCCGGGAGGAAGTGGTGGTCAGGACCCGCGTCGACGGCATCTGCGATATCTATCAGCGGCTGCCCTACAAGTACAAGTACGCCATCCCCTCGCGGATCAAGATCATGTCCGACCTGGACATATCGGAACGCCGCAAGCCCCAGGACGGCAAGATAAGCTTCAAGAGATTCGGCTCCATAAACGTGGAATTGCGGGTGGCCACCATGCCCACCGTCGGCAACCTGGAAGACGTGGTCATCAGGCTTCTGCGGACAGAGGACCCGGTCACCTTCGATGACCTGGGGCTTACCGAGCGGAACAAACGGGTTTTCGAGAGCGCCATCCGGCAACCCTACGGCCTGATCCTGGTGGTCGGGCCGACCGGATCGGGCAAGACCACCACGCTGCATTCGGCCATCGCTCTGGTCAACACGCCCCGGGTGAAGATCTGGACGGCGGAGGACCCGGTGGAAATCACCCAGGATGGGTTGCGCCAGGTGCAGGTCAACCCCAAGATAGGACTTACCTTCGCGGCTGCCCTGCGCTCCTTTCTGCGGCTCGATCCGGACATCATCATGGTCGGCGAGATGCGCGACCATGAAACCGCCTCAATTGGCGTCGAGGCTTCCCTGACCGGCCACCTGGTCCTGTCCACCTTGCATACTAATTCCGCTCCGGAGACCGTTACCAGACTGCTGGAAATGGGCCTGGATCCGTTCGCCTTCTCCGACTCGCTCCTGTGCATCCTGGCCCAAAGGCTGGCCCGCCGTCTATGCGATCACTGCAAGGAGAGAGCCCGCCCCACCGAGACGGAATTGGCCGAGATCATCGAAGAGTATGGTGCGGACGCCTTTTCCGCCGCGGGTCTGAGCACTGAATCAATCATCATTGCCAGGGCCGTCGGTTGCCCCCGCTGCCTGAACACCGGCTACCGGGGGCGCCTCGGCATCCATGAGCTCCTCAACTGCACCGACGGCTTGAAAAAGCTGATCAAGAGGAAGCCGGAAACTGAGACCATCCGGCAGCACGCCGTGTCCGAAGGTATGACCACCCTGAAACAGGACGGCCTGCTGAAGGTGCTGCAAGGGCTGACCGATATCCACGAAATCAGGCGGGTTTGCCTGCGATAAGCTCTGAATCAGGGCTAGGCGGGGTGGCCGAGGCGGCGGGAGATCTCCTCGGCTGACTGCCGCACCAGCGGGATGATCTCCTGCCGGATGCGTTCGGCCGGCATCCGGATGAGCGGCGCGGAGATGACCACGGCGGCCGAGACGATACCCTCGTGGTCCCTGATCGGCGCGGCCACGCAGCGCACGTCGGGCTCCCACTCCTCCATGTCGAGGGCGATGCCGTTCTCGGCCACCTGCCGCAAGTGCCGCAGGATCTCCACCTTGGAGACAATGGTGTGGGGTGTGAACCGTGACGGTTTGCGGTAGGTCAGCACCTGCTCCAGGCGGTCTTTCGGCTCGAATGCCAGCAGGACTTTCCCGGCGGCGGTGCAGTGAGCCGGGAGGCGCCAGCCGAGGCGCGAGCGCAGCCGCAGCGGGTGGGCCGTCTGGACGAGGTCGAGGTAGACCACGTCGCTGCCGTGGAGACGGGCCAGGTAAGCCGCTTCCCCGCACGTCCTGACCATTTCTTCGAGGACCGGATGGGCGACCTTGATGATGTCCTGGCGGCTCAGGTAGGCCTGACCCACTTCGAGGATCTTGGGACCCAGCCGGTACCCGTCGGAGTGCTGGTTCTGCTCGACGAAGCCCTTCGACTGGAGGGTGGCCAGAAGGCGGAAGACGTTGTTCTTGGACAGCGACAGGCGGGCGGCGATCTCGGTGACACCCAGTTCATGCGACCCCGAGGAGAAGAGCTCGAGGACATCCAGGGCGTGCCCGATGGTGGCGATCTCCTTGATGAACATGAAGCGGTTTCCTCCGGCCGGCAATCGTATAACAGTTTTCTATTTTCAACAAGATGCGTTGGGTCAGGACATCGGGCGAAACGCCTTGACGGCAATGGAAACATGCCCCTACAATCCGCCCCAGGACGGAGGACCCATGCCGGAGAGACTGCAGCAGCAGGTTGACCACTACCAGTTCCTGATCGGTTTCGTGGCGCACGAGGTGCGCAACCCGCTGGCGGCGCTCACGCTGTATGTCAGGCTGCTGATCGAAGGGAAATACGGCCCGCTGAGCGACAAGCAGATCGATGTGCTCGACCGGATCCTGGCCAATGCGTCGCGCATCGAACACATGACCGACGACTTCATGAACCTGACCAGGGTGGAGAGCCAGGGGGGGAAGCCGGACCTCAAGGAATTCGACCTCTTGTCCGACCTGGTCGGGCCGGCCATCGATTCGCTGATGCAGAAGCATCTGTTCGAGCCGGAGCAGCGGAGCCTCTTCTTAGCCGAAACAGAGGGTTCCGTCAGGGTCCTGGCCGACCGGGCGTTGATGGCCATCGTCTTCGACAACCTCTTCTACAACGCCATCAAGTACGGCCGCGAGGGGGGCCTGATCGGCTACGGGTGGCGCCGCGAGGGAGACCAAGTCGAGATCCGGGTGCGCAACGAGGGCCAGGGGGTAAAGCCCGAGGACCTGGGGACGATCTTCGGCAAGTTCGTCCGGGTCAACGACCCGTCCATGCCCCCCCGCAAGGGGACCGGCCTGGGGCTCTACAATGTCAAGCGGATCATCGAGTCGCACGGCGGCACCATCAGGGCCGAGTCGGTCTACGGCAAGGAGTTCTCGGTCGTCTTCACCCTGCCGGCGGCGCCTCCCTCCGCCGGTTGAGCCGCCGGCGCCCCATGAAGCGGGTCAGCCTGGCCGGCCTCTCCCCTTCCGGGGACCGCATCGACATCGTCGGCGAGGCCTACCGCCATCTGGCGGTCGTCCTGCGGGTGGCGCCCGGGGAGCGGATCATCGGCGCCGACGGGCGGGGCCGGACCTACCTCGTGCGGGTTGAATCGGTCGCCGACGGGCGGATCACCGGCCGGATCGAGGCGTTCGGGGAAGGTGCCGGCGAATCCCCCCTGCGCCTCACGCTGATCCAGGCGATACCCCGCGGCGGGCGGATGGAGATGCTGGTCCAGAAGGCGGTCGAACTGGGGGTCCGCCGGATTGTCGCCCTGGTCTGCCGGCACAGCGTCGCCCGCCCCTCGGGCGAAACCGAGCGGCTGCGCCGGTGGCGGCGCGTGGCCGACGAGGCGGTGGCCCAGTGCCGACGCGCGATGGCCCCTGAACTGGTCGGTCCGATCGCCCTGGCCGACTACCTGGCCCTGCCGGGAGCGTCCACCCGGCTGATGCTCCACCCGGCGGACGACGCCGTCGCCCTCGGCGACCTGCCGGAAGCCTCACCGGGGGAAGCGGACGTGCTGGTGGGGCCCGAGGGCGGCTTCTCCGGGCCCGAAGTGAACCTCTGCCGGGCGCGGGGCTTCGTCCCGGTCACCCTGGGGCCGCGCATCCTGCGAAGCGAGACGGCCGGCATCGCCGCCGCGGCCATCCTCCAGCACCTCTGGGGCGACTTGGGCTGACCCGCCCGCCGTTGTCGGCTCCGACCCGGTTGTGATAGCATGTGGCCATGAAATGCCCGGTGTGCGGATACATGTCCCTGGCCAATGCCAAGGCCTGCAAGAAGTGCGGCAAGTCGTTCGAAGACCCCGGTGATCGAGAAATCCCGTTCTCCTTCGACGACTTTGACGTGACCCCGGCGGCCTCGACCGACGGCATCCTCGAAGCGGGCTGGAAGGTCGACAACCATGTTCCTCAACCGGACGAGCCGACGGCGGCCGCCCCGCCGCCACCCAAGGCTCCGCCCCGCCGGGTCAGCCGCAAGCGGACCGAGGTGGTGGCCAAGAAGTTCGAGGGGGTCGATCCGGAGGAACTGCTGGAGCAGGTCTTCGACGAGCCGCCCAAGGAGGCCGCGGTTTTCCCGCCGCCGCCGGCCATCCGGGACGAACCAGCCCCCGAGCCCGCCGCCCGTTCCGGCGGCAAGGTGCCGATCGAGTCCCTCCGGATCGATCTCGACGAGGAGCTGCCCCAGGATATCTTCCAGCCCCTGACCATCGAGCGGGAGGGGCTGGACAGGGGCGAGGTGTTGTTCGAGGAGCAGAATGTCGATGACGGCATGCTCCCATTGCACCTTCCCGAGGAAGACACCTCGGCCGAACCGCTGGTCGGAGTTGACACGGCCGGCTTCGTGCGCCGGGGAGCTGCCTTCACGATCGACTCGCTGATCATCCTGGCGGTCACCGCCCTGCACACGCTGGGGGCCGGGATCGGGCTGGCCTACCGGGGGGTCGACAGCGACTGGCTCCTTGCCGGGACCTGGCTGGGC
This sequence comes from uncultured bacterium, assembly GCA_963793725.1. Taxonomy (GTDB): domain Bacteria; phylum JAUVQV01; class JAUVQV01; order CAWCAY01; family CAWCAY01; genus CAWCAY01. The sequence continues at coordinate 272,457 of CAWCAY010000003.1, forward strand.
AGAGTCGTCGTGCCCCTGTTCCTGCTGGGCGTCTTCATCAGCGCCTTGTACCACGTCGGCTTCGTCTGGCTGCGGCAGACGACGCCCGGCAAGCAGCTCTTCTCGCTCATGGTCGCCAGCCCGGACGGCGGTCCGCTCGGGCTGACCGACGCCCTCCTCCGCTGGATGGGCTACATCGTCTCGGCCTTCCCGTTCGGCCTGGGGTTCTTCTGGGCCCTGTACGACCAGCACCGTCTCGCCTGGCACGACCGGCTGAGCGGCACGCTAGTGATGACCACCAGACGGGCTGCCGGGAACGGGGCCGATTGACAAGAGCGTCTTGACACCCGCGGCCCCCCTTGGTATCTTTCCCCATCCGTATCCCCTCCATGCCCAGGTAGCTCAGCTGGTAGAGCAGCGGACTGAAAATCCGCGTGTCGGCGGTTCAATTCCGTCCCTGGGCACCATCCGGGCCCATGCCGCCTGCCCCATGCCGGGGCAGGCGTTCCTCTTTCCGCTGACAGCGCCTGCCGGAGGCGGGCCGGGATGGTGAGCCGGCAAAGCGGGCTGCCCAAGCGGTATCTGGCGATCATGGGGCGCGAACCGAACTCGCCGGAGATCAAGACCCGCCTCTGCCCGCCCTTCTCCCCCCGGGAAGCCGGCTCCCTCTACCGGGCCATGCTTCTCGACACCATCGATGTGGCCGCATCCCTCGAGGGTATCGCCGCCGGCGTGGCCTACACCCCGGCGTCGGCCGCCGCCCATTTCCGCCGAATCGTCCCGCCGGCGTTCTTCCTGGTGCCCCAGGGGGACGGCGAACTGGGAGAACGCTTAGAAAGCGTTGCCCTAAGCCTCTTCGCCCAGGGCGACGGGTGTGTCTGCCTGATGAATTCCGACGGGCCCGACCTGCCGCGGGAACACCTGATCGAGGCCTTCGCCCGCCTGGAGAGGGGGGACCAGGTCGTCTTCGGCCCGAATCCCGACGGCGGCTACTACCTGGTCGGCCTGCGGAATCCGGCGGGGATATTCGGCGGCATCCCCTGGAGCACCGGGGAGGTGCTGGAGAAGAGCCAGGCGCTCGCCCGGCGGCTCGGCCTGTCGTGCGGTCTCCTCCCCCCCTGGCCCGACCTGGACACGCCCGCCGATCTCGGGCGGGCCCTGGCGCGCTGGGGAGAGGGCGGAGGGCCACCCCGGACCGCCCCGATCCTCAGGCGTCTCGCCGCGCGGAAAGGTATTCGACCAGGATGGTCGACATGATTCCCCAGCCCGCCCCTATCGTTCCGCGGAGCGTGCCGCTGATCTTCGAGCGGCCGATCCGGCGGCGGTATCCGGTCGGCACCTCGACCACCCGCAGGCCGCGGGCCAGGGCCCGCACCTGGACCTGCACCGGGAAGCCGAAGGCCCGGTCATCGGGGGAGATTCGCTCCCAGGCTTCCCGGGTCAGGGCGCGGAAGGGGCCGAGGTCGGTCATCCGGCGGCCGAAGAGGATGCGGATCAGCATGGCGGCCAGGGCGTTCCCGAAGCGTGCCTGGGGAAGGAGCGCGCCTCGCTCGCGCCGGCCGAGGATGCGCGAGCCGATGACCAGGTCGGCTCGGCCGTCGGCGATCGGCTGGATGAGCAGCGGAATCTCGGCCGGGTCGGCGCTCCGATCGGCGTCAAGGAAGACGATGATGCCGGCCGGTTCAGCCGCCCGGACGCCGGCCAGACAGGCCGCGCCGTACCCGCGCCGTGGCTCCGCGATCACCAGCGCTCCGAAGGAACGGGCGACGTCGGCGGTCCGGTCGGTCGAGCCGTTATCGACCACCAGCACCCTGGAAACCGGCGGCGAGGGGATGGCCGCCAGGACATGCGGCAGGGCCTCGTCCTCGTTCAGGGCGGGGATGATAACCACCACGTCGCGCGCGACCGTCTCCATCGGCGCATGGTACGGGCTGGCCGGACGGCGGTCAACCGTGGCGGTTCAACCGGGGGAAACCGGATGCGGCCGATGACGCGGCGATGGTTCGGCCCGGCGGCCTTCTCGGCGTGCCTTTTCTGCCTGGCCGCTGCGATCTCCGGCGCCGATCAGCCGGGGGAAGACCCCATCGCCGTCGGCCTGCGATCGGGCAGGATCAGGACCGTTGTCGCCTTGGGGGATTCGATCACTGCCGGCCACCCGGGAAGGGAGGGATGGCCGCAAATCATCGGTCGAAGGCTCAAGCACCGTTACCCGTGGGTCGAAGTGCTGAATCTCGGTATCCCCGGAGACACGGCGGCCATGGGCCTGGCCAGGTTCGACACCCAGGTGGCCCCCAGGAGGCCCGACCTGACCGTCATCGCTTTCGGCCTGAACGACATGGACCACCGGGTCGATCCGCGGCGGTTCCGGGCCGACCTGGCCGAGATCGTCCGGCGGACACGGGCGATCGGGAGCGAGCCGGTCCTGCTGACCACCACCCATCTGCTGATCGGGACGGTGGCCTACCTGAAGACCAACCCGGAGCCGTATAACGAGCAGATCCGCGCCGTGGCGCGGGACGAGGGGTGCACGCTGGTGGATCTCTACCGCCTGGCTGCCAGGCTCAACCGCTCACGCTGGTTCGCCGACCCCATCCACCCGAACGCCGAGGGGCAACTCCGCCTGGCAAGGATCATCGGCCCGGGGATCTTCGGCACCGCCTACCCTTGAACGACGTTGCCGGCCATTGCCGGCCAACGGGGCTGGCGACCGGTCCGGGGGAAGGAGTAGAATGCCGGCGACGTCAGACACCAGGGAGGAACGATGACGGACAGGGAGTATCGCCTGACCGACATGGTCAAGGCCGCCGGTTGAGCGGCCAAGCTCGGTCCAGGGGACCTGGACCAGGCCGTGAGGGACTTGGCCGTCGAGCATCACCCCGCCCTGCTGGTGGGCTGGGAGACCTCGGACGACGCCGGGGTCTTCCGCCTTCGCGATGACCTGGCCCTGGTACAGACGGTTGACCTGATCACCCCGGTGGTCGATGATCCGTTCACTTTCGGCATGATCGCCGCGGCCAACTCCCTGTCGGATGTCTGGGCCATGGGGGGGCGACCCCTGACCGCCCTCAACATCCTCTGCTTCCCCAGCGGCTGCCTGCCGATGGAGGTGGCCACCGGCATCCTCCGGGGCGGCTCGGAGAAGATTCGCGAAGCGGGCGCCGTCCTGGCCGGCGGGCACAGCATCAGGGACGACGAATTGAAGTATGGCCTGTCGGTGACCGGAACGGTCCATCCGGAGCGGATACTGACCAATCGGACGGCTCGCCCGGGGGACGCGGTCATCCTGACCAAGGCGCTCGGCACCGGCATCATCGCCACCGCGGTCAAGGGACGTGTCGCCAGCCCCGCCGACGCCGCGGCCATGGCCGGTTCCGCGGCCCGCCTCAACCGCTACGCCGCCGAGGCGATGGAGGGCTTCCCGGTTAACGCCTGCACTGACATCACCGGTTTCGGCCTGGCCGGCCACCTGCTGGAGGTTGCCCGGGGAAGCCGCGTGGCCATGGAGATCAACCTGGCGTCGCTGCCGCTGCTGCCGGGGGCGGCGGGGTACGTCGCCGAGGGGATGATCCCGGCCGGGACCGGCGCCAACCGGCGTTATGCGGAAGGATCGATCACCATCCCGGACGCCGCCCGCGCCGAGATGGAGCCGATCGTCTTCGACCCGCAGACCTCCGGCGGTTTGGCCATCTTCCTGCCCGGGGGGAAAGCCGGGGCGTTGCTGGATGAGTTGCACCGCCGGGGAGAAGCAACAGCCCGGCTCATCGGCCGGGTGACCGGCGACGACCCCGGCGGCCGGATCACCTTCCGCTAGGACAGCACTCCCGCCCCGGCAGCTTCAGCGGGATTCTGGCATCACCGCGGCGGCTTGTCCCAACATACGCCTTCGGCATAGTAGGGATACCCATCCGGACAACATACGTCGGGATTGTTCACTGCTTGATTAGAGCCGTCACTGCAATTGGCTCCGCGCGTTTCTTCCTCGCAGCCATACAATGGCAAGAGCAAGGCGACAACTGCAATGATGAGTACCACTAAGGATTTCACTACCTTCATGGTCTGCCTCCCGTTGATGACACCTTCAGGCGTTAACGGCACGACCCTGTTCCTCGATATCGTAAGATGCAAGGTGGCGGGAGCGTGTGGGAATCGAACCCACCGCGGACGTGATTAGCGCCCGCCGACCGGATTTGAAGTCCGGGAGGCCCACCAGTGACCCATCCGCTCCCGGGCGAGGTTATACCACCGCCGGCGGGGTTTGTCCACGAGCCGGTCAGCAGGCCGAGGGGGTCTCGATCCGGACGTAGGAGTCGCCTTCCTGGCGGTAGTATCCCTCCAGGTCCTCCAGCAGGCAGGCCAGGGCCGGCGATGCCCGGTCGAAGGCGTCGAACGGGAAGCGCAGCGAGATGCCGCAGTTGGAGCTGATCTGGCGCGGCACCGGGATCAGCCGGGTGTCGATGCCGAGGCCGGCCAGGATCTTCTCGGCCTTGAGAACCGCGTAGGTGGCCTGGTAGGAGGCAATGCAGTGGCCGCTCACGGGAGGCTCCGGCGGGCCAGGGAATCGATCGCCCGGAGGGCCCGGTCGACCTGGGCGGCGGTGGTGAAGAATCCGGGGGCCAGGCGCACCGTGCCGGCCGGGAAGGTGCCCAGCGTGCGATGGGCCGACGGGGCGCAGTGAAGCCCCACCCGGGTCAGCACGCCGAATCCCTCGTCAAGCAGGAAGCCGGCTTCGGATGGGCTCAAGCCGTCGAAGGTGATGGAGATGACCGAGGTCATCGCCGCCGGCTCGGTTGGTCCGAAGACGGTCACCCCTTTGATCTTGGCCAAGCCGTCGAGGAGCGCTGCCGTGGTGGCCATCTCCGACTTCCTGATCTGTTCCACCCCCCGCTCGAGGATGAAGCCGACCCCGGCTGCCAGGCCGGCCAGGCCGACGGCATTGAGCGTCCCCGATTCGAGGCTGTCGGGCAGGAAATCGGGCTGCTCCTCGTGTTCGGAGAAACTGCCGGTCCCCCCCTGGGTCAGCGGGGTGAGCCGGATCTCTTCGCCAACGCACAGACCGCCGGTGCCGGTCGGACCGAAGAGGCTCTTGTGGCCGGTGAAGGCCAGCAGGTCGACCCCCCACCCGTCGACGTCGATCGGCACCGCTCCGGCCGTCTGGGCGGCGTCGACCAGCAGGATCGTCCCCGCCTGGCGGCAGAGGGCGGCGATCTCGGGCATCGGCATGATCGTTCCGCAGACGTTCGAGGCGTGGGTCACGACGGCCATCCGGGCGCCCCTGGCCAGCGCCTCGCGGAAGAGAGGCAGCGGCAATTCCCCTCGCGGCGTGCAGGGGACGGCCTCGACCTCGATCGTCCCGCTGTTCGACAGGTGGTGGAGCGGTCGCATGACCGAGTTGTGCTCCATCGACGTGGTCACCACCCGGTCGCCGGGGACCAGGCAGCCGTGGATGGCCTGGTTGAGGGCCTCGGTGACGTTCTTGGTGAAGACGATCCGCCGGGAGGAGGAGACGCCCAGCAGCCTGGCCAGGCTCTCGCGGGTCTCGAAGACCGCCTTGGCCGCCCGGGTCGACTGGCGGTGCCCCGAGCGCCCCGGACTCCCCCCGATGTCGGCCAGCCATTGGGACATCGCCTGGGCCACGCCGGTAGGCTTTGGCCAGGAAGTGGCGGCGTTGTCGAGATAGACGATATCCGCGTCGTCGGATTGTTTTTCCGTATGGATCATGGGTGCATTATATACCTGTTCTCGGGCCGGTTCGTTACCTCGCATGGACCGACTTGGTGGAGGCATCGGTGGCCATGCCCCCTGGCGGGCGTCCGAGACGGAGGTGGCGGTGGGCTGCGGCGGCGATCATGGCGGCGTTGTCGGTGCACAGATCGACCGGGGGGAAGAGGACTTCGATGCCGGTCGGGTTGGCCAGGAAGCGCTCTCGCAGGAAGCCGTTGGCAGCCACCCCGCCGGCCACCACCAGCGTGCCCACCCCGTGGGTCCGGCAGGCCTCCAGGCTCTTTGACACCAGCACGTCGGCCACGGCCTCCTGGAACGAGGCAGTGATGTCGGCGATCTCCCGCCGGTCGAGGTAGGGACCTTCCGGGAAGGGCGAGTCGGGTTCGCGCCCGAGTTTGAAGCGGACGTGGTTGATGACCGCCGTCTTCAAGCCGCTGAAGGAGAAGTCGAAGCTCCCCGGTTCGAGCCGGGCCCGGGGGAAGGGGATGGCCGCCGGGTTTCCCTCGCGCGCCCGTGCCTCGATCACCGGCCCGCCCGGGTAGCCCAGGCCGAGGAACTTGGAGACCTTGTCGAAGGCTTCGCCGGCGGCGTCGTCGCGGGTCCGGCCGAGGAGGTCGACGATCCCGCGTTCCCGCATCAGGAAGAGGGATGTGTGGCCGCCCGAGACCACCAGCGATACGAACGGGTATTTCGGACGGCGCCCGGTCAGGAAGATCGAACAGATGTGCCCCTCGAGGTGATCCACCTCGATCAGCGGGATGCGGTGGGCCCAGGCGAACGCCTTGGCGAAGCATACTCCCACTAACAAGGCTCCCAGAAGCCCCGGGCGGACGGCAACCCCCACTGCGACCAGATCCGTGGCGTCAATCTTGGCCTGGAGCAGGGCAGTCGATACCACTGGGACGATGTGCCGGATGTGTTCCCGGCCGGCCAGTTCGGGGACGATGCCGCCGTACGGGTGGTGGACCGCGATCTGAGAGTGGGTGACCGACGAGAGAATCCGCCGCCCCGAGGCGACCACCGCTGCGGCCGTTTCGTCGCAGCTCGTCTCGATCCCCAGGATCAGTGACGGGCGGCTCATCGGGCCATCCCGGAGACCGGCACGAGGTCTATGCCCCGGCCGGCCAGGCGCGGAAGTTCGCTTTCGAGGACGGCCAGCGTGTTGGCCCGGGGGTGGCCGATGCCGATGGCCGAACCGTGGCGGCGGGCCAACTCGAGCAGCTCCTCGAACTGCCTCCTGATCGCCTCCGGCTCGTCGACGTTGTCCAGGAAGACATCCCGGCGCAGCACCCGAAGGCCAATCCGGCGGGCCCGCGAAGCGCCGATCGATTCGGCGTCGGTCATGCTGTCGAGGAACAGGAGATTCTCGGCCGACACCCAGGCGAGGATGTCATCCATGGCCCGGGCGTCGGTGGTCAGCAGTGACCCCATGTGGTTGTTGATCCCGATCGCCCCGGGGACGGATGCCAACTCGTCTTGCAGCACCCGGACGATGTCGCTCCGGGCCATGCTCCGGGTGAGCACCCCCGGGCCGGGATTCTTCTCGTGATCCTTCGGCTCCATCGGGACGTGGATCAGGATCTCCTTCTTGCCGGCGGCGGCGCGGGCGATCTCGGTCGACAGTGGCAGGAGCGGAATGACCGCCACGGTCACCGGAGCGGCCATTCCAACGGCCCGCAGGGAAAGTTCCCGGTTGACCCCCAGGTCGTCGATAACGATGGCCACCCGCGGCCTGGCCGGACGGGCCGACCGGGAAGAGGGGGGAATCGGCCGGGCGGGAAACCCGGGGGGCTCGGGCGGCGGACGCCTGGCCCGCCTGACCACCAGCGTGACGATGGCCGTGTCGGGCGCCGTCGGGGTGAAGGTGATGCGGGCCGCGTCGTCCGACCAGCCGGCGGGGGCACGCACCGAGCTGACCAGGGAAGAGGTTTCGACGGCCTTCGACAGGGAGGCCGAGAAGGCTTCCAGGGGGAAAGATGTCTCAACCGTTATTCCCCAGGTGTCCGGGGATATCCTGGTCGGGACGATCGTGCCGGGGGTGACGCCGGCATCGACCACCGCTTCCCTGACCAGGCCGGGGAGCCACTCGTCGACCGTCGGAAGGCCCGGGCTTGAACTGGAGTCCTGGAAATGCCTGACCAGCAGGAAGGCCAGCACCAAGACCACTCCGGCGCCGATGATCAGCGGCAGCGGGTGCCGCCGGAGACCCCTGGGCCCGCGGGATCTCCGGGACTTCCTCGGGGCGGCCGCCACCGGGCCTCCTTAAGGTGAGGCGGTGGTCAACGTGGGGTTGATCTTCTGGAAGAGCTTCCAGGACTTGATCATCCCCGCCGCCTGCTGGAGCTGGAAATCGTCCTTGGTGGAGATGTCACCCAGCTCCTTGGGCCCCTCGTCAGCGCCGGGCGCATTGTCCTTGTTGGTCTGCTCGTTGTCCAGGTGTCCCGGCAGGTCGGCTTCCTTGACGTGCATCGCCTTCGGCGGGGTGATCGGCGTGACGCTGGCCTGGGAGACGACCAGGTCGGGTTCGATGCCGGTGTTCTGGATGGAGCGCCCCTTGGGAGTATAGTACTTGGCCGTCGTCAGCCGCAGGCCGGCCCCGTCTTCGAGCGGGATGACCGTCTGGACCGACCCCTTGCCGAACGACGTCGTCCCCATGACCAGTGCCCGGCCATGGTCCTGCAACGCCCCGGCGACGATCTCCGAGGCGCTGGCACTCCCCTGGTTGAGGAGAATGATCATCGGCAGGCCGGGGATGAGGTCGCCCCCGGACGACTTCAGTTCGCTGTTCTGCGACTGCTTCCTCCCCCGGGTGGAGACGACCACCAGGTTGGGGGCGAGGAACTCCGAGGCGACCTTGACCGACTGGTCAAGCAACCCGCCGGGATTGTTACGGAGATCCAGCACCAGCCCGACCATCTGGCCGGAGGCTTTCAGCTCCTGGATGGCCGCCCGCAGGTCCTGGCTGGTCCGCTCCTGGAAGGAGGTGAGCCGGATGACACCGACCGTATCGTCGATCATCTTGAACTTGACGCTCTTCAGCTTGATGATGTCGCGGACGATGGTGAACTTCTTCGGCTCGTCGAAACCGGTCCGCATGATGGTGATGTCCACCGATGTCCCCGGGGTGCCCCGCATCCGCTTCACCGCATCCTCGACGGTCATGTCGCGGGTGGGCTCGTCGTTGACCTTGAGAATCTGGTCGCCGGCCTTGACGCCGATCTTCCAGGCCGGGGTGTCCTCGATCGGGGCGATGACCGTCAGCACGTCGTTGCGCATGCCGATGGTGATGCCCAGGCCGCCGAACTCGCCCTTGGTGTCGACCTGCATCTCCTTGAACATGTCCGGGGACATGAACGAGGAATGGGGGTCGAGTTCGCGGAGCATGCCGCGTATGGCGCCGTAGATCAGCTTCTGGGAGTCGATCTGGTCGACGTAGCTGGTCTCGACGTAAGTCAGGACGTCGCTGAAGATCTTCAGCTTCTCGTAGGTGTCCTGGCTCTTCGCTTGGGGACGGGAGACGGGGTTGACGATGAGGGCCAGAAAGAGCAGGAACGCCGAACCCCACACCAGGCCCCGAACGATGCGCTTGCCGTTGGTCATTGACATCCTCCAGTCGTGCTCAGTACACGGGTTAACCGAATATACGGCACTATTGGCGGGGGCGCAACCGGCAAGGGGGAGGTTGGCTTCAGGCTTCGATCTGGGCCAGGAACTCGAGGATCGCCTGGTCGAGGGTCTGGGGGATCGCCGCGGCCGCCGCGGCCGCGGCCGGCGCCACGAAAGATGCCGCCGGCAGGGTGCCGCCGTCCAGCGAGCCCTCGGTGATCGACTTGATCACCTGCTGGTGCTGGTCGCGCATCAGCGACCTTACCTGCTCGGCCATCCCGGGGATGCCGATCAGGTGGCCATAGTCGGACTTGCGGCGGTGGAGGATGGCCCCGCCCCGGTAAATCAAGGTGATGATGGCCGGATTCGAGACACCGTTGTCCTCGGTCTGGATGTGATAGACCTGTCCCTGGAACTGCACATCGGTGTTGTAGCCTGGCAGCATGGGCCGACTATACCCCCGGCGCCGGCGGCACACAAGGGGGGGCGAACGAATGGACCGGGAGGGTCCCGGTGGCCAGCAGCCGGGAAACCGCCGGAGTGTAAGCGTCGCCCTGGCGGACGGCGAGGGCGGGGAGGGGGAGGCACTCTTCCGGATGTCCGTGAACGAGGCGCAGCAGGAAGAGGTACGGCGCTCCGGTCGGGCGGGAGGAGACCGGCAGGATCATGTCGGGCGCGAGACCCGCGTCGGCCGCGGCACTGGTCAGCTCGTCCAGGCGGCCGGGGAGCCAGCTCAGGAAGCAGCGCCCGCCGGAGGCGAGCAGGTGGCCGGCGGCCGCCAGGAGTTCCCGGGCCGCGCAGTGCCGGTCGTGCCGGGCGATGACCCGCTCGTCGTGTGCCGGCAGCCGGCCGGAGCCGGCCCGCCGGTACGGGGGGTTCGACAGGACCGTGGCGAAGGCTCCAGGCCCGAAAAGTCGGGCGGCGTCACGGATATCCCCACGGACGATGCCCAGCCGCGGGGATAAGCCGTTCAGCAAGGCCCCATCCCGCGCCCGGCGGGCCATGGGGGCCTGGAGTTCGAGCCCGACGGTAAAGCACTCCGGATGGAGGCGGGCGGTCAGGAAGGCGAGGATGCCCGTGCCGCAGCCGAGGTCGATCACCGGTCCGGCCAGGAACGGCTCGGCGAAACCGAACAGCAGCAGGGAATCGAGCGAGAAACGGTAGCCGTCCCTCCCCTGGATGACGCGCAGATCCGGGAAGATGATCGAGTCGATCGTCTCCCCGGCAGGATCGGGCATCAGGCCGACTGGAGCGCCTCGAGGAAGGCCAGGTCTTCCCGCAGGCTCCCGGTCGGCTGGCCCTGCTCGAGGGCCGCGTCGAGGTGCCTCCGGGCGTCATCGACCGCGGTCGCGCACCACTCTGCGGAGCGCTCCCCGGCCCCTACGGCCTCCTCGGTCAGGACGATCACCCGGTCCGACTCGACTTCCACCAGGCCCCCCTTGATGACCGCCGTTTGGCGCTGGCCCGCCTCGATCCACGACATCTTGCCGGGCACGAGCAGGGCGAGGAAGGTGGTGTGCATCGGCAGGATGCACAGTTCACCTTCGTATCCCGGCAGGACCACCTCCGGGGTGTCGGCTTCGAACGCCTTGCCGACCGGCGTCATCACCGAGAGTGCCAGCGTTCCGGACATCAGTGGGCGGCCTCCCGGGACTCGGCTTTGACCGCGGCGGCCTCCTTGGCCACGACTTCCTCGGGCTCCTCGGCCCGCATCTTCCGGGCCTCCTCGAGCACCTCGTCGATGGTCCCCTTCATGTAGAAGGCCTGCTCGGGCACCTCGTCGTACTTCCCTTCGATCAGCCCCTTGAAGCCGGCGACGCTGTCCTTGACGTCGACGTACCGCCCCTTGAAGCCGGTGAACTGCTCGGCCACGTGGAACGGCTGGGAGAAGAAGCGCTGGATCTTCCGGGCCCGGGCGACGACCAGCTTGTCGTCCTCGGACAGTTCCTCCATGCCGAGGATGGCGATGATGTCCTGCAAGTCCTTGTATTTCTGGAGGATCTGCTGGACCGAGCGGGCCACGGTGTAGTGCTCCAGGCCGAGGATGCGCGGGTCGAGCAGGCGCGAGGTCGAGTCGAGCGGGTCGACGGCCGGGTAGATGCCCAGCTCGACGATCTGGCGCGAGAGGACGGTGGTCGCGTCGAGGTGCGCGAAGGCGGTCGCCGGGGCGGGATCGGTCAGGTCATCGGCCGGCACGTAGATGGCCTGGACCGAGGTGACCGAGCCCCGCTTGGTCGAGGTGATCCGCTCCTGGAGTTCGCCCATCTCGGTGGCCAGCGTGGGCTGGTAGCCGACGGCCGATGGCATGCGGCCGAGGAGGGCCGAAACCTCGGAGCCTGCCTGAGTGAAGCGGAAGATGTTGTCGATGAAGAGGAGCACGTCCTGCCCCTCGACATCGCGGAAATACTCGGCCACGGTCAGGCCGGTCAGGGCGACCCGCTGGCGGGCTCCGGGGGGCTCGGTCATCTGGCCGTAGATCAGGGCCACCTTGGACTTGTCGCGGGCCACCTTCAGGTCGGCCTTGGTGAGGTCGAACTCGTGGGTGGCGTCCATGTGCTTGTAGAAGTCGGGGCCGAAATCGATGACCTTCGCCTCGACCATCTCGCGCAGCAGGTCGTTTCCTTCTCGGGTCCGCTCGCCTACCCCGGCGAAAACCGAGAACCCGCCATGCTTCATGGCCACGTTGTTGATCAGTTCCTGGATGAGCACCGTCTTGCCGACGCCGGCGCCGCCGAAGAGGCCGATCTTGCCGCCCCGGGTGTACGGCTCGAGCAGGTCGATGACCTTGATGCCGGTGGTGATCATCTCGGTCGACGTGGAGAGTTCGTCGAAAGCCGGGGAGGAGCGGTGGATCGGGAGCATTTCCTTGGAGACGATCGGGCCGAGCTGGTCAACCGGCTCGCCGATGACGTTCATGACGCGGCCGAGCACGTCGCGGCCGACGGGGACGGTGATCGGCTTGCCGGTGTCGGAGACCGGCAGACCCCGGACGAGCCCCTCGGTGGGCTTCATGGCCACGGTCCGGACGGTGTTCTCGCCCAGGTGCTGGGCCACTTCGAGGACCAGCGAGAGCTTTTGGGTGCCTGAAGAGGTCGGAACCTCCTGGTCGATCCGGAGGGCATTCTTGAGGTCGGGGAGCTGGCCGGCCTCGAATTCTACGTCCACCACCGGACCGATGACCTGAACGATGCGACCCTCTTTCATGTTACGTCGTCCTCCTTGCGATTAGCCTTCGAGCGCGTCCGCGCCGGACACGACCTCGATGAGTTCCTTGGTGATGGCCGCCTGGCGGGCCCGGTTGTAGTAGAGCGTCAACCGGCCGATGAGGTCCTTGGCGTTCTTGGTGGCCGTGTCCATGGCGGTCATGCGGGAGCCGTATTCACTGGCCGTGGACTCCAGCATTGCCTGGTAGATGACGATGTCCGAGTAGAGCGGCACCAGCTTCTCGATCAGGCGTTGGCGCGTGGGCTCGTAGATGAACTCGGGCGCCAGCGGGTCGGCCGGCGGCCGGGGCGGGATGGGGAACAGCTGGGTCACCGTCGGCACCTGGTTGAGCACCGAGATGAACTGGCTGTGGATGATGAAGGTTGCGTTGGCCGCGCCCGACTCGATCCGCGAGAGGGCCAGGGCGCCGATCTCCTTGGCCAGCGGGAAGCCGATCCTGCGTGACACGTCGACGAACTCGCCGCCGAAGGTGTGCCCGAGGCGGGCGAAGTGGTCGCGTCCCTTCTTGCCGATCGGGATCAGCGTCGTTTCGGCGTGCTCGTCGAGGAAGTGGGTCGACTTCCGGATCAGGTTGGCGTTGTAGCTGCCGCACAGCCCCTTGTCGGACGAGAAGGCGATCAGGTCGATCTTCTCCCCGGCGGGGGGGCGGAAGAGGGGGTGGCCGCCGGGCCCGGCCAGGTGGGCCAGGGTGCGGGTGATGGTCGACAGCTCGCGGTAGTAGTCGCGCCCGGCCACGGCCAGCTCCTGGGCGCGGCGCAGCTTGGCCGCCGAGACCATCTTCATCGCCCGGGTGATCTGGGAGGTATTCTTGACGCTCCGGATGCGGCTGCGTATGTCGCGAAGGGTGGCCACGGTCTTCCTTTACGCCTGCTTGGGCGAGCCCGCTTCCAGCGCGTAGGATGCCTTGAACTCGGCAATGACCGCCACCAGCTTCTCGCGGACGTCGTCGGTCATTTCCTTCTTCTCCCGGATCGTCCGGTAGAGGGAATTGTAGTTCTTCTCGACGTAGGCGGCGAAAGCCTCCTCGAAGTCGCGGACCTTGGCCGTGGGGATGTCGTCCAGGTGCCCGCCGACGCCGAGGAAGATCGACACGATCTGCTTCTCGACCGGCAGTGGCTTATACTGGTCCTGCTTGAGCAGCTCGACCAGCCGCTCGCCGCGGGCCAGCTGGGCCTGGGTGGCCTTGTCAAGTTCGGAACCGAACTGGGCGAAGGCGGCCATCTCGCGGTACTGGGCCAGCGTGAGGCGCAGGGGCCCGGCGACCTTCTTCATGCCTTTCACCTGGGCGCTGCCGCCGACGCGGGAGACCGACAGGCCGACGTTGACCGCCGGCTTGATGCCCGAGTAGAAGAGGGCGCTTTCGAGGTAGATCTGGCCGTCGGTGATCGAGATGACGTTGGTCGGGATGTAGGCCGAGACGTCCCCCGCCTGGGTCTCGATGATCGGCAGGGCGGTCAGCGAGCCGCCGCCGAGCTTGTCGTTCAGCTTGGCTGCGCGCTCCAGCAGCCGGGAGTGGAGGAAGAAGACGTCCCCCGGGTAGGCCTCGCGCCCGGGGGGGCGGCGCAGCAGCAGCGACAACTGGCGGTAGGCGACCGCCTGCTTGGAGAGGTCATCGTAGATGATCAGCGCGTGCTTTTTGTTGTCGCGGAAATACTCGCCCATGGCGCAGCCGGCGAATGGGGCGAGGTACTGCAGCGGGGCCGGGTCGGAGGCGGTGGCGGCGACGACGATGGTGTAGTCCATGGCCCCGTACTCCTCCAGCGTCCTGACGACCTGGACCACGGTCGAGCGCTTCTGGCCGATGGCCACGTAGATGCAGACGACGTCCAGGCCCTTCTGGTTGATGATCGCGTCGAGGGCCACGGCCGTCTTGCCGGTCTGGCGGTCGCCGATGATCAGCTCGCGCTGGCCGCGGCCGATCGGAACCATGCCGTCGATGGCCTTGATGCCGGTCTGCATCGGCTCCTTGACCGGCTGGCGGTCGATGACGCCGGGGGCCAACCGCTCGATCGGGAAGAAGGTGGAGGTGGTGATGGGCCCCTTGCCGTCGATCGGCTGGCCGAGGGAATTGACCACCCGGCCGATCAGAGCCTCGCCCACCGGGACCTCGACGATGCGCCGGGTCCTTTTCACCTCGTCACCTTCCTTGATGCCCCGGTCGTCGCCCAGCAGGATGACGCCGACGCTGTTCTCCTCCAGGTTCATGGCCATACCATAGATCTCGCCGGGGAAGAGGAGCAGCTCGCCGTACATGACCTTCTCGACGCCGTAGACGCGGGCGATGCCGTCGCCGACCGAGAGGACGGTGCCGACTTCCTCCAGGTGGATCGACTTGTCGAACCGCTCAATTTCCGACTTGATGATCTGGCTGATCTCTTCAGGCTTGATCTTCATAGAACCGCTTTACCCTTTCGCTGAGCTGTTTCCTGATACCGGCAAGCCCGGACCTGACGCTGCCATCGAGGCTGAGGCTCCCGACCTTGACCGAGAGGCCGCCGATGAGGCTTTGATCCGTGCGGGCGGTGAGGATGACCTTCTTGGAGAGGAGCTGGGATATCTTGTCCCGGATGGCGTCGACCGACTTGTGCGGAACCTCGACGGCCGAGACCACCTCGCCCCGGACGATTCCCTCCTGGTCGTCGGCCAGGCGGCGGAACTCGTTGGCGATCTCCGGGACGAGCAGCAGGCGCGAGCGCTGCAGCAGCAGGCGGAAGAAGGTGGCCGCGTGCCTGGAGACGGCCATTCGCGCCATCAGCGACTCGACGGTCGAGGCCTTGGCGTCGGCCGGGATGGAGGGGTTCTCCAGGAAGAGGCGCAGCGGGGCGCCGTCGGCCAGCGTGCCGGCCATCAGCGAGAGTTCCCTGGCCAGCCGCTCGAGGTCGTGGCCGGCCTCGCGGGCATGCAGGATGAGCGCCTTGGCGTAACGTCGGGAGACGGTGGCGGTCTTCATGCGGGGGTCGTCGGTGTCTTGAGGTAGTCGTCGAGCATGCGGCGGTGGTCCTTGTCGTCCAGTCCGGCCTTGACCAGGGTCTCGGCCCGGGAGACGGACTGGTCGAGCGTCTCGGATAAGAGCTCGGCCCGGGCCTTGGTGATCTCGCGCTTGATGCCCGCCTGGGCGTGGGCCATGATCGATTCGGCCGCGCGCCGCGATTCGGCCATCAGGGCGGCCCGCTCCGCCTCCATCTCCGCCCGGGCCTCTTGGCGCATGGCAGCGATCTCGGCCTCGACCGACCGCAGCTTCTCCTGGTAGACGCGGATCATCTCGTCCAGGGAGGCCTTGGTGCGCCGCATCTCCTCGAGATCGCGGTCGACGGCGTCGGCCCGCGAGGCGAGGAAGTCGGCCAGCGGCTTGGAGAGGAACTTGACCAGCAGGAAGGCGATGACCGCGAAATTGGCGATCTTGATGCCCAGCGACCACCAGTCGATGTGGATCGGCCCGCCGGGAGCCTCGCCCCCCGCGCTCGCCAGGGCGATGGTGGCCGGCAGCAGGATGTGGATGGGGACTGCGGCCAGGATGCGGGGCAGGCGGGCGAAACCGGGTGATCCGCTCATCGCTTCACTGTCCCTCGGGGCGCCGGCCGACGAGACCGGCGAAGATGTCGGCGGCCAGCCGGTCGGACTCCCGAAGGAGAATCTTCCGGGCCTCGGCCACGTCGGTCTTCAAGTCGTCGAGTTCCTGGTGGAGAAAGGCGTCGGCCTTGATGTGGGCCTCCTCGACAATGGCCCCCCGCTCACGCTCGATGTGGGCCAGGCTGGTCCCCTTCCGGGCCAGGCTGTCGGCCTTCTCGCCCGCCAGGCGGCGGTCGTAGGCGGCGCTGGACTCGTCGCGCGACTGCCGCAGGGCGGCGATATCGGCCTCGATCGAGGCGTATGCCGCGCGCCGACGGTCGAGGAAGGCGGCCAGGGGCCCGAAGACGAGGAAGTTGAGGGCAATCATGACCACCGCCACGATCCCCAGCAACACGAAGAAGGAGCCGTTCAGTTCAAGCATGTTTCAGCACCTCAAAGAAGGGACATGTCTGCCCCGTAAAGCCCTTAAGTATACGGCATAATAGGCATTTCTGTCAAATCATTTTTTCGGCTGGCCGGCCTCGGGCGCGGCAGCACCTTTGACGGCCCCCTTCTCATCGGACTCCTTGCCCATCGAGCACGATCCCTCGAAGATGACCCCCTCCTCGATGCTCAGCACGGGCGTGCTGACGTTGCCGAAAAGCTTGCCGGTGGAGAGGAGTTCGACCTTCTTGGTGGCCACGATGTCCCCGCGGACCGTGCCGCTGACGACCACCGTGCCGGCGTTGATGCTCGCCTGGACGTGGGCGGTCTCGCCGACCACCAGGATGTCCTTGGTGATGATCTCCCCCTCCATGCGGCCGTCGATCCGGACGGTTCCCTCGAAGGAAAGGACACCCTTGAAGAGGGTCCCCTCGCCGAGGAACGCATTGATGGACTCCTTGCCGGAGAAGAACCGTTCCTTCTTTTCCTCGCGACCACCGATCATGAGACACCTCCCAACAGGTCAAGGACGCGGTTGAGCTCCTCGAGGGAATGGTAGTGGATCTGGATCATCCCCTTGTCGCCCGAGCCCGACAGGGTCACCTTGGTGCCCAGGCGGCGTTTCAGTGATTCCTCGATCGATGCCAGATGGAGATCCCGCCCGGCTTTCCGGGGCGGTCCCTTCCTGGCGACTTTACCCCGGACCTCGGCCAGCGTCCTGGCGACCATCTCCTCGGCTTCCCGGACCGACGACCCCTCGGCCACGATCCGGTCCCGCAGGCGCACCTGGTCCCGGTGTTCGGGCAACGACAGAAGCGCCCGGGCGTGCCCCATCGACAGACGCTCCTCGGCCAGGTCCTCCTGGACCGCCGCCGGCAGCTTCAGCAGGCGCAGGTAGTTGGCCACCGAGGCGCGGTCCTTGCCGACAATGCGGGCGATCTCCTCCTGGGTCATGCCGAGTTCCTGGGACATCCTCTGGAAGGCGGCCGCCTCCTCGATCGGGTTCAGGTTCTCCCGCTGCAGGTTCTCGACCACGGCGATGGCCAGACTCTCCTTCTGCCCGACCTCGAGGACCACCGCCGGGATCTCGGCCAGGCCCGCCTCGCGGGCGGCCCGGAAACGGCGCTCGCCGGCGATCAGCTCGAAACCGGATGGCGAGCGCTTGACGATGACCGCCTGCAGGATGCCGTGGACCTTGACCGACTCGACCATCTCCGCCAGCGCCTCCGGGGCGAATTTCTTCCGGGGCTGCGACGGATTGGGGGAAATCTGGTCGAGCGGGATCTGAAGGATGCCCGCCGAGCCGGTGGGCGTCTTCCGCTCCGGCAGGAGGGCCGAGAGTCCCTTACCCAGCGCGTTTCTGCTCACGTTCGATGATCTCCTTGGCCAGCGAGAGGTAGGCTTCGGCGCCCTTGGAACGGACGTCGTACAGCAGGATCGGCTTGCCGAAACTGGGGGCTTCGCTCAGCTTGACCGAGCGGGGGATGACGGTGTCGAGGACCAGTTCGGGGAAGTGCTTCCGGACTTCGGCTGAGACCTGGGAGGAGATGTTGGTCTGGGCATTGAACATGGTCAGCAGGATGCCCTCGATCTCCAGCGTGGTGTTGAAGTTCTCCCGGATCAGCCGGATGGTGTTGACCAGCGACGAGAGCCCTTCGAGGGCGTAGGTACTCGCACTGCATCGGGATGATCACGCCGTCAGCCGCGGTCAGTGCGTTGACGGTCAGCAGGCCGAGGGAGGGAGGGCAGTCGACGATGACGTAGTCGTACGGCAGGTCGATCCCCCGCAGCACCTTGCGCAGGCTCGTCTCCCGCTCCTCGAAGCCGACCAGCTCGATCTCGGCGCCGATCAGGTCGACCGTGGACGGCATGATATGGAGGTGCGACAGGGCGGTCGGCACGATCACCGCGGAAAGCTCGGCCTGGCCGATGATCAGTTGGTAGACCGAGTGGCAGCCGGCACCATGGGCAACGCCGACGCCGCTCGAGGCGTTCCCCTGGGGGTCGAGATCGATCAGCAGCGTGCGCCGCTCGGCCACGGCCAGCGAAGCAGCCAGGTTGACCGCGGTGGTCGTCTTGCCGACGCCACCCTTCTGATTTGCGACCACGAGGAATCTGGGCACGAACCCTCCAACGGTGAAGTGACCGCCATCTTAGCACAACGTTGCCCCTAAGGGATAGGATGTTTGCGAGCACCCGAAGATGGTCCGGGGGAAACCCTCCGCTCACACGCTCACGCGGCCGACCCTTGCCGCCTGCCCCGCCGCGGAAGCCTTCCGCAGTACGCGGCTTTCCACGGCGGGCCAGGCTGGCTGGGACCCCGGCCGCTTGCCGCTACAGTTCGCTTCGGGATTCCCCCGGACCATCCTTTGAGGTGCTGATGAGTCTAGGGGTGGGGGGAGTGTTCCACGTGGAACACTATCCCTTGTGAGGCCTGCCTGTCCTCCTGAAGATGGCCAGGGAGCGTGGGGCGGTCTTGCCGGGGACTGACGTGCTCGGCACGCTCTCGAGCGAGAACCAGGGGGTGTCACCCGGTTCCTCGTCCGGCCCCAGAAAGACCACCAGGCGCCCGCCCCCGGGTAGGAGCGGGATGGCCAGGGCGAGCACCTCCGCCAGCGGGGAAACCGCCCGCGCGGTCATCCAACGGTGGCTGCCGGCGGCGGATGGATCATTCGCCAGCTCCTCGGCGCGCTGCTGCGCGACCGCCACCTGCCCCAGTTCGAGCCGGTGGACCACCTCGCGCAGGAAGACCGCCCGCCGGACCCGCGGCTCCAGCAGCGTGACGCGCAGATCGGGGCGGGCGATGGCCAGCGGAATACCTGGGATGCCGGCACCCGAGCCCAGATCGAGCAGGCTGTCCCCCTCCGGGAGAGGGGTGACGGCCGGGAGGGCGAGTGAGTCGAGGAAGTGGAGCGGAATCAACTCGTCGGCATCGAGCCGCGAGGAGAGGTTGAGACGGCTTCCCCAGGTCTGCAGCATCCGGGCGAAGGTCTCGAACCGGTCGAGTGCGCGCCGGTCGAGGAGGATCCCCATGGTCGCCGCCCCCCGCCGCAGCCGGTCCTGCCAGTCGGAGACCTGCTCGATCGGCACGGGATGGCGGTGGGAGGCCATGATTACTTGCCGAGGCAGAACCGGGCGAAGATGGTGTCGAGCAGGCGCTCGTCCCACCGTTCGCCGGTGATCAGGCCCAGGGCCTCGAGAGCGGCGCGCAGGTCCTCGGCCAGGGCGTCCGGGAACATCCCGGCCCGGCAGGCCTGGTCGGCTGCTTCCAGCGCGTCGGCGCACCGCCGAAGGAGATCGCGCTGGCGAAGACTGGCCGCCAGGGCGGGCGCCTCTTCCCCCGATTCGAGCCCGACGAGCGACCGTACGGCCCGAGCGAGGGTGTCGCGTCCCTGGCCGGTCAGGCAGGAGCATCCGACCACCGGCACCGGGGCCAAGCGCCGCGAAGTCTCGTCGACCGAAACGGCCTGGGGAAGGTCGAGCTTGTTCTGGACAACCACCATCGGCATGCCCCGCAGCTCCCCGAGGAGGTCAAGGTCCTCGGGAGAGACGCCGGCGGCACCATCGATGACCAGCAGGACCACGCTTCCCCGCTTGACGGCGTCCACCGCCCGCCTGACCCCCTCCGCTTCGACCTCGCAGGCTGTCTCCCTGATGCCGGCGGTGTCGACCAGCCGGATCTGGAGTCCGTCCAGGTTCGCCAGGGCGTCGATCGGGTCGCGGGTGGTGCCGGGGTGGACGGTGACGATGGCCCGCGCTTCCCCGAGCATGACGTTCATCAGGCTCGACTTGCCCACGTTGGGGCGCCCGGCAATGACCACGGTGATCCCGTCGAGGTGGACGCCGCCCCGCTCGGCCGAGCGGCACAGGGCTTCACCCCGGGAACTCAATTCCCCGATCCTGCCCGACAGATCGGGGAGGGGGCCGGCATCCTCCCCGAAGTCGATGGCCGCCTCGATGTCGGCCAGCACGCCGAGGATTCGGCCGCGCAGGTCGGCCACTTCCCGGGACAGAACCCCGCTTGCCAGATCCAGGGCGGCCCGCCGGGCCGTCTCTCCCCGGGCCCCGATCAGCTCCATGACGCCCTCGGCCCTGGCCAGGTCGATCCGGCCGGAGATGAACGCCCGCCGCGTGAACTCCCCCGGTTCGGCCAGCCGGGCGCCGGCCGCCAGGACGGCCGCCAGGACGGCCGCCACGGTCTGCCGGCCGCCGTGGCACTGGAGTTCAACCACGTCCTCGCCGGTGTAGGAGCGGGGGGCACGCATCGGGAGCAGGAGGACCTCGTCGGCCGGATCGCCGGTGCCTGGGTGGTAGACGTGGCCGAGGCGAACGACGTGGCTGTCGAAGTGGCCGGGTGACTTCCCTCCGCAGGTGCGGAAGATGCGCCCGGCAATTTCCAGGGAGGATGGGCCGCTGATCCTTACGATACCGATGCCGCCCACGCCGGGAGGGGTGGCAACGGCGGCGATCGTCTCCGGGTCACCGGGTCTCACGGGCGTCGGCGGCCTCGATGACCGGGTGGCGCAGCCGGAAGGCGACCATCTTCTGCTCGCCGTCGCCCTGGCTCTCGGTGGCCACCTTGGGGTGGTCCCGCAGGACGGCATGGATGATGTGGCGCTCATAGGCTGAGAAGGGGCCCTCGGCGAGCGTGAGACCCGTTTCCTGGACCCGTTCGGCCGAGCGTCGGGCCAACGAGATCAGGTTCAGCCGCCGCCGCTCGCGGTATCCGGCGACGTCGACGCTGACCAGGGACGCCTGTCCGAAGCGCCGGCGCAGTACCTGGCCGAGCAGCAGCTGGATTGACTCGAGGGTCTTGCCCTGTCGGCCGATGGCCACGGAGTCGTCTGCCCCGCAGACGGCGTTGACCACCGGCAGCCCGTCGTGGTGGAGGATCTCAATCACCGGGTCGAGGCCCATGTGCCGAAGGAGCCCGTGGACGAACCGCGCGGCGTCCTCGACCATGGCCTCGCCGACGTTTCCCCTCCCCGGTTTCAGGCATGCCGCTTGGCCACGGACGCGGTCGCCGCGCCGAGATCGCCCGACCAGCGTCGGATGAGCATCTGCTCGCCGATCGACAGCAGGTTCGAGAAGAGGAAGTAGACCACCAGGCCGGAGGTGAAGTTCCAGAACATGGCGGTGAAGATGATCGGCAGGAACATCATCATCTTGGCCTGCTTGGGGTCGGCCATGGAGGGGGAGAGCTTCTGCTGGATCAGCATGGTCACGCCCATCAGGATGACCATCATCTTGAGCGGCAGCATCCCGGCCGGGAAGAAGGACATCAGGCCGTGCAGCACCTCGCCCAGGCTGGTCTCGGCCGCGGCCAGATCGCGGATGTGCAGGAAGCTTGCCCCGCGCAGCTCGATGGCCACCGACAGGACCCGGTAGAGGGCGAAGAAGATCGGAACTGGATGAGCATCGGCAGGCAGCCGCCCATGGGGTTGATCTTGTTCTCCCGGTAGAGGGCCATGACCTCCTGGTTCAGCGTCTGCGGATCGTCCTTGTACTTCTTGCGCAGGGCCGTCACCTGGGGCTGGAAGGCCTGCATCCGTCGCATCGAGCGGTACATGTTGAAGGTCACCGGGAAGAGGAGGACCTTGACCATCAGGGTCAGCAGGATGATGGCCACGCCCCAACTGCCGATGTAAGCGGTGGAAGAACTTGAGGATCCCCAGCAGCGGCCGGCCCAGCCAGCCGACCCAGCCGAAGTCGATGGCTTGGTCGAGCTGATGGCCGTATGTCCTCAAAACATCGATGGATTTCGGCCCGACATAGAGTCGACGCCGCGAGGGCACTGGCCGCTCCGGCGAGGACCGTTTCGGCCCGGGGCATCACCGCTAGGCGGTGGGTGGCCTTGTCCTGCCGGGTGATGACCGCGTCGCCGGTGGAATTCCCAGGGACGAACGCGACCAGGAAATAGTGGTTGGTTAATCCGGCCCAGGCGTATCCGGCGGGGACGGCCATCGATTCGCCGTCATTCTTGGCCATCGCCTGGGAACGCTTGCCGTCGCGCAGGTGCACCGGGCCTTGGTAGGCGGCACGGCTGGCCGCTTCCCGGCCGAGCCGCGGGCCCCATTGCAGGCCGATGGGCGTGGGCCGGGGCGTGCCGTCGGCGGCCGCGGCCTCGACGGCCGTCTCGACCAGGTAGGAGTCGTGACGGAAGGAGAAGCGCTTGGTGACCGCCAGGCCCGTCTCGTCGGTGCGGGTCATGACCACCGTGGCTTCGGGCATACCCTGGCCGAGGGTGAGGTTCCCGGCCTCGGTCAACCAGACGCCGCCGGCGAAGGACGCCGTCCGCTCCGGGTCGGTGAAGACCACCGCCAGGGGCGCAGGCGGTGCCGGGGGGCACTACCGGGGCGATCTCGACCGGCTGGCCCTGGCCATCACGGTAATCCTTTAGCTGCCAGCTCTTGGCCACGCCGCCGCGGGTGTCGATGATCACCCGGAAGAGGTCGCTGTCGATGACGATGTCGCGGGCCGGCGTCGCCTCCTGTCGGGCGAAGCGTTCGGACTGTTCGGTCGAGGTGACTCCCGGGACGGCGGCCGGGGCCGGCGTCACGGGCGCCGGGGCCGTCACCCGAGGCGCCTCGGGAAGCGCCTTCGGAACCGGCTGGGGAGTCCGCACCGGCTGCTTCGGAAGGAGGAAGAACTGATAGGCGAGAATCACCACCAGGGAGAGGGCGACCGCCAGAACCGTTCTCTTGTCCATGAAAACCTCGCTAGTTCAGGGGACCGGATCGATCCCGCCGGGGTGCAGTGGATGGCACCTGGCCAGGCGCCGCAGGGAGAGCCAGGAACCTCGCCACGGGCCGTGCCGCCGGATGGCCTCGGCGGCGTACCGCGAGCAGGAGGGGGAGAAGCGGCACAGGGGCGGAAGCAATCCTGGCCAGGGTGCCCTGGTAGAAGCGTATGGCGGCGATCATGGCCGAGGCGACGAGGCGACTCATCAGTTCCAGCAGCCGGGCGGTCCGCAACAGGGACCGCACCTCCTCCTCCATGGCCGCCTGGTCGATACCCGCCGCCGCCGGGTGGGCGACGATGACCACGTCCACCGGGGTCGGGAACCCGCCCCGCAGGCGCCGCAGGATCTCCCGCAGCCGTCGTTTGACGCGGTTGCGGACGACCGCCGGGCCGACTTTCCGGCCGACCGCCAGCCCGATCCGGGACGATTCGCCCGGGGAGCGGTGACAAAAGAGGAGGAAGTGCTTCGCCGGAAACCGCCGCCCGTTGCGATAAACGCGCTGGTAGTCGC
The DNA here is from genome assembly GCA_963793725.1 of uncultured bacterium. Lineage (GTDB taxonomy): Bacteria > JAUVQV01 > JAUVQV01 > CAWCAY01 > CAWCAY01 > CAWCAY01. The sequence continues at coordinate 296,233 of CAWCAY010000003.1, forward strand.
CGGTCGAATGCAGCCGACATGATGCGGGGAAGGATTGCTCCCCCAAGGAGGATCGCCTCAGGATACGGCGAGACGCTTGCGCCCCTTTTGGCGCCGCCTCTTGAGGACATCCCGTCCGGCCTTGGTGGACATCCGCTGCAGGAAGCCGTGGACCTTCCGGCGCTTGCGCCGCTTGCAGTGAAACGTGACCGACATGGTGTACGACCCCGCTTTCTCTAGAGTTCGGAATCGCTAAGTATAGGAATGGCAAGGGTCATTGTCAAGGGCCGGTGCCGATGGAACCTTGACAAAATTACGTCCCGGGCTGCAAAATCGATCGTCTATGAAATCGTGGGTTTTCCGGGAATTTCCGAAGGGAGGGCAATGGTGAACGGGCAGTTCCTCTTCGGCGCGGCGCTGGCCCTGTATGCCCTCGGCACGCTCCACTATCTCTCCACCTCTTCTGGCAGCGGGAGGTGGTGGTCAAGGTGGGCTACCGGCCTGGTCCTGGCCGGTTTCGCCGCCCAGACCATCTTCTTCTTCCTGCGGATGGCTGAGGGGCGCTATTTCCCGGTGTCCAACCTGTTCGAGGCGATGGCCTTCTTCGCCTGGTCGATCATCCTGCTCTTCCTGATCTACGAGCAACGCTTCCAAGCTTGCGGTCACCGGCGCCTTCGTCGTCCCGATCGCGCTGGTGCTGATGATCTTCGCGGCTACGCTCGAACAAGGCCATCAACCCCTTGCCGCCGGCCCTTCAAAGCCATTGGCTGGGTCTCCACACCAGCGTTTCCTTTCTGGGCTACGCCGCTTTCGTGATCACCTTCGCCTGCGGCCTGATGTACCTGATCCAGGAGCGGCAGTTGAAGAAGCGCCGCACCGGCCTGCTCTACCGCCAACTCCCGTCGCTCGAAACGCTCGACCGGATCAACTACCACTCGCTGACCATCGGCTTCGCCTGCCTGACGGTGGGCATCATCACCGGAGCCGTCTGGGCCGGAGCAGGCCTGGGGCACATACTGGAGCTGGGACCCGAAGGAGACCTGGTCGCTGATCACTTGGTTCATCTACGCCGCCCTGCTCCACGCCCGGATGACCGTCGGCTGGCGGGGGAGGCGGGCGGCCTACCTGGCGATCGTCGGCTTCGCCGCGGTGATATTCACGTTCCTGGGGGTCAACCTCCTCCACGACAGCAAGCATGTCTACAACCTGAGTTCGCCTGCAACCGAGGGACGGTCAGCGGAGCCATGATCGTCGCCGTCGTCGGACTGAGCCACAAGACCGCCCCGGTCGAGATCCGTGAGAAGGTGGCCTTCCCCGAGAAGGTCCAGGAGGAAGCCATCCGCAAGCTCCTGGAAGCCGAGGGGCTGAGCCGAGGCGATGATCCTGTCCACCTGCAACCGGGTCGAGATCTACGCCGTCGGCGCCGACGCCGACACCCTGCTTCGACCGGCTTTCCGACTTCATGGCCTCGTGGAACGGATTCCCGGTGGAGGCCCTGGCGCCCCATCTCTACCGCCTGTGCGGTGACGACGCCATCCGGCACATCATGCGCGTCTCGGCCAGCCTCGACTCGATGATCTTGGGCGAGCCGCAGATCCTGGGCCAGTTGAAGGAGGCCTACGACCGCGCCCTGGGCCACGGCTGCACCGGGAGGATCCTGAACGAGCTGATGAAGAAGACCTTCAGCGTGGCCAAGGCCGTCAGGACCGACACCGGCATCGCCCGGAGCGCCGTGTCGATCAGCTTCGCCGCGGTCGAACTGGCACGGAAGATATTCGACGACCTGTCGGGCAAGTCGGTCATGGTCATCGGCGCCGGCGAGATGGCCGAGCTGGCGGTCAAGCACCTGATCTCCCAGGGGGTGGCCGAGGTGATGGTGGCCAACCGGACGTTCGACAAGGCGGTCGAACTGGCCACGGCCTTCAACGGGTCGGCCATCAAGTTCGAGGACCTGGCCGAGCACCTCGTCTCCAGCGACATCGTCATCGGCTCCACCGGCGCGCCGCACTACGTGGTCACCCCGGAGATCATGCGCCGGGTTATCCACCAGCGGAAGAACAAGCCGGTCTTCCTGATCGACATCTCCGTCCCCCGGAACATCGACCCGAAGGTGAACGACCTCGAGAACGTCTACCTGTACGACATCGACGACCTCCAGTCCGTGGTCGAGACGAACATCAAGGAGCGCCAGAAGGAGGCCGAGAAAGCCGCGGCCATGGTCGACCGCGAGCGCGAGGCGTTCAGCGGCTGGCTGGCTTCGCTCCAGGTCGTCCCGCTGATCGTCGCCCTGCGCGACAAGCTCGACCGGATCAGGGCGGCCGAGCTGGAGAAGGCCCTGGGGAGGCTGCCCAACCTGGGTCAGAAGGAAACTGGAGGCGGTCAAGGCCCTGGCGGCCGGCATCGTCAACAAGATCCTCCACGAGCCGACCACCGTCCTGAAGAGGGCCTCCCGCGAGGCCGAGACGGTGATCGACGTGGAAACGGTCCGCCGGCTCTTCGGGCTGGAGACCGACAAGTCGGAGGAACGGAAAGCCAATGACGGCGAACTGACGGAAGGAAGTTGGTCAAGGTCGCCACCCGCAAGAGCCAACTGGCCCTGTGGCAGGCCGAGTGGGTCAAGGCCGAGATTGAAAGGAAGCACCCCGGGGTCACGGTCGAGCTGGTCAGGATCATGACCAGCGGCGACAAGATCCTCGACGTCCCCCTGGCGCAGGTGGGGGGGAAGGGGCTGTTCGTCAAGGAGATCGAGGAGGCCCTGCTCGACGGCCGGGCCGACCTGGCCGTCCACAGCCTCAAGGACGTGCCGGTGGTCTTCCCGGCGGGGCTGGTGCTCAAGGTGATCACCGAGCGCGAGGACCTGCGCGACGCCTTCGTCTCGGCCGACGGGACGAAGCTGGCGGCCTTGCCCACGGGCGCCCGGATCGGCACGTCGAGCCTGCGACGGAAAGCCCAGCTCCTCCACTGGCGGCCGGACCTGGAGATCGTCTCGATACGCGGCAACGTCCAGACGCGCCTGCGCAAGGTCAAGGAACTCGGTCTGGCGGGGGTGATCCTGGCGGCGGCGGGGCTCAAGAGGCTCGGGTACGGCGACCGGATCACCGAAATGCTGCCGGTGGAGCTGTCGCTGCCGGCCATCGGCCAGGGGGCGCTGGGGATCGAAACCCGCGAAGGAGACACGGCCATCGACGCCATAGTGGCCCATCTCGATCACCCCGCGACCCACCTGACCGTGGCCGCCGAGCGGGCTTTCCTGCGGCGCCTCGAAGGGGGATGCCAGGTGCCCATCGCCGCCCACGGGACGATCGACGGCGGACGGGTCAGGCTGGAGGGGATGGTCGCTTCGGTCGATGGCACTCGACTGATCCGGTCGGCCCTGGTCGGGGACGATCCGGACGACGTGGGCGTCCGCCTGGCCGAGGAGCTTCTCGACCTGGGAGCGCGCGAGATTCTCTCACAGGTCTACGGCACGGAACTACGCTGATGGCCGGGGGAGGGCTGGCCGGGCGCACGGTGGTGGTCACCCGGGCCGAGTCGCAGGCGGGGGAGTTGATCCGCCTGCTGGAAGCCCGGGGGGCCGTGACGGCCTGCTTCCCGACCATTTCACTGGCCGAGCCGGAGAGTTGGGACGTGGTCGACGACGCCATCCGCTCCCACGCGCTCGTACACCGGCATCATCCTGACCAGCCCCAATGCGGTGCGCATCTTCTTCGACCGCGCGCGGCTGCTGGGTGTGCTTCCGGTTCGACTTCCGCCCTCTCCCGATCTATGTCGTCGGCGCCAAGACCGCGCGCGCCCTGGCCGAATACGGGATTGCCCCGGCGGCCGTCCCGGGGGACTTCCGGGCGGAAGGATTGATCGACTTGCTGCGCGGGCAGGGCGTCGCCAGCGGGAGGTACCTTCTCCCGCGGGCCGGAGAGGCGCGGGAGATCCTGCCCGAGGCGATCAGGGCGATGGGGGGGACGGTCGACGTGGTCATCCTCTACCGGACTGTCCGGGCCGGCACCGACCCGGCCCTGCTCGAACGGCTGGCGGCCGGCCGGGGGATCGACGCGGTGATCTTTACCAGCGGCTCGACGTTCCGCCATTTCGTCGGCATCCTGGGGGAAGAGCGGGCTCGGCGGATTCTCTCCGCGGCGACCGTCGCCTGCATCGGCCCGGTGGCCGCGGGCGAGGTCAGGGAGGCTGGCCACGAGGTGGCCGTCGTCCCGGGGCAGGCCACGGTCGAGGCCCTGGTGGCAGCGCTGGACGGATACTTCAGTCACTGACAACGAACGAAGGAGGTGCAGGGATGAACTTTCCCATCTACCGGCCGCGACGGCTGCGGCGGACCGAGGCGCTCCGGGGAATGGTCCGGGAGACCGAGGTCAATGTCCGCGACCTGATCTACCCCCTCTTCGTCATCGAGGGGAAGGGGATCAGGCGCGACATGGTTTCGATGCCGGGTGTCTGTCAATTGTCGCCCGACCGGCTGGCCGAGGAGGCCAAGGAAGTGGCCTCCTTGGGCATCCCGGCGGTCATCCTGTTCGGCATCCCGGCCGAGAAGGACGAGACCGGCAGCCAGGCCTACCGCGACGACGGCGTCGTCCAGCAGGCCATCCGGGTCATCAAGCGGGCCGTCCCCGAGCTGGTGGTCGTCACCGATGTCTGCCTGTGCGAGTACACCAGCCATGGCCACTGCGGGCTCCTGACCGCTGACGGCGACGTCGACAACGACCCGACGCTGGAGATCCTGGCCAGGGAAGCCCTCTCGCACGCCCGGGCCGGCGCCGACATGGTCGCTCCGTCGGACATGATGGACGGCCGGGTGGACGCCATCAGGACCATCCTGGACGACAACGGCTTCACCAACATCCCGATCATGGCCTACGCCGCCAAGTATGCCTCGAGCTTCTACGGCCCGTTCCGCGAGGCGGCCGAGTCGACGCCCCAGTTCGGCGACCGCCGGTCGTACCAGATGGACCCGGCCAACTCCCGCGAGGCATTGGTCGAGGTCGAGCTCGACATCCAGGAGGGGGCCGACATCGTCATGGTCAAGCCGGCCATGTCGTACCTGGACATCGTCAGAAGGGTGCGCGACGAGTATGATCTGCCGGTGTGCGCCTACAACGTCAGCGGCGAGTACTCGATGGTCAAGGCGGCCGCGGCCAACGGCTGGATCGACGGCACCCGGATGATGAACGAGGTCCTGACCTGCATCAAGCGGGCCGGGGCCGACCTGATCATCACCTATTTCGCCAAGGAATTCGCCGGTCAGAAGGGCTGACCGACAACCCACACCCATGGAGGGAAAGATGAGACTATCGCTCGTGCGTGGTATCACCCTTTGCCTGGCCCTGGCCGTGATCGCGCTGGCCATCCCCGGTGCCGCCCTGTCCGCACCCGCACTCGTTCCGGAAGACTGCGCCAAGTGCCATGACCAGCCGCCGGCCGACATCGCTCGTGCCGGCGCCGCGCACAAGGACGACGTCAGCTGCACCGACTGCCACGAGAGCCACAAGCCGAAGAAAGCGGCCAACATCCCCGCCTGCTCCCAGTGCCACTCCGGCTCGGCCCACTACGGCCTGAAGGGGTGCAACACCTGCCACGGCAACCCGCATGCCCCGCTGGAGATCAAGCTGGCCAACAACCTGACCGAGCCATGCCTGAGCTGCCACGAGCCGCAGATCAAGCAGCTCCGCGAGCAGAAGAGCAAGCACACGCTCCTCTTCTGCACCGGCTGCCACGCCGAGCACCGCAAGGTGCCGATGTGCCTCAAGTGCCACAAGCCCCACTCGGCCGACCAGGTCCAGGCGGACTGCTCCAAGTGCCACAAGGCCCACCAGCCCTCGGTGGTCACCTACGGTGAAACGCTGGCCAACAAGGACTGCGCCGGCTGCCACAAGAAGGCCTTCGACCTCATCTCGGCCACCGAGACGAAGCACAAGACGGTCGCCTGCGTGAAGTGCCACCCGGCCAAGCACAAGACCGTGCCGACCTGCCAGAGCTGCCATGGCTCGCCCCACCCGGTCGGGATGATGGTCAAGTACGGCAAGTGCACCGATTGCCACAACATCGCCCATGACATCAACCACTTCACAGTGCCGGCCAAGCCCGGTATCGCCCCGGCGAAGGCCCCGGCGGCAGCGCCCGCGGTCGCGCCAAAGCCGTAACGGAAGACCCCGACCGGCTTTTTTCGCCGGGGCGGAAGACCGGGACACGTGAGCATCGCGTGTCCCGGTTTCTTTTTATGGGTGAGGTGAGGCGAGCGAGCGGGCCCAGGCCAGGGCCTGGGCGGCGACCACGTCATGAGGATCAGCGGCCGCCGCCACCTCCAGGTCAGCCAGGGCCTCAGCCGGTCTCCCCAGGTCGAGCAGCGCGGTGCCCCGCCCCAGGTGTGCCCCGGGGTGCCCCGGCTGCCGCGAGAGGACGGCCTCGAAGTCGGCCAGGGCTTCAGCCGATGCGCCGAGGAATTGGAGGACCGATCCCCGGGCCAGGAGCGAGTCGATGCCGTCGTGGCGCTCGATGGCCCGGGTGAACGAGGTGACTGCTTCGCGGTGCCGGCCCAAGGCGGCCAGGGCGGCGCCGTGGTTGTGATGGATCCGGGAAGTTTCGAGCCCCGGGGTTGCCGCGGCCAGGGCCCGTCCGTAATCCACCAGCGCGCCGGAGGGGTCGCCGCCGTCGAGCCGGGCGTTCCCCCGGTAGAACCGGCTATGGCGCTCCCGGGGTGCTTTCCGGTGACGTCGCTCCAGAGGGTCAGGCTGTCGTGCCAGACATGGGTCCTCCGCCAGGTGAGCCCTCCGAGCAGGACGATCAGCACCAGCAGCCCGCCCACCGAGGCGATTGCCGAGCCTCGCGGGCCCAGCCCGCGGCGGGGTGACCCGACCAGCCAGCCGAGGGCCAGGATGATCCCCAGCATCGGCAAGTAGACGTACCGGTCGGCGGCATGTGCGGCGCCGACCGGTACGAGCTGGATCATCGGCAGCAGGGTGACCAGGAAGATGGCCAGCCCGAGGCGCACCTTGCGCCGTCCGCGGGTCGCGATCCATGCGGCGGCTGCCAGGATCGCCAATCCCAACGGGGCCAGGAGGTAGGCGAGGGGAAGGTGCCCGCGGGCGTGGTCGGGGTAGGGGTAAAGCGAGGAGAGGCCGGCCGGCCAGGCGATCTTCCCGAGGTAGAAGAGGACCCCGTGGGCGGCCACGAAGGGGGTATCGGAGAAGGGGACTGCCGTGCCCGTCCGGATCGCCCCCGACTGGACGAAGAGGGTGACGGCCGACGAAGCCGCGGCCAGCCCGAGCGGGAGGGCCGCCTCGGCCATCCCCCGTCGGCCGATTCCGGGCCGGTCCGCTAAGTCGAGCAGGATGGCCACCAGCGGGACGGAAACGGCCATCGGCTTAGCCAGCAGCGCCAGGGCCAGAGCGGCGACCTCCATGCCGGTACCAGCGGCCAGAAGCGCGCCGCACCCCGCCGCCGGACGTGGACGATGAGCGATACCAGCGAGAAGAGCATGCACAGGAGGGTCTTGCGCTGGGCAACCCAGGCCACCGATTCGACCTGCAGGGGGTGGAGGCCGAACAGAATCCCTCCCAGGAGGACCGCCACGGGATCGAGGGCGAGCATCTGCAGCAGGACCATCACCAGGGCGGTATTGGCCAGGTGCAGGGCCTGGTTGTGGAAATGGTGGGCGCGCGGCGCGAGGCCGAAGAGGCGGACGTCGGTCGAGTGCGAGAGCCATGTCAAGCGGGTGCCAATTGGCCCCCCTGACTGACAGGACGAAGGCCGGCAGCGCCTCGGCCAGCGGCGCCAGGAGGAGCGGGTTCTCGGTGACATAGAAGTCATCGTCGTAGTTGGTGAAGCCCGCCCGGAAGGACGGGGGCGTAGCTCAGCGCCACGACGGCCAGGATGATCGCGCACCCGGCGATGAGGAAGCCCCGGGAGTTCACCGGCGCCTCACTCCGGGCGCGTCACGCAGGCGAACTCCTCGTCGCTCAGTCCCGACAGGTAGACCATGCCGGCCAGCCGGTACTGGTCGAGAGCGGGGGTGCGGGCATGGATGGCATCGACCGCGCCGCGAACCTCGGGCCGGACCTCGACCCTGAGGGCGCCTTCCGTCAAGACGGCCTCGATGGAACAGTCGCCGGGGGTCCGCCGCGACTCCACCAGGTCAGGCGGGAACCAGCCATCGACGGCCGCCAGCACGCCGTCCCTGAAACAGCCCGAGATGTGGCGGAGGACGATCGCCGCCGGCGACACTCCCGGGGGGATGTTCTGGCGCAGGATGGTCGCCGCGCGAATCCCGTAGACGAGGCTCGGGCAGCGGTGGCCGTGGATCGACTCGCCCCGGGCGAGAAACCTTTCGTAGGCGTGCATCGTATTAGTTCCCAGGCGAACATGCTACACCAAAGCTCCTGATTGATGAAGCGCGGAAGAGAGGCCATGCGGGTTCTGTACATCGAGAACGAGCCCGACGTCCGCCGGTTGGTGAGTTATCTGCTGCCGGCGGCGGGGATGACCGTCGAGTGCGTTGCCGACACCAAATCGGCGCTGCTGGCCATCCGCCGTGTCGTGCCCGACGTCATCTTGCTCGATATCATGTTGCCGGGAGAGGACGGCTACTCCTTCTGCCGCTGCCTCCGCGATGATCCCCAGACGCGTGACCTGCCGATCGTCATCCTGAGCGCCAGGGTCATGCCGGCGGAGATCCAGCGCGGCTACGACTGCGGCGCAGACCTCTACCTGGTCAAACCGTTCGAGCCGGCGGAGTTGACGGATGGACTGCGGCGGGCGGTGGCGGCCCGTCGGGGGGGCTTCAAAGGTCGATTCGCCAGGCAAGCCGAATCCGGCTTGACATAGCTTCCGGCGTCAGCGGTCCCTCGGGCCAATTACCCAACACCTCTTCCGGACAGTCTATGTGCTGCCTACAGGGGCGGATTCCCCCACTTGACGGGCCGGGGGTCGGGACTTAAAATGTGACACTCTGATAGGGCGCTATCGTCTAGGGGTCCAGGACAGGTGGTTCTCAGCCATCAGACCGGGGTTCGAATCCCCGTAGCGCTACCAGCACACAACGGCGGCCGATCCGGGGAACGGGTCGGCCGTTTCGCTTTCCGGGCTAGAGGTCCCGCCGGTCGCGCTCGGCCGGCCTCGGCACGGCGATGCCCAGGACCCAGGTCACCAGGCTGATCAGGATCGAGCCGAGGACGGCCCCGAGGAAGCCGTTGACCGCGAAGTCGGGGACCACTTTCGACACCAGCCCGAGGAGCACGGCGTTGATCACCAGCAGGAAGAGCCCGAAGGTGACCAGCGTGATCGGCAGCGTCAGCAGCACGAAGATCGGCCTGAGGACGGCATTCACCAGGCCGAGCACGAAGGCGGCCGCCAGCGCGACCATGGCTGGGTGTCCGCCCTGCAGCGAGACGATCGAAGGGAAGAACCAGGAGATGAGGAAGATGGCCACGGCTTGCAGTACCATCCTGACGATGAAGGGCACGGCGCACCATCCTTTCGGTGTTCGTTGGCGGGAATGTCCGCAACCATGGTAGCGCGTTTCGGGGGAGGGGGGAAGGCGTGTCATACCTGATCGACGGCTACAACGTCATCGGCCGCGGCCGGGCCCTCGGCCTCTCCCTGGCTGACGAGGGGAAGGAGAAGCGGTTGCTCGACCTGATCGCCTCGTGGCGCGACCGCAAGGGAGTTCGCCGAGAGGTGAAGGTGATCTTCGACGGCCAGGTGGGGGTATTGGTCCATGGCCGGGCGCGATTCTCGCACCAGGGGATTGCCGTCGAGTACACCATCGGTCGCTCGGCCGACGCGGCCATCGGTGAAGCGGTGCGCCGGGCGAAGAACACGCGCGACCTGGTGGTGGTCACATCCGACCGGGCGGTGGCCCGGGAAGCGCATATGCACGGCGCCGGCGTGCAGTCCTCGGATGAGTTCCTGGCCATGGTTTCCGGTGCGCTCGCCGCCGGCGAAGGGGAGAAGCCGGAGCGCGTTTCGGGGAGCGACGTCGACGAGTGGCTGCGGATTTTCGGCGACCCGAGCGAAGGCGACTCTTGAAGGGACGGGGTCCAGGGATTATCATGACCCCGCCTGCCCAGATATGCCGGGGTGGTGAAACTGGTAGACGCAGGGGACTCAAAATCCCCCGGTCCTCGAGACCATGAGGGTTCGATTCCCTCCCCCGGCACCACTCACTAAGTGTCAAGCGTCCAAACCGGCCTTTCAGAGCTCTCCCGAGGGCTCCAATACCACTACCGGTAGTCGTCCGATCTCTTGAGATATACAACCCCTCGTAGAAGCCCGATTATCAAGGCTAGGGAGGGCGACGCTTCAGGATGTCCCCCAAAGGGCGATCGGATCAAGACACAGGGGTAGCTATGGACTGAACGATTTGGCGATTCCCAAGGCCAACCAGATGGGAACATGACGATTTTCCAAGCCTGTCGCGCCTTTTCAACAGGTATTGTGACGGTTGCAAGCAAATATCTCAGAATGACGCGAAATATCAAGCTGAAAGGGAGCTCACCATCAGCCGGGCAATCGTCCGCGCCAAATAGAGCTCCCATCGGCCTTGCCTCGTCAGCGGCCGGTTGGACGGTTCAATGCGTCGCTGACAGAATCCTGCTTGCCCGGGCCAGGTCACTGGGAACGAGATCCTTGGGCACTTTCTCCCTGCCCAACTCGGGGGTATCGCAGATTCTGTTCAGTAATCCAGGTGGCAGTCGTGACAGAGCACGGTCCAGTCGATCTTCGTTCCGCTGATATTCACCAGGCGCACCAACTTGTAGTCCTTGGGAGCGGGATTGAGTTCCCGACGCCAGAAGTGGCACGTGGCACAAGTGATGTACCCGCCGCTCAGGGGGAGGGTCGCGGGGGGGCGGAACTTCGTCTTGTCCCAAGTATCGATGCCGGAGGGATGAGTCTGGTGACCGGTCCCTATGGTGCAACACGCCCGCTCGTGGCATATCAGGCAGGTGGGATCAATCTCCTCGCCCAGGAGCTGGTAATCCTTGGGTTTGTCGGCTCCCTGCTCCGGAACTCTGAGATGGCAACTCCGGCAGTGGTCCCCCACGTGGGGATTGATGACCTCGGAAGCCGGCGCCGTCCCCGGCAAAGCCAGCCCGGCCAGCAGGACAATAGCCATGACGAGGCTCATGGTTCCTCCCTCCTCTTGCCAAGAGGATACCACGATGGCGGCAGGATGGTGCCTGACCCGGTCATTCCAGGATCCGATGGCGATAGAGTCGCAGCAGCAATCCGGGCGACATGCCGGGCAACTCGTCGGCCCGCATGTCGGCCAGGGTCTGCTCAACGTCCCGGCACCCGTCAAACGAGCGGATGGCCCGGTAGAGTTCGGGTGAAACGCGATACGTGCCCAAGTCACTCTTGAGCAGGACCGTCCCTTGCCCGTCGGTGTCGATTCGGATGCCCGACCCGAACCGGAGGAATCTGGGGATCGACGGGTTTTCCATGGCCCACAGTCGCTCCCCGAGCCGGGCCAGCAACGCTTCACCCGTCATCCCCAGGATGGAAGGGAGTTGGCTGGGGGAGATACGGGCCGCGACTTGGCGGCAAGACAAGTACAATTCCTCTTCCCGACCAGACCACTCCCCCCAGATCTCGGCGTGCCGTCCCGGGGATATCTCTTCCCGGGCATCCTCCAAGGAGAGCTTCGAGGGCGCAGTCTCTTCCTGCCGGAACCGCCAGAATGGGAACCCGATCTCTTTGAGGGCGTAGAGGGCGACCATCCTCTCCAGGTGACCGAGATAATCCCGCAGAGCCGACCAAAAATCCCGTCCGTCGATCCCGGCTACGAAGAGGCAAAAATAGGTGCGGCAGACCCGGTCCCTGAACGGCCATATCAGGCAGCCGTTCCCCCCGGCCCCGAGAAAGGGACAGGTGATCTCCTCCAGGCGGCCGAAGCAGTCGTCTTCGACATGGGTGTACATGAAATCATATCGGGCGGAGGGATGACACGCGATGGGGGTGATGGACGACCTGTCGAGGATGATCCGCCGGACGATGTCACGACCCGGCTGGAGCTCGGCTGAGGCGTCAGTCAACAGGTCACCGAGGATGAAATTCGGGATCCGGGGGAAATAGGTGCAGCACTTCAGGTGTTGACCGAGGTGCCGCATCTTGCCCTCCCGGTTGGCCATGCCCTCCTCGCGGTTCATGGCGCACTGTTCACAGGTGGCATCCCGTTCCTTGCTGACCTGCCGGTCGAAGAAAGGCGGGACGAGCGGCCGAAGGATTTCGGGAAGCAACTCCCTGAGGGCAACCGTTTCATTCAAGGGTTCGGGAACCTGGGTGAGATTGATGGTCAAAGTGAAAGCCTCCGCGTCGATGCTGCCCGGCCCATTATTCCACGTGACACCCGCGAAGGCCAGAGCCCTGTCGCTCGATGACGCAAGGCAAGGATCGAAGCCTGGCGCAAGGAGTATAAGGAGTATAATGAACGCAAGCCCACAGTTCTCTCGGCAACCTGACCCCCATGGATCTCGCTCCAACAACGGGTCGGAAGGCGGCTTGAAATTGGAGATGCAAAGAGAATGGGGAACGCCTCGTTGAATGCCGTACCCGAATGGGCCTCGAAATTGGCGGCCTGGCTGGGCCGGCGATGGGGCACGGTGCTGCTTGTTGCTTGGCTGGCGCTGACAGGCATCGGTGCGTGGTCCCACGAACCCTTCAGGGACGAGGCCCAGCGGTGGCTGCTGGCGAGGGACGCTTCGTGGGGGGAGCTATTGCGACTGGCGCCTTACGATGCCGCTCCAGTGCTCTGGCCGGTGCTGCTGCGTCCGCTGGTGCGGATGGGGGCGCCCTATTGGACGATGGGCTTGCTCAACTGGCTGGCGGTCGCCGCCGCGGGGGTGTTGTTGTGGCGGCGGGCACCTCTCCCTGGATCGGTGAAGGCGGCGGCGCTCTATTCCTATTACCTGATCTACGACTTCCCGGCGATTGCCCGCCATTACAGCCTGAGTATCCTGTTCCTTTTCGGAAGCCTGGCGCTGTGGCCTCGACGGCTGGAACGCCCGCTGGTGGTCTTCTTGACTCTGGCATTGCTGGCGAATACGAACGTCTTCGGGACGGCGTCCGCGACTTGTTTGGGGATCCTCCTGGCATGGGATCTGGCACGCTCCGGCCGATTGAGATGGTCGGCGGCGTCGGGAGTGACCGTCGGCGCTGCCGTGGCGTTGGCCGCTTGGCAGGTGACGTACCGCGGAGACCGGAATCTGGCCGAGGTGAGCGTCACTTCCCTGGCCAGGAAGATGATCGAATTCTTCCCGTGGACTGGAATCCTGGGGATCGCCGGGGAAATGACTCTCCTCGCCGCGGTAGTGCTCCTTCTGGCACTGCTTGGCCTCGGCCTATTGCGCCGCCCCCGGGCTTTCCTGCTGTACGCGGCGACGGCCGGCCCTCCGGCCCTGTTGCTGGGCAAGAGCCACCTGTTCTCACGGTACCTCGGGTACCTGGTGGTGGCGGCACTGGCAGGTGGGTGGCTGGCCGGACTCGAGGAGGAGGATCGAATCAAGTGGTGGCCCGGCGGCACGAGCGGCAGCGGGATATTCCGAAAGGCCTGGGTGCTGGCCCTCTGGCTGTCGTTGGGTGTTCTCGGAGTGTCGGCCGTGATGGGCTTGCATGAACTGAGTCGTGAATGGCGGTACGACTATACCGGCGCCAGGAAGATCGCTCGCCAGATACGGGAGCACAACCCGCGCGGACTGCCGTTGGCGGTCTTTCCCGACGCCTGGGGCTGCTCGGTCGTGCCCTACTTGGAGGAGGGGACCGGGGTCTACTACCTGGGAACCCGGCGCTACGGGACATATCTCATCGCCGATGACCCTCTTGTGTTCAGCCTCTACGCCGAAGAATGGCAACTCTTCCTGTCGATGATTCAGCGGTTCCCAGACGGTGAGCCATTCCTGTTTCTGTGCGCGTCTTGGACGCAGAATCCGTTGAATCTGGTCCATCCCTCGGTATACAGGTTGTTGGCTCGGCAAGAGAGGTCCGAGGCATTGCACGACGAATACTACTCACTCTATGAATGCCGGCTGCCATTCATGTCAGAACTCGTAGGTGACGGCGGGCAAGTTCATTGAACATGTTCCGGGCACGCTTGCGCCTTGACGGGGCAGAGGGAGACCTGCAACAATCAACAAAGGTGTCCATTCCGAACCATTGGCAGGGAGACATGGCTCACGAGGTTCCATTCAATCAGCCATCGTTGGCGAGACGGGAATCGGGATACATCCAAGAGGCCCTGGCAGCCCGTCACGTCTCGGGCGATGGAGCTTTCACCAGAAGGTGCCAGGCGCTTCTCGAGGAAGCGCTGGGTGTGCGCCAGGCACTGCTGACGACCTCGTGCACCCATGCGCTGGAGATGGCCGCACTGCTGCTCGACATCCAGCCGGGGGATGAGGTTGTGCTGCCATCGTTCACCTTCGTTTCGACGGTGAACGCGTTCGTCCTCCGGGGCGCCCGGCCGGTGTTCGCCGACATTCGGGCCGACACCCTGACCATCGATCCGCTCGCCATCGAGAGATCGCTGACGCCGAAGTGCAAGGCCATTGTCGTGGTGCCTTACGCCGGGGTGGCCTGCGACATGGATGCGATCACGTCCATCGCCGGCCAGCACGGCGTGCCGATCGTCGAGGACAATGCCAACGGCCTCTTCGGAACCTATCGGGGCAGGAACCTGGGCACGTTCGGAGTCCTGGCCACGCTCAGTTTCCACGAGACCAAGAACATCACTTGCGGTGAAGGCGGGGGATTGCTGATCAACGACCCGCGTCATGTTGAACATGCGCTCATCATCCGCGACAAGGGGACCGATCGAAACCGATACCTTCGTGGTGAAGTGAACAAGTACACGTGGGTCGATCTCGGCTCCAGTTATCTCCCGTCCGATGTGCTGGCGGCGTTCCTTCTTGCCCAGATCGAGGCCCGCGAGACGATCACGGCGAAGCGCCGGTCGATATGGGAGCGGTACTCGGAACGCCTGGTTCCGTGGGCCAACCGCCGGGGGATCGACACGCCATTCGTCCCTCCGCATTGCGACCATAACTACCCGATGTTCTATCTCGTGCTGCCCACTCCCGGGGAAAGGGATGACTTCATCGACTGCCTGGGGAAGAAGGGGATCCAGAGCGTCTTCCACTATGCACCGCTGCACCTGTCGCACATGGGGAGGAAGTTCGGCGAGTGTGAAGGTTCGCTGCCGATGACCGAGTCGATCAGCGGCCGGCTGGTCCCGCTGCCTTTCTACACTTGCCTTGAACCAGACACGCAGGATCGCGTGATTGACGAGATCCTCACCTGGTCCGGTTGATGAAGCTGATCATCCAGATTCCCTGCTACAACGAGGCCGCGATGCTTCCGGCCACCTTGCGGGAACTCCCGAGATCGGTCGATGGATTCGAGCGGGTCGAGTGGCTCGTCATCGATGACGGGAGCACGGACAACACTGGGGGCGTGGCCAGGGAACACGGCGTCGACCACCTCGTATGCTTCTCCAGGAACCATGGGCTTTCCCGCGCATTCCTCGCGGGCCTGGATGCCTGCACGAAGCTCGGCGCCGACGTGATCGTGAACACGGATGCCGACAACCAGTACAACGCCGCCGACATACCGGTCCTCGTGGCGCCCATCCTGGAAGGGACGGCGGATATCGTCGTGGGGGAGCGGCCGGTCGGCTCGATCAGGCACTTCTCGCTCACCAAGAAGCTCCTCCAGAGACTGGGAAGTTGGGTCGTACGACTTACCAGCGGAACGGCCATCCCCGACGCGCCGAGCGGTTTCCGGGCGATCTCCCGCGAAGCGGCGCTCCGGCTCAACGTCTTCTCGGACTATACCTACACCCTCGAGACGATCATTCAGGCGGGGCAGAAGGGCATGACAATCGTCTCCGTCCCCGTGCGGGTCAACCAGGACGTGATCAGGCCCTCCCGCCTGGTGACCACGATCCCCCGTTACCTGATGAAATCCAGCCTCACCATCGTTCGGATGCTGGTCGTCTACCGGCCCTTCCGTTTCTTCATGTGCCTCGGATTGGCGCTCTTTGGGATGGGCTTCCTGATCGGCTTGCGCTTCCTTTACTACCACCTGCTCTCGGAAGCCTCGGGGCACGTACAGTCACTGATCCTCTCGTCCGTCCTCCTAGGGATCGGTTTCCAAACGATACTGGTAGCTTTCCTGGCCGACCTGCTGGCCGTGAATCGGAGGCTTCTGGAGGACGTGCAGTACCGGCAGCGGGCGATGGAGGGTCACAACAGCGGCGACGGTACGCAGAAGGGGCAATGAGACTATCGCCGCCGTCCAGAGCATCTACCGACAATGCCAATCGAACTGGGGTATTGGGGCGTGGAGGCACGTGGATCACACATGGTGGTGGGGGTTGTGATCTGGTCGAATCCGCCGATCAGCACGGAATCCCGCTGTTCGTTGTGAATGAGAGCAGGTTACGGGAAGACTCCAGGTCCGATCCTCATCCTCAGGTCGGCCACCATCTGCTTCAGCTTCCTGTTCTCTTCCTGCAGCTGCCACAGTTCGCGCAGTCCAGCCGTGTCCATACCACTGTATCGCTTCTTCCAGGCGTAGAACGTCTGCTCGGACACGCCAAGCTTGCGGGTCACCTCGGCTAACGGTGTCCCCAGTTCCGCTTGCTTGAGGGCCCAGACGATCTGCGCCTCGGTGAACTCGCTCCTCCTCGACACGGCAAACCCCCCTCTCTAGAAAGCCCGATCTTGCCGGATTCCTAAACCAATTCGTGGACGAGTTTCCGGGGAGAAGGTCATGAAGCCGATGGCGGCAACGGATAGCACGACCAGCATGACCCGCCGCCGCACAGGCATATTCCCCTTCATGGCCGATGAGCCCGGTACAGCCGCCACGCCGCGCGGGACACGCGCATCAGCGCCGCCATTAACGGGCGAGGGCGAAATTCATATACCGTCTGTATCTGCGTGACTCCGCCCCACTTCTCCTTGAAGCGGACCAGAGTTGGCTGTCCGGGCGGCGAGCTCAGAGAGTTGAAAGTTCGCACTCCAGCCTCGCGCGCGGCCTCAATGACCGTCAGCATCAGCAGGTCGGTCACGCAGTACCGGCGAAACTCCTTCAGGACCGAGCTGTGAAGGTAATGAGCTGCCTCGCGCTCAATGACCGCCGCCAGGAAGCCGGCAAACCGGCCACGCACCGTGGCGGTGTAGATTCTCAACCCGGGTTCCCGCTGCGCCGCGCGGCAGAACTCGATGAAATATGGCCTGGTATATTTGGGCGCGTTGCCATGCGCCATCACCGTGCTTGTGTATGCCTCATATAGGATTTCTCCCTGGTCGAAGCCAGCATCCCGGACGTGGACTTCCAGCTTTTTCGCATGCGCCACGTCGCGGCGAATCCTCCCGTTGCGAAGGGGGTCGAATCTTTGAAGGTCGAGGATTCTCGTTTCGGGGAGCCGTTCGGTGAAGGCATCGAGTCCCTCGTCGGCCTTGAACGCGGAGCCGATCACGCGCAACACATGAAGCCGACGGCCGGGCGCGGTGGCCAGCAGTCGCGCGATCCGCGCGGGGCCGACGGCATCACCTTTTAGAGTGCCACCTATGGGGAAGCCGATATAGCCCAGCCGGAAGGGGCCCCGCTGGAAAGTCTGCCACACCACGCCATCCTCACCTTCTTCATCGGCGAGGAAGCGGGGGGTGCCGCCCAATGCCGGCATCAGCGCCTGCTGCACGGATGGGCCGAGCCAGACTACTCCCGCCTGTTCCGCGCGCGTCTTCCACAGGGTGTCGTCGGCAACGATTGCCGTTCCCCCTCTGGCGCTCAATACGCCTATTCCCATCCTGCGGTCCTTGGTCCCTTAACCCATTGCACCAGATGAACAGGAGCGAACGAGGTTCAAGATGTTTCCCAAGAATTCAAGCGCGGACAACCCGACAATCATGGTCACAACAGAATCCCCAACCGGATATTTCGCCAGGCGCTGGGTAACCTCCATGGTCGCCGGTTTTCGCTTCTTTGAAGAAAGTCTACACCTGCAAATGCTGCCTCGTCAAGGTGGCAACGAAGGCTCTCCTGAGGCTTGACGGAACGATTTCACCGTGCTATTTGCCTGGCGCTGCCGGATTCAGTGTGGGTGCCCCCAACATCTTGTGGTCTGAGCATCACCTGATTGCCGGACGAGGATAGAGGTCGAGACCACCGCAATGAAAGTAGATCGCGATCATGTTCGGGTGAAACCCTTATCCTGCTGCCGGAGTATTGGGGACCATTTTTCTCAAACCTTCCTTGATGCGGTCCGAAATCATGCGGACTGCTTCCAGGTCCAAACCGGGGCCGAGGGGAAGGGCAACTACCTCATCGGACGCCTGGGCTGCCCATGGATAACGATCACGGCCAATACCCGCTGGAAGCGGAAAGATCGTACTGGTGTCAATACCGCTGCCGCGCAGGTAATCGCATAGACTGTCGCGTACGGTTGATGGAAGCCGAATCGGGAAATGGCTCTGCGGCATCGCGCTGCCGCCCGGGCTGCCCACGATGCCGGTTTCGACCAGGCTGGCGAAATATAGCTCGGCCTGCTGCCGCCTGAGATCTGCATTCTGGACTGCGTCGCGGAGGTTGTGCAGCGCAAGTCTCCTGTTCAGGCCCGTCATCGGAACCGTCCATTTCGGAGACAATCTGCGGAGAGCCGTCCCGCCGTGCCCTTCCCGGCACGATGCACGGTTCCCGTAAAGGCGGTAAAGACGGCGCTGATGCGTTAGCGCATAGAGG
Organism: uncultured bacterium; assembly: GCA_963793725.1. Taxonomy (GTDB): domain Bacteria; phylum JAUVQV01; class JAUVQV01; order CAWCAY01; family CAWCAY01; genus CAWCAY01. Next base: position 314,953 of record CAWCAY010000003.1, read on the forward strand.
TCTCTTTGGTTCATGGAAGTTGTGAACAGTGCCGAGCAGCAGTGCCGGAAACCTAATCCCAACCCTTCGGGCATCGCCGACCGGTCCCGCAGCTCGCGCACGCGCTCGGCGAGGCCGGGATGCTGGAAGCAGGCGATGCCCCCCCAGCCCGCATACATCGGTTTGCCCCACCCAAAGCTGAAGAGAGCCACATCGCGAGATTCCATCTGCCGCATCCGTTCCCGGTGCGGGATGCTCATGGCCATGTCGAGAACCCTGATACGGGCGCTCTTGGCACGCTCGGTCTGCAGCATGTCCGAGCCGTAGGGAATGCCGTAGACTTCGCTCAGTACAAGGGCGCATCCTGCGCCGGCTGAAGCGGAAACATCCCCGGGTGCCATCAGGAACGATTTGGGCTCAGCATCGATCAACTCCACTCGCGCGCCGCTCATAACCATTGCCGCATGTACGGTTTCGCACGTATAGGCAGGACCCACTGCTATCATGTCCGTTCCGCCGGCGGCCTGGATCGTCATGCGGATTCCCGCGCGGGCGCTAGGAAGCAGGACGGCCGTGCGGACCCCAAGCGTCTCTGCATATTCCGCTTCTAAATCTGCGGTGCTGATGGCGCGCCTTGGAGATGCGAGGATCGACAGGATTCTCCGGATGCCAAAGGGAAGGCTGTTGCGGGGTATCACAACGACCGTCTCCTGGCTATGAACACGAAGCCGGGGGCCAGATTGATGCCGAACATCCGCCAGGCGATCTGGCCGACCGCATAGGCGGTCCTTACCTTGATGCTGTTGCGGTGGAAGGGCATGGCATCTCGTTGCGATTCATACACGACGTCAAACCCCTCCCGTTCAACAATCTTTAGAAGCGACCCTACCGGAACCGAGACCCGGTGGTCGTACACCGCTTTCCCGCACCAACGCAGGCTCAGCCCGGGAATACACCGGCGCAGCAATAGACATGCCTGTATGGCCCACGAGGTGTCTACCACCCGCATGATCAGGAGACCCTCCGGCCGGAGTCGCGAGTGGATGGCGCGCAGTTCCCGAGTCTGGCTTGACCAGTAATAATTGCAGTCCAGGACGGAGATCATGTCCAGAGAGCCCGAGGGGATATTCGTGTCCGCCAGCGATGCCGCGTGGTCGCAGTCAATACCCAGACTGCGGATATGCTCGATGGCCTCCGGCACGATATCGATTCCACGAACCCTGTACCCCGCCAGCTGCGCCAGCTGCAGAAAACCGCCGAACGAGCAGCCGATGTCAAGGAGAACTCCACCCTGTGGCGCATACGGCGCGACCTCCTTCAGGACCGTCGCGAACATGGCAGACTTGTCACGGCCCAATGCAATGCCTTCTTTGGCCATGCCCCAGGGTCTTGTCCGGGTATGCTCCACTTCTCGTTCCAGATCATAGGCCTCGGTGAAGAAGAAGGACCGGCACCGAGGACACTTCGCCCATGGTTGTCTTCCTCGGAGCGTTTTCAGAACGGTCACGTCCAAAGACACGTCATCGAGGTTGAAATCACATACCGGGCAGTTCCGGAGGGTGCTCTTCATGTTTCAGAAACCAGTACCTTTCACGAAATTTCTGTTAAGAGCACAGTATCGAATCCTGCTCCGTACCGCATCAGATGCCTTCATCAGCGGTGACACAACGATGTGGATTGCACCACTGAATCGACGAAGCAGCGTTGCCTCTCATTTGAGGCGAATCGGGGACTCTTGATCATCCGACCTGTTGAACCTGCCTTGACGGGTTGACGTTCAGCCAGGCATGTACGGTGTTCTCCACGTTAAACTGTGCCCGCGCCATGGCGATACCATCCCTGAACTCCGCTTTGTCCCTGGCAATGGCTTCTTGGATGGCCGAAGCCAGCGCTTCCGGACTCACCCGGTCGGCAATGACTCCGCACCCAAACTTCCCGATGAGGTCTCCAAGATCGCCAACCGGGGTGGCAATGACGGGAGTGCCAATCTGTAGGGAATCAGAAAATACTACTGGGATGCTTTCGATTCGCGATGGTATAAGCAGAAAAGATACGCTGTTCAGATAGTTGGAGAACTCCTGGGCCCCGAGGGGACCATTCAGGGAAATGCAGTTCTCCAGATGCATCTCGAGAATCATCTTCCTGAGCTGGCGTTCCATGGGGCCAAGTCCGAACATGTGGACTCGGATCGACTCTCTCGTTCGCTGCGGCATACGGGCTATCGCCTGAATCAGCAGATCAGGACCCTTGTTGGCGTGATACCTTCCAACAAATAGCAGATGCTTCAGCTTTGATTCGTCTCCCGGAAACAAACTTTCATTCGGGGGCGGCATCTTCCTGCACGAAGCAAGGAATCCGCAGGGTACTCCAGCGAGGTCGGCCACCTCCGTGCACAGATAGGCACCATCAGCGAAGACCCGGTCAGCACGCCTCAGAACCACCCTCAGGATCGCCTTGCCAAGTGCGGGAATTCTCCCGATCTTCCATATGTCGGATCCCAGCGCCCAGACATCGTACGGAATGCCGTTCTTCCACTTCCCTGCCAGCCCAAAGATTCCGCACGGGAGTGCCCACATGCAAAGCGTCCGGTCGATCCCGTAGGTCCTGTTGATGCGCAGGGTATTGCTCACGCCTTGGAGGACATAGCATGCAATGATGAACCAGTTCTTGGGGTTCAATAGATTCATCGACGCAAGTTCTTGGTCTCCGCCTTTCCATGGTGCCGGGATAATGGTGATGGAACTGTCCGAAAGATAAACCGGTTTTCGTGCGGCCGGCTGAACGATCACGGTATGACCAAGGGCGGCAAGCTCCAGGGCGAATTGCCGGACGAACAGCCCGGCAGTTCCCCCTGGATCATCGGGCTTGCCGGGATACGAACTGGTGATGATATGGATATTCATCAGGGAAATCACGCAACCTTCATTACTGTTGCTGTATGCAAACCGTAGAATAACATCCTCGGCAGACATCCGGTGGATCATTCATCTTGTGTCTTGATCTGAATTCTCGGTATCTTTCGGAATTCCAGATAACATCAATATCCTCTTCATTGATGTTCCCCATAATGAAGGCGCCATCATCGTTGATTCTACAGCACGGCATGATATTGCCCGACATGCCGACAAAGACACCCATCCACGGCCACGGGCACACATGACTTCTATCGTGGAGCGTGCGCGAGATGCTCATTCGCACACCAAGTCTCCTCGCATATCTCTGTAACGAAGCGAGATCACTTCCCGAGATATGCTGTATCACCCATGCTCCCTTCATCTTCGAGCCTTGCGCCATTTCGTTGAGGTCGAAGAAGCAACATTGAAGCCGGAACGACTTGGCCCCCTTCCCGGCGAGAAGCCTGATCACGTCTTTCACCTGGTCCTTGTTATTCCTTTGGACAAGCATCAAAGCACCGACGTCAATCGTCGAATCACTGGCAGTCCGGCCGATCTTCTCCAATATCTCCTCAAAGCAACTCCCTAGTCTGATCTTCTCGAAAGTCTCCTTGTCGGCCGCATCGAAGCTGAAGACGAGTCGAAACAGCCTTGATCCCTTCAGAGGGCTCAATCGCTCCATATCCAGAAGAGAGCCATTGGTGACCACTTCGCACCAGACGCCTCTTGAACACGCATCTTCGATGAAATCATATAGCAGGTTGTTGGCGAATGGCTCTCCCGTCCCCTGTAGTTTCAGTCTCAAGACGTAAGGAAAGCTATTGATTGTCATGTCATATTGTCGCCGTGTGAGCATTCTCTTTTCCAGGGGCGAATATGATGCATCGCAATGAGGACAGCGTAAGTTGCAGGAGTTGCTTGGCTCCAGATCAACGACAATCGGGCGGCCATGGCTCACGCTGCGTCGGAAGAAGTATGAAATCAGGACCAGTGAAGTGTTCAGTAGATGCTTTGGCGACAGGAGGACTTTCCGAAGGAAATGGCGGGTCCGTCTATCAATGCGCATAGCTGAGCTTCACCGTAGGAATCGGGTCATTTGCGCCAATTCCTCGGAGACGGCGATGGCCAGACTATTGGCGGCCAGTTCATTTGCGTACTCATTGGGATGGTCGTCCCAGCGGTTGACGGTCAATTCCTTGAATGAGTGAGAGCGGAAATCCCCAAGCAGGTCAACGTGCCTGACCCTTTCCTCCTGCCAGAACTGCCGCCACCTCGCATGGACTTCTTCATAACGGTATTCCTGCCAGGGCCCCAACGGCACGAAGGGGAAAGTAAGGACGATGAGACGGGCACCCAGGTCCTCGGCGTAAACCTTGATCTCCCGGAGTTCGGAGACATGCTTGGTCCACACCGCAGGATCCGAGTCCTGCTGCATCATCATGTCATCGTACTTCTGGAGATCCGGATCCCTGAAGGTATTCAGACGATGCCACAGGTAGTCCAGGAAGAGGGAACGCATCGTCAATGCGCTGGCCCATGCGGGAGGATTCCTGGCCCGTCTGCGGGCTGCTTCTATTTTCGGCGGGTACTCCTGTATGTGGTCGTTCAGAACATAGGCCAGCACTATGACGTCGAATGTCCTGCCCTCGTCGAGAAGCTTGAGGAGCGCAATGGTCTCCTGCTGAGTGTTCCAGCCCGGGGCGCTCACGTTGTAGACGGTTGCCTGGATTCCTGACGAGCGCAACTTCTCTTGAAGGATGTCGGAGAAACGGTCCTCTTCGCGGTTGATGCCCAGGCCGAAGGCGAAGGAATCGCCGATAACGAGAATCCGCGGGGTGCGAGGGTCACGCGGGACATAGGCAGGCGGAGTCGTGCCGCGGTAGCCTAGATCGTTGTAGACCACGTGGCGATCCATCCAACGTTGACTGGCCCGCAACACCGTTGAACCGTCGGTGGTATCGCGGATGAAGTAGAACCAAGCTTCCCCGACCAGCAGGACTCCAAGCAGCAGGAATAAGAGCACCGCCGCGTTGACGGTCAGCAGTCGTCCAATGGATGGCCCGCGCCAACGGCGGAACAGGCTGAGTGCGTTCTGCACCAGAAATGCGGTCAGGAGCAGCCAGAACCAGAAGTGGCCGTACTCGGCTTTCATCGGCGAAGCTCAGGTGACCCTGGTGCCACGTCCGGCGCGGTCATCGTGCCGCAACCATCATTGTGTCTCACGCGAATTGCCCACAGCCAATTGTAGGTTATCGGGGATGGAGTGATCAAGTGCCAAGTGCGGATATGGCCAGCCGTTGAGAACGCTCCGAAGCGACGCTTCTCACGCCACCTCCTGACCTGTGTGCCGGGCTCTGTTGCCCGCAACCGGGTGCCGATCGAGGTCCGGCTGCAGGAGTATAATGATTTCAAACGCAACAGTTTGGGTTTGGACTTGTGATCATCGGGCGGGCCTGCTGACATGAAACTCGATCGGCGCGATTTCAGGCTTCTGTTGGCCTGCTGTGCCATTGTCCTGGCAGGTCTTGCCGTCCTACTGGCCATTGCCGAGAGCGCCGTTCCGGAAGGCCGGATCTTCTCCGGATTCCTGGTCAACAATCTCGACGCCTGGAGTTACCGTGCGTACGCCAACTACTACCGCTACAGTAGAGGGTTGGCTATCGACAATCCTTGGGCGGTCGAGCCGCATCCGCCGGCCTTCATCAATCTGACGTGGCTCGTGATCGGCCGCTTGATGGCCATCGGTGTACCGTTCCGAGTCTGCTGGCATGCCATGCAGGCAATCGGTTCCTGCTTGCTCCTGTTCTCTCTGCTGGCGCTGATCCGCAGACTGACACCCCGCCGGGACACCGCCTGGACCGCCTTCCTGCTGTGCGCATTCGGTTCCGGCTTCGGCTGGCTGGTTGCCTGGATCGACCCGAAGTTCTTCCTGCGCCAAGAGCTCTTGAGCATCGATCTCTACCAGACTGACGCATTCCCGGCCCTGGCCTACTGGAACATGCCGCATCAACCTCTCTCCTGGGCCATGCTCGCGGCCATCTGCCTCCTCATGCACAAGACATTTTCCGGGGAAGGGCGTCGCTGGGCGGTGGCTGCCGGAGTCGTCGCCCTGGCAATGGGTTTCGTCCGCCCCTACCATTTCATCACCATCCTCCCGGTGATGACGTGCTGGTGGCTGATCATCTTCCTTCATCGAGGACGTGCCAGCCTGCGGTACCTACTCGACCTGGGCATTCTCGCCGGCGGGATGATTCCGGGTCTTTTCTACTACGGCGTGCTCATACGTCGAGCCCCCAATTTCGCCCATGTCTGGCTGGAGAGCAGTTTCAATCCCAGGACGCCAGTTCTCCCCTTTCTTTTGGGGTTCGGAATATTCATCCCGCTGGCCCTGTTCGGCCTGTGGAAATCCCGTGGCAAGTTGCGAAACATGGACGAGCGGACCTCGATGGTTGCCGGCTGGCTCCTGGTGCAGATCCTGCTCGTATTCGGCACACCCTTCACCTTCTCTCCCCACCTGATAGAAGGCCTGCTCATTCCACTATCGATACTCGCCGCCGGTGGTTTTCTGGAGATCCGCCGGCGAATCTCCGCCCGCACTGGCACACCTGTTCTTGGAGACGGAAACTCGGATTCGCGCGTGCCGATCCCGTGGGCGTGGATTATCGCGCTGGTGGTGTTCGTCCTTCCCTCGACCATATTCTTTGCCAGGCATCAGTTGCGGGAACTCCAGGACAACCGATTGGGGCCGTTCACCGAGTCTCCCGTGAGCATCTCCCGAAAGAGTCTGGAGGCCATCCAGTTTCTGGATCGGCAAGCGGGTAATGCCTTCCCTCTGGTCATGTCCGTGATGGATGTCGGGATAGTTCTGCCAGCCCTTGCGCGGGTCCGCGCATTCATCAGCGGCATCAATTGCGTCAAGGATCGCGACAAGAAACTTGATTACACTTACTTCCTCTATAGCCGAGCATCAACTGTTTCCGATTGGCTTTGGGCGCTTGAGTCCTATCCGATCGATTATGTCTGGTGGGGGCCTGACGAAGACCTGTACGGCCGTCCCCGGCCGCCCGATTCGCCAATCATGAGGCGTGTCTTCGACAACGGTGAAGTGACCGTCTATCAGGTGGTCCGATCCGCTCGATAGTCCGACAATTGAGTCATCGTATCAATAGTCTCAATGGGTCGATCGTGGGAGGTCCGATGACGCGGAGCGACCTGAAGTGGTGGCTGGGGTGCTGGCTGGCGGTCACCGCCGTGACGGTGGCCGTCTACGTCGCCGCCTGGCACGCCCCGATGCCCGGCTACCGGTTCTGCGGATTCCTGCTCAACAGCGACGACGCCTGGGGCTACCAGGCATTCGCGCGGGCCTTTGCCCGGGGCGGCCTGCTGATCGACAATCCGTGGTCGAACCTCGTCCGGCCGCCGGCCTTCTTCAACCTCATCTGGTTCCTCCTCGGCAAGGGGATGGCCGTCACCGGGTTCTCCTTCATCACGCTCTACTATGCCGCCGGCATCCTGTCGACGGGACTGATGTACCTGGCCATCCTGAGATTGATGAAGGCGCTGCTCGGCGATGGTCTCGCGGGCCGGGCGGGGTTCCTGCTGGCGGGCTTCGGCGGCGGCTTCGGGTGGGTGGTGGCCCTCCTCTCCACCGAGGCGGCCACCCGGCTGCGCCCGCTCGACATCTACCACCAGGAGGGGTACCCGCTGCAGGCGGCCCTCTTCTTCCCCCACCTGGCCCTTTCCATGGCCGTCCTGACCTTCATCATGCTGCTGCTGTGGCACGGGATGGCCCTGGAGAAGCGGCGGGCGGTCGCCGGCGCCGGGGCGCTGCTGGTCGTCCTCGGCTTCCTCCACCCCTACCACCTGGTGACCGTGCTGGCGGTGGGCGGCGCCTGGACGGCGCTTCGCCTCCTTCGCGGCCGCGTGCAGTGGCGCCGGGCGGTGGCCGACTTCATGCTCCTTGTGGGCTGCGCCGCCCTGCCGCTGCTGTACCTACCGGTGGCTCTTCACCCGGGAGAACTTCGCCTGGTGGGCCGAGGCCAACGAGGTCCTCACCGGCGGGATCGTGCCGGTTCTGCTCGGTTTCGGTGCCTTCCTGCCGTTGGCCGCGCTCGGGGTGTTCGGCCGGGACGACGCCCCGCCAGGAGGACCCAGTCGGCGCCTCTTCCTGGGCGCCTGGGCGGTGACGCATGGGGCGCTCCTCTTCTCCAGCCCGCTGATTCGCTTCGAGGTCAAACTGGCCGAGGGGCTGATCCTGCCGCTAGCCGCGCTGGCGGTGCTGGGAGCGGTGAAACTGGCGGGCCGGTTCCCGGCGCTGCTCAGCGGGCGGCGGGGATGGACCATGGCGACCCTGGCATTCGCGCTCATCCTCCCGTCACACGCCATCCTCGTCCGGGAAAGCTTGTCCTCGATCGGGGTCCTCCGTTCCCAACTTCTTCCTGGGAACTGGCACTGGCGCAACTCCTTACCGCTGCGGGAGTCCGAGGCCCATGACTTCATCCGCCACAACATCCCTGCGGATGCGGTCTTCCTGGGCACGACCTTCTCGAACATCCTCCCGGCGGTGGCCGACGTGCGCTGCTACAGCGGCAAGATGCACATCACGCCTGACGAACTCCGCAAGATCGAGGAGACGGAGTGGTTCTTCAGCGCGCCGTTGCCCGCGGCGATCCGGCAAGCCTTCCTTCGCGAGGGAAACATCGACTACATCTGGATCGACCCCTGGTTGAGGATCGCGTACCCCTTCCGGACCGAGGAGATGCCATTCCTGGAGCCGGTCTTCGACAACGGGAAGGTACGCGTCTGCCGCGTTCTCGGGCCTCGGAGCGGCGGGCAATCCGGAGGCGGCTTCCGGACCCGATGACCGGTGTTCATCACGGACTCCCAAGGGGGTCGATACCCCTTTCCACTAGTCCGGCAGGATGTACCCTTCTTCCGTGATCACCCGCCGACCCTCCTCGCTCTTGACGAAGTCAAGGAACATGGCCGCCGAATCGGAGGGCTCAAGGCGGTGAACCAGGCGCAACGCGAAGGAGTAAGGATACTTCCCCGAACCGATCCCTCTGCTGACGACCTTGTGACAGGTCAGGACCTCCTCCCCCTTGACCATCTCGGCCTTCATGTCGCCCAGGAATCGCATCCGGGCAGTCACGCTCACGCCGCACTCGGGCCGATGGTGAATAACGGCGATGGGACCGGAAGCTCCATCGGCCGACGAGAGGTCCGACCAGTCTCGAATTTCCCCGCGCAAGATCCGGCTGACCTCATTCTTGGCAAGCCCCTCGGAGGCCAGCAGCACCTCGCGCATTCCCGTCGCCTTTTCCTCGTCGGTCAATGGCCTGCTGGACATGCCGGCGTCGCTCGTGCCTTCCTGGAGCGCCTTGATCGCCAAGTCAGGGGGCGTGGATCCGACCTTGGTTTGCGGTCCCCCTTTGGGAAAATCTTCCGCCGCTGCTCCAGGTTTCGTTAAGGTCTCCGTCAAAGCTGACCCTGCTGATATACTGCCACAATGAGGCGTGCGCTCTTGCTGGGGATCGGGATCGCCCTGGCGCTAGTCCCCATCTTCCTGGTGGCTGATGGCCTGGCAAGTCTGTTGGCGGTCGTTTCGCTTGCCGTCGATTCTGCTGCCGGCGCCAGTCACTCGAGATATGACCCCCTTCTCGGGTGGTCGGGCCGCCCCGGCGCGCACATTCCCAACTATTACGGTCCGGCCATCGGCGTGCGTATCAATGCCCAGGGTTTACGCGCCGACCGAGACTTCTCGCAGGAACTCCTCCCCGACCGGCAGCGGATCATTTGCCTTGGGGATTCATTCACCTTTGGGCATGGTGTGCGGGCAGATGAAGCCTGGCCGGCACGTTTGCAGGAGATGGCGCCGGGCCAGGAAGCAGTCAACATGGGCCAGGAAGGGTACGGCCTCGACCAGATGCTTCTCTGGTATCGTCGGGACGGCGGACGATTGCGGCATCAACTGGTCATCCTGGCGGTAGTCGGCGAGGACCTCCGACGCATGAGTTTCGACAGTTTCCAGGGATTCTCCAAACCGTATCTCATCCTCGAAGCAGGCGGATTCCGGCTGCAGCGGGAGCCGCTGCCGAGCCCGGCCGGCCTCGACAGGATCTCACAATACGCGCTGGCCGCCCGGCAACTTCAGAGCGTCTCGCTCTTCGGAGGCCTGCTGGCGGGAAAGAGCACCCGGGGTGAAGGAACGGTCACTCGCAAGAGCCGGACCGACCTGGCTGAGTTGACTTCAAGCATCATCGCCGCCCTCGACCGCCAATGTCGGGCAAATCAGGCGAGTCTGGCGGTGATCTTCCTTCCGACGATGGCTGAACTCCTGCCATTGCCGGAATACGAGTTCCGCGGTCTCTTCCGACAGGCATGCCTAGAGCGAAACGTACCCTTCGCCGACTTGACCGATGATTTCCGGCAAGTCCCGGAATGGGATCGCGACCTCCTCTTCCTCCCCGAGCCCTTCTCCCAGACGCTGTCAGCAATCCATTACAGTCCCGCCGGACACACTCTGACGGCCGAACTGATCCTCCGCCGTCTCGTTGTCGCGGGGAAAATGCCGTGACCGGGCGCCTGATGCGCGAATCGACCGTCGGGCGCCGCCTGCTCCGGGGAGTGGGCAGTGCAGCCATGTTCCTGGCCCTGTCCACGGCCGTCTTCTGCCTGATCGAGGGGACCGTGGATTTCATCCGGGTGCTGACCTCCCCCATCCCGTCCCCCCCCTTCTGGACCTGGTCCGGTTTCCGGCCGGGCAATTCCCGACTCGGTTGGGAGTGGGACACCACCGAAGTCACCGGGAATGGAGGGAACGAAGCGGTGCTCTGTTTGGGCGACGGTGCTACCGCACCCGGCGACAGTTCCTGGCCGGCCCTGCTCGCCGCCAGCCCCCCGGGGCTTGAGGCCGTCAACCTGGGGCGTGAAGCCTACGGTCTCGACCAGTCCCTGCTGCTCTACCGTGAGAAGGAAGGGGACATTCCCCATCAACTCGTCATCCTGGCGGTCACCGGGGCCTCGGTCCGGCGCCTCCTCGCGGACGAGGCCGGCGGCTGGCCCAAGCCCCGGCTTGCGGTTGCCGATGGAGGGTTCCAAGTCTCCAACGCCCACCTCGTCAAACGCTCGGCCCTGGGTGCCCGAGTCCGCCGCCTGCTGGCCTCCCTGAAGCGGTTGCGGCTGTTCAAGGCCTTCGGCCATGACGGTATTCAAGATGATCAGGACGGTGAACCGGGTCATCCGCGGGAGAATCCTGACGTCAGCGCCCTGGTGACGGCAATCCTGGACGAGATCGACGGAATCGCCAGAAGTCGGGGCCGACAACTCGCCGTGATCTACCTTCCGGGGCCATCCGACACTCTCCATTGGCGCCGCCACTGGATCAGGGGATTCCTCGGCCGGGAGTCGCGACGTTTGGGGTGGCCGTTCCTCGACCTGACCGAGCCGGTATGGATGATGGACCCATCGGGCGGGAACGTCTTTCCCGAAGGGATCACACCGGGGTCGGCCGAATACACCCCATATGGGCACGCAATCGTGGCCGAACTTGTCCGGCAGGGGATGCCGCTGGAGCGCCTCCGCGGGCAGCCTTGATTTGCGCTTGCGAAGGCGATCGCCCTCCCCTCATGCATCAGGTTCGCTGCCGGTTACCGATGCTGATCGGACGACAGGCGCTCCACCAGCAACGGGAGGGCGTAGAGGAGGGCGGGGTACCAGATCCGGACCTCGGCCGGAATGCCGCCGACGAGAATCAGCGCCAGGTAGACGCCGAGCCACGGCAGGAGCCGGTCAACGTCCCCCCCGATGGCAGATCGCCGACGCCATGTCAGACACGCGCCCAGCAGGATGCCAACCGGCAGGACGGTCACCAGCCTGGGATCGAGCAGGTTGCCGGGGAACTTGACGGCCACCTCTGATCCGCTTCCCGGCAGGAGCCAGCGCACCATCCCCGCAACGACCGCCCCGACCAGCAACGAGAGCGCCATCAACCGCCCGCCCGGGAGCCGCGCAGGGATCCGGCCGATGAACGGAACCATAAAGATGGTCAGGAAAGTCTCCTTGGCCAGCACGCCCAGCAGGGTCACCGGCAGCAGCCAGCGGTGGCGCCCCTCACGCAGGGAGATTCGCAGGAAGAACGCCGCCATGGCCAGGAAGAGATGGTCGTCGGCGCTGTAAACGTACCAGGGGATGGCATAGAGGGCGAACAGGACGGCCGTCCCGATTCCGGCCAGCCGTCGTGCGGGGGAGGGAAACCAGAAAGCCAGGTACCGGTCGAGGGCCAGCAGCCAGAGGGCCAGGGTGGCCGTCTTGAAGAGGGTAACGGCCAGCGCCGGCTTGAGCCCCGACTTGATCAGCAGCCCCACCAGGGGGTAGACGGCCAAACGCTGCTGCCAGGGTGCCGGCGCCTGGCCACGCAGGGAGTCAAGCGGAATGGCGATGGTTCCCCATTCCATGGCTCCCCGCCGGTCGCGCCGGTCCGAGGTCAATTCGAGGCGGGTGACTTGCAGGTGGATGATGCCGTAAACGAGGCAGAAGAAGGCCATCGCGCCGGCGGTCAATCTCCATCCGTTCCTCTCCACCGATTGTGTCCTCCCCCGGTCAACAAAGCCGGATCGGGTGTTGCAGGCGGTGTGCTACCTGACCGCCGGTGATCGATCCTTTGGCGCAGTCTCGGGACGGGTCCGACGACGAAATTCCCACGGCGGCTCCGGCTTGGGATCCGCCCAGAGTCCCGCCCTGGCTTGCCGTGCCTCTCCCTCCAGCCTGGCCAGCACCGGGTTGTCGGTGTAGCGCCGGTACCACCAGGCGTACCCCGCCCGGACCACCTCCCGGTTGAGCGACCGGCCGTCGGGCAGCAGGACCTCGGCCACGGTCCGGCCGTACTGGTCGGTGTCGAACTCGCTGACGGTGACCGTCACCCCTGAGCAGAGGGCCCCGGTGAACTTCCTGGCGCGGTTGCCGAAGGGCTGGCCCCGCTCGGGCGCGTCGATGCCGTGGAGCCTGATAGTGATGCGCCGCCGGTCGCTGATGACCTGGATGGTGTCGCCGTCGTCCACGTGGACGACCTTGGCCGGGAAGGAGAGGTGGGCCCGATTGCCGGCCGGCCGGCGCTGGTCGCCGCCGAGAATAGCCAGCTTCCCGCGCAGATCCGGCGAGTCGGGGAACCGCTCCACTGCCTGCCGCAGCACCGCCGACGCATCTTCCCGCCGGCCGGAGAGATCGAGGGCGTTGGCCAGGTTCGACCAGCCGTCGGGCGAACCCGGCTGCCGGTCGACCGCCAGCCGGAAGAGGGGTTCCGCCTCGGCCGGCCGGCCGGCCTTCCCCAGCGCGACTCCCAGGCTGTTGGCTATGACCGGGTCGCCGGGGGAGACATCTAGCATCCGCCGGTACAGGGCGACGTCGTCCCGCCAGTGGAGGACCTGCCCACGGGTGGTGGCCACCAGCGCCGTCAGGGTGACGGCCACGGCCGGCAGGAGCCACACCCACCGCCGCGCGGACCTGGGGAGGAGGCTCGGGCTCCAGGCGATCATAAGCCCCAGACCGATCGATGGGAGATAGGTGTAGCGGTCGGCGCGGGCCTGGTTGCCGGCCTGGACAAGGCCGAGCAGCGGCAGGAGGGCCGTCACGAACCAGGCCCAGCCGGCCAGAAGGAAGGGCGCACGCCGGCGCAGCAGCAGGGTGGCCGTGGAAATGGCCGCCACGAGGGCGATGGCCAGACCGAGGCGGAGCGGCCCGGGCGGGGTGGCCGGATAGGGGTAGAAAGCGGCCAGGTCCGTGGGCCAGGCGGTTTTCCCGAGGTAGGCGGCGATCGACTCGACGGCATTGGCCAGCCGGCGCCCGGCCGGGTACGTGGCCAGGGAGCCGATTGCCACGCCCCGCCGTTGGGCGACCAGCGTCAGCACGGACGACAGGAGGGCCAGGGCGACCAGGGGCGACTTCTCGGCCAGGGCACGCCCGAGGCCCAGGTGTTTGCTGCCGGCCAGACGCCCCAGCGGCCACCAGTCGAGGATGAGCAGGATCGCCGGCAGGACCACCAGGGTCGGTTTGGCCATGATTCCCAGGGAGAAGACGGCCGCGGGCAGCACGAGCCCCCAGGGGCCCGGCCGTCGCAAATAGGCTAGGTAGCTGGCCAGGGTGCCCACCCCGAGCAGGATGGCCAGCACGTCCTTGCGCTCCGCCGCCCAGGCGACCGACTCGACCCGCAGAGGGTGGACGGCAAAGATGAGGACCAGCGCCAGCGGTGGCCACAGGCGGCCGGTCATCCGTACCAGCACGACCAGCAGGAGCAGGCTGGCTGCCAGGTGCAACAGGAGGTTGTGCAGGTGGTGGCCGCGCGGCTCCAGGCCGAAGAGGCGGACGTCGATCCAGTGTGACAGCCAGGTCAACGGGTGCCAGTTGCTTGCGTACCCGGGAGTGAACATCAACCCGAGGGTGGCCGCGTCGAGGGGGCGATGGAGCATCTCGTTCCGGGTGACGTAGAGCCAGTCATCGAGGTCGACGAAGCCGTTGCCGGCCATGGGCCAGAAGGCGGCCGCCACGGCGACGACGATCGCCACGACCGCGACCGCCAGCCGAACGCGCCCGGGGATCATCGTCGGAGCGTCACTCCGGGCCCGGCTCGTGCCAGTGGTAGTTGTGCAGGCTGAGCCGGCGCAGCAGCCACCGGGGCATCATCTCGGCGAAGTGACCGGCCAGCGTACCGGAAGTCTTCATGAAGGTGTAGAGGAGGTAGTAGGGAATCCAACCGGGGCATTTCCGGATGACGAAACCTGCTTCGCGGACCAGGTAGGAGAGGCCCATGGCGGCGCTCGTGCCCATGCCGTGCTTGGGGAATATGACCGTCAGCGAATAGACCGAGTCGAAGTATCGCCGGAAGACGACCCCGAGCGTATAGTCGTGCGAGTGGACGGCCACCGACGAGGGGCAGTACACCACCGTCCTGCCGGCCGCCAGCAGGTCCCGCGAAAGTTGCTGGTCCTCGCTCATGATCAGTGTTTCGTCGAACGGGTGGGCATGCAGATCAGCGCTGCGGACGGCTGCGCTGACGTTGGAGAAGAAGACGTCCTCAAGGGTGAGATCTCGTTCGACGACAGTCCCCCGCCTGACCGGGGGGCCGTCAGGAAACCGGGAAGCAAGGAAGAACCGCTCCATCGGATTGGCCCCCGGACGGGGCACCTGCCGCGAATATGCGGCGGCGACCGTCGGATCGTCGAACGGCGCCAGCAACTCGGCCAGCCAGCGCTCGTCGGCCGGCGCGGCGTCCTGGGTCATCAGCACCACCAGTTCTCCGGCGGCCGCGCGGGCGCCCAGGTTGCGCGCCCGGCCGTGGGAGAAGTCGTCGATGGGGATGATCTTCACTCCCGGCCAGAGTTGCTTCGCCAGGCTGACGGTGGCGTCGGTCGAGCGGGAGTCGACCAGGACCAGTTCGGCTGGCGGGACGGGCTTCTGGGTGCGCAGGCCGGCGACGATGGCCCGCAGGTAAGGCTCGGCATTGAGGACCGGAATGACCACCGAGACCGATGGCGGCGTGGAAGGCATCGGTTCAGACGTCGGAAATGCCGGTGTTCTCGACCTGGGGCGGCAGGGTGTCGATGTGGCGCGGCAGGGCCATGATGCTGAAGAGGTAGGCGGCCAGGCCAACCTGCATGCCGTTGATGAGGATGATCACGGCCAGGAAGAGGAGGCGCGATTGGTTGAGCGGGCCGAATCCGCGCATCACCCAGTCGCCGATGACCACCCCGGAGACGGCCAGTCCGGCCAGCACCAGCACCAGCGACAGGAACGACACCTTCTCGAAAGTGAACCAGGCGTAAAAGCGGGCGATGATCGGGTCGTCGCGGAGGCCGGACAGGTGCGCATAGGCCTTGGCCAGCAAACCGATGGTCATGACCTGCAGGCTGACGATGTTGAGCAGGCCGGCCATGAGCATGAAGTGGATGTCGATGTTGCGGTCGTTGATGGTGATCGGGCCGAAGGCGAGCGGGATGGCCGCCAGCAGGCCGAGGAACCAGCAGAGCATCCCCGGCACCAACAGGGTGGTGGTCGGGCTGTGGAGCATCAGGAAGCGCAGGTGACGCCAGCCGTCCCGGAAGGACATGAGCTTCGACTCGCCCACGCGGGGATGGTAGACGATGTCCCGCTCGGTGATGGTCAGCTTGTTGTAGATCGCCTTGACCACCATCTCGCTGGCGAACTCCATCCCGGTGGTGACGCACTTGAGCCCCCGGTAGGCTTCGCGCGAGATGGCCCGGAGTCCGCAGTGGGCGTCGTGCACCCGGTGGTCGTGGAACATGAACCGGAGCGCCCCGGAGAGGATCGGGTTGCCGATGAACCGGTGGAGCGGGGGCATCGCGCCCGGCTTGATGTTGTTCATCCGGTTGCCGATGACGAAGTCGGCCTCCCCGTCGAGGATCGGCCTGACCAGGTCCTCGATGGCGGTGAAGTCGTAGGTCTGGTCGGCGTCTCCCATGACCACCACACCAAAGGCGGCGTTGTCGAAACCTTTGCGCAGGGCCGAGCCGTAACCCCGGTGGCTCTCGTGGAGGATCCGCGCGCCGGCGGCCTGGACGATCTCGGGAGAGCCGTCGGTCGAGCCGTTGTCGACCACTATCACCTCGCCGGGGAGGCCGACCCTGGAGATCCCGGCGCGGGCGTCCTCGATGACCCTGGCGATCGAGTCGGCCTCGTTGAGGCATGGGACGACCACCGTCACCCCGTCGAATGCCTGTTTCACCATCTGATCCGTCCCTCTCGTCGCTGATGCCGTCATGCCGGTTCCCTGATCCGGTAGAGGACGAAATCCCCGCCGCGGAAAAAGGTTCCCGCGGGAATCCGCCAGCGTTCGTTCCCGACCACGAAGCTTCTCAGCGGCACCGCCGTCCCCGGCTGCTCGACCATTCGCTCGAGGCTCTCGGGGAGGCGGGCCTGGCTCAGGAAATAGGTCGGTTTCCCGCGGTTTCCGGGCCGAGCCAAATGCTGCGCCACCATATCATAATAGGCCGCCTCGCGTCGCCTCAATTCGAGGGCCGGACGACCCCAGATGAAGCGGAACGGAGCGGCGAATCCCGGCTGGTCGGTGATCAGCAGGGCCCCGTCGGGAAGGCGCCGGACGACGTCCTCCAGCCAGGCGGTCAGGCCCGGCCAGTCGGGGGTGCGGGCCAGGAAGAGCGACCCGGGGACGACCGCTGCCAGCGTCGCCGCCATGAGCAGGGGCCCGGCCGCACGGCCGAAGCGGGGGAAGGCGCCCCGCATCCGGTCCGACAACTCCCGGGCGCCGACGGCGACGGCCAGGGTCAGGAAGGGGAGGGACACCGGGATGAATCGGCGGCTGACCCACATCAGGAAGTGGTCGTGGAAGACGTTGACCGTCAGCAGGGTGGTGACGCCCATCGAGGCGTACGGCCAAGCCCGCTGCCAGGGGGAGCCGCTGCGGCCGATCAGCAGCACCGTGCCGAGGATGGCCAGGGTGACGCCGACCGTTCCGAGAATGCCGACCAGGAAGAGGAAGTTTCCCGCCTCCGGCCCCTGGACCAGCACCTCCAATCGGGAAAGGCCAAGGCGTCCGAGCCAGCCGGCTAGGCGGTCGGCCAGGGAGGCAGAGACGGCCAGGCGGGGTCGGACGAACCAGGCCCACAGGCTCCAGGCGACGAAGGCGACGGCGGCAATCGGGGGGAGGAGGCGCTCCACCCGGCGGGCGGCCCTGGGGAGGAGGCGGGCGGCCAGGAGCCACAGGGCGACCCCCCGGCCAGGATTGCTGCGGTGGAGCCGGTGGCCAAGCCCATCGGCAGGTACCACGGGTTGACCAGGCGGGAGTGGAGGTCACTGTCTGGACGGCCGGCGGCGCGAATCCGGCCAGCACCCAGAGGAGGTTGGACGGCCGCCGCAGGTCGCGGAGCGATAGGGCCAGGAGGGCAGCCGTACCGGCCAGGACCATGACCGTGTCGTAGCGGCAGAGGAGGGCCAGGCCGAAGGCCAGGCCGGCCAGAACCCCCTCGACCGGGCGGGGCCGGGGGGAGTCGGTCTCGGCCAGCAGCAGGAACCCGGCCAACAGCAGGAACTGGGTCAGCATCTCGGCCGTCGGGAAGCGCGACTGCCAGACCTGGGCGGGATTGAAGGCAAAGAGGGCCGTGGCCGCCAAGGCCCAGCGACGGTCGAGCAATCGCGAGACCAGCAGGAAGAAGCCGACGATGCAGCCCAGGTTGAGCAGCGGATTGACCAGCAGCGCCCCGGTGAGGCCTGCCAAGCCGAAGCCGACGGCCATCAACGACGGGTAGAGGTGGAAGAACTGTGGGGAGAGGTGACCGTTCTCCAGCAGGAACATCCCCCGGAAGGGCTGGGAGAGCACGTAGTCCGGACTCTTGTCGAAGATCGGGCGCTCATCGCCGGTCATGGCCGCCAGGTCCGGCATCGGCGGGCGGATCGACCCGGTGCGGGCGACGGTGGCGGCGGTGTGGATGTAAACCCCGGGATCCCAGCCCCCCAGAATGAACTCGCCCGGAGGGAGGGAGCCGTAGAGGGAGGCCAGGGCAATCAGCAGGGCCGCCAGCGACGGAACCGGGGCAAGGGAGAGGCGCCTCCGGCGTTGCAGGACGAAGACCGCGGCGGCGGCGGCCAGACCCAGGGCGATCGCGGTGGCGGCGCGGAAGACGCCCGCCTCGGCCAGCGACAGCGCCGCCCAGGAGGCGGCCATGATGCCCGCCACGGCGGTCAGGTATGCGGTCGGGAGAAGGCCAAGTTGGCGCACGGTATGGCCCGAATGGTAGCAATGCCGGCCCGGCCTGTCAAAGCGGGGTCGCCGTGACGGCGGCTCAGCGCTTCGCGGTCACCACGACGTAGGCGCCGAGCGCCTCGATTCCCAACCTCCAGATCAGAAGTTCGTAGGCGACACTGAGAAGGTACGCCGGGAGGAAGGACTCGAAATAGTCCGATTGGTAATAGGTGACCGTGGTCGTCACGTCATGGAAGCCATTCTCTTCCAGTCAGCCGGCGCAACTGGCGGGGCGTGCACCGGTTGTAGAAGACCGGGAACTCGACCACCCCGGCGCTTCGGGGATTGATGAAGTGCAGGATCGATTTGGCCAGGTTGAACGGCAGCAGCCGGGCGACAATCGCGAACGGGGCATGGCGGCAGGGAACCATGTGCACCGTGCGGCCCCCGGTCCTGATCACCCGTGCGGCCTCGGCGAAGAAAACCTCGACGGGGTGCACGTGCTCCAGAACCGTCCTGGAGACGAGCAGGTCGACCTCCCCCTCGCCGAACGGCAGGCGGCAACCGATGTCAGCCACGCGCGTTTCGTCGACGTCCCGGTTCCGGGCCAACTCCTCCGGCAAGAGGTCGACCGCCACCAGCTTGAACCGGCGTTTCTCATCGAGCAGGGAGACGAAGGAGCAGGCGCGGCCGCCGCCGGCGTCGACGACGATCCCCGCCGGAAGGTCATTCGCCAGCCGGGCCGCGGTGCAGTCGTAAAGCCGGCCGGGATTCACCTGCGCCTGGGGAAGCCGGCGCGCGATCCGGCATGAGATCCTTCGGTTGAACTCGATGAAGCGACGAATGGCCATGCCCCCCCGTGGGGAGTCACGGTACACCATCGTCACCGCAGCCGTCAAGGGTTGCCGGCTTCTCCGGCCGCGATCGGTGGAGGCAGGCGGCGAATGCTGGTAACATAAAAGGATGACGAAATGGCGACGGGGGCTGCTGTGGTTGCTGGCCTTCCTGCTGATGGCCGGGACGGCAGTCTATCAGCGGCGCACCGGGCCGACCAACCCGATCCGGGGGACGATCGCCCTCGGCGGGGAGACGATTCGTTACCGGCTCCTTCGAACCCAGGAAAGCGGTCGGGAGTTGCCGGTCGTTCTGCGGGGGGCGCCCCACAGCCTCGACGGTGAGATCCTCTGGAAGCGGCACAAGACCGGCGACCCATTGGCCGCCGTCCCGCTGGTGCGCCAGGGCAACGACTTGGCCGGCGCACTGCCGAGCTTCCCGCCGGCCGGCAAGGTCGAATACCAAGTGCGCCTGCACGTCGGCACCCACATGGCCGTCATCCCGCCCGGCGGCCCGGCCGTGGCCCGCTACAAGGGGGCGGTCCCTCTCTGGGCGCTGGTGCCGCACATACTGGCCATGTTCGTGTCGCTGCTGATTGCCATGCGGGTGCTGCTGGGGGCGCTGTCGGGCGAACCGGTCAAGCGCCTGGCCTGGTGGGCCTTCCTGCTGATGTGCCTGGGGGGCGGGTTCCTCGGGCCGGTGGTCCAGAAATACGCCTTCGGGGCCTACTGGACCGGCTGGCCCTTCGGCGGCGACCTGACCGACAACAAGACGGCGGTGATGATCCTGGCCTGGCTGGTTGCCCTGGTGGCCATGCACGGGCCGGAAGGGGACACCCGGCGGCGCTGGTGGGCGGTCGGCGCGGCGCTGGTGGTGGTCGCCGTCTACCTGATCCCGCACAGCATGCGCGGGAGCGAGATCAAATGGGACGAGCCCCCGGCCGCGGGGCAGGCCGGCGGAAAGCCTCTCCGGTAATTACTTCGGGACGCCGCTTTCGAGCTTCTTACCGCACGCCTTGGCTTGGAGGCTGCCGTTGGACGAGGCGTCGCCGGCGGGGGCGAGGAATGGATGCAGCAGGCGCTGGTATCCTGCCGGGAGCCAGAAACGGTGTCCGGCTTCGAGGAAGGCCTCCAGTTCGGCTGTCGCGGGCATGGATCGATACTGTCGCCGGGTGCCATCCTGAGGGTGGCTGACGGGTTCCTTCCCCTGTTCGAGACCGGCGATCATCTCGGTCAGGCAGGGGATGGCCAGCAGGTAGAGTTCGGTGATCTGGCTGAGGAGCCCCTCCTCCTTGCGGTAGGGCATCGAGCGGATGGCGAGCAACGGCCCGGTGTCGACGCCGGCGTCGATGAAGTGGACGCTGCAGGAGAGTTCATCCCGCCCGGCCATGATCGTCCGCATGGGCGCGAACAGGCCGGCGAACTCGGGCAGCGCCCCGGGGTGGATGTTGACGATGCCGTGGGTCGGGATGCCGATCGTCTCGGCCTTGAAGATGAGGCTGAAGCGGGCCGAGATGATCAGGTCGGGGCGGTATTCGGTCAGCCGGCTCCGCATGGCCGCCCCGTTGATGTCCGGGACGATCTCCATGGGCACGCCGTGACGCTTGGCCAGTTCCTCGAACGGAAGGAACTGCTGGCTGCGGGCGTGGTTGAGGTTCGGGAAGAGGATGTTCAGCGGCAGGGTGCGCTCGAGGAACTTCATCTCGGCCAGAATGGGGTTCTCATCTTCGTTCTGCCGGTTCTTGTCCGAGAGGAGGAGCCAGACTTGGTGCCCGCCGAGGGCAGGCAGCAGGCGGTTCAGGAAGACGCAACCGTGCAGGTCGCGCTTTATGCAGAGAACCAGTCTCACTGTGCTTTCACCGCGGGCACTGCGGCAGCCGCCGGCGGGGTTGCGCTCTCCTGCCCGACGATCTCGGCCACGTCCAGCAGGGAAAGCGGCGGGAATATGCCCAACTCCTTGGCCGTAGGCAGGTTGATCAGGTAGGAGAACCTTCTCGGCAGCTCAATCGGGATGTCGGATGGCTTCACATTCTGGAAGAGGATCCGGGACGCCTGGTAGGCGGTGAAACGCCCCACGTCCCCATAGCGGTTGACCACTCCGAAGAGCGCTTTGGACCTGGCCACGGGATTCTCGGCGGCGGCGAAGACCGGCAAGTGGTTTTCCAGGGCCGCCGTGGTGGAAACGTCACGCTGGGTGTTGAGGAAGGTGTCCGGGGCGTAGTAGATGAGATCGACCCCTTCGGCGGCCAGCTCGGCCACCAACCGGGGGAGCGCCCCGGCATCCGGTTTGCCGTCGTCCTTCAGCGGAATCTGTCGTTCGACCAGCGTGAAACCCATCTTCGGCCCCAGGGCCTGGAGGCTCTTCAGGGTGGTGGCCGAGTTGGACTCGGTGGTGTTGAGCAGGAAGCCGACCTTCTTGAAGTCCATGTACAGCCGGGCGGCCTTCAACTGCGTCTCCTCGGGCAGCAGGTACAGCGTCCCGGTCACCTGGCGCCCGGAACTGGTCAGGTTCGGGACGATCTTGCTGGCCACGGGATTGGAGACGATCATGAAGATCACCGGCGTTTCGGTGATGTGCTTGGCCGGGTCGATCTTCTCCGTGGTGCCGATGGCCAGCTCGGTCATCGTGGTTCCCCAGGTGACGACCAGGTCCGGTTTCGCCGCCTTCGTCTCGGCAATGATTTCCAGGGCTCGCTTCTTGTCCTGGGCGGCATCCTTGACGATAATGCGCGCCGACAGGTTCTGGCGCTTGAAGTAGTCCTGGAATCCCTGGCAGGCCTCCTCGCATCCACGGTAGACGAGGAAATGGACTTCCTTCATATCGGCAGCCCTTACCTCGACCGCGCACATGGTCACGATCGCCAGGCACAGGATGGCCCAACCGCAACGGTTCAGGATGCCCATGATCAATTCTCCCGTTTCTTGCCCGAAGTCAGGGCCCAGGTCCCGGCGAGCAGCAGGGTGGCCACGATGACCAACCCCCCGATGCCCTGCATGGCGCCCTTGAAGGACATGTATCCCACCAGCGCCGATGCGAAGAGCGGCCCGACGAAGGCCCCCAACCGCTCCACGGTCCGGGTGACGACGGCGACCGAGGTCGTGCCCACCACGCCATCCTGGGAGCCCATCTCGCTGGCCAGGGCCTGCAACGCGGCGGCGCCGATCCCGGTGCCCACACCGAGGCAAACAATGCCGAACAGGATAGCCGTGGCACCGCTCAGGATGCCGCCCAGCCCGACCAGGCCGATGACCACGCCGCCCAGCAGGACCATGGAGATCCTCAGGCGGAACCGGTCGGCCAGCCACGACGCCAGCGTGTTGAAGACGGCCACCAGGATGAAGTAGAGCATCATCGCCCGGCCGATCTGGGCCGTGGTATACCCCACGTTCCGGAGGGCCAGCGGGGTCAGGAAGAAGAGAAATCCGGCCAACACGAGCTTGGCCGGCATGACCGCGCCGACCATCAAGGCGACCATGCGCTTGGCCGTGGAGGCACCCCAGAACAGGTGCGTCACGTCCCTGATGTGGAAGGGGGGCGAGGCGTCGGCCCGGTGCGGCACTCCCCGCCCGACATAGGCGAAGGTGAGCCAGGAAATGGCGGCGATGGCCGCCGAGATGGCGAACACCCCGCGGTAGCCGATCCGCATGGCCAGGACGCCTCCGACGGCTCCGCCGCAGACGGCCGCGGTGCCGACCACGGTCACGAACAGGGCCAACCCGCGGGCCCTCGATGACGAGTCGGTCAACTGCAGGATGGCCCGCTGGCAGGCCATGGTGCATGTGGCGTAGGCGACGGCCGACAGGCAACGCCCCACGAGAACCATCCAGTAGGTCGTCGCCAGGGCGGTCAGAACGAACCCGGCCACGGCGGCGGCGGCCCCCACCGAGAAGACCTTGCTGTGGCCGTGGGTGTCGGACCAGCGCCCGGCAAACGGGGTCGCCAGTCCGAAACAGAGCATGTAGAGCGATATTGGCAGGCTGACGACCGTCCCCGGCTTGAGCCACGTCACCTGCTCGGCGAAATCGCGCAGGTACAGGGGGAGGAAGGCCCGCGAGAGTTCCTCGGTAAGGATCGCCAGGAAGAGCGGCAGCCGGATGGATTCGAACGACACCGGAGCCTTTACCGATGGGGCTTTCTGAGAGCCGGCTCCCTTGCCGGTCATCAGAGGAGCCACCGCGAGAACGCCGGCCAGGATGAAAGGTAGGCTTTCGCTGATGATCACAACGCCGGCGAGCAGGACGACGCCGATGTCGGTCGCGAGTTCGTTCAGCCTCCGGACGACGACCCGGTCGTCGGCGACCGCCACGACGCTGATCTCGGCGCTGATTCCGTCGGCAGTTATGATCGGTTGTTTCCGGAGGATGGCCTTCTCGCCCAATGTTGCCGTGGGATCGTCACCGTATCGGACGCCGGGGCCCTCCAAGGAGAGGGAGACGACCTCACGGTGCCGGCTGCGCAGGTCGTCGAAGTACTCCTTGACGCCGGTCAATTTCTGATAGGGGATTCCCATGGCGATCGCCCGTTCGATCTTCTTGGCCAGGAAGTTCGCCACGGCCGAGGTCTTGGCCTCGACCTCCGGTTTGACCAGTTGGGTGAAGTCGGTCCGGACGGTATTGGCCATGTACAGGCTGGCGGACAACAGTCCAATGACGGAGATGATCACCAGCTGGGTCTTCAGCTCCAGCCGTTCGCTGCGCAGCCGGGCCGCTACCCAGAGCAACAGCGGAACGATCAGCAGCATGGCCAGGCCGGCCTTGATCATGCTGGTCCGGAGGTTTTTCCAGGCCAGGGCCACGTCGGTTTCGAGCTTGTCGGTGCCGATGAGAAAGACGTACCCGCCGGCCAGTTGGCCGAAATCGTCCCTGAGCGTCTTGCCGAAGTAGATCAGGCCATCCTTTTCGAGGCGCCAATACGCCTTTTCGCGCCCGGCCAGCTTCTCCAGATCGGGGGAAAGCGTCATCTTGACCCGGCCGGCGTCAGTCGAGAAGAGGGTGGAACTCCCTTCAGCGAGGCTGAAGACGTCGATGCGCCGGATGTCGGCCAGCTTGGCCGAGTCCTGCTTCAGACGAGAAATGAGACCCTGAAGGCCCTGGGCCTCGGCCAGCGTGAGGCCCGTCTCGAGGGTGGTCCGGGTGCTCACGTCGAGTTCGTCGGCCAGCACCTCCACCCGCGAGGTGAGCAGGTCCATGAGCAGGTCCCGTTGCTTGTGGACCATCAGGAAGCCCATCAACCACAGGATCAACCACTGCGCGACGAGAATGACCGCGAAGATGCGGAACCAGCCGGCCAGGGAGATCGTGCTCTTCTTTTCGAGAGGTTCGGTCATGAATCCTTCCCTTCGCCAGATGTATGCCGTGCCCAGGGACAACCTTGGCTAATTTTACTTCACCAGCCGGAAGGTGGTCAAGAATTTCGCAAGCCGTATCGGTGAGACACGGAGATTGGGCGCCGTCCGGCGGGAGGGATCAGGCGGCGGGCTTCCGCCGCACCAGGGAGGCGAGACGGTCGAAGGCCAGGTACAGCACCGGGGTAAGGTAGAGGGTCAGCACCTGCGAGACGAGCAGGCCGCCGACCACCGCCAGGCCCAGCGGCTGACGCGCTTCCCCGCCGGCGCCGTAGCCGAGGGCGATCGGCAGGGTGCCGACCAGGGCGGCCATGGTGGTCATCATGATCGGCCGGAAGCGCACCAGGCATCCCTCGTGGATCGCCTCCATGGCCCCCTTGCCCGCACGGCGGGCCTCGACGGCGAAGTCGATCATCATGATGCCGTTCTTCTTGACGATCCCGACCAGCATGATGATGCCGACGAAGGCGTAGATCGACAGGTCGGCCTTGAAGACCAGCAGCGTCACCAGGGCGCCGAAGCCGGCCGAGGGGATGCCCGACAGGATGGTCACCGGGTGGATGAAGCTCTCATAGAGGATTCCCAGGATCAGGTAGATCACCAGGATGCCCATGAGCAGCAGCAGCCACAGCCCTTTCAGCGACGACCGGAAGGCCTGGGCCGTCCCCTGGAAGCTGCCGGTCACCCCCGCCGGCAGCACCTCCCGGGCGGCCTTCTCGACCGCCGCCACGGCGTCGCCCAGGGAGACACCCTGCTTCAGGTTGAAGGCCACGGTGGCCGCCGGGAGCTGCCCCAGGTGATTGACCGACAGGGGTCCCAGGCTGGCGCCAATCTCGGCCACCTGGGCCAGCGGGACCAGCTTCCCGGCGGACGACCGGACGTGCAGCAGCGACAGGGCCGAAGCGTCCGCCTGAAAGGCCGGCAGGACCTCCAGGATGACCTTGTACTGGTTGTCCGGGGCGTAGATGGTCGACACTTGCCTGGTGCCGTAGGCGGCGTTCAGGGCTTCCTCGATCTGGAGCACGGTCACCCCCAGGGCGGCGGCTCGTGCGCGGTCGATGCGGATGTCCACCTGGGGATTGCGCAACTGCAGGTCGGAGACCACGTCGACCAACAGGGGCTCGCCCCGCAGGCGTTCCTCGAGCAGTGGCGTCACCCGGTAGAGTTCTTCGGTGTCGGCCCCCTGCAGCGTGTACTGGTACTGGCTGCGGGTCTGCTGGCCGCCGACGTTGATCGTCGGGGGATTCTGGAAGAAGACCTGCAGGCCGACCACCCGGCCGGTCGTGCCCCGCAGGCGGGCGATGACCTGGTCGGCCGAAGCCCGCCGCGCGTGGCGCGGCTTCAGGTTGACCGAGAAGAATCCGGCGTTGGACGAACCCATGCCGATGTTGGACATGAATGACACGACGTCGGGATCGCGCCTGAGGATCTCGGCCACCTCCTGCTGGCGCCCGGCCATCTCCTCGAACGGGATTCCCTGCCGGGCCAGGGTGTTGACCATGATCCGGCCGGTGTCCTCGCTGGGGAAGAAGCCCTTGGGGATGATCCGGAAGAGGTACACCGTGCCCAGGAGGACCGCCAGGGAGACCAGGATGGTGATGGTCCCATGGCGCAGCACGGCCCGCAGCGTCCGGTCATACACCGCCAGCAGGCTGTCCAGTGCCCGCCCCGTCGCCCTGAAGAACCAACCGTGCCGTCCCTCCTCGGGCGAATGCCGCAGGACGCGGGCGCACAGCATCGGGGTGAGCGACAGCGAGACGAAGCCCGACACCAGGATGGCCACGCTGATGGTCACCGCGAACTCGTTCAGCAGTCGCCCGACGATCCCCCCCATGAACAGGACCGGTATGAAGACCGCCACCAGCGACAGGGTCATCGACAGGATGGTGAAGCCGATCTCGCGCGATCCCTTGAGGGCCGCCTCGAACGGTTCCTCGCCCGCCTCCATGTGGCGGACGATGTTCTCCAGCATGACGATGGCGTCGTCGACCACGAAGCCGACCGCCAGGATCAGGGCCATCAGCGACAGGTTGTCGAGGCTGAAGTCGAGCAGGTACATGACGGCGAAGGTGAAGACTATCGAGAACGGGAGGGCCAGGCCGGGGATGAGGGTGGCCCGGACGTTGCGCAGGAAGAGGAAAATCACCAGGATCACCAGCCCCACGGCCAGCAGCAGCGTGAACTGCACGTCGGCCACCGACTCCCGGATGGTCTCCGAGCGGTCGAACATGACGTCCAGGTTGATGGCCGCCGGCAGTTGCTTCCGGAGGCTGGGGAGCAGCTCGCGGATGGCGTCCACCACGGCCACGGTGTTGGTCCCAGGCTGGCGCTGCACGGCCAGGATCATCGCCCGGGTGTCGTTGAACCAGGAAGCGGTCTTGTCGTTCTCGACGCTGTCGATAACCTTCCCCAGTTCCCCCAGCCGCACCGGCGCGCCGTTCTTCCAGGCGACCAGCAGATCCCGGTAGCCGGCCGCCTCGGTCACCTGCCCGTCGGCCTTCAGCGTGGCCGTGCGGGCCGATCCGTAGAGGGTGCCGGTGGCCAGGTTGACGTTCCCCCGATCGACCGCCTGGGCCACCTCGTCGATGCCGATCCCCCGGGCGGTCAGCTCGCGCGGGTCGAGCTGGATCCGGATGGCCCGCTTCTGGGCGCCGTAGATCTGCACCTGGGCCACACCGCTGACGGTCGAGATGCGTT
This sequence comes from uncultured bacterium, assembly GCA_963793725.1. Classification (GTDB taxonomy): domain Bacteria; phylum JAUVQV01; class JAUVQV01; order CAWCAY01; family CAWCAY01; genus CAWCAY01. Next base: position 342,410 of record CAWCAY010000003.1, read on the forward strand.
GGGCGACGAAGGTGTCGGCGTAGTCGTGGACCGTGGAAAGGGGCAGCGTGGGCGAGCTGATGGCCAGGAAGAGGACCGGCTGGTCGGCCGGGTTGACCTTCTGGTACGAGGGCGGGGTGGTCATCTCCTTGGGGAGCTGGCGCTGGGCGCGGGCGATCTGCGCCTGGACGTCCTGGGCGGCGGCGTCGATATCCCGATCGAGGGCGAACTGGATGGTGATCCGGGTCGACCCCTGGGTGTTGGTGGAGCTCATCGAGTCGATGCCGGCGATGGTCGAGAACTGCCGTTCCAGCGGAGTGGCCACGGTCGCGGCCATCGTTTCGGGGCTGGCCCCGGGGAGGCCGGCGTTGACGGTGATGGTCGGGAAGTCGACCGGCGGCAGGTCGCTCACCGGCAGTTCCCGGTAGGCCACCGCCCCGAAGAGGAGGATGGCCGCCATGACCAGGATGGTCATGACCGGGCGTCGGATGAAGATCTCGGAGAGGTTCACCGGGTGTCGGAACGTCTACTTGCCGCGGACGGTCAGGATGGCCTGGTGGACGTTGGCGAACAGGCGGTCGAGTCTTGACAGCGGGACGGCCGAGAAGGCCAGGCGCAGCAGACCGGCCAGCACGATGACCCCGGTGTCGTGGGCGGCCAGCAGCTCCTTGCGGACCGCCTCGGCGTCGGCGGCGATCGGCCGGACGCACATGAAGTAGCCTGAGTTGAAGGGCATCGGCACCATCGTCCCGGCGTACCTGGGTGGCCGGCCAGGATCTCCCTGATGTGCCGGTAGCGGGCCAGGAGGACCTGGTACTTGCGCTCCTTCTGCCCGGCGTAATCGGGGCTCGACCAGCCCCTGACGAGGATTGCCTGGGAAATGCCGGCACAGTTGGAAATGCCCCCCCGGACCACCCCGGCCGCCTTGCTCTCGAGGGCCTTGAGCTGGCCGGCCGTGGCTCCCTTGATGCCGAAGGTGACGAAGCCGACCCGGAAGCTCCAGACGTAGTCCTCCTTGGTCGGGCCGTCCAGCTTGACCGCCAGCACGTTTGGGTGCAGGTCGCACAAGCGGCCGAAGAGCGACTCGCGGATGATCCCCTCCTGGTACACCAGCCCGAAGTAGGCGTCGTCGAGCAGCACCACCAGGCGGTCGCCCGCCTCGGCCCGGCGCAGCAGGATGTCGCGGATGGCATCGGCCTCGGAATCGGTCGGGGTGTAGCCGGTGGGGTTGTTGGGGAAGTTGAGCAGCAGCACCTTGCGGGGACCCGCCATGGCCGCCAGGGCCGACTCGAACGCGCCCATGTCGAAGCCGGCGCCGCGGAACGTCGGATGGGTGACCAGCTTGGCGCCGTAGGCGTTGCCGAAGACGAGTTCGTAGTTGTCCCAGAAGAGGTCGCTCAGCAGCAGTTCGTCCCCGTCGTCGAGGAAGAGGTAGCCGGCCACGGCCAGTCCGTGGGTCAGGGCGCTGGTGACCACCGGCAGGCTGAACGACTTGCCGGCCAGGGAGGGGTTCTTCTCCCGCAGCATCCCCGCCCAGGCATCGCGAATTTTGGGCAGGCCGAAGCTGGGCGCGTAGAGAAAGGTTTCCGGCGGGAGGTTCAGCGCGTCCTCCATGCATTCCAGGCAGAGGGGTGAGCCGTCCTCCTCGAAGGCGGTGCCGATGGTGGCGTTGATGGCCGTGCCCTTGGCCTCGGCCGACTGCCCGAGAATCCCCCGGAACGGGAAATAGATGGCCCGGCCGCGGCGCGACAGGAAGTCGAGGATGGGAGTCGGCCCGGCGTCGAGGTCGCGGTTGAGTTCCCCGGCGAGGGGCGGTACGGATTGGCTCATGGGGTCTCCTTCGAGGAAGCCTGCCGTGCAGGCGCCTGGGGCTGGACCTTCGCCCCGGGGACGAGGCGCAGGTGGCCGTCGACGACGATCCGCTCGCCGGCCGCCAGTCCCTGGTCGACGATCGCCCGCCCGCCTTCGATCTCAGTCGTCGTCACCGGGCGCGGCGAGACGGTCGAGTCGGCATTGACGACGTAGACGAACGACCCCTTCTGGCCGCTCTGGACCGCCCCGGCCGGGACGATGACCACCCCGTCGCGCCGGGCCACGTCGATGATCACCCGGACGAACTGCCCCGGCCAGAGACGTCGGCCGGCGTTGGAGAAGGTGGCCGACAGCCGGATCGTGCCGGTGGACCGGTCGACCTCGTTCTCGATGAAGGTCAGCTTCCCCTCCTCCGGGCGGTCCTCCTCGCCGGTGACCAGCGCCTGGGTGGAAAGGGCCCCGGCAGCCATCCGGCGGCGGATCTCGGGCAGGTTCCGTTCGGGGATGCTGAACGACACCTCGATCGGGGCTACCTGGTCGATGATCACCAGGGGCGTGTCGTCGTTGGCCTTGACCAGTGCTCCGGGCGACACCTGGAGGCGCCCGGCCCGTCCGGCCATGGGGGCGACGATCCGGGTGTAGCTCAGTTGCAGGCGGGCGTTCTCGACGGCCGCCTGGCCGGCCTCGAAGGTGGCTTGCAGGGTCCGGACGGCCACGGCGGTAGTGTCCGCCTCCGACTGGGGAATGAGCCCCAGGCGAAGCATGTCCGAGTTCCGGTTGGCTTCGACCCAGGACTTCTCCAGCGTGGAGCGGTCGCGGGAGAGGATGGCCTCGGCCTGGCGCAGGGAGTTCTGGAACGGGGCCGGGTCGATGGTGAAGAGGAGGTCCCCGGCGGCGACGTCGGCCCCTTCGCGGAAGTGGACGCCGGCCAGCGCACCGGTCACCTGCGACCTGACACCCACCGACTCGGCCGCCTCGACCGTGCCCAGGGCATGCAGGCGCACCGGCGCCGACCCGGCGGCCACCGTCTCGACGGCCACCGGCTGCGGCGGGGCCTCCTTCTTCCCGGCGGCAGCCTGCTCCTTCCCTCGGCCGCAGGCGATGCAGGCGAGGAGCAGCACCGCGGCGACAACCGGCAACTCCAGCGAACGACGCACGGGAAATGCCCTCCTTGACGGGGTGAACGGTTCGAAAATATACGCCAAAAGAGGCCCGCCGTCACCTATCGCGGGGCGGGGCGGGGAGGCGGATGAAGGCGGCCGAGGCCAGGTTGACCAGGGCGATGACCGCCGCGGCGAGGAAAACGACCCGGTAGCCGCAGCGGTCCCAGACGAATCCGGCGGCGATGGCCCCGCCGATGGAGAAGACGTGGTCGATGCTGACCGCCATGGTCAGCGTCGGCGAGACGTGGGCGGGGTCGCGGGCGATCTTCTTCAGCCACGTGGCCCGGGCCATGCCGACGGACATCAGCAGTTGGTCGGCCACGTAGCAGGCGGCGGTGACGCCGAAGGCGGCGCCCGGCGGCAGCAGCGTCCCGGCCAGCGCGTAGCCGAGGCAGACGGCGATCAGCGCGGCCGCCTCGCCCATCAGCACCGCCCGCTCCCCCAGGCTGTCGACCGCCCGCCCCAGAAGCGGTTGGAAGAAGATCCCGGCCAACCCGCCGGCGCCCAGCAGGATGGCCACGGTCGCGGCCTTGGCGTGATGGATGGTGACCAGCACCCACGGGGCGAAGGTCAGGAATATCTGCTTCCGGGTGCCGTACAGCACGGTCAGCCAGTAGTAGAGGCCGTACTCCCGGTAGAGGCGCAGGTGCGCCCCGGGCGGGTGAGGGGCCAGCGGCCGCATGCGGAACATCAGCAGCGCCGCCAGCAGCGCTCCGCCGGCCGCCAGGCTGAAGGCCCCGGCGTAACCCATGCCGGCGTAACGGAAGGCCACGAAGACGACCAGGCTGCCGAGGATGGCGGCGGCGTTCCGGGCGCCGTTCAGCCTTCCCAGGAGCCTTCCTTCGGCCCCTTCCTCGGCCAGCTCCATGCCGATCGCCGGGTGGAGGCCCAGGAGCAGGTGCTGCCCCAGGCTGTAGACGAAGAGCCAGGCCAGCAGCACACCCAGGCCCGGGGAGAGGAGGCCGATGCCGGCCGCGCCGATGGCCAGCAGGATTGACGCCACGGCCGCCAGACGCCGGCTGCAGAAGGAATGGAGCAGGGCCCACACGAGGATGACGGACATCCCCGGCACCTCGCGGGGAATCTCGATCATCGAGCGGTGCAGGTCGGTCACCCGGAATGTCTCGCGCAGGTGGTTGTTCAATACCGCGTCGACCACCGCGGCCGAGAAGCCGCCGGCCAGCACGGACAGGAAGAAGAAGCGGTAGTCGCGGGCCACGGCCCTGGAGGATTCCATGAAGGATTACTCTACGATACCCGGGCGCGGCGAACAAGGCGCGGTCGCAGGCGGTATGGTATCATTGCAGTCCTGGCAAGGAGGCCCGACCATGATTGATTTCCCCAAGGATATCAAGGATGCCCTCGTTCCGACTTACACCGGCCACGTGGTCTACGAGTGCATCGGCTGCGGGGCCCACCACCCGATCCAGAAGTTCCTCTACACCTGCCCGTCATGCGGCAGCCTGCTCAGCCTGCGCGATCTGGCCTTCGACCAGTTGACCCGCCTGGGGGGAGATTACTGGCGGAAGCTCTTCGCCTGGCGGGCCCTGGCCCGCGAGCCCCGGTCGCTCAAGGGGATCTTCCGCTTCCACGAGCTGATCCTGCCGTGCGTCCCGCCCGAAGACGTCATCTGGCTGGGCGAGGGGCACACGCCCCTGGTGCCGGTCAACGACGACCTGGCCCGGATCGTCGGCGCGCCCTTCCTGATCAAGTACGACGGCCTCAACCCGTCGGCCTCGTTCAAGGACCGGGGGATGGCCTCGGCCATCAGCTACCTGAACCACGCCCTGCGCCACTGGCACTCGGGCACGTCCTGGGGATCTGCGCCTCGACCGGCGACACCTCGGCCGCGGCCGCCCTCTACCTGTCGTACCTGCCGAAGGGGCGGGTCTCGTCGGTGGTCCTGCTGCCGGCCGGGCAAGGTCACTCCGCAGCAGCTCTCGCAGCCGCTCGGCAGCGGCGCCCGGGTGATCGAGGTGCCGGGGGTGTTCGACGACTGCATGAAGCTGGTCGAGGAGCTGTCGCGCGACTACGACGTCTTCCTGCTCAACTCCAAGAACCCGGTGCGCATCAACGGGCAGAAATCGTATGCCTACGAGGTGGCCATGGAGAACGGCTGGCGCACGCGGGACCTGGCCGTGGTCGTGCCGATCGGCAACGCCGGCAACGTCACCGCGATCATGGAGGGCTTCCTCGACCTGCTGCGCCTGGGGGTCATCGACGCCTTGCCGATGGTCGTCGGCGTCCAGAGCCTCACGCCAACCCGGTCTACCGCTGGCGCAAGCGGGGCGTCTACGAGCCGGTGGCGGTCACCCCCAGCACCGCCCAGGCGGCCATGATCGGCAACCCGGTCTCCTTCCCGAAGGTGCGCAAGCTGGTCGAGGAGCACTTCCGCGACCGCTTCGCGGTGGTCGAGGTGACCGAGCAGGAGATCATGGACAACATGCTCACCGCCAACCGCCACGGGCACGTGATCTGCACCCAGGGGGGCGAGGGAGTGGCCGGGCTGCGCCGCTGCCCTGGAGCGAGAAGATCGTCGAGCCGGGGATGACCCTGGTGGTCGATTCGACCTCCCACCAACTCAAGTTCGCCGACTTCCAGCAGAAGTACTTCGACGGCAGCCTGCCGGCCGAGTATGAGGTCACGCCGCGGGAGGAACTGCGCAACCGCCCGGTCAGCCTCCCCGCATCGGTCAAGGAGATCGCCGACTTCCTCGGCCTCACGCCGCGTTCCTAGATGGAGCGCCGAAACCCTCCCGACTGAACTTCTTGCAGGCGGGCGGGGTGACGCCTCCCGGGGGACCCCCACGTGACGCGCAGCGCATTTGCGAGCACCACGTGGGGGTGGGGGGCGGCGGACCCCGCCAGACCTTCGCCGACAGGTTCAGTCGGGCAGGATTTCGGCGAAGGTCTCGATCGAGGGGTAGCGATCCGAGAAGCTCGAGGGCAACGAACTGCTGGGCCTGGCTACGTGCACCAGCCAGCGGATGCCGTAGACTTCGGCCGTTTCCAGTATCCGCACCGTGTCCTCGGCCAGCAGGGTCCGGTCCGGGTCAAAGCCGATCTGCCGCTGAAGGCGCTCCCAGAAGAGCGGGCGTCTCCTTCGGCGCGCCGATGTCGTGGGCGGTGACCAGGGCGTCGAAGTGCCCCGCCAGCAGGGTCCGGTCCATCTTGAAGCTGCAGCGTCCGGCCATGGGCGTTGGTGACCAGGCAGATCCGCCGGCCGGAGCGGCGCACCCGGTCGAGGAACTCGATCACCCCCGGGTGGATGGCCACCAGGTGCTCGACCTGGGTCTTCAGGGCCATGATGTCGAGCCCCAGCTCGGCCGACCAGAAGTCGACGTCGTACCAGTTCAGCGTCCCCTCCTCGGCCCGGTAGCGCTCCCTGAGGTGCGCCCGCGACTCGTCCGGCGTCAAGGTGATGCCGGACGGCGTAGTGCCGGGGAACGAACTCCTCCCAGAAGTGGTCGTCGAAGTGGCGGTCGAGCAGGGTCCCGTCCATGTCCAGGAGGACGGTGTCGATCCCGCGCCAGTCGGGGGAAGGGGGAGGGGGACGAGGGGGGCATCGGCGCCTCCGGCAGCGGCGCGGTCAGGGGATGAGGGGGTGGAAGACGACCTTGTTCTTGCCCGTCTCCTTGGCCGCGTACATGGCGCTGTCGGCGCACTGGAGGAGCTTGACGACCACGTCGATGTGGCGCATGGCGCGAAAGAGCGGGCGCCGGCTCCAGGGTCGACACGCCGATGCTGGTGGTGACGATCTCGGCCAGGTCGAGCGGCGGTTCGTTCTGCCCCTCCTGCCCCCACGGGTGCGACAGGAAGACGTAGCCGTCGGTGGCAGAGCGGATCGACTCGGCCACGGTCAGGGCCGCGGCCATCGACGTGCGGGGGAGGAGGATGACGAACTCGTCGCCTCCGTAGCGGCTCAAGGTGGCGTCGGGGATCATGATCACCTTGGCCAGCAGGTGCCCGAACTCGGCCAGGGTGTGGCTTCCGGCCAGGTGGCCGTAGGTGTCGTTGATCGTCTTGAAGTAGTCGAGGTCGAGGAAGATGACCGACAGCGGCTCGCCCGCCGCCAGGGACGCTCGACCTCCTGGGGGAGGCGCTCGTGCAGGCAGCGGTCGTTGGCCAGGCCGGTCAGGTCGTCCATGCGGACCATCTTCTCGATCTTCTTGGCGTCGACCGCGTTCTGGATGGTCAGCGAGATGTATCCGGCGAAGATCTCCAGCAGGTCGCGCTCGGAGTCGAGGTAGTCCCCCCCGCCGACCTTGTTGAGCAGCTCGATCACCCCGCAGACCGACTGCTCGATCCTGACCGGCACGCACAGGATCGTCTGCGAGTTGTAGCCCAGCTTGCGGTCGTACTGGTCGGTGAATTCGGGACAGCGGTAGGCCTGGTTGGTGATCATCGACATGCCCCCGTCCGGTAGACCGACCCGACGATGCCGCTGCCGACCGGGATCCGCTCCCCGACCAGCTTCTCCGAGGAGGTGCCGAAGCAGCAGACGAAGATCAGGTCGCGGACGTCGGCGCTCTCCATCTTCTGGAAGGGATCGTCGATCAGGATCGACCCGGCCAGCGAAGGGACGAACGCGTTGGCCTTCTCGAGGATGCTGATCAGCAACGTGTCGAGCGGAATCTTGGGGATGTCCCGGGAGAAGTGCTGCTTGCGCTTCCGCTCCAGGATCGGCCCCAACTGCTCGGTCGACAGGCAGTTGATCTTCACGGCGGTGCTCAGTGCCCCCATCGGCTCATCTTGTCCAGAAAGCGACGTTCCTTGTCGGTCAGGGTGTGGATGCCGTACCGGTTGACCTTGTCGAGCAACTGGTCGAGCCGCTCCCGGTCGGTCATGCCGCTCCGGCAAAGAGTGATGATAGCACACTTTTCCCGTGCAAAGGGGCCTGATACGGCCGCGCAGCAGCTTCAGGTAGAGAAAGCCGAAGGCCATGCCCCCCAGGTGGGCGAAGTGGGCGACCGGCGAGGTCGAGCCGCCGATGCCGGCGAAGAACTCGAACGCGGCGAAGACGATCACGAAGACCCTCGCCTCGAGGGTCACCGGCAGGACCAGGAAGACGAGCAGCGTGATCGCCCGGCGGGACCAGAGCACGCCGTAGGCGAGCAGCAGGCCGTAGATCGCCCCCGAGGCGCCGACGGTGAGGCTCTGGCGCCCCAGCGGGCGTCGAGCCCGACCACCAGGAAACCCGCGCCGACGCCGCAGAAGAGGTAGTAGAAGAGGAACTCGCGCGGCCCGAGGTACTCCTCCAGTTCGGAGCCGAACATCCACAGGGCGAAGAGGTTGAAGAAGAGGTGGAGCGGACCGCCGTGCAGGAAGAGGTAGGTCAGCGGCTGCCACAGGCGGAGCCGGTCGAAGACCTCGGCCGAGTCGAGGGCCAGGTACTCCAGAGGAAGACCCGAGCGGTCGAAGGTCTGGAGCAGGAAGATGGCGCCGGTGACGATGATCAGGTTCCGGACCATCGGCGTCCAGGGGCGGCCGAAACCGAACTGCATCTCGCTGGTAGGCGCATCGGCTCATGATACCGTACCGCCGCCCTGGGCCACCGGCCGGAGACATCCCCGGGCGTCCGGTCGCCGTCACGCTCCGTGGCACCGACGTCGGGCGGCTGGTGTAGAATGGAGCCATGAGCGATGGCCGGATACGGTTGGGGTTGCGGCTGGTGCGCCTGGGGACTGGCGCTGCTCGTGCCTGGGGTGCGTTCACCGGCCGCCGCCGTCCGACTGCGCGCAGCCTGGGGACCGGCCGCCTGGCCGTTCCGGCGGACCTTGCCGGGGCCGCCCGGTGCACGGATGGAGGAGGTGTCGCCGGAAATCTTCCTGCGGGCCGACGACGGCGGGTTGCTCCCGTTCGGCGTCGTCGGGGTGCGCCGCACGACCTGCGTCGACCCGGGGTCGGGCTTGCCGCTGGCCGTGGCCGAGGAGATCGACCTTCGGCTCGCCGCTCGAGGCCTGGGCGGCCGCTGCGGCGGCGGGTCCCGGGGACGATGCCGAGCGGTCCGGATGCCGGTTGATCCGGGTGCGTCGCCGGGGAGGGAGACGGACGCCGCTCTGCCTGGTGCGGCAGGCGTTCCGGACTGGCACGGCCCTGGCCGGGTCGGCCCGTCTTCCGGCCGAGGTCGAGGCGCTGGAGGCGCTTTCCCCGGCGCCAGGGTGACCTACGAGGGGCTAGGCCGTGGGCGGGTTGCGCCTCCTGGCGCCGGCGGGCCGTTGCCGTTGCGGCGGCGGGAACCGCCGTGACGGCCGCCTTCGTCTCTCTCCGCGGAGCGAGCTCGGCCGAGGCCCTGGACACCTTCGACCGGATCGTCCATCGACCCGCCGCCGGTTCCCGCGGCGCGGCGTTCACGCTGGGGATGGGCGACGCGGCGGTCGACGCTGTGGGACGAGCGGCTCGGGTGGGTCAACCTGGTCCGGGACGGAGAAGCGCTGTGCGGGACGATCGGGCTCCCCGGCGCGGCTGACGGCTGGAGCTTTCTGCCGGGGGTCATCTCCCGGCTGCGGAAAGCAGATCGGCGATGATCCTGAAGCGACCGGTGAAGACCAGCAGGCCCATGGCGATCAGCAGCACCCCGCCGCCGATTTCGATCCAGCGGACATAGCGCCCGTAGCGACCCAGGAATCCCAGGAAGCGGTCCACGGCCAGACCGACGATCAGCAGCGGCAGGGCGATCCCGGCCGAGTAGGCGGCCAGCAGGGCCACCCCGCGGCCGACCGTCTCCTGGGTGCCGGCGAAGGCCAGGATGGAGAAGAGTATCGGCCCGACGCACGGGGTCCAGCCGAAGGCAAAGGCCGCCCCCAGCAGGACGGCGCCCACCGGCCCGCCGATGACCTTCCCGTGGTAGCGCTTGTCGGACATCAGCGTCCGCAACCGGATGACCCCGGCGAACTGGAGGCCGAAAAGGATGATGACCACCCCGGCGATGCGGTTGAAGAGGGGCAGGTGGCCCCGGAGGAAGCCGCCGACCGTCGACGCCGCCGCGCCCATCGCGACGAAGACGGCCGAGAAACCGAGGATGAACAGCAGGATGCGGATCAGGGTGGCCGCCCGCCATCTCCGCCCGCCATCGGCCGACAGGTCGTCCAGCGACCTGCCGCTGATGAACGACAGGTAGCCGGGAACCAGCGGCAGGACGCACGGCGAGAGGAACGAAGCGATGCCGGCCAGGAAAGCGCTCAGCAGGCCGATGTTTTCCATGATCCTAGCGGTTGAGCGACATGATCTTGCCGACCACGAACGCTTCCGGCGCGGCAGCCCCTCGAAGGAAATGGTCTCGTTGATGACCGTCTTCGGGATTGGCCCGATCTGGTACGCTCGCCCAGGTCCCTGAAACCCTCGATGTTGATCACCTCGACCGTCACGTTGGGATTCGCCATCGCCATGCCGTATGCCAGGCTGACCAGCCCGGAGCAGTATGGTCAAGAGGGGGTGACGAAGATCTTGATGGTCACCGGCACCCGCAGGTTGGCCAGCGTGGCCGCGCCGGCGGCACTGATCGCCGGGGCGTTGTTGGAGAGGCGCTCGATGGTCTCGAGGAAGACGCCGAATTCGTAGCCTGAAGGCATTCCGAAGTAGCGCAGGCGCGTGTTGTCGCCCCGCTTCAGGATCACTCCAGGAGCCATCGACAGCCCCAGGTCGCGCGCCGTGACGGCGTCGCCGACGAGGCTGTAGGAGGTCCTGGTGATCTTCGGCTGGGCCGCCGCCAACTGGTCGAAGAAGGTCTCCTCCTGGGTGGTGCCGACTGCCGCCGGGGCGAAACTGACGAGTTCCACCCGGTCACGCATGGTGGCCAACTTCTCGCCCACGAAGGCCAGTTCCTTCTCCCCCAGGACGGGAGTTCCCGACCACGTGCCGGTCTTCTTTCCGGCCCGCAGCCGGCCGGCAGGACGCCGCCGCCAGCATGGCCGGGACTGCGTGGCGCATGATGCTCATCGAATCGGGCTCCTTGGTGATGGTGGTCCTTCCCGACGATCCCACAATCTACGCCGTCGCCGGGCCCTCCGCATCAATTTTTCTCCGCGGCGGTGTGCTACCATGGACCTGATGAAGATCGCCATCGTGCAGGTCAACAGTCACCGTCGGCGACTTCGCCGGCAACCGGGAGCGGATCGCCGGGGAAATCCGTCGGGCCGAGGGCTTGGGGTGCAGTCTGGCCCTCTTCCATGAACTTGCGCTGACCGGCTACCCGCCGCGCGACCTGGTCGAGAAGGAGGACTTCGTCCGCGGATCGATCGAGGCGCTCCACTCGCTGGCGCCGCTGTGCACCCGGACCGCTGCCCTGGTCGGCTTCGTCGACCGGAACGTCACTCGCTTCGGCAAGCCGGTCTACAACGCCGCCGGCGCTGCTGGCCGACGGGCGGCTGGCCGGGGTGTACCACAAGTGCCTCCTGCCGACCTACGACGTCTTCGACGAGGGGCGCCACTTCGAGCCGGGCAGCGGCCGGATCGATCTTCGAGCGCGGCGGGTGCCGCTTCGGGGTGACCATCTGCGAGGACATCTGGAACGACCCCGACGTCCCCGACCGGCGGCTCTACCGCGACCGATCCGCTGGAGCGGCTGCGCGGCGAGCGGATCGACTTCCTGGTCAACCTCTCGGCGTCCCCCTTCTCGCTCCACAAGGAGGAGACCCGCCGGAGCATTGCTTCGCGTCGGCCCTGAGGCACGTCTCGCGTGGGTTGATCTACGTCAACCAGGTGGGCGGAAACGACGAACTCGTCTTCGACGGCGGCAGTTTCGCGGTTGACGCCGACGGGGCGCCTTGGTGGCCCGGGCCGGACGCTTTGTCGAGGACCTGGTCGTCCTGGATACCGACGCCCTGACCGGCGAGGTTCGCCCGGATATCGGGCCGGACATGGAGATGCTCCGGGCGCGCCCTGGTCCTGGGGCTGCGCGACTACGTCGGCCAAGTGCGGCTTCCGGGAGGTGATCCTGGGGCTCTCGGGGGGGATCGACTCGGCCGTGGTGGCCGCACTGGCGGCCGAGGCGCTGGGGCCGGAGCGGGTGCTGGGGGTGCTGATGCCGTCGGCCATCACCGCGGAGGATAGCGTCGCCGACGCCCAGTGAACTGGCCGCGGCCCTGGGAATCCGGACCGTCACCGTGCCCATCGCCGGGATCGTCGAGGCCTACGGACGATCGCTCGAGCCGGCTTTCGCCGGTCACGCGCCGGATGTCACCGAGGAGAACCTCCAGGCCCGCATCCGGGGGAACGTCCTGATGGCCCTGTCGAACAAGTTCGGGCACCTGCTGATCAACACCGGCAACAAGTCGGAACTGGCCATGGGTTACTGCACCCTCTACGGGGACATGAACGGCGGGCTGTCGATCATCGGCGACGTCCCCAAGACCATGGTGTACGCGCTCGGCCGCAGGCTCAACGAGGGCCGCCCGGTCATCCCCGAGCGTTGCTTCACCAAGCCCCCGTCGGCGGAACTGCGCCCGGGGCAGCGGGACGACGACTCCCTGCCGCCGTACGAAGTGCTCGATCCGATCCTGCGGATGTACATCGAGGAGAACCGGGAGGTGTCCGAGATCATCGCCGCCGGGTTCCCGGCCGCGATGGTGGCCGACGTCGTCGACCGGGTCGACCGGAACGAGTACAAGCGACGCCAGGCTCCGCCGGTGCTGCGGGTGACCTCCAAGGCGTTCGGCTCGGGAAGGCGCCTGCCGGTCGCCCAGCGCTACACCCACCGCGCCTGAAAAAGGAAAGGGGCGCCGCGACGGGCGCCCCTGGTGCTTCCGGTGTCCCGCGGTGCTACTTCTTGCCGGCCGCGGCCCGCTTGCTGGCCTTGAGCGGATTGATTTTCTTCTCTTCCTTCCGGTCGGCCTTGATGTGGGTGGCGAAGTTGCAGCGGCCGAACTCCCACTTGACGGCCGGGTTGGGATAGCTGCCGCAGTACTGGCCGGTCGCCACGGCCTGGATCCGGTCGCATCCGGCGCAGTTCTCGACCACGGTCAGGCAGCGCCCGCCGGTGTAGCTGCAACCGGAGGCGGTCATGAAGGCGCAGTAGAAGCCCTCTTTTACAGTGGTGCAGTTCATGGAAATAGTCCCCCTTTCTGGCAAAGTCTCTTGCAGCCGCAAGAAGTTACTACTCCGGAGCCGGGTTGTCAAGCCGGCCCCGGGAACCGGGCGCCCCGGCAGGGGCGGCGCTGGCCCCGCGGCGGGTGCCGTGGTATCCTCCCGGGAATCGCGCCACCACCAACGACAGGAGCGGCTTTCATGGACATCATCGTCTCGGGTTCGCTGGCCTACGACCGGATCATGGACTTCCCGGGCAAGTTCTCGGACCACATCCTGCCCGACAAGATCCACATCCTCAACGTCTGCTTCGCCATCAACGGGCTGCGGGAGAACTTCGGCGGCACCGCCGGCAACATCGCCTACGGCCTCGCGCTGCTGGGCGAGCGCCCGCTGATCGTCGCCGCCGCCGGGCGCGACTTCGACCCCTACCGCCGCTGGCTGTCCGGCCTGGAACTGCCGCTCGACGGGGTCACGCTGGTCGCCGACGAGCTGACCGCCGGCGCCTACATCACCACCGACCAGTCGGACAACCAGATCACCGCCTTCAACCCCGGGGCGATGAAGCACGCCGCCGCCTACCAGCCATCCCACCTCTCCTCCCGCGAGACCCTGGCCATCGTCGCGCCCGGCAACTTCGACGACATGGAGCGCCTGGCGGCCGCTCTACCGCGAGCGGGGCGTGCCCTACATCTTCGACCCGGGCCAGTCCCTGCCCGCCTGGAGCGGCGAGGAGCTGGCCTCCCTTGCCCGCGGGGCGTTCATCTTCATCACCAACGACTACGAGCTGGAGCTGACCCTGGAGAAGACCGGCCTGGCGGTCGAGGAGCTGGCCCGTGGTCGTCGGCGCGGTGATCACCACCCGGGGCGAGTACGGCTCGGTCATCCGCCGGATGAAGCACGGCCGGATCATCTGCGCCGAGATCCCGGCGGTGCCGGCCGAGAGGGCGCCGACCCGACCGGCGCCGGCGACGCCTACCGCGCCGGGCTGATCAAGGGGCTCATCCGGCGCCCGCGGCGACCTGCTCCACGCCGCCCGGATGGGCTCGGCGGCGGCCGCCTACGCCGTCGAGGTCTACGGCACCCAGACTTACACCTACGACCGCCTGGCCTTCAACCACCGCTTCCGGGAGTGCTTCGGCTCCGAACCCCTCTAGGGGGCGGCCAGGAGGCGGAGTTCAGCCACCTCCAGGGAGGCGGCGCCGTCGCGGGCGATTCGGAAGACCAGATCGTCCGTCCCGGGAGGGATCTGGAGCGTCAGTTCAACCTCGGCCGCCCCGCCCCCCGGGCCGAATGATGCGGCATCCGCCTGCCCCCCGCCCAGTGGAACCTCCCGTCCCGCGATGCCGGCCCATGCCGCCAGGGACACCCCTCCCCCCATCGGACGGCCGGTTGTCCGCAGCCGGAGGATCGCCCGCCACGTGCCCGGAGGCAGGGAGGGGAGTTCCGGCTTGATGGTCAGCGTTTGCGCCTCGGCAGGTGTTCCGGGAAGGATGGCTACCGTCCGTCCGCCGGCGTCGCGCGGCTCCCCCTGCCGTGGTGAGCCGGCGAAAGACGCCGCCCTGAAGATCAACCCCTCCTCGGCCATGCATCGACGGTCGTCCGACTCGTTGCCGGCGCCGCGGCGGAAGAGGTAGACCCCCTCTGATCCGGCAGACAGGGACCAGTCGGGATCGATCAGGAGGCGGTTCCGAAGATCGAGGCCCACCTGGTCCACGGCCGCCGGTTGGGTGGCCAGGGTGGCCGGGTTGGAGGTGTCGATCAGCAGGAAGGCGGCATCTTCCGGAATCTTTCCGTCGGGCATCTTGACAACAACCAGGCCCCTCGACTGGAGGAGCGCCCCGCTCGCTTCCCAGGAGACCTGCCCCGGGGGAATCCGGCCGACCGAAAAGCCGGGCCACCGCCCCGACGGGGAGAAGCAGACCGTGGCCCCCGGGGGAATTCCAGCGGCGACGCGACGGAAGGCCCGGTCGTGACGGTCGAGCCGGTCCCCCAGCGGGATGACCTGGCGGCGCATCCGCAGCGCACGCCGGTCGAACCAGAGGTTGAGCGCCACCGGGACCGGCGCCCCGCGTCGGCTTCCTGCCTCGGCCGCCTCGATGGTGGCCAGGCTGCTCTGCCAGGTGCCGGTGAAGTGGAGGTCGACCGGCCTGTCGCCGGCTTGGCCCAGCGCCTCGCGGACCGCCGCCTGCAGAGTCCCGTAGTGGGGACCGTACAACTGAATGCCGCCGTGGATCGGCAGCCCGCCGCTGACCCGGACACCCCAGAGGAAGGCGACCAGGAGGATGCCCGACGCTGCCACCGCCGCTCCCGTCACGACCCGGATGGGAGAAGATGACGCCAGCGCCAGGCGGGCCACGCGGCAAGCAGGGCGGCCGCGGGCACCAGGATCAGAAAGTGCTTGATCCACAGGTAGCGGCTGGCGGCCAGGTAGGCGGCGGCGGTGACGGTTGCGGCCAGCCCGGCCACCTGGAACGGGATCGGCATCGTCCGGATCGTTTCGTCGCGGGTGTCGATCAGCATCCGGCTCCGGGCCGCGTATCAGCAGGTACGCCAGCCATCCGGCGGCCAGGGAGGCGGTCACCAGGAGCGACAGGATGAGCACCGGCCAAGTTAGCGGTCCCAGCGCCCGCGAGAAGACGTCGACCAACAGGGACCGGTCAGAACCGAACAGGAAAGGGATGGCCAGCGGAGTCCCGGCCGCCAGGACGACCGCCAGCGCGAGCGGCAGCCCGATCGACCAGTCATAGCCCAGGAAACGCCCCAGGGCCCCGCCCCCGCCCCCCCGAACGAGGTAGTTAAGGTACGGGGCCATGAGCAACCCGGCCAGGGCGACGGCGGCCGGGAACACCCACGGGCGAAGCGACCGGCGCGACCGGAAGGCCAGCAACCCCAGCGTGGGGAAGAGGAAGAACCCCGATTGGTGGTTCTGTGAGGCGAGCGTCGCGGCCAGGGTCATGCCCAGGAAAGTCCCGGCGGTGGGAACGGCCGCGAAACGCCAGGATAGGATCCAGAAGACGGCCGCCAGCGGGATCAGGAAGGAGCCCTCCCAGAGGATGGCGGGGTAGATGATCGTCGAGGGGGTCAGCACCAGCACCAGGGCGGCCAGGGCGCCGTACCCCTGCGGCAGGGCCGCCAGGAGGTGCCACAACAGGGCCGCCAGCGCAGCCACGTTGACCGCGGCGGTCATGGCGGTGATCGTCTCCGGGTCGATGGTGAACCAGGTGGCGGCTCCCATGAAGAGGGAGAAGTAGGGAGGGTTTGCGACGCCGGCGCCGCTCGCGCGGCCGTGGTCGACCAGGAAACGGGCAGCCCGGGTCTGGATGCCCGCATCGATCTGGTCGGCCGAGTCGTAGTAGAACTCGCGGGAAGGAAAGTGGAACAGGACCAGGCCCGCGAGCAGAACTGACAGCAGCACGAAGACGCCCATCCGCCGGTCCATCGAGGCATTATAAGCGCCCCGTCCGCCGAACACCACGCCTCCGGCCGGCCGAATGCGTGGTAGAATGGCGACCGCATCCACCTCACACACAGGGAAACCATGGACATGCAATCACGCGACGACATCCGCAACATCGCCATCATCGCCCACGTCGACCACGGCAAGACCACGCTGGTGGACGCCATGCTCTGGCAGAGCGGCATCTTCCGGGCCAACGAGCACGTCCGCGAGCGGGTCATGGACTCGAACGACCTGGAGCGCGAGAAGGGCATCACCATCCTGGCCAAGAACACCGCCGTCATCTACCGGGGGACGAAGATCAACATCGTCGACACCCCCGGCCACGCCGACTTCGGCGGCGAGGTCGAGCGCACGCTGTCGATGGTCGACGGGGTGATGCTGCTGGTCGACGCGGCCGAGGGGCCGCTGCCGCAGACCCGGTTCGTGCTGTCGAAGGCGCTCGAGGCGGGGCTGCCGCCGATCGTGGTGATCAACAAGATCGACCGCCCCGACGCCCGCCCGGCCGAGGTGCTGGACGAGATCTACGTCCTCTTCATCGACCTCGACGCGACCGAGGCGCAGCTCGACTTCCCGGTCTTCTACGCCGTGGCCCGTGCCGGGACTGCCGGCCGGCGATGGACGCTCCCGACGGGAACCTGGCCCGCTGTTCGAGGCGATCGTGGCCACCGTTCCCGCCGCCGTCGTACGATCCCGGCCATCGCCGCTGCAGCTGCTGGTGGCCAACCTCGACTGGGACGACTACGTCGGCCGCCTGCTGGTCGGGCGCATCGTCAACGGGCGGATCGCCAAGGGCGACCAGGTGGTCCTATGCCGCCTGGACGGCTCGAGGGTGCCGGGCAAGGTGGCTGTGCTGTACGGCTTCGACGGCCTGAAGCGGACCGAAATCGACCGAGTGCGGGCCGGGGGACATCGTCGCCGTGGCCGGAATCCACGATGCCTCGATCGGCGAAACGCTGTCGGCCGACGGGAGCAACCCGAAGGCGCTTCCGCCGATCACCGTCGAGGAGCCGACCATCTCGATGGTCTTCGCCGCCAACACCTCCCCGTTCTCGGGGCGCGAGGGGGCCCACGTCACCTCACGCAAGCTGAAGGAGCGACTCGAGAAGGAGATCCTGACCAACGTGTCCATCCGGCTCGAGCCGAGGGGACGGGCCGGAATCGTTCCTGGTCAAGGGGCGGGGCGAGCTGCAGCTGGCCATCCTGATCGAGATGATGCGCCGGGAAGGGTTCGAGCTGGCCGTCGGCAAGCCGCGAGGTGGTGACCCGAACGGTCGGCGGGGCGATCCACGAGCCGATGGAGATGCTGACCGTCGACTGCCCGGAGGAGTTCATCGGCGTGATGACGCAGAAGATCGGCGGGCGCCGGGGGCGGATGATGAAGATGGTCAACCACGGCGGCGGGCGGGTGCGCCTCGAGTACCGCGTGCCGTCGCGCGGGCTGATCGGCTTCCGGACCGAGTTCCTGACCGACACCCGGGGCACCGGGATCATGCACCACCTGTTCGACGGCTGGGAGCCGTGGCAGGGTGACATCGAACACCGCCCCACCGGGGTGCTGGTGGCCGACCGGACGGGGAGGGCGACGGCCTACGCCATCGAGGGACTGGAGGCCCGCGGGGTGCTCTTCGTCGAGCCGCAGCAGGAGGTCTACGAGGGGATGATCGTCGGCGAGCACAACCGCCCCGGCGACCTGGACGTCAACATCACCAAGGAGAAGAAGCTGACCAACATGCGCTCGTCCACGTCGGACATCGGCGTGCGCCTGGTCCCGCCGCTGGTCTTTTCGCTCGAGCAGGCGCTGGAGTTCCTGGAGGAGGACGAGCAGCTCGAAGTCACCCCGTCGTCGCTGCGGCTGCGCAAGCGGACGCTGGCGGCCGTCCGTCGGAAGAACGAGGAGAAGGGAAGATGAAGAAGGGGAACTGCGCCCGCTGCCACAAGAAGTAGCCAGCTGCGTCGCCCCATCTGGAACGATTGTCCGGAAGGAGAGGCACCGCCGGATCAAGCCGGGCACTTCTCGTGAAAGACCCGGTAAACCTTGTTCGGGGCGATGCTCTCGAATCCCCCGGACTCTTTCGGCAGGTCGAACTTGAGCAGCCCGGTCGCGGCCAGGCCGGCGCCGAATTCGTTCCACTGCTTCTGAATGAACTCGTGGTTGGAGATCGTCAGGGGCGCCACGATGACCCGGTAGTCGACCGCCTCGAAGAGCTCAGCCAGCATTCCCCGCAGCATACCGAAGAAATCCACGAAGGCCGCTTCCTCCGCCCGAGGGATCTGAATCCGGTCGATCAGGATGGCCCCCGTCCAGCCGGCGCTGAAGTCGAGCAGGTAGATGTTGCCGAACCAGCCGGGTGGGGCGTCGAGGTGGGACTGGGTGAAAATCCTGATGGTGAAGTAGCAGGGCTCCGCCAGGTGGGCCGCTCCCCGCCGGAAGCCGATGCAGTCGCTGCTGACGACCGACTTGGCCACGCACAAGTAGTCCTTGACCGGATAGAGGGAGAGGCGCAGGCGCAGGGTGTGGCGGGTGACGACCGACTCGCTGTAAGTGACCGCCCGGCACATCTGCGGCGCGGAGACGTGCAGAGACCGCAACCCGGCCAGCTCGGGAGTGAGGAAGATCTCCCGGTAGAGTTTGCCGACCCGCGTGATGTTGCGCCTGATCGATTCGGTGTAGCCCCGGATGACCGTGCGGGTATCCGGGGCGATGGGCAGGCGGGACGCCACGTCGGCCACCTTGGCCAGGGCAGCCGGCAGGCCGGCCGCGTCGAGTGAACCCCGGAGGAAGGCGTTCAGGCAGGACCGCTGCCGGCCGGACAGGTCGAGCCGGTTGAGCCGGGCGACGACCTTCCGTCTGATCTCCGAGGGGTCCACCCGGCAGAGGCGCCGCATGGCCGCCGGGAGGCGCGCGAAGAGAAGTTCGGCCAGGGCCGCCTGGCGCACCCTGGGATCGTCCGGTGGGCCGCCGGCGGCACGCAGGGCGGCCAGGACGTCCGCATTCTCCGGTCCGTGCAGGGTTTCGGCGGTGATCCACTGGCGGACGAAGTCAAGATCGAGGCGCACCGTCCGGCTACGGCGGACGACAGCCAGGAGTTCGGCCGTCAGGATCGCCCGCAGGGCGGCGTAGTGGTCGGCCGTCTCGGACAAGGTGCGCGGCCGGGGCCGGCCGGTCAGGCGTCCGGGGTCCTCGGGGCGCGATTCGAGCCAGGTGAAGAGGTCGCTCGCAGCCGCGATCCGGTCGATCCCGGGGAAGACGTCGTCCAGGCAATCGAGGCGATCCGCGTTCCGCAGCGCCCTGGCGATCCGGACGAACTCCTCCTTTCGGTGCGTGAGGGTCCGGGTGGAGACCACATGGAAATCCCGCCACACAGACTCCCGGGCGCCAAGGAGTGCGGGGGAGAGACCAGCCCGCCCTTCTCGCCCGCCCGCAGCATCTCGCTGAAGCCTGCCTGGCTGATGGGGAAGCGTTTCATGTCGTGCGCCAGGCGAACCTTCTCCGGCGTGTCCAGCCGGTAGGGAACCGGCAGAAGTCGCAAATCCTCGTTGTTGAGCCGGACGATCATGGCGCCTTGCGCGTGGAGAGCGGGTCAGCGGGTGATGGACAGAAGGCGGCGGAAGTGGGCCTCTTCGCGGTCGGCGATGTCGGCCAGCAGCCCGCCCAGCCCGGCGTAGTTTCGGGCGCCGTCGTCCCGGTCCTTGTAGATGCGCGAGGCCGCCAGCGCGAAGCCCCGCCAGCGGTCGCCGATGTCGGTCATGTCGCGCGAGGCCTCGTCCAGCCTGGCATCGCCAAGCACACCGGCGGCCTCCTGCAGGAACGCGGCGAAGATGAACCGGAAGCCGCCGCCGCCGGTGCCGATCTCCTCCTGCATCCTGATCACCTGCCCCAGCCAGGCTGCCGCCCGCTGCCCGCCCACTTTCAGCGGCCAGCGCGGGATGCGCCTGGCCAGGAAGCGGATTCCCTTGACGCCGAGCAGCGGCAACGGCTGCAGCATCCAGCGGCAGGTCTGGCGGATGCCGGTCGTGATCGCCACGCCCAGTTGCGGGTCCCGGCGGATTCCGCGGACGTGGTACATGTGCCCCCTGGGCGCGAAGATGCCTCGGGCGAAGCGCACCCGGGCCAGGTCGTCGCGGGAGATGACCTGTGGCTCCTCCATGATCGGGTCGCTGACCAGGTATTCATCCCCCCTGCGGCCGAAGACGACCAGGTTGTGGGCGTTGAAGTGGAAGCGGTAGGCGGGCGGGAAGTAGGGGAGGTGAAAGACACCCACCACGCACCCCACCGGCGTCCCCTGGGCCAGCAGTTGGTCGAGGGCGTCCATTGCTCGCTCCGGATTCCTGAAGGTGCGCCGCGCGACGCTCACCCCCAGGCGCGAGGCGGCCTTCGAGAAGATGGTCCCCGGCAGGCTCCGGTAGGTGAAGCCGGGGGCGCCGTTCAGCGTGATGAACGGCAGGTAGGCGAAGAAGAGGCCCGAGCCGACCCCGAAGGCCATCGGTTCGCTGATCGACAGGCCGTGGAAGCCGAGCAGGTTGGCCGTAGCCCCGTTCTCGCAGTGTGCCGCCTGGCGGTGCTTGAACTCCATCGACGTCACGGGAGGGCGCGCAATTGCTCGACGGTCAGCCGCAGCGCCCGGGCGTAAGCGGCCAGCGCCCCGGGTTCGGCCGTCCGGAAACCCTCCGGCGTCATGTGGCGGCGGACGCGGCGCTTCGGCACGCCTGAGTATCCGGCCAGCAACGCGGCATCCATCATGGCCGACTCCATGTGGTAGGCCAGCGGGGAGAGGCGCCCCGCCAGCACCTCGGCCAGGACCGCCTCGGCACGGGCCGAGACGATGTCCCGGGCCTGCCGCAGAGCGGCGTTCTTCGGCGCCCAGCCGACGCTCGGCACCTGCACGTACCGCCCGGCGGCGTCCACCGCGTACTGGATCTCGCGTGATGCCGTGCAGCAGTCCTTCGTCGTCCTGGGGAACCTGGTCCTTCTTCATCGGGCGGGGGTTGGGGCGGGGCTCAGGCGACGGTGACCAGGGCGGAGGCGTAGGCGAAGCGGGCGCTCTCCGGGATGCCCAGCAGCAGGCGCTGTCCCGGCTTGAGGCTGCCCCCCTGCCACAGTTCGGCCAGCGCCAGGAAGGCCGACGCCGAGCCGACGTTGCCCACCCGGGTCAGGTTGATGAACCAGCGCTCGTCGGGGATGCCCACCCCGTGGCGCTCGAACTCCTCGGCCACCTTCGACTTGAAATACAGCGACGACAGGTGGGGGATGAAAAGGTCGATGTCGCCGGCGGTGAGCCCGTGGCGGGCCAGGGCCATTGCGGCCGCGCGCCCGGCGAGGGCGGCGATGTGCCGGTCGAGCAGGCGGGTGTCCTGCTTCAGCGAGAAGACCGAGTGCTCCAGCCACTCTCGCGGCTCCATGACGGCCCAACCCCGGAGGCTGCCGTCGGCCAGCTTCTCGGCGCCGGCGTACATGCAGGTCTCCACCTCCCCGGCGAAGGACACCTGGTCGATCCAGTCAAGACGCAGCGTCGGCCCGGAGGGGTTCGGCTCGGGGCTCAGCAAGGCCGCGCCGGCGCCGTCGGAGAGCATCCACCGGAGGAAGTCCTTCTCGAAGGCGATCAGCGGATTCCCCTCCAGTTCGGCCAGTTTCCTGGCCTCTTCCTCGAAGTTCCGGCCCATCATCCAGGTGGACAGGAGTTCCGAGCCGGTGGCCACCGCCCGGGAGGCGAGACCCGCGCGCACGGCCATGGCGGCGTGCTTCAGCGCGCCCATGCCGGCGCCGCAAGCCCCGGTGAAGGCGGCCGTCTCCAGCGGCCCCAGGCCCAGCTCGCCGTGAACCATCGAGGCGTGGTTGGGCAGCAGTTGGTCGGGAGTGGTGGTGCCGCAGGCGAGCATCTCCAACTGGTCGAGGCCGAATCCGTTGCGGGCAAGTCGTCGCACCGCCTCGGCGGTCAGGGAGGCGTTGGTGTGGGTCGGCCGCCCCTCGCGGTCGAGGGCGTAGTGCCGGCTGGTGATACGGTTGTTCCGCAGGATGATGGATTTCGAGCGGGAGCGCCTGCCGGCCACGAAGCCGAGGCGTTCCTCCATCTCGTCATTTCCCACCGGTTCGTTGGGCAGGAACGCGGCGATATCGTTGATGAAAGCCAGATGCGTCATGTGAGGGTCCGCCGGCCGGAAAGCCCGGCGCGATACAGTGACACTCTACTCCACTCCGGGCGGCAAATCAAACCCCGGGTCACCGGTCACCCCGGCCGTTGGCGATGATGTAGTCGGCCATGGTCCGGAGGCTGTGGAGGACCTTCTTCCCCTCGGCGGGGCTGGTGATCCGCAGCCCGTACTGCTTCTCCAGCAGGATGATGAACTCCAGGCTGTCGATCGAATCGAGCCCCAGCGGCCCTCCGAAGAGGGGTTCGTCCGGGTCGATGTCGGCCGGGCGGACATCCCGCAGGTTGAGCTGCCCGATGATCTGGGTCTTCAGTTTCTCGATCAGTTCGGTCATCGCCCCTCCCGGGCCATGGGGGCGGTCAGGCAAGGTAGAGATTGTTGGTCGGGAAGTTCGGGTCGGTGGTCAGGTTGACCCCCAGGCGGCGCAGGCCGGCCTCGTCGCCCGGCGCGGGCATGTGGGTCATGTGCACCTCGCACCCGCTCAGGTCCTTCAGCTTCTCCATGGCCGGCTGGGCGACGGTGTTGGTGGTGGCGCTGATGGCCAGCGCGATCAGCGTCTCCTCCAGGTCGAGGCTGAGCGACTTCTTGTGCAGCACGTGGGTCTTCAGGTTGGTCACCGAGTCGATGATGTACGGCGGCAGCAGCTTGATCTGCGGTGGGACGCCGGCCAGGTGCTTGATGGCCCGCAGGATGACGCTCGAGGCGGCGTGCATGGCCGGTGAGTTGTTGCCGGTGATGATCGTCCCGTCGCGCAGCTCGATGGCCGCGCCCGAGTAGATGCCGTCGTTCCCCCGCCCCTGCTCCTGGGCATCCGCGGCCGCCTGACGCGCGGGGAGGACGACACGGCGGGCCCCCGGTTCGAGCCCCAGGTCTTTGAGCAGCAAATCCACCCGCTCGACCGTCTCGTGCGATGTCAGCCCCATGGCGTACTCGCACTGGTAGCGGAAGTAGCGCCGGATGACCTCCTGGCGGGCCGCCTCCCGGGTGACCTCGTCGTCGGTGATGGCGAAGCCGCAGCGGTTCACGCCCATGTCGGTGGGCGACTTGTAGAACGCCTCCCCGCCGGTGATCTTCTCCAGGATCCGCCGCATCACCGGGAAGACCTCGACGTCGCGGTTGTAGTTGACCGCCTTCTGGTCGTAGGCCTCGAGGTGGAACGGGTCGATCATGTTGCGGTCGCGGATGTCGGCCGTGGCCGCCTCGTAGGCCACGTTCACCGGGTGATTCAGGGGGATGTTCCAGATCGGGAAGGTCTCGAACTTGGCGTAGCCGGCGCGCACGCCCTGGCGGTAGTCGTGGTAGAGCTGCGACAGGCAGGTGGCCAGCTTGCCGCTGCCCGGCCCCGGGCCGGTGACGATCACCAGCGGCTTCTCGGTCTCGATCCGCTGGTTGGCCCCGTAGCCCTCGTCGCTGACGATCTGGTCGACGTCGGTCGGGTAGCCCTTGGTGAAGCGGTGGGTGTAGACGGTGATGCCGCGCCGCTCGAGCTTGTTCTTGAACACCAGGGCCGAGGGCTGGTTGTCGAACCGGGTGATGACCACCGCCCGCACGCCTATGCCCCACTCGCCCAGGTCGTCGATCAGCTTCAACGCGTCGGTGTCGTAGGTGATGCCGAAGTCGGCCCGGACCTTCCGGCGCTCGATGTCCCCGGCGTAGATGGCCAGCAGGATGTCGGCCTGGTCCTTGAGTGCCTGCAGCAGGCGCATCTTGACGTTCGGGTCGTAGCCGGGGAGGACCCGGGCGGCGTGGTAGTCGAACATCAGCTTGCCGCCGAACTCGAGGTAGAGCTTGTTGTCGAACTTGGCCACCCGTTCGAGGATGGAACGGGTCTGCTCCTCGAGGTACTTGGCGTTGTCGAATCCCGTGCGCTGGATCATGCGTCGCTCCTTGATTGCCTGTTATCGGGCAGGAACAGGGCCATGCCGGCCACGGGACTTCATTATGCCCGATCGCCCGCCCGCCCGCCAGACATTTTCGAGTCTCGGCCGCCTGTTTGCCGCTGGTATTCCCTCCGTTGCCGTGGTAGAAGAAGCGACATTTCCTGCAATCAAGCTGAGGAGGAAGCCATGTCCCGTAGCCGTCTTGCCGTTTCCCTTTCTTGCCTGATGATCTTGTGCCTCGTGCCGCTCAGGGCGACTGCCGGGTCACCTTCCGGGACAGCGGCGACCGGCTTCCGGATTGGCGAGAACTCGACCGAGGGATTCATCGACTTGCTGATACCGCTGTATGCGACGGAAGGCGGGCTCGGCTTCGTCAACCCGGTCTTCAGCCTGGCCGAGGGGGGCGAGAACGAGATCAACATCGGCGCGGGATGGCGCCAGCTGGCGTTCGGTGACCGCCTGCTGCTGGGGGGCAACGTCTACTTCGACAGCCGGCTGACGGAGCACGACCACCGCTTCAACCAGTTCGGGTTCGGGGCTCGAACTGCTGTCGCGGTGGATCGACGCGCGGGCCAACTACTACCTTCCGGAGGACGAGGAGGAGCTGATCGGCAGCCGGGAATCCGAGACGGTCGACACGGCGGCGGACGCGTCGGTGACGGGCACCTCGTCGACCTGGGATGACCCGTACGCCACCGACCACACCATCCTGCAGGACCGGACCACCATGGTCACGCTGGTGGAGACGACGACGACGACCACCACGCGGCACCTGTTCGAGCAGCACGAGTCGGCGATGGAGGGTTTCGACGCCGAGGTCGGGGTGCTGCTGCCGCTTCCCGCCGCATTTCCCCAGGCGCGCTTCTTCGGCGGCTACTACTCGTTCGATGATCCCTACGGCGACCGAATCGAGGGGCCGAAGGGGAGGGTGGAGATCAGGATCGGCTCGTACCTGACGCTGGACGCCGAGGTCTTCGACGACGACCGGCTGAACGGCACCCGGTACTTCGCCGGGGCGCGGCTTCTACGCGCCGTTCGACCTGGCGGCGCTGTTTGCCGGGTCGAACCCCTTCGCCGGGTGGAACGACACCGGCCGACGGGATCGACCCTGGCCTCGCGGATGAGCGAGATGGTGATGCGCGACATGCGGGTGCAGACCGGCGAGTCGCCTTTCGAGGAGAACCTGGGGGCGAGGCAGGTCACGGTGGCGCAGGCCGAACAGACGAAGCATTTCTCGTCCACCGAGACGTTCACGCTGCTCGACGACGTGACCTTCGTCGACGACGACAATCAGAGCGGGATCGAGGACGGCACGGCCGAGCACCCGTTCGACGTGATCCAGGAGGGGGTGGACGGCAGTTTCGGGGAGCGGTACGTCTACGTCTTCGGCGGCGACTACTCGTCGGCGACCCTGCTCGCCGGGGTGACGCTGTGGGGCGAGGGGACGGCGGTGGCGGGCTACGGCGGGAAGCAGTTCGGCGGGCGGTGTCTACCCGACCATCACCGGGGCCTCGCCGGCGGTGACCGTGGCCGGCAACACGCGGGTGACCGGATTCCACATCGTCAACAGCGAGGACCAGGGGATCTCCGGCGAGGGGCTGACCGGCACGGTGATCATCGACAACAACATCATCGACGTCGCCACGGCCTTCGACGACGGGTGGGTGAACGGCATCGCCTGATCGCCAATGATGCCACGGTGACCATCGTCGGGCAACGTCATCACCAGCCTCGGCGGCTACGGGAACGGCATCTACCTGGAGAACTACGGCTCCCTGGCGGCGACCATCTCCGGCAACACCATCCTGAGCGACGGCTGGGACAACTGGGGAATCCTGGCGGAGAATCTCAGCGGTTCGATGAACCTGGCAGTGACCGGCAACACCATCGAATCGGTGCAATCTGCGGGGATCTGGTTCGAGAATTATGATCCGGTCGGGAATATGGATGTGAACGTTTCCGGCAACGCCATCACCTCCTTCGGCCACGGGATCTACGGGGTCGGGCTGAGTGGCACGGTGACCATCGCCGGCAACGTCATCGATGTCACGGATACTGACGACCTGAGCGTGGCGGACGGCATCCAGCTCGCCACCGATGACGCCGTGGTGGCCATCACCGGCAACGACATCACCAACCGCAGCGGCATGGGGAACGGCATCCTCCTGGACAACAGCGGGGTGCTACAGGCGACCATCGGCGGCAACACCATCTTCACCGACGGCTGGGCCAACTATGGGATCTATGGCGTGAACAACGGCAGTTCGATGACCGTGGAGATGACCGGCAACGACGTGATGTCGGTGCAAGCGTATGGGGTCGATCTCAGCAACTACGGTCAGAACATGGACGTGACCGTCTCCGGCAACACCATTGAAACAGGGAGTGACCAGGGCCTGGACGGTCTGGTGATCTACAACGGCGGCGGCCAGGCGTCAGAGGTGAACGCCCTCGTCAGCGGCAACACGGTGACCGTCAACCGCGGCTGGACGGATGGCATCACGCTCGAAAACGAGAATGGTGTCATGAACGCCACGCTGACCGGCAACACGTTGAACGTTTCCGGTGACGAGGCAGCCGGGATCGAGCTCTACAACTTCGGCGTCATGAACGTCCAGTTGATCGCCAACACGCTGAACCTGAACGTCGAGCACTCGAAGGGGGTAAACACCTTCAACTACGGGGAAGCCGACTTCACCGTCACCGACAACACCGTCAACGTGGATCCCAACACAAGCGCATTCCAGAGCGCGTGGGGCTTCGCCTTCCGGAACCTGTTCGGCAATCAGGTGCTGACCGCCACGGGAAACCAGATCAATGGAGAGGCGGCCATGGGCATGTACCTGTGGAATCCCGACAATCCGCTGCCCCAGGGCACCTTCACCGTGAGGGCCTCCGGACCGGTCCTGTCGTCGCTGAACAACGGCATGTTGGTCTGGTACGTCCCGAACGGGGGTGCGTTCACCTTCGTGCCGTAAGGCCGGCGGGAGGCCTTGCCAAGGCCTAGCTCAGGGGACGGGGGTGATCGGCAGCCATCGCTGGATGGTCTCGATGCGACCCTGGAGAAAGGACGTCCGGCGGTGACGGTCGTAGTAGACCGGCGAGGGGATCATGGCCGCCAGCGTGGCCGCCTGGGACTGGTCCAGATCGGCGGCGCCTAAACCGTAGTAGTGCCGGGCGGCCGCTTCCGCGCCGTAGATCCCGTCGCCCCACTCGATGACGTTCAGGTACAGTTCCAGGATGCGGCGCTTGCCGAGGACCAGCTCCAGCATCAGCGTGATGACCGCCTCCTGGGCCTTGCGGAGGAGACTCCGCCGCGGGGAGAGGAAGAGGTTCTTGGCCAGTTGCTGGCTGATGGTTGATCCTCCCCTGACCAGCTCCCCCTGCCGGCGGTTGCGGTCGTAGGCCTCCTGGACCGCTTGCCAGTCGAACCCATGGTGGGACAGGAAGTTCCCGTCCTCGGCGGCGATGACCGCCTGCTTCAGGGCCGTCGAGATGCGCCCGTAGGGGACCCAGCGGTAGTCGACTCCACCGGCGGTCTCCCGCCGCATGAAGGCGGTGGAAACAGGATTCCGGAAACGCAACCGGACCACCCGGACGAGGTGCCACCCCTGCAGGATGACCAGCGCGGCCATTGCCAGCAGCAGCAAGCCGGCACCCCACCTCGTCACCCGCCGAAGGAATGGGGCCAAGGGATATTCCCCGGCGCTCAGGCGAGGAACTTCGGCGGCAGCGGCTCGTGCCCCACGGCCGAGAGGAGCTGGGCCATCGTCTGCAGCCCGGGGGTCACCATCTGCTTGGACGTGCCGTGGGCCAGGTATTTCCCGTGGCTGTCGGTGATGGTCGCCTCGGCGATGCAGATGCTCCTGCCGGCCTTGATCCGCTTCCCCTCGGCCACGATGCGGCCTTCCCTGGCCGGGGCCAGGTTGTCGACCTTGACGTCGATGGATATCAGCCCGGCGTCCTCGGCCATGTCGCCGTAGACCGCCCAGTAGGCGGCCGTGTCGATCAGCGACGAGCAGACGCCGCCGTGGACGAAGCCGAACGGGTTCAGGTGCCGCTCCTCCAGGTCGATGGCCACCGTGGCGTGCCCCTTCCGCAGCTCGAGCACCTGCATCGACAGCAGCCTGAAGAAGGGCGCCCGGTTGACCAGGGCGATGACGGCGGCGAGGTGGTCGGGATTCAGCGTCGGCATGATGTCACTCCCATGCGTTAGGTTATCAGACGGCATCCACGGGGGAAAAGAAGCCTTTGACGACCATGGCCTTCAGGATACGGTTTGCCTCTGCCCTTGTAACGGTGTTGCGCCGCACGGCCACCCGGAGGATGCCGACGGTTCCTGTCAATCTGATGCCCAAATCTGATGCCTCGCGCCGCGCGACATGGTCATCGGAGGCAAAGACGAATTTCTTTCCCGCGGCGGCGGCAATGCTCGACGCCTCACCCAGACCAAGGCAAACGGACAGCCGTTGGAACAAGGCATCCTCGCCCGGGCCGACTGGCCCCAGGACCTTCAACCACCCGGACCGGATGGCGTTCTTGACGGATTGAAGCCGGAGGTGCCCGGCGCCGATGCCCCGGGTGATTTCATCCGCCGTCTGGGTGGTCAGAAGGGCTCGCCCGGCATAGAGCCTTTCGAGGATATCCAGTGCCTCAGCCAAGGCGAAGTTGGAGAGGACGCAGCAGTCAAGAATGACCTCAGGCGTTGGCGGCATCGGCGGAGATCTCATCCGGGGAGGGGCCGGAAACGGACACTCCCTCCGCGGTGAGATACCTGCGGGCGCTTACCGGATCGAGGCCGAGCACTTCCGCCACCTTGCCCAGACTGATGAATCCCTCTCGGTAGGCGCCGACGGCGATCTTGCGTCGCTCATCCAGTCGGTCCTGCCGGCGATAGGCGGTATCCACTGCTTCCCTGACCAGGTCCCCCATGGTGCGTCCCTGCCGGCGCGAACATGACTTGAGCTTCTTGTGTTGTTCCTCGGTGAAGAGCACGTTGGTGCGCTTCATGGGCCCGTCGGCCCTCCCATGTGTAACCATATGTGTATCATAGGTCCGCATTGCCGAACGATCAAGGATTTTCCGCCGGTGCGGACACTCGCAGCGGGCGGCATGCGGTATAATCCGCGAACACCCCGAGGAGGAGGAGCCCATGAAGAGCCAGGAAATCAGGACCGCCGATCTCGACACGTCCGCGTTCATCCGTGACAAGGTGGCCGAGATCAAGGCGGCCGTCGGCGACGGCACGGCCATCAACGCCCTCTCCGGCGGCGTCGACTCCGCCGTGGTCACGCTGCTGGGGCACAAGGCCCTGGGGGACCGCCTGAAGACGCTCTTCATCCAGAACGGCATCATGCGCGAGGGGGAGGCCGAGAAGGTCGTCGCCCTCTTCGCCGGCCTGGGGGTGCGGGTCGACGTGGTCGACGCCGGCGCGGAGTTCCTGGCCGCCCTGGCCGGGGTGACCGACCCCGAGGAGAAGCGCGAGGCGATCACCCAGACGTTCTACAAGAAGGTCTTCGGGCGGGCGGTCAGGGAGAGCGGCGCGAAATTCCTGCTGCAGGGGACCATCCTGACCGACATCGACGAGACCGTGGCCGGCATCAAGCGCCAGCACAACGTCTTCGAGCAGCTCGGCATCGACACGCAGGCAGCCTTCGGCTACCGCATCCTCGAGCCGGTGGTCCAGCTCCGCAAGGACGGCGTGCGCCTCGTCGGCAAGGCGCTGGGGCTGCCCGAGTCGTCCTGGAACCGCATCCCGTTCCCCGGCCCGGCGCTGGCCGCGCGGGTCATCGCCGCGGTCACGCCGGAGAAGATCGCCCTGGTCCGTCGGGCCACCACGCTGGTCGAGCAGGCCCTCTCGCCCACGGGCGCGTTCCAGTACATGGCCATTCTGCACGACGACCGGGTGACCGGCATGCGGGACGGCAAGCGCCTCTTCGGGCACCAGATCGAGATCCGCTGCTGGGACAGCGTCGACGCCCGCCAGGCCACGCCGACCGAGATCCCCTTCGCCGACCTCCGCCGCCTGGCCGACCGGATCACGGCCGAGATACCCGAGGTGGTCAGCGTGACCTACAACATCGCCGCCAAGCCCCCCTCGACGATGGAGGCCGTCTAGTCGAGGTCCCCGGCGAAGACGAGGGAGTTGGGCTGATCCGCTCCCAAGGCGGCCAAGAAGTGTGGTGCATCTTCGCATGGCGGAAGGTCAGGCCATGATGTACAATACGATGTACATCATGGAGGCGGGCCGATGAAGTCGATTACCGTGGCCAAGCTGAGGAAGGACGTCAAGAGCTGCCTGGACCTGATCCGGGCCGGCGAGACAGTGCGCGTCTATCGCCGCAACGAACCGGTGGCTGACCTCGTCCCGGTATCGGCCACGCAGCCGGCGTGGAAGCGCGAGCTCAAGCGCCTGTCGAAGAAGGGACTGTCGCTCGGCAGGGAGGTTGTCAAGGACCGGCGGGAAGGGCGCTGATGCGCGTCTTCCTGGATACATCCGCCCTGGCCAAGCGCTATGTCAAGGAGCGGGGAAGCAACCATGTCGACCGTCTCTGCCGCGAGGCCGAATCCCTGACGCTCTCGGTGGTGTGCATTCCGGAAATGATCAGCACGCTGCATCGCCTCCTGCGGGAACGAAGGCTGACCCGGCAGGAGTATGAGAACCTCAAGGCATCGTTCCTGGCGGACGCGGCAGACGCCAACCTGTGCGAAATGACGCCCGAAGTGGTGGGCACCTCTGTCCAGGTCATCGAGGAGACCAGGCTCAGAACACTGGACGCCCTCCACCTGGCTTCGGCGCTTGTCGCGGAGACGGACATGTTTGTCTCCGCAGATCGCGTCCAGATCGCCGCCGCCCGCCACTTCAACCTGGAAACCGCCGCAGTATAGAGCCGGATCAGACGCGGAACAGCTGCATGACTTCACCGTCCAATTCCCAATGATGCCCGGGGCGCTCGTAGGGCGAGTTCAGAATCGGATGATCGAAGAATGGGTTCGCACCTCCGCGATTGACAATTCTCCTCCGGGGTGAGTAGATGGAGTTTGATTCCGCCGATCCTCGCACTCAGAAAGGACAACCATGATGACCCGCACAAGACTTCCCGGCCTGGCCCCGCTGCTGGTGTTTGCCGGGGTCCTGGCTTTCGTCTTCGTTCCCCGGGCGTCGTCGTTCTTCGTCGACTGGCTCTGGTTCCAAAGCGTCGGTCTCCAGCAGGTCTTCGTCACCAGCTTCAAGGCACAGGCCTTCTGGTGGCTGGTCGGCGGGCTGCTCGGCTTTCTCGTCGTCTACGCCAGCCACGTCGCGATGATGCGGGCCACCAGGGGGCGCGCCGTCGTGGTCCCCTTCGAGAACGAGGCCGCCATGGTGCTGAATGAGCCCCGGCACCTCGACCGGCTGGCCCTCGTGGCTCCGGTGCTGGCAGCGCTCCTCGTCGGGACTCTGGTCGGCAACAACTGGCTGAAGTTCCTCTTGCGGGCCAACGCGACGACGTTCGGGTCGGCCGATCCGGTCTTCAATCGGGACATCGCCTTCTACGTCTTCACCCTGCCGGTGCTCGAAATCGCCGGCAATGCCGCGTTGCTCGCACTGGGCATCGCGCTGCTCGCTGCGGGCGTCGTCTACTTCCTCAAGGGGGCCGTGTTCCTCACTACCCGGGGCATCACGGCGGAGAGGCCCGCATCGGTGCACCTCGCCGTCCTCGGCAGCCTGATCTTCCTCGTACTGGCCTTCAATACCTACGTCGGCATGCACGCCGTGCTGTACTCGACGCAGGGGCTCGTCGCCGGCGCGACTTACACTGACGTCAACGCCCGCCTGCCGATGATGAAGCTGCAGATCATTCTGGCCGTCGTCGCGGCCGCGCTGATCCTGGCCAGCATCTTCGTGCGTCGAAGCCGTCTCGTGGTCGCGGGCATCGGCGTCTATCTGGTCGCCTCGCTCGTTGGGGGGGCCATCTATCCGGCGATGCTGCACAAGTTCGTGGTGGCGCCCAACGAGCTGGTCAAGGAGACCCCGTACATCAAGCTGAACATCGCCGCCACACGGCGGGGGTTCGGTCTGGCGGCGGTCGAGGAGCGCAACATCTCCGGGCAGACCGGCCTCGGCCGTGAGGACATGGACAGGAACGTCGCGACCATCAGGAACATCCGGCTGTGGGATCACCGACCGCTGCTCGACACGTTCAGCCAGGTGCAGGAGATCCGCACCTACTATGACTTCACCACGGTCAGCAACGACCGCTACCTGATCAACGGCGAGTACCGGCAGACGATGCTCTCCCCGCGCGAGCTCTCCAGCGACAGCATCCCGACGAAGAACTGGATCAACGAGACGCTGACCTTCACCCACGGCTACGGGCTGACGCTCGGGCCGGTCACGCAGGTGACGCCCGAAGGGCTCCCGGTGTTGCTGGTGAAGGACATCCCGCCGGTTTCCACGGCCGCCGAAATCAAGATCACCCGTCCCGAGATCTACTACGGGAAGCTTTCCAGCAGCCACGTGATCGTCAACACGAAATCGAAGGAGTTCGATTACCCCGCGGGCGAGGACAACGTCTTCACCGAGTACGCCGGCACCGGCGGGGTGAAGATCGATTCGCTGCTCAGGAAGCTGGCCTTCACGGCGCACTTCGGCTCGATGAAACTGCTGCTCTCGAACGACGTCACCCCCGCCAGCCGCATCCTGTATTACCGGAACATCGCCCAGCGAGTCGGCAAGGTCCTGCCCTTCCTGCGGCTCGACAGCGACCCCCACATGGTGGTCACGGATGCCGGGAGCCTGGTCTGGATGTACGACGCCTACACGGTGAGCGACCGTTTCCCCTACTCGCAGCCGGTCTTCGATGGTGTCAACTACATCAGGAACTCCGTGAAGATCACCATCGACGCCTACGACGGGAGCATGAAGTTCTACATGGCTGACCCCGCCGACCCGATTGCCAGAACCATCGGCAGGGTCTTCCCCGGGGTGCTGCGCCCGATCAGCGAGATGCCCGAGGACCTGCGCCGGCACATCCGCTACCCGCTGGACATCTTTGACGTGCAGACGAAGGTCTACTCGACCTACCACATGGAGGACCCTCAGAGCTTCTACAACCGCGAGGACCAGTGGGAGATTCCCGTCATGGGCGCGGCGGCCCAGCGCGAGGAGATGGAACCGTATTACACGATCATGAAGCTGCCGGGGGAGAAGAAGGAGGAGTTCATCCTGATGATCCCCTTCAATCCGAAGAGCAAGGACAACCTCTCGGCCTGGATGACCGCGCGCAGCGATGGCGAGGAATACGGGAAGATGATCGTCTATCGTTTTCCGAAGGACCGGCTGGTGTACGGGCCCAAGCAGATCGTCGCGCGGATCAACCAGGACACCGAGATCTCGCGGCAGGTGTCGCTGTGGGACCAGCGCGGGTCAGAGGTCATCCAGGGGACGTTGCTGGTGATCCCGATCGAGAACTCGCTGATCTACGTGGAGCCGCTGTACCTGCGCGCCGAGACGGGCAAGATCCCGGAACTGAAAAGGGTCATCGTGGCCTACGAGAACAAGATCGCCATGGAAGAGACGCTGGAGCGCGCGCTGGCCAGGATCTTCGGTGAGGGAGCGGGTGCTGAGCCGGCCGGGGCGGCGACGGGCGCGGGCGCGACGAAACCCGTGATGCCGGGTGCCGCGGCCAGTCAGTCCATGGCGTCGGGCGATCTGGCGGGGCGCGCCCAGGAGCACTACGATCGGGCCATGAAAGCCCAGCGCGACGGCAACTGGGCGCTTTATGGCGAGGAGATCGGCAAGCTCGGGGAGACCATCAGGAAGATGCGGTGAGCACGGCCACGGCCAGGTTGACGTAGGCTCTAGTCGAGGTCGACGTCGCGGACGGGGCGCTCGGCCGGCCCCTCCTTCCCCTCCTGGCGGACCTTGCGGAAGAGCTCCTCGGCCCGGTCGAGGCGGGTCTTCTCGCGCTCCTTGCTCTGGGCCACCAGCGCCTCGCGCCTCACCTTCTGCTCGTCCAGGTCCTTCAGCCGGTCGGTCATCGAGCCGGTGACCGCGGCGCTCTGCTGGCGTTGCCGCCCGAGGATGGCCCCCGACGACGGATCGATCTCGAGAATCTCCTGGCATGACGGGCAGGTGACGAAGATGGTCTTCATGGCGCTCCTCCGTGTCGACGCGGTTGCGTTGCCAGCATAGGCGGGAAGGCGCCGCCCGTCAAATGGCGGACCGGCCCCGCGAGGTCTGGGACGCATGCTAGAATGACGCCGAAAGGTAGGGCGGCGGATGAACTGGAAACTGTGGAAGAGCCGAAGCGGCCGGACCATCCTGGCCTTCGGCGCCACCAGCCTCTTGACCGACGTGGCCGGGGAGATGATCGCCCCCATACTGCCGCTCTTCATGGGCAGCGTGCTGGGGCTCGACAAGATCTTCATCGGCACCGTCGAGGGGATCGCCGAGGCGACCTCCAGCCTGGCCAAGCTCGTCTCCGGCCGCATCTCCGACCGGGCTCGCCGCCGGAAGCCGATAATCATCGCCGGCTACAGCCTGTCGGCCCTGGCCAAGCCGCTGCTGGCGCTGGTGCAGAGCGGCACCCAAGTGATCGGCGTGCGCTTTGCCGACCGCCTCGGCAAGGGGATCCGGACCAGCCCGCGCGACGCCCTGCTGGCCGAATCGGTGCCGCCCGAGCGCCGGGGCCTGGCCTTCGGCTTCCACCGGGCGATGGACTCGGCCGGGGCAATCATCGGGCCCGGGATAGCCGCCCTGCTGTTGGCCGCGGGCTACGGCCACCGGTCGGTCTTCATGTGGGCCTTCATCCCGGCCGTCCTGGCCGTGGTGATTCTGCTGGCCGTGCGCGAGGATCCCCGCCCGATGCCGTCGGCGGAGGAGCGGCTGGCGGCCGACGGCAAGCCCTTCGGGCGGCCCTTCTTCGTCTACCTGGCGGCCTGCGCGTTGTTCACGCTGGGAAATTCGAGCGACGCCTTCCTGGTGCTGCGCGCCCAGAACCTGGGTATGGCCCTGGCGGCCATCCCGCTGATGGTCATGCTGCAGAACCTGGTCAATACCGTCGTTTCCACGCCGGCCGGCTACCTGTCCGACCGGGTCGGCCGGAAGGGGATGATCCTGGCCGGTTTCGGGCTCTACTCGCTGGTCTACCTCGGCTTCGCCGGCGCGTCGCGCGCTTGGCAGGTCTGGCCGCTGGCGGCCGCCTACGGTCTCTACTACGGGGTCATGGAGGGGAGCCTGCGAGCCTTCGTGGCCGACCTGGTGCCGCGCGAACGCCTCGGCACCGCCTACGGCCTCTACCACACCGTGGTCGGACTCTGCCTGCTGCCGGCGTCGCTGATGGCCGGCTTCCTGTGGGAGAGGGTCGGCCCTGCGGCGCCATTCCTGACCGGATGCCTGACGGCCGCCGGCGCGGCCATGCTGCTGCTGGCGGTCAAGTCGTCGCCTGCACGGGGGTGAGCGGGTAGAGGGCCCGCAGGACGTCCCCCCGGATCGCCTCCTCGTCCCGTCCGGTGTCGATCCTGATCGCCTTCCCCTCGTCCGGTTCCTGGTAGCGCAGCTCCTGTTCGAGACGGACCCGCCAGTCGGCGTCCGACTGGTCGAGCCCCCGCCGCTGCCGTCGCTCGATGCGTTCCCTGGCCATCCGCCGGGGAGCGGTGACCCACAGGGTGACCGTGCGCGCGCCGTGGACCCGGCCGATCTCCCTGGCCTGGCGCCGCAGGGCGCGGGTCGGGAAGCAGGCGTCCAGAATGACGCTCTCGCCGTGCTTGATTAGGGCCCCGGCCTTTTCGAGCAGGCGGCGGTAGGTGCGCCGGGTCATGTCGGGAGAGTAGAGGTTACCCCCGCTTCCCGCGGCCAGTTCCTTGCGCACCACGTCGGAACGCAGCGTTCGGAAACCGAGAGCCTCGGCCAGGGAAGCCCCCAGGGCGCTCTTGCCGGTGCCGGAGAGGCCGGTCAGGATCGTCAGGTGGGGGGCCAAATCGCGCCGGGCATAGGCGGTCGCCAGAGAGAAGTAGCGCCTGGCAAGCAGGGCGGCTCGGTGTCGCGCCGTGGCCGGCTCATCGGGATCGTCCATGGCGAACGAGTCGACCTTTCCCCGCACCATGGCCCGGTACGAGCGGTAGAAGTCGAGCAGCGGCAGGATGAACGGGTCGGCCGAAACACGCAGGTACTCGTCCAGGAAGGCATGGGCCAGCGGCCAGGCCCCGCGGAACTCCAGGTCCATGGCCAGGAAGGCGATGTCGGCGGCCACGTCGGCGTAACGGAAACGGTCGTTGAACTCGATGCAGTCGAGGGCGAACGGGATCCGGCCGTGCCAACCGACGTGCTCGGCGTGCAGGTCGCCGTGGCCGTCCCGGATGCGCCGCTCGGCCACGCGCCGACGCAGCAGCGGAACCCGCCGGTCGAGGAAGTCCGCGTCGTGTCGGCGGAGCAGATCGAGGTCGCCGGCCGAGATGGTCCGCCCGGCGAAGGGTGTGATCTGCCGGAAGCCCTCTTCGTGGTTGCGCTGCAGTGTCTGCAGCGAGCCGAAGGAGGCAATCTTCGGCCCGGATGGCGAGGCGGCGTGAACCGAGGCCAGCATGCGGGCCAGCGAACGCAGGTGCGCCGGCGTAGCCCGGCCGTCGGCCAGGCGGTGGAGCAGAAGCTGGTCCTCGGGCACATGCCGCATGGCCACCGCGTACTCGACCACCCGGCCCCGGCCGCCCAGGTGGAGGCCGGCCGAATTCCGGGTGACCCGCTCCACGCCCAGGTAGATCCCCGGGGCGAAACGGCGGTTCAGGCGGACCTCGTCACGGCAGCAGCGGGCCCGCTTGGCCAGGGTGCTGAAGTCGAGGAATCCGAAGTCGACCGGCTTCTTGACCTTGTAGACCAGCGGCCCGGCCAGGAAGACGCGCGAGATGGGGGTCTGCACCTGGGTGACCCGGTCGGGGTGGTGAGGGTAGAACTCGGGCAGACACATGGCCTTGACCAGCAGGTTGTCCGTGGCGGGTCCCCTTTCGCGGGGAGAAACAACTTCGGGAGGCGGCGTTCTTGTCCGCTGCGGCTCAGGCCCTCCGCTGCTCCGTCCGGCTACATAGCCGTTGGCTTTCACCGCCAGAGGTCGGGGTGGAGAGCCTTCCGTGCCGCGGGATGCTACAGCGCCGTCTCCCGAAGCCTTGATTTGAACATACACCTTCCTCCGGGCGGATGCAACAGCCGGCCGAGACCTTGTCGGCGCCACCCCGCATGAATGCCCGCACCGGCATTCAGTAGTAGATGCCGACCTGGAGGAGGACGGAATTGACCCCGCGGTTCTCGTGGTGCAGGTCACCGTTGGAGAGGTGGTGGAAACGGACGGCGCAGAAGCAGTCCGGGCCGGTGGCGCCCAGGATCTCGATCCCGCCGCCGAAGACCGGGTTGAAGTTGAAGCGCAGGCCCTGCCCTTCGACCGTGAAGTCGGTGTAGATCAGGCCGATGCCCGCCTCGCCGTAAAGGCGCCAGCCGGGTGGCTTCGGCCAGTCGAGGTAGTAGAGGGCGAGCATGTTGGCCGAGGCGATCGACCGGACCGGATCGCCGTCGGTCAAGCCCAGCGTGGCCTCGGTCTTGAAGCGCAGCGGCGCGGGTGCCGGGTGGGGGAACACTTGGTCGTAATCGAACAGCCAGACGTGGTGAAGCAGCAGGAAGCGGATGTCGTTCACCGGGTCGTAGGTGGTGCCGACCGAGAGGGCCAGGGCATGGCGGGTCGCCTCGGTGGCCGGGGTCATTTCGCCCGCGAGGGCCGGGGATGACGCCCCGAGCGTCAGGGCACCCGCCAGGAGGAGTGCCGGGACGGTCCCGGCCCCGGTCACGCCCGTTCCATGGCGGCCGCGGCCCAGAAACCCTCCCCGTCGGCCTTGACCACCCACAGGGGCCGGCCGTCCAGGGGGGCATCGGGGGAAGCGACCCGCCACGGGTGGTCGCCGGCCGAAGGGGGCGGGGCGAGCAGGCGTCCTTCGGCGAGCGAGAGGGCGGCGGCGGCCAGGTCGAAGGCGGGTGCCGCCGGGAAGCTCCCGGTCGCCGGAGAAACGGAGAAGACCTCCCGGTCGGGCGGGATCAGCCGCCGGTAGACGCCGGCGCCGCCGGGATGCCCGTCGAGCCCGGCCAGGATGAGCGCCTCGGGCGGGCAGGGAAGGGCGTCGCCGGGCCCGCCGAAGACCACCCGGGTGATCACGGCGCCGCCGGCGGGCGTCTCCCCGGCGGTCAGCACCAGGAAGGCCGCCCCCTCGCCGGCCCTGGCCGTCTGCCGGTCGAGGGCGAACGGTTCGACCGGCCCGGCGGGTACGGGGCCGAAGAAGCGCTCCCGGCAGTAGTCGATGACCGGGTGGCGCTCGTCGAGTCCCCCCAGCAGGACGCCCCTGACGCGTTCTTCGGCCAGCCACGAGAGGGCCGTTGCCAGGGCCGAGTGGACCGGGAAGCCGGGGTGGCCGACAGTCAGGCAGGGGCCGGTGATCCCCAGGTGGATCGACAGCGAGGCAGTGGCGGCGTTGTGGACCGAGTGGGAGAAGAGGGTCGGCGACGAGCAGGCGTCGCCGTCGTCGAAGGCCGAGTCGAGCAGGGCGAAGGTGGTGGCCAGGGCGCCGTAGCCGCTCCCCAGGACCACGCCCAGGTCGCGCCGGTCGTCCGGATCGTTCAGTCCGGCGTCCTCCAGGGCGCTGAAGGCGGCCAGCAGAGCCATCATCGTCTGGTGGTCGAGGCGGCGCTGTGCGCGACGGGGGATGTGGGCGTCCAGCGGCGTGGTGTCCGCCGGGAGTGCCGACCACGCGCCGGAGGACACCGCCCGCCGGAAAGCCTCCCGCCCGGTTCCCCAGGGGCCGACCAGGCCGATGCCCCGGACGCCCGCCGCCCGGTTCACGCTTCCCCCCGGGCCAAGACGACAGCCGCGTTGCTGCCGCCGAAGGCCAGCGAGTCGGAGAGCGCCGCCGTGCCGCGGAACGTGGTGGCGCCGGTCACCGGTAAGACGCCTATTTCCGGGTCGGGCGTGGCGAAGCCGGCCTGCGGCGGGATGCTTCCCTGCTGCAGCATGGCCGCGGTGAAGGCTGCCTCGATCGCCCCGGCGGCGCCGAGAGTGTGGCCGGTGAAGGCCTTGGTGGACAGGAAGGGGATGCCGGGGAGCAGGTCGCCCAGGACCCGTCCTTCGACCCGGTCATTGTCGGGCGTCCCGGTGCCGTGGGCGTTGACGAAGGCGATGTCGGCCGGGGCCGCGCCGGAACGGGCCAGGGCCGCGCCGATGGCCGAGCGCAGGCCCCTCCCTTCCGGGTGCGGCGCGGTCAGGTGGTGGGCGTCGGCGGCCGAGCCGTAGCCGAGGACGAACGAGCGGGCCTTCCGCCCCCGCCGACGGCGATGCCGGTCGCCCTCCAGCAGCAGGACGGCGGCCCCCTCGCCCAGGTTGAGGCCGCGGCGTCCGGCGTCGAACGGACGGCAGGCATCGGTGTCGGCGATCATCAGCGAGATGAAGCCGTTCTAGGTGATCCGGCAGAGTTCGTCCGCCCCGCCGGCGAGCACGGCGTCGCACCACCCGGCCCGGATCCACCCGGCGGCGATGCCGATGGCGTCGGTTCCCGACGAGCAGGCGTTGACCACCGTCTGCCGCAGGCCGTCGAGACCGAATTCGGCGGCCAGCACGTCGGCCGGGTTGCTGCGCAGGAAGCGCTCGATCGGGTCCATCGTCGGCCGGCCGCCGTCGCGGTACTCGCGGTAGAAGTCCTCGCTGTTCAGGGCGGTGCCGACGGTCGTCCCGACGCAGACGCCGAAGCGCGCGCCGGCGCCCTCCCGCCAGCCGGCGTCGGCCAGCGCCGTCCGGGCGGCCGACAGGGCCAGGAGGGCGGTCAGCGTCAGGCCGGTCCGATCGAGGTAGTCGGGCGGGATGAAGCGGTCGGGCACCTCGAACACCGGGTGGGCCGCCGGGTGGCCGGTGGAGAAGCGGGTCGGCGGCCCGGGTGCCGTTCGCCCCGCGACATCGAGTCGATCGATGAGGCCAGGTCGGGCCCGGCGGCCGAGAGGCAGCCGATGCCGGTCACGGCCACCGGGGCGTCGGGGGTCATGCCTTCCGCTTGGCCTCGATGAAGGCGGCCAGCGAGTCGATTGTCCGGAACGCCTCGCGACCCTCGTCCATGTCCTTGATGGCGATGTCGAAGTGCTTCTGCAGCACCACCACCAGCTCGACCGCGTCGAGCGAGTCGAGGCCGAGGCCCTGGTCGCCGAAGAGCGCCGCATCGTCGGCGATCTCCTCCGGCTTGACGTCCTCCAGGTTCATCTCCCTGACCAGGACCTCCTTGAGTTGCTCTTTCAGTGAGTTGTCGGTCATCTTCCCTCCCCGGGCATCATGCGGAACGGCGTTGCTTGCGGAGACTCGTCCGATTGCCGTGGATGAGTCTCATGATTCCTTGCCGGCATCCCTGGCCAGTCTGGACGATGTGCTTCCCTCCGAGTGCGGATTGCGGATCAGATTCCCGGACGCCTCCCCGAGCACCGCATCGGTGACGACATCGCACACGTCTTCGACGAAATAGGCGCCGTTGGGCGTCAGCCGGACACGGCCGTCGGCCACTTCGAGGCAGCCGCAGTCCCGCAACCGGTCGATCAGGGGCCCGAAGACGGCCAGGGGATCCTCGTCGAAGCGTTC
Organism: uncultured bacterium; assembly: GCA_963793725.1. Taxonomy (GTDB): domain Bacteria; phylum JAUVQV01; class JAUVQV01; order CAWCAY01; family CAWCAY01; genus CAWCAY01. The sequence goes on from CAWCAY010000003.1 coordinate 383,498, forward strand.
GGTGAAGCGGCCGATGTCGAGCCCGCTCCTGATCTGCAGGGCAAGGAAGAGCGAACGGTACATGCGCTCCCGCTTGGTCAGGAAGATGTAGCGGGCCACCGGCGGCAGGTTCTTGTCGATCATCCGGGCGTAGGTGGGCAGGTCCTCGTACTTGTCGAAGCAGACCCCGGGCGTATAGGACCTGGCCCGCAAGCCGAACGCCACGATGGGCATTTCGTTGAGCCAATGGTAGCGGTATTCCCATTGCCGGCTGTCGGTGAAACGCCCATTCTGCTCGTAGCCGGAGCGCTCCATCCAATCCTGGGTCATCAGCACCATGTCAAAGAGCACGTCCTTCTCCACCACGAGGTCGGGGCGGTTCCGGAGCAGTTCGATGGCCAGCGGATTGACGATCTCGTGCCTTATGTATTCGACGGCGTCGGGCCGGATCCTTTCCAGGGCCTCGATGTCCCTCCGGACGCTTTCAAGGGTCTGCCCCGGGAGTCCGGTCATCATGTCGATATTGACGGCCAACCCCTTCCCCCGGGCGTCTTCGACGACCTTCCGCAGCAGCGGCTCGGGATTGCGCCGGTTGCACAGTTCCAGGACCACCGGATCGAAGCTCTGGCAGCCCATGCTTATCCGGGTGACGCCCAGCGCGGCCAGTCCGCCGAGGCGCTTCCCGTCGGACAGGGTCGTCGGGTGTGCCTCGACGGTGATGCCGCACCGCTCAGCCTGCGGGACGCACGAGGCAATGGCATCGAGGATGCGGGCCAGGTCCCGGTCGCCGAAGAGCGTCGGCGTTCCGCCGCCGAAGTAGATGCAGCGCACCTTCTTGCCGTCGAAAATCCCCTGGTCGGCGAAGAGCCGGATTTCCCTGAGGAGGTGCTCCAGGTATCCGGCCTGGACCTGGCGATCCGCCTTGAGGGGGAAGGCGTTGCAGAAGATGCATTCCGAGAAGCAGAAGGGGAGATGCACGTAGACCAGGATCTCCTCCCCGGGCATGGATTCCCTGACCTTGTCGAAGAACTTCGGGGTCTGGAAGGGCGGCAGCAACTCGAACCGGTGGGGAATGAACAGGTCGGGCTGGTTCTTGGTGTAGTTGTAGAGCCCGAAGAACAGGGTCTGCCTGATCTTCTCGAGATCGGCGGTTCTCACCGGGTTTGGCTTGGACGGCATCGTCGAATTCCCCCGAATCACTCGTCCCGACGGCTGATGCCGCCGGAAACCGCCGGCGCGCGGCCGGCCTCCAAGAAACTCATGATGAGGCTCCCGGGCGGATATTTCAATGCCGGTTGCCCCACAGGTCGAAGAAGTTGAAGAACTGGTACGGCTCGCGTTCGACGTACTGCTCGAGGGCCCGGACGAAACGGGCCGCGTACGGCCGGCAGCTCTCCGGGTTCCGGTCCGACAGGGGCGGGATGTCGAAACCGTCCGCCAGCGTCAGGGTGTAGCTGTCCGGCCCCGATTTTCGCGACAGGAGGATGGCCATCGGGGCGCCGGTAGCCGCTGCCAGGCGGTAGGGGGCGACCGGCAGGGCAACCGGCCCCCCGAGGAAGTCGACGGTGACCGAAGCCGCCGTCTCGCCGAAGAGGCGGTCTCCCATCAGGCAGACGATCCCCCCCTGCCGGAGGGTGTCGGTCATCTCCAGCGCGCCGCCGAGGTAGCCGGCCGGGTCGATGATCCGGAACGGGCGTTTCGCCTCCGGCGTGCTCGTGGTAGTGCCGGTCGATGTCCCCGGCATCCCGGTGGATGACCAGGCTGACCGGCCGGTCGAACAGCGCGAGGGCGGCCATGGACGCCTGCCAGGAGCCGACGTGGGCGGTCACGACCACCACCCCCCGGCCCAGGTCGCGCGCCCGCAGCAGTTCCTCCTGCCCCTGCAGCGAAGCCGACAGGGAGCCGGGGCCGAGGATGCCGGCCACGGCCCGGTCTACCAGCACCTTTCCCAAGCCGAGGAAGAGCCGGTAGCGGTCGACCAGGGTGGCCGGGAAGCGTCGCCCCGGGAAGCGCCGGGAGAGGTACGGCCGGGCCCGTTCCCACAGGGATGGCCGGAAGATGGCGTACCAGCCGGCCACCGGGTGGAGCAGCGCGTAGGCCGTCCGACGCCCGCCCAGGCGGATCAGCGCGTAGAAGATCCGGTGCTGGAGCGGGGAACCGACGCTGCGGCTGGTCCAACCCCGACGCGGGCTCGCCTCAGTCATGACCGCCGGTCGACGTGCGGGCGCTTTGCGCCACCGCGTAGATGAACAGGGCCACGATCGCGCCCAACAGCGGCGCCAGCAGCAGCGACCCGAGGAACCACTCCCCGAGGCGCTGCAGGCCCTCGCCGGCCGAGGGTCTGCAAGGAGAACTCGGTCAGCAGGCGGCCGTGGCGCAGGAAATGACCCGCCTCGATGCAGAGCGCCGGCACCAGCGGCGGCATGCAGAGCTGGCTGGCGGCCACCGCCGCGATCCGGTTCAGGCGCAGGAGCCCGGCGGCGACCAGGATGGCCATGGTGTGGATGCCGACCAGCGGCAGCGTGCCCAGGAAGACGCCGGTGAAGCCGGCCGCGGCCAGTTCCCGGGGGTGGCGTTCTCGGCGAGCAGGAGGCGGATGGCCCGCAGCGGGTGCAGCGGGCTGACCCTTCCGCCGGTCATCGTCGTCGAGCCTGCGGTGGGGCCAGGGGAGGATGGCCCGCATGGTCAGCCGGGTGTTGAGCAGTGACAGGCGCAGGTTGTCGCGCAGTCGGTGGAAGTGGGAGACGCGCTCCGGCGGGTAGGTCACGGAGACCGGCACCTCGCGCAGCGGGACCCCGGCCCAGGCCGCCTTGACCAGCACCTCGACCTCGAACGAGTAGCGCCGCTCGCCCAGGCGGCAGCCGCTCCAGCACGGCCACCGGGTAGGCGCGGAAGCCGCTCTGCGTGTCGCCGATCCGGGAGCCGGTCTGCACCCGCAGCCAGAAGTTGGAGAAGGAGCGGCCGAAGCGGGACGAGCCGGGGACGATTCGCGTCGAAGTCGCGCGCGCCGACGACGATCGCCGTCGGGCTCGCCGCGCGACCGCCTCGAGGAAGCGCGGCAGGTCGGCCGGGTCGTGCTGGCCGTCGGCGTCGAGCGTCGCCAGGTGGGTCATGCCGAGCCGCGGCGCCTCGCGCGCGGCGGTCAGGATGGCCGCCCCCTTGCCGAGGTTGCGCGGCGTGGCGCAGCAGGGCCAGCGGCGAGCCCGGCCAGCCGGTCGGCCCCGCCGTCGGTGCTGCCGTCGTCGACCACCAGCACGTCGGGGTGGACGGCCAGCGCGCGCTCCGCCACCCGCGCAGCGTGCGGCCGTGGTTGTAGACGGGGATGACCGACGAGCACGCGCGGTGCGGCGCTCACGACCGGTCGCTCCAGCCGCTGGTCGGTGTGGGCGAAGCGCCAGAAGGAGCCCGAGGTTGGCGAGGAAGCGCCGCCAGCTGTCGGGCGACTTCCAGAGCATCGCCAGGTAGCCGAGCAGCACCCGGGGCCGCGTGTAGTGGCGTCTTGTAGAAGAGGATGAAGAGCTCCTCCAGCCGCTCCCGCGTCATCCCCTCGGGGACGAACAGGAAGTGCATGCAGTCCATCTTCTCCCAGTCCTCGTCGAAGTCCCCGTGCTCCCGGATCGTCTCGTAGAGCGGCGAGCCGGGGAACGGGGTGAACTTGGCGAGGTTGAAGTCGTCGAGCGGCAGCGAGAAGACGTACTCCATGCTGCGGCGGATGCTCGCCTCGGTCTCGCCCGGCAGCCCCATCATCAGCAGCCCCTTGGTGCGGATGCCGGCCGCGCTTGATCGTGCGGATCGTCTCGGCCAGCATGTCGAGGTCGGCGTTCTGCCGGTGCTGCGCGAGCAGCTCCGGGTCGCCGGTCTCGATCCCGAGGCTGATCATCCAGCAGCCGGCGCGCTTCATCAGCGCGCAGCAGGTCGGGGTCGACGTGCTCGGCGCGCACCGCGCAGTTGAAGGTCATCCCGAGCGGGCGCTCGAGCATCAGCCGGCAGAACTCCTCGACCCGCGCCCGGTTGAAGGTGAACTGGTCGTCGTAGAAGTTGACGTGGCGGATGCCGAAGCGCTCGCGCAGGTGGCGCAGGTGCTCGTAGAGGTACTCGGCCGAGTTGTAGCGGAAGCGTGCGGCCGAAGACCGAGCGGTCGCAGTAGCTGCAGGCGTACGGGCAGCCGCGGCTGCGAGATGCAGCTGGTGTTGGGCGCCTGTGCGGGTAGTTGAAGATCGGCAGCTTGTAGGCCGCCGGGATAGCCGGCGAGCTTGTCGTAGGCCGGGAACGGGCAGGGTGTCGAGATCTCGAGCCGCTGGCGTGCGGTGGCCGGTGAAGACGGCCCGCCCGTCCGGTCGCGGCAGATCGACGCCCGGGAATCGTCGCCGGGCGCCGCCCGCCGTCGGCCATGAGCTCGCGCAGCGTCTCCTCCCCCTCGCCGGCGACCACGAGATCGACCGCGGGGAAGTCGCGCCAGCACCTGCTCGCGCAGGGCCGAGACGTGCGGGCCGCCGAAGACGGTGCGTCATGCCGGGCAGCAGCTCCTTGGCCGCGGCGGCGATGCGCGCGCCGTCGAGGAAGCAGGAGGTGGTGCAGCGAGAAGCCGATGCAAGCCGGGCGGTGGTCGGCGCAGGTGCTCGCGGATCGGCCGCGTCGGCGTCCGGGGTGGGCGAAGCAGTCGACGATGTCGGCCCGGAAGCCCGCGTCGTTCCAGCTAGGCGGCGAGCGAGCGCGAGCCCGAGCGGGGGCATGAGGTTGGCCATGCGGGCGATGTCGCCCGCGGCCGCTTCGGCCGCGGTAGCCGAGCGGGTGCACCAGCAGGATGCGCCCGCGGTCGAGCCGCGCATCGCGGCTACCGCCCGGCCCGGCGGGCCGCGGCCGGATGCCAGTCAGCTGGTCCCAGAGGAGGCCGCGGAAGCCGAAGCGGTGCATCACCGCCAGGCGCGATCTGCCCGTCGGACGGGGGGAAGATCCGTGGCGCGCTGCCGCGAAGGCTCGCGATGATCGCCCGGCTCCACTTCGCGCCGTCGACGCCCGGCGAGAAATAGTAGGCCGGGGCGCAGCAGCGGCGTCGTCGGCGGCGATCACCCCCTCCTCCAGCGCGCGCAGCTGCAGCGGCGTCGCCGGGGAGGATCCGGATGCCCGAGAAGGCGAAGACGACCGAGGTCGGGCAGCCGCTCGAGGTTGGCCAGCCCCTGCGCGCACGCGTCTCCGTCGTCTCGCCGGGGCCGCCGAACATGACGAAGTGGGCCGCCGGGATGCCTCCTCGCGGCGCGGCGCGGTCGACCGCGAGCGCCTCGGCGAAGGTGAAGCCCTTGTCGAGGCCGGCCAGCGTGGCGTCCGCGGCGGCGTCGGTGCCGAGTTCCAGGGCGTAGAGGCCCGGCGCCTTGAGCAGCGCCAGTCGCGCCGCTCGAGGCCCTGCGGGCGGAAGAAGGCCGCCCAGCGGATCTCCGACGCCGCGGCGCAGCAGCTCCTCGGCCACCCGCAGGTAGTGCGCCGCCGGCGTCGTTGAAGACCGAGTCGGTGAAGAAGACGTACTCGACCCCGTGCTCGCGCCGCAGTTCGCTCGAGCTCGTCGACCACCTGCCGCGGGTCGCGGTGCCGGAAGCGAGCCCCCTCCAGCAGCGGGTAGGTGCAGTAGGCGCAGCGGTGCGGGCAGCCGCGCTTGGTCTGCAGGTTGACCATGCCCGACTCGGCCAGGTAGAAGGCGACGATCTCCGGCGTCGAGCAGCGGCGCAGCCGATCTCGCCGCCGGCCATCGGCGGTCGCGGCGCGCACCAGGCGGGGCCGGCGCTCGCCCCGCGCCAGCGCGTCGACCAGGTCCGGCAAGGCCGCTGCTCGCCTTCGCCGACGACGCCGTAGTCGGCGCCGAGTAGGCGAGGATCTCCTCCGGCATCATGCGAGAAGCCGGCGCCGCCGAGCACGACCGGCGCCGCGGTGGCCTCGCGCAGCGCCGCGCGACCAGCCGCGCGGTCGCCGTCCGAGGCAGCCAGTCGCTCCGGGCTGAGGGAGTCGACGTTGTCGATGTTGCGCAGCGAGATGCCGACCACGTCCGGCGCGAATCGCGCGACCGCCGCGCCCAGCGCTGCCTCGTCCGGCCCGCGGCGAGGAGGTCGAACTGCCGCACCTCGTGCCCCCGCGCGGCGAGGGCGGCGGCGACCACCGCCATCCCCAGCGGGTAGACCGGGTACGGGTCGACGCAGCGGTTGCCGGAGACGAGGAAGACCCGGCTCATGCGTCTCGCGCCGCCTGCTGGAAGCCCCGCGGCGCGCTGCGGGTCGTAGCGGCGGTAGGTGCCGTTGTGCGACCTCCTTCATGATCCCCTTGGTGAAGAGCTCGCCCATCTTCAGCTGCTGGCCGCCGTCGGCGTAGAAGGTGTCCCAGGCGTAGTAGTAGAGCTCCTGCAGCTTCTCGGGCGTCATCTGCTTCGGCTGGAAGACGACCTTGTCGGCGGTGTAGTCGCTCCAGTCGTTGGACAGGATGCGCCCCTCTCGCTCCATCTGGGCGCGGATCGGCGAGTGCGGGAAGGGCGTCAGGATCGTGAACTCGGCGACGTCGAGGTCGATCTCCAGCAGGAAGTCGACCAGCCGCTTGATGCAGTCCTCGTCCTGGTCGTCGGTGCCGAGGATGATCGTGCCCTCGACGCCGATGCCGTGGTCCTTGAGGCGCTGGATGCGGTTGCGGATCACGTCGGAGGTGTCGAAGATCGCCTGGTAGACGTACCAGCAGCCGGCCTCGGCGGCGAGGTCGAGGATCTCGTCGTCGTCCAGGATCGGGTGGGAGACCCAGTTCTTCTTCAGCGGGATCATCGCCGTGAAGAGCTCCCGCAGCCAGTCCTTGTCCTGGGCCAGCGAGTTGTCGACGATGAAGAGCCGGTTGTTCGGGATCGCCTCCATCTCCGCGATCGACCTGGTCGACCGGGCGCGGGCGGAAGTGGCTGCCCGCCGAGGAAGCCGGTGCAGCAGGGGAAGCAGTCGAACCTGCAGCCGCGCGAGGCGTGGACCAGGTCGAGCATCTGCACGCCGCGGTAGTTGTAGAGCTCGCGGTCGAGGATCTCGCGGCGCGCCGGTGCCGACCAGGCGCGATGTCGGGCGGGTCGTTCATGTAGTCGTAGACCGGCTTCAGGCGCCCCGTGCCGGAGATCCTCCAGGACCTCCTCCATGCGCCCCTCGGCCTCGCCGAGGAAGACCGCAGTCGGCGTGGCGGGCGCACTCCTCGGCGTGCAGCATGACGGCGATGCCGCCGCAGATCACCGGCACGCCCTGCGCGCGGTAGTGGTCGGCGATCTCGAAGGCGCGCGGCAGCTGGCAGGTGAGCATGACCGAGAGGGCCACCAGGTCGGTGTCGCCGGCGAAATCGAGGGCCTGGAGGTTCTCGTCGGTGAAGGTCAGGTCGACCTCCGGCGGGAGCGTCGCCGCGAAGACCACCGGCCCGTGCGGCGGGAGGTGGAACTCGGTCTGGCGCTCGAGCTTCGGCCAGGAGGGGTAGATGAGGTGCATCTTCATGGAGAATCTCCTCGGTCGTGCGCGGTCGGAGTCGGCCGGCGAGCGCCGGCAGGTCGGACAGGGTCGTCGATCCGGTCGGCCGCCGAAGCGGACGATCTCCTCCTCCGATCTCGATCCACGCCGAGGGAGTTGCTCGCCCGGCGGGCTCGAGGACAGGAAGAGCGCGCCCGGGGGAAATCGGCCCCGGCCGGGCACTGTGTCGGGAGGCGGCACGTCGCAGAAGCCGGCCAGCATCGCCGTCGGCCTCGCCCGCCTCCAGGATCGACAGCGCCTCCCGAGCGCGTCGAGGTGCCCCGGGCGGCTCGCCGGAGACGACGTAGGTCGGGCCGGTCAGGCCGAAGCGGATGGCCGCCTCGCCGAGAAGCACGTTCGGCAGCGTGTAGGCGAAGAGGTTCGGGCTGGCCTGGGCGCCGCGCTCGGGGATGGCGGTCGCCAGGTAGTCCTGGTCGGTGGCAAGCGTGCCGTAGGCGGTCGAGACGACGGCGCCGACCGCGGCCGGCACCAGCGGGGCGCGGCTCCGGCGTCGCGCAGGGCCATGACGGCCGCCGCGAGGCCGGCCGGGAGAAGGGGTCGAGCCGGCCGAAGCGGCTGTCGGGCTGGTCGAAGAGGTCCCGGCGGGAGACGGCGGCAGCGGGCCGGGCCGGCGAAGAAGGGGTCTCCGTCGCGGCTCCGCCCGAGCCCGCCGGCGGTCACCCAGCCGATGCCGGTCACCGCCGCCCGCATCATGCCGCCCCCCGCTCCAGCACCAGCGCCGCGTTGATGCCGCCGAAGCCGGAGTTGGTCAGCAGCAGCGGCCCGCGGCCAGCGGACGCGGACGGGTGTCGACCAGCCCGCTCGGCCTCCGGGGCCGGCTCGCCGCAGGCCGACCGTTGCCGGGACGACCCGCTCGGCCAGCGCCCGCAGCGCGACGCAGGTCTCGATCCCGCCGGCGGCGCCCAGGGTGTGGCCGACGACCCCCTTGACGCCGTAGACCGGGGGACGCCGCTCGCCGAAGACGCCCCGAAGGCGGTCAGTTCCATCAGGTCGTTGTAGACCGTGCCGGTGCCGTGCGCACTGACCGCGGCGACCTGCCCGGGGGGATGCCGGCCCGCCCGAGCGCCGCGGCGATGGCCTGGATCAGCCCCGAGCCGTCGCGGGCCGGGGCGGTGACGTGGACGGCGTCGTTGGAGGAGCCCCAGCCGACGATCGACCCGGCCCCGGTCGAGGCCCCGGCGGCGGACTGCCGACGCCTCGGCGCAGCAGGAGGAGCGCCGCCGCCCCCTCGCCCAGGGACAGGCCGTCCCGCTGCGGTCGAACGGCCGGCAGGGGCCCGGTCGAGAGCGCCTTGAGCGCCGCGAAGCCGGTGAAGACGAACGCGGACACCAGGTCGAAGGCGACGACCAGGACCGACTTCGCGCGCGTCCCGAGTCGATCAGGGCCGCCGCCCCGCGCCAGGGCCAGCGACGACGAGGCGCAGGCGGCGTTGACGGTGAAGCGCCGCCGGCGTCGGGTCGAGCACGAGGCGACCAGGCGCGAGGCACCGCCGGGCGGCACCGGGGCGGCGTCGACCGGCCGGCGCCCTGCTCCAGCTCCTCGAACAGTCGAGGCAGCCCTTGGTGGTGGCGACGATCAGCAGACGCTCGGCGGGCAGCGGGAACCCGCCAGCAGTGCCGCCAGCAGCGGCACGCGCGCGCGACTCCCCGGGCGTCGGCGTCGAGCCCCGGGACGCACGCCGCGACCGGCGCGGCGAGAGGCAGTAGTCGAAGCGGGTCAGCGGCCCGATGGCGGTCCGCCCGGCGAGCAGGTGCTCCCAGAGGGGGCCGACGCCGTCGCCCGCGGCGCTGACCGCCCGGGCGCCAACGATCGGCACGCGGCTCACGCCAAGCTCCCCCGCCGCCACCGCTCGCGGAACTGCCTCGACGAAGCGGGGGCGGGAAGAGGAGCAGCTCCCCTGCCTCGTCGGTCAAGAGCTGGACCGACCAGCCGGTGGTGGCGGTCTCCCCGCGGCGTCGGTGATCAGGAACTCGAAGTCGAGGCGGGCCGCCTCGGACCAGTGCAGGATCGCCTCGATCCGGAACTCTCGCGGAACCGCAGCGGCGTCAGGTAGTCGATCTGCAGCGTCTTGATCGGGGCCGGCGACGCGGTGGCCGATGAAGTCCTCGTAGCCGATCGCCGTAGCGGCTGCCGAGGGCCACCCGGGCGTCCTCGAAGTAGCTCGGGTAGCGCCCGTGCCAGACGATGCCCAGCGGGTCGACCTCCTCGAAGCGGACCGTCCGCGTCGACCGTCGCCCGCAGCGGCGGCGGATCGCCCGGAGAGCGTCTTGAACGACGGGCTCCTCACCGGCCACCAAGCGGGGGCGAGGTGGATGACGAAGGAGGAGACGGCCCGGCCGTCGCCGCCGATGCGGGCGTCGTAGCTCCCCGGTTCGCCGAGTGGCGCGGCAGGTGATCTCCAGGGTCATCCCCGGGGTGGCCAGGCGGCGGAACTTGCCGCTGGCGATCCGGACGAGGCGGGCGGGCGCCCCGGTGACGCGCTCGACCAGGAGCTGGGCCAGCAGTACCTGGACCACCGCCGGCAGGACCGGCCGCCCGGGGAAGTGCCCCTGGAAGGCGGGGAATCCGGGTTCGAGCCGGAAGCGTCCGGCCGCCGTGCCGGCGGGCGGGGGAGCCAGGAGTCTCGACGCCGGCCAGGAAGGCCTCGCGGATGGCCGGACACGTCAGGCTTCCCCCGCCGGCTGGTCGCCCGACCAGAGGGTGATCGAGGCCCGGGCGAGCGTCTCGTCGCCGCGGCTGACGCTCCCGTCGACGATCAGGAAGTCGTTCACGGCGGTGTCGAGCGTCACGGCGACGGCCAGCCGGTCGCCCGACGGCGGCCGCTTCCCGGGAAGTCGACCTGACCGGATGCCCACCAGCAGGCCCGTCTGCGGGGGCAGGCCGGCCGCGGACCGTGTTGCGGTAGCCGGTGGCCGCCGCCCAGGCCTGGGCGACGATCTCGACCAGGCGCCACCGGGTGCAGCGTGCCGTCCCTCGTCGAGCAGGCGTCGTCCCCGGGGCGACGGCCACCGCCGCCCTGACCTGCCGGTCGTCGACGAAGTCGAGCCGGTCGATCAGCAGGAAGGGGGGGCGATGGGGGAGGAACTCCACCGCGCGCCCGCGGGAGGGCGAAACGGTCCGGCGCGTTCAGTCGAGCCTCCGGGGGTTGTTCCAGCAGAGCGGGTCGGCCTCGAGGAAGTCGCCGGTGACGTGGTAGGCCAGCCCGCGGCAGCCGTAGCACTCGCTGCGCCTGGTCGCACGACCCGCAGGCGCCCTTGAGGTTGCCGCGCAGCTTGCGCATCGTCTCCATCACCGGCGCGGTGGCGAGGATCTCGGCCAGCGGCGCGTGGCGGATGTTGCCGATGAACATGTCGACGCCGACGCAGGGCTGGATGTACCCCTGGGCGTTGAGCGTGCAGGAGTACTCGTGCCGGTTGCAGGCGAGCGCGGCGATCGGCGGGTGCGGCTCCCAGACGAGGCCGAACCGCTCGCGGTCGATCCGCGAGAGCTCGAAGAAGACGCGGCGCAGCTCCTCGGAGGAGACGTTCAGGTCGAGCTTCTGCTTCGCGCGCCCCTGGAACGTGATCATCTCGAAGTAGGGGACGATGCCCGCGCTCGCGCGCCCAGACCCACATCCCGGGCAGCTCGTCGATGTTCTGGCGGCAGATGATCGTCTCGACGCCGAGCGGCGCGCTCCGCGGTCGGGTAGCCGGCGTCCATCAGGTTGCTCCAGCCCCTGCTGGATCAGCTTGAAGGTGCCGGGGACCGCGGCGAGCGCGTCCTGGACCTCCTCGCGCATGCTGTTGAGCTTGACGACCGGGGAGACGCCCAGTCGCGAACAGCTCGCGCGGCCAGCTGCCGGGGTGAGCAGCGTCCCGTTCGTGAACAGGTCGACGACGATGCCGCGCTCGCGCAGCGTGCGCATGATGTCCATGACGCCGGGGTACATCAGCGGCTCGCCGCCGCCGATGACGATGATCCGCCGGGCGCCCAGCGCGATCGCCTGGTCCAGCGCGTCGTCGATCTCCTCGCGCGTCAGCTCGTTGTGCAGCTTCTTGCCGGAGCTGGCGTAGCAGTAGACGCAGCGCAGGTTGCACTCGCGCGAGAGCTCCAGCTCCATCGAGAGCAGCCCCTTGCGCGCGCGGGTCTCGGCGATCTCTTCGGGGGTGAAATTGGAGCCCCAGGGGCGGTCCGGCTCAGTGGACATGTCGCTTCTCCCGCAGGTCGAAAAAGGTGATGGGTTTGCGCTTGTCGGCGCTGGACGGTCTCGCGCGGCGATCTCCTCCGGGGTCGCGATGACGACCTCCGGCTTGACGCGGATGCGGGCCGCGATCCGCTCGGCCACCGCCGCCGGGGTCAGCGCGGTCGCCGGCGGCGCCGACCATCACGCGTGATCCGGTCGGAGAGGTCGAACGTCGTCGCGCACCTCGAGGTAGTACCCCCGCGACCCCGGGGATCTCCTGCAGCGACGGCGAAGATGGCCGGCGGGTAGACGGTGGTCCCCTTGATCTTGAGCATCTGGCTCTTGCGGCCGATCACCGGCCCGAGCCGCGGGCGTGGTCCGGCCGCAGGGGCAGGGCGCCGTCGTGCAGCGTCGCGATGTCGCCGGTGCGGAAGCGCACCAGCGGCATGCCGGTGACCTGCAGCGGGGTGGCCACGACCTCGCCCGGCTCGCCCGGCGGCAGCGGGCGGCCCTCGTCGTCGACGATCTCGACCACCATCAGGTCGGGGTGGAGGTGCCCGCCCGTGCCGGCGGTGCAGTCGGCGAACGGCGGTGGCCATCTCGGTGCTGGCGTAGGTCGCCGAGCACCTGCGCGCCCCAGAGCGTCGGCGAGCCGCTCGCCCGAGCGGCGGAGAGCGAGAGGTCGTCGCGGCGCACCGGCTCGCCGATGCAGACGATCCGGCGCGACGCCGAGCGGCGGCGGGTCGACGCCGTCGCGCCGCGAGGCGCCTCGCCGACCGCGGCGAGCAGCGTCGGGACGCCGACCATGGCCGTCGGGCGGTGGCGCAGGACCAGCTCGGCCAGGAAGGCGACGGAGCCGGAGCCGCCGCGGATGGCCGTCGCGCCGAGGCTGGTCAGCCCGAGGAAGTAGGCCAGCCCGGCCATGAAGCAGCGGTCGAGGCCGCGCCGACGAGCACCCGCTCGCCGGGGTCGATGCCGGCGGCGCGGAAGGAGATCTCCTCGTTGTAGGCCAGCCGCTCGAGGTCGGCGCGCGTCTGCAGCATGGCCACCGGCAGGCCGGTCGTCCCCGAGGTCTGGCAGACGTCGACCGACCTCGCGCGGCGGGCGACGGCGAGGAAGTCGTCGTTGCGCGCCTCGAGGTCGCCCTTGGTGGTGAAGGGCAGGCGCGCCAGGTCGCGCGCCGTCCGCGACCTGCCGCGGGTCGATCCCCGCCGCGGCGAAGCGCGCGCGGTAGAACGGGGAGCGGGCGGCGTGCGCCGAGGTGCTCGCGCAGCAGGCGGTCGGTCGTGCGCGGCGATCTCCCCGCGCGCGGCAGGAAGGGCGAGGCCGGGCGGTGCCGCTCCGGGACTCAGACCTGCGAGGTGCATCGGCGATGCGCATCCTTGACCTGCCTGGCGCAGGTCGCGGTGGCCTCGGCGCCGGTGAAGCCGGCCGGGTCGACCGGCCGAGGAGCCCGGCAGGCGCACCTGCGCGGCTGCAGCAGCAGTCGGCCCGGGCGGAGCAGGACGTCGGTCCCGGTGATGCACAGCGGGATCGACCGGCACGCCCGTCTCGATGGCGATCTTGAAGGCGCCGGAGTGGAAGCGGTGCAGTCGCCCGTCGCGGCTGCGGTGCCCCTCGGGGAAGAAGAGGAAGAGGCCGCCCCCGTCGAAGATCCGCCGGGCGGCGGCCAGCGATCGTCGGCCAGTCAGCGCCTCCACGTCGAGGTAGCCGGCCAGCCGCATGAACGCAGCGGTACCAGGGCATCTTGAAGGGCCAGGAGCGGACGGCGAAGGCGACGTCGAAGACGGGCAGCAGGGCCATGAAGAAGGTGTCGAAGAAGGAGAGGTGGTTGACGACGACCATGGCCGGCCGCGGCGGCCGTCAAGGCGCTCGACGCCCTCGCGGCTGAAGCGGACGAAGGGGGACATCAGCGCCAGCCACCCCCGGCCGTAGATCCAGACCAGCCGCCGCATCGCCCGCGGCGCCGACCGGCCGCCGGACAGCCACAGCAGGGGGAAGAAGACGGGGAAGAGGAACAGGATGCCGACCAGGGTCCACAGGACGATCAGCGGATAGGCCAGCAGGCTGGTCAGCAGCGCGTGGACGAGGCGCCGGGCGGGCCGGCTCTCCCTCAGGGAATCGGGCAGGGCGACGGCCGCCCCGCTCACCCCCCGGTGCCCTCCCTGGCCCGGACCTTGCCGATGACGAAGCGGTGGAGGTCCTCCAGGGTGCGGAGCTCCCGAGGCGCTTCCTCTTGACGGATTTGAGGCCGAAGGCCCGCTCCAGCACGACCACCATGTCGACGGCGTCGAGGCTGTCCAACTCGAGATCCTCTCGGAGACGTGCCGGGGAGCCATCCGGGAACGGTCCAACTCGAACTCCTCGGCCAGCGACGCAGTCGATCAGCTCAATGATCTGCGACGTCGGTCATCATCGTATCTCCCGATCACCACCGAGGAATTGATCCCCCCCAGGGCAAAATTGTTCTTGAGGACGCGGCGCGCGTCCGTCGGTTGAGAACACGTCAATAATGTAATCGAATTGCACCGCGGGGTCAACATGTTCCAGATTCAGGGTCGGAATCAGCACGCCCCTGCCGCAGCATCTCGATCGTCGCCGCCAGTTCGAGCGAGCCGCTGGCGGCCATGGTGTGCCCGAGGTGCCCCTTGAGGCTGCTGACCGGCACGCCGCCGCCGAAGACACGGCGCGATCGCCTCGGCCTCGGCCAGGTCTCCCAGCTCGCGTGGCGGTGGCGTGGGCATTGACGTAGTCGATCTCCGGCGGGGCGACCCCGGCGTCGGCCAGGGCCAGGCGCATGCACTTCTCGATTGCGTCCGGGTGCGGGTTGGCGATCGAGGTCGGGTCGGTCACCGTGGCGAAGCCGAGGATCTCGGCCAGGATCCGCGCCCCGCGCGAGCAGGCCGAGTCGAGCGACTCGAGCAGCAGGATGCCGGCCCCCTCGGCGCAGACCACCCCGTCGCGGTCGCGGTCGAAGGGGCGCGGCGTCATGCGGGGGGCGTCGTTGAAACGGGTCGAGGCGGCGTTCATGATGTCGAAGGTGGCCGCGGTCAGCGCGTGGAACTCGTCCGCCCCGCCGCACAGCATCAGCTCCTGGCGGCCGAGGGCGATCGTCTCGTAGCCCAGGCCGACCGCCTGGCCGCCGGTGGCGCAGGCCGAGGAGGGGGCCAGGACGCGTCCGGTGATGCCGAGCACCTGGGCCACGTTGGCCGCGCAACTGTGGTTCATGATCTGGAAGAAGAGGGTCGAGCTCATCCGCTCGACGGAACGGTCGGTCATGTAGTCGGCGAAGAAGCCCTCCATGGCCTGGGTGCTGCCGACGGTCGAGCCGAGGCAGACGCCCAGCGAGCCGCCGGTCAGCAGGTCGGGACCGACACTCTCCCGCCTCCAGGGCTTCCATCGACGCCAGCAGCGAGTAGACGGCCATCGGCGACATCGACCGGCGGTGCTTGCGGGGAATCTCCTTTTCGTCTATGCCGGAGACGAGGCCGCCGACCAGGCAGCGGAGACCGCCCACCCGCTCCGCCGAATCGACCCGTCCGATGCCGCTTTGACCGGCGTTGAGGGCATCCATCAGCGGAGTCATCCCCCTGCCGAAGGGGGAGACGGCCCCCATGCCGGTGACCACCACCCGTCTCAGGCGCATCGGCGCAGCTCCTGGCGCAGGGTGTCGTGGCCGACGATCTCGCCGGCGGTCATGAAGCCCGAGACCGTCGCCCCGAGCACTCCCGGCGTGGCGGTCGCCTGACCGGCCAGGTAGAGGCCGCGGAGGCGCGTCCGGGGGCCGGGGTTGGCCTGGGCGATGCTCCGCTTCACACCGTAGACGCTGCCGGTTGGATGGCCGGCCAGGTCGCGGTAGGTGAGCGGGGTTGACAGCGAGACTGGCCGGATTCTTTCCCGCAGGGCAGGCACGGCCTCCTCCACGCGGGCTACGAGGAGGGCCGTCCGCTCCGCCTTGTAGCCGTCGTAGGCCGCCGGCCGGGCTCCGTGGCGGGAAGAACCCCAGGGCGCGGTTTCGCCGGGATCGGTCGGCGAGATGGCCACCAGGCCGCCGCGGCCGTCGGCGCCCATCTGGCCGATGCTGACGTAGAGGGGACGCTCCGCAGTCAGGGGCATCCTGGCCGAACGAGTGGCGGAACGGGTGGACGAGATGGTAAACGTTCGCCGGCGCAGGCGGTTCGATCGGCGGAGTGTGGACGGCGAAGAGGGTGTCGGCCGGGAAGGTCTCTCCCAGGCCCTCGACCCGGTGGCGGAAAGCCGGGGAGAAGACGCCCGGCGGCGTCAGGTCGAGCAGGCCGCGGGGATGGATCGCGGCCACGACCGTGCCGGCCTCGAGCATGTCTCCGTCGGGGAAGCGGACACCTCTACACGCGCCGCCGGGTCCGGCGACTATCGCATCGACGCGCCGGCCGCGGATAATTTCCACGCCGCCGCGGACCAGGGCCGACTCGAAGGCGTCGGCCAGGGCGTTCCCCCCGCCGGCGAAGGTGGCCGCGAAGTCGTAGTACAGGCCGGCCACGCATGCGTGGATGGCGAAGGGCACCTCGTTCGCCGGCGAGCCGTGCAGGAACGTGTGGCAGGAGAGAACCAGCTTCAGCCGGTCGTCGTCGGTCAGCTGGTCGAGCACCTGGCCAAGAGTGCGGTCGTCAGCGTCGCCGAACGGGGTGCCGTCGGCGGGGTCGTCAGCCATGTAGGCGAAGGTGTTGCGGGCCTGCCGGATGGCCGACAGGTAGGCGCCGATGGCCTCCTCCCGCCCGGGGAAAGCCGCGGCGAGGCTCTGGAGGAGTGACTCCTCCCCCTGCGGGAAGGAGAAGTCGACCCGGCCGTCGGCCGTCAGGCAGCGATCGTAGCCATCCCGCCGCAGCGGGAGCACCCGGGGCAGGTCCAGGCCCAGGAAGAGGAGCAGCCTTCGGAACGGGCCGCCCGGTTCCAGCCCTCCGGCATAGTGGAAGCCGGTCTCGAATCGGACCCCGCTGCGCTGGAAACCGCGGATCAGCGGGGCCAACCTGCCCGCCTGCTCGATCAGGGTAACCTGGCGGCCGAAGCGGGCCAGCAGCAGCGCCGTGGCCATGCCCGAGACCCCGCCGCCGACGACCACCGCCAGGCCGTTCATGGGCCGAAGCCGACGACCAGGCAGGAGTTCGTCCCGCCGAATCCGGCCGCGTTGAGCAGGGCCCGCCGCGGCGGCCGGGGGAGGGCCCCGGTGATGATGTCGAGGCCGGCGCAGGCCTCGTCGGGGGCGGTGAAGTTGGCGTTCGGCGCGGTGAAGCCCATGCCGGCCATGATGGCCGTGTAGACCACCTGGGAGGCGCCCGACATCCACAGCTCATGGCCGGTCATCCCCTTGAGCGACGAGACCGGGGGCGTCGATGTGCCGAAGACTTCCCGGATCGCGCCCGCCTCGGCGGCGTCCCCGGCCGGGGTGGAGGTGGCGTGGGCGCACAGGTAGTCGATGTCGCGGGTTTCGAGCCCGGCCCGGCTGATAGCCTCGCGCATCGAGCGGACCAGCCCCTCCCCCGACGGCAGCGACAGGTGGGCCCCGTCGGAGGAGAAGGCGTAGCCGAGAATTTCGCCCAGGATCGTCGCCCCCCGGCCCCTGGCCTGCTCCATCTCCTCCAGGACCAGCATGGCCGCGCCTCCCCCGGGCACGAGGCCGTCGCGCTCCCGGTCGAAGGGCCGGCTGGCGCGGGCGGGGTCGTCGACGCGCACCGAGAAGGCCCCCAGCCCGTCGAAACTGCACATCGACTCGGGGTTGATCTCCTGGGCGCCGCCGCAGATCACCCGCCGCTGCCGCCCGAGGGCGATCAGGTCGGCCGCCTGGCCGACGGCGTGGGCCCCGCTGGCGCAGGCCGCGCTGACCGTCCAACAGGCGCCCAGGGTCCCCAGCAGGATGTTCAGGTTCATCGTCACGGTCGAGTTCATCGATCGGAAGATCGCCCCGCTGCCGATCGAGGTCGTCTTGCGGGTGCGCCGCAGCAGGTCGACCTGCTCGACCGCCGCCAGCGCGGTGGAGTCGGAGCCGAAGATCAGCCCGGTGCCCGGGTGGCGCAGTTCCGCCGGGGAGAGGCCGGCCATGGCGATGGCGTCGCGGGCAGCCGCGTAGGCCCACACGGCGAACTCGGGCATGGTCTTCTGGTCCTTGCGGGTCAGGTCCGCCGGCTTGGTGAAGCCGGTCACCCGCCCGGTCAGGGGGCTGCGGAAGCCGAGGGCAGTCCTGGCCGGGTCGGCCACGATCCCGGATATCCCCCAGCGGAGCCTCTCGCCGACCTGCCCGGGTCGCAGCCGAGGCAGGAGACGATGCCGTAGCCGGTCAGGGCGACCCGTTTCATGCCGTTTCCCGCCGCGCTGCGCGGGCGCTCCTCACAGGTAGCTCCCGCCGTTGACCGACAGGACCTGCCCGGTGATGTACGAGGCCCGGGGCGAGCAGAGGAAGCGGACCGCATCGGCCACCTCGTCGGCCCGCCCGTAGCGCCCCATCGGGATCATCGGCAGGATCTTCTCCAGCGGCAGCTTGGCGGTCATGTCGGTGTCGATGAAGCCGGGGGCGACGGCGTTGACCAGCACGTTCCGCTTGGCGACCTCGACGGCCAGCGACCGGGTGGCGCCGATCAGCCCGGCCTTGGCCGCCGAGTAGTTGACCTGCCCGGCGATGCCGGTCTGGCCGGAGGTGGAGACGATGTTCACGATCCTGCCCCGGCGGCGCTTCAGCATGGCCATGAGGACCGGCCGGGTGACGTTGTAGAAGCCGTCCAGGTGCACGTCGAGCACCGACCGCCACTCCTCGCGGTTCATCCAGACCAGCAGCGCGTCCCGGGCGAAGCCGGCGTTGTTGACCAGCACCTCGGGCATGGCCGTCTCGAGCAGCGGGTCGAGGGCCGCCCCGACGGCCTCCGCGTCGGCGACGTCGAAGGGCAGCAGGGTGCAGGCGCCGCCCGCCGTCGCGGATGGCCGCCTCGACCTCGCGCGGCCCGGTCGTGCGCGCCGCGGTAGTTGAGCCAGATGTGGTAGCCGTCGGCGGCCAGTCCCCGGGCGATGGCCGCGCCGATCCCGCGGCTGGCGCCGGTCACCAGTGCCACCGGGGGGGGGTCGGATCCCTTGGCCGGGAGGGGGGCGTTGCCGGTCATGGAGTGGCTGGCGCGCTTCGCAGGTAGCCGAGCACGGCGCCCGAGATCTGCATGCCGGCGGCCACGCAGTCGTGCATGCTGACGCCGCGGAAGGCGTTGCCGGTCAGGAACAGGCCCCGGTGCTCGGCGATCCGGCGTTCGTACGAAGTCACCCGCTCGGGGTGCCCCAGGTGGTACTGGGGTATGGCCTTGGCCCAGCGGATCACCCGGCTGAAGACCGGCGGGGCGGAGATCCCGAGCATAGCCTCAAGTTCCTCGCGGGCGATGGCGACCAGTTCCTCCTCGGGCCGCAGCGGGGTGGCCGGGTCCTGCGCGCCGCCCATCATCACCGTCAGCAGGACGTGCCCTTCGGGAGCCCGGCCGTCGAAGATGCACGAGGCCCACAGGTTCCCCAGGATGCGCCTCCCCTCGTTGTGGGGGATCAGGAAGCCGAAGCCGTCGAGCGGCTTGGGCAGGGAACTTACCGGGAAGCCGAGGTGGACCACGCCCATGGTGGTGTAGTCGATGGCCCCGATGGAGGCGGCCAGCGGCGAGTCGATGCCGGAAAGGATCCGGGAGGCGTCGTAGGCCGGGACGGCCAACACGACCGCGTCGGCGGACAGCGGCTGGCGCCCGTCGGCGAACGACACGCGGTAGTCCTGGCCGTCGGCGGCCACGGAGGCCACCTCGGCCCCGGTCAGCGGCGGCGTCTTCATGCGAGAGGCGAGGCCGTCGATCAGCTCGGCCAGGCCGTGACGGAAGGACATCAGCGCCCCGCCGGGCCCCGCCGTGGCGGGCCCCGCCTGCCCCTTGGCGGCGGCCGCCTTGCGCAGGCCGAGCATCCCCTTGAGCAGGCCGCCGTAGGTCTCCTCGAGGTAGACGATCTTCGGGAAGCAGGCCGCCAGGCTCATGTTCTCGGGGTTGCCGGCGAAGATGCCCGAGGCCATCGGGTCGATCAGCTTCTCCAGCGCTTCCGGCCCCAGGCGGCGGCGGACGAAGTCGGCCAGCGTCTCGTCGGCGCCCCCCTTCCTCTTCTGCGGGACCAGGTACTCGGCGGCAATGCGCAGCTTCCCGCGGATGGAAATCATCTCCGACTTGAGGAAAGCCATCGGATCCTCGGGCAACTGCTGCAGGCGGCCGCCGGTGAAGATGAAACGCTTGCGGGCGCTGTCGTTGCTGCGCAGCAGGTTCCGGCTCATGCCCATCCGCTCGACCAGTTGCAGCGCGAAGGGCTTGCTGTCCAGGAAGCCGTTGGGCCCGATCTCGCAAACGAAGCCGCCCTCGGAGATGGTGCCGATCTTGCCGCCGGTGCGGTCGCCCGCCTCGCACAGAACGACCTCAAGCGGAATGCCGGCCGCCGCCGCGTCCTCCTGGATCAACCAGGCCGCCGCCAGGCCTGACAGGCCGCCGCCGACGACCACCACTCGCCGGTTCCGCTTGGTTTTCGCCATCTGAATCGCTCCTTTGCCCGTGTGTTTCGCCGCGATTGCTGGTCTTCTCAGTAACATAATAGTATAGCCGAACCAACCGTCGTTGAAAACCGTCGGAATAGGTGTGAGGATGGCCCGGAGGATTCCGGAGCGAACTGTAGCGGCAAGCGGCCGGGGACCCAGCCAGCCCGGCCCGACGTGGAAAGCCGCGAACTGCGGAAGGATTCCACGGAGGGGCGGGCGGCAAGGGTCGGCCGCGAGAGCGTGTGAGCGGAGTGAATCCTCCGGGCCATCCCCGGCAAGTCATCGAGGATCAGGGGCGCGTTCGGGCGGGCTCCTGCTGGGTCAGGCAGTGGAGGGTGCCGAGGCCCCAGACCAGGTCGACGGCGTGGATGCCGACCACCCGGCGGCCGGGGAAGAGGTCGGCCAGGATTCCCAGGGCGACCCGGTCCGCCGGATCATTGAAGGTGGGCACCAGGACAAGCCCGTTGGCGATGTAGAAGTTGGCATATGACGCGGGCAGGCGAGTGACCGTCGAAGCGGAGCGGGGCGGGCATCGGCAGCTCGACCACTTGAAGGCGCGAGCCGTCGGTCAAGCGGGCGCCCTGGAGGCGCTCGCGGTTCTCGGCCAGCGGGCGGTGGTTGGCGTCGGCCGGATCGTCCTCCCGGCAGAGGACGACCGTTCCGGGAGAGACGAAACGGCACAGATCGTCGACATGCCCGTGGGTGTCGTCCCCGGCGATCCCCTTCCCGAGCCAGATGACGTTGGCGGCGCCCAGGCAAGTGCGGAAGACCTCTTCATAGTCACCGCGGGTGAAGCCGGGGTTGCGCACCTGGACGCCGGGGTCGAGCAGGCACTCCTCGGTGGCCAGCAGGTCGCCCCGGCCGTTGACGTCGATCGCGCCCCCCTCCATGACGACCCTCTTCCCGTGGTGGAGCGCCTCGACCGGCTCGAGCCCCAGGTGGCCGGCGGCACGGGAGGGGATCAGGTCGTCGCGGGCGAAGTCGGGGTACTTGGCCCAGGCGTTGAAGCCGAAGCGGAGCACCACCCGGTCGGCGCCCCGGTGGGCGATGATCGGCCCGCAGTCGCGGTTCCAGCCCCGGTCGGCCTCCCAGGGGAGGAATTCGACCCGGGAGAGATCGGCGCCGCTCCGCGCCAGGCAACGGAGGGCGGCCGCCTCGCGCCCCGGCGGGACGATCAGCCGCACGAGCTCGACGTCGGCCAGCCGGCGGACGATCTCGGCGTAGACCCACGGGATGGGCGCGAACTTCCCCGGCCAGTCGCTCCGGTTGTGGGGCCAGGTGAGCCAGGTGGCCCGGTGCGCTTCCCACTCGGCCGGCATCCGGAGGGGCATCTGGATCGAGCCGCCGGTCATGCTTCGGGGTCGTCGCCGGGGTCGCGCCAGCGGCGGGTCAACCCGTCGTAGGCGTCGATGCGCCGGTCGCGCAGGAAGGGCCAGTGGCGGCGAACCTCTTCGCTCCGCGAAGTGTCGATCTCGGCCAGAAGGGTCTCCTCCCGGTCGGTTGCCGCCTCGGCTCTCACCTCCCCGAACGGCCCGGCCAGGAAGGACGACCCCCAGAACTCGATCCCGGCGCCCCCTGCGGGGGACGGCTCGAAGCCGGTCCGGTTGACGGCCGCCACCGGCAAGCCATTGGCGATTGCGTGGGCGCGCTGGATGGTGCGCCAGGCATCGCGCTGCCCGGCTCCGTACTCGTCCTTCTCAGCCGGGTGCCAGCCGATGGCGGTCGGGTAGACCAGCAGGTCGGCGCCGGCCAGGGCCATCAGCCGGGCCGCCTCGGGGTACCACTGGTCCCAGCAGACCAGCACGCCGATCTTCCCCGCGGCGGTCGGCACCGGGCGGAAACCGAGGTCGCCGGGGGTGAAGTAGAACTTCTCGAAGAAGGCCGGGTCGTCGGGGATGTGCATCTTCCGGTAGATGCCGGCCAGCGAGCCGTCAGCGTCGATGACCGCGGCGGTGTTGTGGTACAGGCCCGGGGCGCGCCGCTCGAAGAGCGAGGCGACGATGACCGTCCGGCGGCGCCGGGCGACCTCGGCCAGGGCTTTCGGTCGACGGCCCGGGGATCTCCTCGGCCAGATCGAAGAAGCGGTGCTCCTCTACTTGGCAGAAGTAGCGGCTGCGGAACAACTCGGGCAACACGACCAGCCCGGCCCCCTTGCCGGCCGCATCGTCGGCCAGCGCCGCCGCCCGGCGGAGGTTCTCGCCCGGGTCTTCCCCCATCGACATCTGCACCAGCGCCACCGTCAGTTTCACGATTTCCCTCCTGTCAGCCGAACCAGCCAGTGGCCGAGCCCGCATGTGCCGTGGTTGGCACGAAAGGCGTCGTCCTTGACCCTGTCCCAGGAATCCCTGGCCGTGTCGCAGAGCCGGGAGCGGAGTCTCCGGTGTTCGCGCAGCACCAGGCCCACTTCGCCGATGATCTCGCTGCCGGTCGCCCCGGCGATGACCGCGTCGACCAGCCGGTCGGCCACGGCGGATTCGCCGATTCGCCGCAGGTCTGTCACCACGGCGCCGAGTTCAGGCCACCACTGGCGCAGTTCATCGTCGGTCACGACCGTTCCCCGGCGGCCGTCCGGCTACTTGCGCATGTCGGCCAGCTTCTTGACGCACTGGCCGTGGTTGGAGACGCCCAGCACGTTCTGGATCCACTCCATCTGGCAGACCGAGGCGTCGTGCGGGACGACATTGCGGGTCTCGAAATAGGCCACGCAGGCGCCGTGGGTCAGCCCCAGGTCGTTGTACTGGCTGCAGAATTCCGAAATGGTGCGCTTGTCGTCATCCCGGCTGTCCGCCAGCGCGGGCGACACCAGGGCCAACGACACGATCGCCAATGCGGCAACGGCAGTTATCCTCTTCATATCACGCCCTCCTCCTCGGTCGAGTCGAGTGTCTATGCTTCATTGCGCCAATGTTCCGGGTCACCGTCGCTTGGCGGCCGGCTTCTTCTCGGCCGGCAGGCAGGTGGCCACCTTGGCGCGCAGCTCCCGGTTCTTGCGGTACTTGGCCTTCAGCGCTGCCAGCAGCTCCTCCTTCTGCTCCATCAGGCGCTTCGGCTCGCGCGGCTTGACCGTCGCCAGCAGGTAGGCGGTGATCAGCGGCAGGCCGATCGAGGCGTCGACGTAGGCGGTGACGTTGTTGAGCTGGGCGCTCTTGACCTTGCCCCACGAGCGGGCCTCCGACGGCGTGGCGCCCGACAGGCCGCCCCAGTGGGGGGCGTCGGTGGTCAACTGGACGAAGTAGTCGTGCCCGCCGCGGTCGTCGTTCAGGATCTGCCACAGCGTCGGCTGGGTCTGCATGAAGAAGTTCTTCGGGGCGCCGCCGCCGATCATCAGCGCGCCGGTCTTCTTCGCCCCGCGCACCAGGGCCGACGTCTCGAGGATGTCCAGGATCGGGTCGACGCACAGCGGCCGGTCCTCGAGGTGGTTCAGGATCATGTTCATGCCGATCGACGAGTCGCCCGGCGACGGGCAGTAGACCGGCACCGCCAGGTCGGCCGCGCGGGCCAGGAACGATTTCTTCGGCTTGCCGGCGGTCCTGGACACCACCCGGCCGAGGTGGTGGTGCAGGTCGGCCGTCGACGCCGGCTGCGGCAGGCCGGGGGCGTTGACCGCGGCCAGCACGACCGCGTCGGTGGCCAGCATCGTCCCCTCCTCCTCGATGAAGACGTCGTAGATCCGGGCGATGCCCAGCTCCTCGAGCACGTCGTCGTCGACCAGGAAGTGCCCCTGCTTCATCGGCAGCCGGTAGGCCCGGTGCAGGTCGTGGTAGAGGTTGGCGCCGGTCGAGATGACCCAGTCAACCCAGCCGTTCTCGATCAGCGTGATCAGCGCCCCGCTCATGCCCATCGGGGTCATCGCGCCTGACAGGGTCAGGCAGACGGTGGCCCTCGCCTCGATCATCCGCCGCATCAGCTTGGCCGCCTCGGCCAGCCGCCGGGCATTGAAGCCCATGCCGGCATAGGTGTCGACCAGGTCGGCCGCCTTCATGTCCTTCCAGAGACGGATCGGCTCGATCTCGGAGCCGCTCAGGTAGCGCTTCTTGACCTTGATGTCCACGGGTGCGAACCTCCTTCATGAACGTCGTGGAGCCAGCGTGACCGGATCCGCCGCAATTATACCATCGGCCGGCGGCCGGGCGGGGGTGCGATCGGAAAAGAGGTGGCACGCTGCGGCCATGGTGGAGTAGAATGACGGCGAATCATGCGGGACAACTTGCGAAGGAGGTTATCACTCATGCGCCTTGGCACACGTGTTCTGGTCATCGCCGCGTTCGTGCATCCTGGCCGCCACCCTGGTTTCAGCCGCCCCCTGGCCGAACGTCGAGGAGAAGGTCGCCGGTGACGTGCGCTACCTCAACGGCGGTTTCGGCATCGAGGAGCGCGACATCATGCCGGCCGGTTTCCCGCTGAAGGCGGTCTTCGCCACCGACAACGGGCAAGCTGCTGTCGAAGGTGGCGGTGACGATCAGCGACGCGGCCGGGAAGAGCGTATTCCAGGTCAACGCCAACGACGGGCCATGGCTGCTGGTGGGCCTCAAGCCGGGATCGTACACCGTCGAGGCGGTCCACAACGGGCACAAGAAGACCGCCACGGTGACCGTTCCGGCGAAGGGGACCGCCACCTGCCTCCTGACCTGGAAGACGACCGAGGCGACATGGGGCTGCCCGACTGAAGGGGACGCCTGACCAGGGGAGAGGGGAATCGGTCGTCAGTCGTCGGTGTCGTGGATGGTGGTCAACTTGACCACCACGAACTCCTTGGCGCCGGCCGGGAGGCGGATGGTGAGGCTCTCCTCCAGCTTCCTTGCCGGCCAGCGCGTGGCCGATCGGGCGACTCCATCGAGATGAATCCCTTCGTTCGGCGTCGACCTCCTCGGGATGGACCAGCCGGAAAGTCTTCCGCTCGCCGGTGTCGACGTCCTCGACGGTCACCCTCGAGCCGAAGCCGACCCGGTCGGTGGGGATGTCGTTGAAGTTGATCAGCGACAGCGCCTGGAGGCGCTGGCGGATGTGCCCCATGCGGGCGTTGACCCACACCTGGCGCTGCTTGGCGGCTTCGTACTCGGCGTTCTCCGAGAGGTCGCCGTGGCTGGCCGCCTCGCGGATCATCTTGGGCAGGACGAGCTTGAGTTCGCGGTCCAGTTCGGCCAGCTCGTCCCGCAGTTTCTTCATGATGTCCATGGGGAGGTCCCTTTCAGCTCATGAGAGAGTCATCCATTAGATAACACCCCCCGGCGGCGCGGCCGTCAAGACGTGCCGCCGGCCGCCGTGCCCCGCGTGCACTTCGACTCTGCTGGCGTCCCTCTTCGTGGCCGTGCTGCTGATCTCCAACGTGGCCTCGCAGCAAGGTCCTGCGCGCTGGGGCCGTTCACCTTCGACGGCGGCACGATCCTCTTCCCGGCCAGCTACATCTTCGGCGACATCCTGACCGAGGTCTACGGGTACCGGAAGTCGCGCCGGGTGATCTGGATCGGCTTCTTCGCCGCCCTGCTGATGAGCCTGACCTTCATCGTGGTCGGGGCGCTCCCGCCGGCCGGCGACTGGGACGGGCAGGCGGCCTGGGACCGGATCCTGGGGCTGACCCCGCGGATCGTCCTGGCCAGCCTGCTGGCCTACTGGGTGGGCGAGTTCGCCAACGCCTACGTGCTGGCCCGGATGAAGGTGGCCAGCCGCGGCCGGTGTCTCTGGACCCGGACCATCGGCTCGACCCTGGTGGGGGAGGGGCTGGACACGCTGATCTTCTGCACGGCGGCCTTCGCCGGGGCGATGCCGAATTCCCTGTTGTGGGCGGTCATCGTCTCCAACTACCTCTTCAAGGTGGGCGTGGAGGTCCTCTTCACCCCGGTGACCTACCTGGTGGTCGGGCGCCTGAAGGCCGCCGAGGGGATCGACGCCTTCGACGCCGGGATCGACTTCAACCCCTTCTCCCGGTCGTCCTGACCCCGCGGCAGGGGCCGCGTCAGGGGGTGGCGGGCTTGATCGTCCGGTCGATCCGGGCCGCCTCGGCCAGGATTTCCTCGCGCCCCGCCTGGCGGGCGATGGCCTGCTTGAAACTCTCCGTGCGCAGGGCGTGGGCCAGCCGCGACAGCAGGTGCAGGTGCGAGCGCACGGTCGGGCTGGAGAGGGAGAAGAGGGCGTAGACCGGCTTGCCGTCGAGGGCGTCGAAGTCGACCGGCTGATCGAGGAAGCAGAGGGTGATCATCGGCCGCAGGACGTGCAGGACGATGGGGTTGCGGACGTGCGGGATGGCGATGCCGTCGCCCACCGCCGTCGAACCGAGCGACTCCCGGGCCAGCAGCACCTGGAGCAGGAACTCGCGGTCAACTTCCTCGGGCAGGCGCATCGTTTCGACCACGTTGCGGATGACCGACTCCTTGTCGGTGCCGCTCACCCGGTAGAAGATGCCCCCCTGGCGGAGGGCTTCCTGGAGGTCCGGCAAGGGCACCTCGGCACTCTCCGGCTCGTGGTAAGCCTCGACGCTGGTACCGATCTTCCGGGCCGTGGCCCATTCCAGCAGCTCGGCCCGCTTGAAGCGGTACTGGTCGTTCACCCGATACGCGGGCAGCAGACCGTCCTTCAACCACCGGTAGATGGTCTTTTCGGACACGTTGAGCAGTTTGGCGACATCCCTGACGGTCAACTGCATCGGATTCCCTTCTCCAATCAGCTATTCCCAACAAAGGACATTACTGGACAAATCTAGACCTAATGTCCATGACTGTCAAGCCAAGAGAATAGTTAAACCCGCGTCAACGCCCAAATGCGCCCCCTTCTGTGGGATCCAATCGAGAGGAAATGGGCGGGGTGGCACCGACGGGGGCCCCCCACGGAGCGCGCAGTCAGTTTGCGAGCACTCCGTGGGGGTGGGTCGGTGACAGGACCCCGCGCAATGTCCTGCGGGCCTTGGTCTACAGCGGGAAGCGGCGCATCCGGACGTTGATCAGCAATCCGATGCCACACATGACCACCAGGAACGACGACCCGCCGTAGCTGAGCAGCGGCAGCGGGATGCCCACCACCGGGAAGAGGCCGGTGGTCATGGCTATGTTGATGGTGGTGTGGAAGAAGATCAGGGCGGTCACCCCCAGGGCCACCAGGCTCCCGACCCGGTCGCGGGCCTCGACGGCCGTCCGCAGCGCCAGCAGGAAGAGGAGCAGGTAGAGGGTCAGCACCAGGCCGACGCCGACGAACCCCCACTCCTCGGCCAGGACGGAGAAGATGAAGTCGGTGTGTTGCTGCGGCAGGAAGCGCAGTTGGGTCTGGCTGCCGTTCATGAAGCCCTTGCCGAGGAAGCCCCCCGAGCCGATGGCGATCTTCGACTGGTTGATGTGGTAGCTGGCCCCCAACGGATCGAGTTCGGGGTGGACCAGTATCGTGATCCGCCTGATCTGGTAGGGGTGGAGGAAGTCGTCGAGACCGGCCAGCCCGCTCGCCCAGACGGCCAGGGCGATCAGCAGGACGACGACGATCCACTTGACCAAGGTGCGGAAGAGACGGCGGGTCAGGCCGGTGGCGGCGATCATGACGGCGGCGATCAGCGCGATGATCCCGGCCGTGCCCAGGTCCGGCTGCTGCACGACCAGCAGGAAGGGGATGCCGAACAGCGCCAGGGCCAATCCAAAGGATGGCGTGTCGAGAGGATTGGTCTGGCGCATGCCGGCGATGACCAGGGCCAGGGTCAGGATGACGGTGATCTTGGTCAGCTCCGAGGGCTGGATCGACAGGGAACCGATCTGGAGCCATCGGCGGGCCCCCAGGCCGACGACGCCGGCCGCCGCGGTCAGCAGCAGGATGCCCACGTTGAACAGGTAGAGGAGGGGCGAGTACCTGGACCAGGCGGTGGTAGTCGACCGCCGCGGCCAGGCACATCACCGTCAGGCCCACGGCCAGGCGGACCAGGTGGCTGGTGAAGACCTCGGCCGAGCCCTCGCGGCCGATGCTGGCGCTGTACATCACCGGCAGTCCGGCCAGGATGATCCCCAGCACCACCGCCAGGAGCGGCCAGTCGAAGTGTTTCAGCAGGCGCCGGTCAATCGCCATCGACGAACTCCGCTGCCTCTTCGGGGAGTGCCGGCGGGGGGGTCTCCGGCTCGAAGATCGCCCGCAGGACCGCCTGGGCGATCGGGGCGCTGGTCGACCCGCCGTGCCCGGCATGCTCGATCATCACCACGACCGTCACCTGCGGGTTGCCGTACGGGGCATAGGCGACGAACCAGGCGTGGTCGCGCTGGTCTTCCGGCAGGTGCTGCTGGCGGCCGGCCTCCCCCTGGCGCATGCCGACCACCTGCGCCGTGCCGGTCTTGCCGGCCACCGGCACCGATTTGAGCCGGGCCCGCCCGCCGGTGCCCCCGGGCCCGTTGACGACACCATACATGCCGCGCCGGACGGCCTCCAAGGTAGATGGCTGGAAGTCGAGGATTCGCAGCCGCTCAGGCGGGAAGGACTTCTGCGAGAGTCCCATCCGGGTTGAGGATGGCCGAGACCAGGCGCGGGCGCCACACCTCGCCGACGGCCACGGCCGAAACCATGACCGCGGCCTGCAGCGGCGTCACCAGGACATAGCCCTGGCCGATGGAGGCGGACAGCGTCTCGCCGGTGTACCAGGGGGCCTGGCGGGCCCGCTTCTTCCACTCGGTGTCGGGCATCAGGCCGCTCCCCTCGCCCGGGAGTGACAGGCTGGTGCGGGCGCCCAGGCCCATCTGGCGCGCGTAGCTTGGCCAGGCGGTCGATGCCCAGCCTCCGGCCGACGACGTAGAAGTAGCTGTCGCACGACTGGGCGATGGCCTCGTTGAGGGCCACCGTCCCGTGCCCGCCCGCCTTCCAGCAGCGGAAATAGCGGTTGCCGAGCTCCACCCCGCCGGTGCAGGTGACGGTGGTGTCGGGGGTGATGACACCGGCCTCGAGGGCGGCCGCGGCGGTGACCAGCTTGAACACGCTGCCCGGCGGGTACTGGCTCTGGATGGCCCGGTTCTGGAGGGGGTAGCGCCGGTCGCCGGCCAGGCTGTTCCAGTCCTCGGCCCGGATGCCGCCAGTGAAGAGGTTGGGGTCGTAGGCGGGGTGGCTGGCCATGGCCAGGATGTCGCCGTTGCGCGGGTCGAGCACCACCACCGTGCCCCGGACGTCGCCCAAGGCCTCCTCGGCGGCTTTCTGGATGTCGGCGTCGATGGTCAGCGCCAGGTCGTAGCCGGGGAGGGGCGCCTGGTCGGTCACCACCCGCAGGCGCCGGCCGAGGGAGTCCACCTCGACCTGCTGGCCGCCGTCGACCCCCCGCAGGTAGGTGTCATGAAGGCGCTCGAGACCGGTCTTGCCGATGCGCGAGCCGACCTCCAGCGGAATCTTGCCGGGCCGCTTGAGGTCGTCGGGGGTGACCTCGCCGACGTAGCCCACGACGTGGGCGGCCATCTGGCCGAAATGGTAGCGGCGGACCGAGTCGACGCTGGTCCGCACGCCCGGGATACTGGTAGCGCATCTCTTCCAGGTAGGCCATTTCGATGGCCGACAGGTTCTCCTTGACGTCGATCGGGGCGAAGCGGCGGTAACGGCCCACCTGGCGGAGGGTCTCGTCGAGCCACCGGGAATCCACCCCGAGGCTTCTGACCAGCATGGCCGTGGTGCCGGGGATGTCGCGGGTATCCTCGGGCACCAGGAGCGCGGTGAAGGTCGGCTGATTGGAGACCAGTGCCCGCCGGTGGCGGTCGAAGATGATCCCGCGGGGGGCGCGATGCTTGATCAGCGCCAGGCGGTTGTGCTCGGAGAGTTCCCGGTAATGATCGCCGCGGATGATCTGCAGGTAGTAGGCCCGCAGCAGCAGGCCCAGCAGGAGCACCGCCGCGACCCAGAAACCGATCCGCAGCCTGGCCGGGAAGGGAAGGCGGGGCCGCGGTCCTCCCTCGGGGGTGACCAGTGCCACGTCACACCTCCCGGAACCGGCGGCTCTCCTGGCGGCTCCGGAGGAACGGCTGCAGCAGCGCCGTCCAGATGGCCCGGCAGGCCTCGATGAAGAGGGCCGTGGTGACCGTCCTCCCGAGCAGCAGCGGCAGCGAGTGGGCCAGACCGAGGAACCGCCCGGCGGCCACCGACGCCCAGCCGAAGAAGAAGATCGCGTCGGCCAGGACGGCCACGGCCACCGACAGGTCGAGCAGGTAGCTGTCGAAATCGAGCCGCGACTTCTGCGACCGAACGGCCAGGGCGATCAGCGTGAAGGACATGGCCGAGGCGCCGATCACCCCGCCGGTCCCGATGTCGCGCAGCCAGCCCATGAGCGGCGCGGCCAGGTAGATCTCGTCGGAGTCGGCATATACGGCCGCCAGCAGGATCACCGCCAGGAAAAGGTCGGGCGGCTGAACAGGCCAACCCGGGCGGGCGGCCAGCAACGGCTGGAGGACGGCCAGGACGGCCATCAGGAGCGCCCAGGAGAGGACCCTCTTCATCCACCCCCTCCGGTGAGCACCAGGACCTCCTCCAGCGACGCGGCCTCCTCGGCGGGCCGGACCTTGATGATCTGGAAGAGACCCTGCCCCTCGCGGTCGACGGCGGTCACTTCCCCCAGCACCAGCCCCGGCGGGAAGATGCCGGCGATGCCCGAGCTGACCACCAGGTCGCCCGGCTGGACCTCCTCGTGACGTTCCATGAAGCGGAGTTCGGGCGACAGGTCGCCGTTGCCATACAGGATGCCCTTGGCCCGGGTGCGCTGGATCACCGAGTCGACGGCGCTGTTGACGTCCCGCAGCAGAAGGACCTGGGCCGAGGCGGGGCGGACGGTGACGACCCGGCCGACGATCCCCTTGGAGGCAACCACCGGCATGTTCGGGCCGATGCCGTCGTCGGTGCCGCGATCGATGGTGATGGTGCGGCCGTAGGCGGTGTCGTGGCCGATGATCCGCGCCGGGGTGACCCGGTAGGGGTTGTTCATCTTGAACAGCAGCAGTCCGGCGATGCGGTCGGCCTCCGAGGCTTTCTCGCGCGACCTGGCCAGCTCGGCTTCCAGGCGGCGGACGCGGTCCTCCAGCAGGACGATCTTCTCCCGGGTGCGGAAGCCGGCTGACACGTTGTGCCAGGCCAGCGTGAAGACCGACTTGACGGTGACGGCGCTGCGCTGGAATGGGAGGACCAGAGCCGTCACCGCCCGCTCGAGGGGGCCGGCCAGCCGCGGTTGCCCCCCGCGCGACGCCTCTCGCGAGGCGACCACGAACGTCAGGGCAAGGACCACGGCCAGCAGGACGTGGCGGCGGGTGATCCGGAAGGGGAGGCGAAGCCCCTGGGGACGCTCCAGCCGGTCATCGCCGTGAGAGGGATCAAGACCGGTGGGCATTCCCCGTCACCCGCGCCCGGGCGCCCTCAATTGGTCTGGATCTGCCGCAGCAGGTCGAGTTCATCGAGGACCTTGCCGGCGCCCCGGACCACGCAGGTGAGCGGGTCCTCGGCGATCGTGATGGGCAGCTCGGTCTCCTCCCGGATAAGCAGGTCGAGCCCGTGGAGGAGGGAACTCCCGCCGGCCAGGACGATCCCCTTCTCGACGATGTCGGCGGCCAGCTCGGGGGGGGTGCGCTCGAGGGTGTTCTTGATCGCGTCGACGATGATCGACACCGGTTCCAGCAGCGCCTCGCGGATCTCCTCGTCGGAGATGATCAGGATCTTGGGGATGCCGGCCACCAGGTCGCGCCCCTTGACCTCGAAGGTCTGCTTGCGGTCGGTCGGGAAGGCCGAGCCGATCTCGATCTTGATCTCCTCGGCCATCCGCTCGCCGATCAGCAGGTTGTACTTCCGCTTGATGTAGGCCACGATGGCCTCGTCCATCTCGTCCCCGCCGACCCGGACCGAGCGGCTGTTGACGATGCCCGACAGGCTGATGACGGCCACCTCGGTCGTCCCGCCGCCGATGTCGACGATCATGTTCCCCGACGGCTCCTCGATCGGCAGGCCGGCGCCGATGGCCGCGGCCATGGGCTCCTCGATCAGGTGCACCTCCCGCGCTCCGGCCGACTGGGCCGAGTCCTTGACCGCCCGCTTCTCCACCTGGGTGATGCCCGAGGGCACGCTGATGACGATCCGGGGCATCACCAGGCGCTTGCGGTTGTGCACCTTGCGGATGAAGTAGCGGAGCATCTCCTCGGTGACCTCGAAGTTGGCGATGACGCCGTCCTTCATCGGCCGGATGGCGACGATGCTCCCCGGCGTCCGGCCGAGCATCCCCTTGGCCTCCTTGCCCACCGCCAGGACCTTGTCGTCGGCCTTGTTGATGGCCACCACCGACGGCTCGTTGACTACGATGCCTTTCCCCTTCAGGTAGACCAGGGTGTTGGCCGTGCCCAGATCGATGGCCAGGTCGTTGGAAAATAAACCCCACAGCGAGTCGAATACCATGTCGTTCTCCTTTGTCCGGGCCCGTCCCGGTCCCTTGTCAGTCTTTTCCCGGCCCAAGCCCGGCCATGAAGTTGCGGATCGGCGACCGGTGGGTCAAGGCTGCACCCCGCACCAGTGGATTCCGGCCGCGCCGATGACCCCGGCCATGTCTCCCAGGAGTGCTCGGCGGACGGAGATGCGCCTGGCCAGGTCGGTCGTCCGGAAGGCGCGCGAGCGCATCTCCGCCTCGGCCACCGGGACGATCAGGTCCCATGCGTCCATGACGCCCCCCCCGATGACGATCACCTCGGGGTTGAGGATGTTGACCAGGTCGGCCATGGCCACGCCGAGGTAGTAGCCCGCCTCGCGGAACACCTCGCGGCAGAGGGGGTCTCCGGCCGAGGCCAGCAGGTAGGCCTCGCGGGCAGTCGGCGGCGGCGGGGTGTCGTCGGCCCAGCGCTCGGCCAGGATCTCGGTCACGGCCGATGCCGAGGCGTATGCCTCGAGGCAGCCGTTGTTGCCGCAGCGGCAGAGCCGGCCGTTGTCGGTGACTACGGTCAGGTGGCCGACCTCCCCGGCCATGCCCCGCGAGCCGCGCAGCAGGACGCCATCGTTGATGATCCCTCCGCCGACACCGGTGCCGAGGGTGAGCATCACCAGGTGGCTGCACCCTCTGCCGCCGCCCCGCCAGCACTCGCCGAAGGCCGCGGCATTGGCGTCGTTCTCGAGGATGGCCGGCAGGCCGAGCGCGCCGGAGACGAGTTCCCGCAGCGGGACGTCGGTCCAGCCGGGCAGATTGGGGGAGAAGGTCACCCTCCCGTCGGCGGTCGAGATGATCCCCGGCGCGGCCAGGCACAGGGCTTCCGGCTGCAGCTCCTGGTAGCCGCACCAGTCGAGCAGCTCGGCTCCCCGCCGGGAGATCTCGCCGACCGTGGCCTCCACCGAGCGGTCGGGTCCGAGCGGTCGGGAGATGGAGTGGAGCACCTCCCCCTCGTTGTCGACCACGCCCAGGCGCATGTTCGTTCCCCCGAGATCGAGGGCGATGACCACCGGCCGCGGCTTCATGGATTCTCTACAGAGCCTCGAAGTCGTCGTCGGTTTCGACCAGGTGGGAGTGGTCGGGGACGACCGCCCGGTCGCCCAGGGCCAGCAACCCCGACAGGCGGACGTGCTCGCCGATGTCGCAGCCCGTGCCGGCCACGCACCCCTTGAGCCGGGAGCCCGGGCCGACCCGTGTCCCTTCCCACAGGACGCAGCCGTCGAGGTGGACGTCGTCCCCAACGACGCAGCCGGGTCCCAGCACGGCGAACCGCCCGATGGTCACCCCGCGCCCGATGGTCACGCCCGGGCCGGCGACCAGCGGGCCGTGCAGGGCCAGGTCCGCCCCGGCCTTGGCGCCCTCGGCGAACCAGGCCTGCCCCTCGCGCCGGTAGCCGTCGCCGGGTCCCTCGCCGCGCTGGAAGAAATCGTGGTGAACGCGGACGTACTTGCCGACGGTGCCGATGTCAATCCAGTAGCCGCGGTGGACGTAGGCGTAGAAGGGCGCGCCTGCCTCGACCAGGGCGGGGAAGAACTCCCGCTCGATGGAGACGTGGGCGCCCGGGCGGATCCTCTCCAGATACTCCGGCTCGATGATGTAAGTGCCGGCGTTGATGGTCCTCCCCTCGACCTCGTCCCAGCTCGGCTTCTCGAGAAACTGGCGGACGCGGCCGTCGGGATGGACGAGCACCAGGCCGTAGGAGGTCGGGTCCTCGACCTCGGTCAGGACGATGGTCACCCCGGCCTGCTTCTCGCGGTGGAAACGGAGGACGTCGTTCAGGTCCAGGTCGCTCAGGATGTCGCCGTTGAAGACGGCCACCGTGCCATCCTCGGGGCGCGCGGCGTAGCGGACCGCCCCGCCGGTTCCCAGAGGCTCGTCCTCGACAATGTAGTCGAGGTTGATCCGGCCGGTCCTCCCCTCGACCGTGTCGCGGATGCGCCCGGGTTTGTACGACAGGCTCAGGATGGCCCGGTCGAAGCCGGCCCGCTCGAGGATGTCGAGCTGGTACAGCAGGAAGGGGCGGTTGACGACCGGGACGACCGGCTTGGGGAGGTCCAGGGTGAGCGGGCGGAGCCTGGTCCCCTTTCCCCCCGCCAGGATGACTGACTGCATGACGTTCTCCTCGATCGCGGTGACGACCTGCGAACTCACAGTGAAGGAACACTATATTCTATGTCAACGCCCCGGTATGTCAATGACCGGCGATGCGCCCTGACGGGGCTGACGGTGGGGTGAAGGCGTGGTGAAGGAGGAGCCCGTGACTGACGGGGACGGCGCTCCGGCAGCGTCCCCCGCTCCGGCGGATCTACAGCAGGCGCTTGCCTCCCAAGAAACGTCTCTTGTAGTACGGCATTTCCAGGGAGTCGATGGTCACCTTGCGCCCCTTCGACGAGGCGTGGATGAAGCGGTTGTCGCCGAGGTAGATACCCACGTGGGAGGGGAAGCGGGCGTAGGTCCGGAAGAAGACCAGGTCGCCGACACTCAACTGGCTGAACGGGACCGTCGCCTTGGCCACCTTGAACTGTTCCCGCGCCGTCCGCGGCAGCTTGATGTCGTTCAGCCCGAACACCCGCTGGACATAGGCCGAGCAGTCGATGCCGCGTAGCGTGGTGCCGCCGAAGCGGTAGGGGATGTTGAGCAGTTCCTTGGCCAGGGCGATGATCTGGTCGGTCATCTCCTGGGCCCGCATGTCCTCGATGATGACGTCGTCGATCGAATCGTTGTCCGCCAGGAACGGCCCGTACAGCTCGCCGGGAACGCCGTAGTCGGGAGCGGCGATGTCGTCCCCCAGGCGGCACTGCTGGACGACCAGCGTCTGCCCGGGACGCAGCACGTCTCCCTCGAGGGAGTTGATGTCGGCCAGGCTGGGGATGTCGATGTCGAACCGGTGGGAGATGCCCGACAGGCTGTCCCCCTTCATGACCGTGTAGCGCATCGGGCCGGCGCGCTTGACCGCCAGTTGCGCGCCGATGGACAGGATGCTCTTCTTGGTCAGGTTGTTCAGAACCAGCAGGTCCTCGACCGGTACGTCGTACCTGCGGGACAGTGCCCCGAGGGTGTCCCCCTTCTCGACGATGTGGATGACCGTCTCGTCGGTGCATCGGGGCAGGACCCGCGCCGGGGCGGCGGCTGCGGCCGGCGTCGCCGCGGCGGGAACGGTCGCCGGGGCGTGGCTGATGGCCTTGGTCGGGACTTCCTTCACCGGCGCCGTCTCTTGCGCCGAGCCGCTGAAGGAGGAGTCGATGACCCCTTCCGGGATGCGGAGCCGGTCTCCCGGCTTGAGCTTGTTGCCGGACAGGTTGTTCAGCGCCTGGATTTCCTCGACGGTGGTGCCGAAGACCCGGCCGATGGCGTACAGGTTGTCGCCGGCCTTGACCGTGTAGACCGCGTCGGCCCAGGTCGTCGCCGGGAGGGCGGCCAGCGTTGCTGGCCGCGAATGTCATGCCCAGAAGTTGTTTCATGCGCGCATCATTTCCATTATCTAACTTGTATAGCACATGATGCCCGATCCGTCAAGCCCTGCCCGGATCGCTGCCGGTCAACCCTTCCTGGGAGAGTTCCCGTGGCGGTGGGCCAGTTCCCCGGCCACGTCGGCCAGGGTGACGCCGTGGGAGGCC
The DNA here is from genome assembly GCA_963793725.1 of uncultured bacterium. Lineage (GTDB taxonomy): Bacteria > JAUVQV01 > JAUVQV01 > CAWCAY01 > CAWCAY01 > CAWCAY01. The sequence continues at coordinate 419,709 of CAWCAY010000003.1, forward strand.
AGCAAAACCATCAAGTGGTAGACCAGGTCGGCGCTCTCCGAGACCAGCCGGTCGGACCCTTCGGCGCGCGACGCCTTGGCCACCTCGGAAGCCTCCTCGGCGACCTTCTCGCGCGTCAATCCCGGGTCGGCCAGCAGACGGTTGGTGTAGGAGCCCTCTCGGGGCTCGCGGCGGCGCGACTCGATGGTGGCCTCCAGCGCCTCCAAGGCCTGCCAGCGCGCGGCCGGCTCCGGCCCGCCGCTCTTCGGGCCGGGGGAGCAGTCGAAGCAGCTCTTCTCGCCGGTGTGGCAGGCGACGCCGGTCTGCTCGACCTTCATCAGCAGCGTGTCGGCGTCGCAGTCGTAGCGGACCTCCCGGATCCGCTGCAGATGGCCGGAGGTCTCGCCCTTCTTCCAGAAGCACTGGCGGGAGCGGCTCCAGAAGTGGGTGTAGCCCGTCTCCAGGCTCATGGCCAACGACTCGCGGTTCATGTAGGCGAGCATCAGCACCGTCCCGGTCCCCTCCTCCTGGACGATGGCCGGCACCAGGCCCTTGTCGTCGAACTTTATGCGGTCGATGCAGTCGGTGTTCATCGTCGTACGGCGACCCCCTGTTGGGCCAGGTAGTCCTTCGCCTGGCCGATGGTGTACTCCCTGAAGTGGAAGATCGAAGCGGCCAGGACGGCGTCGGCCTTCCCCTCGGTCAGGGCCTGGTACAGGTGGGCCAGTTCGCCCGCCCCGCCCGAGGCGATCACCGGGATGTTCACCGCCTCGGAGATGGCCCGCGTCAGCGGGATGTCGTAGCCGTCCTTGGTGCCGTCGCAGTCCATGCTGGTCAGCAGGATCTCCCCCGCGCCCAGCGCCTCGACCCGCCTGCGCCCACTCGACCGCGTCGAGGCCGGTGGGCGTCCGCCCGCCGTGGATGTAGACCTCCCAGCCGCCCGCCGGCGCGCCGCTTGGCGTCGATGGCCACGACGATGCACTGGCTGCCGAAGCGCTCGGACGCACGCCGCCACGAGGCCCGGGTCGTCGACCGCGGCGGTGTTGATGGAGACCTTGTCGGCGCCCGGCCTTGAGCAGTCTCCGGATGTCGTCGAGGGTGCGGATGCCGCCGCCGACGGTCAGGGGCATGAAGACCTTCTCGGCCGTCGCCTGCGACCACGTCGAGGATGATGTCGCGCTGCTCGTGCGAGGCGGTGATGTCCAGGAAGACCAGCTCGTCGGCGCCCTGCCGCTCGTACGCGCTCGGCCACCTCCACCGGGTCGCCGGCGTCGCGCAGGTCGACGAAGCTGACGCCCTTGACCACCCGGCCGCTGTCGACGTCCAGGCAGGGGATGATCCGCTTGGCCAGCATCAGGCTCACCCGATCCGCCCGGCGCACGGCCTCGGCCAGGTCGACCGCGCCGGCGTAGAGTGCCCGGCCGACGATCACCCCGGCGATCCCCGGCGGCCGCAAGCTGCCGCCAGCGCAGGATGTCGTCCAGGCGACGACACCCCGCCCGAGGCGATCACCGGCCGGTCGGTCCCCTGCGGCGAAGGCCGCCAGGCCGCCAGGTTGGGCCCCTCCAGCGTGCCGTCCCGGGAGATGTCGGTGTAGATGAAGCCGGTGGCGCCTGCCGCGGCGGCCGCGGCGCCCACGTCGGCCGCCCGGGTGGACAGCGTCTCCCGCCAGCCCTCCACGGCCACCAGGCCGTTCCGGGCGTCGAGCCCCACGTAGACCTCGCCGGGGTAGCCGGCCAGCATGCCCGGCCAGCGCTCTCCGGCTCGCGGCAGGCGCCGGGTGCCCAGGATGACCCGGGCCACCCCCAGCGCGTGGTAGTCGTCCATGGCCGCCCGGTCGCGGATGCCCCCGCCGACCTCCACCGGGATCGAGACGGCGCCGACGATCCGCTCGATGACCGGCCGATTGACCGCCCGGCCCTCCCGTGCCCCGTCCAGGTCCACCACGTGGATCAGGCGCGCCCCGGCCCCTTCCCAGCGGCGGGCCACCTCGGCCGGGTCGTCGGCGAAGACCGTCTCCCGGTCGTAGTCCCCCTGCAAGAGGCGGACGCACCTGCCGCCCCGGATGTCGATGGCCGGGATGACGGTGAAGCCGCTCACGCGCCCCCCCGCGCGGCGATTTCCACGAAGGTGCGGTAGAGGGCCAGCCCGGCCGCCTGGCTCTTCTCCGGGTGGAACTGGGTGGCGAAGACGTTGCCGCGGCAGACGGCCGAGGCGAAGGTCTCCTGGTAGTCGGTCACCGCCCCGATCCACTCGGGGTCCTGCCGGCACGCCGTAGAAGGAGTGGACGAAGTAGAAGGAGGTGCCGTCGGCCACGCCCCGCAGGACGCCCCTCAGGCTTGCGGACGGTGACGGTGTTCCAGCCCATGTGGGGGATCTTCTTGCCCGGCGCGAACCGGACCACGCGGCCGGGGATCACCCCCAGCCCCTGGTGGCGGCCGAACTCCTCGCCCTCGGCGAACAGCAGGTGAAGCCCCAGGCAGACGCCCAGGAAGGGTTTCGCCCTCCCGGATGTGACGCAGGATCGGCTCGACCATCCCCTGGCGGCGCAGGTTGTCCATCGCGTCGCGGAAGGCGCCCACGCCCGGCAGCAGCATTCCCGGGGCGTCGAGCAGGGACGGGTCGGAGACGATGTCGGCCCGGGCTCCTACGGCCTCGAGGGCCTTCTGGACGCTGCGCAGGTTGCCCATGCCATAATCAACGATGGCGATGTCGGAACGCATCGGAGGATCAGAGGACGCCCTTGGTGGACGGGATGTCGCTGACTCCCGCCTCGCGGGCGACGGCGCGGCGGATGGCCAGGCCGCAGCCCTTGAAGACCGCCTCCAGGATGTGGTGCAGGTTCTCTCCCGGCGGACGTCGACGTGCAGCGTCATGCCGGCGTTGGATGCCACGGCCATGAAGAACTGAGGCACCAGTTCGCGGTCGAAGGTGCCCGCCCGCTCGGCGGCGGTGTTCAGCTCAATGACCAGGTAGGAGCGCCCGGAGAGGTCCACGGCCACCTCGGCCAGGGCCTCGTCCATGGGCAGCCGGGCCTCGCCGTACCGGGCAATGCCGCGCTTCTCGCCCAGCGCGCGGGCCAGCGCTTGGCCGAAGGCGATGCCGACGTCCTCGACGGTGTGGTGGAAGTCGACCTGGATGTCGCCGGCCGCCCGGATCTCGGCGTCGATCCGGCCGTGGCGGCAGAGAAGCGTCAGCATGTGGTCGAAGAAGGGGATGCCGGTGGAGATCTCCACCTGGCCGGTGCCGTCCAGGCCGAGGCGGACCACCACCTCGGTCTCCCGGGTCTTCCGGGATACCTCGCCCACGCGGGGCGCCGCGGTGGCGTCGGCGGAGGGGCTCAGGAGAAGTCCTCGCGGATGCAGGTGATCGTCTTCTTGATGCCGTCGATCGTCTGGATGGCCGGGAGGACCACCCCGGTCATGTTCTCGAGGTGCTTGAAGGAGATCGCGGCGATGACGTCATACGGCCCGGTGACCGGGTGGGCCGAAACAACGCCGGGGATCGTTTCGAGCTTCCGGGCCACGTCGCGGTTCTTGCCCGGTTCCGTCTCCATCAGGATGTAGGCGCTGATGCTCATGCTCGTCTCCTCGACAGGTTGGATTTCCACCTGTCAATGATATCACGGAACGCCACCTTCCGGGGGGATCCCGTCAGCGGCGGGGAAGGACGACCTGGAAGGATGCGCCGCCGGCGGGGGAGGGGCCGACCGTCACCGAGCCGCCCATCGGAGGCCGCCAACTCGGCGGCCAGGGCCAGGCCGATGCCGGTGCCCTTCGTCCCGCGGGAGGCCGAGCCCCGCCGGAAGAGGAGGAATATCTCGGACTCCTCGCCCGGCGCCAGGCCGGGTCCGTTATCGTCGACGGTGATGCGGGCGATGCCGGCTTCCTCCAGGGAGCAGGTGATGACGACGGTCGGCGGCCTGTCCCGCCGGCAGTAGGTCAGGGCGTTGTCGAGCAGATGATCCAGGATCAACTGGAGCTTGATCCGGTCGCACCAGAGGCGGCCCGCCTCCCCCTCGACCGCACGGTGGCGTTGGCCCGGCTGATCCGGTCCTCGCGCGGCCGGAGGACCTCCTCGACCAGGGCGGCGGTGGCCACCGACTCGCACACCGGCGCCCGGCGGCGTTCCGAGCGCAGGGTGGCCAGGTCGGTGATCAGCCTGTCGAGCCGCTCGGCATTGGCCCGGATGCGCTCGGCGAAGTCGCCGATGTCCTCTCAGCGACAGGCCCGGCAGCCGCTGGACGACCAGGCGGGCGAAGCCGATGATGTTCGCCAGGGGAGCCCGCAGGTCGTGGGTGAGCAGCCCGATCAGCGAGGAGATCTCCCGCTCGGCCGACTCGGGCGACCGGCCGGCGCGCAGGACGACCAGCACGGCCGGATCGCCGTCGGCCGCCAGGGCGCTGCGGCTGGCCCGGACCGGCTGCCGTCCACCCCCGCGGGTCAGCAGAATGGCGTCGGCGGGGCTGTCGGCCGGGGCGGCCGGGAACCGGAGCAGGTCATCGAGGCGTCGCCCGTCGAGTCCCCCCGGCTCGTCCCAGAGAAGCCTGGCCGCGGCGTTGGCCGACAGGACCCGCCCCTCGGGCGTGGCCAGGACGATCGCCTCGCCGGCATTCTCGAGCAGCCGGGCCAGCGAGCCGACGTCGGGGGCGGTTTTCACGAGCCGACCCTAGCCGAAATGCCCCCCCCTGTCAAACTACCCGCCGGTGCGGCGGAGTATGGCACCGGCCGCCTTGAGCAGCGGCGGCGGAGAGGCTATAGTGTCAGCATGCCCACGACACCGCAGGCCGCCGCCCGATGACCCCCCGGAACGCGAAGGGCGCCCCGAAACCCGCTTCGGCAAGGAAGCCCGCGCGTGAAGGCGGCTTCTCATGGTCGGTCAGCCGGCACGAGATGTTCCGTGCCTGCCTGCGCCGCTACTACCTCCACTACTACGCCTCACGCGGGGGATGGCAGGAGACCGCGCCGGCGCAGGCCCGGGAGCTGTGGGTCCTGCGGAGTCTGAAAAACCGCTGGATGTGGGTGGGCGACCTGGTCCACCGGGCGGTCAAGCACTCGCTGACCAACATGGCCCGGGGGGTGAAGGTGCTGGAGCCCGACCGGGTGGTCGAGATCACCCTCAACCTGATGCGCAACGAGTTCCGCGCCTCGCTGCGGGGGAACTACCGCGAGGGGAGGGGGCAGGGGCTGTTCGAGCACGAATACGGCGTGCCCGTGGGCGACGCGGGCTGGAAGGAGATGGCCGCGCTGTGCGAGCGCTGCCTGCGCAACTTCTACGCCTCCGACCTGTACGCCTCACTCGGCCGCCTCGAGCCGGCCGGCTTCCTGGAGGTCGAGACGCTGTCGTCATTCGACCTGGAGGGGACGACCTGCTGGGTGGTCCTCGATGCCGCCTGGCGCGACGGCGACCGGATGGTCATCGCCGACTGGAAGACCGGGCGGGGTGAGCCGGGCGGCTACGAGCTGCAGATGACCGGCTACGCCCTGTACGCCGCCGAAGCGTGGCAGGCCCGGCCGGAATCGCTCGACCTGCTCGAGTTCAACCTCCAGTCGTCGCGGGTCCACCGCTACCCGATCGACGTCCAGTCGGCTCGCCGGACGGCCTCGTTCATCCTGGGGAGCATCGCCGACATGAAGTCCCTGCTGGCCGACGCCGCATCGAACATGCCGCTGGGGGAGGAGCGTTTTCCCCGGATCGAAGACCGGCCGACGTGCCTGCGGTGCAACTTCCGCCGGGCCTGCCGCCCTGAGTTGGACGGGGTCGGGCCGGAGGGAGACATTTGACAGCCGTCCCCCCATCGCGTACGTTTATTATTCGTGCCCGGCACGGCCCTCCGGTCCCGTCCGGGCTTGCAGACCACACCGCATGAAAAGGAGTCCCGTGCCATGAGGAAGTCCCTGGCGATCGTCCCGCTCGTCGTTATCCTCCTGACCGCACTCACGGCCGGCGCCGCCGAGCCGGAGGCCGTGGCCAAGGTCAACGGCGTGGCCATCACCAAGAGCGAGTTCGACCGGCAGCTCGGCCCGTACCTGCAGCGCCGCGGCATCCCCAGCGGCCACGCCGGCAAGTCGGGCAAGGTGAACGAGTTCCGGAAGCAGCTCCTCGACAGCCTGGTGGGCTACGAGCTCCTCTACCAGGAGGCCAAGAAGCACAAGTACGGGGTCGACAAGGCGGCGGTCGATGCCGAGATCGAGAAGACCAAGGGGCAGTTCCCCGCCGCCGAGCTGTTCGACAAGGCCCTCGCCCAACAGGGCATGACCATGGAGACCTACCGCGAGTACCTGACCCGCGCGCTGGCCGTCCAGAAACTGGTCGACACCGACTATGCCAAGGAGGTCACCGTCAGCGAGGCCGAGGTCCACGACGCCTACACGGCCAACCTGGAACGCTTCAAGACCCCCGAGCAGATCCGCGCCCGCCACATCCTGGCCAAGGCGGACGAGAAGGCCGACGAGAAGACCCGCCAGGAGGCCCGCAAGAAGATCGACGACATCGCCGCCCAGATCAAGAAGGGGAAGGATTTTGCCGAGGTGGCCACGTCCATGTCGGACTGTCCCTCCAAGTCCCAGGGGGGCGACCTGGGCTTCTTCGGCCGCGAGGACATGGTCAAGCCGTTCGCCGACGCCGCCTTCGCCTTGAAGCCGGGCGAGGTTTCGGGCGTGGTCGAGACCAAGTTCGGCTACCATGTCATCAAGCTGGAGGAGCGCCGCGAGGCGTCGGTCGTCCCCGAGAAGGATGTCGCTGACGACATCAAGGAGTCGCTGCGCCAGGGGAAGCTGAGCAAGCATGTCTTCGGCAAGGTCGAGCAGATGCGCAAGACGGCCAAGGTGGAGATCCTGCTCAAGGCCGAGTAGGGCGGCTCCGGGGTGTCGGGCCGCCGGTCAGCGGCCGAGGAGGATCTCCCCCGGCGCCCCCCCCAGGGCTTCGGCCACCTTCAGGTAGGCGGCCGCCATCGGACGTATTCGACGATCCGCCGGCCGATCTCCAGGCAAGGGGAATCAGCTGGTTTGCGGTTTCTTTTCCCGCCGGGCAGCGTATAATCAGACAAGTGAAAGGAGAGCGACCATGAGAACGATGCGAATCCTGCCGGCGATCCTCCTCCTCTTCCTTCTCGTGCCATGTGCCGCCGGGGCCTTCGAGCTCCAGAAGGGTCAGGTCATGCCGGCCATCGGCGGGCGCAACCTTGCCGGCGACGAGGTGGCCATCACCCCGCCCAAGTTCGACGGCTACAGCGTAATCGTCTTCTGGTCGATCTACTGCAAGCCCTGCGTGGCCGAAATCGACAGCCTGCTGCGCCTGCAGGAGAAGTACGGCGGGCGGATCAGGATCGTCGGCATCAACACCGACGGCGACCTGGGGCCGGCGCGCATCCGCAAGTTCATCGAGCGCTACGAGGAGTTCCAGAAGCGCAAGATCTCCTACACGGTGATCTTCGACGAGAAGAACGCCATCACCCGGCAGCTCGGAATCGGCATCCTGCCGACGGTGCTGGTGCTAGATCGCGCCGGGACGATCATCAACCTGCTGGTCGGCATGGAGGAGCAGGAGGACATCGCCATCCAGCGCGCCCTCGAGTCACTGCTGCCGCTGCCGGCCGAGGGGGCGATCGAGGAGACCGCGGCCGAGTTCGACATCGATGTAACCGTGCCGGTCTGCGGCTTCTACGACGAAACCGGCTGGAAGTCGAGCTTCCGCGAAAAGGTCACCCGCGAAAAGGAAATCGACCGGATGGCCGCATATGCCCGCGAGCTGGCCTTGAAGGAAGCCATGCGGCAGGCGCTGGAGAAACTCGGTGTCCACCTGTACGAGGAACCCAAGTCGCTCGACTGCGTGGCGCCCTACGGGGTCGTGGTGCGCGAGTCTCCGTGGAAGAACCGCGACCCGCTGACCAACCTGCTGAACGCGATCAACTTCCGCCGCTACGCCAAGGTCGAGAAGACCAGCGAGGTGGCCTATGGCACGAACTACCACATCTGCCAGCGGATCGTGGTCGACCTGGACGCGCTGGAGAACGACCTCGACCGCATCAACTTCTCGATCAAGCCGGTCAGTGTCAGCTTCGTGCCGATCAACATGGGCAGCCTGCAGCGGATGATCTTCGAGGCGGGCGTTGCCTCGGGGTCCCGCTACCTCGGCCGGACCGACTTTCCCGCCTACACCGTCTACGCCAGCCAGGATACCTTCCTGGCGGAGCTGGAGAAGATGTCCTTCGAAGGGATTCGGGTCTTCTTCGCCGACGCCGGGACGGGGGTCATCGAGGTCGAGATCTGGCGTTGAGCGAGGGCGCGGCCACCGGGGATCGCCAGGCCTGGTGGGCGGTCCCGGTGCGCGGCGTGCGCAAGGGCGTCCGCACCTGCGTCTTCCTGGTCAAGGTCGTCTTCCCGGTCTACATCCTGGTCAACTGGATGAAGGACTCGGGCCTGCTGGCCGAGGCCGCAGCCCCGTTCGTGCCGCTGATGCGCTTCCTGGGCCTGCCGGGTGAAGCCGCCCTGGCGATCATCGCCGGCAACCTGGGGAATATCTACGCCGGGTTGGCGGTGGCCGCGCCCCTTGGCCTGGCCCCCCGCCAGGTGACCATCCTCGGGCTGGTGCTGGGGCTGTCGCACAGCCTGCTGATCGAGGCGGCCGTCTTCCAGCGCATGGGGGCCTCGCCGGTCCGCCTGTCCCTCTTCCGCTTCGGCATCTCGCTGGCCGCCGGCGCCGGGCTGTCGCTGGTGCTGCCGGCATGACCGCCCCCAGCCTGCCGCAGTTCTTCGGCTACATCACGGCGGCCGCCCGCCAGTGCCTCAGCTTCTGCCTGGTGGTGGTCGTGCTGGTGGCCGTCTACGAAGTGCTCAAGGAGATCAGCCTCTTCCGGCGGATCGGGCGGCGGATGGAGCCGCTGGCGGCCCGCTTCCATGTCTCCCCGCGGTCGATCTTCCCGCTGAGCGCCGGGCTCTTCCTGGGGCTGATCTACGGGGCCGGGATCATCATCAACGCCGCCCGCGAGCGGGAATTGGACCAGCGCGACATCCTGGTGCTGTCCCTCTTCCTGGCCGTCTGCCACGCGGTCATCGAGGACACGCTGCTCTTCGTGGTCATCGGCGGCAGCACCTGGTGGATCCTGGGGCCGCGGGTAATCATCGCGCTGGCCGTCGTCTGGCTGGCCGGGATGATCGTCAGGCCCGCCAAAGCCGCGTAGCCCCCGCTTCGCCCCGCCTCTTGTGCCGCGGCGCGTTTCGGAATATATTTAGCCCCCTACACGGTGGGGATGTAGCTCAGCTGGGAGAGCACAGCGTTCGCAACGCTGGGGTCGAGGGTTCGAATCCCTTCATCTCCACCAACTTCTCCTTTCACTCTTGGCTATCGTCAATACTGTTGATCATGTCGACCTGTTTCCCGCGCGAGTCTGACGACTGCGGGCAGGTCTGAGGCGGATGTGGTAGAGTGTGAACAGGGGAGTAGATTGTTCATGTACACTCCCTGAGGAGGAATCGACCATGACCACATTGACCATCACATTGCCCGACGAGGTTGCCGCCCGCCTGGCCGACCTGGCCCGGGAGGATGGCAGGGATCCGGCCGCCCTGGCGGGGGATGCCCTCCGGGAGTACCTCGCCGAACGCGCCGAGGACGAGGAAGATGCTCGCATCGCCGCCGAGAGAATGGCCAACCCGAACACTCGATTCTATTCGTCCGATGAAACAAGGCAATTGCTCGGGATAGACAAGAAGGGCGGCAAGAAGGAGTGACCTACGGAGTCCGGTGGACCGACGGGGCCATCGACGACCTGAAGGAACTCGGCCCCGAAATTGCCGATCGGATCGTTTCCAAGGTGGGAACCTATCTCGTCCAGGATCCCGAACATCTGGGGAAGCCCCTGAGGTCGGACAAGAAGGGCTTCTTCTCCTATCGTTTCGGGGACTACCGGGTGATCTACTCTATCGATAGAGGGCAAGTCATCATAACAGTGGCTCGTGTCGGCCACCGCAGAGACGTCTACCAGTAACCGGCCGCCACCGCGACAGATCGGTCTTCCCTTCGGAAACCCGTGCCGCCAGTCTTCGAGGTCGGGCGGTGCCTCGCCCGGGGGCGAAGATTGCGGTGCTGTTGTGTGATGGGCGTTACGGATTTGTGGTCACGGCCGGGCCATATTATCGATCATGAGTGATGTGCGGATTCTCATTGTCGAAGGGGTGATGACTCATGTTCGGGTGTGACGGCCGTGCAATCGGAGCGGGACGCATACTGTCGAAGGCAATCCTGGTGGCCCTGTTGGCTCTCGCCGTGGGGGGGTGCCAGGAACTGGAAGAGGCGCTCGACAGCAATACCGACATAATCGTCCGCAATTCCACCTCCAGCGACGTCTGGATAGAGGTCGACGGGGAGCGTCGCGGCAAGGTCGGCACCAAGGGGAACGCCGAGAACGTCTGGGACAACGCCCCCGAAGGGGTGCACACGGTCACCGCCTACAGCGATCCCTCCTACTCCAACGCCTACTGCCGCGTGGTCACCAACGACCTCCGGGGTGACGACGATTTCGAGTGGTACCTCCAGGGGGGCGGGTCATACTCGGGGAGCCGCAGCGGCAACTGCGATTAGGAGCCGTTCCGGGCATTTAGGTCTAGTCTTCCCACTCAATAGGCACATCTGCTGCCAATTAGGGTCTGGCCATCCACTTACTTGGAAAATATCTTGCATCAATGGGCGGAGCGACGGTTCATTCCGTCCGGATATCCTCAGGATGCCGGAGAAATGCGGCGGATGAGGAGGGCCAAGCCGTCCGACAGCGCCCCGTCAAGACCGCGCCGGTTTCCCTCGGCGTCGGTCACCTCCAAGGCGCCGGCCTCGACAAGGGCCAGGTCCTCGGGGGAGAGAAGATGGCGGACGCGCAGGCCCGCGGCCATTTGCCGTTCCCGGCCGTTGATCGAAACGGTGACGATCTTCTTCATCTGATCCTCCTGATCCTTCCCTCGGCCGCGCCGCCGACGGTCCTCCTCCTCCGGACGTAGTCAGCGAACAGGTCGCGCAGCCAGCCGCCCGCTGTCGTTTAGCACCGGCTCGTGCCCGGCGAAGACGGTGTAGCCGTTCCCGCCGGCGGCGAGGAAGTCGTGGGTGGCCAGCAGGTAGAGGCGATCGTCCTCCAGCGGCGCGCCGCCGACGCTCACCTCACGGACGCGGGCCAGCGGCGGCGCGTCGGGGTCGAAGGCGACGGTCATGCCCGAGACCTGCGGAAAGCCGCCGTCCCCCTCGCCGGCCTTGGCGAGGGCGGTCTCCAGCGCCACGCGCAGCTCCCTGCCGGTGATCGCGAAGGAGATCAGCCAGTTGTCGAACGGCAGCACGTTGTAGATCGGCCCACGGTGACCGGCCCGGCCGGGATCCGGCGCGGATGCCGCCGCCGTTGACCAGCGCGACGTCGGCGCCGGCGGCCTCGCGCATCGCGTCGGCCACCAGGTTGCCGAGGTTCGTCTCGCGCTGGCGCACGTCCGCCGCGGCCCCCTCGAGCGCCACCGCGGCCGTGCCGACCGGCTCGCTCATCTTGTCGCCGAGGCGGCCGCGTAACCGGCGACCAGCGCGGCCACCGCCGGGTCGGTCCCGGCTGCGGCGTCACCGGGAGCAGCCGGTAGCCGGTGGCCCGGCCGTGCCTCCCTCGACCTCGAGGTCGAGCCGCCCGAGGAAGACGCCCCGCTCGAACGCCTGGAGGATCAGCGTGCCGCCGACCGCCGCCGGCTGCTCGAGGCGCTCGTGGCTGTGCCCGCCGACGATGACGTCGATCCCGGGCACGGCGCCGGCGAGCTTCTCGTCCTCCTCGAAGCCGAGGTGGGTCAGGCGACGACCAGGTCGGCCTGCGGCGCGAGTTCGGCGACCATCTCCCGGGCGGTCTCGACGGGGTCGGAAAATTGGAGGCCGACCACGTTGCGCGGGTGGGTCTCGACCGGCGTCTCCGCGGTGGTCAGGCCGAAGAGCGCGACGCGCAGCGGCCCGGCGGGAAGGACCGCCGACCGCTTCAGCCAGTCGGCCCGCGATGTTCGCGGCGAGGAAGGGGAAGCGGGCCTCGGCGGCGCGCCGGCGGAAGGCCTCCTGGCCGTTGTCGAACTCGTGGTTGCCGACCGCCGAGGCGTCGAGGCCCATCAGGTTGAAGGCCTCGATCACCGGTTCGCCGGCGAAGAGGTTGGAGAGGCGTCCCCTGCATCAGGTCGCCGGCCGCCAGGAAGAGGGTCCGGCGTCGCGCTGGGCGGCGACCAGCGCGGCGAGCCGGGCGGCGCCGCCCTCTCGGGCTGGCCGGCCTTCTGGATGCAGGGCAGCAGCGAGCCGTGGAAGTCGTTGAGGTGCAGGATGGTCAGCCTCTCCGCGGCATGGACCGCGGGAGGGATAAGGATGAGCAGGGCCGGCAGGAGCAGCGGCACCAGGCGGCGGATGGGGGCTTTCAGCACGGTCGATCCTCCTCGATGGCACCACCCTAGCACTCCGGCCGGCTCCTGTCACTTCCCCCACCCCGACATGCCCGCGGGAAACTTTTCCGGCCGTCATTGGTATGAAAAACAGTGATAGCCCGCGGCCGTACAAGGTTTTCCGCCCGCATCGTCATGGTTCTCCTGGTCGGCACGGCAATGGCCGCATCGCCGGCCGGGCGGCGGGATTCTCCGGAGCCGGCGCTGGGAGACAGCTTCGGGAAGTTGGCCGGTGATGGCCAGTGAGCGACGGAGGGAGTAGCATGTCTGATCACAAGGCGGGGAAGTCTCCCCGCAACAAGGGGGAGGAGGACGAGCGATGAAGAAATGGACGGTGATGGTTATGGCGACGGTGGCCTTCATGGCGTTCCGGCCGTGCGCGGGCGTTGCCCAGGAGGCGCCGCCCCTGGGTCACTTGGTGGCCCTGCAGGGGATGGTGGAAGTCGGGCGCGACGGCCTCTGGAAGGGTGGGCGCATCGATCAGCAGTTGTTCGAGGGGGAGAGCATCCGAACCGGAGCCCAGTCGTTCGCCAGGATCGTCTTCCAGGGCGACCTGACGGTGGACGTCGTCGCCGGGGCCGAGCTTAAGGTGGGCGACCTCTTCTTCAAGGCGCGCCTGGGGAAGCTCAAGCACCGGGTCTCCTCGCCGGACGGCACGGCCAGGACCGAGATGAAGGTGGTTCCGCTGACCGGTGTCCGCGGCACGGAACAGGAGCCGCCCAAGTCGGAAGACCCCCGCCGGCCGCACTTCTGGAGCACCGACATCGACGCCCCCGAAGGCCCTGGCGCTCCGCCCCGCTAGCTAGCGGTTCCTGCCGCCCGGATCCTTGCCTTCGCCGGGCGGCGGGGGAGGCGGTTCCTCCTGGCAGCGGATGGCCTCCTGGTGGATCAACTGGTAGATGCCGAGGATGAACGCCTCGTCCAGGTGGTGTTCCCTCCCCAGCCCCTTGCGGCTCTTGATGATCTGCTCCCAGCGGTCGGGCTGGAGGACGGAGACGTTGAACCGCTTCTTGTAGTCGGCGATGCCCCGGACCACCTCCATCCGGCGGGCGAGGGTCTCGATGACCTGGGCGTCGAGCTCGTCGATCTCCTGGCGCAGCAGGCGGATCTGCCGCTGGAATTCCCCTTCGTCGCTGGTCGGGCTCTTGACCACCAGCCCGTCGATGAGTTCGCCGTAGGCGTCGGGGGTGATCTGCTGCTTGGCGTCGCTTCGCGCCGAGGGGGGGTCGGGGTGTACCTCGATCATCAGGCCGTCGAAGAGGAGGTCGAGGGCTTCCTGGGCGATCCCGGCGATCAGGTCGGCCCGGCCGCACAGGTGGCTCGGGTCGCACAGCAGCGGCAGATCGGGGATGGCCCGCCGCAACTCGATCGGGATGCGCCACTCGGGGCGGTTCCGGGTACTGGGACCGGCGGCTCGACGAGAAGCCCCGGTGGATGGCCGACAGCCTCTTCACCCCGGCCCGGTTGAGCCGCTCCAGCGCCCCGATCCAGAGATCCAGGTCGGGATTCACCGGATTCTTGACCATCACCGGCACGTCGACGCCCCGCAGTGCCTCGGCCAGCTCGTGCACGGCAAAAGGATTGACCGTCGTCCTGGCGCCGATCCAGAGGACGTCGATCCCGGCCGCGAGGCAGAATTCGACGTGCTCCGGGAAGGCGACCTCGGTGGCCACCGGCCGGTCGACCGCCACCCCGGCCTGCTTGAGCCATTGCAGCCCGCGCGGCCCGATCCCCTCGAAGGTGCCCGGCCGGGTGCGGGGCTTCCAGACCCCGCCGCGCAGGAGGTGGAACGGATGCCGCGCCAGGCCGGCGGCCGCGGCCATGATCTGCTCCTCGGTCTCGACGCTGCAGGGCCCGGCGACGAGGTAGAGGGAACCCCGGGAGGGCCCGGCGTCTCCGGTGGGATCAAGGCGGATCGGCGCATTCATGGTCCAAGGATACCATTTTTCCGGGAGACCGGGTGCCGTCGCGGGGCGGTCCATGGCTTGACGGCATCTCCATCGGAGGCGTAAAAGGATCGGCAGGGGATGGAAGAGCGTTCACACCCTCAACAGGAGGAGGAACCCATGTGCACGTGGAAATGCATCAGGGTGTTCCTGTCGGTCGCCCTGCTGGCTGGCGCGCTGGTGGTGTGCGGATGCGGCGGCGACGACGATGACGACGCCGGCGGGCCGTCTCTGCTGGACACGGAAGTCACTGTCGGCTCCGGAGGCGGGAGCGCCACGGTCTTCTTCCAGGGGCAGGCCGGGCAGAACGTCCGCATCACCCTCAGCGGACCGGCCGGCACCACGCCGTATGGATATCTCGAGCCGCCCGGGGGGGAGGCGACCTACACGCCGCCCAACAACGGGACCAGCGGCGGCAACCAGGCCGACGTGACCCTGACGGTGACGGGGCAGTTCTCCCTGACGATCTTCGACGGCAACAACGTGGGCGGCGTCATCAGCGTCCAGGTGACGGTCATAGCCTGATCGGGAAAGAAAACCCCCGGCCGGGGCGAACCCGACCGGGGGCATATGTGGAACGGGCCGTGAAGAAGCCCGGAGCCTGGCTCAGGCTCAGTACATGTCACCGCCCATGCCGCCGCCATCCCGGGCATGCCGCCGGTCTTCTTCTTCCTCCTTGTTGTCGGTCACAGCACTCGGTCGTGATCATCAGGCCGGCGATCGACGCCGCGTTCTGCAGCGCCGTGCGCGTGACCTTGGTCGGGTCGATGATCCCGGCCTCGATCATGTCGCCTGTACTCCTCGGTCGCCGCGTTGAAGCCGTAGCTGCCTTCTTGTTCTTCTTGACTTCCGTCACGATCACCGCGCCCTCGACGCCGGCGTTGATCACGATCTGCCGGATCGGCTCCTCGAGCGCCCGCCGGACGATCGTGACGCCGACCGCCTGGTCGCCCTCGAGCTTCAGCTCGTCGAGCGCCGCCACGCAGCGCAGCAGCGCCACGCCGCCGCCGGGGACGATGCCCTCCTCGACGGCCGCGCGGGTCGCGTTCAGCGCGTCCTCGACGCGGGCCTTCTTCTCCTTCATCTCGGTCTCGGTGGAGGCGCCGACGTTGATCACCGCCACGCCGCCGACCAGCTTCGCCAGACGCTCCTGGAGCTTCTCCTTGTCGTAGTCCGAGGTGGTCTCCTCGACCTGGGCGC
Organism: uncultured bacterium; assembly: GCA_963793725.1. Taxonomy (GTDB): domain Bacteria; phylum JAUVQV01; class JAUVQV01; order CAWCAY01; family CAWCAY01; genus CAWCAY01. Next base: position 435,265 of record CAWCAY010000003.1, read on the forward strand.
GGATCTGCTTGACGCGGCCCTCGATCTCGGCCGGCTTGCCGTAGCCCTCGACGATCGTCGTGTTGTCCTTGTCGATCGTGATGCGCTTGGCGCGGCCCAGATCGGCCAGCTTGACGTTCTCGAGCTTGATCCCCAGGTCCTCGGTGATCAGCTTGCCGCCGGTGAGGATCGCGATGTCCTCGAGCATCGCCTTGCGGCGATCGCCGAAGCCGGGGGCCTTGACCGCGGCCGCGTTGAGCGTGCCGCGCAGCTTGTTGACCACCAGCGTCGCCAGCGCCTCGCCCTCGATCTCCTCGGCCAGGATCAGCAGCGGCTTGCCCATCTTCGCGATCTGCTCGAGGATCGGCAGCAGGTCCTTCATGGTGGAGATCTTCTTCTCGTTGATCAGGATGTAGGCGTCCTCGAGGATGGCCTCCATCCGCTCGGGCTTGGTCACGAAGTACGGGCGAGAGGTAGCCGCGGTCGAACTGCATCCCCTCGACCACTTCGAGGTTGGTCTCCGTGCCCTTGGCCTCTTCGACCGTGATCACGCCGTCCTTGCCGACCTTCTCCATCGCCTCGGCGATGATGTCGCCGATCGTCGTGTCGTTGTTCGCGGAGATCGAGCCGACCTGGGAGATCTCCTTCTTGTCCTTGATCGGCTTGGAGAGCTTCTTGAGCTGCTTGACGACGACCTCGACCGCCTGGTCGATGCCGCGCTTGAGGTCCATCGGGTTGGCGCCGGCGGTGACGTTCTTGATCCCCTCGGCGTAGATCGCCTGGGCCAGCACGGTCGCGGTCGTGGTGCCGTCGCCGGCGACGTCCGAGGTCTTGGAGGCGACTTCGCGACCAGCTGGGCGCCCATGTTCTCGAAGGCGTCCTCCAGCTCGATCTCCTTGGCGACCGTCACGCCGTCCTTGGTGATCGTCGGCGAGCCGAACTTCTTGTCGATGACGACGTTGCGGCCGCTGCGGGCCGAGGGTCACCTTGACGGCGTTCGCCAGCTGGTTGACGCCGGCCAGGATGGACGGCGGGCCTCTTCGTTGTACTTGAGCATCTTGGCCATAGTTCTGTATCTCCTCCTTGAGATCAGTTGTGCTGTCGGGAACTACTTCTCGATCACGCCGAGGATGTCGTCCTCGCGCAGGATCAGGTACTCTTCGTCCTCGATCTTGACCTCGGTGCCGCTGTACTTGCCGAAGAGGATCTTGTCGCCCTTCTTGACGTCGAGGGGCAATCCGGTGCCGTCGTCCTTGATCTTGCCCTGGCCGGCCGCGATCACCTTCGCCCATGATGGGCTTCTCCTTGGCCGAGTCGGGGATGATGATGCCGCCCTTGGTCTTCTCTTCGCTGTCCATCCTCTGGACGATGACCCGGTCGTGCAACGGTCTGATCTTCATCTGTTTCTCGCCTCCTCCTGGTTGAGATGGTTGCCCACTTGTTAGCACTCGCCCATATCGAGTGCTAACGGAAGGCATAATATACAGCCTGTCAGGAAAATGCAAGGGGGTTTCGCATGCCCGCGCCAGAGGTTGAAGGGACGGCCCCGAGGGACTATAATCTCAACTCGCGTCCGGTTTTCCCGGATGCCACGGGATGTCCAACCCCTTTGAGGAGGAGACGCATGACGTTGATGAGACTGTTCGCCCTGGCTGTCGTAGCCGCGCTGCCCGCCGTCGCCTTTGCCCAAGGCATGGCCGCCCCCACCCCGGCCACCCCCGAGGAGCTCAAGAAGTTCGCCGGCGCCAAGGGGATCATCGAGACCAAGTTCGGCAAGATCGTGCTCAAGTTCTACCCCGACAAGGCCCCGATGCACGTCAAGAACTTCATCTCGCTGGCCGAGAAGGGCTTCTACGACGGGACGACCTTCCACCGGGTGATCCCCGGCTTCATGATCCAGGGCGGCTGCCCCAAGAGCAAGGATGGCGGCAACCGCATGGCCCACGGCACCGGCGGCCCCGGCTACAACGTCAACGCCGAGTTCAACGACACCAAGCACAAGCGGGGCATCCTGTCGATGGCCCGGGCCCAGAACCCCAACAGCGCCGGCTCGCAGTTCTTCATCACCGTCGGCGACGCCTTCTCTCTCGACCGGAACTACAGCGTCTTCGGCGAGGTGGTCGAGGGGATGGACGTGGCCGACAAGATCGTCAGTCAGCCGCGGGACATGCGCGACAACCCCAACGAGCGCGTGGAGTTGAAGGTCCGGGTCGAGTACGGCAAGTAGATTGACGGCCGGTGCCGGTGGGCGCCGGCCGTTCTTACGTACGGATGTCGACCCGCCGGATGCCGGGCAGAGAGACCAGGGCGTTCATCAATGCGTACCAGTCCCCCTCGCCCCTGCGTGAAACGGTCAGCCGGATGATTTCCTCGCTCCTGCCAAGATCCCGGGTGAACTCGGCGTGCTCGACCGACACCCCGGCGTCGTCGAGGTGGCGGCGGGTCTTTTCCATGCCTTGGCTTTCCGGATCGAAATGGAGCACGAGTGAGCGGTAGGAGGTGCGGACGACCCTCCCCTCGAGAAGGCGGAGTCCCCAGAGCGAGACGACGGTGATCGCCAGGGCGGTCAGGGAGGCGACATAGAGGCCGCTCCCCACCGCCAAGCCGATGACCGAGACCATCCAGATGCTGGCTGCCGTAGTCAGCCCCTGGACGGTGACACCCGACTTGATGATCACCCCGGCGCCCAGGAAGCCGATGCCGGTGATCGCCCCGGCGGCCAGACGCGACGGATCGAGCCGCAGGTACCCCATGGCGAGCGGGGCCAACGGGCCGGGGTCGCGGGAGATGAGCATCACCAGGACCGAGGCGGTGCAGACCAGGATGTGGGTGCGCAGTCCGGCCGGGCGGCCGTGGGACTGCCGCTCGAAGCCGACCACGCCGCCCAGCAGCGCGCCGAGCAGCAGCGGCCCGACCGCCTCGAACGCGCCGTTCACGAGTTCCCCTCCATGGCGTCCATTCTACTACCGGGCCTCCCGGGCGGTGACGGTTTTTCCGGGGGAGACGGGGAGGCGCCGGTGAAGGCCGCCCCGCCGGCGGTCGCGTAGAGGAGCACGCCGAGCAGGGCCGAGGCGGCATTGATGGCCATGTCGTGGGCATCGCAGAATCGCCCCGGCGTTACCCGCTGGACCAGTTCGTCGATCACCCCGGCGCCGGCCCCGAAGAGGACCGACGTCAGGAAGAGCAGCGGGCGGTTCCGGACGTTCGGGGCCAGCGCCCGGGCGAAGAGGACGGCGGCGATGCCGTATTCGAGGAAGTGGATCCGCTCCTCGTGGGTGCCCGCCCAGCCCGTGACGGCGAGCCCATAGACCGCCGCCAAGGCAGCCAGCCCCATCATGCGCCAGGCCGCCACCCGCCCGCGCCGCCGGAGCATGGCCGCGACGATGGCCACGGTGCCCAGGGCCAGGGCCGCCAGCGTGACTCGCAGCAGGTTGTGCCGTCGCAGCCAGTCGACCGGCAGCCGGGCCCACCCGGCGGAGGACCAGACCAGACACGCGTAGCCGAAGGCGGCGATCCACCTGGCGCCATTCACGATGTTCCACCTCCCCACCGATGGAAGTACTTCAATTGCCGCCGGTTTTGTGGTACAAACCAGGGCAGGAACGGTGCCAACAACCAAGCGATAATGGGAAACAAGCTGGTATTGTATACGACCTCAACGTCGGCCGAGAGCAGCAACGTCCTCAAGTCCTTCGATTTCAGGGAGGACCCCAAGAACGGCTGCTTTGTCCACGCCGCCGGAAATCCGGTCAAGATCTACGTCATCTGGGGGAAGGCCCCTCACTATCCGGAGATTATGGCCCGGCTCGATTTCGCGCCCCGGGTCCAGATCCACTTCAGGGCCAAGGAGCAACCGGAGCAGGTTGACTACTTCGCCCACGAGACGGTGGCCGCTCTCAGGAATCTCGATCCGGAGACCCAGGTCCGCCTGTTCGACCCGGAGACCGGTGGAGAGAGGGACACCTGACAGGAGAATTCGCCATGCCTGACGAGAAGGGAAAGAAGAAGGTCACCCACTGCCTGCTGTGCGGCAAGGTTTCCATCCAGTCGATCTGCGAAACGTGCCAGATCAGGGTGCAGGGCGAGGCACTGGAACACAAGCAGTCGCTCGAGAAGAAGGGCAAGACCGACACCGGGCGGTCCTAGGAGCCGACGCGCCATATGATCCGCAGCATCGCCGAGATCAACGACAAGATCAAGTCGGGCAAGGTGGTGGTGGTCACCGCCGAGGAGATGGTCCACCTGGTCAGGGAGAAGGGCGTCTCCCGGGCGGCCCGGCACGTCGACGTGGTCACCACCGGCACGTTCGGGGCGATGTGCTCGTCGGGTGTCTTCCTAAACGTCGGCCACTCCCGCCCACGGATCAAGATGACCAAGGCCTGGCTCAACGGCGTCCCGGCATACGCCGGCCTGGCCGCGGTCGATGTCTATCTCGGTGCCACCGAGCTGCCCGAGGACGACCCGGCCAACCGGATCTACCCGGGCGAGTTCCGTTACGGCGGGGCCCACGTGATCGAGGACCTGGTGGCCGGCAAGGAGGTCCACCTGAAGGCGGTCGGCTACGGAACCGATTGCTACCCGGCCAAGGAGGTCAACACCTGGATCAGGCTGGAGGACGTCAACGAGGCGATCCTCTTCAATCCGCGCAACGCCTACCAGAACTACAACTGCGCCGTCAACCTGTCCGACCGGATGATCTACACCTACATGGGCGTCCTGAAACCATCCCTGGGGAACGCCACGTACAGCTCGGCCGGGCAGCTCTCGCCGCTGATGAAGGACCCTACCTACAGGACCATCGGCGTCGGCACCCGCATCTTCCTGGGCGGCGGTGTCGGCCACGTGGCCTGGTGGGGGACGCAGCACAACCCGGGCGTTCCGCGCCAACCGAACGGCACGCCGCAGGTGCCGGCGGGAACGCTGTCGGTGATCGGCGATCTGAAGGGGATGGACCGCCGCTGGCTCCGCGGGCTCTCCTTCCAGGGGTACGGAGTGTCGCTGGGGGTGGGCCTGGGCATCCCCATCCCGGTGCTCGACGAGAACCTGGCGGCCTCCTGCGGCGTTGGCGACCGGGACATCACCACCAAGATCGTCGACTACGGCACCGCCTACCCGCAATTCCAGGCGGGCAACCTGGGCGAGGTGAACTACGAGCAGTTGCGGAGCGGTTCGATCGAGATCGACGGCCGGAAGGTTCCCACGGCGCCGCTGTCGTCATACGCCCGCGCCAGGGAGATTGCCGGCATTCTGAAGGATTGGATCGCCACCGGGAAGTTCACCCTGGGCGAGGCGGTCGAGCCGCTCCCAGGGGCCGACTCGGGCTACGCCTGCCGCCCGATGCGTCAGAAGCCCGACCCGGCCTGACCCCGAACAAGGTGTTCCGGGTCAGTTCACTCTGCCATCACGAAGGGTTCCATGCGCCCCTGAGTGACCCGGTTCAGGACCACTGTCGGGCCGATCGGATTCCCCTGGTCGTCGAAGGAGAGACGCCCGGCCACGCCGTCCCAGTTGCGGGTCTGGCGGATCGCCTCGGCGACCTTGTCGGGCAGGATGCTGTTGGCCCGGTTCATGGCGTAGGCCAGCAGGCGCATGCAGTCGTACCCCTGCACGACGAGGGTGTGCGGGGGCTTCCCGGTTTGCGCGGTGTAGCGATCGATGAACTGCCGCGCGCGGTCGCCCTTGGCCGTCTTCGGGGAGAAGTAGGAGGTGAAGACGATCCCCTCCGAAGCCGCCCCCCCCTTGACGAGGTCTGGAGCATCGAGGCCCGTCCCGCCGATGATCGGCTGCTTGATGCCGATCTTGCGGGCCCAGGTGATGAGGTGAAGGATCTCCGGCATGCTCCCCCCGAGCATGATGGCGTCGAACTCCAAGTCCTGCCACTTCTCCAGGATCTTCTTGAATTCGCTGATGGTTCCGTAGCCGTAGGGGACGCTGTCGGCGGTGTCCAGCCCCAGCTCGCGCGCGCGGGCTTCGAACCAGTTGGCCAGGCTCCTGCCGTAGTCGCTGTTGACGTAGCAGAGGGCGATCTTGGTGTACTTCATCTTCGCGGCGTAGTTTGCCAGGGCGATGCCGATGTCGACGTTGTTGGGATTGGTGCGGAAGACCCTGCGGAAACCCTGCTGGGTGAACTTGGGGTCGTTGTTCGACGGGGATATCATCAGGATGCCGGAGAACTCGTACGTCGGAGCCACCTGGGTGGTGATGGCCGAGAAGTAATGGCCGATGACCGCGGCCACGTCCGGGTTGTCCGCCAGGCGCTGGGCTATGATCTTCCCCTTGGACAGGGAGCCCTCGTCGTCCTCCTTGAGGACCTTGATCTTCCGCCCCAGGACTCCCCCGGCGGCGTTGATCTCCTTCAGCGCGAGGTCGATTCCCTCCCACATCAGGTTCGACTTGGCGTTGCTCCAGGTCCCGACCACGCCGATGGTCACGTCCCCAGTGGAGGCCTCTAGGTGGCGGTTCCTCGTGGTGACCACGTCGGTGTCCAACTCGCATCCGGTGAAAAGCGCAAGCGTGACAAGCCAAAGGCCCGCCCGGAACTTCCTGTTCATCTAGTAGCCTCCCGATAACTGTTCCCCACGGTTCTCCCCGGCCATTCCGCGCCGGTACTCAGGCGCCCGGAGGCCGGGGAAAGTCGCACGCCCTCCTCCCGGACACTCTACCCTCGAAGTTCGGATACGGTCAAGAAGCGTTCCCCCGGAGGGCAGGCATCGGGGGGGTGCAGCCCGGCCGGGATCCATCGGGGTCGATGTTCCGATCGCCCATTACCTGCTATCATATACCAACCGGGTGCATCCTCGCGATCGCCGCCCTCCGGGAGGCGAAGGAACTCATGCCCGGTGGCGATCTGTACGGAATTGCACAGGGGTGCGTGATGATCCTTGAGAAGGGGACGTTGGTCAACGCCCAGGACAATTCCGTTAATACGTACGAGATCAGGCGCCTGGGGCCCGCCGACCTGGAGGGCATGCTCCGCCTGCAGGAGGAGGTCTGCACGGCCATCGCGGATCACGAGTTGTTCGTCCCCGGCGCGCCGGAGGTCTTGTCCCTCGACCTGATGGATCAGGGATTCACCATCGGCTTCATCGTCAACGGTGAACTGGCCGGATACACTTCCCTTCACTACATCATCCACGACGGCGGCAACCCCGAGTGCGAAATCGAGTGCGGCCGCGACCTGATCGTGCCCGAGTGCGGCCTCGGCCAGGTGGCCAGGTTCCGGTTCACGGCCATCCACCCCGACTACCGGGGCAACAAGATGTGCACCCGGATGAGCCACCGGATCCTGCGGCTTGCCAAGGAAGAAGGGCGCCCGACACGCTACCTGTGCTCCATGCTCTCCCCCAAGAACTACCCCAGCCTGGCGGACCAGTTCTCCAACAACATGGTGGCCATCGGCCTCAAGCTGAATCGCAAGGGATACGAGCGCTTCATCATGTTCCAGGACCTGGTGGATCCCGTCCGCCTGGGTGACGGCCCCCTCTTCAGGGCGGTCGGGAGCGACATCGAGAAGATTAGGAACCTTCTGGACCAGGGCAATTACGCTTTCAGGCTCGACTCCACGACGCTGGTGGCCACCATCGTCTTCGGCAGGGCCGCGGCGCGCTGAACCGGGCGCCAAGGCCGGAGTCCGCGGCCGGGAACCGCCTCAGAAGTCGCAGAAGACAGCCGCGGCCATGACCGTCGTCCAGAGGCCCTTCTTGTGCCCCTCGGCCGACTGGGTCATATTGCGGGTCTTGTAGATCTGGTCGTTGATCTTCCAGACCTCCTTGCGGGCGTTCCAACTGTCGTCCTCGTTGAACTCCACGCCCAGGGTTGTGGCCAGCATGCAGGCGGCCAGGTCCTCGGCGTAGTCGCCGGCCTTGTCCTCGGTCTCGCCGTAGGCGTGGTGCTCGGACAGGTAGCCGTACTGACTCGAATCCGAGGGCATGGCCAGCCCGACCGAGGCGGCCATGAGGCGGTTCGGCTCATTGGAGTCCATCCTGGCCATGACGCAGAAGGTGATCTCCCCGGCGCTCAGCATGGCCAATCCCGCCTTCTTGGAGATGATCTTGCAGTGCGGCGGGAAGATGCTGGAGACGGTCACCAGGTTGCACTTCTCGATGCCGGCCATCCGCAGGGCGATCTCGAATGACTGCAGGCGCTCCTTGTGGACGCCGACACCCTTGGTCAGGAAGACCCTCGAGGGAACCATGTTCATCGGCAATCTCCTCTACCTGTCAGAAACGGCGTGTGCCCGGCTGATACCCCAATGAGTGGCCACATGCTACCAATCCTGCCGGGGGGGTCAATGGAAAAATGCACCCGCGGCGAGTGCGCTAGGGAGAGCGAAGGGTCTCCTCGAGGTTGGCCCGGGCGCTCCGGTAGGCGGGGTCGATGGCCAGCGCGCGCCGCCACGCTTCGACGGCGCCGGGCCGGTCCCCGGAGGACCTGAGGTAGACCCCGAGGTTGTTCCAGGCGACTTTCTGGCCGGGGTCGACGCGGAGCGCCTCGCGGCAGTGGTGGATGGCCTCGTCCAGCTTGCCCGCCTCGCCCAGGACCATGGCCAGGGCGAGGTGGGCCTCGACCGAGTCGGGATCCCGGCGCAGCAGTTCGGCCAGCGAGCCGACCGCCTCCATCAGCCTTCCTTCGCGGGCCGTACGGACAGCCTCGGCGACCGCCTGTTCCACCCCCACCGTCGACGGCCGTCCGTCCCGGCCGCCTTCCGGCCTTGATCGCGGGTTGAGGCGGATGGCCGCCTGCCAGTGCTCCCACGCCTCCTGCTGACGCCCCCTTGCGGCCAGGAAGTTGCCCAGCAGCCGGTGGGCCAGCCAGTTGTCGCGGGTGACCCGGAGGTCGCGAGTGAAGAGGGTGATGTCGTCGCGCCAGTGGCCCGCCTGCCGCCAGGTCATCCCCCCCAGGGCCAGCACGACGGCCAGGATCGCCCCAACCGACGCCGGGCCCGGTCTCCGGAAGCCCGGGAGGCCGGCCGCCGACCAGACTAGGGCGACCAGCAGGCCGATGTGGGGGAGGTAGGTGTACCGGTCGGCCCGCGCCTGCAGACCGACCTGGATCAGGCCGAGCACCGGCACCAGCATTCCCGCGTACCACGCCCAGCCGAAGGTGACCCAGGGGCGCCGGCGGCGCGAGGCGACGGCCAGCCAGGAACATCCGGCGACGACGGCCGCCGCGATGACGGTCGTCACGACGGTCTGGCCCCCCAGCGGGAAGGGGCGCACCACCGCCAGGCGCGTCGGCACGAAGGTGTCGGCCAGGTAGGCGCCGATCGAGTGGAGCGCGTTGGCCGCTCGCAGTCCGGCGGGGATCACGTCGGCGCCGGTGATCGCCTCGCCGCGGCTCTGGGCGACCAGGGTGAGAGCCGATGACCCGGCCGAGAGGGCCAGCAGCGGCAGCTTCTCGAGCAGCGGGCGGCGGGGGGTCCCCAACCTGCCGAGCGGCCACCAGTCGAGCAGCAGCAGGACGAACGGCAGGGTTACCAGCATCGGCTTGGCTGCCAGGCCGAGGGCGAAGGCGAGGCAGACGACCGCGTAGCGCTTCCCCGTCGGCCGGTCGAGGTAGCGGCGGTAGGCGGCCAGCGTGAGCACGAGGAGAAGCGCCGCCAGGACGTCCTTGCGCTCCGACACCCAGGCCACCGACTCGACCCGCAGCGGGTGGACGGCGAAGACGAGCGCCACCGCCGCCGAGGCCCACCGCCGGCCGGTCATCCGGCCGAGGACCAGGGCCAGCAACCCGGCCGCCGCGGCGTGAATGAGGAGCCCGGCCAGGTGGTGCCACCCCGGCCGCAATCCGAACAGGCTGACGTCGAGCATGTGCGACCACCAGGCCAGCGGGTGCCAGTTGTCCTCCTCTAGGGAGGTCAGCGCCCAGAAGGCGTTGCTGGGGGTCAGGCCGGAGAGGACCCGGGGATTGTCGGTGACGTAGCGGTCGTCATCGTACGACAGGAAGCCGTTTCCCAGCACCGGCAGGAAGGCGGCCACGGTAATGGCCGCGACGGCCAGGAAGACGGCCAGCCGGGTCGGTCGTCGGGGTCCTGGCACCTCACACCCCCACGAAGTGCTCGCCGACGGACTGCGCCCTCCGTGGGGGTCCCCCGTCGGTGCCACCCCGACGATCCGGCGCGGCAGTCCTCAGAGCCACCGGCGGCGCCTGAAGAAGACCAGCATCCCCAGGGCGGTGACGACCATCATCCCCAGCGCGAACAGGTAGCCGAAACGCCAGTACAGCTCCGGCATGTTCAATGGAGCCGCAGGATCCGGCGGCGTCCCCCTTTGGAAGTTCATCCCGTAGACGCCGGCGATGAAGGTCAGCGGGATGAAGATGGTCGACATGATGGTCAGCACCTTCATGATCTCGTTCATCCGGTTGCTGACGCTCGACAGGTAGATGTCGAGCATGCCGGAAACCATGTCCCGGTTCGTCTCGGTCGCGTCCATCAACTGGATCACGTGATCGTACAGGTCGCGCAGGTAGAGGCGGACGCCCTCGCCGACCAGGGCCGAGTCGCCGCGGGCCAGGGCCGAGATCACCTCGCGCAGCGGCCAGACCGACTTGCGCACGTCCACCAGGTCGCGCTTGAGGGCGTGGATCGCGGCCAGCGACGCTCCCGGGGCCAGCGACACCAGCTCCTCCTCGAGCGCTTCGACGCGATCGCCGATGGATTCCAGCAGCGGGAAGCAGCTGTCCACCACGGCGTCCATCAGCCGGTAGGCCAGGTAGTCGGCGCCCATCCCCCGCAGCCGGCCGCCCCCCTCGCGGATGCGGCAGCGGACCGGATCGAAGACGTCCCCGGGGCGTTCCTGGAAGGTCACCAGGAGCCCGGGCGCCAGGATCATGCTGATCTGCTCGGAGGCGACGCCTCCCTCCTTCCCGGCCGAAAGCATGCGCAGGACGACGTAGTGGTAACCGGGATACGCCTCTTCCTTGGCGCGTTGCCCGGTGTGCAGGATGTCTTCCTGGGTCAGGGGGTGGAGATCGAGGAGGCGTCCGAAGGAGGCGACCACGTCCGTCTGGTGAACCGCCGATACGTCGATCCAGGTGACCGGCGCCGTTCCCCGGTGGGCCAGGGCCGCCTCGGGAGTGGCCGCCCGGATTTCATCGAGCCGGTCAGGCCCGTAGGCCATGACGGTGATGACCACCTCGTCGGTGAACCGTTCTCCGATGTGGACCAGCGTGCCGGGGGAAGCCCCCTCTTGCGGGAAGTCCGTTTGGAGGATTTCGAACTCATGTCGAGGCTCCGAAAAGAAAAGGCGGGGAAGCGGTCGGCCCCCCCGCCTGGTTCGCCTGTCGCCGATCAGTCCTTTTCCAGCAACCCGGCGAAGGTATCCCGGTGATCGACCTCGTCGGCCAGGATCTTCTTGAACAGGTCCTCGGTGACGATGTCGCCCTCGTTGTCGGCCACGTCGATGATCTGGGTGTACAGCTTGATGGCCCCTTCCTCGTCCTTCAGGTTCTGCTTGAGCTGGTCGGCCAGCTTGCTCGACATGAAGATCGGCTCGGGCTTGGTGGTCGGCGTGCCGCCCAGGGTCACCAGCCGCTCGGCGATCGCCTCGGCGTGCTTCATCTCGGCCACGGCTATGCCCTTGAGCGCGTCCTTCACCGCGTAGCCCTTCATCCCCTTCCACATCACGTGCTGCCACATGTACTGGACCGATACCTGGATCTCCCGGGCGATGCCCTTGTTGAGCAGGTCGAGCAGCTTCTTCGATGCCATGGTTCCCTCCGTTGTTCGATGAGTGACGCCCGCGGCTTCCCGCCGGCCACGATCTATGCGTTCGATCATCGCCCCTTGTCCTTCCGGTGTCAATCTTTTCATGACCCGTCCGGCTCCTTCGTCCGGCCCCGCTTGAGGGCCTGCTCCTGGTCGTGGGTCAGGACCGGCCCCTGCCGGGGAGAGATCCCCAGGGCGGCCGCCTGCTCGCGCCGCCACCGGTCGAGCCGTTCGGCCATCTCGCGCTCCCTTCCCTGGTCGCCGGGATCGTAGAAGCGAGTCCCCCGGAGCTCCTCGGGAAGGTAATTTTGCGGGGTGAAATGGCCGTCGAACTCGTGCGGATAGCGGTAATCGCGCCCGTGCCCCGTCGCCCGGCCGTCGCGGCTCGGGTCGCGCAGGTGCGTCGGGACCTCGGTCGAACCGCCCTCCACAACCGTCGCCAGCGCCCGGAAGTACGAACCGGTGGAGTTGCTCTTGGGGGCCAGGGCAAGGTAGAGGGTCGCCTCGGCCAGCGGGTAGATCCCCTCGGGCATCCCCAGCCGGTCGAGGGCCGCGGCCGCGGCCACGGCCACCCCCAGGGCGCCCGGGTCGGCCAGGCCGACGTCCTCCCCGGCCAGGATCAGCAGGCGCCGGGCGACGAAGCGCGGGTCCTCCCCGGCGTGAAGCATCTTCGCCAGCCAGTAAAGGGCGGCGTCGGGATCGGAGCCTCTGACCGACTTGATGAAGGCGCTGATGGTGTCGTAATGGGCATCGCCGTCCTTGTCGTACAGCACCGCCCGCCGCTGGATGCTCTCCTCGGCCGCGCCCAGGTCGATCCGCACCCGCGGGGGGTCGCCCGCGGCGGCGGTGGTCAGGGCGGCCAGTTCCAGCGCGTTGAGCGCCGTCCGGGCGTCGCCGCCGGCCACCCGGACGATGTGGGCCAGGGCCTCCGGGTCAACGTCGAGCGGCATCCTTCCCAGGCCCCGCTCGTCGTCGGCGATGGCCCGGCGCAGCACCTCGGCCACCTCCTGCCGGCCCAGCGGCTCGAGCTGGAACACCCGGCTGCGGGAGAGGAGGGGCGCGTTGACTTCGAAGTACGGGTTCTCGGTGGTCGCCCCGATCAGGACGATCGTGCCGTCCTCGACATGGGGGAGGAGGGCGTCCTGCTGGGCCTTGTTGAAGCGGTGGATCTCGTCGACCAGGAGGATCGTCCGGCGGCGGTGGTACTTGAACGCCTCCCTGGCCTCCTCCACCACGCGGCGGATGTCGGCCACCCCGGCCATGACCGCGTTGAGCGTCTCGAAGCGGCTCTCGGTCCGGCGGGCGATCAGCGAAGCTATGGTCGTCTTGCCGGTTCCCGGCGGCCCCCACAGGATGACCGACGACAGGCGGTCGGCCTCGATGGCCCGTCGCAGCAGCTTGCCGGGGCCCAGGACGCGGGTCTGGCCGACAAACTCATCCAGCGTGCGGGGGCGCATCCGCGCGGCCAGCGGCTGGCGGCGGTCGCCCCCCTCGCCCGCGGCGTGGTCGAACAGGTCGCGGCCTTCGGCGGCCTTTCGCCTGGGCCCGGCGGGTGTCCGGTTCATCGAGGCAGGGTCCATCCGGAAGACATGGCGGTCATGGTAGCACACCCGCGCCGGCCGCGAACGGCTTGCTCCCTGCGCCGGCCGGGATCGATGGCGGTGGACGTCCCGCCGGCCCGGGTGCCATAATGACGGCGTGATGCTGGCTGCGGATGCCCGACCGATGAATCCGCCGATCGAGGACGTCACCGGCGTCGTCCTCGTCGGGGGGAAGAGCCGGAGGATGGGCGCCGACAAGGCGCTCCTCCGGGTCGACGGCCGGACCATGACCGAAATCGCCGTCGAGGCGGTGCGCCTGGCCGTGCCCCGGGTGATCCTGGTCGGCGGGCCGGCGGAACGGTTCGCCGATCTGGGCCTGCCGGTGCATCCCGACGTGTACCCGGGGAGCGCGCTCGGCGGGCTGTACACCGGGCTGCTCGCCGCCGGCACCCGGCACATCTTCGCCCTGGCCTGCGACATGCCCTTTCCCGACGTCGCCCTGATCAGCCACCTGCTCTCGGTGCGGGAGGGGCACGACGTGGTTGTCCCCCGGCGGGGAGGTCTGGTCGAGCCGCTCTTCGCGGTCTACTCGCGCCGCTGCCTGGAGCCGATGAAAGGTCTGCTGGAGGCGGGCAACTACCGGATCAACGACTTCTTCACCGACGTCCGGACGCTGTACGTGGACGAGGGCGACCTCGAGCGCCTGCGCGTCGACGGCTCCTCCTTCGCCAACGTCAACACGCCCGAGGAGTACCGGCGGATAGTGTCGGAACGGCCGCCGCCGCGCCGGCCACCCGGCTCCTGAGGGATCCGGAGGGCCCGGCGCCACCCGGGCCGGTCCCCCGCCGGCGTCAAGCCGGGCTCATCCCCTGGTGAGAATGAGCCGCCAGCCGTCCGCCTCCGCTCGCTCGTCGACGCGGCAACCTTTGTGGGCCGCCAGCCGGGTCACGTTCTCCCTGGCGGTGTCCGTGTCCACCAGCACCTCCAGCGAGCCGCTTTCGCCCATCGTCTCCAGTTTTCTCTTCGTCTGGACGACCGGCACGGGGCAGGAGAGCCCCCTGACATCGAGCACGTCGGCCATGGCTACCTCGCTTTCTCTCGCATGGTGAGTCCGATCACGACGCACACCGCCAGCCCGATGATCACCGCCGCGGGGCCGTGCAGGCCGACGCCGGCAGGGGAACTGGCCAGGGAGAAGTTGTGGGCGAAACCCGCCCCACCGATCATTCCCAGGACGAAGATGCCGGCATCCCCGTCCCCCTCGCCGGCCAGGAAGAGCTGCCGTCCGGGACACCCCCCGGCCAGCGCGAATGCCAGGCCGGACAGGGTCATCCCCAGGAAGTTCCAGAGGTGGCTGGAATGAGCCACGGGCTGCCCGGCGAAGCCGGCGTGGAACTGCCCGAGGAGGAGGTTGGCGGCCAGCGCGCCGGCCACCAGGGCCAGGACGCCGTTCATCAGGTGCGTGTCGCCGATCAGCAGGACATCCCGGATGGCGCCCATGGTGCAGAAGCGGCTGCGCTGGGCCAGGAAGCCGACGAGCAAGCCGGCCGCCAGGGACAGCAGCAGCGGAGCATGCATCGATCCGGGGCCGCTGGTGGACAGGAAGATCGGCCCCTCCTTGCCGCCGGCCCCCATTAGCGGCTTGAAGACGAGCAGCAGCAGCAGCGCGAGCATGATCGCCGGCATCACCCAGCCGGCGGCGGCCGCCGAGCGCTGGTTGCGTCCGGGGTTGTAGCCCCGCTTCAGGAAGACGACCCCCAGGCCGATTCCCGCGGACAGGCCGGCCAGGCCGAGAATGGCGTTGCCGTCGCCGCCCGCGAGACGCAACAGCGCCCGCCAGGGGCAGCCGAGGAAGACCAGCGCGCCGATCATGGCGAAGAAGCCCAGGACGAAGCGCACCAGCGGGGCCGATCCGCTCCGTGGCTTGAACTCACGGAAGATCAGGGCCGCCGCCAGCGAACCCAGGACGAAGCCGATGATCTCCGGGCGGATGTACTGCACGATGCCCGCCCGGTGCAGCCCCAGCGCACCGGCGATGTCCCGCTCGAAGCAGGCCACGCAGATGCCCATGTTGGCCGGATTGCCGGCCTTCTGCAGCAGCGCGGCCAGCACCCCGATGATGCCGCCGACGGCCACGATGCCGCGACGGCTGGCGAAGAGATTCCGAATCATGTCGTTCCCTCCTTGTCTGCTACGCCTTGATCGACAGGCCCACCCAGCAAGCTCATGCGGGGCGGCATTGAATTTGCCGAGGCATGTTTACCATCGGACAACTCTATAAGTCAAATAGAAATATTCTATGGATAGCAGGAGCCACGGCAGGCGTATACTATCGGCCATGATCTCCCCGGGCCTGGTTCAGGCGACGCTGACCTTGCTGGTCCTGCTGGGATCCGCAGCGCCCGCCTGGGCGCTGCTGGCCACCAGCGCCGAGAGGGTGGAGACCGAGGACGACGACACCGGGCGGCTTGCCCGCGACCCCCACGCCGGCTCCTGCGCCGCTTGCCATGCGGACGAGCAGCCGGTGGCCGGCCAGGCGACGCTGCGGGAGACTGACGGCATCACCTCCTGCACCGGTTGTCACCCGGACGACAACTTGCACCCGATCAAAGTGACCGCCCCGGAGTCGTGCGGGCTCCCGCTGGCTGCCGCCGACGGGAAGGGCTTCATCACCTGCCTGACCTGTCACTACCTCCACGGCCCCGAACTGCGGCGCTACCTGCTGCGCGGCGACCGGGAGGCCGCACTGGATCGAAAGGACTTCCTGTGCGGCAAGTGCCACGGCGACTCGCTGATCAAGCGCTCCCCGCACACCGGCACGCCCGACTCCTGTCCTCTCTGCCACATGTCCCAACCCAAGGACGCGACCGCCGCCCGGGAGGGCTTGAAGGGTGACGTCGAGCGGCGCTGCGACCTGTGCCACGGGGCCATCCAGGACGCCCACTACCTGGCCGTCAACCCATTCGCCGATGCCGACATCGTTGCCCAGACCCAAAACATCGGCCTGCCGCTGCTCGACGAGCGCTTCTCCTGCTCCTCATGCCACGACCCGCACGGCGGCGACCCGCGGCGCAAGCACCTGCGCGGGGTCTATCTCGACCTGGCCTCCTTCTCCACCCGGATCAACCCGCACTGGAAGGACGTCATGTGCATCAGCTGCCATGAGGGGGAACCGTCGGCGGGAAAACCGGCCCTGCGCGAGGGGGGGAAACCAATCGGATGTGCAACCGCTGCCACGCCGACCAGCGCACCGGGCACGACATCCACCCGACCAACAGCCTCCCGTCGGCCCTGGTGACCATCCCGAAAGACATGCCGCTGGAGGGGGGACGGGTCACCTGCGGCACCTGCCACGCATCATCGTTGCAGGAGAAGGGCGACCGCGCGGCGCGCGACCTGAAACGGAAGAATCCGGCCTTCATCCGGGGAGGCTTCACCACGCGGGAGGAGTTTTGCTTCCGGTGCCACTCGCGGGAGCAGTTCCGCTTGTTCAACCCCCACAACCAGATCGACGCCGCCGGCCGGATCAGGGAGATGTCCTGCCTCTTCTGCCACTCGGGCATCCCCGACCGCGAAACCGTCGCCTTCAGAATCCCCGAGTTGGTCGAGGGGAGCAGCAGTATCTGCCGCTGGTGTCACACGAGTGAGATCATCACCCGGCATCCCGAGGAGGTCGACCACTTGGTCAGGCCTTCGCGGGAGGTTGCCCGGCTGCTTGACTCAGCCCCCGAACGAGTCGGCCTGTTCCTGCCACTGGTCGACGGTGAGATCACCTGCGGCACCTGCCACAACCCCCACCAGGAGGGGGTGCTGAAGACGGTTGCCGACGGCGGGACACCCGGGAAGCGGCCACGGCTGACCGTCGGGCGGGAGATATGCGCCGCCTGCCACGGTCCCCGCTAGGCGGGCGGCGAAGCCTCCTGATCCGGGGACGCTCCAGTCACCGGGGCGTCCTTCGGAGCGTGTCCGAACTCCTCGCGGAACATGTCCACCAGGGTCAGCGCCAGGCCCGCCGCCAGCGGCCCGAAGAAGATCCCCAGTATGCCGAAGAGCTTCAGGCCGCCGAAGACCGACAGCAGGACCAACAACGGGTGGAGGCCGCTCTTGCCCCCCATCAGGTACGGGCGCAGGAAGTTGTCGGCCGAGCCGACCACGACCGCGCACCAGGCGACCAGCAGGGTGGCCGCCAGCCACCGGCCCGACAGCACCAGGTAGGCCGCGGCCGGGACCCAGACCAGGGCCGTGCCGACCACCGGTATGAGCGAGGCGAAGGCCATGATCAGGCCCCAGAAGACCCCCTGCATGCCGGCCAGCGCCAGCGCCGCACCTCCCAGGATCCCCTGGGTGGCGGCCACGCCGAGGTTGCCGATGAAGGCCGCCCGGGTGACGTCGACGAAACGGGCCGCGAGCCGCCGGCTGCGCGCTTCGGGGAGCGGCAGTGCCTGGCGGATGTAGGTCACCATCGCTTCCCCGTCCACCAGCAGGTAGAAGAGGGTGAAGAGCATCAGGAAGAACGAGCCGACCAGGCCGACGGCGTTTCCGGCCATCCGCTGGCCGTCGGTGATGAAGTACCCGGAGACCTTCTGGATCGTCTCGGCCGCCTTGGCCTTGATGTTGATCTCCTGGCCGCCGAGGGTCGACAGGTAGCGGTCGATCCAGGCCTGCGCGCGGGTCACCGAAGGATTCTCGAGAACCTTCCTGAGACCGCCGTCGGAGAGGAAGTCGGAGACGGTCCCATACAGGTCGATGCTCTGCATGATCAGCATGGTCAGCATGAAGGCCAGCGGCAGCAGGACCACCAGGGTCACTGCGATGCAGGTGATCAGGGCCGCCCGCCCGCTGCGACCATGCAGCCTGGCCGTCAGCCGGCGGTGCAACGGGGCGGTCAGCACGGCCACCAGGGCGGCCATCAAGACGGTTGCCAGCAGCGGCTTGAAGACCAGGTAGAGGACCCACAGGGCCAGCAGGGTCAAACCCGCGAGGAAGAGGCGATCGGTCCCTGCCTGGGCTCTGTTCATGACGTGCATCCTACCATAGAAAGGCCTTGACGGGCGCGCCGGCATCGGCGTACCGTCGACCCAGGACACGATCGGAGGGAGGAGCATCCATGCGCTGGAGCGGGAATCGCCGGAGCGACAACGTGGAGGACCGCCGGGGGATCACCGTCAGGAAGGGGATGCTCGGCGGCGGCATCGGCACCGTCATCCTGGTCCTGGTGGCCATGTACCTCGGGGTCGACCCGCGGATGCTGCTGCAGATGGGAAGTTCCGTCTCCACGAAGACGGAGGAGGTCAGGGAGGCGCGCCCACCCGGCGAGGACACCCAGGCCGATTTCGTGTCGGTCGTCCTGGCCGACACCGAGGATGTCTGGAAGGAGCAGTTCAGCCGGTCCGGCAGGACCTACCGTGAGCCGACCCTGGTTCTCTTCACCGACGCCGTGGAGTCGGCCTGCGGCTTCGCCCAGGCCGCGGTCGGCCCATTCTACTGCCCGGGGGACGACAAGGTGTACCTCGACCTCGGCTTCTTCGAGGAGCTGCAGCGGCGGTTCGCCGCCCCCGGCGACTTCGCCCAGGCCTACGTCATCGCCCACGAGGTCGGGCACCACGTCCAGAACCTGCTGGGCATCAACGACCGGGTCAACAAGTTGCGCGGGCGGGCGGACAAGGACGGGCAGAACCAGCTTTCGGTCCAACTCGAGCTGCAGGCGGACTGCCTGGCCGGGGTCTGGGCGCACCACGCCGACCGGACCCGCCAGATCCTCGAGACGGGCGACGTGGAAGAGGCCCTGAACGCCGCCTCGAGCATCGGCGACGACCGGATCCAGCGTGAAACCACCGGCCGGGTGGTGCCCGACGCCTTCACCCACGGCACCTCCGCCCAGCGGGTGCGCTGGTTCCGTCGCGGGCTCGAGTCGGGCGACACTGGCCAGTGCAACACCTTCGACACGGCCGACTTCTGACCGGGGAGCCGCGGTCGCCATGATCGGCGTCGTGCTCCGTGAATCCGCCGTGCGCCTGCCGCTGATGTGGCGCGGCCTGAAGCTCGTCTGGCGGGCGGCTCGCCTCTGGACGGTGGCCTGGATGGCGCTGCTGGTCGCCCAGGGGATGGTGCCGGCGGCCCAGGTCTGGTTCACTCGCCAGGCGGTGAACGGCCTGACCGACGCCATCGGCTCCCGGGACATCCTTGGCGCGCTCGACGGCGGCTGGTTCCCGATTGCCATGATCGGCGTGCTGTGGATCGCCGGCCAGGCCCTCTCCAGCTTGTCGACCTGGGTCCGGTCGGTCCAGGGAGAGCTGGTGCAGGACCAGATCAAGGCCCTGGTCCACCGGCAGGCCCTGCGTCTCGACCTCGACTTCTTCGAGCGGCCCGAGTCGTACGACCTGATGTACCACGCCAGTTCACTGGCCCTCCAACAGCCGCTGGCCTTGATCGAGAACCTGGGGGCCATCGTCCAGCACGGCCTGACCCTGCTGGTGCTGGCGGCCTTCCTGGCCGCCTACGCGTGGTGGCTGCCGCTGCTCCTCCTCGGCAGCGCGCTGCCGGGCCTGTGGGTCGCCGCCGCCTTCGTGCTCCGCGAGCACCAGTGGCGCCTGCGCAACACCGTCAACGAGCGGCGGGCCAACTACTACGACTGGATGATCACCGAACGGGAGGGAGCCGCGGAACTGCGGCTGTTCGATCTCGGGTCGCATTACCGGGAGGCTTTCCAACGCATTCGCGCCGGGCTGCGCGACGGTCGGCTCGGACTGGCCCGCCGGGAGTTGCTGACCGAGTTGGCGGCCAATGTCGTTGCCTGGGGTGTCGGCCTGGCCGGACTCGTCTGGATGCTCCGGCGGGCCCTCCATGGCCTGGCCCGGCTGGGGGACCTGGTCCTCTGCTACCAGACGTTCCAGCAGGGGCAGAGCCTGCTCCGGTCGCTCTTCCGGAGCGTCGGGCAGATCTACCGCAGTGCCCTCTACCTCGGCGGACTCTTCCAATTCCTGGACCTCGAGCCGACGGTGACCGAGGTTGCCGATCCTGCCCCTGCGCCCCGGCCGCCGAGGCGGGAGATCCGTTTCGAGGGGGTGACTTTCCGCTACCCGGGCAGCCCGCGCGCCGCCCTGTCGGACTTCTCGCTGACTCTCGAGGCCGGCCGGGTGGCGGCCATCGTCGGCCACAACGGTTCGGGCAAGAGCACGCTGGTCAAGCTCCTGTGCCGCTTCTACGATCCGCAGCGGGGACGGGTGCTGTTCGACGGCGTGGACGTTCGCCAGGTCGGCATCGGGTCTCTGCGGCGGTCGATCACCGTCCTGTTCCAGCAACCCGTGCGCTACCATGCCACGGTGGCCGAAAACATCGCCATGGGCGCCCTGGCCGAAGCGCCCGATGCCGGCCGGATCGCCCGGGCGGCGGAGGCTGCCGGGGCTGACGAGATCATCCGGAACCTCCCGCAGGGTTACGAGACGGTCCTCGGGCAATGGTTCGGCGGAACCGAACTGAGCGTCGGCGAATGGCAGCGGCTGGCCCTGGCTCGGGCATTCCTGCGGGACGCCGGGGTCATCGTGCTGGACGAGCCGACCAGCGCCATGGATGCCTGGGCGGAGACCGAGTGGCTGGCCCGCTTCCGCGAGATCACCGCCGGCAGGACGGCGCTGATCATCACCCATCGCTTCACCACGGCCATGCACGCCGACGTGATACACGTCATGGACGCGGGAAGGATCGTCGAATCGGGGAACCACGCCTCACTGGTCGCCGCCGGGGGGCACTATGCCTCGTGC
The DNA here is from genome assembly GCA_963793725.1 of uncultured bacterium. Lineage (GTDB taxonomy): Bacteria > JAUVQV01 > JAUVQV01 > CAWCAY01 > CAWCAY01 > CAWCAY01. Next base: position 456,252 of record CAWCAY010000003.1, read on the forward strand.
TGGCGGGCCCAGGTGCACGAGGTCCTGCCGCAGGGTCCGGCAATCGGGGTCTGATCAGCCGGGGCGGTCGGCCAGGTCAGTGACCCGGCCGAGTTCCGCCTCGAGCCGCAGCCGCCAAGGATCGAGATCGTCGGTGTCGGCGGGGACGATGATCGGTTCCCCGGCGACGTACCGCAGCCGGGCAAAGGGGAGGGGCACCAGCAACCGGTCCCAGGAACCGGCTCGCCAGCCCGGGCGGGCGCCGCAGGCGACCGGGACGATCGCCGCGCCGGTCATCTTGGCCAACAGGAGGATGCCTAGCTTGACTTTCTCGGCCGGGCCCCGCGGACCGTCGGGGGTGATGGCCATGTCGTCCCCCCCGGTCAGCGCCTTGGCCATGACCCGCAAGGCCTGGTGCCCGCCGCGGGCCGAGGAGCCGCTGACGGTGCGGTAGCCGAAGGAGGCCAGCACCTTCCGGATGATCTCGCCGTCGCGCGACGGAGACACCAGCAGGACGATCTGGCGCCGGCGGTGCCGCCGGGGGAAGAACATCGTCAGCAGCCGGCTGTGCCAGAAGGCGTAGATGACCGGCCGGTCTGTGTTGGTGACGACGGCCGCGGTGTCCCAGTCGACGTAGGCGGAGCGGCAGGTGGCTCCCAGGAGCCGCAGGACGCCCCGCCCGACGACCGGCGCCGCCACGGCGACCCAGCGTCCCTTCAGTCCCACGCTTTTCCGGCCTTCGCGCTCAAGTGTGGATCGTGCATGACGGGGCACTCTACGCCGATCCGTGGATGACGGTCAAGGTCTCGGGCGAATTGACTTTCGCCGGCGGTCGTGGACAATGGTGAACCGATGACGCCCGCCGAACTGTATCTAGCCGCGGCCCTGGCCAGCGTCCTCCTGGGCGCCGTCTTTTTCCGCTACCCGCGCGGCCGGAGCCCTGAGGACCGATTGCTGGCCTCGTGCCTGCCGCCGCTGGTCTTCCTGGCCGTGTCCACCTGCGCCATCTGGGCGGCCTCCTCGGGGGTGCAGCAGGCGACCTGGCACAACGCCCGGCTCCTGCCGAGCATCGCCCTGCTGAAGGGAATGAACCCGTACTCCTCCCTGGAGCACGGCTCGGTCCAGACCGCCGTCTACCCGCCGGTTTGGGTGCTCGCCTTTCTCCCGGTGGGCGCCGCCAAGTCGCCCGGGAGGGTCATCTTCCTCGGCTACATCGTGGCCCAGGCCTGGGCGATGGTGCCGGCGCTGGTCTTCCTGTGGCGCTCGTCGCGCAGCGTCAGGCTGACCGGCATCGGCTTCGCCTGGTTCGTCTACGGGCTCAACTTCACCGGCCCGCTGACCACCGTCTTCACTCCCCACGCCGACGCGCCCGCCCTCGGCTTCGCCCTGACGGCAGTTCTGCTGCTCCAGGAAGCCCTCCGGGCCGAGGGAAGGAAGGAGGCGTGGCTGCTCTTCCTGGCCACCCTGGCTGGCTGGTGCGCCGTCGGTTCCAAGCAGGTGATGGCCCCGGTCTTCGTGGCCATGGCCCTGGTGGTCCTGTGGGCGCGCGGCTGGCGGGCCGTGTTCCGTTTGTGCGGGCTGGCCGCCGTCTCCGGCCTGCTGGTCGGCCTGGTCTGTTTCTCCCTCTTCCCGTTCGGCGACGTCCTCTTCAATACCGTCAAGCTGATGGCCCGCTGCCCATGGCACGGGACCCTCCCCTGGAACCTGGTGGGGGTCTTCTTCGAACTGTTCAACACCAGCCTGCCGCTGCTCCTGTTCCTCACCGTCGGCTGGGGGGCTTGGCACGCCTCTCGGGTGGAGGCTGCAGCGGTGTCAGGCGGGCGGCGCGCGGAAGACTGGCAGGTCGCCCTCCTGGCGGCGCTCTTCTTCCTGCCGATGTCCGTCCTCGGGCGGGTCAAGGTCGGCGGTTCGCCGAACACCTTGAGCCCGACGGTCTACTTCCTGCTGGCCGCCGGCTGTCTCCTCGTCCCGGCCGTCATGACCAGGCTCGAGTCGGGTCCTGCCCGCCACCAGGCCATCAGGACGTTCAAGCTGGTCCTGGTCCTGGTATCGCTGGCCCTGTCGCTCCGCTGGTTCTGGTGGGGTTTCGACTACGTCAGGACCCGCAAGCTCTCCACCCGCAACAACGCCGCCCACATCGCCTTCAACTACCTGAAGAAGCACGGCCCGGGAGCCTACTTCACCGGACTCCCGCTGAGCCACCTGATGGCCGAGGGGGTGCTCTACAACTTCGGCTCGGCGGTCTACGACCGGGAGGTGCTGGCCCGCTACCCGCTCAGCCGGGAGCAGCGCACCCGGTACTTCCCGGCCAACCCGACCATGGTTTGCGGGAACGTCCCGATGTGGGGCGCCGAGCACGTCGAGTCGACCTACTTCCCCGAGTACACCGAGCGGATCGAGGTTCCGGAACTGCCCGGCTTCCGCTGCCTGGCCAGGCCGGCGTCCACGCCGCTGCAGGAGAAGAAGTAGGCGCCCCCCCTAGCGGACGCGGTAGATGCGCACCGCCCCATTGTCGAAGGCCGGTTCCAGGAAAGACAGATTCCCGGGACGGAAGGGGTAGGCGACCATCGCCCAGGGATCGTACCAGACGTAGCCGATATTCCTCTCCCGCAGGAAGACGTGCCGGTCGGATTGCGAGAGCGGCTTGGTGAGGAACCAATCAGTCTCCTCGAACTTGCGGAATTCGTCGGGCGTGATGTGCATCTTGCCGCTGTAGAAGCGCACGTCGGCCACCGCCGGGAGGATGACCGAGAGGGCGCTGCCGAAGAAGACAGCATCTGCCGGGACGTTGCGGCGGATGAAGTCGTGGGCCTCCCGCTCCCGCGGGGAGATGACGTTGCGCCAGTGCCAATTGGAGGGGAGCAGCGAGTGGCGGTACATCCCGATCGAGGACAAGCTTTCCCGGACGAGGATGGCGTGCGACGGGAGGATGAGCGCGAATGCCAGCGCGGCTGCCATCCATCCCCGCCACCCGCCGAGCAGCGCCGGGAACCGGCCCGCCAGCTTCCCCGCTCCCAGCACAGCCAGCGCGGCTAGTGGCAGGATCAGCCCCTCGGCCAGCTTCACCTCGAAGCGAACGAGCGGGCTGGAGAAGAGGAGCGCCCCCTGCGTCACCGCCCAGGCGCCCAGGAATAGGCGCCGACTGGGTCCTCCTGGCGGGGCGTCGTCCCGGCCGAACACCCCCAGCGCGGCCAACGGCAGGAAGGCGCCGAAACCGAGCAGGACCGGCACGATCCCGCCGGTGAGGACCTCGTTGGCCTCGGCCCACCAGGCGAAGTTCTCCCGGGTGAAGAGCCACCGGTAGTACAGCAGCGGCAGGGCGGCGCAGCCCGCAAGGAGCATGAAGTCGGACAGCGCCCGGCGCCACTGCCCGCGGCCGCGAACGAGGCGAAGCGCCGTCCAGGCGCCGGCCACCGCCAGCACGGTCACCAGGTGGTAGGGGTGGAGAAATCCGAGGACGACCAGCAGCGCCCCGGCGCCGGCGACCGCCCGCCGCTTCTCCAGGGCCATCCCGTGCCACAGCAGCAGCATGATGAAGGTCAGGACGGCCATGGAAAGGGCCAGGTGGGGGAAGAAGAGGGCCGCCTGCAGCGGGTACCCCTCCTGGTGGTAGATGTCGAGCGGCCGCAGCCGGGTGGCCGCCTCGGTGGAGAGGAGGGCCACCACCCACCCGAAGCCGCCGCCGAAGCCCGCCAGCAGGAACCCCGCCCGGCCCGCGAGACCATCGCCGAGCAGCGCCTTCATCAGTAGCAGGATGGCCAGGTACATCAGCCCCGTCGACAGGATGCCGGCGGCATAGTAGAGCGTGATGAAGGAGAACCCGGTGACGGCCATCCCCTTGCCGAGGAGGAACCAGATGAGGTTGAAGAAGGCCGGCGGGCGGACCAGGTTCGACCACGGATTGTCGATCAGCAGGCCGCCCCGGGCAAAGGCCCGCGCGAATGCCTGGTAGCCCCAGGCGTCGTCGCTGTTGAGCAGAAACCCGCAGAACCGGTAGCCGGGCATCGGGGCGTGCCAGGCGGCGACGTAGACGGCCACCGTCACGGCGGTGACCGCCAGCCAGCACCCCAGCCACCACTTCAGGTCGCTCCGCGTCATCGGACCTCCGCCCATCAGGTCATCAGAATAACTGTATCCGACCACATTGCGGAAGTTCAATTCCATCGACCGGGGAGTGTCTGGCATAATGACCTGATGATCACGCTGGATGGGGTGGCGCGGCAGTTCGGGGGGGAGTACCTCTTCCGGGACGTTTCCTTCCGTATCGGTGACGACGAGCGGGTGGCCCTGGTGGGGCCGAACGGGGCGGGCAAGTCGACGCTGATGAAGATCCTCCTGGGCCTGGTCGAGCCCGACTACGGCACGGTGGCGAAGTCGCGCTCGACCACCGTCGGCTACCTCCCGCAGGACGGCGTCGTCCATGGCGGGCGATCGCTGTATGACGAGGCGGCCTCGGCCTTCGAAGAGCTGCTGGCCCTGCACGCCCGCGTCGACGAGATCGCCGCCGAGATCGAGTCGCTGCGCCAGGCGGGCCGGGGGGAGTCGGTCGAGGTGCACGAACTGGTGGACGAGATGGGGCACATCCAGCACCACCTCGAGCACGCCGAGGGGTACAGCATCAAGACCAGGGTCGAGCAGGTCCTCTTCGGCCTCGGTTTCCGTGCGGCCGACCTCGACCGTCCCACGGAGGAGTTCTCCGGCGGCTGGCAGATGCGCCTCTGCCTGGCCAAGCTGCTCCTCTCCGAGCCGACGCTGCTGATGCTCGACGAGCCGACCAACCACCTCGACATCGAGTCGCTCGAGTGGCTGGAGGAGTACCTGAAGGCCTACGACGGCTCGGTGCTGCTGATCTCCCACGACCGGCGCTTCCTCGACATGGTGGTCAACCGCACGCTGGAGATGGCCGCCGGGAAGCTGACCGACTATAAGGGGAACTACACCTGGTACCTGGAGCAGAAGGCCGAGCGGCTGGAGATCCTGCGCTCCCAGTACGAGAACCAGCAGGAGCACATCAAGGCCACGCTGGCTTTCGCCGAGCGCTTCCGCTACAAGGCCACCAAGGCCCGCCAGGTGCAGAGCCGCCTGAGAAATCTGGAGAAGATGGACCTGGTCACGCTGGACGAGGAGGAGGGGGCCATCTCGTTCGACTTCCCCGCGCCCCCCCAGCCGGGACGCACGCTGCTGACGCTGAAGCATGTCCGCAAGGCCTACGGCGAACTGGAAGTGTTGCGGGACCTCTCGCTGACCGTCGAGCGGGGCGACCGGATCGCCTTCATGGGAGTCAACGGGGCCGGCAAGTCGACCCTGGCCCGCATCGTCGCCGGCATCGAGCCTTTCCAGTCGGGCGCGCGCACCGAGGGGCACAACGTGATCATCTCCTACTATGCCCAGCACCAGGCCGAGGAACTTGACCCGGGGCGCACGGTGCTCGAGACGCTGGAGGCGATCGCCCGCAACGAGACCACCTCGCGGCTGCGCACGCTGCTCGGCTGCTTCCTCTTCCGCGGCGACGACGTCTTCAAGAGGGTGTCGGTCCTCTCGGGCGGCGAGAAGAGCCGGCTGGCGCTGGCCAAGATGCTGCTGACCCCGGCCAACCTGCTGGTCCTCGATGAGCCGACCAACCACCTTGACATGCGCTCCAAGGCGGTCCTGCGCGAGGCCCTGGAGAACTTCGGCGGCTCGTACGTGATCGTCTCGCACGACCGTGACTTCCTGGAGACGCTGGTCAACAAGGTGGTCGAGTTCGGCGAGGGCGGGGTGCGCCTCCACCTGGGCACGGTCGAGGAATGGCTGGAACGGGTGCATGCCCGAAAGGCGGCGGCCAAGCAGGAGGCGGCGGGGAAGAAGCCCCATCCGTCCCCGGCTGCCGTCTCCCCGTCACCCGCCGACACCGGGGTCCGTCCGGCATCATCGCGGGGCGCCCGCGAGCGCAAGCGGCAAGAAGCCCGGCAGCGCCAGGAGGGCTCCCGGAAGCAGAAACCCCTTCAAGAGGCGATCCGGAAGCTGGAAGGGAGGATAGCCGCGGCCGAAGGAAGGAAGGGCGAAGTCGAGTCGGCCCTGGCTGACGGGGCGACCTACGCCGACCCGGAAGTGGCCCGGCGCCTCGCCCACGAGTTCAAGGAGATCACCGCCGACCTGGCCTATCTATACGACGACTGGACCCGCCTGCAGGAGGACTTGGAAGCGGCTGCGGGCCGGGCCCAGGTCAAGGCCCAGTCGGGGCGAAGGGGGTGACGCGGTTGCGCCCCTCCCGCTTTGAGCGGAAGAGGGCCTTGTCGGCGGCGTTGACCAGGTCCTCGAGCGTGCCGGCGTCCTCCGGCAAGGAGGCCACGCCGATGCTGATCGACAAGCCGCTGCACGCAGGCTGGCGCGACTCGCCGATGATCTGGCCGGTGACCGCCTTCCGGATGCGCTCAACCAGTTGCACGGCCTGCTCCTTGCCGGTGGCCGGGGAGAGGATGGCGAACTCGTCCCCGCCGTAGCGGGCCACGATGTCGACCGTCCGGGTCCCCTTCCGCAGTTCGGCGCCGACTCTGACCAGGACCGCGTCCCCCTCGGCGTGGCCGCGCCGGTCGTTGTAGAGCTTGAAGTCGTCCACGTCGATCATCGCCAGCGAGAGGGGTTCGTGGTAGCGGCGGGAGCGCTCGATCTCCTCGGTGGCCCGCTCCTGGAAGTAGCGCCGGTTGAGCAGGCCGGTCAGGTCGTCGGTGATGGAGATGCGCTTCAGCTCCTTCGACTGTTCCCACAGCTCCGATTTCTCGAGAGCCACGGCGGTGTGGGCCGACAGGGAGCGGAGCATCTCCAGATCCTCGGCAGTGAAGACCTCGCCGGTGATCTTGTCGGCCACGTTCAGGATGCCGATGGTCCGCCCGCCGACTTTCAGCGGGAGTATAACGAAGGAGTGGGTCCGGTAGCGGGGCCGGTTCGACCGCCCCACCCGCTCGTCGCTCTCGAGATCCTCCACCAGCAGGGCGTTCCCGTCATCGGCCACCTGCCCGGCCAGTCCCTCGTCCATCGGGATGGCGCAGTTGGAGAGGACTTTCCCTTCGTCTCCCTTGACCAGCTTGACCAGCAGTTCGCGGCTCTGTTGGTTGAGCAGCATGAGCGAGGCCCGCTCGGCCCGAGCCAGATGGGTCGCTTCGTCGAAGAAGGCCGCCAGGAGGTCGTCCATCTCGACGTTGCCGGCCAGCCTCACGTTGAGCCGGTCGATGGCGTCGATGGCCGCCGCCTTGTGGGCCAGCTCGTGGCGCAGGTCGGCATTCTGGAGGGCTATCGACACCTGCTGGGTGAGCTGGACGACCGTCCGCCGGCCGTCCTCGTCGAGGGGCTGGTTGAAGATGGCCGCCATGCCGGCCAGCTCCTCCCCGGCGAAGATCGGGAAGAGGATCAGGCGGCGGACCCACTCGGGCAGTCCGGCCTGCAGGATGCGGTGCAGATCGTCGGTTTCGACCGGGGCCGGATCGCGGCGGAAGGCTTCGGTGAAATCGCCCATCCGGGCCAGCTCGCGGCCCAGAATCTGCTCGGTCCCCTGGCCGAAGGCGTATCGCGCCACCATTCGGTCGGGGGTGCCGGTGATGATGGCCGCGGCGGGGATGTCGAACAGGATGGCCAGCGAATTGAGGATCAGGGCGAAGATCTCGTGCCGTTCCATGGGCTGGGAAAGCTCGGTCACCAGCGAGAAGGTGTTGGCGCAGCGGTTAAGCTTGCGGGCAAGGTGCTGCTGCCCCTCCCATCCGGTGAAGACCGCTTCGGCTGCCGCGGTGATCAGGTGAGCCGTCTGCTTGAGGGTCCGGTCGCTTCCCAGCGAGAGGGCGCCGACCGCCCGCAGCAGGTCCTCCTCGGGAAGGCCGCATTCTTCGGCCATCTTCCGGTAGTGGCCCATGTCGGGAGAGCCGGTCAGGGTCCCGCCCCCCATGATGACCCCCACCGGGCCGGCGGCTCCGCGCACCGGAGCGGCGAAGCAGGAAAGACCGGCGTGGCAGCGGAAGAAAAGGAGCCGGTCGGAACGCAGCGCCTCCCGGCCGTTGTCGGTGCAATGGAGGTCGCACGCATCGCGGTGGCGCCCGGTGATGTGCAAAAGATCACATAACGGCGCAGACAGCGCCCCTGGGCCAACGGGCCGCCCCGCTCCGTCGAGGGTCAAGAGCGAATAGCCGGTGCTTCGGAAGACCGTTTCCTGGACACGCTGCCAGCGCTCGCAGAGACCGGCGGGAAAGGCCCGGCTGGCCTGCCGGTCGGGGTGGGTCATCATGGCGCGAATTATCCCCTCGCCGTCGGTGGTGTCAAGCAAAACCTGATGCCTCGGGGCCGGCGGATTCAGTGGATCGTGGCCAGGAGGCGGTCGATCACCGGGTTTAGGGCTTCCTGGCGCCCGGCGACGCCCAGGCCGGCCAGCACCCCGTCGGCGGGGATTCCTTCCTCGGCCGAGGCCTCCTTCCGCAGGGTCGTCAAGAAGGCACTGGTGACCTGGCGGTCGAATTGGACGTCGACCCAGGAGGCGATTTCGCTCAGCACCTTTTCCAGAGGGAGGGCCGGGCGGTAGGGGCGGTCGGAGGTCATGGCGTCGAAGGCGTCAGCCAGGGAGAGGATCTTCATCCCCGGGGTCAGGTCGTCGCCCCGTCGGCCGTCGGGATAGCCGCTGCCGTTGACCCGCTCGTGGTGGTGCCGGGCGAGCAGGGCCACGTCCCGGTAGGGGAAGCGGATGTTGGCCAGAATGTCGTACGAGACCAGCGGGTGGCGGGTGACGATCTTGGTCTCCTGCTCGTTCAGTTTCCGCGGCTTGCAGAGGATGGACGAGTCGATGGCGATCTTGCCGATGTCATGCAGGTAGCCGGCCATCCGCAGTGCCTCGACCTCACTCTCATCGAGCCCCATGGCGCGGGCGATGGAGACGGCGTAACGGGCCACCCGGTCGGAATGGCCGAGGGTGTACCAGTCCTTGGCGTCGATGGCCGCGCCCAGCGCCTTGACCGTGTCGGCATACATCTCCCGGAGGTCCTCGAACAGCTGCCGGTTCTCGGCCACCTTGTCCCGCAGTTCCCGGTTGACTCGTTCCAGGTCGCTCACCAGGTAGTGGTTATGGAGCCCGATGGCGCTGTAGCTGCCCATGATCCGCAGGAGTTCCAGGTCGTCCGGCTGGTACTCCCCGCCGCTGAACTTGGGCCCCAGGCAGATGACTCCCAGGAACTCCCCCTTGAAGAGGAGCGGTTGGATGAGGTCAGTCTGGAGGCCGTCGAAGAGGACCCCGAAGTCGTCCAGCCAGGCTCGCAACGGTTCGGCCGCCGCCCGGCGGAACGTCGCCTGCCCGGAGGCAGCCAGGATATCCCGCACTGGGGCCGGCACGGGGATTGCCAGCCCGGGGGCCAGGTCGGCACCCCTGACGGCCGCCAGTTCGAGCCGTCCGCCCGCGAGTCCTTCGGGACGGTACAGGAAGAGACTACCCCGGGCCACCGGCAGCGAGCCCATGATGCCCGACAACAGGGTCCTGAGCCGGGCCCCGAGTTCGTCGTCCGAGGAGAGGACCCGCCCCAGGTCCTCCAGGGCGGAGATGCTGAACATCAGTTTGCGCAGCAGCATGCCGTCGCCGGTCTTGTCGTTCATCGCCGTGTTCCCGCCGGACGCCGGCCCATCATGGGGTCTCCGGGCTGACCAGGGGGGCGTGCCTCAGCAGCCCCATGACGGCGAAGATCTCCCGGTTCATCCGGTTCAGGTTGACCAAGCGGACCATTCCTCCCCGGTTCCGGGTCTTCTCGATCATGCTGATCAGGACCGAGATGCCGATGCTGTTGACCATCTCGGTCTGCCGGAAATCTATGACGAACTGGCGACGGCCGTCCCTCAGGTGCCGCTCGTGTTCCCGCTCGAGGTTCTCGCCGCTCTCGCCGCTCAGGTAAGGCGCGGCTGTCAACACCACCGTCTCAGCGGCGTCCGTTGTGGTCGGCTCGGACATCCCCAGTCTCCTTTCCCCGCTCTCCATGGGTCTGGTTGTCGAAGTACTTGCGCAGGCGGAGGCAGGTGCCTCCGTCCCGTTCCAAAAATGACATCTCGTCCACCAGTTCGCGGATCAGAGCCAGTCCCCAGCCCCGCTTGCGGGTGGAGCCGAACTTCTCCTCTACCGACGGCATCGCGACCGCCGCCGGGACGAAGGCGCGGCCCCGGTTGCCGATGTCTATCTCCAGGGCTTGGGGCAGGACGCGGAAGGTGAGGCTGACCGCGTGTTCTTCGCTCTCGCCGTGCTCGAAGGCGTTGAGGCAGGCCTCGACCAGGGCCATCTTCAGCCGGGCTAGGTCCCCCTCGCGAAACGGGAGGCGGGTGCCGAACTCCTCCAGCGTGCGCGCGGCCACCAATTCGATCTCGGAGGCCTCGGGAATGGTCATGCGCAGCTCCAGCGGTTCCCTCGCCCGGCTGGCGTTGGCCGCCAGGCGCAGGCTGACCGATCCCCCGGTGAGTCCGGCCATGAGCCGGAGCTGATCCGGTCCGCTCGTCCACAGCCCCGCCCGGGATGCCGCCAGGCAGGCCTCGGCCGAGAAGATCCCGCCGGTGACGATCCAGCCGGTCAAGTGCCCGTCGGCGATGCCGTCCCGGTCGGCGAAGAGACGCAACCTGCGGGCGAAGTCCTCCACCATCGGGGAGGTTACCTCCTCCGTCTCCAGGCGCAGGTCAACCGTCAGCCACCCGTGAGTCTTGCCCGCGTCCCGGCTCGATGATGGCCACCAGGTCGAGGTGGTCGGGCGGCCGGCAACCGCCGGTGAAGTCGTGTTCCCAAGAGGCTGTCAACCTGGGCAGGATGACCCGGGCGGTATCCCGATCCGGGAGTGCCTCGCCCTCGGGCGGGGTGGCCGGGAAGAGTTCGCCGAAACGGCCGGCGTCGACCAGTGACCGGGGAACGGCCTGATTGTCCCATGAGGCCAGGAACGCCTGGAACTCGTCGACGTTGCCCCGCTGGCGACTCCGGGCGCGACGGGCGGCCAGGAAGTCGACGGATTCAATCCGCAGGCGGGCGCGGCATTCCTCCTCCGGACGTCCCTCGGCATGAAGGCGCCACTGGGTGCGGCAGAAATCCTCCAGGGGACGTGCGGCGTCGACGGCCAGGAAGCCCCATTCCTCGCGGACGATACCCAGGGAGATCATATGATCGAGAAGCCGGGCCGCCTCTCGATCGTCCAGGTGGAGCCCCGCGGCCAGTTCCCGCCGCGTGGCCCGAGTCCCGCGGCCCAGCAGGTGCAGAAGGATCCCGATCAGGTGGCGGGTGTCGTCTCCCCGCCCGCCGGCCAGCAGCACCCGGTAGTGATCGCGGAGGTAGCCCCCGGTCATCTGGGCGGCATGGAAGTCGATCAGCGCCCCGGACGATTCGAAGGTGCCCCGGCCGGCCAGTATGGCCGCCGCCGGCAGGCGGCTGACGAGGGCCGGAACGCCCCCCAGAAGCGGCAGCGCCGATCGGCAATCCTCCCCGAAGTCGAGGCCGGCCTCGGCGCCGCGCCGCCGCAGGACCTCCCAGGCCGACGTGTCGTCGAGAGGTTCGAGGCGGATCGTCTGGGCCGGGCCGCTGACGTCCGCGCCGCCGGAGTAGAACCGGCCGGTGACTGGCGGCCACCCAGGCCACCGTGCCGCCATCGCCGGCCCCCATGGCCGCGACCAGGCTTTCCGGTTGCGGGAGGAGGTGGGTGTCGTCCAGCAGCATCACCAGGCTCTGGCCGGTTTCCCGCGACACCTCGCCGGCAAGTGCGAACAGGCGATTCCAGCAGTGGCCGGCGTCCTGGTCGGGCGGCCGTGCCAGCAAGTCGCGGACCAGGGCCCCGGCGCCCCGGGCGTCGTCGGCGGTCGCCCGCCCCAGGGCCTCGACCCGCCCGAAGTCGACCTGCCCGGGCGAGCGAACCAGCCCCAGGATGGCGGCCGCCAGGGAGGACACCGGCTCGGTTGACGCGGCCAGGGGGACGTAGAGCGCCCGGAGTCCGGTTGATGGATCGTCCAGCGTCCGGGCGGCGGCCCGCAACAGGGAGGTCTTGCCCATCCCGGGGGCCCCGGTCAGCAGCAGCGGCAGGGCGCGGCCCCGGTCGGCCAGGCGGGCCGCGGCGGTCAGCATGGCCAGTTCGGCCTGGCGGCCAGACAAGTCATCGCCGCCGGCCGGCTTCATCCGCCGGGAATCCCGGGACGATCCGCTACCGGTCACTCCGGTTCTCCTTTTCACGGGGCGTCGATCAGGTGACCTTGCCGGTCGGTCGCCCGACCCATCATTCAATTCGCTTCTCTGTATGCGAAACAACTTTAATTGTCAAGCAAAAACATTTGACACCACTACCATTTTTGGCAGCATGAAGGCAGTAACACCTGTGGCAAAGTGCCCGGAAGGAATTTGTGATATATTGTGCATCAGGGGATCGGAATTGACTCGCCATGCGGAGGGAGGGGCCATGGGGATCTGCGGCATGTGCGACGTGACCGGAGAGCCCGATCGGCGGTGAGGAAACCGGCTCCCGATACCTTGCGCGGCCGCCTGTGGGCAATGGCCTTCGGCATCCTGCTCTTGGTGATGCTACTGACCGCGGTCGAAGTTGGTCTGCGCCTTGGCGAAAACCTGCGGGCATCGGGGGCTGGCCCGACTCTTGGCAGCATGATTCTCGCCAAGCACCCCGTCGTTCTATGGACCATGCGTCCCAACAGGCAAGACTCTCCCCGCTCGAATTCCCTCGGCTTCAGGGACGACGAGGTGAACATCGAGGCCGATCTGCGGATACTGCTCCTGGGCGATTCCATCTCTTGGGGTGACGGCATCATGCTCAAGGAGAATGCCTTCCCGCATCTGTTGGAGACAGCCATCAACGGCACGCTCAATGATACCGTCATCGACCTGGTGAACCTGTCGATGCCGGGCTATTCGACATTTCAGGAATGGCGTGTCCTCGAGTGGTATGGCGACCGGATCCGGCCGGACATGGTGGTGCTCCAGTTCTGCCTGAACGACGTTGTGGAACGCTACACCGCCCTGGCGGAGTATGGTGGCGGGCCCTACTTCATGGGCCTGGATACCCGCCAGTTCCTGCAGGGTGTCGTCGGGACGGTCGTCCGGAATTCGCGGGTGGCCGAGTGGACCCTGCGGACGGTTCAGAGGCTGGCCCGGCGCCGCCAGGCTCTGGAGGTCTCGACCATGGCCATGGCCACGTGGCCGCCCCATTTGGAGAAGGCTTGGCAGCGCGTGGAAGGAGAAATCGATGCCATACACCAGTGGACCGAGCGCCGGGGAATTCCACTGCTGCTGGTCGTCTTCCCCTATCAGTTCCAGATCGACGACCCGTCAAGCAGCCAGCCGCAACGACGCCTCGCTGCCTTTGCCGAAAGCCGCGGCATCGGTTTTGTCGACATGCTGAAACCCTTTGCCGACACGAGGCGTCAAGTGGGCCGCAAGTTCATCCTACAGGATGCCAATCACCTATCGCCCAGTGGTCACAATCTGACCGCCCTGCTGCTGCTGCCCACGTTCAAGAACCTAGTGGAGGATCTCCTCCGAGGGAGGCTGGAGGAGGGGAATGCAGGTTCGGATCGACAGGGAGGTTTCAGCCGGCCGGGAGATCGGGCGGGCGAACAGTGGAGCCGTCGTGGAACATGATTCGATCGCCCCCGCCTGACTTGGCCGCCAGCAGGGCCTCCGAGGCGCGCCCGACGAGATCGATCGGGCGGTCCATCTCCTGGGCCAGTTCCGCTGCGGCCCCCACGCTGACCGTCAGCACGTCGTTCGCCTGACCGGGTGTGTGCAGGATTCCCAATCCCGCACTTGTTCGCGGAGGCGAGCTCCGAACTTCACTGCCGCCTCGGTGTCGGCACCGGTCAGGACGATGCCGATGGCCGCCCCGCCGAGCCGGGCGGTCATGTCGCCGGGTCGCCGGGGTGCACCGGCCAGGAGCCCGGCGATGAGGGTCAGGCAGCGGTCCCCCGCCTTCCTTCCATAGCGTTCGTTGTAACCCCGGAAATTGTCGGGATCGATCAGCAGCACGGCCAGGTGCTGCCCGGATCGCATGGCCCGGCGCCACTCCAGGTCGAGCGCCTCGCGGAAGCGGCGCTCGTCGGGCAGGCCGGTGATCAGGTCGAGCCCCGACAGGCGGTTGAGGACGACATCGAGCCGCTTCTCCTTGATAATGTCCCGGGCGGTCCAGACGGCTTGCGCCCCGGCGTCGCCCGCCTCCCCGAGGATGGCGCAGCGGACCTTCACCGCCGAAGTCCCGCCCGAAGGGTCATGGTGAAGCGTTTCCCGGGATGAGTCCCCGCTATGACTCCCCAGGGCGGTCAGCCGCAGTTGCCTGGCTTCCCGGGGATCGACCCAGAGCGCGTCGTGGTTCAACTTCGCCGGACGCTTTCCCCAAGCTTCGCGGAAGGCGCGGTTGTCGCCGACGATCCTTCCGGCGGTGTCGGTGATCCAGATCCGCTCCTCGATCGCGTCGACCACCGATTCGAGCAGGGCGCGGCTGCGGTGCTGACGGCCCAGTTCAATCATCGTCCCGGCCAGCAGGTCAAACAGGTTGTCCGACCGTCCGATCAACCCGGCCGGAATCGACGCGGCCAGGCCGGCGGCGTCGAACGTCGCCCCCTCCTCCCCGACGACCAGGATCGGCACAGGCTGCCGGGCGAAGGCGTCGCGGAATGAAGCCGCCTGGGAAGCCTCGACCACGGCAAGCGACGGCATGTCCCGGCCGAGAAACGCGCGCGCCTCGCCCGAGGTGGCCGCCTGGAAGACCGCCCTCCCGGCGCCGCCGCCGATCCTCTTGGCGACCAGCGCGGACAAGGCCGGATCGGACGGGATGACGACGACGATCCTGTGGGACTCCATCTACCCACTATAGCAAAGTGGGGCACGCCTGACCAAGTGACGACAACTTCATCATTGACCTGTGCCGGCCGTTGCAGTATGAAGGGACGTTCTGATCACACCGGAAGGAGGCGACCGCCTTGACCACTGATGGTCGCAGGGTCACCGAGGAGTTCTTCTTCCTGTCGGACATCCTCGACCGGCCGGTCGTCGATCGCGCCGGGGAACCGCTGGGGCGCCTCCAGGACATCGGCCTGGCCGGCGGCGAGATATACCCCCGTGCGGTTTCCTACTATATCCGGACGGGCTGGTTCTCGCCGGTTCCGCTGGCCGTCCCGGCGCCTTCCTTTGCCGGGCTCCCCGACCGAACGCTGCGTTTGACGGTCGACACGGCCGCCATGCAGCCCACCCCGCGGCGACAGCCGGCCGAGATCCTGCTGCGGCGGGAGATCCTCGACCAGCAGATCGTCGACACCGACGGGGCCAGGGTCGTCCGGGTCAACGACGTCCACCTCCTGCTCCGCCCGGGGCGGGGAGGTCTTCGCCGTTCACGTCGACATCGGCTTTCGCGGCCTCCTGCGGCGGCTCGGGTGGACCGCCGCACTGCGGTTTCTCGATACCCTGGGTCGGGCCCGCCGCGGCCTGACGGTCGAGGAACGATTCATCTCCTGGCGGTACGTCGTTCCGCTGCGCTCCGAGTCACTCCCCCACGACCTGCGCCTGAACGTGACCCAAACCCAGCTCGCCGGTCTCCACCCGGCCGAACTGGCCGAGATCATGGAGGAACTCGACCGCTTCGAGGGGCCGGCCGTCCTCCAGGCCCTCGACGTGCCCACCGCCGCGCGCACCCTGGCCGAGCTGACGCCCGAGATGCAGCGGCTGCTGATCGAGGCCCTGGACGTCAAGCGCGCCGCCGACCTGATCGCCGCCATGGCCCCCGACGAGGAGGCCGACCTGCTCGAGGAGACTGCCCGAACCGCTGCGCGAGCGGCTGATCGCCGCCCTGCCGGCCGCGGACGCGGCCACGGTGACCGACCTGCTGGCCCACGAGCCCGACACCGCCGGATCGATGATGAACCCGGAGATCTGTTCCATCGGGCCGGAGCGGAGCGTCGGCGAGGTGCTCGACCTGCTGCGAGCCGGGCCGGCCGAGTTCGTCCGGGCCTACCTGGTGGCGGTGGTCGACGACCGGCCGGCGCCTGCTGGGCGTGCTCACCCTGCCGCGACCTGCTCCGGGCCGATCCGGCGGCAACGGTGGAGGGGGTCATGGAGCGCGACCCCTCCACGTGCGCCCCGACGAGCCGATGAAGGAGACGGCCGAGCTGTTCGACCGCTTCAATCTGCTGCGCCGCGGCGGTGACCGGCGATGACGGCCAGTTCGAGGGCGTGGTCACCGTCGACGACGTGGTGGCCTGGCTGCGCGAGGGCGAGGACCGCGAAGGGGGGCTGACGTGAACGACTGGCTCGGCGCGCTGGCAGCGACTGCTGCTGCTGGCGGCGGTGGTCGGCCCGGGGATCATCACCGCCAACGTCGACAACGACGCCGGCGGCATCACCACCTACTCCCTGGCCGGGGCGATCTACGGCTACCGCCTGCTGTGGACGGTCATCCCGGTGGCCCTGGCCCTGTACGTCGTCCAGGAGATGTCCTCGCGCCTGGGGGTCGTCACCGGCAAGGGTCTGGCCGACCTGATCCGCGAGGAGTTCGGGGTCAAGCCGACCTTCTACCTCATGTGCGCCCTGCTGGTGACCAACCTGGGGCAACACCATGGCCGAGTTCGCCGGCCTGGCCGAGGCCCTGGAGATCGTCCACGTCCCGCGCTGGGTCTCCGTGCCCGCTGGGGGCGCTGGCCGTCTGGTGGCTGGTCACCTGGGGCACGCTACCGCGTCGTCGAGAAGGCCTTCCTGCTGGCCTCGGCGTTCTACGTCGCCTACGTCATCTCCGGGCTATCATGGCCGAGCCCGACTGGCGGCCAGGTGCTGCCGTGCACACCGTGCCGCCCGACCTTCGACCTGAACCTGCCCTTCGTCATCATGCTCGTCGGCATGGTCGGCACGACCATCGCGCCGTGGATGCAGTTCTACCAGCAGGCGGCGGTGGTCGAGAAGGGGATCCCGACCCGCAACCTGCGCGAGGCGCGCCTCGACGTGGCCGTGGGGACGGTCATGGCCGTGGTCGTGGTCTGGTTCATCGTCATCGCCTGCGCGGCGACCATCCACCGGGCCGGGACGTGCCGATCAGCGACGCCCGCGACGCCGCCGTGGCCCTGGTGCCGCTGGCCGGCAAGTACGCCGCGCTGCTGTTCGGCTTCGGCCTGTTCAACGCCTCGCTCTTCGCCGCCGCCATCCTGCCGCTGTCGACCGCCTACTCGGTGTGCGAGGGGATGGGCTGGGAGCGGGGGATCGACCAGAAGCTCGGCGAGGCGCCCTTCTTCTACGGCATCTACACCGCGCTGATCGTCCTCGGGGCGGCGGCCATCCTGGTCCCCGGCGTGCCGCTGCTCAAGGTGCTCTACCTCTCGCAGGTGGTCAACGGCATCCTGCTGCCGGCGGTGCTGGTGTTCATGCTCATCCTGGCCAACCGCCGGGACCTGCTGGGCGAGCACGTCAACTCGCGGCTGGCCAACCTGGTCGCCTGGGGGCTGGCCGCGTCGCTGATCGCCATGACCCTGTTCCTGACCGGCTCCCTCCTCCTCGGCCGCCGCTAAGGGAGTTCCCGGGAGTCTTTTCGGTACACGCTTTTCCCCATGCAGTCCAGCAGCCGGGCGGGGTGGCGCTTCCGGGGGACCCCCACGTGGCGCGCAGCCTGTTGGCGAGCACCACGTGGGGGTGGGAAGCGACAGGACCCCGCGCCGATTACTGGACGCGCCCGCCGACGGTCAGCTCGGGGATGCGCAGCGTCGGCTGGGCGTCGGCCACCGGCACGCCCTGGCCGTCCTTGCCGCAGGTGCCGATACCCCAGCCCAGGTCCGACCCGACCCGGTCGATCGACGCGCAGCACCTCCGGGCCGTTGCCGATCAGCAGTGCGCCGCGCACCGGCTCGCCCATCCGGCCGCGGTCGATCAGGTACCCCTCCGAGACCTCGAACACGAAATCGCCGTTGACCGTGTTGACCTGCCCGCCCCCCATCCGGACCACGAAGAGCCCGGCCGGCGTGTCGGCCAGGATGGCCGCCGGGTCGTGCTCCCCGGGCAGGATCATGGTGTTGCTCATGCGCGGGATCGGCAGGTGGCGGAACGACTGGCGCCGGCCGTTGCCGGTGGTCGCCCCGCCCCAGCGGTCGGCCGAAAGGATGTCGGAGATGAAGCCGCGCAGCACGCCCTGGTCGACCAGCAGGTTGCGCCGGGCGGCGACCCCCTCGTCGTCGAAGGCGTACGAGCCGCGCTTGCCGGGGAGGGTCGGGTCGTCGACCACGCTGACCAGCGGTGAGGCTACCTGCTGGCCGATCCGGCCGGTGTAGACCGAGAAGCCCTGGCCGGCCAGGTCGTTTTCCAGGCCGTGGCCGATCGCCTCGTGGACCATCGTCCCGCCGGCCGCGGCGGAGAGGATGACCGGCATGCGCCCGGCCGGGGCAGGGCGCGCCCCGAGCGAGCGGACCGCCCGCTCGGCCGCGGACAGGGCCAGGCGTTCGGCCGTGCCGGCGTCGAGCATGACCCGCCCGCCGGCCCCGCCGGCGGTCTCGTAGCCCCGCTCCAACGCCGCCCCGTCGCCGGCGATGGCCGACACGGCCATGACCGCGTCGCGCCGGGTTCCCTCGATTTCGCCCGCCGGGCTGGCGATCGACACGCGTTGACTGGCGTTCGGCCAGGGTGACCGACACCTGCCTGATCCGTGGGTCCACTCTCCGGGCCACCCGGTCGGCCAACCGGAGCGAGTTCGATCATGGCGGCCAGCTCGGCTCCCGGCGCAGCGCCCCCGGTGGAGTTCCCGGCCGCCCCGGTGTCTGATCCGCAGCGGCACCCGCCCTGACCGCCGGCCGCCTCGGCGGCCAGCCCGGAGCCGGCGAGCCGGCCAGAGCGCGCCCGGGTCGAGGTCGTTGGTGTGGGCGTGGTAGGTCCGTCCCCCGGCCACGATGCGCAGGCCGACGCCCGACTCCCGGCCGGTGACCGCCCGGTCGATGCGGCCGTCCTCAAGCCCGACCACCGTCGTCGTCGTCTCCTCACGGAAGAGATCGGCCCAGGCCGCGCCGGGAACCATCAGCGCGTCGAGCGCGTCACGCCAGGCCATAGATGATCTCCTCCCAGCGGCGACGGTCGTCCGGTTGCGGGTCGAGGTACTCGACCACCCAGGTGCCGCCGTCTCCGAGGCGATGACCCGCTTGACCATGGCCGATTCGCCCGGCGTGGCCATGATCACCGCGATGCCCCGGGCTGGGGCTCCAGGGTCCGGATCATGGCCAGGTCGTCGTAGGCCTCCAGGAGGCCGTTGAGCAGCACCAGCGATTCCGGCCGGGAGGCGGACGAAGATCAGCTCGACGTCAGGCGGCGGGAGGGGTGGTATAGTGAAGCGCATGGCTTGACACCTTAGCAAAGAAATGCGGCGCCGGGCAAGTGCCGGCCTGCTCCTGCTGGCGGTGATCGCTTCGGGACCCCGGCGGCGGGATGGCCGAGACGGAGACGGCCGGGAAATTCCAGGTCATCCACGGCCCAGGCCGGCGCCAGACGGCCGCTCTTCCTTCTCGACCGGGCGCCGGTGGCATTCGACTACCTGGCCGAGGAGTTCGGCCGGCGATACGACTTCCCGGTGACCATCGTCCTGCTCGATCCGCCCGGGCCCGGATGTGCCCGCGACGCCCGCGTGGATGTCCGACTGGCTCGCGGGCGCGGCGACGGGGGATGACCGGGTCTACCTGCGGACCGCGGCCTCGCTCCCGGCCGGGGCGGCCGACATCCGCCGCGTGCTGGTCCACGAGCTGACCCACCTCTATCTGCGGCGGCGGACGGCCGGTCACCCGCTGCCGCGCTGGTTCGAGGAGGGGCTGGCCGTGCGTCAGGCGGGGCCGCCGCTGCTTGGGAGACCGGGTGGATCTGTCGCTGACCGCCGCCCGCGGGTGCACTCCCGCCGTTGGCCGCCTGGCGCGACGCTTCCCCGGGGCGAGGAGGAGGCCCGGGTGGCCTATGCTGCCTCGGCGGACTTCGTCCTCCACCTGCGCGAAAGGGTCGGCCGCCCGGCATTCGCCGGCTGCTCGACCGAGTCGCCCGCGGGACGCCCTTCTCGGCGGCGTTCAGCGGAGGTCTTCGGCGGCGAGTCAGCAGGAGGTCGAGCACTCCTGGCGGCAGGGTTTCGTGCGGCGCTCGCGGCTGCTCTCCTGCTGGCCGGCGGAGGGAGCACCTGGGCGTTCGCCACGGTCGTCTTCCTGCTCGTCTCGTGGCGCAAGCGGATCATCTCGAAGCCGCCGCTTGGCGGCCATGGAGGAGGAAGAGCGTCTCCTCTTCCCCGATCCTCCCAACCAGGACTGACAAGTTGGGCGGGGTGGCGCTGCCGGGGGACCCCCATGAAGGGCGCAGTCCGTTTGCGAGCACTTCATGGGGGTGGGAAGCGGCAGGACCCCGCGCTACTTGCGGGCCAACTTCACCAGGTCACGCAACCGGGCATCGAAGGCGGAGATGAGATCTTCCTGCGCCGCTGTCAGCCCGACATGGGTCTGGCGGGGCGTCGCAGGGAAGCACCGTCGTATCGGGCACCGGCTCGATCCAGGTGAGCCCCAATCGCACGTTCGGCTCGAAGGTGATGGTATCGCCGCCGTGCCGGGGGACCTTCCCCTCGTAGGAGACCATGTCGCGAAAGAGGGCGCACCCGCCGAAGGAGATCCCGGCAGCTTCAGGATGGTATTGACCCGGGACCACTCGGGAGGCTGGCCGATGGAGACATACGACTCGAAGGGGGTTCCGCCGAGCTCGAACGATCCCGACGCAAGGGCGGGGGGCGGCTCGTAGAAAATCCCCTTGACGCGGTCCCACCAACTGGCCACCCGTTCGGTCCTGACCACCAGCAGTTGCCGCACCCGGCGCTCCGCGACCGCGGCGTAAATGAAATAGCGGCTGGTGTATTCGGTGGTGCGCTCGCTGGCGCCGAAGGCAATCTGTCCGCTGTCGATGTCCGAGCCGATGAGGACCAGGTCGCCGCCGGTGGTGATCTCCAGGTCGGGACCGGAAACCGCCAGGGAGTTCGCTTCCGGCGACTTCCCACGGCGTCAGGGTGGCGCACGAAGCGGCCGCCAGGGCAAGGATCAGGATCAGACGACAGCAGCGATCGTCTGTTCACGTCTTCCTCCCGGTGGTTGCGTCGTTGTGGGTCGTGCGGCTCATTCTGCCCCATCAGGCGGTCTCCCGTCAACGCGCCGCGGCTCCGATTGCCCCCGGAAACGGCGCGGCGGGGCCCCCCAAGGAGAGGGACCCCGCCCGGAGGTTCGGCGTGACCGGCTACAGGCGGAAGAGGAGGTCGGCGTAGGTCGGCACCGGCCACAGGTCGGCCGGGGTCAGCTCCTCCAGGGCGTCGATGTCGGTCCCGGAGCGTCGTCCAGGCAGCGGGCGGACCCTGTCCCTGAACGCAGCCGCCTGACTTCTCGACCCCGTCGGCGGCCCTGGCCCGGGCGGTCTCCTTCTCCAGGGGTTCACCTTCCGGTAGGCCGACTCGAGCAGCGTCCCGACCTCGGCCAGGATCTCCTTCTGAACGGATGTGTGCTTGCCGCACCGGTCGATCGAGCTGCCCAGCTCGGTCATGAAGGTGATGACCGCCGGGATGTACTGCCGCCGGGTCATCTGAATGGCCGTCAGCGCCTCGATGTTGAGGTGCTTGGCGAACTGCTCGAGGTAGATCTCGTAGCGGGAATGGAGCTCCTCCTTGGAGAAGACCTGGTACTTGGCGAAGAGCTTGACCGGCCTTCGGGGTGACGAACGACTGGCCAGCGCGTCGACGGTGTTGCCGACGTTGGGCAGGCCGCGCTTCTTGGCTTCCTTGACCCACTCCGCGGAGTAGTTGTTGCCGTTGAAGATGATCCGGCCGTGCTCGTTGACCGCGTCCCGGATGATGGCCACGATCTCCCGGTTCTTGTCCTTGGCCTTCTCCAGGCGGGTGGCGATCTCGTCCAGGGCCTCGGCCACGGCGGTGTTCAGGGCCACGTTGGGACCGGAAATCGACTGGGCCGAGCCGACCATCCGGAACTCGAACTTGTTGCCGGTGAAGGCGAACGGGGAGGTCCGGTTCCGGTCGGTGTTGTCCTTGGGCAGGTCGGGCAGCGAGTCGACGCCGACGTTCAGGAAGGCTGCCTTGGCGCTGGAGGCCTTCTGCCCTTGGCCAGCTTGTGCAGGATGTCGGTCAACTCCTCGCCCAGGAAGACGGAGATGATCGCCGGCGGCGCCTCGTTGGCCCCCAGGCGGTGGTCGTTGCCCGAGGAGCCGCAGGCGCCCCGCAGGATGTCGGCGTGTCGGTCGACGGCGGTCAGCAGGGCCGCCAGGAAGACCAGGAACTGGGCGTTCTCGTGCGGGGTGTGCCCCGGCTCGAGCAGGTTGACGCCGGTGTCGGTCGACAGCGACCAGTTGTTGTGCTTGCCCGAGCCGTTGATGCCGGCGTATGGCTTCTCGTGCAGCAGGCAGACCAGGTCGTGCCGCAGGGCCACCTTCTGCATCGTCTCCATGACCAGCTGGTTGTGGTCGGCGGCGATGTTGGTGGTGGCGAAGACGGGGGCCATCTCGAACTGGGCCGGGGCGACCTCGTTGTGCTTCGTCTTGGAGGTGATGCCCATCTTCCAGAGCTCGATGTCCAGGTCCTTCATGAAGGCGCTGACCCGGTCCTTGATGGCCCCGAAGTACTGGTCCTCGAGCTCCTGCCCCTTCGGCGACGGGCGCGCCGAAGAGGGTCCGGCCGCAGGTGATCAGGTCGAGGCGGCGCAGGTAGTGCTCCTTCTCGACCAGGAAGTACTCCTGCTCGGGGCCGAGGGTGCTGGTCACCCGGGTGGCGGTGGTGTCGCCCAGGGCCCGCAGCACGCGCAGGGCCTGGGTGGAGACGGCCTTCATCGACCGCAGCAGCGGCGTCTTCTTGTCGAGCGCCTCGCCGTGGTAGGAGTAGAAGGCGGTCGGGATGCAGAGGGTCACGTTCCCGGCGGCGTCCTCCTTGAGGAAGGCCGGCGAGGTGCAGTCCCAGGCGGTGTAGCCGCGGGCCTCGAAGGTGGCCCGCAGGCCTCCCGACGGGAAGGAGGAGGCGTCCGGCTCGCCCTGGATGAGCTGCCTGCCGGAGAACTCCATGATGACGCTGCCGTCGGCGGTCGGGGTGATGAAGGAGTCATGCTTCTCGGCGGTGGCGCCGGTCAGCGGCTGGAACCAGTGGGTGTAGTGGGTGGCGCCCTTCTCGATGGCCCAGTCCTTCATGCCGTTGGCCACCACCGCGGCCACCTCGGCCCGCAGCGGTGTGCCGAGGTCGATGGTCTCCTTCAGGGCCAGGTAGGTCTCCTTGGGGAGGCGTTCCTTCATGGCCTTGTCGTTGAAGACGTTGGATCCGAAAAGCTCGGGGATTTCGACGGTGTTCATGTTTCGTTCCTCCTCGGGTTGTCTGAACTCGGCATGTCAATAAGCAAGTCGTGTGCCATTCTACTTCAGGATGCGGAAAGATCCGCCGGCGTCAGTCACGGGCGCCGGTCCGGCACGCTGCTCCCCGAGGACAATTTCCTACAAACTTGTATGATGTCGGATTAATATTCACATCATCGTCGATATTCCGGCGCTTGTCAATCGCTTTGCGACCAAGTCCCGCAACATTTCGCGGCAGTCGGGCCGGCAATCGGCTATAATGCGCCGCGTCATGAGGCGGATCATCGTTTACGACCGGCTGCGCCCGCTCCTGCTGCAGGAGAAGGGACTCCTCGGTCGGACCGACCTGATCATCTGCGCGGTGCCCGATACCGACCGGGCCCTGGCGCTCCACCGGGACCAACCGGCAAGCCTGTGCATTCTCGATCTGGGGATGCCCGGCATGCCGGTCGAGGCTTTCTGCCAAGCCGTCAGGAGCGATCCGGCCACGCGGGGGGTCTCCCTGGTGCTGGTCGGGTCGGGCGACGCCCGCGACCGGATGCGGTCTGCGGCAGTGCCAGGTGAACCGGATCTTCGAGCATCCGCTCAACGTTGCCGACTTCAACCGCGCGGTGACCGATCTGCTCGACGTGGCCGTCCGCAGGACCTTCAGGGTGCTGGCTTCGATCGATGTCGAGGGGAGCACCCGGCGGACCGGGCGGCTTCTTCGGCCGGACGGAGAACATCAGTTCCTCCGGCCTGCTCTTCTCCTCGTCGAAGGAGATCCGGATGGGAGAAAAGGTCGACCTGGCCTTCTTCCTGCCCGGCGTCGGGGACGGGTGGCCCTGCAGGCACAGGTGGTCAGGATCCAGTCCGGGGCCGGCCAGATCCTCTACGGGGCCCGCTTCGTCCGCGCAGGTGACGCATCGCCGGCGCAGATCGAATCATTCGTCAGGAACAGGATGACGCCGCCTGAAGTGTGATATAGTCGGGGCACCGTGGAAAAGCTGTTGAATCCAGCCTCGGTGGCTGTCGTCGGGGCCTCAACCGACCCCTCCAAGGTCGGTTTCGCGGTCCTCAAGAACTTGGTCTCGGGCGGCTTCCCCGGACCCATCTACCCGATCAACCCCAAGGCGTCCGAACTGCTGGGGCTTCGGTGCTACCCATCGATCGCCGCCGCGCCCGGCCCGGTCGATTTGGCGGTCATCGTGGTCAACAAGGAGCAGGCGCTGCCTGTCCTGCGCCAGTGCGCCCACCGGGGGGTTCCGGCGGCCATCGTCATCACCGCCGGGTTCGGCGAGACCGGGGCGGAGGGACGACGGCTTCAGGAGGAGATGGGGCAGATCGCCCGCCAGCACCAGATGACGTTGCTGGGCCCCAACTGCCTGGGGCTGATCAATCCCTGGAGCCGGCTGAACGCCGCCTTCGGACAGCCCCTGGACGAGCCGGGGCCGATCGCCGTCATCTCCCAGTCGGGCGCGCTGATCACGGCCATCCAGGACATGGCCGCCCGCAGCCGGATCGGCTTCTCGCTCCTCGCCTCGCTGGGGAACAAGGCATCCCTCGACGAGGTCGACTTCGTCAACTACCTTCAGCACGACTCCCGGACCACGGTCATCACCGCCTACCTCGAGGACATCACCCGCGGCCAGGAGTTCATGAGAATCGCCGAGCGGATCAGCAAGAAGAAGCCGATCATCGTCCTGAAGGCCGGGCGGACGGAGGCCGGGGCGCGGGCCGCGGCGTCGCACACCGGCAGCCTCGCCGGCTCGGACTCGGCCTACGAGTCGGCCTTCGAGCGGTGCGGCGTCATCCGGGTCCACTCCATCGAGGGGCTGTTCGACGTCGCCGGTGCGCTGGCCTGGCTGCCCCTCCCGCTCGGTCCCCGCACGGCGGTCATCACCAATGCCGGTGGGCCGGGGATCATGATGTCCGACGCCCTGGAGATGACCGGCCTGGAGATGGCGTCCCTGAGCCCGGAACTCGCCGACCGTCTCCGCCAGGTCCTGCCGCCGGCGGCCTCGGTGCGCAATCCGGTCGATGTCCTGGGGGACGCCGACGGCGCACGCTACCGCAAGGCCCTGGAGGCGGTCGTCTCCTCGGACGACGTCGACGCCTGCATCGTCATCCTGACCCCGCAGCGGATGACCGAGCCGGTGGAGACGGCCGACGCGGTGGCCGACTGTCTGGCGGCGCACGGCAAGCCGATCCTGGCCTGCTTCATGGGCGCCGAGAACGTCGGCCTGGGTGTTGCGCGCTTGCGCGAGCGGAGCGTGCCGCAGTACTGGGTGCCCGAGCGGGCGGCGCGGGCGCTGCGCGAGATGGTCGCCTACGCCGAGTACCGGCGGCGGCCCCTGCGGGTGGTCGAGCGCTTCCCGGTCAACCGGATACCGGTCAGCAAGATCATCCGGGTGTACCAGGAACAGGGTGGGCGGGAGATCGGCGAGGCCGATGCCATGACCATCATGGAGGCCTACAACTTCGATGTCCCGCCGCGGGCGCTGGCGACCACGGTCGACGAGGCGGCCAGCCTGGCCCGCGAGGTCGGCTTCCCACTGGCGATGAAGATCTCCTCGCCCGACATCCTGCACAAGTCGGACGTGGGCGGGGTCAGGGTGAACATCCACTCCATCGAGGAGGTGCGCGACGCCTTCGAGCTGATGATGATCCGGATCGGCAAGCGGAAGCCGGATGCGGACATCCGCGGCATCCTGATGGAGAAGATGGTCGCCGGAGGCCGCGAGGTGATCCTGGGGATGAAGAACGACCCCCAGTTCGGGCCGGTGCTGATGTTCGGCCTTGGGGGCATCTTCGTCGAGGTGCTCAAGGACGTCACCTTCGCGCTGGCGCCGTTGACCGAGGAGGAGTGCCGCCGGATGATCGAGCGGACCCGCTCATACCGCCTCCTGACGGGCGTCCGGGGGCAGGATCCGGTCGACATCCCGGCCGTCGTCCGGGCCCTCCAGCGCCTCTCCCAGCTGGTGATGGACTTCCCCCAGATCGACGAGGTGGACATCAATCCGCTGAAGGTCGGCCTGGTCGGCGACGGGGCCTTCGTGGTCGACGCCCGGATCATCCTGCGGGAGGAGACGCGACGGTGAGCACCTGGCTGGAGCGGTACCGTCGGAAGGTCATGACCGCCCGTCAGGCCATGGGCATCATCCGACCGGGGGCGCGGATCTTCATCGGCAGCGGCTGCGGATCTCCGCAGACCCTGGTCGAAGCCCTGGTGGCCGACGACAACCCGGTCGCCGACGCCGAAATCTACCACTACCTGACCAACGGGCCGGCGCCGTACATCGGCGAGGCCTTCGCCAGGAAGTACCGCACCCACGCTTTCTTCGTCGGGGCCAACATTCGCGAGGGGATTCAGGCCGGGCGGGTGGACTACATCCCGATCTTCCTGTCGGACATCCCCTCCCTATTCAAGAGCGGCCGCGTCCCGCTCGACGTGGCCCTGGTCCAGACCAGTCCCCCGGACGAGCACGGCCACCTCTCCCTGGGCATTTCGGTCGATGTCGTCAAAGCCGCGGCCGAAAACAGTCTGGTCATCATTGCCGAGGTGAATCCGCGCATGCCGCGCACCCACGGCGAGTCGTCCATCTCGGCGGACATGGTCGACGCGGTGGTCGAGACCGGCCGGGAACTGATCGAGTACCGCCTGCCCGAAACGGGTGAAGTCACCCGGGCGATCGCCCGGAACGTGGCCGCGCTGATCGAGGATGGCTCGACCATCGAGGTGGGGATCGGCACCATCTCCCAGGCGGTCCTCGAGCACCTGGAGGGGAAGAACGATCTGGGGGTTCACACCGAGGGGTTTCACGACGCCATCATTCCGCTGATCGAGAAGGGGGTCGTCAACGGTTCCCGGAAGACCATCAACCGGGGCAAGGTCACCGCCTCCTCATGCTTCGGCACCCGCCGGCTGTATGACTTCGTCGACGGCAACCCGCAATTCGAGTTCCGCCCGTCCGACTACGTGAATGACCCCAACGTCATCAGCCAGCACCACCGGATGGTGGCCATCAACACGGCCATCGAGGTCGACATGACCGGGCAAGCCGCGGCCGACTCGCTCGGCTACGACTTCCTCGGCGGCTTCGGCGGCAAACTCGATTTCAACCGGGGGGCTGCCATGGCCCGGGAAGGAAAGTCCATCGTGGCCCTGGCGTCGACCGCCCGGGGGGGGGCGGTGTCGCGCATCGTTCCCCACCTCTCAGAGGGCGCGGGGGTCGGTTTCAGCCGGGCGGGGATCCGTTTCGTGGTGACCGAGTTCGGCGCCGCCGACTTGTTCGGCAAGAGCATCCGCGAACGGATCGTGGCCCTGGCCGAGATCGCCCACCCCGACTTCCGCGACGAACTCATGCGCCAGGCCCGGCAGCGCCGCTACGTTCATCCGCACCAGCGCGACATCCCGCCCGGGCAAGCCTCCCCGGGCGCCTTCGTCTCGCGGCGCACGCTCGCCGACGGCACCGAGGCGCTCTTCCGGCCGGTGCGCCCCAGCGATGCCACCCGCCTCCGGGACATGTTCTACCAACTGTCGGAGAAGTCGATCCAGTTCCGATTCTTCCAGCCCATGGCCATCTTCCCGGACAAGTTCGTGCAGGACCTGTGCGCCATAGACCAGACCCGGGACATGGCCGTGGCCGCCCTGGTACAAGACACCGGCGGCGAGCAGATCGTCGGCATCGCCCACTACTTCCTGACCGATGGCGACATGGCCGAGGTTTCCTTCCTGGTGCGGGACGACTGGCAGGACCGCGGCATCGGCACGGACCTCCTGGAGATACTCACCGGCATCGCCCGGGAGCGCGGGCTGGCCGGATTCAAGACCAGAATGCTCATCGGCAACCACCAGATGATGGCCGTCTTCCAGGCTGCCGGGTACGCCCTGACGGTGACCGTGGAGGAGGACCAACGCATCATCGCCTACCGGTTCGACAACCGAGCCGGTTGAATCCCGGGCAGCCTCCCCCGCCGCCATGCCGAAGATCAGTCTTCCCGTCATCGTCACCGTCTTGGCCGTCGTCGTCGGGGTCGGTGCCGCCTGGTTCGGGGTCCGGATGCTTCTCCACGGCGGGCAGCCGGCGGCCCCTCACGAAAGAAGCACGGCCGCGCCGTCGATACCCGAGGAGACGCTCAAGGAGCTCACCTCGGGCGAGTCGGTGACCACCGAGGTGAACGCCAAGGCGCCCGCCTTTGCGGCCAACTCGCTCGAGGGGGAAGAGCTCGTCCGGTCGATCGACTTCGTCGGCGACAAAGTCGTGCTGCTGGAATTCTGGTCGGTCTTCTGCAGCTCCTGCATCCAAGAGATGCCCTTCATGGCCGAACTCGACCGGCGCTGGAAGGACAAGGGGCTGGAGGTCATCGGCGTCAACACGGACTTCTTCGGCCCGGAGCGCGTCCGCCGCTTCATGGCCAGGCTTGAGCCGAAACCCGGCTACCGGACGATCTCCGACCAGAACCAACGCATCGCCCGGGCCTTCAACGTCGAGGCGATCCCGGTCACCGTGCTGATCGACTCGTCCGGGTGGATCAGGCTTTACCACCTGGGATGGCAGCCGGACGACCGGCAGGTGATCGAGAAGGAGGTCGCCAAGTGGGTCGGCCGCATCCACGAGACCCGGGAGACGGTGGCCGCGTCGGGCGGCAAGACGCCGGTCGCCGCCGGTGGGGGGACCAAGGTGAAGCCGGGTGACCTTCTGCCCGAGTTGACCTCCGAGACGGCCGCCGGGGAGCGCCTGTCGCTGGCCGGCTATCGGTCCGGCAAGCCGCTGGTGCTCTTCTTCTGGTCCCTCTTCTGCCAGCCGTGCCGGGAGGAGATGCCGATCATCGAGAAGGCGGCCAGTCAGGCCGATCCGGACGGTGGGAGGATCCTGTCGGTCAACCTCGACGCGCCGCGGCTCGTCCCGGCAGTCCGACGCTTCCTCGAGAAGGAGTCGTTCCCGTTGCCCACGCTCCTGGACGCCCGGTCGGACCCCCCGGGAGGGATCGCCGCCTCCCTCGGGATCGCCTACACGCCGACGGTGATTTTCATCGACGCGGAGGGGAAGGTGAGCAAGCTGATGGTGGGCGAAATCGGCGAGGAGGAACTCCGGCAGTCCTTGGCGTCGTTCCTGGGAAAGAGGCCGGGATAGGCTATGGCGTGGCCGCCGCTTCGGGGGGGGGCACCGGCGCGGCCAGAGCCTGCGGGGCCACCTCCTGGTTGGCGGCCGGCCCGTTCCGGTACACCTTCGGCTTGTGGCAGCCGACGACGCACGATCCGCCACCGGTGAACCTGCGGAAGTTCAGGGTGTAGCAGTAAGTCGGACCGCAGTCGAGGTTCACCCGGACGAGCTTGGCCTGGATGGAGCCGTGGCTGGTGTGGCAGCCCATGCAGGTCATGCCGGCTTTCTTCTTCTTGATGCCGTATTTGTTCTGCTCCTCGGCCCCGGCGATGTGCAGGTAATGGAGGTTGGTCTGACCGTTGCGGAAAGCCGAACCGGTGTCGGCCGGGTCCTCGATGGCCGCCTTGTCGTGGCACTCGTAGCAGAGGGCGAACTTGTCGGCCTCGTACATGGTGTAGCGGCTCTGGTCGTAGTTCTGCACCAGGAGCGGCTTCCTGGTAGACTGGTGGGGGTCGTGGCAGGAGTTGCAGTCGCCGTCGGCGACGGGGGAGTGCAGGTTGACGCCGGCAGCTTCCTGCTGGACGTCGTGGCAGTCGGCGCACAATTCGCCGCCGGCCTTCTCCAGCAAACCCTTATTGGGAGCGGTGTGGATGCTGTGGCAGTCGAGGCAGTTGCCCGAGGCGACCGGGTCGTGGCGCTCGGCGTCGTTCATCTCGTCGTGGCAGTCCCAGCAGAGGGCGGGAACCTCCTTGGCCAAAACGAGCTTGTTTTCCTTCCCGTGGTCGGCATGGCAGGCGGAACAGTCGCCGTCAGCCACCGGCTGGTGGGGCGAACCGACGGCGAAGAGCTCCCGTGCCTTGTCGTGGCATTCGTAGCAGGGCGCATCAGACAGCTCGGCAGCCCCGCTGGCGGCGGGCATCCAGAGGACCAGGGCCAGCACTGCGCATGCAACGGTGACGGCGGATTTCACTTCCTTTACTCCTCCTGTTTCATCCGTAATAGACCCAAATAACATAATTTAACGACATTGGGAAAAATTTCATCCATCGGGGCTGGGCTGATCTTCCTCACCGGGGGATGACCGCGGCGATTTCAGTTCGCAGGCTCCTGAAGGAAGGATTGTCGGGATCGAGCCGCAGCGCTTCGTCCACTTGGCCGAGGGCGTTGCGGAAATCGCCGATGGCCGCCAGCTCCCTGGCCGCCTGGAAGCGCGCTTCGGCATCCCCGGGGGCGAGCGAGGCCACCTTCAGGAAGGCCGCCAACGCTGCCGGGTGTTCGCCCTGCGACTGCTGGACCAGCCCGATGTTGAACAGTGCGTCGGCGAAATCGGGTTTGAGGCGCACAGCCTCCTCGAACTGCACCCGGGCGCCCTGAATCTCGCTCCGGTTCAGCAGCGCCTTGCCCAGCAGGTTCCGCGAGACCCAGTCGTTTGAGTCACGATCGACCGCGTAGGAGAAGAGGGAGACATCGTCTTGCCAATGGCGTGCCTGCCGGCGGGTCATCGGAATCAAGAGGCAGACCAGAACGACGGCCGTCGCCGCCGCGTAACGGCGGGCGAGCTTGCCTCCGGGCAGGGCGCTTGCGCCCCAGACGGCCGCCATGGCCAGGCCGGCGGCCGGGAGGTAGGTGTAGCGGTCGGCCATGGCCTGCTTGCCCACCTGCACCACGCCGATCACCGGAACCAGCACCACCAGGTACCATGCCCATCCCACCAGCGCGCCAGGGGCGCGCTCGCGCCCGAACCAGGCGACAAGCGAGACAATGACCAACAGCAGCAGGACCGGGGCGACCCGCGACCACTTGAGGGTCCAACCCAGGTGGGGATAGACCAGGGCCATCGTCGACGGTCTGAGCGTCGTGCCGACGTAACGTCCGTAGGAGTAAAAGGCGTTGGCCAGACGGGAAGGCAGGGATACGACTTCATTGAGAGTCATCACCCGCCGCTGGGCAAGCAGGGTGATGGCTGACGAGGCCGCCGCGAGCGTCCATAGCGGGATCTTCTCGACCACCCGTCGCCGGAGATCAGCCGCATTCCCCAGCCGGCCGAGAGGCCACCAATCGAGGAGCAGCAATGCCATCGGAAGGGTCACGGCCATCGGCTTGGCCATCAGGGCCAGGGCGAAGACGGTTGCCACGGCCGCCGCCCGCCCCGCCGACGGCCGCCGCAGGTGCCGCAGGTACATCAGGATGGTCGCCATCCAGAGAAAGGCGCACAGGACGTCCTTGCGCTCCGCTACCCAGACCACCGACTCGACCCGCAACGGGTGGACGGCCCAGAGGGAAGCCGCCAGGAATGGTGCCCAGCGCGCGCCGGTCATCCCCTCGAGGGCGAGGCAGAAGAGGATGGCCGTTGCCGCGTGCAGCAGCATGCCGACGCCATGGTGGCCGGCCGGCACAAGGCCGAACATCTGCACGTCGAGCATGTGCGAAAGCCAGGTCAGCGGGTGCCAGTTGTGAGCATGAAATCGGGTGAATGCCCAGACGACCCCCGGCCAGGTCAGCCCCTGCCGAACCATCTGATTGCCGGTCAGATAATCCTGGTCGTCGTAGTCGACGAAACCGTTGCCGAGCGCCGGCCAGAAAGCGGCCGCAATCAGTATGGCCAGCGCGAGAACGCCGATGAACGCCGCCGCCCGGCCCACCGTCACCAGCCTCCCATCACCGACGCGGACACCAGGCGATCGGGCGAGGCCAGCCCTTCGGCCAGCCGCCGTGCTCTGGCGTCGAATTCCTTCCGCCGTGCGGCCGGCACCGGATCGGCCCGGGGAAACTCCTCGCGCAGCGGGTTGACCAGGGCGCCGTGCCGGCGCAGCCGATAGTCCAGGTGTGGCCCGGTAGACATGCCGCTCGAACCGACGAAGCCGATCACCTGCTGCTGGCTGACCCGGCTCCCCCGCCGCAAGCCCCGGGCGAAGCCGGAAAGGTGCAGGTAGAGGGTCTCGTAGCCGCCGGCGTGGGAAAGGACGATCTTGCGCCCGGATGCCGGGTCGACGCCGATGCCGGTCACCGTCCCGTCGGCCACCGCCCAGATCGGCGTCCCCGCCGGCGCGGCGTAATCGACGGCATAGTGCGGCTGGTACCGTCCGGTGACCGGGTGGAGGCGCTTGGAAGTGAAGCCGCTGCTGATCCGGTTGTAGCGAAGCGGCGTCCGCAGGAAGCTCTTGCGGGCCGACTCGCCCCGCTCGTTGTAGTAGTCCATCCCGCCCCGGCCGTCGGGCAGTGAGAAGAGCCTGACCGTCTTCCCCGTCAGGGCATACTCGGCGGCCAGGATGTCGCCGTAGCGAACCAGGCGCCCGTCGGCGTGTTCCTTGGCCACCAGGAGGACGAACCGGTCACCACGCTGGGACTCATGGGCGAAGTCGATTTCCCAGGCCAGGATGTCGGCCAGGGCGATGGCCAGCGCGTCCGTCTCGCCGGCCTCGTCGACCGCCTGGAAGAGGGAACTGCCGATCGAGCCTGCGACCCGCTCCACCCGCGTCGAGGAGAGCACCGCCTGGCGGCTCGCCCGCCAGCCGGAGGGGGTGGCCGCCGCCTGGTAGATCTCCAGGGGGTTTTTTCGGTAGGTGACCGACACCGGCCGGCCGCCGGAGTCCTCGCCAACCGACAGCTCCTCCCCGGGACGGCACTTGGTAAGGTCGGCCACCGGGGAGAAGTCCTTGACGATCCGGTCGATCTCGGCTCCGCCGATGCCCATGCGCGACAGCAGGGCGTGGACGCTGGTCCCCGCGGTCACGGATGCCCGGCGCTCCCGGGTCATGGCTGCCCCTGCCGGAGCCGGCGGTGATGCCGGCGGTGTGGAGGCCCGGACCGCCCCGGATGGCGGCCGCCAAGCATGGAACCACCAGCCGGCGCCGCCCAGGAGGAGTGCCGCCAGCGCGGCCGCCAGGGAGACTTTCGCCATTCTCGATGGCGGCCAGCGGGCGTGGATGAAACGCCTGATCACGGAGTCGGCCATGCGCGGCGATGCTCCCGGCGCGCCCCGCTACAGGCCGAGCTGGGGAGCGATCCCCTGCATGGCCCGTATCCCGGCGGCGATGAACTCCTCCAGGGTGAGCCCGGTCGCCTCGGCCAGGCGGATGTCGTCCCGGTTGACTGTACGGGCGAAGCCCGGTTCCTTCATCCGCTTGATGATCGACGACGCCTTGACGTCGGCCACCTTTCGGGACGGCAGGATCAGCGCCATGGCCGAGATCATCCCGGTCAGGCTCTCACCGGCCGCCAGCAGGAGTTCCAGAGGAGTCCGTGGCTGAACCCCCGTGTGGATGGCGTTATGGGCGGTGATCGCCCGGACGATCTCTTCGGGGAAAGCGGCCTGGCGCAGTATTTCGGCGGTCACCAGCGAGTGGCGGGGCATGTCGTCCCGGGTGGCGTCGTAGTCCAGGTCGTGAAGGAGTCCGGCCGCTCCCCAGACGTCCGGGTCGCCCCCAAAACGCGGGGCCAGTTCACGCATGACCGCCTCGGTGGCCAGGCAGTGCTTGCGCAGGTTGTCGGCGGTTATGTGCCGGGCGAACAGTTCCGCGACCAGGGCGGGGTCAGGCTTGCCGGTCATTGACATCCTCCTTCTCGAGGCCTTCGGCGGCGAGTCCGGCCCGCTCGACGATGGCCGTGGTCGACTCCCCCGGCAGGAGGTCGACCAGGACCACCCGCCCCCCCCGGGCCTCGACCTCCGCCTGGCCGACCACCCCCCTGTCACGCCAGTCGCTCCCCTTGACCAGGACGTCCGGCTCGAGTTCCCTGATCAGCTCCAGCGGTGTCGGCTCGCCGAAGAGGCAGACGAAGTCGACCGGGGCGAGGGCGGCCACGACCAGGGCACGGTTCCATTCCGGGTTGATCGGCCGGGAAGGCCCCTTGATCCCCCGGACCGAGTCGTCGTCGTTGAGGCCGACCACCAGCAGATCCCCTTGGGCACGGGCCCGCTCCAGGAGAGTCACGTGGCCGGCGTGCAGGATGTCGAAGCATCCGTTGGTGAAGACGACCCGCATGCCTTCCCGGCGCGCTTGCCGCAGCTTCTCGGCCAGGAGGCGGCGGGGGAGGATCCGGTCGGCGATCACCGGCCCGCCCGCCACCGGTCGAGCAGGGCCTGTCCCAGCAGGGGGACCAGGATTTCGTGGTGCCCGACCAGGTAGAAGCCCCGCCCACCGCCGGCCACCGGGCGACGGGCGACGTTCTCGGCCGGCCGGTACTGGCGGATGAAGTCGAGCACCACCGTGGTCAGCGAAGGGAAGTCCACCCCGGCCGCGCGGGCCATGGAGACGGCCTTGAGGAAGACCTCGGGCAGGATGACCGCCGACCCGGCATTGACGAACAGGCCGCCGTCCATCTCCTTGACCGCCGACGCAAGCGAGCGGAAGTCGCGCAGCGAGGTCTCGCCCAGCGCGCGGCCGTCGGCCGACGGGTGGGTGTGGACGGTGTCGGTTCCCAGGGCGACGTGGATGGTGACCGGGATGCCGAGCCGGCCGGCGGCGGCCAGTACGCTCCAGTCGGCGTGCGGCAGGTTGCGCGCGGCCAGCGAGCGGCACAGAGCTTCCCCCAGGCCGAGGCCGTCGGCGGCTCCGGCGGCGGCCGCGTCGTTGACGTACCGGGCCGTTTCCTCGGCTTGTCCGAAGACCCCTTCGACCAGGGCAGCGTCGACGTCCTCCGAGGTGTGCCCGGCGGCGGCCAGTTCGAAGTCGTGGATGGCCACCGCGCCGTTGACCGCCAGGCGGGTCACCAGCCCCTCCTCCATCAGGGCGATCAACCAGCGGGATAGCCCGGCCTTGACGACGTGGGCGCCGAAGGCCAGGATGACCGGCCGTCCGGCCCGCCGGGCGGCGATCCAGCGGTCGACGATATCCTTGATATCTCCTCCGGCCAGGATGGCGGGCAGGCGCTCGAACCACTCGGCGAAGGTTGCCCCGGGCACGGGCGACGGGGCGCATGCGGCCAGGTCGACCTTGTGCCGGTAGCCGGCCAGCCTTCTCCCCTTAGTCATGCTCCGCCGGCCGTCGGACTATCTCGCGCTCCACCATCTCGGTGATGACGTGGGCGGCCAGGATGTGCGCCTCCTGGATCCGGGGGGTGCTGGTCGAGGGGACCACCAGCCGGTAGTCGCACTCCTTGGCCAGGCGCCCGCCGTTGCCGCCGGTAAAGCCGACGGTGACGATCCCGAGACGGCGCGCGGCAGCCACCCCGTTGAGGACGTTGGGGGAATTGCCGCTGGTGGAGAAGGCGAAGGCGACGTCGTCCAGCTTTCCAAGGGCCTCGACTTGGCGTGAGAAGACCTTGTCGAAACCACAGTCGTTGCCGATGCTGGTCAGCACCGAGGAGTCGACGGTCAGGGCCAGGGCCGGCAGGGGGTTCCGGTCGGCGCACATCCGGTTGACGAACTCGGCGGCCACGTGCTGGGCGTCGGCGGCGCTCCCGCCGTTGCCGAAGAGGATCAGCTTGTGGCCGCGCCGCAGCGCCGTGGCCAGGACCCCGACCACCTCGACCAGGGTCGCCTGCTCCTTGTTGAAGAAATCGGTCACCGTCCGGGACGACTCGGTGAACAGACGCAGCATCTCGTTCTTCATCGCACCCCTCCAGTCTGGCTGCCAAAAAGTATATCCCCCGCCCCCCCGCGGTCAACGCGCCGGTGGGGTCAGGTCTTGAAAACGAGCGCCGCTGGGGTCAGGCGCCGCTGGGTTCAGGTCTTGAAAACGAAGGATAGGCTTGGCGACAGCCGACCAGGAATCTGTGTTTTCAAGACCTGACCCCAATACGGGTATATAATCCGGTGCAGGCCAATTCAAAGGGGAGATCGGGCCATGGCTGCACACGACATCAAGCGGGTGGGCATGCTCTTCTCCGGTGGCCCGGCCCCGGCGGCCAACGCCGTCATCTCGGCGGCCGCCCTCGGCTTCCTCAATGCCGGCGTCGAGGTGGTCGGCTTCATGGACGGCTACGCCCACCTGGAGAGGTACGCCCCGGAGTGCCGCCTGATGGAGGGGCTGCACTTCCTGCGGCTCGGTTTCAACGACGTCTCGGGCATTCGCAACCGCAAGTCGATCATCCTGCGCACCTCCCGGGCCAACCCCGGCAAGGAGGTCAAGTCCCTGGCCGACCTGGCCGACCCGTCCAAGAACGCCAAGCTGCTCGGCGCCTACGGCTGTCTCAAGGCCATGGGCATCGACGCCCTGGTGTCGATCGGCGGCGACGACACCCTCAAGACGGCCAACTACCTGCACCGGCTCCAGGAGGTCAATCCCGACCTCCCTCCGCTGGCGGTGATCCACCTCCCCAAGACGATCGACAACGACTACTACGGGATCGACTGGACCTTCGGCTTCACCACCGCCGCCGACTTCGCCGCCCGCGAGATCCGGAACCTCGGGGCGGACGCCATGTCGACCAACGCCTGGTACGTGCTGGAGATCATGGGGCGCAAGGCCGGCTGGTTGACTTACGCCGCCGGGATAGCCGGCGAGGCGACCCGGATGCTGAGCGTCGAGGACGTCGACCGGGTGTTCGACCCGGGGCGGGCGGCCGACGAGGTGGTCGACCTTATCCTGGCCCGGGCGGCGGACGGGCGGCACTACGGTATCGTCTGCGTGGCCGAGGGGCTGGCCGACCGCCTGCCCGACGAACTGAAGCCGCGGCAGGTGGACAAGCACGGCAACGTCACTGCTGGGCGAGGCCCAGGTGGGCAAGCTCCTGGCCGAGGAGATCGAGCGGCGCTACGTTGCCCGGGTGGGCACGGCGTTCAAGGTCCGCTCCAAGCAGATCGGTTACGAGACCCGCTGCGCCGAGCCGATCGCCTTCGACATCATGCTCGGGAGCCAACTCGGCGTCGGGGCCTGCCGGGCCTTGCTAGACCTGAGGCTGTCGGGGCACATGGTCAGCGTCGAACGGCAACTCGAGTTGATCTACGTCCCCTTCGACGAGTTGATCGACCCGGCCACGATGAAGACCAGGATCAGGTTCATCGAGCGCAACAGCGACTTCTACCGGCTGGCCCGATCGCTCGAGTACCAGATCCGGGGGGAATGACCGGCCCGAAACTCACCGGAGGGATCCCATGAAGAACGCCGAACTCTTCAAGCGCTGGTCGACCTTCCACAAGGGGATGGACGCCGCCAGCATGCAGATCGCCTTGGCCAACCACCTCGAGTACTCGCTCTCCAAGGACCAGTACACGGCCACCGTCCGCGACCTCTACCTTGCCCTCGCGCTGACCGTCCGCGACCGGCTGGTGGAGCGCTGGATTCGCACCCAGCAGATGTACTACGACCGGGACGTCAAGATGGTCTACTACCTCTCGGCCGAGTACCTGATGGGCCGGGCGCTGACCAACAACCTGATCAACCTGGGCAACCACGAGGAGACGGTTCACGCCCTGAAGGATCTGAGTCTCAACCTTGACGACCTGGTCCGGATGGAGCCCGACGCGGGTCTCGGGAACGGCGGCCTGGGGCGCCTGGCGGCCTGCTTCCTCGACTCGATGGCGGCCATGGAACTGCCGGCGGTGGGCTACGGCATCCGCTACGAGTTCGGCATCTTCGAGCAGGTCATCCGCGACGGCCGCCAGGAGGAGCACCCCGACGAATGGCTCAAGTTCGGCAACCCCTGGGAGATCGTCCGCCCCGAGCGCTCCTACTCCGTCCGCTTCTACGGCCGGGTGGAGGAGAAGACCGGGTCTGACGGCCAGTTCCGGTCCGACTGGGTCGGCGCCGACGAAGTCACCGGGGTGGCCCACGACACGCCCATCGACGGCTATGCCAACAACACCGTCAACACGCTCCGCCTCTGGTCGGCCAAGGCGTCCAGGGATTTCGACCTGGACTACTTCCAGCACGGCGACTACCTGAAGGCGGTCGAGCGCAAGAACCTCTCCGAGAACATCTCCAAGGTCCTTTACCCGAATGACAGCCTCTACCAAGGGCAGGAGCTGCGCCTCAAGCAGCAGTACTTCTTCGTCTCCTGCTCGATCCAGGACATCATCCGCCGTTACCTGGTCAACCACAGCGACTTCGACGCCTTCCCCGACAAGGTGGCCATCCAGCTGAACGACACCCACCCGTCGCTGGCCATCGTCGAGCTGATGCGGATCTTCCTCGACGAGCTACCAGGTGCCGTGGGAGAAGGCCTGGGAGATCACCCGCCGGGTCTTCTGGTACACCAATCACACCATCATGGCCGAGGCCCTCGAGCGCTGGCCGGTGGGCATGTTCGAGCGGCTCCTGCCGCGCCACCTGCGTATCATCTACGAGATCAACCGGCGCTTCCTGCGCGACGTGGCCATCTTCACCACCGGCCGGCAGGACCGGCTGCGCGAGATGTCGCTGATCGAGGAAGGCCCGGTGAGGAAGGTCCGCATGGCCCACCTGGCCGTCGTCGGCTCGTGGGCGGTGAACGGCGTCTCGAAACTGCACACCCGGCTGCTGGGGCAGCGGGTCTTCAGGGACTTCAAGGAGATGTACCCGGAGCGCTTCTGCAACGTGACCAACGGGGTCACCCCGCGCCGCTGGATCATGGTGGCCAACCCGGGCCTGGCGGGCCTGTTGACCGCCGCCATCGGTCCCGAGTGGATCAACGACCTGGGGAGGATCAGGGCGCTGGAGTCGCTGTCCGACGACCCTGGATTCCGGGCCGAGTTCCGCCGCGTGAAGGGGGAGAACAAGGGGCGCATGGCCATTCTGGCCCGGGACGCGGCCGGGATCGAGGTCGACCCGGCGACGCTGTTCGATGTCCAGGTGAAGCGGATCCACCTCTACAAGCGGCAGTTGCTCAATGTCCTGCACATCATCTCGCTATGGCTGGAGCTGAAGAACGGCGCCAGCCGCGAGCCGCGCTCGTTCATCTTCGCCGGCACCGCAGCCCCGTCGTACCGGGAGGCCAAGCTGATCATCAGCCTGATCTGCCGCGTGGCCGGCATGGTCAACCGCGACCCGGCGACGCGCGACCGGCTCAGGGTGGTCTTCATGCCCAACTACCGCGTGTCGCTGGCCGAGACGATCATCCCCTCGGCCGACCTGTCCGAGCAGATCTCGACCGCCGGCTTCGAGGCGTCGGGGACCGGGAACATGAAACTCTCGCTGAACGGCGCCCTGACCATCGGCACGCTGGACGGGGCCAACATCGAGATTCGCGAGGAGGTCGGCGCCGAGAACTTCTTCATCTTCGGGCTGACCGCCGAGGAGGTTGAGCGGGAGCGCCCGGCCTACCGGCCGATGGGTGTCTACGAGACCGATCCGGTCATCCGCGAGAGCCTCGACCTGGTTGCCAACGGATTCTTCTCGTCGGGCGACCGGGAACTGTACGCGCCGCTGGTCGGCGAACTGCTCCAGCGCGATACCTTCTTCGTGCTGCGCGACTTCGACGACTACCGCCGCCGCCAGCGCGACGTGGAGGCCCTCTTCCGCGACTCGGAGGAGTGGACCCGCAAGGCCATCCTCAACGTGGCCAGGTGCGGCAAGTTCTCGTCCGACCGCGCCGTTGGGGAGTACAATGACATGATCTGGCGGGCCGAGCGGATGCCGGTCACCCGCGAGCCGGCCTCCCTCCCGCCCCCGCCGGGCAGTGCCGGCGACTGATCGGCGACTAGCGGTCGAGGGCGGTCTCGAGGTCGGCCAGCGCGGCGTCGATAACCGTCCGGCGGTCAGCCCCGGACTGACGATCCGGTGGCCGCACGACTTGATCACGTTGGCCGGGACCGTGATCGAGCCGCCGAGCCGATCCCGCGCTTCCCGGTAACGACAGTGCATTGCGCATCATTGTGTAATGATGTAGATTGGCGCCAAGGGAGGCGGCGATGGTCAGGACCCAGATACTGCTCGACGAGCGGCACCACCGGACGCTGAAGCGGCTCTCGCGCGAACGGGGCATCAGCCTGTCGGCTGTCGTGCGCGAAATCCTCGACGGCGCGGTCATCGGCGGGCGGGCGCGGATCGGTGAACTGGCGGGCATCTTTTCGGATGATCCCGCCGTCGCTCGGGAGCACGACCGGCACATCTACGAGAAGACGCGACCCTCCCGCCGGAAGAAGACCGCCACCCGATGACACGCCCGTTGTTCGTCGACACGAGCGGTTGGTATGCCTTTCTCAATGCCCGCGATCCGCATCACCGCGAGGTGACGGAATGCCTCGTGACCGCCACCGCTCCGCTCTTCACCAGTAACTACGTATTCGACGAACTGGTCACGCTCGTCCTGGCAAGGGTGGGGCATGCCGCGGCCGTGAAGGTGGGCGCGCACCTGCGAGAGCCCTCCGGCGTGGAGCTGGTCCGCGTCACCGACGCCCAGGAGGCCCTGGCGTGGGAACTCTTCTGCGATCGCGCGGGCAGGGGGTACAGCTTCACTGACTGCGCCAGTTTCGTCATCATGCGCGAGATCGGCGCCACGGCAGCGGTCGCGCTCGACCGGCACTTCGCCTCGGAAGGTTTCGAGACCCTTCCGGCGGGGTGACGCAGAAGCCCGGTGATCGGCGGGCGGGTTCAGCGGTCGAGGGCCGCTTCGAGTTCGGCCAGAGCGGCGTCAACGGCGTCCCTGGCGCGGTCCCAGGCCGACTCACCGCTCTTCTTCAGATCGTCGAGGCGCTTGCGCAGCGGCGGCAGTTCGGCCTTCAGCCGGGTGATCTTCTCGTCGATCCGCTTCCGGGCCTCGCCGCCCGACGCCCTGGCCTGAGATTCGAGCCTGTCGATCCGCTCCTCGATCGCCTCGATCCGCTTCCGGGCCGCGGCCAGGTAGTCGTCCCGCTGCCTCTCCACGGTGCGCCCGGCGCTCCCTCCCCGGTGCCGCGTCCCGTAGTAGTAGCCGACTCCCAGTGCCGCCGCCAGCAGCACCAGGACCAGGACGATCCGCAGGCAGCCCCGTTCGCGGTCAGAAGTCCTTGTCACGGTCGCGTATCTCCACCCGGCGGATCTTGCCGCTGATCGTCTTGGGAAGTTCCCCGACGAACTCGATCACCCGCGGGTACTTGTACGGCGCGGTGACCCTCTTGACGTGCTCTTGCAGCTCCTTGACCAGCTCCGGGCCGGGCCGGCGACCGGCCGTCAGGACCACGGTGGCCTTGACCACCTGGCCGCGGTCGGGGTCGGGGACGGCGGTGATGGCGCATTCGAGCACGGCCGGGTGCTCCAGGAGGGCGCTCTCGACCTCGAACGGCCCGATCCGGTAACCGGACGACTTGATGACATCGTCGGCCCGCCCGACGAACCAGAAGTAATCGTCCTCGTCGCGCCAGGCCATGTCGCCGGTGTGGTATATGCCGTCGTGCCACACCTTGTCCGTCAGCTCCTGGTCGCGGTAGTAGCCCTGGAACATCCCCGGCGGCCGCCCGGCGGCGGTGCGGATGATGATCTGCCCCTCGGCCCCCGGCTCGCAGGAGTTTCCCTCGTCGTCGACGATGTCGATGTCGTACCCGGGCGCCGGCTTGCCCATCGATCCGGGACGGGGTTCCATCCAGGGCCAGGTGGCGATCTGGACGATCGTCTCGGTCTGGCCGTAACCCTCCATCAGGCGAAGCCCCGTGGCCTCCAGCCAGCGGTTGTAGACCTCCGGGTTGAGCGGCTCGCCGGCCACGGTGCAGTACTCCAGGGCGGACAGGTCGAACGAGCCCAAGTCCTCCTTGATGAGATAGCGGAAGATGGTCGGCGGGGCGCAGAAGCTGGTCACACTGTGGCGGGAGATGGCCCCCAGGAGATCCCGGGGCACAAACTTGTCGTAGTCGTAGACGAAGACCGCCGAGCCGGCGAGCCACTGGCCGTAGATCTTTCCCCAGACCGCCTTGGCCCAGCCGGTGTCGGCCACGGTCAGGTGCAGCCCGCCGTCGCGGACGTTCTGCCAGTAGCGGGAGGTGATGATGTGCCCCAACGGGTAGGCGAAGTCGTGCCGGACCATCTTGGGCATGCCGGTGGTGCCCGAGGTGAAGTAGATCAGCGAGGCGTCGTCGTTTGCCGGGGAGGCGTCTCCCGTCGGCGGGACGAACCGGTCGGAGGCGCCTTCCAGGGCGGCGTCGAAGTCGATCCAGCCGTCGCGGGGACCGCCCAGGATGGCCTTGTTCCGCAGCGAGGGCGACTGCGGCTCGGCTTCCTCGACCTGCTCGACGATGCCGGTCTCCGGGACGCAGACGATCATCCGGATGTCGGCCGCCCGGTTGCGGTAGATGAGATCCTTGGCCCGCAGCAGGTGGGTGGCCGGAATGGCCACGGCGCCGATCTTGTGGAGCCCAAGCAGGCAGAACCAGAACTCGTACCGCCGTTTCAGGATGAGCATGACCGGGTCGCCCTTGCCGATGCCCCAGGCCATGAAGAAGCTGGAGGCGCGGTCGCTCTGACGCTTCATGTCGGCGAAGGTGAAGGTACGGACGGCACCGCGGTCGTCGCACCAGACCATGGCTATCCGGTCGGGCGTCGCGGCGGCCCGGGCGTCAACCACGTCGCAGGCGAAGTTGAAGCGCTCGGGCGTCCGGATGGAGAAATTGCGCTTGAAGTCGTCGTACGAGTCGAAAGTCTCCCGAGGCAGGAACCTGCTCAGCATGTCGGTCTCCCTGGTGTGCGCCTGCCGGCGGTTAGAGGATGACGGCCAGGAAACGGGCCGCCCTGCCCCCATGGGCGCGCATGGCGTGGGGGTGCGAGGAGTCGAAGTAGAGCGAGTCCCCGGGGCCGAGGATGATCTCGCGGTCGTCGATGGTCACCTTCATGCTCCCCTCGATGACGTGGTCGAACTCCTGCCCGGGGTGGGCGTGGAGTTGCACTTCGTCCCCCGCCGCGGGCGGGTCGACGGTGACCATGAAGGGCTCGGCCCGCTTGTTGGCGAAGTTGTGGGCCAGGTTCTGATAGCGGTACTCCCGGCGACGGTCGACACCGACTCCCTTGCCCGCCCGGACCACCTCCCAGATATGCAGCCGGGGGGCTTCTCCGGTCAGAAGGATCGATAGTTCGACGCCGAACAGGGCAGCCGCCCGGGTGAGGAAACTGACCGGCATGTCGGTCAGGCCGCGCTCGTAGAATTCGTACTCGGTCTGAGTGACCCCCAGTGCCCTGGCCGTCTCCGCGGCTGTCTTGCCGGCGATCTCGCGCAGGTCGTGCAGGCGGGCGGCGATTTCCTTGATGCCCTGGTCCATGGCGAAATCCTTTCGCGCTGATTGTCCGTTGCATCCTATAGAAGGCTGACCGGGATTGTCGAGCGTTTTCCGCAGCTCCGGGGGCGCCCCGCGGACGACCTGTGGACAGTTGCGCGAAGGGACCTACCTTATAGGCCATGAGAATCTTTCTTGCGGGCCTGATGGGCGGGGCGATCGGCCTCGGGTTCCATCTGCTCACCAGAGGCGCCGGCACCGGCTGAGGATTGACCTGCAATCCCTGGGTGTCGACCCTGCTGGGGGCGGTCATGGGGATTGTCCTGTTCCTCGGGTAAGGAACATGGTGCCGGCTTCATCCACGTCGAGGTCAATTCTCGAGGGGAGGGACTAGTGCGTACAGACACCCGAAAAGTCATGCACGGAATCCTGGCGCTGGCCGCGGCGATGACGTTGGCGGCGTGCGCCTCACTGGGGAAGGAGGTGCCCTGTCCGCCGACGGGCGGCTCGGGCGCACCGGGGAAGGGGCCGGCCGTGGGCGCCAAGCTGGCCCAGGAGATCACCTCCACGGCCGATATCGACTGGCACGGCCGGGATACGGTCAAGGGGGCCTACCAGGTCAGGCGGGAGGCCGGTATCCGCCTGAAGGTCGGCTACGAGGTTCTGTCGAGGACCGAGGTCGCGATGACGGTCCGGGCGACCATCTCCCGCATGGAGATCATCCAGGAGGGGGCGTTCGTGAATGCGCCCTTCCTCAGCCTCGGCCCGCCGATGGTATTTACCTTCGCCATCGATTACGCCGCCGGCCGGACCGACTTCGCCGAGGCCGAGAAGGCCTACAGTGCCTGGGCGGACAGCTTCCGGGGAACCCCGGTGGGGGACATCCTGTCGGCCTCCTTCGACGTCGGCGCCTTCGCCGCCCAGCTCAAGGACCTGCTCGGCCGGCCG
Source organism: uncultured bacterium (assembly GCA_963793725.1). GTDB lineage: Bacteria > JAUVQV01 > JAUVQV01 > CAWCAY01 > CAWCAY01 > CAWCAY01. The sequence goes on from CAWCAY010000003.1 coordinate 500,623, forward strand.
GCGCTGGAATACGCCCGCCTGGCCGCCGGCGAGCCGGGGGGAACCACCCGGACGAGCATGTCAATGCCCTTCCTGGGCCCTGGCCTGGCGCTCGGGCCGATGGAGATCGAACGGCGCGCCACCGTCAAGCCGAGGGCCAAAGAGGGTGGCGTGGAGGTTCTGCCGGTTGAGGAGAAGAGCGCCTCGGTCTCCCCGCTTCGTCTTGCCGCAGGCGAATTGGCGGCCCGGTTTGCCCAACTGGGGCTCGGAGTCCCGGCGGCCTTCGACAGCGAGGGATCGTTCAGCGGCGAAACGTCGGCCAGGGTCGATGCTGCAACCGGTTGGACCCGGGGGCAGGTGTCGTCATTCCGCTCGACGATCACCTGCCGCTATGACGGGGGCGAGTTGACCGAGGAGATCGTCGGCAAGAGGCTGGTGGTTACTCGGTGAAAAGCCGCTGGTGGGCCTCGGCGGCCACGCAAGCCGGTGGTCGTGCCGGCTTTCTTCGGAAGGGGATCGGACTGGAAGGGGTCAGGGAGGTTCCTGCCCGAACTGGATGATGTACAGGGCGCGGTCCACTTCGTTGGGGAACAGATTGCCAGGGACGGCCGCCCGCCCTTTGGCAAGGAAGATCATGTGCCTGCCACACCGGCTGCTGTCGCCGCGGCAGTACCTCTCCCGGTAAGTGTCGGCCAGGGCCGGCATCTTCTTGAGGCTCCCCTCGAAGAACGGGCAGGTCTTCAGCAGTTGGCAGTCGGCCATGGCGGCACCATATAACCGCAATCAGAGCATTTCAAGGATAATCTCTCCTTCGCCGGCGAGGGGTGCCGAGAGGTTTAACGGCAGCCGCGGGGAGCCGTTCAGCGACACCGTGCCGGTGAGCCGGTAGGCAAGGCGTCCCGACACCGGCCAGCCACTCTCCAGGTCCAACGTCACCGGCCCGTCGACCGAACCCTGCACGTCGGTGGCCCGGACGACCGAGCCGAAATCGACCGGCGGGCTCCCGGGATCCTGCCTGAACCTGGCCACCATCTGCTGCCGGGCCGTCCGGGCCGACTTCTGGTCGAGGTACATGGCCGCGTCGACCACGAGGGGGGGAGTGCCGGGCATTACCATCGAGCGTTTCCACGACTGGCCCAGCCTGACGGGCTCGGGCGGGATGAGCCCCCCGACGAAGGCGGTGACCGCGGGGTCGGCCCCCTCGACCGCCCCCAGCGTCCCGTCCGGCTTGACCGAGATGGTGAAGCTGCGGCCGAGGAGGGGTACCAGGTGGGCCGCTCCCCGGGGAACGTCGGCTGCGGGATTCTCCGAGTCCCAGGTCGCCTTGCCGGTGACGTCGACCTGGGAGTAGAAGAGGGACAGGTAGGTGCCGGTGATGACGGCGTTCCCGCCAGGGGGTGTGTCGGTCACCTCGAAGGCGATGCCCATGACCAGGTTGCGCGCCAGGAGTTCGGAGCCGCGGATTCCTTGCAGGGAGAGGCGCTGGGTGAAGGTGATTCCCTGGTTCCAGCGCGCCCCTTTGACCGGGCGCAACCGGATCGAGACCCGGTCGTCGCCGGCGCCCCCGGCGGGCGGGGGAACGAGCAGCGACACCGCCACCATGATCGCGAGGAAGACTCTCCGCGCCGGCATTCAGGCCACCTCCACCCGGGCTGCAGTATCGAAGGGGTTGGTCCGGGCAGCCAGGGAGAAGAGGTACGGGTAGTCACGCCTGAGGTGCCCCAGGTAGGCGAGCCACTCGATGATCAGGCCCCGGTAGGCCCGGGCGATATCGCCTGACAGGTGATCCAGGTCACTCTCCGGCAGGCGTGTCAGGTCGGGGCGGTGGTCCAGTTCGTCGGTCAGGTGGAAGACCGCCCAAAGCAACTCGGTGAACGTCTGGTGCTCGAGCAGGTTGGGGTTTTCCAGCAGGCGCAGCATGAAGTCGCGCCGCTTGACGAGGTCGTGCTTGAGGTCGGACAGGCTGCCGATGCGGGCGTCCACGGCAAATTGGCGGTCGGCCAGCCTGGCGCTTTCGCCTGCCAGGCGGCCATCCGGCCAGGCGCCGATGCCGGCCAGGGCCGCCTTGGTGTCCTCCGGGCGGGAGTCGAAGTCCAGCAGGAGGCGTAGCAGGTCGCTCCCGGCTTCGGCGAAGAAGGCCCCGATGACCATGTTCATCTTGCCTAGCATGGCCTGCCGCTCGCGGGCCGCCAGCAAGCGGTTGAGGACCAGGGTGACCAGGAGGACCTGGACCGGGAGGAAGGCAAGGTCCTGCAACAGGTAGAAGAAGGTGTCGCGCGGGGTATCGAAGAGGATGATCTGAAGGGCGTAGACGGCCACCGTCGACAGCAGCAGGGCAAGGGCGACAACAATCTGCCAGCGGTGGATTCCGTCGCCCCGTTTCATCTGTTCGAACGCTCCCTCTTCAGGCCGGGCTGATCTCGGAGGTGCAGTGCGGGCAGCGCCGGGCCGCCAGCGGGATGGCCGAGAGGCAGAGGGGGCAGTCGCGGGTGGTCGGCGCTGCCGGGGCCTCGGCCTTCTTGAGGCGGTTGATCTGCCTGACCGCCAGGAAGATGGCCAGGGCCACCAGCAGGAAGTCGATGACCGTGTTGAGGAAGGCCCCCACGTTCACGGTGATTGCCCCGGCCGCCCTGGCCGCGTCGAGGGTGGCGTAAGACCCGCCGTCGAGCGCGATGAAGACCTTGGTCAGGTCGACCCGGCCGAAGAGGAGGCCGAGGGGCGGCATCAGGATGTCGCCGACGAAGGAGGAGATGATCTTTCCGAAGGCCCCGCCGATGATGATGCCCACGGCCATGTCGAGCATGTTTCCCTTTAGCGCGAACTCCTTGAATTCCTTGAACATGTCTGCCTCCTACTACTACGTGTGGCTGCCGCCGGGGCGGCGGTGCACCATGGTCGTTGGCCTGCTCCGAGGGCATGACCGTCACCTGGTTGATGGCCACGTGCGGCGGCCGGGTAACGCAGAAGAGTATGGTCTCGGCCACGTCCTCCGGGGCGAGCACCCGGAAGGTCGAGTAGGTCTTGGCCGCCCGTTCGGCGTTCCCCCGATGGCGGACGAGCGAGAACTCGGTCTGGACCAGCCCCGGGGCCACCTCGGTCACCCGCACCGGGGTGTCGATCAGGTCGATGCGGATGCCCTGCGACAGTGCCGCCACGGCCGCCTTGGTGGCGCAGTAAACGTGCCCGCGGGGATAGACCTGGTGGCCGGCGATGGAGCCGACGTTGATCACGTCTCCGCGGCCACGGGTGACCATGCCCGGGACGACCGCCCGGGTGAGGTAGAGAAGGCCCTTGATATTGGTATCGACCATTTCCTCCCAGTCGTCCGTGGAGGCTTCGTGGAAGGCTGCCATGCCGCGCGCCAGCCCGGCGTTGTTCACCAGGATGTCGATTGCCGCCCACGCCCCGGCCAGTCCGGCGACGGCCGTCTCGACCCCCCGGCGGTCGCGGACGTCGAGCGGAACGACCAGCGAATCGGTGCCGTGCGCCCGCCGGAGCTCCGAGGCCAGCTCTTCGAGCCGCCCGACCCGCCGGGCGGCCAGGATCAAGCTGGCTCCCTCCCGCGAGAAGGCCCTGGCCGTGGCCAGCCCGATGCCGCTTGACGCGCCGCTGATGAAGGCGACCCGGCCGCCGAGCGGTCCCACGGAGGCGCCGGTCATCCGGCGTGCTCCAGGGCAGTTCGCTGGAACGGCAGGAGCCCGCCGGCCAGGATCAGATCGCGCTCCCGCCGGCTGAGCAGGATGCGCAGCCGCAGGGGACGCCCGTCGGCCGTTGCCTGGTACTCCTCGGTGGCGCCGTCGATCGCCGTGCGCAGGCCGTCGCATGATGCAGTGTCTGCCCCTGGGCCAGGCGGTCGTGGTCGGCCGGGTCGGCCAGCAGGAAGGGGACGATCCCGAAGTTGATCAGGTTGCCCCGGTGGATGCGGGCGAACGACTTGGCGATGACCCCGCGGACCCCCAGGTGCATCGGGGCAAGCGCGGCGTGCTCGCGCGACGAACCCTGCCCGTAATTCTCCCCGCCCAGGACGAAACCGCCGCCCCATTCTTTCGCCCGGGAGGCGAAGCCGCCGTCCACGCCGGAGAAGACGTAGCGCGAGATGGCCGGGATGTTCGACCGCAGCGGCAGGATCTCCGCTCCGGCGGGCATGATGTGGTCGGTGGTGATGTTGTCGCCGACCTTCAGCAACATGCGGCCGGTGATGTTGTCGGCCAGCGGCCGGCCCACCGGGAAGGGGCGGATGTTGGGGCCGCGGACGATCTCGACCGCCGAGCCGTCGGCGGCCGGCGGGACCAGCAGCGAGTCATCGGCGTGGTATGTCGCGGGCTCCTCCGGCACGGCCAGCGGGATGCCGGCGGCGCGGGGATCGCCCAGGATTCCGGTGAGGGCGGCGGCCACGGCGGTGAGGGGGCTGGCCAGGTAGACCGAGGCGGACGGGGTGCCGCTGCGCCCCTCGAAGTTGCGGTTGAAGGAGCGCACCGAGACGCCGTCGGTCGGGGGCGCCTGCCCCATGCCGATGCAGGGGCCGCAGGCCGACTCGAGAATCCGGGCCCCGGCGGCGATCATCCGGGCCAGCGCGCCGCCGTCGGCCAGGTGGCGGAGGACCTGGCGTGAGCCGGGGGAGATGGTCAGGCTGACCCGGGGGTGGACCGCCCGGCCCTCGAGCGCAGTGGCCACCGCGTTCATGATCGCCAGGGACGAGTTGGAGCAACTGCCGATGCACACCTGGTCGACCGGCGTGCCCGCCAGCTCGCGTGCCGGCACGACGCTGTCGGGACTGTGCGGCCGGGCGACCATCGGCTCGACAGCCGCCAGATCGATCTCCAGCATGTCGTCGTAGGCGGCGTCGGGGTCGGCCGCGAGGCCCCGGAAGTCGCCTTCGCGTCCCTGGGAAGCGAGCCAGGCCCGGGTCACCTCGTCGGCCGGGAAGATCGAGCTGGTGGCGCCCAGTTCGGCGCCCATGTTGGTGATCGTGGCCCGCTCGGGAACCGAGAGGCCGGCCACTCCGGGGCCGGTGGTACTCCATGACCCGGCCGACGCCCCCCTTGACGCTCAGCTGGCCGAGGATGGTCAGGATGACGTCCATGGCGGTAACCCAGGGCCGGTCGAGACGCCCGGTGAGGCGCACGCCGACCACCCGGGGCATGGCCAACTCGAAAGGGAACCCGGCCATGGCCGATGGCGGCGTCCATGCCACCCACCCCCATGGCCAGGAGGCTCGAGGCCCCCGGCCGTCGGGGTGTGGGAGTCGGAGCCGAGCAGGATGTCCCCCGGCTTGCCGAATCGCTCCAGGTGGACCTGGTGGCTGATGCCGTTGCCGGGACGTGAGAACCAGGCCCCGAAGCGGGCCGCGGCGGTCTGCAGGAAACGGTGGTCGTCGAAGTTCTTGTGGTCGGCCTGGAGGGTGTTGTGGTCCACGTACGAGACGACCAGCGGGGCGCGCATCCGCGGAATGCCGAGGGCCTCGAATTCCAGGTAGGCCATGGTGCCGGTGGCGTCCTGGGTGAGGACCTCGTCAACGCGGACGGCGATCGGCTTGCCCGGCTCAAGCGAGCCGGACACAAGGTGTTCGGCAAGGATCTTTCTGGGTCAGGTTGGGCATGGTGTCTCCTTTGGAGCGGCAATTATACCATCGCGACCCGGCGACACAAGATGACGCGGCTATTCGGGCCGCCGGTGAAACCGTCCTTGCCTCCGGGTGGCAAAAGAGGCACAATGATGCGATGTCGGACCGGAAGGAAGGTTGTTCGGGATCCATTCCCGTCACTTCCCTCCGATGGCGGAGTCGTTCCGGCGCGGCTCTGGCCAGAAAAAGGTATTGACACAAAGGGGCCGAGAAACTAGGATTTCCGAGCTATATTGCCATATTTATTCTTCAGGGCGGGGAATGATTCGTGGAACTGAAGGGAAGCCTGAGAAACTTCCCGCTGCCGGACATCATCCAGCTTATCGGGATGGGTCGGCGGTCGGGGGTGCTGAATGTCACCATGATCGATGGCGGACATTCGGCCATCTTCTTCGACGGCGGGGAGATGGTCCACGCCGAGTACGGCGTTCTCGAGGGGGCGCCGGTAATCTACAAGCTCTTTCGCAAGCAGGATGGCAACTTCCAGTTCAGCTCGGGGGTGACCACCTCCAAGCGGTACCATCATGCAGGACTGGATGACCATCGTCATGGAGGCTGCCCGGCGCTTCGACGAAGAGGAGCGGGACAGCGACCCGGGCGCCGGCCCGCTGCCGGAGGAAGCCAGCGTCAGGAAGAACCCGGCCGATACGCGCCGCAAGATGAACGAGATCATCGAGCGGCATTTCGCCAAGAAAGCCAAGAAAGATCCAGGATGAGCTCGAAAAGGTCGAAGCCGATCCCGAGAAGCTGCTCGAGTTCTGCAACAAGGTCGAGAAGTACATCTTCGTCTTCATCGACAACAAGAAGGCCAAGGACGTCGCCGAAGAGTTGCGGGTGCTCATCCGCAACGAGCACTTCACCTGAGGTCGCCCGCCGTCCGCGCATTGCCGCCGTCGTCTTTCCGGCGCTCCTGCTGTCGCTCATCGCTCTGGCGGTCTTCGCGCCCGGCCGCGCCGACGCGCTGGAGCGGCGCCTGACCCTTTCGTTCACCAAGGAGATCCTCTACACCCTCGGCTCGGACAGTTCGGGGGAGAAGAACGGCGAGATGGCCGAGGCGATCATCGGCCTCTCCCCGGCGCTGCAGTCGGCTTCCATCAAGCGCGAGGGGAACAGCATCCGGCTGACCTTGTCGACGAAGACCGAGGAGGCCGGCACGATCATCTTCACCCTCAACTTCGAGAAGCAGGACTTCTACAAGATGGCCATGTCCCGCGAGGATTTGGCCGGGATCGGCGTCATCATGGCCCGGCTCAAGTCCCACGGGCAGTACCTCAAGGCCCTCTCTTACCGCGTCGACGCGCGCTATGGAATGATCGACGTGGCCCTCGACATCGACCGCTTCCTGGCCGACAATGCCCCACCCGAGCCTCCGCCTCCGCCGAAGAAGCCGGAACCGGTCAAGGAACCGCCCAAGAAGCCCGAGCCGGTCAAGGAGCCGCCCAAGAAGCCTGAACCGGTCAAGGAGCCGCCGAAGAAGCCCGAGCCGCCCAAGAAGCCGGAACCGCCTCCGCCGCCGCCGGTCGAGGAGCCGACCTCGCTCGTCGCCCGGAAGGTCTCGAGGGCGCCGGCGCTCGACGGGAAGCTGGACGACGCCGCCTGGAACGATGTCGTGCCGCTCAAGATGGACTGCCGCGGCTCCCGCGGGACATACCCGGTGCAGGCCCAGGCGGTGCACGATGGCTCGACTCTGTACGTGGCCGTTTCGTGGCCGGACCAGACCAGGGACGACAAGCACAAGCCCTGGATCTGGAACATGGCCAAGAACGAGTACGACTCGTCGCCCAAGGTCGAGGACGCGTTCGCCATCCAGATCGCCGAAAAGGGGATGCCCGACTGCATGACCGTCGGCCGGGCGTACCAGTCGGACCTGTGGATCTGGCGCGCCTCCCGCACCGACCCGGCCGGGGTGGCTGAAGACAACTGGCTGACCATCAGCACCTGCCAAGCTCCCGCAGGCGAACGTTTACTCTGGCGCCGGGGGGACGGTCTGGATCAAGGTGGTGCCCGACGACGGCACCCTCCCCTACAAGCTCGATGTGGCCGTGGTCAAGCGCCAGGACGAGCGCCCCCGCTATCTCACCCAGGGGCCGACCGGCAGCATGGCCGACGTCAAGGCCAAGGGGCGCTGGGAGCGCGGCCGCTGGACGGTGGAGCTCTCCCGACGCTTCTCGACCGGCCACGACGACGATGCCACCCTGGTGCTGCGGAAGACCATGGCGGTGTCGGTGTCGGTATTCAACGCCGTGGAGGGGGAGGAGCACAGCGTCTCGAGGACGTTCCCGCTGGTCATCGAATAACAAGGAGGATCGAAATGGCGCTCTTTTCCGACAAGCCGCCCGGGGTGCAGATCAAGAACTGGATGACCATCCTGACCACGCTGATCATCGGCATCGACGTCATCGCCGCGGCGAGCATCTTCGTGGTCACCAACCTGATGGGCAATGTCATGACCAAGTACAAGCCGCTGCTGATCTACAGCGGCGACATTGCCGCGTCGGTTTCGCGGGTGCACACCGGCCTCTACCAGTACCTGGCCGAATTCCGCCAGGACACGGTCCAGCTCGAGGCCGAGATCGTCAAGCTGCGCGAGACGATTGGCGAGGCGCTGAAGCTCGAGGCGGCGGCTGACGTGGCCGACCTGCGCGAAATCGACGTCACGCTGGAGAAACTTCAGAAGACGGTCACGCTGCTGCCCAAGATCGGCAGCAACGTCAACTGGAAGGAAGTCGAAGAGGTCCGGAACACCGCCATCGCCCTCGGCGGCCAGGTCGAAGAGCTGGCGGCCAGGATGAAGCAGCACTCAACTCAGCAGATCACCGAGAAGGCCCAGCGCTCGAGGGCGATTTCCTCGATCGCCCTGTACGTCTTCGTCGCCTTCCTGGTGCTGTCGGTGGTGATCATCATCCTGCTGCTCATCTGGTGGAAGGACTTCCAGGAGATGATCCTGCAGTTGTGAGCCTGGAAGGCCGCCAGCCCCGCCTCACCGTCGACGTCATCGTCGAGACGATCGGGGGGATCGTGTTGGTCAGGAGACGCCATCCCCCCCGGGGCTGGGCATTGCCGGGGGGCTTCGTCGACTGGGGCGAGACGCTCGAAAGCGCGGCCGCGCGCGAGGCGCTGGAGGAAACCGGGCTTGCCCTCATCGACTTGCGCCAGTTCCACGCCTATTCGGATCCCGCCCGGGACCCCCGCGGGCACACCGTGACCATGGTCTTCACCGCCCGGAGTGTCGGCGAACCGCGCGGGGGTGACGACGCCGCCGAGGCGCGCGCCTTCCCTCCCGAAGCCTTGCCGGCCGACATCGTCTTCGACCACCGCCGCATTCTCGACGACTACCTAGCCCACCGTTCCCGAGACTGAACCCCCCGGCTCCTCAGGCGGCCGCATTCCGCAGCGGACAACTATCTCCTAAGGGTGGAGGGGTGGCGCCAACGGGGGACCCCCACGGGGAGCGCAGACGTAGCTCGAGCACCCCGTGGGGGTGGTTGGCGACAGGACCCCTCGCAACTAGAGGCTGTTGTCCCGCCGCCGGGTGTGGCGGAAGCAGGAGACGAGATGGTCGTCGACCACCCCGACCGCCTGCAGGTAGGCATAACAGATGACGCTGCCGACGAAGCTGAAGCCCCGTTGGCGCAACTCCCTGCTGACGGTGTCGGAGAGGGCCGTGCGCGCCGGGACCTCGGCCGGCGTCCGCCAGGAGTTGACCACCGGGCGGCCGTCGACGAATTGCCACAGCCAGCCGGCGAAGGAGTCGTGGTCGCCGGCCAGCCGCAGGAAGGCCCGGGCGTTGCTCCGGGCCGACTCGATCTTGCGGCGGTTGCGGATGATGCGCGGATCGGACATCAGGGTCTCGATCCGCTGATCGCCCCAGCCGGCGAGAAGCCTGGGGTCGAGGCCGTCCATGGCTTCCCGATACCCCTCGCGTCGCTTCAGGATTGTTGACCAGGAGAGGCCCGCCTGGGCCCCCTCCAGGACCAGAAACTCGAACAGCGCCCGGTCGTCGCGCAACGGCACGCCCCACTCCCGGTCGTGGTAGGCGACCATCAGCGGGTCATCGCCGGCCCACGGGCAGCGGGTCGCGGAGGTGGTCAGAGTGATTCCCCGGCGGGCGGCCAGAGCGCCGAGAAGCGTTGGTACTCGGCCTCGAACTGGCTGCTCAGCACGCCGGTGCCTATGGCCGACTCGATCTCCCCGGCGGTCCAGAAGCGGACCTCCGCGATCTCGATCCGGCAGAAGGAGAACGGGCCGGGGTGCGTCAGTGCGAAGGTGGCCACGGCTTCGGTCTCGTTGACCGCCTCCCACGTCCAAGTATAGAGGGGGCGCAGATCGACGTCGCGCAGGCCGAGTTCCTCGGCCGTCTCGCGGCGGGCGGCCTCGAGGTCGGATTCCCCCGGCGCGGCGTGGCCGCCGACCGACATGTCCCACCGGCCCGGCGAAGCCCGCTTGGTCATGGCGCGTTTCTGCAACAGGATGCGCCCTCGGGCGTCGCGCACCAGCACGTGGACCACCCGGTGTATCAGCGAGGGGTCGCGGTGGGCCTCCGCACGCAGGGCCGTCCCCAGCACCCGGCCGTCCGAATCGACGATCTCCAGCAACTCCCCGGTCAAGCTACTTCATCTCCTTCGGCTGCGGCATGGCCCGGAAGGACACCGGCAGGTCGAGTTCCGCTCCGTCGCGGCCCACCCGCAGGACGCCCTTTTCGCCGTCCTTCTTCGTCCCGATCATGGCTCGCAGGTCGCCCGGCTCGGCCACCGGGCGGCCGTCGAGCGACACGATCCGGTCGCCGGCCCGCACGCCCGCCTCGGCCGCCGGCGAGTCCGCCTCGACCGAGGTGACGTTCACTCCCCCACCGTTGGTGTTCATGACGATGCCCAGCCGGACCCGCTTGTCCTCCAGATCCTCGTACGGGACCATCCAGAGCAGGTCGGCCTTGAGCAGCGGCAGCACCGGCGGGACGACCTCGGCCATGATCAGCTCCGCGGCCTTCTCCTCGGGGATGGCGATCTCCTCAGGCATCAGGATGACGTACGGCGCGGGCATGCGGCGCATGACCTTTTTGGGGACGCCGAAGCCGTACTCCAGGTGCCCGCCGCCGACGATGACCACGATGCGCTTGCCGGCTCCCCGGTCGCTCCGGAGGTAGTCGACCGACGTTTCGGCCATCGACTCTTCCCAGAGGATCTGGATGCGGCGGAAGGCGGCGGCCATCCCCTCGGTGGGCAGGTGCCCGGCGCTGATGGCGTCGATGCTGGCCCGCTGGTAGCGATCCTCCTCGCCGATCTCGGGCAGCAGCGCCCGCTCGGCGTCGGTCATGGCCGCCCAATCCTTTCCCCGGGCGAGGCGCTCCTTCTCCTGGTCGGGCTTCAGGGCAATGACGTCGATCCGATGGTCGCGGGCATAGGTCAGGATGTCGCGGTAGTAGCCGAAGTCGGAGCCCCAGTTCTGGAACCAGCGCACGTCGCGCAGGAACTCCATCTCGCCGAGTTCGCCTCGGCTCCAGCGGTCGAGGGCCGGCTGCTGGGCCTCGCGGAACATCTCCATGCCGATGGCCACCTTGCCCGGAAAGCGCTCCTCCAGCGTCCGGACGACCTCGAGTTGGACCTTGTGGGCGTGGAGGTTGTTGTGCATCTCGCCGACGTAGACCACCTTCGCCCCGGCGAGCATCTCGACGGCCTGGTCACGGGTCAGCCGCAGGCCGGTGGGGACATGGTAGATCTCCCCCTCGGCCACCTGGGCGGGCGGGTAGGGGACGCCGTCGCCCCCCCGCAGCACGGGGCGGGAAGCGGCGCAGGCCCCGAGGAAAAGGAGGGCCAACGGCAGGAAGAATCGGATCGGGGATCGTCTCATGTCGTACCTCGATGGATGGGGTTGCCTGGAAGCGTTGGACACATGCCGGAGAAGATGGTGCCCGCCGTCCTCCGGCGCAACCCCTCCCCGCGCGACCGGTCCCTTCTGGGTTCTGCTGGCGCGGCTATTCCTTTCCGTCCTCCTTGGTGGGCGTCCCGTCCGTCCAGGACGGTAATCTACATTGTTGAGCCGCCCGATCGGCCTGTCAACCGCCGGCGCGGAGCGTTCAGCCGTTGAGCCACAGGGAGGCCCCGGTCCATAGCTGCCAGAGGCCGAAGGCCGCCAGGACGATGCCCGAGAGGCCGAGCAGCCAGTGGGTGATCCGCGGGCCGAGCCTGCCGACGCTGGCCCAGAGGAGCAGCAGGGCGGCCGAGACGGCCAGCATGGTCAGGTAGAAGGAGCCGACGAAACCGATGCCGTGTGCCGGCGACTCCCGCCACCCCTTCAGCAGGATCGGGCCGGTCACCAGGCTCCAGTAGACGTACGGCCCGGGGTTGAGCAGGTTGATGCCCGCGGCCTGGAAGAGGCTCCGGCGGCCGGCCGGAGCGACGGCTTCTTGCGCGGTCCGGCCGCGCCACGCCCGCAGGATGCCGAGGGCCAGGTACAGGATGAAGGCTCCCCCGGCGAACCGCATCGCCTGCAGCCACCAGTCGGGGACGCGACTCAGGACCAGCAGGACCAGGACGATGATCGGGCCGTCGGTCAGCAGGGGCGCCAGGACGGCCGGCAGCGTGCGCCGCCACCCGTCGCGCAAGGTCCGGGAGATCAGGTAGGCTTGTAGCGGCCCGGGTTGCACGGCGGCCGCGAAGCCGTAGCCGATGCCCCAGGTCAGGTAGGGCAGCATGGGCATCGTGGTCCCTTCATGGCATGGTTGGCCGCTCGGTGATTCCGGATCACCGTGAACAAGCTCCGGACTTCGTCAGGAATTTCGGTCGTGGCGCCCCGGAATCCCGGTCCGTCTCAAAGAGGGCTCTTTTTTTGCTTGTCCTGCTTCTTCTTGGCATCTTGCTGATGTTTGACCACCTTCTGCTTCTGATTCTTGTCCTTGCCCTTCTTCCCGCCTTTGTCTCCCATCGTGCGACTCCTTTCCGCTGTGACTGTGGGGGGCGGTCCGGTGAGCCGCCTCGTTGCGTGCCTTATCGGTAAACGTCACGACGATCATCTACCTTCACCACCGTGACGAGCAGTTGAGTATCTTGGATGGCATAGAGGATGCGGTAGTTGCCCTGACGTATTCGATACTTCTCATCACCCGAAAGCTTGTCGCAATCTGGCGGCCGGGGGTTGGAGGCCAAGTCGCGGATTCGGCTGATGATGCGATGTCTGTCTTTACGAGGGGCGGCCTCAAGTTCCTTTGACGCCGATGGTTTGATGAGGATGCTATAGCTTGCCACGCTTCCTCAGATCCTTGACTACGTCTTCGAACCGCAGACTCGGCTCCGCCGCTCTTGCACGGAAGGCGGCGAGATCATCCGCGTCTTCGGCAAGGCTGGACTTGACGGCCTCGTTGACAAGTTCGGAGATCGACCGTTCCGTTTCAGCCGCCTTGAGCCGAAGGGCTTTGTGGATCTGAGAATCCAGGTAGATCGTGGCTCTCTTCGTCGTGGTTGTCATGAGGACAATGTAACGTTATGACGTTATGCCGTCAAGTAGTTTCTGGGCTGGTTGGGACGTGAGCAGCTTCCAGAAGGCTCTCGGAGACGTGGATGATCACTCAGCACGTTGGCGTCCTAGAACGACCAGCCGACCTTGAGGTTGATGAGTGGCTGCCACTCGGCCTTGTCGGTCACCATGATGTACTGGTCGCCAAGCTGCGCATCAAAGGTGAAGCCGCAATTCGTCACGATCTTGTATCCTGCAAACGCCCCCATCCGCACACCGGCGTAATAACCCATGGGGTCGTCGAGGTCGCCGGCAACGTGAACGTAGCCGACCTCGGCGCCAAGCATCATGCCATGGGTGAACGAACCGAAGAGGTAGTAGCGGAATTGGCCACCCACCTCCCAGGCCCAATAGTGCCTGCTGTCTTCGGTGACCCGGCCCGCTCCGAGAATAACGGCTGTGCCGATCGCGTCGTCGAGCCGCAGCTCCCCCGTCACCTGCAGGATCGGGTTGAGGAGGTGTAGGGGCGAGATGGTGATCGACGCCGCGTGCTGCACGTCATCCACATCTGCGGCCAGGGCTGAATCACCCAGAAGACCAAGCGCCAATACCACCACAAGGGCCCCTGCAAGAATGCCGGGCAGTGTTCGGGGGCCGACTTGCTTGTTCATCCTATTCAACGATACCTGGTACTCCAATTTCCCGTCATATTGTCGACCCAACGTGTCTGGCTTCGGCTGCAACCGCGAAGACAGCTCCTACTCCGGATCAGCCAGACGCTTCGATCCCGTCAGTACGTCCGCCCGCACTATGTCGCGCATCTTGCCCGGTTCCTCGAAAAAGGGGCTGTGGGCTGACTGCTTGAACGTGTAGAAGCCCTTTACTGGAGCATCCAGCCGCTCGTAGTAGGACTTGGCCAGGGGGTAGGAGACGGTGTAGTCGTACGCCAGCCTCTCGGACTCGAGCTGATTCGACATCTGGGCCACGCCTAGGTAGGCGTGGTACAACTCCGGCGCTCGCGCGGCCGCCTGTATGCCGATGAAGGTCCCTCCGGAATGGCCCATGAGGTAGATCTTCTCCCGGCCAAAGCGCTTGCGGAGGTAGTTAGTCACATCCACCGTGTCCGACACCAGTTGCTCCGGGTTCACGCTCTCCGGGGGAACATCGGCGCGGTATGAGAGCCCTGAACCGCGCTGTTCCCACCAGACCACGGTGAAATCATCGTCGAGTCCCGTGGGGTAGTGCTCTGTGAGGAAGTAGTCCGGCATGCCGCCATGGAGGTAGAGCAGAACGGGATTGCGGGTGTTCCTGCCCTTGATGAACATCCCCTGCTCAACACCGCCGATGTTGACCCGGATCTTCTCTGAGATGCTGCCTGCCAACGGCTTGCCGCCATCACCGATGAACGGTTTCGGTGTTCCGGGACTCATGAACAGCAAGATGCCGACAAGAACGAGCACCGAGACGAAAAAGACAGCCATGATAGTTAACATGACACGCCCCGCCCTTAGTGCGAACGTTCGGACCGACTGTCCACGGAATCCGCCACCTGTCATCCGGCCTTCTTCGACTGTCCGTCGCACGTCTTGCCTCAGCGGCGGCCGCAGGCCGTCCGCCGCAGGCAAGTGCTATAACTTGATCTCTTCATCAATACGCTCTGAAAGGAATATCTTGATGAGCGATTGGCAAGGAACATCACGCCTGTTGGCCAAGAGCTTGAGCTCCTCGATCATGATCTCTGGCAAGCGAAGAGAAATGGTCTTAAGAGATGGCTTGAGCTTAGGAAGTATCGCCTTCTTAGCTTTGGACCAATCGACGCAGTCGGCGGAATCTGCGTTTGCCCAGAACTCGCGCTCTTCGGCTTCAGTCTTGAATTTCGGTATGCTCTTCATGATGTCTGATATGCCTTCCTTTCCTTGCGGCTCATATCTCTGGCCGAAATGACTCGCAACAAGTTACCTCTCACTGTTAGGACAATAAAGAGATGCCGTCCAGAATCTGGTGCAGCGCCTGGTCATGCGACCTGCTGCATACGGTTGGCATAGTCGCGACCTGATGTAGATGGAGGAAGTGCTTTGCCATCAGCCTTGTAGAGTTCAATTGCCTCTTCAACAATGCTGCAGAGCTGCTTGAATACAGTCTTTTCGTCAGTGCCGTGGCAACCACCATAGATGAGACCAGGTGCGCTGCCGACATAGCATTGATCCTCTTCGGACCACTCGACAATCTTGACGTATCGGGCGCTGTCTTTCATCGTAGTGCCTCCTGGATGGCTAAACGAACGGCTCGTATCTGGTAACGCTTCGCATCATCCCCGGGGCTGCCAGAGATGGTGGCCGGTTGATTCACCTTGGGGTGAACATAATAACGATACGGCTCAGCAGTGAGCGTAGCGAATCTGCTGCAGCCGGTGGCTATGCGCGTTGTAGGATGAGGACCTTAACCTCATTTTCGATCCTACCATTAAGTCTGTCCTTTTCGATCTCGAGATCATATCTTGCCTGGAGGTTCAACCAAAAGCGCTCGGACAAACCAAAATAAAGAGAGAGTCTCAAGGCGGTATCAGCGCTAACGGAGCGCTTGCAGTGAACTATCTCATTTATTCGGCGAGCCGGGACACTAATGTCCTTCGCAAGTTTGTACTGGCTGATCCCTATCGGCTTGAGAAACTCTTCCATAAGAATCTCACCAGGGTGAACGGGAACTATCTTCTTTGTCCTCATGTCGTGCCTCCTAGTGATAATCCACCAGTTCAACTTCGTAGGCATCGCCCTCGGACCAGCGGAAACATATTCGCCATTGATCGTTGATACGTATGCTGTATTGCCCTTGACGACTGCCCGTGAGTTTCTCTAGCCGGTTCCCTGGGGAAATCCTCAAGTCATCAATTCTCTCAGCAGCATCTAACAGTAGAAGCTTCCTTAAGGCATTTCGCTGAATGTCATTCGGATAACGGGCCACTTGCCGTCGGGCAAAGAGCTTTTCTGTTTCCTTGGATCGAAAGCTCTTTATCATGAATGGATAGTAACGCGTCCCGTTAATAGTGTCAAGCGATATTATTGAAACGCATAATGCCCGAATTAAGCCGCGCCGCGAAGCGGCGTCGGCGTGAATGAATTGTTAGGCCTGCTTGAGACAGACCTTTCTGTTGATTGCACGGATAACTAGACCATAGGAAATAGATTCAGGCGCAATCACATCTCGGCGAGCCACCAGCTGTTGCGCGGCACAGCCGTTGACGATCCGCCGGATACGCCAACGAATCACCGCGGCATCAGCGCGAACACCCCCCAGCCCAGGTATTCACGCGTGTAAGCGGCGTAGCGCTCAGGTTCCGAGGTCAGTGTGGCTCGAACATCCTTCGCGAACTCATCGTCGGGATTGGCTTCAAGCCATCGGCGCATGGTGAGCCATTTGGCCGCCTCGTATCTGTCCCAGCCGTCCTGGTCAGCCAGAACCATTTCAACGACGTCGTAGCCAAGGTGGCCGAAAGACGCGAGAAGTTCTGGAAGCATGAGAAAGTCGGAGATTGAGTTGGCAAGACACCCCTTGGCAACATCTTCCGTCGGCGGTAACTGCCGCCAGTAGGGCTCGCCGATGAGGATGATCCCTCCGGTGCGGAGGCTCTGCGCCAGAAGCTCGATAGTGCCGATGACTCCCCCAGCGATCCATGTAGCACCGAGACAGGCTGCCACACCGGCCTTGTCGTCCGAGACGTAGCCGGTAGCATCGCCATGGATGAACTTGACTTGATCGGCGACGCCGAGCTCTTCAGCGCGGAGTTTCGCTTGCTCGGTGAACAACTGGCTCATGTCGATGCCGGTGCCGACGACGCCGTGATCGCGCGCCCAGGTGCACAGCATCTCCCCCGAACCGCAGCCGAGGTCGAGCACACGGATCCCCGTTTCCAGACGCAGCGCCGCGCCGAGAGTGGCGAGCTTCTCGGGTGTAAACGGATCATGGATGCGGTGAGCACTTTCGGTGACGTTGAAGATCCGTGGAATATCCAATGCAGTCAATCTCCTTTCGGGTGTGAACAGATTCGGTCACGGCCTAGACAGGATGACTTCCGCGGTGAAGAGGCTGGTGGACCGAATGGTTAGAAGCAAGGATCGCTTTGGAGGCGCGCGGAAGCCGTGCGAATCGAGAAGCAAGCCGCGGTGGCCCCAGCCGAGGGGAAGAAAAGCAGTCGCCGGAGTTGCGTCTTCTATCGCTCATGTGCCTAATCCCAATTTACCTCTATGAACCTTTAACGTTAGCGCTAACCCGCGCGCATGGTCTTTGCGCGTCGGGTTGAGCGCGTGGTTCGACCTGTTGTTTGTCTCTTTCTTGTTCTGTGAACTAGCCGCACCTCAAGACGATAACCGAGAGCCTGAGCATACTTCTGTAAAGTGTCAATGGAAGGTGAAGGCTTTCCTCGGCCGGATTCAAGGCGAGCAATAGCTGACTGGGTCGTGCCTATGCGCTCGGCAACCTGAGCCTGAGTAATGCCGGCAGAGGAGCGAGCCTTCAGGAACTCGTCAATGAAGCCAAACTCCTCCTCCAATTGGCCGTAAGCCTCTCTTACGTCCGCACGTTGTAAGGCCCTTTTCTTGAGTTCTTTATGCGTGAGCATCTTTGATCTCCTTCATGCGACGTCTGGCCGTCATGAGTTCTCTTGCGGGGGTCTTTGCGGACTTCTTTGCGAATTGGTGAAGGATGATGATCTCCCTTCCAATCATTGTGCAGTAGAAAATAAGCGCATGCCCCTCCGCGGCCTTTAGCCGCAACTCGAATAAGCCTTGACCCATTGCTCGTGTGTGAGGCAGCCCCAAGTCTGGCCCGTATATCTCCATTCGGTCTGCGTACCGCAGGAAGCGAGCAAGGAAACCTGCGGGCATGGCGAGAATGTCCGCCTGAACGGAATCACTGTAGTACGTGATTGTCCAGTTCATGGATTGAATATAGCGGATATGCTATATCCTGTCAATATCATTTTGCTATCGTGGGGTCGACGTCAAAGGTCACCAGCCGGCGGCTGCAGTGGCCGAAAGAGAATGGCCGGTCTGGTGCACCGCCTGGTCGGACGATTCATGCGATGCGTCGCAGTTCTTCGCGGAGAACCTTGCGAATCGTGTCCTCGAGAGGTTCATCAGCATTTTCGATGTAGTCATGAAGCGCCTTGTTGATCAGCGCTTGGTAGCTTCCTCCGCCTTGGGCTTCGACGGCAGTTCTGAACCAGTCGAGGAGATCATTGTCGAGCCTGATGGTGATCCGCGTCTTCCCTGGGGGAATCGGAATGACCGCGCCGCGCTTGCCTTTGCTGAAATCGTATTCCTTCTTCATTGTTGTTCCTCGTATTGTGCACGTTCCCGTGCGGTTGCCTTCCGTGCCGAGATCAAGCCTGATGTTGTCGCCGCGCCAAGTGTAGACGACGACGAGAATTCGGCCGAGGGCATCTTGGCCAATGGTGACATGTCGTTGTTCGTCGGACGTGGAGTCCTCGATGGTGACGGCGAACTCGTCGCAGAGAACTTCAGCTGCATCGGCGAAGGAGATTCCATGTTTCTTCCGATTGCTCTGGGCCTTGGTCAGGTCCCATTCAATCGTCATGAGCAGAGTATATGCACATCTGTGCAGCTTGTCAAGGACTCACATCGTCCAACGTCAGTGGTCACCTGCCGGCGCAGCCGTTCCGCTGCACGCCCTGGTTGGGTCAGGTTGCCTGTGTTGGTTCTGCATGTATCTGAAGACCGAGAGCCTTGATGACCTTCAGGATAGTATCAAAGCTGGGGGTACGATCACCGGAAAGGGCTTTGTAAAGACTTTCTCTTGATAGACCAGCATCTCGTGCCACTTGAGTCATTCCTTTAGCACGGGCAATATCTCCCAGTGCTTTGGCAATAAAGGCGGCATCGTCGCCGGCTTCCTCGAAGCAGGCCTCAAGATAGGCTGCCATTTCTTGTGGTGTTCTAAGATGTTCGGCAACGTCGTATCGTGTAGTGATGGTTTTACTCATCTGAGTACTCCTATAGGTTGTGTGCGAGCCGTTGAGCAGTTTGAATATCAGCGTCTTGTGTGCGTTTGGTTCCGCCGGCTAAGAGGATGATGACCTCATTGCCCCGCCGTATGAAGTAGATACGATAGCCAGGGCCAAAGTCTATTCGCATTTCGGAGACGCCTCCGCCAATAGGCTTGACGTCTCCTGGATTGCCTGAAGCCAAGCGCTCAATTCGGGCCTGCACTCGTGCCCTTGCCCGAAGATCGCGCAAGCCGTCAAGCCATTGCGAGAATGCCTCAGTCTTTCTGAGTTCAATCATGATCTAATGTAGCCCATCGGCTACACCTTGTCAATAGGAAGCTGATTCTACTTTGAGACCCAACGTCAGCGGTCACCAGCCGGTGCCTTGGTTGCCGGAAGATGAGGGCCGGCCTGGTGCACGGCATGGTTCGACTCCTCAGGCGGTGGTCTTCTGTAGACGCTCAGCAATCCAGACCTTGATGATCGACTGTCGCGTGACCCCCAGTCTCTTGGCTTCTCTGTCCAATGACTCGATCATCCAGACGGGGAAATCGACATTGACCCGCTTCTGATTGCTTGCCGGCCGGGATGCCTTAGTGAGGTCAAGCTGACCAAGGACGCTAAGGCCCTTGTCAAAGCGTGCGTCGAATGTCTTAGCTTTCATAGATGTGAATCTCCTCAGGTCGTGAACGCCGGACTGAAATGATCCGGATGTTATCGTTTCTATACGTGATGATAGCCGACCAGTGTTTGGAATCGATCATCCCAATGACGAGCGATCGCGGTTCATCCTCGGTCTTTGCCGGTATCTCGACTCTATCGACATCTTGCCAGAGGCGCTGGGCCTCGATGAAGTCGATCCCATGCTTGTTACGGTTTGAATTGCTCTTGTCCTCGTCAAACTCGAATTCCATTATGGTATAGATATTATACCAAACGGGAAGGCTGTCAAGGGTGAAGAAGTCATTGCTCTATGAGTCGAACGTCAGCGGTCACCAGCCGGCGGCTGCAGTGGCCGAAAGAGAATGGCCGGTCTGGTGAACCGCATGGTTGGGGCTTTACTCGCCAATTATTATCCTGTTACGCTTTTCCTTAATATCCTTCGAAGCCAGATAGGCATTCTCACATTTCAGACTGCAAAAATTGTGGCCTTGTTCGTCACTAATGAGATTTGTCTTTGCCCGAGCCATGTCTTTACGTCCGGAGAATATCGAGCCTGTCCTTATCGAACCGGGATCATGTTGTACATAGAAGACTTGACTGCACCAGTCACATGTGTACGCCGTGGGAGGAAGCCCGTGGGCGCAGCCGCCTCCGATAACCAGAAATAGAACGATGGCTGTCATGACCGTTGCTCGACTCATTGTCTCCTCCTGTTCGTCTTGTGCCCCACCGTAGCGTATAGCGCAAGCGCGCTTGCCGGCCCGTATTGGCTCGTTACAATTGACCTGAGAATCTGCCTCAAAGGGCCGAAATGCAAGCGTGACTGTCGGCTACAACGCCTTGTTGGGCGTTCATTCTCCTATGGACCGATCCTTTCCGAGAAGCGTTTCAGCATGATCCCCAGGACGATAAGGATTGCCAACCACGGCAGAACAACGAAGGGGTGAGATAAAATGCGAGGGCGGACCGCATAGGCCATGCACCCGGCCGAAAGGAGAACAAAGAGTAATGTTCCTATCACTTTCGCAATCGGTGATCTGGCGAGGTATTGACCAATCGTGTCGTTCGATATGTAGTCGGAAGCACTCCAATGGATTGCACCCGAGTTCAGCTCTCGGACGAGCCACATCATAATTCCAAGGCTTAGCGCTGCCAGTGCAAATCGGAGCACAACATGCAGCTGGGGTGCAATTGTCTTGTTCTTCATTCTGTTCGCCCAACGTCAGCCGTCAGGGGCGCCGGCGTCAGGCGGCGTCCCTCTGCACGCCTTGGTTGGGCGTTTAATTTCTTTTTTTTGAAACATGGTCATTCCCTTATTGGGATGCAAAGCTCGAGGATACCAAGGATAGCTGATTCGCTCTTGTGGCAGGTGCGGCAACTATCCTCGTTTTGAATTTCCACCAACATGCAGAACGAGTTATGGCCTTTCCCACTGCGGAAGGGCATGCTCAGGTAGCCGGCCCGGTGAATCTCATAGCCGATGTCTTCGATTTTCAGGCCGACCTCTAAGGGATCGGCGGACTTGAGCACCTTGGCGTCCTCGTCGAATATTCTGAGAGTTTCAAAGTCGCGGAGCTTGCCGATGCGCTCGAAAGTCTTTTGAATATCTGGGACAGACGTTCCCTGTAAATCATGTCTGATGCCCGCAAGAATTGTGTGGGTGATGACCGTAGCGTAAGCCTTCGTAATCTCAACCGACTTTGCGGATGGCTGCTTCCAATACTTGCCGCCATGCCCACAAGAACTGCTGAGAGATACGATGATCATCATAGCAAACAATGCAGCAGCTCCATTGCGTATGGTTTCCATGCGGATCACGTCCTTGTTCGCCCAACGTATGCCTCACCGGACCGGCGCTTGCGCCGGGTCCGTTTGCAGGCAGTGGTTGTGCCAGTTGTTGAATTACTTCGAACTCCGCCAACAGTCGAGTATGTATCTCCCGCATTGGAATTCTGGCCCTACTTGACCTCGGGAGGTGGACACCAGAATAGCTCGGGTTTTTCAAGCCATTCTCGATCTATAATCCAATCTGACATTCGCTCCAGCTCTTCATGCTGCCAGGCTATCATCTTCTGTTTTTGCTTCCTGACAACTGACAAATTCTCTCTCCCGGTGGACGTCCAATCGGCAGCCTGAGGGATATTAGAGAAGCACCTGTCTGGCATAGAAGGAGAAACCGCTTCCCCATGAGTTACTATCAGGTAGTTTTCCAGGTAGTCCAGCATCTCAATAGATCTCTCTATGAATATGAGGCGGCTCTCATTCTCCGGACAGCGTGGAGGCCACCCATTTTGTGTCAGGTGGTTCATGGCTTGAAGCCATAGATTGTGGATTCTCTTCTCGTCCAGCACCGTGTCCTGCAAACCCAATTCGTCAGCGAATTGCGGTTCCCGTTCCTTGCCCTTGCTGGGAACAAGTCCACAGAGTTTGGATATGAATGGAATCGCGTAATACCCATTGCTCGCCAGCCCGATATCATTGGACCGCGCGTAACCCCACTTTCTGGCAATGCGGATGTCATCGAGCAATCGTTTCGGTGTCCAATTGGTGCGATGCCAGGATATTACGCCTCGCTCTTGGTCTATTGAATATGGCTGTGGTCTGATTTCATAGTCGATGTTGACAAGGGTAGCCTTTGTGCCACGTAGCAGCCATGTGCCCGGAAAATAACTGGTCAAAAAGTCAACAAACGGGCGATCGTGAAACTCGATCAGCACATCACCAATTGGCCGTGACCAGAATCCCCCCGTGTGGGTAAGGTACGTAAATGTATAGTGCGCACCAAAGCCATCGGCATTGTCGGACTCGGCAACAAGTGGATAGCTGATTCTGACTTCCGTGGTCTTCTCACTGGCGAAGGTCATCTCCCAGGTAAACACGACGCCGTAATACTCACTCTTTGACTCATCCATGGAAGCGTGAAATAGGTGGCCTTCGCTTTCGACGGCAAACCCAGTTGTTATCTGGCTCAGCAGACGCGCCTTCTCGGGATTCTCGAAGTACTTCGCCGCCTGCCTCGTGTTCACTGGGAACCCCATCAACACCGTAATCGGCGAAGCGGAGGGATTCACAATCCAGAATCGTGCGTCAACGTGCTTGCCCTTGAATATGACATGCTCTTTCTCAAGGTATAGCTCCGATTGTTTCATAGGTCCCGGCGTCCCCGAGTCAGCGCCAATGGCCCAGACTGCGCCGTTCGCGTGGGCAATACGAGCGACAGCAAGTAACTCACCCAGGGCCACTATGATCGACATCGACAACACAATGGTCCGCCGTTTGGAGTTCATACCATCGTTCATCGCATTGATCATGACGGCACTATCCTAAAGTAGTATGTATCTGGCACAACGTCAGCGGTCACCAGCCGCCACCTTGGTTGCTGGAAGATGAGGGCCGGTCTGGTGCACCGCTTTGTTAGCGCCTGCTATTGCGAGAATATGCTCCTTCGTCTTGGGAGTAAATACTTCGAGGTCGGCCGATGTCATTAGACGGGAACGAAGCATTTCAGCCATCTTCAAAGTTGCGTTGCTTCGCCGAAGATCGTCAAAACACCGGCCAATGATTTCATTTTGGTCATGGATGACATCCCATATCTGGAGAAACGATTGATGTGGTTGCTCATTGTTGCCCTTGATGATTCTGTCGATCTTATGGAGAGCACGCAGGCATGCATTGTTCAGAATGTTCGCCCTAATGCCGTTCAATGCTTTCCAGTCAGCTTCTGGAATCTCTTTCTTCATTTCAATCCACTTTCCCTTCTATCGAGCGCTAACGTTACGGCTCAGCGGACGGCGGGGCCGTTCCGCTGCAGCCGGTGGTTAGGCCATGTATTGAATCGCGATTGGCAGAGACATGACTGGAGAACACTGAAAGTAGAAATGATATTGCCGCAATGGGCAGGATTTTAGGAATAGTCCTAATCAGGCCGGAATACATGAGTTGACCGTAGAAGCACAAAGTGCCTGACATGTTCTCGTTGCCGAACATTAGGATGTAGTTACTATTGACCAGAAACATGAATACTAGGAAGATGATTGCATATAACAGGATTAGGTGAAGAAGGAAGCGGCGGCCGCCCCACAGGCCGATAAGTATTGCGGGCAATACCAGGTGGGGATACAAGCGGTCTTCAGCCACAAAGAATACCGGATACTCAAAACTACGGCCAATGGCAAGTCCATAGAGAACAACACCTCCAGCAAGTAGATGGCGTCCCGTTAGAACGTGTTGTACTGGAATCCATGACAATGCCGTTCCAGCCAAGAATCCCATAAATCCGACAATTCCTATGTAGTAATATTGCCACCCACCATCATGAGGTTCTGCAGGTAGGCTTCCCGAGCTAATCAAGGAGCTCCATAAGAGGACCATGCCTATGACGGAAGTGACAAGTCCGTACTTGGCTATAGTGAGGTTTGTCGGTCTTCTCATATCTCGGCCTAACGTATGCCTCAGCGGTGGCGGCACGCCATCCGCTGCAGGCAATGGTTAGGCGATTTTAGTATGCTTAAACATTCGGTTCACTACTTCGATGCATAGACCAAATAGATCTTGAGCTTCATCTATGTCATACCTTAGTTCAGGATGCTGCGTTGGATTGCGATAGCTAACTCGAATGTTGTCTAGGTTGTTGAGAAGCACCCCCGGGGGCGGCGACCTTCGTTTTCTCAGCTGTTCGACCATTGGCCCCCACAAGAGAGGAGCTACCCTGTCCCTCTTTACATGTGAACAATAGAAATCACGAAGAACAGATTCTGTACCTCTTAGTAGGTGAAAAGCTGCTGCCGTGGGTCTAGAGAAAGCTACGCATAAACCAGCTTCGTTGAAGTCATACTGGGCGATATCTGGCAAGAAGAAGAATACATCCTGGCCGAATAGCGATGATACGCCAGACACTAACTTGCTTATGTCGAGTCTCTTTTCTGTAACAGTATAGATCAACTTGCCGGTTGCCTCAGCTTCTAAAACCTTCCGTAAGTCAACCATCAATTCTGAAAGACGATTAGCTTGTTCTTGTGTTGTCTTAGAGTCTATTGGAAGTGCCTTTAGCTCCTTGAGAAACTGTTGTAGTCTTGTTGATGAACGCAGGGTAACAGGTAGATCGAGTTGCTTAAGGTATTTGATTACTGATTCGATATTCTCAATAATGTAGCCGTCTCCATGAACGGGCCAACCTTGCCGAACGTCGATCAGGAATCGAAGGCTTTGGCCAAACCATACATAGGTTGTGATTGATTTTGTATTCACCTGTCAGTCTCCTCTCATATTGGACTTATCGCCTAACGTAGCGTTTAGCCGCGGGACGGGATGGCGCGGTCTGTGCACCGCGCAGACCGTGACAGACCGAACCGTCGGCTACAACGCCTGGTTGGGTGTTCACCGCACAATATGTCGACCATTGCACCTCTATACTTTGCCTTCAACACCTCGTATCGATTTTGCACAAATCTGTATATGACAATATCGACAGTTATCAGCTGACAAGTAGATATGTGAAGTGTTCACGATGACGAATTGCCTCCCCAATCAGACGCTGTCCAATTACCCGCCCAGTCAGATTGCGTCCAATTGCCTGCCCAGTCAGATTGCGTCCAGCCAAAGGCTGCGATCTGTTCCTTTTCCTTGTTCTTAACCAGTTCTATGAATATCTTCCCCAATATAGGGTGTGTCTTGTACTCCCAAAGGATTCTGTAATCCAGCTTAACCCTCAATTTTCTATTTGCGTTCATAGCTTAGTTGTCCCTCCCCATTTGCACGTTTACATCCATATTCTGAACAGCATCGTATATATGTTGAAATAGCTTCTTATAGCCACTGCATAAGTAATCTCTTGCATTGATGGAGTTATGCTTCCAATAAGCATACGCGGTGCAGCCACCATGGCAGATAGATTGCCATTTGCAGTCATCACATCCGATATTCCTGGAGACTCTACTTAGAGTTCTCCACCTGGAAAGAACCGTTGATAATCCGTCATCAATATTTCCCAAGTGGAACTCCGCATTCTCATTGACTAACCGTGAGCAGGGAAACATATCCCCAGATGGGACAAAGCACAGGAAACCTGTCAAGCATGTCTGGTTAAACATACAAAAGGCACTATGACCTAAGAACAGACTCTTAATTATGCCTGAGAAATCCCCGTTCCAAGGAGGACTATTATCATAAAACCATAGATCGAAGAGTTGAGTCATTGCCTCGCCCCATTCTTCGGGTTGCATCTGCAAGTCCAGATGTGTACCCTTGTTAGTAAAGCAAGGGTTAACCTTGAAACTATTCACTCCTATGCTTTTCACATAAGCATAGTATTCTGAAATATGCTTTACATTCTCGCGTGTCAGTACCTGACAGAATACCTACATGCAAGCCCTCCGATTGTAACTGCTTAATAGCGCTTATGACTCTATTAAAGGAACTGTGTCCATTTGAAAAGAGCCTGTTCTCGTCATTGACAATTCTATTTCCATCAAGACTAATGCCCACCCTAAAATGCTGATCGCGAAAGAATTCTATCCACCGTCGTGATATTAGGGTTGCATTCGTCTGAAGCATATTGCTAATGGAAATGTCATTTCGAGTCTGCATGTCATGTTGAATAGCTGTAATACGACGAAAGTGTTGCATTCCCACCAGAAGAGGCTCTCCCCCTTCCCAGAACAAGTCAATGTGTTGATAACCGTCTTCAATTAGTTCTTGTAGCAATGCGCGAAAATGGTCAAGAGAGAGCGTCGTATTGTAGGTACTAGGCTTAACAAAGCAATATCTGCAACGCATATTACATGTTTCAGTAATCCGAATAATGACTGCAATCTGCTTTCTCCGTATCATTACCTATATACCCCTACTCTCGTCATAGTACTTCCGGTGACTTTGGACGCCCCGCTGGAAGTATTCCAATTCCTGCGCCCAACGTTACGGCTCAGCGGACGGCGGGGCCGTTCCGCTGCAGCCGGTGGTTAGGCCATGTATTGAATCGCGATTGGCAGAGACATGACTGGAGAACACTGAAAGTAGAAATGATATTGCCGCAATGGGCAGGATTTTAGGAATAGTCCTAATCAGGCCGGAATACATGAGTTGACCGTAGAAGCACAAAGTGCCTGACATGTTCTCGTTGCCGAACATTAGGATGTAGTTACTATTGACCAGAAACATGAATACTAGGAAGATGATTGCATATAACAGGATTAGGTGAAGAAGGAAGCGGCGGCCGCCCCACAGGCCGATAAGTATTGCGGGCAATACCAGGTGGGGATACAAGCGGTCTTCAGCCACAAAGAATACCGGATACTCAAAACTACGGCCAATGGCAAGTCCATAGAGAACAACACCTCCAGCAAGTAGATGGCGTCCCGTTAGAACGTGTTGTACTGGAATCCATGACAATGCCGTTCCAGCCAAGAATCCCATAAATCCGACAATTCCTATGTAGTAATATTGCCACCCACCATCATGAGGTTCTGCAGGTAGGCTTCCCGAGCTAATCAAGGAGCTCCATAAGAGGACCATGCCTATGACGGAAGTGACAAGTCCGTACTTGGCTATAGTGAGGTTTGTCGGTCTTCTCATATCTCGGCCTAACGTTGAAGGTCACCAGCCGACGGCCTGCGTGGCCGGTGAAAAACGGTCGGTCTGGTGCACCGCCTGGTTGGGTGATCTGAACTCATATCTTTGCAGCTTCAACCAAATAGGCAATTTCTGAGTTTGGACCACGTCGTAGATCTTCATATTCGATCTGTCGCTCAGCAAGGTATACTGTGAGTTTGGAGGCGATCACTAAACCGGCTGTAAGGGCACCGATAATCGGGCCTGTAGCAGCGGTTGCAGCCACCCCAAGACAGACAGCTAGAGGTAACTTACCATCAATTTCAAGGACTTCCCTGATTACCCCAATCTTCGTCTGTATCCCATGTTTGCGAAGCGCCCACTGGTAATCTTCAATCTTCTTGCCGATAATATCAGTTGCTTCGTGAATCGATGAGGCACCAAGGCCTGATTGCAGCCAAGTCCTCAGTGATCTATACATTGAAAGAGACTGCGGATCTTCACGAAAATGACGAATCTGTGCCCAAGATAGGTCTTCATCTGTCACTACTGGAAGATGATGAAGGGCCGCAACCACTGCAGCATCAGGCCCTACAGGAAACTCCTCTTCGAAATCGTCAAGAGACCCATAAACAGGCGTCACTTTTATGCCGGCGCGTTTATAGGCCGAAGCGATGTGACGATGCGGAATTCCAAAGAGAACATAGTCGAATCTCTCTCCTTCTCTACGGAAAGGTCCTTGCCGAGTCAGTTCTCCTGTCTTGTGGGCTGCCCAGAATGCTTGAACATCTATGTCCTTGATTCCAAAAGTCATCTCTGAAGGCACTGCCACCTCATCAAGTGGCATCAAAGAAGGGACATAAAGTCTATCGAAGATTAGAGCCGCGCGCTTCATTCCGGGATCGTCAACAAACCCGCAAAGGTCACTAGCGCTTGGCAACCGATCATGCAAGTAAGTTTTCATGTTCTCTCAATGTCACCCAACGTCAAGCCTCACCGGCGCGGCGATCTGCGTCCGGTGCAGGCCGTGGTTGGGCATTTTGTATAGTTCGTATCGTCTTTCGCCACGGAATTGGCCAATGGAATGTTGACCATGTGCCTATCGATTTCCATTTGTCACCCTTTGGCGCCTGAAGCTGAGCCTTAACCACTTTGTCACCACGGAGCTGCTCAAGTATGCGATACCGCCCTGCGAGGAAACCGTGAACAGCGTCAAGAAATGTACGCTGAATGAATTCCTCTTTGCATGGAAACCATTCAAGCCAGAATGCCCCTGCGTTCATATGCAGTTCATCACCTTGAAGATTCAGGTTCACTGGGACGGCTAGGCCGATTTGAGTGTCAATGTCCAATTCGACATCCACATTGCCAGGATTCATGTTCAAGTGCATTGTCAGATGCGGGAAGTCAGCCTGAATGCGATCAAATAGCGACTTGGCAATCTCGATGTTCTTGTCGCGAGTCATATCATGCCCAACGTCAGCGGTCACCAGCCGGCGGCTGCGGTGGCCGGAAGGAAAGGGCCGGTCTGGTGCAGCGCCTGGTTGTAGTACTGGCAATGCTCTTGCCCTTTGTCTTGATGCCGTAATCTGTAATGCCGTTTTCAGTCATGCCGTTACCTCAACTGACCAGAATCAGCAGTAATACAACGTTGAAGGTCACCAGCCGGCGACGTGAGCTGCCGAGAAGGAAGGGCCGGTCTGGTGCACCGCCTGGTTGTAGGAAAGCCGATATTCGTTGCTCTTGATGCCGTTGTCCATGATGCCGTTGCCCCTAATGCTGTGCTCAGTGATGCCGTGGTCGTGGATGCCGTTGCGTTTCATGCCGTTGCCGTTCTTGAAGTCTACCTTCACCTCAAGTTGCTGCTACTCCTACAACCGTTGATTATGCGGTGGCTGTATAAGGCGATATTGGCTGCTGCTATATTTGCGGAAATTGACGGCTGCTGTATAAGCCAATATTGGCTGTTGCTGTATAGCATGGAACTTGCTTTCTCCATGGGCACGGGGAGGTGGCCCATGGAGAACGGCACGGATGGTGGCGCGGGGCGTTGGGTGGCGTACCTGGATGCGTTAGCTCGCTGCGACGTGGCGGAGGAGAAGAGGCGCTGGTATGTCAGATGGGTGGAACGGTTCGCCGCCTTCCTGGGCGGGCGGCCGCTGGAAACTGCGGAACGCGCCGACGTCGAAGCCTTCATGATGTCCCTCTCCGGGGGGCCTCGCACCGAAACCTGGCAGGTGCGTCAGGCCTCCGATGCGGTCAGGATACTCCTGGTCATGGTCCTGGGCAAGCGATGGGGCGACGGCTTGGGGACAAATGTCACTGATCCCGGGGAGGTGCAGCCGGGCGACCCGCTGTACCCGATCCGGACAGTCTGCCGGGCGCGGCACTATTCTCCCAGGACCGAGCAGACCTACATTCACTGGGTGCGTCGGTTCCTGGCTTTCTGTCGGGAGAGAGGGGGTGGCGATCCCGGGGCGGACGAGTGCCGGGCCTTCCTCGAACACCTCGTGATCGATGGCAAGGTGGCCGCCGCCACGCAGGCCCAGGCGCTCAACGCGCTGGTCTTCTGGTTCACCCAAGTGAGGGGCGAGGAGTTGGGGCAGCTGGGCGATTTCGCTCAATCGAAGCGTGCACGGCGCCTGCCGGTGGTCCTCACTCGCGATGAGGTACGGCGTCTCCTGGCGGCGCTCGAGGAGGACTACTCCCTGATGGCCGGCCTCCTCTATGGCGCCGGGCTGCGCCTGTCTGAAGTGTGCGGGTTGCGGGTCAAGGACATCGACTTCGGCGCTCGGCAGGTCGTCGTCCGGAACGGGAAGGGTGGCAAGGACCGGATCACGGTGCTTCCCGAGCGATACCGGCAGCCGCTCCTGGACCACTTGGAACGGGTCCGCCGCCTCCATGCCGCCGACCTGGCCCTGGGCTATGCCGGGACCATCTTCTGGCCGTCTCTGGAGCGTAAGTACCCCAAGGCTCCGCACCGTGCAGGAACTCCTCGGACACGCCGACGTGTCGACGACGATGATCTACACCCACGTGCTGAACCGACCCGGGCTGGCCGTCAGGAGCCCAGCCGACCTGGGGTGACCGCATCTTGACTACTGCATGTAGATACAGTATATTGGCGGCAGTCGACATGATCGGGAGGGCGACGGCGATGGTCAGGAGGCTCACGGCGAGGCAGCAGGAAGTGCTGGAGTTCGTCAGGAGCTACCGGGGGGAGCGGGGCTACCCGCCGACGCTGCGGGAGATCGCCGACCACTTCGGCATCGCTTCGCTGACCGCCGTGCGCGACCACCTGCGGGCCCTGGAGGAGAAGGGGATGCTGCGCCGCTCGGCCGGCTCGCCCCGGGCCCTGGCGGTCACCGGCGACCCTACACTCGGCCTGCCGCTGGTCGGCGAGGTGGCCGCCGGCAAGCCGGTCATGTCCGACGAGAACCGCCAGGGGACGGTCGACCTGGGCACCTGGTTCGGCGACGGGCGCGAGACCTTCGTGCTGCGGGTCAAGGGCGACAGCATGATCGACGACGGCATCCGCGAGGGCGACCTGGTGGTCGTCCGCCACCAGGAGACGCTCGAGTCGGGGCAGGTCGGCGTGGTCTTCGTCGGCGGCGAGGCGACCGTCAAGCGGGTCTTCCTCGAGGGGGACCGGGTGCGCCTGCAGCCGGCCAACCCCGGCATGCTGCCGATGGTCCTCCACCGCGACGACCCCGACCTGCGCATCGGCGGCCGGGTCATCGGCGTCGTCCGCAAACTGTGATCACAACCCCAGGTCCACCCGCAGCACCCTCCCGGCTTTCGCTTATCCGGCCTCCGCCTCCCTGAGATAGTCGGGGTGACGCCGACGGGGGACCCCCATGAGGCGCGCAGCCTGTTGGCGAGCACCTCATGGGGGTGAGAGGCGTCAGGCCCCCGGCATGTTTTTACAGGGAGAACTGAGACGATGGGTTGTGGCGGGCGGGTGCTGCACGTGGACATGGACTCCTTCTTCGTTTCGGTGGAGGTCCTCAAGGACCCGTCGCTCCGGGGGAAGCCGGTGGTCGTCGGCGATCCGGGGCCGCGGGGGGTGGTCGCCTCGGCATCGTACCGAGGCCCGCCGCTTCGGGGTCCGCTCGGCCATGTCGATGGTCAAGGCGCGTCTCCTTTGCCCATGCCTGGTGGTCGTCCCCGGCAGCGACGGCGAGTACGCGGCCTGGTCGGCGCGGGTGCGGGAGATCCTCGACGACGCTTCCCCGCTGGTCGAGACCGCCTCGATCGACGAGTTCTACCTCGACCTGGCCGGCTGCGAGCGCCTGCACGGCTCCTTCTTCGCCCTGGCCTCGCGCCTGGCCGCCCGGATCGGGACGGAACTCGGCCTGCCCGCCTCCTTCGGCCTGGGGGCCAACCGCACGCTGGCCAAGATCGCCTCCAAGGTGGCCAAGCCGAAGGGGGTGCTGGAGGTGCTCCCCGGCGGCGAGGAGGCCTTCATGCGCCCGCTGCCGGTGGGCCTCATCCCTGGCGTCGGGCCGGCGGCCCAGGCGCTGCTGGCGCGCATCGGGGTGAAGACGGCCGGCGACCTGGCCGGCTTGCCCGGGCGGGCGGCCGGGCGGGTCCTCGGGTCGTGGGCGGCCGAGGCGCAGGCCAAGGCCCGCGGTCTCTGGGAAGGCGACGGGGTGAGGGTCGGGCCGCGGATCCGCAAGAGCATCGGCCACGAGACCACCTTCGACGAGGACACGTCCGACCCGGTGACCCTGGCCGCGACCCTGTTCCACCTGGTGGAGAAGGCCGCCAACCGGCTCCGGCGCAAGGGGCTCGAGGCGGGCCGGGTGACGGTGAGGGTGCGCTTCGCCGACTTCTCGTCCGAGAGCCGCACCAGGGGCCTGCCGGCGGCGGTCTGCGCCGACCAGGAGATCTTCCGGGCGGCCCTGCCGCTGCTGTCGGCCCTGGCCCGGCGGCGCATGCGGGTGCGCCTGGTGGGCGTCTCGCTGTCCGACCTCGGGCCGGCCGGGCTGCAGGGGGAGCTCTTCCGGGACAAGGGCGGGGAGCGGCGCCGGGATGCCTGCCGCTGCCTCGACCGCCTCCGCGAGCGCTTCGGCTTCGAGACGGCCGCCTGGGCCGCCGGGCGGGCGGGCGAGGGGCTGCCGACGGAATGATGCCCGGTGCTTCCGGTTGACAGGCGGGCGGCGAGTTCCTACAATCCGACCCGCCTTCCCACCGCACCCCGAGGAGGATGCACCGCATGCGACAGAAGACCATCGTCTACGTAATCCTGGCGGCCGCCGCGCTGGCCGTGGCCGCCCTGCTGGTCATCCGGCTCGAGTGGCATCCGCCGGTCATCGCCGCCGGCTCCGACATCCGCTTCATCAGCGCCGCGACAAAGCTCCCGGTGACGGTCGAGGATTCCGGGAGCGGCCTGGCCGAAGTGTCGGTCAGCCTGGTCCAAAAGGGGTCCACCCGGGAAATCTACCGCAGGGAGTTCCCGTCAGGCGACTGGCTCGGCAGAAGCGACGAGCGCCGGCACGCGGCCGAGCTGGCCATCGAGCCGAAGGCGCTGGGCCTGGAGCAGGGCGAAGCGGTCGTGGTCGTCGCCGCCCGCGACTGCTCGTGGTGGTCCTTCGGCGGGAACGAGGCCCGACGCGAGACGCGGGTGACGGTCGACACGCTTCCTCCGGTGATCAGCATCTTCGGCGGCACCCACAACGTCGGCCCCGGGGGGACCGGGGTGGTCGCCTACCGGGTCGGCGAGGCGGGCGCGAGCGGCGTCCGGGTGGGCGAGGCGTTCTTCCCCGGCTACCCCGAGCCGGCCGGCGGGGCGAACGCCCGGGTGGCCTTCTTCGCCATGCCGATCGACGCCGGCCCGGGCACGCGGGTGCGGGTGACCGCCGCCGACGCGGCCGGGAACACCGCCCAGGCATCGGTGACGGTGAACCTGGTGGCCCGGAAGTACCGGGCCGACGCGATCGAGCTGTCCGACCGCTTCCTGGAGGAGAAGATCCCCGAGTTCCGGTCGGCCGACCCGGGGCTCGACGCCGACCCGGTCAAGGCATTCCTGGCGGTCAACCGCGACTGGCGGACGCGCGACCACGCCAGGATAGCCGGGCTGGCTGCCAAGGGCGGTTCCGAGCGGCTCTGGTCGGGCCCCTTCCTGCAGATGAAGAACACCCAGACCATGGCCAGGTTTGCCGACGTGCGCACCTACCGCCACGGCGGCCGGGACATCGACCGGCAGACCCACCTGGGCCTCGACGTGGCCTCCACCGCCGGCGCGCCGGTCGAGGCGGGGAACGCCGGGGTGGTGGCTTATGCGGGCGACCTGGGTATCTACGGCACCACGATCCTGCTCGACCACGGCCAGGGAGTCTTCTCCCTCTATGCACATTTGAGCGCCATCGGGGTGAAGGAGGGGGAGCGGGTGGCCCGGGGGCAGACGGTCGGCAACAGCGGCCGGACCGGCATGGCCGGCGGCGACCACCTCCACTTCGCGGTCCTGGTCGGCGGGGTCTTCGTCAATCCGGTGGAGTGGATCGACGGGCACTGGATCGACGACAACGTCGGGAAGGAACTCGCCTCGTTCGGAGCCGCCCTCTAGGGGTCAGTTGAGGGAGTTGATCTTGGCCTCGATGGCGTCCTTCCAGATGGGCCCCCGGTTCATGTCCCGACTGACGTTCTCGCCGAAGGCCTTGTAGTATTCCAGCGCCCGATACCGGTCGAACTTCTCCACCAGCCGGCCGAGGAAGAGGTAGGCGGTCGGGTCGTTGAAGCTGACCAGGGTGCTCTTCTTGACCGTCTCCAGGGCCAGCTCGGTGTAGCCCATGCGGAAGTAGATCAGGCCCAGGTTGAGGTAGACCGCGGTCGTCTCGGGCATCAGAGAAAGGGTCTTCAGGTACTCGTTGAGGGCCTTCTGGTCCTGCCCCAGGTCGGTGTAGATGATCCCCAGGTTGAGGTGCGCCTGCGGGATCGGCGGGATCGCCCTGGCGGCGAGGTAATAGTTCAGGGCATCGTCCTTCTTTCCCAGCGTCTGGTAGATGACCCCCAGGTTGTAGCTGGCCATCGCCCGCAGTTCACTCTGGCGGGCCGCCTTCTGCAGGAAGCCGATGCCGGCGGCGGTGTTCCCCTTGAGATAAGTGGAGACGCCCAGGTTGACCAGCGCGTACCCGTCGACTGGATTCTTGGCCAGCACGGCGGCGAAGGCGACTGCGGCCCGGGCCAGATCGCCCTTGACCAGGCTCGCGCAGCCGAGGTTGAGCGTGGCGTTCAGCGTCGCCGGGTCGATCATGAGCGCCTTGTCGAGGTTCTTGACCGCCTCGGGGATCTTGCCTTCGTTGATCTGGGTGACTGCCAGGTTGGTCAGCGCCAGGGCGTTGCCCGAGTCGGCGGCCATGGCCCGCTGGAACGACTTCTGGGCCGCGGCGGCGTCCCCTTCGAGCAACTGGAGGACGCCCAGGTTGTTGTGGGCGATCGACAGGTCGGGCGTGTCATTGAGCAGGGCCTCGAACTGCGCCTTGGCCTCGGCCGGCTCCTCGCGGTCGATCAGGATGATGGCCTGGCCGAAGTGGAGCAACGGGTAGGCCGGGTCGATATTCCTGGCACGCTCGAGGGTCTCCTCCGCCTTCTTCGTGTCGCCGTTCTCGCGGAAGATGAAGTGCAGGTTGTAGAGTGCCTCGGCGCTCTTGTCGTCGATCACGGTGCCCTGCAGGAACGTCCCCTGGGCGTCGTCGGGGCGGCCGTTCAGGAAGTAGGCCAGCCCCAGCGCGGTGTGGTACCTGAGGTGCTTGGGGCTCTTGCGGACGGCCTCCTCCAGGTTCCTGATCGACAGGTCCCACCGCTTGGCCTGGCCGTAGAGGTAGCCGAGCTGGTAGTAGGCGTCGGCAT
Source organism: uncultured bacterium (assembly GCA_963793725.1). GTDB lineage: Bacteria > JAUVQV01 > JAUVQV01 > CAWCAY01 > CAWCAY01 > CAWCAY01. The sequence continues at coordinate 535,734 of CAWCAY010000003.1, forward strand.
TGTTCGGGTCGACCCTGATGGCCGATTGGTAGAGGGTTTCCGACTGGCGTATTTCTTCGGGCGTCAGCGAGTTGCCGAAGGAGATTTCGTTGCGGTTCAGCAACGCCCGGGGAGGCGCCGAGCGGAGGCCGGAGAACTTGACCATCGGCTCGAGGAGGACCGCTTCGGCCACCAGGTAGGCGGGGTCGAGGATGAACGAGCCCATGTCGGAGGTCTTGCCGGTGAAGCTGTAAGCGAAGATCTTCCCGGTGTTGGTGAAGATCGACCCGGTCAGCCGGAGCGAACCGGATGCCTCGCGCAGCTTGCCGGTCACGCCCACGGAGAAATCCGATCCGGGGACCCAGACGCGCAGGTCATCGTCCTCGAGGCTGATCGGGCTGCCGGGTGCCCCAGGCGCCAAGACCTCGGCAACCAGGCCGCGCGAGGCGAGGAACTCGGCCAGGTGGAGGGGCAGTGCGGTCGACATCCAGCCCACGTGTTCCGAGGCCGCCGTCACGTCGATCGGGAAGAGGGCCACTTTCTTGTCGTCCGCCGCCGCCGGGGCGGCGATCAGCGCGACAACGGCGGCGGCCAGGAGGCCGGACTTCAAGATTCGTTTACTGGTGCTCCGGCCTCTTGTCATGGGAGGAGCAGTCGCTGTCCCACCTGGATGGCGTTGGGATCGGTGAGGTTGTTCAACTTAATCAGTTCCTCGACGCTGATGCCGTACCGCGATGAGATTGACCCGAGGCTCTCGCCGGCCTGCACCGCGTGGGACCGGGTCTGGCTCCTCTTGATGCCCTCGCGCAGCAGGACCAGATCCTTGTTGAGGGCGTTCATCTTCTCGGCCATCTGGTTGAAGCTGCCGACCAGGGAGGCGATCCCATCGGAGAGGCGCTGGTGCTCGGACGCGTCCTCGGTGACGAACGTGTTGAGTCGGGTGGCGGTCTCGGCGAGGCGGCGATTCTGGTCCTGGTCCATGGCCGACAACTCGTCAAGGCGCAGTTCGGCCGCGGCCACGGAGGACTCCAGTTCCTTGAAGCGCTTGTCGCTGGCGGCGGCCTGCCGGGCCAGCGCGGCATCCATGGCCTTCTGCTGCTCGGTCAGGAGGTCGAGGCTGTAGCGCAGGTTCTCGCGGAGACCTTCGCGCATCTGTTGCTCGATGACCGTGACCGACCGCTTGAGCTCGGCCAGTTCATTGCGGAAGTGGTCGTTGCGCGACTCGATGCGGGAGATGTCACCCTTGATGCGCAGCAGGTCCTCGCTTAACCCGGCTTGCGTCCGGCCGACGGTGGTCCGGAATCCCTCGAGGTTACCGCTGACGGTCGTCAGGTCGGTGCGGGTGGTGACCACGTCCTTCTTGGTGGCGCAACCGCCGGCGGCGATGGCCAGCAGGCACAGAACGGCCCACGTCGCGACCGCCCCGCGGCGGCCCATGGCGAGTGTTGGCACTGGCACGGCGCCGGCCTACTTCTGGGAGACCTTGAACTCCGCCCGGCGGTTCTTGGCCCACGACTCTTCGGTGTGCCCGGGGTCGAGGGGCTTCTCTTCGCCGTAGCTCAGCGTGTGCAGGCGGTCGGAGCCGATGCCCAGGGCGACCAGGTAGCGCCTGACCGACAGGGCCCGCCGTTCGCCGAGGGCCAGGTTGTACTCGTTTGTGCCGCGCTCGTCGCAGTGCCCCTCCACCAGCAGGAGGCGGGTCGGGTTGCGGTTCATCCAGGCGGCGATGCCCTCGAGGACCGAGCCGGTACTCCTCGCGGATGTCCGAACGGTCGTAGTCGAAGAAGATGGTTCGGAGAACCTCGCGCTCCTCGCCGACCGGGTCGATGAAGGTCTGCCGGGGGGTGTCGCGGAGGGGGACGTCCCTCCCCTGGGCGGCGGCCAGTTGGTCCTCGAAGCGGGGCTGGGCGGGGGTGGTCGGGGCCGAGGAACCGTCGCCCGCCGGCCGGTCGCCGGCGCGGGACGGCGTGGTCGTGTCGGTCCGGCTGGTGACGGTGGGAGCCTTAATATCGGGCGACGGAGTGCTCTTTGGACAGCCGGCCGACAGGAGCGCCAGTGATATCACGATGGCCAACGACAGGTATCGAGTGTGTCCTAGGGACTCTCATTGAACCCTCCTCGTCAGGGGCACGTTAGGGCGTCTCGCCGGACCAGGAAGGGCTGGCGAAATCGCCTTTTCCCTTCGTGAGTTGTGTCATTTCCCGCGAGTGAATGTCGATCACAAATAAATCTGATTTGTAATCCCTTGTCAAGGTAAAAACCAGATGGCGGTCGTCGAGTCCCCAGTCGGGGTCCTCCTTGTTCCCCGGCCCGTCGGTGAGCTGCGTCACCTCCCCCGTGGCGGGATTGATCAGCATCAGTTGGAAGTTCCGGTCGACCATGCTGCTGTATGCGATGAAGCGCCCGCCCGGCGACCAGTCGGGGGAAACGTTGTAGGTGCCGTTGAACGTCACCCGGGTCGGCTTCCCGCCGCCCGAGTTCATGATATAGATCTGGGGGCTGCCGCTCTTGTCGGACACGAAGGCGAACTTCCGGCCGTCGGGCGAGTAGCATGGCGAGGTGTCGACGGCCGAGTCGTGGGTCATGCGCTGGACGATCTTTCCCCGCAGGTCGAGCTTGTAGATCTCGGGGTTGCCGTCCTTGGAGAGGGTGGCCAGGAAGTGCTGGCCGTCGGGCGAGAAGGAGACGTTGGCGTTCATCCCGGGGTACGAGGTGAGCACCTTCCGCTGGCGGTTGTCCAGGTCCTCCAGGATCAGCTCGGGGAAGCCCGAGGCAAAGGAGGTGTAGACCAGGCTCTGCCCGCCCGGGGAGCCACTCGGGGAAGAGGGCCAGTTCGCCGGGGACCGAGACCGCCCTGGCGTTCGACGAGTCGTAGTCGCTGACGAAGACCTGCTTCTTGCCGGACGACTTCCACAGGAAGGCCAGGCGGCTGCCGGTCAGCGAGCGAACGCCGGTCAGTTCCTGGATGATCTCCCCGGCCAGGATGTGCATCATCTTCGCCCGCGAGGAGTCGGGGCCCCGGTAGCGTTTGCCGAAGACGTGGGTCCGGGTGGCCGTGTCGTAGACGAATCCCTCGAGCACGAACCGGCCGTCCTGGCTGGTTCCGCGGAGGTTGACCAGCAGTTCGACGCCGTTGCGGACGAGGGCGTCGTAGCGCTCGGGAGTGGCGGCCAGCTCGGCTCCGTTGAGGATCAGGTCGGCGGGGATGCCGGCCGCCAGCTCGAAGTACCCGACAGGCGCAGGTCATACACCAGGATCTCGCGGAGTTCGTCGCGGTCGGCCGCCTTGTCGTCGAGGAACGGGGGGACCAGATGGCGATCTTCTTGCCGGGCGTCTTGGAGACGTCGATCCTGACCTCGGCCGCGGAGGCCGCCATGGCGCACAGCAGCAACAGCACCGCCGCCAGGAAAGCAGGAACGAGGCGCTCACGCGCCTTGTTGCGGCGAGAAGTAGACCACCACATCCAGGGAATCCTCCTTGTAGTCGGCCGGCAGGGGGGGCAGGGCGGTGACGCGCCTGACCGCCTCGACGGCGCTGCGATCCAGCAGAGTATACCCCGACGACCCTTCAAGGCCACAGCGGACAGCGATCCGTTGCGCCGGATGCGGAAGGCGACCGCCGAGCGCGCCGAGGGACTGGCCGAGGAGAGGCGGCTGGGGATCTTCCAGTTCTGGTAGATCGTGTTCTGGACGATGGCCACGTACCAGGCGTGGGGGAAGACGACCGTGCCGTTGCCGATCGGGCCAATGGCGACGACCCCCTTGATGGGCGAGCCGGCAACGACCGGAGCCGGCTTGGCTGCGTCCGGCGTCGCGGCGCCGCGAGGCGCATCGGCGGTCCGGGGCCGCGACCGGCCGCGGCGCGGCCCGGGGTGTCGGCGCCGGAATCACGACCGGCTTGACCAGGTCCGGGATACGGTTCTTGAGGGCCGACTGCGGCACCGCCACCGGTTCGATCTTGCTGATCAGGTCGGGAACGACGATGTCGTCGAGCCGGGGCGCCCGCCGGTAGGGTTGCGGATGCGTTGGGGCGACGGGGGCCTCCACGGCCGGGGTCGCGGTCGGGCGCGGCGCGGCCGGCGGCGGGCGGAGCCTGGACGGCTTCGGGGAGTGCTTCGGGCGCCAGCGGAACCAGGGAGACGGGTATGATCTTCTCCTCAGTGATGGTGCGCTGGTCGAAGCGGGCGGCGGTGCTCAGGAACACGAACAGGGTGACGTGCAGGGCAAGGGAAACCGACAGGAACCTGCCGGGCGGTCGTCCGATCGGCAGGGCGGCGGTCACTGCCCCACCCGGGTGGCCAAGCCCAGGTTGGTCAGGCCGCTGGTCTTGGCCATGTCCATGACGTCGATGATGTCCCGGTAGGGGAGGTCGTCGTCGGCGCGGATGACCAGGGGGAGGTCGGGCTTGGTTTCGGCCATGGTCGACAGGCGGCTCCGCAGCTCGTCGCGGGTGACCCGGACGTTGTTCAGGTACAAGCCCCCCTTCCGGGAGAGGCTCACCGTGGCCGTCGCCTCGGCGGCCATCTTCCGCGGCGACGAGCGCGGGAGCTTGACGTCGATCCCGTGCTCGACCATCGGGGCGATGATCATGTAGATGATCAGCGTGACCATGGTCACGTCGACCAGGTTGGTGATGTTGATCTGGCTCATCGGCGGGTCCTGCGGCGTGCGGCGGTGGCGGCGACGCATGACGCCTACCTGGATCGCCCGTAGCGCTCGAGGTTGGTGATGAACTCGGTGATGAAGTTGTCCGTCTCGAGGGCCAGGACCCTGCTTCGGGTGCCCAGGAAGTTGTAGGCCAGGTTGGCCGGGATGGCCACCATCAGGCCGGCCACGGTGGTGATCAGCGCCTCGGCCAGCCCGGGGGCCATGCCGGTCATCGAGGCAGCCCCCTCGAGGCCGATGCTGCGGAAGATCTCCAGGATTCCCCAGACGGTTCCCAGGAGGCCCAGGAGCGGGGCGATGCTGCTCGCCGTGGCCAGGAAGGTCTGGCCGCTGTCGAGGGAGGTGGTGAAGACCTCCAGGTCGGCCGCCAGAATCTCCTCGAGGCTCTCGAGCTGGGCCGGGTCGAGCGCCGGCGTGCCGTCGGCAGCCGGTCCGCCACGGCCGCTCTCGCGCTGGAGCGATTCGACCTCGCCGCAGGCCCGGATGAAGATCGAGGCCAGCGGGGATGTGTACGACTTCCTGGCCGACTGGATGTGGCGGAAGAGGGAGAATGGGTCGCGGCGGTTCTTGCGGTACATGGCCAGGAACTGCTGCTGCTCGCGCATGATTCGCCGGAAGACGAAGATCTTGCGGAAGATGATCGCCCAGCCCCAGACGGAGAGCGCCGCGAGCATGACGTAGATGCCCTTGGCGAAGAGGCTGGAACGGATGAAGTGGTCTACCCAGTAATTGCCCATGGTGGATTCCGGTGACCGTATTGTACCGGCTTCGCCCGCCAAGTCAAGGAAACCGCCGTGCCCCGGCACGATCCCCGTCGATGGGGTAGAATGTCCCCGGACAAAGGAGCCGATCATGCCCGAAGACATCGAAGGGGGGGCGGACCCCATGGATCTCTGGCGGCGGTCCATGGATGACCCCGACGCCTTCTGGCTGGAGCAGGCCCGCGCACTGGCATGGGACCGCCCGCCGTCCCGCGGCCTGGAGTACCAGTGGGACACCCGCCGCCGGGTGGTCCGGCAGACCTGGTTTTCCGACGGTGCCCTGAACGTTTCGGTCAACTGCCTCGACCGCCACCTGGCCGCGGCGGCCGACCGGCCGGCGCTCATCTGGCAGGGGGAGCCGGAAGAGGATGTCCGCGTCTTCACCTACCGCGAGTTGCACCTTGAAGTGTGCCGCCTGGCCAACGTGCTCAAGGCCAACGGAGTCGGCCGGGGTGACCGGGTGGCGGTCTACCTGCCGATGGTCCCGGAACTGGCGGTGACCATGCTCGCCTGCGCCCGCATCGGGGCCATCCATGCGGTCGTCTTCAGCGGCTACTCGGCTGACGCCGCCGCCTTCCGCATGGCCGATGCCGGCTGCACGCTGCTGGTCACCGCAGCCGTCTCCCGCCGGGGGGGCAAGGTCCTCCCGGTCAAGGAGACCGCCGATGAGGCCCTCGAGCGATGCCCGGCGGTGCGGCGGGTGCTGGTGGTCGGCGGTGAGGGCCGCGGGTGCCCCATGCGCCCCGGCCGTGACGTGGCGTACCGGCAGGAGGTCGATGGCGCCGCCGACGACTGCCCGCCCGAGGTGATGGGCGCCGAGGACCCGCTGTTCATCCTGTACACCTCGGGCGCCAGCGGTCAGCCCAAAGGGGTGGTCCACACCACCGCCGGCTATCTGCTCCAGGCCGCCCTCACCCACCGGTGGGTATTCGGCGTCGGCGGGGAAGTCACCTGGACCACGGCCGACATCGGCTGGATCACCGGGCACACTTACGGGGTCTACGCCCCGCTGGCCAACGGCCTGACCACCCTGCTGTACCGAGGGGGTGCCGACCTGGCCCGATCCCGGGCGCCCGTGGCGGATCGTCGACCGGTTCGGGGTGACCGCCTTCTACACCGCTCCGACGGCCGTCCGGGCGCTGATGCGCCTGGGGGACGAGTGGCCCGGGAGCTGCCGCCTCGACAGCCTGCGCGTCCTCGGCTCGGTGGGCGAGCTGATGAACGCCGAGGCGTGGCGCTGGTACCACGACACGATTGGCCGGGGGCGATGCGACATCGTCGACACTTGGTGGCAGACCGAGACCGGGGGAATCATGATCGCCCCGTGGAGGGGGCAGGGGGGGCGGAAGCCGGGCTGCGCCGGCCTGCCGCTGCCGGGGGTCGACCCGGTGGTCGTCCGGGACGACGGCACGCCCTGTCCGCCGGGCGAGACGGGCAAGCTCTGCATTCAGCGCCCCTGGCCGGGGATGCTTCGCACCCTGTGGGGAGACCACGACGGTTTCGTGGACGCCTACTTCACCCTCTTCGCCGACCGCTACTTCACCGGCGACGCTTGCCTGGTGGACGAGCAGGGCGACTTCCGCTTCCGGGGAAGGGTGGACGACGTGGTCAACGTCTCGGGGCACCGGATCAGCACGGCCGAGGTGGAGAACGTCCTGGCCAGTCACCCCAAGGTCGAGACGGCGGCCGTCACGCCGGTGCCGCACGACATCAAGGGGCAGGGCCTGTACGCTTTCGTCAGCCTGGCCGACGGCGTCGAGGGCGGCCCTGACCTGGAGCGCGAACTGATCGCCTTCGTGCGCCGGGAAATCGGCCCGATCGCCCAGCCGGAGGCGGTCCAGATCGTCCCCTCCCTCCCCCGGACCAGATCCGGCAAGGTCATGCGGCGCATCCTGCGCAAGGTGGCCGAGAACGCCACCGGCGACCTGGGGGACGTCTCCTCGCTGGCCGATCCGTCGGTGGTCGAGGCGCTGATCAGGGGGCGCCGGTCGGGACGCTGACCGGCCTGCGGGCGGGTCAGGCGTCGACTTCCAGAATCCGGCCGCTTTCGCCGGTGTCGTAGCCCCCCAGGGTGTCGAGCCGCCGCCGGAAGCGCGGGCGGGCGAGGATTTCGGCCAGTTGCCCGGCCAGTTCGCGCTCCTCCCGGTCGACCACCAGGTCGAACTCCTCGTCGGCCAGCGGGACGAAGTCGAGCCCCAGGGCCAGGGCTGCCGGGAGGATGCCCATGCCGGCGTCGGCCAGGTTTCCGGCGACGGCGGCGGCGACGTTCAGGTGGGTGATCTCCTCCCGCCCGTAGCCGGCGATCTTCCCCGGGTCGATTCCCTCCTTGCCCAACAGGTGGTCAAGCAGGATGCGGGTGCCTGAACCGCGCTGGCGGTTGATGAATCTGGCCCCGCCGGCCAGGCCGGCCACCCCGGTGATTCCCCGGGGGTTGCCGGGGGCGACCATCAACCCCTGGGTCCGGCGGGCAACGCGGATCAGGAAGAGGCGCCGGCCGGGGAGCAGCCGCCTGATCCAGGGGATATTATAGGTGCCCGTTTCGGGGTCGAGCAGGTGGCAGGTGGCCGCGTGGGCGCAACCGTCGGCCAGCAGCAGGAGCCCCCCCAGGCTCCCCTGGGTGGAGACGAACAGGTGGCGGACATGGGGCGGGCGGAGAAGTTCCTCCCGCAGCACCTCCAGGCAGAGGTCGTGGCTGCCGGCCAGGAGAATCGCCCGGTCGAGGTCGTCGGGGGGCACCAGCAAACGAATGTCGACCCGCCCGCCGCGGGTCACCCCTTCGGCATCGGCCGGCACCTCGGCCACGGCGTTGGCCCGGGCGAAGGACGACACCAGGGCGGCGCCCTTCGGGAGAGGGTTGAACACCAGGCGGCTCCCCACCCGGCCTGCCTGGCCGCGCAGATACTCGGCCGTGCCCGGGCGGGAGGTGTGGTCACGGGAAATGACGGCCGACAGGCGCGTGTCCGCCCGCTCGCGCCCCAGGAAGCGGTCGATCAACGGGGGGACGAAGAGTTCGAAGGCCACCGCCGCCGAGGCGGGGTACCCGGGCAGGCCGACAACCGGAATCCCCTCGATGACCCCCAGGACGGTCGGCTTGCCGGGCATGATGGCCACCCCGTGGGCCAGCAGGGTTCCCAGGTCGGAGACGATCCGCGAGGTGTGGTCGTCGCGGCCGGCCGAGGAGCCGGCGTTGATGACCAGGATGTCGGCTGCGCCGAGCGCTCCGGCGACCGCCTCGGCCAGGCGGTCGAGGCGGTCGGGGACGGCGTCGAGCACCGTCGCCGCTCCGCCGGCCCGGTTCACCAGCGCCGCCAGGAGAGCGGAGTTGAACTCGGTGATCTCCCCCGGGCGGGGCGTCTGACCGGGGGGGATCAGCTCGTCGCCGGTCGGGATGATGGCTACCCGGGGGAGACGGCGAACCGCCAGGGTGGTCCGCCCCGACGCCAGGGCCAGGGCCAGGTCGAACGGGGAAAGGTCCCTGCCGGCCGGCAGGATGATCTCCCCGGCGGCGACGTCCTCGCCCATCAGGCGGACATTCTCGTACGGCGACAGGGAGCGGTGCAGGCGGACGACGCCCGAGTCGAGGTGGGCGTCCTCGGCCATCAGCACGGCGTCGGCTCCGGCGGGGAGAGCGTCGCCGGTGTCGACCGGCATGGCCTGCTCGCCCAGCCGGAGTTCGGCCGGATTCCCCTCTCGGGCGCCGAAAGTCAGCGAGGCGGGCACGGCGAAGCCGTCCATGGCCGCCAGGTGAAAGGCCGGGACGCTGAAGCGGGCGGTCACCGGCTCGGCCAGGAGGCGGCCGTCGGCGGCCGCGGCCGGGATCTGCTCCACGCCCGCCAGCCATGCCTCGGGAAGCCCGTCCATGAGGCGCTGCCGGGCCTCCTCAAGGGGAATCCGGTTCAGGTACCGCTTGACCATCAGCGCGGCGCCCGTTGGTAGAGCGTGACCGTCACCCGCTCTCCCCGCTCCACTCCTTCGGAACCGGCCGGGATGACCAGGTAGCCGTCGGCCCCGGTCATCGCGGTGATCATCCCCGAGGCGCGGAAGATGGGCGTGGCGATCGGGAAGGGGTCGCCGTCGCGCAGGGCGACCTGCACGTGCTCTTCCCGGCCGGGGCGGGAATGGATGTTGTCGCCCATGACCGCCGCGAGGGTCACCCGGGACGCCTCGGTCATGCCGGAGAGTGCGGTGATGGCCGGTTGGACGAGGGAGTTCATGGCCACCATGGCCGAGACCGGGTGTCCGGGGAGGCCGTAGATGATCGTTTCCCCCACCATGCCCAGGATGGTCGGCTTGCCCGGTTTCATCGATGCGCCGTGGAAGATGATCCCCGGCGAGCCGAGCGAGGCAATGATGCCGGCGGTCAGGTCGCGCACCCCGACCGAGCTGCCGCCGGAGACGAGGACGATGTCGGCCCAAGGAAGGGCCGAGGAGATCCGCCCGGAGATCTCACCGGCATCGTCCGGGGCGATGCCCAGGAGCCTGGTTTCACATCCCAGGGCCTGCGCGTGGGCCATCAGCGAGGTACTGGTTGATGTTCCGGATCTGCCCCGCCCCGGGCGTGGCCCCCGGCTCGACCAGTTCGTCGCCGGTCGACAGGACGGCCACCCTCACCCGCCGGAAGACGGGCAGGTCCACCCGGCCGATGCCGGCCAGGATGCCGATGTCGGCCGGCCTCAGCAGGCGCCCCCTGGGGAGGACGAGGCTCCCCCGGGCGACGTCGTCCCCCACCTGGGCGACGTTTTCCCCCGGCGCGACCGCAGCCGCGACTTCGACCAGGCCGCCGGGGAGTTCGCGGGTCTCCTCGACCATGACCACGGCGTCGGCCGACGGGGGGAGCATGGCCCCGGTGGCGATGCGGCAGCACTCCCCCGGCCCGATGTCGAGCGCCGCGGGGCGGCCGATCAGCACCTCGCCCGCTTGGCGCAGGTAGCCGGGCGAGGAGGACGAGGCGCCGGTGACGTCGAGCGCCCTGACGGCGTAGCCGTCCATGGTGGCCTTGCGGAACGGGGGGAGGTCGCCGTCGGAGAAGATGTCGGCCGCCAGGACCCTTCCCAGGCCTTTCTCCAGGAGGACCGACTCGACATCGCGGGGGACGAGTGCCCGGGCGAAGTCGCGGAACTTCTCGGGGGGGACGGTCTGGAAGTACTTCACCGCGTCACCCGCGGGGCGAACGGTGTCAGCTCCGCCTCCGGGAACAGCCGGGAGAAGGCAACCAGGAGGCCGAAGCAGCCGGTGAGCATCATCGAGCCGTACGGCGCTGCCTGGGTCAAGCCCGGGTCGGTTCGGGTGAAGAGGCGCCGCTGGGGGCCGGTGATCGACCTCGGGATTCCGACCGGCCCGGGGAAGGTGCCGTGGTCCTTCCAGGCGCCGTGCCCGCCGGCCTCGAAGACGGCCGCGTCGTTGACCGTTCCCTCGGCCAGGTCCTCCAGCAGGCTCCCCAGGGCGGCCGGGTCGAGCAGGCGCGAGTGGTGTTCGACCAGGGAGCGGACGCGCTCCCCCTCGAGGAACGCCGCCAGCGTGTGGCCGTTGCCGGCGTTGACCGCCAGGAGCGGTGCCCCCGGGGGGATGGCCGTGTCGGCCGGGATGCCCAGCAGGGCGGCGAAGCCGGTGTCCAGGGTCATCGCCCGCTCCACCCCGGGGAGGGAGGAAAAGACACCGGCCATGCGGGTGAAACGGCCGGGAAGGCGGTCCCGCGAGTGCCCCTGGGCGCTCAGGCGGGGCTCGGCGGCCAGCCGCTCGCTCAGGTAGTCGAAGCGGAACCGCCGGTCGCTCATGCCGGGCGGGGCTGCCCCGTGGTCCTGCACGGCGACCGCCACCCCGTCGGGATCGAGGCGGAGGCCGAGCGCCTCGAGGGCGCGGCGCAACCCGGGAAGGTCGACGTCGGCCGTCTCCAGGGCCATCGCGCCGGCCGTCGCGGCGAGGCGCGGGACGTCCTCCGGGTCGACCATGACGACGCCCATCTCGCGCAGTTCATCCGGGTCGTCGCTGAAAGTGGCGGCGGCGTCCGGCGTGGCCAGGAGTTCGCCCCCCGAGGCGATGAAGTGCCTGGCCGAGCGGGTGATGGGCCCGCCCCCCATGGTGACGCCGTGGAGGACCACCCGGTGCCCGTGGCGCGCCGCCCAGTCGATGCGCTCGGCCAGCAGGACCGTGCGGGAAGGGAGGATCAGCTGGACGGCGTTCTCGGGCTCGATGCCCGCTTCCCATACCAGGATGTCCTGCGTCCCCCGGCCGATGTCGACGGCCAGGATGCTCATGCCCGGCGAGGCTCCCGCCGGCCGGGGAGTTCAGGACTTCCGGTCGGTTGCCTGGTCATCCTTCTTGGGCGGGGTGATGTCGATGGCATTGGCGTCGCGGGTGGCCTTCTTGAAGTTGCCGATGGCCTTGCCCAGGCTGTTGCCCAGTTCGGGGAGCTTCCCGGCCCCGAAGATGAGCACCACGATGAGCAGGATGATGATCAGTTCTCCCATGCCCAGACCGAACATTGGATACCCTCCTTGTAAGGTGATGTCGAAAGGCTATTCTAACCCGGGATGCTTCTTTTTCAAGGTATTTCCCGATTCGCTCCGGTTTCCGGCGTCGCCCGCCCCGCCGGGGGCGCGCCAGCCTCGCCAGTGGTGCCGGCCAGGGCACTCAGGCCGAGCCCCTCGATCTTCAGGAAGAGAAGCCCCAGGGCGACGAAGAAGACGAGGATCAGGGCATTGAACAAGATGCCGACGGCCGCCGCGGTTTCAGCCGGGACACCGAAGGGGGCCAGGCCGACGACGTGCGCGTACTGGAGCGAGCCGGCGCCGCCCGGCGACGGGACGGCCACGCCGAAGGCCTGCGCGACGACCAGGAAGAAGCCGGCAAACACGGGGAGGCGCAGGCCGAAGGCCGCCAGCAGGACCAGGTTGCCCAGGGCCACCGACGACCAGAGGGCCATCGACCAGAGGATGGCCGCCATGACTTGCCGGGGGCGGGAGAGGAGCGACAGCCCCCGACCGAAGGAATCGAGCAGAGCGAGGAGCGCCCGGCCGAACCGGTGCGGCAGGGGACGGCAGGCGAAGGCGGCCAGACGGGTGGTCAGTGCCGGCCGGTGGGCGTGCAGCACCAGGAATGCCAGGGCCACCGAGTAGGCACCGAGGACGCCCAACCCGATCGCCCGCAGGGCGCCGAACGACTCCTGAAGATGAGCCGGCACCCGCAGCAGGAAGGGCGACAGGCCGAGGAAGAGGAGGACGGCGAAGCCGTCGAACAGGCGCTCGACGACGATGGTGGCGAAGGAGGCGCTGACCGGGATTCCCTCCCGGCGCCCCAGTATCCAGGCGCGGATGAACTCGCCCACCCGTCCGGGGAGCACGAAGTTGGCCATGAAACCGATGGCCGTGGCCGAGGAGAGGCTGCGCCAGGAGGTGCCCGGCTTGAGGTGATCGACCAGGAGCCGCCAGCGGACGACCCTGATGACCATGCCTACCAACTGGGCCAGCAGCACCCCCAGCAGGAGCGGGTAACGGACCGCCAGCAGCGTCGCCCGGAGTTCGCGCCACGACACGTTGCGCAGGGCCAGCCAGAGGCAGACGGCGCCGATCAGGATGCCGATCGCCAGGCGTTTCTTCACCGGCTCCCCCCGGCGGCCGTCAGGCGGCGCACCTCCGCCACGTCGGCGGCGATGGCCTGGGCTAGGGATGCCTGGTCGGGGAAGCGGCGTTCCTGCCGGAGGCGCTGATGGAATAGAATCCGGACGTCGCGGCCGTACAGGTCGCCGGAGAAATCGAGCAGGTGGGCCTCGACCACCCCGGCGGCATCGTCGGTCGGAAGGCCGATGTTGACCGCCGCCGGGTACACCGTCCCGTCGAGCAGGACCGCCCCGGCATAGACGCCGGCGGGTGGGATGAGCTTCGGCGGCGGGGCGATGTTGAGCGTCGGGAAGCCGAGCCGCCGCCCGCCGATACCCTTGCCGGCGATCACCCGCCCGGAGACGTGGAAGGGGCGCCCAAGCAGGCCGGCCGCCGATCCGACCTCGCCTGAGGCGACCAGATCGCGGATGCGGCTGCTGTGGACCGGCTCGCCGCCTACGGTCACCTCGTTCACCACCACGGTGCCGAAGCCGAGTCGACGGCCGGCCTCGGCGAGGCTGGCCGTGTCACCGGCGCCCCCTCCGCCGTAGCGGAAGTCGTGGCCGACGACCACCAACGACGGGCGGAGGCTCCCCCCAGGACCTCGCCGGTGAAGCGGTCGGGCGACAGCCGGGCGAAGAAGCGGTCGAACGGCTGGCTCACCAGATGGTCGATACCCGCTTCGACCAGGAGTTCGTTCCGCTCGTCGTCGGTGAAGAGGGGCAGCGGCGGGGTGCCGACGACCGACAGCGGGTGGGGGTCGAAGGTGAGGATGGCCGACGGCGCGTGCCGCGCCGCGGCTTCCTTCCGAAGGCGGGCGATGATCGCCTGGTGCCCCAGGTGGAGGCCATCGAAGACGCCGATGCCGAAGGCCATCCCCGGCGGTATGCCGGCCGCCCGGTGTCCGACGGAGACGATCATCGGCCCGTCCCGATCCCGTTCGAAGGCCCCCGGAGGGACCCGGTCATGATGCCGCACAATGGGTCGTCGGTCCAGGAACCAGTGGCCGCCAGGCGGACCGCCGGACAACCTCCCCGGCAGACGGGCCAGGCGCCGCATCCTCCGCAGGCCGGCGTGGCGGCGGCAACGTGCTCCCTGACCGAGCGGGCGGCGGGGCTGTCCCAGGGGGGTGGCTCCGGCAGTTCACGGATCGAACCCAGCGGGAAGTCGAGGGCGATGCAGGGAAAGATCGCGCCATCGGGGGCGACGTAAGCCAGTGAGGCCGCAGCCTGGCACCCGCCAAATCCGGGCCCGGTCGCGGAGGGGCGGCCCGGCAAGCCGGAAATCAGCCGGTCGAGCAGGACGTCGTGGATGCGCAGGTCGGGCGGGAGGGCAGCCGCGTTCAGGTCGCGCAGGCGGGCCGCCAGGGAATGAACGTCGCCGGGCGCGAGGACCTGGGCGCCCCGCGCCCCGGGGGGCACGAAGACGAGTGCCGTCGGCGGAATCTCGATGAAGTCGACGCCGGCGGCCGCAGCCGCCCGCAGGAAGGAAGCCAGGTGCGGCAGCGTCCGGCGCGACAGGCGCAGCAACGCTCCCCGCTTCACCCCCGCCGGTGGGGCGAATCCCTCCAGGCGGCGGCGCATGAAGCCCTCGTCTTCCCGCAAGCGGAAGAGGTCCAGGGCGGCCTCGCGGATGCCCGCGGGGAAAGCGTCGGGGCCGGCCGCCGGCGGGTCGGCGTCGAGGACCAGGGAGACGGCCATGCCGCGCCCGGCGGCCGTCCGCACGAAGTCCTCCAGCAGCTTCGACCTGTCGGGCCCGGGGGGAGGGTAGCCGATCTGGAGCATCAGGGGATTCCCGGCGACGATCGACTCGATGATCCGGCGGCTTTCGGGACCGCCGAACCAGGGCACGCCGGCGCGACCGCCGGGGAGCGCCTCCGGGAGCGGGGAGAGGTCTACTTGGAGGCGCAGCGGCGGGCCGCCGGGCGCCGTCGATGGCGCGGGGGCCGCCTGCACGGAAGCGTTTTCGACCGACACCGCGGCTTCCCCGGTCAGTCGCGCCAGCAGTGGGGGTCGGGTGAGTCGATCTCCCCGGTGACCGCGTACGCCCGGGCGGTGCATCCGCCGAGGCAGTCGGCGTAGGAAGGGCAGGAACGGCACTTCCCGGTGGGCGTCTTGTGGCGCATCTTGTCCAGGACGGGGGAGGTTTCCCAGAGGGTCAGGAGATCGTCCGTCAGGACGTTTCCCAGGACCATCGGCAGGAAGCCGCACGGGGTGATGTCGCCGTTCGGACGGATGTTCAGGGACATCTTGCCGCAGGTGCTCCCCTTGATGGCCCCCGGTTCGGGTCGCTCATCGAGGCTGCCGATGATCGGGTCGTCGAACGACAGGGGCACCGGAGTGCCGGCGCGCTGCAGCGCCAGGGCTTCGAGGTAGAAGTCGCGCCACTGGCCCGGGTCGAGATCGAGGTCGAAGCGGTTGTCCAGCCCCTTGCCGCTGCACTTGTAGTTGTGCAGGAAGAGGCGCGAGGCGCCCAGGGAAGCGGCCATGCGGACCAGTTCGTCCAGGTGGCCGGCATTCAGGCGGCTGATGACCGAGGAGATGGTCACCGTCAGCCCCGCGGACTTCAGATGCCCCGCCGCCGCCACGGCCATCCGGTGGCTGCCGGGACGGTTTCGGAAGTCGTCGTGGGCGGCGGGCATGTGGCTGTCGATCGACAGCCCGACCGAGGCGTACCCGGCCCCGGCCAGGTTCCCGGCGGTCGCGGCGTCGATCAGCGAGCCGTTGCTGTTCATCGACACGCGCAGGTTCCGGTCGGCGGCGTGCCGGGAGATTTCCAGCAGGTCCGGCCGCAGCAGGGGCTCCCCCCCGCCGAAGTTGACGAACATCACCCCCGCAACGGCCAGCCGGTCGACGGCCAGCCGGACTTCGTCGGTCGACAGTTCCGGGCTCCGGTCGAGGCGGGTGTAGCAATGGCGGCAGTCGAAGTTGCAGCGGAACGACAGCGCCCAGTTGACGATCAGCGGCGCGGGGAGATGGCTGATCCGGCCGTCGGACACCAGGGAGACCGGCGGGATGTCGGTGTTCAGTCCCACAGGAGCCAGCCCCGGCTGGTCATGTCGTTCAGGAAGGCTTCCACGTCGGCGGCCACCTGCTCGGACGGAGCATCGAACTGCGCCGCCACGGCCTCGGCGATCTGGGCAGGGGTGCGGGCGCCGTCGGCAAGTTTCCACACCTCGGCACCTTCCAGGTTGAGCTGAAACATGGTCCCCAGATGGACCATGGTCAGGCAGGGAGCTTCGTCGGCGCCAGTCAGGGCCTTCGCCCGCCCGGCGGGTTCCTCGCGCCAGGCCACCTCGGGATTGCGGCGTGGCTTTCTCTGCATGGCCGTCATTATAGCATCCCCCCGGTCACTCGCGCCGCCGGTTGGCGGAGGCCGCGGCGAAGCAGAAGATGAGGCCGACCAGGACGGCAGCCTTGCCGGCCGTGGTCGGACCGGCCGAGGTGCTCCGGATGTCCCAGGAGTAGACCAGCGCGCCGGCCAGGAGCATGCCCATCAGGGTCGTCCCGGCATCGGCGTCCCCTTCCCCGGCCAGGATGAGCTGCCGGAACGGGCAGCCCTCGATCAGCGTCGCGCCGAACCCCGCCAGGTACATGCCCATGAAGTTCCAGAGATGGTCGGGATGGCTGCCCGGCTGGTCGTTCAGCCCGAGGTGGAAGCGGCCGGTGAGCAGCGATGCCGCCAGCGCGGTGCCGGTCACAACCGCCAGGGCGAAAAGTGGCTCCCGCGAGCGGGTCAGCAGGAAGTTGCGGATCGAGCCGGTGACGCAGAAGCGCGATGCCTGTGACGCGATGCCGATGGCCAGGCCGGCGGCCAGGCTCCAGAGCCAGAAGGCGTGGGCGGCGCCCGGGCCGGAAGTGCTCCGGCCGATGAAGCCGGGTTGGACGACGACCGCGACCGTGGCCGCGATGGCCGAGACCGGAAGCAGCAGCGAGCCGAAGAAAGACTTGGGCTGGGCCGCGCCCAGGCTGAAGCCGCCCCGCAGGTAGCCGACGCCGGTGACCACGCCGAAGGCCAGGCCGGCCACCCCGGCCAGGGCGGTCAGGTCGCCGGCGCCGAGGCGCAGCACCAGCTTGACGGGACAGCCGATGAACATGGCGCAGCCGACCATGATGAAGAAGCCGATGAAGAAGCGGACCATCGGCGAGGAGCCGCCCCGGGCCCGGAACCCTCCGGTGGCCAGGGCCATGATCGAGGCGCCGAGCAGGAAGCCGGGAACCTCCGGCCGCAGGTACATCATCCGGGTGTCGCCGTGCAAGCCGAGCGCCCCGGCGATGTTCTCCAGGAAGCAGGAAACGCAGATGCCGCTGTTGCGGGGATTCCCCAGGACCGCCAGCAGAACTCCCAGGCCGCCCACCAGGGCCGCCGCGAGAAGGGCCATCCCCCGGCCCGACCAGGGTTTCGTCGTCTCAGTCACAGCCGCCCGCCAGGCTCCGCCGGATGAAGTAGAGGTCGTCGATGGTCCGATCCACCGCCGGGTCTCCGGGGCGCAATGACCGCTCGCGGAGGAAGACCCGCAGGCCCTCGCCGGCGAAACGGTCGAGGACGTCGCGGCTCTGGGGGCTGGACCGGTCGGCCAGGTCGCGCCGGAGCGACAGGGCCCGGGAGTACTCGGCGGCCGCGTCGCTCACCCGCCCGGCCCGCTGGGCCAGCAGGCCGTGGTGAAAGTGGGCCAGCGCGTTGCCGGGGTTCTTGGCCAGGAAGTCGCCCAGGCGCTGGCGGTCATCGTCGGCGGGAGGGTAGTGACCCAGGAAGGCGCGCAGGTCGGTTTCCTCCCGGTCGACATGTGGAGGGGCGGCGGGTGGCGGTTCGCCTGGGGCGATCCCGGTGGTCAGGCCCATCGCGGCGAGCCAGACGGCACAGGCGGCCGCGGCCAGGATGGTGGCCAGGTCGAGGCGGTCGAGCCGGGCGAGGCTGATCGACGGGTTCACGGGAATTGCTGGTAGGGAGGCATGTTGGCCCGCCTGGCCATGGTGCGGATCGGGTCGTACTCGGCATCTTCGCGCACCTCGAAGCCGTCGACGCCGGCCCGGTCGAGGACGCGCAGCACCTCCCCGCCGACCCGGGCGGTGGTGTCCCGGGTGAGGCTGGTCAGGGCGCGCTGGATCTTCTGCCGCAGGTCGTCGGGCAGGTCGGGGGAGGTCGAGAAGGTGCAGTAGGGGATGAACGGTCCGGTGGCCAGGATCCGGTACTCGCCGCTGCGGATCTTGGCCTCCGCCTGCATGTTCTCGATGTCGAGCAGCGGTATCGATCCGGCGTCGTAGCCGCCGTAGATGACCGAATAGACGACCTTCTCGTGGGTGAAGGAGCCGCTGGTGAAAGCGTACATGCCGAGATCGCGCTCCGGGTCAATCCCGGCGTCGAGCAGCATGTTGTACTGGGAAAGGAAGCCCATCGGGGCGAGTTCGGGGCCGAACATCATCCGCTTGCCGCGCAGGTCGGCCAGGCCGCGAGCCGGGGAGTCGCCCCGGACGATGATCACCCCGGCCGTGGATGACCCGTGGCTCCCTTCCCGTTCGGTTGCCAGCAGCCGCCAGCTGTGATTCTCCTTGAAGATCACGTACAGCAGGGAGTTGGTGTGGGCCACCTTGAGGTAGCCCTTCTTGAGTTCCTTCTCGAACTCGGAGGTGTTGATGTAGTGGGGCACGACGCGGACGCCGAGCATGTCGGACAGGTAGGCCGACAGCGGGGCGAAACGTTCCCGGGTCTCCCGCAGCGAGTTGCAGATCATGTAGCCGACGTGCAACTCCTCGACCGGCTTGGCGGGGCGCCCGCACCCGACCGGGAGGGTCAGGCACAGGACGGCCGCGATCAGGCCGACAATGGTGCCGGTGCGCGAGCGGGTCATGACAGGTATATAGACGGTTTTCCGGAAAGATGCCACCGCCGGGCGCCCCCGCGAGGGGGTGTCATCCGTGGGAAGCCGGTGGTTCGGTCAGGCCGGTCGGACGGGAAGATGCGTCGATGGGTCACTCGTCGTCGTCATCGCCGATGAATTGGACACCCTCGAGCACCTCGTTGAACTTCTTGCGCAACGTGCTCGGCTTGAAGGGCTTGGTGATGTAGTCGTCCGCGCCGACATCTTTACCCCGCTGGATGTCGAGCTGCTGGCTCTTGGCGGTCAGCATGATGATCGGGATGTTCTTGGTCAGGTCGATGCCCTTGAGTTCGCGGCAGACTTCGAAACCGTCCTTGTAAGGCATCATCACGTCCAGGAGGATCAGGTCGGGCAACTCCTCCTTGGCCTTTTCGACGGCTTCCTTGCCGTTGACGGCGGTGACGCAGTCGTAGCCTTCCATCTCCACGGCGTCGGAAAGCGCCATGAGGATGTACGGCTCGTCATCGCAGACCAGGATCTTCTTGGGCATGGTGAGGATCCTCCTATGCGGGTGTGGTTGTTGTTGTCGTGGGCGTCGTCGCTCCGGCCGCGGCACCTTGGGCCGCCGGCTTGAAGGGAAGGGTGAAGAAGAAGGAGCTGCCCACGTTGAGTTCGCTCTCCACCCAGATAAGCCCGCCGTGATGGTTGACGATCTCCTTGCTGATGGAGAGCCCGAGGCCGGTCCCCCCCTTGCTTCGGGTGAACGAATCCTCCACCTGCTGGAACTTCTCGAAGATCCGGTGGAGGTGTTCCTTGGGTATGCCGATCCCCTCGTCCTTCACGGCGATCAACACGTAGCGGTTGAAGTTCTCGCGGTCGGAGATGAGGTTCATGTCGTAGCCGACCGAGGCGTTGATGTCGATCCGGCCGCCCACCCGGGTGAACTTGATGGCGTTCGAAAGGAGGTTGGCCATGAGCTGGATGATCTTGTCCCGGTCGCCGCACACCATCGGCAGGTCGGCCGGGATCGACGTGCAAAGGCGGATGTTCTTGGCCAGCGCACCGCCGGTGAAGGTGGCCGTGACCGCCTGGATCATCTGGGGAACGTGGATCTCCTCGTCCTTCCACTTGAACTTGCCGGCGCTGATCTTCTGGAGGTCGAGCAGGTCGTTGATCAGCCTCGTCAGCCGGTCGGTCTCTTCGTTGATCACCTTGAGGTACTTGGCCTGTTTGGCAGGATCGAGCTTGCCGACCCGCTCCAGCATCACCTCGGCGAAGTACTGGATGGAGGTCAGCGGCGTCCGCAGTTCGTGGGAAACGATCGAGATGAACTCGTCCTTCATCTCCGACAGCTTGCGGATCGTCTCGACCATGGCGTTGAAATTCATGGCCATCCGCCCGAGTTCGTCCCGGCTGACTATATCGGCCTTGGCGGTCAGGTCGCCCTGCTCCACCCGGGTGATGGCGCCCATCATGCGGCTCACCGGCCGGATCACCATGAACCGGAGCAGCAGGCTGATCGACAGGGAGGTGATGATGATGGTGCAGACCGCGGCCAGGACGGCCATGGTTGACATGATGCGCCGGTTCTCGGCGATGCGCTGCTGGACCGGCCTCATCGACAGGCAGACGTCGAGCACCCCCAGGATCCGCTTCTCCGGGGCATGGCAGGAGTGGCACTGGGGGCGGTTGCGCACCGGCCTGACCAGGCAGAACTGCTTGCCGCTGTCGGCGTCGATCAGCTTTCCCTTGATCTCGTTCGACTGGTAGACTTCCTGGTGGGCCTTCTCGACCGGCTTGCCCACCTCCTCCGGGTGGACCGAGGAAAGGATCTTGCCGGTCTGGTTGTCGAAGATGAGCAGGGATTCCACCTCGCTGACCGTGCCGACCATCTCGGTCAGTTCGAGCAGCCGCTGCATGTGGCCGCGCTCGGCGGTCGTGGAGATGTTGTTGTAGATGGCGTCGAGCAGCAGAGCTCCCTGGCGGCGGGTGGTTTCCTGGAACTCCCGGTTCAGGGTCCGCAGTGAGATGGACGTGGTGATGAGGAAAGAACCGCCCAGGAGAATCACCAGGAGGGCGGCGATCCAGAAGATGACCTTGAACTGGAGACTCTTGTAGAGCATGTCACTCCTTGGGTGCCATTCCAGCGTCGGAGTGTAGACGCAACGGCACGGCAAGTCAACCGTCTCGCGGTGGAGCGCGTTGACTTTTGGCGCGTTCATGCGTATTTTTTGACAAATTGTCCGACCGGACAAACCCTATCGTCGGACGGGAGGCCGTTTGAACACACTCTTCAAGAATTTGGCGCTGTGGCTCATCCTGTTCCTGGTGATGATCACCCTTTGGAACCTTTTCAAGGGCGAGCCGCAGAAAGTCGAGGACCTCGTATTCAGCGACTTCATGACCAAGGTCGAGGACGGCTCGGTGACCGAGGTGACCGTCAAGGACCAGGTCATCACCGGGCTCCTGGCCGACAAGACCCGGTTCCGCACCTACGCCCCCGAGTACCCCGAGCTGATCGGGCACCTGCGTGACCGGAAGGTCCGGATCACCGCCAAGCCGCCCGAGGAGAAGTCGATCTGGATGGTCATCCTGCTCAACACCGCCCCCTTCATCCTGCTGATCATCCTGTGGGTCTTCTTCATGCGCCAGATGCAGGTCGGGGGGAAACAAGGCCCTGTCGTTCGGCAAGAGCAAGGCCCGCCTGCTGACCGAGAGCCAGCACAAGGTGACCTTCAAGGACGTGGCCGGCGTCGATGAGGCCAAGGAGGAGGTCAACGAGATCATCGACTTCCTCAAGGACCCGCAGAAGTTCCAGAAACTGGGGGGAAAGATTCCCAAGGGCGTCCTGCTGATGGGCTCCCCGGGCACCGGCAAGACCCTGCTGGCCAAGGCCATCGCCGGCGAGGCCCAGGTGCCCTTCTTCTCCATCTCCGGCTCGGACTTCGTGGAGATGTTCGTCGGCGTCGGCGCCAGCCGCGTGCGCGACCTCTTCGAGCAGGGAAAGAAGAACGCCCCGTGCATCATCTTCATCGACGAGATCGACGCCGTCGGCCGCCACCGCGGCGCCGGCCTCGGCGGCGGGCACGACGAGCGGGAGCAGACCCTCAACCAGCTCCTGGTGGAGATGGACGGCTTCGAATCGAACGAGGGGGTCATCCTGATCGCCGCCACCAACCGGCCCGACGTGCTCGACCCGGCCCTGCTGCGCCCCGGTCGCTTCGACCGTCAGGTGGTCGTGCCGCTTGCCGGACGTCAAGGGCGGGAGGGGATCCTGGAGGTCCACACCCGGAACATCCCGGTTGCGCCGGACGTCGACCTGCCGATCCTGGCCCGGGCGACGCCCGGTTTCTCCGGGGCCGACCTGGCCAACCTGGTCAACGAGGCGGCCCTCTACGCCGCCCGGCTGGACAAGAAGATGGTCGAGATGAGCGACTTCGAGGTGGCCAAGGACAAGGTCCTGATGGGCGTCGAGCGGCGGAGCATGGTCATCAGCGACGAGGAGAAGCGGATCACCGCCTACCACGAGGCCGGGCACACGCTGGTGGCCCGCCTCCTGCCGGGCACCGACCCGGTCCACAAGGTGACCATCATCCCGCGGGGCCGGGCCCTGGGCCTGACCCAGCAGCTCCCGATCGACGAGCGGCACACCTAGCCGCGGAGTACCTGATGAACAGTCTGGCCATCCTCCTGGGCGGGCGGGCGGCCGAGGAGATCGTCCTGGGCGACCAGACCACCGGCGCCGGGAACGACCTCGAGCGGGCCACCGAGCTGGCCCGCAAGATGGTCTGCGAGTGGGGCATGAGCGAGGCCCTCGGGCCGCTCACCTTCGGCAAGAAGGAGGAGCAGATCTTCCTGGGGCGCGAGATCGCCACCCACAAGGACTACAGCGAGGAAACCGCCGTGGCCATCGACAAGGAGATCCGGGGCATCGTCACCGGCAACTACGACAAGGCCAGACGCCTCCTCTTCGAGAGCCGGCACATCCTTGACGCCATGGCCGGGGCCCTGTTGGAGAAGGAGGTCCTCGACGGCCCCGAGATCGACGCCATCATCGGCGCCAGCAGAGCCGAGCCCGGCGTCGCCGCGGGGGAGGCCCGGGAAGCGGGAGCCTGAACGTTCATGGCCGGGAGCGGACCGGGCGGGACGCCGTCGGGAGGGGGATGAAGCCCCGGATGACAGGGTCCCGCGGTATCTCCTGGCCGGCGCCAGGCGTTTTCCGATCGGCGGGAGGACGTTGGTGATGGGCATCCTCAACGTCACTCCCGACTCCTTCTACGACGGCGGCCGGCACGGCGAACGGCAGGCGGCGATCGACCGGGGACTGGCCATGGTGGACGAGGGCGCGGATCTGGTCGACGTTGGCGGGGAGTCTACCCGGCCCGGGGCCGCCGCGGTGCCCGACGAGGAGGAATGGCGCCGGGTCGGCCCGGTGATCGAGGCGCTGGCCGGCCGGGGTGTGCCGGTGTCGGTGGACACCACCAAGGCCGCCGTCGCCTCCCGGGCGCTCGGGGCGGGGGCCTGCCTGGTGAACGACGTCTCCGGCGGGCACCGGTGATCCGCGGATGTACGGCGAGGTTGCCGGAAGCGGCGCGGGGATGGTCATCATGCACATGAGGGGGACTCCGGCGACGATGCAGGACGAAACCACCTACGGCGACTTGATCGGGGAGGTCGAAGGTTTCCTTCGCGACCGAGCTGCGGCCGCCCGTGAGGCCGGTGTCCGCGCCGGAGTCGATCCTGGTCGATCCCGGCATCGGTTTCGGCAAGTCGCCCGGAGGAAACCTGGCGCTCCTGGCGGGGATCGGCCGCCTGGCCGGGCTCGGCTACCCCGTCCTCGTCGGCGCCTCGCGCAAGTCGTTCATCGGCCACCTGACAGGGCTCCCCCCTGAGGGGCGGCTGGAGGGTTCGCTGGCGTCGGCAGTCGTTGCCGCCATGAACGGGGCCGCCATGGTCCGGGTGCACGACGTGGCCCCGACCATCCGTGCCCTGGCGGTGGCCGACGCGGTCGTCGCCGCGGGGGGAGGGCGCCGGTGGAACTGATCAACGCCTTCTCCCTCAAGGACGCCCTGGAGATCCTGCTCATCGCGGTCATTCTCTACCGCCTCATCCTGCTCATCCACGGCACGCGGGCGATGCAGATGATAGTCGGCCTGCTGTTCATCTCCGGGATCGCCTTCGTGGCCCTCAAGCTCCGGCTGCACACCATCAGTTGGGTCTTCTCCAACCTGCTGACGGTGCTGCTGATGGCGGTCATCATCCTCTTCCAGCCGGAACTGCGCCGCGCGCTGGCGGCCATGGGGAGGACCCCGGGTTTCGGCAACCTCTACTCCCCCGCCAAGGCCCACGCCCTGGAGGAGTTGGTCCGGGCGGCCGTTTCCCTGGCCAGCCGACGGGTCGGCGCCCTGATAGTCATCCAGCGTGAGACGGAACTGGCCAACTACGTCGAGGGGGGGACGGCGCTCGACGCCCGCTTGTCCAGGGAGCTGCTGACCTGCATCTTCATGCCCGCCTCGCCGTTGCATGACGGGGCGGTGCTGATCAAGGAGGACCGGCTGCTGGCGGCCGGGACCTTCCTGCCATTGTCGCTCGACCCCCACCTGGGCAAGGACCTCGGCACCCGCCACCGGGCGGCGGTCGGCATCTCCGAGGAGACCGACGCGGTGGTGGTCATCATCTCCGAGGAGAGCGGCCAGATCTCCATCGCCCGGGAGGGGCTCCTGGAGCGAAACCTGGAGGTCGCCGCCCTGCGCGAGCGGCTCCGGACCCACATCCTGCCCAAAGGGAAGGGGAACTGAGCGTGCACCGGGCGATCGAGGCCGTCTTCCGGAATGCCGGGTCGAAGGTCCTGGCCCTCGTCCTGGCGTCCTTCCTCTGGTTCCTGGCCGTCGGGCAGGAGCGGGTCGAGACCGGCTACATCATCCCGGTCGAGTTCACCAACCTGCCCGATACGGTGGCCATCGAGGGGAGTCCCCTGGAGTTCATCCACGTCCGGGTCAGCGGCTCGCGGGTGGAGATGGAGCGGCTCACCCAGGAGCGGATCAGGACCGTCCTCGACCTGCGGGGGATCAAGCCGGGCGACAACTTGATCCCGGTGGGCGAGAGAAACGTCACCCTTCCCCCCGACACCCGGTTGGTCAGCGTCAGCCCCCCCTACATCATGGTCAAGGCCGTCGCCCGCAGGATGGCGCCGATCCGGGTCCACCTGCAGGGACGGCCGGCCGAGGGCTACCGTCTTGCACGAACGATGGTCAATCCCCCGTCGGTGGCCATCATCGGCCCGCCGGTCAAGGTCTCGCAGATCCGGGAAATCCACATGTTCCCGATCAGCATCAAGGGGGCGACCGAGTCGTCAACCGCCAAGGCCGACCTGATCAGCCCCGACCCGGAGGTGCGCATCCTGGAGATGAAACCGACCGAAGTCAGGATCGACATCGAAGGATTGCCGACCGAGGGGATAGTCTCCCCGGTGCCGCTGGTCCCGCCGTCGGCGTCGATGCGGG
The DNA here is from genome assembly GCA_963793725.1 of uncultured bacterium. Classification (GTDB taxonomy): domain Bacteria; phylum JAUVQV01; class JAUVQV01; order CAWCAY01; family CAWCAY01; genus CAWCAY01. The sequence continues at coordinate 561,054 of CAWCAY010000003.1, forward strand.
TCATGCCGGCGTCGGTGTCGGTGGTGGTGCGCGGCCCGCGGAACCTGGTCGACGCCCTGGAAATCGGCGAGATAGTCGCCGAACTCGATCCGGTGTCCGGAAAGCCGGGCGCCGGGATACATCGGGTGCGGATCGCGCTGCCGGAGGGGTTGACGGTGGTGAGAGTCACCCCGGGCACGGTCGCGGTCACCCCGGGCACGGAGGAGCGATGAGACTGTTCGGCACCGATGGTGTGCGAGGCAAGGCCAACACCCCGCCCATGGACTCGGAGACGGCCCTGCGGCTGGGGCGCGCCGCTGCCTGTCTCTTCAGAAACCACGACCGCCGGCACCGGATCCTGATCGGCAAGGACACCCGCCTCTCCGGCTACATGCTCGAGAGCGCCCTCACCTCGGGCATCTGCTCGATGGGGGTCGATGTCCTGCTGGTCGGCCCGCTGCCGACACCCGGCATCGCCTACATGACCCGCAGCCTGCGGGCGGACGCCGGGGTGGTCATCTCGGCCTCGCACAACCCCTACCACGACAACGGCATCAAGTTCTTCTCGGCCGACGGCTTCAAGCTGCCCGACCGGCTCGAGCGGGAGATCGAGCGGTTGGTGTCGGGCGACGGGGCCGACCGCCGCAGGGCTTCCGGGGCGGAGATCGGCAAGGCCGCCCGGGTGGACGACGCCGCCGGACGCTATCAGGAGTTCGCCAAGAGCACCTTTCCCCGCCGGGAGGACTTGTCGGGCATGCGGATCGTGGTCGATTCGGCCAACGGCGCCTGCTACCGGATCACCCCGGCCCTGCTGCGGGAACTCGGCGCCGAAGTCGTCTCGCTGTTCGACGAGCCGGACGGGAAGAACATCAACCACGGCTGCGGTTCGACCCACCCGGCGGCCGTGGCCCGCGCCGTCCGCCGCCACAAGGCCGACGCGGGCATCACCCACGACGGCGACGGCGACCGGGTGCTGATGGTCGACGAGCGGGGGCACCTGATCGACGGGGACGCCATCATGGCCATCTGCGCGCTGGCCATGCACCAGCGGGGTGAACTGGCCGGGGGCACGGTGGTGGCCACGGTGATGAGCAACCTGGGGCTGGAGATCGCCCTGCGTCGCGAGGGGATCAGCATGATCCGGACGGCCGTCGGCGACCGGCACGTGGTCGAGAAGATGCGTGCCGGGAACTTCAACCTCGGCGGCGAGCAGTCCGGCCACATCGTCTTCCTGGATCACCAGACCACCGGCGACGGGCTGATCACGGCGCTCCAGGTATTGGCGGTCATGCGCGGCAAGCGGATGCCGCTGTCGGCCCTGGCCGAGGTGATCGAGCGGGCGCCCCAGGTGCTGGTCAACCTCCCCGTGGAGCGGAAGGTGCCCCTGGATGAGATCCCCGGGCTGGCCGGGCGGATTGCCCTCCTGGAGCAGAAGTTTGCCGGATCGGGGCGGATCCTGGTCCGCTTCTCCGGGACCGAGGCCCTGATCAGGGTGATGGTCGAGGGGACGAGCCGCCGGCTGATTACCGCCGCCGCCGAGGATCTCACCGGCATCATCAGGAAGCACCTCGCCCCGCCGGCCGAAGCTGCGCCATCCCCGGTGCCGCGAAGGAAGGGGGGCAAGCGATGAGACTCGGAGTCAACATCGACCACGTGGCCACCATCCGGCAAGCCCGCCGGACCGACGAACCGGACCCGGTGGAGGCGGCCTTCGCGGCCTTGCGCGGCGGCGCCGACGGGATCGTCGTTCACCTGCGCGAGGACCGGCGGCACATCCAGGACCGCGACCTGCGTATCATCAGGGAGGTGGTCACCGGCCACCTGAACCTGGAGATGGCTGCGGCCGAGGAGATCGTCGGAATCGCCTTGTCGGTGCGGCCGGACACCTGCACCCTGGTGCCGGAGCGCCGCCAGGAGGTGACCACCGAGGGGGGATTGGACGCCGCCGGTCAGCGGGCGCTCTTGCGGCCGGTCGTCGACCGCCTGCGGGCCGGGGGGATTCGGGTGAGCCTGTTCGTCGATCCCACCGCCGATCAGATCGAGGCCTCCCGCGAACTGGGAGCCGACGCCGTCGAACTGCACACCGGCGCGTATGCCTCCGCCGGCGCCGGGAAGCATGCCGCGCGGCTGGAGGAGTTGACTGCGGCCGCCCGTCTGGGACGGTCCGTGGGGCTCGAGGTGGCCGCCGGCCACGGCCTCACCTACCGCAACACCGCCCCGGTGGCGGCCATCGCCGGCGTCGCCGAACTCAACATCGGCCACAGCATCATCTCGCGGGCGGTGTTCACCGGCCTGGAACGGGCCGTGTCCGACATGGTGGAGATCATCAGGCTGGCAACAGGGGCATCGAACGGCACTACGTGAAAAAAGTACTTTACAAGAGGCCGCTTTGTGCTGAAAATATCAACTCACGGACAACACCAGCAAAGGGGCGGCCAGCGGACCGTATCCCCATGGAGAGCGACATGACCCAGAAAGAGGCCAAGATTCCGGAAGCCACCGTCCAGCGGCTCTCGGTGTACCTGCGGTGCCTGGAGAACTACGAGCGCGACGGGATGAAGATCATCTCCTCGCACGAACTGGCCCAGTGCTGCGGTTTCAAGGCGGCCCAGATCAGGAAGGACTTCGCCTACTTCGGCGAACTCGGGGTACGCGGCGTCGGCTACTACATCAAGGACCTGATCGAGGACCTGAAGAAGATCCTCGGCCTGGTCGAGACGTGGGAGGTGGCCCTGATCGGCGCCGGCCATTTGGGAACGGCCCTGATGGCCTACAGGGGCTTTCCCGAATACGGCTTCCGGATCCGGGCCGTCTTCGACCTGCATCCCGACAAGGTCCCGGCGGCCCTCCGCGAGGAGCACGAGGTCTACCCCGTTACCGAACTCAAGGGCGTGCTGCGGCGGGAGAAGATCCGGATCGCCATCATGGCCATTCCTGCCGACGTTGCGCAGGAGGTGGCCAACACCGCCATCGATGCCGGAGTGAAGGCCATCCTCAACTTCGCTCCGGTCAAGATCAGCACCCGCGAGGGTGTCAAGGTACGCAACGTCGATCTGGCGGTCGATCTGGGGGTCCTGACCTTCTTTTTGACCGGGCGCCGCAGAACTTAAAGCGATTTCGAGATACCGGCGTATAACCGCCGGTTGTACAAGGGGCTGTCGATTTCTGGTTGAGATCGGCGGCCCTTTTCCGTTGTAAATCCCCCAGTTAGGCAATTTATCCCCCGTGTCAAGCTAAAAACCACCGCCGGTAGTCATAATTTTCCCTTGACAGCACAATATGTTGTGGTAACATCCGCGGCAATCCGGTCCGGTACTCATCCTTCAGCAGGAGAAGGCCATGGATGACAGGTTGAAGACCCCCGCAGTCGATGTTTCCGTCGCATCGAAGTCCCGCAGTGAAACCACCGACCAGGCCCTCTTCGTCAGGACATCCCGGGAAGGGATGGAGACCTGGAACCGCCGGAAGATTGTCGACGCGCTCATCCGGGAAACCTACGTCGACCCCGAGACCGCCGAGCGCATCAGCCTCGAAGTCGAGGAACAACTCGTCGGTTCGAAGACCAGGGTGCTGACCGCGCCGCTGGTTCGCGAACTGGTCGACGCCAAGCTGATCGAGTACGGCCTGGAGACCGCCCGGCGCATGCACACCCGGCTGGGCATGCCGCTCTACGACGTTGAGCAGCTGATCACCAGCCCGAACAAGGAGAACGCCAACGTCCCCCACGGTCCCGAGGCGACCAACCTGACGCTGGCCGAGAACATCAAGAAGGAATACGCTCTGCTGACGGTATTCTCGCAGGACGTGTCGGATGCCCATATGGCCGGGGACATCCACCTGCACGACCTCGGCTTCATCGACCGTCCGTACTGCTCCGGCCAGTCGCTCGAGTACGTCAAGAAGTTCGGCCTCAACCTGCCCAACTCGCTGTCGATCGCCAAGCCGGCCAAGCACCCCGAGGTGCTCCTGGCGCACATGGTCAAGTTCTCGGCCGCGCTCCAGAGCCACTTCGCCGGGGCCATCGGCTGGGACGCGGTGAACCTCTTCTTTGCCCCCTACCTGCGGGGCATCTCCGAGCGTGAGATCAAGCAACTGGCCCAGATCCTGATCTTCGAGTATCTCCCAGCAGGCGGTGGCCCGGGGAGGCCAGGCCATCTTCTCGGACATCAACCTCTACTGGGAAATCCCGAAGCACTTCGAAGACGTCCCGGCCATCGGCCCCGGAGGTGTCTACACCGGCCTGAACTACGCCGACTACCTACCGGAGGCCCAGGCGTTCGCCAAGGCGCTGTTCGAGGTCTACCTGGAGGGGGACGGCTCGGGCCGCCCCTTCTTCTTCCCCAAGCCACTGGTCCACATCACCGAGAAGTTCTTCCAGAACCCCGGGACACGAGGAGTTCCTGGAGCAGATCTGCGAGGTGGCCGCGGTTCGGGGCAACACCTACTTCGTCTTCGACCGCGGCGCCACGGCCAAGATATCGGAGTGCTGCCGCTTGTCATTCAAGCTGGAGGCGCGCGACCTGGCCGATGCCCGCGAGCCCTGGCGGATGCGTTACTCGGCCCTGCAGAACGTGACCATCAACCTCCCCCGGGTGGCCTACGATGCCGGGGGGAAGGACGCCACGCTCTACGCCACCCTGACCGAGATGATGGAGCTGGCGGCCAAGGCCCACTTCCAGAAGAAGGACTTCATCGGCAAGCTGCTCGACCTGGGGAACCGCGGCCCGCTGGCCCTGCTGACCATGGACCGGGACGGGGAGCCGTACCTGCGGATCAACCGGGCCAGCTTCCTGATCGGCATGGTGGGCCTGAACGAGATGGTCCAGGCCCACTGCGGGCGCCAGCTGCACGAGTCCGACGAGGCCATGCGCCTCGGCCTGCGCATCATCGCCCACATGAATCTGGTCACGGCCCGCCTTTCGGAGAAGTACGGCCTCAAGTTCGTCCTCGAGCAGACGCCGGCCGAATCGACCTCCTACCGGATGGCCAAGCTGGACCTCCAGTTCCACCCCAACGAGGCCACCCGCTACGTCAAGGGGAACCTCGCTTCGGGGGAACTCTACTACACCAACTCGACCTGCTTCCACGTCGGCATCCCGGTCGACCCGATCGAGCGGGTCCGCAAGGAGGGGCTCTTCCACCCGCTGATCGAGGCCGGCAGCCTGACCCACATCTGGCTTGGCGAGAGCCGCCCGTCGGCCTCGTCCATCGCCAGCTTCGTGGTCAAGACCTTCCGCCACACCAACAACGACCAGATCTGCTTCTCACCCGAGTTCACCGCCTGCAACGACTGCCTGCGGACGTCGCGCGGCCTCAGCTCGACCTGCCCGCAGTGCGGTTCGGAAAGTGTCGACGGCATCACCCGGATCACCGGCTACTTCTCGCGCACCTCGTCCTGGAACAAGGGGAAGCGGGGGGAGTTGGAGGACCGGTTCCGCAACCGGCGTCAGTTTGCCTGACAGGAGGGGGCATGATTCTTTTCACCAAGCCGAACTGCGAGAAGTGCAACTTCGTCAAGCGTGACCTTCCCGCCGGGATGGACGTCACCACCCTCGACATCACCACCCGCGACGGGCTGGCCGAGCTGGCCTTCCGGGGGCTGGTCTCGGTGGCCGAGCGGGAACTGCCGATCCTGGTCACCGACGACGGCGCCCATGTCGCCGGCGCCATCCGCGTCAGGCAGGCGCTGCACGGGTGCCCGAACGGAGCCGACACCGCAGCGGCACGATGAACGGCCGCGCGGAAACGATCCGGGAGGTCCCCCCAGTCAAGGGGTGGATAGAGTGCACCTTCCTCGACTGGCCGGGCCGGGTGAGCGGCGTCCTGTTCCTCCCCGGCTGCAACTTCCGCTGCCGCTACTGCCACAACCACCGGTTGGTGCTGGAACCGGAGTCGTTCGAGGAAATCGAATTGGAGACGGTGCTGCGGCGCTACCGCGGGCTGCGCGACTGGATCGACGGCATCGTCGTCTCCGGCGGTGAGCCGACCATCCACCCGGGGCTGCCGATGTTTGTCGAGGCGATCCGTCGCGAGGGCTGGGCCATCAAGCTGGACACCAATGGTTCGAATCCGGAGATGATCGAGCTGCTGCTGCAGGAGGAGCTGATCGACCACGTCGCCATGGACGTCAAGGCGCCGCCGGGAAGCCCCATCTACGGCCAGCTCGCCGGAGTCCCGGTGGACGCCGAGGCCATCGGCGGCAGCATCGACCTGATTCTCTCCTGGGGTGTCGCCCACACCTTCAGGACTACCGTTTCTCCCGAATGGTTCAACGAGAACGAGCTGGCGGGGATCACGGCTGCTCTCCCGGGCGCGGAAATGCTGCGGATACAGAATTTGAATCCCGGCGAAACGCTCGACCCGGGTTTGCGCGGGGCGCGCTGCTTCGGCGAGGAGGACATCGCCCGCCTCGAGTCCCTGGCCGACGATCTTCTGGCTGCCGGACGGTGCGACCGGCTGGTCCGGCGGCCGGCAGTCTCCCGCTGCTAGGTCAAACGGATGCTAGGCGAGACGCGACTCAGCCGCCTGCCAGTCGATGTTCCGAAAGAAAGCCTCGATGTAGTCGGCCCGCTTGAGGCCGTAGTCGATCATGAAAGCGTGCTCGAAGACGTCGAGCACCAGGATCGGCTGGCACCCCGCCGGATGTCCGACGTCGTGCTCGTTGATCCAGGTGTTGAACAAGCGGTCGCCGGCCGAGTCCCGGTAGAGGACCACCCAACCGATGCCCCGCATCGCGGCGGTCGCCCGGTAATCCTTCTCCCAAGCTGCCATGGAACCGAACGAGGCGGCGATGGCCAACGACAGCTTCACCGCGGCCGCGGAATCACCCGAGCCGCCGAGGTTTCCGAAGTAGAGTTCGTGCAGCCGCATGCCGTTGAATTCCCAGCCGAACCGTCTCTTCAGCTCGGCGAAGTGGGGCGAGCCTTGCTGGCCGTCGCGCACGAGGGCGTCGATCGACTCGAGCACCTTGTTGGTGTTCACGACATAACCCTGGTAGAGGGTCAGGTGGTTCTTCAGCAGGGTTTCGCTGAAGCCGCTCATTCCGACGAGGCGGGCGTACTCCTTCGGTTGGTAGGGCATGGTGCGAATCCTCCCGGGTGTTTGCGTTACCGAGCATTCTACTCCATCGGCGACGATACGTCACGGTGAAGAAGGGCAAGCGGCGGGTTTGCGCGACGGATATCTGTTGACAGGGGCGGCGCCGAGAAGTAAACTTTCCCATTGAACATGGCTCCTACTGTGAAGAAGCCCGCCGGTGTCGATGTCCTCGGCGATATCGTCAAGGGCACGCGGAGGTTGATCGACCGCCTGAGGGGTGATGTCGACGAGTTCTCGATGAAGGGGAGGATGAAGCTGGAGATCCTCTCCTTGAAGAACAAGAGGGCCCGCGCATTCCGGGAGTTGGGGATGCGCGTTTTCATCCTGGCCAGGAAGGGATTTGATCTGCCGGCTGGGCTGAAGTCCTTGGTGGGTGAGATCGAACGGCTCGATGCCGGCATCGCCGCCCAGGATGAGGCCCTGCGGAAGTTGGACGCGGAGGCGGATCGGAAGCCTTCACGGCGAAGCGTTGTTGCCCCGAGCGGCCGGACGCGCCCCGGGACGCGACGGTCGCCGGAGAAGCGGAAAGCCGTTTCCAAGGCGGTTAATGCCGCGGAAGCGATTGACAAAGAGGATGTGGGGCTGTAGCTCAGCTGGGAGAGCGCATGAATGGCATTCATGAGGTCAGGGGTTCGATCCCCCTCAGCTCCACCATTCATTTCGAACGGGAAATGGGGTCGGAAGCGGTCGTGAAGCGCTTCCCGGTTGGCAGTCCAATCGAGGGATTCGCTGGTCCCTCCCTGCATGGAGAAGGACAGGCCCTATGAGGACTTTGAGGACGATGCTTTCGGGACATCGGTTCCTGATTCTGTCGCTCGCGGCTCTCTGCCTCCTCTTCACCGGTTGCGACAACCCCTTCGACCCGCTGGAGGATTCGGACGAGATCATGGGACTGACCTACGTCGACTTCGCCACCGAGTGGGCCAAGTGGGACTCTGATCCTTACTCCGACGGACTCCTGTTTACCCCTGAGTACCTCAACGAGTATGGCGACAGCCTCGAGTTCTCCGACAAGCCCCACGATGTGCAGATCGAGTTCTACGAGAACAGGTTGGTGACCGTCGGGACGACCAGCTACACGACCTACGGCAACAAGATATGGACCTACAAGACGACCTACCGGAACACTTCCGACAACATCCGCATCCCCGTTGAACTCTACCTGGGGGCCCTGAAGTCGGCCGGCGTGGCGAACACGGGCGTCGGCAGCACCGCGGCAGCCTCGGTCTACATCTTGCTCAGGGTCTACCCGCCCAAGGACATCCCCCAGCACGAACTGGTGGTCGGCTATCCGGACAACGAGGTCTACACCTGGGAAGTGCCCGTCCTCTGATTGTTCCCGGTGGTGGCCAGGCAGTCAGCCAGGCTCCGCCGCAATTCGTCGATTGACCGTTCCCTGACCATCCGCATCCGCCATTCGGCGGCGCCTGCCCGTCCCTTGAGGTGAGCCATCAGGTGGGGCTTGAAGAGTGACACCGCCCTTGCCTGCCCGACGTCCTCCGCCAGCAGGTCGAGATGGCGACGCATCACCCGCAACCGCTCCGCATCGTCCGTCGGCTCCGCTGCGCATCGTCCTTCCAGGTGGTCCGAGATCCGCCTGAATATCCACGGGTCGCCGATCGCCGCCCGCCCGACCATTACCGCGGCAGCGGCCGTTTCGGCCATCACCGCCGCCGCCACCTCGCCGCCGGTGATGTCGCCGCTGACGATGACCGGGACACCCAGTGAGGCCACCAGGGGCATGGCCGCGCGGTGGTCGGCTCGACCTCGGAATCCCTGCGCACGCGTGCGTCCATGGATGGTCACCGCCGCCGCCCCCGCTTCCCGGCAGGCCAGGGCGGTCTCCATGGCGCCCCCACGCCGCTCATCCCAGCCGGCCCTGATCTTGATGGTCACCGGGAGCCTGGCACGTTGGGCCGCGGCGGCAACCATCCTTGCTGCGGTCGCCGGGGCGTTCATCAGGGCCGCTCCGGCGCCGACACCGGTGAGGCGGCGGACCGGGCAGGCCATGTTGAGGTCGATCCAGTCGGCGCCATGACCGGCGGCCATGGCCGCCGCTTCGCCGATCGCCGCCGCATCGGCGCCGAAGAGCTGGACTGCCACCGGATGGGCCTCGTTGGCCCGGGGGAGCATGGCCAGGATTTCAGGGCGCCGGCGGACGAGCCCTTCGGCGGGGATCATTTCGGTCCAGAAGACCAGGGCGCCGAGTTCGGCCGCCAGGATGCGGAACGGGGCATTGGTGAAGCCGGCCAGCGGGGCCATGAGTACCCGGCAGGGGACGGCGACGCCGCCGATGGAAAAGCCGGCGGAAGGATGATCGGGATGCGGTGGATGCGCGCTCGTCATGATAAGAGTGATGAGAGGGGCGAAGCCGGCCTGTAAGCCGAGTTCTGTACCCGCGAAAATCCGCGGGTGGTGATCATTCCTCTAGGACGATCGTTGCCGGTCGTCTCAAGCGGCCGAACCCGGGGGCATTGGACGGGCCGTCCTCGATCGCCCCCCTATTTGGCCTTGCTCCGGATGGGGTTTGCCCGGCTTCCAGGTCACCCGTGGAACCGGTGAGCTCTTACCTCACCATTTCACCCTTGCTCCCGTTCGCAGACGGGGGCGGTATGTTTCTGTGGCACTTTCCTTCCCGTCACCGGGACTCCGCGTTACGGAGCATCCTGCCCTTTGGAGCTCGGACTTTCCTCCCGCCGCCGTTCAAGATGACCCGGCGGCCGGCGATCACCCGGCCAACTTCGGCCCCCTCTCATCACGTCCGGTAATATACTCGTCGAGGGCTTGGTTTGCCAGTCCGTCGGCGACGAGGTTCCGTTCCCGGCGGACGTGGGCGACGTCGAACGAGGAGAAGCGGCCCAGGAGGGCCATGGCCTGGGCATGAAGGGCCTGGAGGCGGGGCTCCCTAACCCGGTAGCGGCCGTTGATCTGGTGGACCATCAGTTCGGAGTCGGAGCGGACCGAAACCCGCCCGGCGCCCAAAGACAGGGCGTGGTCGAGGGCGATGACCAGCGCCCGGGTACTCGGCCTCATTGTTCGTCGCCTTCCCCAGGAACACACCCCGGTGCAGGACGGCCGACCCTCGCTCGTCGTCGATGGCCACTCCCGCGGCCGCCAGGCCGGGGTTGCCCCGGGAGGCGCCGTCGACGTGGATGACCAGCCGGGAAGGTGGCCCGGCGGGCACCCCGTCGTCGCCCCGCAGGGCCCGGCGGACCTCCTCGGGATCCATCCCCGCCTGTCGGGCGAACTCCTCCAGCCCCGGCGACCGGGAGAGCGCCAGCAGGATGTCAGTGTTCAGGCGGGACATTGTCGGCCGGCTCCTCATGGAAGAGGATTCGCTTGCACTGGTCGCAGGTAAGGATCTGGTCGTTGCGCTTGACGTCCTGGAATCGCTGGGGCCGCAATTCCAGGTGGCACCCCTGGCAGATGGCGTTCCGGACGGGGGTGACGGCCAGCCCCTGATAGTGATCGCGCAGCCGGAGGTACAGCCCGGCGGTTCCCTTCGGACAGGCGCCCGGAGATGCCCTCCCGGATTGTCTCCCGGCGCGCGAGTTCCTCCTGGAGCTCGGCCTGCTCGGCCAGGAGGCGCTTCTCCTCGACGGTGAAGACGGACCTCGCCTTTTCGATCACCGCGGCGTGGGCCCGGAGCGCCTTCTCGGCCTCATCGGTCCGCTCCATGGCCGTCAGGATGACATCCTCGATCTCGTCCCGCTTCTGGACCAGGCCCTGGAGTTCGTGCTTGAAGACCTCGAACTCCTTGTTGCTCTTGATCATCAATTCCTGGTCCTTGACCTTCTTGATCCTGGCTTCCTGGTCGTCGAGTTCGCGGCTTGACTGCCGGTGATCGTGCCGCAGTTGCTCGAGGCGAACGGCCAGGTCCTTCTCCACGGACTGCTCGTGCTGGTACCCCGACCGGAGAAGGTCGATCCGGGCGGGGATGGCCGCCAACTTCGTCTTGAGGGCGCCGATGATCGTGTCGATCTCCTGCAGTTCGATGAGCGTGGACAGTTGTTCGTTCAAGGTTCCCTCCGTTGAAGGTTCATGCCGGGGTCCAGACGGGGTTCTCGCCGGGGAAGATGGAGACGTCCAGGGGCCAACTCCGGTCGGCGGCGGCCCGACGGAGGTAATCGGCCATGAGGGGCACCGCCGGCGCCTCGCTCACGTCATGGCCCGCCTCGATCACCCACAGCCCGAGTTCGACTGCCTCCAGGGCCTGGTGGTACGAGGCCTCGCCGGTCACCAGGACTGCCGCCCCGGCGCGCCGCGCGTCGACCACATGACGGCCGCCGCTGCCCGGGACGACGGCGACCCGGCTGACCCGGTTCGGACGCTGCCCGGCGGTCCGTAGCGAGGCCGCCCCGAAGGCCCGGCGGACCACTTCGAGGAAGTCGTCCGGGGGAACATTGGTCTCCCCCACCCGGCCGATACCGGCACCGGCGGGAGCGCCGCCCGGCGGCGGGGATAGGGGGATGACGCGGGCCAGTCCGAGACGTTTGGCCACGTCATCTGCCAGGCCGCCCGGGGCGGCATCCAGATTGGTGTGCAGGGCGGCAACGGCCAGGTCGCCGGCCAGGGCACGGGCGATGCGCCTCCCTGCCGGCTCGTCGGTGTCGATGACCCGCAAGGCGGTGAAGATCAGTGGATGATGGGTCAACAAGAGCCCGATGCCCCGCCCGACGGCCCAGTCGATCTGGGAAGTCCCGGCATCGAGGGAGACACCCACCGAGGAGACCGGCCGTGAGCGCCGCCCCACCTGCAGGCCGGGATTGTCCCACTCCTCGGCCAGGGAGGCCGGCGCCAGGGCTTCCAGAACATTCAGGATGTCGGCCACGGTCACCATGCCCGGTCCTCAGGCAAAAAAAAACATCCCCGGAGGGATGTGCGAGGGGTGGCGGAAGCCCCGTCGAGAGGGCGTCCGGGCCGGCGCATGTCATATGTCAGGGGCGGTTTCATTGTCGATGCTTTCCTGGTGGGCCCACTAGGATTCGAACCTAGGACCAACCGGTTATGAGCCGGTGGCTCTTCCAGCTGAGCTATGGGCCCGCACGGCTGCCAGAGTATAGAACGGCCCGCGGGTCTGTCAAGCGCATTGAGCCGCCGGCCCTCTCCGTGGGCCCTGCAGGAGAAGGCCGGCCGCCGGCTGTTCCGTCTACTGGGTGTCGATGAAGCTCTTCAGCAGCTTGCTGCGGGTCGGGTGCCGGAGCTTGCGGAGCGCCTTGGCCTCGATCTGCCGGATGCGCTCCCGGGTAACCTGAAAGGCCTGCCCGACCTCCTCGAGGGTGTGATCCGAGGCCTCGCCGATGCCGAACCGCATCCGCAAGACACGCTCTTCGCGCGGCGTCAGGGTCTGCAGGACCATGTCGGTCGACTCCTTCATGGCGATATGGACCACCTCGTCCGACGGAGAGGGGGAGTTCTTGTCCTCGATGAAGTCCCCCAGGTGCGAGTCTTCCTCCTCGCCGATGGGCGTTTCCAGGGAAATCGGCTCCTTGGCGATCTTGAGGACCTTCTTCACCTTCTCCTCCGGCAGGTCCATCTTCCGGGCGATCTCTTCGGGGGTCGGCTCACGGCCGATCTCCTGCACGAGCTGCCGCGAGGTGCGGATCAGCTTATTGATCGTTTCGATCATGTGCACCGGGATGCGGATGGTCCGGGCCTGGTCGGCGATGGCGCGGGTGATCGCCTGGCGGATCCACCAGGTGGCGTAGGTGGAGAACTTGTAGCCCCGACGGTACTCGAACTTGTCGACCGCCTTCATCAGGCCGATGTTCCCCTCCTGGATCAGGTCGAGGAAGTGGAGCCCGCGGTTGGTGTATTTCTTGGCGATCGACACCACCAGGCGGAGGTTCGCCTCGACCAGATCGCTCTTGGCCGCCTTCGAGCGCTGCTCGCCCCGGATGATCGCCCGGGCGGCCGCGGCCAGCTTTTCATCGTCGGCCCCGGTGGCCAGCAGGGCGGTTTCCTTCCGGGTTGCCAGGGTAGTGATCATGGCCTTGTAGGTGGCTGCTTCCTCGCTGGCCGCCCTTGCCGCGGCGACGTCCTTCGGCTTCGGCTTGGCCTTGGCCTTGCCCTTGGTCGCCGCAATCTTGGCCCTGGTCTTGGCGGCGGCGCGCAGTTTGGCGTCGAGCTGCTTCTTCTTCTCTGTCAGGTGGCCGATCTCCTCGGTTGCCCGGCGGACGGTATTGGCGTGCCGCTTGACCTCCTCGGACAGGCGCTTGATCTGGGTCCGGTGGATGTTCAGTCCCTTGATCAGCTTGATCAGTTGGCCCTTGCGGCCGTAAAAGCGGTTGGTCAACTCACGCTTGGCCTTGGCCGAGATCCTCTTGGCCGCCAGGGCGATCGAGATCTCCTCGACCTCCCTCTGGAGGCGGACGATCTCCTCGAGGGCCTTCATCGTCTTCTCGGTCTGGGTGGATTCGATCTCCTCCTCGGCGTCCTCGTCGTTCACGCCCAGGTTGACGATGTCGCGCAGCCGCAACTGGCCGGCCTGGATGGCGGCCGGCCACAGGGAGATCTCCCGGGCGGTCAGGGGGAGGCGCAGGATGGCCTCCAAGACGGCCAACTGTCCGTCCTCGATCCTCTTGGCGATCTCGACCTCACCTTCCCGGGTCAACAGGGAGACGGTGCCCATTTCGCGCAGGTACATGCGGACGGGATCATCGGTGCGGGTGAGAGGGCCGGGCGACAGGTCAATGACCTCGTTCTCCTCCTCGTCGGCCTTGTCGACCGCCTCGGAAGTCTTGTAGCGTTGCTCGTCGGCGGCGTCGATCAAGTCGATGTCCTCCTCGCCGAAGACCATGATGATCCGGTCGAGCTTGTCCGAGGAGACGATGTCGGGCGGCAGTATGTCGTTGACCTCCTCGTAGGTGAGGTAGCCACGCTCCTTGCCCCGGTTGACGAGCTGTTCAACCTCGTCGCTCTTCTTCTTCAATGCCATGTGCGATCCTCCTTCCCCCTCGGGGATGAATTGGTCCTGTCAGCCGTCGACGCGGGCGTTGTCCTGTTTGATCCGCAGCAACTCGATCACCACGGCGTGCTCCCCGGCCCCCTCGGCCTGGCGAATCTTCTCCTGCAGGCTCCGCGATTCGGCGACGCGGCGGTTGCGCTCCATCCGGTCGAGGCAGTCGCGGGCAACGGTGCCTGGATTATCGTCCGGCGGCCGCTCCGCGGTCAGGCGGGCCGCCAGCGAGGCGGCCTCCTCGTCCTCCAACACGGGGCACGACCCATCGCCCGGGTCGGGGCGATCGGCGGCGTTGAAGAGGGCGGCGGCGATGGACCGGCAGGCGTCATGGGCGAAGGCCGACAGCGGAATTCGCGACTTGACCTGGCGGACCACCTCGGCGTCGTGCAGCATGCTGCGCACGAGTTCCGCCTCCACGGCCGGCGGCGCGGCGCGGCGCGGCGCCGGCGGCGCGGCGCCCGGGGACGGCTTTCCGGAGGTGCGGCGCTTGTTCAGTTCGCTCGTCAGCCATTCCTCGCGGACGTCGAGGATGTGGGCGGCGTGGCGCAGGTATTCCCCGGCCAGGATGTCGTTCGCCACCCCGGCCAGGATGTTGACGATCTCGGCCCCGGCGCGGGCCTTCCCCTCGGCGCCCTGGGAGCGCCATCGGTCGGCGGTCGTCTGGATGATCTGCTCCATCAGCGGCACAGCCTTCCGGAGCACCTCCCGGAGGGCCTCCGGACCGCTCTTGCGGACCAGGCTGTCGGGATCTTCCCCGGGCGGCAGCGGCGCCGTCCAGGCCGACAGGTCCTCGGCCAGGAAGAGTTCCATCGTCCGCTGGGCGGCCGCCTGCCCGGCCTCGTCACCGTCGTAGAGAAGAACGGCCTTCCGGGCGTGGCGCTTGAGCAGCTTCACCTGGTCGCGGGTCAGGGCGGTCCCGAGGCTGGCCACGAAGTTATCGAAGCCGGCGGCGTGGGCCGAGATGAGGTCGAGGTAGCCCTCGACCAGGACGGCCTCCCCGTCGCGGCGAATGCCCGCCCGGGCCACATCGAGTCCGTAGAGCACCTTCCCCTTGTGGTACAGGGGCGTCTCGGGGGAGTTCAGGTACTTCGGTTCCTCTCCCGCGCCGATCACCCTGCCGCCGAAGGCGATCACCTCACCGTGGGCGTTGGCGATGGGGAAGATGACACGCTCGCGGAAGCGGTCGTAATCGCCCCGCCCCGAGGAGGCGGAGGTGGTCAGGCCGGCGGCGCGGGAGAGATCGTCGGGGACCCCCTTCTTGCGGAGATGATCACGCAGGGTGTCCCATCCCTTGGGACTCCAGCCGAGCCGGAACCGTTCGATGATGTCCGGGGTGATGCCGCGCCGCGCCAGGTAGTCACGGGCCATCGCGCCGGCGGGGGACGCGAGTTGGCGGCGGAAGAAGTCGAGCGCCGTGCCGTTGACCTCCACCAGCGCCTGCCGACGCCGTTCCTCGGCCGAGTCGCGCGGGGTGTCGGCGGGCAGGGGGATTCCCCGGCGGGTGGCAAGCTTCCGGAGAGCCTCGGGGAAGGTGAGGTTCTCCATTCGCATGACGAAGGTGAAGACGTTGCCGCCGACGCCGCAGCCGAAGCAGTGGAAGGATTGGCGCTCGGGGTTGACGAAGAAGGAAGGGGTCTTCTCGCTGTGGAACGGGCATAGCCCCTTCAGATTCCGCCCGGAACGGCTGAGAGCCAGGTACCTCGGAAATGACGTCGTGGATGTCATTGGCCATCCGGACGTCCTGGACTAGTTCTTCTGATAACACCTGTCGCTCGCACCCCCTCGCAGATAACGCTTGAATATAGGGCGTCGCCCCGAATTTTCAACCTTCCCGGAAGGCGATCACGGTCACTCCCGCCCCGCCCTGCTCCAAGGGGGCGTCACCGAACCGGGCAACGCCGGGGTGGGCCGACAGGAGATCGGCGCAGATTTGCCGCAGTCGGCCGGTGCCGGTGCCGTGCAGGATCTCGACCTGCCGCCGCCCGGAGAGCCAGGCGGCATCGATGAAGCGGGTGATGCGGGCGGCCGCCTCCTCGCCCCGCACGCCGCGGATATCGAGACGCGATGCGTCGTTGTCCGCCGGGGTGACATAGGTCGGCCGCGTCTTCCGCGGGGTGCGGGTGACGGGATCCGGCTCCAGGTCGGCGGCCGGGAGGACGATCGTCTTTCCGCCGGCCGAGACGGTCACCCGGCCGGTCTTCCGGTTGAGCGTCGCGATCCGGCCGGGGACGCCGCCGGGGAGGATGACATGCTGCCCCTCCGACAGGCCGTCCAGGGATGCGGACGGTTCTGCGGAATGGTCCGCCGGTCGCAGGGCAGCCGTGGCCGCCTTCAGCAGATCGAGCCGGCGAAGCGACTCGGCGGCGTCCTCCCTGGCGGCCGACGCGCGGGCCCGGGACACCTCCCGGCGGGCCTCGTCCAGGAGGCCGGTCAGCGCCCGGTGCAGGGTCTCCTGCCTGTCCTGTTCGGATTCGCGAAGGCGCTCCATCTCGGCTTCCCGGCGGGCGGCAAGTCCCTCGGCGGCCTGCTCACGCTCGGCTAGGCGGCGCAACCCCTCCTCGAGCGCCCTCCGGCGCTCGGCCAGGTCAGCCACCAGGTCGACCGCGCGGCGTTCCCCCTCCGGAACGAAGTCTCCGGCCCGCCGGACGACTTCCTCGGGTATGCCCATGCGCCTGGCGACCTGCAGCGCGTTGCTCCGCCCGGGGAGGCCGGTCACCAGTCGGTACGTCGGCTGGAGGGTGGCCGGGTCGAAGGACATCGAGGCGTTTTCCAGGTCGGCCCGGGTGGTGGCGAAGGAGACCAGGGCCCCCAGGTGGGTCGAGACGATGCAGGTCGTCCCGCGGTCGAGCAGGTGCTCGAGGATGGCCATGGCCAGCGGAGCGCCCTCGGCCGGGTCGGTTCCCGCGCCCAGCTCGTCGAGGATGACCAGCGACGAAGTCGTCGCCCCGGCGATCGCCCCGGCGATGTTGCGGACGTGGGCCGAGAAGGTGGACAGGTTCTGGGCGATGCTCTGCTCATCACCGATGTCGGCGAAGATATCGTCTATGAGCGGCAGGGAGGAGTCCTCGCCGGCGGGGATGAATAGCCCCGAGTGGGCCATGGCCGCCAGCAGCCCGACGGTCTTCAGGACCACCGTCTTGCCGCCGGTGTTCGGGCCGGTTATCACCAGGCCATGAAGCGGCGGGCCCATCGCCAGGTTGAGGGGGACGACCTCGGCCCCCGGCCGTTCCTCGAGCAGCGGGTGGCGGGCGGAGCGGAGGTCGAGCTCGCCGGGAGAAAGCACCAGCGTCGGGCGACAATGCCCATGGGAGAGGCCCCAGGACGCGCGGGCGGTGATCAGGTCGAGGTCGCCGAGCATCGCCGCGGCCTGGGTCACCGGTTCGTGTTCGGCCCGGAGGCGGTCGGTCAGGATGACCAGAAGGCGCTTCCTCTCGGCCTCCTCCTCCCCCTTCAGTTCCACCAGGCGGTTGTTCCGGTCGACTATCTCGCGCGGCTCGAGGTAATACGCCCCGCCGCTGTCGGTCCGGTCGAGGACCATGCCGGGGAAACTTCCCCTGGCGCCGGTCCTCACCAGCAGCGCGTAGCGCCCGTTGCGGGCGGCGACCACGTCGTCCTGGAAGACGTTGTCGTGGGCGTGGCGCTGGAGCATCGCCCGGAGCGAAGCGATGATCCCCTCCCTGACCGCGGCTGCCTCGCGGACGATCCGCCGCAGTTCGGGGGAGGCGTCTTCGCGGAAGTCGCCCTGGTCGTCGAGGACGGCGAAGATGGCCTGCTCGAGGGTCTCCAGGTGGGGAATGCGCCCGGCCACCGCGGCCAGCGCCGGGAGATCCCTCCGCCGCGTCAGAATCCGGCTTCGGCAGAGGCGGGCGCTTCGGCAGAGACGGGCGACGGCCACCGCCTCGGCCGGGGTGACCGACGCCCCGACGGGCCTGGCCCGCTGGAGGACGTCGTCGGGGATGGCCAGCCCGTGCAGGGGCAGGTCCCCCTCTTCGAGGAAGAGGCGCATCTGGGCCGTCTCGTCGAGGAGCCGGCTAGCCCTCTCCAGGTCGGCTTCGGGGCCCCATGCGGCCGCCGCGCGCTCGCCCAGGGGGCCCGCCAGACACGTGGCCAGCCGCTCCTTGAGGCGGGGGAACTCCAGGGCCTCGAGGGCGTGAGGGTTCATGCGTGGTTCCCTCTGGCCGGCCAGCGGGCCGGAACGATGTGGTGCTGAAAGAAAAAGGGGAGGCGTGCCTCCCCTTGTGCTTCCTTCGGCAAGACCCGGCCCGCCGTCGCCGTCCTTGCGGCGGCTACGAGAGGCGTTCCTTGACCAGGCCGTTGACCAGCTTGCCGTCGGCCCGGCCGGACACCCTGGGCATGAGCCACTTCATGACCGCGCCCATGTCCCGTGCGCTGGCGGCGCCCGTCTCGCGGACCGCCTCGTCGACCAGCGCGCGGATGTCGGCCTCCTCCAGCGGGGGCGGCAGGTAGGCCTGGAGGATGACCACCTCGGCCTCCTCCTTGGCCACCAGGTCGGGCCGCCCACCGGCGGCATACCCTTCGATCGACTCCCGGCGCTGCTTGATGCCCGAGGTGATGACCGCCACCAGGGCGGTCTCGTCCAGCGGGTGCATGACGTCGATCTCCCGGTTCTTGATGGCCGCGATCAACATCCGCAACGTTGACGCGCGGATGCCGTCGCGCTCCTTCATGGCCTTGTGGAGATCGGCCTGGATCTGCTCCTTGCTGACCATCGGCCGGCTATCTCCGCTTCTTCTTGCGGGCCGCCATGGCCTTGCGCTTGCGCTTGACGCTCGGCTTCTCGTAGTGCTCGCGGCGTCGCACCTCGGACAGGATGCCAGCCTTCTCGCACTGCTTCTTGAAGCGCTTCAGCGCGCTCTCGAAGGACTCGTTTTCTCTGACTCGTATTCCCGGCATAGGATTGCGTTCACCCCCCTCATGGACGGATAAAAATCCAGCACATCATCATAATGACTCGCGGAGCGATTGTCAAAGAAATTTGCGGCCACGGCCATTGACGCGGGGTCGACGGGGCGGGTAACATGATCGGGCCCGCCTGATTGGACGGGCCGAAGCGACCGGCGCGCCGGCGACAGTCACCAGGGGAGGAAGGCGACATCCATGTCCACACCGCTCGAGAGATGGGTAGAGGAACAGGCGCGGCTCGCGCAACCCGACAAGGTCTACTGGTGCGACGGTTCTGAAGAGGAGTGCCGCCGGCTGGTCGGGATCGGTATCCGCGAGGAGAAGATCAACGGCGCCCCGGTCTTCGCCGAACTCAACCAGGCCACCTGGCCGAATTCCTATCTCCACCGGAGCCATCCCACCGACGTCGCCCGGACCGAGCACCTGACCTTCGTCTGCCACGCCGACCGCGCCACCGCCGGCCCCAACAACAACTGGATGGACCCCGACGAGGGCAAAAAGCTGATGGCCGGCCTCTCCGCCGGCTGCATGCGCGGCCGCACCATGTACGTCCTGCCGTACATGATGGGGCATCCCGACTCCCCCTATGCCAAGGCCTGCGTGCAGTTGACCGACTCGACATACGTGGCCGTGTCGATGCGCATCATGACCCGCATGAGCCGCGGGGTGATCGACCGCATCGGCGGCGACGAGCAGTTCGTGCGCGGCTTCCACTCCCTGGGCGACCTGTCGCCCGAGCGTCGCTACGTGATGCACTTCCCCGACGATCACCTGGTCTGGTCGATCGGCTCGGGCTACGGGGGCAACGCCCTGCTGGGCAAGAAGTGCTTCAGCCTCCGGATCGCCTCGTGGCTCGGCTACCAGGAGGGGTGGCTGGCCGAGCACATGATCATTGTCGGCATCCAGGACCCCGGGGGGAACGTGGCCTACGTCACCGCCGCACTCCCCTCGGCCTGCGGCAAGACAAACCTGGCCATGCTCGAATCGCCGCTCCCGGGCTGGAAGGTCTGGACCCTGGGGGACGACATCGCCTGGCTCAACGTCGGCCCCGACGGGCGGCTCTGGGCGATCAACCCCGAGAACGGCTTCTTCGGGGTGGCGCCGGGGACTTCGATGAAGACCAACCCGAACATGATGCGCACGCTGCGTGCCGGAACCTTCTACCCGACCCTCTACACCAATACGGCTCTCGACCCCAAGACCAACGAGCCGTGGTGGGAAGGATGCGACACGGCCATGCCGTCGCGTCTGATCGATTGGCAGGGGAATCCCCACGACTCATCGGCCGGCAAGACGGCTGCCCATCCGAACTCGAGGTTCACCGCCGCCGCCTCGCAGTGCCCGGTCCTGTCGCCCGAGTTCGACAACCCCCGCGGCGTGCCCATCTCGGCGGTCATCTTCGGCGGCCGCCGGTCACGCTTGGTGCCTCTCGTCTACCAGAGCCGCAACTGGTCGCACGGGGTGTTCCTCGGGTCGATCATGGGGTCGGAGACGACCGCAGCGGCCAGCCACGCCATCGGGAAGCTTCGCCGCGATCCGATGGCCATGCTCCCGTTCTGCGGCTACAACATGGGCGACTACTTCCGGCACTGGCTGGCCTTGGGCGCCCGCCTGAGCGCGCCGCCGGCCATCTTCTTCGTCAACTGGTTCCGGACCGACGAGGAGGGGCGATTCATGTGGCCGGGATTCGGGCAGAACATCCGCGTCCTGGAGTGGATCATGGAGCGGGCCGCCGGGCGGACCGGGGCGGTCGAGACACCCATCGGCTTCGTGCCCGCCGCCGACGGCTTCAACATGGCCGGCCTCGACCTGCCGCCCGGAACCATGGAGAAGCTCTTCGCCGTCGACCCGGCTGCGTGGCGGGACGAATTGGGGGACACCCGCAAGTTCTACGAGCAGTTTGGCGACCGGTTGCCGCGGGAACTCTGGGCGGAGTTCGAGGAACTCTCCCGCCGGGTCCTCTAGTCGGGTCAACCGAGTCCGCCCGGGCCTCCCCCGGGCCGGCTCCCCTCAACGGAGAGTGAACGGTCTGATCCTGGCCATCGCCTTCGCGCCGACGTGACGGAAGTGAACGGCCTCCTCGGTCGGGGCGGTCAGCAGGTAGGCCAGCGGGATGATGGCGAAAGTGATGCCGGCCAGGGCCAGTTCCGACAGCGATGCCAGCGTGCCTGGCATCCCGAGGGGGGCGGCCGCAGTGACCGCCAGGCGGGCCAGCAGAAACGAAACCACGGATATCGCACCCCCCCGGATCAGCGTGCCGGCCTCCCGCTTGAATCCCCCCCCGCCGTCCCCCTCATGGCGACGCAGGTAGTCGAAACGCAGCAAGGCGAACGCCGCCCAGAGAGACACCGAACTGGCTGCGGCGATGCCCGTCTCGTTCCAGAGGCTTGCGCAGGCCCAGTAGGTGCCGGCCGCCAGCGCGGCGCCGAGAGTGCCGACGACCATCGGATGGAGCGTGTCGCGCCGCACGTAGTAGCCGTTCACCAGGACCATGTGGGTGGCGAAGGCCGGCAGTCCGACCGCCATGACCGTCAGGAAGGCGGTTGTCCGGATGGCATCTCCGGCGGTGAACGCGCCGTGCGCCAGGATGATCTCGACCAGGGGGCCGGCGGCCGCGGCCATGGCGCCCGAGGCAAGCAGCGAGGCGAACAGCGACAGGCGCAGCAGCCGCCCGAAGAAGCCGGCCAGGGCGGAATCCCCTTGGTCGTGCCGGAGATTCGACAGGGTGGTCAGCGAGACCTGGCCGGTGGCCTGCCCCATCAGGCCGATCGGCACGTGCGACAGCATGTAGGCGTACCCCAGGCAGGTCAGCGTCCCGGCCGGCATCCCCGGGCGGGCTCCGAAGAGGCGCAGGAGCCAGGTATCGACGGTCAGCACGGTCACTCCGATCATCAACGGCACCTGCCTGACCAGGAAGGCGGCCAGTTCAGGCGAGCGAGGATTGAACGACCAGTGCAGCGGGACCGTGCGGCGGACCATCGCCAGGGGGATCAGGAAGGCTCCCAGAAAGGCCCCCGCCAGCGCCCCCCAGGAGAAGCCGGCAATGCCGACGACGGTGCCGAGGAGGAGGCCGCCGAGGATGATGCCCAGGTTGTAGACGATTCCCTGGAGCTGGTTGGCGCGGAAGTCGCCGACGGCCCGCTGGACGGCCACGAAGACGCCGCCGACGACGAAGAAGATTTGGGCCGGGAGGACGATGCGGGTCAAGTGGACGATTTGCGCCAGCTGGTCCGGGTCGCGGGCGTAGCGGGGGTAAAGCAGGGCCAGCAATTCCGGGGCGAACCAGGTGCCTATGGCGGCCAGCAGGATCGACGCCACGGTCATCGGACCCAGAATGGCGCCGAGCAGTTCCGCGCCCCGGCGGTCGAGGCGACGGCCGTCGGGTGTCCGGTGGCCGGTAAGCATGGGCACCAGCACGACGCTGAAGGCCTGCGCCGCCAGCAGGTAGTTGAGGATGTCGGGGATCAGGAATGAGGCGTTGTACAGATCGGTCAGCTCGGTCGCCCCGAAACGCCAAGCCAGGACCATCTCCCGGGCCATGCCCAGGAGGCGGCTGGCCAGGTAAGCCGACATGGTCAGGCATATCTGGAAGAGCATGGCGGGCGTGTCTCCCGGGGTCAGACACCCACCTTACCACGCCTCCCGCCCGGGCACAATCCGGCAGGGAAGGAGCAGGAAAATAGTGTTTGTATTTCGTTATTGTTTTACATTATTATTGATTAGGAGGATCGGGAAATGAGAAAGTTCCCCCGGATGAGAGCCGAGATGCTCCTGGCTTTCCGGAAGGTGCGCGGCGGCAAGGAGGACTTGCGCTTCGTCACCACCAAGAGCGTCGGACTGAACGGCCTGATGTTCGAGGACGGCACTCCGCTCCCGATCGGCTCCCTCTACCAGTTGCACCTGATCGTCGGCGCCCGGACGCTCATCTTCGAGGGGAGGGTGGTCTACGCCAAGCCGACCGATCGCCAGCGCTTCAATGTCGGCTTCGAGTTCACCAACATCGCCGACAGCGACCGGGAGTACCTCCTCGGCTACTACATGGAGCACACCTACCCCGCCGGGCTGCGGCCATCCGATCAGGAGAGCCGCTTCCGGGCCTGACCGTCCCGCCCCGCTTTCACTTCTCGGACGATGCCTTGGCGGTGATGCGTGACTTGTTGTCCTTGACGTCGATCTTGAGGACCACTGCGCCATCCCCGCTCTTCGACGTGATCCGCTTCAATTGATCGGACAGCGCGGCCTGGAAGTTTTCCACCCGCAGGTTGGCCGTCGGTTCGTTGAGGCGGGCGCGGACGGAGACATACTGGTCAAAGATCTGCCTGGCCTGCTGGGGGGTGATGGTCCCGCTGGGGATGACCACCGAGAAGCCGGACGGCGTGTCGGGAGGGCCCGGCGCCGGCCTTGGGGTTGCCGCCGCCGGCTTGGCCCGGGCGGGCGTTTCGGGGCGGGTATGCTCCAGCCCCCAGGCCTTGACCACCGTGTCCCCCCCCTCGAAGTGCTTCCTGCGGCGCTCCCAGACCTTGCGGAACGAGTTGAAGCGGGCCACCAGGCTGTTGTACCTGAAGTAGAGGCTGGGGTTCTGTCCGGTGTTCACGGCGTACTTCCTGATGTACCCTTCGGCTTCCTTGACCAGCTCGATCGGTTCCTGCCTGATCCCCCCCGAGAAGAACTGTTCGTAGGCCACCTGCAGTTTGGCGATGCAGGCGCTGAAGGCGTTCAGGTCATCGGTCATCGGGTCGGCCATGGGGCGCCTCCTCCGGGTTGATCCCGCTGATCGCCCGCATCATAGCATGAAACGGGCGGCCGAGCGCCGCCCGGGTGACCGATTGACCCACGGGGCCGTCGTGCTATAGTCACTCGACACGGTGATGCCGGCACAAACAGTCCAGGGGAGGACCGACATGAACGAGGAGCTTATCCATCGGACCGAATCGGCGTACGAGTTCCCGCTGCTGATCAAGAGCCTCATCGAATCGCCGCTGGTCGACGCGCCCGACCAGGAAATCATCTACCGCGGCCAGGTCAGGCACACCTACCGGGCCTTCCGCGAGCGGGTCCGCCGCCTGGCCAACGTGCTGACGGATCTCGGCGTCAAGCGGGGCGACACGGTGGCGGTCATGGACTAGGACAGCCATCGCTACCTGGAGTGCTTCTTCGCCGTGCCGATGATCGGCGCCGTCCTGCACACCATCAACGTCCGTCTCTCCCCCGAGCAGATCCTCTACACCATCGGCCACGCCGAGGATGACGTCATCCTGGTGCACCAGGACTTCCTGCCCATCATCGAGGGGATCAGGGGGCGCCTCGACACGGTCAAGACGCTACGTCCTGCTGGCCGACGGCCCGCCGCCGGCCGAGACCCCGGTTCCCTTCGCCGGCGAGTACGAGGCGCTCCTGGCGGCCGCTTCGCCCTCGTTCGATTTCCCCGACTTCGACGAGAACACCCGGGCGACCACCTTCTACACCACCGGCACCACCGGCCTGCCCAAGGGGGTCTACTTCAGCCACCGCCAACTGGTGCTGCACACCTGGTCGGTGCTGGCCACCTTCGGCACGCCGGCCGTCCAGGGCCGCTTCCACCGCGAGGACGTCTACATGCCGCTGACTCCCATGTTCCACGTCCACGCCTGGGGCATTCCCTACGTGGCCACGGCCATGGGCGTCAAGCAGGTCTACCCGGGCCGCTATGTGCCCGACCACCTGCTGGAACTGATCCGGACCGAGAAGGTTACCTTCATCCACTGCGTGCCGACCATCCTGCACATGCTCCTCAAGCACCCCGCGTCGGTTGGCGTCGATTTCACCGGGGTAAGATGATCATCGGCGGGGCGGCCCTTCCCAAGGCCCTCTGTCAGGAGGCCATGCGACGGGGCATGGACATCTTCTCCGGCTACGGCATGTCCGAGACCTGCCCGATCTTGACCATCGCCCACCTGAAGCCCGGCATGCTCGACCTGGACGCCGACGACCAGGTCGACGTCCGGGTCAAGACCGGCCGGCCCATCCTGGGCGTGAACATCCGCCTGGTGGACGAGAAGATGCGCGACGTCCCGGCCGACGGCGCCAGCACCGGCGAGATCGTCGTCCGCGCCCCCTGGCTCACCCAGGGCTACCTGAAGGATGCCAAGAACTCCGAGAAGCTCTGGCAGGGGGGGTGGATGCACACCAACGACATCGCCGTGCTGCGAGCCCTCGGGCTACCTGCGCATCACCGACCGCCTCAAGGACGTCATCAAGATCGCCGGCGAGTGGGTCTCGTCGCTCGAACTGGAGGACATCCTGGCGCACCATCACGGCGTGGCCGAGGTGGCCGTCATCGGCATGCCCGACGACAAGTGGGGCGAGCGCCCGCTGGCCCTGGTGGTCAGGAAGCCCGATGCGCCCGAGGACCTGACCGAAAAGACCCTGACCACCTACGCCCGGCGTTACGCCGAGAAGGGGATGCTCTCCAAGCACGCGCTGCTGCTCAAGGTGCGCTTCGTCGAGGCCATCGACAAGACCAGCGTCGGCAAGGTCAACAAGGTGGCCCTGCGGGAAAAGTACCTGAATAGTTAGGCCCGCGAGATCCGGCGGGGTGGCGTCGGGCGGATACCTTCCCGCCCGCGCGGACCGGACGGGAGCACGGCGGGAAGGTGACCGGCGACAGGCCCCCGCGCCCATCTCAGCGGGCACCCGCTCTAGAAGATGGTCACCTCGCAGAGGGGCTTCTTGCGCGGCCCCGCGTCCGGCTCCCGCGAGGGGTAGCCGATCGGGACCACGGCCATCAGTTCGGCCTCCTGGCCGAGGCTGCGGCCGATCTTCTCCTTGATCAGGCAGACGGCGCCCAGCCAGACGGTGCCGATCCCCAGAGAGGTGGCGGCGATCATCAGGTTCTCGACCGCCGCCGAGGAACTCTGAACCTCCATCAACTGGAAGAAGTCGCGGAACTCCCGGCTGTGCTCCCCCTCGATCGCGTGGGCCAGTTCGCCGGTGTTGAAGATGGCCACCACCACCGGTGCCGACTGGATGATCTGCCCGGCCAGCCGAAGCAGGATCTTCATCTTGCGGGGCAGCAGGGCCGATTCGTCGCGGATCAGGGTTGTCAGCCGGTCCTTGGCCGCCTCCCGGACGATGACGAACCGCCAGGACTGTTTGTTGTGGGCCGATGGGGCGTCGTTGGCCGCCTCGAGCAGGATGTGCATGACGTCGTCCGGAATCGGCTCGGCGGTGAAGCGCCGGACACTTCGGCGGCGGCGGATGGTTTCGATGACCGTGTTCATTCACAGTTCTCCTTGGCCTACTCCGGATAGATGTCCTCGGTGGTCAGCAGGCACCAGGCCGGGTTCACCGGCACGTCGCCGAAGTCGTAGTAGCCGATGATCGAGGTGTCGCCGGTCGCCGCCGGTTCGATGAGCATGCCCGTGGGAGCCTTCTCGTCCCAGTGGGCGATGACCCTGACCAGGGGGGAGGGAGTTCGCCGTCGCTCTTGCGGCCGACCACCAGGGCGATCCCCCCCCCGGAGAGCTGTACGATGGTGCCGACCGGGTAGATGCCCATCATTCGGATGAAGATTCTGGCCAGGTCGGGGTCGAAGTGGGTCCCGGCGAGGTTCCATATTTCCTCCAGCGCGGCGACGGGGTGCTTCGGCCGGACGGTGTAGGATCGCATGGTGGTCATGGCGTCGTAACTGTCGACGATGCGCAGGATGCGCGAGAAAAGGAACGCCCGGTCGGTCAGGGGCTGGTTGGGATAGCCGGAGAAGTCGAAGTTGATGTGGTGCTCGTAGACCGACAGGATCATCTTGACCGTGACCTGGCTGATCCCCTTGATGCGCAGCAGCTTCTTGACCCCCTCCACGGGATGCTTGACCATCAGCTTCCACTCGGCGTCGTCGAGACGGCTATGCTTGTTGACCAGGTCGCGGGGGAGCATCGTCTTCCCCAGGTCGTGGAACATGGCCGACAGCCCCAGGTCGGACAGTTGCGGCCGGGAGAGATTCATGTGGCGGCCCATGTTGAGGGCCAGGATGGTCACGTTCACCGAGTGGTTGAAGGTGTAATCGTCGTAATTCTTGATGTTGGTCATTCCCAGCAGATAGTCCTCGTCCTTTCCGAGCAGGTCCAGGAACGACTGGACCACCCGCCGCGCCCGGCGGACGTGGACCACCCGCTGGCGGTCGACCGTTTCCAGCAGGCCGCCGGTCAGGAAGATCGAGCCGAAGAAGGTTTCCCGGGCGGCCCGCCTGACCTGCCCCTTCTGGATGGGCGCGGGGCGGCCCGTCGTCTCGCGCCAGGGGTCGAGCTTGATGAAGTCCAGCCCCCCGCCGTCGAGGGTCATCTCGAGCGTGTCCAGCCCCGGGGTGACCTGGGCGTGCTGGATCAGGAAGGCGAAGCGGAGGAGTTCGTCCTCGGTCGGCACGCGCTCGAAGGTGATGCCGCCGATGGTCCGCCGCTTCAACTCTTCGACCAGGTCGGTGTAGGCCTGGTAGATCGGCTGGTCGAGCCGGACCCGAGAGTCGTTGACGAACAACTGGTCGGCCAGGACGCGGAACCGCCAGCCGGGGTTCGCCTCGGACAGCGCCGCGATCACCGCGCGGAGCCGCCCGGCCGGTTTCTGGAGGGCGATGTTCCCCGCGTCGTGCACCGCCGCAAGCCTGATCAGCAGGTGGAGTTCGATGATGAACCGGCGCGCGTTCTCGGCCTGTTCGGCGGGTGAAGCCTGGCTTCCGGCGAGGATGTCGTCAGCCAACGGCGGGCTCCTTGGCCGTCGTCCCGGGCGCCGACTGGGCCTTGCGGCAGGCTTCGCGGACGGCCTTCGACCCCGAGGAGGTCAGGCGGGCGACCAGGGCCCGGGCCGGTTGCTGGTCGTTCAGGGCGAGGCCGTCGACGAGCCAGAGGCGTTCCCGGGCGGCCTCGGCGTTGAACCAGGTCCGCTGGGTCAGGAACGACTCGATGAAGGGCATGTCCACGGTCGTGGCGATCCGCCCCAGGGCGACCAAGATCCCCTGGCGCTCGGCGGGCGACCGCTTCCTGAAATCAGCCGTCGTCGCCAGGTTCCGGAGCTTCTCGTGAACGGCTTCCCCGGTTTCCCGTCCGATGTTCCGGTAGGCGAACAGGCGCTCCTTCTCGTCGGGGTCGTCGAAGGTGGCCATGATGAAAGAGTCGACGCCGGGAAAGGGGAGCGACAATGCCACCCGGGCGACTTCCCGCCGCACCCGGGGGTTCGGGTGGCGAAGCGCCTTGTGGAGAAAGGGCAGGACCTCCTCGCGATGGATCATCCCCAGGACGAAGACGGCATTCCGGGCGACGTACCAGCGGCGGTCGTCGAGGCCCTGGGCGACCAGGTGGATGTGGTCGGCGGCGAGGCCCGCCAGGCCCCGGCACAGGGCCTTGCGCATCCGCATGTGGTCGATCTTCTCGAACAGGTTGAGGAGGTGGGGGATGGCCGCCGGCCGGAGGAGCATCACCAGGTCAGCCACCTCGTCCGGGTTCAGGTCCGGGCGTTTCTGGAGCACCTCGCCCAGATTGTTCTCGATGAACTCCTCCTTGGAGAAGCGCCCCCACAGGAGGCGAAGCTCCTCGGACACCCTGGGGGGGTAGGTGACATCGCGCTCGTTCAGCGAACTCAATCGCCGGAGTATGCCCATGGCCCTGGCCAGGTTCCCGCGGGAGAGGTCATAGTCGACCAGGCGGCCCAGCAGGAGCACCAGGTCGCGGATGGCCTCCGGGTCCGTCTCGTCGCGCAGGATGTTCTGCAGCACGTCCACCAGGAGCGGATCGTACTCGCGCTCGGCGTCGTCGCGGATGAGGCTGGCCACCCGCGCCTGGAGGTCCTCGCCGACCATCAGCAGCTCCGGGCGCAGAACGGCCTGGCGCAGGGGGACGCCGGTCGTCGCGCCGGGGATGCTGCCGCTTCCCTTCGAGACCATCGCCTTGATGTCGCCCGGGGCGATGGCGGACAGGTTCCCCCTGTCGGCCAGGGCCCGGTCGCGGTCCTCCGAGGCGACCACGTCCTCGGGCAGGTACTCGTCGAGGAAGTCCTCCACGGCCACGAAGGAAATATGCTTGAAGTCGTGCTCCCAAAAGCAGGTCACCAGGTCGTCGTCGAGGTACTCCTTGGTGAAGTCCCGGTTGAAGGCGTTCATGAAGGCGAGGAGCTCCTCCGCGGTGATCCCGCGCCGGAAGATCAACTGGCGTATGCCGTCCTTGAACAGGGCGAACGGGAAGCTGGATGTCCGGTCGTCGTTGCGGTAGATCAGTTCGCCTTCGTGGAGGAAGTCGAAGCAACCGACCGACAGGCACAGTTCGGCGTGCCGGTTGAAGAAGATCATGATCTGAGAGATGCTCCGGGCGGTCAGGGCGTGGTAGTTGGAATTGTTGGTGGGGTAGAGCTTGACCGCCTTGATGCCCCGATCGAGAGCCAGGATGAACTCCTTGACCTCCTCGGCGGCTGGCAGTATCGGGTCGAACTGCTGATCCATGGCGGATGGCCTTCCCTGGTTCTATCGATTTTTCACGATACTTGCCCCGGGAGATGCTGTCAACGGGAGAGTGCCCGGCGCTTGACGCTTTGCGGCCGGGGGGTATATAAAACGGCGACCAACCACCGGGTCAAGGAGGCCCGAAAAGACGATGAAGAAAACGCTGATAATCACCGTGGCCATCGCCCTGGTCGTCCTGGGGATGATCTTCCTCTGGGTGCAGGGCACCTACAACGGTCTGGTCTCCTCCCAGGAGGACGTCAATCGTGCCTGGGCAGACGTCCAGAGCACCTACCAGCGCCGCGCCGACCTGATCCCCAACCTGGTCGAGACGGTCAAGGGGTACGCCGCCCACGAGCGTGAAGTGCTGACCGGCGTGGCCGATGCCCGGAGCAGGGTCGGGCAGATGGTCGTCTCGGCCGAGAACCTGACTCCCGAGGCGCTGCGGAACTTCCAGGCTGCCCAGCAGCAGCTCTCCGGGGCGCTCACCCGGCTCCTGGCCGTGGCCGAGCAGTACCCCGACCTGAAGGCCAACCAGAACTTCCTGGACCTCCAAACCCAGCTCGAGGGGACGGAAAACCGGATCAACGTCGCCCGGA
Source organism: uncultured bacterium (assembly GCA_963793725.1). GTDB lineage: Bacteria > JAUVQV01 > JAUVQV01 > CAWCAY01 > CAWCAY01 > CAWCAY01. The sequence continues at coordinate 591,073 of CAWCAY010000003.1, forward strand.
GCCGCTTCAACGAGTCGGCCCAGGGGTACAACACCCGCCGCCGCCGTTTCCCGGCGATCGTCATCGCCAACTTGCTCGGCTTCGGGCTCAAGCCCTACTTCGAGGCCGAGGCGGGGGCCGAGCGGGCGCCCAAGGTTTCGTTCCAGTGAGGTCTTCCCTCCCCGGGTGAGGAGGGCTTCCGATGCGGCGCCTCCTCGGCTGCCTGGCGGTGCTGTTGGCGCTCGCCTCACCCGCGGCGGCCCCGGCGCTGGACGTCCCGCCCCGCCCGACGGGCCGGGTCAACGACTATGCCGGGGTGCTCCCGGCAGCCGACCGCTCCCGTCTGGAGGCCCGGCTGGCCGAAATCGACCGGGAGACCTCCACCCAGATCATCGTCGCCCTCTTCCCGAGTCTCGGCGGCGACGACCTGGAGGGCTTCTCGATGCGTCTGGCCGAGGCCTGGCGGCCCGGGACCGCCGAGCGGGACAACGGCCTGATCATCCTGGTCTTCACCGGCGACCGGCGGGTGAGGATGGAAGTCGGCAAGGGGCTGGAGGGGGTCGTGCCGGACATCGTGGCCGGCCGGATCATCCGGGACGTGATCGGGCCGCGATTCCGGGCGGGCGACTATGCCGGGGGGCTCGCGGCGGCGGTCGAGGCGGTCCACCAGGCATCGCGGGGCGAGTACGTCACCCCCAAGGCGCCGCCAAGGTCCCTCCCGCCGTGGGTGGCGGTGGTGATCTCGCTCGGCTTCGTCGTCCTGGTGGTGCTGCTGCTGAAGCTCTCCCGCCGATTCGGCGGGCCGGCGATCTACGACGGGCGGCACCACGGGCCGTGGGGGACGGGCGGCTTTGGCGGCGGTTTCGGTGGAGGCGGATTCGGCGGTGGGGGCTTTGGCGGCGGCTTCTCGGGGGGCGGCGGTGGCTTCGGAGGAGGAGGGGCCAGCGGGAGCTGGTAGCGGACATGATCGGGAGGTCCCTGTTTCCGAAACGTTTTCTCGAGCCCGGCGAGCGTCGGGAGGTCGAGGCGGCCATCGCCCGGGCAGAGAAGGCGACCTCGGGCGAGATCCGGGTGGCGGTGGTCGGAAAGGCCGCCGATGTACCTGGCCGAGGCCGGGAACCTCTTCGTCTCCCTGAGGATGGACCGCACCGCCGGCCGCAACGGGGTGCTGATCCTGCTGGCAGTGGCCGACCGGCAGTTCGCCATCATCGGCGACCGGGCCGTTGACACCCGGATCGGCCGCGATGGGTGGGAAGCCATCCGGGACGGAATGGCCGGGCACTTCGCTGCCGGGCGATTCGGCGCCGGGCTGGTCGGGGCGGTCGAGCGGGTTGGCGAATTGCTGGCCGCCCACTTCCCCCGTCGTTCGGACGACGTCGACGAACTCCCCGACTCGGTGGTCGAGCTGCCCCCGGGATCATGACCACCCACGGCGACGAGATCGTTCGGGGAGAGCGCTTCGAATTCGGCGCCAACTGGACGGCTTTCCTCTCCCTGCTGGACGACGAACGGATGGCCGTGGCCGAAGAATCGCTCCGGCTGATGCTCGGGGTCTCCGGGTTGTCCGGCCGGACGTTTCTGGACATCGGATCCGGCAGCGGCCTGTTCAGCTTGGTCGCACGGCGTCTGGGCGCCTCGGTCGTGTCGTTCGATTTCGATCCGGCATCGGTGGAGTGCACCAGGGAACTCCGCCGACGTTACCGCCCCGACGATCCCGAGTGGCGGATCGAGGAGGGGTCGATCCTGGACAAAGGCTACGTCGATTCACTCGGGCGTTTCGACGTCGTCTACTCATGGGGGGTGCTCCACCACACCGGGCACCTGCACCCGGCGATCGATCGGGCCGCCGGTCTGGTGGACGACGGGGGGTTGCTCTTCCTGGCCATCTACAACGACCAGGGGAGGGCCAGCCGGCTCTGGCTTGCGGTGAAGAAGCTGTACAACCGCCTGCCGTCGTTTCTCAGGCCCCTGCTCGTCCTGGCGATCGCCGCCCCGTTCGAAACCCGCTGGGCCGCCGGCCGCCTTCTCGCCGGGCGGAACCCCCTCCCGTTCGCTGCCTGGCGGGAAAAGAAGAAGGATCGCGGCATGTCGTCCTGGCACGACTGGGTCGACTGGTGCGGCGGACTGCCGTTCGAGGTGGCCCGGCCCGAGGAGGTCATCATGCCGCTGCTGCGGGCAGGTTTCACGCTGCGGAACATCCTCACCTCGGGGGGCTGGGGGTGCAACCAGTTCGTCTTCCGGAGGGATGCCCGACCGCCCCGCGGCGAGCCGTCGGAGCCGGCCGCTCCCTTGCCATCGCCGGGGTGACCGGGTAGGATGACCCGAGTATGCATCACTGCGGGGAATCCCATTCCGGGCGCGGCTGGCGGGGGCGCTGGTTCGCCTGCTTCGTCCTGGTGGCCGCCGTCGTCCGGACGGCCGGCATCTCCCATGACACCCACCTGAACGAGCGCTACCACCCCGACGCATCCAAGCAGATCGTGGCCGTGGTGCAGTTCCGGGACGGCGACTACCTGAACATCAAGAACCATCCCGACTATGACGGCTACCCCCTCTTCGCCAGCCTGGTGGTCGGGCGGGTCGTCCGGGGGTATGGACTCGTCCGGCACGCCCTGCTCGACCATCTGGGCATCACCGACCTGACCCGTGCGCCGGAGGAGTCGAGGACCGAGATCGCCTGGGCATTCATCTTCTGGAACGTCATCCTGTCGAGCCTGGCCGTGGGCCTGACATTCCTGATCGGCCTGCGCTTCGGACGGGCGGCCGGGATCCTGTCCGGGGTGATGATGCTCCTGTCGCCCCTCGACCAGGCCGCCTGCCACTGGACCACCAGCGACACGTCGTCGGCCTTATTCGTCACCCTCGGGCTGTACCTGTCGCTGCGGGTCCACGAGACGGGGAGATACCGCGACTACGTCCTGGCGGCCCTGGCCACGGCTGCCGCATTTTCGTCGAAGTACCACGGCGGCATCGTCGGGGCGTCGTTCCTGCTGGCCCACCTGCTCCGGTCTGAACCCCGCGCAGCCGAGTTCTGGAGGAAGCTGGCGGTGGCGGCCGTCGTCGGCGCGGCCGGGCTGGTCGCCTTCAATCCGGGCATCCTGGTGAACCCGGGAAGGGCCATCCGGGACATCGTGAACTTCCTGCGCTGGACGGCCAACTACCGCCTCGACCCGGGGGTGGCCAATCTCGACCCGGCGCGGCGCTTCCTGGCCGGGATGCGGATGAACCTGCCGTTCCTGCCGCGTTTCTTCGGCTGGGGGGCCATCGCCGCCGCCGTCGCCGCGGTCTGGATCCGCCGGCGGAGCCGCCCCTTCTGGATCGTCGCCGCCGTCCCGGTGCTGCTGGTCGTCGTCGGCATGACCCTGAAGCCCTTCACCCATTCGCTGCACCACCTGCCGATGACTGCCGGGATGATCGCCGCCGCCGGTGCCGGTTTCGCCGGGCTGTATGCTCTGGCGGGCCGCTGGGGCAGGCCGGCCGCGGCGCTGCTGGCGATCCTCTCCCTGGCCCAGATGTCAGCCGGCATCCGGGACGAGATCTTCTTCTCCCGCCACAACGACAACCAGCTCCTCGGGAGGGTGTGGCTCCAGGACAACTTCCCCCCGGGGCAGAACGAGAAGCCGGAGCGTGATCCGGCCACCGGCCGGCGGTCGGCCAGGTACTTCTCGATCCGCGACGCCAAGCAGTACACCCCCGCCAGCCTCCGTCCAGGGGTCTTCGAACTGGTCGACCTCCGCCTGGAGCGGAGCCCCCTGGCGCACTTCCGGAACCGCGGTTTCGTGGCCGTGGGGCCCGACAGCGACGAACTGCGCCGCGGTTTCGGCGTGCCCCTCTCCAAGCCGGTCCCGTCGTCCGAATCGGTCGACTGGGTCTTCCTCGATGCGCCCTTCTTCTTTCGGACGCCGTCGGTCAGGGACCTCGGGCCGGGCGGGTCGGCGCGGGCCACGGCCGTGTCCCGGCATCCCCTGGGGTCGGCCTGGGTGGCGGTGTGGGCCGGCGGCTCTCCGGCGGCGGTCGACCTCTGCTTCGGCAACCGGCGCCGCCTGGTTTCCCTGTCCGCCGGGGAACGGACGGTCATCGAACTGGAGGACGTCGCCGCCAGCCGGTCCGGCCTCGGAGGGGAACCACTTCTACGAGTGGCGGGTCGAGGCGCTCCGCGGGAGCATCCGGGTTCAGTTGCTCGGTGAGCCGTCAGGATGTCGGCCGGCGCCTCTTCGCCTGGGGGCGGTACGGCGAGGCGTACCGCTTCCTGTCCGCGCCCGACGGTGCCGATGATCCCGCCCGGCGGCTGGCCCTGGCCGTCAGCGGCCTGGCGGCGGGGAGCCTCGACGCGACCGAGGCGAGGAAGGCGGCCGCCGACCTTCTGGCGGTGAAGCGATGGGACTCCGACTCGTTCTTCGGCCTGTTCGGCGTGCGCCCCGAGTTCCTGGCCGGCCTCCCCTTCATGGAATGGCGGGGAGGGGACCTCGAGGAGGAGCCGGGAGGGAATGACACTCCGGCGGGCGCCCGTCGGCGGATGCTCAGGACGCCTCCGTCGTTGTTTGACGCCGGATGGTACCGGCTCGAGATCGGTCTTGCCGGCAATCCCGGGGAGCTCGAGGTGGTCCTGGAAGACTCCTGCGGGCGTCGTCGCTTCTCGGCCGCGGCCGCGGTCGATCCCGCCCGGCCGGGAGTGGTCAGCGTTCCGCTGTGGATCGGGCACGACCTTGCCGGGGGGACCATCGGCCTGGCCGGCGACGGCCTTCCCGCCGGGGGGATGGGTATGCGCGTCAGCCTGGTGCCCGACGCGCTGGCCGACGTCGCCGCCACGGTGGCCTTCCTGGACCGGGTCAGCGGGGCGCCCGAACAGCCTTCCGAGCCGTTCGACCCGATCTGGTATGAAGCCTTGCTGGCGTTGGGTGAGAGCGCCCGTAGCCGGGAAGGGGAACCGGCCGCGCGGGAGTGGTTCCGCAGGGCTGCGTCGGCCGATCCCGGCCGGACCGCGGCCGCCTCGCTGGCCGCCGGGGATCGGGACGGACATCCGGGGTGGCGGGAGATCGGGGTCAAGGCCGAGTTCGAGTCGGGCCCGCGCCTGACCGGCTGCCTCGTCGGGGCCGATCCGGCCCGGCCCGGCGTCAGGTGGCCGTTCCGGATGACCTGGGAGATCCCCCCGAGCGGCTCGAACCTCAAGTTGCCGTGGGTCTGGGTGCACCTGTTCGACGACGCGGGGAAGCGGGCGTTGATGTCCGGCTACCCGCTGCGGCAGGACCTTGCCGTCCCGCCGGCCGACGACCGGCGGGAGACATGTGTCCAGGGGATCGACATCCCGCCCGACCTGCCGCCGGGGCGCTACCGGATCAAGGCCGGGCTGTACCTCCCCACCCAGGAGCGCGACGTCGATCTGCGGCAGGCGTCGGTGCCCCACGGGCGGGAGGACCTCGACCTGGGCTTCGTGGATGTCGGCGCGCCGCCCACCCGGTGAGGGGGACCGTCCGCCCGCCCGCATGAGCTGCGCCCCCGCCGGCCCGGGCGCCCGACGGGCCTCCCTGGCGGCGGCCGTCCTCTTCCTGGTCACCCTGGCCGTCTTCCTCCCGCCGCGGCAGGCCGTCTTCGTCAACTACGACGACCCCGAGTACGTGGCCATGAACCGGATGGTCGGCAACGGACTCACCGCCGCCGGGACCGCCTGGGCGTTCAGCGCCTTTCACGCCGGCAACTGGCATCCGGTCACCTGGCTCTCCCACATGGCCGACGTCGAGGTCTGGGGGATGTCGGCCTTCGGGCACCGCCTGACCAGCGCCGTCCTGCACGCGCTGGCGCGGTCTCCCTGGCATGGGTGCTGGCGGCGTACACCGGCTCGGTCTGGCGGAGCCTCCTGGTGGCGGCCCTGTTCGCCCTGCACCCGCTGCACGTCGAATCGGTCGCCTGGGTGGCCGAGCGGAAGGATCTCCTGGCGGCCCTGTTCTGGTTCTTCGGCCTGGGCGCCTACCTCGCCTGGCTGCGCCGCCCGTCGCCGTCGCGCCTGGCCGCCCTGGCGGCCCTCTTTGCCGCGGCGCTGATGGCCAAGCCGGTGGCGGTGACCTTCCCGGCGGCCCTGCTGCTGCTCGACTGGTGGCCGCTCGGCCGGCTGCGCGGCCGCCGCGACCTGCCCCGCCTGTTCATCGAGAAGACGCCGCTGTGGATCATGGCGGCCGCGTCGTCGTCGGTCACCGTTCTGGCCCAGCGGGCCGGCGACTCGTTCGCCTCGGCCGAGCTGTACCCCGCGTGGGCGCGGCTGGCCAACGCCGTCCGGGCCTACCTGGGCTACCTTGGGCTGGCCATCTGGCCGGCGGGCCTGACCGTCTTCCACCCCCATCCCGGCCGGGTCGTGCCGGTCGTGCCGGTCATCCTCGCCGCCCTGGCCCTGGCCGCCGCCACCCTGGCCGTGGCGGCCCGGCGGCGGGCACTCCCCTGGCTGGCGACCGGCTGGCTCTGGTACCTGGGAGTGCTGGTGCCGATGATCGGGCTGGTGCAGGTGGGCGACCAGGGAATGGCCGACCGCTACACCTACCTTCCGCTGACGGGCATCTTCATGGCCCTGGCGTGGTCCCTTCCAAGGCTCCAGAGTCGGGCGAGGCTGGCGTTGGGGGCCGGAGCCCTGGTGCTTCTGGCCGCCCTGGGAGTCGCGTCGAGGCGGCAGGTGGCCGTCTGGCGGTCGAGCGAGACCCTCTTCGCCCACGCTCTAGCGGTCAGCCCGGGCAACTACGTGGCGCTCGTGCAGGTACGGCAACGTGCTGATGAACCGGGACCGCCCGGCCGAGGCCCTGGAGCACTACCGCCGGGCCCTGGAGCATCGGGCCGACGTGCCTGACATCCACAACAACGCCGGTAATGCCCTGTTCAGGCTGGGCCGGGCAAAGGAGGCCAAGGCGCACTACATGAAGGCCCTGTCGCTCGATCCCGGCTTCACCCGAGCTCGCTACAACCTGGGGCTTTTGCTGGCCAGGGAAGGGAATCGAAGCGGGGCGGGTGAACAGGTACCGGGCGGCGCTGGCCGCCTGGCCCGAATTCGTCGAGGCCCGGCTGGCCCTCGGGCAGATCCTCCTCGGGGAGGGGCGCCCGGCCGAGGCCCTGGCCGAGTTCGACCGCGCCCTTCCGCTGGCTCCCCGCTCGGCCGACCTCCTACTGAACCGCGGGATGGCCCTGGCCCGGCTGGGCCGCCCGGCCGAGGCGGAGGCAAGCTACCGCGCAGCCGTCGGGATCGACCCGCGGCGGGCCGATGCCTGGAACAACCTGGGCGGGACGCTGCTCGACCTGGGGCGAACGGAGGAGGGGCTGGCGGCTTTCGATCGCTCACTGGCGGCCGAACCAGGCTCGGCGCGGACGAACATCAACCGGGGTGTCGCCCTGGAGCGGCTGGGGCGTTCCGACGAGGCGGCCGAGGCCTACCGGCGGGCCCTCTCGATCGAGCCCGGCTCGGACGAAGCGGCCGCGCGGCTGACGCCGTTATCGGGTATAATGAAACCATGAAGATCGGCATCGTCGGGCTCCCCAACGCCGGCAAGACCACCGTGTTCAACGCCCTGACCCGCAACAACGTAGCCGTCGGCGCCTACACCTCCTCGGCCGGCGAGCACCACCTGGGGCAGGTGCAGGTGCCCGACCCGCGCCTCGACCTGCTCGACGACATGTACAAGCCGAAGAAGAAGGTCCCGGCGGTGATCGAGTTCGTCGATGTGGCCGGAGTGGCCCGCGGCGCCGAGCGGGGCGGGGGGTTCTCGGACGAGACGCTCCGATTCATCCGTGACATCGACGCCCTGATCCACGTTGTCCGGGCCTTCGAGGACGAGTCCGTGCCGCACCCCGAGGAGACGGTCAACCCGGTCCGCGACGTGGCCACCCTCGAGACGGAAATGATCCTGCACGACCTGGTGGCCGTCGAGAAACGGGTCGAGCGGCTCGAGAAGGACAACCTGCGGCTCCCCAGGGAAAAGCGCGGCGCCGGGCAGGCCGAGATCGACCTGCTCAACCGCTTCAAGGCGCGGCTCGAAGGGGAGCAGCCGCTGCGGGGGATGGAGCTCTCGCCCGACGAGTTGAAGGCGGTCCGGGGCTACGCCTTCCTGAGCCAGGTGCCGGTGATGATCCTGGTCAACGTCGGCGAGGGGGAGCAGGGCGGCGAGGCCCTGGCGGAGAGGTGCGCCCTCCCCGGCGTGCCTTCCCTGGCGCTGGCGGGCAAGATCGAGGCCGAGATCGGCCAGCTCTCCCCCGAGGATGCCCGGGTCTTCATGGACGACCTGGGGATCGCCGAGTCGGGGCTCGATCGGGTCATCCGGGCGGCCTACGCGCTCCTCGGCCTGCACTCCTTCTTCACCGTCGGCGAGGACGAGGTGCGCGCCTGGACCATCCGGGTCGGCGACAACGCCGTGGCCGCCGCCGGGCGCATCCACTCCGACCTGGCCCGGGGATTCATCCGGGCCGAGGTGGTCGCCTATGACGACCTGGTGGCCGCCGGCTCCTGGGCCAAGGCACGCGAGAAGGGGGCTCACCGGCTCGAGGGGAAGGAGTACGTCGTCAAGAACGGCGACATCCTCAACATCCGCTTCAACGTCTAGTGTCATGTTGCGCTTCTAGAATCGGGCCAAGGCGTTTGAACTACACCCTTGCGCGGTCAATAGCATTGGCCATGGCATGAGTTGAGTAGTGATGCGAATCATTATTCCAGGTGAGAAGCACGGAACAACGAGGCAGACAATTGCCTTTCTTCCTGCTTGTGGGGTAGCGAGGTGAGGACTCCGTCTTCAAGGCGCGAGATGTCCGTGGGTGCAAAGTCCGCCAAGTCGCTGAACTTCCTGCGCGCATATTTAGAAACCGCCGTACTCGCTATCATATCGGTTGCTCCCTTCATCTTGATTGCCTTCTCTCTGCCCCCAGATCGCCTCCTTGAAATCGTCTATCCTTCTAGTGAGTGGTCAGGCAAGAGCGCGGTATTGCGTGGATGCGATGACGATCTGCAGTGCTGGCTTCGCCATTGCTGCAGTTGGCAGCTTCTATATGCTTCGATATCGTGGTAGTACGCTCTCTTCGTATTGGCTCGCTTGGAGTCGTTCCGTATGTCAGGAAGTTGGTCAAACCTGCAAGTGGTTCCTCACAACTGGACAGATGGGACTTGCCGCACTATGGATTGCTCTTGTCACTGGTATTGGCGCAACAGTCCGATCCTTCTTCCTCGCACAGCCAATGCGATATGGTGAAGCCTACACGTTCCTCAACTTCGTTAATGTTGGTCTTCTTTCCCATTTCTACTATCCGCTCCCCAATAACCATGTCCTTCACACGCTTCTCGTCCGAGTGTCGGTGGGTCTTCTTGGGAGTCATCCAGTGGCGATTCGCCTCCCGGCCTTCCTTGCTGGAGTGTCGGCAATTCCTCTGACTTTCTGCCTTTCGCGATCACTCAGCGGCGATGACCGAAGTGGATACGTCGCTGCCGGCCTGGTTGCAGTCTTCCCCTACCTGATTTTCTTCGACACCATGGCCAGAGGATACTCAATTGCGGTTGTCTTGACACTCTGCTTAGTGGCGCTTGGCATGCGAGTAATTGAATACCCTTCGATAAGGGTATGCTCCCTCATGTCTGTGGTCATTGCCTTGGGGATGTTGGACATGCCATCGTTTGCATTCCCGGCTGCAGGCGTCCTCTGCTGGACATCAATAGTCCTCCTACATCGAGGGCGCAGACCCGCTTGGGTTCTCTTCAACATGCTGATTCCATGCTCACTGATGGCTTTCCTGCTTATCGGGGCGTTCTACACTCCGGTGGTAATCGCGAGCAATGGAATCGACAGTCTGTTCCACAACCAGTATGTCATTAGCCTCTCTTGGCAAGAGTTCCTAACCCGCCTTCCTGATCACATCTATTCCACCGCTCAAGCCTTTTCTTGCGACATGCCGATTCCTATGCTTGTAGCTTTTCTCGTAGTGTTCACAACTGTTGGCTACTACGCAACGGCCCGAGAGCGGCGTTGGGCCACGTTCGTGCTCCTCCCCGCCGTAATGGTTGGCGGTGCGGTAATTCTCTTCGTGCAACATGCGATTCCATTTGCTCGGACTTGGATTTACCTCTTGCCATTGATCTTCATTCTCATGGATGCAAGCGTAGTTGCCATTGCGAAGTCTTCTGTCAGGCACTTCAAGGTAGTCGCAATCATTCTGATAGCCTGTGCCGCCATATTGGCTATGAGTCGTGATGTGGTACCTTGTTCCCATCGGATGATTTCCCGGAAGCGCCAACTCTCGTGGATTTCCTTTCCCGTGAGATGACCCCGGCGGATCACCTAGTCGCGATATGCCCTGCCGAGGCGCCCATGCGCTTCTACATGTGGTATAGAAATGTCCCAAGAGAGGAGTTTTCAGCCCAACAAGGTTTGGTCCGAAGAGTGTTCTTCGTCGTGAAGCCAAGCAAGTACTTCTTTGACAGATATCTTGAACTACTACTTCCTGACAGACATCACAAAGCGTGATGTGAAGGAACTTCCTGAGGTCCGCAAACTGCTTGAGATCGGTGACGCAGAATTGTACGTGACTGAGAGGCCGAAAGGCCCCAAAAGGCCAGACAAGTGGGGCTTCTAGCAGCACATTGAAGGCGACTAGCGAGTCCGCAGCAGCGAGGCGAAGAAGAAGGCCGAGGCCACGACGGTGATGCAAGCCCCCGGCGGCAGGTCGAGACGCACCGCCATCCAGAGCCCGCCGACGACCGACGCCAGGGAGACCGCCACGCCGGCCGCGAGCATGCCCCGCCAGCCGCGGCAGAGGTTGAAGGCCGTCGCCCCCGGGATGACCAGCAGGGCTTCGGCCAGCACCACCCCGACCATCTTGATCCCCATGACCACCGCCAAGGCCAGGGCCGTGGCCAGGAGGTGCTCCAGGAAGACCGACGGCATCCCCGCCGCCCGGGCGACCTGGCGGTCGTAGGAGTCGAGCAGCAGCTCCTTGAAGAAGAGGCCCACGGCCAGCAGGACGCCCGCACCCGTCGCGGCCGCGACCGCGATGTCGGCGGGGGTGATGGCCAGGATCGAGCCGAACAGGTAGCCGAACAGGTCGCTGGTGTAGGAGCGCGACAGCGACAGGAAGATCACCCCGACTCCCATCGACAGAGAGAAGAAGATGCCGATGGCGGTGTCCTCGCCGAGCGCCCCCCGCCGTCCGACCAGGGTGATCAGGTTGGCCACCAGGACGGTGAAGAGGATCGCCGTTAGCGTCGGCGGAGTGCCCAGCAGCAACCCCAGGGCGAGGCCCCCGAAGGCGGTGTGGGAGATGCCCACGCCGATGAACGACAGCCGCCGCAGGACGACGAAGAAGGACATGACCGCCAGGACCGTGCCCACCACCAGCCCCATGGCCAGGGCGTGGCGCATGAAGCCGAGGCTCCAGACGTCAGGCACGGTGGTCCTCGCCACAGGTGCGGCACCCCTCCTGGTGGAAGAGGAAGTGCATGTCGGGGCCGAAGGTCCGGGCCACGACCTCGGGCGTGAAGGCCCCCTCGGGGTGGCCGTAGTAGTGGACCCGGCGGTTGAGACAGACGACGCTGTCGACGGCCGCGCTGACTGCGCCGATGTCGTGGGTGACCATGACCACGGACATCCCCCGGCGGTCGCGCAGCCCGCCCAGGAAGCGGTAGAAGGTCTCCTGGCCGACCACGTCGACGCCGGTCGACGGCTCGTCGAGGACCAGCAGAGGCGGCTGGCCGATCAGTGCCCGGGCGATGCCCACGCGTTGTTGCTGGCCGCTTGACAGCAGTCTGAAGGGGCGGTCGGCCATGTCGCCCACGCCCAGTTCGCCGAGGAGCTCCCCGGCCCTTTGGCGTTCGGCGCGGCCGGGCCAGGCGAGGAGGCCCAGCCGGGGGTAGGCGCCCATCAGGACCACGTCCATCACACTGACCGGGAAATCACGCTGGCCGGTCTTCACCTGGGGGAGGTAGCCGATCTGCCGCCTGGCCGCGGCCGGAGAGCCTCCCAACACCGTCACTTCCCCCCGCTCGGGGCGCAGCAGGCCGAGCAGTACCCGCACCAGCGTGGTCTTGCCGCCGCCGTTGGGTCCGACGATGGCCAGGATGTGCCGCTCGGGTATCTCCAGGTTGACTGACTCGAGGACCCAGGCGCCTTCGAGACGCACCCCGACGTCGCGGAAGGAGACCAGGCTCATCGCATTGCCTCGGCCATCCTGACCAGGTTCCAGCGCATCAGGTTGATGTAGGTCGTGCGTCCCGGGAGCCCCCCCTCGGGGTCGACCAGCACGACCCGCACCCCCGCCTCGCGGGCGATCACCTCGGCCGGCTTGGGATTGAGCTGCGGCTCGGCCAGGACGGCCGGAATCCCCAGGCGCCTGATCTCGGCCACGATGGCCGCCAGCTGCCGCGGGCTCGGCTCCCGTCCCGGGGACTCCTCGATCGTGCCGGCGGAACGGAGGCCGTAGCGCCGGGCGAAGTAGTCCCAGGCAGCGTGGAAGGAGACGAAGGAGCGGATCCTGAAGGTATCCACGGTCCGCTTGATGTCGGCGTCGAGGTCCGACAAGCGCGCGCGGAAAGCAGCCGCGTTGGAACGGTAGGCGGCCGCGCCGGGCGGATCGATGTCGGCCAGCGTGTCGGCGATCCGGCCGGTCATGCCCATCACCAGGACCGGATCGAGCCATACATGCGGATTGCCGGATGCGTGATCGTGACGGTCGTGGTCTCCGTCCCCGGCGATCAATTGGATCCCGTCGGCCAGGGTGAGCACCCGCGCGCGCCCGCCGGTCGCGGCGGCCATCCGACCGGCCCAGGGTTCGAGGCCGGCGCCGACCTGCACCAGCAGGACCGCCCCGGCCAGATCCCCGGCCTGCGACGGGGAGGGCTCGAAGGTGTGGGGACTGGCCCCGGGCGGCAGCAGGACGCGCACGTCCACCCGTCCGCCTCCGACCTGCCTGACCAGGTCGCCGACCGGGAAGATGGTCGCCGCCACGCGCAGCGGCGCGCCGCCGGCAGCCGCCGGCACGAGGAGGGCAGTCGCCAGGAAGAGGTGGGCGATCACGAGGAGGACGGTCATGCGGTACCCGGGGTCACGGTCGCGTGAGGTGGTCCAGGGTTCGCTCGAAGCCGGGATAGGAGGTGGTGATGCCGGCCGCGTTGCGGACGAGCGTCTCTCCCGGGGCGGCCAGGCCCAGGATGGCCATCGACATGGCCAGGCGATGGTCTCCCAGCGCGTCGACCCGGCCGCCGTGCCGGGCGCCTCCCCCGCCGATGACCAGGCCGTCGGGGCGCTCCTCGACCGGCACGCCGAAGGAGGCCAGGCCGCCGACGAGTCCAGCGATCCGGTCCGACTCCTTGACCCGCAGCTCGGCCGCGCCGCCGATGACCGTCTCCCCGGTGGCACTGGCCGCGGCGACGGTCAGGATGGGGAGTTCGTCGATGGAGTCGGGGACCTCGTCCGCGGTGATGATCGTTCCCTTGAGCGCCGAGTGCCTGGCGATGATCGTCCCGGTCCGCTCGGGATCGTCGTCCCGGCCGGCCTGCCACGAGACGTCGGCCCCCATGCGCCGGAGGATCTCCAGGAAGCCGGTCCGGCGGGGGTTGAGGCCGATGCCGTCGATGACCAGTTCGGACCCGGGGACGATCAGGGCCGCGACCACCCAGAAGGCGGCCGCGGAGGGATCGCCGGGAACGTCGATCAGATTGGCCCGGAGGATCTGCGGGCCCTCCATGACGATGGTTGTCCCGGTGACCGAGAGCCGCCCGCCGAAGCGGGGGAGCATCAGCTCGGTGTGGTCGCGCGACGGGGCGGGCTCGGTCACGCGGGTGATCCCCCAGGCGCCCAGGCCGGCCAGCAGGACGCACGACTTGATCTGGGCCGAGGCCACCGGGCTCCGGAAGTCGATGCCCGAGAGGTTGCCGCCCCGCAGGCTCAGCGGCGGGAGTCTCCCGTCGCGGCCGTCGATCGAGGCGCCCATCAGCCGCAGCGGCTCCATGATCCGGTCCATCGGCCGTTGCCGGAGGGAATCGTCCCCGTCGAGCACGGCCTCGATTGCGTGGGCTGCCATGGCGCCGGCCCCCAGCCGCAGGCCGGTGCCGGAGTTGCCGAAGTCGAGCGCCCCGGCCGGGGTAGCGGAAGCCGCGCGAGCCCGACTCCCTCGACCAGGATGCGGTTCTCCCCCCAGGTCACCTGGGCTCCCAGGCGGGCCATCGCCCGGGCGGTGGAGCGGGCGTCCTCGCCGGTCGAGGGGCGGACGATCTCGGTCGACTCCCTCGGCCAGGGCCCCCATGATGATTGCCCGCTGGGTGATCGACTTGTCCGCCGGGATGTCGGCCGGAGCGCTCAGGGTCCCGATCAGCGGCCGGCAGCGGGCGACCCGCAGGCTCCGGACGGGTCACAGCGAGCGCCGCAGTCCGCGCGACGCGGGCGAAGTAGTCGTTGAGGGCCTGGCCGTCGCCGGCCGGCGATCGACGCCCTGAGGTCGGCCAGCTCGGCGGCAAGGAGGTCGATCGCCCGCAGGATCTCGTCCCGGTTGTCGAGGCAGATGTCCCGCCACATGTCGGGATCGCTGGCGGCGATGCGGGTGAAGTCGCGGAATCCGCCGCCGGCGAAGGTGCGCACCAGGCCGGGGTCGGCGACCCCGTCGAAGACGGCCCGGACCAGGGCGTAGGCGGCCACGTGGGGGAGGTGGCTGATGAGCGGCGAAAAGGCGGTCGTGCTCGGCCGGGGCAGAGGCGGTGGAGGCGGCAGCCGAGCCCGGTCCAGAAGCGACTCGACCAGGGCAAGCGCGGCCGGGTCGGACGAAGGCGTCGGGGTGATCGACGCAGGGGGCGCCGTCGAAGAGGTCCGCCTCGGGAGGCGTCGAGCCCGGAGTCCTCGTGGCCGGCGATCGGGTGGGCGCCGACGAAACGGGCCGCCGGGAGCGGCGAGCGCATCCATGGCCGCGGCCAGGGAGGCCTTGGTGCTGCCGGTGTCGGTCACGACGCAATCGGCCGGGGCGGCCCGGCGGACTTCGTTCGGCCAGCCGGCGCGATCGCGCGCACCGGCACGGCCAGGACGACCAGGTCGGCGCTCCGGGCGGCCTCCCCGGGCGTCGCCGCGATCCGGTCGACGAAACCCCGAGCCTGAGCGCCGCGGCAGCCGTCTCGGCCGAGCGATCGCACCCGAGGATCGGTCCCGGCCAGCTTCCGGTTCGCGGGCTCCCCGGGCGACCGAGCCGCCGATCAGTCCCAGGCCGACCACGGCCAGCGTGCCGACGGGCATCTCGTTCCCGCGCAAGGGCGCCTAGATCGAACGCCCCACCACGGCGGCGACCTTGGCCACGTCCTTCATCAGCAGGGCGAAGCGGGAGGGGCGCAGCGACTGGATGCCGTCGGAGAGGGCTTCCTCGGGATTCGGGTGGACCTCGATCATCAGCCCGTCGGCCCCGGCGGCCACGGCCGCCAGCGCCATCGGCGGCACCAGCTCCCACCGCCCGACGCCGTGGCTGGGGTCGACGATCACCGGCAGGTGGCTCTGCTCCTTGAGGACCGGCACGGCCGAGAGGTCGAGGGTGTTGCGGGTCATCGTCTCGAAGGTGCGGATGCCCCGCTCGCACAGGATGACCTCGGGATTGCCGGCCGACAGGATGTACTCGGCCGACATGAGCAGTTCCTTGATGGTCGCCGACAGCCCCCGCTTGAGCAGGACCGGCTTGCCGGCCGAGCCCGAGCGTCGCGCAGCAGCTTGAAGTTCTGCATGTTGCGGGCGCCGATCTGGATGATGTCGGTGTACTCGACCACCAGATCGAGATCCTTGGAGTCCATCAGCTCGGTGACGATCGGCAGTCCGGTCGCCTCCCTGGCCTCCCGCAGCAGGATCCAGTCCCTCCTTCTCCAGGCCCTGGAAGGCGTAGGGCGAGGTCCGCGGCTTGAAGGCCCCGCCGCGCAGGAAGGTCGCCCCGGCCGCCTTCACTTCGCGGGCGGTGGTCCATCAGGATGCTCGCGGCTCTCGACCGCGCACGGGCCGGCGATGACGGCCAGCTTCTGGCCGCCGATCTGCCCTTCCGCCGACGGTGATGACCGTGTTCTCGCGGTGCAACTCGCGGCCGACCAGCTTGTACGGCTTGAGGATCGGCACGACCCGCTCGACCCCGGGGAGCAGGTCGAGCGGGTGGTCCCGCAGCGGCGCCTCGTCGCCGATGGCCCCGATGATCGTCCGCTCGCACGCCGCGGGAGACGTGCGGCGTGAGCCCGAGGTTCTTGATGCGCTCGATGACGTGGTCGATCTCGGCCTGGTGTGGCCGATGGCTTGAGGACGATGATCATGTGCGGGACCTCCTCTTTCGTCGGTGGCTTCGGGGCGGTCAGGGCCGCCAGTTCACGCAGGAAGCGGTCGTTCTCCTCGGGCAGGCCGACGGTCACCCGCAGCCAGTCGGGGTAGCCGTAACCGCCCATCGGGCGGACGATGACCCCCCGGGCGAGCAGGGACCGGTAGACCTCCCGGGCCCGTCCGCCCACCCGACCAGGATGAAGTTGGCCTGGCAGGGGACGTACTCGAGCCCGGCCGCGGCGAATGCCGTCTCCAGCCGGCGGCGCTCCCTGCGGCAGAGGGACGACCACCCGGCGAGGTGCGTCCTGGTCGGCCAGCGCCGCCAGGGCGGCCACCTGGGCCAGCAGGTTGACGTTGAACGGCTGGCGGACCTTGTTGAGCGCGGCCACGACCGCCGGCGCGGCGACGCCGAAGCCGACCCGCAGCCCGGCCAGGCCGTACGCCTTGGAGAAGGTCCGCAGCACGACCAGGTTGTCGCGCCCGCCGGCGAGCATCGCCAGCGTGTCGGGGTACGAGCGGAGGTCGACGTACTCGTAGTAGGCCTCGTCGACGACGACCAGCACCTCGGCGGGGATGTCGGCCAGGAAGCGGCCGAACTCGCGGGCGCCCGACGGCGGTCCCGGTCGGGTTGTTCGGGTTGGCCACGAAGACGACCCGTGGTCCGGTCGGTGACCGCCCGGGCCATGGCCGCCAGGTCGTGGGTGTGCTTCTTCATCGGCACCTGCACCGCCCGCCCGCCCATGGCCCGGGTGGACAGGTCGTAGACGACGAAGGCGCCGGCCGCGCTGACGGTCTCGTCACCCGGCCGCGAGGAAGGCGCGCAGCACCAGTTCGATCAGCTCGTTGGAGCCGTTGCCGACGATCAGGTGGTCGCGCGTGACCCCCAGGTGGGCCGCCAGGGCGGCCTTCAGGTAGAAGCAGTCGCCGTCGGGGTAGAGGCTGATCTTGGGCGCAGGTTCTGCATGATCGCCTCGACCACCGCCGGGGAGGGGCCGACCGGGTTCTCGTTCGAGGCCAGCTTGATCGAGCCGCTGATGCCCAGCTCGCGCTCCAGTTCCTCGATCGGCTTGCCCGGCTCGTAGGGGACGAGCCGCTCGATGTGGTCCGGGTATCTTCGGGATCATGCGTATGCTCCTCCTTTGGCGTCCGGCGGACGCGCTCCGCCGGCGCGAACGTTCATTATAGCCGATTCGCCGGCCGCTGTCCCGGGCCTGGCGGACGCGGTCCAGCGGGCGGGGCGGGGGCGGAGGGGCGGCGGTCGGGGTAGGAGCCGAGGATCCGGAAGAAGGAGCATGGCTTCGTGCACCTGCTCGAGCGCGGCGGCCAGGCGCTCGTCCGCGCGGTGACCCTCGAGGTCGAGGAAGAAGACGTAGTCCCAGGCCTTGCGCCGCGACGGACGCGACTCGATCCGGGTCAGGTTGACGCCCGTCTCGGCCAGGGGGGCCAGGATTCGGTTGAGCGCCCCGATGCGGTCCTTGATCGAGAAGACCAGGGTGGTCTTGTCGCGGCCGGTGGGCGGGTGGGCGGATGTGCCCGATCACCAGGAAGCGGGTCAGATTGTCGAACCGGTCCTCGATCCGCCTGACCAGGATTGGGAGGCGGTAGAGCGATGCGGCCATCTCCCCGGCGACGGCCGCCGCGCCCGGCTCCGAAAGCGCCCGTTGGGCCGCTTCGGCGGTGCTGGTCACCTCCCGCAGCGGGGTCCGGGGGGCCTTCTCCCGCAGCCACTCCTGGCACTGGGCCAGGGCCTGCGAGTGGGAGTAGATGATGCTGATCGAGGCCGAGATCTTTCTCCAGCGACAGCAGGTGGTGGTGGACCTCCAAGTAGAGTTCGTCGACGATGGCCAGGGGGGAGTCGATCAGCATGTCCAGCGTGGGTGAGACCGTCCCCTCGGTCGAGTTCTCGACCGGCACCACGCCGTCGGCGCACTCTCCCTTCTCGACCGACCGGAAGACCTCCGGGATGCCCCGGCAGGGGAGAAGGCGCCGCGAGCGGCCGAAGACCGTCTGGGCGGCCAGGTGGCTGAAAGTCGCCTCGGGGCCGAGGTAGGCGGTCACCTCGACCTTCTCGATGCCGCGCGCGGCCGAGAAGATCTCCCGGTAGATGTTTTCGATCGCCTCGTCGGGCAGCGGGCCGGGGTTGTGCTTCCGCAGGCGGGTGACCACATCCCGCTCCCGCCCGGGGTCGGCGGTCGGCCGTCCCTGCTCCTGCTTCACGGCGCCGATCTCCTCGACCACCTGCATGCGGTCGTTCAGCAGGCGCAGGATCTCGGCGTCGACGCCGTCGATCCGGTGGCGCAGTTCGGCGATCCGGTCCTTTGGGTGTGCGGGCCATGCCCCTATTATAGCCTAAGCCGAGGAGCCAATGCGGGCCCGCCCGAGCAGCAGCGAGCTGGCGACCACCGAGACCGACGAGGCGGCCATGGCCGCTCCGGCCACCATCGGATTCAGCAGATGGCCGGTGAGGGGGTGGAGGACACCCGGCGGCCAGCGGCAGGCAGACGACGTTGTAGCCGAAGGCCCAGGCGAGGTTGCGGCGGACGGTGCGCATGGTCTGGCTCCCCAGGTCGAGGGCCGTCAGGACGTCGCCGACCCTGTTGGCCACCAGGACCACGTCGCCCGCCTCCATGGCCACGTCGGTTCCCCCGCCGAGGGCGATGCCGACGTCGGCCCGGGCGAGCGCCGGGGCATCGTTGATGCCGTCGCCGACCATGGCCACCACCCGCTTCTCGCTCCTGAGGCGGTCCACCTCGCCCGCCTTCCCCTCGGGCAGGACTCCGGCCAGCACCCGGTCGATGCCCACCTGCCGCCCGATTGCCGCGGCGGTGCGCCGGTTGTCGCCGGTCAGCAGGATCGTGGCCACGCCCCGGCGCCCGAGGGCGGCCACGGTGACCGCCGCATCCGGCCGGAGGGTGTCGGCGCAGGCCAGCAGCCCCAGCGACCGTCCCGCGGCGGCGAGCCAGACGACCGTCTTCCCCTCCCCCTCGAGGCGCTCGGCTTCCTGCGCCAGCAGGTTTGTCCCGACGTCCCGGCCGGCCAGGAAATCGGCGGTTCCGAGCAGCAGTTCCTCCCCTTCGATCGCGCCGCTGACCCCCTGCCCGGGGATGGCCCGGAAATCATTCACGGCGGTCACCGGGAAGCCCCGCCGATCGGCTTCGGCGGTGATGGCCGCCGCCAGGGGATGTTCCGACGGGCGCTCCAGGGCGGCCGCCAGCGCGAGCAGCCGGCCCTCCTCGACCCCCGGCGCGGGGAGGATGTCGGTCACCGATGGGCGCCCGACGGTGATCGTGCCGGTCTTGTCGAAGACGATCGTGTCCACCGCGGCCAGGCGTTCCAGGGCGGCCGCCCCGCGCACCAGGACGCCGCGCCGGGCGCCGAGGCCGGTGCCGACCATGATGGCCGTCGGGGTGGCCAGCCCGAGGGCGCAGGGGCAGGCGATGATCAGCACCGAGATGAACACGGTCAAGGCGAAAACAGGCGGCTGGCCGAGGGCCAGCCAGGTGGCTGATGAAACGACTGCCAGGACCAGGACGGCCGGGACGAACCAGGCCGACACCCGGTCGGCCAGGTCCTGCACCGGCGCCTTCGAGCCCTGGGCCTCGTCCACCAGGCGCACGATCCTGGCCAGGACGGTGTCCCGCCCGACCCGCTCGGCCCGCATCCTGAACGAGCCGGTGCCGTTGACCGTGCCCCCGGTGACCGGCGACCCCGGCCCCTTCTCGACCGGCAGGCTCTCACCGGTGAGCATCGACTCGTCCACGCTCGACCCGCCGGCTTCAAGCGTCCCGTCGGACGGGATGCGCTCGCCGGGGCGCACCGCCAGCAAGTCCCCGGCCAGGACCTCCTCCACCGGAACCTCCACCTCGCCCTCTTCGCGGACGATCCGCGCGGTGCGCGGGCGCAGGTCCATCAGCGCGCGGATGGCCGCTGACGTGCGGCCGCGGGCGAGGGCCTCGAGCCACTTTCCCAGGACGATGAAGACCAGCAGCGTCCCGGCCACCTCGAAGAAGAGCCCTTCCGCCGCCGCCCCCGGTTTGCCGCGGAGGATGGCCAGGGTGAGGACGAGGCTGTAGACCCAGGCCGCGCCGGTCCCGAGAGCCACCAGGGTGTCCATGGTGGCGCCCCGCCGGCGCACGACCGCACCGATACCCTGGATGTAGAAGGAGGCGTTGATGAGCATGATGGCCGTGGCCAAGGAGCCCTGGAGGAGGGCCATGGCGGTGCCGGACATCGTCGGAACCGGCAGGCCCAGGTGGCTTCCCATGGCCAGCCACAGCAGCGGCACGCCGAGGGTGAGCGAGGCAAGGAAGCGCCGCCGCAGGTCGGCCATCGACTGCCGCCGCAACTCTTCCTGGGCTGACTGGTCGGCCGGGGCGAGCGACCCCCCGTCGCCTTCCGAGGGGACGAGGGGCGTGTAGCCGGCCTCGGTGACCACCTGCCCGAGCAGTTCGGGATTCACCTTGACGGGGTCGTAGTCGACCGTGACCCGCTCGGCGGCGAAGTTTACCCGCGCGTCGGTCACCCCGTCGACTGCCTTGAGGTGGCGCTCGACGTTGGCGGCGCACGAGGCGCAGTGCATTCCGGCGATGCCGATGGTCGTCTTCCGGTTGGCCGTCTCGGACTGGTCCATGGTCATAACAATATAGGCCCGCGCCGGGAAAAGGTCGCTGCCGGCGGGTGGAAGGGCCGCGGCGTCTCAGCGCCGCCTGGAACGCTCCTGCAGCGCGGCGATGTCGCGGGCGGCAGCCAGGCCGCGCAGGGCGTCGGGATGCCCCGGCTGCAACTCGAGCGCGGCCTCGAAGTGCCGGATGGCCCGGACGGCCTCCCCCTGCTCCAGCAGGCTCATGCCGGTCCGGATCTGAGACTCGGCAGGGTTGCCGGACCCGCCGCGGTGGATGATGGAGGCGGCCGGCGGAACCGCGTTGGATCCGAGGCGCTTCCGGGCCGTGGTCAGGTTCTCCTCGGCCATCCAGTAGCCCGGTTTGATGGCCAACGCCCGTTCGAAGAGACTGGCGGCTTCGGCGTCCCGCTCCAGGTTCAGGTAAGCGGCGCCGAGGTTGAGCAGGGCGTCGGTGTCGTCCGGGGCGACGTGGAGCGCGATCCGGAAGTGCTCGGCCGCTTCGGCCCAGCGGGACAAGGTCAGCAGGGCCACTCCCAGGTTGTAGTGGGCGTTGGCGTGACCGGAACGCAGGCGGATGGCCGCCTGGAAGTGCGGTATTGCCTCGGTCATCCGGCCGGCGTCGAACAGCGCGCTGCCGAGATTGTTCTCGGCCACGTAGTTGTCGGTGGTAACCTCCAAGGCCCGCTCCATCAGCGGGATGGTGCCGCGCCAGTATGACAATTCGCGCAGCGTGGCCAGGGAGAGGACGGCCACCACGGCGATGCCTGCTGCGACGGTCGCCCGGTGGGCCGATACGCCTCGACCAACCAGCCCGGCCGCGCCCCAGGTCAGCATCAGCAGCAGGCCGACGGTGGGCAGGTAGGTGTAGCGGTCGGCCATGGACTGGTCGCCCACCTGCACCAGGCCGATCACCGGCAGCAGGGCGGTCAGGTACCAGAGCCAGCCGGCCGCCAGGAAGGGACGCCGTCGCCACTGCCGGCCAGCCAGCAGCGTGAGCCCCAGGATGATCACGGCCGCCCCGGCCCAACGCCAGGCGGGGATCGGTGTGCGGGCCAGCGGGTAGAAGACGGCCAGGTCGGCCGGCCAGAGGGTCTTGCCGATGTAAGCGACGACCGAGGTCAGGGCGTTGGCCGAGCGGTGCCCGAGCGGGAGCCCCTGGAGGTTGCGCAGGGCCTCCCCCTCGCGCTGGGCGATCGTGGCCACGACCGCCGACGCCGCGGCCAGCAGGCCGAGGGGCGCCTTCTCGGCCAGCAACCGCCAGGGCGGAACCCTGCCGAACCGTCCCAGCGGCCAGGCGTCGAGCAGCAGCAGGACGACCGGCAGCGTGACCAGCATCGGCTTGGCCATCAGGCCCAGCGCGAAGGCGGCGCACAAGGCGCCCATGGCCACGGGGCGCGGCCGCCGGACCCAGGCCAGGTAGAGGAGCAGGCAGGCCACCCAGAAGAGGGCCGCCAGGACATCCTTGCGCTCCGACACCCAGGCCACCGACTGGACCCGCAGCGGGTGGATGGCGAAAACCAGGGCGGCGAAGAGGGACGGGCCGAGGGCGCCGGTCGCCAGTTCGAGGAACAGGAACAACCCCGCGGCCGCCAGCGCGTGGATCAGCACGTTGACCAGGTGGTGCGCCCCGGGGCGCAGGCCGAAGAGTTGCGCGTCGAGCATGTGCGAAAGCCAGGTGAGCGGGTGCCAGTTGCCCGAGGTCAGGTCGGTGAAGGCGTAGCGCACCCCGGCGGCGGTCAGGCCGGCGGTGACCGCCGCGTTCTCGTAGACGTAGTCGATGTCGTCGAAGTTGACGAAGTCGAACGCGACCGTGCGCGCGAAAACGCCCACGGTCAACAGGGCCACCAGCAGGCATCCGGCGACGCGTCGGCGGGAGGTCTGGTCCATTCCGCTAATTCTACGCAAATTCGGGACACCCACCAATCACATTTCGCGGGTGCCCCGAATATCATGTGTGCGCGTTTCAATCCTCACCCGTCCCGAGGGACGGGCGCTACGGTTCGGGCGGGCGCGGAAGGCAATGTCTGCCGGGTTTCAATCCTCACCCGTCCCGAGGGACGGGCGCTACCACCCCTCAGCTTTGATCGGTGGGTCACCGCCTGGTTTCAATCCTCACCCGTCCCGAGGGACGGGCGCTACATCGCACGTACATCTGTCACTTGCCTTACGGCGTGTTTCAATCCTCACCCGTCCCGAGGGACGGGCGCTACTCCTGGGGACAGTTCATTGACAAATAGGTATTGAATGTTTCAATCCTCACCCGTCCCGAGGGACGGGCGCTACATGGCGCCTGGCCGATCATCGAAAACATACAGATGTTTCAATCCTCACCCGTCCCGAGGGACGGGCGCTACGTGAGGCCGGGAGAGAACAGCATGACCGCCGCGAGTTTCAATCCTCACCCGTCCCGAGGGACGGGCGCTACGCCTCGATACTGGATCACCTGGGAGCCAAACAAGGTTTCAATCCTCACCCGTCCCGAGGGACGGGCGCTACCAGAAACAGGTAGCCCTTGCCGACGGCATTATGGAGTTTCAATCCTCACCCGTCCCGAGGGACGGGCGCTACGCCGCTCCTGGGTTGACCCGCTGAATCAGCAGGTGTTTCAATCCTCACCCGTCCCGAGGGACGGGCGCTACCCCACGGTGCCCCTGGCGACCGCCTATGGGTAAGGGTTTCAATCCTCACCCGTCCCGAGGGACGGGCGCTACGATCCAGCCTCCGGGGACGCCGAGTCGTCGGGTGGTTTCAATCCTCACCCGTCCCGAGGGACGGGCGCTACCTATGCGTCGCGAGGTTTTACATCGTTGGCGTATGTTTCAATCCTCACCCGTCCCGAGGGACGGGCGCTACCGCCATCGCCCGGCCCGTCCTGCCCCGTGCATTATCCGTTTCAATCCTCACCCGTCCCGAGGGACGGGCGCTACCAATCCGGCATGATGACAGTAATCTCCGTCCCGTGTTTCAATCCTCACCCGTCCCGAGGGACGGGCGCTACTCACTGCGTGAAATACGCTGAAAAACCGCCCGGTTTCACGCAGCACAACGCGAACCGCTCGATATTCTGGCCGTCGAACTCGTGCAGGATGACCTCCCATTCCAGATAACGTCGGATAGAGAAGCAGTTGCGCATTTCGCGAATCCCCCGGGGTTCAGGGCATCGCACCAGGTTCGCGTCAGATGATGAGTGGATCATCGAAATCGATAGCCTTCTTGATTCCATATTCCTCGACGAATCGCTCCTTCGGCTCAATGATCCGGTAGAGCCGGAGGCTGTCCTGCTCCTTGTTCATGATCTTGAGGAGGTCATCGCGCATCTTCTCCAGCCGCATGTCGCTCACCTGACACTCGAAAACCGACTTCTGCACCCGCTGGCCGTAGTTCTTGCATGCCTGGGCCATGCGACGAAGACGCTTCTCCCCCTCGGGCGTCTCAGTGTTGACGTCATAGGTGACGACGATCCACATTGCTACGAGTACAGCATCGGGGTGTAGTTTTCCAAATCGCCGCGCAGGTGTCGGGCCAGGACGCGGGCCTGAACGTGGGGCAGGAGGCCATACGGAACTTGCTCCTCCACCAGAGGATGTCGCAATTCCTCCTGTTTCCGCTTCTGGTAGGCGACGATGACCGTCTTGCGCCCGGTGTCGTTCAGGTAGGTGGCACCGCCGGGGCGGATTTCGAAGTCGCGTTCGGTGAGCTGCTTGCGGTTGATAAGGGTTAGCGCCAGGCGGTCGGCCACGAAAGAGCGGAACTCCTCCATCAAGTCGAGCCCCAGGGATGGCCTCCCGGGACGCAGGTCGTGCAGGAAGCCCATCTGCGGGTCGAGACCCACCGATTCCAGGGCGGATATGCAGTCGTTGAGCAGCAGTGTATAGAGAAAGGAGATGAGGCCATTTATGGGGTCGAGCGGAGGGCGGCGGCTGCGCTTGGTCAGCAGGAAGGGCTGGCGCGATTCAGGTTTCATCATCCGATCGAAAACGCCGAAGTAGTGAACGGCGGCTTCGCCTTCCAGGCCGCGGATCACGTCGATTGCGGTTTCGTCCTTCAGCCGGTGCAGCACGTAGCCGAGGGCGTCGGCAGCCTTCTGCAGGGCGGCTCCTTCGGACGGGTCGTCAGCCTCGCGTCCGCCGCGCAGCAGAATCTGGCGGGCATTGCGCACCTTGCCGGCCACTATCGCCCGGGCGATGGGCGCGGACCGGGAGTCATCGCGGACAGCCTCGTACTGCGACTGTCGCAGCAGCACGTTGCCGCCGACCGGCCCCACCATGCGGCACTGAAACTCGGCGTGGCGGTCGAGGATGACCACCGAGCGCCCCTCCTCGGCACAGCGCCCCATGAGGAACGGGCTGATGAGGATATTGCCGATGGTGCAGATGCCGCCCAGGTGCTGCAACGGCACCTGGAGCTGGACGGTCTTCTCTACCTCCACCTTGACTGTCTCGTGGTCGAGATGGACGTAGGCACCCTGGGTCATGACATAGAGGGTGTTGAGGATCTGCTTCATGGGTCATCGAAGAGCGCCGACATCAGGCTCTTGCTCCGCTCAGGTTGGCTGGCGGCCGTGGGAAGACAAGCATCACGTAGCGAGCAGTCGTCGCAACGATCGTCGTTCGCCGGAGGTGGAATACGTTTGGTCGCCAGCATCTCGTGGACGGCCTGCGCCGTTTCCTCTACACGCCGGCGCAATTCGGGTGAAAAAGTGACCTCCCGCCGCTCCCGCGATCCATACCAGAAGAGTGCTCCCCGGGGGACGGGAACGCCCAGCATCTCCTCCAGGCAGATGGCCTGGGCGCAGAGTTGCAGAGATTCCGGCGTCCCCTTGCGTTTGCGACCCGACTTGTACTCGACGGGATATGGGCCATCATCCCTGAACTCGATCACATCCCCCTTGCCCACCAGCTTCAACCGGCGGGACCAGATCGGCATGGCCCGCTCTTTCCGTACGCCGTCCTCGACGAGAGATGATGGCTCGTCCACTCGCTCGTGGAGGATGTGCCCGCGCATGGTGAAGACGTTTTCGTCCCAGGCGCCCTCCAGATGGATGAGCGCGCATTGCCGGGGGCAGTATGCGAAGTGCTCCAGCGCCGACACCGGGACGAGGACTTCTTCATTGCCCATGTCAGGGGCCTCCTGGTGGACGGCCAGCCAACTCGCGCCTTGCTTTGTCGATTTCAGCGACCAGCACCGCCTCGTCGGGGAGCATGGTGAGGTATTCCGCCGCCAGCACCTTGTTGGGCAGTCCCTCCAAGGCATATCTGGCCAAGGCGCGGTTCTTGGTCGCGCAGAGGATTAGCCCAATGGGCGGGTTCTCTCCCGGATTGGTCCAGTGCTCGCGGGCATAGTTGAGGTAGAGGTGCATCTGTCCGGCATCGGCGTGGGTGAAGGAGCCAAGCTTGAGGTCGACGACTACCAGCGACCGCAGGCGCCTATGGAAGAAGAGAAGGTCTACCCGGTACCACGCGTCGCCGATCCGCAGGCGACGCTGCCTTCCCACAAAGGCGAAATCGCCACCAAGTTCGAGCAGGAAGCGCTCCAATTGTCGGACTAGCGCTTCCTCCAGGTCACTTTCAGAGTACTCGTCCTTCAGGCCCAGGAATTCGAGGACCAACGGGTCCTTGATCTCCTCTTCGGGGGTGACGGCATCCTCCGGCTTTGCGGCTTCACCCTTCTTGAGCATGGCGGCCTTGTTCTTCGATAGCGCGGTCCGCTCGTAGAACAGGGACGATATCTGCCGGTCGAGCTGCCGCACACTCCAGCCGCCCCGCAGCGCCTCGGTTTCGTAGAAGGCCCGAGCCTCGGACCTGCCGACGGCCATCAAGCGGACATAGTGAGACCATGGGAGGGGGAAGGATTCCGCAGACAGCGTCTGCGAAATCGGCCATCCACGGTAGAAGAGGCGCATCTGGTCAAGGTTTCGTTCGGAGAACCCCCTGCCAAACTGCCTGGTCAAATCCGCGGACAACTTCTTCAGCAGGGCTTCGCCATATTCCGCTCGGGCCTCTCCGCCCTGCTCGTACTCGACGATCCTCCGTCCGATCTCCCAGTAGGTGGCGGTCATGACCGAGTTGACGGCCCGCGTCGCCGCGCGCCGCGACCGCTCCAACAACTCGACGACGCCGGAGAGCATCCCGGTATAGCCGGCATCGGCACGCGGCGCGAGTTTGGCGGGGCCATCTCCTTTGGCAGTCACGATCGGCCTCCCCGCTAAACCTTCTCGATGATCGTCACTCCGGCGGGCATCGCACCCTGGGAGGGAACGGTGACCTGATACTGGTCGTAGCTGCGCACCGGCGTGCTCGTCGAGGCGGCCTTCACCATGTCGAAGAGCTTGTGAGAAGGCGCATTGCCCATTTCGGAGTCGTGCTTGAATACGATCAGCTTGCGGGTGGCCATCTGCCCGCGGGCGGCCGAGCGGTCGTGCTCGAACATGTTGACCAGTGCGTTCCAGAAGAGGTCGAGGTCCTCCTCGGTGAAGCCGGTCTGGGCGGCCAGCGGAGCGGAGACGAAGCCGTGGCACCGGTAGAGGGCGTACGGGACGGTGAACTTGCGCCCCATGGTGCGGTTGTCGCCCTGCTGCTTCTCCGCCTCGGCCTCGGTGGCCACGGCCATGCGGGTGATGCTGTGTTCCAGCGGGACGATCTGGTCGACGCTGCGGGCGAAGGTGAGCTGCACCGGGCCACGGACCTGGCCGCAATTCACGCTTAAGCCCATGACCGCACCGAAAGTTCGAATGTCGTAGTAGTTACCGCACATCCATTTGCGAGCATCCTCAACCCGGTCACCGCCCTTGCGTTTTCCGGCCTTCTCGGCATCCAAGTCCACTCCGAGGGCATCGTATGCCTTCTTGTGTTCCAGGATGAGAACCCCCTTCTCCTTGACGTAGATATCGAATCCACTAACATTCGGCTTGGCCAACTGGACATAGTTGCGCACCTTGCGCTTGAGGCAGACATCGGTCACCAGGCCGTTGCCCGTCTCGGGGTCGATCGCGGGGCAGGTTGCCGGCATCGGGGTCGCCGTTGGGATTGCCGTCCTTCACGTCGAAGAAGAGGACGAAGTCGTAGCGGTTCTTGATAGCCTCAGCCATGATCGAGTCTCCTCCCGGATGATGGTTACTGGTTGTCCTTCTTGGTGAAGAAGTCCTGCCGCTGGTGGTAGTAGCCGACGGCGAAGCGCCCCTGGTCCTGCAGATTCAGGTGTGTGGGGAAGTCGGCGATGCCGTCCATGATCTCCCCTATGAGGCGCTCAAGGTTGACGGCCCGGCCCCGGTTCTCCAACTTGGCCAGATGATGGTTCTTGAGTTTCATCAGATGCGGGAACGCCGCCACGGGGGTGCTGGAGGCCGAGCCGTAGAAGCGGTCCCTGATGGTGGCGTTGATGCCCGGGCTCGCCTCCTCCTGGATCTTCTCCAGGACGGCGAACAGCCGCCCCAGTCGGTAGCCGATGTTCTCGTTGCTCAGATCGAGGGACATGCCGACCTCCTTCTCGTTGGACCGATAGTAGCGTGCCGACCGGGCCAGCACGGCCTTTATGAGTGCCGCCCGGGGATGGGTGACTTCGCGTTCCGCCCGGCACCTGCGCACGGCCGAGGCCAGGAGCGTCTGGGGGTAGGGTGTGCCGGCCAGGAGGGCCTTCATGAAGTGCCCGGCCAGGTTCGGCTGGATGTTCTCGGCCTTTCCAAGGGATGCCGTGGAGACCAGCAGGCGAAAGAGGGACAGGTATTCGGGCTGCTTCGGCCCGTGGCTGATGGCGCAGTCGTCGAAGTGCTGTCGGATGTGGCGTACGATGTCCGCCACCGTTCCCGGATACCAGAAACGCACGGCGATTCTGCCGGCGTTGGGCGCCAGACCAAGAACGAAGAACCTCGTTGTATCCTGGTCGAGGGGTGGTGAGCCAATCACGGGCGCCTCGAAGAGCGCATGGATCGCGACGTTGAGCTGCTCCGGATTCTCCTTGGCAGGCTCACCGAAGAGATCAGCGAACAAGTCCTCCAGGGGATGCCGGTGTTCGGCCCAGAAGACTGTACTCGCATCAGCCACTTGTAGCCGCTGATGCGAACCCTTGCCCAACAAGGTGTTCAGCGCGGTGACGTAGGCGAATTCGGCCCTCTCTCCGACTGGGGCGTTAAGGCCCTGCTCCTTGCCGTAGGAACAGAACGCGTCGAGATTGAAGGAAACAATGTTCGCCCCGGACGACTGGGCTCCCCAGACCCCCTTGATGGCCGCGTGCAGTCTCCTTGGTGTATCGTCTCTTCCGCTTACGAGGCAAGGCTGCAGCCCAACCGCAGCCTCTGGTTGCACTGTCAAAGAACGGAGCATTGCCACGACCTTTGGCCGCTGACACACAAGGCAGAGGTCATCGTCCAACTTGAACGAGAGAAACGCCCCTCTCTGTTCAATGTCGGCCCAGAGCGGATGACTGAACAGCCCATCAAACACGCCTCCTTGGAGAAACCTGACCACTGAAAGGATGCCCTCGTCGACCTCGGGAGCAGGGAAGCAACGCTCCAACTCCTTCATGAAGCTAAGCTGCTGCTTCTTGGCCCTTTCCAGAAGGCTTTGCGAATCCTTCTTTGGATCTGGTTTGGGGCGCCCAAAAATGTAGGCCGGTGTGTCCCAGAGAATGTTAGCTGCTATGTTGACCGCCCTCTTCACCCCACGAGGGACCGTGAAGACTCGCCCTGGCCTCTTCTTCCCCTGGGTCTCGCGGGTATCCTGAATATCAATGAGCCGCCCTTCCCGGTCGAGGACGACCAGAAAGGGGATCTCCTTCTTCTCGAATCCCTCAGCGGCGACGTCGCCGTCGCCCTGACTTGCCAACCTTTCGTAGTAGCGCGCCAGTTCCTGGAGAATCATGCGCGTACCCCCTCGCCGTCGGGATTCGGCACACTCATGCAGCCGTGATCAAGGGATGCCCGGAAGAAGATCGGCTGGCAGCCGGCGGTGCAGGAGTGAACGTGATCGGTGTCGCCACCGTGATCGTGGCGGATGTCGAGCAGCATGAATCCCAAGTCGCGTGTTTCCGCGATCGATTCCGGCAGAGCTGCATCATGCGGAATCGGCTCGAAGCTGGCGGAGAACTCCCGACAACCCAGGTACGGCTGATTGAAGCACTGCCCCTTCTCGGCGCGGCGCAGGAACATCTCCTGGAACTTGATGGTGGTGTCCTCGGGGCCGGCCCGCGAAGTGAGTTCGAAACGGGCGTGGATGGTATAGGCCACGTCCCGCAGGAAGAGCCCGGCCCGCTGCTGACGTTGGTCCTCGACGAATAGCCCATCGGTTCGGGGGGACATGACCGCGCCGACTTCGTTGCGCCGGACCGACTCCCAGCGGATCGGCTTCAGGACGTCTATCCTTTCCACTCGCCATTGAAGAGCCGGCTTCCAAAGGATCGCCTCCAAAATGCCCCGGGCGGCCGAGGGCGTCATCACGTCGTACGAGACCCGCTCGACTTTCATTTCCGGCCGGGTGAAGCAGGCGTTATCACCCCAGACCTTGAGCCGGAGTGATCGGCTCGTTCTGCCGCTGTCTGTCATGCAGCCTCCTTTCGGATGCCCTCAACCAACAAGTTCGTCGGGTTCATATACGATGGACGCATCGGGACGGAAGCCGACGTCGTCGTCGTAGAATCCTGGATGCACCTGAGCGAACATTCCTGGGTGAACCTCCATGATGGCGGCCTTGGCCTGCAACTCAGCATGAAGCCTGCGCGGGAGGTTCACCACGTATCGTTGGAGCTTCCTGAGAAGCATTCGGTTCGGCGGCCCCGAGCTCAGTTCCTCCAGGAGGGCCTGGTTCTTGTAGCATACGACGACTGGGGCTTGGGCAGCTTCGTCGATGATCCTGAATCTGGCGGCCGCCTCGCGGAAGCTGAATCGGAGTTCGGCATCGTTCCGAAGCAGATCAAGTATCTGCTCCTTGTCGAGTCGTGTTCCGCGAATCCAGAAGAACTCCCTGAAGAAGGATTCAAAGCGGTCCGGTGCAAGAATGTCGTCCACTTTCTGGAGAAGCAGGCTCCGGCCGATCTGGGCGGCCTGCTGCAGGATACCCGCGGGGGGACTCGAAGGCGGCTGAAATACGAATACCTCGCCTCTATCCAGGCGCCCTTCCCGATTGCAGCGCCCGGCCGCCTGGGCGATCGAGTCGAGTCCGGCCACCGCCCTAAAGACTACCGGGAAGTCGAGATCGACGCCGGCCTCCACCAGTTGGGTGCTGACGACCCTGGTCGGTTCGCGACGCTTCAGGCGCTCGCGGATCTCGTCTATCCGGCGGGAGCGATGCTCACCGCACATCAGGGCGGAAAGGTGGTAGGTCCCTTTCGGCAGCAACTCCCACAGTTGCCGTGCATCGTCGCGTCGGTTGACGACACAGAGGAATGACGGATATGTCGTGAGTCGCGCAGCGATACCGGTCCAATCCGGTGGTTGGCCCAGGCCATCAACCAACAAGACATCCACTCGTTTCAGTGAAGTGTGGAGAGCCAGCGGGTCGTCCACGATCTCGATCATGTCGGGCAGGCCCTTGAAGTCGAAATCCGGGCTCTTGTGCGGACCGAGTGCGGGCTGGGTTGCCGTGCAAAAGACGAAGGTCACGCCGTAGTTCTTCCGCAGTTCCTGTATGGCTTCGAGAATCGGGTTCAGATAGTCGGGCGGAAGGAGTTGGGCTTCGTCCAGGATGACGACGCTGTTGACGATGTTGTGCAGCTTGCGGCAGCGGCTGGTACGGCTGGCGAAGAGCGACTCGAAGAACTGCACCGAGGTCGTGACGACGACGGGAGTGTCCCAGTTCTCACAGGCTAGCCGGCTGCGCGGATTCTCCCGTGCCGGGTCGGTCACGTCGAGATTGCTGTGGTGTTCGACCACGTCCTCCCCGAAAATCCGGCGGAACTGGTCGGTGTTCTGCTCGATGATGCTGGTGTAGGGGATAACGTAGATGATCCGCCGCTGTCCGTGGGCCACCGCGTGACCGAGGGCGAAAGCCATCGAGGAGAGTGTCTTGCCGCCGCCAGTCGGCACCGTCAGCGTGAAGAGGCCTGGGACAAGGGACGCCTTCTTCCGGCACAGTCCAAGGACCTGTGCCCTGATCCGATTGACCGGCGTGTCGTTCGTCGTGGATGCCTTGTGCGTCATATAGGAGTCGAAGACCGGCAACAGGTCGGTGATCGAGCCGTACCCGCCGCGCTTGGCTGCCCGATCAGGATCGAAGAAGCGTTCGGTATCGAGGAAATCGGCATCAACCACGCAGGAATAGATCATCCGCAGCCACAGGGATGCGGCGAACTCCGTTCCGATCTTGGGTCTTTCATCAGGAAGTCGCTGGTCGAGAATCTCCCCTGGTACTGATCCCGCTCCTATGCGGGTCCGAAAATCAGTTCGAGCAAGACGGTTGGCAAGGGATGCCTCTCCATCGCCTGTCCAATCAGGCAAGCCGGCGTGGTGCCCGGCAATGGGGTAGGCAAGGATGCGACCCAATCCGCCGAGTGTTTCTCCGGCGTGGAGCGCCCCGGCGGTGGAGTGGTCTACTCTGCCAGGCTTCCCTTCGATATGCCCATCGAGACCTCCGGCCGCACGAATGTATTGCTGGAATGCAGGGGAGTACTTGCCGAGATCGTGCCAGAGCCCGGCCAGGCGACCCCATCCACCGCAGCCGAACGCCGACGCGAAACCGGAAGCCAACTCGGCGGTCCGCTCTAGGTGATGGTGGAGAAGGTGAAGCCGGCCGTCCTCGCTGACATGCGCTATCGGTTCAGTCATCTGATTCTGCCTGTGGCCATTCTATTCAACAATGCGACAAGATGTGTCGCTTTGTTTCGATCTTGAATACGATGATAACTGAAGAAGAATCGGCCAGGTGGAGTTCCCGGACGTATCAAACATATTGAGCAGAATACCACAAGTCGTGCCCGACCCCCGGGCGGAGTCGGGGACTGATTACTGGAGGGTCGGCCAGCGGTCGTTGAAGTCGTTGCGGGAGATGCGCAGCGGCTCGCCGCCGGCCAGGTCCATGATGAAGATCTGGTAGTGCGATTCGGTGTGGTCGTGCTGGTTCCACGGGCAGGCGGCGAAGAGGAGGAACCGGCCGTCGGCGGAGACGGACGGGAAGTAGACGTGGCGCAGCGTGCCGGCCAGCTCGACGAAGCGCTCGGGCGGCCCGCCGGGCATCGTATAGCGCATGATGGCCGTGTCGTTGAAACCGCTCATACGGACGAAGAAGAGGCTCTTCCCGTCCGGGTGCCAGGTCGGCTCGCATCCCTTCCCCAGGTGGGTCATGTTCCCGGCGAAGTCGGTCACCCACGAGTTCCAGCGCCCCCCCTTGTCGGAGATGAAGGCCACCAGCCGGTTGTCGGGCGAGACCCGGGGGCGCATCACCAGGTGGGGGAATGGCGGCTCGAGCGTCGATGGGGGGATCTTTCCCTTCTTCCCGTTGGCCAGGTTGATGCCCAGGGCATCGGTGCGGTCGCGT
Organism: uncultured bacterium; assembly: GCA_963793725.1. Lineage (GTDB taxonomy): Bacteria > JAUVQV01 > JAUVQV01 > CAWCAY01 > CAWCAY01 > CAWCAY01. Next base: position 624,402 of record CAWCAY010000003.1, read on the forward strand.
TCGAAGACGACGATGTCCCCCTCGGCGGTGAACTGGGGGGAGGTGCCGCCGCGGGTCAGCAGGCGCTGGTTGCCGCCGTCGGCATCCATGAGCCACAGGTCCCCGCCGATGTCGTCGTCCTCCGGCCCCTTGCGGCAGTAAGCGATGCTCCTGCCGTCGGGCGACCAGGCGGGGGTCACCTCCCAGTCGGGGGTGTCGGTCAGGCGGGTCACCTGGCTCCCGTCGGGGCGCATCTTGTAGATGTCGAACTGCCCGTCCCGGCGCGAGTCGAACAGCACCCAGCCGTCGGCCGGCGGCACGGTGACGCGCTTGGGCGCCACTTGCGCCGGCGGGCCCGGCCCGCACCCCGCCACCAGGATCAGCAGGGCCAGGACGACCATCAAGATTCGCATGCAGCGAATATAGTTTCCCGGCTGGAATTCCGCTTGGGATGCGCCGGGTGACGCCGACGGGGGACCCCCACGTGGAGCGGAGTCCGTATGCGAGCACCACGTGGGGGTGGGAGGCGGCAGGCCCCGGCGTGTCGTCAAGCGATGCTCCGGCAGCGGCCGTCTGCGGGGCACCCTTCCAGAAAGCGGTGGCAGGGGCAGTCGTCCCCGGCCGTCCGGAAGTCCTGCACCCAGCCGGCGGTGATGCCGTGGCGCTCCAGGGCGGCCCGGGCCTCCGCCCACTCCGCGTCGGTCAGGCGGCGCCCCAGCACGGCTTCGCCGACGACCCGGTGAGCCGGGAAGTACTGGCACATCAGGCTGACCGGGACGTCCCGGCCGAGCGCCCCGGCGATCCAGGCGAGCACCTCGTCCGTGTCCGACAGCCCCCCGGGGAGGACCAGGTGCCGGATGACCACGCCGCGCAGCGGCGCATCCGGGTCGTCGGCCGGCAGCGGCCCCTTCTGCCGGAGCATCGCCGTCACGGCCGCGCGATTGATGGCCACGTAGTCACCGACTCCGCTGCAGTCGCGGGCGTGCCGGTCGTCGCCGTACTTCATGTCCGGCAGCCACAGGTCGACCACGTCCGCCAGCAGTTCGACCATCCGGGGCGTCTCGTAGCCGTTCGAGTTCCAGACCACCGGCAGGGTCAATCCCGCTCCCCTGGCCAGGTCGACCGCCGCGGCCGCCTGCGGGGCGACGTGGGTGGCGGTCACCAGGTTGAGGCACCGCGCCCCCCGACGCTGCAGGCGCAGGAAACCCCGGGCGAGGGAACCGATGTCCGTCTCGCGGCCGACCCCTCCCTGGCTGATGGGGTAGTTCTGGCAGAATCGGCAGCGCAGATTGCAGCCGGTGAAGAAGACGTTGCCGGCGCCCCGCTCTCCCGAGACGGGCGGCTCCTCCCCCCGGTGGATGGCCCACGAGGCGACCTTCGGAACCAGCCCGATGCTGCACGCCCCCGTCCCGCCGCTCATCCGGTCGGCGCCGCACTCCCGCGGGCAGAGGCGGCAGGGGGAGAGGAGTCTCCACAGCGCGGGCCGCCGGGCGACGGCCTCGGTCACCTCGGAGCCGGCATCCGCAATGCCCGCCGGATGGCCGGAGGGCATCAGGCGAAGACCCCGTGCTGGACCGCCGCGCAACTCGGGCACTGGCCACCGGCGACGAGGTTCTCGACGACCGTGTAGCCGCGGCGGCGGATGACCGGCGTGCCGCAGGCATGGCAGCGGGTCTCCTCCCCCTCGCCGGGGACGTTGCCCAGGTAGACGTGGTGAAGCCCCTCGGCCCGGCCGATCTCGCCGGCCATCCGCAGCGTCGCCAGCGGCGTCGCTTCCCGGTCGGTCATCCGGTAGTCGGGGTGGAAGCGCGACAGGTGCCACGGGATCTCGCAGCCGACCGAGGCGATGAAGCGGGCGATCCCCCGCAGTTCCTCCTCGGCGTCGTTCAGGCCGGGGATGACCAGCGTGGTCACCTCGATCCAGATGCCCAGTTCGCGGCAGCGGCGGATGGTGTCGAGCACCGGTTGGAGACGTGCGCCGCAGACGCTCCGGTAGAACTCGTCGGTGAAGCCCTTCAGGTCGATGTTGGCCGCGTCGAGGACCGGGGCGACGGCGCGCAGCGGGGCCTCCTCGATGAAACCGTTGGTGACGAAGACGGTCCGCAGGCCCTTTCCGTGGGCCAGGGTGGCGATCCGGCGGGCGTACTCCGTACCAGACCGTCGGTTCGGTGTAGGTGCAGGCTATGGAGGCGCAGCCCGACTCAACGGCAGAGGCGACGATCTCCTCGGCGGTGACCGGACGTCCGGCGACCCGCTGCTTGTCGCGGGGCATCTGCGAGATGTCGGCGTTCTGGCAGTGGCGGCAGCGCATGTTGCAGCCGACCGCGGCCACCGAGAAGACCGTCGACCCCGGCAAGAAGTGGAACAGCGGCTTTTTCTCGATCGGGTCGACCGCGGCCGAGATCAGGCGCCCGTCCACCAGCGACACCAGCGTGCCGCCGTCGTTGCGGCGCACCCCGCAGATGCCGCTCTTCCCCTCGCCGATCAGGCAGCGGTGCGGGCACAGGAGACAGCGGGTCGAGGCGTTGCCGGCGGTTTCCCAGAAGGCGGCTTCATGCATGTTGTCGGTCCTTGCCCGGGCGGCGCCGCCCGGCGGTCAGGCGAACAGGGAGTCGATCAGCGCGGCGTGCTTCTCGGCGATCACCTGGCGCTTCATCTTGAGGGTGTGGGTCAGTTCATCGCCGACCTTGAACGGCTCGGCCAGCAGGGCCACCCGGCTGATCCGCTCGAACGGGCGGAAGCCGTGGGCCGGCGGTGATCAGCCGGGCCAACTCGGCCTTGATCAGGTCGCGCACGCCCGGGTCGACGGCCACGTCGGCCGGGACGGGGAGCCCCTTCTCCCGGAGGTGCTCGGCCAACCGTTCGGCGTTGGGGACCACCAGGGCGCCCAGCGCCTTGCGGTCCTGGCCGACGATCATCACCTGCAGGATGTACGGGCTCTCGAGCAGCTTCTGCTCGATCGGCGACGGCTCGACGTTCTCGCCCCCCAGCAGCACGATGGTTTCCTTGACCCGGCCGCGGATGGCCAGTTCGCCCCGGATGGTCATCATCCCCAGGTCGCCGGTGTCGAACCAGCCGTCGGCGTCGATCACCTGGCGGGTCAGGTCGTCGCGCCGGTGGTAGCCGGCCATGACCAGCTCGCCCCGGACCTTGACCGTCCCCTTCCGGCCGGGCCCCAGGGTCAGCCCGGCGGCGTCGGTGATCTTCACCTCGACCCCGGGGACGAGCGGGCCGACCGTGCCGGCCACCCGGCGGTCGAAGCGGCGCAGGGCTATAACCGGCGAGGTTTCGGTCAGGCCATAGCCCTCGATGATGGTCAGCCCGACGGCGGCGAAGAAGCGGTCGACGTGGGGTGGCAGCGCTCCGCCGCCGCTGATGGCCGCGCGGAGCAGCCCCGCCGGTGCGGGCCCGGACGGGGGCGAAGATGCGGTATGCCAGCGCCGCCGCCGGCCACAGCAAGGCGGCCCGGACAGCGGCTGACAGCGTACCGGGCGATGGTCGTGCCCAGCGGGGGCCGGACGTACCGCGGATCCTCCCGGGTCAGCACCCGGCAGGCGTCGACGTAGGCCATCCGGACCGCCAGCGCGGCCCGGAAGATGGACCGACGCGCCGGGGGGCCCTTGGCCACCGAGGCCACCACCTTGTCGTGGATCCCCTCCCAGACGCGGGGCACCGACGGGACCATGGTCGGACGCTCCAGCAGCATGTCCTGGGCGAAGGTCTTCAGTGTGGTATAGGCGATGCTGGCCCCCATGGCCAGCGTCAGGTACTCGACCATGCGCTCGAAGATGTGCCACGGAGGGAGGATGTCGAAGGAAGCGGTCGTTCCGGTTGATGTCGATCGTCGGCGGGCACTCGCGAACGTTGTGCATGATGTTCCGGTGGCGTAGCACGACGCCCTTCGGCTCGCCGGTGGTGCCGGAGGTGTAGATGATGGTCGCCGTGTCGTCGGGCTCCACCGCCGCGGCCCGCCGGACGGCCGTGTCGTCGCCCGCGGCGAGCCGCGCCTCCCCCTCGCGCTCGAGCTCGGCCAGCGGGACGACCCGGGGGTGCGGGTGTCCGGTGAAGGCGGGATCCATCACGGCCACGAAGCCGAGCCGGGGGAGGATCTCCTCCAGGGCGAGCACCTTGGCCAGTTGGGCGGCGTCCTCGACGAAGCAGGCGGTCGCGCCGGAGTGGTCGAGGATGTAGCGGATTTCGGGCAGGGTCGAGTCCGACCCGCGGGGCACGTCGGCCACGCCGGCCATCAGGCAGGCCAGGTCGCACAGCAGCCACTCGGGGCGGTTGTCGGAGATCAGCCCGACGGTCGCGCGGGCCGGGATGCCGCGCGCGGCCAGCCCCGTGGCCAGGGCCATGACCCGACGGCGCAACTCGCCGAAGGTCACCGGGCGGAAGGCGTCCCCCACGCGGACCTTCTGCGCCGCTCGGTCGGCGTTCACCTCGGCCGATCGGATGAACATGGCCGTCAGGGTCTTCTGATGCGAGGGATCCACGGGCGCATTATAGAACAGCTTGGCCTGGGGAGGCAACGGTGCTTGCCTTGGCGGAGGGGATTGGCGTAGCATGCGCGGGTGGCAACGACTACAAACGGGGGAAAGACACCCGAGGCTGTCGGCAAGCTCAAGGAAATCCTGTGCGGGGCGCACCGGCTGGTCATCGTCGGGCACGACAATCCCGATCCCGATTACCTCGCCTCGGCCATGGCCCTGCGTGCCCTGGCCCGTGAACTGGCCGGCATCACCACGGTCATCTCCATGGCGGGCGTCCTCGGGAGGGCCGAGAACCGGGCCATGGTCCGGCTGCTGCGCATCCGCCTCCAGCCGCTCGAGGCGGTTCACGTGGGCGAGGGGTCGGTGGTGGCCATGATCGACACCCAGCCGCGTGCCGGCAACCACTCCGTGCCCCACCGGCTCCGCCCCCGGATCGTCCTCGACCACCACCCGCGCCTGCGTTCCACCAACGCCCCGCTGGTCGACATCCGCGTCGCTTACGGAGCCACCTCGACCATCCTGGCCGAGTACCTCCGGGCGGCCCGGATCGAGCCGGCGGCCGGCCTGGCCACCGCGCTGGCCTACGGCATCGCCTCGGAGACGCTCGACCTGAGCCGCGAGGCGAGCCTGCTCGACACCTCGACCTACCTCACCATGCTGGCCCGGGCCAACAAGCGGCATCTGGCGGCGATGATGCATCCCAAGGTCCCCCGCTACTACTTCGCCGTCCTGGCCCGCGCGCTGCGGGAGGCGTTCTACTACCGGAACGTCATCGGCGCCCGCCTGGGGGAGGTGGTCCAGCCCGATGTCATCGGCCAGACAGCCGACCTGCTGCTGACCCACGAGCGGATGAGTTGGGCCATCTGCACCGGCTTCTTCAACGACACTCTCCTCGTCTCGGCCAGGTCGGCCACCGGGCAGGCCCGCCTGGGGAGCCTGTTGCGCCGGCTGGTGGCCGACCGGGGGACGGCCGGGGGGCACGAGCACGCCGCCGCCGCCCAGATCCCCTGCCGGGGGATCGTCCAGGCCGAGCGGCTGCGCCTCGAGGAGTCGATCCTGATGGGCTTCATGCGCATGATCAGCCGTCAGGAGGCGGTCGAGCCGCGGGCCCTGATTTTCCCCTCGTGACGGCTGCCGGCGGTGGCCGGTGATCCCTGCCTGACGTCTCAGTCGGTCAGCAGGTTCAGCGCCAGGAAGAGGAGCAGCGCGTACAGGATCAGCGTCCGTCGGCGCAGCAGGGGTGAGCCGTCGTCCCCGGCGGCGGTGCGCCCGGCCAGGTGGATGCCGGCGCCGCAGAAGAAGCCGAAGATCGACACCTGCGGCCGCAGGACCACCAGCCCGAAGAGGATCAGCGTGACCGACAGGTGGGTTTCGACGCCCGGGGCGCGGCCGGAAAATGCGGTCGCCAGGGCCGTGGCCGTCCCGGTCAGGTAGTGCCCCAGGAAGAAGGTCACCAGGAAGACGTACAGGGCGTGGAAGAAAGGATCGGCCAGGTAGGCGTCCTTGAGGTGGGCGTAGATGGTCACGCCGGCCAGCCCCACGAAGGCCAGCCCGAGCCGCCGCATGACGAACGACCCGTGGAGGGACATTGCCGCGGAGGCCGGGAGGCGGGCGGCGACCCGCCGGGCGGCCAGCAGTTCCGCCAGGGCCGCGGCGGCCAGGACGCCCGTCAGCCAGCGCAGGTCGAGCAGCATCAGTTCCAGCATCCCGCGGATTCCCTCCCGGCCCGATGATACTACGCGCGCGCCATCCCTGCCAAGCATCGGGAGGCCCGGCTGGCGCCGGGAACGGGCTACGCCTGCCCCCCCCGCCGGGGGACCAGCGAAGCCAGCAGGGAGATGAAGTCCGGGTCGGTGTTGAACGCGGCCAGGCGGCGGTAGTGGGCGATGCCGGCCCGGGCGGCCTCCTCGCGATAGACGATGTCCAGGTCGTAGAGCGTCTCGATGTGGTCGGAGACGAATCCCAACGGAACCAGCAGGACCCCGCGGACACCGCCGCCGGCCACCTCCCTGATGACTGCCCCGGTGGTCGGTTCGAGCCACTTGACCGGCCCCAGGCGGCTCTGGAAGGAAAGGCGCCAGGGGATGCCGCCGAGGAGCCGCCCGACCGCCGCCGCCGTGCGCTCCACCTCGGCCAGGTATGGGTCGCCCGACTCGATGACCCTGACCGGCAGGCCGTGGGCCGACAGGACGACCATGACCTCGCCGCCCGCCTCGCGCCGCAGCGCATCGGTCTCGGCCGCGATCCGCGCAGCCAGGAGTCCGGCGTAGCCGGGGTGGTCGCCCCACCGGTCGATCACCTCGAGGGAGGCCCCGGGACAGCCGGACAGCGAAAGGCGCAGGTCGTCCAGGCTCGAGCCGGTGGTCGTCCGCGAAAAATGGGGATAGAGCGAAAGGGCGACGAAGTGCCGGATCCCCTCCCGGTAGAGCGCCGCCACGACATCAGGCGTGCGCGGGGCCGAGTAGCGCATGGCGGCCCGGACGACGGACGGAACACCCCGGGTGGCCAGGTCGCGCTCCAACGCGGCGGCCTGCTCGACGGTGATCCGGACGAGGGGGGAGCCGCCGCCGATGGCCCGGTAGCGGGTTGCCACCCGGCGGGCGCGCCGGTTGGCGATGATCGACGCCAGCATGCGACGCAACGGCCCGGGTCCCGGCAGCGAGATGATGTTCCGGTCGCTGAACAGGTTGCGCAGGAACGGCTCGATGTCGTCGATCCGCTCGGGCCCCCCCATCTGCAGCAACAGGACACCCCGCCGCGTCTCCGCCTTCGCTTCCATCAAATGAGTATACCATCCCGCTGACCGGCATTCCGGCCCCGGCGGGAGAGTGGTATAGTTGGCCGAGGATGAAACTGACCATCGTCGACGCCGACCGGTGCGTCGGCTGCCAGAGTTGCATGTTCGCCTGCGCCCGGCGGCTCGGGCACGGCGGCCTGGGCGGGTCCTGCCTGGGGGTTCGCTCGGTGGGCGGGATGGAACGCGGCTTCACGGTGATCATCTGCCGCGCCTGCGCAGACCCGGCCTGCCTGCGGGTCTGCCCGACCCGTGCCCTGACCCCCCGCCCCGGCGGCGGCGTGCGCCTCTCGCGCGACGCCTGCATCGGCTGCGGCCGGTGCCGATCGGCCTGCATCGTCGGGGCGGTCTTCTGGGACGACGGGATCGACAAGCCAACCATCTGCGTCCACTGCGGCATCTGCGCCCGCTACTGCCCGCACCACGTCCTGGCCGTCGAGGGGGAGGAGGCTGCCGATGGGCGCGGCTGACCCCCTGCATAAGGTCCTCCACGTCGACCTGGCCCGGCGCTCCTTCCGGGTGGAGCGGCGCGAGGACCTCTTCCGGGATTCCCTGGGGGGCACCGGCGTGGCCATCCGGCTGCTGGAGGAGCACGCCCCCCCGGATGTCGACCCGCTGGGGACGGACAACCCGATCGTGCTGGCGGTCGGCCCGCTGACCGGCCTCTTCCCGCTCGCCTCGAAGACGGTGGCGATGTTCCGTTCGCCCCACACCGGGGGCTTGGGGGAGAGCCACTGCGGCGGCCGCAGCGCCACCGCCCTGCGCCTGGCCGGCTACGGGGCGATGGTCGTCACCGGCGCCTCGGACATCCCGCTGTACCTCTCGGTCCACGAGGGGAAGGTGCGCTTCCACGACGCCTCGACGCTGTGGGGGATGAGCGGCACGGCGGCTGTCGGCCGGATCATCCGCGAGCAGGAGGAAGGGGCCGGCACGCGCAGCATCATGCGCATCGGCCGGGCGGGGGAGCGGCTGGTCAGCTACGCCGCGGTGACCACCGAGTCGTACCGCCACTTCGGACGCCTCGGGCTGGGGGCCGTCTTCGGCTCGAAGAAGCTGAAGGCGCTGGTCATCGCCGGGCATCGCGCGCTGCCGGTGGCCGACCAATCGGCCTACCGGGAGGTCTATGACGAGATCTACCGGTCAGCCGTCGCCTCGCCGGTGATGAAGAAGTACCACGACCTGGGGACGGCCGGGAACGTGGCTTCCCTGTCGGCCCTCGGCGGGCTGCCGGTGCGCAACCTGGGCGCTGCCAGGCTCGATGATCCGGCGGCCATCTCCGGCGAGCACCTGGCCGAACACTACCTGGGCCGTCGGCTTGCCTGCGGCCACTGCCCGGTCGGCTGCATCCACATCGCCGCGCTGCGCGAGCCCCACCCCGAGGAGCCCTACTTCTACAAGACGTCGATGATCTCCTACGACTACGAGCTGATCTACGCCCTCGGGTCGATGCTCGGTGTGGCCGACGCCCGGGGCCTGCTGCGGCTGATGGACCGGGTCGAGGCGGTCGGCATCGACGCGATCAGCGCCGGAGTGGTCCTGGCCTGGGCGACCGAGGCGCATGAGAAGGGATTGATCGGCCCGGCCGAGACGGGCGGGGTCCCCCTGGCCTGGGGCGACGTGGAGGGATACATGCGGGCGGTCGGGATGATCGCCGACGGCGAGGGGGAGTTCTGGCGGACGCTCGGGCGCGGTGTCGATGCAGCGGCCGTGCGCTACGGCGGCCGGGAGTTCGCGCTGGCTCTGGGCGGCAACGAGATGGCCGGCTACCACACCGGCCCGGCAGCCCACCTCGGCTTCCTGCTGGGGTGTCGCCACAGCCACCTGGACAACGCCGGCTATTCGGCCGACCAGAAGAACGCCGGCAAGCCGGGCCCCGAACCGGAAGCGCTGGTCGACTCGCTGCTGGCCGAGGAGCGCTGGCGGCAGGTCCTGTCGTCGTTGGCGGTCTGCTTCTTCGCCCGGGGCATCTACACTCCCGAGGTGACCGCTCGTGCCCTGGCGGCCGCCGGGATCGAACTGGACGAGGCCGGCATGCGGCGCCTGGGGGAGGACGTCCACCGCCGCAAGCACGCCTTCCGGGTGCGCCACGGGTTCGACCCGGCCGCAGCCTTCCTCCCCGGGCGGCTGTTCGCCACGCCCACCCCGGCCGGCCCGCTCGATCCGGAGTACCTCCGCCGCGGTATCGCCCGCTTCAACGCCCTGATGGCCTAGCCAATCCCGGGACGGTGGCGGCGCCGCCGGCACCGGTGACCGAGTCAATTCTGTAACTCGCCGTCCGGTTGCGGAAGAGAGATACGTCTTGACACGACCCGCACATGCGCTCATGTTAAAGATAGTTCATGTGGCGAAGTGAGCCGGAAGGAATTGTGTGATTTCAGCCACGCCCGCGATGGAGTGGCGGCAAGAGTCCACGTCGAACCCGAAGAAGGAGGTGACACTCGGACTCAGTAATTCCGGTGACATCTGGTGTTCATTGAACACGGAGGTGGGGCACATGAAAAGGTCATTCTGCTTGACAACCTGGCTCATTGCGCTTCTTCTCGCAACAGGTTTGGTGCCTCCCCAAAGAGGCATGGCTCTCGCCGAGGGGCAGGCGGCATTCATCGGCAGCAAGGCCTGCGCCGAGTGCCACGACGAAGTGGTCGGCGCGTTCGGCCGGCTCCCTGCACGCCAAGGTCTGGGCGGCGGACGCCAGGTACGGCGCTGCCGGCTGCGAGTCCTGCCACGGACCGGGCGAGCGAGCACCAGAAGGATCAGACGCCGGGCAGCATCGTTTCGTTCACCCGGGGCGCGCGGCGCGACGCCGGGCAGCTGAGCGGGCAATGCCTGGCGTGCCATGCCGCCGGCACCGCGGTCGCCCTCTGGGATTCCGGACCGCACCGGAAGAACGACGTCGCCTGCTCGCAGTGCCACGCCGTTCACGGCGCCGCCAGCCCGATGGCGCGCCAGCCCGACGTCTGCTTCGGCTGCCACCGCAGACGTGAAGTCCCAGGCGAACAAGCTGTCGCACCACCCGATCCTCGAGGGCAAGCTCGCGTGCAGCAGCTGCCACAACCCCCACGGCACGCTGACGTCGCACCTGGTCAAGGCCGACGACCGTCAACGAGCTCTGCTACGGCTGCCACGCCGAAAAGCGCGGTCCGTTCGTCTGGGAGCACCCGCCGGTCGAGGAGAGCTGCACGAACTGCCACACGCCGCACGGCAGCCGCCAGGGCAAGCTGCTCGTGCGGAAGGTCCCCAATCTCTGCCAGGAGTGCCACGACTTCTCGCGGCACCCGGGCACCGCCTACGACGCCAGGACGGGCTTCGGCGGCAGCGCGCCGTCCAACCGGTTCTACGCCCGATCCTGCTTGAATTGCCACGGACACGATCCACGGCAGCTGGGCGCCGGTCCAATCCCGACAACGGCGAAAACGCCGGCAACGTGTGGATGCGATAGGAGGCCATCATGAAGACACGAATCGCAATTCCACTCCTGGTGGCGTGCTGTTCTTCGGCGCCGCCGCGGCCCACGCCGCCGGCGAGCCGGAGTTCGGCGGACAGATCACGCTGCGCCTGCTGGCCGTCGGACGACGAGCGCGAGAGCGCCAAGGCCCAGGAGTACCGGGACCTGCAGGACGGCGTCGCGGCGGCGGCGAGCCTGCGCTTCGCCCGGGGCGCCTCGTACCTCGAGATCGACGGCCGCGACTTCGGGCTGGACGACCAGTCGTTCCTGCATGCGCGGCGGGGCGTACGGCAGCCATTCCTTCAAGATCTTCTACAACGAGACCCCGCACAACTACTCCTTCGGCGCCCGGACCTTCTTCACGGGCATCGGCACCGACGCAGCTGGACTATGCCGCGACCTCCCGGCCGAAGAACCAGGACGCGAGGTTGACCCCGACCGTCAGCACGGACCAGGCGCTCTGGAACCCCTTCGACTATGCCATCCAGCGCAAGGCGTTACGGCGCGCGCGGTCGAGGTGTCGCTGCGGAGCCCCTTCTACTTCCAGGCTCGGCGCGAAGCAGGAGGAGCGCACGCGGCACCAAGCCCCTGGGCGCCGACAGCGGGGTCTTCGCGGACATCATCGGCACCCAGACGTCCTCGTTCGGGAACGTCGTGGAGATGCCCGAGCCGGTCGATTACCAGACGCATGACGGCGACCGTCGAGGCCGGGTACCGCACGCGGCCCGTCGTCCTCGCGCTGACGCGGCCTCTGGAGCTCCTTCGACAACGAGAACGAGACCCTGAACTGGCGCAACCCGTACGTGACCACGGAGCGCGTCGATCGAGACCAACTATCTCCCGCCCGACAACGACTACTGGAAGGTCGGGGCGCAGGGCGTCTTCCGGTTCCCGGCGCACTCCACGCTGGCGCTGCGCGTCAGCTACGCCCGCCTGAAGGACGACCTGAACCTCGGCACGACGGTGACGGATTCCCGTGCCGCCAATGCGACCAACGGCATCCCGACCGCGACCTCGCCGAGCTATTTCACGACCACGCTCGGGCTGAACCGCAGCCGCTTCAAGGGCGACATCGGCTACACCAACGTGCGGGTCGCCTACGACACCAGCGCGCTGCAGCCGCTCGCGCTCGGGGTGCGTCTACGACTACACGGGGAAGGACAACGAGTCGAGCACCGTCGAGTACACCAACCTCGCCACCGGGCGACTCCGTCGAGAGCGAGCGCTTCGAATACCACAAGCATCACGCCGGCGTCAGCCCTCGGCCTGAAGCTGCCCTGGGAGACCTCGCTCAAGGTCGGCTACGACTTCAGCCAGGTCGACCGGACGGTGCGCGAGGACGCGGAGGACACCGACGAGCACGACGTCTCCGTCCGGCTGCGCAACGCCGCGTCCGACCTGCTGACCACCCGGGTGAAGTACCAGCACGTCTTCCGCAGCTCGGAATTCGGCCTCGACGGCGGCCGATTTCGCCGCCGGCGACGCCGCCGTCCATCGAGCTCTACGAGCGGCGGTTCGACGTCGCCGACAAGGACCGCGACGTGGCCGGGATCGGCTTCGACCTGGCGCCGACCGAGCAGCTGGACCTGGGCCTGGAGTACACGTACACCAGGGACGACTACGACGACACCGACATCGGGCTGCAGAAGGAGACCCGCCACGAGGCCTGCCTCGACCTCTCCTACACGCTGCCGCGCGGCGTCATCCTCGGGGCCTCCGCGGGGTACGAGCGGGTCGTCTCCGATCAGCGCGAGCGGCAGTACAGCCCGGGGAACAACACCAATCCCGACCTCGGCCGAACACCGCGACGGCGTTCAACTGGACGGAGAGCCTGCGGAGCGACAACTGGTCGTACGGGCTCTCGGCGCAGGTCCCGGTGGTGAAGGACAAGCTGGACCTCGCGGCCGCCTGGAACTACCAGAACTCCGACGGCGAGGGGCTCTTCGCCTCGACGGGGCAGCGCCCTGCGAGGACATCGACGCCTCCGACGACTACACCAAGGACACCCTGAAGATCAAGGCGACCTACCAGGTGGCACGGCAGCTGGAGGTGACCCTCGGCTACCTGCACGAGAAACTCGACTACAGCGACGACCGGTGGAGACCAGTACGCGTACGCGGCCACCGCCTCGTTCCTGAGCGGCGCCTACGCGGACGCGGACTACGACCTCGACGTCGGGTACCTGAAGATGAAGTTCAGCTTCTAACACGAACCCGGAAAGCTTCTCTTCCGGGCGGCGCGGGCGATCGGGAATGCCCCAGGCAGATCCGGTCGCCCGCGTTCTCCCTCCGGGAAGCCGTCGGGCGGACGAGGATCTCCGGGCCGGGGGTCATGTCCGGGGCGGTCGCGGCGGGCGCTCCCCCGCGGTGTGTTCCTCCCGGCGCAACAGGAAGCAAGTGTGGATGCGCGGGTTGCGGGCGAAGTCGGGTGGGATGGTGCGCGCGGTGATGTCCTCTGCGGCCAGGCCCGGCAGGCTCTCCGCGTCGAGCTTGAAGCGGCGCAGGTTGGTCGAGAAGATCAGCGTCCCCCGGGGCGCCAGCAGGCGGGCCGCGGCGCGGATCAGCGCGACGTGGTCCCGCTGGATGTCGAGCGTGCCGTCCATCGCCTTGGAGGTCGAGAAGGTGGGCGGGTCGAGCAGGATCAGGTCGAAGCGGCCGCCGCTCGTCGTCGAGCCAGCGGCGGCAGTCGGCCCGGACCAGTTCGTGGCTGGCGCCCGCCGAAGCCGTTGGACTCGAGGTTCCGGCGGGCCCAGTCGAGGTAGGTGGCCGACAGGTCGACCGAGACGGTCGAGCGCGCCCCGCCTGCGGCGGCTGCGACGGTGGCCGTGCCGGTGTAGCAGAAGAGGTTCAGGAAGCGCGTTCCCGCCGGCCATCTCGCGGATCATGGCCCGCGCCGGCCGGTGGTCGAGGAAGAGCCCGGTGTCGAGGTAGTCGGCCAGGTTGACCAGGAAGCGCAGCCCCCCCTCGGTGACGTCAGGAAGCGCCCGGTGCTCGCCCAGCTTGCTCGTACTGCGCGTGCCCCTTCTGGCGGAGGCGCTCCTTCATCACCACCCGGTCCTGGGGCACCTCCAGCACCACGGTGACCGCGGCCACCGCTGCCCGCGAGGCGGGCGCGCGGCCTTGGCCGGCTCGACGTCGGCGGGGCGCCGCGTACTCCTGGACCACCGCCCGCGGTCGCCCGACCCCGCCTCGTGGTACAGGTCGACGGCGACGTTGTAATCGGGCAGGTCGGCGTCGTACAGCCCGGCAGCAGGTCACCCCGTCGCGGCGGGCCCAGGGCTCGAGCGTGCGCAGGTTCTTCCGCAGCCGGTTGACCAGATCCTCCGGGGCCAGGTCGGCCGGTCCCCGGGAGGGGCGCATGAACCTGGCCGGGTCGATCTCCAGCCGGAAGAGGCGGCAGCGGAATCGGCGCCGTTGGGGAGATCTCAGTGGCGCCGGGCCCTGATCCCGAGCCGGAAGGCCAGCCCGGGGTTGCCGGTGTAGACCGCCGCCGTCCAGCCGGTGAAGCGCTCGCGCAGCACCCTGCCGAGGCGTCTCGTACAGCGGGCGCAGTTCCTCCTCGGTGCCGAGCCGCTCGCCGTACGGCGGGTTGACCGCCACCAGGCCGGCCGGGGCGCCCTGCCGGCGGGGCGGCGTCGGCCAGGTTGCCGACCGTCGATGCGTGACGTATCCCTTCAGCCCGGCCCGGTTGGCGTTGGCCCGTGCGGCCTCGACCGCCGGGGGTCGACGTCGGACCCGTGGATCGGCGGCAGGCGGGTCAAGCCCGGCCCGGCGTCGATCCCTGGCCTCGGCCAACAGCCGGTCCCAGAGGGCGGCGTCATGCCCCGGCCAGCGGGAGAAGCCGTGGTCCGGCCGCATGCCGCCGGGGGCGATGTCGGCGGCCATCAGGGCCGCCTCGATGGGCAGCGTGCCCGAGCCGCACAGCGGGTCGAGCAGCGCCCCGCCGGCGGCGGCGATGGCCGGCCAGCCCGCCCGCAGCCAGGATGGCCGCGGCCAGGTTCTCCTTCAGCGGCGCGGCCGAGCCCGTCGAGCCGGTAGCCGCGGCGGTGCAGGCTCCGCCCGGAGAGGTCGAGGCGGACCTCGCCCCGCGCGCCGTTGAGATGGACGTTGAGGCGCAGGTCCGGCTGCTCGAGGTCGACCGACGGGCGCCGGCCGAACTTCGTCCGGAAGCGGTCGACCACGGCGTCCTTGACCACCCGGGCCGAGTGGAGCGTGTTGCCCAGCGACTCGTTGGTGCCGGTGAAGTCGACCGCCAGCGTGCCGTCGGGCGACAGGTGCTCCTCCCAGGGGAAGGCGGTCACGCCGGCGTGCAGCGCGGCGGCGTCGGTCGCGTCGACTTCGACCAGCGGCATCAGGATGCGCGAGGCGAAGCGCGACCAGAGGCAGGCCCGGTAGGCCGCCTCGAGCGTGCCGCCGAAGTGGACGCCGCCGGAGGTGGGGCGTATCTCGGTTGCGCCGAAGGAGGCCAGTTCCTCGGCCACGAGCGCCTCGACGCTCTTCGGGGTGGTGGCGAAGAATCTCATCGGGAGGCCCCTCCCGTCGCGGCCAGGCACTGCGCCGCCTCGGCCGATCCCGGGTCGAGCTCGAGGGCCCGGGCGCAAGCTCGCCCGGCATCGCCGGATCTCCCGAGCGCAGCAGCACGGCGCCCAGTCGCAGGTGCGCCTCGGCCCGGTCGGGTGCCAGCCGGGCCGCCTCGGCGTACGGCCCCAGCGCGCCGGCGTAATCGCCCTTCGACTCGAGCACCTTGCCCAGGTTGAACCACGACGGGGCGTGGCCTGGGCGGACGGCCAGAGCCATCCGGAATTGCCCTTCCGCCTCGGCCTCGCGCCCGGTGACGGACAGCAGGCTTCCCAGGTTGTTGCGCGCTTCAGTGTATTCGGGGAAGATCGAGATGGCGGCGCGGTATTGTTCCTCGGCTTCCCGGGCGAGTCCGCGCCGAAGAAGCACATTGGCCAGGTTGTAGTGCATCATCCAGTTCCCCCGGGTGACGCCGATGGCGTGCTCGAACAGGGTCCGGTCGTCACTCCAGCGGAACACCTGGGCGCGGGCCAGCGGCGTCAGGCAGGACAGGGCCAGGAAAACCATGGCGGTCACGAACGTCCTGGGGAGCCGCAGGGCACAGGCGACTCCGCCAAAGAGGAACAGGTGGGGCAGGTAGGTGTACCGGTCGGCCATTGCCTGGCCGCCGACCTGGATCAGGCCGAGGGTCGGCAGCAGCAGCAGCACGAAACCCCACCAGGCGACCGACAGCGACGGGCGGGAACGGCGTGAGAGGACGGCCAGCAGCGTGCCGGCGGCGAGAACCAGCGCGGCGGCTGCCAACTGGCCGGGGGCGACGGGGTGGTGCGGATAAAAGGGCGCCAGGTCCAGCGGGAGCAGCGTCTTGCCGAGGTAGGCGCCCCCGGCCCGGGCGGCGTTGGCCAGCCTCGAAACCGGCGGCAGCACTCGAACGAAGCCATCGCCTCTCGCTGTGCCCTGATGGTCAGCAGCGACGTTATTGCCGACAGCAGCAGCAGCGGGATCTTCTCCGGCAGCAGCGGCCAGGCTCCCGTTTGATGCGCCCCAGCGGCCACCAGTCGAGCAGCAGCAGCGCCACCGGCAGCGTGACCGCCATCGGCTTGGCGGCCATGGCCAGCGCGGCGGCAGCCAGCAGCGCCAGGTAGCGCCCCGTTCCCGGTCTGGCCAGCCAGTGACGGTAGGCGGTCATCGAGAGGAGCCAGAAGAGGGCGCACAGCAGATCCTTGCGCTCCGAGATCCAGACCACCGACTCGACCCGCAGCGGGTGGACGGCCCACAGGAGGCTGGCGGCGAAGGCGGACGCCCGGCGGCCGGTCAGCCTGCCCAGCAGCAGACCGAAGAGGACGGCGTTCAAGACATGGAGCAATAGGTTGACCAGGTGGTAGCCTCGCGCGTCGGTGCCGAACAGCCGGTAGTCCAGCATCAGCGACAGCCAGGTAATGGGATGCCAGTTGGCGGTGTCGTAGGTGGTCATGGCCCAACGCAGTCCGGGCATGGAGAAGCCGAGCGCGAGGTGGGGATTTCGAGTGACGTAGGTTCCGTCATCGAAGTCGGTGAAGTCGAAGCCGACGGAGGGTGCGAAGACCGCCATGACAAGCGCGGCCGCGACGATCCACGGCAGGATCTCCCTGATCGTTCGCCCGGCTTCCCGCATCTTTCGTTCCGCGCCCCCGCCTTTTGCGCCCCATTCTATCATCCGGCGCCCGGGGCCGGTCGACGGAATACCTGTTCCCATTTTCCGAATAAGGCATTACATTACTACGCAAATCGGGCGCGCGGCACCGCATGAAGCCCAGGAGGAATGCACGGACCATGACCATCGAACGGACCATCGTCAACATCTACCCCCCCGCCCTCGAACGCTCCATCACCGGTGACATCATCAGCATGATCCGGGTCATGCCCGAGTCGGGCTCCCCGCTGGCGATCGTCGGGGCGGGCATCTTCGCCTTCACCGGCGAGCTCGCCGGCGACTTCTGCGACACGTTGACCCAGCCGCAGGAACGGGAGGAAGCCTTCGTCCAGGACAAGTTCAAGGAGGTCCTCGGCGAGTACGTCAACTACGCCCCCCGCAAGTACAAGGTGGCCCGGGTGATGAACCTGGTGCTCGAGGGGGAGGATGCCGTCCGGCGGGTGAGCCGCCTGATGGGGGACATCCGCCGGCGCGATGGGGTGACCGTGCTGGGGCGCTTCGGCTTCTATCACCCCCCTCACGAAGGACATCCGGCCGACGTCGAGTTTCCCGCCTCCGCCCCTGCCTGGCCATCTGAGGCGGAAAGGCAGATCGACCTCTTCTGGAACAAGTACCGCCACCTCGGCGGCCCGCAGGACGGGGCCATCAACTACTATCCCGAGGAGCTGCCGAAGGTCGAGCGCACGCTGGCCATCATCAAGCCGAATGCCTTCGAGAAGCCGAGCGACCCCCGCCTGGGCGACGTCATCGACGCGATGGCCAAGACCGGCGCTTACATCATCGGGGCCAAGGTGATCTGCCCGACGCCCGAGCAGATGTCGGTCTTCTACGAGGTTCACAAGGAGAAGAAGTTCTTCGGCGAACTGGTCGGGTTCATGAGCGGCAAACGTTCGCTGGCCCTCCTCTACGAAGGGGTCGAGGCGCGCCAGCGGGTGCGCCGGACGGCCCTCGAGATCGTGCGCGGCGCCTACACCGATGACATCATGGCCAACACCGTCCACACCTCCGACAGCGAGGGCGACTTCCGGCGCGAGTCCGGCGTGGTCGACTTCGCCGTCAACACCCTGCCGCAGCGGGGGGTCTGCGCGCCATGAGCGGGCCAGGCCGGGGCGGGATTCCGCAAGTCTTCCTGCTGCTCAAGCCCGACGGCATGAAGCAGGAGGAGGCCATCATGGCGATCCTGGCGCCCGTCGCCCGGGTGGCCGTGTCGCGCCGTTTCGCCCGCCCTCCCATGCGCCGGTTGGCCGGGCTCTACGCCGAGCACCGGGGCCAGCCCTTCTACCGCCCCCTGATCGAGTCGTTCCGCGCCCAGCCGGTCAAGGCGCTCATTCTCGAGCCGCTCAATCCGGGCCGCAGCGCGGCCGACTTCCACGCGCTGATCTCGAACTTGGTGGGGGACACCGATCCGGCCAAGGCCGCCAAGGGGACCATCCGGGCGCGCTCGACCGACAGCATCGCCCGGTCGATGGCCGAGGGGAGGACGGTGCGCAACCTGGTGCACCGCAGCCGCACGCCGGCCGAGAGCCGGCGCGAAGGGAGCCTCTTCTTTCATGACCGCAAGTCACGCCGCGGGGGCGGGATCAGGGTCGAGCCGTTCGTGCTCGACTTCATCAACCCCCTGGAGCCCTGCTGCGGCGGCGAGCGGATCGAGGGGATCTTCTACGAGGACCGCCTGGCCGACCTCTTCCGCCGGATGGAGATCATCCCGGCCGACGCCGAGCTGTTGAAGTACGAGGAGACCATCCCGCTGCACGCGGAGGAGGAAGGCGTCCTCTTGTGCATGAACATCTCTTACCGGCACAAGGGGAAGGTGACCGAGGTCGAGATCGAAGTGCTGGATGACACCCTCGAGGGGGAGACGATCAACCCCTCGGCCGTCTTCGGTTCGCGCCGGTGACCGTTCCGCTCCTCGCGGCCGACGTTCCCGGCCTGCCCCTCTTCCGCCGGGGAAAAGTCCGCGATGTCTTCGCCGCCGATGAGTACCTGCTGGTGGTGGCCACCGACCGCATCTCGGCCTTCGATGTCGTCATGCGCGAGGGGATTCCCGGCAAGGGGGAGGTCCTCACGGCCATGTCTCTGTTCTGGTTCCGGTTGACCGCCGGGATCGTCGAGAACCACCTGGTGACCGCCGACCCGGTCGAGATGGAGGAGATCCTCAAGCGATCCCTGCCGGTCGACATGCTGGCCTGCCGGTCGATGCTGGTGCGCCGGACCGACCCCTTCCCGGTCGAGTGCGTCGTCCGCGGCTACCTCTCCGGTTCGGGCTGGAAGGAGTACCGGCAGGGCGGCACCGTGGCTGGCGTCGCGCTGCCGCCGGGGCTGCGCGAGTCGGATCGGCTTCCCGCGGCCCTCTTCACCCCGTCCACCAAGGAGGAGGAGGGGCACGACCGGAACCTGACCCAGAGCGAGGCAGCCGAGATGATCGGGAGGGCGGACTATCGCGAGCTCGAGCGCCTCAGCCTGGCGGTCTACGGCGCCGCCGCGGACGACGCCGAGCGCAAGGGAATCATCATCGCCGACACCAAGTTCGAGTTCGGCCGTCTCGACGGACGGATCATCTTGATCGACGAGGTGCTCACGCCCGACTCCTCCCGCTTCTGGCCGAAGGAGGGCTACCGGCCCGGCGGACCGCAGCCGAGCTTCGACAAGCAGTTCGTGCGGGACTACCTGGAGTCGATCCGGTGGGACAAGACCCCGCCGCCACCCGCGCTTCCGGCCGACGTGGTCGAACGTACCGCCGCGAAATACCGGATGGCCCGTCGCCTGCTGATCGGATCCGAGTAGACTGACAACTCCCGCCCGGCTCCAAGGGAGCCGCGGGTCACGGTCACCTTCCCCTGATGTTCCTCCCGGGGACAGGTGTGCCCGCCGGGTGTCACCCGCGGCCGTCGCGCAGCCGGGTTACACTCCCGCCTGACAGCCCGAAAATCATTCCCGTTCAATAGGTTGCAGCCCGGTGGTGTCTCTGGCACGGGCCTTGCCTCGGTAATCGGTCATGGAAACCACGGTCCTTGGACGCCCGATGGGCGCACCCGGATTCACCCTGGTCGAATTGACCATCTCGCTGACCATCGTGGCCATCATGGTCGGCCTGTCGCTCTCCGGCGCGGCCGCCATCTCATCCCGCTGGCGGGCCCGCGAGGGGGCCGATCTGACCGTGGGCACGCTGCGCCGGGTGCGCTGGCAGGCGATCACCAGGGGAGTGGAGCAGTCGGTCACCGCCGTGGCTGACGCGGGCGGGACGTGGCGTCTACTCATCTGGTTGCGGGCGGAAGGCGGCTGGCGCCTGTCCGGCACGGTGATCCTGCCCAGGGAGGTGACCGCCATCCGGATGATCGGCCCGATGCGCAAGGAATTCAACCCCGACGGCACCTGCTCCACCGGGTCAATCCTCCTCTCGGGTGGCGGCCGGTCCTGGCGCATCTCGCTGACGTCGGCCACCGGGCGGGCCCGGATCTACCGGGAGGGATGAGGCGTGCGCCCCCGCGGCTTCTCGTCGATCGAGGTGCTGCTGAGCGGGGCGTTCCTGTGCGCGTTCGCCGCCTGGGGCTATGCCGAGGCCGCCCGGACCAAGGTGGCGCTGGAGAGGGCCAAGATGGAGGAGGCCATGACGGGTCTGGTCGATGAGGTTGCGGCCGGGGAGACCAGCCGGGTGATCTATGGCGGGGAGTCGGAAGGGCCGACGGCGCCGCCGCCCGTCGAACGGCGGGTGATCGTCAACGGCAGGCCGGTGTCGGTCGTCCTGCGCAGGGAGGAGGTCGAATCATGTCCGGGACTGACGAAGGTGATCGTCGAGGCGGTCGAAGTGGAGACCGGCGGGGGGTCGAGGAAGGTGCGCCTGGCGACCGGCGCGCGTCAAGGTCGTTCCGGGGATTCTCGCTAATCGAGCTGCTCATCGTCTCGACCATCGGCGTGACCACCCTGCTGCTCCTCTTCTCGATGCTTGGTCACGTGAGCCGGTGGTGGTCGCGGGCCGAGGCGGCGGGGGAGCATTCCGGGTCGATGCGGCACGCCGCCGGGACGATAACCGACCTGCTCTTCATGGCCGGCTACCGGTGCTCGGTGGCCGCCATTCACGACATGGGGCCCGATCATCTGACCGTGGAGTACCTGGTCGAGGGGGCCGATGAGGTTCCCGGGAGCATCAGCCGCCACCGGTTGTTCACCGTGCGTCGCGACGGCGACAAGCTCAAGCTGACCATCCGCCGCCGCCGGCTCCCGCTGGACACGCTGCCCGCCTGGGAGGAGGGGGCGACCTCCGTCCTGGCCGACGACCTGGCCGACCTGAGTTTCCGGTACGTCGACGGGCAGGGGCACGAGACCGGCATCCCTTCGCGGGTACGGCTGGTCGAGTTCTCGTTCCGCCTGGAAGGCGTCGACGGGGGAAGCAGCTACCGCTCGGCGGTGCGGCTGCGCAACGTGGCCGGATGACGCATGCGTCGCGCGCTGGCGGGTGCTGGGGGACGCGGCTTCACGCTTCCCATGGTATGCCTGATGATCGCCGTCATGACCGGGCCGATCATGCTGATGCTCGCCCTGGCCGGCGAGGAGAAGGCCCTGAGCCGGCGGGACGAGGGATACCGCCGGGCTCTAGGGGCGGCCGAGTACGGCGCCTGGGAATGGCTCACGCGGTGCGGCAACAATGAGCCAGCCTACCGCCCGGCGGGCGTCTTCGGGTACGGCGCCACCGAGCCGTGGACGGCGGAACCGCTGGCCGGAAGTCTCGACGGCGTCGGGTACCGGGTGACCGGCCGCCTGCTGCCCGACACGGACGATGGCGACGGCGATCCGGCCACTCCCGTGGTGCTCTTCAACAGGTCGTTCGGTTACGCTGCCTCGCCTTTCGTCACCGGGGGCTACCCGCTGGCCGACGTGGAGGCGACGGCGACGGTCGGCGAGAGCCGGGCAACGGTGCGCGTGCTGGCCGTCGATCGTCCCCTCGCGCCGCCCGGGACGGCGGCAGTGATCACGGCGGGCCGGCTGTGCGTCGGCGGGCCGGCCCTGATCGAGGGGCTTGCCGGGGAGATTGCGTCGGTCGCCGCCGGGGAGGTGGCCGTCGGCGCCGGGGTCGACCTGGTGCACGGGACATGCCCCGTCCCGGACGAGGTGCGCGCCTGCCTGGACCACCCGGCCACGCTGTTCGGCATCGGCCGGGACCGGTGGGCGAACATCCAGGCCAGACGGGCGCCGCCCGAGAACGGCCGGTTCGCCGGCGTAGTCGTGCTCG
The DNA here is from genome assembly GCA_963793725.1 of uncultured bacterium. Lineage (GTDB taxonomy): Bacteria > JAUVQV01 > JAUVQV01 > CAWCAY01 > CAWCAY01 > CAWCAY01. The sequence goes on from CAWCAY010000003.1 coordinate 646,547, forward strand.
AGGCCACCTTCCACGGCAGCGTGAACGGCGCCGGCGTGCTGGTGGTCCACAACCCCCTGTACGACCCAGCGCGGTACCATGCCTCGGTCCTGCGTGGCATGGGCGAATTCACCGGGGAGTACAGACCCGGAGTACTCGCACCTCGATCCGGGCAACCAGCCGGCCCTCCTCGACCTGGCCGGGATGTGCGACTATGCCGGGGTCATCGTGGCCGATGGGATACGGGCCGGTTCGGCGTCCCTCCGGCTGCGCGGGCAACTCGTCCTCATCGGCCGGGAGGAGCAGGTGCTGGAACAGGCCGGCGGCGTCTCGGTATCTTTTGACCGGGGCGCCATCCGCGAGCATGCCCACGGCATGTCCGACCTCATCCTGGGTTGGCGAAGGGTCCGCTGAAAGCCGCCGGCGGACACGTGGGGCGCGTTTGCATGCCGTGGGACGATGGTGTATATAAATCAATTCGACACCTCTCGCGGAGATGACGTGGACGACATCAAGACATTGATGGAAAGAATTCGGGAAGCCGAAGAGACGGCCGACCGACGGATGGCGGAAGCCGAGGCGAGAATGCCCGGCCTGATGGCGAAGGCCGAGGGGGATGGCCGGGAGACCCGCCGCCGGATGCTCGATCAGGCGTCGACGGAGGCCGACGGGCAACGCCAGGCGGCCGCCACCCAGGCGGCGGCCATCAAGGAGGCGGCCCGCAGCGGGATGGATGAGGAGATCGCCCGTCTCGACGCGACCGTCGCGACGCGGCTCGAACCGGCCGTCCGCCACCTCGTCGATGCCTTCCTGGCTCGCTACGGCGGGCGGGAGGAGAAGAACTGACGATGGCCCTGGGCGACATCCTCGGCCGGATCGAGGCCGAAACCGACGAGAAGGTGAACGGGGTGATCACCCGGGGAGAGCAGGCCGCTCGGGAGCGCCTCCGGGAGTGGCAGTCCCGGGCCGCCCGGGACGCGCGGGCCGTCACCGACCAGGCGGTCGCCGACGCGGAGCGGATTGTCCGCCAAGCCGAATCTGCCGCTCAACTGGCCACCAACCGCGGCCTGATCGAGGCCCAGAGGAAGTGGATGGACCGCGTGCGCCAGGAAACGCTGCGGCGGCTCCTCGCTCCCGAGTTCGGGCTCTATGCGCAGGTGCTCGAGGCGCTTCTCGACCGGCACCTCGACGGGACGACCGAGGCGGTCCTGTCGGACGACCCCACGGCCCTGGCGGTGGCCGCGGCCAGGGGGCTCGATCCTGCCCGCCAGGGGGGGCACCCCCGCGTGGTCGTGGCCGCCGTGGGCGAAGAGCCCCAGGGGGGATCATCCTGAGGAAGGGGAAGATGACCCTCAACTTCTCCATCCCGCTGCTGGTGGACGAACTCGCGCGTCACGAAGAGATCGCCGTCGCCCGGATCCTCCTGGGGGCTTCCAGTGGCTGATCTCTCGGCCGCCCTGGCCGCCGTCGACCGGGCCGACTACGCCGCCGGCGTTGGTTTCGTGCGCGCTCGCGAGAAGAGGACCCGGCTCACGCCCGCCCGTCTGTCGGAGATGCTCACCCTCGATGCCGCCGGAGTCCTGGCCCGCATGAGGTCGATCGCCCCCGGCCTCCGCACGGTTTCCGCGGGCGCCTCGGCCGATCCCGACGCCGTCCTGGGCGATGAACTCGAAGCCGAGTACCGGGCGGTCGAACCCTTCGACCACGAAGGGATGGTGGTGCCGATGCTCCGCTGGCGGCACGATCTCCACAACCTCCGGGCCGCCCTGGCTTCTCGGAGGGATGGCACCCCGGCCCGCTGGTCCCGAATCTCCGGCAACTATCCCACCGAGGCGATCGAGGCCTGGGCGGCCACCGGGCGTGGCGTTGCCTGGCCGGCCATCCTTGAGCCGGTGGCGGTCGCGGCGCGCGTCGGTTCCGGCGAGGGCATGGCCGAGCAGTTCGACATGGCCTGGGTCGCCTTCGGAATAGGGTGGAGCCGGGAGCACCGACTCCCGCTGCTGGAGGACTACTTCGTCGCCCTGGGTGACGGCGCCCTCGTCCGGCAAGCTTGGCGGCGCATCCAGACCGGCCGGCGAGAGGGCGCCGAAGCTCTGCCGACGCCCCCCTGGAGCCGCCTTTCCGGCGAGGCCGTCAACGCCTCCGACCGGCGCAACCTGGCCGAGACCCTCGATCGTTCGACCTACGGCCGCGCCCTGCGGGACGGCCTTGAGAACTGGCGGGCGGGAGGGCCCTGGGCGGCGGTCGAATCCGTTCTGGAGAACCTTCTGATCGAGCGGTTGCGGCCGGGGGCGTTCATCAGCCTCGGCCCCGAACCGCTGGCGGCTTTCCTGCTGTTGCGGGAGATCGACCTGAGGACCGTCCGCCTGGTGCACGTCCTCAAGGAGGCCGGCTGGTCGCCGGACCGAATCCGCCCCTTCGCCAGGAGGACGCGGCATGGCTGAAGTCCTGGTCGTCGGCGACCCGGGAGAAGTGATGGGCCTGGGTCTGCTCGGCCTCCCCACGCTGGCGCCTGGCGACGACGCCGAGGCGGCCGTCAGGGCGATGATAGCCGGGAGGGACATCGGCGTGGTGCTGGTGACCGGGGGATTTCAGGCACGGCACGGCGCGGCGGTGGCCCTGATCAGGCGGCTCATGCCCCGGGCGGCGGTCAGCGTCATCCCCGACTTCCGTCCGGGCGGGGTGGACCACCTGGATCATCTGCGACGGACCACCATCAAGGCCCTGGGGGTTGACACCTGGGGCACCGACGAAGAACGCAAGGCGGGTGCGCATCGATGAAACATGGCACGATAGTGAAGGTTTCCGGTCCGCTGGTCGTGGCCGAGGGGATTCCCCACGCCCATATGTACGACGTGGTCTACGTGAGCCAGCAACGGCTCATCGGCGAGATCATTGAACTGAAAGGCCGGGAGGCGTCGATCCAGGTCTACGAAGACACGTCGGGCCTGGGGCCGGGCGAGCCCGTGTTCAGCACCGGCGAGCCGCTGGCGGTCCACCTCGGCCCCGGGCTGCTCTGCTCGATATACGACGGCATCCAGCGGCCCCTCGATGCCGTCCGCCGGGCCACCGGCGACATGATCAGCCGCGGCGCCACCGCCCCGCCCCTCGACCCGGAGAAGCTCTGGGAGTTCGAGCCGGTGGCGGTCGAGGGGGCCGAGGTGCATCCGGGCGATGTCCTCGGGACGGTCCGCGAAACCTCCCTGGTGACCACCTCGATCATGGTCCCCCCGGGGCTCTCGGGTAGGATGACCGGGATCAAGGGCGGCCGGATGACGGTCAACGAGACCGTAGCCGAAATCAACGACGGCCGGGCCATTCACCCGGTGACCATGGTCCAGCGGTGGCCGGTCCGCCAACCCCGGCCGTGCGCCCGGAAGTTGACCCCGGTGGCTCCCCTGCTGACCGGGCAGCGGATCATCGACGCCCTCTTCCCTTTGACCAAGGGGGGGACGGCGTCGATCCCCGGCCCGTTCGGCTCAGGCAAGACGGTCGTGCAGCACCAATTGGCCAAGTGGGCGGACGCCAAAGTGATCGTCTACATCGGCTGCGGCGAGCGGGGGAACGAAATGACCGACGTGCTGCAGGAGTTCCCGGAGCTGATCGACCCGATCTCCGGGCAGCCGCTCATCCTTCGCACGGTGCTCATCGCCAACACCTCTAACATGCCCGTGGCCGCGCGTGAGGCTTCCATCTATACCGGCATCACTATCGCCGAGTTCTACCGTGACATGGGCTACGACGTGGCCTTGATGGCCGACTCCACCTCCCGCTGGGCCGAGGCGCTGCGCGAAATATCCGGCCGCTTGCAGGAGATGCCCGGAGAAGAGGGCTACCCGGCCTACCTGGCCACCCGGCTGGCCGAGTTTTACGAGCGGGCCGGCCGCGTCGTCACCCTCGGGTCGGCCGCCAAGGAGGGGACCCTGACCGTGGTCGGTGCCGTCTCCCCACCCGGCGGCGACCTGTCCGATCCGGTCGTTCAGGGTACGCTCAAGGTGGTCAAGGTCTTCTGGGGCTTGGACGACAAGCTGGCCAACCGGCGGCACTTCCCGGCAATCAACTGGCTGACCAGCTACTCCCTCTACACCAGCAACCTGCGGGCCTACTACGCCGGGGCGGTCGGCAGCGAGTGGGACGGCCTGCGGGCCTGGGCCATGGACATCCTGCAGCGCGAGGCCGAGGTGGAGGAGATCGCCCGGCTCATCGGCAAGGATTCGCTGTCGTCGCAGGACCAGTTGCTGCTCGAGACGGCCCGGTCGATCCGCGAGGACTTCCTCCACCAGAACGCCTTCATGGCCAACGACCAGTTCACGACACTGGAGCGCCAGAAACACATGCTGGGGCTGATCAGGGCCTTCCACCAGCGGGGCGCCGAGGCCCTGGGTGAGGGTGTGGAGACGTCGGACATCTTCTCCCATCCGGTGCGCATGGTCATCGCCCGGCTCAAGGCCCGGGACCATTTCGACCAGTCCGATGCGGCCGCCCTGGAGCAGGAGATCGAGGCGCTCTTCCGGCAACCGGCCAAACCGTTGCCGGCGGAGGTGGCGCGATGAAGGAATACCTGACCATCGGAGGGGTTTCCGGGCCGCTCGTCCTGGTGAACGGCGTCAGCGGGGTCACCTACGAGGAGTTGGCCGAGATCATCCTCCCGGGTGGCGAGATCCGCATGGGCAAGGTCCTGGAGATCTCCCGGGACACAGCCCTGGTGCAGGTCTTCGGCCGGTCGACCGGCATCAACACCGACCAGACGAGGGTCAGGTTCCTCGGCACCGGGATGGAGCTGGGTGTCGGCGAGGGCCTCCTGGGGAGGATCTTCGACGGATTCGGCCGTCCGCGCGACGGCGGGCCGCCACCGATCGCCGAAAAGAAGGTGCCGATCAACGGCGAGCCGATCAATCCGACCGCCCGGGACTACCCGAGCGAGTTCATCCAAACCGGCGTATCGGCCATCGACGGCCTGAACACGCTGGTCCGGGGGCAGAAACTGCCGATCTTCTCCGGTTCAGGCCTGCCGCATGGCCGGGTGGCCGCCCAGATCGCCCGGCAGGCGCAGGTGCTGGGCGCCCAGGAGAAGTTCGCCGTGGTCTTCGCCGCCATGGGAATCACCTTCGAGGAGTCGGCCTTCTTCATCGACGACTTCACCGAGACCGGCGCCCTGGCCAGGACGGTGCTGTTCATCAACCTGGCCGACGACCCGGCGGTCGAACGGATCGCCACCCCCCGCCTGGCCCTGACCGCGGCCGAGTACCTCGCCTTCGACCGCGGGATGCACGTGCTGGTCATCATGACCGATATGACCAACTACTGCGAGGCCTTGCGCGAGATATCAGCCTCGCGCAAGGAGATACCCGGCCGGCGGGGCTATCCGGGCTACATGTACACCGACCTGGCCGGGCTGTACGAGCGCGCCGGGCGCATCAAGGGGCGGCCGGGGAGCATCACCCAGATTCCCATCCTGACCATGCCCGATGACGACAAGACCCACCCGATACCCGACCTGACCGGCTACATCACCGAGGGGCAGATCATCCTGTCGCGGGAACTGCACCGCCAGGGGATCTACCCGCCTATCGACGTCCTCCCCTGCCTCTCCCGCTTGCGCGACAAGGGGATCGGTCCGGGGCGCACCCGCGAGGACCACGCCGGTCTCTCAAACCAGCTCTTCTCGACCTACGCGCAGGGGAAGGAGGCCCGCGAGCTGTCGCTGATTTTGGGCGAGGCGGCGCTGACCGACCTCGACCGGAAGTACCTGCGCGCGGCCGAGGCCTTCGATGACACCTTCGTCAGGCAGGGCGAGTACGAGAACCGGGGCATCATCGACACGCTCGGCAAAGGGTGGAAGGTCCTCTCGGGCTTGCCGGTGGCCGAGCTCAAGCGCCTGTCGGAGGAGGCCATCGCCGCCTACTACCGGCCCGGGGAGCCGGAGCAGGGATGAAGCTGCGCGTCAGCGCCACCCGCATGGAGCTGATGAAGCTGAAGAAGCGTCTGGCCCTGGCCGTCCGGGGGCACCATCTCCTCAAGGACAAGCAGGACGAGCTGGTGCGGCAGTTCTTCCTTCGGCAGGAGGCCTACCGGGAACACCTGGCGGCCATGCGGCCGGCCGTCGAGGAGGCCCGCCAGAGCGTCGATCTCCTGCGCGCTTTCTCGACCGACGATGCCCTCGACCTTGCGGTCAGGCAGTCGGCCCCGGCGGGCGGCCTCACCCGGGGCGATGAACGGGTGCTCAACCTCACCGTGCCGGCCCTTTCCTGGGAGATGTCGGGGCGCGGCACGCCCGAGTTTGGCCTGCTGGAGGGCGCCGGCCTGCTGGAGGACGTCGTCGACCGGCACCGTGCGCTGGCGCCGATGCTGGTCCGCAAGGCCGCCCTGGAGCTGGTGATGGAGATCATCCTGAACGAGATAGAGGGGACCAAGCGCCGGGTGAACGCCCTGGAGTACAAGCTCATCCCCCAACTGACCGAGTCGATCCACGGCATCTCGGCCAGGCTGAGCGAGATAGAGCTCTCGACCCTGACCAGGCTGATGCGGGTCAAGGAGATCATCGAGGGGGGCGCCCGCGATGCCCGGCATGCCGAAGCCTGACACGCCGGCAGAAAATCCCGCCCGGGTCCTGGCCCGTGACGGCGGCGGGGCGCTCCCGACAGCCCACTTGGTGGCCGTGCTGATGGCCACCGGGGGGATTCCCGGCCGGCGTGACCTCTCTCGCGCGGCCGAGCTCGTCACCCGCTTCGACCACCCTTCCCGGATCGACCGGGCGGCCTTCGCCGAACTCGTCTCGACGGCCGGCGTCGGCCGGCCGGCGGCGCTGCGGCTCAAGGCCGCCCTGGAGCTTGGCCGGCGCACCCTCCTCCCCCGGGCGTCGAACCCGAGGATGAGCAGCAGCCGGGAAGCGGCCGACTACTTCATGCCCCGGCTGGCCGGCCTGGAAGTGGAACAGTTCCGCTGCGCCATGCTCGACACCCGGAACCGGCTCATTCGGGAGGTGACCGTGGCCACCGGAACGGTCAACGCCTGCTTCATCCATCCCCGGGAGGTTTTCCGCCCGGCGATCACCGAGTCGTCCTGCGCGGTCATCTTGGTCCACAACCACCCGTCCGGCGATCTTCGCCCCAGCGAGGAGGACGTGGCCCTCACCCGTCGCGTGGTCGAGGCCGGAACGCTTCTCGGGATTCGGGTGCTCGACCACTTGATCGTCGGCCTTGGAAACTACTTCAGTTTCCTGGACGCGGGTCTCCTGACAGGCTGATTGCCGGGCAGCAGGGCGCCCGGCGGTTCCTCAAGGCCTGGCCATCGCCCGGCGGCGGCACATTTCCAGGAAGACCTTGGACAAGCTCGATGTTTGCCCTTCCCGCCGGTCCAGAGTGCCCAAACGACCCCGCCGCCAATGGGTTACGGTCATAGCTGGGCTCCATCGAACAAGGGTATTCGGATTATGAACGTCTGTTTGGGGAACCGCCGCCGTGCCCGGCCGGGGGAGGGGAATCGGATCAGCGGGAAAGGTGTGATGCGGCCGGCCGCTCTTCCAGGGGAAAGATGCGGAGCCTAGGAGCGGTTCTTTTTCATCAGGACCTGGATGAGCATGTTCTTTTCTTCCAGTTCCTGCCGTAGCCGGGTGCTTTCCTCGGTCAGGCGGCCCACTATTTCGAGGGCCTGGCTCAACTCGACGGCGAGATGCTCGTAGCGTGACATAAAAGCTTCGGCTGACAGCCCCCGAACGACCGACTTGCCGTCAGTCGACGATGATTCAGTGGAAATACCACTGAAATCCTCCGGCAGATTCTTTGCATCATCGAGAACGAAATCGTCACGGAGGACGTTCAAATTGACCATACCGAGCGGTTCCAGGTCGCGGACGCTGATTTTGTACTCCTGGCCGTACTTGCCATCCACGAGAAAGTAGTTCTTGATGAATCCCCGCTTGATATAGTTCTTGATGGTCTTGGTGGTCCGGTCGAGCAGGACGGCCGCCTCTTTCATCGTGACGTATTCTTTCACCGGAAATCATCCCCCTTCCAGTTGAACAGGGAGGACCAAAGGCTGCTCTGCTTCGGTTCATCCTGCCGCTCGGTGGTGTTTGATCGCAAGATCTTCAGGACGAGTTCCCTGACCTCGGGATTGGCTTCGCGGAACAGGCGGGTGTATTCGATCAGGTCTTCCCGGCCTTTGGATAGGCTTTTCACCCGGCCAGCCAGGCTGTCCAGGCTGGTGCGGATGATGCGCAGCTCTTCGCCATGGTCGCCGGGGACCGTCTTGGCTTTCAGCAACCCTCGCTTCAGGTAGCGCCGGATGGTCTTGGTCGACACCTGGAGATAGGCCGCGCTCTCCCTGACCGACAGCATCTTGCCGAATGTCATTTCGAGTGGAACCTCCGCGGAAAGTATAGCAAAGGAAGTTCACGGCAGGCAAGGGGCGGCCATGCCGGCAGGTTTCCCGTGCTTGACGAATTATGAGCATATGCTTATAATGTCGTCATGGCCAGGTGCAAGAAATGCCGTTGCGTCGAGGGGGAGCCGGGTGCCCGCTACTTTAAGCCGCGGGGAATCCCGATGACCGACCTCGAGGAGTCGATCCTCGGGCTCGACGAGTTTGAGGCGCTTCGCCTGGCCGACCTGGAGGGGCTTTACCACGCCGACGCGGCGGCGCGGATGGGCGTCTCCCGGGCGACTTTCGGCCGCATTCTGGCGAACGCCCGGCGCATCGTCGCCGACGCGCTGGTCGGCGGCAAGGCCATCGGCATCGTCACCCCGACACCGCGTAACAACGGAGGTCAGTCATGAAGGTCTGTTTTCCGGTCGAACATGAAGCGGGTCTGGAGAGCGTCGTCTATGGGCACTTCGGCTCGGCGCCGGCGTTCGTCATCGTTGACACCGATCACGGCAACGAGGTGACCGTGGCCAACGCCGACCGTCACCACGCCCACGGGGCCTGCAACCCGGTCATGGCCATGGGGGGCGCGGCGGTCGACGCGGTGGTGGTCGGCGGCATCGGCGCCGGGGCGCTCACCAAGTTGAACGCCGGCAACATCCGGGTCTTCCGGGCGGCGGCCGGGACGATCCGGCAGAACCTGGACCTGCTCGCCTCGGGCGTGCTGCCGGAGATGGCCGCCCAGCACACCTGCGCCGGCCACGCCGGCGGCTGCGCCCACCACTAGGGGAGAGACCATGATTCCCGTCGTATCGATCGTCGGCAAGTCGAACGCCGGCAAGACCACACTGATCGAGAAGCTCATCCCGGAGCTGAAGAGGCGCGGCTGGCGAGTGGCCACCATCAAGCACGACGCGCACCGTTTCGACATCGACCACCCCGGCAAGGACTGGTACCGCCACTTCCACGCCGGGGCGGACTGGACGGTCATCACCTCGCCCGAGAAGATGGCCACCGTGCGGCGGCTCGACCGGGAATGGTCGCTGGAGGAGATCGCCGCCCAGATCGACGGCGTCGATCTCATCCTGACCGAGGGGTTCAAACGCGAGGCCCGCTGCCGGATCGAGGTCTCGCGCCGCGCCCACACCACCGAGCTGATCAGCCGGCCGGACGAGCTGCTGGCCATCGCCGCCGATTACCCCATCGACGCGGGCGTTCCGGTGCTCGACATCAACGACACCGCCGGCCTGGTCGACCTGATCGAACGCGAACTCCCGAAGAGGTGACTGCCTAGGATCGCTCGAGTTCCTGGAGGTGGTTGATGGCCGTGGAGATCTCCTCGTCCAGCAGGATGGTCAGCTCGACCAGCAGATCCCACCCCTCCTGCTCGGCCTGGTCGACCTTGTGCTTCATCTGGAAGAGGTAGGATGAGCGCAGGTCGGCCAGGGCGTTCTCCGACTCGGTCAGGCGCTCCTCGGCCAGCGAAATCCGCCGGATGACCCGGATGAGCCGGGAAGCGATATCGTTGCCGGGCACCGCCTCGGGCTCGCTGTACCAACGCCGCAGCACCTCCCGCAGTCTTCCCGGGTCGCGATCGGCGTACGCGGCATTGGCCTCCGACATCAGCCTGGTCCGGCGGCGGTTATCTTCCGGGCGGGCCGACAGGTCGGGGTGAAGGATGGCCGCCGCCTGGCGGTAGAGGCGCCGCAGTTCGCCCTTGCCCACCGGCGGCTCACCGGGGCGGGGGGGGATCACCGGCAGGCCGTTGATGCGGGAGCGGCCCCGGGCGAGGCGCACGCCGCTGCGGGATGCCATGACGTCGATGCGCGACTCGATTTCGTCGAGGCGGGAGAAACGGGTGCCGATGACGTGAATATAGGTGGCCTCGAAGACGGCCAAGTCGGCCCGAAGACGGTCGAGGTCGCGCCGGCGCTCGGCCAGTTCGCGTTCCAGGAGTTCGGCCTCGAGTTGCTTGCGCGCCAGTTCCCGCTCCTCGGGGGGCTCCTCGCGAACCAGATCACGATCCATGCGGCCTCCCTGGGGTGGTCGGTCGGGGAGGAGGATATAGCAGCGCGGCGCCCGGGTCAAGGGAGTCCGGGGCACGTTGAGCTTGACTTGGCCGGCCCTTTCCGTAGCATGTTGCGGTGGGTCCGCCCGCCGGGGCGACCCGGGGTCGGGATTCGACGGGTATCCGTCAAGGAGGCAAAGATGGGACGATGGCTGGCGATCATCACGGTGGGGCTCCTGCTGCTGGCCGGCTGCGGCGGCGTGCTGACTACCGACATCGGTGAAATACTGGCCGACTCGCGCGGTTACGACGGCAGGACGGTGACCATCAAGGGGAAGGTCGAGGAGAGCATGAACATCCTGGTGCTCAAGGCCTTCAGCCTGAACGACGGCACCGGCAGCATCCTGGTGGTCACCGATCGGGGCGTCCCCGCCAAGGGGAAGAAGGTGCGCGTGAAGGGGGTCGTCAACCAAGCCTTTTCGATCGGCACCCAGAGCGTGGTCGTCCTGCAGGAGAGCGCCCGCTGACAGCCGCGCCCCGGGCGGGCTTGTCCGGTCACCCCGTGGAGCCGATTGACAAGGGGTGCCGTAGCGTCTAGATTTTGCTTTCATCCGGAATTGGCCGGAACGAGACACCACCACAGGGGGAACACCATGGCCTACGTCATCAGCGACGAATGCATCGCCTGCGGCACCTGCTCGGCCGAATGCCCGGTCGGAGCCATCAGTGAAGGGGACATCTACGTCATCGATCCCGAGAAGTGCACCGACTGCGGCAGCTGCGCCGACGCCTGCCCGGTCAGTGCCATCTCCCCGGGCTGATTCCACCGCGCCTTCACCGTCCGGCCAGCCCGCCAGCCGATCGTCGGGCTGAGCCGGCGGTTTGGGCTCAGCCGCCGGCCGGGTCGTAGACGGCCGACATCGCCAGGCTGAGGTCGAGTTGTTTCCCGCCTATGGCCGCTTTCCCGCTGGCCGGAAATTCCGCTCCCGATACACCAAGGTAGAAAGCCGGGGCGATCCGCGCGAAGATCGCTGGGGATGTGGCGCTGATCCTCAGGATGGCCGCGGCCGCCGTGGGCAGGTCAACGGGCGTCGGGAACCCGAGTTCCGTCCAGCGCTTGCAGGCGTCGTTCTCCCCCAGCGGGAACGGAAGACAGTCGATGCGCCGCCGGGAACCGTCCGTGCCAAGGACGTCGAGCTGCGCATGGATGACCGAACCGTACTGCGGCAGGGCCACCGTCCGCAGGATTTGCACGCGGAAGCCCAGCAGCCTGCCGGGAGGGAGGTTGAGCGTCTGGGCGACTTCGGCCCGCCAGATGGGGCCGACGTACTTCAGCGAACCATCGTCGAGCCGGAATGCCAGCGGGACCAGCCGCTCGGGGGGTTGTTCGACCGCCTCGACCATCCGGTTGACGAAGGTCCAGCCGAAGAGGACGCCGGAGTGCAGCACCAGGACCACGGTCAGGGCCGGCATCAGCCGCGGGAGGCGCCGGTGGAGCCTTTCCAGCCACCAGGCCGTGAAGGCCGACCATGCGCCCAGGGCGGGGAAGAAGAGGCGGCCGTAGGGTGAGAAGAAGCGGTGGGTGTAGACGACGGCCGAGACGAGGTTGACCAGCGCCACCAGCCCGAGGCAGGCCATGATGAACCATCGGCGGGCCGATGGATGGCCCTCGGAGAGGTCGCCCCGTCGGGTGACCAGGCCGATGACGGTGACCAGGAGGATGATTCCCGGCACAGCCAGGTAGGCAAGGAATATCCTGTCGGGTATGCCGACGGTCTCCCCGGCGAACTGGCCGATGAAGGTGCGGCTCATCCGCGCCGCCAGGCCGATCCACCAGCCCGGGTCGAGGGGCATGCGGATGCCGTTCAGCACCGCCCAGCCGTGGGCTTCCCGCTGGGCGGCGAAGCCGAACGGGTCGCCCGCGAGCGCCCCCCTGACCAGCCACCAGCCCCCCGAGGCAAGGACCAGCACCGCCTGGAGCAGCAGCGCCCGGGCGGCCGCCGGGAATCGCTCCCGCCATGACCCTCCACCGTCGACCAGCGGCAGCGCCGCCGCGCCGAGGCACAGCGGCAGCAGCGCCAGGGCCGACGGCTTGGCCAGGATTCCCAGGCCGATGGCCACCGGCATCCCCCACAGGGCCCGCCGGCCCCGGCTCCCCGCCGGCGACACCACCCCCAGGGCGAACAGGAAGATGGCCGCCGCCGCCAGCGCGTTCACCAGGGCGTCGTTGTTGACCAGCGTCTGGTAGTAGAGGAACTGCGGCAGCAGCACCCACGGCGCCACCCCTCCCAGCACCAGCCACCACCGCCGCTGCCCCGGGAAGAGGACCGCCACGGTCCCGGCCATGGCCAGCAGGGCGATCAGGCCGCAGGCCAGGCTGACCCCCTTGGACGTCCGGTAGAGGCGCCACAGCGAGGGGGGCACCGTGGCCAGGTAGGCGTCCGACACCAGACGCTTCCCTCCCTGGGAGAAGAGGTAGCGCTCGTCGGCCGCCGGTCCCGGGGGGTAGTCTTCGGCGAACTCCGGCCGGTCGCCGAAGAAGGGGGCCAACAGCAGGTAGTAGAGGGGCGGGTAGTAGTAGTGCTCGATGCCGTACGTCCGGTAGTCGTCGGCGGTCGCCCAGCGGTTCTTGGCCGCGGCGAAGGCGACGTAATGGATCGACTCGTCGGTCCCCGAGGCATACGGGGCCGCCCCGACGATCCAGGCGCCCAGGCAGAACCAGACTGCCAGGGACACCGCCAGGATGCCCATGGGCAGGCATGCGGGCCGGAGTCGCCGCCGCCGGCCCGGCGGGGTGGAGGGGTGGGGCGGTTCCATGGTCGAAGGGTATACCACCCCCATGTCCGCGCGCAATGCCCCGCCCGGCAAGGGCGGTTGACAGCCCCGGGCGCCCTTCCTATAGTGGCCGGTACCCCATGGAAGAACTTTACCGCCGAATCCTCGAGGACCTCACCGCCAGCGGCTCAGCCTCCCTCTCGGGACTGGGCGGCTCGGCGGCGGCCTTCGTCACCGCCTCCCTCGCCCGGCGGGAGCGCCGGACCTGCCTGGTGTTGACGCCGGGGGCCACGGCCACGGCGGCCTTCATCCGCGACCTCGACTACTTCTTCGGCGGCGGGCTGGCCCTGCCGATCCCGGCCTACGAGACGCTCCCTTTCGAGGAGGAAGCCCCCGACGAGGAGCAGGCCGCCCAGCGCCTGGCGGCCCTGCACCGCCTGGCCTCGGGTCGACCGGGGATCTTCGTCGCCCCGGCGGCCCTGCTGGTGCAGTCTCTCCCGCCGCCGCCGGTCGTCAAGCGGGCCGCGGTCGAACTCGGCCCCGGGCAGACCGTCGACCCCCAGCTCCTGGCCAAAAGCCTGGCGGCCATGGGCTACCACCGCGTTCCCCTGGTCGAGGGCCCCGGGGAGTTCGCCTGCCGCGGCAGCATCATGGACATCTTCTCCCCCGGCTGGTCCTTCCCGTTGCGGCTCGACATCCTCGGCGACACGGTCGAGTCGCTCAAGTGGTTCGACCCCGGCGGCCAGCGCAGCACCGGCTCGGCCGGGGCGGTCACCATCCTGCCGGCGACCGAGATCATCGGCCCCGACCTGGCCGCCGTCTTCCGCCGCCGGGCGTCGGAGTTCTCGCCCCTCTTCGGGGATGACGACTCGCCCCTGACCCGCGTCCGCCAGGAACTCCAGGAGTCGGGGCCGCGCCCCTGGCATACCACGCTGCTGCCCCTCTTCTACGACGAGCCGGCGTCCCTGTTCGACTACCTCCCCAGCGACGCCATGGTCGTCCTGGCCGACGAGGCGGAGATCCTTCAGGAGGCCCGCAACCGCCTCCGCGAGCTGGAGCATCGGGCAGGAGAGGCGGGCTACGACCCGGCCTTCACCCGGAAGTTCGCCGCCGAGTCGGCCGCGGCCTTGCGGCGCCTGGAGGGTCGCGGCCTGTCGCCGCTGCGCGCGCTCCGCCTGCTGCCTGGCGCTGCCGACGGGGAGGGGAAGAGCATCCCCCTGGACGCACGCCCGACCAGCCTGCGCCTTGCCGGCGGGTCGCGGCCCCAGCGTGGCGGCTGGCCGGCCGCGGCGACGTTGCGCGAGTGGGCCGCCGCCGGGAAGGTGGTCATCGTCTGCCACACCGCGGGTTCGGCCCGCCGCCTGCTCGACCTCCTGGCCGACAACGACCTTCCGGCCCACCTGGTCGAGCAGGGGCCGTTCGAACCGGGCTGGCTGTCCGATGGCGACCCGGCGCCGATACTCCACGTCGGTGCCTTGCGCGAGGGATTCCGCATCCCCGGCAGCGGCATCGCCCTGGTCAGCGAGGACGACCTCTTCGGCCCCAAGCGGCGCCACCACGAGCACCGCCCGGCGCGCACCTCCCTGTTCGACCTCGATTTCGCCGCCCTGTCGCCCGGCGACTACCTGGTGCACGAGGAGCACGGCATCGGCGTCTACGGCGGCATCGAGCAGGTGCGGGTCAACAGCCACCACGAGGAGATGCTGGCCATCACTTACGCCGACGGCGGGCGCCTGTTCATCCCGATGGACCGCCTCTACCTGGTGCAGAAGTACATCGCCGGCGAGGGGCAGCACCCCCGGCTCGACCGCCTCGGGGGGCGGACCTGGACCACCTCCAAGACCAAGGCCAAGAAGGCCGTTCGGGGGATGGTCAGGGAACTCCTCCGGGTGCACGCCCGACGACAGCTCGCGGGGGGGCACGCCTACAGCCCCGACACCCCCTGGCAGAAGGAGTTCGAGGCGGCCTTCGAGTACGACGAGACGGCCGACCAGTGGCAGGCCATCGAAGACGTAAAAAGGGACCTGGAAAGCCCCCGGCCAATGGACCGGCTGGTGTGCGGCGACGTCGGCTTCGGCAAGACCGAGGTGGCTCTCCGGGCGTCCTTCAAGGTGGCCGCCGACGGCGGCCAGGTGGCCGTCCTGGCTCCGACGACGGTCCTCTCGCAGCAGCACTACCTCAACTTCATCCGCCGCTTCGCCCCCTTCCCGCTGCAGGTGGCCGTCCTGTCGCGTTTCACCGCTCCGGCCGAGCTGAAGAGGACCCTGGCCGGGCTGGCCTCGGGCGAGATCGACGTCGTCGTCGGCACCCACCGGATCATCCAGGACGACGTCACCTTCAAGCGCCTCGGCCTGGTGATCGTCGACGAGGAGCATCGCTTCGGGGTCAAGGACAAGGAGCGCCTCAAGAAACTGACCCAGACGACCGACGTGCTGACCCTCTCGGCCACGCCCATCCCGCGCACCTTCTACATGGCCATGAGCGGCCTGCGCGACCTGTCGGTCATCGAGACGCCGCCGGAGAGCCGCCTGGGGATCAAGACCCGGGTGCTGCAGTTCTCCGGCCGGGTCATCCGCGAGGCGATCACCCGCGAGCTGGCCCGGGGCGGCCAGGTCTTCTTCCTCCACAACCGCATCAAGAGCATCTTCAGCATGGCCCGCTACCTGGCCGAACAGGTGCCCGAGGCGCGCGTCGCCGTCGGCCACGGGCAGATGCCCGAGCGGGCGCTCAAGGGGGTCATGGAGGACTTCATCGGCGGGCGGGCGGACATCCTCGTCTCGACCAGCATCGTCGAGTCGGGCCTCGACATCCCCAACGCCAACACGATGATCATCAACCGCGCCGACCGGTTCGGCCTGGCCGACCTCTACCAGTTGCGCGGCCGCATCGGGCGCTCCTCCCACCAGGCCTACGCCTACCTGCTCGTCCCGGCGGGGAGCCTGACCGCCGAGGCCCGGGCGCGCCTCCAGGCGATCGAGGAGTTCTCCGAGCTGGGCGCCGGGGTGCGGGTGGCGGCCCTCGACCTGGAGATCCGCGGCGCAGGCAACCTGCTCGGCTACGAGCAGTCAGGGAGAATGGCCGAGGTCGGCCTGGAGATGTACACCCGCATCCTGGAGGAAGTCATCGCCGAGCAGAAGGGCGAACTGGTGCCGTCGAGCGCCACCCTCCACCCCGAGGTCAAGGTCCCCTGGCCGGCCTTCATCCCCGAGGATTACATCCCCGACGCGTCCCAGCGCCTGACGGCCTACAAGCGCCTGTCGCTGGCCGACGACTTGGTCCGGATCGCCCGGATCGGCGACGAGCTGGCCGACCTCTTCGGCCACCATCCCGGGCCCCTGGCCGCCCTGCTGGGGGTGGGGAGGCTGCGGGTGGCCGCCCGCCGGGCCGGCGTGGAGAAGGTGACCGTGGGGGAGGAAGCCGCCGAACTGCACTTCTCCCGGGCAACGCCGGTCGACCCGCGGCGTGTCCTGGAGATGATCAGGCGGGGGGACGGCTCGGTCCGTCTCAAGGGGGACGACCGGCTGGTGCTCATGCTGCCGCCGGGCGACCCGGTGTCGCGTCTGTCGCGTCTGGAAACAAGCCTGGCCGAACTGGCCGATGGGGAGGCGAGATGAACAGGAACGTCACCGGGCGCGGTCCCGGCCGCTGGAAGATCGTCGTCGCCGTCGCCGTTGTGCTGGCCATCGCCGGCGGGGGCGTGGCGGCCTGGTGGTGGTATTTCCGCGACCGCCTCGACGAGGGCGTGGTGGCCATGGTGGGCGACCTGCCGGTAACGCTGGCCGAGGTCGAGCACCGGGCCTCCCTGGTCACCCAGGCTCCCCAGGGAGGGAACGGCGCCCCGTCGCTGGCGGTCGAAATCCGCCGGGCGGTGGTCGCCGAACTGGTCAACCAGCGCCTGCTGCTCCTGGCCGCCCGGAAGGCGGGCATCCGGGTCACCGACGCCGAGGTGGCCGCCGAGCGCAAGCGCCTGCTCGACTCGTTCACCCCCGAGGACCGCCGCCGCGTGCTCGACGAAGCGGGCATCTCGTCCGGCGACCTCGACCGGGCCATCCGCGAGAACCTGACCATCGCCGGGCTGATGGGCCAGGAGCCGTCCGGGGCGCCGGCGGACGAGGAGGCCGTCCGGGCCTACTATCAGGCCCACCAGGACGAGTTCTTCCGGGGCGAGGCCGTCCGGGCCAGCCAGATCGTCACCGCCACCCAGGGGGAAGCCCGGGAGGCCCGGCTGCGGCTGTTGCGGGGCGAGGACTTCGCTTCCGTGGCCCGGGCCGTGTCGCAGGGGCCGGCGGCCGAGGCGGGGGGGGACCTCGGCTGGTTCGAGCGGGGGCAGTTGCCGAAGGATCTGGAGGACTGGGTCTTCTCGCTCAAGCCGGGGGCCATCAGCCCGGTCATCGACACGACATACGGCTACCACGTCATCCGGGTGGCGGAGCACCTGCCCGCCGGACCCGCCCCGCTCGACCAGGTCCGGGGGAGGATCGTCGAGCAGCTTCGGGAGGAGGGGGAGGAGAAAGAGATCGCCGCCCAGCTGGCCGAACTTGGAAAGAACACCCACATCACCTATAATCGACGCCATGCCGACCTCGCACCGACCGAATGACGGCCTGCTGGCCGCCTGTTTCCTGGCCGCCGCATGCCTGGTGGCGCCGGCCGCCCCTGCCGCCGGGGCCGAGCTGATCGACCGCATCGTGGCCGTGGTCAACGGCGAGCCGATCACGCTGCTCGAACTGTACCGGGAGGAGGTCCCGGTGATGGGCCGGACGCTGGCCGAGCCGGAGCTCCGGACCGCCGAGGACCGGGAGAGGGAGCGGCAGATCCTCCAGCGCATGATCAACGAGAGACTGCTCCATAAGACGGCCATCGAGCGCGGCATCGCCATCGAGCCGGCCGAGGTCGACCAGGCCATCGCCGAGATAAGGACCCGCCAGCGTTTGGGCGACAAGGAGTTCTGGCAGGCGATCGACCGGGCCGGGATGACCGTGGAGGGGTACAAGAAGATCGTCTCCCGGCAGATGGCCATCAACCGCCTGCTCGACATCGAGGTCCGGATGAGGACGGTCGTTCCCCCCGCCGACATCGAGGCCTACTACCGCGAGCACCAGGCCGACTACGCCGTACCCGAGCAGGTCAGGATCCGCCACCTGGTCGTGTCGAGGCAGAACCGGACGGAGGCCGAGGCCGCCGCGCGCGCCGCCGAGGCCAGGAGTTTGCTCGCCGCCGGAGGGGACTTCCACGAGGTGGCCGAGCGCTTCTCGGACGACACCTCGAGGGAGAGGGGAGAGCCGTCGTCGTTCCTGGAGAAGGACGACGTCCTGGCGGAGTTCGCCGGCTTCCTCTTCGGTGGCGGCGACGGTCCCGTGAGCCCGGTCATCGCCACCGCGGCCGGCTTCCACGTGCTGAAGGTCGAGGAACGCCGCCCGGCGTCGGTCAAGTCGCTCGACGAGGTCCGGCCGGAGATCGCCGCCCGCCTGATGGAGGAGAGGTCGGAAAAACGCCGGCGGGAGTGGTTCGAGAACCTCCGCCGCCAGGCGGTCATCGACATCAAGTTGTGAACCGGCGGGATCCGGGGGGAACCCACGATCATGAAGGTCTCAGAGATGTGCTCCAGGCTGGACGCCAAGTTGACCGCTCTCGGCTCGTTGCAGGAACGCCTGGAAACGATCGCCAAGGTCCTGGCGTCGGCCTTCGGGCTCAAGCCGGACGAGGTGGCCATCTTCAACCACGACGAAGCCTACGCCTCGCTCAGCTTCCTCTGGCCCCCCGCGCTGGCCGCCTCGGGGAGTGTCCCACTGGGGGCCCGGAACTCGCTGGTCGCCAGGACGGCCAACGGCCGGCGGGCGGTGATCAACAACTCCTTCGCCACCACGCCGCATCTGTTCGTCTTCGAGGCCTCGCGCGACGAAACCATGAGCGGCCTGCCGATACAGAAGATTCTCAGCCTGCCGCTGCTCGACGGCGACCGGCTCAAGGGGGTCATTCAGCTCTCCCGCAAGGGGGACGGCCTGCCCGAGGCGGGCCCCGACTTCACCACCGCGGACATGACCCTGCTGGGGCAGATAGCCTCGGTCATCGTCAAACACCTTTGATCGCCTGGTCAAACAGACCGTCGGGAGAGAAGCCATGGACACCCTGCACCAGTCATTCATCGGCATTGCCAAGCAGCATCCGGGCCGCCTGGCCATCATCGACCGGACGACCAACGCCCGCCTGACCTATGGGCGGACCCTGATCGGCTCGCTGATACTGGCCAACCGTTTCAAGAAGCTGCCCGACCACTACCTGGGGATCATGGTGCCCAACTCGGCCGGGGCGGTCCTGTCCGTCTTGGGGGCCCTGATGGCCGGCAAGGTGCCGGTGATGCTCAACTACTCGACCGGCGCTGCGGCCAACGTCGCCTACGCCCAGAGGAAGTGCGGCTTCCACACCGTGGTCAGCTCGAAGGCGCTGCTGGAGCGGATCGGCTGCCCGGTCATGCCGGGGATGATCCTGCTCGAGGAGGTCATGGCCTCGCTGACCCTGCCGGAGAAGCTCGCGGCGGCGCTCAAGTCGAAACTTCCGCTGGGGATTCTGTCGGGGCTGGTGCACCGGGGCGAACCCGATGACGACGTGGTCATCCTGTTGACCTCCGGCAGCGAGAAGGAGCCCAAGGCGGTCGAACTGACCCACCGGAACATCGCCACCAACGTGGCCGGCATCCACAGCGTGCTGCGCCTGACCGTGGACGACATCATCCTGGCCAACCTCCCCTTCTTCCACGTCTTCGGACAGACGGTCAACCTGTGGCTGCCGTTGCTGTCCGGCATGTCGCTGGTCTCGTACGCCAACCCGCTGGAGTACCGGACGGTCTGCACCATCGTCCGCGAGGAGAAAGTCTCCCTGATGGTCGGCACGCCGGCCTTCTTCGCCGGCTACCTGCGCCAGTCGGCGCCGGGCGACTTCGCCTCGGTCAGGATCATGGTCGCCGGGGCCGACAAGGTGCCCGATTCACTCCGGGCGGGCTATCGTGACAAGCACGGCAAGGAACTGTGCGAGGGGTACGGGGCCACCGAGACCAGCCCGGTCGTCTCGGTCAACCTTCCCGGGGCCAACAAGCCGGGGAGCATCGGCCGCCTTCTCCCCGGAGTGCAGGTCAGGATCGAGGACGTCGACACCGGCGAGACGCTCCCGCCGGGGCGCGAAGGGAAGATCATGGTCAAGGGCGAGCTGGTCATGAAGGGCTACCTGAACGACTACGAGGAGACCGCCAAGAGAGTCCGCGACGGCTGGTACGAGACGGGCGACATGGGGATGATGGACGAGGACGGCTACCTGTGGCACCGCGGCCGGCTCAAGAGGTTCGTCAAGATCGGCGGCGAGATGGTCTCCCTGGTGCGGGTCGAGACGATTCTGCAGGAGTTGCTGCCCGAGGACATCGACTGCACCGTGGTCGACGTGCCCGATCCGGTCAAGGGGTCGCGCATCGTGGCCGTGACCACCAGCGAGGTCAACCACCAGGAGATCCAGCGCGAGATGGCCCTGACGATGTCGCACATAGCCATCCCCAAGGACTTCCTGGTCATCCCCGAACTGCCCAAACTGGGGAGCGGCAAGGTCGACTTCCGGGCGGTGGGGGCGATGGCCCGCGAGCGGATCAAGCCGCCCGAGGCCTAGGCGGGGGACTGGCCGAAGCGGCGGCGCAGGTGGCCGACCACCGTCGCCGGGACGAACTCCTCCACCGAACCGCCGTAACGGGCGATCTCCCGGACGACGCTGGAGCTGAGATAGGTGTAGTTGTTGTTCGGGGCCATGAAGATCGTTTCCAGGTCGGGCGCGAGCTTGCGGTTGGTTAACGCGATCTGCAGCTCGTACTCGAAGTCGGACACCGCCCGCAATCCCCGCAGGATCACCCCGGCGCCCACCTGCCGGGCGTACTCGAGCAGCAGGGTGTCGAACAGGGCCACGGTCACGTTGGGGATGCCGGCGGCCGCCTCGCGGACCATCTCCAGCCTTTCCGCGGCCGGGAAGAGCGGCGCCTTGGGGGAGTTCATGGCCACCGCCACCACCAGCGAGTCGAACATCCTGGCGCCCCGCTCGATCAGGTCGAGGTGGCCGAAGGTGACCGGGTCAAAGGTGCCCGGGTACATGGCTATCACGTGATTTCCTCCCTGGCGTAGAACGAGAAGACCGCTTCACCCGCCCGCCGGCTGCGGGTCATGCTGAACCCCGGGGGCGCATCCGGCGGCGGGGACGACTTGCGGTGCTCGACGACTACGACACCCCCTTCAGTCAGCATAGCACCCGCTTCGGGCGAACGCAAACAGGCCTCGCCCAGGCCGGTGTCGTAGGGGGGGTCGGTGAAGAGGATGTCGAAGGACGCCCCCTCGCGTGCCAGGAGCCGCAACATTGCCTGCCAGCCGCCGGCCAGGACGCGCGCCCTGCTTGCCGCCCCGAGGGCTTCCACGTTGGCCCGCAGGGCCGCCAACGCCGGCGGGTGGCTCTCGACCAGGACCGCGCCCGCGGCGCCACGGCTCAGCGCCTCCAGGCCGACCGCCCCGGTGCCGGCAAAGAGGTCCAGGAACCGCGCCCCGACGACCCGGTCGCCCAGGATGTCGAACAGCGTCTCGCGGGCCCGGTCGCCGGTCGGCCGGACGTCCAGCCCCTTGGGGGCCGCGAGGCGTCTTCCGCGCCACTCCCCGGCGATGATCCGCATCGGGTCAGGCGGAAGGCTTCGTCCGGGCGGCGGCGCGGCGGTGACGGATGAACTCGAACACCCCCGGCAGGACCGAGATGACGATGATGGCCATGATCACCAGCGTGAAGTTCTTCCGGACCACCGGGATGTTGCCGAAGAAGTAGCCGGCCGAGACGAACAGCGACACCCACAGGAAGCCGCCCAGCACGTTGTAGGCGAAGAAGCGGCCGTAGCCCATCCGGCCGACGCCGGCGACGAACGGGGCGAAGGTGCGGATGATGGGGATGAAGCGGGCGATGATGATCGTCTTGCCGCCGTGGCGCTCGTAGAACTCCTCGGTGCGGCGCAGGTGGTCGCGGTTCAGGAAGCGCCCCTGCTCCCGGAAGACCTTCGGGCCGATCTGGTGGCCGACGCCGTAGTTGACCGCGTCGCCCAGCACGGCGGCCGCGAAGAGGAGCAGCATCACCGTCAGGTAGTCGAGCGGCGGGGGCTGCAGCGCGGCGAAGGTGCCCACGGCGAAGAGGAGGGAGTCGCCCGGCAGGAAGGGGGTGACGACCAGCCCCGTCTCGGCGAAGATGATGGCGAACAGGAAGCCGTACGTCCAGCCTCCGTAGCGGCCGATGACCGCCCCCAGGTGGGTGTCGAGGTGCAGGAAGATGTCGATGACCGCGCGGATCGTCTCCATGGAATGGGCCTCCGGGGTGAAAGGATTGCGCGACGATACCACGCCCGCCCGCGCCGGTCAACGCGCCAGGGGGTCACAACGCGCCAGGGGGTCAGGTCTTGCAAATGCACTTTTGTTCGTTTGCAAGACCTGACCCCACCGGTGACGACGAGGCGGCGGCATGGTATCATGCGCCCGACATGTGCGAGTTTTGCGTCAGGCACGGCGACGGCCTCCGCTGGTACCTCAACGCCGCCAACTACTCCGAGGAACTCCTCCGGGACCCCCGCCGGCGGGAGTACATCCGCGAGTTCATCCCCGGCACTCGCCGGAAGGCCCCCCGCTGGCTGGCCATCGCCGACCGGGCCCACCGGCTGGCGCCTCGCCTGACCCGCTTCGTCGGGCGGCGGAAAGCTGAGCAGATGAAGGAGATCCACTACGGGCAGGTGATCCCGCTCGAGGACGTGGCCGAGATCATGAAGGTGGCCGGGCAGGTGGTCCGGCTGCCGTGCGTCTGCCGGAAGACCCTGACCGGCCGCGACGAGGCGGTCTGCTATGCGCTGGCCGCCTCCCCGGCGAGCCTCGGGCTGGCCGACCTGACCGACCTGGGCCCCGAGGGGCTCGACGTCGGCGGCGAGGCCGAGCGGGTGGCCCCGGAAACTGCGCTGGCCGAGATGGCCGCGCTGGAGGGGCGGGGGAGCATCCACACCGTCTGGACGTTCATCACCCCGTTCGTCGGGGCTATCTGCAACTGCGACCCGGGAGGATGCCTGGCGGTCAACTTCACCCGGCGCGGCTTCCCGCTCTACCTCCCCGGCGAGTGGAAGGCGGCGGTAGACCGGGATCGCTGCACCGGTTGCGGCGCCTGCCTGGAGCGCTGCCTCTTCGGCGCCCTGGAGCGCGACGGGGACACGGTCGGGGTCAGGGAAGACCTGTGCCACGGCTGCGGCATCTGCCGGGGCGCATGCGGCCGCGGGGCGATCGACCTGCGCCTGGCGGAAACGGGGGCGGCGGCGTGATCGGGCAGGGGGGCGGGGGCTGGCGGCGGCGCTACCGGATCGTGGTGCACGGCGAGGGGATCTACATTCCCCAGGAGGAGCACGAGCACCTGGCCGGCTTCTACGCCACCCGCTTCATCCGGGCGACCTCGCCGCAACAGGCGTCGGCGCTGGCCATCGGCCTGATCCGCAACGAGTGGTTCAACAGCCCCTACAGCACCGTCGATCGCTCCGGCGGGCCGACCATCACCGTCAAGGAAGTCGAAATGATCCGCAACCCGTTCCGCCGCTCAGGAAAGAACCGGGGCTACGATTTCTACGTCGAGTCCGACCTGCCGGGCGACCCGAACACCTGACCTCCGAACGGCGGCAGCGTCTGCCGGGCGAGAATGACGTTCTTCCAGGGGGAGAGGCTGACGAACGTGGCGTGGAAGGCGCTCCTCCACGAGAGCACCAGGTCCTCCCCCCGCTCGACCAGGATGCCCCGCCGCACCTTCTCGGCATTCTCGCGGTTGAAGGTCGCCGCCAGCTCGCTTGCGGTGAGGCGAGCGGTTTGGTCCTCGATCGCCTCGCCGTAGCGGCGGCCGATGTACTCCCGCGCGGTGGCGAAGAGCGTGGCCACCGGCGTGCCGGCGCGCATCGTCCGGACGTGCTTGAACGGCAGCTCCGTCAGCGTGATCATTCCGGCGTTGTTGACCAGCGTGTGCTCGGCGCCGCTGACAAGCCTGGCGTCGAACTCGGCGTACGACTTGATGATCCCCCCGCGTTGCTCGATCAGCAGCAGCGCCCCGAGGATCCTGGTCGCCGGGCTCTGGAAGACAACCAGGTAGCCGGCCATCGACCCGGCCAGCCCGTCGACCCGGAAGATGCCTGTCTCGTGGAAGCCGATCGCCTTGAACTCCAGCGCCGTCTCCTCGCGGCGGGCCAGCACCTGCAGCGGTATGCGCGCCTCGGTGATCGTGGTGACGGTGACCGTCCGGGCCGTCCTGACGAAGCGCCGGACGGCGATCGCGCCCACGACGTACGGCGCGACCAGCGCGCCGAGCAGGACCAGCGGCAGCTTCGTCATGCGTCAGTAGTCGTCGCCGGTGTGGATCGGCTCGGGACTCTTGTTGGTGATCGACCAGACGGAGAGCTGCCCGTCGCGGTCGAGGTCGCACATGGCCCGGGCGGTGAAGCCCTGCTCCGGGGCTGGATTGTCGACACCGTCGAGCATGTAGCTGCACGGCACCTTCCCCTCGGGGGCGTAACCGAGGATGGAGAAGCGCGTCGTGGCCACCCACGGCGTCGGCGTGTCGTTCCCGCGGCGGTCGGCCACCGGCGTTGGCGGCTGGTTGCCGACGTACACGTTGTACTCGGCGAAGTAGGCGAGTTCGACCGACCGGATGCCCCCGAGGTTCGCCTTCGTCTCCTGGACGAGACGGTGGAACGAGCGGGCGGCGAGCGTCTCCCGGCACTTGTCGCGCGCCGCGGCGTCGTTCAGCCCGTCGCACTGGCCGCGGCTCATCAGGCACCTCTCGCGCAGTGCCGGGTCGGCGATGCCGTCGCAAATGCCGGGGGGCGACATGCCGGCCTCCGTCGGCAGCCAGGCCGGTCGTTTCCCCTCGCGGTACAAGAGGCTGTCGATTCCGCCCGCCGGCGACGTGAGCAAGACGAGGTCGGGCGAGAGGGGCAGGAATCTCAGCCTGCCTCCGCCCGGCGACCCGCGTCCCAAGTCGACGTAGATCTCCGTGGCCGGGGAGTCGGAACCCGCCAACAGCAAGCCCTTACGGATGCCGTCAAAAGAATCGGCTCCCTGGACCTTCATCTCCAGGTTCTTGAGAAGCTCGATGGTGACGGTTCGCGAAGGCTCCCTCCGGGAAGTGATCGGGGGGCTCGTCCACGTGCCGACCAGACTGTCGGGGAGCGGCGCGGCCGACTCGCGCCTGGCGTCGAACACCATGGAAACTATCGCTCCCTCGCCGAGGGCGCCGGTGATAAGCAGGTCGGCCCGGTCCGCGGAGCGGAAGGCGAAGGTCATCTGGATGCTCTTGCCGCGGGCCAGGCAGTCAACCAGCGCCAGCGAGCCGTCCACGCGCTTGACGACCGGATCGTCGCACATCCAGTCGAGGCCGCGGTTTCGCGTCACCTGCAGCTCGTCGACGTCGATCACCATGCCGTACCGGTCGGTGAAGGCGTACCAACGCCCGCCGACCGAGTACGGCTCCCCGGCCGCATGCGACGCGAGAGCGGAGGCAAGCAGCAGCGCGGCCGCGACCGCCAGGCCTGCGAGCAACACGGCGCCGGGCCGCTTCCTCGTGGCGACAGTCTCCGGCAGAGCCAGGCGCCGACGGAGAAGCGCCGCGACAGCACGCTCCGCGCGGGGCTTCACCGGGACTTCCTCGTCCAGTAGCCAAGAGGCGGCTGGTAGCAGGTGCCCGGCAGGTCCTCGACGCGGGCGCGGAAGTAGCCTTCCGCGTCGGCGACGCCACGGTTGTAGGCGAACGGGGCGATCTCGGCCAGCACGTAGTCGAGTACCAGCCGCGCCTTCAGGTCGCCGATCTCCTGGTCCAGCTCGGTGTCGAAGAATTCGCGGATCGACGCGATGACCCGCTCCTCGTCTTCCTTGGTCAGGTTGATGGCCACGCGCCCCTCCGTCGGTCAGCCTGCCGCCGGCGCACCGGCCGGCCGCTCATTGTAACTCCGATCGCCCTGCGGCCTGTTGGGGTCGTCCGCGGGGAGCGATAGCAGCGCGCTGCGACTGATCAGGATTGCCGGGTGTTCCGCGACGGAGAAGCCGACTTCGCGTGCCGTCTGCAGCGTCCGGGCGAAGCGGCGCGACGACACGTGCACGATCGGCTCGACGAGCATGAAACGGCCGCGTGGCTTCAGCAGCGCGCGGACCTGGCCCAGGAACCGTCGCTGATCGGGAACCTCGTGGAGCATCCAGAACGCCAGGATGAAGTCGGCCGGATCGTGTTCGCCCAGCGAGTCACGGGTTGCCAGGAATCGGATGATCCGCTCCGAAACGCCGGCCCGCGCGGCCCTTTGGGCGAGCGCCGAGAGCATTTCGGGCTGCACGTCGATGGCCGTCACGTGCCCCGACGGGCCGACGAGGCGGGCCAGGGGAATGGTGAAGAATCCCATCCCGGGGCCGATGTCCAGGACGGTGTCGCCCGGATGGACATGGGGGGCCAGGATCGCCGACGGATTCTGGACGAGTCTCCGAAGAGGGTTGTCGAAGGTGAAACAGAGCCACCAGGGGCAGACCATCTTCCCGGGAGGGGCAGGCTTGTCGACCATCGTTCTCGCCTCGCTATCGGCTGTGTTCCCGGCTCTCGGCGGCCGGCTTCTCATTGTAGAGGATCTTGCGCGGGCAGATCTCGACGCACGCCCCGCACCCGGTGCACGCCCCCTCGTCGATCTGCGCCACTCTATTTCGCTCAGTCACATTCCCTGCCCGGCGACCAGAATACCTGAGGTCTCGTCACTTCCGCTATCCCTGGCGGTTTCTTCCCATCTTCTTCAGCGTTTCCATACGGCCGCGTAGACGGCGATGTTGACGATAACCAGCAGCGCCCCGAGCACCAACTGTATTTCCCGCGTGAGGCCGGGGGGATAGACGATCCCCAGCAGGTAGTGCTCGATGAATCTGCCCCCGTATCCGGAGACTCCCGCCATGCCGCGGAGCCGGTTCTCGAGCGGAGTCAGCGGGCAGATGCGCCCGGTGGCCTCGACAAAGCCGCCCCAGATGGCGGCCGGCAAGTGCAGCCAGGGGAACCAGCGCCATCGAAGGGCAAGAAGGCCGCCCAGAACGGCGAACAGCACAAAGGCCAGGTGCAGCACGAGGACCAGATCAGCGAATAACCGGTACACCAGACCGCCTAGACTTCAAGATTGTCCACCCGGATCACTCGAGCTTGAGGGGAATACCTTCATGTTCCAACGCATTCTTCAACCGGTTCTCTATCTCGGGGCCAAGAGACTGCCCCCAGCGTTGCCCGGCGATCATGCTTTCATTGGCCACCATGGGCATCACCGAGATGGTCTTCTTTCCAATGGGTGTCTGGTAAAAGGCCAGAAGTTCTCGAATCTCCTGATGGGTGAAATGCTTGTCGTAGATGGGAATGACCAGGTCGATCAGTCCGCCGGGTGCGGACATCCTTTCCGAGAGCAGCGCCACGACTTCTCGCTCTATCACTGCCAGGGCGCGATCGGGTATCTCTGAATTCGATGCCTTCACGATCTTGAGCAACTGCGGGATCATCGCCGCCGCGTACTGCCGCCCGATATTCTTGCTTCCGGTGACTTCCATGAGGCTCTTGACGTCGTCATGCTTTGCGGCGGTGAGCTCCTCGGCCAAGGCTGTTCGACCGAGACAACCCAACAGCAGCAACATCAGAACGAATCGCTTCAGCATGAGTCCTCCTCTGTTCAGCGTCATGCCTCACCGCCGCGGCGCAGCCAAGACCGGGTGCGGGCAACTGTCATGCACAGACTACTCCCTGACGAGCGCGACTGCTCCAACCATGCTGGCAGAAACAGGATCACAATCAACGGCGCATAGGCTAGGCCGCAGTCACCTGCAGCGCCTGGCTGGAATCTGTTACATCGCCACCTTGAGCGGGTGAATGGATCGCAGAATGCCGCTCTCTTCAAGTTGAGCCTGATAGAGGTCATAGCGGAGCTGGAGGTTGAGCCAGAACGAAGGAGAGTTGCCAAAATAGCGAGCAAGGCGCAACGCGGTGGAAGGGGATATACCCCGCCGCATGTTGACAAGCTCGTTGATCCGCTGGTATGGCACCTTGATCGCAGATGCCAGGTCTTGCTGGGACAAACTCATTGGCTTGAGGAACTCCTCGAAGAGCATCTCACCAGGATGGGTGGGCGACCTGTGGGTGGGTATCCTTACCATTGTTATCTCTCCTTAGTGGTAATCGGTTATCTCGACCGCGGCAGGACCAAGATCAGTCCATCTGAAGCAGATCCTGTACCGGTCATTGATTCGGATGCTATATTGCCCTTGTCGGTCTCCCGACAAGGCTTCCAGGCGATTACCTGGTGGGATCAAGAGATCTGTCAAGGTATCAGTTGAATCCAATTGATCAAGCTTACGAGCGGCAATCTTCCATAAGCTGTTAGGGCAGAGGCGCCTAGAGGCAGAGGTGTTCTTCCCATTGAAGATGTCCTCTGTCCCCTGATCATGGAATGACTGTATCATCCTAGCATAATAACACGGATGCCATGCTATTTCAAGTGGTCGTCAGATTCCAACGTAGCGTTTAGCCGCAGGCGCGCTTGCCTGCCCGTATTGGCATAGTTGCCCTTGCACTCGACTCTAAACGCAAAGGGCAGAAATGCAAGCGTGACTGTCGGCTACAACGCCTGGACGCCGCTCAGGGAAATGAAGTCAGAACGGTGCAGACTTCACCAGAGACAGGGCCAGGGCTATTCAACCCGTGGCTTCAGGGGAACTTTTTTGCTTGACCGACGTAGGCCTTATAGGGGTTGGGCGGTCGTTGTCCTTGATGTTCGGGTCCGTTCTTGAGTTTGTAGATTCTGATTCCCTCGCCGAGTGCTAACAGGACAAAGAAGCGAAGGAACCAACTATGCGTTGTAAGCAAACGGTTCTCATCTTCTGGGGAACCATAGCTGGTCGGATGAACCCAAGTAAGCTGAACAGTCTGACCAAGCTCAGGCAGGGGAGAATGTGGCCGTGTAGTTGAGTAGTGAGTAGTCAAGTACAATAGGGAGATCATCACGCTCAAGCACCCTGCACCACCAATGAAACGTGCAAGTCTGTAAAAGACTATCCACGACCCCGTTGTACGAAAGTTCATGTTCTTAATTTTGCGCCCAACGTAGCATTTAGCCGCGGGACGGGATGGCACGGGCTGTGCTCTGCACAGGCCATGACAGACCGGACCGCCGGCTACAACGCCTGGTTCGGCTGTCCTTCTGTTTCATGTTCCACTACCCTGACGCGTGATCGCACTAATCGCTTGAAGCTTGTTCGTCACGGGCGCCCTTGCCGAGATTGCATTCTTTGCACAGGGTGCGAAGATTCGACACTTCGGTCTTGCCCCCTCTTGAGAACGGGAGAATATGATCTACATGCAATTCAACTCCCAATATCAACGCTGGTGACGCGCCGCATAGCACCCACCTGAATTGATCCCGCTTGAGGACAGCGTATCTGAGCCCAAGTCGAATGCTATGGCACTCTTCCTCATCAACGCGCCTGCGAACCGGGCGAGCTCTCCCGACTGAGCTCGGGTTGGGTGATGACGTTGTGACAGGCTCCTGGTCAGCATTGACTCTGTCCACGAAGGCATGAAGCGCTCGATTCCACGTACCCATCTTCTGGTGTACACCTTCGACCCAACCACGGATGGAGAACGATCCATCTCCCTATGCATGGGAGGACGCCCGTAATGCGTCCACACACGAAGCATGTTCTCGAAGCATTCATCTTCTGCATATCTTCGGCCATGCGCGACTACCGCAAGGCCAGCTGCGCGTAGCGCAGCCTTCAGAGACCCGAATCGATTGCGAATGGCACGCGTTCCAATGCACGCATGTTGGCGCAAGTCCTCAGCCACAATCTGGTCACGACCAACAACTCCTGCGATCCTCCGCAATTCCTCCAAGATTTCGCCGTCGGACATGCGGCGTGCCAGAGTACATGACTTGACGGCAGGAGGACGTGCATTGTAGAGGTGTAGTAGTCCGGCAGCTTCGAGGGCTGCGGGCCAGCTCCCGAATCGTCAGACGTACTGTCGTGAGTCCCGTTCTTGAGTGTTTGGAGAACTCGGCGACACTTAGCTTGGGAGTGCCCGCAAGCTTCGCCACACGGCGAATCTCGGCGACAAGTGCTTCGTCCGAGTAGTCCTGAAGACGCTTCAGCTCGAATTTGAAATCGCTCATCTTCTATTTCTAGCCGAACGTAGCGTTTAGCCGCGGGACGAGATGGCGCGGGCTGTGCTCTGCACAGACCGTGACAGTCGAACCGTCGGCTAAACGCCTGGTTATACAATCCCTTCCTCAGAAGCCAAAGCCAATACCGACGGAGGCAAGGTTCTCTCGATTGTCAGTGTTACGGTATACACCTACTGACAACAGGAACAGATTGTAGCTTCCGACCAATTCTATGCCATAGTAATCGGCATCTCGCGTAAGGCAAAGATCATCACTCCAGGAATGGAGGTATGACGCGGAAAGTCTTCCCGAGGCAAACCATTGGATGAAGCCCCGACCGGTTGCGGCGCCATAGCCAACATGGATCTTGTGGCCCAAGAGACCGGGTTCATAAGATAGGAATGGGCCATGCAAGACGTTGGATTTGGATTCGTGGTTCATTATCAAAAGGGTACCACCAATTTCAGCCGAGAGGATCTGTGGGTATGTAGCTTTGACATTGGCGATCCAAAACGGAGCAATATGATTCTCAGCAGCGCTAGCGGAATGGAAGGAGAGAATCATGCCGAGAAGAAGTAGTGGCATTACCCTGGACGAATTCTTACTGCGCGCCACGATTGTGTCTCCTCTCTTGTTGCTCTCTTGCATAACGTAGTGTTTAGCCGCCTGGCGGGCTTGCGGGCGCCTTCAAACTTGCTTCTACTTCTACCCTTTGAACGGTAGCCCGTTTGCAAGCGTGACAGGTCGGCTACAACACCTGGTTGGGCGTCTTAATTCCGTTGCTCTTGGTTTTGGCTCCATTCCTGAGTGACGAGCCTGACGAACGTTCCTCCATTGCATTGACCGACGTACTCTTGTCAAGTAGTTTGTCGGGAACGTAATATCCTGTGACTTCAAGAGACAAATCGCAAGAGTTTGAATTGTTGGGAAGAATGAATTCAAGGGTAAGTTGTTGACCGCGGGTTAGAACGTGATAACCTTCGCTTGACAATGAAATTGCTCGCGCTGGTTTCACTCTCTCAAGAGAAGCATCGCACTGTGCAAGAAGTGCTACGTTGCGGATGTATGAAGTCTCTTCCTCTTCCTCTCGCATTTCAACGACTCTCACGGCCGACGGAAGAGGCACCCTGTCAGTAGCCTCGAACCTCCTTGTAACGGCACTTGTGAAGACTGGACGAATCCTTTTCCACCACCCCTCAGTCAATGCGTAAACTACTGGGCAAGATCCTTGCGCGAATGTTCCGCGTGCCAGTACATTTCTGCGATCATACTTTCGAACTGGTATCTCAACAACGCCGGTTTGTTCCGCAACTGTAACCGTATTGACATGCCACGCCGGACCAAGGACGTAAGTATCTTTCACCTCTTTAGAAAATGCGACTTTTGATTCAAGAGTAGATCTTCCGATTTCTTCAAGGCGGACGATCATGTTTTCTCTTGAATCAACACCCCGAACGATCTCAAAGATAACCGGTCCGTCACCAGGCCAGGGCTTTGGCAGATCGCGTTCTTCCATGCAATTATCTTGATTAAGTTCCACTCCTGATCCCAAGTATGGACTTGCATAACCTAACTCTATTTGAAGAGGAACGAAAATATGCTCGCCAGGTCGGATGGTGTCCAAGGGCAATGCTTGTTGCCGTGATTGACTCATTGCGAATGCCTTTGCCACCTCTTCTTCGGTGTGCAGTGTGGTCCAACTATTGGCCAAGACAACAGAATGCTTAAGATTCTTAACTGCAACTGGGGCATCACCTTGATTTTCAATGTCCAACACAAGAAGTTTTATCTCGCGAACATGAATTCTTGTGGTATAGGTTCCATGTGCAGTCCACCCGGTCACAAATGCGAGGTCTCGGAGGTCCGGATACAGAGAAGCAATTCTCTTTGTTATGGGATCGTCCAATTCACTAGTGAGATCTCTTGCGCTAGGCATCCCGAAGAAGTTGACGGATCCCCATGGCACTGACACTGCTGACTGGGCCGGTTCTTGGGACCATCTATTAAGTGTTATCGTCCAATACGGGTCGTTCCTCGCTTTCTCAAGGAGCCTGTCAAATGAGATGTCAGAGAAATGCCCACCACGGTACATAGCGGTTTCTCGAAATACATTGTGCTCAGGCATGAAATTTACGATGCGGCCGCTGCCATCGACAGATGGACCAGATACTTGTCTACTCATAAGGGCATGCCCCGTCATGTTGTTAACTTCGAGGGCAAGCTCGTCGTATGGGAACTCATTCCTCCGCGGGTGCGGGTTTGTTTCCAGTATCTGTTGTAAAGAGCGATATATTTCGTTCGTGAGCCAACTTGGCTTGGATACGAAGCCCTCAGCCTGTGAAAATCCGTAACCTGCAAGCGCTCGTTGTAGCAGTAACGGCCCCTCGAAGACGTAATATGTGAAACGTAGATCTCCCCCCAACCCCTCGCTTTGGCGGTTGCTTCTGTGAATCCACCTTCGTAAGCGTAGGTTGTATGATTGAAATGGCCACACCCAACACTGAAGCGATTGATCCCCAGAAAGCAATCTTGTTCCAGAGCGAAAGTTGCCTGTATCTCAATAGGAGTCGCATTGCTTTACTGAATCACCAATGTTGCTATCAGTATTTCCACACAAATGTTCTTCTCGATTTCTGTTCCTGCCCAACGTCAGCGGTCACCAGCCGGCGGCTGCGGTGGCCGAGAGAGAAGGGCCGGTCTGGTGCAGCGCCTGGTTGTAATACTGGCAATGCTCTCGCCCTTGGTCGTGATGCCGTGATCTGTAATGCCGTATTCAGTCATGTCGTTACCTCAACCAACCGGAATCAGCAGTAATACAACGTCAGCGGTCACCAGCCGGCGGCTGCGGTAGCCGTGAGAGAAGGGCCGGTCTGGTGCAGCGCCTGGTTGTGGTGTGACGCGATGAAGTCATCTTAGTCCTAATGCCGTGAAATAGCGTCGAAAAGAGAAGTCTTGGGTCTGGGTACGTCCCATGCCGTATCTGTCATGTCGTGGCTGTCTATGCCATTGCCCTTCATGTTGTTATCCCTTGGCTTGAAGCCATCCTTCATCAACACAACGTCAGCGGTCACCAGCCGGCGGCTGCGGTGGCGGAAAGAGAAGGGCCGGTCTGGTGCAACGCCTGGTTAAAAGCAAGTATCGCTCTTGAAGGGACAAGAAACCATAGGGATTTGGGAAAGAGCCGAGACAGCCGGAACCGAAGGAAGGAAGAAAGGTGCCGGTCTTGCGTCTTTGATCGCTCATATGCCTCGTCCCAAGCAATCCTTCTAGACTTTTAACGTTACGGCTCAGGTGCGGGCTGCTGACCTGCCAAGAGGTAAAGGCCCGTCACCTGCAGCCGGTGGTTAGAATTCATATAAGGTCGAGCAGGTTCAACCACTTGCCGCGATCACAGGTATACGGAATCTCGCTCTTGAGCGTAAGTTCTTCTGTTGGGATGCGGTAAGTCTTGATCTCCGTGAAATGCTCATTGCGAAGATAATGATAACCATCCCTTGCGCCCATATACCACCAGAAACTGGCGGATGCCACAGTGGACTCGCGCCGTATATGATCAAGGAAGCTCTTGTGCACGGTCTTCACGCATCCAATCGCCACAATGGATGCCACTAGCAGAATCGATATCAGTATCTTCTTCATTCTGAATTCTAGACACCATGACTTCCGCGGTGAAGAGGCTGACCTCCGTCGCTTTATCGCGGGTTAGCCTCGTGAGGGGCCAGAGCCGCACAATGGTCGAAACCATTCACACGAAGCGGAGGCCAGCCATGAGCGAGTCTAGCACGCTCTTCGTCGGTCTGGATCAGCACAAGGAGTCGATCGCCGTCGCGTACGTCTGGAGGACCGCGGGCTGGAGCCGATCTACCTCGGGCCGATCGGCACCCGGCAGTGCGACATCGACAAGCTGGTCCGCAAGCTGCAGTCCAAGGCGAAGAAGCTCGTCTTCGCCTACGAGGCCGGTCCCTGCGGCTACGGGCTGTACCGCTACCTGACGCGCAAGGGGCACACCTGCCTGGTGGTCGCGCCGTCGCTGATCCCCCGCAAGGCCGGCGACCGGGTCAAGACCGACCGGCGCGACGCCGTGCAATCTGTGCCGGCTGCTGCGCTCGGGAGATCTCGAAGTCCGTCTACGTTCCCGAGATCGAGGACGAGGCCATCCGCGATCTGTGCCGCGCCCGCGAGGATGCCGTGAAGCGACTGAAGGCCGCCAAGCACCGCCTCAAGTCCTTCCTGCTGCGCCACGACATCCGCTACAACGGCAAGGCCGACTGGAAGACCGCGCACCTGCGCTGGCTCGCCGAGGTCGAGTGCGCGACCCCGGCCCAGCAGGTCGTCTTCCAGGAATACGTCCGCGCCATGGCCCAGTGCTTCGAGCGCCTCGAGCGCCTCGAGATCGAGCTCGAAGAGCACGTCGAGACCTGGCGGCTCGCCCCCGTGGTCGAGGCGCTGCAGGCCCTGCGCGGCGTGCAGTTCACCGTCGCCGTCACCACGGTCGCCGAGCTCGGCGACCTGACCCGCTTCGACAATCCCCGCGCAGCTGATGGCGTATCTCGGGCCTGCAATCCCAGCGAGTACTCCACCGGGGAGAGGCGCCGCCTGGGAGGCATCACCAAGACCGGCAACAGCCACGCCCGCCGCGCGCTGGTCGAAGGCGCCTGGGCCTACCGCTATCCCGGCCAAGGTCTCCAAGCAGATCCAGGCGCGACAGGAGCAGCTGCCCGAGGCCGTCCGGGACATCGCCTGGAGGGCCCAGGTGCGGCTGTGCAAACGCTTCCGGCAGCTGATCGCCCGCGGCAAGAACGCCAACGTCGTGGTCACCGCCATCGCCCGGGAACTGGCCGCCTTCATGTGGGCCATCGCCAAGGAGGTGCCGCGTCGACGGCGTAGACATCGCCATGACGGCACGCGAATGTCAGGGATCGGGAAGGGGCGCGGCCCCGGTTTCGGCGCAACCCTCGGCTACGTTATGAGGCCGCTTGGCGGACCCTCGCGCCTAGACCCGAGGAAGGCGCCCGACGGAGTCCAGTAAGGTGGTAACCAACCCACGGATATCAGCAGGATCAACCGTCGTGATTACTGGCCCCGCCTCTTCTCGATACTTCTTCACGCCTTGCCAAAGAACCCGGGCCTCTCGCAGTCCGCCCGCCTCACCCCTTGACAGCGGAAGTCATATCAACGTCAGCGCTCAGGTGCGGGCTGCTGCTGTTGCCTTGGTTGCTGGTGGTTCATGAGCCTGTCACCTGCAGCGCCTTGTTGGGCGTGCATGAGTAGCTGAACCACACGGTCTGGATCCTTTACATTGAGGCAAAGAGATGGCCTGTCCTTAGTTCTTATCAGGACACGGCGGCCAAGAAGACTGTGCGATACACGGACGTCTTCAATTTCTGTGATCGGAATTGTCTTTGCCACAATCCAAATGATGATCAGAAACAAATCATAGATGGTGAAGCGGATGCACGGAATGATTGTGCCAATGTGCCCTTCCACAGAACCGGAACAGAATGACTCGTATCTTGGGGCCAGCCCTCGCTCAACATCTCTGCGGCGGCGCGCCAGAATCATTGGCGCTAACATGAACACGCCCACGATAAGGAGAAGGATGATGAAAGCTAGCATCGTCTTATCCATATCACGCCCAACGTCAGCGTTTAGCCGCGGGACGGGATGGCGCGGGCTGTGCTCCGCACAGACCGTGACAGACCGGACCGCCGGCTACAACGTCTGGTTGGGCAGTCATGCTAAGGTCTCAGCCTCGCCCCGAGAAGAAAGAACATTCGTATGAACACGCCAACATCGACAACAAGAGCTAATGCTACTGCCAGAACTGTCACTGCCTTGACGGTCGCCGCATTAGAGGAACCAATTGAGTAGCGCATGAAGTTGAAACTTGAAAAGCCCACCCACGCCGTGAGTAGACCGACCGACCATCTGAAGTTGCCTTCGGGAACGCCTTGCAGGAGAACGCTCGCAGACCATCCGAGAATTCCAAGACCGAACAGGAAGAGGAGTAGGCACTGCAACCGGAGCACGACGCCCCGCAGGTTGGTGGCCAATGCTCCGATGCCAGAGACCAGGATCAGTGTAGCGGCGATGGTGGTGGTCACGATTGGAAGCGTCCTGTCAACGAAGACCGAAGGCGTTCCACTTGTGATCTGTTTGTCGCCCGAAGTCATCAGCCATCCACCATGTCCCAAGAGAATGAAGCCCGCCATTGCTGCATTGATCAACAGGACTCGGCTAGGTGCCATGCGGTCGAGTCGGTCGAGGAGCGAGGTCAGGATTTTTCCCGGATTCATTTCTTTTCGGCCCAACGTTAGCGGTCACCAGCCGGCGGCTGCGGTAGCCGTAAGAGAAGGGCCGGTCTGGTGCAGCGCCTGGTTGTGGTGTGACGCGATGAAGTCATCTTAGTCCTAATGCCGTGAAATAGCGTCGAAAAGAGAAGTCTTGGGTCTGGGTACGTACCATGCCGTATTCTGTCATGTCGTGGCTGTGTATGCCATTGCCCTTCATGTTGTTATCCCTTGGCTTGAAGCCATCCTTCATCAACACAACGTCAGCGGTCACCAGCCGGCGGCTGCGGTGGCGGAAAGAGAAGGGCCGGTCTGGTGCAGCGCCTGGTTGTAGTACTGGCAATGCTCTTGCCCTTGGTCTTGATGCCGTGATCTGTAATGCCGTATTCAGTCATGCTGTTACCTCAACTGACCAGAATCAGCAGTAATACAACGTCAGCGGTCACCAGCCGGCGGCTGCGGTGGCGGAAAGAGAAGGGCCGGTCTGGTGCAACGCCTGGTTAAAAGCAAGTATCGCTCTTGAAGGGACAAGAAACCATAGGGATTTGGGAAAGAGCCGAGACAGCCGGAACCGAAGGAAGGAAGAAAGGTGCCGGTCTTGCGTCTTTGATCGCTCATATGCCTCGTCCCAAGCAATCCTTCTAGACTTTTAACGTTGAAGGTCACCAGCCGGCGACTTGAGTGGCCGATGGAGCAGGGCCGGTCTGGTGCACCGCCTGGTTGTAGGTCAGTCGATGCCCTTGGTCGTATGCCCTTGTCTTGATGCCGTGATCTGTCATGCCGTTGTCAGTCATGTCGTTACCTTAGCAGCAAGAATCCGCTGACATACAACAGTTGATTATGCGGTGGCTGTATAAGTCGATATTGGCTGCTGCCGTATAAGCCAATATTGGCTGTTGCTGTATAGCACGGAAGCCGCCTCTTTCATGGGTATCGCCCAGGTAAGGCGGCAGGGATGTGGGTGAAAAGACGCTGACGGGCGCGGAACGGGCGGACGTCGAGGACATCATGATCTCCCTTTCCGGGAGGCCCGGCATCGAAACCTGGCAGATGCGTCAGGCCTCCGATCTGCCCAGGATACTCCAGGGCGTGGCCCCCGGCAAGCGCCGGGAGAGGACAGGCTCAGGAGATAAGGGAGCCCGAGGGCGCGAAGCGGACGCCGGCGGCGGCCATCTGCTCCCGGGCGGCGGCCAGCGAGCCGTTCAGGTCGATCGCCCGGCAGGCGTCCTCGACGACCGTCACCTTGAAGCCGAGGCGGCGGGCGTCGAGGGCCGACCAGGCGACGCAGAAGTCGGTCGCCAGGCCCGCCAGGTACACCGTGGTCACGCCCAGGTCGCGCAGATAGCCGGCCAGGCCGGTCGACGTGGCGTGGTCGTTCTCGAAGAAGGTCGAGTAGGAGTCGATCCCCGGGTGCCACCCCTTGCGGATCACCAGCGTCGCCTCGCGCACGTCGACGCCGGGGTGGAAGTCGGCTCCGGGCGTCCCCTGCACGCAGTGTGCCGGCCAGAGGACCTGCGGGCCGTACGGCAGGTCGATCGACTCGAAGGCTTTCCGCCCCGGGTGGGCGGCGGCGAACGAGACGTGCCCGGCCGGGTGCCAGTCCTGGGTAAAGACGGCGATGGTGAAGCGGCGAGCGAGGTCGTTGACGATCGGCACGACGGCGTCCCCGTCGGGGACCGCCAGCGCGCCCCCGGGGCAGAAGTCGTTCTGCAGGTCGACGGCTATCAGCGCCTCGCTCAAACTCATCGGTTGCCCCTCCGTTCACGCACTATAGGCGTGCCGGATGAAGCATGTCAAGGAGACCGGGCGGGGTGCCGACTCCGGGGGGAGTCGGCATGACGAAAGCATGACATGGGCCGGGTAAGCTCCCTCGCGAATCGACAGACATTCACCCTCGCAAGGAGGCACCCATGCGGATACAGCAGGCCACCGGCCGCCCCCGGCGGATACTCCTCTCGGGCGTTTTCGGCCCCTTCGGCGTCGACGACGCCTTCGGCCGGCGGGAGAACATCATGGAGCTGTTCCACAACCAGGTCACCCGCGGGCAGGGGACGGCCTCGTTCCGCTTCCACCACCGCTCGTTCGGGCTCTACTTCATCGCCGCCAACATCGACGCCGAGACGACCGTGCTCGATTTCCCGTCGCGCGACCGGTTCATCCGGGAGCTGGGAAAGGGATGCGACGTGGTCGGCATCTCGTTCATCGCCCCGAACTTGCTCAAGGCCCGGGAGATGGCCCGCCTGGTGCGCATGCACGCGCCGGGCGCCGAGATCATCCTGGGCGGGCACGGCGCGGCCATCGAGGGTATCGAGGAGCTCATCGACTGCGACCACGTGGCCAAGGGGGAGGGGATCGGCTGGATGCGCCGCTACCTCGGGCAGGACCCGTCCGCCCCGATCGTCCATCCGGTCCTGCCCGAGCACCGAGCGCCAGAGCATCATGGGCGTGCCCGCTGCCGGGGACCTGCGCCAGCCTGCTGGTGCCCGGGCCTCGGCTGCGTCAACGCCTGCCGCTTCTGCAGCACCTCGCACTTCTTCGGACGCGAGCTACACCCCATACCTCGCCACCGGCCGGGAGATCTTCGAGACCTGCGTGCGGATCGCCGACCGAGCGCGGCACCGACGACTTCTTCGTCATGGACGAGAACTTCCTGAAGGACACCGCCCGGGCCCGCGAGCTGCTGGAGGAGATGGAGCGGCACAACCGCTTCTTCCAGTTCCAGGTCTTCTCCTCGGCCGAGGCGATCAATGCCTTCGGCCTCGACAACCTGGTCCGCCTGGGGGTCACCTTCGTCTGGATGGGGGTGGAGTGCAAGAGCCGGGGGGCCAACTTCGCCAAGAACGACGGCGTCGACCCGCGGACGCTGGTCCGAGAACTGCGCGACCGGGGGATCGGCGTGCTCGCCTCGGGCATCCTGTGCATGGAGCACCACACCCCGGAGAACATCCAGGAGGACATCGACTACCTGGTCGGCCTGGAGTCGGACTTCGTCCAGTTCATGCTGCTGACGCCGCTGCCGGTCACCCAGCTCTACCGGGACATCCAGCTCGCAGGGCCTGCTGCGCGAGGACCTGCCGTTCGAGGAGTGGCACGGCCAGAAGCTGCTCAACTGGCGCCACCCCCACTTCCCGGGCGACTCGGCCGAGCGGTGGCTCAAGCGGCCTTCCGGCAGGACTACGAGGTCAACGGCAGCTCCATGTGCCGGGTGGCCGAGACCGCCTTCCGGGGCTTCCTCCGGCTGCGCCGACACCGCCGGCCGGGACGCCTGCCTGGAGAAGCGCTGCCAGCAGGCCATGACCCGGGCGCGGGAGTGGTCGATGATGCTGCCGGAGGCTCGGCCGCCACGGCGGTCAACGATGCCGAGCGCCGTCGGGTCGCCGCCCTGGCGCGCCGGGTGCGGGAAGCCCTCGGCCGCCCGGGCCTCGTAATGCGGGCCATGCAGGCGGGCATCGCGATCTTGCGCCGGGGCCTGGAGGTGGCGGGTGCGACTGCTGGGCGACGGCATCCAGCCCGACACCATCGTCACCCGCTTCGCGGCCGCCGAAGGCGCGAAACCGGCGCCCGTCCGAGGCGCCCACCAGGCGGCACCGTCGTCGCCCGGCAACCCGCGCCCCGCGCCGCGGCGTGCACGTCGGGGCCTGACCGGCCTCGACCGACGCCCGGTGACAACGGCCGCCGATTCCACTATATAGAAGGAATGAGCGAGCGGCCGGCGGTCAAGATCGAGCGGATCAGGCGGAACCTGAGCCTGAGCCTGACCAAGCCGATCGTCACCCTGTCGGTCGGGGTGCTGGTGCCGGTGATCCTTTCCACCGCCACCGGCATCGTGGCCATCGTCGTCGGCGAGAGCTCGGTCACGCTGATCCTGGGCATCCTGGTGGTCTCCTTCACGGCCGCGGCCATCGGCGGGTCGATCATCGTCTACGTGCTGCTGGGCCGCCGGGCCCGGCTGGCCCGCCTGCAGTCGGACCTGCTGGCCAACGTCACCCACGATCTGCGCACCCCGCTGGCGGCCATCCGGATGCACGCCCAGACCCTCCAGTCGGGCCTGCTCGGGAGCGACCCGGCGGCGGCCGGCAGGGTGCCTCGGCGACGATCGTCCGCGAGACCGAGTGGCTGGAGGCGATGGTCGACCGCATCCTCACCTGGCGGGCCGGCCTCGAAGGACCGGGACCTGCCCCGACATGCGCGTGGCCGACATCGGGCCGACGCTCGAAGAGGCGGCCGAGCGGTTCCGGCGCATGGTGCCGCCCGGACGAGATCGACTTCGACTGCCGGATCGCCGCCCCGGGCGAACGGTCAGGCACGACTCCCAGGCCATCCAGCAGGCCATCCTCAACCTGCTGGTCAACGCCTACAAGTACACCATGCCGCCGCGGCGGATCAGCCTCTCCGCGGTTCGCGAGGGGAACCGGGTCTGGTCGCCGTCGAGGACAACGGCATGGGCATCCCGACGGCCGAGATGGAGCGGATCTTCGAGCCATTCTACCGGGTCGACGCGGACGCCGAGCGTGTCTCCGGGGCCGGGCCTCGGCCTGGCCATGGTCGAGCACGTCGTCCAGGGCACACGGCGGGGAGATCCGGGTCGCGAGCCTGGTTGGGAAGGGGAGCCGGTTCACCATCTCCCTGCCGGTCGCCCGGAGCATGGGCAGGGGGCGCCGTGAGCCGTGCGGCCGAAGCGGCGCGAACGGGCCCCAGGAGACGATCCTGGTGGTCGAGGACGACCGGGCACTGCGCGAGGGGCTGGCGATGAACTTCCGCCTGCGCGGCTACCGGGTGCTGGACCGCCCGCGACGGCGACGAGGGGATGACCGCCGCCTTCGACGACCGGCCCGACCTGATCATCCTCGACCTGATGCTGCCCGGCCTGACCGGCTTCGACATCCTGGGCGAGCTGCGGGAGCGGGAGGTGCGACGTCCCGGTGCTGATCCTGTCCGCCCGCGACGCGGTCGAGGACAAGGTGACCGGCTTCCGCCTCGGGGCCGACGACTACGTCACCAAGCCCTTCCAGCTCCCGGAGCTGGTGGCCCGGGTCGAGGGGATGCTGCGCACGGCCCGCCGGTCACACGCCGCGCCGGAAACGATCTCCTTCGGCGAACGTGGCCATCGACGTCGGGCGCCAGGTCGGTCAGCGTGGGCGGGAGCGGGGTGGCGCCTGCTGGCCAAGGAGTTCGACCTCCTCTGCCTGCTGGCCCGCAACCCCGGCAAGGCCTTCAGCCGCGAGGCGATCCTCGAGCGGGTCTGGGGCTACGGCTTCGAGGGCACCGCGCGCACGGTCGACAACTACATCCTGTCGCTGCGGCAGAAGCTCGAGGAGCGACCCGGCCCGTCCCCGCCATATCCGCACCGTCCGGCAGGTCGGCTACCGGCTCGATCCCTGAGTTCTGTTGCCGTCAGCCTGCCCGCGGCTGTGGACGGGGCGCTGGCCGGGGCGGTGGGGCGGCGCGGCGCGGCGGTTGCCCTGGCCCGCACGGGGAGTCGAAGCCGCGGGTTGCGCCACAGCGTGCCGGCGGGGCTGGTGCGTCACGGGAGCGTGCGGCGCCGGTCGGCGGTTGGCCCGGTCGGCGTAGCCGCCTCCCTCGCGGGGCGCACGCTCGCGGGCTTCGCCGGCCGCCGGTGCGGGGGCCTTGTAGTCGAAGCCGTCCATCCTCAGGCGTGCCAGCGGCTCCCCGAGGGTCCGCTCGACCGCCCGGATCATCGCCTCGTCGTCGCGGGTGGCCAGCGTGACGGCGTCCCCGGTGCGGTCCACCCGCCCGGTGCGGCCGATACGGTGGGTGTAGGCGTCCACCGTGTCCGGCATGTCGTAGTTGACCACGTGGGTGATGCTCAGGACGTCGATGCCCCGGGAGGCGATGTCGGTGGCCACCAGGATCTTGACCGATCCGTCGCGGAAGCCGCCGATGGCCGCCTCGCGGCGGTTCTGCGAGAGGTTCCCCTGGAGGCACGCGGCCTGGTGACCGGCCCGCTCGAGCTGCAGGGCGACCTTCTTGGCCCGGTGCTTGGTCTTGGTGAAGACGACCACCGAGCCGGTGTCGAACTGCTTGAGCATCTCCAACAGCAGCGGTGTTTTCAGGTGCGTCGGCACGGGGTAGAGGGCGTGGGCGACCGACGATGCGGGCCGCAACTCCCCGGCCTGGACGGTCTCGGGATCGCGCAGGAAGTCCCGCGTCAGCGTCCGGATTTCGGACGGCATCGTGGCCGAGAAGAGCATCGTCTGGCGTCCGGCGGGGAGCTTCTGCAGGATCCGGCGGATGTCGGGCAGGAAGCCCATGTCGAGCATCCGGTCGGCCTCGTCGAGGACCAGCACCTCCACGTGGGAGAGGTCCACCGTCTTGCGCCCGAGGTGGTCCAGCAGGCGGCCGGGGCAGGCGACCAGCACGTCCAGGCCGGCGCGCAGCTTCTCGAATTGCGGATTGAAACCGACTCCCCCGTAGATGGCCGTGCTCCGGATGTTGGCCGGCCGGCCGAGGACACGGAACGATTCGTCGATCTGCCCGGCCAGTTCACGGGTCGGGGCGACCACCAGGGCCCTGATCTTGCCGGGGCGGCCGGCCAGCAGGCGCTGGATGATGGGCAGGGCGAAGGCGGCCGTCTTGCCGGTGCCGGTCTGGGCCAGGCCGATCAGGTCGCGCCCGGCGAGCGCCGGCGGGATGGCCTGCTTCTGTATCGGCGTGGGGGTGATGTAGCCGGCGCTGCGGATGGCGTACTGGACACGGGGATCGAACGGGAATACATCAAAGCTCACGGGGTCTCCTTGGGTTGTCTGTGGGCGGCACCCCGGGTGAGCCCGTTCGGCCGCTGACGGCGCGGCCGTCATGGTTGGAAACAATGGAACAATATAGGGCCTGGAGCCACGGCCCGCCACCTCTTTCGCCGGCCGGTAACGTCAAGAGTTTTGTGTCAGTAGCCAAGGGGCACCGGTAAGTTGTTTGGTGTTCTCGTGGGTGAAGACGGCGAAGAGGATGCGTTCGATGCTGGTTGAGTCGCTGAAGACACCCATGGGTCTGGTCCGTCGCCGTACTTCCCTGAACCTGCGTTCGATGGCGTTGGTGGTTCTGGTGGCCTTGCGCCAGGCTTCATCCTTGAACCGGAGGAAGTGCAGCAGGTGCTCGAGATCCGCGCGGAGACAGGCGACGGCCGCGGGGTAGATGGCTTGCCAAGTCGTCGCGAATCGTTGGGCGGCGCACTGTGCATGGCGGAGGTTCTTGGCCTGGTAGATCCGCCGGACATCTCGCTTCACGGCGTCACGATCCGTCCGCCTGACCTTGTCGGTGATGTTGCGGGTCTTGTGGGCCCAGCAGAGCTGCAGTTGCATGCGGGGATAGACGATGGCGAGGGCTGATCGCAGCCCTTTCCCGCCGTCGGCGCAGGCCAGTTCCAGGCACTCTCCCCGGAGGCCCCGGTCGTAGAGGTCGCGCAGGAAGGCTTCCCAGGCTTCGGCGCTCTCCCCAGGCGCCATCCGGAAGTCGATAACTTCCTTCCGCCGGTCCTCGCGAATGCCCAGCACGACCAAGACCGGACGGCGGAGGGCTCCCATGCCGGTCCGGCGGGCCAGGACCACGCCGTCGAAGAGGAGCACCCGGTAGCGGTCATCCAACCGGCGGCGATGGAAGGCTGTTACCGCCTCGTCCAGTACCCGGGCAACCCGGCTCACCGTCGTGGCGCTCACCCGTTCACCGAGGATCGGCAGCAACGCCGGGGCCACCTTCCGCGTCGACAGCCCCAACACAAAGCAGGCCAGGATCATCCGGTCGATCTGCGGCGAGCGCCGAGAGTAGGCCTGCAGCACTCCCACCGCACTGTAGTGCCGCGTCCGAGGCACTTGCAGCTCGATGTCGCCCAGTTCGGTCAGCAGGTGACGGCT
The DNA here is from genome assembly GCA_963793725.1 of uncultured bacterium. Lineage (GTDB taxonomy): Bacteria > JAUVQV01 > JAUVQV01 > CAWCAY01 > CAWCAY01 > CAWCAY01. The sequence goes on from CAWCAY010000003.1 coordinate 691,058, forward strand.
GAAGGTCCCGTTCCGCCGATCCGCACCCTCCCAGCGGCCGATCTCCTCCAGGTGCCGGTCGACGTGTCCCCGCATGGCCGCCTCCAGTGTCCGCTTGATCGCCGCCCGTCCCGCTTCCCGATACTCCGTGCCCCACTCATACCCGTGCAAATCCATGCGCTTGATCATCCGCATCGCCTGCGGTAGGCTTGTCACCGTCGCTCCTAGCGACATGGGGTGCCTCCTCCCTGTCCGGTTGCTCGACACAACCATCATAGGGGTACCCCTCTGCCCTGACACAAACTACGATACGTTACCTCGCCGGCCGCCATGGTTGACAAACGGCGCCCCGGTGGCTACAAAGGACCCTCATGAGCGCCCATTGCCTGCTGGAAGTCGCCACCGTCAGGGTCTACTTCGCCGAAACCGACGGCATGGGGGTGGCCTGGCACGGCAACTACGTCTACTGGTTCGAGGTGGCCCGCACCGAGTTGCTTCGCCGCGCCGGATTTCCCTACAAGACGCTGGTCGACCGGTCCATCCACCTGCCGGTGATCGAGCTGACCTGCCGCTACCACCGGCCGGCCAGGTTCGACGACCTGCTCACGCTGGCCTGCGGCCTGGAGTCGTTCAAGGGCGTCCGGATGCGCCTGGCCTACGAGATCCGGCGGGACGGCAAGGTGCTGGCCACCGGGCACTCGGACCACGCCTTCACCGACGCGACCGGCAGGGTGATCAAGCCGCCGGCGGACGTCCGCGAGGCGTTCAACGCACTCACCGCTGGAGGAGACGACTGACATGGTCTTGCGCAACGAAGAAGACAACATCATGGTGCTGATCGAGATCCCGAAGGGGAGCCGTAACAAGTACGAGTACGACAAGGAGCGCAAGCTGATCAAGTTCGACCGGATGCTCTTCTCGGCCGTTCACTACCCGAGCGACTACGGCTACATCCCCGACACCCTGGCCCAGGACGGCGACCCGCTCGACGCGCTGGTGCTGGTCTGGGAACCGACCTTCCCCGGCTGTCTGATCGACTGCCGCCCGGTCGGCCTGTTCAAGATGTGGGACGAGAAGGGGCCGGACGAGAAGATCCTGTGCGTGCCGCTATACGACCCGCTCTGGAACCACATCAACGGGCTGGCCGACGTGCCGCCGCACCTGCTCAAGGAGATCGAGCACTTCTTCAAGGTCTACAAGGAGCTGGAGGAGAAGAAGGTCGGCGTCGAGGGGTGGGAGGATCGCGAGGCGGCCATCCGGATCATTCGCGAGTCGCACGAACGCCTGCAGGCGGGCTGATCGCAACGGCAGGAAGGCGGGAGTGCTATAATGAGAACGATGCTGTACAATCGCCGGCATTCGATCGACGGCGTTTCACGGTCATCTTCAGGGAGGGAGGACGTCATGAGGAGAGCATGGTTAGGTTTGACGATGGCGGCATTACTGGTGCCGGTTTCCGGCGCCGTGGTCCAGGCCGCCGACGCGGATTGGCAGTTCGAGGTCACACCCTACCTGTGGATCGACCGACGTCGACGGCACGGTGTCGCTGCACGACCATGTCGAGGCGAATCGCGACGTCATGGTGAAGAAGAGCCTCGAGGACGACGTGGACGACAACTCCGACCTGTCGGTGACGGTGCTGGGCATAATCCGCATCGGCGGATCGTCGGCCTGGCGCAGTTGGACGTGCTGGCGGTCAACGAGAGCCGGCATGACAGCCGAAGCGGCCGACGACACCATCAGCAAGGTGCGGATGCATTCCGCAGATCGGCACCGCGGCGATCGGCTGGCAGTTCCAGGGCGCCTGGGCAAGCGTCGACGTGCTGGCCGGCTTCCGCTACCTGAGGCTTGAGTGTCGAGATGGGGAACAGTGACGGCCGCACGTGGGAGCGATACGGCCGACGCTGACCGACCCCTGTTGATGGTTCGTCCCAGCATCCAGTTGTTCGGCCCCTCCGCTTCAATCCCAACATGGCCATCGGCGGCACCGGCGGCAACCACAGCGGGGGCGGCTCGAAGGTGACCTACGAACTGCAGCCGGAGATCCAGATCGATTTCGGCAAGCACGTCATCCGCCCAGGCTGGGCTACCGCTACACGTACTACGAGTGCCGCGATGGGCTCGAGTACGACGGATCCTTCGAGGGGTACGTGGCGGGGCTGGGCATCAGGTTCTAATCAGAGCTCCACTGCGGAGAACGACAGCGGGGTCGCCGGCATGCGTGGCGACCCCGCCTTCTAATCGAACCGGCCGAACCGGCCCGGTCAGTTCCTTCAGGTGCCGCCGTTCCCTTCCTCGAACTCGGCGTCGACCACTTCCCCCTCCGGGGCCTTCGACTGCTGGTCGCCGCCCCCCTGCCCTGCTGCCGCCGGCCTTGCCGGCCGAGGTCTGCTGGTACATCGTCTCGGCCAGCTTGTGGGACGCCTTGGTGAGCTTGTCGACCTGCTTCTTGAGAACGTCGGGGTCGTCGCTGTCGAGGTTTTCCTTGGCCTCCTTGACGGCCTCGTCGAGGGCGGAGGCGTCGGCCGCGGCGATCTTCTCGCGGTTCTCGCCCAGGGTCTTCTCGACCGAGTAGATCAGGCCGTCGAGATGGTTGCGGGCCTCGACCGCCTCGCGCCGCTTCTTGTCCTCGGTCGGCGTGCGACTCGGCGTCCTTGACCATCCGGCTGACCTCGTCGTCGGACAGCCCGGACGAGGCGGTGATGGTGATCTGCTGCTCCTTGCCGGTGGCCCGGTCCTTGGCGTTGACGTTGACGATGCCGTTGGCGTCGATGTCGAAGGTCACCTCGACCTGGGGCACGCCGCGGGGCGCCGGCGGGATGCCGACCAGGTGGAACTTGCCCAGGGTGCGGTTGTCGCGGGCCATCTCCCGCTCGCCCTGCAGGACGTGGATCTCGACCGAGGTCTGGTTGTCGGTGGCGGTGGTGAAGACCTCGCTCTTGCGGGTCGGGATGGTGGTGTTGCGCTCGATCAGCCGGGTCATGACGCCCGCCCAGGGTCTCGATGCCGAGCGACAGCGGGGTGACGTCCAGCAGCAGCACGCTGCCGACCTCCTGGGTCAGCACGCCCCCCTGGATGGCCGCGCCGACGGCCACCACCTCGTCGGGGTTGACCCCCTTGTGGGGCTCCTTGCCGAAGAAGTTCTTGACCAGTCTCCTGCACCTTGGGGATGCGGGTCGAGCCGCCGACCAGGACCACCTCGTCGATCTGCTTGGGGTCGAGCTTGGCGTCCTTCAGGGCCTGGCGTGAGCGGGCCCATGGTGCGCTCCAGCAGGTCGGTCACCAGCTGCTCGAACTTGGCGCGGGTGAGCTTGATGGCCAGGTGCTTGGGGCCGGATGCGTCGGCGGTGATGAAGGGCAGGTTGATCTCCGTCTCGACCGTGCTGGAGAGCTCGATCTTGGCCTTCTCGGCCGCCTCCTTCAGGCGCTGCATGGCCATCCGGTCGCGGGACAGGTCGATCCCCTGGTCCTTCTTGAACTCCTCCGCCAGCCAGTCGATGATCCGCTGGTCGATGTTGTCGCCGCCCAGGTGGGTGTCGCCGTTGGTCGACTTGACCTCGACCACGCCCTCGCCGACCTCCAGGATGGAGATGTCGAAGGTGCCGCCGCCGAAGTCGTAGACGGCGATCTTCTCTTCCTTCTTCTTGTCCAGGCCGTAGGCCAGGGCCGCGGCGGTCGGCTCGTTGATGATCCGCTCGACGTTCAGCCCGGCGATCTTGCCGGCGTCCTTGGTGGCCTGGCGCTGGCTGTCGTTGAAGTAGGCCGGCACGGTGATGACCGCCTGGGTGACCGTCTCGCCCAGGTGGTCCTCGGCGGCCTCCTTCAGCTTCTGCAGGATCAGGGCCGAGATCTCCGGCGGGGAGTAGAGCTTGCCGCATTATCTCCACCCGGGCGTCGCCGTTGCGACGTCTTGACCACCTTGTAGGGGACCATCTTCATCTCTTCGTTGACTTCGTCGTACTTGCGCCCCATGAAGCGCTTGATCGAGTAGACGGTGTTCTCCGGGTTGGTGATCGCCTGGCGCTTGGCCACCTGGCCGACCAGCTTCTCGCCCTCCTTGGTGAAGCCGACGACGGAGGGGGTCAGCCGATTCCCCTCCTGGTTGATGATGACCTTGGGCTCGCCGCCCTCGATGACGGCCACCACCGAGTTGGTGGTGCCCAAATCGATGCCGATGATCTTGCTCATTGCCCCGCCTCCCGTGGTGAGTGTGCTATTGAATCTAACGCTAATATAAAGATTGAGTCGGCTATTGTCAACTATCTAAAAAGTGTCGGCATGGCAAGGCGTTATCGAACAGGATGGAAGCCTACAGGGCCAATCGGTAGACGCGGTTGCCCCGTCCCAAGGTGATCGGGATCCGCTCGCGGTAGACCACCCCGGCCATGGCCGAGACCAGGTCGTCGTCGCTCCCCTGAGCCTTGCGGTCGATCTCGTGGATGAGGTCGCCCGGTTCGACGCCGATCTCCCCGGCGTTGGATCCCTTCCTGACCCTGGTCACCTCGAGGCGGCGGCCACCCTTCGCCTTCCGCCACTCGAAGGAGAGGCCGAGCAGGTCCCAGGCGAGCGCCCGGGCCTCTTTCGGCTCGAGGCGGCGGCAGGTGAGGGTCACCTCGACTTCCTTGCCGCGGCGGACGACCCGCGCCCTGACCCGGTCGCCCGGCAGGTGGTCGGCAGCCAACTCGGCGAACTGCGCCATCCCGGAAACGTCCCGCCCTCCGAGACCGACGATGATGTCCCCATCGCCCACCGGGCCGCTGCTGTCGGGAACGACCTTGCTGACCACCACCCCCCCGCCGGACGGGTAGCCGAACGACTCGTCGCAGGCCGCGGGTCAGGTCCTGGATGAAGATGCCGAACCAGCCGCGTTGGACGCGCCCGTGGCTGATCAGCTCGCCCATGACCTTGGCGGCCTTGTCGATCGGGATGGCGAAGCCGATCCCCTCGCCTCCCCGGTAGATGGCCGTGTTGATGCCGATGACCTGGCCCAGGATGTTGATCAGCGGGCCGCCGCTGTTGCCCGGGTTGATCGATGCGTCGGTCTGGATGAAGTCGGAGTAGAGATTGTTGCGCTCGCCCCGGATGGCCCGGTGGAGGGCGCTGACGACCCCGGTGGTGATGGTGTGGGAGAGGCCGAAGGGGTTGCCGATGGCGATGACCGGCTCGCCGATCATCAGGTCATCGGAGGTGCCCAAGGGGGCGGCGGGGACGCTGCCGGCGGCGTCGATCTTGAGGATGGCCAGGTCGAACTGGGGGTCGGAGCCGACCAGCGTGGCCGGGAACTCCTTCCCGTCCCGGGTGCCGACCATAATCGAGGCTGCCTGGGCGATGACGTGGTGATTGGTCAGGACGTGGCCGGCGTCGTCGACCACCACTCCCGAGCCGAGGTTCCGCTTGGCCGACGGGGGGCGGGAGTCGTCCAGGTGGCGGTTGAAGAACTCGTCGAACAAGGGATCGTTGAACAGCGAGAAGGGATTCCGGTCGCGGGCCGGCTCGGCGGCGCTGATGCTGACCACCGACCGGGCCACGCGGTCGACCGCCTGGACGGTCGGCGTGCGTCGCATGGCCAGCTCCCGCTCTCCCTGGGCGCCGGCGGAAGCCGGGAGGAGGGGGAGGATGATCCAGAGGGCGACGAGGAAGCGGCGCATGAGGCGAGGGCGGGGCGGAAGGGGATGGCTCCTCCCGCCCCTGGCGCCCCTTCAGTCGGGTATCTTTACGGTAACGAACTGGCTGGTCCCCTGGCGGCGGATGCGGATCAGGACGATGTCACCCGGCCTTGACCTTGCCGACGGCGGCATCGAACTGGCGCTCATCGGTGACCGGTTTGCGCGCCACCTCGAGAATGACGTCGCCGCGCCGGATGCCCGCCTCCTCGGCCGGGCTGCCGGGCGAGACGGCGGTGACCAGCAGGCCGGTGGCGTCGCCGAGGTCGTGGCGCTCGGCCAGCTCCCGGGTGATCCGGCGGACGGTCAGGCCCAGGGCCCCCTGCCCGGAGGCCGACTCCTCGTCTTCTTCCTCGTCCTCCCCGCCGGGACGGCCGGCGTTGTCGGCCCGGCGCGAGGTGACCAGGGTGAGGCTCCGCTTCTCCCGCTCGCGAATGAGCTTGACGGACACTTCCTTGTCGGGCGGCGTCGCTCCGACCGCCGACACCAGCTCCTTCGAGGAGGTGACCGGCTTGCCGTCGAACTCGACGATGATGTCGCCGGCCTTGATGCCGGCCTTGTCGGCCGGGTCGTTGGGCATGACGTGGCCGATCAGCGCGCCCTTGGTGTCTTCGAGGCCGAAGCTCTTGGCCAGCTCGGGCGTCAGCTCCTGGATGCTGACGCCCATCCAGCCCCGGTTCACCTTCCCGGAACGGAGCTGCGGCAGCAGTTCGCGGGCCAGGCCGATGGGGATGGCGAAACCGATCCCCTGCCCGGAGGCGATGATGGCCGTGTTGATGCCGACCACCTCGCCGTGGACGTTGATCAGCGGCCCGCCGCTGTTGCCGGGATTGATCGAGGCGTCGGTCTGGATGAAGTCGTCGTATGGCCCGGAGCCGATGGTCCGACCCTTGGCGCTGACCACCCCGACGGTGACGGTGTGCTCCAGGCCGAAGGGGTTGCCGATGGCCATGACCCACTCGCCCACTTCGAGCCCTTCCGAGTCGCCCAGCGGGGCGACCGGCAGATCGACCTTCTCGCTGATCTTGATCAGGGCCAGGTCGGTGCTCGGGTCGCGACCGACCACCTTGGCCTGGTAATCCTTGCCGCTGGTCAGCGTGACCCGGATGTCGTCGGCCTTCTCGACCACGTGGTTGTTGGTCAGGATGAGCCCGGCGCGGTCGATGATGAAGCCCGAGCCGAGGCTCTTCTGCTTCATCGGCCGGTCGTCACCCTGTTGCCGGCCGCCGAAGAACCGGTCGAGGAAATCGTCGCCGAAGTCCTCCATCGGCCCCCGTCCCTCGAAGCGGCGGAAGAAGCGATTCGGGTTCTTGACCGTGCGGGTCGAATTGATGTTCACCACGGCCGGGGAGAGATCCTTGGCGATGTCGGCGAAAGTCGACGAGGTGATGACCACCGCGTCCTTCCGTGAGGCGGCCCGGGAGTCGGCCACCAGACCGGCGCCGGCGCTGGTGGCCAGGCCGATGACGAAGGCGGCCAGGACCGCCAGAAAGGTCCTGGATCGGGTGCAAGGCGTGTGTGACATGGCTCTTGATCCTCCGTTGTTGATGGTTTGTCCGAAGCTAGGGACGGCGGTTCGGCGGTCCGGGAGGCCGCCCGACCGAAGCGGCCACGCGCAGCATGGCATCGGCCGAGAGATCGCCGACCAGGACGAAGGAACGGCCGCCGTCATGCCAGGTGACCGCCCGCAGCAATCCATAGTCGTGGAGCACTCCGGGGATCCTGCCGATCGCCACCGGGCGCCCCAGGGCGTCGTGGGTGTCGGCTGGGGTGCCGTCGGGACGTTCGAAGAGCGACAGCGAGGAGAGGCCGTCGGAATAGAGCTGCTGGAGTTCGGCCTGCGGGTGCCGGCCGCTCTGGCGAACCCGCTGCAAGGCGAATCCGCCCGGAAGTTCGGCCGGCCTCGTCAGAACAGGTTGGGGAATGCCCGGGAGGTGGCGCCGGCCGAGCATGGTGACGTCGGCGTCGGTCTCCTGCACCTTGGCCCGTCGGTCGCGGATGTGGAAGACGTCTCGCCGCCGGTCGGGGTTGAAGTCGATCTTCTCGAAGTGGGACACCAGGTAGAGGGTGCCGTCGACGCCGTAGATTTCGCTCCGCAGGGTGAGGCCGCTCTCACGGTCGATCCAGACCCGCCGTTCCGGCCGGCTCCCGCGGTCGAACGGCTCGAATCGGACGGCCATGCTGCTGCGACCCAGGATCGCCTTCCCCTCGGTCAGTTCGACCTGGTAACTGGACATGATCTGGTCGAGGTTCTCCTCGGCCAGCAGATCCCACTGGTCGTCGGCCGGGTTGCGCCGCTTGATGATCAACGCCTTGGCCGGATAGTACTCCCACTGCCAGCCCTCCCGGTTGATGACCACCTTGCCCAGGTCCGGGTACTCCCGCCGCTCCAGCCCGTGACCCAGGCGGACCACCAGGAAGGAGGTGATCTCGGGGGCCCGGCGGGAGAAGTTGATGACCACCTTCTTGCCCGAGAAGCCGGTGTGCCTGGCGGTGACGGCCATCTCGCGGAGTATGTGGCGGGTCTCCTCGGGCCCGAGCGCCATCGCCGGGGCAGCCTGGATGGCGGCCACGCCGAGGACGGCGGCGAGAAAAATCGACGAAAGCTTCATCCTAGGGCACATTGGCGGCCAACTCGAGGGTTTCGGCGGTGTCGGACAGGAAACTGCCCCCGGCCGCCTCCATGGCATGATCGCTGAGGTAGCGGTTGAGGTTCCCGTCGGCGGCGGCATAGGAGCGTTCCACTTGGGGGCGCGTGTCCCGGGCGAGGGTGTCGCGGTCATCCCGGGCATCCCGGCCGACGAGCAACGCGGCGCTGACCGCCAGGACGGCGGTCATGGCCACGGCTGCGGCCGTCGACCAGAAGGCAGGCAGGCCGAACCGGCCCGCGGGTGCGGCGGAGGGCGGTCCGGCTTTGCTGATGGCGGCGCTGAGGCGGGAGGCGAAATCGAGACCCGGGACGGCTTCCGGCCAGTAGGGTTCGCTGCGGCGCAGCAGGGTCTTCTGGGCGGCCGCCCGTTCGAGGGCCGTGGCGCAGGCCGAGCAGGCGCGCAGGTGGTGGCCGAAGGACGGCAGTTCGTGCGGCGCGAGTTCGTCGTCGATGTAGGCCGAGATCAATTCACCCATCGCCGCGCAGTCGAGGTCGATCCGGGCAGGGAGCTGTTCCATGTTCACCTAGTGGACTCCTATCCGTGGGGCGAGAATGGTCTTCATGGCCGCCCGGGCACGGAAGATGCGTGACCGGACGGTGCCGATGGGAATGCCGAGGACCTCGGCGATTTCCTGGTAGCCCAAGCCCTCCAGGTCGCACATCACCAAGACCTCGCGGTGGTCGGCCGGCAGGCTTTCGAGGGCGTCCCGGACTGCCAGGGCCATCTCTTCGCGGTGGGCGGCGTCGTCCGGCAGCTCGAACTGGGAGCGCAGGACCACCCCCGGCACGTCGTCGTCGGGATCGGGGTCGACCGGCACGGTGAACGGCTCGAAGCGGCGGTAGTGGTTCCGGCAGGTGTTCACGGCGATGATGTACAGCCAGGTGAAGAACGAGGACTCGAAGCGGAACGAGTCGATCTTCCGATAGGCCTTCAGGAAGACCTCCTGGACAAGATCCTCGACCTGTTCCCTGTTGCCGACCATTCGCGATATCAATTTGAACACCCTCTGCTGGTACCGTTCCACCAGGAGAGAGAAGGCGTCGGGGTCGCCCGCCGTGGCTTTCCTGATGAGGCGGTGATCATCTTCTTCCCCGATAGGGGACTGCATGTGCATCTTGGTGGTATTAGACAAGGCCGCCTCGAATGAGTTCCCGCACGGTTCGCGAACCGTGACGCGAACGCGTCAGGAGAGGATTTCCTTCACCTTTTCCAGCAGGTTCGACGTTTGGATCGGCTTGGCAATGTAGGCCGTCGCCCCCAGGGCGAGCCCGCGCTCGCGGTCCTCGCTGGCTCCCTCGGTGGTGATGATGATGACCGGGATGTCCCGGTAGGTGGGATTACCCTTGAGGAGCTTGACCAGCTTCAGTCCGTCCATGACGGGCATGTTGATGTCGGTGATGATCAGGTCCCACTTCTCCTCGGGGAGCTTCTTGAGGGCGTCCACCCCGTCCGTTGCCTCGACGATCTCCACCTGCCCCATGCGGCGGAGGGCGAAGGTGATCAGCTGGCGCATGGCGGCCGAATCGTCGATGACGAGGAAGCGTCTCAGGTTCAAGCGTCTTCGTCCCGCTCGGGTTTGAGGAGCTCCAGGAAGCCCTGGATGGTGGTCAGCTTCCGCTTCGACTCTGAGAAGAGCCGGGCGCCGAAGATGGCCGTGGCCGCGTGCCCCCCAAGCAGGTTGAACAACTCGATGTCGAGGGGGGTGAAGGACTTCTTCTGCTCCAGGAGGTTGTAGATGGAAATGACCCCGATCAATTCGTTCTTGATCTTGAGGGGAATGACCACCAGGGGGTTGTTCAGGTCCTCCGTCCCACGGCTGTGGTCGGCCGCCACGTATACTCCGGAGTCCTCCCGGATCGTCTTGCCGAGGGCGCCCGCGCCGGGGGTGATCGCCGAGAAGGCCGCATCGTCGAGCCCTTCGGTCACCACGGCCGAGTATTCGATCCGCTTGCTGTCGGTCATGAAGACCGCGAACCGGTCGGCGCCGATCAGGTTGATGATGATCTCCTTGACGATCTGGAGGACTTCCCGGTACTCCAGCGTCGAATGGAGCTGGTAGCTGGCCACGTAGAGGTTGGCCAGGTTGTTGTTCTCCTCCTCGATCTCGACGTAGCGGCGGGCGAAGTCGAGGTTTTCCTTCTCGACCACCCGGTAGCGCTGGACCAGTTCATCCTTCTCGCGTTCGAGCCGGGTGATCTCCTCGGACAGGTTGGCCGAGGGCGAACCCCCGGTGCGGTTCTGGAGGTTCTTGTTTTCCTGTTCGAGATCGGCGATGTGGAAGCGGAGCTTCTCGTTATCGTGCATGAGTTCCCTGGTGAAGTCCTCCACCTTCTGGTAGAGGCTCAGGAATTCTTCGCCGCGCCGGAAGACGTTTTTGGCGCTCTTGTCCTCTTGGGTCATTGATTGGTCCGCCTCATCAGCAGTTTTCCTTAACATATCACTACCGGCGCGGGTTATCAACCGGCTTTATTCTCCGGCCGCGGCGGCGTCCCGGCCATGCCCCCGGTGGCTTCCCCGGCGCCGGTCTCGGAGGGGCTCCTCCCGAGGTCGGCCAGCGCCTGGGCGATCTCCGGCAGCGGCAGCACCCGGTCGGCCAGTCCCCGCTCGACGGCCACCCGGGGCATGCCGTAGACCACGCAGGTGCTCTCGTGCTCCACCAGGACGCGCGCGCCGGCGGCCTTGAGCTCGGCCGCGCCCTGGACCCCGTCCTCGCCCATGCCGGTCAGGATGACGCCCAGGCATCGGGGGCCCAGGGTCCTGGCGGCGGAGACGAACATGTCGTCGGCCGACGGCGCGTAGCGGTCGGACACTTTGGCCGCCGCCACCCGCAGGACGCGCCCGCGACGCTCCTTCTCGACACGCAGGTGATGCCCGCCCGGTGCGATGTACACTCCCGGCAGGAAGGGATCGCCGTCCTCGGCTTCCTTGACCGGAACGGCGGCGTCGCCCGCGAGCCGCTTGGCGAACAGGCCGGTGAAGCCGGCCGGCATGTGCTGGCTGACGCAGACGGGGATGGGGTAGCCGGCGGGAAGTTCCATGAGGATGCTCTGGATGGCCGGCGGCCCGCCGGTCGAGGAGGCGATCATGATGCCGTCGATGCTTCCCTGCTGGGCGAAGGAAGGGGCGGAGCGGGCGGCGGGAGGCTTCGGGCCGGCGTTCTGGTTCAGGCGGTTCCGGAGCTTGTCGAGGTCGGAGTTGGCCGCCTCGTGGAGCTTGGCGATGAATTCCTGCTCGATGACCAGCAGCAGGTAGGAGTCCCGGGCCACCGGCTTGACCATGAAGTCGACCGCACCCAACTCCAGGGCCTTGAAGACGCTGCGGTTGCTTTCCCGCGAGGTGACCACCACCGTCTTGGTCGGCTTGGCGTACATCAGCCAGCGCAGGAAAGTGAATCCGTCCATGCCCGGCATCTCCAGGTCGAGAGTGATCAGGTCGGGCGAGTTGACGATGACCTCCTTGATTGCCTCGCCGCCGTTGGCTGCCTCGCCGATGACGGTGAAGGACGGGTGCTTGTGCAGGATCCTGATGATCATCTGGCGGTGGAAGGCCGAGTCGTCCACCACCAGCACCTTGAGCGGATGCGGTTCCATGGATGAGTCCTTTCAGCGGCCCGCCGGGGCGGGCGGCTTCTGATAGACCATGTCGTACTTGAAATGACGCAGGATGAATGAGGTCGAGATGTTCAGCAACGACTCGGCGTGTCCCAGCAGCAGGAACCCCCCCGGCCGGAGCTTGGCCTCGATGTTGGCCACGGCCCGCTTCTTGGCGTCGTTGTCGAAGTAGATCAGGACGTTCCGGCAGAAGATGATGTCGAAACTGCCGTCAGCCGGCCAGGTGGTGGTCTGCATGATGTTGAGGTGGCCGAAGTTCACCAGGGAGCGGGCCATGTCCTTGATGCGGGAGCGGCTCTCGTCGACCTTCTCGAAGTGGCGTTCGACCATCTCCGGGGAGGTCGCCCGGAAAGCCAGCTTGCCGTAAATCCCCTCGCGGGCAGAGTGAAGCACGCGGTGGCTGATGTCGGAAGCGAAGATCTCCTTCTGCCACCCCAGGAGGTGAGGGCTTTCGATCATCAGGATGGCCAGGGTGTATGGCTCCTCGCCGGTCGAGCACCCGGCGCTCCACACGCGGATCCGCCGCTCGGCCCCCGGTGCGGCGGCCATCTCGGGGAGAATCTCCTCGGCGAAGGCGCGCAACTGGTTCATCTCCCGGAAGAAGTAGGTCTCGTTGGTGGTCAGGATGTCGAGCAGGGAGTTGACTTCCTCCTCCCGGTTGGGGTTGTAGATGAGGTGCAGGTAGTAGTCCCGGAACGACTCCATGGAATGGGCCTGGAGGCGGTTCTGGAGCCGCCGCTCTAGGAGGTAGCGGTTGCTGTCGTCGAAGTGGATGCCGGAGTACTGGGCGATGAAATCTCGGAGCAGCCGGAAGTCCTCCTCGTTAAGGGCGTGCTTGGGGGTGAGTCCGAAGTCCAGGTTCACGCTACGCTCCCCTGGTGGGCAGGCTCTCCAAAAGGCGCCGCACCAGCGGGTCTGACTCGAGGGACAATCGCTCGGCCCTGATCCTCGCCAGGACCTCGGGCGGTGCCAGCCGGCCGACCGCCTCGACGCCGGCCAGGCGGACGCTCCAATCGGGATCGCCGAGGGAGGCCATGACCGCCGGCAGCCGGTGCTGGAAGCCGCTCTTCCCCATGGCCGAGACGATCTCGCGCCTTCCCTCGGGCCCGAGTCGCGGCATGAGCGACAGGAGCGTGTTCCATGCCTGGTCCGTGCCGACGTTCGCCAGGGCCCGGATGGCCGCCAACTGGCGGAGGCCGCCGGCGGTGCGCGCGGCCGTCTCCAGGACGGCGAACGAATCCCCCCCGCCCAGGGCTCCCAGGGACTTAATGGCTTCGGCGGCGACCGATCCCTCCTCGTCGTGGACCATCGACATGATCGCCTGCCGGCTGCGGGCGTCGCCGGCGCTCCGGACGTGTCTGATGGCATCCAGGCGGATGTCGGGGTCTTCGTCGGTCAGGGAGTTGAGCATCAGTTCCCGGGCGGCCTCCCCGTCGAAGTGGCCGAGGGCGTTGAGCGCCGCCCGCCTGACCGGAGAGCGGGAGTCCTTGAGGAAGCGGCTGAAGAGCGGCAGCAGGGACGGGTCGCCCACCTGGCCCAGGACCTTGAGGGCTCCTTCGCTGATCTTCTCGCGGTCGGCCTCGATCGACGCCGAAAGCACCTCCCGAACCATTCGCCGGACATCCTCGCCGGTGGCGACCATCTGTGACAGCGCGTGGACGGCCGCTTCTCGGACGTCGGGGTAGCGGTCGGCCAGGAGTTGCACCAGCGGCATGACGGCCGAGGTGTCGGCGATGTTGCCGAGCGCCAGGGCGACCGAGGCCCGGACGTGACCGTCCTCGTCGCTGGCCAGCGGGAGGAGGCGCGGCAGCGCCGGCCGGTAGCGGTGGTGACCGAAGATCCAGGCGATCTTCCGGCGCACCAGCGTCGAGGACGATCCGAGGTGCGGAAAGAGGCGGTCGAGGTAATCGGCCGGGAACAGGATGAGCGCCTTGGAAATGTCATCGCGCTCCTCCTCGTCGGCGCCGTCGATGCACGAGACGAGGGTGTCGAGCATCTCCGGGGAGTGGCAGAAACCGGCCACCCGGATCATCACCCGCCGATCGGGCCCGGTGCGGGTGCGGACGGCTTCGGACAGGAAGGCGTCGAATTCGCCGCGCAGTCCGGCCCGTTCGAGCAGGGCGACGAGTTGGGGACCTTGTTCGGGGGCGGCGCCGGCCAGGCGGTGGATGATGGCGCAGACGACTTCCATGATCCGGCGTTGCTCACGGTGGGCCGAGCGGGGGTACCAGCCGATCAGGTTCGCGATCGACGCGGTGCCGCCGATGCTGGCCAGGACGGACATGGCTTCGAGCCGGAGGGACTGGTTGTCGAGCAGTGCCAGGACCGCCGGCTCCTGCCGCCCGTCGGCCAGTTCGCCGATCGCCCGCAAGGCCGAGTACCTGAGCCAGAAACTCGGCGAGGAGAGGGCCGTGATGAGCGCCGGGATGGCCTGCTGTTCCCCCTTGTGCCCGAGGTGCTCGGCGGCCGAGGCGGCCACGTTTTCGTCGGCATCGGCCAGGGCGCTGGTGAGCGCCGGGACGACGCTCGGGGAGTCGATGCCGCCCAGAATTTCGACGGTGAACTTGCGCACGTCCGAATCGGGGTCGCGCAGCAGCGGCTCGAGCCGGGGGATGACCGGGGCGCCGATGAGGATGAGGGTCTCGACCACGGTGTTGCGCCGCCCGGCGTTGTTCCCGTCGCGCAGGCCGTCGATCATCAGCGGGATGGCCCCGGGATCGCCCGCCGCCAGGACCGCCGCCGAGGCCTCCTTGCGCACCCGCCAACTGTCGTCCCCCATGGCGTCCACCAGGTGGGGGATCAAGGACGGGTCGCCGGCATCGGCCAGGGCCTTGACCGCCTGCCGGCGGACCTCCTCATCTTGATTCGCCAAGTCCCGGAGCGGGCTCGATGATGCGTCCATGCGGTGTTTCTCCCTCGCCGTCAGGGGCGGGTCGGGGGGTCGCCCGGTCCCCGTCTCCGCGATTCGAGGGTCTTGAAGTCTCCGGCAATGTCGAGCAGGTGGTCGAGATTGAGGATGGTCGAGAGACGGTCCTGGGCCCGGATGACGCCGTGGAAGAACTCGGCCTTCTCGGGCGAGACGACGTCCGGCGTGACCTCGATGTCGGCTTCCTTGACCAGCAGGATCCCCTGGATCGACTGAACCAGGAGCCCGGCCGGTTCCGACCTGTGGGAGGCGATGATGATCATCGACTCGTCGGCCGCCTCGGTCCGCCCCAGCCCGAGGCGCCGGCGGAGGTCGAGCACCGGAACGATCTCGCCGCGGAGGCTGATGATGCCGAGGATGTAGTCGGGGCAGCGGGGGATGTTGGTCACGTACTGATGTTTGATGATCTCCCGCACCTCGTGCACATTGAGGGCGTACTCCTCGTTGCCGACGGTGAAGCTGAGGAGCTCGAATCGGGACTCCGTGTCGATGCGTTCCTCCTCGTCGCCCTCCCAGAGAAAATCCTCCGCGTCGGCATCGCGGAGGGGAGCTTCCTGGCCCGACGGGTCCTCCTCCTCCCAGATCATCCTGCATGGGTGACCTCCTGGATGAGGTTGCCGACATCGAGGACCAGTATCGCCCGGCGGTCGCCGAGCTCGGTGGCTCCGGCGATGCCGCGGACCGACTTGAGCATGGTCCCCAGCGTCTTGATGACGATCTCCTGCTGCCCGCGGAGCGAGTCGACCACCAGGCCGAGGCGCTTCTCGGCCAGCCCGACCACCACCACGTACAGGTTCTTGTTCCCGCCCGGCGGCGGGGCATGGCTGTCGAGACCGAAGAAGGCGTCCAGGCGCAGCAGGGGGAGGATGCCGTCCCGGAGCCGGTAGACTTCCTTCCCCTCGATGCGGATGATCTGCCCGGCGGCTATCTTGACACTCTCCAGCACCGAGTTGATGGGCACGGCGAAGACCTCGGAAGAGACCTTGACCATCAGGGCCTGGATGATGGCCAGGGTCATCGGCAGCGTGACGGTCACCTTCGTGCCGCGCCCGAGGGCGGTGTCCAGGTCTATCATTCCCCGCAGGCGGCTGACGTTGTTCTTGACCACGTCCATGCCGACCCCGCGGCCGGAGATCTCGGTGATGTGCCCGGCGGTCGAGAAGCCGGGCTGGAAGAGGACCGACAGGATGTGCTGGGTGTCGTAGGCCACGTTCGGCTCGAGCAGCCCCTTGGCCTCGGCCAGGGCCCGGACCTTCGGGATGTCGATGCCGGCCCCGTCATCCTCGATGGAGATGATGATGTGGCTCCCCTTTTGGGCGGCCGCCAGCGTGATGCGTCCCCGGCGGGATTTCCCCTGCTGTTCCCGAACGTCGGGCGGTTCGATGCCGTGATCGATAGCATTGCGGATGATGTGCATGAGGGGGTCGGCCATGTCCTCGATGACCAGCTTGTCGAGCTCGGTCTCTTCGCCCGAGGTGCGCAGGTCGATCTCCTTGCGGAGGTCCACGGAGAGCTTCCGGATCATCCGGCGCAGCTTGCTGAAGGTCTGGCCGATGGGCACCATGCGGGCCTCGATGACCCCGGTCTGGAGCAAATTCAGCGTCCGGTCGAGCGACTTGACCGCCTTGTTGAGGCCGAGGGAGACGGGGGTATTCCCCTCGCGCAGGGTGAAATCGCGGGCGATCTCGCCCAGGTGGGTCTTGTAGATGACCAGCTCGCCGACGATGTTCATCAGGTTGTTGAGCCGCTTGATGTCCACCCGTACGGTTTCGCTGACGCTGCGCAGGCTGGTCCCCGACGAGTCGCCTTCGGCCTCTTCCTTGCGGGGGGCGGCTGCGGCGACCGCTTCGGGGCCCGAATTCCAGGCGGTGATCTCGTCGGCGCTCACCGGGACCCGCGACGGGATTTCCGCCGCGTCTAGCGAGGTCGCCCAGACGAGCTCGAACTGGAGGGACATGGAATCGTCGGCGGAGGTCCCGGGCAGGGTGGAGACGACCTCGCCGTGGGCCTTGAGACGGGTGGTCAGGTCGGCCAGGCGAATGTCGAAGTCGGCGAACGAGAAGGTCTTGTGCACCAGGTAGATCTTCTTGCCGGCCTTGAGGTTCTCCCGGAGGCGGTGCTCCTCGTACTCGGTGAGCGCCTTCCGGAAGTCGTCGTCCACCGCGACCGGGGCGGGCGCCGGTGCCGGCTCGGCGACGGTCGAAGTCAGCCGTATGGCCTGCCTGACCTGGTCGACGATGCCCTTCTCCTCCGCCAGGGTTTCGCCGGCGGAGACCGCCTTGGCCTGGCCGCCGAGAATCTCCACCCCGCGGTAGAGCAGCCGCAGGATTCCCTCGTTCATCTCCAGCCTGCCGAGACGCGCGGCGTCCAGCAGGTCCTCCAGGGCGTGGGCAAGATTCCCGACGGGATGCAGGGAGAGCATGCCCGCCAGACCCTTGATGGTGTGGAAGCTCCGAAAGAGGCTGTTGACCAGGTCCGGGTCATCGCCGCCGGCGGCCAGCAGGTCCTCCAGGGTGACCAGATCGGCGGCCAGGCTCTCGAGCAGGTCCTCGAATTCCGCCAGGAACTCCTTGCGGGCTGACAGCTCGGCGTCGTCGGGAGTCACGGGTTCGTCCTCACGGCTGCATGACCCGGCTGACGGCGCGTCGGAGCTCGCCGGCGGTGAACGGCTTGACGATGTAGTCGTTGGCCCCCAGCGTGAGCCCGCGCCGCCGGTCCTCCTCACCCTTCTCGGTGGTGATGACGATGATCGGGATCCGCTGGTAGAGGGGGTTGCCTCGGATGAAGCTGATCAACTCGAGGCCGTTGATGTTGGGCATGTTGATGTCGGTCAGGATGAGATCGATCGGCCCCGCCGGCAGGAGCTTTAGCGCGTCGAAACCGCTGGCTGCCTCGATCACGTCGAAGTCGCCGATCTCCGTCAGGTAAGACATCACCAGCGAACGCATGGTGGCCGAGTCGTCCACGATCATGATGGTTGTGCTCACCGTCAATCTCCCGGGTGGCTCATCTCGCGGTGCCTTTTCCGGCGGAGAGTCCGCCGGCCTGCCTGAGGTTGAGGCGCCGGAGAATCAAGCCGGCCAGGCTTATGAACAGGCCCAATACGTCCGCGCCGTCGATGGTCTTGTGGTACTGGCCGTTGTCTCCGTAGAGGACCAGATTCGCCTCGGTGGAGAGCGGGCTGGGGAGGATGATCCACGAGGAGGGCAACGGGTCGCCGATGATGACCGAGATGATGTCATCGGGCGAGAGGGTGTCCGCCGGGCTCCAGGCGGGCTTGAGGGACGTCAGCACCGATGAGAGGATGGGCGAGTGGCCGATGTCGATGGACACGTTTCGCAGCCCGTCGCGGTTCGTGATGGTCGACGATTCGAAGCCGAATCCACCCAGGCTGACGGCCCTCTGGCCGACCGCCTTGAGGAGGATGGCCCGCTCGAGCAGTTCCGAGGCCATCCGGAGGATGATCAGGACCACCTCGCTTTGCGTCCTGGCTTGGTGGAGTTCGCCCATCAGGTCGGTGACCATGAGCTTCAGGTGGGGGTGGTGATTGAGGGCCGATTCGAGGGTCTTGACGGTGAGGGTCAGGCTTTCGGTCGGATCGACTTGCCGGGGAGCGGCCGGGGCCGGCTCTCTTGCCGGCGGCGTGGTGAAGGCGATATCGGCGGCCGCGATCGTGGTGTCGGCGGCCGGCGCCCTCCGGGGCGTCCGGAAGATCTCCTCGATGAACCGTGCGATGGCCGGACCGGACTGCTCGTCGCCCGCGAGGTTCGGCTTGAGGATGTACGGCGGCAGACGGAGGCCCTGCAATTCCTCCAGGACGGAGTCGTCGGGGTAGGCGGTGATGACCCTGACACTCACATCGGGGTAGTCGGCGGCGACCTTCCTGGCCAGCTCCAGGCCTCCCAGGAAACCGCGGCCGTCGATCGTGGGCATGACCACGTCGATGACCATGAAGTAGCCTTCCGTGCCGAGTGAGGAGGAGAGGAACTCGACCGCCTCCGTGACGCCCGAGAAACGCTTCACTTGGCGGCCCGACTTGGCGCCCCGGCTGACGAGGAGTTCGCTGAAGTGGTCGTCGTCGTCGACCAGCAGGTAGATCCTCTCCTCGGTCGACTCGCCCCCCGGGCCGGCTTCCGCAACCTCGTGGCTGCGGGCGGCACCCCTGCTCTTGCGCTCATCGATCAGGCGGGTGCCCTCGAGCACCAGCCACTGGGTGTCGATGCCCCGGTGGGAGATCAATACCTGGGGATCGATGCCCACCTCCAGTCGCCCGTCGACCTCCTTCAGGTCGAACTTGAAAGTCCCGTCCCGCCAGGTGAGGAAGTAGTAGACCGACTCCTCGATCTGCTGCTGGACGACCTGCTCAAGGGTCTCGTGGTCGATCAGTTCCATCTGGACCAGGATCGCCCCCAGGAGCTGCTTCATATCGCCGCTCTTCTGCTCGGCGACGGCGGCGTTGAGCTGTGCCTGGGTGACGAGCCCCTTCTCGATCAGGATGTTGCCGATATTGCGACGTTTCTGGGGGCCGATGGCGAGGGTGACCTTCCCCTGCCGGAAGTAGACTTTCCCCTCCTCGTCGCCGCGCTGGATGAAGAGGATGCCTGACTTCTTGCTGAGGCTGATGATCTGGAGGATGTCGGGAAGGGAGAGGTCCTCCAGGTTCCCGATCAGGCTCATCCGTGACCTCCGGACAGCAGTTTCATGGATTGGCCGTCGTGCGGCCACAAAGACCCCACCTAAATATACCCGGTGGTAAGGTCAATGTAAAGGTTCGTATCCCCGCGCCGGTGGCGCGCTAGAAGAGGAAAGTGACGCTGGCGGCCAGCGCCTGGCGCGACGTTTCGAACGAACCGGCGGTGGCGTCCCGGGAGTCGGAATCGGCCAGGCGGTAGGCGATGTCGACGCTGGCGGTCCCCTCCCGGTAGCCCAGGCCGAAGGTGAATCCGGACTGGTCGCCGCCGGGTGAGGCGGGGTCGAACTGCCCATCGGGAACGGGGCTGGGGTCGATGAAGTAGCCGGCCCGGATCGTCCAGGCCTTGTCCGGATGCCAGGCGACGCCGATGCGCCAGGCGATGGTGTCCTCCCACGTTGCGCCGGCGGCGAAGACAGCTCCACCGTCGCCGTCGTCCGGGGCGATCGACAGGGGGTCGTGGGCGGACCAGTCGGTCCACTCGGCATCGGCTTCGATGGCCAGGTCGTCGAAGGGGATGAATGCCAGGCCGAGGCGCGCCTGGGCCGGCACTTCCGCCGGGCAGGAGGCGGAGGAGGATTGGCTTGTTTCCCCGGCCGCGTCCAGCAGGCCCAGGTCGCCGTCCGTGTCAGCCGCGGCCCGGCTCCGATAGGTCAGGCCGGCCAGGACCTGCGAGCCGATGCCGACCTTCACGCCGGCGTGGAATCCCAGCGAATTGCCGTCACCGGAATACCGCCACCGTCCCGATGTCGATTCGTCGTCCCGTTCGGCGATCAGGGAGTGCCGGTAGTAGTCGACACCGGCGGCCAGGGAGACGGACTGGCCGACAAGGTAGGCGAGCGAGCCCCGCAGGTCCATGGTCCGCAGATCGAGATCCGACAGGATGGTGGCCAGGGGGGAGCCGTCGGACCAGTCGGTGGTTTCGAGGAGCGGGTAGGCCAGCCCGAGGCCGAAGGCCCAAGTCTTGGACTGCATGGTGTCCACGGCATGGACCGCCGGGAGGATGGCGGCGGTATCGGAGGTGAACGACCCGCCGTCGGCGGCCGCCAGGTCGTGGGACATGGTGACGCGGATGACGCCCGCTTCCAGGGCGGAACTCTTCGCGCCGGCCATCGCGGCGGGATTGGCGAAGACGGCGGCGGGACCGTTGGCCAGGGCGGTCCAGGCATCGGCCATTCCCATGGGAGCCACGCCCGCCAGGTCGTTGGCCGTGCCGCCTGCCCGGGCGGAGGAAGGCGCCGCGCAGAGGGTGCCCGTCACCAGCAGCGTCACCAGTGTCAACCGACGCCGCATGCACCCTCCCGTTGAAGATGTTGGCCACATGATGCCACTCTACATGGCTGCGTCGACAAGTCAAGGCGGAAAGGAAAAGAAAAGGGCCGGAACGGTTGCCCGTTCCGGCCCTTGACGAACTTGGCGCTTCTTAGAAGGTGATCTGGAACTTGGCCATCGCGACCGTGATCGGGTCGAGATCGTCGCCGAAGTAGTCGCCCGGCGCGAAGTAGCCGAACGCGGCGTTGAAGGACACCTTCTCGTTGATCATGTACTGGGCGGTCAGGTCGGCTTCGATGCCGATCTGGTCGCCGGTCTTGGACTCCTCGACGGCCGCGGCGTAAACGAGGCACGCGCCGAGATCCACCGGACCGGCCTTGATGCCGGCGCCGACCTTGGCGCCGAAGCCGTTGGTGAAGCCGTTGTCGTTCTGTCCGCCGGTGATGCCGTTGACGAAGTAGTAGTTGTCGGCGTTGTAGAGCACGACGTTGGCGAAAGCCGACTCGTAATCGAAGGCGAAGCCCTCGTTCTCGTCGGAGGTGCTGGCGTCGTCGCCGGAGGCAAAGACCAGGGCGGCCGACAGGTTGACCGGGCCCAGCGGGACGCCGGCGGTGACGATGGCGCCCATGCCGGAGGCGTCCACATCATTGGCCCTTTCGCCGATGAGGGCGGCGACTTCGAAGCCGAGGGCGACCGGGCCGACCTTGCCGTTGCCCATCAGGTCGATGGCGGTCAGGCTGTAGTCGTTGGCGGCGTTCTGGATGTCATTGTTGTAAACCAGGGCGCCGAGGGTGAAGTCGACGACCTTGGCGGTGGCAAACAGGGCATAGCCGTTGTAGTCGTCGTCATCGTCGGCAGTCTTGATGGCTTCGACCATCTTGTCGTAGGCCACGCCGGCGTTCACCGGACCGAACGCGCCCCAAATCTTGACGCGGTCGCGGTTGTCGTTCTTCACCAGGATGCCCGAGCCCCAAGTGACGTCCTGCTTGCCGACCTGGATCCAGATCGGGGTCTGGGCGATCTTGGCCTTCAGGTAGACCTGGTTGACGTGCCAGGCGCTGCGGTCGCCGCCGCCGTTCCAGAAGCCCTCGTCGATGTCGCCGTTCACGAAGGCGCTGACCTCGTCGGTCACCTTGGCGTCGAGGCTGAGGCGCAGCCGCTGGGTGACGGCCGTGGTGGCGTCGTCAGTGGCGAGAAGCGTGTCGCTGGTGGGGTTCCCCAGCTTGGTGGCGATCTGATCGACCATGCCGTCGATGTACCACATCTGGGCCCGGTAAATGCCGCTGAGGGTCACTTCGCTGGCCAGAGCCGTCCCGGAACAAACCATCAGGAACAACCCGGCAAGAAGGATGGTGGAGAATCTCTTCATCGCAAACCTCCTGGACGACAAAGGTTTTAGTGAACTGCTCGCCGCGGAAAAGACATCCCCGGCATCACAATCGCATCACTTCCGGTGTGTTGTGCCGATCACCTCCTTGCGGCTTCACCGCGCTCTCACGGTGTTCAAGCGATAAACCATGCTCATGCCCACGCTTATTAGCGAGTCACCATAGCATCCGAATTGGGGAGTGTCAAGAGGTTTGACGGCATTTGTGCCTATGTGCCCGGATCGGGGCCTGAGGCAGAATGGGAGGGCTCGACCCGGTCGATCGAAACGGCGATATCCATGGCTCCGGAACGGGGCTGCTGCCACAGGAGCAGGGACATCTGCTGGGGGATTTCCTCATAGCCGCCTTCGCTGTTGGAGACGGTGCAGAGGCGGTCACCCCAGACGAGCAGGGGGTGCGCCGAGGTGATCGACAGGGTGACGCCCGAGTGGGGGTCGAACAGTCGGACGGCGGTGATGCCGTCGGCCTCGAAGGGGGGGCGGACGGTCTTCTCACCGGCGCCGCCGTCGAGGGTCAGGACGGCGTCGTCGATGCAGGTCGGCGTGAGATTGAATTCCTGCCCGACGTGAACCGCGCCGGGGGCGGGGGTGATCAGGCAGCGGACGGCCTTTCCCCCGGCGTCGATGGAGAATCGCTTGGCGGCTCCGTCGGGCGTGGACAGGGTGATCGTGCCGGCGTCGGCGTCGTGGGCCTCGCAAGCGTAGGACGCGGCCGTCGGGGCCAGTTCGCCCGACCGCCATGCGGCCTGGTCGGGCAGGGCGGCCGCGCGGTGGTCGACGAAGGAGAGGCGGCGGTAGGCGTCGTGGAAAACCACCGGCGGGGCGCACCCGTCGCGGAACCTTTCGAGGTGGTGGATCGACTGGGCAGCGGCGGGATCCTGACCCTCGGCCATGTTCAGGGCCAGGGCCTCGATGCGGTGGTGGTAGGCCTCCTCGACGCGGGTGAGGGTGTCGGACAGATTGAGGCCCGCTCCCCGGTGACAGAGTTCGAGGACCGCCCCGGTGCGCGGGTGGACGGCCAGGGTCAGGCCGGGGGTGCGAAGCAGGACTTCGTCGCTGCCGTCGTCGTCGAAATCGGCTGTTTCGACGACCGTCCCCTGCCGGCCGGCGTCCGCCAGCGTCTCGGCCCGGCAGAGGTGGGTCCAGAGGGCGGCCCGGAGGAAGGGGAGGTAGAGGCCGCCGAAGACGCCGTGCCAGTAAGCATCGTTGCATTGCGCCTGCCACAGCTCTTCCCGGGCCGCCAGGAGTCCCGCCCGGCCGGGATCGGCGGCGAGGGCCTCGTCGATGCGCCGGGAGAGACGCCAGACGCGGCCGTTCAGGTAGCGGCTCTCGGGGTACTTGCCCAGGAAGCCGCGCCAGAAACCACCCCTGACCAGGTGCCGGGTGTACCCCAGGTCGGTCCGCTCGGCCAGCAGGTCGCGCACCGCCACGTAGCCTCCCTGGGCGGCGGCGGGGAGCGACCACTCGGACATCTCCATGTACGACACGGTGGGGATGTAGATGGTCTCTTCGGGCGGAACCTCCGACAGGGCATCGGCGAAGGTGGCCATGCGCAGCCAGGCGCTCTCGCGCTCGATCAGGGTCAGCAGCGTGTCGAGCCACTTCTCCTTGTAGACCCGCTGGTAGGTGCCCGGCCAGACGCCGAACTTCTCGCCGTCGTCGGCCATGGTGACCAGCACCGGCCGCCCGGCGGACAGCAGGTGGAGGTCGCGCAGGTGGTCGATGGTCGCCTCGGGCTCGAGGTAGGGGATGGTGTAGCGGAGCTGCTCACTGCCGCCGATGACGGTCACCGTGCGGTCGCCCCAGCCGGTGCGGTACGGCCTGGTGACGTGGGCCCCGGTCACGCCCGCGGCGCGCAGGTGGTAGTCGTCGACGACCACGTAGCCGATGCCGGCGTCGGCGATGTCTCGGGGGAGGTCCGGCTCCCATACCCGCTCGGCCAGCCACATGCCGCGGGGCCTCGCGCCGAAGCGCCCGGCGAGCCAGTCGGACAGGTGGCGGATCTGCCCGACCCGGTCCCAGGGGGGGATGGCCGCCAGGATCGGCTCGTAGAAGCCGCCCGACAGGAACTCGACCCTGCCCGCGGCGGCCAGGGAGGCCAGGCGCTCAAGGAAGAAGGGATGGTGCTCCTCGAACCACTGCAGCAGGATGCCGGTGAAATGGAGGACGACCCTGGCCTTCGGGTGGCGCTCGAAGACCTCGATGAAGGGGTGGTAGGAGTGCTCGTGGGCCTTCTCCAGCACGAAACCGAAGTTGCCCACCGGCTGGTGGTTGTGGATGCACAGGACGAAGTTGACGGCCATCGTCAGGACTTCCGGGGGGGGCCGATGTCGTACGTGCCCATCAAGCGTCCGGTGCGGCCCGAGAAGAGTTCGAGGCGGCCGGGCGAGGCCGTGTCCGCCCCGGCGGTGACGCGCAGGATCGCCGCGGCCCCGTGCCGGGCGGCGAGGTCGGATGTTCCGGCGCCGGGCGTGCCCAGCTCGACCGGCTTGTCCGGGGCGATCTCCACCGGGACGACCCCCTGCTTCCCCAGCGCGCCGACGAGAGGGCGATACCACTCTGCCGACGCACCGGTCGTTCCCGGCGGTATGACCGCCAGGCGGTGCGGCATGGCGCTGATCCGGACCCGGTCGCCGACCCGCGCTTCCTGCCCGGGCTGCGGCCAGAGTTCGCCGGAGACGTAGTCGGTCGACACCTTGGTGGCCACCAGCACGCCCACCGGGAGTTCCTGGCGCCCCAGCACCCGGCGGGTGAGTGGGTGGAGGATCGGCTCCCCGTCGCGGACGATGGCCAGTTCGGCGCCCACGGGGAGGCTGGTGGAAGCCCCGAGGCTGGTGAAGACAGTCCGGTCGGCGATGGTTACCACGAAGCCCTCCTGCGGCCGGAAGTGGTCGGCCACCCACCGGGCGGCGGCCTCGACCGGCGGTTCGGCGGCGGGCTCGGCGCCCCATGCCCGGGGCAGGGGCGACAGGGCCAGGAGGAGGGCGGCCAGGACCACGGGAGTCATGCGCATGGGCCCATTCTGCCACGGGCGGGTCGAGCGGGCAAGGCGGGCGGAAGGTAAAGCCTTGAATCGGGTGGCCGGGGGGTGATATATTCGAGCCCCCCGATCGCCGTACGAATCGGGGGGAGGGTGACCGGAACATGCCTCGGGGAAAGGTGATCATCGATCGCGCGGCCTGCAAGGGGTGCGAGTTGTGCATCTCCGCCTGCACCTTCGGCGTCCTGGCCGTCGAGGAGGGGATCAACCAGAAGGGCTACCAGCCCGCCTTCCCGGCCCACCCGGAGAAGTGCACCGGCTGCGCCCAGTGCGCCCTGATGTGCCCCGACCTGTGCATCACCGGTGGAGCGTGAATCGATGACCGTGTCCGGCGAACGCGTGCTGATGAAGGGCAACGAGGCCCTCGGCGAGGCGGCCATCCGCGCCGGCTGCCGCTACTACTTCGGCTACCCGATCACCCCGCAGAACGAGATGCCGGCCTACATGGCCAAGCACCTGCCCGAGGTGGGCGGCGTCTTCATCCAGGCCGAGAGCGAGGTCGCGGCGATCAACATGGTCATCGGCGCGGCCGCGGCCGGGGCGCGGGTCATGACCTCCTCCTCCAGCCCCGGGCATCAGCCTGAAGCAGGAGGGCATCTCCTACCTGGCCGGCGCCGAGCTGCCGGCGGTCATCGTCAACATGGTCCGCGGCGGGCCCGGGCCTGGGCAACATCGCGCCCGTCGCAGGCGCGACTACTTCCAGGCGACCAGGGGCGGCGGCCACGGCGACTACCGCACGCATCGTGCTGGCCCCGGCCTACGGTGCAGGAGATGGCCGACCTGACCGTACGAGGCCTTCGACCTGGCCGACAAGTACCGCAACCCGGTGCATGATCCTGGCCGACGGCCTGCTGGGGCAGATGATGGAGCCGGTGGTCCTGCCGCCGAGCACCGACCCGGCGAACTTCCCGCCGAAGCCCTGGGCGGTCGACGGGCCGCCGGGACGCGCCCCGAACGCACGATCCACTCGCTGTACCTGGCCGAGGGCGAGCTGGAGCAGCACAACTGCCGCCTGGCCGAGAAGTACGCGCGACATGGCAGCGCGAGGCCCGCTGGCGAGTACGATCGGCGACGAGGACGCGGCGACATGCTGGTGGTCGCCTTCGGCACCGCCGCGCGCATCGCTCCGGGCGGCGATCGACGCCGGCCGCAGAGGAGGGCATCCGGGTCGGCCTCTTCCGCCCGATCACCCTCTGGCCCTTCCCGTACGCAGGCGCTGCGCCAGCGCGGCCGCCGGGTCGCGCAGGTCCTGGTGTCGAGCTGAACCTCGGCCAGATGGTCGAGGACGTGCGGCTGGCCGTGAACGGCACCGGCCGGTGGCCTTCTACGGCCGGCCCGGCGGCATGGTCTTCGACCCCGAGCGAATTGCTCGAGGCGATCCAGCAAGAGCTGACGCGAGAAGGTGCGCGATGGAAGACCGTCTTCGAACGGACGCCGACCATGACCTCACGCCGGCGCTGACCCACTACTGCCCCGGCTGCGGCCACGGCATCATCCACCGGCTGGTGGCCGAGGTGATCGACGAGCTCGGCGTCGCGCGAGACGGACCATCGGCGTCGCCCCGGTCGGCTGCGCCGTGCTCGCCTACGACTACTTCGACTTCGACATGATCGAGGCGCCCACGGCCGGGCCCCGGCGGTGGCCACCGGCATCAAGCGGGTCCATGCCCGACCGGTTCGTCTTCACCTACCAGGGCGACGGCGACCTGGCCGCCATCGGCACGGCCGAGATCATCCACGCCGCCAACCGCGGCGAGAAGATCACCGTCATCTTCGTCAACAACGCCATCTACGGCATGACCGGCGGCCAGATGGCCCCGACCACGCTGGTCGGGCCAGAAGACCACGACCACGCCCCGCGGCCGCGACCCGAAGAACGAGGGCTACCCGCATCAAGGTCGGCCGAACTGCTGGCCACGCTCGACGGGGTGACGTCTACATCGCGCGGGTGGCCGTCACGACGCCGAAGCATGGTCCGCCAGGCCAAGGAGGCCATCCGGAAGGCCTTCCGGTACCAGCTCGAGCGGCAAGGGCTTCTGCCTCGTCGAGGTCCTGTCCGCCTGCCCGACCAACTGGGGCATGACGCCGCGTGGCGGCCAACGCCTGGGTCGAGAAGGAGATGATGCCCATCTTCCCGCTGGGCGTCTTCAAGGACATCGGCGAGGTGGGGCGATGATCCGCGAACTGATACTGGCCGGCTTCGGCGGCCAGGGGGTCATGATCATGGGCACGATCCTGGCCAGCGCCGGCATGAAGGAGGGGCTGCACGTCACCTGGCTCCCGTCCTACGGCGCCGAGATGCGCGGCGGCACCGCCAACTGCACGGTGGTCGTCTCGGACGAGCCGATCGGCTCGCCCATCGTCGACAACCCCGGGATCGTCGTGGCCATGAACCTCCCCAGCCTGGAGAAGTTCGGCCCCGCGGTCGCCGCCGGGGGGTTCCTGTTCATCAACTCCTCGCTGGTCGAGGCGGGCGCCGGGCGGGGCGACATCACCGAGTGCCGCGTGCCGGCCAACGACCTGGCCATGCGCCTGGGGAACCCGAAGGTGGCCAACATGGTCATGCTGGGGAGCGTGATCGGCAAGACCGGGCTGGTGAAGATCGAGAGCGTCGAGGCGCTCTTCCGCGAGTCGACCAAGGGAAAGGCCCGCGAGATGGCCGAGTTGAACGCCGCCGCCCTGGCTGCCGGCCGCGACGCCGTCCTCGCCTAGGGCGCCCGCCGGGCTTCCACCGGAGCCGCCGAATCGAGTTTCCTGCAACCATGAAGAGCACCGACATCGACCGACGCCTCCGGGACATCCTTCCCGGGAACAGCCGAGCCACCCGCGCCTGCCGGCGGAGGGTCAGGCTGGCCTGCGGCGATCGCCGCCCGCTGGTGGTCATCGGCGAGGCCGGCTCCCCGCGCGAGGCGGTGGCCCGCTTCGTCCACGCCGCGGGGCCCCGCCCCCAGGGGGAGTTCCTCTCCGGGACCCTCGACGAGATACCCGGCCGCCTGTCGCAATTCCGGAACGGGGCGCGGGTGGTGCTCTACATCGATGCCCCAGACGTGCCGCCTGACGAGCGCGATTCCCTGCTGGCCGACGTGATCAGGCTCTTCCCACCCCCGGTCAGGCCGATACTCTCGCTGGTGGCCGAGCGGTCCGAGGAGGAGCGCGAGCACGTCTTCGACGGCGTCGGCTGCCCGGTCCCGGTGGTGGCCATCCCGCCGGTGCGCCGGCGGCGCGACGACCTGCCGCACATCCTGGCGGCGTCGATCGAGGCCGGGGCGTCGGCCGGCCTGGCGCTCTCGCCGGGCGATTTGCGCGCGCTGGGGAACGGCCGCTGGTTGGGGAACGACGAGGAGGTCGCCCGGTGGGCGGCCGACCGGCTGGTCGGCGGGGACGGTGCCCGGGGCGACAGGCAACCGGGGACGAGGGGGCGCGACCTCGAGCGGGAGCTGAGCGGCTGGATCGCCGCGCTGATGGCCCACGGCCAAGCGCGCGGCCTCCTCCGGGAGATCGTCCGGCAGGTGGAGCGGATGGTCATCACCGCCGCCCTCGACGGGGCTGACGGCAACCAGGCCGAGGCGTCCCGCGTGCTGGGGATCAACCGCAACACGTTGGCGGTCAAGGTCATCGACCACGGCCTGGACAGCAAGACCCGTTCGGGTCGCTCGCCCCGCCGTCGCTAGCGCGCCCCTCACCTTTCGATTTCCGATAGCCCTCCTGGGACGGCCGGGGAACCCTGCAGCGAACTGTAGCGGCAAGCGGCCGGGGACCCAGCCAGCACGGCCCGCCGTGGAAAGCCGCGAACTGCGGAAGGCTTCCGCGGCGGGGCGGGCGGCAAGGGTCGGACGCGTGAGCGTGTTCGCGGAAGGGTTCCCCGGCCGTCCCGGCCGGACTTTCGGGATCTACCTTCCCGTGCAGTCCGCTAGTGGCAGGATGCGGTCGCGGAGCTCCTCGGCGACGAGGCGGTGGCGGACGGCGTTGGTGTGCGAGTCCTTGGGCTTGATCCAGACCGCCGAGGCGGGGAGGTTGTGCTGCTTTAGGTAGCCCACCACCCGCTCCTGGACGTCGACCACGCGATACCCCTCGGCGGCCATCGCGGTCGCCAGCTCCCGCACCACTCCCGGGCGGGCGTCGTTGGTCTTGCCGGCCAGACGCGCCCGGTAGTCGTCCCAGTTGAAGAGCAGCAGCGCCGGGATCCCCTTCTCCCCGGCCAGGCGCGCCAGGCGCCGGTAGGCCCCGGTCATGTTCTCCCAGCCGGCCAGCGGCCGCCACCGCTCAGGCACCTTCTCGGGCGAGAAGACGTACCGCCCGTGGGTGTCGGCGTCCGCCCCCACCAGGCCCCAGGGGGTGATGTCGCGCCCGAGGAGGATCTTGACCCGCCGCTTGACCATCTCCAGCAGGTACGAGCGCCGCAGATCCCACGGGTCGGGCCGGACGGCCAGGAAGTTGGGCAGGTCCATGTCGTTATGTACGTAGTTGATGACCACCAGGTCGGGGACCCAGGCGTCGGCCACCGTGGCGAAGCGCTCGACCTCCATGACCGCGTTGTAGCCGGGCACGCCCAGGTTCCAGACCTCGAACCGGCAGCGCGCCCCGGCTTCGTTGAGGAGCCCTTCCAGGATGGCCGGGTATGGCTCGTCCTGCTCCACCCCCCAGCCGAAGGTGTGCGAGTCACCCAGGGCGAGGATGCGGAACGTCCCCGGCTCCTTGCGGACCTGCCGCTCGCGGTCGCGCATCCCCAGGGAGTTGATGGTGAACGCCTTTCCCTGGAAGCGCCCCCGGCTGCCGGGGAGGAGCTCGTACACCAGTCGGTCGTTGCCGTTGACCCGGATGATGTCGCCCAGCGACAGCTCGGCCCCTTCCGGAGGGCGCTGGCGGGAGGCGAGGCGCTCGATCCGGTTGTCGTCCCGCGAGACGATCACCCGCATCACCCCCTCCAGCACGGCGGACACAAAAACCAGGCTCCCCGCCAGCAACAGCAGCGGGGCCGCCCGGCGAATCAATCCTTTCACGGGCGCCCCGCTATTCATAGACGGCCGAGAGGCAGAGGGAGTGCCCCGCCGGGGCGCCCTCTCCGAAGAGGGGGCCGACGCGCGGGGACTCGGGGCTGATCGCCGTCGTCTGGTAGTCGATACTCGCGGACCCGATCGAGAACCTTGGAGCCCGGCCATGCAGGCGCACGTAGACGCGAGTCTCCCCCACCAGGTCGACCGCCGCCGCCAGCGGGAGTTCGATCCAACGGCTGGTGCCGTCGTTGTCGCCGATGTCGACCGGCGGGATCGGGACGGCGCGGTTGGACGGGAGGATCAGGAGCTCGCCGTCGATCGACGCCCCGAACTGGGGAAGGTGGTTGCCCTGCCGGAGCGAGATCCGGAAACCCCGAAGCCTGCCGGGCGGGAGTTGGACGGGCTGCGACACGGGTGCCGCCCAGATCGGGCCGAGGGTCATCTGCCCGACGGCCGGGGAGAGCGCCACCAGGTTCTCGCGGGGCGGGGCGACGGCCAGGGAGAGGCGGTAGGCGGCCGTCCAGAGGAAGAGCCCCAGCAGGATCGCGGTCAGGGCCGCGGCCGTCAGACGGCGGCGCGGGAGGCGTCGGATTCCCCCGGCGAGCGCCCCGGCGAAGAGGGCGTGCGATGCGGCCAGGGTGATGAAGAATAGCCGCCCGTGAGGGGTGACGCTGTTGATGTTGTTGAGCAGGAAGAGGACGATGTTCAGCAGGAACGTCCCGGCCAGGGCCAGCCACAGCAGGTGGTGGAGGCGGGGCCGGCCACCAGGCGGCGGCCTGCGGGCGGCCCGCCGAAGCCCGGTAACCGCGCCGCGCATGACGACCGGCAGCAGCAGCAGCGGGATCGCCAGGTAGGCGGCGAAGGCCCAGTCGGGGATGCTGATCAGCGGGCCGCTGAAGAGGGCGATGTACGAGCGCACCGCAATGGCCATCTCCTGGGCGAAGCGGTCCGGCGTGAGCGCATTTATCCCGCTCCGGAATCCCCACGGGTGTGCCAGGCGGTGGGCGGCGGTGCCGGTCCAGTCGCCCAGGGATGCCTGGTAGGCCAGCCACCAGCCCCCGGCCAGCGAAGACGATCCCCAATAGGGACGCGAGCAGCAGGAGCGAACGCCCCGATCGGGACGAAGTCGCGCCGGTGCGGTCGTGCAGGAAGAAGGCCATCGCCGCGGCAAGCGGCAGCAGTATCAGCGACAGGGCGCTCATCTTGGTCAGGATGCCCAGGCCG
Source organism: uncultured bacterium (assembly GCA_963793725.1). Taxonomy (GTDB): domain Bacteria; phylum JAUVQV01; class JAUVQV01; order CAWCAY01; family CAWCAY01; genus CAWCAY01. The sequence continues at coordinate 722,494 of CAWCAY010000003.1, forward strand.
ACGCAGGCCGCCATGCCGGCGCTCCAGACGCAGAACCGCCGTGTCCGCCCCCCTCGAGGGCGCGCATGCCGGCGGTGAAGCAGAGGATGGCCAGCGCCCCCAGCGCGTTGACCAGCGCGTCGTTGTTGCACAGCGTCTGGTAGTACAGGAACTGCGGCAGCAGGATCACCGGGGCCGCCCCGGCCAGCACGCTCCACCAGCCGGCGGGGCCGCGGAAGAGGAGGCGCAGCGTGGCCACGATGGCAAGCAGGGCGGCCAGGCCGCAGAGCATCGAGAAGATCTTCGCCTGCCGGTAGAGCACCAGCAGTGAATGGGGCACGCGGGCCAGCCAGTCGCGCCCGACCATCGAGAGTCCGCCGCGGAAGTAGAAGGGGTCGGTCCAGGTGCCGCAGGGGTAGCCGTCGGTGAAGGCCGGATTGTCGCCATGCAGCGGCGCGAGCACCAGGAAGTAGAGGGGCGGGTAGTAGAAGTGGTCGATGCCGTACTGCCTGAAGTCCGCCTCGGTGGCCCAGCGGTTCTTGGCCGCGGCGAAGGCGACGTAGCGGATCGACTCGTCGGTGCCGGACATGAAGTCGGCCTCGAGGGCGGCCCAGGTGGCCAGCGATACCCACAGCAAGAGCAGCAGCGCGATGACCGCCGCCGCCGGGTGCAACTTGCCCCGGCGCGCGGTCACAACCGCTCCCTGGCCCGCAGCCAGACCATCAGCACCGACAGTGCCGTCGGGGTCATGCCGGGGATGCGCGACGCCTGCCCCAGGGTCGCCGGCCGCACGGTGGCCAGCAGCAGGCGGACCTCGTTCGACAGGCCGGGCACCGCCTGCGGATCGAAGTCGTCCGGCAGCCGCACCCCCTCGATCTTCTGTAGCCTGGCCACCTCGGCCTCTTGCCGGGCGACATAGCCGTCATACTTCAGGTCGGTCTCGACGTGGGCGGCCGTTTTCGGGTCGTCCAGCGCGATCAACTCGGGCGCGAAGGGGCGCAGCAGGTCGATCGTCACCTCGGGCCGGCGGACCAGTTCCTCCAACGTCGCCGTCTCGCGCAGCGGGGCCGTGCCGGCGGCGGCCAGCGCGTCGTCGAGCCCCGGCGAAGGTGACAGCTTCGTCCCGGCCAGCAGCCGCCGGGCGCTCTCGATCCGGCAACGCTTCCGCTCGACCCGTTCGAGGTCGTCCCGGCTGACCAGGCCGTAGTCGAAGGCGGCCCGGGTCAGGCGCAGGTCAGCCGTCTCCTCGCGCAACAGCAGGCGGTGCTCGGCCCGCGAGGTGAGCATCCGGTACGGCTCCCGCGTGCCCCGCACAGTCAGGTCGTCGACCATGACCGCGGTGTAGGCTTCCCACCGGGCCGGCACGAACGGCGGGCGCCTCTGGGCCGAGGCGGCGGCGTTGATGCCGGCCCAGATTCCTTGGGCGGCGGCTTCCTCGTAACCGGAGGTGCCGTTGATCTGCCCGGCCAGGAAGAGCCCGACCACCCGCCGCGCCTCGAGCGTGTGATGCAGCTCGGTCGGCTGCACGAAGTCATACTCGATGGCGTACGCCGGCCGCACGATCTCGGCCTCCTCGAGCCCCGGCACGCTGCGCACCAGTTGCTGCTGCAGCTCCTGCGGCAGCGAGTTTCCCAGGCCCTTGGCGTACAGTTCATCGCTGTCGAGCCCCTCCGGCTCGAGCGTCACCGGGTGCAGTTCACGCTCCGGGAAGCGCATCACCTTGTCCTCCAGCGACGGGCAGTAGCGCGCCCCGGACCCGGTGATCGCTCCGGCGTAGAGGGGCGAGCGCTGGATGTTCTCCAGGATGACGCGGTGCGTCTCGGCGGTCGTGTGGGTCCCCCAGCAGGGCACGCGGGGTGGGTCGAAACCCTCGGTGCGGGCCGAGAAGGGAATCGGGCTGAGGTCGGCCTCCTGGCGCTCCAGGCGCCCCAGGTCGATCGATGAGCGGCGCAGGCGCGGCGGCGTGCCGGTCTTCAGGCGCCCGGTGTCGAAGCCGCAAGCGCGGATCGACTCGGCCAGCCGCACCGACGGGAACTCGGCCGCCCTCCCGGCTGGGACCCGGTAGTCGCCCATATGGATCAGGCCGTCGAGGAAGGTGCCGGTGGCCACGACCACCGCCCTGGCCCGGTACTCGAGGCCGGTCTCCTCGAGCACGCCGACGACCCGGCCATCCTCGACGAGCAGCTCGCCGGCCATCCCCTGGCGCAACAGGATCGACGGGTGGGCGTCGAGCGCGGCGCGGATCGAGTGCTGGTACAGGCCGCGGTCGACCTGGGCCCGCGACGACCAGACGGCCGCCCCCTTGGAGCGGTTCAGCATCTTGAAATGGATGCAGGCGGTGTCGGCGGCCAGGCCCATCAGGCCCCCCAGCGCGTCGACCTCCTTGACCAGGTGCCCCTTGGCGGTGCCGCCGATGGCCGGGTTGCACGACAGGTGGGCCACGGTGTCGAGGTTGCCGCACAGCAGCAGCACCCGGCAGCCCATCCGCGCGGCGGCGTGTGCGGCCTCGCAGCCGGCATGCCCGGCGCCGATGACGATGACGTCGAATCTGGAACCCATGGTGTCGATCGGTGGATTATAATCCGTTGGAGCCATGAGCACGACCACGAATGCGCGCGGGACCGGTCCGGCCGCTCCACTGGCTGGGCGGTTGCCGTACCGCGACTTCAAGTCGTACCTGCGCCAGCGCTTCGGGGCGACCGTCTTCAAGCTGCCGATCGACGCCGGCTTCACGTGCCCGAACCGCGACGGGACCGTCGGCACGGGCGGCTGCATCTACTGCGACGGACGCGGATCGCGGCTGCGCCAGGCCGGGCCCCTGCCGACCGTGGCCGAGCAGGTCAAGACCGGAATGGCCCACTACCGCGAGAAGCGCGGCGCCAAGCTCTTCATCCCGTACTTCCAGACCTTCACCAATACCCACGCGCCCGTCGACGTGCTGAAACGGCTGTACGACGAGGCGCTGGCCTTCCCCGACATGGTCGGCCTGTCGGTCGGCACCCGCCCCGACGCGCTCCCCGACGACGTGATCGCCCTGCTGGCCGGCTACCAACCGGCGCGCGAAGTGTGGGTCGAGCTCGGCGTGCAGACCCTGCGCGACGAGACACTGCAACGGATCAACCGCTGTCACACTGCCGACGCGAGCATATCGGCCATCCGCCGCGCCGCCGCCGCCGGCCTGAAGGTCTGCGCCCACCTGATCCTCGGCCTGCCCGGTGAAACAGTGGACGACATCCGCAGCACCGCCCGGGAGTTGGCCGCCCTGCCAATAGCCGGCGTCAAACTCCACGGCCTCCTGGTCCTGGACGGCACGCCGCTAGCGGCGGAGTACCGGCAAGGCAAGCTGACCCTGCCGACCATGCAGGAGTACGCCTCATGGGCCGTCGACGTATTAGAGTTGTTGCCCCCCAAGATAGTAGTCCAACGCCTGACCGCCGACGGCTACCGCGACATCCTCCTTGCCCCCGACTGGCCCAACCGCAAACTAGAAACCCACGCCGCAGTGGTGCGCGAGTTCCACCACCGCCCCACTCGTCAAGGCTCCCGCTTCATCGTTCGCGAATAGGCATGTAACGAGGCAAGGATATTCTCCAATTTCCAACCGGTATTGTAGCGGTGGTACTGAAGACGCACGTTGATCCTCACCACTTGACCAGGTTTCCGTCTTCTCTCTTCATTGAACCACCCGCCAAATCCGCCACCCCCGTCATTGTAAAGCGTTTGCTCACTGTCAATGAGGAGCTTCAGGCTGACATGCGCACGTATTTCGGCTTTTTCCCCATCGACTGAACGATCTAGCGGTTCCACTTTCATGCATTCGAATGTGGGCGATTTGTCTCCAGCAATGTTCCACCCAATCTTAGTAAGATGGGTTTGTTCGGCTAGTCTCTTGCAGTCCTCCTTCAATACCTCGTCAGATGGGCCTTTTCCCCGCAGCCTACAAGTGCAAGCGAAAGAGGAACAGCAGCAGAAGACATGGTACAAGCACGGACCATTGTTCGCATGAGGGCCTCCTCCTTTTTGGCTTGGCGCATGGTATCGAGAGAGAGTCAAGGGCTGCTGTGAAGCGGGAAACAAGAAGCACTCAGGTTGGAATACTTCGGCAACGGTCTTGACATAGCGGTGAATCTGGCTATATTCTGGCCATAATGAAATACGAGATCATCCTGGCGCCCGAAGCCGTCGAGGACTTCAAAGCTTTGGGAGCCCGCGCGAAGGCTGAAGTGCGGGATGCCATTGAAACGCACTTGCGGCAAGAACCGACCCGGACGAGCAGGAGCAGAATCAAGCGGTTGCGTGGTTTGTCCCGCCCCCAGTACCGACTGCGGGTCGGCGAAATCAGGATCTACTACGACGTTACCTCGTCAACAGTTGAAGTATTGGGCATCATCGAGAAGAGCCGGTTCAAAGAATGGCTCGAAAGGGCAGGTGATGGGAAATGAAGAAGGTGGCGCTATCGGAAGTTAAGGATGACCTTTCTCGGTACCTTCACGTCGCGGAGAAGGAGGAAGTGATCATCACTCGGCACGGGAAGCCCGCCGGGGTGCTGATCGGTTTCCAGTCGGAGGATGACTGGTTCGACTACCGTATTGAGAACGATCCCCGCTTCCTTGCCAGAATCCGGCAGGCGAGGGAAACTCTGGCCAAGGGTGCGGGGATCAGGCTCGAAGACCTCGACTGATCGTCCCGCTTCACCACGGCGGGGTGGCGCCGACATGGAATTCCTGCCGCCGTCATGCGCGGTTCCGCACGCAAGGCGTGTCGCTCGACGAACTGCAGGAGAATCTCCGGGATATCTATCGGGATTTCGTCAGTGGCGAGATTCCAGCGGTTCGCCATGTTGGCGAGCTGGCTGTTCGATGAAGCGTACCGAGTCAAGATGCTTGGCGAGCGAGCCTGACCGATCAGTCCGACAAGCACCCCATGTGGGGCAGACCCGCGCGGTGTTCAGCGGGGGTAGGCGATCCAGAGGATGTAGATGCCGGGGATGATCAGGATCAGGATCGTCGCCGACCAGCGGCGCGACGCCGGGATCCAGATGTGCTTGAATCGCCAGTCGGCTACCAACTGCGGGCGGGGTGGCGCCGACGGGGGACCCCCATGCGGCGCGGAGTCTTCCGCGAGCACCGCATGGGGGTGGTCGGCGACAGGACCCCGCGCTTCGTCGGTCACCAGGCGGGCACCATCCGGTTGCGCGGGAAGCCGCTCGCGTCCTTGTAGGAAACCGACCAGTGGGGAGCCCAGGCCAGGGCCACCAGGTCGGCCTGGACGTCGCTCTTCTTCGGCTTGACGGCCACCGGCTGGTTGGCCGCCAGGGCCGCGTCCCACCGCTTGCCGATCTCGTCGGTCTCCTTGCGCAGCTCATCCTCGAGGGCGGCGATATCGCGCTTCAGGTCGCCGGCGTTCTCGGCCGCGTCCTGGGCGCCCATGCCGGCCGAGCGGCTCTGCCGGTACTTGCTCATCGCCGACGACGCGGCCCGCGTCGACCGCCGCCCGAGGAACATCCCCAGCACCGTCTCGCCGACCGACACCAGCACCTCGGCCTTGCGGCTCGACGCCTCGGCGGCTCTCTTGGCCGCCTGCCCCTCGGCCCGGCGCAGCCGGTCCTCCAGCGTCTCGAGCTTGCTCCGGAAGCGGTCCTCGACCTTGTCCACCTCGCGGTCGCGCTCCTCGCGCGACGACTGAGACAACCGCAGCGCGAAGTCGCGCTCACTCTCGCCGGGGCGCGAGTAGGCCTTCACCGCCGGGTTGAACGACAGAGTCAGGCTGCGCGAGCGGTACAGGTGGTCGGCCAGGCCGGCGGCCAGCTTCGACAGGTCGCGGGCGTCGTTCAGCGACTCGGGGAGCGCCTCGAAGCTCGCCCCCTCCTCGGCCCGGGAGGCCAGGTCCTGTGCGGTCACCGGCAGCGGCACGGCCTCCTCCCACGACGGCGACCCCTCGCCCGGCGGCGGGATCAGCAGCGACACGTCCTCCTTCTCGTCGATCCCGAGGCGTCGGTCGGCGTAGTGCACCCTGGCGACGCCCAGCACCGCCGGGGCGTAGGTCAGCGCGGCCTTTTCGACGGTCACCGCCGCCCCCTCGCTGCGCCCCACCTCGCCGGCCACCGCGTCGCGCCCGACCCGCACCGGGATGAAGACCTGGCGCACGTCGGCCGGCAGCCGTGGTGGCGCGGCCTGGCCCGATCCGGCGGCGAACGGGGCCGCGGCGGGGCTTGCGCGTCGTCCCCGTCGGGGCGCCGCCCGTCCATCAGCGACTTGATCTGCACCTTGGTCAGCGGCCCGCGCAGGTAGGCCATCGCCCAGCGCGTCTGGAAGACGACCGGGGCCTCCTCGTGCACGTTGTGCAGCAGGAAGACGCGGTTCCCCAACGACGAGATCAGCTTGTCGAGCGCGCCCCGGTCGAGCGACGCGCCGGCCTGGGTCGCGGCGCCCTCCAGGCCCTCCAGCACGCGCATCTTGTCCCGCTCGGTCTGCAGCCGCCCGATGAACCAGGTGCCGGTGTTGGTCAGCCCCTTGTAGTCGAGGTCGACCGGGTTCTGCGTGGTCAGCACGACCCCCAGGCCGAACGCGCGGGCCTGCTTCAGCAGCGTCAGCATCGGCGTCTTCGACGGCGGGTTGGCCACCGGCGGGAAGAAGCCGAAGATCTCGTCCATGTACAGGATGGCCCGCAGCGACGTCGTGCCGGGCTGCGACCGCATCCAGGCGATCACCTGCTCCAGCAGCATGGTCACGAAGAACATCCGCTCGGCGTCCGACAGGTGGGCGATCGAGAAGATGCTGTGGCGCGGCTTGCCCGAGCCGGTGGCCAGGAAGCCGGCGATGTCCAGCGGCTGACCGGTCGTCCAGGCGGCGAAGGCGGGCGAGGCGACCAGGTTGTTCAGGGCCATCGCCAGCGCGAAGCGCTCCTTCTGCGGGTAGAACGTGTCGACGTCGAAGACGCCCAACGTGCGCACCGGCGGCTCCTGGATCGCCAGGATCAGCTTCCCCAGGTCGAGGTCCTCGCCGCGGCGCCAGTGGTGCTCGAGGATCGTCGCCAGCAGGATGTGCTCGCGCGAGCGGACCGGGTCGGCCTCGATCCCCATCAGCCCCAGCAGCGCCCCGACGGTGCCGCCGATGCGCTCGCGCAGGGCCTCGGCGTCGTCGAGCTGCCCGGCGGGGGGTGCGGCGAACGAGCGCAGGATCGACACCGGGATGCCCGCCTCGCTGCCCGGGGTGTATATCGCGAAGTCGGCCGAGTCGCGCAGCGCGCGGATACGCTCGGGCCCCATGCCCCACTCGGCCAGCCCCTTGCGCCAGGCGTCGGCCTGGGCGGCGGCGAAGGCGGCCGGTTCCATCCCCTTGCGGCGCGCGTCGTCGGCGTTGACCCACGGCGCGAAGTCGGACGGGGCCAGGTCGGGGAACTGCAGCAGCAGGTTGGCGATGTCCCCCTTCGGGTCGATGATGATCGCCGGCACGCGGTCGATGGCCGCCTCCTCCAGCAGGCTGATGCACAGGCCGGTCTTGCCCGAGCCGGTCATGCCGACGCAGACGGCGTGGGTGGTCAAGGTCGCGGGCGTCGTACATCACCGGGCGGTCGGAGGTCTTGCCGGTGGCCGGGTTGTGAACGCGGCCGAGGTAGAAGGAGCCGAGCTTCTCGAAGTCCATGAGACCTCCCAAAGGATGACGGGGGCCGCGGCTACTTGCCGGGCGGAATCGCCGGCGCGGCCGGCACGCCAAGAATCTCGATGATCCGGTTGGCCGGCGCCGCGCCGGGGACGATCCGCCCATCGGGGTAGACCAGCGTCGGGGCGGAGGCGATGCCCAGTCGCCCGGCCAGTTCCATGGTCTTTTCGACAACGTCGGTCTTGCAGGTCGGGTCGGGGATCTGCTTGTCGGCGAAGCTCTCTTCCAGCATCGCCAGCGACTTGGCGCAGACGATCGCCAGCGACTTGCGCATGGCGTCGGGGTGGAGCTTGACCAGCGGGAACATCTTGATCAGGAAGGCGATGTCGGGGCGGGCCGCGACCACCTTCTGCATCTCGGGGAAGAGCTTCCGGCAGTAGGGGCACTCGGGGTCGTCGAAGACGATGATCTTGTTGGCCGCCTCGGGCGAGCCGAGCAGGATGGCGTCGTCGGTCGGGATCAGCGAGACGTCAACCCGGTTCAGGTCGTTGATCCGCTTGCGGGTCAGGCTCTCCTGGGTGCCCAGGCGGAAGATCTCGCCGGCGATCAGGAAGCGCTTGGTGAAGTCGAGGTAGACCGGGTACTTGCGCCCCCCCTTGCGGACGACCACCTCCCAAGTGCCGGGGACCTCGCCGACGTTGACCGCCTCGACCTCGTCGACCGCTCCTGCGAGGAGCTGGGCGGCCTCCTCCCGGGTGATCAGGTGGCAGTCGATGCAGCTCTGGTCGCCGCAGGAGGCTTCGGGAAACGGGGCGGCCGAAGGGGGGCAGAGGAGGAGCAGGGACGCGCACAGGGTGACGACGATGACGGATCGCGGGCAGTTCGGCAGGCTCGTTGGCATGCCGTGATGGTAGTTGCCGGACTCGCAAAAATCAAGAGGGGACGTGCTTTCACGGGGGGGGCGAAGGGAGTATACTATTTTCAGGAGGGATGACCATGAAGAAGACCATCGGTGTCATGGCACTGCTCGCTCTTCTCGTTCCCGGGACGGCTGTCTTCGGTGCCACGCCGGTCGACCACTTCGTGCCCGAGGCGGCTCAGACCGCCCCGCTGGAGGCCGACGGCAAGCCCGAGCGCCTGACGGCCGAGCAACTCGACCGAGAAGGTCGGGCCCGAAGAGGATGTCTTCCGGAAATTCGGCGTGGTCGAGACGGTCCTGGCCTCGTGGAAAGCGCCCGAGGAAGCCGGCCGCCGGGTCGAAGTCTTCTTCCATGCCTTCCCGGACGAACTGTCGGCGTTTGCCGTCTACGCCGAGTTCCGCGCGGCCTCGGACACCGAGGAGCCGTGGGGGAACGGCGGCGTGGCCGGCCCCCGGCGGGCTTTCTTCTGGCACGGGAAGTACGTCGTCGTGGCCGACGGCTACGGCGTCGGCGAAACGGTCGCCGAGCGACCTTCGCCGCATTGCGGCGGGCATTGCCGCGCTGATGGGAGAAGCGCCTTCCCGGCCGCCGGTGCTGGCCGCCTTCGAGGCCATCGTGTCGCGCGCCAGCGTCGTCCGTCCCCGGCCACCTGCTCGACCTGGCCGACCTGCCGCCCGGTTTCGTCGGTAACGTCGGCGAAACGACCGTCATCGCCGCGCCGAGCCGGTGAAGTCGCGCAGGGTCCTGGCCGCCCTGGCCAAGGAGGCCGCCGCCAAGCTGGAGGTGCCGTGGGACGACCCGAGTCGATCGCCTTCGAAGACCCGGTGATGGGGCCGATCGTCCTGGCCCTCAGGGGGACCGGGCTGGCCGGTGCGTTCGCCACCCCCGACACCGAGGGGCTCAAGGAGCTGCTCGAGCTGCCTCTGCCAGGTCCCGGACGCCGGACGCTGAACCGCCGCCCCGCGGCGTGCGGCGGTCGTTGACAGAACGCCGGGGGAGTGTACAATTCCGCCCCATGCATTACTTCACCGTCAAGAACGGAATCATGCACTGCGAGGACGTCTCGCTGGCCGTCCTGGCCGAGCGCTACGGGACACCGCTGTACGTCTACAGCTACTGGACCCTCGCCCGGCACTACAAGGCCTACCAAGAGGCCTTCGGGCGTGACCGCCACCTGTGCTGCTACGCGGTCAAGGCCAACACTTCCGGGGCCATCCTGCGGGCGCTGGGCCGGATGGGCGCCGGGGCCGACGTCGTCTCCGGCGGCGAGCTCTACCGGTCGCTCGAGGCGGGCATCCCGGCCGACCGGATCATCTACGCCGGGGTCGGCAAGACCCGGGGCGAGATCGAGTTCGCGCTGTCGTCGGGCATCCTGATGTTCAACGTCGAGTCGGCCGAGGAGCTGCGGTTCATCGACCGGGTGGCCGGCGAGATGGGACTGACGGCGCCGATCGCGCTGCGGGTCAACCCGGCGGTGGATCCCGGGACGCACCAGTACATCGCCACCGGCCTGAAGAAGAGCAAGTTCGGCATCGCCCACGAGGAGGCCCTGGAGCATTTCCGGCTGGCCCGCGAGCTGTCGCACACGGCCATCCGGGGCATCCACATGCACATCGGCTCCCAGATCACCGACACCGCGCCGTTCCTGGCCGCCCTCGAAAAGGTGGCCGAGCTGGTCGCCGGGCTCAAGGAGGACGGGGTCAGCCTCGACTACCTCGACATCGGCGGCGGCCTGGGGATCACCTACGACCCGGTCAAGGGGGAGGCGCCCCATCCGACCGACCTGGCCCGCGAGCTCGGCCCGCTGATCGCCAGCCTGGGGCTGTCGCTGATCACCGAGCCGGGCCGCTCTATCGTCGGCAACGCCGGGGTGCTGCTGACCCGGGTGCTGTACACCAAGACCACCCCGGCCAACACGTTCGTCATCGTCGACGCCGGGATGAACGACCTGATCCGGCCGAGCCTCTACGGCTCGTACCACGAGATACGGCCGGTGGTCGAGGCCGAGCGCGCGACGGTGACCGTCGACGTGGTCGGGCCGATCTGCGAGTCGGGCGACTTCCTGGCCAAGGGGCGCGAGATGCCGGCCGTCGGTCAAGGCGACCTGCTGGCGGTGATGAGCGCCGGGGCCTACGGTTTCTCGATGTCCTCCAACTACAACTCCCGCCCGCGGGTGGCCGAGGTGCTGGTCAAGGACGATCGGGCGGCGGTGATCCGCCGTCGCGAGACCTACGAGGACCTGACCGAGGGGGAGATCATCCCGGAGTGGCTTTCATGAGCCGGCCGGCGGGCATCCCCTTCGCCAAGCTGTCGGGCAGCGGCAACGACTTCATCCTGGTCGACGGCCGCGGCGGCCGCTTCGACCACCTCGACCTGTCCGAGACCGCCCGCATGGTCTGCCGGCGGCACGACTCGGTCGGGGCGGACGGCCTGATCGTGCTGGTCGACGCCGAGGGCGCCGACTTCGGCTGGCAGTTCCTCAACTCCGACGGGAGCAGGGCCGACATGTGCGGCAACGGCGGCCGTTGCGCCGCCCGGTTCGCCCGGGAAGAGGGGATCGCCGGCGAGCAGATGACCTTCCTGACCGGGGCCGGCCTGATCAGCGCCCGGGTCAACGGCTCCGTGGTCCGCATCCAGTTGACCACCCCCCACGATTTCAAGGAGAGCATGGTGGTCGACGTGGAGGGGATGGAATACTCGCTGTCGTTCGTCAACACCGGCGTTCCGCACGCCGTCCTCTTCCTCAACAGCGTCGACAAGGTCGACGTCGAGGGGAAGGGGCGGGTCATCCGCCACCATCCCCGGTTCGCCCCGGCGGGAACCAACGTCAACTTCGTCGCCGTGATCGACCGCAGCCGCGTACGGGTGCGGACATACGAGCGCGGGGTCGAGGGGGAGACCAAGGCTTGCGGCACCGGCTCGGTGGCCGCCGCCTGGTGCGCCCGCGAGAAGGGGATGGTCGACGACCGGGTCGAGGTGGTGACCAGCGGCGGCGAGGTCCTGACCGTCTACATGGAGGAGGGCTCCTTCGGCGCACCGAAGGTGTACCTGGAGGGGGCGACCCGGTTCATCTGCCGCGGCATGATCGAGGCGGAAGGCCTCTCCTGACCGGCTCACGCACGGTTCTTCGGCGCCGCCGGGCCGGCGCCGCGCACCCATAGACCGACAGATGGAGGAGACACACATGTTCAGGGGAAGCATGACCGCGCTGGTGACCCCCTTTCGGAACGGGCGGTTCGACGAGGCCGCCTACCGCTCGCTGATCGAGTTCCAGATCGCCGCCGGCATCGACGGCGTGGTTCCCTGCGGGACCACCGGCGAGTCGGCCACGCTGTCGCCACGAGGAGCACGACCGGGTGGTCGAGGTGTGCATCGAGCAGGTCGCGGGCCGCGTGCCGGTCATCGCCGGGGCCGGCTCCAACTCCACCTCGGAGGCCCTGCGGCTCACCCGCCACGCCAAGGAAGCCGGCGCGTCGGCCGCCCTGCTGATCACCCCGTACTACAACAAGCCCACCCAGGAGGGGCTTCTACCGCCACTACATGGCCGTCGCCGATGCGGTCGACATCCCGCTGGTGATCTACAACGTGCCCGGGCGCACCGGCACCGACATCCTGCCCGAGACCCTGGCCCGCCTGGCCGGGCACCCCCGGATCGTGGCCGTCAAGGAGGCCACCGGCTCGCTGGCCAGGGCGTCCGAGATCCGCCTTGCCTGCGGCGACGGCCTGGCCATCCTGTCGGGCGACGACTTCACCTTCCTGCCGCTGTTGGAAGTCGGCGGGCAGGGGGTCATCTCGGTCGTCTCCAACGTCGCCCCGGCCGACATGGCCGGCCTGTACGACGCCTTCGCCTGCGGGCGACCACGCCCGGCGCGCGCGAGCTCCACTACCGCCTCTACCCGCTGATGAAGGCCATGTTCCTGGAGACGAACCCGGGGCCGGCCAAGACCGCCCTGGCCATCATGGGCAAGATCAGCGGGGAGCTGCGCCTGCCGCTGGCGCCGATGAGCGAGAAGAACCGCGAGGCGCTGGCGGTGGTGCTGGCCGGGTACGGTTTGACGTCGTGATCCATCACGGGAAGGGGTGAGCGATGGTACGCCTGGTCGTGGCCGGCGCCGCCGGCAGGATGGGCAGGATGATCGTGGCCGCCGCCGACGGGAACGCCGGTTGCGGGCTGGCCGGGGCCGTCGAGCGCTCCGGCAACCAGTTCCTGGGGCAGGACGCGGGACAGCTCGCCGGCGTGGGTGACGCCGGGATCCTGGTGACCGACAACCTGGCCGCCGCGCTGCGCGGGGCCGACGTGCTGGTCGACTTCACGATGGCCGAGGCCCTCCCCGAGCACCTCGACGGGTGCGTCGCCGCGGGCGTCGGCATGGTCATCGGCACCACCGGGCTCGGCGCCGCCGGGAAGGCCGCCGTGGCCGCCGCAGCGGCCCGCATCCCGATCGTCCAGTCGGCCAACATGAGCGTCGGGGTGAACGTCCTGACCGGCCTGTTGCGTTCCGCCGCCCAGGCCCTGGGGGCGGGCTACGACATCGAGATCGTCGAAGCCCACCACCGGCAGAAGCGCGACTCTCCCAGCGGCACGGCGCTGCTGCTGCGCGACGCCGTGGCCGCGGGGCGCGGCCTCGACCCGGAGGCCGCGGCGGTCTACGGCCGCCACGGGATGGTCGGCCCCCGCCCGGCAACCGAGATCGGCATCCACGCCGTTCGCGGGGGCGACATCGTCGGCGACCACACGGTCCTCTTCGCCGGGCCCGGCGAGCGCCTCGAGTTCGTCCACCGGGCCCACTCGCGGGAGAACTTCGCCCAGGGCGCGATTCTCGCGGCCCTGTGGGTCGCCAAGCGCCGGCCGGGGTTCTACACCATGCTCGATGTGCTCGGCCTCGCGGCGGGTGGGGCCGGGTGAGGCTCGCCCGCTTCGCCAACAACGGCAACGGCATTTCCTGGGGGGCAGTCGAGGGGGACCGGATCAGGCTCCTCGACGGGTCGCCCTTCGACGGCGTCCGGCTCTTGGACCGGACGGCCGCGCTCTGCCAGGTCAGGCTCCTCGCCCCGGTCGTCCCGGGCAAGATCATCGCCCTGGGTCTCAACTACCGCGAGCACATCCGCGAGATGGGCCACCAGGTGCCGGACGAACCGGTCTTGTTCATGAAGCCCGCCTCGGCGGTTATCGGCCCCGGGGGGACCATCATCCTCCCCGGCCGCTCGTCCCGGGTCGACCACGAAGCCGAGCTGGCCCTGGTGGTCGGCCGGCGCTGCCGCAACCTCAAGCCGTCCGAGGCCGTCGGGGCGCTGCTCGGAGTGACCTGCTTCAACGACATCACCGCCCGCGACTTGCAGGCCAAGGACGGCCAGTGGACCCGGGCCAAGGGGTTCGACACCTTCGCCCCCCTGGGGCCGTGGATCGAGACCGACCAGCCCGCGGCCGCCCGGCGGGTGGAGTGCCTGGTGAACGGCGGGGTGCGCCAGTCGGGCAGCACCGCCGACCTCCTCTTCTCCCCGGCCGAGATTCTGGCCTTCGTCTCGGGTATAATGACCCTGGAGCCGGGGGACGTCATCGCCACCGGCACCCCGCCGGGGATCGGGCCGCTCTTCCCGGGCGACCGGGTGACGGTCAGGATCGAGGGGATCGGCGACTTGGAGAACAGCGTCGCCGCCGGCTGACCGCCGCCACATCCGCAGTCATCGAAACGAAGGAGACTTGAAATCATGACCGACTACGCCGCCAAGGTGTCCCGCAAGCTGGGCATGCTGCCGCCGTACCTCTTCGCCCGGATCGACAAAGCCAAGGCCGAGGCGCGGCGGCGGGGGATGAAGCTGCTCGACCTGGGGATAGGCGACCCCGACACCCCCACGCCGGCCCACATCATCGAGGCCATGGACCGGGCGGTGCGCGACGCCGAGAACCACCGCTACCCGTCGTACGAGGGGAAGCTCGCCTTCCGCGAGGCGGTCGCCGGCTGGTACCGGTCCCGCTTCGGGGTCACCCTCGACCCGCACCGCGAGGTGCTGACGCTGATCGGCTCGAAGGAGGGCATCGGCCACATCCCGTTCGCCTTCCTCGATCCGGGCGAGGTCTGCCTGGCCACCAACCCCGGCTACCCGGTCTACCGGGCGGCAACGCTGCTGGCCGGCGGCGAGCCGTACGACCTGCCGCTGCGGCGCGAGAACGCCTTCCTGCCCGACCTGGGGGCCATCCCGGCCGACGTGCTGCGCCGCTCGAAGCTCCTGTTCATCAACTACCCGAACAACCCCACCGCCGCCGTGGCCGGGCTCGACTTCCTGTCGCAGGCGGTCGACTTCGCCCGCCGCCACGGGCTGGTGCTGTGCCACGACGCGGCCTACTCGGAGGTCTTCTACGACGAAGCCGCCCCGCCGCCGTCGATCATGCAGGTGCCCGGCGCGTCGGAGGTGGCGGTCGAGTTCCACTCGCTGTCGAAGACCTACAACATGACCGGCTGGCGCATCGGCTTCGCCGTCGGCAACGCCGACATCCTGGCCGGCCTCGGCAAGATCAAGGGAAACCTCGACTCGGGGGCCTTCGGGGCCGTTCAGGACGCGGGGATAGCCGCGCTGACCGGCGACCAGGGGTGCGTGGCCGCCCTGCGGGCGATGTACCGCCGCCGCCGGGACATCTTCTGCGACGCCCTGCTGTCCGCCGGTTTCGACGTCGACCCGCCCCGGGCGAGCTTCTACGTCTGGATCCCGGTGCCCGCCGGGCACACCTCTGAGAGCTTCGCCACGCAGCTCTTGGAGAAGGCGGGCATGGTGCTGACGCCGGGGAACGGCTTCGGTGTGCATGGCGAGGGGTTCGTCCGGGCGGCGCTGTGCGTCGACGAGGCCATCCTGCGCGAGGCCGCCGAGCGCCTGGGCGGCCTCTCCAAGTAAGGAAGACGTAAAGAGGAGAAGATCATGGGCAGGTCGAAGGCCGCGGGAGGCGACACCGCCGCCAACCTCGGCTTCGAGGCCAAGCTCTGGGCCGCCGCCGACGCGCTGCGCAACAACATGGACGCGGCCGAGTACAAGCACGTCGTCCTCGGCCTGATCTTCCTCAAGTACATCTCCGACGCCTTCGAGGCCAAGCACGCCGAGCTCGACGCCGCAGAAGGCCCAGGGCGCCGACCCCGAGGACCCCGACGAGTACCGCGCCGCCAGCATCTTCTGGGTGCCGAAGGAGGCCCGCTGGTCGCACCTGAAGGCCAGCGCCCCGCAGCCGACCATCGGCACGCTGGTCGACGACGCGATGGCCGCGATCGAGCGCGACAACCCGTCGCTCAAGGGCGTGCTGCCCAAGGACTACGCCCGCCCCGGCCTCGACAAGCAGCGGCTCGGCCAGATCATCAACCTGGTGAGCGACATCGCGCTGGGCAGCGCCGGCCGACCGGGCCAAGGACACGCTCGGCCGCGTCTACGAGTACTTCCTCGCGCAGTTCGCCAGCGCCGAGGGCAAGAAGCGGCGGCGCAGTTCTACACGCCCTCGCCGCGTGGTGCGCGTGCTGGTCGAGATGCTCGCGCCCTACAAGGGCCGCGTCTACGACCCCTGCTGCGGCTCGGGCGGCATGTTCGTGCAGAGCGAGAAGTTCATCGAGGCCCACAGCGGCAAGCATCGGCGACATCTCCATCTACGGCCAGGAGTCCAACTACACCACCTGGCGCCTGGCCAAGATGAACCTCGCCATCCGCGGCATCGACGCGCCAGATCGCGCACGGCGACACCTTCCACAACGACCGGCACCCCGACCTCAAGGCCGACTACGTGCTGGCCAACCCGCCCTTCAACGACAGCGACTGGCGCGGCGAGCTGCTGCAAGGACGACAAGCGCTGGGTCTACGGCGTGCCGCCCGCGGGCAACGCCAACTACGCCTGGGTGCAGCACTTCATCCACCACCTGGCGCCCACCGGGCATCGCCGGCTTCGTGCTGGCCAACGGCTCGATGTCGTCCAACCAGTCGGGCGAGGGCGAGATCCGCAAGGCCATCATCGAGGCCGACCTGGTGGACTGCATGGTGGCGCTGCCGGGCCAGCTCTTCTACTCGACGCAGATCCCGGTCTGCCTGTGGTTCCTCGCCCGCGACAAGCAAGAACGGCCGCTTCCGCGACCGGCGCGGCGAGACGCTGTTCATCGACGCCCGCAAGCTGGGCACGCATGGTCGACCGCACCCACCGCGAGCTGACCGACGAGGACATCGCCAGGATCGCCGGCACCTACCACGCCTGGCGCGGCGACAAGGACGCGGGCGAGTACGCCGACGTGCCCGGCTTCTGCAAGGCGGCGACGCTCGACGACATCCGCAAGCACGGCCACGTGCTCACGCCCGGCCGCTACGTCGGCG
This sequence comes from uncultured bacterium, assembly GCA_963793725.1. Taxonomy (GTDB): domain Bacteria; phylum JAUVQV01; class JAUVQV01; order CAWCAY01; family CAWCAY01; genus CAWCAY01. Next base: position 739,328 of record CAWCAY010000003.1, read on the forward strand.
CCGAGGCGGCCGAGGACGACGGCGAGCCGTTCGAGGAGAAGATGAAGCGGCTCGCTGCCAACGCTGCGCGAGCAGCAGGCCGAAGCCGCGAAGCTGGATGCCGCCATCGCCGCCAACCTGAAGGAGCTTGGGTATGGCGAGTAGAACTTGATGTCGGATCGTCGACCATATTCTTCACTGCGGGGTGCCACAGCGTGACCTCAACAGCCAAGGGAGGTTGCGAATGGCGCAATCCGACAAGCTAATTCCGGTGGAGCGAGTCGAACGGGCGATTCTGGTCATTCGCGGGCAGAAAGTCATTCTCGACGCCGATCTGGCAGCCCTCTACGGTGTCACCACCAAACGATTGAACGAGCAGGTTAAACGCAACCTTGACCGCTTCCCCCATGATTTCGTGTTTCAGTTGACCCTGGAAGAGCAGGATTCTCTAAGGTCGCAATCTGCGACCTTAAAGGCTGGTCGTGGCCAACATCGAAAGTTCCTCCCGTATGTCTTCACGGAACATGGGGCAATCATGGCCGCGTCGGTGCTCAGCTCGCCCAAGGTGATCGAAATGAGCATCCTCGTGGTCCGCGCTTTCGTCAAACTGAGGAATATCCTGGCCACGCACCATCACTGGCAGCCAAGATCGACGAACTGGAGCGGAGGCTCGCGACCCACGATCAACGGATCGCAGTCTTGTTCGACGCCATTCGGCAATTGATGGAGCCACCGGCGAAGCCGGCGACAGATCGGGTTCACCAAGGAATGAGCGCCATGCCATGAAACTGAAGACCGAGCACGCCGGTGCGAAGAACCGCGGAGAGCTACTGGGGCAAGCGCATCGAGGCCAAGCGGAAGTCACGCAAGGCTCGCCGTTCGCACGACCGCCCCTGACCGCAAGCCCGAAGGAGTTGGGCATGGTGGGTGAGTGGCCGACGCTCTCGTTGCAGGAAGCAGGTGTCAACCTGATCGACTGCGACCGTCGAGACCCCGCCAGCATCGAAGGTTGGGTACCGATACGTGGCAATCCCACAACTTCGCGATGGGCGTATTGACGTGTCCGGCGTTCGCCGCATTGCTCGCGAGCACTTTGATGATTGGACGAAGAAGGCCAAACCGAAAGGGTAACGATGCGGTTCTGTCTCGTCGCTGCAATCCCGGGAAGCGGATCGTACCACCTGACTTGGAGTTTGCTCTCGGACAAAACCTCGTTCTTCTTCGAGCTGACGGCACGAAGGTGTTTCCTCCTTTTCTCCGCTGGTTGGGTTCGAGGGCCGGAATGGTGGGAACAGATCGGCAGGTATCTTAACGTGGGTGCGGTATTCGACAGCCTGAGATGCGCTGAACGTTCCGCAATTTCGAACTGCGCATCCCGCCACTTCCCGAGCAGCGCGCCATCGCCCACATCCTCGGCACGCTGGACGACAAGATCGAGCTGAACCGGCGGATGAACGAGACGCTGGAGGCGATGGCGCGGGCGCTCTTCAAGTCGTGGTTCGTGGACTTCGACCCCGTCCGCGCCAAGGCCGAAGGCCGCGACCCCGGCCTGCCCAAGCCCCTCGCCGACCTCTTCCCGGACTCCTTCGAGGACTCCGAATTGGGCGAGATTCCGAAGGGGTGGGGGCCACACGTCCGCTTTACAGACGGCGACCTTCATCAACGGTGCCGCATTCAAGAGTGAGAGAATTTCTGCAGATTGGTAAAGGATTGCCCGTGATTGAAGAATCGCTGAACTCAAGGACGGTATCGGTGTGCAAACCAAGTATTCCCAAACCGAAATGCGATGCTCGCAACGAATCGATACGGGCGACTTGCTTTACTCTTGGTCGGGCAGCTCGGACACTTCCTTGGTATGTGTTTCTATGGACGGGTGGTCCAGGATTGCTAAACCAGCACATTTTCAGTTGTGGCTCCAGATGACAGCCCAAGAAACGATTTGTCTATTATTTGCTCAGGCACATGCGCCCTGTGCTAATCGAGACTGCTAGGGATAAACAAACAACGGGTCTGTCATGTACACAGTAGACCGATATGAAGCGCATTCATGTGTGTTGAGCTCGCCTCAATACTTAGAGGCTTTCGATCAGGAATCGGCGCCCCTCTTCAACCGAGCCTTCGCCAACACTCTTGAAACCTGTACCTTCGCAGCTCTGCGTGACACGCTGCTGCCCAAACTCATTTCCGGAAACCTACAAGTCACGAACTCTGACCAGATAACCGAGAATGCATGATGGATATCACGTTTCATTACCCGCCAGAGTTGTTGTTGCTGCTTCTAATCGACGCGATACCGAAACTCTGCAAGTCAAAGGCCGACTTGCTGCTCTTCTTCCAAGGTGCCGGGGTGCCCGGAGCCACCCTTCAGCCGTTGCAGCAATTACTACGCACCGACAAAGCCTCATTCAACAAATACCGTGTTGCACGCCAGGTGCTGACAAGACTTAATGAACAGGGCGAGAGTTCGCTTCGCGCCCGCCGTGAGCTGTTGAAAGCGGGTTACCGAGTTTGAGGACTTCAGCGTATGCTGGGATGGCGACCGCGCTGCAGCGAGAGGGTTGGTCGCCCAGATTCGCGATGTGATCAATGCGAAGGACAGCTTCACTCGCATGCGAAACAGAGAAGGACGAGGAGAGGCGGCGGCGCGTTGAAGAGCAGGAAGCCGCGGCGAAGAGGCGGCAGGAGCAGAAGGCCAAGCAGGATAGAGCCAGAGCAGCTCTCTTCGCTCTGTTTGGCGAACTCGACGCTCATAAGCGGGGAAAGCTGCTTGAGCCTGCACTTAACGATCTGTTCGACGGCGCACGATATTCTGGTGCGCGAAGCCTTCACAATCAAGGGCCATTGCGGAGAAGGGGTCATTGAGCAGATAGATGGCCTTATTGAGCTCGATGGGCACCTCTATCTGGTCGAAATGAAGTGGTGGAACGCGCCAATTGGCGTTGGAGACATTGCGCCCCACCTCGTTCGAGTTTTTAGCCGTGGTGGTCAGGCAAGGGGGTTGTTCATTTCCTACACCGATTTCACTGAACCGGCGATCACGCAATGTCGGCGAGGCGATGAATCGAGGAGCTTGTTGTGGTGCTATCAAGGTTCTGGACGAAATCGTGTCGCTGCTGAACGCAGAAGGTGACTTGAAGAAGTGGCTGAAGCTTAAAGTCCGCTTTGCCATTGTCGACAGACAGCCATTTCAGCAACAAACGGGCGGGTAAGGATGCATGCAACACCAAGGCTGTTCTTGAGGAAGCAGACCTGAAGGAGAGTTGGGCTCCGAAACTTACATCCGGGGAGCTACGAGCTGCCATGGCGGAGTTTCAAGCAGAGAGGCAATAACATGATTACACCGAGCTGGAGCGTAGGTTCTCGCTGGCTACGTTGGGATCCCCACCTGGCATGCACCTGGAACGCTTCGAAATAACCAATTTGGATCTGACTGGGACGCCTACATCACGCGAATTGAGGAAGCGCGTCCCGCTGTCTCTGCTTTGGGGATCACCGACTATTTCACTCTGCGCAGTTACAAAGAGATTCTTCGTCGACGCCTACTGGGGGCCTGCAGTCTGTCCCTTTGGTCTTTCCTAACATCGAAATGCGGCTGACGATCGAGACCAGAGAGCGACAGGGCATTAACCTCCACCTGCTGGTATACCCGGATGACCCCGATCATGTTTCCCGCGCAGAAGAGAAGCTCGCCCAGCTTTGTTTTCGCTATCGCGATGACGGTATGTCGGAACCGATGATGGACTCCGGCGACTCGGGCGTGCACATCGCGAAGACTCATCCCTATCGGATCAAGCAGCAATTGAGGAAGGGGCGAACCAATTGGAGGTCGAATTGAGCGACATCCGCAAGCTGTTCGACGAGGATCCATGGATCAGAAGCAACGCGTTGGTTGCAGTAGCTGCCGGAAACGATGGCCTTGCCGGTATCGCCAAGGATGCGGGCTTTCGCGCACAGCGAGAGGAGTTGGGTCGGTTCGCCCAGGTCATCTTCTCCGGTCAGCCAAGCGATCGAGCATACTGGATTGGGCAACATCCCGACTTCGCGGCAAACGGACAGAATCCAAAGCCATGCCTCCACGGGAGCGACGCGCATACGCTTGATGCCGTGCTTTCTCCAAGCCAAGGCCGTTACTGCTGGATCCCGCGGCGAGCCGACGTTCGATGGGCTAAGGCAAGTTCTGGTTGAACCTGCCCGGCGCTCACACATCGGTGACGCAGCTCCGCAGGGACCTCATGCAGCCGACTCCATTCGCAGCTTGTGCCTCCGGAGTGCGCACTGGATCGTCAATCAAGAAATTGCCCTCAACGACGGGCTTGTTACTATCATTGGCGCGAAAGGATCTGGCAAGACCGCGCTTGCTGACCTCATTGCCTCTGCTGCTGGCGCGGACGAATCCGAACCGGGGCCAGCATCTTTCATCGCGAAAGCCGGACATCTGCTCGATGGACTCGAAGCCGAGCTCACATGGCGTGACGGCACACGGCACAAGACGACGTTGCCTCGCAATTCCGGGGAAACCGCAGATCCGCGGGTTCGTTACCTTTCACAGCAGTTCGTTGAGCGTCTATGCGCGCCGGATGGCTTGGCGGAATCGCTCATTGAAGAGATCGAACGTGTTGTGTTTGGCGCGATTTCCGACGAAGATCGTTTGGAGTGCTCGACCTTTATCGAGCTACGCGAGGTCATCCTTGAGGATCCATCTGCAGAGCGTGAAGCCGAGCGCGAGGCAATCCGCGCGAGGACACGGCTTGTTGCCGAAGAGAGCAATCTCATCAGTTCCCTGCCGACACTTCGGATGAAGCTCCAAGAAGCTGAGCGCGAGCGGGTTTCGATCGAAAGAGAACTCACCGCTGTTCCGGTAAAGGGCGCTGATAAGAAAGTGAAGGCTCATCGGACTGCGACCGAGAAGCTTCAGCACCTGAAGAACGCCATTGCTGCGGAAGAGCGTCGCGCCCAGGAACTCAAGGACGTAGCAGCAGAGATTCAACGTCAGATCCGAGTAGCAGAGACAGCTCTTCTGGGTCTGAAAGCGAAACATCCGAACCTCCTTGACGCGAGCATGTGGGAGTCACTAAGACTCCGTATCGAGGACACTGCATTAAACAACCTCACCAAGCTAGAGCATGAGGCCAGGGAACGTATCAGCACGATGCGCGAGCACGGATTAGCAGCAGCTGAGGGGAAGAGTGCGGAGATGGTTTCCGCTGGACTTGCAGGGTTAACCGCCGAGACTGAGAAGCTTGCAAAAGAACTAGACCTTGACCAAGCGAAGGCTAAACGTAGGGTAGAACTCGAGAAGCGACTTACGATGGCCAAGGTGAATGAAGAAAAGGCACGAAAAGAAGTCCTTCATGCCGAGCAGGGACAGACCAGGAGGCGGGTGTTTCAGGCCGAACGACTCAGACACTATGAACGCGTATTCGACGCTCTGGTAAAGGAAGAGGAAGCTCTCCAGCGCCTGTACGCACCGCTACATTTTCGTGTGGCGGAGGAACCACGCCTATCAAAGTTGACATTTGTGGTCCAACGCGTGGTCGACGTCGAAGAATGGGCGAATCGAGGGGAGAATCTTCTTGATCTCCGAAAGCGGCCCTTCAGCCATGACGGCAAGCTGGTGGACATAGCCCGAGCTTCACTTCTGCCCGCATGGAAGTCTGGCTCGCCGAAAGAGGTGCAATCTACGATGGAGGGTTTCATAACCCAGCATTCCGGCCCCGCGCTCGATGCCCTGGCGCAAGGGAGCACGCACTTCGACTTCGGGGAGTGGCTTTTCTCGACGGACCACATCAGCGTGCGGTATAGCATTCAGTACCAAGGGGTGGGAGATCGCGCATCTCTCACCGGGGATGCGCGGCGTGTTCTGTTGACACTCTATCTCGCGCTTGACCAATGGGACCAGCGTCCTCTGATCATTGACCAGCCAGAAGAGAATCTAGACCCATTTTCCGTATACGCAGATCTCGTCCCGTTCTTTCGCGACGCTGCAAAGCGACGACAGATCATCATGGTTACGCACAACGCCAACCTGGTTGTGAACACGGACTCGGATCAGGTGATCGTTGCCGAAGCACAAAGAACGTCACCAACAACTCTTCCGCAGATCTGGTATGTCGCAGGTGGTCTCGAAGACCCAGAAATCCGATCCCACGTCTGCCGCTTACTCGAAGGCGGTGAGGAAGCGTTTCGAAAGCGAAGTATGAGATACGGGGTCACAGCTTAGTGGGTCAATAGTGAACGTCTACTCTGAATCCATCGTCGAAGATGCCGCTCTCGCCTGGCTCGAAGAACTCGGCTATGCGGTGTTGTGCGGCCTGGACGTCGCGGCGGGCGAGCCGGCACGGAGAGCAGCGATCCGAACTACCGCGACATGGTGTTGGACCGGCGACTTTGCCAGGCACTTGTTCACCTCAATCGCGATCTGCCTCCCGTTGCACTGCGCGACACGCTGTTGCCCATGCGCGTCTCCGGTGAGCTGAGAGTGAGGTTTGTAAAGAGAACTTAAGGCGGGTGTATGAGCGTCAACGAGCCAAAGTTCGAGCTGACGAGGCGCATCGAACATTTCCTGGCTGCGCTCTCAAAGCTCTACGCGCAGGAGGGCCAGAAGGAGAAGCAGGAGGTCATCGTCAATTCACAGGTTAGGGTCCACGAAGAATGGAGTCGTGATAACTGGAATGGCGGCACATATGGGCACGCGTGGACCTAACCCTGCCGGAGACCCTCTATGTCGCCTCGGTTAGGCATAAGGACATCCTCCAAGACGAGATTAAGGCTGACATCAACAAAATCCACAACGTCCAGAACGAGTTCATCGAGGAAGTCTTTCTCGAAATGGAAGCGAAGGAAGATCAGAATTGGCGGCGGGGTGGGCAACTGCTGCAGTGCGGCCGCCGACTTCTTGTTATACCGCCAAACGCGATAAGTCGCATTTGGGGTGCTACCGGGTACCGGGTCTTCCTGAGTCATAAGGCAGAAGTGAAGAAGGAAGTAGCTTCACTCAAGGAGCAGCTTCAGGTGTTTGGTGTTGCGTGTTTTGTGGCACACCAAGACATTCGCCCGACAAAGGAGTGGCAGGATGAGATCGAGAATGCCCTTCACTCCATGGATGCCTTCGTGGCGCTCATGACGGACACGTTCCACGACAGCGACTGGACGGATCAGGAGGTCGGGTTCGCCCTAGGGCGCGGGATCCCTTTCATTGCGGTAAAGCTCGGGCTCGACCCATATGGTTTCATCGGAAAGTTCCAAGCCCTTTCATGTAATTGGGATGCGGTGCCCTTGGAACTTGTTCGGTTACTCATCAAATGGCCACGTATGCTTGATGCATACATAGGAGCGGTGGAACATTGCTCAAGCTTTGAGCATGGCAACAAACTTGCCCAAGTCTTACCAGAGATTGAGAGGCTTACAGAAGATCAGGTTCGGAGGTTAGTGGAAGCATTCAAGGTAAATGGTGACCTCCAAGGGAGCTATGGATTCAATGGGAGCAAACCACGGTATTATGGCGATGGGTTAGCTGCGCACCTGTCTCGAATATCCGGGCGTGAGCACCAACTCTTCTCCAATAACGACATTCGGGCCTCCCGATGAACATCCTGCAGTTCACCGAGTCTATCGTCGAGGAGGCTGCGCTGGAGTGGCTGGCCGGGCTCGGCTATGCCGTTCTCAACGGGCTGTCCATCGCCCCTGGGGAGCTCCTGGCCGAGCGGGGCGACTACCGCGAGGTGGTGCTGGAAGGGCGGCTGAAGGGCGCCCTGGCGCGGCTCAATGCCGATCTGCCCCCCGAGGCGCTGGAAGATGCCTGCCGCAAACTCATCCGCGTTGACGCCCCCTCGCTGATCGAGCGCAACCGGGCCATGCACCGGATGCTGGTGGACGGCGTCACGGTGGAATACCGGCGGTCGGACGGCTCCATCGCCGGGGCGCAAGCGCGGGTGCTCGATTTCGACGAGCCCGACAACAACGACTGGTTGGCGGTCAACCAGTTCACCGTCGTCGAGAGACAAGCACAACCGGCGGCCCGACGTGGTGCTGTTCGTCAACGGCCTGCCGCTGGGGGTGATCGAGCTGAAGAACCCGGCCGACGAGAAGGCCGACATCTGGACCGCCTACCAGCCAGTTCCAGACCTATCAGGCGCAGATCCCGTCACTCTTCACCACCAATGCGGCCCTGGTGGCTTCCGACGGGGTCGCAGGCGCGGATCGGGGCGCTCGGGGCGGGCCGCGAGTGGTTCAAGCCGTGGCGCACCATCACCGGGCGCGAGGACGCGGCGCCAAGCCTCGCCGAGCTGCAGGTGGTGCTCGAAGGGGTGTTCGAGAAACAGCCGCTTCCTTGACTTGGTGCGCCACTTCATCGTCTTCGAGGACCTGGGCGGCGGGAAGCTGGTCAAGAAGATGGCCGGCTACCACCAGTTCCATGCCGTCAACGTGGCGGTGGAGGAGACGCTGCGCGGCCTCGTGCGCCTACGACGAAGGCGCGACAGCCGGGGCTTCATACGGTCTGGCCAAGGCCGCCGACGCGGATCGAGCGCGCTACGGCGACCGGCGCGTCGGCGTGGTCTGGCACACCCAGGGGTCGGGCAAGAGCCTGACGATGGCCTTCTACGCCGGGCGGGTGATCCTGCATCCGGCCATGGACAATCCGACCATCGTCGTCCTCACCGACCGCAACGACCTCGACGACCAGCTCTTCGGCACCTTCGCCCGCTGCCGCGACCTGCTGCGCCAGCCGCCGGTGCAGGCCGCGACCGCGCCGATCTGCGGGAGAAGCTGACGGTCGCCTCGGGCGGCGTCGTCTTCACCACCATCCAGAAGTTCCTCCCCGAGGAGAAGGGGGACCGGCAGCCGGTCCTCTCGGACCGGCGCAACATCGTCGTCATCGCCGACGAGGCGCACCGCAGCCAGTACGACTTCATCGACGGCTTCGCCCGGCACATGCGCGATGCTCTGCCCAATGCCTCCTTCATCGGCTTCACCGGCACGCCGATCGAGAAGACCGACGCCAACACCCGGGCCGTCTTCGGCGACTACATCAGCGTCTACGACATCCAGCGGGCGGTGGATGACAGGGCCACGGTGCCCATCTACTACGAAAGCCGCCTGGCCAAGCTCGCGCTGAAGGAGTCGGAGCGTCCCAAGATCGATCCCGAGTTCGAGGAGGCCACCGAGGGGGAGGAGGTCGAGCGCAAGGAGAAGCTCAAGACCAGGTGGGCGCAGCTCGAAGCCGTGGTCGGCTCCGAAAACCGCCTCAAGCTGATCGCCCGCGACCTGGTGGACCACTTCGAGACCCGCCTGGCGGCCATGGACGGCAAGGCGATGATCGTCTGCATGAGCCGCCGCATCTGCGTCGAACTGTACCAGGAGATCGTCGCGCTGCGCCCGGCATGGCACGACGAAGACGACGAGCAAGGCGCGCTCAAGGTGGTCATGACCGGCTCGGCCTCCGATCCGCTCGGACTGGCAGCCGCATATCCGCAACAAGCCGCGCCGCGAGGCGCTCGCCAAGCGCTTCCGCGACCCGGCCGATCCGTTCAGGGTCGTCATCGTGCGCGACATGTGGCTGACCGGCTTCGACGCGCCCAGCCTCCACACCATGTACGTCGACAAGCCGATGCGCGGCCACGGCCTGATGCAGGCTATCGCCCGGGTCAACCGCGTCTTCCAGCGACAAGCCGGGCGGCCTGGTGGTCGATTACCTTGGCCTGGCCGACGAGCTGAAGAAGGCCCTGGCCACCTACACCGAGAGCGGCGGCACCGGCAAGACGGCCATCGACCAGGCCGAGGCGGTGGCCCTGATGCTGGAGAAGCACGAAGTCTGCCGCGGGCTCTTCCATGGCTTCGACTGGTCGCTCTGGACCACGGGAACGCCGGAGCAACGCCTCGCGCTCCTGCCCGCCGCGCAGGAGCATATCCTGGCACAGGAGGATGGCAAGGCCCGTGCTGCTGCGGGCGGTGACGGAGCTTTCCCAGGCTTTCGCGCTGGCGGTGCCCCACGAAGAGGCCATGCGAATCCGAGACGATGTCGGCTTCTTCCAGGCGGTGCGCGCCGTGCTGGCCAAGGATGCGCGCGGGCGAACGCAAGACCGACGAGGAACTCGACCACGCCATCCGCCAGATCATCTCCCGGGCCATGGTCTCGGACGAAGTGGTGGACATCTTCGCCGCGGCGGGCCTGAAGAAACCGGACATCTCGATCCTGTCGGACGAGTTCCTGGCCGAGGTGCGGGGGATGCCGCAGCGGAACCTGGCGGTGGAGCTGTTGCGCAAGCTCCTGAACGGCGAGATCAAGGCCTGCGCGCGGCGCAACGTGGTGCAGGCGCGATCGTTCGCCGAGATGCTCGAAGAGGCAGTCCGCAAGTATCAGAACCGGGCCATCGAGACGGCCCAGGTGATCGAGGAACTGATCGGGCTGGCGAAGGAGATGCGGGAGCGCAGGCGCCGGGGCGAGAAGCTCGGCCTGACGCGACGACGAGCTGGCCTTCTACGACGCCCTGGAGACAAACGACAGCGCCGTCAAGGTGCTGGGCGACGACGACGCTCAAGAAGATCGCCCGGGAGCTGGTGGAGACCGTGCGCGAAAACGTCAAGATCGACTGGACCATGCGCGAAAATGTCCGGGCTCAACTGCGGGTGATGGTGAAGCGGATTCTCCGCAAGTACGGCTACCCGCCGGACAAACAGGAGAAGGCCACGCAGACGGTGCTGGAGCAGGCCGAGGTGTTGTCGGAGGGGTGGGCGGCGGAGTGAGCCCTGGAGAGGTGATGGAGCAGCGCTGCGTCATCGGCTTCGGCTCGAACCTGGGCGACCGCCGGGCGAACCTCGACCGGGCCGCGGCGGCCCTGGAGGAGGCCGGGGTGCGCCTCGGGCGGCGCTCCTCCCTTTACCGCACCGAAGCCGTGGACTACAATGAGCAGCCGGAGTTCATCAATGCCGTGGCCGAGGTGGAGACGTCCCTCGAACCGGCCGAACTGCTCGCTCTGCTGAAGGGGATCGAGCGGCGGCTGGGGCGGTCGCCGGGCGGGACCAGGTTTGGGCCGCGGGTGATCGACCTGGACATCCTGCTGGCGGGGGAGCGGGTGGTGGAGACGCCCGGCCTGGTCGTCCCGCATCCCCGGCTCCACCGGCGGCGGTTCGTGCTGGTCCCGCTGGCCGAGATCGACCCGGGCTGGCGGCACCCGCTGCTGGGGAGGACCGCGGCTGAACTGTTGGCACAACTCGACGATCCGGCGGAGGTGACACGTGTCGGGGCATGGCAAGGAGCATGAGGTCCTGGAGGGCCCGCGCTACATCGCCGTCGAGGGGCCGATCGGCGTCGGCAAGACATCGCTGGTCACCCGCCTGGCGCGCCGGCTCGAGGCCGCCCCGGTGTTCGAGGTGGCCGATGAAAACCCCTTCCTGGCGCGCTTCTACGAGGACATGTCCCGCTGGGCCTTCCAGGCGCAGTTGTTCTTCCTGCTGTCGCGCTACCGCCAGCAGCAGGAGTCTGGTCCAGCAGGACCTCTTCCGCTCCCGGGTGGTCAGCGACTACCTGTTCAGCAAGGACCGGATCTTCGCCAACCTGAACCTGGGCGACCAGGAGCTGGCGCTGTACGAGCAGATCTACCCGCTGCTGCACGAGCGCATCCCCCGGCCCGACGTGGTCGTCTACCTGCAGGCCAGCACCGACACCCTGATGGAGCGGATCGCGCTGCGCGGCCGGCCGTTCGAGAAGGGGCTGTCGCGCAAGTACCTCAATGCGTTGAACGAGGCCTACGAGTACCATTTCTTCCACTACCGCGAGACGCCGCTGCTGGTGATCAAGACCACCCGGATCGACTTCGTCCGCAACGAGGCGGACCTCGACGACCTGGTCATGCGCATCATGGGGACGCGCGCCGGGGTGGAGTACTACACGCCGCTGGCCAGCCGCTGAAGGCCCTGGAGGGGACGATGAACGACGCCAAGAAGGTCACCGTGCCGGATGTCGCCGCCGCGCCCCGCGAGGGGAGGCGCCTGGCCGTGGTCACCGCCTACGATGCCAGCGCGGCCCGGATCGTCGACGCAGCCGGGGTGGACATCATCCTGGTCGGCGACTCCCTCGGGAACGTCGTGCTGGGGTACCCGAACACGCTGCCGGTGACGATGGAGGAGATGATCAGCCACACCGCCGCGGTCGTCCGGGGGACCTCGCGGGCGCTGGTGGTGGCCGACATGCCCTTCATGTCGTACCAGGAGTCGATCGCCCTGGCCCGCCGGAACGCCGGGCGGCTGGTGAAGGAAGGGGGCGCGGCGGCGGTCAAGCTGGAGGGGGGCGCGGCGGTGGCCGACGCGGTGGCCGCCATCGTGGCCATGGACGTGCCGGTCATGGGGCACGTCGGCCTGACGCCGCAGAGCGTCCACGCCTTCGGCGGCTTCCGGGTGCAGGGGCGCGACGAGGAGTCGGCCCAGCGGATCGTCGACGGGGCCAAGGCGGTCGAGGCGGCCGGCGCGTTCGCCATCGTGCTGGAGGGGATCCCGTCCGAGCTCGCCCGGCGGATCAGCGAGGCGCTGGAGATCCCGACCATCGGCATCGGCGCCGGCCCCGGCTGCGACGGCCAGGTGCTGGTGCTGCACGACATGCTCGGCATATACCGCGGCTTCCGGCCGAAGTTCGTCAAGGTCTACGACGAGATCGGCGACCGGATGGAGAAGGCCGTGGCGACGTACGTGCGCGAGGTCAGGGACGGATCCTTCCCCGGCCCGGAACACGAGTTCTAGGCGTGGAGACGATCGCCACGCTGGCCGGGATGAAGTCGTGGGCTGCCGCCCGCGAGGCCGAGGGCGTCGCCCTGGTGCCGACGATGGGGGCCCTGCACGACGGCCACCTGGCCCTGGTCCGCGCGGCCGTCGGGCGCTTCCCGCAGACCGTGGTGTCGATCTTCGTCAACCCGGCCCAGTTCGGGCCGAACGAGGATTTCGCCCGCTACCCGCGCGACCTCGACCGCGACCGGCAACTGCTGGCCGAGGCGGGCTGCCGGGCGGTTTTCGCCCCCTCGGCCGCGGAGATGTACCCGGACGGCTTCCAGACCTGGACCGAGGTGACCGAGTTGGAGAAGCACCTGTGCGGCCCCCACCGCCCCGGGCACTTCCGCGGCGTGGCTACGGTGGTCCTGAAGCTCTTCAACATCGTCCGCCCCCGCCTGGCCGTCTTCGGCGAGAAGGACTACCAGCAACTCCAGGTGATCCGGCGGATGGCGGCCGACCTCGAACTCGGCATAGACGTCGTCGGCCACCCGACCGTGCGCGAGACCGACGGGCTGGCGATGTCGTCGCGCAACGCCTACCTTTCTGTTGAAGAGCGCACCCGGGCGCAGGGATTGATCCGGGCGCTGCTGGCCGGCGAGGCGGCCGTGGCCGGAGGGGAGAAGCGGCCGGCGGCGATTCGGGAGGCGATGCTGGGTGTCCTGGCCCAGGCGGGGATCGACCGGGTCGACTACGCCGCCGTGGCCGACCCCGACACGCTGGCCGACCTGGACGAGATCGGGTCGCGGGTTCTGCTGGCCATGGCCGTGCGTCTCGGCCGGACCCGCCTGATCGACAACCTGGTGGCCGTCGCCGGCTGACGCTCTTCCGGTCCGCTTCGCTTCGGCGGCCTGGCGGGACTGTGCTACAATTCCCGATGGGTAACGCTCCGGGGGTGAGCCGGTGAACACCAGAGCAGGTTCGCCCGGCCGGCGGCGTCGACTGAAGGAGGGAAAGGCCATGTGCAGGAAGATCGGCGGTCTGGTAATCGTGTCGCTGGTAGTCATCCTGATGTCGGCCTTGCCGGCGGGCGCCCAGGAGGCGAAGGAGGGGGCCGTGATCGAGGCCCCGTACGTCGTGCCGGTCGCGGCCGACGGGATTCAGCGGGTCGACGTCCTCGGCGGGGGCTATTTCTTCAAGCCGAAGCATATCGTGGTCAAGGCCAACGTGCCGGTCGAGTTCCGGGTCGCCAAGGAGAAGGGCCTGGTCCCCCACAACATCGTCATCAAGGCGCCCGAGGCCGGCATCGATTTCAATATCGAGATGAAGAACGCCCCGACGCCGGTTGCGTTCACCCCGACCCTGCCCGGGACCTACCCGATGGTGTGCACCAAGAAGTTCCTCTGGATGACCCACAAGGAGAAGGGGATGGAAGGCGTGCTGGAGGTCGTCCCCTGAGCGGGCGCACGGCATGAACGGCGGGGGACCGGCCTACCTGCGGGAGATCCACGGCATCCTCAACGCCACGCTGGCGATCGCCTTCTGCGTCCAGGGGTGGCTGGGGTGGAACATCCGGCGGCAGCGCCTGGGGCGCATCCCGGCCGACTTCTCCCGCAACCGCCGTCACCGGGCGATCGGCCTGCCGCTGGCCGTCCTCGGCTGGAGCGGCTTCCTGGTCGGCCTGACCATCACGTCGATGTGGCAGGAGCGGGGCGTGTTCGCCTGGCCGCTGCACCTGGCCGGCGGTGTGACCCTGGCGGCGGCCCTGGCGGCGACGGTGGTCCTGTCGCGGAGGATCACCTCGCCCGCCTCGCCGGCCCGCCCGCGCCATGCCCTGGCCGGTCTGGCCGTGCTGGCGCTCTACCTCTGGCAGATCCTGACCGGCCTGACCATCCTCCTCTGACCTCCCCCTAGACATCCCCGGCAATAGTCCACCAGTCGGCGCAGTGTGAAGGGGTGACGCCGACGGGGGACCCCACGGAGGGCGCAGTCCGTTCGCAAGCACTCCGTGGGGGTGAGAGGCGGCAGGCCCCCTTCACACTGACACGATTCCTTCCCCCCCTTGCGCCTGGTATCCCGCCCCACTTTTTTCTTGACACAGGGTATGGAAAGGGGATAATTGCCCAAATTGTGGGGAAGTGTGGGGAAACGGGCCACACAGATTCATCCACAGGGGAGGCGCGCGGTGTTCAGGGGACGGTACATCCACACCATCGACGGCAAGGGGAGACTGAGCATCCCCGTCCCCTTCCGTGAGATCCTCTCCTCCCGCTACGAGGAAACCCTGGTGATCACCAACTTCGACCGCTGCCTGGTGGCCTTCCCGCCCCAGGAGTGGGAGGCGGTCGAGGCCAAGGTGCGGGGCCTGCCGATGCTCCAGAAGGACGCCCGGGCGTTCATCCGCTTCTTCTACTCGGGGGCCATTGACTGCCGTCTCGACCGGCAGGGGCGGGTGCTGGTCCCCCCCTCGCTGCGGGAGTTTGCCGGCCTCGAGCGCGACGTGGTCGTGCTCGGGAGCACCAACCGGATCGAGATCTGGAGCAAGGCCCGCTGGGAGGAGTTCATCCGGGATTCCCAGGAGAACTTCGAGGATATCTCGTCCAAGCTCGAGGGGATCATCTAGGCCGCCGGCGCGGGCATGCGGAGGAAGGGTGGACGCCCGGCTGACGACGACACGGGGGAAGACGTTGCCCACCTTCCAGTCATGCGCGAGGAAGTGCTCGATCTGCTGGCGGTCCGCTCCGGCGGACGCTACATCGACGCCACCCTGGGAGCCGGCGGACACGCCGAAGGGATTCTCGAGCGCAGCGCGCCCGACGGCCTGCTCCTGGGGATCGACCGTGACCGGGAGGCCCTGGCCGAGGCCGGCCGGCGCCTGGCACCCTTCGGGTCGAGGGTGCTGGCCGTCCACGGCAACTTCGCGGACATCGGCAGGATCGCCCGGGAAGCCGGTTGGGAGGCCGTCGACGGCATCCTGGTCGACCTTGGTTTCTCCTCCATGCAGATCGACGATCCGTCGCGCGGATTCGCCTTCCGCATGGAGGGGGCCTTGGACATGCGCATGGACCGGAACCAGCCGGTGAGCGCCATGGAAGTGGTCAACGGCTACCCGGAAGCCGAGCTTGTCCGGATCTTCCGGGAGTACGGCGAAGAGCGGCACGCCCGGCGGGTGGCCGGGGCCATCGCGGCCGAGCGGCGGCGGGGGCCGATTGACACCACCGCCCGGCTTGCCGAGGTGGTCGTCCGGACGGTGGGGCGGCCGCCGGGTTCGCGGATTCACCCCGCGACCCGGGTCTTTCAGGCGTTGCGCATGGAGGTCAACGACGAATTGCAGAACATCGCCCGAGGGCTGCCGCAGGCGGTGTCGTTGCTTTGTGCAGGGGGCAAGTTGGCGATCCTCTCCTACCACTCGGTGGAGGACCGGCTGGTCAAGGAGACCCTGCGGCGGCTCACGGGCAAATGTCTGTGCCGCCCCGACGCGCCGGTATGCGTGTGCGGGGCCAGACGGGAAGTGGTCAAGGTGACCAAGAGGCCGGTCGAACCGGGGCCGGCCGAGATCGGGCGCAACCGGCGTTCCCGGAGCGCCAAGCTCCGAGTCGTGGAAAGGATTGGTGCGGCGTCATGACGGTGATGGTTCGCAAGGAGTGGCTCCGGAGCCCCGGGAGGGTCGATCGGCTGGTCCGGGCGCATCCGCGGGTCCACTGGCCGACGGTGGCCCGCTGGGCCGGTCTGCTGGGGCTCCTCTTCCTGGCCGTCTTCTTCTGCATCTGGCAGAAGTTCCAGATCGTCAGGGGAGGCTACGAGATCGAGTCGCTCAAGAAGCGCCTCGGGGATCTCCAGTCGCAGAACAGCATGCTGACCGTCGAGGCTGCAAGCCTGGAGGACTTCGGCCAGATGGAGCGGCGGGCGGTCGATGAATTGGGCATGGTCAGGCCGGCACCCGGGCAGGTAGTGCACGTCCGGATCGCTGCGCGGGGCGGGGAGCGGGATGAGGCTTCGGGAATACAAGAACCGTCGCGTTGAGCCGCCGAAGCCGGCCCGCGATCCGCAGCGGGCTTTCAGGATCCGTCTGATCATGGTGACCGTCGTCTTCTGCATGTTCGCCGCGGCGGTGCTCGGCCGGTCAGCCTACCTGCAGGTCTACCTGCACCAGGACCTGACCGAGCGGGCCGTCGCCCAGTATCAGAAGCAGGTCTACCTGGCCCCGTCGCGGGGGATGATCTACGACCGTCGCGGCCGGGAGATGGCTGTCAACGTCGACGCCTACTCGGTCTATGCTGTCCCCGGGGCGATCACCGACAAGCGGGGAACCGCCACCCGGCTGGCCGCCGCCCTCGACGTTCCGGCCGACCGGCTCCGGGCGAGCTTTGACAACCGCCGCGGCTTCATGTGGGTCAAGCGACAGATCACCCCGGCCGAGGCGCGGGCGATCAAGGACCTGAACGCCGATGGCCTCGGCCTCTACACGGAGAGCCGCCGCTTCTACCCCCACCGGGATCTCGCCTCGCAGGTCATCGGTTTCGCCGGCATCGACAGCCAGGGATTGGAGGGGATCGAGTACCAGTACGACCGGCACTTGAAGGGGAACGCCGGCTGGCTGATGGTCCAGCGCGATGCCCTCGACCGGGCGGTCTTCGTCGACGGCTACCAGGACGATCCTGAGAACCGGGGCGAGGACCTGACCCTGACCATCGACCGGAACATCCAGTTCTTCGCCCAGGAGGAGATCCGCCGGGCGGTCGAGGAGGCCGGGGCCAAGGAGGGAATGGTCATCGTCCTCGACCCGGCCACGGGGGAGATCCTGGCCATGGCCCAGGCGGGCTACTTCAACCCCAACCGGGCTTCCAGCCGCGACGAGAGCACCCGGAGGAACATCAGCCTGACCCACCTGGTCGAGCCGGGGTCGACCATGAAACCCTTCATCCTGGGGACCGCCCTCGAGGAGGGGACGGTCAGCATGGACAGCGTCTTCAACTGCGGCAACGGCTCGATCACCATCTACGACAAGACGATCGAGGACACCCACGCCTACGGGGCGCTGACCTCGCGCGAGATCATTTCCAAGTCGAGCAACGTCGGCGCCATCCGAATCGGCCAGACCCTCTCCCGGGAGCGGCTCCACAAGGGCTTGACAGCTTTCGGCTTCGGCCACCAGACGGGGGTCGACCTTCCCGGGCGAGAGCTGCGGCATCCTCCACCCGCCGTCACAGTGGTCGGGCCTGTCGCAGCCGTCGCTGTCGTTCGGCCACGAGATCGGTGTGACCCCGCTGCAGATGACCGTGGCCTATGCCTCCATCGCGTCCGGGGGCGTGCTCGTGCGGCCGCGCATGGTCAAGGCGATCACCCGCGACGGGCGTGATCGAGGCGCCCCCTGTCGAGGCGGCCGGCGGGTCATTTCGCCGCGGACGGCGCGGATCTGCGGGAAGCCCTGCGGCTGGCGGTGACCGACGGCACCGGCAAGGCGGCCGCTATCCCCGGGTACACCGTGGCCGGCAAGACGGGCACGGCCAAGAAGGTCACGTTGCGGCCGGCGGGTACGCCAGACGGAAAGTACCTCTCCTCGTTCATCGGCTTCGTCCCGGCCCACGATCCGGCGGTGGTCATCCTGGTCATGGTCGACGAGCCGGTCGGCGCCTACTACGGCGGCAGCGTCGCCGCCCCGGTCTTCGTCGCGCGATGGGCGAGCGGATCCTGCACTACCTGGCCGTGCCGCCCGACAACCCGCAGGAATTGATGCCCCGGGCCGAAGGGGCGAGGAGGGCCGATGCAGGTTGAGAGCCTGGTGTCGATCCTGGCCGCCGAACGGCACGGTGACCATCCGGGGGACGAGCGACCGGGAGGTGACCGGCCTGGCCTACGACTCCCGTTGCGTGGCCCCGGGCGACCTCTTCGCGGCTTTGCCGGGAACGCGCGACGACGGCCTCCGTCACGTCGCCGAGGCGGTTGAGCGTGGGGCATCGGTCGATCCTGGCGCCCGAGCCGGCCGCGACTGCCCCTTGCAGGTGCCGGCAGGGGTGACGGTCGATCTGCGTCAGGGATGTCCGCCGGGCGCTGGGATTGGTCTCGTCGGCGTTCCACGGCGATCCCTCCGGAAGCATGAAGGTCATCGGCATCACCGGCACCAACGGCAAGACCACCCTCACCTACCTGATCGAGGCGATGTTCTCGGCCGCCGGGATACCCTGCGGCGTGATGGGCACCATCGGCTATCGGCTCGGGCGGGAGAGTCGAGGCCGGCCCCCCACACCACCCCCCAGGCTCCCGACCTGCAGGCGCTGCTGCGGTGGATGGCCAACGGCGGCGGCGAGCGCGGTCGCCATGGAGGTCTCCTCGCACGCCCTGGAGCAGCACCGGGTCGACGGCACCCGCTTCGCCTTCGCCGTGTTCACCAACCTGAGCCAGGACCACCTCGACTACCACGGCGACTTCGAGGCCTACTACCAGGCCAAGCGCCGCCTCTTCACCGACTTCGCGCCCGGGGCGTCGGTCATCAACCTGGACGACCAGTGGGGCAGGCGGCTGGCGGGCGAGTGCCCGGGCGAGACGATCACCTTCGGGGACGCACCCCGACAGCATCATCCGGATCGCCGGGTCGACCCTCGGCCGGGACGGCGTCCGGGTTTCACTCGAACTGCCGGGCGGCCGGCTGGAGCTTGCCTCGCCGCTGGTGGCCGCCCACAACGTCCAGAACATCGTCGCCGCCGCCGCGCTCGGGTGGGTCATGGGACTCCCGCTGGAGGCGGTGGCCGACGGGATCGGCCGGCATGCGCCTGGTGCCCGGGCCGGATGGAGAAGGTGTCGCGGGAGGATGAGCCGCTGGTGCTGGTCGACTACGCCCACACCCCCGACGCCCTGGAGAAGCTCATCGCCGGAGCCCGGCCGCTGGCCGCCGGGAGGCTCATGCTGGTCTTCGGCTGCGGCGGCGACCGCGACCGGACCAAGCGCCCGCTGATGGGGGCCATCGCCGCCCGCGGGGCCGACCTGGCCTTCGTCACCCGCGACAACCCCCGCAGCGAGGAGCCGGAGGCGATCATCGAGGCCATCGTCGAAGGCTACCGTTCGGTCCGGTCCGACGGGTATCGAGGCGATCCCGGACCGCTCCCGGGCGATAGCCCGGGCGATCGGCATGGCCGGGCCCGACGATGTCGTCCTGGTCGCCGGCAAGGGGCACGAGACTTACCAGATCCTGGGACTGAAGGTGGTCGACTTCGACGACCGGGTCGAGGCCCGCCGGGCGCTCGACGCGATCCCAGGGAGGAACGGGTGAGGTACACCGCGACCGAGATCGCCGCCGCCGTTGGGGGAAGCCTGGCCAGGAGCGGTGGCGTCGCCACGGGAGTCTCGACCGACAGCCGCATCATCCGCCCGGGCGACCTGTTCGTGGCCATCTCGGCCGACCAGAAGGGGGTCAGGGAATCGAGGACCGACGGCCACGACTACGTCGACCGGGCGGTGGCCGCCGGCGCGGCCGGGGTGATGGTCAGCGCCGGGACAAAGTCGTTCCCCTGGAGGCCTTCGTCGTCGAGACGCCCGACACCATGCGGGCGCTGGGGGACCTGGCGGCGCACCACCGGCGGCAGTTTCGCGGGCAAGGTGGTGGTGGTGACCGGCAGCAACGGCAAGAGCACCACCAAGGAGATGATCGCCGCGATCCTGTCGGTGCGCTGGCGAACGGCCAGGAACCCGGGCAACTTCAACAACCTGCTCGGCCTGCCGCTGAGCATCCTGGGGATGCCCGACGATACCGAGGCGCTGGTTCTGGAGGCGGGCATGAGCCGCCCCGGCGAGATCGGCCGCCTGGCCGAGATCGCCGTTCCCGATGTCGGGCTGATCACGTGCGTGGCCCCGGCTCACCTGGAGGCCCTGGGGGACGTCGAGTCCGTGGCCCGGGCAAAGGGAGAACTGCTCGACCGGCTCGGGAACGGCACCGCCGTCCTCAACGCCGACGACCGCCTGGTCATGGCCCAGGTCGATCGCTGGGCGGGCCGGGCGGTCACCTTCGGCCTGGCCGGCGAGGCATGGATGCGCGCCGAGCGGGTGGTAGCCCGGACCGACGGGGGGTGCGGCTTCGACCTGGTGGTCGACGGCGAGAGGCGCCGCATGGGCATCGCCATGGCCGGCATGCACAACGTCCGCAATGCCCTGGCGGCCGCCGCCGCGGCCAGGGTGCTCGGTTTCTCCCTGGAGGAGATCGCCCAAGGATTGGCCGCCAGCCGTCCCCTGTCGATGCGGATGGAAATCATCGACCTGCCGTCGGGAGTGCGGGTCATCAACGACACCTACAACGCCAATCCCGGTTCGGTGGCCGCCGCGGTCGAGGCCGTCATGCTGATGGTCGCCCGAGGAAGGCGGGCTGCCCTGCTGGGCGACATGCTCGAGCTGGGACCGGCGTCGCGGGACCTGCACGCCGAGACGGGGCGCTTCATCGCCGGGGCCGGGATCAGCCTCCTGGTGACCGTCGGGAACGAGGCCGAGACGGCCTCCCAGGCCTACAACCAGACCGCGGGCGCCCGCCAGCGAAGCTCTCACTACCGGTCGATCGAGGAGGCGGCGGTGTTTCTCCGCAAGGAACTGCGCCAGGGAGATCTCCTGCTGGTCAAGGCCTCCCGCGGGATGGGCCTGGAGAAGGTTGTGCCGCTGCTCGGGCCGGCCCGGGGGGAGGGGTGACCGTGGGTGGCCTTCGGGAACGCCTTGCGGGCATGCGGGTGACCGTGGTCGGCCTGGCCGAAACGGGCATCGCCGCGGCCAACGTGCTGGCCTCGATGGGCGCGGCGGTGACGGTGAGCGAGGCACGGCCGCGTGAGGAACTGGCCGGGGTGCTGGCCCGGCTCGATCCGCGGGTGGCCGCAGAGACCGGCGGGCACCGCCCCGGGACTTTCACCGGCGCCGACCTGGTCGTGCCGAGCCCCGGGGTGCCGCGGGACCACCAGGGGCTGACCGCCGCCGTGCGGGCCGGGGTGCCGGTGCAGAGCGAGATCGAGGTTGCCTGGCGGCTGATCGGGCGGCCCATGCTGGCGGTCACCGGGACCAACGGCAAGAGCACCACCGTCAGCATCCTGGGGGCCATGCTGGCCGCGGGAGGCCTGCGGGCGCCGGTGGTCGGCAACATCGGCGCGCCGCTGATCGGCATGGCCGGCCGGGACGACTACGACTTCCTGGTGGTCGAGGTGTCCAGCTTCCAGCTCGAGTGGGTGGACGGTTTCCGGCCGCGGGTTTCGGCGGTCCTCAACGTCACCGACGACCACCTCGACCGCTACCGCGGCTTCGCCGACTACCGCGACACCAAGCTGCGCATCGCCGCGAAGCAGGAGGCCGCCGACTGCCTGGTGCTCAACGGCGACGACCCGGCCCTGGCTGACGCGGCCGCCGGGTGGCCGGTCAGGACCGTCCGCTTCTCGCGCCGCTCGACTGCGGGCGGGGTCTGGCTGGAGGGGGACCTGATCCGCCGGGCGACCGCCGCCGGCGACGAGACCCTGCTGGACGCCCGCGAGTTCCGGCTGGCCGGGGCGCACAACCGGGAGAACGTCATGGCCGCCGCGGCCATGGCACTCGAGGTTGGCCTTCCGGTCGAGGCGATCCGCCGGGGCGCCGTCGATTTCGCCCCGCTGCCGCACCGGAATGAGCTGGTGGGCGTGGTCAACGGCGTCAGCTACTACGACGACTCCAAGGGGACCAACGTCGGCGCGGTGGTCAAGTCGCTGGAGGGGTTTGCCGTGCCGGTCATCCTGATCGCCGGCGGCCGGGAAAAGGGCGGCTCCTATGCTCCCCTGGCCGGACAGCTCCGGCGCGCGGCCAAGCTGCTGATCGTCATCGGCGAAGCCAGGGCGCGGATGCGGGCCGAGCTGGGGGGCGTCGTCAAGACGGTCGAGGCGGACAGCCTGGAGGATGCGGTCCGGCAGGCGGCCGCGGCCGGCGCGCCGGGCGATGCGGTGCTCCTCTCGCCGGCCTGCTCCAGCTTCGACATGTTCCGCGACTACCACCACCGCGGCCAGGTCTTCCGCGACGCCGTCGGGAGGCTGACGTGAACCGCCGGACGATCCCCGACCCGTGGCTGCTGCTGGCCGTCAGCATGCTGGTGCTGCTGGGGGTGCTGATGGTCTGGAGCGCCAGCGCCGTGGTCGCCTACATGAGCAAGGGGAGTCCGTACTACTTCTTCTGGAAGCACTTCCTGTGGGCGATAATCGGCTTCGCCGCCCTCTTCGTCGGCTACCGGATCCACTACACCTTCTATCGCCGCCATGCCTTCTACCTCTTCCTGGTGGCCGGCTTCCTGCTGGTCCTGGTGCTCATCCCGGGGATGGGCTCGGAGATCGCCGGAGTCAAGCGCTGGTTCCACTGGGGGTTCATCTCCTTCCAGCCGTCGGAGGTGGCCAAGATCTGCTCGGTCATATTCCTGGCGGCCAGCATCAGCGCCTCGGGCGAGCGACTGCGGGAGTTCGGCGGCGGCTTGCTGCCCAACCTGTTCATGGTCGGCATCATCTGCGCCTTGATCATGCTCGAGCCCGACCTGGGCTCGGCCCTGTGCATCTTCGCCGTCAGCCTGATATTCCTCTTCCTGGGCGGCGCGCGCCTCAAGCACCTGATCGGGGTGGTCCTGTCGGCGCTGCCGGCGGTGGTCGTGTCGCTGATCCACAAGCCCTACCAGATGAAGCGGCTGCTGGCCTTCCTCGACCCGTGGAAGGACCCCGGCGACAGCGGCTTCCAGATCATCCAGTCGATGGTCGCCCTGGGCCACGGCGGCTTCAACGGGCAGGGCCTGGGGGACGGCCGCCAGAAGCTCTTCTTCCTGCCGGCCGCCCACACCGACTTCGTCCTGGCGGTCATCGGCGAGGAGATGGGCTTCCTGGGCATCATGATGGTGGCCGCGCTGTTCGGCGTCTTCTGGTGGCGCGGCATGCGCATCGCCAAGGCCGCCCCGGACAAGTTCAGCACCTACCTGGCCCTCGGCCTGACCGTCATGATCGCCTTCCAGGCGGTGGTCAACGCCGGGGTGGTGGTCGGCATGCTCCCCACCAAGGGGCTGGTCATGCCCTTCCTGAGTTACGGCGGATCGGCCCTGGCGGCCAACCTCTTCGCCGTCGGCATCCTGCTCAACATCTCCCAGTTCCGGGGAGCCGGGGCCATGGCCGCGGCGCCGGGCGGGCGGGGCTGACCATGGCCTACTTCAAGGTGGTCCTGCGCGGCGGGCACGTCGGGGCGGGCAAGTCATACGACTTCGTGCGCTACTTCCAGGCCGAGGACATGCTGAGCGCCTTCATGGAGGCAGGCTCCCTCTCGCGGGTCAAGAAGAACGGCCGGAAGACCGGCATCTGTTCGGTCGAGACTATCTCGTCCGAGGAGTACATGCGGGGGAAGCGCAGCGAGCGGGATGACCCCTATCTCCACGGAAGGCGGGCCTGACATGTTCGGACGGGTGCGGAACATCCACTTCGTGGGCATCGGCGGCTCGGGCATGAGCGGCATCGCCGAGGTGCTGCTGACGCTCGGCTTCAACGTCACCGGGTCGGACCTCTCCGACACGCCGGTCACCCGCAGGTTGGCCGAGCTGGGCGCCCAGGTCTACGCCGGGCATCGGGCGGACAACATCGCCGGCACCCAGGTGGTGGTCGTCTCCTCGGCCGTGGGGGAGGACAACCCCGAGGTGGCTGCGGCCCGCCAGGAGCAGATACCGATCATCCGCCGGGCCGAGATGCTGGCCGAGCTGATGCGGATGAAGTACGGCGTGGCGGTCGCCGGGGCGCACGGCAAGACGTCGACCACGTCGATGATCGCCTCGATCTTCCACAGCGGCGGCCTCGATCCGACGGTGGTCATCGGCGGGACGGCTCGGAAGCCTGGGGAGCGGCGGGCGCCTCGGCACCGGCCCGTACCTGGTGGCCGAGGCCGACGAGAGCGACGGGACGTTCCTGTCCCTCTCGCCGACGGTGGCCGTCATCACCAACATCGACCGGGAGCACATGAACTTCTACGGGACCATGGAGACGCTCAAGGCGGCCTTCCGGGATTTCGCCAACAAGGTCCCCTTCTATGGCCTGGCGGTGATCTGCCTGGACGATCCCCACATCCAGGCGATCATCCCCGAGCTGACCAAGCGCCATACGACCTATGGGCTGCGCGGGCAGGCCGATGTTATCGCGCGCGACATCAGGACCGAGGGCTTCTCGTCCCACTTCACCGTCTGGATCGGCGGGAAGGCGGCCGGGGAAGTGGCCCTGTCGGTCCCCGGCGTCCACAACATCCGGAATGCGCTGGCGGCCATCGCCGCGTCGCTGGAGGTCGGGCTCGGTTTCGACGCCGCCGCGGCCGCCCTGGCCACCTTCGTCAACGCCGACCGCCGGTTCCAGCGGGTGGGCGAGCGCGACGGGGTGGCCGTGGTGGACGACTACGCCCACCATCCGACCGAGATCAAGGCCAGCCTGGCGGCCGCCAAGGCCTTCTGCCGTGGCCGGGTCCTGGCGGTCTTCCAGCCCCACCGCTACACCCGCACCCAGGACCTGATGGAGGAGTTCCAGACGGCCTTCTACGACGCCGACCACGTGGTGGTGACCGACATCTACCCGGCCGGGGAGGCGCCCATCCCGGGAGTGGACGCCCGGGGAATCCTCGACGGCATCGTCCGGCATGGCCACCGGAGCGCGATTCACCTGAAGGATCGTCTCGACATCGTCGCCCACCTGCGCGAGACGGCCCGGGAGGGGGACCTGCTGATCACCCTCGGCGCCGGGGACATCTGGCGGGTGGGGCGCGGCTTCCTCGACGAGGGGGGAGTGTCGTGACCGGCTCTTCGCGGCGTTTGCGGCACCGGATCGAGTCGATGCGCCGGCTGGTGCGCGGGATGATCCACCTGAACGAACCGATGGACAAGCACACCACCTGGGGCGTGGGAGGCCCGGCCGACGCGCTCTTCTACCCCAAGGATCGCGAGGACCTCCTGTGCGGACTGGAGCTGTGCCGCCGGGAAGAGGTCCCGGTGGTGATCATGGGAAACGGCAGCAACCTGCTGGTTCGCGACGGCGGGATCAGGGGGATGGTCGTCTGCACCGACAAGCTGGCCGAAGTGCGGCTCGCCGACGAGGATGCCAATGGGGCGCATGTGGCCGCGGAAAGCGGGCTGCTCCTGTCGCGGCTGCTCAACTTCTGCATCTCCAGGGGCCTCTCCGGCCTGGAGTTCGCCACCGGCATCCCCGGGACCGTGGGCGGGGCGGTGATGATGAACGCCGGGGCGTACGGCGGGGCGATCGCCGACGTCCTCTCGTGGGTCGAGGTGATCGACCGGGAGGGGCGCATCGTAAGGATCGAAGCCGCCGGGCTTGTCTGCGGCTACCGGTCCTGCCGCCTGCCGGTCGAGGGGGGGGTGATCGTCGAGGCCGGCTTCGCCCTGGTCCGCCGGCCCGAGCGGGAGGTGCTGGACCGGGTCAAGGAAATCCTGGCCCAGCGTCAGAAGCGCCTTCCCTTCGGCTGGAGGAACGCCGGCTCGGTCTTCAAGAACCCGCCCGGGGACCACGCCGGGCGGATCGTCGAAGCGCTCGGGTTCAAGGGCAGGACGCTCGGCCGGGCGATGGTTTCCGACCAGCACGCCAACGTGATCATCAACACCGGCGGAGCCACCGCCCGGGACATCATCGGCCTGATGGACGAGATCGCCCGGGAAGCCCGGGAGAAGCTCGGCGTGGCGCTGGAGTCAGAGGTGATCATCGTGGGGGAGGGCTGAGGCGATGAGCGGTGACCGACCGACCGTGGCGGTCCTGATGGGCGGCAGCTCGGCCGAGCGCGAGGTTTCCCTGCGTTCGGGCAAGGCGGTCGTGGAGGCGCTGACGCGGCGGGGCTACCCGTGCCAGGCGCATCGACGCCGGCCGCGACCTGCCGGCCCGCCTGTGCGCCGAGCGGCCCGGCGCGGCCTTCATCGCGCTGCACGGCCGGGGGGGCGAGGATGGCACCGTCCAGGGGATGCTGGAGTATCTGGGAATCCCATACACCGGGTCGGGCGTCCTGGCTTCCGCCCTGGCCATGGACAAGGAGCGGGCCAAGCAACTGTTCGAGGCGCGGGGCATTCCCACGCCGCCCTGCATGGTTGTCGGGCCGAAGGACGACGTCGCCCCCTCGATGATCCCCTTCGGCTTCCCGCTGGTGGTCAAGCCGGTCGACGAGGGATCGACCATCGGCGTGTCGGTGGTCCACCAGACGATCGAATTGGGGCCCTCCGTCGAGGCGGCGCGGCGGCACTCGGCGCGGGTCATGTTGGAGCGCTTCGTGCCCGGGCGGGAGATCACCGTGGGGCTTATGGGCACGTGGGCCTTTCCGGCGGTCGAGATCATCACCGAAGGGGAGATCTACGACTTCCAGGCGAAGTACGAGTCGTCGGCCACCCGCTACGTCGTCCCGGCTTCCCTGCCGCTCGACCTGGCCGACCGGCTGGCAGCCCTGGCCCGGGAGGCTTCGCGAACCCTGGGGTGCCGGGGGGCGCTGCGGGCCGACTTCCGGATCGACGGGCGAGGGTTGTCCCTGGCTGCTGGAGATCAACACCGTGCCGGGACTGACCAGCAAGAGCCTCCTGCCGATGGCCGCCGGGGCGGCCGGAATGTTGTTCGACGACCTGGTTGAGGAGATGCTTCGCATGGCCCTGGAGGGCAGATGAGCCCGGAACTCTACTTGCGCGGCCGCTCGGGGGAGGTCGACTGGACGGTCAACCGGCGGCGAAAGCGCCCGTGGCGCATGATCGCCCGCTGGGTGTTCCGCGGTTTCCTGGTCGCCGTCGTTGCCGCCGCCGCCCTGTTCGTCATGCCCGCCGTCGTCGCCCGCCTGCGGAGTATCGTCGCCCGGCAGGAGACGCTGACCGCCCGCCAACTCGTCCTCGAGGGAAACCGTCTGGTGGGCCGGGCGGAAGTCCTGGCCGCCCTCGGCGTGGACGCCGGCGCGAGCCTGATGACCCTCGACATGGCCGACCTGGCGCACCGCATCGAGGGCATCCCGGCAGTCCGGCACGCCCGCATCCGCAAGGAGTACCCGTCCACCCTGGCGGTCACCATCCAGGAACGCATTCCGGTGATGATCGCCGAGGGAACTCCGGGGGTGCTGGTGGACGAGGAGGGTGTCGCCATGGGCCCCGAGACGATTGCGGCCGACCCGCTTCCCCGGGCCGACGGCCTCTTCTTCACCGGCCGCCGGCTGGTCGACCCGTCGGCGGCTTCGATGGCGGTCGAAATTCGCGACGCCGCCCTGGCGGCGGGCTTGGGCTGGCCGGGGATCATCTCCCGGCTCGATTTCTCGGGCCCCGACGGCCCGGTGGCCATGGTCGGGGCCGGGATACCGGTCAGGCTCGGCCTGGGCGATTACGCGGGGAAAGATGGCCCGACTGGCGGTGGTCCTCCCCCAGGTGGCCGGCGGGCAGCTCTGCCTGACCCACGTCGACCTCCGGTTCGAGCGCCGGGTGGTGGTCGGCACGGATCCGAACGGATGCACAAACAGCGAGAAAGAGCAGGTGAGCGAAGGTGGCCAAGAAGGGTGACGTCATCGTAGGGCTGGACATCGGCACCACCAAGATCGCCGCGGTGGTGGCCGAGATCAACCCGGCGGGAGGCGCCGACATCATCGGCCTCGGCACCAGCCCTTCCAAGGGCCTGCGCAAGGGCGTGGTGATCAACATCGACAGCACGGTCGAGTCGATCAGGAAGGCGGTCGAGGAGGCCGAGCAGATGGCCGGGGTGGAGATCAACGACGTCTACACCGGCATCGCCGGGGGGCACATCAAGGGCTTCAACTCCCGGGGCGTCATCGCCATCAAGGACCGGGAGGTGACCCAGCACGACATCGACCGGGTGATCGAGGCGGCCAAGGCGGTGGCCATCCCGACCGACCGCGAGGTCATCCACGTCCTGCCGCGGGAGTTCATCATCGACGACCAGGACGGCATCCGCGAGCCGCTGGGGATGTCGGGCGTGCGTCTCGAGGCGGAGGTGCACATCGTCACCGGGGCGGTCACCTCGGCCCAGAACATCGTCAAGAGCTGCAAGCGGGCCGGCCTCGAGGTCAACGACATCGTCCTGCAGCAGCTCGCCTCGAGCTACGCCGCGCTGAACGAGGACGAGAAGGACCTGGGCGTGGCCCTCATCGACATCGGCGGCGGCACGACCGACATCGCCATCTTCGTCCAGGGGAGCATCTGGCACACCGCGGTCATCGCGCTGGGCGGCAACCACCTGACCAACGACATCGCCGTCGGCCTGCGGACGCCCGACGCCGGAGGCCGAGCAGATCAAGGTCAAGTACGGCTGCGCCCTGGCGTCGCATGGTCCGGCCCGGACGAGACCATCGAGGTGCCCGTCGGTCGGCGGCCGCAAGCCGCGGTCGCTGTCGCGCGAGGTGCTCTGCCGGATCATCGAGCCGCGGATGGAGGAGATCATCTCCCTCTCCTGGGACGAGATCAAGCGGGCCGGGCTTCGACGAAACTGATCCCGTCGGGCGTGGTCATCACCGGCGGCAGCTCGATCCTGGAGGGGATGACCGAACTGGCCGAGCAGATCTTCGACCTGCCGGTCCGCCGCGGCGTCGCCGCGCCAGGTGGGCGGCCTGGCGGACATCATCAACAGCCCGATCTACACCACCGGCGTCGGCCTGGTGCTCTACGGGGTCGAGCACCGGGGCAAGGAGCGGTTCGCCCATGGGGGAGACGAGGAGGGGCTCTGGTCGAAGATCCTGCAGACGATGAAGGGATGGTTCGGAGACATCAGACTAACCCGAGTGTGGCACATCGAAGAGGAGGTGATCGTATGCCGTTTGAACTAGTGGAGGAGATGCAGCCGGGTGCGAAGATCAAGGTCGTCGGTCTCGGCGGCGGGGGATGCAACGCGGTCAACACGATGATCGAGTCCGGGCTCACCGGGGTGGAGTTCATGGTGGTCAACACCGACCGGCAGGCGCTGGCCACATCCCGCGCGCCGAGCAAGATCCAGATCGGCGCCAAGCTGACCAAGGGCCTGGGCGCCGGCGCCGATCCCGAGGTCGGCAAGCGGGCGGCCATGGAGAGCCAGGAACAGCTGGCCGAGGCCCTGAGCGGGGCGGACATGGTCTTCATCACCGCCGGCATGGGCGGCGGCACGGGCACGGGCGCGGCGCCGGTGGTGGCCACTCAGGCCCGCGAGATGGGCATCCTGACCGTGGCCGTGGTGACCAAGCCGTTCGACTTCGAGGGGCGTGCGCCGCCGCAACCAGGCCGACGGAGGGCCTCAAGGAGCTGCGCGGAGTGGTCGACACGCTGATCACCATCCCCAACCAGCGCCTCCTGGGGGTGGTGGACAAGAAGACGTCGCTGCGCGAGTCGTTCAAGATGGTCGACGCCATCCTGCTGCAACGCCGTGCAGGGGATCTCCGACCTGATCATGGACACGGGCCTCATCAACGTCGACTTCGCCGACGTCCGGACGGTCATGACCGGCAGCGGCCGGGCGGTCATGGGAACCGGCATTGCGCCGGGGCGAGAACCGCGCCCAGGACGCGATCACCGGGCGATCGCCAGCCCGCTGCTGGAGGACAACTCGGTCGACGGCGCCCGGGGCGTCCTGATCCTCTTCTCGGGCGGGCCCGAACATGTCGCTGCACGAGGTGCTCGGAGGCCTCGACCATCGTCCAGAAGGCGGCCCACGAGGATGCCCACGTCATCGTTCGGCGCGGTGATCAAGGAGGAGCTCGACTCGAGGCCGACCAGGAGGAGATCAAGGTGACGGTCATCGCCACCAGCTTCGACGAAGATGGCCGTCGCGATCGCGAGGAGGAGCCTGCGCGGCCTGGACGGTCGCCCCGCCGGCCATGCCCATCCGCAGAGCGCGAGCGGGAGTGGCCGGCCTACCTGCGCAAGAAGGCGGTCGGCGCCGAGAACTTCACCCCCGAGCTCTCCCTGGACCAGGAGGACCTTGACATCCCGACCTTCCTGCGCAAACAGGCCGACTAGGAGGATCGGCAGCCGCCCCGCGGGACGGGAGCGGCGGGCGACGCGCCGGCGGCGTGCCGCTCCGGGTGGAGCCCTGGCCTGGCCCGGGGGGGACGGGCGTGGCCCTGGCCAGCCTGGGCTTCCAGGTGGTCACCCGGACGCTGCCGGGCGATCCCCGGCGTGCGCTGTGCGCGTCGGCCCGCCGCGCCGCGCGGCCGGCCTCGCGCTCGCTCGACTGGCTGGCCGTGTCGCTGGCCTACGAGAACGACTACCCGGCGGCGCTCTCCCTGATCCGCGACCGGGGCATCGCCCTGGAGGCCGCGGAGCGGGCGACGCGCGATCCGCTGGTGATCGTCGGCGGGATCGCCCCGTCGCTCAACCCGGAGCCGTTGGCCGACTTCGCCGACCTGATCGCTCATCGGCGAGGCCGAGGAGGCGCTTCCGGAGCTGGTCGCCGCCTGGCGCCGGGGCGCGCCGGGGGGTTCACCGGGCGGGCGGGATGCTGGGGCCATGGCCGGCGTCGAGGGCGCGTACGTCCCGCGCTTCTACCAACCAGACGGTGGCCGGCGGACGGGCGCTCCGGGGTTTCCGGACGCACCGGTCGGCGTGCCCGGCCCGGGTTCGGCGGCGCTCCGTGGCCGACCTCGACCCCTTCCGGGCCGACGCCGAGCGCCCGACCGAGGACGCCGGCTTCACCGACATGATCCTGGTCGAGGTCGGCCGGGGGTGCGCCCGGGGGTGCCGCTTCTGCGCCGCCGGCTGCTTCTACCGCCCGGTCCGTCACCGCGGCCTCGGCGCGCTGCTGCCGGTGATCGAACGAGCGGCTCGCCGAGGGGCGGCGCATCGGCCTGCTCGGGGCATCGGTCTTCGACCACCCCGGCCTGGGCGGAGTTGGCGCGCTTCCTCGGACTGGCGCGGGGCGCCCCTTCTCGGTGTCGTCGCTGCGGGCCGACGCGCTCGACCCAGAGGTGCTCGGGCTGATGGCCCGGGGGGGCCTGAAGACGGTGACCATCGCCCCGGAGACGGGGACCGAGCATCTCCGGCGGGTGATCGGCAAGCGGATCACCGACGCCCAGATCCTGGCGGCCGCGCGCATGGTCGCCGAGGCGGGCATCCCGAACCTGAAGCTCTACTTCATGATTGGGCTCCCGGGAGAGCGCCACGAGGACGTGGAGGGGATCGCCGGGCTGGTCGGGCGGGTGCGGGCGGAGATGCTGGCCGTGGCTCGGGGGCTGGGGCCGGATGGGCACCATCGGGGTAAGCGTCTCCTGCTTCGTGCCCAAGGCGCACACCCCGTTCCAGTGGCACCCGATGGAGGAGGTGGCTTCGCTGAAGAAGAAACAACGCCGACTCCAGTCGGCGCTCGGGAGGATGCCGAACGTCCGGGCGACCTTCGACGTCCCCAGGCAGGCGTATGTGCAGGCACTGCTTTCGCGGGGCGACCGGGGTGTCGGGGCGGTCCTGAAAGTGGCCGCCGAGACGGGCGACTGGAAGGCTGCCCTGCAAGCTTCCCCGATCGACCCCGACCTGACCGTGCTGCGGCCGCGCGGCGAGCGGGAGGCCTTCCCGTGGGAGGTGGTCGACCCGGGCATCCCGCGTGCGACGCTCTGGCGGGAGTACCGGGCGGCCATCGGGGAGGCCGCTGGATGAAGCCGATCCCGATGGTCACCCGCGGGCGGCTGGCGATCTTCGAGGCATCATGGCCGGGGGGGAGGGCGCTCTTCACGACCCGGATGGGCGGCGCCAGCCGGGGAGTCTTTGCCGGGCTGAACATCGACCCCCGCGGCGGCGACGACCCGGAAGCGGTAGCCGCCAATCACGCCGCCCTGCTGCTGGCGGCCGACACGGATGCGATCTTCTTTCCCCGGCAGGTGCACGGCCAGGATGTGGTACCATCCGGGCGGGCGCCGGGTGTGGTCTTCGGCCCTGAGGGGGATGCGGTGACGACCGGCGTACCCGGGAGGGGCCGGGGTGATGACCGCCGACTGCCTGGGACTGGTGATCAGGAGCCAAGGGTTCGGCGTGGCGGCGTTCACGCCGGTTGGCGGGGGATCGTGGCCGGGATCATCGGCGCGGCGGTCGAACGGCTGGGCGGCGACCCCGGCGCGATGGAGGCCTGGCTCGGACCCTGCATCGGCCCGTGCTGCTTCGAGGTCGGGCCCGAGGTCGCCGAGGCGCTGGCGTCGGCCGCCGGACCGCGGGTGGTATCCGGCCGGGGTGCGAAGGCCCATGTCGACCTGGCCGGCTCGGCGGCGCTGCAGTTGGCGTCGGCAGGGATCGACCCGGGCCGGATCAGCGGCGTCGGCCTCTGCACGCCTGCCGGGAGGATCTCTTCTATTCCCACCGGAGGGACCGGGGACTGACCGGGCGGATGGCCACGGTGGTCATCTTGGAGGAGGGGAAGGGCGATGAGCATCGCGCCGACCTGGCCGCGACGCGGGAGCGGATCGAGCCTGGCGTGCGCGCGCGCCGGGAGGGAACCGGCCGCGGTCACGCTGGTGGCGGTCAGCAAGACCCACCCGGCCGAGGCGGTGATCGAGGCGGCCGCGGCCGGGCAGGTCCACTTCGGCGAGAATCGCGTCCAGGAGGCCCGGGAGAAGATTCCCCGGCTGCCCGGAAGGGCTGGTCTGGCACCTGGTCGGGCACCTCCAGACGAACAAGGCCAGGGATGCGGCGCGCCTCTTCTCCTGGGTACACTCGGTTGATTCGGCGCCGCTGGCCGCGAGCTGGACCGGCGGCTCGAGGGGAGCGGCCGGGTGATGGAGGTGCTGCTGGAGGTGAAGCTGGCCGCCGAGGAGAGCAAGCAGGGCGTCCGCTCCGGAGGCTGCCCGGGAACTGGCCGGGAGGTTGCCGCGCTGGAAACATGCGCCTGCGGGGCTTGATGACCATGCCCGCCCTGGAGGCGCCGGGGGAGGCGGCCCGGCCGTACTTCCGGGAGCTGGCCAGGCTGCGCGGGGAGATCGCCGCCCGGCTCGGGCTGCCGGCATTCGACCAGTTGTCGATGGGCATGTCGGGGGACGTCGAGGCGGCGGTGGAGGAGGGGGCCACACTGGTGCGGGTGGGGACAGCCATTTTCGGCGCCAGGGAATCACCGGATTGAACGGGAGGAGACGGGAATGAGAGAGTGGCGGCTCGGGTTCGTGGGCGCGGGAAACATGGCCGAGGCGATCGTCCGCGGACTCGCGGCGGCCAGGCCGGCCGGACTGGCGGCGATGATCGTGACCGATGTCCGGCCGGACCGCCGGTCGCTGGTGGCGGGCGCTGCGCGGGGCGCGAGGAGGCCGCCGACGCGCTTCGAACTTTGCCGGCGTTCGGACGCGGTCATGCTGGCCGTCAAGCCGGCGCAGGTGGCCGGCGTGCTGGCGGCGATCGCCCCGGCGGTCGGCGAGGCCACGGTGGTCGTTTCGATCGCCGCCGGGGTGACGCTGGCGGCGCTGGAGAAGGGGCTTGGGCCGGCCGGCCCGGCTGGCCAGGGTGATGCCGAACACGCCCGCTGATGGTCGGCCGGGGGATGTCGGCCATCGCCTGGGGCGCCGGGAGCGGACGAGGCCGACCGGGCCTTCGTGCGCGGGGTGTTCGCCTCGGTCGGCCGGGTGATCGAGGTCGAGGAGCGGCAGATGGACGCGGTCACCGCCCTGTCGGGGAGCGGCCCGGCGTACGTCTTCTCGTTCATCGAGGCGCTGGCCGACGGCGGCGTCAAGGCGGGCCTCCCGCGCGAGCAGGCGATTCTGCTGGCGGCCCAGACGGTGCTCGGCTCGGCCGAGATGGTCCTGGCCGGCGACCGGCACCCGGCTGCGCTGCGCGACATGGTCACCTCGCCCGGGGGGACGACCATCGAGGGCATTCACGCGCTGGAGCAGGGGGGCTTCCGGGGCACGGTCATCAATGCGGTGGAGGCGGCGTGGCGGCGCGCCCGGGCGCTCGGCGAGGGGAAGTAGCCCCGATCGCCTGGCGGGAGGTCTGCCGGGAGACTCCCGACGGCTCGGTCATCCGGGTCAGGGTCAAGCCGAACGCCTCGCGGGAGGCGGTCGAGGGGGTGGCCGACGGCGATCTGTCGGTCAGGGTGACCGCGCCGCCGGTCGACGACCGGGCGAACCGGGCGGTGATCAGGCTGCTGGCCGACTTGCTGGGCCTCGCCCCGTCGCGCGTGGAGGTCGTCCGCGGCGGGACGTCGCGCCGCAAGGAGATCCTGGCCCGCGGGTGGCGCCCGCCCGCCTGAAACGCGACGCCTGCGCCGCTCCCGCGGGGGCGCGGATCGATATCCGCTTGACAGACGCGACCGCCGGGCGTATCAATAGGCGCCATGTCTGCGGGGAGAAGCCGGAAGTGAAATGCCAGACGCGTCACATGCTCGTCGCGAAGGCTATGCCGCCATCTGCGCCGTGATGCTCCTCTGTTGCTGGGCGTGTCTGGCTGTTCGCGGGACCACGACTCGAGACGCACGGTCGCCGCGCCGTTCACCATCGCCGCCGATCGGCAACAGCATCACCGACGGCGTGGAGGTCGGCAAGGCCAGTGCCTATCCCCTGCTGTTGCAGCACAAGCTGCGCCAGGAGGGGTTCCTGGCGGCCGACGTGCGGAACGAGGGGATTCCCGGGACCACGCTCACCTATTGGAACGGATCGGTCGGCGGCGTACGTCACCGACGACGAGGCGGCGGTGGTGATCATCGAGCTGGGGACCAACGACGCGCTGCCGACCCACTATCGATCCGCCCAGGTCCGGGCCGAGGTGCTGGCCATCCAGCAGCAGGCTACGACGCCGGGGCGATGCCCTTCTTCGTCACCCCGCCCGGCATTTGCGCCAACATGAACGTCGATCTACGAGGCCCAGGAGCAGAACACCCTGGCCATCGCCGAGATCATGCGCGAAGTCGTCACTCCGAGAGGATCATCGACGCCAGCAAGCAGTTCCACAAGGACGCGAATCGCTGCACCAAGCTGATGGCCACCCGCAACCACCCCAACGAGCGCGGCCACCAGCTCATCACCGACCTGGCTTACGACAGGGTCGCGCCGGTCCTCGACGACATCCTGCCGGACGAGCCCGGGCGCGAACCGGACTGATCATCAACTATGCGGCTGCCGGGCCGCCCCGGTCAGCCGCCGGCGGATCAGACGGAGGTGCCCAGGACGATCCGCAGGATCCGCCGCATCGGCTCGGCCGCACCCCACAGGAGCTGGTCGCCGACCGAGAAGGCGGCCAGGTAGCCCGGTCCCAGATTCATCTTCCGGAGACCGCCCACCGGCACGTGCAGGCGGCCGCTGACCGCCGTCGGGGTCAGGTCGCGCAGCGTGGCCGCCTTGTCGTTCGGCACCAGGCGCACCCACTCGTTGTCCTCGCGGATCATCGCCTCGATCTCGTCCAGCGGCACGTCCCGGGTCAGCTTGATGGTGAACGCCTGGCTGTGGCAGCGCATCGCCCCGACCCGCACGCAGAGGCCGTCGACCGGGATCGGGTTGCTCTCCCGCCCGAGGATCTTGTTCGTCTCGGCCATCCCCTTCCACTCCTCGCGCGTCTGGCCGTTCTCCAAGCCTTGTCGATCCAGGGGATCAGGCTGCCGGCCAGCGGGGCGCCGAAGTTCTCGGACGGGAAGGCCGTCGGCGCGCATCCGCCCGGTGACGGCCGCCTCGAGTTCCAGGGCCGTGGCCGACGGGCGATGGCAGCACGCCCCGGGAGACGTCCGACAGGACCTCCATCTGGCGGGCCAGCTCGATCATGTTCTTGGCGCCCGCGCCCGAGGCCGCCTGGTAGGTCATCGAGGTCATCCACTCGACCAGGTTGTGGCGGAAGAGGCCGCCCAGGGCCATCAGCATCAGGCTGACGGTGCAGTTGCCGCCGGCGAATGTCCTGATGCCCGCGGCCAGGCCGCGGTCGATCACGTCGCGGTTGATCGGGTCGAGGACGATGATCGCCTCGTCGCTCATGCGCAGCGTCGAGGCCGACGTCGATCCAGTATCCCCGCCAGCCCGGCCCGCCGCAGGTCGCCGTAGACCCTGCCGGTGTAGTCGCCTCCCTGGCAGGTGACGATGACATCGAGGGACGAGAGCAGCCGGGTGTCGTAGGCGTCGGCTAGGGGGGCAAGGGGAAGCCGACGTCCGGCCCCGGCGCGCCGACCTGCGAGGTCGAGAAGAAGAGCGGCTCAAAGCCGGTGAAATCCCCCTCGGCCCTCATCCGCTCCATCAGCACCGAACCGACCATCCCGCGCCACCCGACGAACCCGACTCTCTTCATCGCCCCCGCTCCTTGGATTGCCCGTGGATAGAAATCAACATACGCCATGTCAGGGCGGGATGCTATCGCGAGGAGCGCCAGGGCGTCAAGAGCGGCCGGCCGGCGGGAGAAGCACGGACGGCCGCCCGGGCGTGATCTACGGCGTTTCGGTGATGCTCGACACCTTGATGACCGGCTGCAGGGCGTAGGCCCCCTTGCCCCGCTGCTTGACCGACAGGGCGCCGTCGAAGTCGATGGTCACGTCGGTGACGGTCCCGTCGGAAATGGTGATGCCGTGGACGATCTTGATGGCGTCCGATGGGATCTCGAGTGGGTGCTCGACACCGTCGGCGGTCACCACGGAGTTGTTGTACGGCGCCTGGCCGCCCGTGTCGGGGGCGAGCACCAGACGGATCTGCTGGTAATGCCCAGCCTCCAGTTGCGCGGCGCAGAGTCGAGCAGGATGCCGTCGCGGAGGGTGAGCAGGTCCACCGGCATGACCGCGGTCACCGGCATGTCGATCCATCCCGCGTCCGCCGTCTCGGTTCCGGCGCTCTGGTGGACGCTGACGGTGGTGATGGTCACCGAGATCGAGGTGTAGTCGACCGCCGGCGCGTCGGTCAGGCGGACACGCAGGCTTCCTGCCGCGGTGCCGTCGGCCGCGGTCGGAAGGACGGCGCCGCCGCCGGCGTCGTCGCTGCTTCCCGAGCACGCGGGGCCAGGATCAGCATGACCGGACCAGCAGTCCAAGCAGAATCCCGTAATGATCGCTTCATGGTTGTCTCCCTCCCTTTGATGCCGGTCAGTCCGGCTTGTGGACTTACATACGGGTCGCCGGGCCGCGGTTCAGTGATCCCGGGTCACATATTGGCCGGATATCTTCCGGCCTCATGACCTCGACGCCGGGCGCGATTGATGGACAATGCAGGAAAAGAGTCCGCGGCGCGCCGCGGGAAGGGAGGAAGCGATGGCCAAGTGCCCGGACAGGAAGGGGTTGGTGAACCTGATCTGCACGTCCTGTCAGTTCCACAAGGAGGCCGACGAGGACTTGGAGTGCGGCGCCTTCATCATCCTCAAGCGCCTGCTGGAACGGGGCGTCATCACCCCGGCCCAGGTGGCCGATGCCCTGCGCGACTGACGGCGGCCTCCGGCTCGCGCCGGGCGTGGTGCCGCGCGGACTCGAAACGCCCTGGCTGTACCACTCCGGGCGGGACGAACTGTATGAACTGTCGCCCGACGCCTTCGACTTCATCGAGCGCGTCGGCCGTGGGGAGGAGCCGCCGGTTGCCGAGGAGGACCGCCTCTTCGTCGAGAGCTGCCTGGCGGAGGGGCTGCTCCTCCATGGCCCGGGCGCCATGGGCGTCCGCTGGACGGCGGGCCGCTCGGCCGCCCATCGCTGCGCTACCTGGAACTGCTGCTGACCGACCGGTGCAACCTGCGCTGCCGGCACTGCTACCGCGGCGAGGCCGGGCGCAAGCGGACCTGCCGCTGGAGACGGCCTGGCGGGTGGCGGGGGAATTCGAGGCCATGCAGGGCCTGCGCCTCCTCCTCTCGGGCGGGGAGCCGTTCCTCCACCCCGAGCTTCTGGGAGCTGAACGAGCGCCTCGGCGACCTCCCCGTCCGGAGCGTGCTGCTCTCCAACGGCACGCTGATCGACGCCGCCGCGGCCGGGCGCCTGCGGGTGCACGAGGTGCAACTGTCGATCGACGGCATGGAGCCGGGGCACGAACTGCTCCGGGGCGCGGGCACCTTCCGCGGGGTCCTGGTGGCGCTCGGCCGCTTCGGGACCGGGGGATCGCGGTCAGCGTGGCCACGATGGTGCACGCCGGCAATCTCGACCAGTTTGACGCCCTGGAGAAGCTCCTGAGGGAGCGCGGCGTGAAGGAGTGGGGCATCGACGTCCCGTGTCGCGCCGGGAAGGCTGGCGGGTGACGACACCCGGCCGTGCCGGCCCCGGTGGCCGCCTCGTTGCTCCGCTACGGCTGGGGAGGCGGGGTCCACGGCGAGGGGGCGGGAACGGTCTGCGGCGCGCACCTCTGCGCCGTCACGCCCGACGGGGGCGTGGCCAAGTGCGGCCTGTACGCCGCCCGGCCGGTGGGGACGTCGACGGAGGGCCTCCGGCCGGCCTGGGAGCGGGTGCCCCTCCTTCCCTCGGCCGGATCTCGACTGCCGCTGCGACCAGGTGGCCGACTGCCGCGGGGGGTGCCGCTACCGGGCCGAGCTTGACAGCGGTCCGGGCGGGGTGGATATTGTTCAGTGTCACGCAAGAGGCGTGCTGAAGGGGGGTGAACGGGAATGACCATCACCAAGCTTTCTGTCGGCGCGTCGGGGATGTGCAAGTGCAAGAAGTCCTGCTGAGGGACGTGAACTCTTGAAGGCGGTTTCCGGGTCTTCCGGAGCCGCCTTTCTCCTGAATGGGTGACGCGTGAACCGATTCGACCGCCAGGTGCTGTCGGCCGCCGGCGAACTGCTCGCCGGGCGGGACCTTTCCGTCCTCCAGGTGAACGTGGGCCTGCGATGCAACCAGGTTTGCCGGCATTGCCAGCACGAGTCGTCCCCCGCCCGGCACGAGGCGATGCCGTGGGAGGTCATGGAGGGGGTGCTGGCCGCGGCCGGATCGGTCGGCCGCCCGCTGGTCGACATCACCGGCGGGGCTCCGGAACTGCACCCGGAGCTGCCGAGGTTCGTGGCTGCCCTGGCGCGTCACGGCTTCCCGATCCAGGTGCGCACCAACCTGACCGTGCTGCTGGAGCCGGGGATCGAGGTCCCTGCCGGCCTTCTTCCGCGATCACCGGGTGGGGCTGTTCGCCTCGATTCCCTGTTTCCTCGATGGCGCGGCCGAGACCCAGCGGGGGCCCGGCGCCTTCTCCAGGTGCGTGGAGGTGCTCGGCCGGCTCAATTCCCTGGGCTACGGCGTCGACCCGGAACTTCCGCTGTCGCTGGTCTACAATCCCGGAGGGCCCGAGATTCCCGCCGGCCAGGATCTGCTGGAGGAAGAGTGCCGCCGGGAGTTGGGTGATCGCCTCGGCATCCGCTTCACCCGCCTGCTGGTCAACGTCAACGTGCCCGTCGGCCGCTTCCGGCGGGAATTGTCGGGCACCGGCGGCTTGGCGGATTACCAGGCTGCCCTGGAGCGGTCATTCAATCCGGGCACGCTCGATGCCCTCCAGTGCCGCCACCAGATAAGCATCCGGTGGGACGGCGCGTTGTTCGACTGCGACTTCAACCTGGCCCTAGGGATGCCGGTCGACCACGGGGCGTCCGCACGGCTGGAGAAGTTCGACCCGCACCGGCTGGCGTGTCGCCGGATCGTCACCGGTCCCCACTGCTTCGCCTGCACCGCCGGCGCGGGAGGCTCCTGAAGCGGTGTCCTCCTGCCCCCGTCGGGGGCGTAGACTTCGCCGGGACCGGGTCGGAACGCCATGAAACGGGCCGTGGTCATCGGCGCGGGCCTGGGGGGGCTGGCCGCGGCCATCCTCCTGGGCCGCCGGGGCTGGCGGGTGCTGGTGCTTGACCGGAACCGCCATCCCGGGGGAACGGCTTGCACCTATGCCCGGAAGGGCTACCACTTCCCGATGGGTCCGCTGGGATTCAGCAGCCCCGCCGAGGTCCATCGGCTGCTGGCCGACCTGACCGGCCGCCAGACGTGCGCCATCCCCGTTCGCTACCGAATCCGGGCCATGGGGCTCGACCTGCCACTGTCGCTGCCGCCGGAGGGTCTGACCGCCGCCCTGGCCGCGGTCTTCCCGGCCGAAGCAATCGGGGTGGCCAAATTCTTCCGCATGGTGGACGTCCCGGCCGAGGCCGTGCCGGTGACCGACGCCGCATCCTGGCTCGCCGGCCACATCGCCGACGAACGGCTCCGGCGGGTGCTGGGGTCGATCGGAACCAGGCCGGCTTCGTTCTCGCTCCCCCTCCTGCTGGCCCAGTGGCGGCTGATGCTGCGCCAGGGAATCTGGTATCCGGCGGGGGGCTTCCGTGGCCTTGCCGGTCTGCTGGCGGCGGAAGTCGCCGCCCCGGGGCCCGGGACGGGCGAGGTGCGGCTGGGGGCCGGCGCGGTCGGGATCGTCGTCGACCGGGGCCGGGCGACGGGCGTGCGCCTGGATGACGGCGCCATTGTCGAGGCCGACCTGGTCGTCTCCAACGCCGACTTCCCGTCGACCTTCCTGGAATTGCTCCGGCCGGAAGACGTGCCGGCGGCGTTCCGGGAGGCGATCGTCGCCCGCCGCCTGACTGGGTCAGGTTTCCAGGTGGCCCTCGGGATCAGTGCCGATCGGGCCGACTTGTCGGCCTTTCGCGACGGGTCGCGGATCATCTTCCGGCGGCCCGGCCCGGTCGGGGATGATTCCGCGGAGGAGGGTGGGCCGGCTTCGGTGATCGATCCGGTGAGGCTGGCCGGGCAAGAGCTGGAGATCGCCCTCTGGAGCGCCGAGGATACCGACCTGGCGCCCACCGGCGGGGCGGTTCTGGTCGTCCGGACCGAAGCCGACTATCGATGGTTCCAGCCGTTTTGGGCCGGCCGGATGCGGAGGGGTCCCGGGTACACGGCCTTCAAGGAAGGGCTGGCCGAAGGGCTGATCGCCGCTGCGGCCACGCTGCTGCCCGGGCTGCGGGAGGCGGTCGACGTGGTCGACGTCGCCACGCCGCTCACCTTCCGGGACCGCGGCGGGAGGACGGCCGGAGCGGTAGCCGGATGGTCGTGGGACGCGGCCGATTTCTCCGCGACCGTCCCCGAGGACCTGACCGCCACGCCGCTGCCGAACCTGCTGATGGTCGGGCATCAGGCCTCCTCGGCCATCTTTCGCGGTGGGGTGCCGACCGCCCTGTCGAGCGCCTTTACGGCCGTGGATTCCGGGGCACGTACCGGCAACTTCAAACAGCAGGAACCGGAGGTGTGACGATGAAGGTGGTGGCATTCAACGGATCGGCCCGGCGGGACGGCAACACGGCCATCCTGCTGCGCCGCGTGCTGGCCGAATTGGAGCGGGAGGGAATCGGCACCGAGCTGGTGCAACTGGCGGGGGAGAAGGTCCACGGCTGCACCGCCTGCATGAAATGCCGGCAGAGCCGCAACCGGCAGTGCACCGGCCTGCGGGACTTCGGCAACGAGTGCATCGGCAGGATGGACGCGGCTGACGGCATCCTGATCGGCTCGCCGGTCTATTTCGCGGACGTCACCGCCGAGACCAAGGCGCTGATCGACCGGACCGGGTACGTGGCCATGGCCAACGACGGCATGCTGACCCGCAAAGTGGGGGCGGCGGTCATCGCCGTCCGGCGCGGGGGGGCGGTGCACGCCTTCGACTCGATCAACCACCTCTTCCTGATCAGCCAGATGATCGTCCCCGGGGCCTCCTACTGGAACATGGGCCTGGGGCGCGACAAGGGGGCGGTGGAGGAGGACGCCGAGGGGATGCAGACTATGGAGACGCTCGGGCGGAACATGGCCTGGTTGCTCAAGAAACTCGCCTAGGGCGACTGCCGACAGGCAACGGGCTGATTGCGAAAGGCTAGCGGGGTCCTGCCGCCTCTCACCCCCACGGAGTGCTCGCGAAAGGACTGCGCCTCCGTGGGGGGCCCCGTCGGCGTCACCCCGCTCATCTTCCGGATTCGCACGGGCAGGTGTCAGGGGGTGCCCTAGTCGAGTGTTCGTTGCCTCAATGATGGCTGGATGGCGGCTTGGATTTCGCGGGCGATGACGGCGTGGACCCGGCGGTTCGGGTGCGGGTCGGTCGGGTGGACGGTCAGGGGGGGAGGCCCGGCACGGCCGACGGCTCCGGCCAGGTCAAGTGTCCGGATGCCTTCAGCCGCGAGCCATCGTTCCAACCGCTCATGGATGCCGGCGAAGACGTAGCTGCCGGAGGACACCCCCTGGAGGTCCGGGAAGAGGACGACCAGCAGGTCGGCGTCGGCCGCCCGGCAGCGATCCCGGGCTTCGGTCAGGCTCTTCTGCAGGCCGGCCAGGCGCTCCGGATTGTCGTACAGCGACCGATAGATCCGGATTGTCCGGCTTGACAGGTATCGCCCCCAGGCGCGGTCGAAGGCCCAGCGCGCCAGCCGTGACCAGGAGACGGCCCGGAGCCACTTCCCGCGCAGGGCGTTGGTCTCG
This sequence comes from uncultured bacterium, assembly GCA_963793725.1. Lineage (GTDB taxonomy): Bacteria > JAUVQV01 > JAUVQV01 > CAWCAY01 > CAWCAY01 > CAWCAY01. The sequence continues at coordinate 782,248 of CAWCAY010000003.1, forward strand.
TTGCCGAAGCGGTCGAGCGCCTCGTGGTCGATGTCGTTCAGGAACCAGCCCCAGACGACCACGTCGGGGCGATAGGCCGGCAGGATCTCCCGCAGCAGGATGATCTCGTCGACGTGGCAATAGCCGCCGACGCCGAAGTTGTAGACTTCGCTGCGGACGCCCGCCTCGTTCAAGCCTTTGCCGAGGAGGAAGCCCCACGAGTGGTCGAGCCAGACCCCCTCGCCGAAGGTGAACGAGTCTCCCACCAGGACCGTCCGGGCGACTCCAGGGGTGCGCGGGATGGCGAAGTCGGCCCCCCGGAAGCCCTGGCGGTTCATGGCATAGATCACCTGGTTGCGGCGGTCGAAGTAGCCGTCGCGGTTGTCGGGGTAGACGTGGCCCCAGATGCTCCCGGGGAGGAACCGGTAGAGGCTCCGCGACAGGACCGGGTCGCCCGGCTTGAGGGGGACGGCCGGGTCGAGCGGTTTCCAGACAAGCGCCTTCTCGAACCCGGCCACCTTGCGCTCTCCCGTCGGCGGGGAGAGGAGCAGCCGGGCGGCCCCTTCGGCAACCACCAGGCAGAGGAGGGCAGATAACAGCGCCAGGCGGACCTCGGGACGGACCCGCCGGTCATCGTTGGTGTAGGGCATCATGGTCGATGACTGTACGCCGATGGATGCGGGCGGGTCAAGCGCCCTCCGGAACGCTGCCGGCTCCCCCGCGTTGACCGGGCTTCCGAGGGCACCTATACTCGTCCGAGGCAAACCATCGAGGAGGTGGACCATGACCACGAACCCCGGCGACATCCCCGTCTTCCGGAACAGCCCGGTGCTGGTGCTCATCCTGGGAATCGTCACCTGCGGACTCTACCTGATCTACTGGAACATCAAGATGGCCCAGGTGCTGAATGCCGTCGGCGGCCGGGAGGTCATCTCGACAATGGTCTCGGTCCTCTCCGGTTGCTGCATGCCGGTGAACATCTACTACTACTACCTGGCCGGCCAGGCCCTGCCCGAGGTGGGAAAGCTGATCGGGCGCGAGGAGGAACTGCGCAAGCTGTCGCTGGTGCTTCTCCTCCTGGGGATCTTCTTCCCGATGGTGGCGGCCATGATCGTCCAGGGGCACGTCAACGAACTCTATGACCGGCGTCCCTGAGGGGGGCTTCGTCGCCCGTCGCCTGGGCCTGATCGGCGGTGTGGCGGCGGTCTTCCTGGCGGCCCGCCTGTACGCCCCGTGGGTGTCGGCGGGGCCGGTGGTCTGCCCGATGCACGGGCTGGTCGGCCTCCCCTGCCCGTCGTGCGGCATGACCCGGGCCATGTGCGCGCTGGTCACCGGGGAATGGGGGGCGGCGGCCGGTTTCAACGCCCTGGTCTATCCGCTGGCGCTGCTGATGGCCGGCGGTGCCCTGGTCGCGCTGGCCGAGGCGCTGACCGGGCGTCCGTCGCCGGCGCGCCGGCTCTTCTATTCGGTCCGGCTTGCCCTGCTGTTCGGCGGAGCGGTTGCCGGCTACCACCTGCTCAGGCTGGTCGCCATGGCCCGTGACGGGTCGTTGGCCCGCGACTACCTGGCAACCTCGTGGACCTGGAGCCTGCTGTCGCGCTACCTCTCCTGACGTCCGCCGTTCAGGCGGAGAAGTGGACGAACAGGCGGACGAGGACGGCGGTTCCCAGCGAGACACCCATGGCCGCCGCCGCCCAAGCGCGGGGCCGTTCCCGGTCGAGGATCCACGATGCGGCGAAGACGAGCGGCAGCGTGGTCACCCAGTTCCAGATGCGGGGCGCCTCGTTCTTCAGGGCCGGGATGACCAGGATCGGGATCAGGGTCACTCCCGCGGCGCACAGGTACAGCAGCAGGGGCCGGGTCATCGTCCGGCGCCGGATCGCTTCCCGCAGGAAGGCGACGAAGCAGGCGCAGGTCAGCGAACCCATCATCAGGTAGAGGGTCCACTGCCCGGCGACCAGGTGGGTGGCCCACTGAACGATGCTCTCATAGCGGTAGAAGCGGGACACGAAGGAGCTGGCGTTCCGGTATATCTCCCAGTAGTTCAGCCGCAACAAGGCCAGCGAGCCGAACCAGAAGAGGGCGAACCAGGCCAGCGGCCGCGCCGGGCGCAGCAGAGTGGCGGCCGGCGGCAGGCCGTCCCTCCGTCCGGCGACGACCAGGAAGAGGGCGATGACGGCGGTCACGATGCACCAACTGTAGCTGAGCATGGCCAGGATCGTGAACAGCACGCCCAGCAGCAGGTCCTCTCCCGTATGAGTTGTTTCGGGCCGGCGTTTCGCCAGCCGCAGGGCCAGCAGCAGGATGGCGTTGAAGAAGAGCAGGTAGAAGGCCTCCATGGCGAAGATGTCGTAGTAGACGGCCGCCGGCGACGTCGCCCAGAGGCCGGCCGAGAGCCAACCCCCGGCGGGGGTGCCGACGACCGCCCGTCCCAGCGCGTACATCAGCAGCAGGTTGAGGGTGGCCAGGACGGCCAGGCCGATGGCGTAGACGTGTCGCGAGGGTCGCGCGTCACCCAGGGAAAAGCCGCGGCCGATCAGCCACAGCGACAGCGACGCCCCCGGTGGATGGCTCTTGGCGTGCATCTGGAGGCGGGGCTGGTACTCGGCGAAGTGGCTCAGGTAGTGGCGCCCGTCGGTGATGGCCCGGATGTCGTAGTGACATCGTCGCGGCGGCGTTGAACCAGGGTTTGACCAGCGAGCCCATGCCGCCGGGCACGTCGTTGCCCGCCCCCAGCGGCAGCGAGTTGACCGACAGGGTCAGCCCCAGCGCCAGGAAGTAGAGGAGCAGCAGTCCGCCGGCCGTCTCCCGTCGCGCCGGCCGGTCCCGCCGCGACAGGCGGAGGACCGCCAGGATCAGGGCCGCGCCCGTCGCCAGGGCCGCGCCTCCCCAGAGCCAGACCGTCGGCGAGGCAAGGCAGCGCCACAGCCACGGCAGCGCTCCGCCGGGGTCCCACGCGTGGACGAAGAAGGGGAAGGTCTTCGGGTCGATGTAGTAGCGCAGATCGGGCCAGGTCCGGCAGGCTAGGTTGATGACCGCCCATCCACCCCAGGGGCGCAGGCTCCAGAGGATCATCCAGCGCGCCGCGTCGCCCCGGCCGGGGCGGCACATTCGCCAGGCAAGACCGGCAGCTTCGGCCAGCAGCGTCGCCAGCAGCACCAGGGCGGGGGCGCTCATTGCCGGGCGGCCGGACGCTCCGGGTTGGCCGGCGGTTCCCCCTTGCGGCAGACCAGCAGCACGTGCGGGTAGGGGAGCCAATCATTCAGCAGGTGGACCGACACGTCGAAGCCGATTCGCCGCAGCATGATCTCGAAGTCCTGGTGGTGGAGGTAGTAGACCGGCTCGCGGCCGACCATCAGGATGTCCATGGCGTAGTTGAAGATGTACTTCCAGAGGGGGGCGGTGGTCACATCCTTGACCACCAGGACGCCCCCGGGCCGGAGTTTGCCGTGGCAGTCCTCGAGCAGGTGCCACTTCTTGGCCGGTGAGACGTGGTGGAGCAGGTCGAGGATGACGATGCCGTCGACCTCCCCGAGCGACATGCGGGTGGCGTCGCCGGCGGTGAAGCGGATGTTTTCGAGGCCCAGTTTCGCGGCGGCGGCGGTCGCCTCGTCGATGCGCCGCCGGTTCAGGTCGAACCCCTCGATGGCCCGCTCGGGGCGCTTCAGCTTGAAGAACATGCTGAACAGGCCGAAGCCGCAGCCGATGTCGACGATCCGCCCGGCCTTCGGCAGGTGCTCTTCGATCCGCGACAGGATGTCGATGTGGATGATGATGAAGCGGATGAAGACGTACAGGCGGGGAACCCAGCCGCGATACGCGCGATTGATCCGCCTGACGATGGCCCGGTGATCCCTCGATTCGCCGCTCATCTGGCGCGTCCTCCCGATCAGCCCCGGGATGCCTCCCGCGGCAGGTCCTTCCCGCAGAAGCGGCAGACGGTGGCGGCGGGCTTGACCCTCTCGGCGCAGAAGGGGCAGGTCCTGGTCGCCCCCTCATCTCCCCCCTGGCCGGGGGCACGGAGGTGCTCGGTCTGGGCGGCCTCGATGAGCGCCTTGATCCGGAGGGCGTCGCGCTTGCGGTGTCCGTGGCTGGTGATCGCGTCGGTGCCGCCGGTGCTCTCGACCAGGATGTCGCTCCAGAGGATACCCGTCTGGATGCGGACCGAAGCCACCCGCTGGAGGTGGATGCTCACTTCATTCCGGCTGAACCAGCTCCGCTTGCGGCGGATGATGGCCGTGCCGGTGACCTCGATGACGGTCGGGAACATCAGGTTGCCGCCGGTCCACCGGCTGGCCGCGAAGATCTCTCCCATGATCGGTCGCCTCCCCGGCGCTCAGTCGATGCCGACGTCGCCGGGGTGGAGGCTCTCCACCAGTTGAGTCTGGCGGGCGCTGACGCTGATGAAGAGCCGGGCGATGGTGTCGTGCATGATGACCGTGCGCTTGTTTCCCTGGACCACGAAGCGCTCCTTGATCGCGCGCTTGAGGCCGGCGTCGCCGCACACCACGATCATGATGTCGATGTCGTCGGCCCGGTCCACCAGGGCCATCGGGTCGGTGGTGGAGTGAACGCCCTTCTCGGTGGCCAGCATTATTCCCGGCGCGCCCCGCTTGACGTCGGCGATGCCGACGACGGAGACGTACGGATACTTGAGCAGCTCGTTGAGCAGCATCGAACCGGTCCTTCCCGCGCCGATGATCGCCACGGTGATCTTCTCGGTCATGCCGTCTCCCCCCACGATTGAGAATGCCCCTCGATGAACGTCGGAATGATCCCTCGGCTGAACAAAGCGGCTTCACTTTACGCCGGCGGAGGGATTTCCGTCAAGTTCCCTCCGGAAGGGTGCCGGGCTCCCGGACTGCCGGCGCGGCGGCGGTTCCATGGTAGAATGCCCCCCACAAGAACGGAATCAGGAGGAAACCCGTGCTGCGATCGGCGACCAAGTGGCGGTTGGCAATCAGGGTACTGCCCATTTGCCTGGGGGTGGTGCTGCTCAAGTTCGTCCTCCACCGGTTCGGGTGGGAGGCGATCAACCTGAACCCGGTCTTTCCGGGGCTCCTGGCGGCCACCGTCTTCCTGCTGGGCTTCCTGATCTCCGGGGTGCTGACCGACTACAAGGAGAGTGAGAAGCTGCCCGGCGAGATCGCCGCCAGCCTGGAGGCCATGGCCGGCGAGGCGGGCATCATCTGGCGGAACAAGAAGGCGCCCGAGGCGATGGCCTGCGTGGCGCACGTCGAGCGCCTGTCGGGCGCGGTCCTGGAATGGCTGCGCGGGAAGACGGCTTTCGATGACCTGATGAACCAGCTGACCGATCTCGACCGGCACCTGGCGGCCATCGAATCCCTCGCCCCGCCGCCGTTCATCGTCAGAATGAAGCAGGAGCAGTCGTCCCTGCGGCGGTTCATCATCCGGATAAACGTCATCCGGGAGACCTCGTTCATCGGCACCGGTTACGCCATCGCCGAGATCGTCTCCGTCCTGCTGATCCTGGCCTTCACGCTGGCGGCCATCGAGCCCTTCGGAGAGTCCCTCTTCATCGTCGGGCTGATCACCTTCCTGCTGACCTACATGCTGGCGCTGATCATGGACCTGGACAACCCCTTCGACTACCAGGCGGACGGGACTGCGGGGGGTGACGAGGTTTCGCTGGCCCCGCTGGAGGGCGTCCGGGCGCGCATTGGGCGCCTGATCGCGGCGCTGGCGGGGTGAGACGGGGCACCGTCCGCCGCACATGAACGAAGCGCTCATCCAGAGGCTTGCCCGGCTCGCCCGGAACACCCGCCTGCTCGGCCTCGTGGACCGGTTGCTCTTCGTGCGTGAACTTGCCCGCCACGGCGGGGCGAACCGGCTCTTCGCCCGACGCCACCCCGGCTTCGCCGTGCCCCCCCGCGGCCTCGTTCGACGCCGTCTACGCCCTGTCGGTGTTCACCCACCTCGACGCCCGGGGATGGGAGGCGTGGATTCACGAGTTGGCCCGCGTGACCCGCGAGGGGGGCTTTCTCCCCTTGACGGGCGTCATCCGCCTCTGCCATAGTGGGATCGATTCATGCAGGATTTCACGGCGGGGCACCTTCCCGGCCTCCCGTGCTCCGCCCGCCGACGCTCCCACCCGGGGGGCCGCCTCGAAGGAGGTGAGGCCTGACAGCCATGCCCGTGGACCGAATAAGGTTTGAGTCCTCATCGGGAAGCACAGGAGGAGACGTCATGAGAAGGAATCATCTGGTCGCATTGTTGATCGGTGTCATGGGCTTGGTCGTCATGCTGTTGCCGGCGGGTTGCGGTGGTGGTGACGACGGCGCGGATCCGTTGAACATCATCGGGTCCTGGCAGATCACCGCCGTCGGCTATGAGGGGATCATCCCGGCCATCGTGGTCACGATTACCGCTCACGCGAGTCCCACCAACGTCACCGCGACGGCCACCGGGGGCGGTGATTACGTGACCGGGGTCACCGTCACCACCGAGGGGGTGCCGGGCGTGGAGTCCCCGCGCGGGATCACCATCACCGTCAACTTCAGCGACGGCTCCTGGGGGAGCTTCGCCGGCACCGTGGGTGACGACAACGCGGGCATGAGCGGCAGGTACAGCAACAGCCAGGGCTCCTCTGACACGTGGTCGGCGCGGCGGATCTAGTCTGCTCCACCGTCGGATCGGGCCGGCCTGCGGGCCGGCCGGGCCGGCGTTTCAGGCGATGACGTTCGGCGACCCGCAGCAGGTGCTCGAGGCGGTCTTCGGCTTCCGCGAGTTCCGCCCCGGGCAGCGCCAGATCATCGACGCCGTGCTCGCCGGGCGCGACTGCATCGGCGTGATGCCGACCGGCGCCGGCAAGTCGCTCACCTTCCAGATCCCGCGCAGCTCCTGCCCGGCACGGTGCTGGTGATCTCGCCGCTGATCTCGCTGATGAAGGACCAGGTGGACGCGCTGGCGCGGCTCGGCTTCCGCGCCGCCGTGCTCAACTCGACGCTCGTCGTTCGAGGAGCGGCGGCGAGCGGCTCGCCGCGCTCCGGCGCGGCGAGCTCGAGCTGCGTCTACGTGGCGCCCGAGGCGCTCGAGGGCTCGCTGCGCGGCTTCATCGCCGGCTGCCGCGGTGAGCCTGGTGGTGGTGGACGAGGCGCACTGCATCAGCCACTGGGGGCACGACTTCCGCCCCGCCTACCGCAGGCTCGCGGGGCTCAAGGAGGAGCTGGGCGACATCCCGGTGCTGGCGCTCACCGCCACGGCCACGCGCGCGCGTGGCGGGCGACATCATCCGCCAGCTCGGCATGCGCAAGCCCGACGGCTTCAAGGGCTCGTTCTTCCGCCCCAACCTGCGCATCACCGCGCAGAAGAAGGGCGAGGCGGACGGCCGCCGGCGCGACGTGCGCCGCGACCTGCTGGGCTCGCTGCAGCGGCACCGCGGGCGAGAGCGGCATCGTCTACTGCCTGAGCCGCCGCACGGTCGATACCACGGCCGAGTGCCTGCGCGAGCGCGGCGTGCGCGCGGTGCCCTACCACGCCGGGCTCTCCGACGACGTGCGCACCGCGCACCAGGACGCCTTCGCCCGCGACGAGGTGGACGTGATCGTGGCGACCGTGGCCTTCGGCATGGGCATCGACAAGAGCAACGTGCGCTTCGTCATCCACCGCGACATGCCCAAGAGCGTCGAGGCCTGGTACCAGGAGATCGGCCGCGCCGGCCGCGACGGGCTCGGCGAGCGACTGCGTGCTGTATCTACTCGTGGGCCGACGTGATCGGCTACGACGCGTTCCTCGACGGGCATCGAGGACGAGGCGCTGCGCGCGGAGACGCGGCGCAAGACGGTCGAGCTGTTCCGCCTGCTCGATCGCGGCGCCTGCCGCCACCAGGCGCTCGTGCGCCTACTTCGACGAGGCGATCGACGCCCTGCGGCGCCTCGTGCGACGTCTGCGCGGGGCGTGCGCGTCGAGGACCTGGTCGCGCACGTCGGCGGCCGGGCCGCGACGGTCAGGGGCGGTGCGCGGCGCCGGCGCGCCGCGAGCTGGACGACGCCGGGGCGGCGCTCTTCGAGCGGCTGCGCGCGCTGCGCAAGCGACTGGCCGACGCCGAGGGGGTGCCCGCCTACATCGTCTTCAGCGACGCGGTGCTGCGCGACATGGCGATGCTGCGGCCGGCCGGCCCGGACCAGCTGCTGGACGTGCCGGGCGTCGGCCCGGCCAAGCTCGAGCGCTACGGCGAGGCGTTCCTCGAGGCCCTCGCCGAAGACTGAATCGCGCGCCTATTTCTGAGGGGTGCGGATGACGGTCATTGGCCACAGTGAATGGCAATTGACGCATGCCTCACCCTGGTGATGCAGGCCAAATCCCGAGCTATTGTCCTTGCCGACGATCTGCTTAATCGGCGGGGGTTGGTACATCCTCCCCTTGACGGAGTAGTCCTTCTCATCAGGCGCACCCATGGGAATCGCAGTCTCGCCGTCATCCTTGCCTTCGCTGTTGAGGTCCAGAACCATCGCCGGCCGCCAAAGCATGCTTTCGTGCATGGCATCCTGGTTGAGGACCAGCGGGCCCGGGGCGGAGTTCTGCAAAGCATCAATAGCCAGCGAGGGAGAGGTGAAACATACCGAAAGCACCAGCGCTGTCGCCAAAATCGCGGTTCGATTGTGCATATGAGCCTCCGCAAGATTCGTGCATGAACGAGACATCCAGGAAGGTTCGCTCTCCGATATTCCCGGATGCTCATTATGGTCATCTCTTCCGGCGGCCTTGGGCATCGGTTTCTGTCCGAAACACGACCTGCTTCTTGTCTGATTCCTGCAACGGTGTTTGTCCTATGAACCGGAAGGGGTGAGCCACAAACGTTTACCGATGCGCTCGCAGTCTATGCTCGTGAGCTATGCTCCAATTACTCGCTGACCGTGCCCTTTGATCCGGAGGATCAGGTCAAGAAGCCCACGGCCAGCCGCATCGAGTCAGCCGGGCAGTTCTTCAGACGGAAGACGGCTGTGGTCACCTTCAGCCGCCCCACTCGGCGAGACAGGCGCGGATGTAGGCCACGATCCAGTCGTGCTCGGCGGCTCCGTTCCCGGTGACCGGCATCGGCGGGGCGAAGCGGAAGCGCACCGGGCGGGACGGATCGAGCCTTCCGAGGTCCTTCAACTTCTTGCCGTTCCGCCAGGCGTCGGAGCGCAGCGCAATCGGCTGGACGCGGACCCCGGCACGACGGGCAAGCTTGACGCCCAGCGTGTTGAAGTTCTCCGGCTCGAACCTGACCGAGCGCACCGCTTGGGGGAAGATGATCATCGAGATGCCGGCTGCCAGGCGCGCGCTGCCCCCCTCCATCACCGCGGCGTAGTCCTCGCGGGCGTTGACGCGCCCGACCGTCACCGGGTCCCGGGCGCGCATCACGTGGCCGAAGATCGGGTAGGTGGTCAGGCTCTCCTTGACGACGAAGGTGACCGGCTTGATCGGGGCGATCAGCGACGGCAGCAGGAAGGTTTCCAGCGTGCTCATGTGGTTGCCGATGAAGACCACCGGGCCGTCTTCGGCCCGCACGTGCTCCAGGCCCTCGATGCGGATGTCGACTCCGCAGGCACGGAGCACGTCCATGATCTCGACCGAGGACTTGACCCACTCGGCGGTGTCGTACTCCCCCCGCTTGGCCTTGCGGCTGGCCCGCCAGACGATGTCGAACATCGGCGGGTAGAGCAGGACGGGGAGGCCAACGCCGCGCGACAGCGCGCAGGCGAGGCGGAGCCCGAAGGGAGAGGGCGGGGCGGGCGTTCCGTTCATGCCGGCCATGTCGCCGGATGATAACACATCCTCTCTGTGAGGGCCGGATTCGATCGATCGCCAGGCGATCGAGGGAGTTCCCCAAGCGGCAGCGGCGGCCGGCGCTTGACAGGGGCGGCGGGATCACGATACCCTCGCTTTGCCCCGCACTGCCGCGGGGGAACAAATTAGGAACCACGCCGGTGCGCGTCGCCGTCATAGTCCCGAGGATGAGCCCCGGGGAGAAGGCCAACTACACATACTTCTTCCCTCTTGGTTTGGCCTATATCTCCTCCGTGCTTCGCCGGGCGGGCCATCAGGTCTCCTGCCGCAACCTCAACCACGACGACGGACCCACCGGGGAACTGGTGGCCGACTTCCTGCGAGAGGATGACCATGACGTTCTCTGCACCGGCGGCATCTCCACGATCTATCGCGAGATCCGTTCCATCGTGGAGGCCGCCCGCCGCGCCTGCCCGTCCACCAAAGTCATCCTGGGAGGGGGGCTGATCTCCAGCGAACCGGAACTCATGTATGGCGCGCTGCATCCCGACTTCCAGGTGTTGGGCGAGGGCGAGGAGACGATCGAGGCGCTGGTGGACTGCCTGGCCAATGGCGGCGATCCGTCGACGGTGGCCGGCATCGGCTTAGGGGACGTCGACGGGCGGTACATCCAGACCCCGCCCCGCGATCCGATCAAGGATCTGGACTCCCTCCCGCTGCCCGATTTTCAGGGGCTCGGGTTCGACACCTACCTGGAGCACCTTCACCCCAGCGACCACAACATGCTGGACATCGATGATCACCCGCGGATGTATCCCATCGTCTGCAGCCGCTCCTGCCCCTATCTTTGCACGTTCTGCTATCACCCCCTGGGCAACCGCTACCGGCAGCGTTCCCTCGATTCGATCCTGGAAGAACTATCGGTGATGGTCCCCCGCCACCACATCAACATCATCGGCATCTACGACGACCTCTTCACTCACAGGCGGGACCGGCTCCACGAGTTCTGCGCCCGGATCAAGGAACTGTTCGCGCGCATCCCCTGGCGGGTGGGCTGGTTCTGCCAGATGCGGGTGGACGGCGTGGATGACGAGATCCTGGAGATGATGCGTGACGCCGGCTGCTACGGCCTGGGCTATGGCTTCGAGAGTTTCAGCCCGGCGGTGCTGGCCAGCATGAAGAAACAGATCACCCCTGCCAAGATCGAGCACGCCGTGACGACGACGATGGCCCATCGCCTCAGTCTCCAGGCCAACTTCATCTTCGGCGACCGGGCCGAGACCCTGGCCACGGCCGAGGAAACCCTCTCCTACTGGCGGCGGACACGCGCAAGCGGCATCCTACTCTCCTTCATCAATCCCTATCCGGGGAGCGCGATCTACGAACACTGCTTGGCGCGCGGGATCATCGCCGAGCGGCTCGACTTCATCGCCAACCACATTTGCGACGTGTTCAACATGAGCGACACGATGACCGACGACGAGTTCCAGCGGCTGAAGGTGCGGGTGGCCACCGCGGAACTGCGCCACACCGTCTATGCCGTCCCCCGGGCCGTCACCCGCGCCCCTGATGGAACCTTCACGCTGCGCTTCACCTGCCCCCACTGCCGGGAGACGGTCACCTATGGCAACTACCTGATCGAGGTGCCCGGCAATTTCCGTTTCCCGGTTTACTGCCGGGCCTGCCGCAAGCGGTATTTCGCCGTGTCGCGCCTCAACCGCCTGAAGTTCCGAGTGGTTTCCGTGCTGTACGCGCTGGTTCCCGAGGCGCTGATGGCCGTGCTCATCGAGCGCTACCGGCGGGTCCACCTGGCCGTCCTGAAGCGATTCCCATGGATGCGCTCTATCTGGCCATGATCCCGGGAGCCGACACGATGCCCGCCACGACGCCGTGTGCCGCGTGAGGCCGTCGTGAATCGTATCCCCCCGTTAGAAGGGCGCTTCCTGGGGGTCCTTTCCGTGGCCGCCGCGCTGACAGCCAATCCCTGGTTCCTGACGTATGTCCTGTCGCCGGACGGCCGCATCGACTCGCTGCCGGTGCGGAGCGCCGTCTGGTCATTTCCGGCCATCTGGCTCCTGCTGGGCCTGCTCCTGCTGGGGGGGAAGCTCCGCCCCCCGCGCCCGGCGGTCAACGTGCTGCTGGTCCTGCAGAGCGTGATCGTCTCGGCCGGGCTGCTGGTGGCGGTCGACGTTGCTTTTGGCCTGCTGGTCCACCGTGCCGCTCCCGGGCTCGTCTTTCCGCCCAATTCCCACCAGCGTTATCTGACCGACGAGTTTGACTGCCGGGCCGACATCAACAGCCTCGGTTTTCGCGACCGCGAGTATCCCGTTGCCGGGCGCGGCCGGGTGAGGATCCTGGCCCTGGGAGACTCCTTCACGTTCGGCTGGGGCGTGTCTCTCGACGAGACCTGGTGCAAGATCCTGGAAGGTGACCTCCGCCGGAGTCGCCCGGAGGTGGAGATCTTGAACCTGGGTCGCCCCGGCGCCACGACGACCGACTACGCCCGGATCGCCACCGCCGCGATCCCATTGCTGAGCCCTGACCTGGTGCTCGTCTGCGTGCTGCAGGGTGACGATCTCTGGTCGCTGCTGGACACTTCCGCCTCGGGCACGCCGGGTCAGGCCGGACCCACGCTGGCCGGCTACCTGCGGCAGACGGCCGACCTGTTGCTGCGGCGTTCCAACCTGGTGAGCTACATGAAAGCCCGGGGGGTGCTCCGGCTGGCATCCTCGGTAGAAGCCGCCTGGAGTGACCAGGCCGCCGAACTGGTCTCGTCCCTGGACCAAGACCAGCACGCTCGGTTCGAGCGCATGGCTCCTGACGCCCGCGCGTCATTCCTGGCCGGGCGGCTGAACCCCCACCTGGTGGCCAATGCCCTGCGGCACCCGGAGGCGCTCATCCAGGTCGCCGACCTTGCGCATCCCAGGGTGGCGGGCGCCATCGCCACGATGGCCGCCGACTTGGCCGCCATCGGACGCGCTGCCGCTGGCGTCGGCGCCCGGGCGGTGGTGGTCTCCGTCCCCTACGGGTACTGCCTCTGCCCATCGGAGACGGCGCGCTTCGTCGAACTCGGCTTCGATCCCCTCCCCATGCCGTCCACGGGCGACCCCATGGACCAAGCCATCGCCCGTGCCGCCGCGACCGCGGGGCTCCCATTCCTCTCGGTGACCTCCCAATTAAGGGAGGCTTGCGACGCGGGGGCGGTCCTCTTCTTCCCCCGGGACCGGCACTTCAACCGCGACGGGAACCGTACCTTCGCCCGGGCGCTGCTGCCAGCGATGGATTCATCCCTGCCTCCCCCCGGCGGCGAAGTGCATGGGCGATAGAGTGTGCGCCGCAGGCTGGCGCCGGGGCACGGACGGTCGATCTACAGCAGGTCCGACTTGTTGGGGTTGTAGCAGATGAACAGGCCCTGGTAGGCGAGCAGCCCCCGCAGCAGGCGCGTGACGCCGTAGAGCAGCGTTGGGACGCACCGCAAGGGGCCCTTGCGGAGGAACGGGAAGACGATCGCCAGCGGGATGGCGGTCACCGACCTCCGCTTCACGACCCAGCCGGTCCTGGTCAACAACCGGCGCATCGTCGCCAGCGTGAAGTTGTGCAGATGGGTGACGTCCAGCAGCCCCTTCGTGTGGGTCGGGAAGCGGCCCGCCAGGACATTCAGGCGGACATAGAGGTTGGCGACATTCGGCAGCGACACGTAGAGCAAACCCTCCCGTTTCAGGTGGCGCTTCAGCTTGGAGAGGACGATCTCCGGGGAGAGCAGGTGCTCCAGGACGTCGGTGGCCACGATGACGTCGTAGTCCCTCTCCAGCGGCAGCGCATCCAGGTTGTCGAGGTCTCCGGTGATGATCTTCCGGCAGTAGGGACGCGCGGCATCCACGGCGAAGGCGTCGATCTCGATCCCGTCGACGACGGCGCCCGCCTCGCTCAGGCGCCGCGTCAGCGAGGCGTCGCCGACCCCAAGCTCGAGCACGCGGAGACCCTGCAGCCGGTTCTCGCACAGCCAGGACCAGATGATCGAGTGGCTCGAGTAGGGATCGTCGAACTTCTCGAAGTAGCGGCGCCCCCGCCGGGCCACGTCGTACCGGCGGCTGTAGACGATCCCGTGGCGGTGCATCCGGAAGGAGAGCGAGGAGAGGACGCAGTTGAGCGCGTAGATCGTCCCGTTGACCCTGCAGATCTCGTCCCCGTAGTAGGTGGGGATGGGGACCTCCGCGATGCGTGCCCCGTACTGCAGGGCCTGGAGGAGGATCTGGGTGTCGAAGTGCCATTCGTCGGAGTTCTCCCAGAAAGGGATGTCGCGGAGGAAGCCGACGCTGTATGCCCGGTATCCCGAGTGGAATTCCGACAGCGACATGCCGGTGATCAGGTTCTCCATCTTGGTGAGCACGATGTTGCCGGCGTACTTGTACTTCGGCATCCCACCGCGGAGGGCGTCCCCCCTGTTGACCATCCGGGAGCCGAAGACGACTTCCGCCTCGTCGTTGACCAGCGGCTCGAGAATCGAGGGGAGCAGTTCGGGGGCGTACTGGCCGTCGGCGTGGAGCATCACCACGATGTCGAGATCGTGATCGATGGCCCACTGGTAACCGATCTTCTGGTTGCCGCCGTAGCGCCGGTTGACCCGGTTGCGGATCACCACCACCTTCTGGCGGTCGGCGCCGAAGCCGAGCGCCCTGTCGACCGTGTCATCGGTGCTGCAATCGTCGACGACGAAGCAGACCGTGATCTCCCGCCAGACATCCTCCGGGATGCGCTCCAGCGTATGCTCGATGTGGCTCTCGGCATTGTAGGCGATGACGAAGATGCCGATCCGCTTGCCGTGGGCGCGGAACGGGCCCGGCGTCGGCGCGCGGTCGGTGTGCGGCATGCCGGGCGTCAACGTTCCTCCAGGGCCAGTTCGAGATGGTCGGCCCCGCCGTCGATCGGCAGCCGCCGGCTCTTCTCGTCCCAAAGACCGACGGCCGCCGTGACCCCCCGGATGTCGAGGCCTCCGGGCACCGGGATGCAGTAACGGTCGTCGATCAGCTCACCCTTCTTCCACTCGGAGATCTCCACCGGAGGCTGGTGATCAGCGCGAAACGCCGTCGCGCCGTCCTTCATGAAGTGCACGAAGACGCCGTAGTCCTTCCCCGTGAGCCGCACCGATTCCCAGGACAGGTCGAGGCAGGCTTCCCTGGTGTCTTCCGTCTCCCGGACCGCCCATCTCCAGCCCCGCAGCCGGATGTCCCCGTTGAAGACGGCGCCGATGGGCCGGCCGGCGGGATACTCCGTCGCCAGGCGCCGCTCGATCTCCTCCGCGGCCTGGCGCTCGCCGAGGGCCCGGCGGCAGGCGGCCATCCTGATCAACGGTGCCGAGCGGTTGGGGGCCGTGGCCGCTGCCTGGCCGAAGACCGCGGCCGCAGCCCGGTACTCCCCGGCCCGCTGGAGCAGGACGGCGCGGATCCAGGCCTCGTCGAAGGCCGAAACCTGCCTCGGCCGGTCGAGTGTCTCCCGGAGGAAGCCGGCCAGTTCCTTCCTCCCTCCCGGCGCCCACGTCACCGCCGCCCGGTCCAGGTCGAGGCGGTCTAGCAGCAGCATAGAGTGCTCGTGGCCCGGGTTCCCCTTTTCGGTGGCGCCGGTCACCGCCGCCGAGACCGCAAGCGAGGCGGCCAGCGCCCCCATGAGAAGCCCGGCGCGGGGGCTTTTCCGGAGGCGGCTGGTCAGGAGCCACAGGGTCGCGACGTAGACGGCCAGGATTGCCAGGTGATGGACATAGCCGCCGGGGGTCGGGAAGGGGCGGGCGAGGCGGTGAAAGACCGGGTTGACCATCTCGGAGGCATGCGGCACCCCGAAGAGGAAGCCGTAGTCGGCCATGTCGTTGACCAGCAGCACGAAGGGGAGGATCGAGAGCGAGGCGAGGGCCATGAACCACCATCGGGCGGCACGGCCGGAGTCGTCGAGGACGGACGCCCCGATCGCGGCGAAGAGCGGGGCGACGACGACGAGGTACCTCCCGGGGAGCGAGGCGCCCCCGTCGAAGCCGGTGTTGGTGCAGGCGGAGAGCATGACCGCGGACATTTGGACGAAGGCCAAGGCGGACAGGAACCGCGCCCGCCCGCGGCCCTGGATCAGGACCACGGCGGCGGCGGGAAGGAGCCACAGGAAGGAGGCCAGCGTGGTCAGGATTCCCCGGCCGGACGTGAGGACGTACAGCATCCCCTGGGGGAAGTTGAACAAGTGGCCGACGAAGAATCCGTATGGGTTCCCCCCCTCGAACAAGCTGGTACTGCACCGCGAAGTAGAGACCGTAGCCGGCCGTGCCCAGCAGCAGCAGGAGCCCGCTGCGAATCCAGGCCCGGCGGTCGCGCCGGTCGGGAGCCAGGGCGAGCAGGATGTACCCGGCGATGCCGATCGGCGCCGCGGCCAGGAACCGGGCGTGCATCCACGGGAGGGAAGCGGCAGCCGCCCCGGCGAGGATGAGCGACAGCCGCGGCCGCTTCTGCTGGAGGAACGCGGCCAGGGTCAGCCATGCCAGCAGCGAGGCGCCCGCGACCTCCGGGAGGGCCCGGGAGGAGTAGACGCCCCAGAGCAGGCTGGTCCCGAGGAGGATCGTCGCCAGGGCCGCCGAGGCGATGCTCGAGCCGATGGCCCGCGCCAGCAGGAAGGTCGCGGCAAGCCCTGCGCCGGAGAGGAGGGCGAGCACCAGGTGCCGGCCGACCACGCCGAACGGGGCCGCCGGGGCCATCAGCAGGGCGATGCCGAAGGGGTGCCAGGAGTACCACGCCCCGGCCCGCGAACTCGGGCTGACGTGGACGTACATCCGCAGTTCCTCTCCCAGTGGCCTCGGGAAGTTGTTGCGGATGTCCAGGTCGTGATCCCTGTAAAGGCTTTCCGCCTGGATGAGGTAGTGCCCCTCGTCGCCCGAGTGGGCGCCGGCGGTGTCGGTCAGGCGGCTCCCGACCGCGGCGTAGGAGGCCGTGAAGGCCAGGAAGAGCGCCAGCGCCGTCCGCCCGTCCATCCCCCGCCGCTCGCCTCTCCCGGCGAGCCTTTCGAAGAGGAGGAGGAGAAACAGCGACAGGCAGGCGACGGGGATGAAGAAGAGCAGGTGACCGGGAAGCGCCGGCCCGATCAGGGTCCGGAGGGGCAAAGGGAGGAACGCCGCGGGAAGCATCGCCAGGGGCCAGGCGGCCCCGGAAAGGGAACCGGCCGGGGGAGGCCTCAGGGCCAGGAGGGCGGCGACCAGCACCGCGGCCGCGGCAACTCCGTAGAGGCCGGCGGAGAGGACCGGGAATGGAAAGACGATGACCGTGATGCCCGTCTCCCCGTCCAGCGGGATTCCCAGCAGGTCGGGGCGGCGCATCACGTAGAGGAAGAGGGACAGGCCGAAGGCCGCGGGGACCCAGGCCGACACCGCGCCGAGCCGGGCGGAGATCACCCGGCAAGCGGTTCGTGCGGCCTCTGCTGCCATGCTCGTGCCTCCTGCCGGTTGGGAAGGTCGCGGGTCCCGTTCTGGTGCGAGGACCGCCCGATAGCGGTGAAAAACTCTACGTCAAGTCGGAGGCGAGGTCAATGGTTCGGGGTCCCCTGGTAACGTATCGTAGTTTGTGTCAGGGCAGAGGGGTACCCCTATGATGGTTGTGTCGAGCAACCGGACAGGGAGGAGGCACCCCATGTCGCTAGGAGCGACGGTGACAAGCCTACCGCAGGCGATGCGGATGATCAAGCGCATGGATTTGCACGGGTATGAGTGGGGCACGGAGTATCGGGAAGCGGGACGGGCGGCGATCAAGCGGACACTGGAGGCGGCCATGCGGGGACACGTCGACCGGCACCTGGAGGAGATCGGCCGCTGGGAGGGTGCGGATCGGCGGAACGGGACCTTCAGCCGTCACCTGCTGACCGAACTGGGCGACATCGAGCTGCAAGTGCCTCGGACGCGGCACTACAGTGCGGTGGGAGTGCTGCAGGCCTACTCTCGGCGCTCGCCGCAGATCGACCGGATGATCCTGGCCTGCTTTGTGTTGGGGCTGTCGACGCGGAAGGTGGCCCCGGCGTTGCTGCCGATCCTCGGTGAACGGGTGAGCGCCACGACGGTGAGCCGGGTTGCCCGGGTACTGGACGAGGCGGTAACAGCCTTCCATCGCCGCCGGTTGGATGACCGCTACCGGGTGCTCCTCTTCGACGGCGTGGTCCTGGCCCGCCGGACCGGCATGGGAGCCCTCCGCCGTCCGGTCTTGGTCGTGCTGGGCATTCGCGAGGACCGGCGGAAGGAAGTTATCGACTTCCGGATGGCGCCTGGGGAGAGCGCCGAAGCCTGGGAAGCCTTCCTGCGCGACCTCTACGACCGGGGCCTCCGGGGAGAGTGCCTGGAACTGGCCTGCGCCGACGGCGGGAAAGGGCTGCGATCAGCCCTCGCCATCGTCTATCCCCGCATGCAACTGCAGCTCTGCTGGGCCCACAAGACCCGCAACATCACCGACAAGGTCAGGCGGACGGATCGTGACGCCGTGAAGCGAGATGTCCGGCGGATCTACCAGGCCAAGAACCTCCGCCATGCACAGTGCGCCGCCCAACGATTCGCGACGACTTGGCAAGCCATCTACCCCGCGGCCGTCGCCTGTCTCCGCGCGGATCTCGAGCACCTGCTGCACTTCCTCCGGTTCAAGGATGAAGCCTGGCGCAAGGCCACCAGAACCACCAACGCCATCGAACGCAGGTTCAGGGAGGTACGGCGACGGACCAGACCCATGGGTGTCTTCAGCGACTCAACCAGCATCGAACGCATCCTCTTCGCCGTCTTCACCCACGAGAACACCAAACAACTTACCGGTGCCCCTTGGCTACTGACACAAAACTCTTGACGTTACCGGGTCCCCTCGGCCACCAACTGCCCTCCGACGCCGGTGAAGTTGACAATCCGCTCCCCTGGTCAGAGTATAGGTGCCGATACCGGGCGGACCGGGAATTTCTCAGGCAGTGGGCACAAGGTGGGTGTAGCGTCATGATGAGAACGGGCTTCATCGATGAGCTGATAACGGGCACGCTGAAGAAGAGGACCTCGCTGGACGGCACCTTCTACTCGTTGACCTGCATCATAATCATTCGCACTTTCTTCGAGATGCTCTTGGAGTCGGGGCACTCGCTCGAGTTCAACCCCGACTTCTACCTGAACATGGTTGCGTATAGTCACGGCTACCTCAGCTGGCTGTGCATCTTCACCTCTGCCGGCATCCTGCTGGCGGTGTTCCTGGGGCTGAGATGGCTGGACGCCATGAAGCTCGTCCTGCTGCTCTCGCCGGTGATCATCCTGGTCCCCCTTTTCGATTTCGTGTTCACTCGCGGCACCGGAGGCCAGATACTTTACGGCTTCGACACCGGTTCGTTCCTGCACGTGTACCTGAATTGCTTCAATCCCTTCGTCCAATTGGGCACGGTGACGAGGGGCGTTAGGGTGGAAGTGCTCATCGTGTTCCTGTCATGTTTCTTCGCCGCATTCTACGTCTTCAGGACGTCTTTCGTTAGAGCCCTGCTCCTGGCTCTCTCGATATACACGATGATCTACCTGTACGGGTACCTGCCCGGGCTCTACGGGATGCTGGGGATGGATTTTCACAACCTGTCCGGGAGGACGGTGACCCAGGTAACCAGGTCCCACAAGCTCTTCTTCATGTACCTCGCGCCGTTTGCCGCAAATCTCGCCGTGGTGGTGTGGCTGCTCCGCAGGGAGAACAAGGAAAACCTGAAGTCGGCGGTCTCGTTCCTGTACCCGAGCCGGCTGTTCTTCTACATCCTGCTGCTTGCCTTCGGTTTCCTGTTTGTTGCCGACCAGTCTGGTCTCTACCCGAGGATATGCAATGCCGAGGACTGCATGAAGTTCCTGACGGCGGCGATCTCGGTGACCATGCTGTTCGTGTACGCGAAGATCCTGAACGACATCAACGATGTGGAAATCGACAGGATTTCCAACAAGGAGAGGCCGATCGCCAGCAACGCCGTCTCGGTGGATTCCGTCCGGCAAATATTGGCCGTGCTTCTCCCCCTGTCGTTCATTTTCGCGCTGGCCTCCGAGGTGAGCCTGGTGTTCTTCTGGCTCTTTCTGCTGGCCGCTTCGCATGTCTATTCGGCCGGGCCCTTCCGGTTCAGGCGGTACTACCCGCTGGGGCATCTCGTCCTCTCGGCCATCGGCGCATGCGTATTCCTCGCCGGGGGCGCATTGGTCAAATCATACGACGCGTACCTCGCCCTCCGGCAAAGGGAAATCCTGGTCTACATCTTTCTGGCGTTCTTCTTCCTGGCCAACATGAAGGACTTCAAGGACATCGATGGGGACAGCGCCGGAGGCGTGATAAACATACTGAAGCACATCGGATTTCCGAGAACCATGGGGGTGGTCTTCATGGCCGGGTTTACGCTGATGCTGCTGATGATCCTGCGCGTCCTGGAGACGATGAACGCGGCTTCGATCGCCGGCTCAACGCTCTTCTCGGCGGGCTGGGCGTCCTACAT
Source organism: uncultured bacterium (assembly GCA_963793725.1). Classification (GTDB taxonomy): domain Bacteria; phylum JAUVQV01; class JAUVQV01; order CAWCAY01; family CAWCAY01; genus CAWCAY01. The sequence goes on from CAWCAY010000003.1 coordinate 802,447, forward strand.
CGCGACGAGGAAGCATCCGAAAGACATGGAAAAACTGATCGTCCCCGCGATGCTCTTCTTGCTCTATGTCGCGGCGCTGTGGCTGTACAAGATCACCTATTGAAGGGGCACGCTCAAGCGATCCCTGAGTTCCCTGATCTTCCCCATCATGTCCAGCAACTCTTCGGTATTGATGAACGTCCAGGCCTTGTCCATGATTTGCGGGTAGATCTCGCCCAGCGCATAGGCGAACGCATCTCCCTTGGTGTTGAACACGACGTCACCATTGATCCAAACCACGGGCGTCCATGGATCGCCACTCGACTTTGAAACCCTTTCGACGCCCACCTGATAATTTCTCTCGAAGGTGCCCAGGTCGAGCTTCTTTATCCACATCTTCTCGCCCGAGAGGGGTTCACGCATCTCGTAGTTCAACCACGCTTCCACGGTCAGCTTGCCGTCCCGCACCGCGCACAGCATCTGCCTCCCGTTGATACTGTAATAAGCCTCGCCGGCTCCGCCCTTCTCCTCCTCGGTCATCTGAAACAACACGGTTTCGGTGAGGACCAGGTTCGAGCCCTTCTTGTCGGGATACGGCATCTCGTCCAGGCTCTCGTACGGGCCCTTCGTGGTCATCCCCTTGGCCACCAGTATCTGGTCGAGCCCCGAACCAACGCTGTGGGAGAAACTCTTGAGGACCTTCGAATAGAAGTTGGGCAGCTTTTCCCGGTATGCAGGTTCGACGACGCCCACCGTGAAATTCACCGAGGCCGGAGGCTTGGTATCCGGGATCTGGTACCCCCCGAAAGAGTACTTGGTAAGCGTCGGGGGCATCGGCCTGACGTGCAAGCAGGAAGTGAAGAGGAAGGCGACAATCGTGACAAGGCAGGAGACAACAATGACAACCGCGGCATACTTGCTGGCCCTATGCATCATCAGACGCCTCCCCGGAAGCAACGCACACTTCTCGATGAATACTCGTGGCCTGACATCGCCTAGTATGGACAAGTCGTCTCGAAAGTCAAGACGACGTCTTGAGACGACTCCCTCGCTGCGAACTTCCGCCAACCAGTAGAACCCGTCGGCCGTTAGTCAGCAGCCGGCGGCTTCGCTGCTCGGTCGAGGAGTTCGCCGTAGAGGTGGAGGTGGGCGGAGGCCGTTCTTCGGATGTCGTGCTGGGCCGCCAGTGCCTCGCCCCCGCTGCGCAGCCGGGCTGCCTGCGCCGGATCGGCCAGCAGGCGCCTCACGGTATCGGCCAGCGCCCGGGCGTTCCCCGGCGGGAAGAGGAGGGCGGTGTTGTCCTCCTCCAGCAATTCGGCCGATCCGCGAATGTCGGCCGCCACCACCGGCAACCCGAAGTGGAAGGCGTCCAGGATCAGCATCTCGGGCTCCTCCTGGGGCCTGGGGAGGACAAACAGGTCGGCCGCGGCGAACCACCGGTTGGGATCCGGGTCGTGGCTGGAGAGGTGCAGGACCCCGGCGCTTCCCCGGCGCTCGGTCAGCCGCAGGACCTTCCAGCGCAGCGACCCGTCGCCCACCCAGACGTGGCGGTAGTTGTCGGGCATGCGAATCATCGCCTCGGCCAGCGTCAGCGGGTCGTTCGGCTCCTCCAGGGAGCCGATGGTGAGCCCCAGGACCGTGTCGTCGCCGATCCCCAGGCGCGCCCGCAGGACTGCCCTGTCGGACGGGTCGGCCGTGCGGGTGCGGTCGATGCCCGAGGGGATGCGATCGATCAGTTCGTCGCGGATGCCGGATCGGCGCAGCGCGTCGGCGACACCGAATGATACGGCTATCACCCGGTCGGCCTGATTGAGCCAGTAGGGGGAGACGGGCAGGTCGAGGCGCCGGGTAGCCACCACGGCCGTGCCGCCACGGCGGGAGAGGACGGCCAGCGATACGGTGTTGCCGGTGTGGGCGTGGTAGACGGCCGGGGGCGGGATGGAGGTGAGCGGAGTGATCGATGTAAGCGGGCCGGCCACCCCCTCCGTGACCACGCCCGGCAGCTCCTCGACGGCCTTGAGCAATGGACGCCCCCGGCGACCCACCACCGTCTGCGCCACCCCCCGCGCGGCCAGTTCGCGCACCAGGAGTTGGACCTGGAGCTCCCCTGCGCGCCAACCTTTCTCCAAGTCGAGGTGGACGACCCGCACGGGATTCAGGGCCTAGCCTTCGCGGCGGCCGGCGGCGCGGATGCGTTCAAGCTGCTGCTCGAGATCTGTCATCTCGCGCACCCAGTAGCCGCGGGTGCCGAAGTCCGGGAGCGACGCGCGACGGGCCGTCGTCGGCGACCTGGTGGGCGCACCAGGCGACGTAGTGGATGAAGCGCATCGCGCGCAGCGGGCCGATGAGGTCGCAGGGTTCGACGGTCGAAGCGCCGGAACGTCTCGTAGCCCTCCAGGAAGAGGTCGATCTCGGCCAGGGAGTCGCCCCGGTAGCCCGGGAGCAGCATCCAGAAGTCCTGCACCGGCGGCCCGACCGACATGTCGTCGAAGTCGATGATGAAGAAGGACTCGCCCGGGCGGTGGATCAGGTTGGCGACGTGGCAGTCGCCGTGGATGGGGATCATCTCGACGCCGGCGGAACATCGGCGCCGTCTCTTCGATGAGCGTGCCGGCCAGCGCCTTGAATCGCCCCGCAGGTCGGCGTGGATGAAGCCGCCGGCGAGGATGTAGTCGACCTGGGCGCGCGTCGATCGGTCGGGGGCCAGGGTGATCCGGTCACGCGGCCGGAGCGTGGCCCCGACCGCGTGGACGCGCCCCAGGAGCCGTCCAAGCTCCAGCCACTGGTCGTCGGTGTACTCGTCCAGGACGCGGCCGCTCTTCTTGGGGTAAACGGCGAAGTGAATTCCCCCGTGGCACCCGAGCGTCCCGCCGCTCGTGCAGCGGCAGCGGCGCGATGACGGGGACCTCGGCCTCGACCAGCTTCCCCATGAACTCGTGCTCGTCGAGCAGGGCCTCCCTCGACCAGCGCCCCGGCCGGTAGAACTTGGCCACCAGCCCGCCGCCGTCCTCGCGCTCGAGCTCGTACACCCGGTTGATGTAGCTGTTGAGCTGGTAGAACCGGTTGGTGCAGCGCACCCCGAGCGCCTTCTCGACGACGCCGATCACCGTGTCGGGGGTGAGCGCGTGGAATGCCGTCCGCCCGTCCCGTCTGCCGCCGTCTTCTTCCATCGTCATGTCCGCCTCCCTGCTTCTTTCAGGACCGGCGCAAGGAAGCGGCCGGTGTGGCTCTTCTTCGACTTGGCGATTTGTTCGGGCGTTCCCTCGGCCACCAGCCGGCCGCCGGCGTCGCCCCCCTCCGGCCCCAGGTCGATCACCCAGTCGGCCGACTTGATGACGTCCAGGTTGTGCTCGATCACCAGCACCGTGTTGCCGTGGTCGACCAGCCGCTGCAGCACCGTCAGCAGCTTGCGGATGTCGTCGAAGTGGAGCCCGGTGGTCGGCTCGTCGAGGATGTACAGCGTCCGCCCCGTCTCGCGGCGCGACAGCTCCTTCGACAGCTTGACCCGCTGCGCCTCGCCTCCGGAGAGCTGCGTGGCCGGCTGCCCCAGCGTGATGTAGCCGAGGCCGACGTCGTTGAGCGTCTCCAGCTTGTGGCGGAGCATCGGCACCCTCTCGAAGAAGTCGAGCGCCTCGCGCACGGTCATGTCGAGCACGTCGGTGATGCTCTTGCCGCGGTACAGCACCTCCAGCGTCTCGCGGTTGTAGCGCTTCCCCTTGCAGACGTCGCAGGTGACGTAGACATCGGGCAGGAAGTGCATCTCGATCTTGATGATGCCGTCCCCCTGGCACGACTCGCACCGCCCCCCCTTGACGTTGAACGAGAAGCGGCCGGCCTTGTAGCCCCGGGCGCGCGACTCGGGCAGCGCGGCGAAGAGGTCGCGGATGGGCGAGAAGAGGCCGGTGTAGGTGGCCGGGTTCGAGCGCGGTGTGCGGCCGATAGGGCTCTGGTCGATGTCGACCACCTTGTCGATCAGGTCCAGCCCGTCGATGCCGGCGCACTTCCCGGGGCGCACCTGGGCCTGGTAGAAGTGGCGGGCCAGCGCGGCGTAAAGGATGTCGACCACCAGCGTGCTCTTGCCCGAGCCGGAGACGCCGGTGACGGCCACCAGGCGCCCGAGCGGGAAGGAGACATCGATCCCCTTCAGGTTGTTCTGGGCCGCACCGAGGATGGTCAGCAGCTGGTCGGTCTTCGGGCGGCGCTTCTTCGGCAGCGGGATCGCCTCGGCGCCGGACAGGTAGCGGCCGGTGAGCGATTCCGGGTTGGCGGTCACCTCGGCCGGGGTCCCGGCGGCCACCAGGCGCCCGCCGTGCACCCCCGCCCCGGGTCCCAGGTCGATCAGGTAGTCGGCCGCCCGCATGGTCGCCTCGTCGTGCTCGACCACCAACACGGTGTTGCCGAGGTCGCGCAAGTCGACCAGCGTCTTCAGCAGCCGGTCGGTGTCGCGCTGGTGGAGGCCGATCGACGGCTCGTCGAGCACGTACAGCACGCCCACAAGGCGCGAGCCGATCTGCGTGGCCAGCCTGATCCGCTGCCCCTCGCCGCCGGCCAGGCTGCCCGACGAGCGGTCGAGGGTCAGGTAATCGAGGCCGACGTTGGCCAGGAACGATAGCCGCTCGTTGATCTCCTTGAGTATCCGGCGGGCGATCTCCTCCCGGCGCGCGTCCAGGGCCAGGCTGCCGAAAGCCTCCAGCGCGCTGCGGACGCTCATGGCCGAGTAGTCGGCGACGCTCCGGCCGCCGACCTTGACCGCCAGGCTCTCGGGCTTCAGCCGCAGCCCGCCGCAGGAGCGGCACGGGTTGACGCTCATGTACTGCTGGATCTCCTCCTTCATCCCCGGCGAGGTGCTCTCGCGGTAGCGGCGCTCCAGCGTCGGGATGACCCCCTCGAACGGGCGGCGTATCGTGAACGAGCCCCGCTCGGAGACGTACTTGAACAGCAGTTCCTCCTTGCCCGAGCCGTACAGGATCAGGTCGCGCACCTTCTTCGGCAGACCGGCGAAGGGGACGGTCATCGAGAACCCGTAGTGCTCGGCCAGTGACCGGATCGTCTCGAAGAACATCATGCTGGTCTTGCGCGCCCACGGTGCCACCGCCCCCTCGCGCAGCGACTTGGCCGGCTCGGGGACGACCAGGTCGGGGTCGAAGTTCATGATGCTGCCGAGGCCGTCGCAGTCGGGGCAGGCGCCGAAGGGGCTGTTGAACGAGAAGAGGCGAGGGCTGAGCTCCGGCACCGACACGCCGCACAGCGGGCAGCCCATCTTCTCGCTGAAGGTCATCTGCTCGCCTGACGCCCGGCGGACGACGGCCAGCCCGTCGGCCAGGCCCAGGGCCGTCTCGAGCGAGTCGGCCAGCCTCCCCTCGAGCCCGGGGCGCACGGCGATCCGGTCGACCACCACCGAGACGTCGTGCTTGTGACTTCTTGTCCAGCGCGATCTCCTCGTCGAGCGACCGGACCGCCCCGTCGACCTCCACGCGGGTGAAGCCCTTCCGGCGCAGGTCGTCGAACAGCTTGCCGTACTCCCCCTTGCGCCCGCGCACCACCGGGGCGAGCAGCAGCACCTTCTCCCCCTCCGGCAGCCCCAGCACCTGGTCGGCCATCTGCTGCACCGTCTGGGCGGCGATCGGCCGGCCGCATTTCCAGCAGAAGGGCTCGCCGATCCGGGCGAACAGCAGGCGCAGGTAGTCGTGGATCTCGGTCACCGTGCCGACGGTCGAGCGGGGGTTGCGGCTGACCGTCTTCTGCTCGATCGAGATGGCCGGGGAGAGCCCCTCGATGACGTCCACGTCGGGCTTCTCCATCAGCTCCAGGAACTGCCGGGCGTAGGCCGACAGCGACTCGACGTAGCGGCGCTGCCCCTCGGCGTAGATGGTGTCGAAGGCCAGACTGGACTTGCCCGAGCCGGAGACGCCGGTGATGATCACCAGCCGGTTGCGCGGGATCTCGATGTCGAGATCCTTCAGGTTGTGCTCGCGCGCCCCGCGTATGACGATGCTGCCGTGGTCCATGTCGATCTACCCCCGGTAGTGGCAGGAGAGGAGGCGCCCCGGGGCCAGCGGGCGCAGGGGCGGATAGGTCTCGTCGCAGCCGGCCCCGCGGATCGGGCAGCGGGGGTGGAAGTGGCAGCCGGGCGGCGGGTCGACCGGGCTCGGCAGTTCGCCGCCGAGGACGATCCTCGGGCGGTCGGCGTCGAGCGTCGGCGCGGCCGAGATCAGCGCCTCGGTGTAAGGGTGGAGGGGCGAGCCGAACAGCTCCGCGGTCGGCCCCTCCTCGACTATCCTTCCCAGGTACATGATCGCCGTCCGGTGGCTGATGTGCCGGACCACCGACAGGTCGTGCGAGATGAACAGGTAGGCCATGCCGCGCTCGTCGCGCAGGTCGATCAACAGGTTCAGTATCTGGGCCTGGATCGACACGTCGAGCGACGAAACCGGCTCGTCGGCTACGACCAGCATCGGGTCGAGGGCCAGCGCGCGGGCGATGCCGATCCGCTGGCGCTGGCCGCCGGAGAACTCGTGCGGGTAGCGGTCGGCGTCGTCGGGCGCCAGGCCGACCCGCACCGAGCAGGGCGGCGGCGCGTTCATTCGCCTCGCGGCCCTTGGCCAGCCGGTGGATGATGAACGGTTCGGCCAGGATGGCCCCGACGGTCATGCGCGGGTTGAGCGACGAGTAGGGGTCCTGGAAGATCGCCTGGATGCGCCGGTGGAGCCCCGGGTTTGGGCGCCCGTCGCCGGGGAAGATCTCCCGCCCGTCGAAGTCGATGCGGCCCCGGTCGGGGGCGTAGAGCCCCAGCAGCAGGCGCCCCAGGGTGGTCTTGCCGCAGCCCGACTCGCCCACCAGCCCCAGCGTCTCGCCCCGGCCGACCCGGAGGTCCACCCCGTCGACCGCCCGGAGCCGCCGGTGGTTTCGCCCGCCGCCGATGCGGAAGTGCCGCGACCAGCGCCCTCGGCAGCCAGCAGGGTGTCCGCGAAAGCCGGCGCCGGTGTTGCCATCACGGGGCCACCCAGCAACGCGCCGTGCGCCCGGGGGTCTTCTCCTCCTCCGGGGGCGCCTGCCGGCCGCAGATGTCGGCCCGGCGGGGGCAGCGCGGCTCGAAGGCGCAGCCCGGGGGGGAGGTCGCCCAGGTCGGGGACGGTGCCGGGGATCGAGCGCAGGCGCCCGGCCGGGCCGCCGGCGCGCGACGGGAGCGACGCCAGCAGGCCCTCGGTGTACGGGTGCCAGGGACTCCGCAGGACGTCCGCGGCCGGGCCCCGCTCGACGATCCGCCCGGCGTACATGATGGCCACCTCCCGGGCGATCCGGGCCAGCACGCCCAGGTCGTGGGTGATGAACAGCGTGGCCATACCCGTCTCCTGCTGCAGCCGGTCGATCAGGTCGAGGATCTGGGCCTGGATGGTCACGTCGAGGGCCGTGGTCGGCTCGTCGGCGATCAGCACTCGCGGCTCGCCGGCCAGGGCCATGGCGATCATCACCCGCTGGCGCATGCCGCCCGAGAGGCGGTGGGGGTACTCGCCGTGGCGGCGCCCGGGGTCGGGGATGCCGACCCGGGTCGAAGAGGTCGATCGTCCGCTCCCGCGCCTCCCGCCCGCCGATCCCGCAGGTGGAGGCGCAGCACCTCGTCGACCTGGTGGCCGGCGGTGAAGACCGGGTTGAGGGAGGTCATCGGCTCCTGGAAGACCATCGACACCAGCCGGCCGCGCACGCGGCGCATCTCCGATTCGGGGAGCGACAGGAGGTCGCGCCCGTCGAGCAGGGCCCTTCCCGACTCGATCCGGCCGGGAGGGTCGGGGACCAGGCGCATCAGCGACAGCGAGGTGACGCTCTTGCCGCGAGCCCGACTCGCCGGCCAGCCCGAGGATCCGGCCGGGGTGGAGGGAGAAGGAGACGTCGTCGACCGCGCGGACGGTCCGGCCCGGGAAGGCGGAGGAGCTCGTCCGGAGGGACTCGACGCGCAGGACCGGTTCAGCCGCTGCCTGCATCGCCGGATCACTGGCTCCGGAGGAGAAGGAACGGCCGGGGAGTTCGTTCCCCGGCCGGTCGGTTGAGGGCCGTCGCCGACGGCCGACATCAACCTCAGGAGAATCGCCGCCGGGGCGTCGGGGCGCACCCGCCGGAAGCGGTGTCGCCGCCGCCGCAGGACGAAGACGAGAACGAGGAGACCACGCGCTCGGCGCCGCGGGGCCCCGCACTGCGGGCACACCTTGTCCTCGGCCTTGTCGTCGCCGAAGACGAAGCGCTCGAATCGCGTGCTGCACTTGCCGCACTGGTACTCGTAGATCGGCATTTCCTGTCCTCCCGTGTTCGTTGATCCGCCGCCGTCGTTGCCTGCCGCGCCGGTCGGCACCCATAATATAGGCGATCGGCCTTTGGATGTGCAAACCGGGGAGGCAGTCATGCCGGAATTGCCCGAGGTCGAGACGATCAGGCGGCAGCTCGCCGGCCGCCTGGCCGGGGCGCTGGTCACCGGCGCGGCGGTGTCCGACCGCCGCCTGGTCAGCCGCTCCCCCGGCTTCGATCCGGCCTCGCTCGCCGGCCGGCGCATCGCGGGCGTGGGGCGCCACGGCAAGCTGCTGCTGGTCGACCTGGACGACGGCCGCCGGCTGCTCTTCCACCTCAAGATGACCGGCGGCTTCAGCCTCGACGGCGCCGGGGAGCACCCCCACGTCCGCCTGGTGCTCGACCTGGTCGACGCGGCCGGGGTCCCCTTCCGCCTCCGCTTCACCGACAGCCGCCGGTTCGGGCGGCTCTACCTGGTCTTGCCGGGCGGGCCCGTCCCCGCTCGATGCCCAGGGGCCCGATGCCCTTCGGATCGACACGGCGGCGTGGCGGGCGCTCCTCGGCTCGTCGGGCCGGCGGATCAAGGCCTGCTGCTCGACCAGTCGAGGGTGGCCGGGATCGGCAACATCTATGCCGACGAGATGCTCCACCGGGCCGGCGTGCACCCCGCGACGCCGTCGCGGCGCATCGGCCCCGACCGTGCCGCGGCGCTCCACGCGGCCATGCGCGACATCCTGGCTGGAGCGATCGCCGCCGGGGGGTCGACCGTGCGCGACTACGCCTCGCCGTGCGGCCCGGGCTCCTTCCAGGAGCGGCACGCCGTCTACGGGCGGGCAGGGGAGCCCTGTCTTTCCTGCGGCACGCCCATCCGCAAGGTGAACCAGGGAGGGCGCGGTACCCACTTCTGCCCCGCCTGCCAGCGGCCGTCCCGCCGCCGCGCGAACGGGGGGCGCCGCTGATGAACCGTTCGCCGTCGACGGTCCCGACGCCCCCCCGGCCGACGACGCCGAGCTGGTGCGGCGCTTCCAGTCGGGGGGCCGCGACGCCTTCGAGGAACTGATGCGCCGGCACATGGACTCGGTCTACAACCTCGGCGCACGCATGTGCCCCCGCCGGGCCGACGGCCAGGACCTGGTCCAGGACACCTTCCTGTCGGCCTACCGGCACCTAGGCGGTTTCCGGGGCGAGGCATCCTTCCGCACCTGGCTGTTGCGCATCGCCGCCACCTCCTGCATGCGGATGAAGCGCGACCGCCGGGTGCCGGGGCCCGAGGAGCGCCCTCTCGACGAGACGGGCGCCGAGGGACCGGCGGCCATGGCCGGGGAAGGGGAGGGGCCGGAGGGAATGGCCCTGCGGGGCGAGCTGCGCCAGGCGATCGACCGGGCCATCGGGGCCCTGCCGCCCTCGCTGCGCCTGGCCTTCGTCCTGCGTGAGCAGGAGGGGCTCTCGACGAGCGAGGCGGCCCGGGTGCTGGGCATCTCCGACGGGGCGCTGAAGACCCGGCTGTCCCGCGCGAGAGATGCGCTCGCCAGGGCGCTCCGGGGGTACGTGGAGGGGGACGGCCGTGGCTGACCGTGACTGCTGCCGGAAGGCGCGCGACCTGCTGCTGGCCCACCTCGACGGCCGGCTCCGGGGCCCCGTCTGCCGCGAGTTGGAGAAGCACCTGCGGGAATGCCCCGACTGCGCCGCCTGCCGCGAGCGCCTGGGCGACCTGCCGGGCCTCTGCCGCGAGCGTCGGACGCCGGGGACCGCCCGGCGCGAGGAGTTGATCCGGCGCATCCTGGATTCGATCGGGTGAGCCGCGCGGGCGCGGGGTGGGCGGCGCGAAACGCCCGCTGGCTGCTCCTCGGCGCCCCTGTCGTCATCTTCCTGGCGGCGCTCTGGTGGTCGCTGACCGGCCCGATCGGCGATCCCGACTCCTGGTGGCACCTGGCCACCGGCCGGTGGATGTGGGAGCACCGTGCCCTGCCGTCGGCCGACCCCTTCGGCGTCACCCAGGCCGAACCGGTCACCCCGTCCAGGCTTCTCTTCGTCCTGCGGCAGTACTGGCTGGCCCAGGTGATTGCCTACGGCGTCTTCCTGGCGGCCGGATTCCAGGGCCTGATCGTGATGCGGGCCACGATGCTCACGGCCATGTTCGCCGTCGTGTACCGGTTGCTGCGACGGGCCGGGGCCGGAGCGGGCGGGGCGGCCCTGCTGACCCTCTGGGTCTGGGGGGTGGTCTTCGGGGAGATCGGCTACACCGGCGACCGGCCGCAGCTCTGGAGCAGCCTGCTGGGAATGGTCGTGCTGTTGGTCCTCGACGATCTGCGCCGGGGGAGGCGCTATGCCGCCTGGGCCCTGCCGGCGGCGATGTGCCTGTGGGCGAACCTGCACGCCGGCTACGTGCTCGGGCTGGCCGTCGTGGGCGTCTCCCTTGCGGCCGCGCTGGTCACCCGGAGCGGCAGCCGCCGCTTCTTCATTGCCGGCCTGGCGGCGCTCGCGGCCGCGGGCCTCAACCCGCGCGGATTCGCCGCGGTCGGGGTGGTCGCCTCGACGCTGCTCGATTCACGCGCCGCCGAGCACTGGGGGGTCTTCGTCGAGAGCCAGTCGATCCTCTCCCACGGCGGCCTCTGGGGAACCGTTCGCCGCCTGCCGCTCCTCTCTTCGCTCGCGCTAGCCGCGCTCGCTTCGCTGGCTCTCGCCCTTCCCCGCTGGCGCCGCCTGCGGGCCGACCGCACGCTTATCTTCCTGCTGGGCGCAGGGATGGGCGTGGCCAGCATCCGTTACCTCGTCTTCGCCGCGCCGGTGGCGGCGATCGCCCTGGCTGCCAACCTGCGCGTCGCTTCGGGATGGCTGCCGGTTTGGCTTCGGGCCTGCTTACGGCGGGCGATCGCCGGACGTCGGCTGCGCATCGCGGCGGCGGTCGCACTCCCGCTCGCGGCGGCCGTCCCACCCCTGCTGGCCGGTCTGTCGACGACTTCCCTGGCCAGCCCGCACCCCTACGACAGCCGCCTCGACGGCGGAGTGGCCTTCATCCGGCGGCACGACCTGTCCGGCAATCTCTTCGGCAACTATGCCGACGGCGGGCGCCTGGTATGGGAACTGGCCGACCGGGCGCGCGTGTTCATCGACGGGCGCTCGGTCTCGCCCGACATGTATTGGCGCTACCAGGCGATCATCGACCGCCCGTTCGTGACCGACCACCGTGGTGTCAGGCAGTACCAGTCGGGGCTCGATCGATTCGGCGTCGACATGGTGATAATCCCCGGGGTCGAGCCGCTGACCGGCACGATCATCCCGCTGGCCCTGGCGCTGCTGCGGGATCCGTCATGGGCGCTGGTCCACGCCGATCAGTCGGCGATCCTCTTCCTGCGGGCGGCCACCGCCCCGCCGGAGCTGGTCGCCGCGATGCGCCTCCCGTCGACGGCCGGCTATGACCACATCCTGGCCGCCGCCCGGGCTGCCTCGCGCACCCTCCATGGCGGCCGGATGCCCGACTGGCTCCTGGCCACCGCGCTGGCCCTGGCCGGCAAGGGGGATTCGGCCGGGGCCGTCGCCTGGCTCGACCGCTACCTGGCCGGCGTGCCGGGAGACCTGTCGGCCAAGTCGCTGCGCGCCGAACTCGCGGCCGCCGCCGGCGCCCCCCGCTGACCCGCCTGCCCGGCGCTCCCGGCCCTTCCCGGCAGGGCCGGGCGCGTGTATGATTCCCTCATGGATCGGACCTCACCCGTGCCGAAAATTCTGCTGGCGCTCTACCTGGCCCTCTTCGTCGCCCTGGCGATCTCCCCGAACGACCGCGCCGTCTGGCTGGCCGAGAACCTGACCATCGCCTGGATTCCGGCCCTGCTGGCCTGGCTCTGGGTCCGCAAGGGTGTGCGCCTGTCGACCCTGTCATACGTGCTGATGAGCGTCCTCGTCTTCCTGCACACCATCGGCGGGCACTACACCTTCGCGCTGGTCCCCTTCGGCTGGGTCACCGAGTTCTTCGGCTTCCAGCGGAACCACTACGACCGGATGGCCCACTTCTCGGTCGGCTTCTATGCCTTCCCCATAGTCGAACTACTGGAGCGCTACCGGGTGATGCGCCTCCGGTGGGCCGCCCTGGCCTTCGCGCTGATGACCATCGTCTCGGTGGCCGCCTTCTACGAACTGATCGAGTGGCAGTTCGCCGTCATGGCCGACCCGGCCGCCGGGATTGCCGTGCTCGGCAGCCAGGGGGACGTCTGGGATGCCCAGAAGGACATGCTGGCCGACACCCTGGGCGCCCTCTCCGCCCTCCTTCTTTACCTTGCCCTCCGCCCCAACCGCAATCAACCTAATTAGGCCGCAACAGCAGGCGAGGTGATACCGGGCGAATGGCCCGGGTGACGCCTCCGGGGGACCCCCACGTGACGCGCAGCCAGTTGGCGAGCACCACGTGGGGGTGGGAGGCGGCAGGACCCGGCCCGACGTTGCGGAAACATTCCCACGCCAAATCGCAGGTCTGTAACCTTTCGGCAAAATCCGTCTCTATGGAGGTGTGAGGAGATTCCGAACATTCCTGGAGGAGGATGACATGGCCGAGATGAAGATGAACCGCCGGGGCTTCCTGAAGGGCGCCCTGGCCGCCGCGGGGGCCTCGATGGCGCTCAAGCCAAGGCCGGCGGCAGCCTCGGGAAGGAACAGCAAGCGCCGGGCGATGATGATCGACCTGACGCAGTGCGACGGCTGCCCCGGCAAGGGGACGCCGGCCTGCGTGGCCGCCTGCCGGACCGAGAACCAGTCGCGCTTCCCGGTGCCCGAGAAGCCGATCAAGGACTACTGGCCGCAGAAGAAGCACGAGGACTGGTCCGAGAAGCAGGGGCTCACGTCGACGCTGACCCCGTACAACTGGACCGCCGTCCAGAAGGTCGAGGTGGAGCAGGGCGGAGAGAAGGTGGCCGTCAACGTGCCGCGCCACTGCATGCACTGCGACGACCCGGCGTGCGTCAAGGTCTGCCCGGTGGGTGCCAACACCAAGCGGGACGACGGCGCGGTGTGCATCGACCCGGAACTCTGTCTCGGCGGGGCCAAGTGCCGCGACGTCTGCCCGTGGGGAATTCCGCAGCGCCAGTCCGGCGTGGGCATCTACCTCAACTTCGATCCGGCCCTCGGGGGCGGCGTCCTCTACAAGTGCGACTTCTGCGCCTTGCGGGCCGACGCCGGGAAGGAGCCGGCGTGCGTCGATGCTTGCCGGCTCTCCCGCGCCGAGCGGGGCGGCCAGCCGGCGGTGATCGCCGGGACGCGCGAGGAGATCGTTGCCCGGGCGAAGGCGCGCGCGGCCGAGGTCGGCGGCCACGTCTACGGCCTGGAGGAGAACGGCGGCACGTCGGTCATCTACGTCTCGAGCGTCCCGTTCGAGAAGATCGACGCGGCGCTGGTCGCCCGGAAGGACCGTTTCCGGATGCCGAAGGTGAAGAACAGGATGTACGAGGAGAACGCCGGCGTGCGGACGCTGCTGGCCGCGCCGGTGGCCGGGCTGGTCGCCGGCCTGGCGCTGGCCGGCAAGTCGTTCGTCAAGACGGCCAGGAAGAGCGAAAACGACATGGAGGTGAACGGCGATGGCCGCTAAGAAAGAACTGGCTCCGCGTCACTCGGCCCTGGTGCGCCTGGAGCACTGGCTCGTGGCCATCTCGGGCTTCGTGCTGGTCTTCAGCGGCTTCGGCCAATTCCCGATGTTCAAGCGCTACAACATCGTCAAGCTACCCGGCCTAGCGTGGGGCGACAACTACTGGACCCACTACGGCATCCACCTCTGGGCGGCGGCCGTCTTCGTCGCCGCGGTGGTCTTCCACCTGGTCTACCACCTGCACCGGCGCGAGACGGCCATATGGCCGAAGAAGGGTGACCTGGGCGAGTCGCTGCGGATCATGAAGGCGATGCTGACCGGCAAACCGGAGCCCCCGTCGGGCAAGTTCCTGGCCGAGCAGCGCCTGGCCTACGTCTTCTTCGGTGGATCGATACTGCTGCTGATCGCCACCGGCCTGGTCAAGGCTTGGAAGAACCTCCCCGGCAACGGCCTGGCGCCCGGGATGGAGGTGGCCATGACGATGCTGCACAACCTCGGGACGATACTCTTCCTGGTGGCCCTGGCGGCCCACCTGTTCGCGCTGGTGATCAAGCCGAACCGGCCGCTGTCGCTGTCGATGTTTACCGGCAGGGTCGACGCGGACTATGCCCGCCACCGCCACCCCCTGTGGGACCCGTCGGCGGGGTCGCGCACTACCGGGGAGGGAAGAGAGCAATCACCTGGGGGATGCGGGCGAAGTGCCGGTCGGTGGTCAGCAATAGCAGGCCGTGCTGCATCGCCGTGGCGGCGATCCAGAGATCATTGGTGGGGACCGGGATGCCCCTGTTGCGAAGGTCGTTGAGGATGACCGCGTAGCGCTCGGCCGTCTCGCCGTCAATGGCTTCCACCCGTATCGGGGCGAATCGAGGAACTGTACCAGAAGGGCGCGGTTGTGACGCTCGCGGCCGCCCCTACGAAATCCGGCCAAGAGTTCCCCGAGGACCGCCGCGTTGAGGACGATCTCGTCAGCTTCCTGCAACCGCTCCTTCACCCATGCTTCGCCTCGCATGAAGGCGGAATAGGCCGAGGTGTCGAGCATCACTCGGCGGCTTTCCAAAGCTCCTCCTCGACGCGGCGCTGGTCTGCCAGGTCGGCATCGAATGCCTCGGCCTCCTTGCGGTTCCAGGCGCCCGCGAGTCGGTCGAGGTCGTGGTGTCGTTTCTTCCGTTGCGCCGTCACCGGCTGGCCAACCGCGTCCTCGAGCATGAGGACGATAGAACGGTTGAGACTGAGCCCCTCCTTCTCGGCCTTCCTCCGGACCACCCTGGCGACGGCGTCTGACAATCCCCTGATGGTGATCTGCTTCATGCCCGGCCTCCACGAATGACTCTATAGAAAATCATCATGAGTCAATAATTGACTCGGCATCGCGTCTTGTCAACCAGATTCTCGGCAACGCTGTTCCGCCGCACGGCTTGACAGCGGCGCGCGGCGGGGGTATGACCGGTACGGAGGGAACCGATGGACGACAAGACGAGCGACGGGCAGGTCCAGCAGATACAGCCGGGGATGGTCCTCCGCCTGGTCAGGCAGGCGGTCACCCACGGCTTCACCGGCTGTCTCCAACTCCGCGGCGACCGCCGCACCGCCTCGGTCTACCTGGCCGACGGGCGGATCACCCACGTCAAGACCAACGTCCCGGCCTTCCGCATCGGCGACATCCTGGTCTCCCGCTACGGCCTCGACGACCGCACCGTCAAGGTGGCCGCCGAACTGGGCAAGGTCAACAAGATGCTGATGGGGATGGTCCTGCTGCGTCGCAAGCTCATCTCCCCGACCGATCTCTACCGGGCCCTGGTCGACCAGGTCCAGACGGTCCTGCGCGACGCTGCTTCCTGGGAGTCGGGCACCTGCCAGCTTCAGGGCGGGACCATCCCCGGCAAGGACGTCGTCCTGCTGCGGGTCGATCCGCTGGACATCCTCGGCCCCGAGACGCCGCCGCCGGAACAGGATCGCGCCGCGGAGGCGGCCCGCAACTTCATTACCGAAAAGGGTATGGTGCCCGAGGGGGATCACTACGCCATCCTGGGCGTCGACCCGTCGGCCACGGAGGCGGAGATCAAGGAATCCTACAACCGCCTGGTGCTCGCCTGGCATCCCGACCGGGTCGGCGGGCACCTGGAGGAGAAGGACCGGGCCGCTCTCCAGGGGATCTTCGCCCGGATCAACGCTGCCTGGGCAGCGGTCGGGAAGGCCGACGCCCGGGCCAGGTGCGATCGGGAGCGGGAGCGGGCCGCGGAGGCGGCGAAGGCACCCCCGCCCGACCAGGAGAAGGAGGACGCCAACGTGTACTTCCGGTCGGGGGCGGAGAACCTGAAGTCCGAGCGCTTCGTCGACGCGGCCGAGTTCCTGGAGAAGGCCTGCCAGCTCGACCCGGCGAACTCGCGCAACTGGTTCTTCCTCGGCGCGGCCCACTTCAAGGCCAAGGAGAGCAAGAAAGCCGAGGATGCATTGCTGCGCGCGATCCACCTGGACGGCAGCAAGGCCGAGTACTACGTCGCCCTGTGCCAGGTCTACCGGGCCGGCAAGCTGTACACCCGGGCCCTGGAAATGATCGACCGGGCCCTGCGCTGGGACCCGGAGAACAACCAGGCCCGGCGCGAGCGGAAACTGATCAAGGAACTGACGGAGCAGGAGCAGAAAAAGAAGAAGAAGTGACGCCGGGAGCCGGGCCGGCGTTCAGCCCCTGTTCGACTCGACCGCTCCGGTCATCGGGATGAAGTAGACCCCCATGTCCTTCTTCGAATGCACCTTGCCGTCGGCGTCCTTGGTGTAGATGTACAGGAACTGCCCCCGCTTGAAGGGCTGGCCGATGGGGATGACCAGCCTCCCGCCCGGCTTGAGCTGGCGGAGCAGTTCGGGCGGCACGAACGGCGCGGCGCAGGTGACGATAATCAGGTCGAAACCCCCTTCCACCTCCGGCCAGCCGAAGAAGCCGTCGCCCACCCGGGTGTGGACGTTGTCGTAGCCGAGCGGCCCGAAGATCCTGCCCACCCCCTCGCCCAGCGGCTGGATGATCTCGATCGAGTAGGCCGACTTGACCAGGCGGGACAGCAGAGCGATCTGGTAGCCCGAGCCGGTGCCGATCTCCAGCACCGTCTGGTCGGCCTGCGGCCCCGAGACCTGGGTCATGTAGAGCTGCCCCAGGTAGTCCGACAGGGCCGACCCGTAGCCGACCGCCCACGGCTTGGCCGGGATCTCGTAAGCCTCGCGGGGAAGGCGTACGGCCCCTGGTAGTTGTAGTGGAAGTACTCGCGGGGGAGGTCGCGGAAAGCCTGCATGACCCGCGGGTCGGCCTCGCCGAAGCGTTCTTTCAGGTAAGTCTCGGCTTCCGTGACGGCCTTCTCGCGCTTCTCCCGGATGGCGGCGAAACCGGCCGGGTCAAGTTTCGTCTTCCGGCCCGATGCCTCCATCGCGGCGGCGAAGCGGTCGAAGTCCCAGTTCGAGGCGTCCACCGGCGCCGCCTTGGGCGGTTCAGGGGCATTCACCGCCCCGGACACGGCGGCGGGAGGGGGCGATTCGACCTTCGGCGCCGGCGGTTCCTCCCGCTTGCCGCATCCCCCGGCGAGGAGGATTGAGGCCAGGACCGTCGCTAGGGTGGCGTGGAGTCGTCTGGACATCGTGCGATTCTAGCAGACGGATCGGGAAAGGTGAACGCCGCCGTGGCGTATAGCACCGCCGCCGCCAGCAGCAGCGCGCGGTAGCCGGACTGCGCCGCGGCCAGGGCCGACAACGGCGAGGCGACCACCGAGAAGGCGCCGTTCAAGGCCCAGGCCCAGGGGAGGATCCGTTCCCGCTCCCCGGTGAAGAGGGACAGGCCCAACGGGAATGGGGCGCCCATGCAGAAGGCCGGTGGCGCGATCAGCAGCACGGCCAGCAGCGTCCTTCCGGCGGGGGCCCAGGCCAGGCTTTGCCGCAGCAGCAGCGGGACGAGCCACAGGTAGGCCGCCAGCACGAGGCATGCCGCCTGGGCCATGCGCCGGGCGCCGCGGCCCGGGCGGTCGAGGTGGCGACCGGCCCACAGGCTCCCCAGCCCGGACAGGACCAGCATCTCCGCCAGGACGATGCCGAAGGCCGAGGTGCGGTCGTTCAGGTAGGGGGTGAAGACTTCCATCAGCCAGATCTCGACGAACAGGTAGCCAAGGCCCAGGGCGGCGAAGTAGGCCATCCCGCGGGCGATGGTGGCCGGTGCCAGGGCAAAGGCCTGTCGCCGGAAGAGCGGCAGCAGCAGGATGGCCAGCGCGAAGATGGCCGCCTGGGCGAGCACGGCCAGGTTGACCAGCGTCCCCAGTTCCTCCCGCGGGAGGATCTGGATCCTGGCCATGACCTGCCGCAGGCGCCCGAGGCGCAGGATGGCGTGGAAGAAGGGGCGGTCGTCGGAGGCCGGCCGCAGGTTGAAGAAATGCCCCGCCAGGAAGTTTGCGCCGGCGGGGGAGAGGAGGCGGCCGATCTCGGTGGCCATGGCGTCGCCGCCGGCGGAGGTCCGGGACGTCTCGGCGTCGAACGAGATCTCGGGCAGCTCGTTCCAGACGGTCGCTGCCGGAGGTCGACCGGGGAACCACGACAGGTCGAACGACCGCCGGTCGCAGAAGCCGGCCAGGGCGTCGCCCGTGCCCCGGTCGAGCGGGTCGCGGGAGACCAGCACCACGGCGCTCCAGGCCGAGCGCCACACGGCCAGGTGGCCCCCCGGATCGGCCACGCCGCGCGCAGCCAGGGCAGCCTTGGCGGTTTCGACCATCTTCAGCACGTAGACGGTGAACTCGCGGATCGACACCGGCATGACCAGCACTCCCCCGGGCTCGAGCAACCCGACCAGCGCGGCCACCGACTCGCGGGTGAAGGCGTAGCGGTTGGCCTCGGGTCCGTCGAGGTGGTCGGGGGCGATCTCGATGACGTCGAAACGCTCGCGGGTGCCGCTGGCGAATCCCTGGGGGGAGTCGCGCCGGACAGTGACCGCCGGCGAGTAGGTAACGGCCGCGGCCGCCAGGGGCTCGGCCTCGAGCACGGTCACCCGCGACGCCCCCAAGCTCAGGACCTCGCCGGGTCGGAACCCGCCGCCGCTGCCGATCAGCAGCACCCGCGGGGCGCGGCGGTCCTGGTAGGGGAAGGAGGCGACGGAGGCCTTCAGGTAGGAGGTCTCGGCCAGGGGCGCGGGGAGCAGCCCGGTGGCCCGGTTGCCGTCGCGGTAGAGTCCCAGGGCGCGCGGAGGGTCGCCCGCGCCGAGCAGGTCGTAGTTGTTCGACAGGTCGAGGTCGCGCCGCTCGGTGAAGTTGTCCAGCACCAGGAAGTACCCCGGGGGGAGCGGACCTCCCGGACCGTCCGGCCGCCGGCCACGCGTGACGGGGCGTAGATCGCCTTGTACTCGTTGAAGTCGGCCCGGTTCCAGCGGATGGTCCAGAGCATCCCCCCGGCGGCAAGCAGGGCCACGGTCACGGCGGTCGAAACCAGTGCCGCCCGAGACGGGAAGCGCCGCCACAGGGCCGCCGCGGCCAGCACCGGCAGGATCAGGGCCACCAGGCGGAAGGGATGGACGACGTACAGCGCGGCCAGCATGCATAGCGAGCCGATTCCCGCCCCGACCAGGTCGACGAAGTAGAGACGGGTGGTCCTGCCGCGGCAGGCCATGAATGCCAGGCCGAGGTAGGCGCCGACCAGGAAGAAGAACGGGAAGAGGGCCAGGTAGTAGCCGAGGATGTTGACCAGTTGCCCGCCCCTGACGGCCGGGTTCTGCAGTTCCATCGGGTTGAACCTGACCAGCGTGGCCAGGTGGAACCCCCCCGCCGCGGCCGGGATCATCGCCGCCGGCAGCAGGTCGAGCAGACGGTCGGCGTGGCGGGCGAGGCGCTGCCCAGCCAGGCTCAGCGCCACCCCGCTGGCGGCGTAGCCGACCATGGCGATGGAGATCACCCAGTAGCCGTACTCCGACCATCCGGCGATGGCGAAGTAGCGCGACAGCAGGATCTCGTAGGCGATCGACGCCAGCGACACCAGGAAGACCGGACCGTAGCGCATAGAGGATAATAATACCTCAGACCGTCTCTTGCGAAGACAATGGTGATTGGGCCGAAAGATGCCCCAGGTCCTGATGAGGAAATAGCCAAGACCCCAAGACCGGAAACGACACAGCTTTCTCTAGGTTATCTGTGGTATGGTTGCTCATCATGTCAACGCCGTAACGGGGAGGTGAACCTTGAAGCGTTTGCTGGCCGCCGTGGTTCTTCTCTTGGTCGGGTTGGTCTTTGCCACTCCTGCACAAGCCTATCTCGATCCGGGGACGGGAAGCATGATTTTTCAGGCCGTCATCGGGCTCATCCTGGGAATACTGTTCACGGCGAAAATGTGGTGGGGCCGTCTGAAGAGTTTCATGTCGGGGAAGAAGAAGGATGACCGCTGATTCTGCGGGCGCTCGTCTCCCAGCATCCTTTCGGGACCCATGCGGTTTCGTCTTCGTCCGGGGCGGCGAACTCTTCCGCCAGGTGAACGCGGGCTACAAGGAGCAGGACCGACCACCTTCGGAATTCCGGCCTGTATGCCGCGCTGGTCTCGTCGGGATTGCTCGTTCCCCACAGCGAAGTCGACTCCTCGGGGGCGACCTCCGGAGCGTACTGGTCATTAGGCCCGAGCGCATCCCCTTCATCTCTTACCCCTACGAATGGAGCTTCAGCCAATTGCGGGACGCCGCACTGTCCACCCTGCGGATACAGCGGATGGCCCTGGACCACGGCATGGTCCTCAAGGATGCCAGCGCCTTCAACATCCAGTTCCTGAACGCGGAGCCTGTCCTGATCGACACTCTCTCGTTCGACACCTACCGAGAGGGTGAGCCATGGGTGGCCTACCGGCAATTCTGCCAGCACTTCCTTGCGCCGCTGGCACTGATGAGCCACGTGGACGTCCGCCTTGGCCAGTTGTCGAAGGTCTTCATCGATGGGCCGCCGCTGGACATGGCCGCCGGGCTTCTGCCGCTTCGGGCGCGCATGCGGCCCTCCCTTCTCATCCATCTCGTTGCTCATGCGAGGAGTCAGGCCCGCTACGCCAACAGCCACGGACTGGAGGAGGGTCGCGCCGCGCTGAGAGGCCACCGGAAGCTGGGCGTCGCCGGCATGCACGGCATGATCGACAGCCTCGAGTCGGCTGTTTCTGGGCTCCATTGGCGACCGGTCGGCACGGAGTGGGGCGATTACTACAACGACACCAACTACTCTTCGGTGGCCATGGAGGAAAAGAAGCAGTTGGTGTACCAGTACTTGCGACGATCGGCCGCGCGGACCGTCTGGGATGTTGGCGCCAACACCGGCGTCTTCAGTCGCCTTGCCAGCGAAATGGGGATGCATACCGTCTCCTTCGACATCGACCCGGCGGCGGTCGAGAAGAACTATCTGGAGTGCCGGGCCACCTCGAGAAAGAACCTCCTGCCGCTGATCCAGGACCTGACCAACCCGAGCCCTTCCCTAGGCTGGCGGAATAGGGAGCGAGATGCCTTCCTCGAGCGCGGGCCGGTCGACGCCGTCCTAGCCCTCGCCCTGGTCCACCACCTGGCCATCTCCAACAACGTGCCGCTGGCCGACATCGCCGACCTCTTCGCCGCGGTGACAGCCAATCTGGTCATCGAGTTCGTCCCCAAGAGTGATTCCCAGGTCCGCAGGCTGCTGGCATCCAGGGAGGATGTCTTTCAAGACTACACCCAGCCTGGCTTTGAGCAGGCCTTCGCGAGGGTTTTCTCCATCGAGGAGGCCCGTCGGGTCGCCGACAGCAGTCGGATGCTTTACTGCATGCAGCGGAGGTGGTGACGAATCGAGAAGGCAGTGGCGAGGTGTCCTCTAGCCAGGCTCAAAAATCCCCTCCGCTGGCGGCGTAGCCGACCCTGGCGACGAAGATCGCCCATTAGCCGCACCCCCCCGGCCAGTCGGCGATGAAGAAGTAGCGCGACAGCAGGATCTCGTAGGCGATGGACGCCGGCGGCACCGGAAAGATCGGGTCGGAGCACACAACCCAAAGTTATGCGGCACCAGGCTTCTCTGGACATCCCCAAGAATGCTTGCATGCTATAATCACCCGAATGAGTTGGCTCGCGCGAGTCGGATTCTGAGAATCACCAGAGAAATTGGCGGACCGAGATGAGAGTTGACAGAGGATCAAGCATTGAACGTCCAGATTCGCTCGCTTGGCGAAGCAGATGAGAATATGCGAATCTTCATGAATGATTTCGCTGCCCAATGGCGCCACCTTGGCCCTCGGATTCACGAAGTTGTTGAAAGGGTTGGCGCCAGTGGTTGGTATATCCTTGGCGGAGAGGTAGCAAGCTTCGAACAGGAACTCGCACGACGGTGGGGTGTGCGGGCGGTCGTGGGGTGCGCCAGCGGGCTCGACGCGATCGAGATAGGACTCAGGATCTTTGGAGTTGGCCCTGGCGACGAGGTCCTGACCACACCCCTCAGCGCTTTTGCCACCACTTTGGCTGTGTTGCGGGTCGGGGCGACACCGGTCTTTGTCGACACTGACGCCAATGGGCTAATTGATCTGGAAGGGGCTGAAGGTGCCATGCGTGCATCACAGCGCATCCGCTGTCTCATTCCGGTACACCTTTATGGAATCCCCGTTGACCTGGAGCGTCTTGACGATCTCAGAAGATCCTTCGGTGTGCATGTGCTGGAGGACTGTGCCCAAGCGATCGGTGCGTCCTGGAACGGCAGGCCGGTCGGTACGGCAGGGGCCCTCTCCGCAGTGAGTTTCTATCCCACAAAGAATCTTGGCTGCATGGGAGACGGCGGGGCGGTTCTCACCCTATCTCCTCCATTGGCAGAAAAGGCAAGAATGATCAGGGATTACGGTCAGTCAGCAAAATATCTCCATGAGGAAGTGGGCTTGAACAGTCGTCTTGATGAGCTTCATGCAGCCATCCTCCACCGGGTTTTCCTGCCCGAACTGGATCACTGGACGGCGCGGCGAAGAGAAATTGCGCAGGCTTATCTGTCGGGGATTGTCAACCCTCGAGTTACCCTTCCAGATATCCCGCAAGCTGCTGTCCCTAGTTGGCATCTCTTCCCCCTCATTGTTCGAGAGAATCGAGATGCACTTGCGAGACATCTCGCCGATCTGGGTATAGCCACGGGAATTCACTACCCGGAGATCATCCCGAATCAGAATGTATTCAACAAGCCCAATGCGCCGCCCCACAGGATTTCCGGAACGTTGGATCGGTCAAGAAATATCTCTCGACACGAGTTGTCGTTACCCATCCATCCGTACCTTTCCGATGAAGACGTAAAGGACATCGTCGATGGCATCAACATCTGGTCCTGAATACAGCCTCATCATCCCCGTCTATCGGAATGAGGACTCTCTCCCAGAGCTTCTGCAAGCCTGTGAAGAGCTTAACCGTTCTCTCAGAGGCAGCCTCGAGGTCGTCTTTGTTGTTGACGGCAGCCCTGACCGATCCTACGACTTCTTGAATCGTTCTCTTCCTGAGAGCAGTCTTATTTGGCAAATCATCCTGCTCTCCAGAAATTTCGGGTCCTTTTCGGCCATCCGAGCTGGATTGGAGATCGCCGAAGGGCGGTTCATGGCTATCATGGCGGCTGACCTTCAAGAGCCGCCCAGTCTCATACTCCAATTCTTCACGATTCTGGGAGAAGGTTCGGTTGATGTGGTCATCGGCACCAGAACAGGCAGGGCAGATCCCCGATTTTCTTGTTTCTGCTCAGGAATATACTGGTGGTTGTATCGTCGATTTGTTCTTCCGGAGATGCCATCCGGCGGGGTTGATATTTTCGGGTGCAACGAAGCGTTTAGGAATGCCTTGCTTCCCCTCAGAGAATCCCATTCCTCTTTGATTGGACTAGTGTTTTGGATCGGCTTCCGAAGGCAATTCGTTGAATACAAGCGACTTCCAAGAAGACATGGCCGCAGCGCCTGGACATTGAACCGCAAGTTCGCCTACTTGACGGATAGCATCTTCACCTTCACTGATTTTCCCATCCGAATCTTGAGCATCTTTGGCTCAATCGGTCTCTTGGCTTCCGCCATCCTTGTCGTTACCGTGCTCGTGGCCAAGGCAAGCGGTCTGATCAAGCTTCCCGGGTATACGGCAACGATCATTACCATTACGTTCTTTGCCGCACTGAACTCTCTTGGGCTGGGTGTCATCGGTTCATATGTCTGGAGAACCTTTGAGAATACCAAGTGCCGCCCGGACTCCATTATCCTCCACAAAAGGAAGAGTGAGAAGAAGCCTAGCGAAGATTGATGCACGACTATCTCCGGTTCCGGCTCATTTCCGACCGAAGGCTTTGGTCAAGAAGTCACGTTCCACCGTCAACTGTCCGATTTTGGCGTGCAGCTCCTTGACCCTTATAGCGCCACCTTTCTTGGCGGCGTCGGTGCGTGGACTGCCCAATCGAATTGTGATGGACAATGGCACTAGCGGCAGATTGCCGAGGAGTGGCGGGTAGCATATACTATGCAGAAGAGAACTCTTCTGCCTAATCTGAGTCCGCGCAAGTTTGTAAGACTGGACGAGGAGTAGTTCCCAGCTCAGTTTTTGAGCGACACCACAAACCGGGGCAGGTTTCAGGTTCTAGGCATGTGTGGAGTCTTCGGACTGATCGCCAACGCGCCAGCGCAGTTGCCAGCGGCAACGCTGCAGGCTTTGGCACGCCGTCTGTTCAAGCAATCGGAGACACGTGGTAAGGATGCGGCGGGGGTCGTCGCCGTCAACGAAGCGGAAATTCTGATTTACAAGGAAGCACGGCGCGCCAGCATGATGCTCAAGAGCAGGCCCTTCGCCGAACTGCTGGCTGATGCAGGTCGGTATTATCAGGATGGGCAGGCCTTCGTTATCGCGGGTCATACCCGTATGGTCACCAACGGCTCGGAGGGGAATGAGGGGAACAATCAGCCGGTGATCAAGGGTGACTTGGTCCTATTACATAACGGCATCATAGTCAATGATCTCGCCCTCTGGCGGCAACACCCGGAATTGAGCCGCACATATGAGGTGGATACCGAGGTATTCGCTGCCTTGGTTGGGTCGGCAATAGCGGCCGGCGAGTCACTGGATGCCGCCATGCGGAAAGCCTTTGGCGAAACCAGAGGAGCCAACACCATCGCTGCTATTCATGCTGCTTGTGAATCGATGGTGCTAGGTTCAACCAATGGCTCTCTGTATTTCTTCACCGCACCTGTTCTCGGCGTGAGTCTCTTTGCCTCGGAGGAATTTATCCTCCGCCAAGTTCTGGAGGCGCTGGCAATGAAGTTGCCAAGCGATGTGCCTCCGATCATTCAGGTCAATCCGTATACCTTGCTGGCCCTCTCGCTTCGCAATGGCGGCGCACGACTGTTGTCGGTTGGCGATGAGTTGGCTGCGCCGTCGAACACGATCGTCGTCAGGCCTCCGCGGCAGATTCGCCAACTATACGCGGAACGGCCGGTGGCCATGCGCCGGTCACCGGCGGTGAACCTGCCTGTCAGTGAGATCGAACGACACATGCTGTTCGACCAGAAAGCGATTGCTGCCTTGCGGCGCTGCAGTCGGTGCCTGCTACCCGAAACCTTTCCGTTCATCGAATACGATGCCGCCGGGGTTTGCCAGTTTTGCCGCCACCACCGGCCGACGCCTTTGCGCGGCGCGGCGGCGCTGCAGAAACTGGCCGATCTGGTGCGCCGCGCGGACGGCAAGCCCGACTGTCTGGTGCCGATTAGCGGTGGCCGCGACAGTTCATATGGGCTGCACTATGTCAAGAAGGAGTTGGGCCTCAATCCGGTTGCCTACACATATGACTGGGGTTTCGTTACCGATCTGGCACGCCGAAATATCTCGCGCATGTGCGGCGAATTGAACGTCGAGCACGTTTTGGTCGCTGCGGACATCCGGCAGAAACGCGAAAACGTGCGCAAGAACGTCTGTGCATGGCTGGCCAAGCCGAACTTGAGCATGATTCCCCTGTTTATGGCCGGCGACAAGGCCTACTTCTACTACGCCAGCATGGTCAAGCAGCAAATGAACCTCGGACCTATCCTCTTTTGCATGAACTGGTTGGAGAAGACCGGCTTCAAGACCGGTTTTGCCGGGGTAAACGATACCGCCAGCCATGAGAAGACCTATGGTCTAACTAGGCTCAATCAACTCAGGCTATTCGCCAATTATGGGCTCAACTTCCTGACTAATCCGCGCTATATCAACAGCAGCATCCCCGACACTCTGTTCGGCTTCCTCTCTTACTACCTGCAAGGCAAGGACTACTATTCGATCTTTGACTTTCTTGCTTGGGATCAGGCCAAGATTGAACGATGCATCATGGATGGCTACGACTGGGAGACTTCGCCGGACACAACATCCACTTGGCGCATCGGCGACGGCACTGCACCTTTCTACAACTACATCTACCTGACTGTCGCTGGCTTCAGCGAACATGACACCTTCCGCAGCAACCAGATTCGCGAAGGCATGCTCGACAGGGAAACAGCTCTGCGCGCCATCGAGGCAGAAAATGCCCCGCGCGCAGAGTCGTTCAAGTGGTACTGCGACACAATTGGGATTGATGCCGTGGAGACACTACAAGTGATCAATAGAATTCCTAGGCGGTACCCGAGTTAGTCAGTCGGCTTCCGCATGTTCACACTCTTGTCGGATAGCCTCCGCAAGCACTTGGTGCCAATCAAGTACTTGCTTGGAAGTGTTCTTGTCTACACATTCATATTGTCGGCCGTTTACATCTTGGTTGACTTGATTGGAGTGGATGAGGTCCCCGCCTATTTGACGGTGTATTTGACCGCCTACATACTTGAGTACACGATAACTCTTGTACTTGTTTTCAATGAAAGGCATCGGTGGGGAAAAGTGTTGAAGTACATCGTGTATCTTGCAGCTTTCCTGGGGCTGAGCACAATGCTGTTCAAGCTGCAAATCTCACTCGGCATTCACTATCTGATAGCCACCATGGCGATCGCGATACTGCTGATGCCGGTGCGCTATGTTATCAATAGGTACTGGGTCTACCGTTAATGAATAGGTCAACTGCAAACCGCTTGGAAGAAGACGTCATGCATGTTCTCATGTTGACGTTGTCCCTATTTGCGCTGTGGACCGCGGCGCTCCAGTTAAGCACATTTACTGGAGTCTCTTGGACGGCTTTGAACCGGGCGATAGGCTGGTTGTTCTTGCCGGCGTTTGTACTGACATACCTGTATACCAGTCGGTTGGCGAAGTACTATGCAGATCATCTGCCAGACCGATTGGATGGGAAGAATCCACTCGAAGTCCGATACTTGTGGGCGACGTTTCTCGTCTTTCTGGTTTCCTGCCTTGTGTTATCAGGGTTTTCAGGGCGATACGCATTGTTGATGCTGTGCCTTGTGGCGATGATCGTGTCTTCCTGTCGTATGCCGAAAGCAAGAATCGGTGTGTCTGCACAAACACAACGGGCTCAACCAGTACCGCCGGCTATAGCATACGTCTGCCTTATCGGAATTGCGGGTCTAACGATGCTTCTTGTACTTAGCGTCAATCGGCCAGATTTCGATGATGCCGAGTATATTCAGTTTGCTCTACAGACGCTGCAACATCCCGAAAGGGCGCCAAACACCTTTGATGCGTCGCTAGGCATTGTCTTGGAGCAATTCCGCTTTGCACCCTATCGCATCACATCATACGAGACATGCGTTGCGCTGATCAGCCAATGGACTGGTTTGAACGTAATGGATGTCTACTACCTGCTTGTTCCTGCCATATCAGCGGGTCTGTCCATTCTGGTTGCCTTTGTGTTCATACGTTGGTTTCTGCCTTCTGGCTGGAGTCTGCTGGCCGTATGCTTCTTCTTGTTGATTTCATTGGCATGGGGGGAGACTCATTTTGCCTATGGAAATCGCATGTACGTCCGCTTGTTTCAAGGGAAGGGATTGTTGGTTGCGATTACCACTCCTATCACAGTGATAGTGGCCCTGTTGTGGATGAGGAAACAGAACATTCGTGTGTGGATGGGTATTCTCATTATGCAAGTAGTTGCTGTCGGCGTATCTTCTTCTGGATTGGTCATCACTATATTGTCGACAACGGTTGGTTTGCTCGCAGGATTGATGGCACAGCCAAGTTGGAGGAATCTGCGGATTGCGGTAATTGGCGCAACTTCGCTCATTTACCCTATTGCATTGGGGCTATGGATTAAATTCGCGAGTAGTGCTTCTGGAAAGGTTGAGGGAATTGGGAGCTATCTGCCTGTAGACGCATCACTTGGAGGTTCCTCGCGCGAGGCCCTGGTATTGGCCATCATGGCGGCTATCGTATTGCATGGGTTCGGAACAAAGGACTTATGGCTTCGAGCAAGCAGCGATGGCATAGCTGAAGTATCTAAGAGAACTTTCTTATGGTTGATTGTTGCTGTTATCATCCTGGTCTTTAACCCGGTCCTGATCAACTACCTGACTGTGGTTACGTCCAAGAATATGAACTGGCGTCTTGCCTGGGCTGCTCCTCTACCGCTGATTCTGGCAACTTGTGTGGTCTATCTGCTCTATGATGCACTTGAGAACATGAAGGGAAACACGCGAACGGTCGCATTACTCTTCCCCATCTGCTGGATTGTTGCGTTCATTACTGTTAATCCGTGGACTCTGGCAAGAGGAAATCAGGTTCAATGGGGATGGCTTGATCACAAAGTACCTCCTGAATACTATCAAGCAGTTGAACTGGCACGGGATATAAGGCGACAGGCAATAGGAGGACATGAAATCACTGTATTGGTTGAGCCGAGATTGGGAACGTGGCTGACGGTTGTCGCCCCCGATTTCAAGCTTGTTATGCCAGGTCAAGGATACTTGCCAACCTTGGAGACTATTATGGATAAGAAAGATTTTGAGCAGCGAAGCCGACTTGTAAACAGCATAGACCTGATTGCTGCAGGGGATTCTTCAATGAACAAGTTGCTTGATTCCTACGAAGTTAATGTAATCGCAGTTAAGAGGCAAACGATAGATCAAGTAACAAGCTACCGCATTCAAATGCGCACAATTGAGAAGTAGTCCCCGGAGAACTCTGCGCATCACTTATGAAGTCCGCCGACCAGACCTGGTTCTGGCCCTGTGGCCCCAACTGGGGTTGTTTCACCCGTTGCGGTCGCCGCCGCCGCTTGGCACGCCGCTTCTGGTTGAGCCCGGTCCATTCTGTGATTGCCATTTGCCAGAATGCTAGTATGCTGTCTTCCGATGAGACGACAGGCAGCCATTCTCCCAACCCGCCGCTCAGGAAGCATTGCAGATGCGAACCTTCTCGGGCGATAGTGGAATACTAGCCCTTCTTCTTCGAAAGCGATGATGTCCTACTATCCTTCTTTAGGTCCATGTATCACACACCCAACCTTACATTGAAGCAGATGCTCTCGAGGATCTCGGGCCACATTTCCTCAGCGGTTCATAGACATGTTTCCTTCATATCTGTGTGGGACAAGTACCCTTCTTGTATTCCATTCATATTCTCGCTCGGTTGCATGGTCATCTACTCCGCACTTAATGCTCATGTCGGCTTCAGAGGCGATGCATATGAAATCTGGAATGTATCTAAACACATTTACCAAGCTGGTCGCGACGCTTCATTTGTCGAATACCGCGGGCCATTCACGTTTGTCCTATACAATCTCCTTTTCTCACTGTCAAGAATGCTAGGCATAGGCGAAGTAGTCTTTTTCAGACTCTACAGCTCTTTCCTATTTGCCTTCCTGACAGCCCTTGTATTTCCCTATCTCCTCTCCTACATTCTTAATCGAAAGATTTGTCCCGGGGAAACAGTGGTCTTCTCTATGACGGTGTTCTACCTGTATCGCGGGTACTTCCTTCACCCGCAGACCGATGTTCTCGCCTTTGCTTTTCTCCTTGTCTCCATAGATGTTCTCATCTTATACCTGAATTCGCCACAGTGTTCCTGCTTATATTTGAGTGGTGCCGGAACGTTGCTCGCTTGCAGCATTATGATGAGGTCTACCTATGTATTCTCAGTGCCATTACTTGCGGCTTTCTTTTTCTTGACGCTATTTGCACGGCAATTTAGGGTATCTCAGGTGTGGCGGTCCCTCTCATGCTTTCTGCTTCCTTGTGTGCTGCTTGTCAGCGTCAATCTCATCTGTACAAACAATTCCTCCGTGTACAAGCTTGGATATACATCTCACAATTCCTACGTGCTAAGGCAGGTACTGAAGTGCGGTTTGTTTATCCAAAAGATCGAATGGAATGCCGGGGACAATAATTACCCGGGACCGATGATTCTTCCAGAAAGGAGAGGAATTGAGATTCTTCAGCGTGAGGGTTATGAGCCGGTTGCGTCTCCTGAGGGAATCTCCATCGGGCAGTATCTAGATTTGTGGCGCAAGTATCCTGTCGACTTGTTCTTCATAGTAGCCCAGCGACTATTTTGCGGTTTGGATATTACGTTTAACTCTGTCTTTGTCATGAACTTCTCAGCTCCTAGGATTTTCTTCTCTCTAGTGAACTACTTCTTGGTGTTTCTTACAATAGTGGTAGCCAGCACTAGATTTCCAATCCCGAGCCATCGCAATGGATATGTCTCCATTCTTCTTCTTGCCATGTCGATCCCGGGTCTTGTGGTATCGCTGTTCATAGTAGAGGTGCGATACTACATCTCGATTACCATGACTTGCATAGCCATGGGAGTCTTCTCTTTTCAAGAAGGCATGAGGATCATCAGGGACAACCGGTTATACGTGTACTGTGTTCTATTCATTGTCTTGTGTTTTCTTAATTCGGTTAGCATCTTCAATTCTGCTGAACGCATCTTTCCACTTACGATATGGTGACTGAAAAGTGGCCCCCATGTGTTGTACAGCCAGGCGCCCCGAATAAGGTGAAATCCATGTGGTTCTCAGGCCGACAGATGGCCTTCCAAGGTATCCCATTGTCCGGCCATCGAATATTGCCCTTGATCTCCGCCTTGACATGCAATTCATCATGGTCATATAATTCGGAGAGATTGCGCTTAGGAGCTGCCGGGCGCTTCCGCCGCCAGGGAGTGGATGAAAGGCTTATGAATTCAAGTACAGGGAGCAACTGCAGTATCAATGAACATTTCCCAGACTGACCGCTCGGGAGGTTGTGGTGGACATTTCTGAGGTTTTCATTCATCCACAAGCGATTTGCGAGAGTTCGTCGATAGGGGCAGGAACAAGAGTCTGGGCCTTTGCACACATCTTGCCAACTGCCGTTATCGGATCCAACTGTAACATATGCGACCATACATACATCGAAAGTGACGTCATTATCGGCGACAACGTGACGATCAAGTGCGGTGTCCAAATATGGGATGGGATTCGGATCGAAGACAATGTTTTTGTCGGCCCGAATGTGACCTTCACAAACGATAAGTATCCACGGAGCAAAGTCTATCCTGAACAGTTTCTTACGACGATCGTACGCAAAGGGGCGTCAATCGGCGCTAACGCCACCATCCTTCCAGGCATCAGCATTGGTGCGAATGCCATGATTGGCGCCGGCTCCGTGGTCACCAAGTCAGTACCCTGAAAATGCGCTTGTTGTCGGAAATCCAGCGCGTATGGTAGGTTATGTCGGCACGAAGAAATGGGAGAGTGCGATATCCGTAGAACCATCGCCTTCTCCTACAATTGAATCCAGTCAAGTGAGGGGAGTAACTCTGCATCGTCTTTCGCTCGTGGAAGACATGAGAGGCAACCTCATTGTGGCGGAGTTCGAACGACAAGTCCCTTTCTTGCCCAAGCGCTACTTCATGGTCTTTAGCGTCCCGTCATCGGAAGTCCGCGGTGAGCATGCGCATCTCAGTTGCCATCAGTTCCTCATCTGCATCAACGGATTCTGTGCGGTAGTCGCGGATGACGGCAAGAATCGGCAGGAATTCCATTTAGATGGTCTATTGACGGGCCTTTATCTTCCGCCGATGACCTGGGCGGTTCAGTATAAATACTCCCCCGACGCCATTCTGCTTGTCTTCGCGTCCGATTATTACGACCCCAACGACTACATCCGAAGCTACGATCGATTTCTTTCATTGACCAATGGCGCCCAGAAATAGCCGTCTACGAGACTTCCTCTCAGCCTCGAAACCCACCTGCACTAGAATCCTGGCAAGCGATCTTTTCGCGCTCTGTTGTGTCCTCTTCCCCGTACTCTTGGCGCTCTTCTACCACTTCATATTCGGCAAGGGACTGTACATGTATGGAGACATAGGCGCCGATACTGCTTTCTCCTATTGGCCCAATCTGGTTCACATCAACCGGCGAGTTCATGCAGGAGATTTCTCGTTTTGGTCACCGCAGATCGGGTTGGGAGGAGACGTTCTTTCCGCTTCATATTTTCTTCTCGATCCATTCAACTGGATTCTCTTCGTACTCCCCGCAGCCATGCTTGCCACGATGTTGGTTTGGGTCACGATTATCAAGCTCATCGGATGTGCAGTTGTTGGATATTTCCTTGCCAAGCGATTTGAATGTGGCCGATTCCCGAGCATCCTTTGCGCTTTATCCCTCGCTCTTAATGGCTACACGCTAGTCAATGGCCAGCACTACTTCTTTCTAACTGGCTACTTCCTTACGTTGCTCCTTCTTCTGGCGTTTGAGACTTGCCTTCAGGATTCCAGGATGCTGCCATTGACTGTAGTTGTAGCCGTCTTTGTGATTTCCTCTTTCTACTTCTTCTATATGGCTGTAATCTACTTGTTGGTGTATTTCACAGTTCGCATTCTGTTCTCAGTACTTCCTTTGTCGAGAATTGCCAAGCAGATTCCAATTCTCCTGTTCGGCGGGCTCTCGGGACTCGGCCTCTCTTCATTTATTTTGATTCCGATTCTTAGAGTCTTCAGCACTAGCCCTCGAATCGGCATGATTGACTGGATGGGAAGACTGGAGCCGATGAACGCTCAATTGCTTTGGAGTTGCATATTGCGCTTGATCTCGCCGAGCTCCTTGGGGATCGGTTCAAAATACTCCGGGGCACTCAACTACTATGAAGCGCCCACTCTATTTGTTGCATTGCCTATTGCAGTCTTCGCCCTCATAGCGATAGCGCGAGCGGTTCGCTTGCGGCCAATAGTCACCTTGACGGTCTTGTCCGTCCTGATGTCCTTGCTCTATTGCCAGTTCTTCTCGATCGCCATGAACGCATTTCAGTATCGCATGTATAGGTGGACTCACGTTCTTGCCGTTTCATTCTCGTTGCTTGCTGCTGCGGGCCTTAGAGATCTTGAAGCAACCTGTCTTTCAAAGTCGGAGAAGCGGCGTTATACAACGTTATCTCTCATGATCGCATTGGGCTTGGCCAGTATTGCCATCTTCTCAAAGCATCTCCCCGTACGCATTCTTGAATTTCGAGAACTCTGGGCAGGCAGTGCGATTTGTGTTCTTATCGCTCTAGTGTTTTGGATTCGCTCCGATGTGTTCCGATACACGCTGATCTTGGCGTTGTTCTTGGTTAGCGTTGTTCCCGGCCTCTATAAGGCAACCAACAGAAAGGCATTCCTGCTGAAGAACAACCCCCGTTTTTCGCTCAACTCTGACGATCCGGCCAAGTACGTGAAGGCAAACTTCTCCGGTTACTACCGTATACACTCGGGCGAGTTTGCCTCTTACACCGAATCCCTCGAGTTAGACTATCTCGGGCTTCCCCTATACTCCTCATTGTCGGAACCCGGATACGTTGCATTCACAAATAAGTTTGACCTCGGATTTACCCGCGGATGGATCAATCTCATTCCAGGCCCTCCAGAGAGCCGCCCTACGCTCTTGTGGCTCCTTGGCGTTCGATATTTCTATCGAACAACGGATTCTCCTCCACCCGAGAATTTCTCCCTCATTGAGGACAGGAAGGGTTCCCGCATTTTCGTCAACTCCTGGCCAACATCTCTCGCGTATGCGTATGGCGAGATACGGAGCCAAGAAGAGTTCATGAAATTGTACAAACGTCACGGGGACAATGCGTTCCTCATGGCAGCGTCCGTCGATGACACGGAGTTTCTCGCGCGGCGAGAATCAGCTACTCAGAACACCGCCGTCCCGGAGGAGGCGGCACCGGCTAAGAGGGAGATTCCGCCGCCCATCGAGGTTCTCCAATACAGGGATGGCCGCATGATTCTCAGGTATGACAATTCCTCCAAGTCCAAGGTGTTTGGACTTGTATCGATTCCCTACAGCAAAGGATGGAGCGCCACATTGAACGGCAAGGTGCGTCCAATTTGCAGAGCGGACTTTGGACTGGTCGGGTTCGCATTGGAACCCGGCATCAATGATGTGGTACTAACATATCGACCCGTTGGCCTCAAGACCGGGATCCGTCTGACGCTCTTCACGATCCTTGTGATTGTGGTAATCCATTTCCCGAAAACACAAAGGACGAGTCGCCCGGATCATCGTCCACCATCCGTGTTGCGGTGATCGAACGGTCAACCTCTATCTTCCAACACATGTGCGAGCAGGTGACGGAGATCGTCAAGTCTCGTATCCTTCAACTGTCCTCTGGGGAGCATTACACGTTATCGTTGCAGTTGTGGTATCTTATCTTATGACTTCATCTTGGGGCGCCTTCCGTTGCTGCGGGGCGCCGAGCCGCTGAATAGGACGATGAGGAGATCAGGCGCCGGAGCGCTCTATCCGACTGACGGCAGGCATGGAGGAAGAGTTCCATCGTGAACAGTGCTGTGTCTCGTACGCGCATGCTCATTCTCGTGGTGATGCTTTCTTCGATGGTCCTGATCCCGGGCGTTCCCCGGCCGGCGCGGGGCGGCGAGGCGGTGAAGGGCACCGTCAGGATCTCGGGCGCCTGGGCGCTCTACCCGATGATGGTCCGCTGGGGGGAGGAGTTCCGCAAGGTCCATCCGGGCGTCAGGATCGACATCTCCGCGGGAGGTGCGGGCAAGGGCGTGGCCGATGCCCTGGCCGGGTTCGTCGATCTGGGCATGGTGTCGAGGGACCTGAGGCCGGAGGAGACTGCCAGGGGAGCCGTGTTCGTGCCGGTCGTCAAGGACGCCGTCTTCCCCACCATGAGCGCCCGGAATCCCCTGGCCGACAAGATCATGAAGCGGGGGGTAAGGAAGGAAGCCTTCGTGAAGCTGTGGGTGGGCGGCGAGCCCCTGACGTGGGGGGAGCTGGCCCAGGCGGGAACGGGCGGCAAGGTCCAGGTCTACACCCGGTCCGATGCCTGCGGGGCGGCCGAGACGTGGGCGCTGTACCTCGGGAAGAAGCAGGAGGACCTCAAGGGCGTGGGCGTCTATGGTGACCCGGGCGTTTCCGAGGCCGTCGCCAAGGATGCCAACGGAATCGGCTTCAACAACCTCAACTTCGCCTATGACCTGAAGACGGGGCTTCCCGTCGCCGGCCTCGCGGTCGTCCCGATCGACCTGAACGGGGATGGGAACGTCGATCAGACCGAGAATCTGTCGACCAAGGAGCGGGCGATCCGGGCCGTGGCTTCCGGGGCCTATCCCTCGCCGCCGGCCCGGGATCTCTTCCTGGTCGCCAAGGGTTCCTTTCGGGGCCTCACGGCCACGTTCGTCCAGTGGATTCTGACCGACGGCCAGAAGTACGTCGACGAGGCGGGCTACCTGAAGCTGAGCGGGGAAAAGCTGAAGAATGCCTTCGGGCAGATGAAACCGTAAGCCGGACGACCGTCAACCCCGGCAACTTCAATCGCATGAAGTGGAGAAAGAGAAGAGACGGGCTCTGGACGGCCTGCCTGCGCTCGTCCGTCTTCCTTGCCAACGGCCTGGCCCTGCTGGTCATCGGGGTTCTTCTGGTGAAGGCATGGCCGATCATCGGCAGGAATTCCCTGGGCGAGCTCCTCTTCTCGTCCAGTTGGCATCCCCTCCGCGGCGATTTCGGCTTCTTCCCGTTCATCGTCGGCTCCCTGGCGGTGACGGCCATCGCCATGCTGCTGGCCGTGCCGGTCTGCCTGCTGAGCGCCGTCTACCTGGTGGAGTACGTGCGGCCGGGGATGCGGGAGGTGCTCCGCCTCTTCGTCGACATCCTGGCCGGCATACCCTCGGTCCTGTATGGGCTCTTCGGCGTCATCGTCATCGTGCCCCTGGTCTCGCTGGCGGCGAGCGCGTGCGGGGTCCAGTCGACGGGCTACAGCCTTCTCGCCGGCGGCGCGGTGCTGGCCGTCATGGTCATCCCGTTCATCATTTCGATCACCATGGAGGTCTTCCTGGCCATTCCGGGCGAGGCCCGCGAGACCGCCCTGGCCCTGGGCGCGACCACGTGGGAAATGGTCCGCCACGTGACCCTGAAGCATGGCCGGCAGGGGATAGTGGCGGCGGTCATCCTCGGCTTTGCCCGGGCATTCGGGGAGACCATGGCGGTCATGATGGTGGTCGGGAACGTGCCCCAGGTGCCCCACTCCCCGTTCGATGCCGTCTACCCGCTGCCGGCCCTGATCGCCAACAACTACGGCGAGATGATGTCCGTGCCCCTCTACGACTCGGCGCTCCTTTTCGCCGCGCTGCTGCTGATGGTCGTCGTCGGCGGCTTCAGCCTGGTCGCCAACCTGGTGCTGCTGAGACTACAGGAGAGGAAGGCCTAGATGGAGAAGCGGCGCCGGATGGAGAGGATCATGAGAAGCCTGATGGCCGGGTCGCTCGGCCTCGTCATCCTCGTCCTGCTGGCCATCGTCTCGGTCGTCGTGGTCAAGGGGTTGCCGGGCCTGAGCCTCTCGATGATCATCGAGACTCCCCAGGGCGGGTACTACCAGGGGAAGGGGGGCGGCATCGCCAATGCCATCGTGGGTTCGATCTACATGGCCCTGGGCGCGTCGATCGCCGCCATCCTGCTGAGCCTTCCGCTGGCCTTTGCCCTGCAGCGGGAATACATCGGCGGGCGGCTCGCCTCCCTTACCCGGCTGGCGCTCGACGTGCTCTGGGGAACCCCGTCCATCGTATACGGAGCCTTCGGATTCGTGATCATGGTCTACTTCGGCCTGCGGGCCTCGCTGCTCGGCGGGATCATGGTCCTGACGCTGCTGATGTTCCCGATCATGGTCCGGTCCATGGAGGAAGTGGTGCGAATGGTGCCCGTGGAGCTTAAGGAGATCGCCTACTCCCTCGGCACCACCAGGTTGGAGACCACGCTGGCGGTCGTCCTGCGGCAGGCGGTGCCGGGCGTCATCACCGCCATCCTGCTCGCCTTCGGCCGGGGCATCGGCGATGCGGCGTCGATCCTGTTCACCGCCGGGTACACCGACTACATCCCCACGTCCCTCCTCGATCCGGCCGCGTCGCTGCCGCTGGCAGTCTTCTTCCAGATGGGCACCCCGGTGCCCGAGGTCCGCGAGCGGGCCTTCGCCTCGGCGCTGATCCTGCTGGTCATCGTGCTGGCGGTCAACTTCTCGGCCAGGATTCTGGTTAGGAAGTTTTCGAGAAACATCATAAAATAGCCCCCAATATGCCGCATATCAGTCTGCGCAGCTTCGCCGCCTCGTACGGGAGCCACCCGGTTCTCCAGGACATCACCGTCGACATTCCCGACGGCGAGATCACCGCCATCATCGGGCCGTCGGGCTGCGGCAAGACGACGCTGCTCAAGAGCCTCAACCGTCTGCTGGACCTCCACGACGACCTGACCGTCGCCGGGAAGGTGTTCATCGACGGGGTGGACATCTACGATCCGAAGGCCGACGTGCTGGCCCTGCGGAAGAAGGTGGGTTTCCTCGCGCAGCACCCCTATCCGCTGCCGATGTCGATCTACGACAATGTCGCCTTCGGCCCGAGGATACACGGGATCGACCCGAAGAGGCTTTCCCACCAGCTCCAGGGGGCGGGCGGCGGCCCATCGGCGGGCAGCGTTCCCCTGATGGCTTCGGTGGACGACCTCGACGACCTGGTGGAGTACTACCTGCGCCTGGCGGGTCTTTGGGACGAGGTCAAGGACCGGCTCAGGGCGCCCGCCGCCCGGCTCTCGATCGGGCAGCAGCAGCGGCTGGCCCTGGCCAGGACGCTGTCGGTCGAGCCCGAGGTTATCCTCGCCGACGAGGCCACGTCGGCGCTCGACCCCATCTCCGCCAAGCTGGTGGAGGATCGCTTCCGGGCGCTCAAGAAGGACTACACGATCGTCATGGTGACCCACATCCTGCGGCAGGCGCGTCGGCTTGCCGACTACATCGTCTTCATGTACCTGGGCGAACTGGTCGAGCACGGTCCGGCCGACCGGTTCTTCTCCTCGCCGCAACACGAGAAGACCAGGGCCTACATCAGCGGCGAGATCAGTTGACCGGGCGCCGGGGGGCCGCATGAGTTCCTACAGCCTAAGCTACCTGCAGCAGCTCGAGTCGGAGTCGATCCACATCATCCGGGAGGTCGTGGCCGAGTTCCGGAATCCAGTCATGCTCTACTCGGTCGGCAAGGACTCGAGCGTCATGGTGCGGTTGGCCAAGAAAGCCTTCCACCCGGGCCCCTTCCCCTTCCCGCTGATGCATGTCGACACCGGTTACAAGTTCCCCGAGATGTATGAGTTCCGGGACCGTTTCTGCAGGGAGATCGGCGCCCGGCTGATCGTCGAGCGGAACGAGGAATGGATCGCCAAGGGGTGCCACCCGCTCGACATCGGCGTGGAGCAGTGTTGCGCCCGGCTCAAGACCGGCGCGCTCCTCGATGCCATCGCCAAGCACGGCTTCGACGCGGCCTTCGGGGGCGCCCGCCGCGAGGAGGAGAAGTCGCGGGCCAAGGAGAGGATCTTCTCGCTCCGGGACCGCTCGGGCCAGTGGGATCCCAAGAACCAGCGCCCCGAGATATGGGACCTCTACAACACCCGCATCAACGAAGGGGAGACCGTCCGCGTCTTCCCGCTGAGCAACTGGACCGAGCAGGACGTCTGGCGGTACATCAAGGCCGAGCGGATTCCCGTGGTGCCTATCTATTTCGCCCAGCGGCGGCCGGTCGTCAGGCGCAAGGGGATACTGATCCCCCACGCGCCCGGGTCGTCCGGCTCCACCGTGGCGGGCGGGGAGGCCGAGACGGTGGAGAACATCCTGTGCCGGTTCCGCAGCCTCGGCTGCATCCCCTGCACTGGGGCCATCGCCTCGGAGGCGGTAAC
This sequence comes from uncultured bacterium, assembly GCA_963793725.1. Classification (GTDB taxonomy): domain Bacteria; phylum JAUVQV01; class JAUVQV01; order CAWCAY01; family CAWCAY01; genus CAWCAY01. The sequence continues at coordinate 841,318 of CAWCAY010000003.1, forward strand.
CGTGGACGAGATCATCGCCGAGGTGATCACGGCCAGGAAATCCGAACGCGAGAACCGTGTCATCGACCTGACCGGCGAGACGTCGATGGAACAGAAGAAGAAGGAAGGCTACTTCTGATGACCACGGGAAAAAAGAGCCTGCTGCGCCTGACCACCACCGGGAGCGTCGACGACGGCAAGTCGACCCTCATCGGCCGGCTGCTGTACGAGACCAAGTCAATCTATGAAGACCAGTACCTGTCGGTCGAGACGGTGTCGCGGAAGAAAGGGCTGGCCGAGATCGATCTGGCGCTCCTGCTGGACGGGCTCTCGGCCGAGCGGGAGCAGGGGATCACGATAGACGTGGCCTACCGCTACTTCGAGACCGAGCGGCGGAAGTACATCATCGCCGACACCCCGGGGCACGTCCATTACACCCGGAACATGGTCACCGGCGCTTCAACCGCCGACTGCGCGATCATCCTCATCGACGCCAGGAAGGGCGTCCTGACGCAGTCGAAGCGGCATGGCTTCGTGCTGTCGCTGCTCGGCATCCCCCACCTGATCGTGGCGGTCAACAAGATGGACCTGGTCGGCTATTCCAGGTCGGTCTACGACGACATCGTCGACGAGTACCGAAGCTTCTCGGAGAAGCTCGACATCCGCGACATGGCCTTCATCCCGGTGTCCGCGCTGAAGGGGGACAACGTGGTCGAGAAGAGCCCGGCCATGGACTGGTACGGCGGCTACTCGATCCTCGGCCACCTGGAGAACCTGCAGGTCTCCCAGACCCGCAACCTGATCGACTTCCGCTTCCCGGTGCAGCTCGTGCTGCGGCCGCACCAGGACTTCAGGGGTTACGCCGGGAGGATCGTCTCCGGGACGATCAGCCCCGGGGAGAAGGTGGCCGTGCTGCCATCGGGCCGGATGACCACCGTCAGGTCGATCGTCACGCACGACGGCGAGGTGCGGGAGGCTTTCGCGCCGCAGTCGGTGGTGCTCACGCTCGACGACGAGCTGGACGTGAGCCGGGGGGACATGATCGTCAGGAGGAACAACCTCCCCCAGACCGCCTCGGCGGTCGAGGCGATGATCTGCTGGATGGACGAGGAGCCGTTGTCGCGGCGCACCGCCTACCTGCTGAAGCAGACCACCAGGACGGTCAGGGCGACCGTCGAGACGCTGGACTACAAGATCGACGTAAACACGCTGCACCGGCGCCCGGCCGAAAGCCTCGACCTGAACGACATCGGCAGGGTGGAACTGCGGACGACATCGCCGCTCTTCTTCGACCCCTACCGTTCGAACCGGGCAACCGGCAGCTTCATCCTGATCGATCCGCTGACCAACCGCACCGCCGCGGCCGGCATGATCCGGGGGCCGGCGAGAACGGTGGAGGACCTGCTGCCCCACGACGACAAGTCGGGCGTGAAGGGAGCCAGGTCCCCCCACACCGTCTGGCGCGACTGGAACATCCCCCGGGAGGAGCGCGAGGAGCGCCAGGGCCATCGGGCGGCGGTGGTGTGGCTGACCGGCCTCTCCGGGGCGGGGAAGTCGACCATCGCCCGGGCCATGGAACGGCGGCTCTTCGAGATGGGCTGCCGGACGATGCTGCTCGACGGGGACCAGGTGCGGCACGGCCTCTGCAGCGACCTGGGCTTTTCCGACGAAGACCGGAGCGAGAACATCAGGCGCGTGGGCGAGATGGCGAGCCTCTTCTTCGAGTCAGGGCACATCGTGCTGTGCACCTTCATATCCCCATTCGCCCGGGACCGGGCGTTCGTCCGCTCGCTGATGCCGCCGGGCCGCTTCTTCGAGGTGTTCGTGCGATGCAGCCTGGAGACCTGCCGGCGAAGGGACCCCCACGGGCTCTACCGCAAGGCGCTGGCGGGGGAGATTCCGCATTTCACCGGCCTGACGTCGCCATACGAGGAGCCGGGAGAGGCGGAAATCATACTCGACACTGAGACGGTGGCGCTTGACGGAGCCTTGGACATCCTGCTGGCGCGACTCCGGGGAGCGGCCATCCTCGCTCCCTAGGAACTGCCGAGAACTCAGCCAATGACCGGCTCCGACGTACCCTGAGAACCCCTCTTGGCTTGTGGAATATCACGGCTGACTGAGGGGGGCGGCCAGAAAGTGCACGGCGGTGATAAGCCAGTCCGTAATCCTGTATCCGAACGGTTCATCAATTCTGGCCGGCAATAGGCTTAGTGGGATCTTCTTTCGCGGCAAGGCGGCAGAAGCCGAGGCCACCTCTATCTACGCTGTCCGCTCTGATTTCTGACTGACCAAGTAGATTATGTCATTAGTCGGAACATAAAGGTTGATCCGGCCAAGCCATGAACGACTAATCCAGTTGAGCAGTCCACTAGGGACCAGCCAGCGGCTGGTCTGATTCAGCTTGTAGAAGAGGAAGGCTAGGCTAGTCCATTTCCCTTGCGTGCGACAATTTAGAATACGTGCCGGAAGTTGGCTTGGGAAGAGATAAGCGAAAGACGCGCGAGAAAAGAAGCCCAGATGTAACGGCGGAATCATGAATGCCCAGTGCTGTCTCATGAGGCGTGAGGTGAGCGCAGCCATGTCTGGAGTGGACAAGAACAGGTAACCGCCCGGTTTGAGTAGCCGCAGCAAGGTTCGACAGACGCCAACAGGTTCTCGGACATGCTCGATGACATCCCACAGGCAGATGGCATCAAAGGCCGGCCAATCCTCGCCGATTTTCTCCAGCTTGACCGCATGCAGCCGGTCGGCGATTTCAGGCAGTCGGCGCCGGGCCTTGGCAATTGCCTCGGAGGAAATATCCACGCCATACACCGAATAGTAGCCATTTGCGAGCTTCAGAAAGTCCCCGGTCGCGCAACCGGCATCAAGAATACATGCCTTCGGCGCCACAAACTCCTGCACCAGCCGCAAGCGGGTCTGATTCTCGCGCTGTGCCGCCCGCTCATCGCGAAAACGGGTGTGGGTCTCATGGAGATCGGCATACAGCCGGGTAAGTTCATCATCACTTGGTGGGCGAGCTACCTGACAAAAACCACAACGATCACAGGTCACTATCTCGTAACCTTTCGCCACAAACAGCCGGCGCAAGGCCCGATTATGGCAAAGCAGACACTCATCACTATTGGACATGTGGCATTTCCGTACCTGGCAGAAATTCACACAAGAACATCAGTAGAAGCGCCGGAACTCAAGCAACTCCTGAAGTCTGTCCACCTGCGCCAGCATGAACTCAGCTGCGTTTCTTGAGAAGATATAGTATGCGCTCTTGGTTCGTCCGGATGCGGTCAAGCATGTCGGTAACGATGCCGAGCACGAAGAAAGCACTGGCGATAGCGAAAAGGAAAGCCGAAGAAAAGGCGGCAAAGAGATAGCCGGAGAAAAGCCCTGTCACCAAGTAGTGCGCAAAGAAGAGAACGGCCAGCGCCAAACCCGGGAGGGCGAACACTGCCGACAGACCCCAGAAGAAGCGGAGCGGGAAGAAGTCCCGATAACCGCGGAAGATGATCTTGGCGGTATTGACGGCGTATTTGACGATACTCCCGGCAACCCGCGACTGGCGATCCGGGAAATAGGTAACGTCAATTGGCACCTCCTTGATTTCCACACGTTTGACGGCGAATTCGAGAAAAGTCTCCTGGGTATACGTGAAGGCACCATGCAAGTTGAGCTTGAGCAGGCTTTCCCGGTTGTAGCAGCGGAAGCCACAGGAGACATCAGCATACTTGTGACCGACTAGGCTGCTGATCAGGAAGGACATCATGTGGTTTCCAACCAACTTTGCTCCGGGCATTGACAAAGCAGAACTGGGGGCGATGAAGCGTGAACCGGTCACCATGTCTGCCTCGCCGGCTATCACCGGTGCGAGCAACTTGACCATATCACGCGGATTGAACTGTCGATCGCCATCGATATTGACCATCAGATCATAGCCTGCGTCAACCGCGCGGTTGACGGCTGTCTGAAAAGCTGCGCCGACGCCGCGGTTGCGGTGGTGACGAATGACCATGGCGCCGGCCGCCTTGGCGATGTCAGCCGTGTCGTCACTGGAACCATCATCGATCACCACCACGTCGACGTCGGCGATTCCTGGGATGGCGCGCGGCACTTCGCTGACCACCTCCGCAATGGTCTCGGCCTCGTTCAAGCACGGGATCGCCACCAGCAGGCGCAGTTGGGCAGATTCAATCGGATTCGCGGTCATCGTTGAGTTTCCGAAAGCGGGCGACAGTGAATGAGCGTCCATGGCAAGGGCCTTCCTACCGAGACGATTTCGGCATGCCGGCCGACGAATGCCACGAACTGCCGTGTCGACCAATGTTGGGTATGGCCGGGCGTATTACCCAGCGCTGTCAGATACTTACCACGCAGCATGTTGAGCAGACGCCATATCGGTTCGTTGGGCACGCTGACGATCAGATCCTTGTTGGTAATCGCCACCAACTGGCGCAATCCAGCCTCGGGATTGATCAGATGCTCCAGCACTTCGCAGCAGATGACGGTATCGGCGGCATCCCGGTCGGGCCGCAAATCGTAAATGCTTTGTCTGACCAGGGGGATGGTTAGGCCATGCCGGACAGACTCCTTTGCCGCCACTTCCAGCGAAGACTGTGCAATGTCGCATCCGCGCACGTCGAAACCCCGGGCGGCGAGAACGCCGAGAATATGCCCTTCGCCACAGCCGATCTCATGCACCTGCCGGTTGCCGGCGGCTTGAACGGTAGCGAGGATAGTCTGCATGAAGTTCCGCACCAACCTCCGCCCAATCCACGTACTGGACTGGTATTTCTCAGCATGCGCTTCGCCAGTAAAGAATTCACCGGAGGTGATCATCGCTTGTCGGTATGTCATCGCAAATCTGCCAAGTCGAATGTTGGTGGCCTATTCAGAGGGATCTCCCGGGCGATCAATCGTTCTTCCGGCCCTCGAAGAGCAGCAATCCCCCTTGGCGTCGAATCCAGGGGAACGTGCGGAACAGGTGGTCGGTAAAGCGCAATAAGCTTTCAGCTCCGGCAGGCTTGAGCAAGTTGAAGATGTGGGGAGGAAGGAATGTGCTTGTCCATGTCCGAGCGGCGCCCCCAGCGGCTTCGATCCATCCGCTCACTTGGGCCTCAGTCATGATGAAATTCTCCTCGTGGGCTTTTTCGTTCCAGAGCTTGCGCAGACGCATGAGAGCATCGAAGATCGGTCGGAAGATGCTGCGGTTGTTCTCAAGACCCCAGAACCTGCCCCCCGGACGCAGAGTCCGTAGCGTTTCACGGAGCACGTTCTGTGGTCGTTCGACGTGGTGAAGGATTCCTGAGAGGACGGCGGAATCCACGGAGACGCTGCGCACCGGAATCGCTTCGGCATCCGCAACGAAGTAGTGGACGTTCCGGATGGAGAGCGCCCGACTCTTGGAGGCGGCTGTGCGCACCATTGCCTCGGAGATATCGAAGCCGAGGACGGTCCCGAAGGATTCGTGGCAAGGTATGGAGACTCGGCCGGTCCCGCAGCCAACCTCGAGGAGGACGTCCCTGCCAGTTGAAACCGAAAGAATCTCCTCCTGGAAGGTGTGATCGAGGGCTCTCCAGAAGGGAAGTTGGATCATGCTCGATTCGTAGGAAACCGCATCTTCGTCGTAGAAACTCTTCTGGCCAAGCTTATGCGCATTGCCAAGCTCCTCGTCGTGGGGAGCGACATTATCCCAACGGTCCCATTGGTCGCGGTGACGACTGATGAACGCCTCGCAGCGCGTGCGGTCCTTGAGCTTCTCGGGAAGAAGCTCAAGAATGCCGTCCTCAATCCGGTACCAGCTCCCGCAGTTCGCGCAAGACGCGACAGCGTCGGACATGGCCTCAAGGGAACCGGCGAAGACGATTGTCTCCCACCGAGACGCGCCGCAGGCAGGGCAGATGAGGAAGTCGTGGAGAATACGGGAGTCCAAACAACCTATCTGCTTCTCGTTCACCGGTCCTCCTCCAATGAATATTCTTGTTCATTATACTGCCAGGAGCATGTGCATACAAGAGGAGCAGGACGCATGGTCTCTTGGATTTGAACGGAAGGGAACCCCCCTATGATAATTGTGCTGGGTATCCGGACAGGGAGAAGGCACCCCATGATGCTAGAAGCGAGGGTGACAAGCCTATCGCGAGGAGTGGGTGATCGCCCCGACGGTGACTCGGGTGGCGCGCATTCTGGGCAGGGAGGTGAATATCCTCCATTGTCGCCGACTAGATCACCGACGTCTACCCTCGTATACGGCTGCCGCTCCGCTGAGTACACTGGGCACGGAATATCGCCGACAAGAAGCAGGTGACTGGGCACATGCGCACTGGCATAGGCATCGTGTCAATCGCAAACGGCTGTGTTATAATGTTGGAAATCTAGACGGACGAAGAATGTTGGACGCCGCTACCCCCACCAAGATGCGTTGGATCAAGATCACGCGCATCCAGGCCGGAGAAAGTCCCGCGGCAATTGCCAACAAGGTCAGGGGATTCCCCCGAAGTGACGTCTACCTTTAGGGGACGCTGTGCCGAGTCAGTGATCGCGGCATCCTGAATGCCAAGAAACGTGGGGCAGGCCAAAGAAACTCGATTGGCGGCGTGGGGGTGGGAGAGGTTGGGCTTGCATGTGGAAACCAACTGGGGCATCAAGAGCGAGACGACCATCATGTCAATTGCGGGATTCCGGTCTAGTTTCAATATGATATCTGCTATCAGTCCGCTTGGGGTGTCTGAACTGGGTTCTTTGGCGGCAACCGCGAAATATGGCGCCTGATTTCTAGCGTATAGGGCACCTCCGTCAGGATCTACTATTGCTTTACTTGGGCCTATGCCATTAACACGTTCAAAGAGGATGCCCAAAATGCCAGAACATGCTGCAGCTAGATCGAAATCAATCTGCATTCTTGGCATGCACCGCAGCGGTACCTCCGCCTTGAGTAGGATCGTCAACTTCTTGGGGGCATACTTGGGCGAACCAGAGGATATCATGCAACCTGCGCCTGACAACCCGGAGGGTTTTTGGGAGCGAGACGATATCGTCGTTGTTCACGACCGCCTTCTTGTTGCTCTTAATCAGCGGTGGGATTCTCTCTTGCCTCTTAGGGAAGGATGGCAGCACACAGATACGGTAATTCCATTTCGCCACCAATTAGCTAGGATAATCGCAGATGCTTTGGGCGGCCATTCATTGTGGGCGTGGAAGGATCCCCGAACATGCATCCTGCTTCCTTTGTGGCAAGAACTAATTGCTGAAGCTGGAGCAGAACTGGCGGTGGCACATATTGTCCGAAATCCCGTTGATGTTGCGAATTCCCTCTCAAGACGCAACGGTTTCCCTGTCGAGAAATCCTGCGGCATTTGGCTAAATTACAACCTTTCCGCCCTAAAGCACTTGGCGGGAGTGCCCCTTGTTCTTGTCAACTATGATGACCTGCTGGACGATCCCGAACGCCATATGCGGCGCCTCTCTCGGGAGTTGTCAATTCCCTGGCCTGCAAATGAAGAACGGCTTATGGCTGAAATTGGCGCATTTCTCCGGAAGGACTTGCGGCATAGTAGATCAACTGCCGATATGTTGAATGGTGCTCCAAAGTTGGCTAGAGACCTATATGGGTTGTTAGTGCTAGCTATCGAAGGGAGAGTCGCTATCGATTCAAGTTTCTTTGATCATGTAACGGCAATGGCGATTGACTACGAAAGAGGTGCTGAAATATTTCGATGGGATATGAACAACTTCTTCTATGACGAAAATCTCTTGCTGCCTCAAGCGCAGAGGCAACTTGCCGAGAAGGACGGACAACTTGCCGAGAAAGACGGACAACTTGCCGAGAAAGACAGACAGCTTGCCGATAAAGATCGACGGATAGAAGTTCTACTTAACTCCCTTTCCTGGAGGGCCACCAAGCCCCTTCGGGCTATAGCTAGTCTACTTAGGGGAGCATAAGCGAACCTGCAAACAGATCAATTCTGCCTTTGTCATGGCTCCACAATGGTATTGACATGTGTAGTTCTCCAATCTAAACTCCAGCTCGGTGTTATCATAGGCATGTATGAGGAACTGACAATGACTGTCGCCATTCTGTGATCCGGAATAGCATGACGCAGGACGAGCGCGCCAATACATCGATGCCTATAGCCGTCTCGTCCAATAGGCCACTTGTGAGCATCGTTATCCCCTTCTTTAACGATGGCAAGTACATCAATGAGGCAATTGACTCGGCACTGTCTCAAACCTATTCTCCGCTTGAAATAGTCGTCGTAAATGATGGTTCAACAGACAGAGAGTCAATAGAAATCATTGAGTCTGCTGACTGGCCGATGACTCATGTCGTCCATGCTGGCAATAGAGGTCCGGCAGCGGCAAGAAATACGGCAATATCAGCTTCTAGAGGGAAGTACATTTTGCCTTTGGATGCAGACGATAGGATTCATCCGACCTATGTAGAAAAAGCTACGTGCATCTTGGAGAGCCAACAATGCGTAGGCATTGTCTACTGTCTTGCAGACTATTTCGGCCAAAGAAGTGGCCGATGGGACTTGCCATTCTATTCATTTGAGCGAATGCTCCTTGACAACATAATCTTCACGACAGCATTGTTTCGGCGGGAAGATTGGCAATCTGTGGGAGGCATGAATGAATCCCTCCGGCACGGCATGGAGGATTATGACTTCTGGCTTTCCCTGCTAGAGATTGGGAGGAAGGTAGTTCAAATCCCTGAAGTGCTGTTCTACTATCGCATCAAGAAGGCTTCGAGAACACATCATTTCATGCGTAGTCGCGAGAATGTCATTGACACATATAGAGCCATCTATCGAAATCATCCTCGCTTGTTTTCGGAGAATCAGGAACTGTATGCTACTGTATTGAGAAATGCTCTTATTGACCAAGTTCTCTGGAGGCGAACTTATGACAACATTCTTAGAAGTCCTATCCTATCAAGGATTGTTAAGGTTTCACTGTCACTCTACAGTCGGATCGTGAGAAATGGGAATGTCTAACAAGTATTCTCGCACCTGCGTCAGTAATGTGGAATCATGATCGTATTTACATCCATATGTGCCAACTATCTTCCAAAGGCGTTATCGCTTGCCAAGTCCGTTAAATCAAATATTCCAGATTCGCACTTCTGCCTCTGTCTATTAGAGCGCGAGATCCATCCATTTGCGGAAGAGGCCAGGGAATTTGACGATGTGTTCCTGGCGAAGGAGGTCGGTTTCACGAATTTCGATCAATTCATATTTCGGCACTCAATTGTGGAGGCCGCCACTTCAGTAAAGGCCCAGATATTCAAGTATCTGCTTGACAAATATCGTGATGAACGGTTCTTCGTCTATTTGGATCCTGATATTATCGTCTATTCAGATTTTGTTGAGCTGCGAGAAGAACTTGTGTCTCATCCGATTATTGTATGCCCACATCTTCTGGAACCAGGCAACATAGATATGGAATTCAGTTGTCTGCAGCACGGAGTCTATAACCTCGGCTTCTTGGCGATATCTCGGAACCAAGAGTCGATCAGGTTCATTGACTGGTGGGCGGAGAGGCTATTCTGGTATTGCCAGGACGACAAGCCCCGAGGAATCTTTACCGACCAAAAATGGGTCGATCTTGCTCCCTGTTTCTTTGACGTGCATATCCTTAAACATCGGGGCTATGACTTTGCGACCTGGTCTCTTCTGAACTCCAGAGTATCATTTACGGGGGGCAAGTACTTCATTCATGATGACGAATTGCGTTTTGCTCATTTCTCCGGTTATGACTCGGGGACTGTTGAATGGGCCATCAGGAAGTGGCTTCCGGATGAGACAAGGAGTGCCTTTAGGGATCTATATCATAAGTATATCGACACCCTCGAATCTAACGGACAATCTGCTCTGTCAAGAGTCAAGTGGAGTTATGACCATTATGATTCGGGTAGGAAGATATCGAGGCGGGCTCGGTTAATTGCACGGAGACATTACGAACAGTGTTCACTTGTTGAGAATCCTTTCAAGTACGACAATATGCACTTTTATCGTGGAATTTGGATCGAGTATATTCGTGCGCTGTTGCGAAGAGCGTGGCGGTTGTTTGGGATTCTTCATTAGCGAGGGAGTATGGCTAGAGCTATTTGTGAATCGAGTGTCCACGAATTGATGGCAGCAGTAAGGCGCGCGTGTTTGAGAGTCATGGCCCGTATTTCCTTTCCGGTAATCTGCCAAGGGCCTTCACTGCCTAAACAGCGCCAATACAGGATTTGGCTGCCAGTTCTATTTTCATTTGGATTGATGGTCCGCTATTGTTGGCAAAATGCTGATCTAGGCTTTATTGGCGATGCATGGGAAACCTGGCGGGTATCCAAGGAGATCTTTGATGTCAGTCGTTCGCGTTCATTTGTTGAATACCGAGGGCCGTTCGCTTTTGTTTACCATCATGCACTATTCAGACTGTCGAAGGTTCTTGGAATAGGTGAAGTGTGGTTCTACAGACTCTACAGTTCATTATTGTTTGCCTTCTTGACATCCCATGTCTTCCCGTATATCTTCTCATATATACTGAATCGAAAGATTCGCTTTGTGGAAGTTATTCTGTTCTCTTCAATAGTGTTCTATTTCTATCGCGGATATTTTCTTCACCCTCAAACAGACATAATCTCTTTTGCATTCCTGCTCTTCTCGATCTATGTGCTCATCTACTCACTAAAGGTTAGAAGCAATTCCTGCATGTTCTTCTCAGCTTCTGGTGGGTTGGCTGCTTGCAGCATTATGACCCGGTACAACTATGTCTTGGCAGTGCCTTTTCTTGGTATCTTCTTCGTCATGACTCTATTTCGCCGGCGCTTTGGTTATCTTCGTAGTCTAGGAATGCTCCTGTTCTATGCTGTTCCGGCAGTCATTCTTGTTTTTGCCAATTCATCAAGCGAGTTGGCGCGCTCTTCGGTCAGAGCGTCGCTAGTCAATGCGATGATGATGCAGAAGATTGAATGGAATGCCGGAGACAACAACTATCCGGGACCTATGACTATCCCTGAAAAGAGAGGGACTGACGTTCTCCGGCGTGAAGGTGTCAATGTTAGGCCAATGCTTATCTGGACTAACGAGATTTCCGTGGGCAAGTACATTGAACTTTACCGCAAGTATTCTACCGAAATGATCTTTATTGTTGCGCAACATCTATTTTGTGGCTTAGACATCACCTATGACTCGGTCTATGTCCGAGATTATTCAGCTCCCAGGGTGCTTCGGTCATTTTTGAATTACTTCATGCTATTCTTGGCTGTAGTAGTGATTAGTACAGGATCGTCATCATCAAGTTCCAATGGGAGAAATGCGTCCTATTTGCTGCTTGCGATGGCTGTCCCAAGTCTCTTCCCTTCGCTGTTCCACGTTGAGGTTCGCTATTTTCTATCGATGACGCTCACTTGCTTTGCAGTATCAATATTTTCCCTTGGGTATGGGCTGAGGATTGTCAGGGAGAAGCGATTGTACATCTATGGAATTCTCTTCATAATGCTATGTTTTCTAAATTCGTTGAATACCTTCAATTCTGCTGAACGCATATTCCCGCTCAAGATCTGGTAGTTGCATGTATCGGCGTGCAGGCGTTAGCGTCCCACGGAAGGGGACAGCTGATAGGGGCAGAATCACTTATCTCAGACTGTAGACGTTATCATGCCTTCTCGAGCAGAGTCCGCTCTTTGATTACGCGCGCTGGATTTCCAACTGCAACAGAATAGGGAGGTACATTCCTGGAAACAACTGAAGCCGCCCCAACGACAGCTCCCCTGCCAATCGTAACCCCAGGAAGTATGGTTGTACCGGCCCCTACCCAAGCGAAATCCTCTATGATTACTGCGGCTCCAGTGTCATTCAAGGCGAGCGATGAATAGTCATGCGATGCTGCATAGATTCTGACATGAGGTGAAAGTGCCACGTTGTTCCCTATGCGAATTTCTGCGCCATCTACCATGTAGGAGGCGTAGAGGGAACATCCTCTATTGATAGTCACGTTGTCTCCTATGCGAATTCTCGATGGATAGCGGAAGTATGTATGGTAGTCGATGAGGCAGTTCTTTCCGAGTTCCCTAAGGAGGAGTCTAAATACTACATTTCTCATGAATATGGGAAGGAGTTCCAGAAACATGTACATAATGTTAATTACATGCGAGTATAGTCCAAACAAGACTAGACGAATTTGCACATTCATCTCATCGGGCTCCATAGTCCTACTGGGTCGTATGAATATCCACAGTATAAAAGCATCCGTACTATCCTGTCAGGCTAATCCGGTCAGCATACAAAGGTCAAGGTGCCCAGGAAAGAATCGCATCAATCACGCGATCCTGTATGTCAGGTTCAAGGCTGTTATAAAAGGGTAGGCGGACTAACCGTTCGCTAATAGATTCAGTTACCGGCAATGTGCCTGTCCGCCTGCCGCTCTTTTTCCCCATATGCGACAAGTGTAGCGGGGTGTAGTGGAAAACACTTAGAATGCCCTTCCCTTTGAGATAGGCGATGAAGGAATCTCGATCCGCTGAAGTGGGTAACACAAGATAGAACATATGATAGGCTTGACCGCACTCAGCGGGAATGAACGGCATCTTGATTCCCCGTTCCCCGGCCCAGAGGGTCAAGCGTTCTGAATAGCGGTCCCATATCGAGCGACGCTTTGCCATGATCGCATCATGCCCCTCAAGCTGTGCAAGAAGGAACGCCGCCAGAATATCCGACATGACATAACTCGACCCGAGATCGACCCAGGTGTACTTGTCTACCTCGCCGCGGTGAAAACGGGTTCGATCTGTGCCCTTCTCGCGAATAACAAGTGCACGATCAACATAGCATGGATCATTTACCAACAATGCCCCACCTTCACCGCAGATGATGTTCTTGGTTTCATGGAAACTGAGCGTCGCCAGAGCTCCGAGTGTTCCCAAATTCCTGCCCCGGTAGGTTCCGAATAGGCCATGGGCATTGTCCTCAACTACTACCACGCCATGCCGTCCGGCGATGGCCATGATCGCATCCATGTCGCAGGCCACCCCCGCGTAGTGAACCACGATGATAGCCCTAGTCTTCGGTGTCAGAGATCTCTCGATAGCGACAGGATCGATATTGAGGGTATCTTCTTGTATATCAGCGAATACCGGCCGTGCACCGCGAAGAACAAAGGCGTTGACGGTCGAAACAAAGGTGAACGCCGGCGCTACGACCTCGTCACCCGGCCCGATGTCGAGAAGGAGTGCGGCCATCTCGAGGGCATGGGTGCACGATGTTGTCAACAAGGCCCGGGGCACATGCAGCGTCTCCTCAAGTAGCGTCTGGCATCTCTTTGTGAAGCCCCCGTCGCCTGAAACATGACAAGCTGCAAGAGCCTGCTGTATATATTCAAGTTCGCGTCCGACCAATACTGGCTTATTGAACGGCACAAGGTAATCCATGTCATCACCCGATCGGCATGATAATCATTTGGAAATCATATATCAGGCAGCCGTCAGCACGTCAAGCCACCCAATAGACGGGAGGAATAAATTTCGCACGTTCACAGCTGTTTTCGCCAACCCCAGATATGCCAGGGAGCTGCCGGACCAGTATGGAACAGAAGGTCGAGGATCGACACATTGTGATCGAAAGGTGGGTGAAACTGCGTGTATTCGGGATAACCGGAGTAATCCTTATAAACCAATTCTATGCCGCACTGTAAGAGAGCCTCAGGATCGATGTAATCACGAGCGGACGGCCCCGAGAGGTAACGGTCAGCTCTGCATTTGCCCAACAGATCGAGCAACCGCACGAACTTCTGGCCACACAAACTGTAATCCCGAGAATCGCCGAATTCCGTGGATATTCCGAGAAAATCACGAGCAATGGTCTGAATCATGTAATGGTTCAAGGCAGAGAGCGTCTCCCATTTTCGTCCCAGATAGACATCCTCGAGAAAGTCGCGGTAGTCCGTGAAGTACTGCGCCTTCCCGTAATACTGTCGCAACGTCTTGTAGTGATTTACGGCCCAACGTTCGTTGCTCAGAGTCACCTCGCAGATCATTCGGTTGAGACTTTGCCCGACCGGGACGGTCAACCAGAGAGGACCATTGGGAGTCTTGATGCGATTGCGGTTTCGCCAATCGTTCTTTGTAAACTGTACATCATCATAGAAGACAAAGAAGTCGACGTCATGAATGATATCGAAATAGCCCTTCCAAGGAATGTAGTTCGACTGCAGGATGGCAACGCGATTCATCAGAAACAAGCACTCAATTTGGTTTGGATTGCAGACGGCGATTGGTCTTGTAGAGTGCACTGGCCTTAATGAAGCTTCGCTCAGGAACGTCTGCGTGATCCACGACTACCGCACCGGCGCCGACGAAAGAGTGGGAGCCGACATTGACGAAACCGCAAATCGTACTCGATGGGGAAAGGAAGGTATTCCGGCCAATTCGGCTGTCGTGGTTGACCACCACTCCCGGCCAGAGCACCGCCGCCTCCTCAATGACAGCGTTGCAGTCGACCGTGGCATTTGCCATCACGATGGCCCCTTCACCGATATTGGCAGGCTCACGAACATAGGCGCGTTGATGGATTAGAGTTGCCACCGTGAAGCCGGCACTGCGTATCTTCTCAAAGACTCGCCATCGCGCGTCGAGGTTCCTGTAACCGATGCCGAGGACGATCCTGCTTTCGTCAGGCCGATATATGGCACGCACTTCTTCAAAGGTGCCGACAATCCCGGGTCCCGTGGTGAAGTCGTCAATGAAACCCTCACAGGGCCATGTGTGAAATGTGAGAAAATCCTTGAGGAGCAAAGCGAAATCCCGGGAACCGTAAATGAGGTAAGTCATAAGTTCCGCAGGTCGCCGAGCATCTGGTCGATGGCTGCGGCGAAGGTCGCGACAAGGTCTTCCCAGAGGGCGTCGGCCAGCATAGCCAAATCAACCTCCGTATCGGGGTACGGTCGGCCGAGCACTCCCTCGACCGACCGCCGCTCCATCGGCACCCCGAGTACACGGATCGTGGCCTGCGCCGTTCGCCGGTAATGCTCATCCAAGCGTTTCAGGGCCGAGACCATGGACGCATCGAAGAACTGATTGCCGAGAACCCTATAGAGTAGAACCGTTTCCTTGAAGTCGGCATGCTTGCCGACCATGTCTCCGAGGTGACGTTGAAATAGTGCTTCGCAGCAGGATACGCCGAGTACTAGCAAAGGGTGCAGTACAGCGCCAGCGTCGCATTGCTCCTTATTGAGGCGGTAGGCGGTTTCCACTAAGGACGGCTCTGCCGGACCATGCATGCTCAGCAAGACGATTGCATCGAAGTCGTGAATGAGTAGAGAACGACAGATGTCAGCGACATAGGCTCGAAACGTGTCTTCCGCAACCGTGGTCGACCCGGGGTAGCCAGCGTTCGAGCGCGATGGAGTATAGGCTAGGGCAGGGTAAACCACTCCTGAGGCCCCCTGTCTCTCCCGCTGCTTACAGAGATCTTCAGCGAGTGTCCGGGCCACGAGAGTATCGGTTCCAAGAGGTAGGAGGGGACCATGCTGCTCGGTACATCCGATCGGGAGGAAAGCAACGCACCGCCCTGCTCGCCGGTGAAGCATCTCTTCGAGCACCCGAAAGGAGGCAAGCTCGGCAATCATTTTCGGGCCATGATGCGGAGGTACTTGAACAAGTGTCGGGTCAGCGGCAGCATCTCATGCAGCACCTTATTGATCACTTCGGAACTCTGCTGTGTGTCATCGGAATGAATCACTCGCGCCTCGCCGATATACCATTCGTAACAGACCTTCACTTCGGCAAAGCCAATTCCGTGCAGTAGTGTCTCGAGTTCTTCCGACTTGAATCCACCGCTGTCGTGTTTGAGAACTTCAGCGGTGTTGAGCAGTTCAGGCGGCACCCCGAACTTTTCTTTCAGTTCCAAGTCTTTGTGACGTACTGCATCTATCTCCTTGCGGACGAAGGGAACATATTCCCCCTGTTCGGGAAGCAGCTTGATCGCCTCCCAAAAATAGTAGTTTGGATCACAATCAGTATAGAGCCAGCCGCCAGGCTTGAGAACCCGATGAATCTCGCGGAACGCCGGTTCAAGAGCGTGAAGGTGGTGGATCACCGCATAGGCAGTTGCGACATCGAAGCTACAGGCGGGAAAAGGCAAAGCCTCGACTTCTGCGACGCAGAGACGGATATCACAACTGCTTCCACTGGAGTCGATCCGTTCAAGCATAGCCACGGTGATGTCAATGCCGTCGATGTGCTGAAAATGGTGTTTGGCCAAGTCGATGATGAAACCCATGCCGCACCCAACGTCGAGCAGGGCCCCACTACCGCTGGCGGCAACCAGTTCCTTCAGGATCTTGTCAACCCTTGCTCGGTTCTCCGGCCGGTAATGCGGCTCAGTGTCCTTGTAGACTGACGCCAGTTGAGTGTGCAACTCTATGTTGGCCTTGAGGACGTCTTGTCGGGAAATGTTGTTCATGATTCCTCTGACCTTCCTGGGTGGAAGAAGTAGGACCGTCCCGCAAGCCAATCCTTGCACTTGTTGCATGGCTCGAAATCGAAATCACTCTTCCAGTGTCGTCGCCGCCGCTCGGCCAATGGCCCCTCCCAGACTTCTTTGATTGTTTGCCGGTCAAGATGTCCGGGCGAATAGAGCCCCTCATGGTCGGCATCGCACTGCGAAAAGGATCCGTCCCAGTGAATTGAAACAGTGCGCGTCAACCACGAACAGGGGAAACGCTCAGTCTCGCCCTCGACATTGTCAAGGATACTCGATTGGATGGCATTCCCCCACCCCAGCTTGGGACGGATCTTGACGATCGCGCCACGTTTCAACCAGTATTCCTTGAATGCCTCGACCTCGTGTTCGTTCTCCTCCATCACTATGAATTGTGTGATCACCTCCGGTTTGGCCTGCTTTCGCTTCAACTGAAGAAAGGCCTCGACATTCCTGCACACCAGTACCGAAATTCCCCCCAACCCTGATCTTGTCATAGGCCTCGGCGGTCATCGCATCGATACTCACCAGCAGCTTGTCCAGCCCGCTAGAAAGGAGTTTGTCGGCAATCTTATCGGTGAGGAAGACGGCGTTAGTATTTAGACAGACTTCACGGACTCCCTGTTCCTTGGCATATTGGATATACGTCGCTACCTTCTCCCCCAAGATCAGTGGTTCTCCCATGATGGCCAGCCAGATTCGCGCGTTCTGATTCTCCCGAGCAGTTTCGTCGACAATCTTCTTGAAAGTGGCGAATTCCATATGTCCCTTGGAACGCTTAAGGTTCGGGTAAGGGCACATGATGCACTTGAGGTTGCAGTAACGGGTAACCTCAACAATGATGTCCACAGGATAGGGGTATTCTTCGAGGGTCTTCTTTACACCTTCTAGATCCGGCCGAATCATACTTGGTCCTCTAGCTTTCTATGGTGGATTGCCTTGACAATGCTGTACGGACGTTGCTTAACCTCGACAAATATCTTAGATAGATAGATCGCTATCACGCCGAGTGAAAGCATGATCAGGCCGGACATGGACAGGATGATGACGATTAGTGAGGTCCAGCCGCCAAGCACATCCCGATAGACAAACTTGCGGATGGCATAAAAGATGCCCATGCTGACCGCCGAAATGGTGGTAAGTATGCCCAAGTGAAAGATTACCCTCAGTGGCAGGCTGCTGAAGGCGGTTATGGCGTTGATCAGCATTTCCATCTTGTGCCGTAGCGTATAGCTGCTGATCCCCTTCGAACCCTTCTGGATTGGCTCGGCCACTTGGTTGAAGCCGGCGATGTGCCACAGTCCGCCGATATACATTTCCCTCTCCCGGAAGAGGAGCAGGCTGTCGACGTAGCGTCGCGTCATCAATCGCGAAAAGGCGATGTCCACCGGCATCTTCTCGCCGGAAAGTAGGTTGAGCAATCGGTAGAAGAGTCCGCCAGTCGAGCGCTCAACCGGCCCCCCCTTGCGCCTGGTCAGAGCACCATAGACCACGTCAGCATCCAGTTCCAGAGACATGCGGCGCCAGTAGACTTCGAGCATTTCCGGGGCCTCTTCCAAGTCGCAGTCAATCATCATCACATATTCGCCGGAAGTGTGCGCCAGGCCGGTCATCATGGCTTTGTGATGTCCGAAATTCCGGGAGAGGTCAACCACCATAACGCGCGGATCACGTGCCATCAGAGCTAATGCCCGGGCTAGTGAATCGTCCGGAGATCCATCGTTGACCATGATCAGTTCAAAGTTCTCAATGCCTATCCGACCTGCAGTCGCCACAGTCCGATCAAAGAAATCATCCAGATAAGGACTTGAACGATAGAGAGTAGTGACAAATGACAGTCTCACCGTTCTCATATTGGCATTACTTAACATGTCGCAGACTCATTTACATGGTGAGCGGGCAATATGAGATCGATTTCACATAACCTCAACGCCAATTTTAGATTCTCCGTTTTCACCAGACTGGAAGGCCTTATCCTCGAGTGAATCACTGCTCTTCCTCCGTCTAGGCCGATAGGTCGTTACCTTCCGTAGGGGAGGAGTGGATGAGAATGGCAGACAAGTAGCCGCGCCTCTGACAGTGTGCTCGGATTCACGGTCAGGAAATGTGTCATGTGTCCCTGAGAGGCCAAGCTTATCATGGCGAAATACTATATCACAAGCCAGGTGCAGAGGAAACTGACCGTCCGATAGATACTGTAGATTCCGGGTCGAACAGGGCGGCAATAGCCTTGAGGCCGACTACCTGAAATACGACGACATCGTATAGACGATGGTAAACCACCAAGCTTCCCTTTTCGTAGCCGACACATCCTATCGAAAGGAAATAGTGTTGATCCTGAAGGTTGATCCGCTGCCTAAATGAGACTGTGACTTCGTCGCCTGCACGATAAGTGCCGGTCAGCACCTTCTCTACGGAAGTATTGGTGCCGGTCAGTTCCATACCCATGACATTCTTGATGGCGAAACCAAAGACTGGCTCGTCGATACTCACATGGAACTTGACCAGATAGCGAACCTCATACTGTTGAAGGTTGTGCAGAACAGTAACAGCATTGCCTTGTTCGTCAAACAGCCCGTAGTCAATGATTCGGGCTCTTCCGTCTCCGTATTCGAGGTAGCCAGGGTTGACTGGTATCGATTCCTTCCACAGCGCTGTCCCCGCCAAGGCAGTGATCCCATCAGCCCGGACTGACTCAAGGCGTGGCCCTGTCTTAGAGGAAAGCCTAGTCGGCTTGTTCCCGGTTAGCAGTTGTTTGTATACGTCAACCATGTCACCTGGTTCCCCTTCGGCGCAATTGCTGCCATGATCCAGAACCATTGCGCGGTTGCAGTGCCTGATGATGCTGTTCATGTCGTGGGTGACCAATACTACGGTCTTGCCTTGGTCCTGGAATTCGTGAAATCGACGGTAGCATCGAGCCTGGAACGAGGCATCGCCAACGCTCAAGATTTCATCAACAATGAGTATATCCGGATTCACGTTGATGGCCACCGCAAAGGCAAGACGGGCGAACATGCCGCTGGAGTATGTCTTTACCGGTTGCCCGATAAAGATGCCTATGTCGGCAAAAGAAAGAATGTCATCGAGCCTTTGCTCGGTGTATGACCGAGTGTGACCCGTGATAGTCCCGTTCAAGAAGATGTTCTCGAGGCCGGTCAGTTCGGGATTGAAGCCTGCACCAAGTTCCAGTAATGCCGAAATCGTGCCATTGACCGATACGCTGCCCGTCGACGGAGTCAGGACACCGCTGAGAATCTTGAGCAAAGTCGACTTGCCGGAACCGTTTGCCCCGAGGATGCCCATCGTCTCGCCGTGGTTGACTTCGAAACTGAGGTCCCGCAGTGCATGGAAATCGCTGTGAAACTTCCGGCGGAGCGGATGCATCGCCTCCTTCAAGCGGCTCGACGGAGAGTCATAGAGCTTGTAGACCTTGTCCAAGTGCTGAGCCGAAATAGCTACGCTCTCTCTCATCGGATTGCCACTCTGTCTATCCGTCAGAGCACGTCAGCGAAGTGGGGTCTGAGTTGCCTGAAGACCATAGAACCCAACACCAGCAAGCAAAATGTTACTGACCAGAAATACGCCGACTGCATAGGGTGTTCCCAAAACCAGATGTGGGTGATCACGCTCTCCCGGTACCCCTCCGTAAGGTAGAAGACCGGATTGAGTTTGACAATTGTTCGGTACCGCGGTGGAACTAGAGACATCGACCAGAACACGGGGGTGACCCAGAAGAGGAACTGGAGACATATGGCCACCAACTGGGAGACATCGCGAAGGAAGATGACTACCGAAGAGGTGAACCACGAAAGCCCCAAGATGAAGGCAAACATGGCCAGCAGGTAGTAGATGATCTGGAGCCAGTGTAGGTCGGGTGGATAGCCGTATGCCAACGTCATCCCGAGCAGGATGGCAATGAACAGTAGGTGGATCATGAGCGAGGAGAGAATCTTGACGATCGGCAGCATGCCCAGGCTGAAGGCCACTTTCTTGACGAGGAAGGCGTTGTCGATGATCGAGTTGGCGGCACTGCCGACGCTGTCGCTGAAGAAGAACCAAGGCACGATGCCAGCCATCAACCAGAGGATGAAGGGATAGTTGGCTACCGGCTGGGCCCGGAAACCGATCTGAAAGACCCCCCACAAGATGACGATGTAGACCGTCGGATGCACAAAGGCCCAAACGATGCCGAGGTAGGATCCGAAGTAGCGTGAGCGGAAGTCGTGCCGTGCCAGCGCCAACAGCGTGCCACGTCTCTCGATGAGTTCCCTCAGGAATCTGACCGTCAACCGAGGTGCCTGCAATCTACTGTCACCGCCTCCTTGGGGTGCATCAGAGTGAAGGGCGAACACTCATGCTCTATCGAACTTGCCACAAGAGATCGGCCACCGTCAACACGTAGCCGGCATCGGCGACGGACTTTCCGTTCATCAGCCACAGGTAGTTCTGTCCGGTCGTGGCGTGGCGCCAGAGGATATCCGACTTGCCGTCGCCGTTGAAGTCCCCCGTGCCGACGAGTCGCCACGTACTGACGGACAACGTCGACAGGTAGCCGGAATCAATGATGCTCTTTCCGTTCATCAGCCACAGGTAGTTCTGTCCGGTCGTGGCGTGGCGCCAGAGGATATCCGACTTGCCGTCGCCGTTGAAATCGCCCATGCTGGCGACCCGCCAGTTGAGGTCGGCCACCGTCAACACGTAGCCGGCATCGGCGACGGACTTTCCGTTCATCAGCCACAGGTAGTTCTGTCCGGTCGTGGCGTGGCGCCAGAGGATATCCGACTTGCCGTCGCCGTTGAAGTCCCCCGTGCCGACGAGTCGCCACGTACTGACGGACAACGTCGACAGGTAGCCGGAATCAATGATGCTCTTTCCGTTCATCAGCCACAGGTAGTTCTGTCCGGTCGTGGCGTGGCGCCAGAGGATATCCGACTTGCCGTCGCCGCTGAAATCGCCCATGCTGGCGACCCGCCAGTTGAGGTCGGCCACCGTCAACACGTAGCCGGCATCGGCGACGGACTTTCCGTTCATCAGCCACAGGTAGTTCTGTCCGGTCGTGGCGTGGCGCCAGAGGATATCCGACTTGCCGTCGCCGTTGAAGTCCCCCGTGCCGACGAGTCGCCACGTACTGACGGACAACGTCGACAGGTAGCCGGAATCAATGATGCTCTTTCCGTTCATCAGCCACAGGTAGTTCTGTCCGGTCGTGGCGTGGCGCCAGAGGATATCCGACTTGCCGTCGCCGTTGAAGTCGGCCAATACCTTGTCGGCATAGACGACTGCGTCGAGCAATTGGGGAAAGTCGTCAGCATAGATGACTGCGTCGACGAAGCCGGCATCATCAAGCCCGCCGGTATCGGCGCCGGTCGACTTGCTGTAAGTCCATGAAACCGTGTGCGTTCCCTGCGCAGAGGTGGGGAAGTAGTGATTGAACGTCGCCCAGTTGAGGTCGCCGGAAATGCTGGCGACCGCCGTGCCGTCAACCGAGAAGGTCAGGTATCCATCACCCTGAAGCGACGACACCCTCCAACCGAATGAAAGGTAACCGCCGTCGACTCCAACCTGAATCTGGGTTGACAGGATGGAGGATTGCCCCATGGAAATGGCCCCACTCCGGGCAAAATCACCGTGCCCGTCGTTGACCTCCCAACCATACCAGGCGGCATCGCCTGAGGTGAGCCAGGACAGGCTTGGCGAGTCGAGGGCCTCCACCAGTGTGGGTTGGTAGACGGCAGTCACCTGGTGGGCGATGTCCATGGCAATATTACAGACTTGCCCGGCAGTCGAATCGCACCCGTCCCAGAATAGGAACGTACGTCCGCCGCCTTCAGGATTCGGAGCGGTCAGGAGTATCGTTTGGCCGCAGCCGTAGCGGCGCTCGAACTGGGTCGTTCCCTGGCCTTGGCCGTTGCTGTCGAGTGGTGTCACGTCAATAGTGACCGACGTGTCTGGATTGCGGGAGGAAACGGTCAGCACGCGGGAGGTGTAGCCGACGAAATCGACCCAGCCCGAGTCGCTCCCGGCGAACAGGGCGCCGTCCTTCTGGTAGGTCCAGCGAAAGATGTGGGCGCCCGCGCTGACACATGGCGTCTCGAGGAGTTGCCAACCGGACTCGCCGCTGATGCGGCCGTACTCGACACTGTCGAGGGTGAAGACCAGGTGATCCTTGTTGGCTTCCGAGGAAACCCTCCAGTAGAAGAAGATCGTGGCTGGGGAGGCTAGGTTCACGTTCGCCTGAAGGTACGTGCTCTGGCCGTCGTTGATCCAACCGGTCTGGACGGCGTCGACGCCGTCGCCGGTGGTGCGGGCGGTTCCAAACCAAGAGGCGTCTCCGCCGGTCGTCCAGGTCCACGAAGGTTGATCCGTCCCCGCTCCCAGGCTCGGGGCGGAGGTGCCGTCGGTCAGCGTGGCGGTCATCGTCGCCGCTGCGTTGCTGATGGCAGAGATTCCCAGGTTTGAGGCCGTGGTGCTGTAATAGCGGAACGAGGGGGATGTGCCGTCGTCCAGTGAGCGCTTGTTGGACGAGCCGGGGAAAGGGTCGCCGCCGTCGCCGTTGTCGGTGCCGACCTCGAGTTCCTGCAGACCGTCGGCTTGGACCAGGGCGACGCCGTAATGCTGCGAGGAGCAGGACGGGCCGCCGGAGTAACACTCGGAGTCGTTGACCGTGTTGGCGGCGTAGTGGTTGTTGATCCAGGCGCCGTCGACGTGCCAGACCAGCATCCCCTGCGACGGGAGCCCGGAGTCGAAGCCGCTCCAGCGGCGGTTTTCGACCAGAAAGTACTCGCCCGAGAGGGGCGTGCCGGAACCCAGTTGGTAGACGTCGTAGGCAGTGTCGGCGGCGGTGATCCCCTCGTTCGTCCAGGTCCCCTCGATCCGGCGGAGAGGGAGCCATCCCAGGTAGTGCTTGCTCCAGGGGTCGAAATGGGCCGGACAGTCGCCGTCCCGAGAGATGTAGTTCCACCCGCCTGCTGCCATGACTGACCAATAGCCCAGGCCGCTGGAGGACTCGTCGGTGTCGTACAGGTCGGGCAGCCCCAGGGCGTGGCCATACTCGTGGGCGAAGACGCCGATGGTAGTCAGGCCGGTCCCCTGTCGTTCGGGCATGATGATGTAGTCGTTGACGGTCACCTTGACGGACGGGTTGGCCGTGCAGTTGTCGTTGGTGGTGTAAGTGCCAAAGTCGTTGTACCCGTAGTACTGGGCGCTGTCGAGGTCCCAGCTGTGCGACCAGATGTCGTTCGCCACGCCCGAGTATTCCTCGCCTGTGCCCTGGTGGACGACCGCCAGCACGTCCACGACGCAGTCGCCGTCACTGTCGTACGAAGCGAAGTTGAAACCGGCGGCGTCGGCCTTCTGGGCCGCCTCGTACACCAGGGTCCCCGGCTTCTTGTCGTAGCCCCAGGCGTCGTTGCCGCCGTAGTAGGCCCTGGTACTGGAAGCCTGGTGCCAGCCCGAGACGCCCCCGGGACCGGAACTGACGCTGAAGAGCCCGTGGGAAACCTCTTCGTAGTAGTCCTTCAGGCTGTCCGTGCCGGCGCCGAACAGGAGGCTCTCGAACTGGGCCGCGGTGGTGGTCGGGCTGGTGTCGGTGTAGTCGGCCATGACCACCGGAATGGGGCGGGTACCGCGGGGGGAGGCTGCCGCGGCAACCTGGCTGATCCTGCCCGGCGCGGCGGGGAGGGCGGTGGTGTCGGTGTCCGAAACGCGCTTGAATGCGGCCGGCCGGCGGGGCTGGCGCGCCCTTCCCGGAGGCACGTCCCGCCCGACGGTCAGGTCCGACAGGCGCGGGAGGTCGTCCCCTTCCCGGAGGATGAACTTCCACGCTCTCGACGCTGGGTCCCGGCCGATCTCGTGCCCGTCGAGGGTCTCCCAGCCGTGGGAGCGCTCGTCACCCCACTGGCGGGCCTCGAAGGTCGTCCCGTCGGGCTGTTCCAGGGTCCTGGCCTGCCGCCGGGCGGGCATGGCCATGGCTGCCCCCGGCGCCAGCGCCATGCACGACACCACCGCTGTGACAAACCACGAAGCCACCCGCCGAGGAGACCGTGCCTTCATCGTAACCCCCCTTGTTTCCAGTATAAAATATAACTTCCCACAACGCGCTGTCAATGTGCCCCGGTTCCTGCCCGCCAGTCGATCCGTTTGACAGATCGGCATCGGTGCCGGAAAATATATCACTTTTGGAGAGGAGATGAACAATGGTCAAGTGGAACGAACATCGAAGATTGCTGGAGCACGAGCCATACGGCAAGTTCAAGCTGGTGGAGGTCGAGGAACCGGACCTGATGCGGGACATCTTCCCGTACAGCGAGGTTCCCCGCATCGATTTCGACAACAAGCTGGTCATCCCCCAGGTGTCATCCGAGATATTCATCACCGACACCACCTTTCGTGACGGCCAGCAGGCGCGCACGCCGTACACCCCGCAGGAGGTTCTGACCCTGTTCGACATGATGCACCGCCTTGGCGGGCCCAACGGGGTCATCCGGCAGACCGAGTTCTTCCTGTACGGCGAGCGTGACCGGGCGGCGGTGGAGTTCTGCCAGGAGCGCGAGTACCGCTACCCCGAGATCACCTCCTGGATCCGCGCCACGACCAAGGACCTGAAGCTGGTGACCCGGATGAACATCAAGGAGACGGGCATGCTCTGCTCGGTTTCCGACTACCACATCTTCCTCAAGATGAAGCTTTCGCGGACCCAGGCCATGGAGCAGTACACCGCCATGGTCAAGGAGACCCTGGCCGCCGGCATCGTCCCCCGCTGCCATTTCGAGGACATCACCCGGGCCGACGTCTACGGCTTCTGCATCCCGCTGGCCATCGAGCTGATGAAGATTCAGCCGCGACGCCCGGATGCCGGTCAAGATCCGCCTGTGCGACACCATGGGCTTCGGCGTCCCATACACCGGGGCGGCCCTGCCGCGCAGCGTCCAGAAGCTGGTCCGGGCCTTCATCGATGACGCCGGCGTGCCGGGCGAGTGGCTCGAGTGGCACGGGCATAACGACTTCCACAAGGTTCTGGTCAACGCCGCCACCGCCTGGCTGTATGGCTGTTCGGGGGCCAACGCCACCATGCTCGGCTTCGGCGAGCGCACCGGCAACGCCCCGCTGGAGGGGCTGATCATCGAGTACATCTCCCTGCGCGGCCAGACTCAACGGTATCGAGACCACGGTCATCACCGAGATCCGCAACTACTTCGAGCAGGAGCTGGGGGCCCGCATCCCGGCCAACTACCCCTTCGTCGGGCGCGACTTCAACGTCACCCGGGCCGGCATCCACGTCGACGGCCTGGTCAAGAACGAGGAGATCTACAACATCTTCGACACCGAGCGCCTGCTGAACCGCCCGATCGGGGTGATGATCACCGACAAGTCCGGCCTGGCCGGTATCTCCCACTGGATCAACTCGGCCCTGGCCCTGACCGGCGAGCGGCGGATCGACAAGAAGCACCCCGGCGTGGCCAAGATCCAGCACTGGATCGAGAAGCAGTACGAGGAGGGGCGCACCACCACCATCGCCGACGAGGAGATGCACACCCAGGCGGCCCGCTACTTCCCCGAGCTGTTCGTGTCCGAGTTCGACCGCCTGAAGCAGAAGGTCCTGCGTGTCGCCTCCGGGCTGGTCGAGGGGCTCATCGCCGCCCCCGAGTTCAAGGGCATGCACCCGGCCAAGATGGAGAAGTCCCTGCGCCTGCTGGTGGACGACAATCCCTACATCCAGTTCGCCTACGTGGTCGACCTGGAGGGGCGCAAGGTCACCCGGAACATCTGCGCGGTCACCGAGCGGACGCGCTTCGAGGTGCTCGAGGAAGGGAACTTCTCCGACCGCGACTGGTTCACCGAGCCGCTTCGCAACGGCAGGGTCTACACGACCAACTTCTACACCTCCAAGATCACCGGGAAATTGTGCATCACCGCCGCCTCGCCGGTCTGGGACCGCAAGGGGGCCATGGTCGGCGTGGTCGGCCTCGACTTCCGCTTCGAGGAGTTGGCCAAGATCGAGTGACGGCGACACTTGTTTCTTGATTCGCGTGCCGTCAGGGAGTAAAATTTAGACGCTTTGTTCCGGCAAACACAAAGGAGGCCCGGCATGGGCACGAGATGGCATCCGGCATTGATAATCACCGTCGTCGGCGCGATCCTGGCGGTCGGCGGGTGTGCGGCACTCAAGTCGAGCCAGCCCCTGCTGGCGGACCGGGAGTACGAGCGCCTGCTGGTCGGTCCCCTCGAGGCCGACTACATCGGCAATGACAAGTGCCTGTCGGCCTGCCACGACCACGACCAGAACGCGGCCTACCTCCGGGTGTCCGTCCACGGTCAGCAGACGGCCGAAGGCACCGGCATGCCGCTGGTCAACTGCGAGACGTGCCACGGCCCCGGCAGCCTGGCCGTGGCCAACGCCGTCGCGGCCAAGAAGTGCGACATCAAGAAGCTCATCCCCCTCAAGGACCTTCCCGCCGGCGCCCGCTCGCTCCTGTGCCTCAAGTGCCACTCCTCGTTCTCGATGGGCGCCATGGAGTTCTGGTCGGGGAGCCACCACGCCCGGGCCGACGTGAGCTGCAGCGACTGTCACCGCCTGCACGAGCAGGCTTCCCAGAAGATCGAGGGGGACGCCATCAACCGGCTCTGCCTCGAGTGCCACCCCGAGGTTGCCGCCCAATCGCGCTACTTCTCCCGCCATCCGCTGCAGGAGGGGAAGATGACCTGTGTTTCCTGCCACGACCCGCACGGTTCGGTCAACGAGTCGGGGCTGGCCGCCCCCGACCAGAAGAGCCTGTGCGGCGACTGCCACGCCAACCTGACCGGGCCGTTCGTCTTCGAGCACGGCGACGTCACCGACGACTGCGGCAACTGCCACCTCGCCCACGGATCCCCATTCGGCGGTCTGCTCCGCTATCAGGAACCCTTCCTGTGCCTGCAGTGCCACGCCGGTCATGCCGAGTCCCACGTTGCCATACCGCACGAGGACTACAAGCGGGGCATCTTCACCCGCTGCACCAACTGCCACTCGCAGATTCACGGCACCGACGTCGGAAGCGACGGCCGGCGCTTCATCAGGTAGGAGGCCGAACATGAGACTCGACATGCGCAAGAGGCTGACGGTGTCCATCGTGCCCCTGCTGCTGGTGATCGTGACGGTTGCGCCCGGCATGGCCCGGGCGGCCGAGGCTGATTTGAAACCGAAGGCGGACACGACCAGCGTGACTTCCCTCCGGGCCGGCTACGAATTCCTGGACGTCGACGGCGGCCAGACCATCCTCCCCTTCAGCTATCTGGAATCGCACCCGACGGTGGAATTCTCGCTGTTCCGCTTCTTCCCGGCAGGCGCCAGCCTGCTTCTTGACGGCCAGTACGCCGGCGACGCCTTCTATCACGTTTCGCTTGACGCCAACCACCGCGGGCAGGTCGACCTGACCCTCGGATCGACCCGTTTCCCGAAGAATTCGGGGCATGCCTCGCTTCCGTTGGCCGTCACCGGGGAGGCGAGCTACGAGTCGGTTGGAGCTCTCCCCGGGCGACGAGTACCGGCTCGACATCGGCCGGGACGAAGCCGGCCTGCGCTGGCGGATTCCGTCATACCCGGCTCACGTCACTCTCGGGGTCAGCCGCTACAACCGGAAGGGCGACGTCCAGCAGCGGTTCCTGAACCAGAGCTGCGGCACCAAGTGTCACGTCTACTCCCAGACCAGGGAGGTCGACAGCAAGACCGACACCGCCCGACTGGGTCTCGACGCCCACCTTGGGGTCGTCGATGCCTCCTACTCGTTCAAGGCGCTCGACTATCAGGATGACTCTGCCCCGCCGACATGGGAGTACGGGCCGCAAACCCGCACCCGCACTGCCGGAGTGTACGAGCACAATGCCAATCCAGAGATGCGCTCACGGGAGCACCGCCTGACCCTGAGCACCACCCACACCGGCCGCTTCACGGCGGTGACCGGGTGGGCGCTCGGCACCAGGGTGAACGCGGACGCCGACGTGTCCCAGGACTACGGCATGGGAACGGTCGACCTCACCTGGCGTCCCGGCCGTCGGTCGTCGGTCGCCCTGCGCTACCTGCGCCGCGAGCGTGACGACCAGGCAGACGGTGCCGCCTCGGAGGCCCTGAAGGCCACTTACGGGGTGCCGGCGGCCTTCGGCAGCATCGAGGACCGCCTGTCGGCCACGTTCTCCTTCCGGCCCGCGACTCCTCTCAGGCTGCGCCTGGACGGCGCCTGGCGCAAGGTCGAGCGGGAAGACGGCGAGGCCTGGGAACTGCCCGAGCGGAGCGAGACGACCGACCTGCGGGCGTCGGCCCAGTTGAGGCCGGCGAAGTCGCTGACGGCCGACTTCCAGTACCGGCACCAGATGGCCAACGATCCCGCCTACGCGCAGACGCCCACCGACAGCGACGAGGGGTCGGTCAAGGTGGACTGGCGGCCGTTGGAGGGGCTGTTCGTCCAGGGAATCTGCACCGCACGGTGGGGACGCAACGACGAGAGCGTGCTGGCCGCCGGCGAGACCGAATACGAGCCCGACTGGAGCGAAGAGCGCTACCTCTACCAGGCCAACGTGACCTATGCGTTCAAGGAGCGGGCGACGGTCGGCCTGCACTACAACCACTTCGACAACGATGTCGTCGAGGACTTGATGATCGTTCCCGAGCCCGAACGTTTCCCGACCGACGGCACGCTGTTCGAACTTCGAATTGACCAGGTCCTGCTGACGGCATCGTGGAAGCCGTCCGAACCGATGGAGCTCAAGTTCGAGACGAGCTTGCTGGATGCCGCCGGCGACTACAGCCTGGAAGAAGAGGTGTTCGGCGACATCGACGACTACGCCACGCTCGAGACCACGCAGTGGGGGCTGGCGCTTGAAGGGGCATACCGGTGGTCGGGCGGGTGGTCGGTCGAGGCCCGGACGAGTTGGACCGATCTGGACGACCGCTCACCCGAGGATGCCGACGAGTCGATCGCCGCGGTGTCAGTCACCGTCGGAAAGACCTGGTGACGGCCATGGAACGGCATGGATTGAACATCCGCATGGCGTGCGCCGTCACGGCGCTGCCGCTCCTGCTAGGCTGGGGAGCGGTCGACGCCGGCGCGGCCGGCAAGATAGGCATCGTCACCCCCCTGTGCTGCGACTTCGGGGCCGAGACGAAGAACATGATCGCCGGGAGCCTGAAGACGGCCGGCGTTGACCCGGGAGGTTACGAACTCCTGGTGCAGCGGCCGGGCACCGACAGGATCTCCCTGCTCAACAGCATCCGCAAACTGATCGCCTACGAGGTCACGGTGCTGATCGTCTTCGGCGGCACCGCGGCCCGGGAGGCGGCCCAGGAAACCCGTTCCGTGCCGGTGGTCTTCATCGGCGCCTGGGACCCGGTCAAGTCGGGCCTGGTGGCCGGGCTCGAGCGGCCGGGCAAGAACCTGACCGGCGTTACCGGACGGACCTCGCTCGCCTTCCTGCTCGACGCGGTCGCCGAGACCGGCCCGCCGCAGAACCTCGGCGTCATCTACCACTCGGACAACATCGACGGCCTGGCGCAGTTGGCGGAAGTGAAGGAGGCCGCGGCCAAGCGGGGCTGGAGAGTGACTGCGGTGGACGCCCGCGCGGTCAAGGGCCCGGATCTGGCCGGGGCGCTCTCCGCCACACAGACCGTCTACCTGGCGATCGGCGCCTACCCGGACGCGGTGACCCCGGCGGACCTCGCCGCGATCGACAAGCCGGTGATCACCCAGTGCCAGAATGCCGATGGGGCGGGTGCGGTCTTCACCCTGGCGGCCGAACCGGCGGAGTCATTGGATGAAGCCGCCCGGATCGTCGGCCGGGTGCTGGCGGGTGAGAAGCCCGGGCTGGTGCCGGTGGCCGCGGCCAGGAAGATAGCCTTCGTCATCAACCTCGCGGCCGCCCAGCGGCTGGGGGTCAAGGTCCCATTCGGGGTCCTCTCGCGGGCCTCGCGAGTGGTGAAGTAGTCGCATGGCGGGCGCTCGGCGGTCGGGCCTGAACCTGAAGCGGAAGGCGGCCATCTTCATTTCGGTCACCCTGATCCTGACCATCGGGCTGACGACGACCGTGCTGGTGCTGGTGCTCCTGCCGCGGCTTCGCAGTTCGCTGCTTATGAGTTCCTCGCTGATCGGCTCGAACCTCGTCCGGGAGATCAAGCGGACAGTCGACCTGGGCGTGAGCCTCGACCAGATGGAGGGGTTGTCGGAGAAATTGAACGACACCGTCTCCCAGTATCCCGACCTGGGCTATCTAATGGTCACCGGCCGCAGGGGGGATGCCCTCTTCCGGAGCAGGGAGGCGCCGGGAGCCCTCCCCGACAAGGTTCCGCGGGCCGTCTCCGCCGATGCGGGCACCGGGGACAAGCCGTTCCCATCCGTGCTGATAACCTCCGGGGCGGATAGTTACTACAACACCACCCTGCCGATCGTCACCGCCGAGGGAGTAGTCGGGGCGGTCCAGGTCGGGGTCAGGAGCCGCCTGGTCGTCTCGCAGGTGAATTCCGTCGTCGCCATTTCCCTGGTCGTCGGCGTGTTCGGCTTCGTCGTGTCGGCCCTGGTCATGACCCTGTTCGTCAACCGCGCCATCAGCCAGCCGCTCGAGGATCTGGCCGGCACCGCCCGGGCCATCTCGGCCGGCAGCCTGCAGGAGCCTTCCCTGGTGGGGCGCAACGACGAGATCGGCGAGCTGGCTGAGGCCTTCGCGACCATGGTGCGCAGCCTCAAGGAGGTGGTCCGGCAGAGCCTGGAGACGTCGCACAGCCTGGAGACGGGAGCCGGCGAGTTGACCCGGACGGCCGAGAAGTTGACCCAGGCCTTCAGCCTGCAGGTGGACCGTCTCGACCACGTGGCCACATCGCTCGGCGACATGGACCGGCAGTCCGGCGACCTGGCTCACCAGTCGCGCGACCTGGCGGGTTCGGCCGGCGAGGCCTCGTCGACCATCACCGAGACGACCACGGCCATCGGCGAGATCAACCGCACCATGTCCGAAATCACCGCCGCCGTCGACACCATCTCCTCGGCCATCCTGGAGATGTCGACCACGGTTCGCCAGGTGGCCGACGGGGCCGAAAACACGGCCGTGCTGGCCGGCGAGGCTCGCCAGACCATCTCCCGGATCAACACCGGCATCCAGAATGTCAACCAGCTCTCGGCCGAGTCCCTGACCTTGTCGAAGGCGTTGCGCCAGAGCGCCGCCGAGACGGGGACCACCGCGGTCAGGGAGACCCTCATGGGAATCCGTTCGATCCAGGAGGAGGTCGTCCGGTCGACCGAAGGGATGCGGGTTCTTCGGGAGCGGGTGGAGAGCATCGGCGAGATCATCCGGGTGATCGACGAGATCGCCGACCAGACCAAC
This sequence comes from uncultured bacterium, assembly GCA_963793725.1. GTDB lineage: Bacteria > JAUVQV01 > JAUVQV01 > CAWCAY01 > CAWCAY01 > CAWCAY01. The sequence goes on from CAWCAY010000003.1 coordinate 873,105, forward strand.
CTGCTGGCCCTCAACGCGTCGATCATCAGCGCCCAGGCGGGGGAGCACGGCCGCGCCTTCGCCGTGGTCGCCCAGGAGATACGGGAACTCTCCACCCGGACCAGCGACTCGACCAGCAAGATCGCCGAACTGATCAAGGGAGTGCAGGGCGAGGCGGCCAACTATGCCTCGTCGCTCGGCCGCGTGGTGGCCTCGGTCCAGCAGGGGCTCCAACTCGGACAGGAAGCCGAATCGGCCCTGGCCAAGATCGTCGAGGGCACCGACGAATCGTCCAATATGGCCACCATCCTCGACCGGGTCAGCAAGGAGCAGGCGGCGGCATCGGTGCTGGTCTCGGAGAGCGTCGACGTCTTCGCGCAGCGGGCCGAGGAGATCAAGCGTGCCACCCACGAGGAGCGTCAGGGGGCAGATTTCATCAGGGAGGCCATGGAGCGGACCAAGCAGATGGTGGGGCAGGTCTTCCGGGCCACCGACGAGCAGAACAAGGGCACGCGTCTGCTGGCCATGACCTCGGAGAAGACGCGTTCGGTCTCGTCCGAACTGTCCCAGATGCTCGACCGGCAGCAGCGCACCAGCCGGGAGATCCTGACGTCGCTGGAGAACCTCAAGGGGATCACCTCCACCAATTTCCAGACCGTCAGGAGCCTGACCACCTCGGCGGCCATGATGACCGACCTGGCGTCGACCCTGAAGGCGACCTTCGACCGTTTCCGCGCCGACGGGACAGCCGGTGACGGCCGGTGACCTGGGCGTTCGGCGGGAAGGGGCGGAGGCAACCATGAACCAGGATCAACGGGAGTTCCACCGGACTCCCCTCATCGCCGACGTGGATTTCCATACGGAGGGGATGAGCCAGCGGGGGCGGATCAGCGATCTGAGTGTCGGCGGGATCTTCATCGACACGCTCAACCCGCTCGACGTCGGCACGGTGGTCCATTTCAGCTTCGTCCTCCCCGGGACCGCCGACCGGATCGACGGCGAGGGCGTGGTGGCCTGGAACCAGCCGATGGTCGGCATGGGAATCCGGTTCAATTTGCTGAACACCGAGTTGCAGCAGGTCATCGAGCGGTACCTCGCCTCGGCCTGATCCGCCCCTTCTCCCGCTGTTCCCGTTCGACCCAGTCACGGTCTGCCTGACCCGCCCGGGAGCAGGGTCAACATTCCGCGGAGGCGGACGATCCCCGTGCCTCATCGTCGTGAACGCCTCTCGGCCGTGCCTCTCGGCGTGGCGCCATGCGGTGCGCGGAAGCTGGCATGCCGATTGCTCCTCCTCCCGATGCGACCGGTCGAAGTCAAACGGACCATCGGATCGAAAGGAGAAAGAGATGAACCGTCTGCTCGTCAGCCTCGCTGTCAGCCTCATCCTGGCCACCTGGAGCTACGTCTCGGTGGCTCCGGCCGCCACCGTCGCTCCTCCGGCGTCATCCGCCGTCACCCAGGTGAAGCCGTTCGACCTGAACCAGGTCACCGCGGATGAACTGGTGACTATCAAGGGAATCGGCCCGGCGCTGGCCAGGGCCGTCATCGATTACCGGCAGAAGAACGGGGCCTTCAGGAAGGTCGACGACCTGCTGGGGGTCGCCGGCATCGGTCCCAAGAACCTGGAGAAGTTCCGCCCCTACCTGACCGTTCCGGTCACCAAGTAGCGCTCCAGCACGGTTTGCCACGGGGGAGGAGCGGACTCCCGCCCGTTCCTCCCCCCCTTGATCAGAGGGTGACGATGAGGGCCTCGCCGGTAGCGGTGTCGATCTCGGCCACGGTGGAGCGGCCCGACACCCATCCGCAACACTCCCCCGGGTTCACCACCAGGGCTTCCCCGTGACGGGTGACGGAAGGCTGGTGGGTATGGCCGTGGATGACCAGCCGGCAGGCGCCGCCGGCCAGGACGGCGGCGAAATCGGGTTCGTGCACGACCGCCGTCGGCCAGCCGTTGACGTCGAACATCAGCCACGGGGAGCGGACGATGCCGCCGGAAGCCTTCTGGATCATGGCCCGGTCGCCGTCGTTGTTGCCGAAGATGCCGGCGAAGGGAATCCCCCAGGCGGCGACCCGCTTCACGGCGAACGGCGCCACCCAGTCGCCCGCGTGGATGACCATCTCCACCCGGCGTGACTTGAAGCGTTCCCCGGCCAGGTCGATGGCGGTCAGGTTGTCGTGGGTGTCCGACAGGATGCCGATGAGCAAGGGGGGTCAGATCCTTTCCAGGCGGTACTCGCGGCTTCCCAGCCCGAGGGCGGCGGCGTGGTCGAGCTGGCGCTCCCAGTCGACCTTGGGATGGATCGCGCGGAACTTGTCGTGGCCCGGAGCCCGGTCGGGTTCGGGGAGGGCGGTCGAGCCGGCCGACTGCTTGACCAGGTCGGCCGCCGCCTGGTCGATGGCCACCGGGTCGTGCGACGCGAGGACGCCGATGTCGGGCACGATCGGGGCGCCGGCGAAGGGGTAGCAGTCGCACATCGGGCTGACCTGGGTCACGAAGTTGAAGAAGAACGATCGGCCGTCAAGGTGTTCCTTGAGGCAACCCCAGGCGTGCTCGGCCATCTTCTCCTGCATGTCGGCCGTCTGCTCGTTCCAGACGATCCTGATGGCCCCCACCGGGCAGGTGGGCAGGCAGGCGCCGCAGCCGACACAACGCTCGGGAGAGATGGCGGCCTTCCCGTCGGCGTAGGTGATCGCCTCCTGGGCGCACCACCGGATGCACAGCCGGCAGCCGGTGCAGGTGTCTCGGTGGACCACCGGGTTGACCCGCGAGTGCATGGCAAGTTTCCCCTTCCTGGCCGCGCCCCCCATGCCGAAGTTCTTGATCGTCCCGCCGAACCCCGACATCTCGTGCCCCTTGAAGTGGGTGATGCCGACGATGACGTCCGCTTCGAGGATCTCCGGGGCGATCTCCACCCGCGAGAAGTGTTTTCCGTCGATCGGCACGGCGATGCCCGAAGTCCCCCGGAGACCCCCGGCGATGATCACCGGCGCCCCGGTGACGGCGGGGTCGAAGCCGTGCTCGACGGCGGTCAGATGGTGCGACACCGACTCGGCGCGACTCCCGACGTACAGCGTGTTGGTGTCGGTCAGGAAGGGCTTGGCGTTCTTCCGGAGGAAGTAGGCGGCGATGCGGGCGGCGTACATGGGGCGCACGAAGGCCGTGTTCCCCTTCTCGCCGAAGTGGATCTTGAGCGCCACCAGGCGCCGGTCGAGTTCGGCCTGGTCGAGCCGGGAGCGGGTCAGCATGGTGTCGATGCGGTCGAGCAGGGAGGTCTTCTGATTGCCGCGGAGGTCGGTGAACCAGACGGTGGACGGGGTGGTCACGGGCGCCTCCTTGGATGGCGGTTGTCGGTTGACATGGACAGATTCAGGTTACCACCCCGTGGGCGTGCCCGGCAACAATCTCCGACGGCTGGGTCAGCCTGCGGAGGCGGTCAGTGATCCGGATGGCTCCCGGCGTGACTTCCGACCGGGAAGATGGCGTGGATGGCGGTCGCCTTGATCACCGCGCAGACGGGCGAGCCTATGGCCAGTTCCAGTTCGCGCGCGGCGGCGGGGGTCACCAGGGCGGTCAGGTCGAAACCGCAGTCGATCTCCACCCGCACCAGCGGGCCCAGCGGGACCAGGCGCCTGACCCGGCCCGGGAAGGCGTTGCGGGGGCTGGCCGGGCCGACGGGCGGGCAGGCCGCCAGGGTGACGTTCTCCGGCCGGATGCACAGAATCGCCTCGGCGCCGGTCTCAGCCGATCCGGCGACGATGACCGGGTGCTTTCCCAGCGGCACGGTGAAGGTCCCGTCGCCAATCGAGGTCACCACGCCCCGCAGGATGGTCTCCACGCCGACGAAGCCGGCGACGAACTCGTCGGCCGGGTGGTTCATCACCTCCTCGGGCGATCCGGTCTGGAGGATGAGGCCGTCGCGCATGACGGAGACCAGGTTGGCCAGGCGCAGGGCCTCGGTCCGGTCGTGGGTGGCCAGCACGGCGGTGGTGCCGGTTTCCCGCAGGGTCCTGCCCAGGTCGTCGAGGAGCGCCTCGCGGGTGGGCGGGTCGAGCGCCGCCGAGGGCTCGTCCAACAACAGGAGTTCCGGTTCCAGGGCCATGGCCCTGGCCAGGCTGGTGCGCTGCGCCTCGCCGCCGGAGAGGGTCCGGGCGCGACGCCCGGCCAGGTGGGCGATCTTGAAGCGCTCCAGCGCCAAGCCGACCCGGGCAGTCACGGCGGCCCCGTCGATCCCGCGAAGGCGCAGGCCGGTGGCCACGTTCCCGGCCACGGTGTCATTCAGCAGCAGCGGGTCCTGGAAGACCAGCGTGACCCGCCGGCGGTGGGCCAGGGTCGGCCCGGCGTAGACCTCCGTGTCGCCGAAGCGGACCGCGCCGGTGGTGGGCGGGAGGATGCCCGCCAGGAGCGACAGCAGCGTGCTCTTGCCGGCGCCGTTCGGGCCGATGACCGCCAGGATGTCGCCCCGGCGCAAATCGAACCGGGAAAGGTCGAGGATCGCCCGGCCGCCGGCCAGTACCCGCACGTCCCGGCAGGCCAGCAGCGGCGCGCCGCTCACGCCTCCCTCCGCCCTTGTTGGATGCGGGTCAGGACCCAGTTCACGCCGAACGACAGCAGCAGCAGGATGATCGACAAGGCGATGGCCGTGTCGAAGTTGCCCCGGCCCGTCTCCATCACCGTGGCCGTGGTCAGCACCCGGGTGTAGCCCTTGATGTTCCCGCCGACCATGATCGACGCGCCGATCTCCGAGATGACCCCGCCGAATCCGGCCATGACCGCCGCCAGGAGCGGCAGGCGCGCCTCGCGCAGCAGCAGCCAGACCATCTGCGGGCGGGTGGCCCCGAGCGTCAGGATCTGCAGGCGGAGCTTGGGCGGGAGGGCGGCGATGGCCGCCAGCGTGATTCCCATGACGATCGGGGTGGCGATGACCGCCTGCGCCAGGATCATCGCCGTGGGGGTGTAGAGGAGGTTCAGCACGCCCATCGGACCATTGCGCCACAGCATGATCGAGACGAACAGGCCGACGACCACCGGCGGCACGCCCATGCCGGTGTTCACCAGGGCGGTCACCAGGCGCTTGCCCGGGAATTCGTTCAGGGCCACGGCGACCCCCCCGGTTATTCCCAGGAGAATGCTGGCCAGCGTGGCCGTGCCCGAGATCCGCAGCGACAGCAGCGTGATCCGGACCACCTCCGCGTCGAGGGTGACCAGCAGCCGGAACGCCTGGCGTATGCCCTGCAGAATCAGTTCCATCCGTTCGCTCCCTCCGTGCGGTTGGTGGTGCCAGGCTACTTGCCCAGATCCTCGACCTTCTTCCCGGCGTCGGGGAAGAAGAGGGGCGAGCCATACTTCTCGACGCCGAAGGTGCTGATGACCTTCTGGGTCGCGGCGGCGAGCATGAAGTCGGCGAAGGCCTTGCCGCCGGCGGCGTTGACCTTCGGGAACTTGGACTGGTTGACGTCGATCACGTGGTAGATGTTCAGCAGTCCCGGTTCCCCCTCGACCAGGATGTCCAGCCCGAGGTTCTTCTTCAGCGACAGGTAAGTGCCCCGGTCGGCCAGCGTGTAACCCTTCTTCTCGGCCGCCACCGACAGCGTCTGGCCCATCCCCAGGCCGGTCTGCTGGTACCACGCCTGCCCCTCGGCGGCGATGCCGGCCGCCTTGAGCAGCGCCAGTTCCTTGGAGTGGGTGCCCGACTTGTCGCCCCGCGAGAGGTAGATGGCTCCGGCGGTGGCGGCGATCTTCTTGTAGGCCTCGCCGGCGGTCTTCGTCCCCTTGATGGCGGCCGGGTCGGCCGGCGGACCGACCAGGATGAAGTCGTTGTGCATCACCATGCGTCGCTCGGTGCCGAAGCCGCCGGCCATGAAATCCTTCTCGGCCGAGGGCGAGTGGACCAGCAGCACGTCGGCCTCGCCTTTCTGCCCCATGGCCATCGCCTGGCCGCTGCCGACGGCGATCGTCTTGACGAAGTAGCCGGTCTGCTTCTCGAAGATCGGCACCAGCACCTCCAGCAGCCCCGAGTCCTGGGTGCTGGTGGTGGTCGCCAGGATGATCGTCTTCTGGGGGTCGGCCGCCGACGACGGCGCCGTCCACGCCACGGCCAGGAAGAGGGACAGGACGGTCAACAAGGTGGGTCTCAGTCTGTGCAATCGGATCATGAGTGCTCTCCTTGTCGGTTAGTCGGGGAAGAGGACCTTCCCCGACTGGCTGAAGTCGTAGTGGCCGAGGCGCCCGATGCGCCGGCCGTAGCTGTCGGACCGGAGCATCTCCAGCAGCGACTGGATCCCCCGCTTGAAGAAGACCTCCCGGTCGGTGATCATGTCGAATCGCTCGGTGGCCGCCGGGACGAAGTCGAGTCCCAGCAGCGAGGCGATCGAGCCGGTTGCCAGGCCGGTATCGGCATCGCCCGCGAGGACGGCCAGGCCGACCTCGTAGTGGGTCGACACCTCGGTGTCGTAGCCGCGAACGCCGCCCGGCACGATCCCCGACTTCGTCAGCCGCTGGTCGAGCAGCACGCGGGTGCCGGAGCCGCGCTGGCGGTTGATGATCCGGACGTCATCCCGGGCTAGGTCGGCCCACCCACGAATGGCCTTGGGGTTCCCTCGCGGGAGGACCAAGCCGAGGTCGCGGCCGAACAGGTTGACCACGACCGGACTGCGGTGGGGCAGGCGCTCGGCCAGGTAGGGGATGTTCCAGTCGTTGCTGTCCGGATCGTACAGGTGCGACCAGGCGATGTCGGTGTAACCGGCGTCCAGCGCGGCCAGCCCTTCGCCGCTGCCGGTGTTGCACGAGAAGACGTACTGCTCCGGCGACGCCGAGCGGTAGGAGGAGAGCAGGATGTCCAGCGCCGGATCGTTGCTGCCGGCCGCCAGCAGGGCGCCCGGGTGCCGGTCCCCCTTCGCGCGGGCCGACGACAGGCCCCGACGGGCGTCCTCCTCCAGGTGTTCGTCCACCAGTCGTTTCGGGAAGACCCACTTGCCGGTGATGCGGGTGCCGGGCAGGCGGCCGTCCTTCACCAGGTGGTAGACCTGCTTCTCGTGAATCCCCAGGTAGGCAGCGACTTCCTTGGCGGACATCAGCTTATCGTCCATCATTCCTCCCAGTTCTTACCAACTCATACCAAATCATACCACAAATGGAAATTCGGGACAGTCACTATTTTATTCGGGGCAGCGGTGATTCTCCGGTTATCGGGAGGAGGGCGCCGGGCGCGAGGCCAGGTTCCGGGCGTGGGCGGCGAAGGAGCGGGCCTCGGCGTTGCGCGGATCGAGCTGCGCGGCGCGCTCGAAGGCACCGGCCGCGGCGGCCGGGTCGCCGGTGCGCAGCAAGCCCAGGCCGTAGTCGAACCAGACCCGGGAGTCGCGCGGCTCCAGTTCGATCGCCCGTCGCAGGCGGGCAAGCCCCTCCCCGGCCCGCCCGGCTCGCAGGGCGTCACGCCCCAGGATCGCCTGGGCCATCCAGTTGTCGGGCCGCACGGCCTCGGCCCGCCGGGCCAGCGTGACCGTGTCGCGCCAGTCGGCGGCCCGCTGCCGGGAGAGGAATGCCAGCGGGACCAGGCAGGCCAAGGCGGCAGCCGCCAGGAACATCCGGGCGCAGGTCGATCGCGGCAGGGAGAAGGCCAGTGCGGCAAAGAGACCGATCAGCGGGATGTAGGTGTAGCGGTCGGCCATCGCCTGGACGCCCACCTGGATCAGCCCGAGGGTCGGCAGCAGGGTGACCAGGAACCAGGCCGTGCCGGTGGCCAGGGCCGGCATGCGGCGGGTGAAAAGCAGCGCGCCGGCGATCAGGAGGACGAGCACGCAACCGTGCCGGACGACCACGGCTGTCGGGAAGCCCCCCGGCGGGTGAGGGTAGAAGAAGGAGAGGCCGGCCGGGACGAACGTCTTGGCCAGGTACGAACCGGCGGCCACGATGGCTCCGGCCAGGCGCCGCCCGAACGGGAAGGCGGCCAGGGAACCGACCGCGTCGCCCGACGCCTGGGCCATCAGGGTGATCCCGGCGAGACCGGCCGACATGGCCACCCAGGGAATCTTCTCGAACAGCAGCACCGAGGCCCGTGCCGACCGGAACCGGCCGAGCGGCCACCAGTCGAGCACCAGCAGCGCCAGCGGGAGGGTGACCGCCGTCGGTTTGGACATCATCGCCAGGGCGACGCACAGGGTCGTCACGAGGTAGCGCCCGGTGCCTGGCCGGCGCAGCCAGGCGGCGTAGGCGATCAGCGAGACAGCCCAGAAGAGCCCGGCCAGGCGTGTCCTTCAATTGCGCCGCCCAGGCGACCGATTCGACGTGCTGCGGGTGCCAGGCGAAGAGGGCGCCAACCAGCAACGACGGGAGGAGCGAGCCGGTCAGCAGCGTGAAGGCGGCAACCAGGCACCCGGCGGCCAGCGGCGTGGACCAGCAGCGAGGCCAGGTGGTGGGCGAAGGGGTCGAGGCCGGACCGGGCGGTCACCGAGAGGTGCGCCAGCCAGGTGACCGGATGCCAGTTCGAGGCGTGGAAGGCGGTGAAGGCGCGGGTCCACCCGGCGGCGGCCGGGTTGCCGGCCAGGTAGCGGGCGTCGTCCAGGTCGATGAAGCCGTTGCCGGTGACCGGCCAGAGGATGGCCACGGTCGGCGCGGCCAGGGTCAGCGCGGCGGCAAGGGTCAGGCGGGCGCGGCGTCACGGAACGATGCCATCAACCCGGCACGGCAGTGTGAAAGAGTTCACGCCAGCGTCGGAAGATGTGTCATACTGAAAGCGCTGGCGATTGCATGGCGCGAAGGATACACCAGAACGGACCGGGAGGGACACCGGCCCGGGAACGGAGGGACCGGCCGATGATCGTCGGCGTGCCCCGGGAAATCAAGGACCGGGAGTTCCGGGTGGGCATGGTCCCGTCCGGCGTGCACCACCTGGTCGAGGACGGTCACCGGGTGCTGGTCGAGGCGGGCGCCGGCGCAGGGAGCGGCTTCGCCGACGGGGAGTACGCGGCCGCCGGGGCCGACGGTGACGGCCGACCGACGGGAGCTCTTCGCCGCGGCCGAGATGATCGTCAAGGTCAAGGAGCCGGTGCGCCGAGGAGCGCCGCCTGCTGCGGCCGGGGCAGATCCTCTTCACCTATCTCCACCTGGCCTCGTCGCGGGAGTTGACCCTTGCGCTCCTCGATCGGCGGGTCACCGGCGTGGCCTACGAGACGATGCGCACCCCGATTCCGGCGAACACCCGCTGCTGGCGCCGATGAGCGAGGTCGCCGGGCGCCTCTCGGTCCAGATCGGCATCAGCTACCTCCGCAAGGATCAGGGCGGGAGCGGTGTCCTGCTGGGCGGCGTGCCGGGAGTGCCCCGGGGTCGGGTGACCATCGTCGGCGGCGGGGTGGTGGGCCTGAACGCGGCCAAGGTGGCCGCCGGGCTGGGCGCCGAAGTGACCGTGCTGGACGTCAACCCGGCTCGCGCTGGCCTACCTCGACGATGTCTTCCGGGGGGGCATCGAGACGCTCATGTCGAACCGCTACACGCTCGACGAGGCCGCCGCCCGGGCCGACATCCTGGTCGGCGCGGTCTACGTCTCGGGCGCGCGGGCGCCGGTGCTGGTGCCCGAGGAGACGGTGGCCCGGATGCGCCCCGGGTCGGTCGATCGTCGACGTGGCCGTCGACCAGGGAGGGTGCATCGCCACGATCCGGCCGACGACCCACTCCGAACCCGACCTACGTCGTGCACGGCGTGACCCACTACGGGGTGACCAACATGCCCGGCGTGGTGCCCCGCACTTCCACCCTGGCCCTGACGAACGTCACCGCCCCGTATGTCTGGAAGATCGCCCGGCTGGGGATCGAACGGGCCGTCGGGGAGGACGCCGTGCTGCGGGAGGGGGTCAACCTGATCGACGGCAGGCTGGTCCAACCGAAAGTGGCCGAGGCCCACGGATTATGCTGTGAGAGCCTCCGGATCGCCCAACCGCGCCGGGCATCCGGCCTGACTCCGCCGCCGATGGAGGCGATTTCACAAGCGCACAGGTGGCCATTTCATGCCGAGTTCACGGATGTTTCGGTTTCGCTGAAATCACCCTGCATGGGGGGTGTCGTGATTCCTATTGACAGCCCTCGGAAATCCTTTCATTACCGTTCACCGTCAAGCCATACGCCAACCAGCACTCGAAAGGGGGGCGAGAAGTCACGAGAAACAGCTCCATGCCATCCGTTCCGGCATGGCGGCAAGGGGTACTGCACGTTGTCGGCTCCGTTCCGGCGTCCAGGCCGGATGGGGTCGGGAGTCACTCCAAAGGCGAATGAGGGGGGGGATGACCTGAGTAGTCCGGATCGGTCAATCAGGTGGGTCATGCATTTCGCACAGGGGGTGAGACAATGAACGTGAAGTTGTCGGACAGACTGCTCCACCACGGAGTTTCCAGGCGCGAGTTCCTGGAGTTCTGCACCGCCATGGCCGGGGTGCTGGGCCTCGACGCCGCCTTCGGTCCCAAGATCGCCCGTGCCATCGAGAAGGGCGCCAAGCCGTCGGTGGTCTGGCTCCAGTTCCAGGAGTGCACCGGTGACACCGAGGCGCTGCTGCGGACCTACAAGCCGGGCATCGGCGACATCGTCCTCGACATCCTGTCGATCGACTACCACGAGACGATCATGGCTCCCTCGGGCAAGAACGCCGAGAAGTCGCTCGAGGACGCAATCAAGAACAAGGGCAAGTACATCTGCATCGTCGAGGGCGCCATCCCGATGAAGGACGACGGTATCTACTGCTGCATCGGCGGCAAGACGGCCCTGTCGATCGCCCGCGAAGTGTGCGGGAACGCCATGGCCACGATCAACGTCGGCTCCTGCTCGGCCTTCGGCGGCCTGGCGGCGGCCAAGCCCAACCCGACCGGCGCGGTCGGCACGGCCGAGGCGGTCCCGGGGATCACCTACGTGAACCTCCCCGGCTGCCCGGTCAACACCGAGAACCTGGTCGCCACGGTCGTCCATTTCCTGACTTTCGGCAGCCTGCCGGCCATGGATTCCCTCCATCGCCCGCTCTTTGCCTACGGGAAGCGGATCCACGACAACTGCGAGCGGCGCGGCCACTTCGACGCCGGGCAGTTCGTGCGCGCCTGGGGCGACGAGGGCCACCGCCAGGGATGGTGCCTGTACGAGATGGGCTGCAAGGGCCCCGCTTCCTACATGAACTGCCCCACGGTGAAGTACAACGAGCGGGACGTCCTGGCCGGTTCAGGCGGGGCATCCCTGCATGGCCTGCGGCGGAGCCGGCGGCGTGGGACCATTACACGCCGATCTACCGGCGGCTGCCGGAAATCCCGGGCGTGGGTGTGCACGAGACGGCCGACAAGATCGGCGCCTATGCGGTCGGGGCGGCGGTGGTCGGCGTGGCGGCCCATGCCGTCGGCCGGGTGATCAAGCAGTCGGTCTCCAAGGATTCCAAGGAAGAAGGTTGAGGAGGATAGAGCATGGCCAAGATCGTTGTTGATCCAGTAACCCGAATCGAGGGGCATCTGCGCATCGAGGCGCAGGTGGACGGCGGCAAGATCACCGACGCCTGGTCCGCCGGCACGATGTGGCGTGGCGTCGAGGTGATGTTGCAGGGCCGCGACCCGCGCGACGCCTGGGCCTTCGTCCAGCGCTTCTGCGGTGTTTGAACGACGGTTCATGCACTCAGCTCCGTGCGAGCTGTCGAAGACGCGCTGAAGATCACCGTTCCCGACAACGCCCGGGTCATCCGGAACCTGATCGCCGGGATTCCAGATGGTCCAGGACCACGTGATCCACTTCTACCACCTCCACGCCCTCGACTGGGTGGACGTGGTCTCGGCCCTGAAGGCCGATCCGAAGAAGACGGCCGAACTGGCCCAGTCGATCAGCGACTGGCCGAAGTCGACCGAGGGGTATTTCAAGGCCGTGCCACGGCCGCCTGAAGGCCTTCGTCGAGAGCGGGCCAGCTCGGTCCGTTCGCCAACGGCTACTGGGGGCACCCGGCCTACAAGCTGCCGCCGGAGGCCAACCTGATGGCCGTGGCCCACTACCTGGAAGCCCTCGAATGGCAGCGCGAAGTGATCAAGGCGCACGCCATCCTGGGCGCCAAGAATCCGCACGCCCAGACCTACCTGGTCGGCGGCATGTCGATCCCGGTCGACCCGAACAGCCAGAACGCGCATCAACGCCAACACCATCGGCTGGCTGAAGACGCTGGCTGCGCAGGCGGCCGAGTTCGTCAAGAAGGTGTACATCCCGGACGTGCTGGCGGTGGCCCCGTTCTACCTCGATTGGGCCGGCGTCGGCGGGAACGACAATTTCCTCTGCCTGCGGCGACCAGCCGGACGCCAACGGCAAGCTGTGGATGCCGTCGGGCTTCATCCGGGGCAAGAACATCGCCGCGGTCGAGCCGTTCGACCACATGAAGTACACCGAGAGCGTGGCCCACTCCTGGTACGAGGGGGCCGACGCCAAGCACCCCTGGCAGGGCGAGACCAAGCCGAACTACACCGGCCCGAAACCGCCGTACGAGAACCTCGACACCGACGGGAAGTACTCCTGGTGCAAGGCACCGCGTTACGACGGCCTGGCGGCCGAGGTCGGCCCGCTGGCCCGGGTGCTGATGTGGTACGGCACGGGCGACAAGTTCATCCAGGAAACGGTGAACTTCGTCCTCAAGAAGCTCGGCGCGCCGGTCCCGGCGGTCTTCTCGACGCTCGGCCGCACCGCCGCCCGGGCGATCGAGACGCTCTACTACGCCGAGACCCTGCCGCTCTGGATCGACGAGCTGGCCGGCAACATCAAGAAGGGGGATCTGCGGATCGCCGACACCTCCAAGTGGGACCCGTCTACCTGGCCGTCCGAGTGCCGGGGCGTCGGCTTCCACGAGGCGCCGCGCGGCTGCCTGTCCCACTTCATCGTCATCAAGGACGGCAAGATCGCCAACTACCAGGCGGTCGTGCCGGGTACCTGGAACGCCAGCCCGCGTGACGACAAAGGCATTCGCGGTCCGTACGAGAACGCCCTGATCGGCACGCCCGTCAAGGATGGCACCCAGCCGGTGGAGATTCTCCGGACCATTCACTCCTTCGACCCCTGCCTGGCCTGTGCCATACACCTGGTCGACGCCGAAGGCAAGCCGATCCAGAAAGTGACTACCTGGTAGGGAGGCTGCCATGTACAAAATCGTACGCGTCTGGCAAGTTCCGGTGATACTGACGCACTGGGTGAATGTGTTCTCGATATTCATCCTGTCATTCACCGGAATCTACATCGGCATGCCGTTCATGCACGCCATCAGGAACGAGGAGCTGGTCATGTCGAACATGCGCCTCATCCACTTCACGGTGGCCTTCTTCTTCCTGGCGAGTTTCATCATCCGGATGTACTGGATGTTCGCCGGGAACAAGTGGGCCGGGTGGCGGGAGTTCGTGCCGCTCACCGGCCGTCAGTGGAAGGCGATCGGCGACCAGATCCTCTACTACATCTACATCAAGCGGGAAGCCCCGCACGTGGTGGGTCACGCCTGCATCGCGGCGCTGGTCTACCTGGGGTATTTCGTGCTGATGGCGGTCGAGCTCGTGACCGGCTTCGCCTTGTATTACCAGGCCACGCCCGGCTTGTTGGCCAAGATTGCCGGGGGGTGGCTGCTGGCGTTGCTGGCGGCAGGGACTATCAGGCTCATCCACCACCTGGTGATGTGGGGCATGCTGGTCTTCTTCGTGCTCCACTTCTACATCGCCTGGCACAACGACATCTTCGAGAAGTCGAGCCTGATGAGCAGCATTTTCAACGGCTACAAGACGATCGAGGAGGACCATTGAGCGACACGGTCCTCCTGGGCATCGGGAACATCCTGCTCGGCGACGAGGGGGTGGGAGTCCACGTGGTCAAAGCCGTCCAGGAAGGGTTCCGGTTCACGCCGGAACCCGACCTTCTCGACGGCGGCACGATGGGGCTCGACCTGCTGCCCGTGATCGCCGACCACCGCCGGGTGCTCCTGGTGGATGCGGTCAACTTCGGCAGGGAGCCGGGTTTCGTCAAGGTGTTGTCCAAGGACGAGATTCCCAGCGCCATCCTGCACAAGTTCTCGGTCCACCATATCGGCCTGAACGACATCCTCGGCGTCGCCCGCCTGGTCGGGTCGGTGCCCGAGGACATCCGTCTCGTCGGCATCCAGCCGGAGAGCATGGAGCCGGGGCTTGAGCTCCACCCGGCGGTCAGGGCGAAGTTCGGGGAGTTGATCGGCCTGGTCATCGGCGTGCTCGAGGAGTGGGGCGTGACCGTCGAACCTCGTCCCGGCGTCGTCGTCAGTTCCGGCGCCGGCGAGATCGACCCGGTGGCCCTGCTGCGCAACCTCACCCACGCCGCTCCGGGCTGAACAACCGGGTTTCTTCACGCATACCAGGGGCGGCCAACCGGCCGCCCCTTCTTTTTCGTTCGCGAAGGGTTTGCCGGGATGGCCCGGGAACCCTTGCGCTCACACGCTCACGCGTCCGACCCTTGCCGCCCGCCCTGACGTGGAATCCTTCCGCAGTTCGCGGCTTTCCACGTCAGGCCGGGCTGGCTGGGTCCCCGGCCGCTTGCCGCTACAGTTCGCTCCAGGGTCCCCGGGCCCTCCCGGCAAGAAGACGCTCAGGTATCCGATGGCTTGTCTTGGGCGGCGGTGGGCGGGCGGCGGTAGAGCAGTAGGATCAGCGCCAGGGCCAGCAGCCCGAGCAGGTACTCGAAGGCCTGGGTGACGGCGTGGATGGCCACGGCGGCGATGGTGGCCGGCTCGCGGGGGAGCCCGAGGAGGACCAGCACGCCGACCATCCCCCCCTCCCAGACGCCGAATTGGCCGATCGCCGGTAGCGGCAAGGCGGCCAACCCTTCGGTCACCGAGACGCCGATGACCAGGTCCCAGAAGGAGGGGGTCAGCCCTGCATAGCCGGCGCCGGCCATGATTCCGCGCATCAGCGCCAGCAAGGCCACGTACTTGGCCATCCGGATGACCAGCGACAGCCCGAAAGCCCCCCCATGACGCGGGCGGTGACGGTCCCGTCCATCGCCGCGGCCGCCCGCCCGAGACCGCCCGGTCGACCGCTTCGAGCCACGGTGCTCCGCGCTGTCCCAGGAGTCCGCCGACGGTCGCCAGCACCCGTCCGCCGGCCCGGGTGACGGCGCCGAAGCGCAGCACGATGACCGCCGAGATGGCCAGCAGCAGCACCGCTCCCAGGATGACCCAACCCGTCGGAACGTTGTCGCGGAAGGCCGGGCAGATCTGCCCGGCACGCAGGGCGGCGGCCAGCAGGAGGACCGGCCCGAGGGTGGCCAGATCGAGCACGAACGAGACCAGGAAAGTGGCCGCGGATATGGCCGGGCCCACCCCCAGGTGGCGGGACAGGAGGTAGACATACGAGCCGAGCGACGCCAGGCGCGACCGGGACGAGGTCGCCCAGGCAGTTCTGGACCAGGGTGGCCAGCGTCAGCGGAGCGACCCGGGGGCGCGGTTCGGGGAGGAGGATCCGGAAGCGGGCCGCGCGCAGCAGGAGTCCCAGCAGGGTCAATCCGGCGTAGGCGGCGAGCGGCCATCGGGAGGCGTTGCCCAGCGCGCCGGCGATGCGGCTCCACGGGATGCCCCGGGTCAACAGCCACAGGAGTCCCAGGGAGACGGCAAGCGGGAGCAGCCACATCCTCAGGAAGCGCCGTGCGGGCGACGTGGCGGCGGTCCCTGGGGAGGGCATCAGCGGGCTCCGGGGATGGCGGCAAGCAGGGGCGCCAGCGCGGCGTGCCAGTTGTCGGCCAGGACGCGGTAGCCCTCCTCGCTCGGGTGTATGTCGGGCAGCAGGGAAGGCCGGCCGGCGAAGAGGGTGTGGTTGTCGACTAGCACGATTCCCCGCCGGCGGGCAATGTCGCGAATGGCCGGATTGATCTCATTCTCCACTCTTATGCCAGAATTGGCATCAAAATGGTCTGGTATAACCACTGTGACCGGAGGAATGGTCGCCAATAGGATAAGTGGAACACGGTCGGTGACGGTCGGACGAGCCATGAAGAGATCGATGATGGCCTCAAGGTTGTTGCGGAACATCTCGAACGGGGTGTGGTCGCCGTCGATTCGGACGTCGTTGGTGCCGATCTGCAGCAGGACGACCGACGGCCTCTCCCGTTCGGCCAGCCGGGACGCGCGCAGGAAGGCGGAGGTACTCGCCGGTGGTGTTCCCCTTGCGGCCGGCGTTCTCGACCCGGACCCGGAATCCATCGCGCTCGAGGCGGGCCCGGAGGTGGTCGGGATAGCTGGCCGCGGTGATGCTGTCGCCGGCGCACAGGATCAGCGGGCGGCCGTCCGCCGCCGGCGTCCGGGTTGGGTGGCGGCAGGGGGAGGCGGTCATGGCCGCCGCCAGGACCAGACCGCCGCAAGGCCAGCAGCCCGGCCCTGCGGTGTCGGCGGGAGCGGGAAGGCATCAGCGCGCCCAATCGGGGAATCGGTCGTCGACTCCGGCTGGGCTGAGCACGACCGGTGTGCCGCCGGCGGAGGGCATGGCCTCCAACCGCCATGGGCCGGCCTTGTCGCGGGCCGACTGGTAGACGATCCAGGCCCCGTCGGGCGACCAGGAGGGGTCATAGTCGTAGGTGTCGCCGGAGCGGGTCAGCCGGACCGGATTGGCGCCGTCGGCGTTCATCACCCAGACATCGCCCTTGCCGTCGGCCCGGTCGGACACGAAGGCGATCCGGCGGCCGTCCGGCGACCAGTCTGGGCGGCAGTTGCCGCCATCCGGAGAGAGAACCACGATGTCCGAGCCGTCGGCATTCATCCGGTAGACGTCCCAGCCGAGCTGGTTGCGGGTGAAGGCGACCCGGCGGCCGTCGGGTGACCAGTGGGGGAGGACGCTCCGCCAGATGCTCCTGGTCAGCCGGGTCTCCCGGTTCGCGGCCAGGTCGAGGCGGTAGATTTCGTGGCCGTCCTTCCGCTTGCAGTCGTAGGCGACGTACGTCTTGTCGTGTCCCCAGGTCGGGTCGTGGCATTCGCCGCCGGACTCAGCCAAGCGCCGGGCATCGGAACCGTCGTCGTCCGCCACCCAGATGCCCGGCTTCCCGTCGCGGGTCGACTCGAAGGCTATCGAGCGGCCGTCGGGCGAGAAGCTGGCGTACTGGTCGTCACCGTTCGACCGGCCGAGTCGGGTGCGCACCGCGGTGGCGGGATCGAGCACGAACAACTGCCAGCGCCCCTCGACGCGCGACTGGAAGAGTATCCGCCCCGAAAGACGCGGCACCCCGCCTGGCGGGGCGGCGACTGATGGACCGGAAGGGCAGAGAGCCAGGACCAGGGCGATCCACCCGGCACCGGTGGCCATGCCGCGTGAAACGCGGCGCGGAACGCCTCCTCGGGCATCATCATGCAGCGCCATGTCATCGAGAATGTACCCGGTTGGCCGGGGGTGTCAATGGAGCGCCGGTCATGCCCTGCTTGTCAACGGACGGGCGGAGGGAGTAAAATCCCGCGCCATGAGGCGTATCTGGAAATCGTTCAAGGCCCTCGTCCGGGCCCCCTTCTCCCGCAGGAAATCGAAGGCTCCGCCATCCGTCCCCAGGCCGGTGACCGTCATCTTGCCGCGCGATCGCCACCAGGTCTCGCGCAAGGGGATCGACCCGGATGCGCTGAAGATCCTCTACCGGTTGCGGCGCTTCAACCACACCGCCTACCTCGTCGGCGGCGGCGTGCGCGACCTGCTGCTCGGCCTGCCGGTCAAGGACTTCGACATCAGCACCTCGGCCCAGCCCAACGAGCTGCGGAAGATCTTCGCCAACTGCCGCCTGGTCGGCCGGCGCTTCAGGCTGGCCCACATTCTCTTCCGGGGGAAGTTCATCGAGGTGTCCACCTTCCGCAAGGGCTCCGACTACGACCTGGCCGAGGGGGAAGATCTATTGATCCGGTCCGACAACACCTTCGGCACGCCCGAGGAGGACGCCTTCCGCCGCGACTTCACGATCAACGGCCTGTTCTACAGCATCGAGGACTTCAGCGTCATCGACCACGTCGGCGGGCTGGCCGACCTCGAGCGGCGGGTCATCCGGACCATCGGCGATCCCAACGTCCGCCTGCGCGAGGATCCCATCCGGATGCTTCGGGCCGTCCGCCTGGCCGCCAGGCTTGACTTCCAGATCGACCCGGAAACCTTGGCGGCCATCGGCGACCACCGCGCGGAGATATGGAAAGGGGCCACCCCGCGCATCCTTGAGGAGTTGCACCGGATGCTGCGGGAGGGTGCCTCGCGGCGGTCCTTCGTCCTGCTGATGGAGACCGGCCTGCTGGACATGCTGCTGCCCGAACTCTCGGCCCACCTGGCCGACCGCCGCCGGGCGGCCGACTTCTGGGGGCACCTCGACGCCCTCGATCACCTGAAGGCCGGGGGGCACGAGTTCTCGATGCCGGTCCTCATCTCGGTCGTCGCCTACCAGGACTTCCGGGCCGGGTTGGAGCAGGGTGGGGATCGGGCCGACCTCCACACGCTGGCGGAGGAGAGCCTGGGGCCGATGGCCCGGCGGCTGGAGATTCCCAAGCGGCACGTCGACCGGGCCCACGCCATCCTCCTCTCCCAGCGCCGGTTTACCGCCGCCAAGCGCAAGGGCTTCCAGCCGGGCGCCTTCGCCGGGCGTCCCCACTTCCCCGAGACGCTCGACCTGTTCCACATCCATGCCGTGGCCAATCAGGACCTGATGCCGGTCTTCGACCGCTGGCTGCAGTACCGCCGGACAGAGGGGCCCGAGGAAATCCTGGGCGAGGCTCCGAAGCGGCGTCCCCGCCGGCGGAGGCGGGGAGGGAGGAAGGATGCACAAGCCGGTTGAGGTGATCACCATCTCCCGCCAGTTCGGTTCCGGCGGCCTGGAGTTCGGCCTGGACCTCTCCCGAGTTCTGAAGTATCCCCTGTTCCACCGCGAGATCCTCTCCCACCTCGCCTCCGGCATGAACACCTCCGAGGAGATCGTCGAGACGTACGAGCGGATGCGCTACGGCGCCTCGGAGTTCTTCCTCTCCACGCTGGCCAAGCGCTTCAGTGGGCTGGACCGGGAAATCATCGAATCGGAACGCTACATCGCCTCGCTCAAGACGGTCATGGAGCGGCTGGCATCCGTCGGCCGGGTGATCATCGTCGGCCGGGGAGGGCAGTTCCTGATGGCCGACCATCCGGCCGCCTTGCACCTCCGCATTGTGGCCGACATGGACTACCGGATGGCCAACCTGACAAAGCAGGACGAGTATGACGGCTGGACCCGGCGGGCGCTCCAGCACCGCATCAAGGAGCGCGACCAGGACCGGGGCGAGTTCGCCCGCCAGCACTTCAAGCGTTTCATCGGCGACTCGACCCTGTACCACCTGACCATCAACTTCAGCCGTATCCCGCCGCCCCAGGCGCTCGACCTGGTCCTGTCGCTGGTCGACTGACCCCGGGCGCCCCTCACGGGGCCGTCAGCCGAGGAAGGGGTTGCTTCGGCGCTCGTCTCCGATCCTGGTCGCCGGCCCGTGCCCGGGCAGAACCAGGGTGTCGTCCGGCAGGTCGAGGATCCGCCTGGCGATGGACCGCTGCAGGTCCCCCCAGTCTCCGCCGGGCAGGTCCGTCCGGCCGACCGAGCCGGCGAAGAGGGTGTCCCCGGCCAGCAGGATGCCGGGGCCGACCAGGACGATCCCGCCGGGAGAGTGCCCCGGGGTATGCCTGACCTCGAGCGCGAAATCCCCCAGGTCGATCGTGTCGCCGTCGGCCAGGAGCCGGTCGGGCTCCGGGGCGGCCTCGACCCGCAGGCCGAACGCGGCGGCCTGGGCGCAGATGTACGCCAGGGCCGGCGCTTCGGCGGCGTGGATGGCCACGGGGGCGCCGCAGAAGCGCCGCAGCCCGGCCACTCCCCCGGCGTGGTCGAAGTGGGCGTGGGTCAGGACGATCGCCGCCGGGGCGAAGCCGGTGGCGGAGAACGCATGCCAGATCCGCTCGGGTTCGTCGCCGGGATCGACGATGATCCCCAAGCCCGATCCGCCGGCGCCGACGATGTAGCAGTTGGTCTGCAGCGGGCCCACCGGCAGGCAGCGAATCAGCGGCTCCGGCATGTCAGGCAGCTCCTTCCCCGGCGAGGCCGTTCCGGGCGCGGCTATCGAGGATGATGGTCACCGGGCCGTCGTTGACCAGCGAGACGTCCATCATCGCCCCGAAGCGCCCGGTGGCCGTGGAAATGCCGGCGGCGGCGAGTTCCGCGGCGAATCCCTGGTAAAGCCGCTCGGCCTCGTCCGGCGGGGCGGCGACGGTGAAGGCCGGCCGTCGCCCCTTCCGGCAATCGGCCAGCAGGGTGAACTGGGAGACCACCAGGACGCTCCCGCCGGCTTCGACCACCGACCGGTTCATCTTTCCGTCCCCGTCCTCGAAGATGCGCAACTCGGCCGTCTTGCGGGCCAGCCAGGCGACGTCACCCGGAGCGTCCCCCCGGGCCACCCCCAGCAGGACGAGCAGTCCCGGGCCGATGGAAGACACCAGCGTTCCGTCGACGGTCACCGAGGCGCCCGACACCCTTTGCAGCACGGCCATCATAGGCTGGTTCCCTCCCGTTCCGGCCCTGTTCTCCGACTGAATCCTTGACAAATGGGGCGAATCATTATAAATACTCTAGTTCCGAATAGGAGGAAAAAGAGCATGGCCCACACCAAGTCGACGATGAAGCGCATCAAGCAGGACCGCAAGAAGCACCAGCGGAACATGGCCGTCACCAGCGGCGTCCGCACCGAACTCAAGAAGTTCGCCGGCACGCTCGACGCGGGCAAGAAGGACGCCGTCAAGGCCGGTCTCCGCGAGGCCTACCGGGTGCTCGACAAGGCGGTGACCAAGGGCGTCATCCCCAAGAACACCGCTTCCCGCAAGAAGTCCCGCCTGGCCGTGGCCGCCCAGGCCAAGCTCGGCTAGAGGTAGTCCTCGCAGAACCGCTCGACGTCACGGATCGGCACGGCGAAGCCGATGCCGGCGCCCTCGTCCGAGGCCGCCGTGTTGATCCCGACGACCTCCCCCCTGGCGTTGATGAGCGGTCCGCCGTAGTTCCCCGGGTTGATCGAGGCGTCGGTCTGGATCAGGCCGACGTCGAACCGCTCGCCGTCGATTTCCCGCCGGTCGAGGGCGCTGACCACGCCCAGGGTGATGGTGTGCTCCAGGCCGAAGGGGTTGCCGACGGCCATGACCCACTCGCCCACGCGCGGGCGGCGTCCGCGTGCCCGCATGGCTGCCGTCAGTTTCGAGTTGCCCGCCTTGACCCGCAGCAGGGCCAGGTCCTTCCCGGAGTCACCCTTGACCACCTCGGCCGGGAGGCCCGTGCCGTCGATGGTTGACACCCTGATCCGGTCGGCCCCGTCGATCAGGCGGAAACTGGTCACGATCAGCCCCGACGACTTGATCACCACGCCGCTGCCGAGCTGTCGCTGGCCCATCTCACGCGGCGGGTCCTGTCCGAAGAAGCGGTAGAAGAGTTCCGGGAGCGGGCCCTCGCTGACCTCCTGGGCGCTGATGCTGACCACCCAGGGCTTGACCTTCCTGGCCAGGGCGGGGAAGTCGGGTGGCCCGGCCGCACGCCCGCCTTCCCCCGGCGAGCAGGCCGGCGGGAGGAGACAGGCGATCAGCGCGAAGGCCGCGAGGTGTCTCATGGCAGGTGGATAGTAGGATCCCCCCGGCCGACTGTCAACTTGCCGGCAGCCGGCCCTGCCGGGCTTCGACACCCCGATGGGAAGGAGTATACTGGCGGGGCGGTCGGGCGCGGGGCGGCCGGTTGGCGGGAAGCGCCGGGGCCGGATGGCGCGGGCATCTCGAATCGGGGAGGGGATCATGGTGCGACGAGCGGCTCCCGGTTGCGTGGCCGGGCGGGGTGGCGTCGGCGGATGGGCTTTCCGGACCCGTTTCTTCCTGGTCTTGCTGGCGGCGATCGCCTCGGTCGTCCCGGCGACGGCTGCCGGCGCAGCCGAGACCTGGACGATTAGCGCCATCGTTCCCGAGGTGGCCACCGGTTCGGTCAGGATGACCTTCAGCCACCCGGTGACGATGGACGTCCTCCAGGAGAACCTCAAGTTCGTCCCGCCTGTCCAGATCGAGTGGTACCGGAGCACCCTCGACGCCTCGCGCAACGAGGTTCACCTTCGTGGCCCGTTTGCCTACCAGCGCCGCCACCTGGTAATCCTGCCGGAGGGGCTGGCGGTCAACCGCCGGACCTACGCGCCCACCCTTCGCGAGTTCACCATGCCGCCCAAGCCTCCGGCGGTCTTCTTCGAGGGGTCCGGGACGGTGGTCGAGAGGGATGGCCGCCAACTGGTCCACCTCACCGTCACCGGCTCGGCGACGCTGCGGGTCGAGACCCTGGCGGTGCCGCCGATCCTCCTGCCGGTGGCCCTGGCGGCCATCGCCCGGGAGCAGAAGGCCGCGCCACCGGCCGACCCGGAGCAGCCGCTGCTGCACCGCGCGCCGACCCTGACCCTGGAAGGCCTGTCCAAGTCGATCATCGCCGAGGGGGGGGCGCCGAACCTGAAGGGGGAGTATCCCAAGGCCTACCAGCCGCTGGTCGGGGCCCTCTCGCCGCAGCGCCAACTGGTGCCGATCCAGGGGAGCCGGGACGAGATGACCAGGATTTCGGTGCCGCTCACCTTCCGCGACGGGCGCGCGGCGGGCGCGGCCCTGCTGGTCCAGGCCTTCGACCAGGAGTCCGGCCCGGCCTCGGGCACGCCGGTCAGGGCGCTGCGGGTGAGCGACCTGGGGATGACCGTCAAGCGGTCGCCCCGTTCGCTGCTGGTCTGGGTCACCTCGCTGCGGGACGGCCTGCCCCGCAAGGGGGTGATCGTCTACGGCGTCTCCGCGGGGGCGTTCTTCCGCCTCGGCGAGACCGGCGGCGACGGCGTGTTCACCTACGAGGAGAAGTCCATCGAGGGCATCAGCATCTCCAAGGGTTCCCTGACGCCGGTCCGCCGTTCCCTCCCGGTCGGCGACATCCCGCTGCTGATCGCCGTCGGGGAGAAGGACGTCACCTGGCTGGAGCACCGTTCCGAGGGGGTGGTCGCCTCGGCCGCCGTGACGGTCAAGCCGCGCGATCCGGGCGGGCTCATCCTGAAGGGGCACCTCTTCACCGAGCGGGGCGTCTACCGCCCGGGCGACACGGTCCACCTGAAGGGGACGGTCCGCCGCTACGACGGCGGGGCCATCACCTCCCCGGCGGGGCAGGAGTGCACGCTGACGGTGACCGATCCGAAGGGGCAGAAGGCGGCTGAGATTCGCGGGACCCTGTCGGAGTTCGGCACCATGGCCGCCGACGTCGACATCCCCGGCTGGCGTAGCTTGGGCACCTACACCGCGTCGATCGCCTTCGGCGCGGAGGCGTCGGACCGGGCCACGGCCACCTTCATGGTCCAGGAGTACACCCCCCCCCGGCACTTCGCCGAGGTGACCGTCACCCAGGGGGTCAGGTCCGGAAGCCCCCTGGTGAACGGGCCGGCCGAGACGCCGGTGGCGGTGATCGACATTGCCGGCACCTACCACGCCGGCGGGCCGGTGAAAGGCGGCCGGGTCCGCTGGAAGGTCAGCCACGCCCCGGCCGAGCGGACGGTCAAGGGATTCGACGGCTTCGGCTTCTCGTACCCGACCGGCAAGGACCCCGAACTGCTCGAGAGCGGCGAGACGATGCTGGACGAGAAGGGGACGGCCCGGATCCAGTTCCCGCTCGACCGCGAGGTCCTGTCGGGCAAGTTCGCGCTGGCGGTCTCGGCCGCGGTCATCGACTTCGACGGCAAGGCCGCCTCGGCCTCGCGGGTCTTCGCCGTGGACCCGGAGTTCCTGGTTGGCGTCGTTCCGCACCAGGCGTCCATCGTCCAGGGGGAACGCCTCGACCTGGCCGCCGTGGTGCTCGACCGGGATCGCGATCCCGTCGGCGATGGAACCCTGGCGGTGGAAGTCATGAGCCGCCAGTACGTCAGCGTCCGGAAGCGCAACAGCCGCGGCGACCTGGTCTGGCAGGGGCGGATGGTCTGGAAGCGCCTCTACAGCGGCACCGCGGCCATCGAGCGCGGCCAGGCGCGCTACACCTTCGACTTCGCCTGGGGCGGTGACTACCTGGTCGGCTTCACCTACACCGACCGGCAGGGGCGCAAGTGGTCCGCCGGGACGCTGATCGACGTTGCCTGGAGCGGCTGGGAGGAAAGCTCCGGCCAGGAGACCGGGGGCCGGTTCGAGACCGCCCGCCTCGTCCCCGACCGCGAGACCTACCGGCCGGGCGATACGGCCAGGGTGTCGATCCTCTCGCCGCGGCGGCCGGCCCGCTGGTTGGTGACCGTCGAGCGGGAGGGGGTGTTCGAGTGGCGGGTGATCGAGGGCGGGGCCGACGCGCGCGTCTTCCCGGTCGAACTGGAGAAGAAACACGCCCCGAACGTCTACGTGTCGGTTGCCGGGGCGGTGCCACGGGGCGAGTTCCCGATGCACGAGGGGAGGTTCGACGAGGAGGCCCCAACGCTGGTCCACGGCGTCGTCAACGTGCCGGTGGCGTCCAACTCCGGCGGGCTCGAGGTGACGGTGGCCGGGGACCTCCAGGCGATCACCGCCGAGCCGGGGAGCGAGGTGACCATCGACCTGGCGGTGGCCGCCGAGGGGCGCGGCGCCGAGGCCGAACTGGCCGTCGGCGTGGTGGACGAGAGCGTCCTGGCCCTGTCGGGCTGGGCCACGCCGAGCTTGGCCGGACTGACCCGCTACGCGCTCCCGCTCAACGTGTTCACCGCCGACCTGCGCCTGCTGCTGCTGCGCCAGAGCCCCTTCTCGCGGGTTTCGGTCGAGCCGCTGACCGGCGGCGACGGCCTCGAGGGGGCGGTCGACATCGACTCGCCCAAGGTGCGCAAGGATTTCCGCCCGGTGGCCTTCTATGCGCCGGCGGTCCGGACCGGGAAGGACGGTCGCGCCAAGGTGACCTTCCGGCTGCCCGACACCATGACCACCTTCCGGGTCTACGCCGTGGCCTGCGACCGCGGTGGCAGGTTCGGCCATGCCCAGAAGCCGCTCCGGGCCGTCCGCGACTTCTACCTCGAGCCGGGCCTGCCCCGCTTCTTCACCCGGGGCGACCGGTTCGTTTTCGAAGTGGCCGCCTTCAACCGGACCGGCACGCCCGGGCGGGGGAGTTTCGGGGTGAAAGTGGACGGGCCGCTGGCGCTCTCGGCCCCGTCGCCCCTGGCGGTCTTCGGGTTCGGCTCGTCGAAGGTCCCGGTGGAGGGATCGGCCACCGGCGTCGGCAGCGCCAAGATCACCTTCTCGGGTACGCTCGAGAAGCTCCAGGACGCGGTCGAGCAGGTGGTCACGGTCAGGAATCCCTACCCGAGAGGGACTGCGGTCGGTTTCCAGCCGGTCACCGGCACCGTGCGGCTGCCGCTCCCCTTCCCGGACGCGGTCAGGGCGATATCCCCGGCTGACGTCTCCCGCGGCGAGGTCACCGCCCGGGTGACCGTGTCGGGGTCCCCCTTCCTGCGCCTCGTGCCGGGGTTGCGCTACCTGCTCGACTACCCCTACGGTTGCATCGAGCAGACCTCCTCGCGGGTGCTTGCCCTCGCGGCGCTGCGCCTGGCGGCCGCACAGGATTTCCTTCCCGGCATCCAGCCGGGCGAGACCGAGCAGTACCTCCGCTCGGGAGTCAACCGGATCTTCTCCATGCAGCGGGCCGACGGCGGTTTCGGCTACTGGCCGGGGCAGAGCTACCCGTCATGGTGGGGGAGCGTCTATGCGATGGCCGCCCTGACCCAGGCCAGGAAGAGCGGCGTGGAGGTCCCGGCGGAGCCGTTCGGCCGGGGACTCGATTTCCTCAGGAAGGGTCCCGGGCAGGGAGAGCGGGAGACGCCCGACCTGCGCGCCTTCTCCTTCTACATCCTGGCGCAGAACGGCCGGCTCGATGCCGAACTCCTGGCCACACTCGACCCGCGCGCACCCGGGATTGGGCAGGAAGGCGGGATCCTGCTGCTGCTGGCCCGGCACCTGGCCGGCCTGGCGCCGGCCGAGGAACTGCGCCCGGTGACCGCGCTGCTGCTCGAGTCGAATCCGGCGCCCGGGGCCACGGTCCGCTTCGGTGCGCTGCACCGGGTGCGCGCCCTGGCCCTCATCCTGGCGACGGCCGTCCTGCCCGGCGACCGGCTGACCGGCGCCGCTGCCGACCGGCTGCTCACGGCCATGGGCGACCAGGGGAGGTGGAGCGCCACCAGCGACACCGGTTGGGCGCTCTTCGCCCTGGCCGAGTACTTCCGGGGCATCTCCTTCTCCGACAGCGCGGTCACCGTCACGCTGCGCCACGGCGACGCTCCCCCCCGGAGCGCGGTGATCCAGGCGGGCGGTTCGGTCGACTTCGACATCGACTTCCCGGCCTGCCTGCGCGACCCGTGGGTTGAGGTCGCCGCCGGCGGGACGCGCACGCTGCTGGCCAGGACCGAGGTCCGGTTCCCCCGGGTGGAGATCGGCCGGGAGGGGCTCGACCGGGGCTTTTCGGTCACCCGGAAGGTCGAGAACACCGACGGGACGGGGGTTATCAGGGTCGGCGACATGGTCAAGGTCACGGTCACGATGGAGTCGAAGCGCCGCCCGCTGGAGTATGTCGTCGTGGACGACCCGCTGCCGGCCGGCCTGGTGGCCGTCAACAGCGCCCTGGCGACCGAGGAGCAGCCGCCCGGGATGGACGGCGGCGACGAGGAGGACTACTTCGAATATCGGCTGGACGACGGGACGATGCGATTCGTCCCCAACTTCTTCGAGATCCGCGACGACCGGGTGCTGGCCTTCCGCGACTGGCTCTGGAGCGGCCGGTTCGCCTACTCGTACTACGCGCGGGCGGTCTGCGCCGGGGAATTCGTCAGCCCGCCGGCCAGGGTGCAGTTGATGTACGACCCGGAGGTGGAGGGCTTCTCGGCGGTGGAGACCCTGCGGGTCGAACCGCGAAAGTAGGCCCGCATGCGACGCTGGTTGGCCGCCGGCGCACTCGTCACCGCCGGACTGACGATCGGGGCAGCCGCGCTGTGGCGGTCGGTGGGAAGGATCGACCCGGCGGCGCTGCGCCCGCCCGCCTGCCGGCTGGTCACCGACCGGCGGGGGCGGCCGCTCCGCTTCGTGCCGGACAAGAACGGCGAGCGGCACATCCTCGTCCCCCTCGCGGCCATCCCGCAGCGGGTCCGGGACGCCTTCCTGGCGGCCGAGGATGAGCGATTCTTCGGGCACCGCGGCGCCGACTTCACGGCCATCCTCCGGGCGGCGCTCCAAAACGCCCGGGCGGGGCGTGTCGTCTCCGGGGCGTCGACCATTACCCAGCAGTTGTGCCGCCTCTCGGCGCCCCGCCCCCGGACGCTTCTCGGCAAGGCGGTCGAAGTCGCCAGGAGCCTCGATCTGGAGCGGCGCCTTTCCAAGGAACGGATTCTCGAGGCCTACCTGAACCGGGTTCCGCTGGGGAACAACCTGATCGGCGTCGAGGCCGCTTCCCGGCTCTATTTCGGCAGGGGCGTGGGCGCCATCGGCCCGGGCGAGGCGGCGATGCTTGCGGCCCTGCCCAAGGCGCCGGGGGCGCTCGACCCGTACGGCCCGAACCGGGAGCGGCTCGAGGAACGGCGGCGATGGATCCTGGAGAGGATGGCCGCCCTGGGGATGCTCGACGGCGCCGAGGCCGCGCGGGCCGCGGCGACGCCGCCGGACGTCCTGCCCCGCGCCTTCCCGATGGCCGCCCCCCACGCGGTCGACCTGGTGATCGCCTCGGCCGGCCCGGCCGCGGGCGATGAGACGCTGGCCACGACCATCGACCTCGAGCGGCAGGCGCAGGTCGAGTCGGTCCTCGCGTCCCATCGGGAGCGCCTGCGGCAGAGGGGGGTGACCCAGGCCGCGGCGGTCGTCGTCGACAACCGGAGCATGGGCGTGGCCGCCCTGGCCGGCTCGTTCGCCTGGGGGCCCGAGGACGGCGGTTTCAACAACGGCGGCGCCGCGCTCCGGTCGCCCGGGTCGGCCCTGAAGCCCTTCCTGTACGCCATGGCCCTCGACCGCGGCATCGGCGCGGCGGAGATCCTGGAGGACACCGAGCGAACCTACCGGGTCCCCGGCGGGGAGTATGTCCCCGAGAACTTCAACCGGGTGGCCTACGGACCGGTCCCGCTGCGCGACGCGCTGGGCAACTCGCTCAACCTATCCTCCATCCAGTTGATCAACCGGGTAGGCTACTCCTCGTTCTGGGACCTCCTCGGGCGGCTCGACCTGGTCAACTTCCCGGCCTTGGGGGCCGATCACTACGGGCTCGGGCTGGTGGTCGGCAACCCCGAGGTGACGCCGCTGCAGCTCGCCGCCGCCTATGCGTCGCTGGCCAACGGCGGCGTCTGGAGCCCGGCCGGCCTCATGCCGGGGTCGGTCGGGGAGCGCCGCCAGGTCTTCTCGCCGCAGTCGGCCTGGGTCATCGGCCGCATCCTGGCCGACCCGTCGTCGCGGGCGGTGTCGTTCGGTTCGGCCTGGGCGATGAATGCCCTGCCGGGGGTGGCGGTCAAGACGGGCACCTCCAGCCGCTACCGCGACTGCTGGGCGGCCGGCTTCACCGCTGACTGGACGGTCGTCGTCTGGACGGGCAACTTCGACGGGCGGGCGACCTGGGGGATGAGCGGCGCGTCAGCCGCGGCGCCGGTTCTGGCCGACGTCTTCGCCCTCCTCCATCCGCACGGGTCGCCGCCCTCGCCCGATCGCCCGGACGGGGTGCTCGAAGCCACCGTCTGCCCCCAGTCGGGGAAGCGCCGGACGCCCGGCTGTCCCGAGGAACGGACGGAATTCTTTCTGGCCGGCACGGAACCGTCGGCAGACTGCGCCTTCCACGCCGGCGACGGGTCGCACCACGACCTGCCGGCGCGCTTCGCCGACTGGCTCGACCGGCGGCGGGAGGCCGGCGCCGAGGGACGCTACCGCCTGGCGCCAGTCGAGGAAGCCGGGGATTCCGGAGACGGAAACGCCCGGGCCCGCGCAGCGGGGGGCGGGGTGGCCATCGTGTACCCGCTGGAGGGGGACTGCTACCTCCTCGAGCCGGGCGACGAGGAGGTGACGGTCGAACTGAAGGCCGTCAGCGGGTTTGCCGAGGAGCGGATCACCTGGTTCATCGACGGGGTCGAGCACGGCGCGGCCGGCCCCCCCTACACCGTGGAGTGCTCCCTGACGCGCGGTCGTCACGTGATCACCGCCCTGGGGAACGGTGCCGCCGGTGACGAGATCCGCCTGACCGTCGAGTAGCGCGTGTGGTATCCTGACGCGGAGATGCGCTCGATCCTCGCGCCCCGCCTGGTGAATGATTGCTTCGGCGATCCGGTGCTGTATGTTCGGGTCGCCGGGGAAAGGGGGGCGATGCTGTTCGACATGGGCGAGCTGGGCGCGCTGCGCCCATCGGAGCTGCTCCGGGTCGGCCACGTCTTCCTGTCGCACACCCACATCGACCACTTCATCGGGTTCGACTACCTTCTGCGCCTGGTCCTCGGGAGAAATCTGAAGATCGTCCTGCACGGGCCGCCGGGGCTGATCCGGCAGGTGCGGGGAAAGCTGGCCGGCTACACCTGGAACCTGGTCGAGGACTACCGCCTGGAGCTGCGGGCGGTCGAGTGGAACGGCCGCCGCCTGAGTCGCCGCCTGTTCACCTGCCGGGACCGGTTCCGGCATGAGGAGGCGATCGAACCGGCTGAGGCCGCGACGGGCTCCTGACCGACTCGCCCCTCTGGAGCGTGCGGGCCTGCCTGCTCGATCACTTCACCCCCTGCCTGGCCTATGCCCTGACCGAGCGGATGCACGTGGCCATCCACCCCGACCGGCTCGAGCGCGATGGCCTGGCCGCAGGCCCGTGGCTCAGTCGGCTCAAGCGGCTGTACGCCTCGGGACGGGGCGCCGAGACGCATCGAGGCCGCCGGCGTCGACGGGCAGCCGGTCTCCGGTCGGGTGGACGACCTGGTGGGCAGCCTGGCGACGGTCCAGCGCGGGAGGAAGATCGTCTACGCTACCGACGTCGCCCCGACCGAAGCCAACATTCGATCGCCTGGCCGAATTCTCCGCGGGGCGCGGACATCCTCTACTGCGAGGCAGCTTCCTCGACGCAGACCAGGAGCGGGCCGCGACCAAGGGTCACCTGACCGCCGCGCTGGCCGGCAAGATCGCCGCCCGGCCGGGGCGGGGAGGCTGGAGGTGTTCCACTTCTCGCCCCGATATACCGACGGCGGCCTTTCGGCGCGAAGCCGAGAGAACCTTCAAGGGAGATTGACATGGAGATCAGTTTCGATCGCTTCTACAAGGTGAATCAGCGGATCGTCATCTGGGCCGCATTCTTCGGCCTGGTGTGGCTGCTGCGGGACTTCTTCGGACTGGTCTTCGCGACCTGCATCATGGCCTTCACCGCCACGCACGTCGCCGGGCTGGCCACGCGTTTCCTCCGCATTCCCAGCCGGGCGGCCATCGCCGTCATCCACGTCCTATTCCTTCTGGCCATGGTCGTCTTCGTCCGCTCCGTGACGCCGCGCATCGCCCACGAGGCGGACATGTTCATCGCTCGGCTGGGGGAGTTCGAGGCCACGCTCCTGGAGCAGAAAGCGCGCCTGTCGGAGCGTCACCCGGCGGCCGACGCCGCGCTGACCGGGTACCTGCGCGAAAGCGTCGCCCGGAGGGTGACCGCAGAACTGCAGGAGGAGTCTATGCAGGCGGAGGCGGAGCGCCGTGACGCCAAGCGGACGAAGCCGGAGATGTCGGACGACCAACTCGTCAAGCTCTACCTGGCCCGACAGATGGACGTCATCCGCGGTCTCGCGCCGGGATATTTCCGGCTCTTGTGGCAAGCCTCGGCGACGCTACTGCTGGCGCTCCTCTTCAGCCTGCTGATCTCGATGGACGCGGCCCGCTTCCTGCAGGGCATCGCCAGCCTCAGGGCCTCACGGCTGCACGATTTCTACGAGCAGACCGCCAGGCCGGTGGTGCGATTCGCCTACGTGGTCGGCCGGGCGTTCCAGGCGCAGTTCGTCATCGCACTGCTCAACACCCTGCTGACCGCGATCGGCATGGTCATCCTGGGCATCCCGTCGAAGACGCTGCTGTCGCTGATCGTCTTCCTGTGCAGCTTCGTGCCGGTCCTCGGCGTCTTCATCTCGACCACGCCGATGGTCCTGTTCACGCTGAACGCCGGGGGCTTCGAGTTGGCCCTCTGGGTCGTGGCCATGGTCGTCGTCATCCACCTGATCGAGGCCTACATCCTGAACCCGGTGGTCTACGGCCGGCACATGAAGCTGAACCCGGCCCTGGTGCTGGTCATCCTCTACGTCGGGCACCACTACTTCGGCGTCTGGGGGATGGTGCTGGGCGTGCCGGTGGCCTTCTACGTGCTGCACGACGTCATCGGTCTGCCGCACCGTGGCCAGCCGGGAGAGCAAGATGCGGACATACTGGACCAGGAAGGTCGGGGGACGGCCGGCGGGTCCGGGAGAGAGCGCCTAGAAGTAGCGGCCGGCCGACCAGCAGCATCAGCGCCAGGGCCGGCGGCCATGATCCAGAGGTAGCGGTGCAGGTGGCCGTTCTGCAGGCGGCGCAGGCCCGTGCCGATCGCCCCGGTGCCGCGGGCGACGCCGTCCACCGCCCCGTCGATGACCCATCGGTCGGCGGCCGAGACCGCCGGCGCCAGCCGCAGGATGCCGGACAGGATCGACTCGTGGGCCGTCCCCACCACCTTCTCCTCGACGAACCGTCCCGGTCCGCGGGCCAGGCGCATCACCAGCTCTCCGCCGGCGCGGTAGAGCCAGTCGGTGTCGAGGGTGAGCGACCGGTGCGGGGTCAGCGCTCGCCGCAGCAACACGAAGACCGCCGCCGCGCCCAGCAGGAGTTCCAGGGAGGAGACGACGTGCTGCACGGTGTACGGGTGGAAGGTCATGCCGTACGGCAGGATGTCGTACAAGCTGGCCCGGGACGACGCCGATCAGGATGCACAGCGCCGCGGCCATGACCATCGCCGTGCGCATGTTGCGCGGCGGCTCGCGCCCGACGATCCCCCGGCCCTCGCCGAAGAACATGAACCAGGGAAGCTTCAGGCCGACCGACAGGAAGGTGCCGGCCGAGGCGGCGGTGAGCATCAGGAAGACGACCGTCCGGTGCTCGGCGCCCGGCGGCGGCGGTGATGATCGACTTGCTGATGAAGCCGGAGGTCAGCGGCCAGGCCGAGATCGACAGCGCCCCGACCATGTAGAGGACGAAGGTCAGGGGCATGGTCCGGTGCAGGCCGCCCATGTCCGACAGGAGACGCTTGCCGGTGACGTGCAGGACCGCCCCGGCGCCCATGAAGAGGAGCCCCTTGTAGAGGATGTGGGCGAAGGCGTGGGCGACCGAGCCGTTCAGCGCCAGTTCCGTCCCGAGCCCGACGCCGCAGACCATGTAGCCCACCTGGCTGACGATGTGGTAGGCCAGCAGGCGGCGGGCGTCGTTCTGCAGCGTCGCGAAGACCACGCCGTAGAGGGCCATGACGGCGCCCATCCAGACCAGCAATTCGGTTCCCGGGGAAGCCGCGCACCAGGGCGTAGACGGCCGTCTTGGTGGTGAAGGCGGACAGGAAGACCGCCCCGGTGACGGTCGCTTCGGGATAGGCGTCGGTCAGCCAGGCCGACAGCGGCGGCACGGCGGCGTTGAGCAGGAAGCCGGCCAGGATGAGTCCGTCGCCGGGGCTCCCGGCCAGGCGCTCGAAGGCCAGGCTGCCGGTGGCCTTGTAGTGGACCGCGATACCGGCCAGGAGAGAAGCTCCTCCGGCAACGTGCAGCAGCAGATAGCGGTAGCCAGCGGCCAGCGAGGCCGGCTCGCGCTTCCCCCAGATCAGCACCACCGAGGAGACGGCCATCAGTTCCCAGAAGAGGAACAGCGTGACCAGGTCGCCGGCGTAGACGGCGCCCAGGGCCGATCCGGCATAGACCAGGGCCGCCTGGTGTCCGGCGGCGTCCTCTTCGTGGAGGGAATAGATGATTCCCAGGAGGGCCATCAGGGTGAAGACGATGCCGAAGGCGTTGGCCAGGCGATCGACCCGGCCGAAGACCAGCGGAAGGTCGAGGAAGGCGACCGCCCCGCGGGTTCCTTCGCCGCCGAAGAGCGCCGCGGCCAGCGCGCCGGCGGTCAGGGCGACCAGCCAGGCCCGCCGGGCCGTCCCGCGGAAGGCCGGGACCAGCAGCGCCCCGCCGATCAGCAGCAGCCCGGGATGGATCCACTCAGGCATGGGGGCCCTCCTCCCGGGTGAGCAGCGGGGCCAGGATGAGCTTGGCCACCCCGGCCACGAGGCCCGCCCCGGCGATCCCGGCCGCGAGGCCGAAGAGGGGCAGGTTCTCGGGCCCGGCGTGCCCGTGCATCATGCCGGCCGAGCCGGCCGCCAGGTCGATTGCCGCCAGCACGATCAGGGCGCCGTAGAGCCAGCCCACCCGCCCTCTGCGGGCCTTGGCCGGGGCGGCGTTCATCGGGCCGCCTCGCGGGCGATGGCCAGGAAGAGGTCGGGCCAGAAGCCGATGACGATGGTGGCCGCGGCGGTCGCGACCAGCGGGGCAACCACCAGCGCCGGGGCTTCACCCCGCCCCTCGGCTTCGCCCTCCGGCAGCGCCCCGAACCAGGCCCGATAGACGATCGGGAACGAAGTACGCGGCGTTCAGCAGGGAGCTGGAGACCAGTGCCAGAAGTGCCCAGGGATCGGCCGCCGCGCCGGTCACCAGGTACCACTTGGAGACGAATCCGGAGAGAGGTGGGACGCCGATCATCGCCAGCGAGCCGACGGTGAAGGCGCCCATCGTCCAGGGCATCCGCCGGCCGATGCCCGAAAGCTGGCGGATTTCGGTCTTGCCGGTGGCCACGAAGATCGACCCGGCGCAGAAGAAGAGGGTGATCTTGGCGAAGGCGTGCACGGCGATGTGCAGCATTCCGCCGGTGACTGCGGCCGGGGTCAGCAGGCAGGCGCCGAGGACGACGTACGAGAGCTGGCTGATAGTCGAATAGGCCAGCCGCGCCTTGAGGTTCTCCTGGGCCAGGGCCATCACCGAGGCCAGCACGATGGTCAGCGATGCCAGGGCGATCCCCCAGGCGTCGAGGCCGAGCGACCGCATCGTCCACGGGCCGAAAATGAACAGGACCACCCGCACCACCCCGAAGACGCCCGCCTTGACCACGGCCACGGCGTGCAGCAGGGCGCTGACCGGGGTCGGGGCGACCATGGCCGATGGCAGCCACGAGTGCATCGGCATGACCGCCGCCTTGGCCAGGCCGAAAAGGCACAGGAAGAAGGCCAGGACCAGCATGCCGTTCGGCTCGATCGCCCCCAGCAGTCCTCCCCGGACGAAGTCGAGGCTGCCGGCCTGGTTCCAGATGATGGCCATGCCCCCGAGGAGCATCAGCTTTGAGGCGCCCACCAGGTAGGCCAGGTACTTCGCACCGCCGCGCCGGGCGGCCTCGTCGCCATGGTGGGCCACCAGCGGGTAGGTGGCGAAGGTGATGATCTCGTAGAAGATGAAGAAGGTGAACAGGTTGGCCGAGAAGGCCAGCCCGATGGCACCCGACAGGGCCACCGAGAAGCAGGCGAAGTAGCGCGTCTGGTCGTGCTCATGGAGTGTGCGCATGTAGCCGACCGAGTAGACCGAGGTGATGATCCAGAGAACCGAGGCGGTCAGGGCGAAGAGGATTCCCAGGGGGTCGACCCGGAGGGCGATGTCGAGGCCGGGAAGGACGGTCGAGATGGTCAGGCCGAAGGTGCGCCCGTCCAGCACCCCCGGGAGCATCGAAACGACGATCAGGAACTTGGCCACCCCGGCAGCGAAAGTCCACCCCTCACGCAGGTTCCGGTTCCCGCCGGAGAGCAGGACCAGGAGCGCGCCCGCGGTCGATACCAGCACCGCCGCCAGGGGCCGTATGGAAACGATGGTGTCCATGCCGATGTGGAACAAAGCTAACACCGTTTGATTGGGAGGGTCAAGCCCATTTTCTCGCCGGTCCGGATTGCCCATTCCGCCGGCCGGGCGTGCTATAGTATGCACATGACCAAGGGCATGGCTGTGTGGGCCTTCCTGCCGCTGCTGCTGCCGGTCTGTGCGCCGATTCCCGGCGTTGCCGCCCCGGCCGCTCCGCGACGGCTCACGCTGGAGGAGGCGGTCGGGATGGCCCTGGCCACCAATCCCCTGCTGCGGCAGGCCGAGGCGCAGGTGTCCGAGGCTTACGCCGGCGTCGACCTGGCCCTCTCGCGGCGGACTCTCCAGGCTAATCTCGACACCCGCTACCAGATGCTCGGCGAGGTGCCGGAGATCGACATGGGGGCCTTGGGAAGCCGCCAGTTGGGCAACGAGGAAACCTGGCTGACGACCTTCTCGGTCAACCAGCTCCTCTATTCCGGCGGCCGGGTGAGCGCCCAGGTGCGGCAGGCGGGGGGCGCCGCGCGGGCAACCGAAGCGGGGCGTGAACAGGCCCGGCAAGCGGTGGCCTGCGCGGTCGAGACGGCCTACCGACTGCTGGTGGCGGCCGACGGGGAGCTGG
Organism: uncultured bacterium; assembly: GCA_963793725.1. Taxonomy (GTDB): domain Bacteria; phylum JAUVQV01; class JAUVQV01; order CAWCAY01; family CAWCAY01; genus CAWCAY01. The sequence continues at coordinate 908,550 of CAWCAY010000003.1, forward strand.
CCGTGTCGTCGCGGGTCAGCCGCGCCGCCCAGGAGCACCTGCGGGTCACCCAGTCGGCGGTCGAGGCGCGCACCGCGGCCCGGTTCGACGTGCTCCGGGCGGAACTGGCGGTCGAGGAGGCGCGGCAGGGGGAGATCGCCGCCCAAAGCGACCGGCTGACTGCCGAGGCGGGTCTCGGCCAAGCCCTGGGGCTGGCCGGGACGCCGCTCGAGGTGACCGACCCTGGGCTCCCCGCCTGGGAGGTCCCTCCGGTCGAGGTGCTGGTCGCCCTGGCCTTGGAGAACCGTCCGGAACTGGTCGCCTGGACCGGGAGGTCGTCGAGTCTCGACGCCGCCGTCGAGGCGGCCGAGGCGGAGCGGCGACCGAACTTCGGCCTGTCGGGCGACTACCAGTTCGTCACCCCCGAGTCGGTCACCCAGCTCACCCGCTGGTCGGCGGCCGCATACCTGTCCTTCCCCATTCTCGACGGGGGGCGGGCAGGGGCGCTGGAGAGCCAGGCGCGGGCCCGCCGGGACGCCGAACGGTCGAGGCTGGAAGGCCTGCGGATCGAGATCGAGACCGAGGTGCGCCGGGCCCACGCCCGGGTGGTTTCGGCCTCCGCCCAGGGGGCGGTTGTCCGCAAGCGCCTGGAGCAGGCCGAGGAACTGCTGCGGCTGGCCAACGTCCGCTTCGCCGAGGGGGTGGGGACGTCCCTGGAGGTCATGGACGCGCTGTCGGCCGCCGCCCGTGCCCGCCAGGGGGTGATCAGGACCGCGGCCGCCGAGGGCGTGGCCCGGGCCGAGCTGGTCAGGGCGGTGGGCGGGCGCATCGGCCCGTGACGGGACTCTGGAAGGGAAGGAGAGCAATCGGGGATGAAGGCGAAACGGGCGGTGATCGTGGCCGTGATCCTGCTGGCGGCGGTGGTGGCGGTGCTCCTGTGGAACGGGCAGGGCCGCCGGAACGGCGAGATTCCCGACACGATCAGCGGCAACGGCACGGTGGAGACGGTCGAAGTGGAGGTGAGCGCCGCCTACGCGGGGAGGCTGCTGGAAGTGGGGCCGCGCGAGGGGGACCGGGTTTCCTTGGGGGCGGTGGTGGCCAGGCTCGACGGCGGCGATGTCGAGGGGCAGGTGGCCTCGGCCCGTGGCGCGCTGGAAGCCGCCCGGGCGGCGCTGGCGGAACTCGAGGCCGGCAGCCGCGACGAGGATGTCCGCCGGCTCGAGGCGGTGGTCGAGACTGCCAGGATGCAGCGCGAGCAGGCTTCGGCCCGCCTCGACCGGGTCAGGGCCGGGGCGCGGGTCGAACAGGTCGGGCAGATGGAGGCGCTGGTCCGGCAGGCGGAGGTGGGCCTGGCTGACGCCGAGCGTGAGTTGGCCCGGTTCGAGCGGCTGGCCGCGGCCGGGGCGGTGCCGGGCCGTGAACTGGACCAGGCCCGCACCCGGCGCGACTCGAGCCTGGCGGCACGCGACGCGGCCGGCCAACGGCTGGCCGAAGCGCGCGCGGGATCCCGTGCGGAGGAGATCCGCGAGGCCGAGACGGCCCTGTCGGCGGCCGAGGCCCAAGTCAGGTCGGCCCAGGCGGCCCTCGACCTGGCCCGCGCCGGGGCACGCCCGCAGAGCCTCGACGCGGCCAGGGCGCGGGTGGCGCAAGCCAAAGGGTCTCTCCGGACGGCCGAGCACCGCCTCTCGCAGACGGTTGTCACCGCGCCGATCGACGGCCTGGTGACCCAGCGCAACGCCGAGCCGGGCGAGGTGGTCACCGCCGGCTTCCCGCTGATACGCATGGCCGACCTGTCCTCGGTCTGGCTGAAGGTCTACGTCCCCGAGACGGAGCTGGGGCGGGTCAAGCTTGGCCAGCCGGCCGAGGTGACCGCCGACACCTGGCCGGGAAGGGTCTATCGCGGCAGGGTGACCGAGATCGCCGACACTCCCGAATTCACCCCCAAGAACGTCCAGACCCGCGAGGAACGCGTCAAGCTGGTCTACGCGGTCAAGGTGGCCGTCGACAACCCGGCCCTCGAGCTGAAGCCGGGCATGCCCGCCGACGCCCGGATTCGCATGGCCGAGTGATGTCCGGCGCGCCTCCCGCCGCCCCGCCGGTGATCGAGGTCAGCGGCCTAACCCACCGGTTCGGAACGGTCACGGCCGTCGACCGCTTCGACCTGCGTGTCGACCGCGGGCGGATCTTCGGCCTGGTCGGGCCGGACGGGGCGGGCAAGACGACGGTCATGCGCATCCTGTGCGGCATCATCGAGCCGACCGGCGGGACGGTGCGGGTGGCCGGCTTCGACCTTGCCCGCGACGCCGAGGAGGCCAAGCGGCGGGTCGGCTACCTGTCGCAGCGCTTCTCCCTCTACCAGGACCTGACCGTCGAAGAGAACCTGCGCTTCTTCGCCCGCATCCACGGCGTCTCGCGCGCCGACTTCCGGGAGCGCTCGGCGGAGCTGCTGGGGGCCGCCCGCCTGGAGACGTTCGGCAAACGGCTGGCCGGGAACCTGTCCGGCGGCATGAAACAGAAGCTGGCCCTGGCCTGCACGCTGGTCCACGCCCCGGAACTGCTGGTGCTCGACGAGCCGACCACCGGCGTCGACCCGGTCTCGCGGCGCGACTTCTGGCGCATCCTCTACGGCCTGCTGGGGCGCGGGGTGACCATCCTGGTCAGCACCCCGTACATGGACGAGGCGGAGCGGTGCGGGCGGCTGGCGCTGATGGACCGCGGCCGGGTGCTGGTCGAGGGAACGCCGGCGGAACTCAAGGAGATGATGGCCGGGGAACTGCTGGAGGCGGTGGTCGAACCGCTTCCCGGGGCCCGCGACCCGGCCGCGCGAGTTGCCGGCGTGCGTTCCATCCGGATCTTCGGCGACCGCGTGCACCTGAGAGTCGACCGGGCCGCCGAAGTCGAGGGCCCGCTGCGGCGCGCCTGGGAGGGGGCCGGAGTGACGGTGGTGTCGCTGCGACGGATCGCCCCGGGCCTCGAGGACGTCTTCGTCTCGCTCCTCGACCGCGCCTGACGTTCGTTCCTGTCGGCGCGCCCCGGGCCCGGCGAAATATTACTTGCATTATTCAAGAGTGCGGAGCATTGTTAAAAACAGAACAACCCGACGCCAATAGTTAACGGCGGCCGTGAGAACTCCGGCTGAGGCAGCCTTCGGGGGTTTCGTCGGCAGGCTGCCGCCGGAGGGTGACAATCGAGGGGGTACTAACGATGATCACCCGCATGGCCAAGGTCGAAGTCACCGGTCCCAAGAAGCTCCTCCTGCCAACCGTCGACGCGCTCCATCGCTTCGGCAAGCTTCACATAGCCAGCACCCGTTTCACCGACCTGCCGGAGTTCGCCTCCGTCGAGGATCCAAGGCTCGATGACGAACAGACGGCCTACCTGGGCAAACTCAAGGAGATGCTGAAGAAATCCAGGGAAATCCGGGGATTGCTGTCGGAGATCGCCGACCAGGGCCTCGGTTACGACAAGGGATTGCTGGAGGCGGCCGGGGCGATCGAGCTGGACCACGAGGCGGTGGGCAAGAAGCTGGACAACCACGGGCGGCAGTACCAGAAGATCAGGGCGCTGATGAAGCGGAAGCAGGAGCTCCAGGAGGAACTTGCCACGGTCTCGAGGTACGACCGGATCATCTCCGCCTTCGGCCCGCTTCTGGAATCGTTGCCCGACTCGGCCAACCGGGAGATCATCGGCTTCGCCTTCAAGAAGACGAAGGCGGCCGTGCTGGACATCCTGCGCGATGAGCTTCGGCAGATGACCGGCGACCGGTTCGACCTCTTCACCCGCGACTTCGACGACAACACCTTGGCCGGCGTGGTGGCCGTCTCCCGGCAGCATTCCCGCGAGGTGCGACGCCTCTTCGTGACCGAGAACGTCAGCGAGATGCGCCTGCCGGAGCGCTACGAGGGCAAGTCGCCGATGGACGTCATAGCCACGCTCAAACTGCGCGGCAGCGAGATTCCCGATGAAATCGAGGCCGTTTCGAGGGAGATCGAAACACTGAAGAGGGAGAGCCCTCCGGGAGAGGGCTCCCAGGGAGAGTTGGGCCGGCTCGAGTCATCGCTGGAGGACCGGATTTCGGAACTCAATACGGTCGGCAGCTCTTCCGGGGGGATGCTGACCTTCTTCTTCACCGGCTGGCTGCCGGAGAGGGATTTCGAGGAATTCCAGGTCTTCGCCCGCGAGAACCTCGATCCGTCCGTGTTCATCAACCGGATGCCGGTCGGCCGGTTGGACCTGGAATCCCATAGGATACCGGTGATCCTCGAGAACCCGCCGTTGATCAGGCCGTTCGAGCTGTGCCTGAAGCTCTTTCCCCGCCCCTCGTACGACACCATCGACCCGACCCCCTTCGTGGCCATCTTCTTCCCCACCATCTTCGGGCTCATCCTCGGAGACGTGGCCTACGGCCTCGTCCTTCTCGCCGCCTCGGTGTTCGTCCACTACCGGTACCGCAAGTATGTCCTGGGCAACTCGGTGTCGATCATCCTGTTCGCCTGCTCCCTGTCCAGCATCATCTTCGGCGTTCTCTACGGCGAGTTCCTGGGAGATCTCGGCCAGAGGTGGGGGGTGATGCGGCCCCTCCTGGTGAACCGCGAGACCGCCCTCATTCCGACGCTCATGTTGGCGGTGGGGATGGGCGCGGCGCACATCGCCCTCGGCATCATCATCAAGGCCTACACCTCGATCAAGTGGAAGCAGTACGGTCACGCGGTCGAGGCCGTGAGCACCCTGCTCATCCTGGTGGCCCTCGGTCTCCTGATCGCCTCGCTGACGGGTCTGCTGCCGCCCGGCTTCCGTCAGGCCGGGACGTACGCCATCGTAATCCTGATCCCGGTGCTCATCGCCAGCGGCGGAATCGTGGCCCTGCTGGAGATCTTCGGCATCATCGGGAACATCCTCTCCTATGCCCGGATCATGGCCATCGGCCTCGCCTCGGTCATCCTGGCGGTGGTCGCCAACCGGATGGCGGGGAAATTCGGGAACATTGTCGTGGGAACGATGATCGCCGTCCTGCTCCATGTCATCAACCTCATCCTGGGGGTGTTCGGGCCGACGATCCACGGCATGCGGCTTCACTACGTGGAGTTCTTCAGCAAGTTCTATCACACCGGCTCGGCCGAGTACCACCCGCTCATCAAGAAATCCCCGCTGCCGGCCGCCGCGCCGAAGCCGGCCAAGCTGTCGCACGTGTAGCGGCCGGCGCCCGATGCGTGGGAATGACCGGGCTGGCCACCGGGCTGGCCACCGGGCTGGCCAGCGTCTTGCGTCCGGCGGCGCGTGCTCTATAATGCATTCCGATGAAATCCGCTGACCGGGGCAGGCCGACGCGCCGCAAGGAGAATCCCACCCTGGGCATGATCATCCCCTGCTACAACGAGGAGGAGATGCTGCCCCAACTGGTCGGGGAACTGCAGGCCTTCGCCGCCCGGCTGGGAATGCCCTGCCGCTTCCTCTTCGTCGACGACGGCAGCCGCGATCGGACGGTCAACCTGATGTACGAGGCATGCCAGGCCGACCCGCGCTTCGGCTACATCTCCTTCTCCCGCAACTTTGGCCACCAGACCGCGGTCAGCGCCGGTCTCAGGCATGTCGAGGGCGACGTCGTGGCGGTCATCGACGCCGACCTGCAGGACCCGCCCGAGGTGATCCTGGAGATGGTCGGGCGGTGGCGGGAGGGCTACGACGTGGTCTACGGCGTGCGACGCAACCGCAAGGAGCATGTCTTGCTGCGGGCCGCCTACGCCCTCTTCTACCGGCTGCTCAAGAAGATAGCCCACACCGATATCCCGCTCGACGCCGGCGATTTCTCGATCATGGATCGCAAGGTGGTCGACTACATCAACCGGATGCCGGAGCACAACCGTTTCGTGCGCGGCTTGCGGAGCTGGGTCGGATTCCGCCAGGTCGGCGTCCCCTACGAGCGGGCCGGCCGCCACGCCGGCGCACCGAAGTACAACCTGATGCGGCTGACGAAACTGGCTTTCGACGGGTTGATCTCGTTCTCGTCGGTCCCGCTGCGACTGGCCGCCTGGGCCGGGGCAATTGCCTCCCTGCTGGGCTTCGTGCTCCTCGCGTGGGCCTTCATCAGCGCCTTCGTGCTGCAGAACCCGCCTCCCGGGTGGGCCTCCCTGGCGGTGATGATGCTCTTCTTCGGCGGCCTCCAACTGCTCATGCTGGGGACCATCGGCGAGTACATCGGCCGCATCTTTGAGGAGGTCAAGAACCGGCCCCTCTACATCGTCGCCGACCGGGCCGGTTGGGTCGCCGGGGAGGCTGACGACGCCTCCTGCCCGCCGCCGCGCCGCGATGTCTGATCCGGGCACGGTCGAAATCCTCTCGGCACCCGGTCCGGCAACCTTCGAGGAGGCGGCCGCCTGGTACGAGTGGTCGTCGCCCGACCACTTCTGGTTCCGGTGGCGGTTCGGCGCCCTGTCCAGGCTGTTGGGCGACCTGGGCGTGCGGCCGGGGGAGGGGCTCGCCGCGCTCGACATCGGTTGCGGCCGGGGTGTCCTCCGCTCGCAACTCGAGACCTCCTTTGGCTGGACCGTCGACGGCGCCGACCTGAACCTGGAGGCCCTGCGGACGGCCATCCCGGGGCGCGGGCGACTCCTCTACTACGACGTTTTCGATGCCCGGCCTGAACTTCTCGGCTGCTACGACGTGGTCACCGTTTTCGACGTGATCGAGCACCTCGAAGACGATGCCGCCTTCCTGGCCGCGGCGGCGCGGCATCTGAAGCCGGGCGGCTTGTTGGTGGTCAACGTGCCGGCCACGCCCTTCCTCGGCAGCCGCTACGACAAGGTGGTCGGCCACCTGCGGCGCTACGACCGCCGGACACTCCGGGCGTCGTGCGCCGCGCTGGGGCTGTCGGACGTCCGTTTCCGCCCGTGGGGATTCACGCTGCTGCCGGTGCTGCTGGCGCGCAAGGCCTTCCTGAGCCTGCAGCCTCACCGCACGGTCATCCGGAGCGGCTTCGTGCCCCCCGGTCGGGCTGCCGAGGCGCTTCTCGACGTGCTCGATGGGATTGAACGACGCCTCTTCCCCCGGCCCCCCCTCGGCTCGTCGCTGATGATGGCCGGGCGGCCGGGATCGGACGGGCGCTCCGGGCGTTGACGGGGGCCGGCGCACGCTTTACAATGGCGGCATGATCCCGACCGACACGGGCGTTGTCCCATCCCGCGTTCCTTCCCTGTTCGTGCTGGCCTTCTCCGTGGCGGCGGCGATCGTACTGCCCGCCTCGCGCATCGTGGCGGCGCCTCCCGCCAAGGTCGGCGACCCCGCCTCCCCGTTCAAGGTGACCGACACCGCCGGCCGCAGGATCAGCCTGGATCTTCAGAAGGGCGACGGGCGGGTGACGGTCTTCTTCTTCTGGAGCCTGCGGGTCCCCCCGTGCCTGCGCGAGATGGAGTTCATGGAGAAGCTGCACGGGCAATGGCAGAGCCGCCGGATCACCATCGTAGGGGTGGAAGCCACCGGGGTCCGCACCGACGGGATGCCCGATCTGCTCGAGAAGTTGGCCGGGGTCAAGATCACCCCGTCATACTCCGTGGCCGCGGACCCAGGTCGGTCGCTGGCCGCCCTCATGGGCGCCGAGAACGTGCCGACCACGCTGGTCATCGACCCCAACGGCATCATCCGCCTCCGCCTGGACGGCTTCTCGGCCGAGCAGGCGGAGGCCATCGAGCAAGCCGTGGCCGACATCTACACGCCCCGGCCGGCGGCTCCTCCGTCCGGGGGCGCCGCCCCGGCCCCCGAACCGCCCCCGGCGGCCACGTCCCCCGACGCCCCTCCGGCTCCATCACCCCAGCAGCAGGAGTTCGAAAAGAACCGCTACTTCGGCGAGTTCCACTTCAACCGGGGCGACTACGAAAAGGCCCTGGAGTCGTTCCGGCGCTGCCTGGAGATCTACCCCGGCAACGTGGCCGTGCTGCTGCGAATGGGCGAGACATATGCCCTGAAGAAGGACTTCGTGCAGGCCCGCGAGATGTGGGAGGAGGTCCTCCGCGCCTCTCCCGGCAACGCCGAGGCCGACGACTTCCTCCGCCGCCTGCTGCGGGGCGACTTCCGCTGAGCCGTCGGCGGTTGACGCCGTCTTTCGTGCCGCGTATTTTCATCGCATGATCACCTACGACCTGACCTGCATCGACGGGCACATCTTCGAGGCCTGGTTCAAGAATTACGACTCCTTCAGCCGCCAGCGGGAGTCGGGCCGGGTCGAGTGCCCCACCTGCGGCTCGACGGCGGTCGACATCGCCTTCACCGGCTGCGCCGTCCACACCGGCAAGCGGAGCGTCGCGCCGCTCCCAGCCCACGACTCGGTCGTCGAGCGGTTGGCCGCGTTCCTGGAGAAGAACTTCGAGGACGTGGGCGAGCGTTTCGCCGACGAGGCGCGGCAGATGCACCAGGGCGAGTCGAAGAAGCGCAACATCAGGGGGACGGCCACCGCCGGCGAGGAAGAGGCCCTTCGAGACGAGGGGATCGACTTCCTGAAGGTCCCCCTCCCCAAGCTGAACGGCTGATCCCGTCCCCGGTCCGCCCTACTTCCTGGCCGTCAGGCTCTCGAACAGTTTCGGGTCCTCGGCGTAGCGCAACCCCTCCTCGCGGGTGATGACCCCCTTGCGTGCCAGGTCGGCCAGCTTGAACTCGATCGACGAGTAGTCGTCCCCGCTGCTGGACGCCTGGCTGCGCAGCATGTAGGCCCGGTTCTCGCGGATGGCGTTCTGGACGCGGTAGGAGTTGACCAGTTTCTCGTAGGCGACCACCCTCCCGGCGCCGTCGGCCCGGGGGACGAGGCGCTGCGAGAAGACCAGCAAGAGCGCGCCGGCGAGCTGGCTGCGGACCTGGTTCTGCTGGCCCGATGGGAAGACGTCGATAATCCGGTCGATGGTGGCCACGGCCGACAGGGTGTGCAGGGTCGCCAAGACCAGGTGGCCGGTCTCGGCGGCGGTCAGCGCGGTCGAGATGCTCTCCAGGTCCCGGATTTCGCCGAATGCGATGACATCCGGGTCCTGGCGGAAGATGTGCTTGATCCCCTCGCGGAACGACTCGGTGTCGGAGCCGATCTCACGCTGATTGACGTTGCTGTGCTTGTGGTAGTGGACGTACTCGATCGGGTCCTCGATGGTGAGCACGTTTACCCGGCGGGTCGAGTTGATGATGTCGATCAGACAAGCCAGGGTGGTCGACTTGCCATGCCCGGAAGGGCCGGTGATCAGGATCAGGCCCTGCTTGCGGTTGACGAACGACGGGCAGCCACGATGGCAGGCTCAGTTCGTCCAGCGACGGGATCCGGTCGAGGATGTGCCGCAGGGCGGCGGCGTGGCACCCCTTTTGCCGGTAGATGTTGACCCGGAACCGGCCGCCGTCGGGGAAGGTGGTGGCGAAGTCGAGTTCCCGGTTGCGGATCAGTTCCTCCCGCTGGGACGGCGTCAGGATCGAGTCGAGCAGTTCGTCGATGCGCTCCTCGGTCACTTGGGGGGCGTTGATGCGCACCAGGTGATCATCAACCCGGAAGGTCGGCTCGACGCCGACCGTGAGGTGCAGGTCGGAGCCGTGGCAGGCGTTCAACTCCCGCACCAACGAGGCCAGGTCGTATCTTCCGCCGGCTCCCCGGCCGCCCTCGGAGGGACTCCGGGTAATCGGCATGGTCGCCCAGCCGCGCTTGGCGGCGTGGCGGAGGGCGTGCTCCCACTGGGACTCGGCCAGGACCACCGGCCGTATGTCTAATCCCAGGGAGAACTCGAGTTCCTTAATGACGTTCAAGTCCGACGGGTCGGTCATTCCCAGCGTCAGGGTCTTCTCGTCCTTGCGGATCGGGAGGACCCCGAGGCGCTTGACCATCTCGAGTGGGACGAGGTTCTGCACCTCGGGGGTGACCTCGACATCGTTCAGATTGACGCTCCCCAGACCGAGCTGACCGGCCAGGAACTTGATGAGGACCTCCTCGGTGATGAAGTTGAGCTTGAGGAGGTTGCGTCCCAGTCGCCCCCCGGAGGTCTGCTGCTGGTGGAGAGCTTGTTCGAGTTGCTCCTGGGTGATCACCCGGTACTTGACCAGCATCTCGCCCAGCTTGAACCGCGAGCGCTTCTTGCCGCCGTCCGTCTCGCTCATGAGTGCCCCCACAACTGGTTGGCTGGAGGATGGCCTCCCCCGAGGGGCACCGCCGCGGCGATGGCCCTGGTGACGAAGTCCTTGGCGTGCGTCACCGCCTCCGGGATGGTCTGGCCGAGGGCCAGGTAGGAGGCGATGGCGGCCGAGAAGGTGCAGCCCGTGCCGTGGACCGGCCCGACCGGCACCCGCTTGCCGGTGAGGACGATCGTTTCTCCGTCGATCCAGAGGACGTCGTCGGGAGCTTCTGCCCGGTGCCCACCCTTGATCACCACCGCACGGGCGCCCATGCGCCCGATCTCCCCCGCGGCCGTCCGCATGTCGTCGAGGGTGGCTATCGGCCGTCCGACCAGGAGACTGGCTTCGGGGATGTTGGGCGTGACCACCGTGGCCGCGGGCAGCAGTTCACGGACCAGGGCCTCGACCGCCTGCGGTTCGAGGAGCGAGTGGCCGCTCTTGCTGACCATCACCGGGTCGACGACCACGTTGGGGACGGCGAAGCGGTCGATCATGCGGCGGACCACGGCGATGTGCCCGGCCGTCGCCAGCATTCCCGTCTTGGCCGCATCGGCACCCATGTCCGAAAGGACGGTCTCGAGTTGCAGTGCCAGGAAATCGGGCGGAACAGGGTGGATGCCGGTGACGCCGCGGGTGTTCTGGGCGGTCAGGGCGGCCAGGGCGCTCATGGCGAACACCCCGATGACGGTCATCGTCCGCGCGTCGGCCTGGATACCTGCTCCGCCGCTCGGGTCGGAGCCGGCTATGGTCAGCACCTTGCGCATTCGCGGTCACCCCAATCGTAGCTGAGGGTAGTATATTTGGCCACATGGACGGCATCAAGCATTATCGGCGGCTCCTGGAGAACATCGAGCGCTTTGCCGAAGGGTGGCGCGTCGAACCTCCCTTCCAGCTTTCCTGCCGTCCGGGGTGCGATGGCTGCTGCCGGGCCGGGCTGTCCATCTTCGCCGTCGAGGCCGCCGCCATCCGCCAGGCGGTGGCCGGACGGGTGGCGGAGATCAGGAGCCGGATGGCCGCCGCCACCGACGGTGCCTGCCCGTTTCTCCGCGACGGCGAATGCCTGATATACGCGTTCCGTCCGGTGATCTGCCGGACCCAGGGGTACCCCGTAACCTATCGCGGGGACGCCGGGGAGCGCCTGGCCGACCTCTGCCCGGTGACTTCGCCGCCGCCGGCGGATATCCCGGCGGCGAGAGTCCTCGACCTGGAGACGCTCAACCACGTCCTGGGCTCGATCAACCGCTTTCACCTGTCGGCGCTGGAACGGCGAGGGGAGCATCCGCCCGCCCGGGTCGACCTGATGTCCATTCTCGACGACAACCCGTGAAGAGGAGACACCGATGCTGACCGCCTACATCCTGATCGAAACCGCCCCGGGAAGGGCCGGGAAGGTGGCCGAGGCGTTACGGTCGATACCGCTGGTGAAGAAGGTCCACGCCGTCACCGGCCCCTTCGACGTGATCTGCGAAGTGGAGGCGCCGGCCCTGGCGGACATCGGCCGGGGGGTGGTCGACGCCATCCAGAGCGTCGCGGGGGTTGCCAGGACGCTCACCTGCCTTGCTGTCGACCACTGATCCTTCCGTGGAAGTGCTCGGCGGGGTGGCGTCGCCGGGGGACCCCCACGTGGCGCGCAGTCCGTTCGCGAGCACCACGTGGGGGTGGGCGTCGATAGGACCCCGCGCCTGCCTTCCCGCGGTCACTCTCCGAATACTGTGCCGCGCGGGTTGGCCTTGCGCCATTCCTCCCGACCCGCCCGGCGGAAGGGGATGGGCACCAGCGACTGCCCTTCCAGCCCGCCGCTGACCGCCTTGCCGGTGAGCATGTCCCAGCGGCTGGCGGTGGTCAGGTCGTCGGCGATCCCGCCCCGGGCCTCCCCGGAGAACTCGATCGGCTCCCCGCCGACCAACCTGAAATAAGCCGCCGCGCCCCCCGTGTCCCGGTCATGGAAGACCACCACCGCCAACGGGCCGATCAGGTCGTTGAGTACCGGGGAGGAGGCGAAGGTCGCCAGCGGATAGGCGCGGGCCGTGCCGGCCACGGTCAGGTGGATGACCATGTCCGGCGGCGGGTCAGCCCCGGGCGACCGGATTGGGATGGCCACCAGCAAGACCGCCAGGAGTCCTGCCGCCGCGACGGCGGTCGCCATTCCTCCGCGCGCCCGAAAGCGGTTCATGGCGCGGTGTTTCCGGGGCCCAGGATCATCGGCAGCGAGAAGCCCTCCTTGGCCAGCCGGGCGGGTGTCGTGCCGACCACGTCACCGTCCATCTGGAGCGGGATGCCTGGGGCCGCGACGGTCATCGCGGTTTCCAGCCGGCGGGTCACCCAACGCTCCGGAAAGCAGCCCAGCCGGGAGCCGATGATCATCGCCGCCAGCCGGACGGGACCGAGCCGGTCAAACACCGTCACCACCAGTTCGGGGCGCCACGGCGATGCGCCGGGAGCCAGCCTGAACGGTCCGGCGTAGTAGCGGCCGTTCGACGCCACCGCCCACACCCCCTGGTCCCGCGGTTCCGTTCCTACCCGGAAGGCCGGCTCGCGTGCCGGCAGATGCCGGAGGACGGCCGTGGCGTAGGACAGAACCCCCCAGCGCTTCTTGCTGCCGGGGTCGACGGCGAGGCTCACCGCGGCATCCCACCCGACGCCGGCCATCAGCAGGAATACCCGCTCCTCGGTCCTGCCTGCCGCCCCGGTGAAGCGGCCCCAACCCATCGGGTATTCGAGTGGGGGTGTGGTCAGGTAGAGCCGGGCCAGGGCATCCACTCCGCGGGGGAGCCCGACTTCGCGGGCGAAGACATTGGCCGTACCCAGCGGAAAGAGTGCCAGGGTGCGTCGCACGCCCCGGCGGAAGAGGGCGTTGGCAGCCTGGTGGAGGGTGCCGTCCCCGCCGGCGGCGATGACCACGGCGTCCTCGGGGGTGTCGGTGAACACTTCGTCTCCCCCGTGACGGCTGGTCTGCCTGACCTCGACCACGCCTCCCTGGTCGCGGAGCGCCCGTGCCAGTTGTTCGATCCGGCCGGCTTTCCGGCTGTTTCCCGCAGCCGGGTTGAAGGCGATGACCAGCGGGGGGGGGGCCGAGCCGCTCATTCGTCGATCTTTGCCCGCCGCAGCAGCCGCTCGATTCGGGCGCGATCGGCCGAGTCGGCCGTGACCGCGCCCCGCTGGATGAGCGACAGGGCCAGTTCCAGCGTCGCCCGGGCCTCCCCGTGACGGTGCTGGTTCATCTGGAGCATGCCGAGAATCTCCAGGGAGAGGTGCTGGCGCACGCCGGGCATGGCGGCCAGCGGAGTCATCTGTTCCAGCGCCCACGCCTTCTGTCTCCCCGTCAGGGCGTAGACGCGGCAGAGGCCGGTGATGGCCTCGACATCGGCCGGGTCGGCCGCCAGGAGGCGGCGGTACTGGTCGATGGCCTCGCGGTGGGCGCCCGTCCCGACCGACACGGCGGCCAGCAGCAGGCGCGCCTCGCGGTTCGCGGGATCCGTTCGCAGGGCTTTGCGGTAGGCCAGGGAGGCTTCGAAGGGCAGGCCACGGCCCTGGTAGTCCCGCCCCTGGCGGATGTACGCTTCCGGCGGCAGTCCCGGCGCGTGCGCGCATGCGCCGCAGGCTCCCAGGAACAGCAGGAGCGCCGTCAGGCGCCGCCATCGCACCGACCCCCGCGAGCTGCCACCGCCCATGGCGCATGGTAGCACATCGCTTGCCTGCCGGTCACGTTCCCGCCACGGCCACGGACCCCTTGCATTTTCCCGGCATCGAACCCAGAATGGACAATTACCATGGAGACGCGCGAACTCACCGGCCGGCAGCGGAAGTACCTGCGCGGCCTGGCCCACCCCCTCAAGCCGGTGGTCCAGGTCGGCGTCGATGGAATCAGCGAGGCGGTCGTCCGCCACGTGGCCTCGGTATTGGACGACCACGAGTTGATCAAGGTGCGCTTCGTCAAGGGGGACCAGGACCGCAAGAGCCTGGCCGCCGACCTGGCCCGGCTTGCCGGGGGCCAACTGGCGGGCATGATCGGCTTCGTGGCCATCATCTACCGGCGCCACCGCGATCCCGCGCGCGTCACCATTGCCCTCCCGTCCGCCGGGGGCTGATTTGTTGCCGATGAACCGGTTCTTCAGGGTGCTCAACCCGGCCGCCATCCGGCGGGTCAACATGGCCGTCACCTTCGCCGCGATCGTGGTCGTTCCGGTCATCTTCGCCTTCTACCTGCACATCAGCGTCAAGGGGATCGAGGATACCCTGCGCACCCTGCCGCTGCCGTTGATGGCCATGGGCGCCATCATCTTCACCTCGGCCTTCATCAACTATCTGAACATGACCCTGTCGCGCAATGAGGAGGAACTCAAGGCGCTGCACGCCACGAAGCTGTACAGCGACCTGTTCGAGACGGCCCACGACGCCATCGTCATCACCGACACGCTGGGGCGCATCGAGTCGGCCAACCCGGCGATCATCAACCTGATGGGCATCCCCCGCGAGAAGCTGGTCGGCGACAACCTCCACCGGTTCATCGTCGGCGGTGTGTGCACCCTCCCCTCGGACGGCGATGGCCGGCTGGAAGGCGTCTGCCTGCTGTCGATGGCCCGGCCCGGCGGCGGCATCATCAAGGTCGAGGCGGTCAGCACCAGTTTCTTCGAAGGGGACGAGGAGAAGTACATGTACTTCCTCAGGGACGTCTCCGAACGCGAGATCTTCCAGGAGCGCCGGCGCATCCTCGAGAAGATGGCCACCCTGGGCGAGATGGCGGCCAAGATATCCCACGAGATCAACAACCCCCTGGCGGCCATCCACACCTTCGCCGAGCTGGGCGTGCGGAGAGCCGAGGACCAGAAGCTCAAGTCGTACTTCGAGGCCATCGTCAACCAGACCGAGCGGATCACCGGCATCACCACCACCTACCTGAAGTTCTCACGCCAGTCGGTCCCGGATTCAGAGGATTTCGACCCCCGCGCGGCCGTCGTGCAGGCGCTCGACATCCTGATCATGAGCGGCCAGGGGAAGCACGTGTCGATCGAGCGGGAGATCACCGACGCGCCCCTGGTGCTGCACGGGCACCGCGACCAACTGGTGCAGGTCTTCCTGAACCTGATGGTCAACGCCGCCCACGCCACCGAGGGGAAGGAAGAACGCACCATGCGGGTGAGCCTGGCGCGGGAGGACGGGCGGCTCGTGGCCCGGGTGTCCGACAACGGCACCGGCATCCCGCCCGAGCTGCGCGAGCGCATCTTCGACCCCTTCTTCACCACCAAGGAGGAGGGGAAGGGGACCGGGCTCGGGCTGCCGCTCGTCCGGGAGATCGTGGTCGACCAGTACAAGGGGTCGATCGACATCGCCAGCACCCCCGGCGAAGGAAGCACCTTCACGATCCGCATGCCCCTCGCCAGCGGTGATGGGGTCAGGTCTTGAAAACACAGGTTTCTGACATCCGGTCGGGTTGGCCAGGAGAAACCTGTGTTTTCAAGACCTGACCCCGTAGGCTAGACCCCGCGGGCTAGGAGAGGTCGAGGAACTCGTCGAGCCCGCGGGCGCGGCAGGCAAGGTAGTCGACCAGGGCGCGTTCGGCGGCCACCCTTCCAGGATCGACCTCGGCGACGATCAACTCCTCGCCGTCGCCCGCCTCGGCCACCACCTCGCCGGACGGATCGACGATCATCGAGTGCCCGGCGAAGTGCGTCCTCCCGGTCTTGCCGCACGTGTTGCAGGCGGCCACCCACACCTGGTTCTCGACCGCCCGGGCGCGCACCAGCACCCGCCAGTGATCGAGCCGCTCGACCGGCCACTGGGCGCTGACCAGCAGCAGCTCGGCTCCCTTGAGGGCCAGCTTGCGGAAGAGTTCTGGGAACCGCAAATCAAAGCAGATGGCCAGGCCGACCACCAGGTTGCCCACGGTGACGATGCGGAGATCCGAGCCTGCGCGCAGGAAGAGATCCTCCTTGAAGGGCGGGAAGAGGTGGATCTTGCGGTAGGAGCAGAGCATGCCCTCCTCCCCGGTCAGGTAGAGGGTGTTGCAGATTCCGCCGTCCACGGCCTCGGGCATGGAGCCGGCAATGACCGGGCCGCCCGCGGCGGACATCTGGCGGAGTTGTTCGAGAACTCCCGGGGTCGCCGCGGCGATCTTCGGCAGCTCGCGGAAGGCGAAACCGCCCGACCACATCTCCGGCAGGAGCAACAGTCCCACGCCCTCCGCCACGGCCCCGGGGAGCATTCGCCGCAGCGTGTCGAGGTTGGCCCCGACGTCTCCCTTGGCCACGGCCATCTGTAGACAGCCAATCTTCACCGGGACCCTCCCGCCTGGGACTACTGGTTCATCGAGTCGAGGAACTCCTTGTTCGACTTCGTCTCCTGCATCTTGTCCAGCAGGAACTCCATGCTGTCGACGACGTTCAGCGGGATTGAGCACCTTGCGCAGGATCCACACCTTGTTGAGGTCTTCGGGCGCCAGCAGCAGCTCCTCCTTGCGGGTGCCCGACTTGTTGATGTCGATGGCCGGGAAGATGCGGCGGTCGACCAGCCGGCGGTCGAGGTGGGCCTCCATGTTGCCGGTCCCCTTGAACTCCTCGAAGATGACGTCGTCCATGCGGCTGCCGGTGTCGATCAGGGCGGTGGCGATGATGGTCAGGCTGCCGCCCTCCTCGATGTTCCGGGCGGCGCCGAAGAACCGCTTCGGGCGCTGCAGGGCGTTCGAGTCGAGGCCGCCGGAGAGGACCCGTCCGGATGGCGGCAGAACCGAGTTGTGGGCCCGTGCCAGGCGGGTGATCGAGTCGAGCAGGATGACCACGTCCTTCTTGTGCTCGACCAGGCGCTTGGCCTTCTCGATGACCATGTCGGCCACCTGGACGTGGCGGGTGGCAGGTTCGTCGAAGGTCGACGAGATCACCTCGGCCTCCTTGACCGACCGCTGCATGTCGGTGACCTCCTCGGGGCGCTCGTCGATCAGCAGGACGATCAGCCACACCTCGGGGTGGTTCTTGACGATCGACTTGGCGATGTTCTGGAGGAGCATCGTCTTGCCGGTCCGGGGCGGGGCGACGATCAGGCCACGCTGCCCCTTGCCGATGGGGATCATCAGGTTCATCACCCGGGTGCAGAACTCCTTCGGCTGGTACTCGAGGTTGAGCCGCTCGTCCGGGTAGACCGGGGTGAGGTTGTCGAACAGGATCTTTCCCTTGGCCTCCTCGGGGTCCTGGAAGTTGATCGTCTCGACCTTCAGCAGCGCGAAGTAGCGCTCGCCGTCCTTGGGGGGACGGATCTGGCCGGTGACCGTGTCGCCGGTGCGCAGGTTGAAGCGCCGGATCTGGGAGGGGGAGACGTAGATGTCGTCCGGACCGGGGAGGTAGTTGTAGTCGGGCGACCGGAGGAAGCCGAAACCGTCGGGGAGGATCTCCATGACCCCCTCGCCGTAGATGCTGCCGTTCTGCTCGACCCTGGCCTTCAGGATCTCGAAGATGAGCTGCTGCTTGGTCAGCCCGGCAGCCCCCTCGAGGTTGAGTTCCTTGGCCAGCGTGGCCAGCTCGGTGGCGGTCTTCTCCTTGAGTTCAACGAGGTTCATGCATTCCTCCTGGCGATGGCGCCCGATCGGTGGGTATGTGGGTATTCCCTTGTCGAATGAGCCCATCCCGCTCTCATGGCGGGGTCGTCGGATGGGGGTCACTCCCGCGTGTTCATGTCCTTTGGAATCGTGATGTACTGCAGGCTTAATGTGAATCATACGGGCACTGGAGGCGGATGTCAAGGGCTGGCCGAAAAGAGTTCGCCGCCGGGCGCCGGACGGTAGTCACCGGCGGGGTCCGCGAAGACGGTCCTCCGGTGCTCGCGGGCGCCGGGTGAGGGCCAGGAGCGGACGCTCGACCAGGTGGTAGCCGGCGAGGCCCACGGCCACAACGGCAATCCCGGCGAGGGCCACGGCGGCGGCGTTGTCGGCTAGGCCGGGCACCCGCAGCCGCGACCAGATCCAGCCGATCGCGAGCAACGGGAAGATCTGGGCCAGGTAGATCGAGTACGAGGCATCGCCGACGGCCCGGAGCCAGCGCGGGAGGAGCCTGCCGCCGGCGAACTCGATCGACACCGCCCCGGCGAGGAGCAGCGCCGAAGGGAGCCCGTAGACCGCCACCCGGGTCCACCCTTCGGGCCAGGCCGTCAATCCCGGCCCGGCCGGCGCGAGAAGGGCGTGCCCGGCGAGGAGGAGGGTCGCTCCGGCGGCCAGCGCGGCGCGCCCGGGGACGAACAGTCCCCGCCGGGCGAGCAGGGCTATGGCCGCCCCGGCGATGAACTCGGCCGTCAGGGGGTGGGTGGCCACCGCGAACACCGGGCTCGCCGCCGCCAGGGCGGGGAAGCCGGCCGCCAGCGCCGCCGTGGCCGCGAGCCAGGCGCCCAGCAGCCATCCCCGCAGTTCTTCGGGGGCGAGCAGGAAGAGGGAGAAGACCAGGTAGAAGTAGACCTCGTGGATCATCGTCCAGCCGACGACGAGGACCGGCAGCTCGGCTTGGGGGAGGAGGAGCAGCGAGCGGACGAAGCTCACCGAGGCCCAGCGGGCGGCATCGGCGAAACGGGGGAGGAGGAAGTGCAGGCCGATCAGGGCCAGGGTGTAGAACCAGTAGGCCGGGTAGATCCGGGTCGCGCGGTGGTGGAGGAACCTGCCCGCGGCGGCCGGGCCGCGCCCGCCGCCGGCCGTGGTGGCCACCATGATGAAGCCGCTGATGATGAAGAACAGGTCAACCCCGGCGCGGCCGCAGCCCGCCAGGTCGGGCAGCAGGCGCTCGCCGCCGCCGAACAACACCTCCATCCCGGCGAGGTGGAAGACGGCCACCATCAGGACGGCGACGCCGCGCAGCGCCTGGATGTTCTGGATCCGCCGCGTCACCGGTCGGCCTCCGCGTCCGCCACGCACCGGTCGATCAAGTCATCCAGGAGAGCCGCCGCGCCGGGCAGGTCGTGGTCGGCGCGTATGGTGTCCCGGAAGCCCCGGTCCCAGCCGGGGGACTCCCGCCGGCGACGATGCGCGTGAGCCGGTCGGCCAGGTCGTCCTCGTCGCGGTAGAGGTGCTCCCGGGGATAGATCCCCGGATAGGCGAGGCGGTCGGGGGCCAGCGGGTACGCCCCGGCATAGGCAGCCTCCAGCAGGGCGATGCCGTAGAACTCCTGGCGGGCGGTCGACACCGCCACGTCCGACTCGCGCAGCAGGCGCAGGTATGCCTGCCGGTCGTCGACGAAGCCGAAGGTGGCCAGACGGTCGCCGAGCAGCTCCCGCGCCGCGGCCAGGGGGGGCGGCACGCGCCGGAAGCGCTGCCCCACCAGGTGGACCCGGAAGGGGAGCCCCTCGGCCGCCAGGATGGAGAGCACCCGGAGGAAGACTTCCGGCTCCTTGTCGTGTTCCCAGCGGTGGTTCCAGAGGATGGTCGTCGGCCGCGGGCCGGGGGCGGCCCGGGGGACGGCGTCGATGGCCGCGCAGTCGATCCCCGGGTGGACGACCGTCGACCGCTCCCGGATGACGTCGGCGAGCCTTCGGGGGCGGTGGTCGGGCATCAGCCGCAGAAAGGCGTCGATCCCGGCCAGGAAATCATCCCGGTGGAAGGCCGAGTTGAAGATGACCTGGGTGGCGGCCAGGGCGGTCGAGATGTTCCCCAGCGCGGCGTGCGGGTCGGGGCGGCCGTTGGGGCCGGACGGGTAGGTCAACTGGTTCTCGTGGAAGTAGGCCAGCGATGGGAGTCGAGTGTAAGCGGGCAGGGTGCCCAGGAACTCGGCCAGGTTGAGCGTGCCCGAGGCCAGCAGGACGTCGGTCTCGCCGGCTAGGGCGGCCGCCCGCGACCGCAGCGACAGGTGCGCCCCCCGCTGGCGCCACTTCCAGTGGCTCCCCGGAAGGGTCAGCAGCGTGACCTGGTGCCGGGATCGGCCGGCGTACCCCTCGGCGAAGGCCCGGTGCGACCCGGAGAAGAAAGGCTCGATGAACAGGACCCTCATCGCTGCGCTCATGGGCTGCCGGTGAAGACGATCCGGCCGGAGGCGTCGATCCGGCCGACGAGTTTCCGGGCCTGGTTCGGCCCGGGGGCCACGGCCACCTCCCGCAGGGCGGGAATCCTCGGCGCGGCAAGGGCCGGCAGGACCTCCTCGGCCGGGTCGATCAAAGGCGGGGCCGGTTTGCGGGCCGGCGCGGGAGCGGTGCGGGGCGACGGCGGTTTCCCGGCGGCGATGGGCGGTCGCACGGCTTCCCGACGCGGGGCCGGCGGCGGCGCAACCGCCTTCCTCCGGCCCGGGCGGCGGCTGGAGATCCATCCGGCCTCGCTCTTCCCCCCGCCGGCGCGGGCCATCAGGCGGCGCAGGGCCTCGCTCGACGAATCCTGGCGCACGCTGAAGCTCGCCGGTCGCAGGTTCACCCCGCCGGTGATCTCGATCATCCACTTGATGGAGTAGGGGGTCAGCCGCGACGTGTCGTGGTAACGGGCCCGGAGCGCCTCCTGCTCGGCCCGCAAGGCCGCCTCGTCGTCGCCGCCCCGGCCGCCCCGGATCTCATCGAGGCGTCCCTCCAGGAAGCGCATCCGTTCCTGGTCGGCCCGGAGCTTCCCGTCCGGCGCTTGCGCCCCGGGCGGCGCCGGGAATCGCAGCTCCCGGGCGATGAACTTGAGCAGCGCGGTCAGGTCGTCGCCGCCGGAGAGGAGGTCGCGCAGCCGGCGCTCCCGCATGGTCGTGTAGATCCTGCCCGCTTCGGCCAGGTATCGGGGGGCGGACGACGGGTTCGAGCCCGCGCGCAGGGCCAGGAAGACCGACACGTCCTCGGGGCCACGGAAGCCCTCGCCGACCGTCCGGTCGAGGAAGGGGGTGAGGTAGGTCACCTTGGCGTTGCGGCGGACGAACTCCTCGGTCGTCTTGTCGGACGGCAGCGAGGTCATCCAGGCGGTGACGATCATCTTGGGCGTCTCCCGGGGGGTGGATGAGGCCGGGAGCTCGACCGACAGCAGGGCGTCGAGATCGAGGCGGGCGGGCGAGACCCTCTTCAACCAGGCGGCCATGACCATCAGCCGGGCGGCGGTCGACAACTCCCCCAGTTCGGGGAAGGCCGCGGCGTAGCGGTCGTAGTCACGGTTGAGCCGGCCGATCGTCTCCCGCACCTCTGATGGGACCGATGAGCGCCGCTTTCCGGGCGACATCCCGGCCGCGTCGGCCCCGAGGCGCTCGACATCGGCGGTGAACCGCCCGTGAGTGATGGCCGCGAAGCGATGCCCCGGGTCCTCGTCGACCCCGACCGAGTCGGGGTAGAACCAGAAGCGCGTGCCCGTCCAGACCCCCGTCGGCGAGCGGTTCGAGTCGAGGAATCCCCGCTCGGCCGCGGTCATGAAACCGGGGACGGCCGTCCTGATCTTCTCCCGGACGTCGTCCAGGGCCGCCGGGTCGAGCCCGGCGCTGAAGGTCTTGAAGCGGCGGTCGGCCGCCAGGACGACTTCCCCCAGCCGGGTGTCCTCCAGGTGGCCGCCGAAGTTGACCGCCGACAGCAGGGGGTTGGGGTGGGTGTCGAGGCTGACGAAGGGGCCGTTGTCGCCGGCGTGGAAGGCGGCCCGGTAGGCCACGGCCAGGTCGGCCAGCGTGACCGGCGTGCCCGAGAGGGTGGGCGCGGTTGCGCGGGTGGCGTAGAGCACCAGCCCCGCCTCGGGATCGAGCTCGCCCCCCTCGATGCGGCCGCCGCTGGCGAAGAACGACCGCAGGCCCTCCAGGTCGAGCGGGTCGCGGTCGGGCCCGAAGGAGCGCCGCCGGATGACCCGTGGTGTCGGGTTGAGCCACAGTTCGGCCGATCCGACCCGGTTCCGGAAGGCGTAGATCTCGATGTCCAGCGGGGCTCCCCCGGGCGGGGCGATGCCGGCCAGGGCGTGGCGGACGAGCGGGTAGTGGGCGCGCCAGGCGGCCGCCGGGTCGTCCCCGGTCAGGAAGAGTCTCGCCCGCCCGCGTCCGTCGGCGGTCAGCCAGAAGCGCCCGGCGCGGAGCAGCGCCGCCCATGCGGGTTGCGGCGAGCCGGTCGGGAAGCGGTCGGCCACGTCGGCGAAGGGGCGCTCGTCGGGACCGCGGAGCATGGTCAGGGCGTGCGGCAGGAGGGCCGAGTACCCTTCGACGAACGGTTGCACGGCGCCGCGCAGCTCCTTGTGGCCGAGGGCGTCGAGCAGGCGGGCGCCGGTGCGCACGATCGCCCCGGGATCGAGCAGGTCGCGGTAGCCGACAGCCACCCAGCCGGGGGGCGGGGCATCGGCCGGGACCTTTGGCCGCGCCGCCGCGGGGTCCGCCAGGCCGGCGGACAGGGCGGCGGCGATGATCGCGCCGAGCAGCAGCGATTCCCGCCTCACTGGTGGACCACCGTCACCTCGCGGTCGAGCTTCTCCAGGGCCCGCCGGACGACGGCTGCCTTGCGCTCCAGTTCCGGGGGGATCATCGCCAGGGCCCGCAGGAAGCTCGACCGGGCCTCCTGGTACATGCCCCGCTCGGCGTAGTAGATGCCCGACCGGAAGTGCATCTCGGCCCGGTGGACCGGGTTGAGCCGGAGCGCCTCGAGCAGGTGAGGCCTCCCCTCCGCGTCGCGGCCGGCCACCATCAGCGCCGAGCCGTACTGGTTGTGGGCCGCCCAGCTCCCCGGGGTGATCCTGACGGCGTGGGCGAACAGGCTGATGCTGTCGCGCCAGACGGGCACCTGGCGGAAGGAGGCGACGGTCAGCGCAGCCAGGACCGCCGTTGCAGCGAGCGCCGCGCCGATGGACGCCCGCCTTGACCGGGCGCCGGGGAAGCCGGCCAGGACCGCCACCGCCAGGAACGGGCCGATCAGCGGCAGGTACGTATAACGGTCGGCCGGGGCCTGCTGCTCGAGCTGCACCAGGCCGATGACCGGGACGAGGGTCCCCAGGAACCAGAGCCAGCCGGTCAGCAGGGTCGGGAAGCGTCGGGCGAGGCCGAAGGCGGCCAGCGAGACCAGCGCTAGCAGGGCCAGGGATGCGGCGGTCGGCCCCCAGGCGATCGTCTCCGGCGGGGCGGGGTAGAGAACGGTCAGGTTCGACGGCCAGAGGGTCTTCACCAGGTAGAAGGCGTACGCCCGGACGGCGTTGGCCAGGCGCACCCCGATGGAGAACTCGGCCAGGCTGGAGACCGAGCCGCCGCTGCGCTGGGCCAGCACGGTGACCACCGACGAGGCGGCCGAGAGGGCGAACAGCGGGATCTTCTCGCGCAGCAGCCCGGGGAGATCGGCCGCGCGCCGCAGGCGTCCGCACGGCCACCAGTCGAGCAGCAGCAGCGCGAACGGCAGGGTGACCGCCATCGGCTTGGCCGTCAGGGCCAGGGCGAAGGCGCCGACCACCGCCAGGTACCTCGCCGCCGACGGCTTCCGCAGCCACAGCAGCCACGCGCCCATGGTCGCCGCCCAGAGGAGGCCGCACAGGACGTCCTTGCGCTCGGCCGCCCAGGCAACCGACTCGACGTGCTGGGGGTGGACCAGGAAGAGGGCGGCGGTCAGGAAGCCCACCGCGGCCGAGCCGGTCAAGACGCGCAGCACGAGGAAGAAGAGGACGCCGGCCGCCGCGTGGATGAGGGCGCTGACCAGGTGGTGCCCCCCGGCCCACCCGCCGAAGATCTGCGCGTCGAGCATGTGCGACAGCCAGGTGAGGGGGTGCCAGTTGGAGTAGGCGAAGGAGCGGAGGGCCCAGGCCGCCCCGTCGAGGGTCAGGCCGGCGGTGACGCGCTCGTTGGCGGTGACGTAAAAGTTGTCGTCGTAGTTGGTGAAGGCGTGCCCGGCGGTCTGGACGTAGATGGCCGCCGCCAGCAGCGCCAGAACCAGCGTCGGGACAAGCAGGCGCGCCACGCGGACTCCCCCCGAGGGTGCTCTCGACATGCCGGGGATTATACCGGTTGCGGCGCCGGTATTCATCGCCGCGCCCCGCCGAGCCGCCGGATGGCCGCCGCCGCGCCCCGGTGCGCCGGGTCTATGCCGGCCGCCGCCAGGTACTCGGCCCACGCCTCGCCGGGCCGCCCGAGCGCCTCCAGGGCGTAGCCGAGGTTGTAGCGGGCCGAGGCGCTGCCGGGGTCAGCCAGGGCGACCCGGCGGTAGCAGTCGAAACCTTCGGCCACCCGCCCGGAGGCCACCAGCAGGCCCCCCAGGTTGGTCAGCGATGGCAGGTAGTCGGGATCGGCCGCCAGTGCCTGCCGGTAGGCCGCCTCGGCCTCGGCGGGCCTGCCCGAGTCCTCCAGCCAGAGGGCCAGGTTGTGGTGGGCCGGGGAGTACGACGGGTTGAGGCGCCGGGCCTGGTCCCACTCCGCCGCCGCCTCGTCACGCCGCCCCGCGTCGGCCAGCGCCCCGCCGTGGAGGAACCTGGCCAGCCAGTTCCCCGGGCCGACCCGGACGGCGTGGCCGTACAGCGTCAGCGGGTCGTGCCAGACGGCAGTCTGCCGGAAGGTCGCTGCGCCGAGGAAGAGCGCCACCCCGGCCACGGCGGCCGCGATCATGCCCTTCGCCGCCGGCCGGCGGGGGGTGGGCACCGCCCAGGCAAGTCCAGCCAGCAGCCCGGCGTGGGCCAGGTAGGTGTAGCGGTCGGCCACGCTCTGCAGCCCGGCCTGGAGAAGGCCACTGACCGGCAGCGTGACCGCCAGGCACCAGAACCAGCCGACGGCCAGCGAGGGGAGGCGGCGGCGCCAGGCCAGCAGCGCCGGTGGAGATTCCCGCCAGGGCGACGACGGACAGGATGAGAGCCGTTCTTCCCGGCACGGTGAAGGGCCGGGCGGCCGAGAGGTCGAAGGGCCGGAAGAGCATCGCCGGGTAGGTGGCCAGGTTGACCATCGCGGCGGCCAGGCGCGCTCCCAGCGGGACGTCGGCCAGCGTGCTGACCGCGCCGCCCCGGCGCTGGGCGATCAACGTCAGCAAGCCTGCGCCGGCGGCCATAAGGAAGAGCGGGACCGTCTCGGCCAAACGGCGGTGGACGTTGGCCGTCCGTCTGTCCATCTCTCCCAGCGGCCAGACGTCGAGCAGCAGCACCAGCAACGGGAAGGCCACCGCCGTCGGCTTCGACAGCAGCGCCGCGGCGTACAGGCCGAGCAGGGCCAGGTAGCGCGTCCGGCCGGGGCGGCGGCGGTGGGCGACGTGGGCCAGCAGGGCCAGGAAGCAGAAGAAGGCCGCTAGCAGGTCCTTGCGCTCCGAGGCCCAGGCGACCGACTCGACCCGCAGCGGGTGGAGGCCGAACAGCAGGGCCACCGCCAGGCTCCGGCCCCGGCTGCCGGTCATCTCCGCCAGGACGAGGCCGAGCAGGAGGGCGTTGGCCGCATGGAGGAGGACGCCCGCCAGGTGGTGCCCCCCGGGGTCCAGGCCGAAGAGCCGGACATCCAGCGCGTGCGAAGCCCAAGTCAGCGGGTGCCAGTTCCCGGCGTAGAAGGTGGTCGCCGACCAGCGCAGCAGTTTGGGCAGGGGCGCCCGGAGCGCGGTGTTGTCGAGGATGTACTCGCCATCGTCGAGCGTGACGAAGCCGTTGCGCGCCGCCGGGCTGAAGGCGGCCACGATGACGGCGGCGAGCAGGACAAGGCAGGCGATCCAGGCGCCCCGGGAGCGGGCCATCACTCCTCCCGGCGGAGCAGGAAGCGGCGCAGCGTGGCGGTCAGCGGCATTTCGGGCGGGCCGGCCAACGGAACATCTTCGTGGCGTGACGGCGCGGCGATGATGGCCGCCGGGGAGCTTCCTCCCCAGGCTCGGTCCGGGCCGATCCCCGCGCCGGTCAGGCGGGCGCCCAAGTCGGCGTTCCCCTTGCGGGTGTCGGCCGTGTGCCAGCTCGCCAGGAAGCGCCGGCCCGGATCGGCGGCGAGCCAGGCGGCGAAGACCTCGGCATCGTCATATATCGCGTCGAGCAGAATGAGCCCGGCGACCCTGCCGTCGGCGCCGCCCTGTTCGAGGATGGCCGCGATCGCCTTGAAGCCGCCGCTGTATCCCGCCAGCACGACCGGTTCCCGTCCGGCCCGGCCGCCGTCGAGCCCGGAGACGTGCCGCGCGGCCACCGCCTCGGCCTCGCGCATGAAGGCCGCGAAGCCTTCCGGGCGGCACAGCTTCCCCGGGTGGGAGTCGGCCGCCTTGCGCGGCAGCGCCGGCATGACCAGGATGGTGTTGACCCCGGAGCGGTCGACCTGCGCGGCCACCCGGTGCTCGGCCTCGGCCCCCTCCAGGTCGGTCATCTGGCCGTGGAACCAGACCACCCAGGTGAATGGGCGGGCGGGGTCGAAGCCGGGCGGGACGTGGAAGAGGACCCGGTCGTCCCGGTAGTGCTCTGCTTCGCGGTAGCGGTCGCCGTAGCGGGTGGTGTGCCACCGCTTGCCGGTTTCGTCGGTCCTGTCCCAGAAGGGACCGTCGTCACCCGGGCAGCGCCCGTCGAACGGGAAGGGCGCGGCCGCCATCGGGACGGTGAAGGTCGTCCCGGCTGCCGAAGCGGCAATGGGCGTAGCCAAGGCGATACTGAAGATGACCATGGACGCGACGAGATAGAGACAGAGACGGTTCACCGGGCAATTTTACCATGATGGATGCTTCGATCGGCTCACGGCGTGCCGTCGCCTTGCCAGGGGAGTGCCGCCGGCGGTATCCTGACGCCATGAGCACTTCGTCCCGTCCCCGCATCGGCCTGGCGCTGGGCGGCGGCGCGGCCCGCGGTTGGGCGCACGTCGGGGTGATCCGCGCCCTCGAAAGCGCCGGCTTCCGCCCCGACCTCGTCTGCGGCACATCGGCCGGGGCGCTGGTCGGCGCCGCGTATGCCGCCGGCGAGCTGGACCGCTTCGAGGAGTGGCTGGTCGGGCTGGGCAGGATGGACGTCTGGTCACTCTTGGACCTCCACATGGGCGGCGGCCTGCTGAAGGGGGACCGGTTCATCGACTTCTTCCGGCGGACCTTCGTGGATCGCCCGATCGGGGCCCTGCGGATGCCTTTCGGGGCGGTGGCCACCGACCTTGGCACCGGCGCCGAGGTCTGGCTGCGGGACGGTTCGACGGTCGACGCGGTGCATGCCTCCATCGCCCTGCCGGGGCTCTTCACGCCGGTGATGCGCAACGGCCGACTGCTGGTCGACGGCGGGCTGGTCGATCCGGTGCCGGTGTCGCTGGCCCGGGCCATGGGCGCCGAGGTGGTGATCGCCGCCGACCTGAACACCGGGAGCCTGGGACCGCGTTTCCACGGAGAGGGCGGAGCGGATTCCGACGACGCGTCTCACCTGCCGCACCTGCTCGATGTCGTGGGCGGGAGCATCACCATCCTGCAGGCGAACATCACCCGGGGCCGCCTGGCGGAGGAACCGCCCGACCTGACCGTGGTGCCCCGCCTCGCCTACATGGGGCTATTCGAGTTCCACCGGGCGGCCGAGGCGATCGCCGAGGGCCGTCGCGCGGCCGAAGTAGCCCTGACCACCTTCAGCCCGCCACGGCGCCCGCCGGCCCCATCCTGACCGCAAGTGCCGATTTACCCCACTGCTTGCTGGGAACTTTCACCGGGAGTATCCTGACCGCATCGGACCTGACGCCAATGAATATCACCATAAGCCACTTCTCATTCGCGCAAGAAGCAGGCGCTTTCCATGTTTGGCTGTGGAACGGAGGACGGAAATGGTAAAGAGGACGACTTGTCGAAGTGCCTCAGGCACGAAGCTGTATGCGGTTCGTGACGCCAACGGAAGTTTCATGGACATCCAGACATGCAAGAGGGCACACGGTCAAGACATCAAGAGAAAGAGCAAGAAGGAAACAGCGACTCCGCAGGGTCCCCAGATGTCTGGCGTCAGGCGCTGCATAGAGCGGAGACTCATGGATACGCACAAGTACGTGTACTATCAGGATGGTGAATACTGGATTGGATGGCTCGAGGAATACCCTGATTACCGCACCCAAGGCATGACGAAAGCAGAACTACAGGAGAACCTCCGTGACATCTATCGCGAGCTCACCAGTGGCCAGATCTCGGCAGTCCGCCATGTCGGTGAATTGGCGATCAAGTGAAACGTGCAAACCTGCTTCGCAAGTTGGACGAATTGGGTTGTGTTCTCCTACGACATGGCGGGAACCATGACTGGTATCACAATCCCATGACAAAGGTATCTCAGCCTGTGCCCCGGCACCGTGAGATCAATGAGGGATTGGCCAAACACATCATCAAAATGCTCAGAGCCTAATAATTGTCTGCAGCGGACGGACTGCGCCCGCCGCTGAGCCATAACGTAGGGCTCGAATAGGAGACAGACGTGGCAGTCCTAGTTGAAGCCATATCCGTAATAATCAAAGCTGAGGTAATTTGTGAAAAGTACCCGGGAGGATGGGCGGAATTCGAGAAACACCCACCGAACAAGACTCTTTGTGCAGACAACGAATTGGTTCGCGTCGGATTCATGACACCTCAGGACACTGAAGCATTCGTTCACCGCCTTGAATCACACGGAATCATCTATATGCTTGATAGAAAGGCGATTGATCTCGTTGTGGTAGATCAACAACATGGATTTGCGGCTGGGTGCAACTGGGCCCGACTCTTCAGGACCAACCTCGACGGTGATTCACGCAAACCAGTTCTTTGCTGCGAGCGAAACAATACCAAGTGCGGGGAGTTCATTACACCCGATGGTTGGGTCTATGAGAAATCACTCAGCTCTCGATTCACATTCGTAGAGGCGGACAAGATCCCTGAAAGAATGGAATTCCTTCGCCAAGAGAATGGCGTCGAGGTATACCGTGACAAGTCAACTGGAAAGGAAGTATTTGTCGGAAGAGCCAAAGAAAGCCCAACCAGGCGTTGTGGCTGACTTGTCACGCCTGCATTTCGCCCTGGCGTGACGGTCCCAAGCAGAGGCGAGTGAGAAGGCGGGCGGCAAGCTCGCTGGCAGCTAAACGCTACGTCGAGAATGAAGAACAAGATCGAAACATACAAGGCACAGATTGACCGTATTTGGGAAAAGGTCATGGTCCTAGCCAACACGGACCATGTGTTTTGGCAGGTCAACGCCATCATCGAGGCGAATCCTGCTATCAACACAAACAATGTATTTCAGGAATGGATTGCCCACTGCTACCTTCGGGCAATCCTCATTGACCTCCGCGCCATCGTTGACAGTCGCTCCGGCACCTTTTCCCTGGTCCAATTTCTACGTTCCCTTGCAAAGGACTCCCAAACAACATTGACCCGGCGATGGTTTGTGACCACCCATTACCATGAGAGGATGCAGGACAAGGGCAACGAGACATTCGACGAACTCTTTGGTGTTGGTACGCCATTCGTTCCTAAGATAGTCATACTCAAGGATATTGAGGCACTCAGGGCCAGTCTGAAGTCTGTTGTCGATTACACCAACAGCCACATTGCTCACGAAAGCAGTCGTCCGACTCGAGCCATCCCCACATATCAGGAAATTCGGAAGGCCATCGTCGAAGTATTCAACGTTCTCGACAAGTACTGGCTGCTCGTCAAGGGCGGGTCAATGGCGAATGTTGTCCCATACTATCAAAGCAACTGGTTAAGCGTGTTCGGGATACCTTGGGTGCCCAGTGGACAATCTGCGCCCACATTCAAGACACTGGACAATCTCAGGGACCACAATAAGACGACCTAGTCAGGTGTTGTAGCTGATCGTCACGCCTGCATTTCGCCCTAGCGTGATCGTGCAAGAAGCAAGGGCGAAGGTAAAGGCGGGCGGCAAGCGCTCCGGCAGCTAGACGCAACGTATGAGCCATATAAACATATTGCAATAATGCCATATAGCATTATACTGTTTGTATGGCGAAGGTTCGCTTTGAGTGGGATGAGGCCAAGTCGAAGGGGGTATCCTCACGGTCCGAGTTACATACAGGCATCGCATGATCCGCATCTTTGGTGCGGGCTACTGGCGGAAAGGCAGGAAGCTATATGAAGAAGAGAATCAAGTACACAAGTGAGCCCATGGGGAATCCGAAGGTGGTCAAAGACTTCCTTCCGTCACCTGAACAGCTCATCCTGCATGAGGACAAGGTCAAAGTGACCATCTCCTTGAGCAAGTCCAGTGTTGACTACTTCAAGCTGGTAGCCAAAGAGCACAAGACCCCCTACCAGAAAATGATTCGGCACGTCCTCGACTACTATGCATCTCAATTTCAAAAACCCCCAACCAGCGGTTCAGCCCGGACGCGACTACGCCGTGCCGGTTGACCGTGACGCAAGACCGCGGAGACATGGTGCGAAAGAACGCGTCGCCGCTGATCGAAGCCCGACGATGAGACCGCCCACGCCATCCTGACCTCCCCGGGAGCGGCCGCCGGATTGACTTCAAGGGCGGGATGCATTACCATTTCACCCCACGGCGGGCGCTTAGCTCAGTGGCAGAGCACTGTCCTCACACGGCAGGGGTCGCTGGTTCAAGCCCAGCAGCGCCCACCATTTTTTCCGCAGTCATGTTGGCCATCGCCGATCGCGCGAACAAGCCCAGCAGCCCCGCCGGGCGGGACGGCTCCGGGCGGCGCGCCGGCGGCATGGCGGTATTCGTCAGGAGGCGGTGGTGAAGGGAACGGTCCTGAGCGGCATGCGGCCCACCGGGAAGCTCCACCTGGGGCACCTGGAAGGGGCGCTGAAGAACTGGCTGGAGTTCCAGGAGGCGTACGACTGCCACTACTTCGTGGCCGACTGGCACGCCCTGACCACCAACTACGCCGACACCGAGGGGCTGCGCCGCTCCTCGCTGGAGATGGTGGCCGACTGGCTGGCCGTCGGGCTCGACCCGGCCCGCTCGACCATCTTCGTCCAGTCGCGCATCCTCGAGCACGCCGAGCTCTTCCTGCTGCTGGCGCATGATCACCCCGCTGCCGTGGCTCTTCCGCAACCCGACTTACAAGGAGCAGCAGCAGGAGATCAAGGACAAGGACCTGCACAACCTCGGCTTCCTCGGCTATCCGGTCCTGCAGGCGGCCGACATCCTCATCTACCGGGCCGACTTCGTGCCGGTGGGCGTGGACCAGGTGCCGCACCTGGAGCTGACCCGGGAGATCGCCCGGCGCTTCAACTCCTTCTACGGCGAGGTCCTCCGCGAGCCGCAGGCGAAGCTGACGCAGACGCCGAAGATCCCCGGGACCGACGGCCGCAAGATGAGCAAGAGCTACGGCAACGCCGTCTTCATCGACGATGACCCGGACACGGTGGCCGGGCGGATCAGGCCGATGGTGACCGACCCGGCCCGGGTGCGGCGGTCGGACCCCGGCGATCCCGACAAGTGCCCCGCCTACGCCCTCCACCAAGCTTACTCGAGCGCCGACGAGCTCGCGTGGGCGTCGGCCGGGTGCCGGCAGGCGTCCATCGGCTGCCTCCAGTGCAAGGGGGTGCTGATCGACAACATCAACCGGCGCCTCGACCCAATCCGCGTGCGTCGCCGGGAGATCGACGGGCAGCCCGGCCTGGTCGAGCGGGTCCTCGACGAGGGGACCGAGCGGGCGCGGGCGGCGGCCAGGAAGACCATGGACGCCGTGCGCGCGGCGGTCCGCATCTGACATGGACGACCTCTCCGGACGGATCGATCTCGAGGGCAGCCTGAACGTGCGCCTGAAGGTCTTCGAGGGGCCGCTCGACCTCCTCCTCCACCTGATCAAGAACGCCAAGATCGACATCTACGACATACCCATCGCCGAGATCACCGCCCAGTACCTGGAGTACCTCGACCTGATGCGCAACCTGAACCTCGACATCGCCTCCGAGTTCCTGGTCGTGGCGGCCACGCTGGCCCACATCAAGTCGCGCATGCTCCTGCCGGTGCACGCCGAGGGGGAGCAGGACGAGGACCCCCGCCTGGAGCTGGTGGAGCAGTTGCTCGAGTACCAGCGCTACAAGGAGGCCTCGGAGAACCTCCGCCAGATGCAGGCCGACCGGGAGCTGGTCTACTCCCGCGAGCCGGACGAGGAGGAGCGCCCCCGGGAGGAGGTCTACATCGAGACCAACCTGTTCGATCTCCTGACCGCCTTCCGGGAGATCATCTCGATGTCCAAGGAGGGGCCCGCCTACACCGTCCCTTCCGAGCGTTTCAGCGTGGCCGACCGGATACGGGTGGTCATGGCCCGCCTGGCATGCGCGCGGCAGGTCAGGTTCACCGACCTGTTCGAGCCGGGGGCCGAGCGGGGGGAGATCATCGTCACCTTCCTGGCCATCCTGGAACTGATCAGGCTCCACATGGTCCATTGCATGCAGACGGCCTACGGCGGCGAGATCTTCCTTACCCCCGTGGAATCGAAGGACTGACGCGCCATGGAACTCGACGATCCCGTGCAGTTGCGCCGCGCGCTCGAGGCGCTGGTCTTCCTGTCGCCCGGAGGGGTGCCCCACAAGAAGCTGGCGGCGGTGCTCGACGTCCCGGCGCACGCCATCGCCAAGGCCATGGAAGACTTGGTCCGTGACTACAAGGGACGCCAGGGAGGGGTGGCCATCGTGCCGGTGGCCGGCGGATGGCAGATGGTGACCACGCCCGACCTGGCCCCGCTGGTCGAGAAGTTCCTGACCATCACCCGCAAGAAGAACCTCTCACCGGCGGCCATGGAGACCCTGTCGATAGTCGCCTACCGCCAGCCGGTCACCAAACCGGAGATCGAGGCCATCCGCGGGGTCGACTCGGGCGGGGTGCTCAACGGCCTGCTGGAGAAGCGGCTGGTGCGTCTGGCCGGCCGCAAGAAGGTCCCCGGGAAGCCCCTGCTGTACGCCACCACCCGCGAGTTCCTGCTCCAGTTCGGCCTGCGCGACCTGCGCGACCTGCCTGCCCTGGCCGAACTGGGACGCCCGCCCGACGACGTCATCGAGGTGATCGAAACGGACGAGGGCGACGGCGCGGCCACCGGGGAAGAGACCCTCCCCGGCCTCCAGGCCCCCGATACCGACGGTGATCCAGAGGGCGATGAAGCCGCAGCCGGCGAATCAGCCGACGAGTAAGACCCGTCGCCTGGCGGCCTTCCTGGCCGACGCCGGCGTCGCCTCGCGCCGGAAGGCCGAGGTCCTGGTGCGCGGGGGACGGTGGCGGTCAACGGCGCCCCGGTTCTCGACCCGGCCCACGGAGTCCAGCCCGGCCGGGACAAGGTGACCGTCGACGGCCAGCCGGTCAAGGCACTCAAGAGTTGGGTCTACTGCCTGCTGCACAAGCCGCCGGGCTACCTCTCCGCCAGCCAGGACAAGTCGGGCAAGCCGACCGTGCTCGACCTGGTCAAGCAGACCGGCCGGCGCCTCTATCCGGTCGGCCGCCTCGATTTCAACGCCGAAGGGTTGATCCTGCTGACCGACGACGGCGCCCTGGCCAACCGGCTGATGCATCCGCGCTACCAGGTCCCCAGGGTCTACCTGGCCCGCGTGCGCGGGCGGCCCGAGCGGGCGGAGCTGGAGAAGCTGGAACGGGGCATCCGCGACGGCCGCCAGACCCTGCGGGCGGTCTCGGCTACGCTCCGCCGGGCGACCGGGGCCAACGCTTGGTGCGAGGTGACCATGACCGAGGGGAAGTACCGGGAGGTCAGGCGCATGTTCGAAGCCATCGGCCACCCGGTGGGGCGCCTGATCCGCCTGTCGTATGGGCCGCTCGAGCTGGGCGACCTGCCGAAGGGGATGTGGCGCCCGCTGTCGGCCGAGGAGGTGGCCGCCCTCCGGGCTCTGGCGAACGATGAAACGGCTGGCTAGGCCGGCGGCGGCCGCCCTCTCGGGCATCCTCCTTTCGGCCGCCTTCTCGCCGGCGGAGTGGTGGTTTCTCGCCTATGTCGCCCTGGTGCCGCTGATCGTCGCCGCCAGGGGGCTCCCCGTCCGTCGCGCCTTCCTGCTCGGCTGGATCGCCGGGGTTGTCTTCTTCACCGCCACCGTCTGGTGGATCACCGTGGCGGTGATCACCTATGGCGGCCTGTCGGTGCCGGTCGGCTGGCTGGTCCTGCTGCTGCTGACGGCCTACCTGGGGATCTACCCGGGGCTCTTCGCCGCCGCGGCCTCGCTGCCGGCCACCGCCGGCTTTGCCGGCCTGCTGCTCCTCCCGGCCGCGTGGACGGCCCTGGAGTGGATTCGCGGCACGTTCCTGCAGGGAGGCTTCCCCTGGGGGTCGTTGGCCTACACCCAGTTCTCCCGGCTGGCCTTCATCCAGTCGGCGGCGCTGGCTGGGCCGCACCTCCCCGGTTTCATCCTGGTGGCGGTCAATGTCGCGCTGGCGTGGCTGGTCTCGTCCTGCCGCGGCAAGGATTTGCCGGCGCGCCGCCGGGCGCTGGCCGGCATGGCCGTGACGGTGGCCCTGGTCGGTGTCAATCTGCTCTATGGCGCCATCCGCCTCTCCAGGCCGGCCGGGGGGTCGGGGAGGATCAGGGTGGCCGTGCTGCAGGGGAACATCAGCCAGGAGGTCAAGTGGAACCGGGACTTCCGCGAGTCGACCCTGCGCATCTACGAGGACCTCACCCGCCAGGCCGCGGCCGCCGGCGCCCGGGTGATCATCTGGCCCGAGGCGGCGGCGCCCTTCTACCTGCAGAAGGAGCCCGCCTACCGCGAGCGGATCGCCGCCCTGGCCCGCCAGGCGGGCGTCCCGCTGCTGGTCGGCGCGCCCGCCTTCGAGACGGACGGCCGGGAGGTCGGCCTGCGCAACCGGGTCTACCTGTTCGATGAAACCGGCCGCGAGACCGGCGTGTACGACAAGATGCACCTGGTCCCCTTCGGCGAGTACGTGCCGGCGAAGAGGCTCCTATCCTTCGCCGGAAAGCTGGTGGCCGGGGTGGGCGACTTCACCCCGGGGCGGCGCCGGAGCCTCTTCAGGGCCGAATGGACGCAATTCGGGACGGTCATCTGCTACGAAATCGTCTTCCCCGACTTGGTGCGCCGCTTCGTCAACGACGGCGCCGGTTTCATGACCACGGTGACCAACGACGCCTGGTACGGCAATTCGGCCGCCTCTCGCCAGCACTTCGCCCAGATGGTCTTCCGGGCAGTCGAGAATGCCCGGCCGGTGGCCCGCGCGGCCAACACCGGCATCTCCGGCTTCGTCGATGCCCGCGGCCGCATCCTGCTCGACTCGCCTCTCTTCGTGCGGGGCGCTTACGTGGCCGATCTCGCGCCCTCGGACGAACGGACGCCCTACAGCCGGTGGGGGGACTGGTTCGCCTGGCTCTGCGCCGCCGTTTCGGTCCTGGGGATCGCCGCCGGCGTTGCCCGCGGACGGTGCCGTCCGTCCGCCTTGTGTTTCCGGCAACAATCGGCGGGGCAGCCAGTATAGAATGAGCGACCATGGATGAAGTGACCATCACCGTCGTCGGGGCCGGGGTCATCGGGCTGGCCGTGGCGGCCGAACTGTCGGCCCGGGAGGGCGACCTGGCGGTCGTCGAGCGCCACCCCAACTTCGGCCAGGAGATCTCCAGCCGCAACAGCGAGGTGATCCACGCCGGCATCTACTACCCGGCCGATTCGCTCAAGGCGTCCCTGTGCGTCGAGGGCCGGCGGCTCCTCTACGACTGGTGCGAGGAGTACCAGGTCCCCCACCGGCGCATCGGCAAGCTGATCGTCGCCCGCGACGGCGGCGAGATTGCCCTTCTCGAAACGCTGATCGAGCAGGGGTGGAACAACGGCGCCGAGCTGAGCCATGCTGGACGCCGGACGAACTGCACGCGATGGAGCCGGCGGCCAGGGGGGTGGCCGCCATCCACTCGCCCGGGACGGGCATCATCGATTCGCACGCCCTGATGAAGGGGCTCCACGACGTTGCCGCCGCCGAGGGGGCGATCTTCTCCTTCGGCACGGCCGTGACGTCGCTCGAGTGCAGTGACGGCGGCTGGACGGTGGGGCTGGAGGACGGCTACCGGTTCCGGTCGAAGGTGGTGGTCAACGCCGCCGGGCTGGCTTCGGATCGGTGGCCGCCATGGCCGGGATCGACCCTGACGAGGCGGGGTGCCGGCTGCGCTGGTGCAAGGGGTCGTACTTCGCCTATGCCGGGGCGTCGCCGGTGTCGCGTTGGTATACCCGCCGCCGCACGGCGATCTGGCCGGCCTGGGGGTGCACGCCACCCTCGACCTGGGCGGCCGCCTGCGCTTCGGCCCCGACGTGGAGTACGTCGACCGGCTCGACTACGACGTCGATCCCTCGCGGCGTGACGACTTCTTCAACGGAGCCGACACCATCATCGCCGGTCTCGTCCCGGGCGAGCTTCGCCCCGGACATGGCCGGCATCCGGCCGAAGCTGAGGGGCGAGGGCGTGCGGGACTTCTACATCCGGCACGAGGCTGACCGCGGCCTCCCCGGGCTGGTCAACCTGGTGGGCATCGAGTCGCCCGGCCTGACCGCCTGCCTGGCCATCGCCAGGACCGTCGAGGGGCTGGTCGACGAATACCTGAGGTAGTTGCGGGGCACACCAACACGGGAGGGAAGACATGCTGAAGAATGTGCTGATCACCGGAGGCGGAGGGTACGTCGGGTCGGTGCTGGTCCCCAAGCTGCTGGCCAAGGGGCACCGGGTGACCGTGGTCGACCTGTTCATGTACGGCGAGGACGTCCTCGACTCGGTCAAGGGGAACCCCGGCCTGGTGGTCGTCAAGGGGGACATCCGCGACCGCGCGCTGGTCGGAAAGCGCTCGCCGGGCCAGGACGCGGTCATCCACCTGGCCTGCATCTCCAACGACCCGTCGTACGAACTCGACCCGTCGCTGGGCAAGTCGATCAACTACGACGCCGCGACGCAACTGTACGACCTGGCGGCCGGCCGCCGGCGTGAAGCGGTTCATCTTCGCCTCGTCCTCGTCGGTCTACGGCATCAAGGAGGAGGAGAACGTCACCGAGGACCTGCCCCTGGAGCCGCTGACCGACTACTCCAAGTACAAGGCGCTGTTCGAGCGGTACATGCTCGAGCACCGCCATCCGGGGATGGTCATGCTGATCCTGCGCCCGGCGACCGTCTGCGGCTACTCGCCCCGGATGCGGCTCGACCTGTCGGTCAACATCCTGACCAACCACGCCGTCAACAAGGGGAAGATCACCGTCTTCGGCGGCGAGCAGAAGCGGCCCAACATCCACATCGAGGACATGACCGACCTGTACGTCGCCGAGCCTGGAGTACCCCGACGAGAAGATCGACGGGAAGATCTTCAACGCCGGCTACGACAACATGAAGATGAAGGAGATCGCCGAGACGGTCCGCCGGGTGGTCAGCCGGGAGATGGGCGGCCGCGAGATCCCGGTGGTCACCACGCCGACCGACGACAATCGCTCCTACCACGTCTCGTCGGAGAAGATCAGGCGCGAGCTCGGTTTCGTCGCCCACCGCAGCGTCGAGGACGCGGTGGTCGACCTGGCCCGGGCCTTCCGCGCCGGCAAGATCCCCGACGCGATGGAGGGCAAGCGCTACTACAACATCAAGACGATGCAGGCCATCAAACTGCACTAGCTGGCGGGGGTGTCCAGCCAGGCCAGGATCTCATCGGCATGGTGCAGTTCCCCATGGCCGATGCCCGGGCAGCGGCGGGCGGCCGACTCCCAGGCTTCCTCGGAGCGCAGGTTGGCGAACCAGAACGGCCACGAGCGGCACTGCCGGGGGCGTACCGGGTGGACGGCACAGCCGTTTGGGCCCAGGAAGCGGCAGTCGCCGTTTGGCGCGTCGGCCAGGGCCAGGCGCCCCTCGGAGCGGCGGGTCATCCCGGAAAAGAACGATCCGGCGTCGATTCCCAGGTGTGCGGCCAGCAGCCTTCCTTCGTCCTCGGTCAGGAAGACGTGGCCGCCCGGCCCACGGCAGCACTCCCCGCAACCGATGCAGGAGAAGCGCAGCCCCCGACAGATGAGGGCCTGGCCCCCGTACGGGAAGTCGGACATCGGCGGGACTACTTGATGATCGACAGGTAGCGCGCGGCCAGGCGGCCGTACTCCCCGTCGCGGTCCAGTTCTGTCACCCTGCGGAACTCGGCCTTGGCGTCGTCGACCCGCTTCTGGCGATAGAAGACCAACCCCAGGGTGTAGCGGCCGCGGATGTTGTCGGGCTGCAGCTCCAACGTCCGGCGCAGGGCGCGCTCGGCCTCGGGCAGGCGGTTGTCCTTCTCCAGGGTCTCCCCCAGGAGCTGCCAGGGGGCGGCCCAGTTCGCGGCCACCCGGGTGGCCGCGGCGAAGGACTCGGCGGCCTGTTTGAAATCCTTGATGGCGAAGTAGGCCTGCCCCTTGCTGACGTGGGCCTTCCAGGGCGTCTGAAAGGTGTAGTCGGCCAGGACGGTATTGAATTCGGCGATGGCGTCCTCGGGACGGTTGGTGGCCAGGTACAGGACGCCAAGGTTGTAGCGGGCGTTGGCGTTGTTGGGGTCGAGTTTCAGGGCGGTATTGAACTCGCCCGCGGCGTCCTCGAAGCGGTTGTCGAACAGGTAGATGCCGCCCAGGTCGACGTGGTAGTCGGGGTTGTCGGGATTGCGGCTGATGGCTTCGCGGAGGGGCTGGTAGGCGCGCCGGCGGTTCATCTCGTCCTCGATCCCGCGCCCCTCCTGAAGGAACGCCCGGGCCTGCTTGTAGTGGGCCTCGGCCATGTCTTTCCGGTTGGCCTGGTGCCAAGTGCACCCGGAGACCGCCGCGGCGACCGACAGGGCCGCCAGGAGTGCCGCGGGACGGTTGAATCCGGCCGGCAGGGTCATTCTGTTACCTCCTCTTCTTCCTCCTCCACGGGGAGGGTGAAGTCGAAACTGATCTCCTCGGAGGCGATCGAACCGAGAGCCACGGGAACCACCACGTTGAAGCCGCCGGTCTCGCCCGGTTCCAGGATATTCTCCACTATGGCGGGCTCGGTGACCGTCCCGGCCGAATCAACCTCCTCCGGCGTGTAGCCGACGGAGACGGGTGTCCGGTAGGTGCCCAGGGAGGCGCCGCCGCCGTCGCGGGGAGTGATGTTGATGTAGATGTTCTCGGCGGCGATGCCGCCCGAGTTGCGCACCGTGCCGTAGTAGTAGGTTCCACCGCTGGCCGGCACGCGATCGATCAACTCGACCACCAGGTCGGGCGCCGGGTCGTCGAAGTACAGCCCGGCGATGTCGCAGGCGCTCACCGCCAGGGCAACCAAGGCCAGGAGGGTCAGCAGGGCCAGGCCCATGGTCAGGGCATTGCCGAACGCGCGGCGGGGCGTCTTCATCGGGCCGGTTCTCCTTCCCGTAGGATGGCGGCGCACCGCGGGCAGGTTTCGGGCAGGTCGGCGGCGGCGCCCGTCAGGGGATGGTAGGTCCAGCAGCGCTGGCACTTGTTCCCGTCCGCGCGGCGGACGGCGCAGGCGATGTCGGTGGCCCCCCCGGCGCCCGCCAGTTCGACCGACGAGACGATCAGGATCTCCCGCAGCAGATCGCGCTTCCCGTCGAGGGCGCCGATCAGGGCGTCCGGGCCGGAGATGCGGACCTCGGCGTCGAGCGAGTGGCCGATGGTGCCCGCCTGGCGGGCCTCCTCGAGGGCCTTGGTGACCGTGCGGCGCAGTTCGAGGACCTGGTCCCACCAGGCCGCCTCGTCGCCGCCCATCGCGGCCGGCAGGTCGTCCCAGAGGGCCAGGAAGGGGCTCGCCTCCTTGCCGGGCCAGGCGGGGATGTGTGCCCAGATCTCCTCGGCGGTGAACGACATGACCGGCGAGATCATCTTGGTCAGCGCGCGCAGGATGGCGAACAGGGCGGTCTGGGCCGACCGGCGCCGCGCCGAGCCGCGGCCGTAGATGTACAGGCGGTCCTTGATGATGTCCAGGTAGAGGGCGCTCATCTCCACCGCGCAGAACTGCAGGATGGCCGTCGAGGCGATGTGGAACTGGTAGGCGTCGTAGGCTGCCCGGACACTCCCCTGCAGGGCGGCCATGCGCGCCGAGGGCCCAGCGGTCGAGCCCCTCCATGCGGTCGGCCGGCAGGGCGTCGGCCTCCGGGTCGAAGTCGGACAGGTTGCCCAGGATGAACCGGGCGGTGTTGCGGATGCGGCGGTAGGCGTCGACCAGCCGCTGGATGATCTCGCCCGAGATGCGGATGTCCTGGGTGTAGTCCTCGGCCGCGGCCCACATGCGCAGGATGTCGGCGCCGTGCGAGGCGATGATCTCCTGCGGCGACATGCCGTTGCCGGCCGACTTGGACATCTTCTTCCCGTCGGCGTCGACCACGAAGCCGTGGGTAAGGACCGCCCGGTAGGGGGCCCGGTCGCGGGTGGCCACCGAGTGGAGCAGGGCGCTGTGGAACCAGCCGCGGTGCTGGTCGCTCCCCTCCAGGTAGAGGTCGGCCGGCCACGACAGGTCGTCGCGAGACTCGAGCACGGCGGCGTGGCTGACCCCCGAGTCGAACCAGACGTCGAGGATGTCGCGCTCCTTCTCGAAGGATGTCCCGCCGCACGACTGGCAGGCGGCCCCCGGAGGCAGCAGGTCGGCCGCCGGCTTCTCGAACCAGGCGTCGGCCCCCTCGCGCTCGAAGATCGCCGCCACGTGCTCGAACACCTCCGGCGTGGCCAGCATGGCCTTGCACGACGAGCAGTGGAACACGGTGATCGGCGAGCCCCACGAGCGCTGGCGCGAGATGCACCAGTCGGGGCGGTTCTCGATCATGCCGTAGATGCGGTCGCGGCCCCAGGAGGGAATCCACGAGACCTGGTTGATCGCCTCCAGGCTGCGGCGGCGCAGGTCGCTCTTGCCCATCGAAATGAACCACTGGCGGGTGGCCCGGAAGATGACCGGGCTCTTGCAGCGCCAGCAGTGCGGGTAGGAGTGCTCGATCCTTCCCGAGCCGAGCAGCCGCCCGTGCTCGCGGATCGTCTCGACCACCAGCGGGTTGGCCTCCCAGACGGTCTTCCCCTGATAGTGGGGCACGGCGTCGGTGAAGCGCCCGTCGTCGTCGAGCGGGCTGTAAGCCTCGAGCCCGTTGCGGCGGCCGATCTCGTAGTCCTCCTGGCCGTGCCCCGGGGCGGTGTGGACCAGGCCGGTGCCGCTGTCGGCGGTGACATGGTCGCCCAGCAGGATCGGCGCGGCGCGGTCGATGAACGGGTGGGTGAAGACCAACCCCTCCAGGGCGCTCCCCTGGAGGCTGGCGCCGGTGCCGGTGACCGTCAGGCCGGTGGCCCTGACCACCGCGTCGGCCAGGTCGGCGGCCAGCAGCAGGCGCCCCCGGTCGGTCTCCAGGATGACGTAGGTGTAGTCCGGGTGGACCGAGATGGCCAGGTTGGCCGGGATGGTCCAGGGGGTGGTGGTCCAGATGACCGCCGACAGGTTGTCGCGCTCGGCGGCCGGGATGACTCCGCGAGGGTCGTCGCGCAGCGGGAAGGCGACGAAGATGGACGAGGAGGTCTTGTCCTGGTACTCGACCTCGGCCTCGGCCAGGGCGGTGCGGCAGGAGAGGCACCAGTAGACCGGCTTGAAGCCGAGGTAGACGTCCCCCTTGGCGAAGATGCGCCCCAACTCCCGGGTGATGGTCGCCTGGTAGGCGTAGGCCATCGTCAGGTAGGGGTCGTGCCAGTCGCCGAGGACCCCCAGGCGGCGGAACTCGTCGCGCTGGATGTCGACGAACTGCTCAGCGTAGGCGCGGCAGCGGCGGCGGAACTCGACCGTCGGCAGGCTGGCCTTGCCGGCCCCCAGTTCGCGGTCGACCTGCAGCTCGATGGGCAGCCCGTGACAGTCCCAGCCGGGAACGTAGACGGCGTCGTTGCCGTCCAGGCTCCGCACCTTGACGATGACGTCCTTGAGGATCTTGTTGAGCGCGTGCCCCATGTGGATGTGGCCGTTGGCGTAGGGGGGGCCGTCGTGGAGGATGTATGGTTTCCGGCCCCGCCGCGCGCGGCGGATGAGGCCGTAGATGTCGTCGGCCTCCCAGCGCTCGAGCACCGCAGGTTCCCGCTTGGCCAGGTCGGCCTTCATCGGGAAGGCGGTCTTGGGCAGGTTGAGCGTTGCCTTGTAGTCTGTGGCCATCACAACATTTTATGCCGGGCCGCGCTGGCCGTCAACAGCCGTGCCGGCGGCAGGTTCTCAGCCAAGGCGCTTGCGGAAGCGAAGCGAGGCCAGGCCCATGATGGCCACCCCGTAGGCGGCCAGCGCGGCCACCTGCGGCCAGAGTTCGGCCCAGCCGTTGCCCTTCAGGAAGATCCCGCGGACGATCACCAGGAAATAGCGCAGCGGGATGGCGTAGGTCACCCGCTGGATGACCGGCGGCATGTTCGCGATCGGGAAGATGAAGCCCGAGAGCAGGATCGACGGCAGCATGAAGAAGAAGGTCGACCATCATCGCCTGCTGCTGCGTCTGCGAGACGGTCGAGATGAACAGGCCGAGGCCGAGGCTGGTGAAGATGAACAGGATCGCCAGGGCGAACAGCAGCGGCACGCTGCCGGCGATCGGCACGCGGAACCAGAAGATGGCCGAGCGCGAGCACCAGGAGCATGTCGACGAAGCCGATCACGATGTACGGCAGCGTCTTGCCGAGCGATCAGCTCGCGCCCGGTGATCGGCGTGACCACCAGCTGCTCGAGGGTGCCGATCTCCCGCTCCTTGACGATGGCCAGCGAGGTCAGCAGCATCGTCACCAGGAAGAGGATCATCGCAGAGCACCCCGGGGACCATGTAGTTGCACGCTCTTGAGCTCCGGGTTGTACCAGACCCGCAGGCGCTCCTCGACCGCCGGCACCCGGTCGATCCGGGCGCGCAGCCGGTCGAGCCGCTCGGCGGCCACCTGCGCCGAGTACTCGCCGGACGACCCCGCCGGCGTAGCCGGCGATGATCGCCGGCGGTCATCGAGTCGCTGCCGTCGATGAGCACCTGCACCCGCGCGGTGCGCTCCGCGCGCCAGGTCGCGCCGCGAAGCCCGCGGGGATGTGCAGCACCGACCTGGACGCGCCCGGTGTCGAGCAGCGCGTCGACCTCGCCCGGGCCCGCCGAGTCCGCCGCCCGATGTCGAAGTAGCCGGAGCGGTCGAAGCGCTCGGCCAGCTCGCGGCTCTCGGCCGCTGCGGTCCTGGTCGAGCAGCGCCGGTCGCCACGTGGCGGACGTCGGTGGTCACCGCGTAGCCGAAGACGAAGAGCTGGAAGAGCGGCGAGATGAACACGATCCGCAGCATCTGCGGGTCGCGCCGCAGCTGGATGAACTCCTTGCGGACGATGGCCAGCATGCGCCGGAGGTTCATCGCCGTCACAGCTTCTTCTTGAACTTCAGCGAGGCCAGCGCCAGCGATGAGCGACGCCGAAGCCGGCCAGCAGCAGCACCTGCGGCCAGAGGTGCCCCAGGCCGATCCCCTTGAGGAAGATCGCCGCGGACGATCACCAGGAAGTGGCGGGCGGGGATCAGGTTGGTCAGGCACTGCACCGGCCGCCGGCATGGCGCGGATCGGGAAGATGAAGCCGGAGAGCAGGATGGTCGGCAGCTGCGAGGCGAGCATGGCCAGCGTCATCGCCGTCTGCTGGGTCGGCGAGGCGACCGAGATCAGCAGGCCGATGCCGAGGGCGGCGATGAGGAAGACGGCCGCGGAGCGCAGAGCAGCAGCGGGATGCTGCCGGCGAGCGGCACGCCGAAGAGCACGCCGCCCGGCGCCCATCACCAGCAGCACGTCGAGGAAGGCGATCGACCGCGTAGGGGACGAGCTTGCCGAGCATCAGCTCGAGCGGCGTGCAGCGGGCGAGACGATCAGCTGCTCGATCGTGCCGCGCTCGCGCTCGCGCACGACGGTCAGGGCGGTCAGCAGCGTCGAGAGCATCATCAGGATGACCGCGATCAGCCCGGGGACGATGTAGTTCGACGCTGCGCTGCTCGGGGTTGTACCAGAAGCGCGCCCGCAGGCTCGAGCGGCGGGAAGTCGTCGCGTGACGATGACGCCCCTTGCGGCTGCACGCGCCTCGATCGTGACCGCCCCGGAGTGCTCGCGCACGATCGCGCCGGCGTAGCCGATGGCCGTCGTGGCGCTGGTCGAGTCGGCGCCGTCGACCAGCAGCTGCACCAGTCGCGGTGCGCCCCGTCGGCCAGGTCGCGCGCGTAGCCGCGCGGGAATCGACCAGCACGGCGCGGACCAGCGCCGCGCGTCGAGCGCCCGCGTCGCCTCCGTCGGGGTGAGTCGAGACGACGGCGCACGTCGAAGATCTCGCCGCGGCCGAAGGCGTCGATCGAGCCGGCGCGACTCCGGCCGTGCGGTCCATGTCGCTGGACGCCCGAGCGCGACGTGGCGCAGGTCGAAGTTGATCGCGTAGCCGTAGAGGATCAGCATCAGCACCGGCAGGACGACGACCACGGCCAGCGTGCGCCAGTCGCGCCAGATCTGGATGAACTCCTTCCAGCGCCCACGACCGCATCCCCTTGGGTCAGGTCTGATACGCATGCCCCTTCACGGGCATACCCCTTCGGATACCCATCTTTCAACCTGAACCCGCTCTTCAACCTGACCGCTGCGGTCGCGGTCGGCTGCTCGACGAGGCGAGACGAAGACGTCCTCGAGCGTCGGGCGTGATCGGCTCGATCGCGCCGACGCGGTCACCCCGCCGGCCGCCAGCGCGTCGCGCAGCGCGGCCGGCGGCGCCGGCGTCGCGCGACGATCGACGTGCAGCGCCGGCGCCGAAGACCGCCGCCTCCTCGACGCCGGGGAGCGCCGCCGGCGATCTCCAGCGCGCGCATCAGCGGCGTCGGCGCGGACCTCGAGCAGCACGCCCGCCGGCGTAGCGC
The DNA here is from genome assembly GCA_963793725.1 of uncultured bacterium. Lineage (GTDB taxonomy): Bacteria > JAUVQV01 > JAUVQV01 > CAWCAY01 > CAWCAY01 > CAWCAY01. The sequence goes on from CAWCAY010000003.1 coordinate 953,216, forward strand.
TCCTTGAGCTCGCGCGGGGCTGCCGAGCGCGACCAGCCGCCCGCCGTAGATCATGCCCAGGCGGTCGCAGTGCTCGGCCTCGTCCATGTAGTGGGTCGTCACGAAGACGGTCACGCCCTGGCCCGCCGACGGTGTAGATCAGGTCCCAGAAGCGCGCGCCGCGAGAGCGGGTCGACGCCCGAGGTCGGCTCGTCGAGGAAGAGGATCTGCGGCTCGTGGACGACGGCGCAGCCGAGGGCCAGGCGCTGCTTCCAGCCGACCGACAGCTCGCGGGTCAGGCTGCCGGCGCGCTCCGTCGAGGCCGGCCATCCCGAGGATCCAGCGCCCGGCGCTCCGCCAGCCGCGCCGGCTCGACCCCGTAGATGCCGCCGTAGAAGGCGATGTTCTCGTCGACCGTCAGGTCGTCGTAGAGGGAGAAGCGCTGGCTCATGTAGCCGATGCTGCGCCTTGATCCGCTCGGACTCGCGCGACGATGTCGAAGCCGGCCACGCGCGCCGCCGCCCGGCGGTCGGCGCGAGGATGCCGCAGAGCATCCGGATGGTGGTCGACTTGCCGGCGCCGTTGGGGCCGAGGAAGCCGAAGATCTCCCCCCGCGGCGACGCGAGAAGCGTGATGCCGTCGACGGCGGTGAAGGCGCCGAAGCGCCGCACCAGGTCATGCACCTCAACCGCCGCTTCAGTCATCGCCGCCCCGTCTGATGGCGGAAATCACGGGACACGACTAAAGATCATGTCCCGGATTTCCCTCGTCGGTGAGTGTAGCACACGACCGCGGGTTCGGGCCGGGCGGTGATTGACCCCCACCGCCACCTCTGGTAGAAGAGGTCCATGCACGTCGATCAGCCGCACGCTCCGCTGCCCCGGGTCCGGCCATGACGCCCCCGCCGCTGCCGGCCTGGTTCTGGTACCCGTGGGTGGTCCTCTTCGGGATGATCATCGGCAGCTTCCTTAACGTGGTCATCCACCGCCTGCCGCGCGAGGTGTCGGTCGTCTTCCCGGCCTCGCGCTGCCCGGCCTGCGGTCACGCCATCCGCCCGTGGGACAACGTGCCGGTGGTCAGTTGGCTCGTGCTGCGCGGGCACTGCCGCGACTGCCGCGCGCCGATCTCGCCCCGCTACCCGGCGGTCGAGGCGTTGACCGGGATGCTCTTCGCCGCCGTCCTCTGGAAGACCGGCCCCTCGTGGGCCCTGGCGCCGCAGTTCGCCTTCGTCGCCGGCCTGGTGGCCATCATCTTCGTCGACCTCGACCACCAGATGATCCCCGACGTGATCACGCTGCCGGGCCTGGCCGTCGGCCTGGCGGCCACGCCGCTGCTGCCGCACACCTTCTTCCAGGGGGTGATGGGGGTGATGGTCGGCTGCACCTTCTTCTACCTGACCGCCGTCTACGCCTTCGCCATCACCGGCCGCGAGAGCATGGGCGACGGCGACATCAAGATGGCCGCGATGATGGGCGCCTTCCTCGGATGGCGCAGCCTGCTGGTGGCCATACTGTCGGCGCTGCTGCTCGGCTCGGCCACCGGGCTGGTCCTGCTCGCCACCCGCCGCCGCGGGCGCAAGGACGCCATCCCCTTCGGGCCGTTCCTGGCCGCCGGAGCCCTGGTGGCCCTCTTCTTCGGCGAGCCGCTGTTCTACTGGTACGTCGCCCGGTCGTTCTAGAGAGGAGGACGCCATGTACCGTCTGGGGGTGACCGCCCGCTTCGCCTCGGCCCATTTCCTGCGGGGCTACCGGGGGTCGTGCGAGGCCATGCACGGGCACAACTACCGGGTCGAGGCACGGGTCGAGGCGGCCTCGCTCGACGAGGTCGGCCTGGGGATCGATTTTCGCGAACTCAAGCGCCTGCTGGGCGAGGTCGTCGCCGGCCTCGATCACCGGCTGCTCAACGACCTGCCCGCCTTCGCCGAGCAGAATCCCTCCTCGGAGCTGATCGCCCGGCACGTCTACCAGGAGCTGGCCCCGAAGCTGCCGCCAGACGCCCGGCTGGTCGAGGTGCGCGTCTGGGAGACCGACGACACCTGGGCCTCCTGGATCCCCTGACCACCGCCTGAGGAGAACGCGCGGGGTCCTGTCGGCCGGCCACCCCCACGAAGTGCTCGCAGAGGACTGCGCCCTTCGTGGGGGTCCCCCGCCGGCGCCACCCCGCCATTCCGCTAGGCGTTGACGGGGGACCGTTTAACATATATTTTCAGCCCACCACATCCCAAGGAGTCATCACATGGAACAGGCGGTCATCGGCATCATCGGGGGGAGCGGCCTGTACGGCATGGAGGACCTGACCGACGTCAGGGAGGCCAGGGTCGACACCCCCTTCGGCCCGCCGTCGGACGCGATCGTCACCGGCACCCTGCACGGGCGGCGGCTGGCCTTCCTTCCCCGGCACGGCAGGGGGCACCGCATCGGCCCCTCGGAGATCAACTATCGGGCCAACATCATGGCCTTGAAGATGCTGGGCGTCCGCTGGATCATGTCGGTCTCGGCCGTCGGGAGCATGCGCGAGGAGATCGTCCCCGGGCACATGGTCGTCCCCGACCAGTTCTTCGACCGCACCGTCGGCCGCCCGTCGACCTTCTTCGGCGGCGGCATCGTCGGCCACGTCATGCTGGCCGACCCGGTCTGCCCGGCGCTGGCCGGCCGCCTGGCCGACGCCTGCGACAAGACCGGCGCGACGGTCCACCGGGGCGGCACCTACCTGTGCATGGAGGGGCCGCAGTTCTCCACCCGGGCCGAGTCGCGCATCTACCGCCAGTGGGGCGTCGACGTCATCGGCATGACCAACCTGCCCGAGGCCAAGCTGGCCCGCGAGGCGGAGATCCACTACGCCACGCTGGCCATGGCCACCGACTACGACTGCTGGCACCAGACCGAGGAGGACGTCACCATCGAGGCCGTCCTCCGGGTCATGGCCGAGAACGTCCGCAAGGCGCAGGCGATCATCCGCGCGACGGTCGAGGCCCTGCCGGAGGAGTCGTCCTGCGGCTGCGCCGATGCCTTGGCGACGGCGGTCATCACCGCCCCCGAGGCGATTCCGGCAGAGGCCCGCGAACGGCTGCGCCCCATCCTCGGCCGCTACTGGGATCCCCGGTGACCCGGAAGGTCCTGTCCTTCGGCATCGCCCTGCCGGCGGTGGTCCTTCTCGACCAGTTCACCAAGCTGGCGGTGGTGCGGTCGATGCGGCTGGGCAGCGTCATTCCGGTCGTGCCGGGATTCTTCAACCTGGTCCACATCCGGAACACCGGCATCGCCTTCGGCATGTTCAACGACGGCACGGCCATGGGGAAGACACTCCTGCTGGCCGCCGCCGGTATCCTGGCCCTCGGTTTCCTGGCCTGGATCCTGCGCGACATGGAGGCCGGCGACTGGCTCGGCGGTTTGGCCGTGGGCTGCGTGGCCGGGGGGGCCATCGGCAACCTGATCGACCGCCTGCGGCTGGGCGAGGTGGTCGACTTCCTGGACGCCTTCTGGCGCACCCACCACTGGCCGGCCTTCAACATGGCCGACTCGGCCATCACCGTGGGGGTGGCCCTGCTGATCATCCACGAGATCATCGCCTTGCGGCGGGAGGCCTGAACGTCATGCACCCCATCCTCCTCAGAATCGGCCCGCTGACCCTGCGGACATACGGGCTGATGCTGGCCCTGGGCTTCCTGGCCGCCATCTGGCTGGCGGTCGGCCGGGCGAGGCGGCGCGGCTTCGACCCCGACACGGTCCTGGACCTCTGCTTCTACCTGATCGTCGGGGGGATCCTCGGCGCCCGGGCGCTCTACGTGATGGAATACCCCTTTTACTACCTGGCCAATCCGCTGTCGATCCTGAAGATCTGGGAGGGGGGGCTGGTCTTCTACGGCGGCCTGATCGGGGCGGTGGCGGTCTTCGTCATCTTCGGCCGGCTCCGGCGCCTCGACCTCCCGGCGCTGGCCGACGTGCTGACACCGTCGGTCATCCTCGGGCAGGCCATCGGGCGGCTCGGCTGCTTCGCGGCCGGCTGCTGCCACGGGCTTCCGACCGAGGGGTGGTGGGGAGTCACCTTCACCGACCCGCTGGCGCTGGCGCCGCGCGGCGTCGCCATCCATCCGACGCAGCTCTACTTCGCCGCCGCCGACCTGGCCCTGTTCGCCCTGCTGCTGGCCATCGACCGCCGCCGGAGGTTCGCCGGGCAGACCCTGGTCGCCTACCTGGGTCTGTACGCGGTGGTGCGCTTCGGGCTGGAATTCCTGCGGGGCGATGACCGGGGCGTATTCTTCGGCCTGCCGCTTTCACCGGCCCAGGGGATCAGCCTGGTGATGCTGGCCGCCGCCGCGGTCCTCTGGTGGCGCCTCGCCCGCCGGCCGGGCGGCAGGGTCGGTTTGACGCCGGGCTGATCGTCCACCGGCCGAACCGTCCCGTCCATCCATCCCCTTGCGCAAATGCCCGGTTCGTTGTAACGTATACAATTGTGTGAAGTCGGACACTTGGGCGAAGGATCGGAGACTCTCGATGAAGCGAGTGTGGAGCCTGGGCCTGGCGCTTCTGGCGGCCGTCGCCGTCCTCGGTGGCTGCGTCACCCCGAAAGCCCCCCCGCCGGCCGCTGCCCCCGCCCGGCTGGTGTCGCACACCACCGGCTTCGGGCCGCCCAAGGGATTCTCCATCACCCAGGAACTGACTTCGCGGGCGGATGTCACCTGGACCGGGGATCTGCCCGGGCGCGGCCAGGTCAGGGAGCGGCGCGAATCCGGGCTGCGCATGCTGGCCACGTTCGACGTGCTCGAGCGGGGGGAGAATACCGCCGTCATCAGGGCCAACATGCAGCAGACCGAGGTCCTGCAGGGGGGTGAGTTCGTACCGGCCCCCATCCTGCGGCTCGACCCGCCGACCCAGATCACCTTCAAGGTGAACTACAAGTTCCGTTCAGTCGACTTCACCGCCGCCGAACGGGCCTACGACGCCTGGATGAAGCGCCTGCACGGCGGCTCGACCGGCACGGTGGCCCTGGCCGGGTCGTTCAACGTCCGCTCGTTCATCACCCAGTTGCGGGATCTGTTCGGCCATGCCGCCCTCGACTTTGCCGGGAACACCTACGCCTTCCGCAAGACCGTCTCCGAGAAGAAGGAGTTCTTCGCCCCTCTGCCCGGGCCGGGGCTGTCCGTCGGGCCGATCGACGTCGACCTCAACTCGACCCTGCGTTACGTCGAGGTGAGCCAGGGCAGGCGCACCTTCCGCATCACCGGCGAACTCGGGTCGCGCTACCTCCGGCTCGACGCGCCCGCCCTGGGCGCCCGCATGAGCGCCTTGCAGGTGACCGCGCCCCCGGCTTTCGAGAGCGAAGGGAACCTGATGGGCACGATCGAGGCCCAGGTCGACGCCGACACCGGCTGGACGACCGAGATGAAGACCCTCTTCGTCACCGCCACCACGGCCGGCTTCGGCGGCGGAGCACTCACCGAGACCGTCCGGGGAACCCGCCAGGTCGTCACCCGCTGAGCCCGTCCGGGTCGCCCGCCAGGGTGGCCAGGAACACGGCCCGGGGGATGAACCGGGCGCCGAAACGGGCCAGGTGGGCGGTTTCCATCTGGCAGTCGATCAACGCCGTTCCCCGCTCGCGCAGCCGTTCGACGGTGGCCGCGAAGGCAACCTTGGATGCGTCGGGCGCCAGGCTGAACATCGACTCGCCCGAGAAGACCGGCCCGGCGTCCACGCCGTAGAGGCCGCCGACCAGTTCGGTTCCCTCCCACGCCTCGGTCGAGTGGGCCATTCCCGCGCGGTGCAGGTTCTTGTAGGCCTCGGCCATCCCCTGGGTGATCCAGGTTCCCCGCTGCCCCGGGCGCCTGGCGGCGGCGCAGGCGTCGACCACCCGGTCGAAGGCGGCATCGAAGGTGACCCGGTAGAGGTTCCGCCTGATTGCCCTGGCCAGGCTGCGCGGAAGGTGGAACTCGCGGATGCAGAGCACGAATCGGGGGTCGGGCGACCACCAGATGATCGGTTCCCCCGGGTTGAACCAGGGGAAGATGCCGTGCCGGTAGGCGGCCGTCAGTCGCCCGACCGACAGGTCACCGCCGACGGCCAGTATCCCGCTTCGCCCGGCGCGGTCGGCCGGCGGGAAGATCGGCCGCCGGTCGAGCAGCCACAGGTTTTCGGCGAGACGCCGCATTCTTGACCCCCTTGGGTGGCCGGCTCCGCCCGCCGGATTTCCGATCCCGCCCGGCGCGATCGGCCGGCGCGGGACGGTCGACAGGGACGGCCTCGATCACCGGGCGGTCGTCGCGCAGGTGAACCCTCGCCTCGCCGCCGGCGGACAGGCGCCCGAAGAGGATCTCCTCGGTCAGCGGCCCGGTCAGGGTCTCCTCGATCAACCGGCGCAGCGGGCGGGCGCCGTGCTTCGGATCGTGCCCCCGCTCGGCCAGCCAGGAGCGGGCCTGGTCATCGAGGGTGATCCGGACCCGCCGCGCGGCGCTGCGGCCGGAGAGTTCGGCCACGAACTTGTCGACCACGGCCAGCATCGTCTCGCGGCTGAGCGGCTCGAAGCGGACGACCGCGTCCAACCGGTTGCGGAACTCAGGCGCAAAGATGCGCCGCAGGGCCTCGTCGCCCCGCCCGGCCTCCTCGCCGGCGCGGTCGCCGAAACCGATCGAGCGCCCCTCCATCTCCCGCGCACCGGCGTTGGAGGTCATCACCAGGATGACGTTGCGGAAGTCGGCCTGACGGCCGGTGTTGTCGGTCAGGGTGGCGTGGTCCATCACCTGCAGCAGGACGTTGTAGATGTCCTCGTGGGCCTTCTCGACCTCGTCGAGCAGCAGCAGCGCCCGGGGTTTCTTCCGGATCTCCTCGGTCAGCAGCCCCCCCTGGTCGAAGCCGACGTAGCCGGGTGGCGCCCCGATGAGGCGTGAAACGGCGTGCTTCTCCATGTACTCGCTCATGTCGAAGCGGACGAAGGCGATGCCGAGGATGCGGGCGGTCTGGCGGGCCAGTTCGGTCTTGCCGACCCCGGTCGGCCCGGTGAACAGGAGCGAGGCCACCGGCCGGTCGGGGCTCCCCAGGCCGGCTCGCGAGCGCTTGACCGCGGCCGCGACGGAGGCGACGGCCGCCGCCTGCCCGAAGACCACCCGGCCCAGGTCGGCCTCGAGCCCGGCCAGGCGGTCCAGTTCCGACCCGGCCACCGCCGGATCGGGGAGACGGGCCATCCGGGCGACCGTCCGCTCGATGTCCCGGCGGCCGACCACCTTCCTCGTGCGCCGCGACAGCTTGACCGCCGCCCCGGCCTCGTCGATGACGTCGATGGCCTTGTCCGGCAGGTGGCGCTCGGGGATGTGCCGGGCGGAGAGTTCTACGGCGGCCCGTAGGGCGGCGTCGGTGTAGGTCACCCGGTGGTACTCCTGGTAGGCGCCCCGCAGTCCCTTGAGCACCTCCCGCGCCTCGGCCTCGTCCTGCTCGGTCAGGTCGATCCGCTGGAAGCGGCGGGTGAGGGCCCGGTCCTTCTCGAAGAAGCGGCGGTACTCCTCGTGGGTGGTCGCCCCGATGCAGCGCACCCTGCCCGCATTGAGCAGCGGTTTGAGGATGTTCGAGGCGTCCATGGCACCGCCCCCGGTGGCCCCGGCGCCCACCAACGCGTGGATTTCGTCGACGAACAGGATCGCCCCCGGGAGAGCCTCCAGGGCGGCCGTGATCCCCTTGAGGCGCGCCTCGAAATCACCCCGGTACTGCGTGCCGGCCAGGAGGCCCCCCAGGTCGAGGGCGTACATGCCGGCGCCGGCCAGCGACTCGGGGACCGTTCCCAGGGCGATACGCCGGGCCAGCCCCTCGACCAAGGCGGTCTTGCCGGTGCCCGGCTCGCCGACGAAGACGATGTTGTTCTTGGTGCGGCGGGACAGGACATGGATGGCCCGGTCGAGTTCGTCCCCCCGGCCGATGAGCGGGTCGGTCAGTCCCCGTCGGGCCTTGTCCACCAAGTCGACCGTCCACGAGGAGAGGGGGTCGCCGCCCGGCGCGGGAGAGGGCCCGGTTCCCTGCGCGAGCTCATCCCCGGCGTCGTCGACCGCTCCTTGGGGGGGTGCGGGCGCCTTGGCCGTGCCGTGGGAGATGTAGGCGAGGACATCGAGCCGACTGATCTCCTGCGATTCGAGCAACGCCCTGGCGTAACAGTCCTCCGGTTCGACGAAGATGGCCGCCAGCAGGTCCCCGGCGTCGGCGGCGGCCCGCCCGGCCCCCCTGACGTGGCCGATGGCCCGGCGCAGGACGCGGTGGAAGGCCGGCGAGACCCGCATCTCGCCGCCCTGGGCGCTTTCGGGTCGCCGGGGTATGTGCTCGTCAAGGAAGCCCTCCAGCGCCTTCGTCAGGGTAGGCGGGTCGCCCCCGACCGCGGCGATGACCTCGCGCCCCCGCGGGTCGTGCAGGACGGCGTAGAGAAGGTGCTCGACCACGGCGTACTCGCGCCGCTCCCCGTCCGCCTTCGACAGGGTGGCGCCGATGGCCATTTCCAGTCCATGATCGATCACGGTCAGTCCCTTTCCATGACCGCCCGCAGCGGGTAGCCGGCGTCGCGGGCCCGGGCGTGCGTATCTTCGACCTTCATCTCGGCCACCTCGCGGGTGAAGAGGCCGGCCACCCCGCGCCCGCTCTGGTGGACGTGGAGCATGATCGCCGTCGCCTCGACCGGGTCCTTGCCGAAGACCCCCACCAGCACGTCGACCACGAATTCCATGGTGGTGTAGTCGTCGTTCAGCAGGATCACCTTGTAGAGGACGGGCCGGGCCGTCCTCGACCTGGTCCTCGTCCCCGTCGCCCCGGAGGTCTTCGAAGCTTTGTCGGCCATGCCGGTAAGGTACACCACCACCCACCGGGCGGCAAGCCGGCGACCCGGAGGCCGGTTCCGTCCCGGGAGGTTGACTTCACGGCACCGGCGGCACATTATCAAATAAGAAACCAACGAGAGGGAAACGCCATGAGAACGATCGGACGGGTGGGCATAATGTGCGCCGGGGCGCTGCTGGTGGTTCTGACCGCCACCGCCGAAGCCCGGCGGCGCAATCCCGAGGAGATGGCGCGGCCAAGGGTCCGGGACACCGGCCACATCATCGTCCGGGTCGACAAGTCGCCGGTGTTCAACGGCCCGTCGTACGACTACGCGCTGATCGCGCGGGTCGGCGAAGGGATGATCTATCCGCTGGTGGGGCACACGGGATCGTGGTACTGCTTCCTGCGCGATGATGACCGGCGCGGATGGATCCACACGGACTACGTGGACCGCTACAACTACCCCAAGGTCTTCCTCGAGTACGAGCCGCCGCCCGACTGGGTCCCTCCCCGCCGGGGTTGGGTGCCGCCGCCCGGCTGGGTGCCGCCGCCGAATTGGAAGCGCCGGCCAGCCGGCTGGGTGCCTCCGCCGAACTGGAGTCCCTCCTGGTGGGGGCTCTGGCTCGGGTTGACGGTCACGCCTTCCCCGCGCGAGGAGCCGCCCGGAAAAGCGCCCCCCCAGCCACTGTGGAAGGTGACCCCCCAGCCGCCGAGGGACGTGACGCCCCCGCCGCAGCCCCCGGCGCCGAGGAGGGATCCGCTTCCGCAACGCGATGCGCCGTCGCGGTCCCTGCCTGAGCCGCCAAGGCCGGGTCGCCCCTGACGCGGATTGTTGACAGTGCCGGCGAAGGCTGGTATAGAGTGGCTGCATGTCTAAGAGCCGTGCCATGATTCGCCGCCGGATGCTGCCTGCGCTGGCGGTGGCGTTCAGCCTCCTGTCGACCTCCGCCGTCGCGGCGGATCGTTCCCAACTCTTTGGCGCCTTCTATTGCCCCGCGGACGAGATCCCCTTCATCGGCGAGCTGATGGCCCCGGTGATGGTCGTCCTGGAGAACCCCAAGGTGAAGGCGGAACTGGAGTTGACCGACGAGCAGATCACCACCATGAAGGAGGTCGAGAAGGACTTCGATTCGGGCGTCAGGGAGGTTCTCGTCGGCACCAAGGGAGAGATGGACAACTGGGCCGGCGCCGGCGGGCGGATCGAGGACCACGTCATCAACATCGGCAAGATCTCCGAGGATTCGCGCAAGAAGACCAACGCGGTGCTGAAGAAGAAGCAGCTCCCCCGCATGCAGGAGATCATGCTCCGGCTCTACGGCGTGCTCTTCATCCCCAAGAAGGACCTGCGGCAGATGCTCCAGCTGGACCGCGCGCAGGAGCGGCAGATCGACGAGATCAAGTCGCGCATCTTCAAGAAGATCGACCAGGTCACGCCGCCCGACAGGGTAGCCGCCGCGGTCAACAAGTGCAAGTTTGCGACCCCCGCCACGCCCGACCTGGCGGCCACGCTGGAAGAGAGCGAGAAGGCGGTCCTGCAGCTCCTCAGCGCCGAGCAGCGGAACATCATCGAAAGGTTGAAAGGGAAGCCGTTTGTTCCCTGACGGCGAGCCCGGACGGGCCGCCGCAGTCATCATCGCCATAACCGGCAGGACCTGATACATGACCATGATACAGAAGCTGTCCGACGCCCCGGAAAGTCTCACCGTTTCAGACATCATGCCGTTGCTGACCGCCGAGGGCCCCCTCCAGCAGGAGCTCTTCGCCCACGCCCGGCGCGTGCGGCACGAGGCGGGCAAGGATGGCGTCGCCCTGCGGGGAGTGATCGAAATCTCCAACATCTGCCAGAAGGGGTGCGACTACTGCGCCATGCGCGCGCCCAACAAGGTCATCGGGCGCTACACCCTGACGGTCGAGGACATTCTGCTGGTGGCGCGGAAGATCAAGGAGGCGGGCATCGGCATCCTCTTCCTGCAGGGGGGGCAGAACCCGGAGAGCGACTACCTCATCGAGGAGGTCGTCCCGGTCATCAGGCACGAGATGGGGATGGAGGTGCTGCTGTGCGTCGGCGAGAGGCCGAAGGAGGAGTACGAGAAGTTCGTCCGGCTGGGCGCCAGCTCGTACATCCTGAAGTACGAGACATCCGATCCCGAGCTGTACCACCGGATCACCCACGGCCGGCTCGAGAAGCGGCTGCAGTGCATCGAGTGGCTCCGTGAGGCGGGCCTGAGGTTCGGGACCGGCAACATCATCGGGCTTCCCGGGCAGACGCTGGAAAGCCTGGCCAACGACATCCTGCTCGACGTGCGAATCAAGCCCGACTTCGTCAGCAGCTCCCCCTTCATCCCCAACAACAATACGCCGCTCCAGGACAGTCCCAAGGGGAGCGCCGCCCTCACGCTGAACACCATCGCCATCCTGCGGATCATCCTCAAGACGCCGCTGATCCCTTCGGTGAGCGCCCTCGAGAGCGTCGTCCCCCAGGGTCAGACGGCGGGACTGAACGCCGGGGCGAACGTCTTCACCATCAACTTCACCCCCAAGGAGAAGCGGGACCTCTATCGCATCTACTCGGCGTCGAGGTTCGTGGTGAGCCTCGACCATGCCATGGAATCGATGAAGCGCGCCGGCCTCCAGGTGCGGGCATGACCGCCGTCTGCGCCGTTGCCCCGTCCCCCAAGGCCCCTGATGAAGATTCCAACCGCAGTGAAACCCAGCAAAGGAGAGCATTCATGAAGTCCGCTCGCGCGTGTTGCCAGGCCGTCCCGGCGATCGCCGCGGCGGCCCTCTTCGCGGCCGTCGTCCTCCTCCCCGGTCTCTCGTCGGCCGCCGACGCCCCCGCGCCGGTGAAGATCGAGATCACCAGCAAGAAATCCCTGCTGCACATGGGGAGTGTCGACTCGACCGCCCTGACCCAGGACGGCATCCAGGCCGCCAAGCTCTTCCTCGACAGCCTCGAAGGGGAAACGAGGCGTTCGCCAAGGCGGCCTACGAGATCTACAAGAAGATCATCCCGATCGAGAACTACGGCGGTGACTACACCGCTCTCCAGTGGCTGATCGACGTCTACCTCGCCCCCAAGGAGGAGCAGGAGAAGTTCCTGAAGACCCCGTACGAGAAGAGCTACTGGGAGTTCTTCTCCGGCGGCGAATATGCCCAGCTCAAGGAGTACCTGAAGCGGAAGTACAAGCTGGGCGAACTCAAGGACCAGGACCCCGGCGAGGGGATCGACCGGCGCCAGTTCCTGGAGGACTTCATCCTGTTCAACAATCCCCGCCGCGAGGAGTGGGAGAAGTCGTCCGAGATGGTCAAGGCGCTCGGCCTGAAGCCGGGTGACCGGGTGGTCGACATCGGCAGCGGCCCCGGATTCTTCGCCTTCAAGTTCGCCCAGTTGGTCGGCGACAAGGGGCGGGTCTTCGCCGTCGACACGGTCAAGGCCCATCTCACCTACGTCGACACCTTCGCCGCCAGGAACAACATCAACAACCTGCAGACGGTCCTGACGACCGACAACACCATCGGCATGAAGGAAGAGAAGGTCGACGTGGCCTGGATGTGCTCCCTCTACCACATCATCTACGTGACCTTCAACGAGAAGGACAAGGACGCGTTCGTCGGCAGCATCATGAAGGCCCTGAAGGACGACGGCACCCTGTACGTGGCCGACAACGCCCTGGTGCCCGAAGGGGTGCTGCCGTACCACGCCCCGTTCATCGACAAGAGCCTGATCATCGGCCAGCTCCAGGCGTACGGTTTCCGCCTGGTCAACGAGTATCAGTTCATCCCCCAACGGTACGTCCTGGCCTTCAAGAAGCAGTGACCGGGGAATCAGCCGGTGATCGACGGTAACGCGCTGGGAGCCGTTGCGGCGCTCGGTTCGGCCGCCTCCTGGTCGGTCGGCGCCCTGCTCTTCAGCCGCCTGGGGGAGTCGCTCTCGTCCTTCGCCATGACGCTGGTGAAGGGCGCCCTGAGCGTGCTCCTGCTGGGGGTCTTCACGCTGCTGGTGGGCGGGTTCGCCGACATCGGGTCGCAGGCCTACTGGTACCTGGCGCTGAGCGGCCTCCTGGGCATCGCCGTCTCGGACACCTTCTTCTTCAGCGCACTCAAGGAGCTCGGGCCGCGCGCCGTCGTGCTGCTGGCCACCCTCGGGCAGGTGGTCACGGTCGTGCTGGCCGTCGTGCTCCTCGGGGAGAGGTTGCCGGCGGGGGCGTGGACGGGGATCGCCCTGATCATCGCCGGGATCGCCATCGGCATCTTCCCCGGGGAGGCCCGGGAGGGGAAGTCGTCCGTCAAGGGGATCGCCTTCGGGCTGATCTCGGTGCTGTCGATGTCGGTTTCGGTCATCCTGACCAAGAAGGGCCTGGACGGGGTGTCCACGGTGTACGCCACCTTCATCCGCATGCTCGCGGGCACCCTGGGCATGCTGCTGCTGGGCATCCTGACCCTCAGGCTGCGCCGCTGGGTGACGCCCTTTCGCGACCCCTCCCTGGTGGGCAGGTTCTTCGTGGCCGTCGCGGTCATCACCCTGGGGGGCTTCTGGCTGGCGGTGGTGGCCTTCAAGTACACCAGCGTGGCCGTGGCCAACAGCCTGATCTCCACCGAGCCCATCTTCATCCTCCCCCTGTCGGTCGTCTTCCTGAAGGAGAAACTGACCGCCCACGCCGTGGCAGGGGCGGTATTCGCCGTCGCCGGAGTCATCGTCCTGGTCCTGAGCGGCGTCGTTGCCGGTTGATTTGCCGGGTGGGGAGCACTAGAATGCTCACAGGAGGTGGGTAAGCCCATGTCAAGAGTCGATGCCGACAAGAAGGCCGCGATCATCGCCCACGCCCAGCGGTTCCTGGAAGGCTACCGCGAACTGAAGCGCCTGGGCTTCATCAACAAGCACGGCGACTTCTACCCATCGGTGCACTACCCGCCGATCACCATGTACAAGCCGATCACCCAGGAGGAGTTGTTCGCCGGCTACACCCTCCCCGAGGACGGTCTGCTGGACATCTATGCCCACATCCCCTTCTGCCGCCAGCGGTGCGTCTTCTGCCACTACCCGGCCAAGTTCGGCGATCAGCCAGGGGAGAAGGAAAAGTACCTGGACGCCATGGAACGGGAGATGGACATCTACATGGGTGTCCTCGGCGTTGACCGGATCAAGACCCGATCGATCCTGGTCGGCGGGGGAACTCCCACCTACCTCACCCCGTCTCAACTGACGCGCTTCCTGGGCTACTTCACCAGGCGGCTCGACATGACCAAATGCACCCAGTTCAACTACGATGTCGACCCGAACACGCTGGTGGGGGAGGAGGGCGCCGAGCGGCTGCGGATCATGCGCGACTACGGCGTCGACCGGCTGACGATCGGCGTCAACTCCCTCGACCCGGCGATTCTCAAGTCGATGAACCGCCACCACACCGTGGAGCAGGCGTTGGAGTCGATCGAAGCCTGCCGGAAGTTCGGCTTCATGCTGAACATCGAGTTCATCTTCGGCTACCCCGGCCAGACGATCGAGAACTGGATCGACGAGATGGAGCTGGCCATGTCGCTGGACGTCGACGAGATCCAGCTCTACCGCCTGAAGATCGAGGCCTACGGCGACTTCCAGGGGCCGATCAAGGACGTCACCCAGCACGATCCGGCGAAGGTCCCGGACGACGAGTACACGCTGACCATGAAGCAAGCGGCCCGCGACATGCTCGGCGAGCGGAACTACATCGAGAACATCCGCCGGGTCTTCGGCCGGACGCGGAAGATATACTCGCATTACGCCTGGAACCAGTGCTGCATGCTCTACGACGAGATCGGCTTCGGCCTGACCGCCTTCAGCAGCCTGCGCGACCGCTTCGGGTTGAACACCCAGAGCTTCGAGGAGTACTATTCGTCCATCGAGGCGGGAAGGCTTCCGGTGAACCGGGGCCTGGTCAGAAGCGCCGAGGAACAGCAACGCTGGAGCATCATCCTGCCGGTGAAGAACAGCTTCGTCAACAAGAGCATCTTCAAGGCTCGCACCGGGCGGCCCCTGGAGGGCCTCTTCGCCGGGAAGATCGCCCGCCTCAAGGAGCACGGCATCCTGGTGGAGACCGACGCCAAGCTGCAGACCACCCCGCTGGGAACCTTCTTCGCCGACGAGGTGGCCCAGCAATTCCACTCCACCGACTACCTCGCGTTCGCCCGCGACCAGTACGAGGACGGCGTCCTGAACCCGCACCTGCCGTGACGTGGCTACCCAAGTGAGGCACCACCGATGAAGAAACTGATTTACGCCGCAGTGGCCCTGGCCGTCCTCCTCCTGCTGGCCGGCGTTCTCGTGCCGCGCCGCCCGAAGCCTTCCCAGTTCAGGACCGAGAAGGTGGTGCGCGGCGAGCTGGTGACCACCGTCTCGGCCACCGGCCGTCTGGCCGCGGTGGTGACCGTGGAGGTCGGCACCCAGGTGTCGGGGACGATCAGGGACCTGCTGGTCGATTTCAACTCCTCGGTCAAGGCCGGTCAGGTGATCGCCCGGATCGACCCGGCCCTGTTCAATGCCAAGGTCAAGGAGACCTACGGCAACTACCTGACCGCCCAGGCCAACCGGGACAAGGCCAAGATCGACGTCGTCGACTCCCAGAGGACTCTCGAGCGGATCCGGCGGCTGTTCAACGACGGCATCGTCTCCCAGGCCGACCTCGACGCGGCCGAAACCAAGGCCCAACTGGCGGCGTCGGCCCTGACGGCCGCCGAATCGGCGGTCACCCAGATCCAGGGGTTGCACGAGCAGGCCCAGACCAACCTCCAGTACGCCACCATCACCTCGCCGACCAACGGGGTGGTCATATCGCGCAACGTCGACGTGGGCCAGACGGTGGCGGCGTCGTTCCAGACGCCGACCCTGTTCACCATCGCCCAGGACCTGACCAAGATGGAGATCGAGACCAGCGTCGACGAGGCCGACATCAGCAAGGTCCAGTTGAACCAACCGGTCGCCTTCACCGTCGACTCCTACGCGGACGAGACCTTCAACGGCACGGTTTCGCAGATCCGCAAGGCGCCGATCCTGCTGCAGAACGTCGTCACCTACGTGGTCATCGTCAGCGTCGACAACAAGGACCTGAAGCTGATGCCGGGCATGACCGCCGAGGTGACCATCGAGACGATGCGCAAGCAGGATGTCCTCAAGGTCCCCAACGCCAGCCTCCGATTCACCCCCGAGGGCGCCGACGGCGAAACGGGCGCCGGCGACGCCGCATCGGCCGGCGGCATGACCGAGAAGGTCTACGTCCTGCGCAACGGAAAAGCCGTCCTGATGCCGGTGAAGACCGGCGTGACCGGTGACGGATACGTCGAAATCGTCTCCTCCAAGGGGCTCGGGGAGAACGACGACGTCATCGTGGAGCAGTTGACGGAGAAGAAGGCCAAGACGAAGGCCGAAACGAAGACCGGATCGTCGGGCCCCGGTCCCAGTTTCTGATGCCGCGGGAGAAGCCCGTTGCCTGACCTGGTCCGCTTCGACAACGTCACCAAGGCCTACCAGATGGGAGAGCAGTCCGTCGAGGCGTTGCGGGGCGTGTCGTTCACCGTCTCGGCCGGCGAATTCGTGGCCATCATGGGCGCTTCCGGAAGCGGCAAGTCCACCTGCATGAACATCATCGGCTGCCTCGACCTGCCCACCAGCGGGCACTTCCTGCTCGAGGGCGATGATGTCGGCAGGTTCACCAAGCGGGAACTGTCGGCGCTGCGGAACCGCAAGATCGGCTTCGTCTTCCAGGGGTTCAACCTGCTGCACCGCACCAGCGCCCACAAGAACGTCGAATTGCCGCTCATCTATTCGGGGATTTCCCGGGCGGAGCGGCACACGAAGACCATCCACGCCCTGGAGCAGGTCGGCCTGGCCGACCGGGCGCACCATTACCCGAGCCAGCTCTCGGGCGGGCAGCAGCAGCGGGTGGCCATCGCCCGGGCCCTGGTCAATTCCCCGGCGCTCATCCTGGCCGACGAGCCGACCGGCAATCTCGACACCAAGACGAGCGAGGAAGTGATGCGTGTCTTCAGGTCGCTGAACGACCAGGGAATCACCATCGTCATGGTCACCCACGAGCAGGACATCGCCATGAACGCCAAGAGGCGGCTGATTTTCCGCGACGGTCTCGTTGTCGACGACATCGCCGCGCCCTCCGCCGCGAACCCCGCCGGCCCGTCACCGGACACCCGCCAGGACCGCTGATGGAACTCTTCGAATTCATATCGATCGCCGCCGGGGCCCTGCGGGTCAACAAGATGCGCTCGATCCTGACCATGCTCGGGATCATCATCGGCATCGCCTCGGTCATCGCCATGGTGGCCGTGGGCGCGGGGGCCGAGAAGATCATCGACGACCAGATCTCCAGCATCGGCACCAACCTGATCATCATTATCCCCGGGTCGATGAAGGCCGGCGGTGTCCAGATGGGCCCCGGGGCCGTGCCCACGCTGACCATCGACGACGGGCGGGCGATCAAGGAGGAGTGCCCGTCGGTCGTGGCCGTCGCGCCGAACATACGCACCGGGGGGCAGATCGTCTACGCCAACCAGAACTGGGCCTCGCAGCTCACCGGCGTGACGCCCGACTTCCTGGTCGTGCGCGACTGGCCGGTCGTTCACGGCCGCACCTTCACCGAGTCCGACGTGGACGGCGCCGCCAAGGTGGCCGTCATCGGCCAGACCATCGTCAACAAGCTCTTCAGCTCGATCGATCCGCTGGGGAAGATGATCCGCATCCACAAGGTCCCATTCCGGGTCATCGGGGTGCTCAAGAAGAAGGGGCAGTCCCCCCAGGGGACCGACCAGGACGACACCGTGCTCATCCCCCTGACCACCGCCCAGCGGAAGGTCTTCGGCAGCCCGTTCCCCAACGCCGTCGGCGGCATCGTCGTCAAGGCCAGGAGCAAGGACGCCATCACCCGGGCCGAGTCCGAGATCACCGCGCTGCTCCGGCAGCGCCACCACATCGGTGTCGGCAAGGAAGACGACTTCACCGTCAAGAACCTGTCGGAACTGCTGGCGGTGGCGGCGACGTCCTCCCGGACGATGTCGCTGCTGCTCGGGGCGATCGCCTCGATCTCGCTGATCGTGGGGGGCATCGGCATCATGAACATCATGCTGGTGTCGGTCACCGAGAGGACCCGCGAGATCGGCATCCGGATGGCCGTCGGCGCGAGCCAGGCGAACATCCTGCTCCAGTTCCTGACCGAGGCCGTGCTGCTCACCCTGTGCGGCGGGATCGTCGGCATCGGCCTCGGGTTCGCGGCGGCGACGGTGATCTCGCGGTTCTTCGGCTGGGCCACCTTCATCTCCCCCCAGGCCATCGTCGTGGCCACCATCTTCTCCGCCGTCGTCGGGATCTTCTTCGGCTACTACCCGGCCAGGAAGGCCGCCTCCCTCAACCCCATCGACGCCCTGCGGTACGAGTGATGAAAAGGAGCACCACGGTGAAACGCTTCTTGACGCTGCTGCTGATGATCGGCCTCGTCTCCACCGCCCATGCCGGGGACGGAGGCGTCAGGCTCACCCTCACCGAAGCGGTCACCATGGCGGTCGAGAAGAACCTGGAGGCCCGCGCCGAACTGTATCCGTGGCCCAGTCGGAAGCGGTCCGCCGCCGCAGCCTGGCCATCTTCGAACCGGTCCTCTCCAGCCAGACCCTGTACGACTACACTCCCACCGACCCCGTGTCCGCCGGCGCCACCGAACCCGCCGCCCCCGGGGCGACCGTGTCTTCCTCGGGCCTGGGCGACACGGACGGCCAGAAGTTCCAGTTCAACACCTCCCTGAGCCAGCTCCTCCGGACGGGGGGGACGGTCGCCGCGGTATTCAACAACAGCTACTCCGACTCGACCGTGCCGGGCAGCTCCCTCGACCGCTACTGGCTTGCCAACGCCGGCGTGTCCTACACCCAGCCGCTGCTGAAGAACTTCGGACGGGAGAACACCGAGATCGAGATCACCGTCTCCCGGATCGCCAAGACCGCCTCCCTGGAGCACTTCAAGAGCCGGCTGACGTCGATCGTCTCGCAGGTGCGCACCGAGTACTTCAAGCTCTACCGGCTGCGGCAGACCCTGCAGGTCAGGCAGGCGTCGCTCGGCCTGGCGCGGAAGATCCTGGGCGAGACCCAGTCGAGGTTCAAGGCGGGGGTGATCCCCGCGGCGGAGATACTCAACGCCGAGTTCGGGGTCGCCTCGCGGGAGAAGGACCTGAACGACGCCGAGAAACTGGCGGCTGACCAGGTCGACGTGCTCAGGCTGCTGCTGCAACTGCCGGCCGGCGCCGACATCACCCCGGTCGACGCGCCCCTGGTCGATTCCCTCGATGTGGACGAGGACGAGAAGATACGCCTGGCCATGAACCGGCACGACATCCAGGAGCGCCGGAAGAGCCTCGAGATCAGCGAACTGCAGGCCCGCATCAACCGGAACAGGATCAAGCCGGACCTGTCGGTGAAGGCGTCGTCGTTCGTGACCAGCCTCGACGACGACTACCTCGGGAGCGTCGAGGAAACGCCCACCTGGAGCATCGGCCTGAACTTCTCCTACCCGATCGGCAACGCCGCCGCCCGCAATGACTACCGGAAGAGCCGCCTGGAGGCCGAGCAGATCGCCCTCCAGATCAAGCAGCTCGAGGAGAACGCCGCCAACGAGGTCCGGGCCGCGATCCGGGCGATCATCGTCAACCGCAAGCAGATCGAGGTGACCGAACGGGGGACCGCCTTCGCCGAGGAGCGCTTCCGCGCGTTCACCAAGAAGAACGAGAACGGCCTGGCCACGACCAAGGACGTACTCGACGCCGAGCGGGACCTGATGGAGGCGAAGCACAACCGGATCCAGGCTTCCGCCGACCACATCGACGCCGTCACCAGGCTCTGGGCGGTCACCGGGGAACTCATCGAGCGGTCGGGGATCAGGATCGCCGAGGAAGACGCCGACGCCCTGTACCTGAAGGTCCGCTGACGGCGCGTCGCGCCCTACTTCCTCCGCGCCACCGCGTAGAAGATCCCGCCGGCCACGAGCGTCAGCAGGCCGAGCGCCGACTCGACCGGCCGGGCACGCACCCAGAAGACGAGCATCCAGGCCGACGTCACCAGGAAGATCAGCACCGGCCAGGGATAGAACGGCACCCGGAAGGGGCGGACCGCCAGCGGCATCCGGCGGCGCATGACGACCACCGCCAGGACGGCCAGCATGGTGCAGACGGTCAGCTGGCTCATCATGTAGTTGGTCACCTGGTCGAAGGTGCCGGAGAAGAGGATCACCAGGGCGAAAGCCGTCTGCGTCACCACCGCAATCCAGGGTGCCCCGAAGCGGTTCTCCCGGCCGAGGAGCGACACCCCGGCATAGTCCTGCCCGATCCGCTGGCCGATGCGCGACCCGGCGAGGGTGAAGCCGGACACCGTGGAGACGATCCCGAAGGAGATCAGCGCCCCCATGAACCAGCCGCCCGTCTGCCCGAAGATCGCCCGGGCGGCGACCAGGCCGGCCTCCTCCTTCCCCTGCATCTCGGCCCAGGGGGCGCGCCACAGGAAGACGGCGTTGAGGGAGATATAGAGGGCCATGACGATGACGATCCCCAGGATCAGGGCCAGGGGGACGGTGCGCTGCGGGTTCCTCACCTCGCTGGCGATGTACGCCGCACCGTTCCAGCCCAGGTAGGCGAACATGACGTAGACCAGGGAGGCGGCGAAGGCGGGGCTGGCGACCAGGGCGGCGTCCCCCGCGCGGGGGGCCAGCGACGTGCTCTGCCCCTGGGAGAGGAAGACCGCGCCGGCGAGGAAGGCCAGGATCAGGGAGACCTTGAGGGTGGTGGTCGCGGTCAGGAAGCGCCCGCCCATCCGCAGGCTCCCGAGGTAGATGGTGGCGATGCCGACGATCAGGCCCGCGGCTATCAGCTTCGGGGCGAGGGGCATCCCCAGGTTGCGGACGTACTTGCCGAAGACCATCGACACCGAGGCGATGGGGGCGGCGAAGCCGGCGGTCATCTCGATCCAGCCGGCGAGGAAGCCGAGTAGCGGGTGGTACGTCTCGCGCAGCAGGTGGTACTCGCCGCCGGAGCGGGGCAGCATGGCCACCAGTTCGGCGTAGCAGAGCGCGCCGCAGAGCGACACGATCCCGCCGACCACCCACAGCAGCAGGATCGGGAAGGCCGAGGGGAGCCCCAGCAGTTGGAAGCCGACCGAGGTGAAGACCCCCACGCCGATCATGCTGGTGATCACCAGGGAGACCGCCGGGAGGAGGGTCATGCCGCCCCTGCCGTCCGCCGCCACGTGGCCGCCCGGGCCGTGATCGTGGTGCATGCCGGCACTCTACTCCAAAGGGCCTTCCGGATGCAACCGCCGCGCCGGGCGGCGAGCGGCGGCCAGCGAGCTGCCCGCACGAGCCCAGAGGCGGTCGCGCAGGCCGGATGAGCGCTCGGCGCCGCGTTGGCAGGCGGCGGCGACGGCGGACTCGTCGCCGAGGATCTCGACCCCCCGGCGCGCCCGGGTGACGGCGGTGTACAGCAGTTCCCGGGTCAGCAGGCGGTTCCCCCCTCCGAGGACCACGGCCACCCGGTCGAACTCCGATCCCTGGGCCTTGTGGACCGTCAGCGCGAAGCAGGTCTGGTGGGGCGGCAACAGCGGCGGCGCGACCGCCCGGACGTCGCCGGACGGGTTGCGGAAGAACACCCGCGACTCGCGGCTGGCCCCCGGATCGGGCAGGATCACCCCGGTGTCGCCGTTGAACAGGCCCAGCGCGTAGTCGTTCTCGGAGATCATCACCGGGCGGCCGCGGTAGGCGGGGATCGACGAGTCGAAACCGAGGGCGGCCTCGATCCGCCGGTTCAGCGCTTCCGCTCCGAGCGGGCCGACGTTCAGCGCACACAGGACCCGAAACCGGTCCAGCGCGTCGAGGACGTCGGCCGGATCGGCCCCGGCGTCGACCAGGTCCTTGTACGGCCGGAAACGGTCGGCCATCCGCGCCAACTGCTCACCGGTCAGGCGGCCGCCGGGGAGGTCGACCCGGGCGACCTGGCCGCCGCCATCCGAGAGAACGGCGGCCGCCTCTTCGGGTTTGGCCTGGTTGACCGCCCGGGCGAAGGCGCCGATGCGCGGTGCATCGGCAGCGCGCCGGTTGTGCTGCAGCACGGCGATGCATGGTTCTAGCGTGCCGCCGCCCGCGGGCACGGCACAGATGTCCCCCAGCACGCGCCCCGCCTCGACCGACGCGAGCTGATCCCGGTCGCCCAGCAGGATCAGCTTGGCGCCCGCCGGGAGCGCATCGAGCAGGCGCGACATCAGCGGCAGATCGACCATCGACGCCTCGTCGACCACCAGCACGTCGACCGGCAGGGGATTGTCCCGGTCGTGACTGTATGCCCCGTGCCCGGCGCCGAGCAGGCGGTGGATCGTCGACGCCTCGGAGGGGATGGCCTGCAGGTGGGCATCCGCAAGGCCCAAGTGGGGGCGCTGCCGGTTGATCGTCTCCTGCAGGCGCGACGCGGCCTTGCCGGTCGGCGCGGCCAGGGCGATCCGGGGCAGCGCAGCCCCGGGAGCGGCAGCCTGCTCAACCAGCAGGGCCAGCACGCGGGCGACGGTGAAGGTCTTGCCGGTGCCGGGGCCGCCCGAGACGATCGCCAACCGGTGCCGGACGGCTGTCTCGGCCGCCAACCGCTGATCCTCCTGCCCGCCGCCGGCGGGGCCGAAAAGGCGGTCGAGCCCCCTGGCCAACAGCGCCCCGTCGACCACGGAGGCCTCCCGGGCCATGACCAGCAACCGCTCGGCCAGGGAGACTTCTGCCCGCCACAGCCGGTGAAGGTAGAGGCGGCTGCCGTCGAGGACCAGCGGCGTCGGCTTCGAGCCGTCGCCGACGACCGCGGTCGCACCCGCCAGCCTCGCCGCCCATTCCTCCGCCGTCGGTGGGAGATCGGACGTGTCGAGCCCCTCGGGCGGCTCGGCCACGGTCCTGGCCAGGTCGAGGCAGACGCCCCGGTCGGTCACTTCGTGCGAGGCCAGAGCCGCCGCCAGTATCAGCCACGGGTCGTCACCGGCCAGGCGCCCGATCAGCCGGGCGAAATGCCGGTCGAGGGGGGTGATGACCTTCCGGTCGCGCAGTCGGTCGAGCGGCGCGGCGGTCACGTCGTTTCCCCCATGCAGGCGTCGAGGGCCTCGACCAGTTCCTGGGCAGGCCGATCGCGGAAGACCCCCGAGCCGGCTGGCCGGGCCGCATGCCGCGCAGGAAGAGGTATGCCACGCCGCCGATGTGTGTGTCGTAGTCGTACCCCGGCAGGCGCAGGCGCAGGTAGCGGTGCAGCGCCACCGTGTACAGCAGGTACTGGAGGAAGTAGAGCGACCGGGCCATGGTCTCCTCGATCCGCTCCGGGGTGTAGTCGGCCAGCCGGTTCGACTTGTAGTCGCACACGTGCCACTTGCCGGCGTGCTCGAAGACCAGGTCGACGAAGCCCTTCATAAAACCGTGGACGGCCTTGAAGTCGAGGCGCCCGACCTGTTCGCGGAAGGACGGCCGCAAGTGGCTGGTGTCGAGAGCCCGCTTCAGGCGCGCGGGGTCGAGCGAGGCCACCGGGAACCAGAACTCCATCTCCTCCAGGCGGCGCGCCTTGGGGATCTTCTCCAGCGTCGGCCCGCCGTCGAAGAGCGGCGTCCGGACGGCCCGGACGACCAGGTCGACGGCCTCCCGGGTGTGCTTCGGGTCGATGCCGGCGCCTCCCAGGGCCCCCTCGGCGATCGGGAGGAGGGCCTCCGGCGCATCCGGATCCCACCGCTCGAAGATGGTGTGCAGGCAGGTGCCGATCTCGGCCCCGGCCGGCAGGGTGTCCCCGGCCGGAGGTTCGGCGGGGACCGGGGCGGCCTCGTCGTGGTCGGGCGCGTCGTCGTCGCGCGACGCGTGGGCGCCGGCGGTCAGCCCCGAGTAGCTGGCGTGCCGCCACGCGGGGGCCAGCCTGCCGCGGGCGAACCTCCCCGCCGCCCAGCGGTCGGTCGGGCATTCCTCCTTCTTCAGGCGCGGTTCCGTGGCGGGCGGTTCGAGTATCACGATGCTGCCGCCCGAATCGCTCGCCCATGCGTCGAGCCGCTCGCGGTCCCTCGTCCGGTCCTGGGGCTCGGTGTGCCAGAGCAGCCTGGCGAGGGCGGAATTCCCGTTCCCGGCCTTGCCCGCCCGTCCCCAGGCGACGTAGCAGCGGCATTGCGCCCGGGTCAGGGCGACGTAAAGGAGGCGAACGTCCTCGGCCAGCGATTCCGCCCCGGCCCGGACGCGGTTCGGATCGGCGGTTCCTCCGGGGACGCCCATCGCCAGCCGGGCGTCGTGGGGAGGCGCTGCGTCGTGGACCAGCAGGTCCTCCTTGGGCCGCCTCTCGGTGCGGGCGTGCCAGGCGAAGGGGACGAATACCACCGGGTACTGCAGCCCCTTGGCGCTGTGGACGGTGACGATCCGGACGAGGTCATCATCCGACTCCAACCGCAGCAGGGAGGCATCTCCCCGGGCGTCCTCCTCGCCGAGCCGCCGGCCGAACCAGAGGAGAAGGGCTTCGGGTCCGAGGGCCTCGTCGTGGGCCGCCTGGTGGAGCAGTTCCCCCAGGTGGAGGAGGTCGGTCAGGCGCCGCTCGCCGCTGGAGAACGCCAGCAGGCGGGTGGCCACGCCCTCCTCCCGCAGGAGTCTGCGGAACATCGGCAGGAAGCCGCGCCCCCCCCACTCCCGGCGGTATTCGCGGAACCGCTCCACCTCCCCGGCCCACGCCTCCCCCCGGCGGAGCTCGGCGAGCCGGCGTCCCTCCCCGTTCAACGTGCCTGTGGCCAGGGCCGCGGCCACGAGGCCGGTGTCGGCGGGGTCGACGATGGCCGACAGGAGCAGGTGCAGATCGGTCGCGGTGTCGGTGTCGAAGACGTTGTCCTGGGAGTGCTGTGCGGCGGTCACCCCGAGCTTCTCCAGGGCGCGGCGCACCTGCGTGCCGTGACGGTTGGCCCGCACCAGCACGGCCATGTCCCGTGCCTTCAGGGCGCGCTCCTTCGACTCTCCCCCGGTTTGTTCGATGACCCGGATGTGGCCGGCCCTGGCTTCCCGCACCAGCCGGACGATCTCGCCGGCGGTGGCCTCGATCGCCTTCTCTTCCATGTCGCCGATGTTTGCCGTCTCGCCGAGCTCCCAGATGCGCAGGGGATTCTCATGCTCCGGGGCGCTGAGCGCGATGCCGGGATTCCCGGCGCTGCCGGAGGGGCGGTAGGGTATCAGTTCCTCCCCGCCGGACTCCAGCATGAAGGGGTTGGAGCCTCCGAAGACCGTGTTGACCGCGGTCACCAGCCCGGGCGCCGAGCGGTGGTTGTCGGTCAGGCGGAACTGCGGATCGGCGTTGTCGCGGGCGTCGACGTACGAGAAGACGTCGGCGCCGCGGAACGAGTAGATGGCTTGCTTCGGGTCGCCCACCAGGAAGAGGGGGAGCCTCCCCTCGGCGAAGATCTTCCGGAAGATCTCCCATTGGACCGGGTCGGTGTCCTGGAACTCGTCCACCAGGGCGACCCCGTACCGCTTTCGCGCCTCGTCCAGCAGCACCGTCGACCGTTCGCCCGCCAACGCGTGCCAGACGTCGAGCAGCAGGTCGTCGAACGAGATCACCCGCCGGGCCTCCTTGCGCCGGGGGAGCTCCTCGCGCAGCCGAAAGACCAGCTCGTGGCGGAGGCGGGTCACGGCCGCCGCCGCCCCTTCCGCGAGGGCGCTGCGGGCATCGAGGAGGGCGCCGACGGCGGAGAAGAAGGGATGGACGGGTGCCGTCTTGTCCTTCTTCTCCGCGTCGTCGATGGCCCTCTGGTCGAGCCGCCCGAGGTCCTTCAGGTCGTCGTCATCCAGCAGGCGGGCGAATGCCGCCGCGGAGTCGAGGCCGGGGTCGAGCAGTTCGAAGGACAGGTCGATTCCCCGGCCAACGGTCCCGTCCGTGTATTGGTTCCCGTTGATGGCGCCGCCGCGCAGCATCTTCGTGATCGTCGCCCGAGGATCGACGATCACCGTCCAGGCGGCGCGGGCGTCTTCGTGCGCCTTGGCAAAGGCCGCGGAGAGGCCCGGCAGGTCGGGCTTGCCGGGGATGACGTCGATCCTGTCAGGCCCCAGGTACTCCTTGTGGACGAAGGGCGCGACGGCATCCCGGAGGGAGTCCGGGGTGACCTTCTTCCTGGCCAGCCACTCGACCAGGCAGGGTTCGGCGCCGGCGGCCAACTCCCGCCAGGAGTCGTCCACCACCTCCTGCATCAGGTCGGTCTCATCCGACGCCGTTTCAGTTTCGAAGGCGACGCCGCACTGGAAGGCCAGGTCGGCCAGCAGCCGCCGGCAGAAGGCGTGGATGGTGTGGATGGCGGCCTGGTCGAAGCAGCGCAACGCATTTTCGACCCGCGCCAGGGCGTCTTCCCGGGGGATCGGCAACGAGGCGATCCACGGGCCGAGGAACGGGTCGTCGCTTTCCCCGGCGCGCAGGGCGGTCCGGGCTTCGTCGAGGCGCCGGCGCGTCCTGCTGCGCAAATCGACCGTGGCCGCCTCGGTGAAGGTGACGGCCAGGATCCGGTCGACCGTGCACTCCTCGCGCTCGGCCAGCAGCCGCAGGTACAGGCTGGTGATCGCCCAGGTCTTGCCGGTCCCGGCGTTCGCCTCGACCAGCACGGTCCCTTCCAGCGTGGTCGTCAGGACGATCGAGGAGTTTCATCCCGGCCCCTTCATCGCTGGTGGTTGACGATCGGCATGGCCAGCGTCCTGACCAGTTCGAGGAAACGGGGGTCCTGGGTCGGATCGGTGTCCCGGAATGCCAGCCGGTACCAGGGACGGGCTCCTTCCGAACGGCTGCTGTCGTACTCGGTTCCCAGCCACTCCGTCCGGGCGGCCTTCCGGGCGTCCCATTCGGTCTTCTTCGGGTTCTTCAGGGTGTCGGCCGCGGCCAGGCTGCTCCTCGGGAAGAAGGGGAGCGGCTCGCGGAGGCCGGCGAGCGTAGCCGCGAAGCAGTTCCTCGAGCAGCGCGCGCGGATCGCCCGGGGCGGAGAACACGATCAAGCCGCCCAGCGTGACCAGGCGGCTCTTCGCGCCGGGACGTTCCAGGCAGGCGAAGAGATGGGGGATCCAGAGCTTCACCCGGCTGCCGCTGGTCGACATGACCGGCTCGCCCAGCACCAACCCTTCGGCGCCGATGCAAGTGATCCGCCCGGTCACCCGCACCCCGGCCAGCGTCTCGTCAACGTCGAGACCCTCTTCCGCCCCGGCAAGCAGCGGTTCGAGGCAGCGCACGAAGCCGTCCATCCGGGCCGCGGCACGCCGGAAATGCGTCCGGCCGAACTCGCCCGGCGGCAGCATTCCCGAGGCCCGCTCGGCGGCTTCGATCTCCTCCATGCCGATCTTCCGGAGGAGGCCGTCGGCTATCCGGCGGCGGAGGGAAGGCTCGGCGAAGTCCTCCGACAGGTCGAACGGCTCCCGGTCAGATGGGAGCGATTGCCCGTCGGGAAAGAAGACCCCCAACCGCTGTTTCAGGAAGTGGCGGGCCGGCGCCTGGTAGAACCGGACCAGGTCGTCGATCGTGACTGCCTTGACTTCCTCCGGGGCATCCAGGGGCTCCGGCACCAGTGCCGGGCGGTCTTTCCCACCCACGGCGGCTTCCCTGGCAGCGTCGCACAGCACTGATTCGTAAGAGAAGAGGCGCGGGTCGCGCCGCTCGCCGTCCTCGAAGTAGCGCCGGCTGAAGGGCTGCAGCGGGTGGACGTGGACGAACGTCTTCCCGGGCGCCGCGCCGGTGAGCCGCGCGGCGTGCTCGATCAGCTCGGTCACCGGGACCGCCGGCGGGATCTCGTGGTCGTCGCGCGCGTCGCGACCGGTGCAGGTAATCAGCAGCGCAGAGCCTGCGGCCGTCAGCGTCTCGAGCAGCAGCCCCAGGTCCTCCCGCCGGCGGTCACGGTCCCCCGGCTCGGGCCGGCGCGAGGCCAGGTCGAAGCCGGGGCGGTGGTCGACCCGCGGGAAGGAGCCGTCGTTCATGCCCGCCAGGCAGATCACCCGGAACGGCAGCGTTCGGCCGGGGACCAGCGCGCCGAAGGTGACCGATCCGGAGGGAAAGGGCGACCGCTCCCCGGCGGCGAGGCTTTCGGCGGCCAGGTTGCGGAAGAGCGCCGGCGGGATCTCCCCGGCGACGCCTGCCCGCGCGGTGGTGTCGGCCAGCGAGGCCAGGAAGCCGCGGATACTGTTGCGCTCCTTCTCCTCGTCGGGCCCTTCCGGCGAGAGCAGTTGTTCCAGCGCGGCGCTGACGGCGCGGCTCCAGCCTGACGGCGCGTGCGCCCGCCCGAGGTCCGAGGCGCTCTCCCGCAGCGCATCGAGGCAGGCCGCCAAGCGCTCCAGGCTCTGCGCGTCGTTTCCCTCGACGCCCGGGAACGGCAGGATGCCGGCCACCAGCGTCGTGCCGTCCGACTCGACCGCCCGGCCGATCAGCAGCCGGTCGAGCCCCGCCTCCCAGGTGTGCTCGCGGGTCTCCGGCAGGCCGAGCTGCGGCCCGGTGCCCGGCGTCCAATCCCCAGCGGATGCCCGCCTGGTCGAGCCACAGGCGTATCCGGTCGAGGTCGTCGGGCGTCAGGTCGAAGCGCCGGGCGACGCACGGGTTCTCCAGCAGCGCCAGCACGCGGCTCGCCTCCCAGCGGCTGGGCCCGCAGGTCGAGCAGGGCCAGCAGCGCCTGGGCCACCGGGCCGGCGCTCCCCCCCGGTCGGTCACCGACAGCGGGATCAGGCCGGCGCCCTTGAAGACCGCCTCGGCATAGGGGGCGTAGCGTGCCCGGGTCGGGGGTCAGGATGGCCACGTCGCCCGGGGTGAGGCCGGGGTCGCGGTCGAACAGGTCGAGCAGCCGGTCGTGCAGCACCTCCATCTCGCGCACCGGGCCGTGGCACAGGTGGACCTGGAGCGACCGGTCGTCGGGGGCGACGGGCTCGACGGCGCCGGTGCCGCCCGACAGGATGCCCGCCTGGATGCGCCCCAGCAGCGTCGCCGGAAGCTCGTCCGGCGGGCGGAACAGGTCTGTCGCGCCATCGCCCCAGGCTGCGTGGACGACCTTGGACTGTTCGCCCCAGGCGGCGCTCGGCCGGTCGGTGGAGTCGCCGGTGCATCGGCTCGCGTCCCGGGGAAACCAGGAAGACGTTCACGTCGATCCGTTCGGCCAGCGCCCGGAAGGTCTCGGCGTACAGCGGGGCCAGGTCCGACAGCGCAAACAGCGAGATGCGGCGCGGGAGGTTGTCCGCCCGGATCTTCCCCGCCTTGAACCGGGCCAGGAATTGCGTCCGGGGGTGCTTGCCGCCGGGCGCGCCGGAAGCCTTGGCGATCCGCCGCCACAGGTCGGCCTGCCAGGCCTCGTCCGTCCCGAGATCGAGCGATTTGCCTGCCTGCCACTTCTCCGGCCACGTGTGGCGGTAAACCAGGTAGCCGTCGAAGACCCGGGCGATGCGCGTGGCCAGGTCGAACCGCCGGGCGGGGTGGCTGCCGCCGGCCAGCCAGCGGGTCAGCGGCGCCCACGACTCCGGCGGATCCGGCTCGTCCAGAAGGCTCCAGATCCGCCAGGCGAGCACCTCCGGATCGAACGGCGACTCGGCCGGCACGCCCGGGTCGGCCCGGCGGATCAGCTCCCAGACGTAGGCCGCCGGGAAGGCGAAGCGGATGTTGGCGGCGATGCCCAGGCGCCCGGCCAGCCGCAGCGACAGCCAGCGGCGCATCCCGCCCGACTGGATGACGACCACCTCCGGCTCGAACGGGTCGGCCCCGGCCGGCGGCGTCCGCACCAGCCCGGCCAACTCCCCGGCCAGCACCTCCAACCGGTCCGACCGCCAAATCCTCAGCATCTTATTCTCTCCCGGCCGGTAGTATACCCGACCCGCCCCGACCGCCAGTCTGCCACCGGCACGCGACAATCGGTGTCGCTCTCCCGGTGCCCGAAGTGGAACCGGCGATGTGCCGGTCGCATGGGGCTATAATGGTTGCATGGCCGGGCTCTACCTCCACATCCCCTTCTGCGTGGCCAAGTGCGCCTACTGCGACTTCAACTCGCGGACCGCGCCGCCTTCCCTGGTCGACGCCTATCTGGCCGCCCTCGACCGGGAACTGGCCTCGGTCGGCCGCCGCTGGCCGCATCCGGTGGACACCGTGCACGTCGGCGGGGGCACGCCGACCATCCTCGAGCCGGTGCAGGATGGGGCGCATCCTCGACCGGGTGCGAGCGTCGTTCAGGGTGGCGCCGGGGCCGAGGTGGCGGTCGAGGCGAACCCGGGCACGGTCGGCCGGGGATCGGCGGCCGCCCTCCGCGGGAAGGGCTTCAACCGCGTCTCCCTCGGAGTGCAGTCGCTCGACGACGCCGTCCTGGCGGGGATCGGGCGGGTGCATGACGCCGCGGCCGCCCGCCGGGCGTTCGACGCGCTCCGCGCCGCCGGTTTCGACAACGTCGGCATCGACCTGATCCACGGCCTCCCGGGCAGACGCAGGCGAGGTGGCGGCGCGACCTGGCCCGGGTGATTTCGTGGGGCCCCGAGCACCTCTCGCTGTACGGCCTCGGCCTGGAGCGGGGAACGCCGCTGGCGCGCCTGGTGCGCCGGGGCGAAATGACGCTGCCGCCCGAGGAGGAGAGCGCGGCCATGTACGAGGCGGCCCGGGAGACGGCTGCGGCGGCCGGATACGAGCAGTACGAGATCTCCAACTGGGCCAGGCCGGGTTTCCGCTCGCGCCACAACGTCGGCTACTGGACCGGCGAGCCGTGCGCGGCGGTCGGGGCCGGGGCGCACTGGTCCGGCGGCCGCTCCGACCCGGTGCGCCGGGCCAACGTCCGGGGCGTCGAGTCGTACATCCGCCGGATCTCGGCCGGGCGCTCGCCGGTCACCTTCCGGGAGCGGCTGGAGCCCCACCGGCATGCGGGCCGAGGCGCTGATGCTCGCCTTGCGCCTGATCGACGGGGTCTTCCGGAGGAGTTCGCCCGGGCGTGGGGCGCCGACCCGCTGGAGGAGTTCGCCCCGGCCATCACCGGGCCGCGGCAAGGGGATCCTCGAACTCGCCGGCGGCCGCCTGCGCCTCACCCCGCCGGCGTGCTCCTCTCCAACGACTTCTTCCGCGACCTCTTCTAGAACCTAGTGGCCGCGCCGGGAGGCGGGGGGCGCGAGCGGTCAGGATGGGCCGGGGAGCCCTCCGCGAACACGCTCCGCGTCCGACCCTTGCCGCCCGCCCGCCGCGGAAGCCTCCCAGGACGCGGCTTTCCACGGTGGACCGGGGTGGCTGGGTCCCCGGCGGCTGCCGCAAGTTCGCTTCCGGGCTCCCCGGCCACCCGCCATCTTGTAGGGAGGGCGAGCGCAGCGAGCATGGGACCTGCAGCAGTATCAGCAACACCGGCCTCGCTGCTTCGCGGCCGGCCCCCGTCAGGAGGGGCCGGCTAACTCCAGGAGGAATGGCCGGGTGACGCCGACGGGGGCTCCCCCGCGGAGGGCGCAGGCCAACGGCCGAGCACTTCGTGGGGGTGGTCGGCGGCAGGACCCGGCGCAATATTAAACAGGGCCGGCGCCCTAGTGCGCGGGGCGGGCCGAACCACGAAGCAGCGAGGCCCACCCTCCGAGTCCAACCACCACCACCCCCACCAGGTACGCCAGCGACACCGCCGCCGGGAAGCGCCGGTCGGCCGCCCCCCCGGCGCGCCGGTGGCCAGGATGGCCCCGGTGACGGCCACGCCGACGGCCATGCCGACGTTGCGCATGTGGCCTGCATGCCCGAGGCGGTCCCGAGCCGCTCCCGAGGCACCGACCCCATGATGGCGCTGGTGTTGGGCGCCTGGAAGATTCCCGACCCGAGGCCCGCCAGCGCCAGCAGTCCGACCATCGGCCAGGCCCCGACCGTGGGCGGAAGGCGTGACAGCCCGAGCAGCGCCAGGGCGATCATCGCCAGCCGGCCGACGACAGGGTCCGGGAGCCGACCCGGTCGGAGGGCGCCCGACACCGGCGACACCAGCGCCGTGGCCAGCGGTATGGCCGTCAGGATAAGCCCGGCGGTCCGGCTCGAGTGGCCGTGGACCTGCATCAGCAGGAAGGGGGCCGAGAAGATGATGGTGAAGAGGCCGAAGTAGTTGGTCAGGGCCGAGGCGTTGGCGGCGGTGAAGAGGCGGTTGCGGAAGAGCCCCAGGTCAAGCACCGGGTCGGGGTGGCGCAGTTCGAGCGACGACGAAGGGACGCCCGCGGCAAGCGACCCGGCCAGCGCGCCCAGGGTGCGGGGCGAGCGCCAGCCCCAGTCGTTCCCCTGCGACAGGGCCAGCAGCAGCAGGAAGAAGGCGGGAAGCCGGCACAGGCGCCGGGGACGTCGAAGCGGTCGGGGCGATGGCGAGCGCATCTCGGGGAGCTTCAGCGCCCCCACCGCCAGCACCGCCGACCCACCGGCAGGTTGATGAAGAAGATCCAGCGCCACCCCCAGGTGGCCGTCAGGAGCCGCCCAGGAAGGGTCCCAGCGTCAGCCCGATCGACACCGAGATGGCGATGAAGCCGAGCGCCCGGCCGCGGCGGTTCGGCGGCACGGCGCCGGTCACCAGGGCCGGCCCGGAGGCGAGCAGGAAGGTCCCGCCGACGGCCTGGAGGACCCGGGCGGCGATCAGGAAGGGGAGCGTCGGGGCGAGGCCGCACAGGGCCGAGCCGAGCGTGAAGACGGCGAACCCGGCCAGGTAGAAGCGCCGGTGGCCGAAGCGGTCGCCGATCCGGCCGGCGGTCAGGAGCAGCGACGAGGTGACCAGCAGGTAGCCGATGACCACCCACTCGACCGAGGTGATGCCGACCCGGAAGTGCCGCGACAGGGCGGGCAGGGCGATGTTGACGATCGACGAGTCGAGCGGGGTCAGGAAGGTGCCGGCGAAGACGACCGCCAGCACCCACGCGGCGACCCGCCGGTCGGCCGGCTTCCCGCTCTCCGGCGCCATCCGCCGGCGCTCCGCGAAGGGTCACTTGACCGCCAGCGAGGCCGTGGCCGTGGCCATGTCGACCACCGGCAGGACCGGCGGCGTCCTTCCCGAGCAGCAGGTTGGCCACCGCCTGCGGGTAGGAGCGGTAGCGCAGCACCGCGGTCACCGCCAGCGGCCCGGCCGCCTTCGCCGGCACCAGGAAGCGGTAGGCTCTCGCGCGCGTACCCCTTGGGCGGGATCGTGGTCACCCACTCGAAGTGCGACAGCTCCCACGGCTTGACGGTGTGGTGGCCGGCCTCGTCGACGCCGTGGGCCATGAAGATCGTCGCCTCGGGGTCGAGGTCGCCGTTCGGCTGCCAGGGCGCCCGATCGGTAGATCTCCTGCCCCGTTGGCGTCCTTGACCGAGACGTCGAGCCACATCTCGCGCACCTCGGTCAGGCTGGTGGGCAGGTTGTGGCCGGCGCCGTCGTTGGTCACCTTGACCTTGACCGAGGCGACCGTCCCCGGCGTGGCCGCGGGCGGGATCTCCAGCGAGAGTCGGCGGCCGACTGGAGGCGCTTGATGGCGATTGTCGGCGTCTGCTTCTTGCCCCAGCAGGGTCGGCACGGTGAAGTTGGCTCCGACGAACTCGTGGGTGTAGAGCTGCTCGCGGTCGGGCCCCATCGACGAGGCCTTGCCGGGGTTCTTCTGCGGCTTCATCGTCCGGGCCGCCTCGATGGCCTTCTCCACCGGCATCATGTGGCAGTCCTGGCACTGGATGCCGGCCTGGGCGTAGACCGAGTTCTTCCACTCCTCGTAGGTGCGCTCGATCGGGAAGTTGGTCACCGGGTGGAAGACGTTGTGGCAGTTGCCGCAGAACTCGGCCCTGGTGTGCAGCTCGGAGAACGCGGTCTCGTGGTCCGGGCGAGTCGGCGTCCTTGTAGGGCCCGCGCTTGACCTGCCCCGGGTCGATCAGGAGCGAGGCGTTCTTCGGGTCGAGGGTCGGGGTCTTGAGGATGGTGTGCTCCTTGACCGTGTGGCAGAGGTCGCACTGGACGCCCTTCCTGGCGATCTCGCTGGCCTTGATCACGCCCGTGGCGGGGTCGAGCGTGAAGCCGTCGGCGACCACGCCGATGGCCGTGTGGCAGCCGGCGCAGAGCCGCTCGACCGCCCCGTTGGTCTCCTTCGAGCCGAGCTTCCAGAGGGCCAGGAAGATCGGGTCGACCACCGCCTGGGCGTGCATCGAGCCCTGCCACTGGGCGTAGATGTCCTCGTGGCAGCCGGCGCAGACGTCCGGGCCGGTGAACTCGTCGCCCGAGATGGGCCCGCCGGAGATGGTGTTGATCAGCGACGGGAAGAAGGGGGGCTGGGCGGTCTCGGCCGCGGAGGCGGGCAGGGACCTGAACGCCAGGCAGAGCAGCAGGGCAAGGATGGCGGCTCTTTTCACGGTGACCTCCTGGTTTGGGTTTGATGCGCGCTTCACTATACCATCGCCGGAGCCCCAATGGGTAGGGGTCCCGCTCGCAGCCGGTCGCGACCGACTGTGCCATATTGAAATCATGGACAAGCGGCCGCTGATCCTCCTATCGGCAGTCGTCTGGATGGTGACCGCCTGGATGCCGTGCGCCCGCGGGGCGGAACCGGCTGTCAAGGCGTACCGGGTGGGATTCCTCGGCAAGCCGTTAACGCTGGCGGAACTGTCCGCCAAGGTGGAATCGATCATGGCTCCCCCCCCGGGGGCGGTCCGCATGACTGAACTGATCGCTTGACGGCTTGCTCCCGGAAGCCATAATATGTATTTTTAGTTGATTTCATGGCGCCTTCGGGAGGCTCGCGAATGTCGGAATTGGGGGACGGGTCGTGAAGCGTCGGCTTCGAAGAGCCGCCACCTGGCTTGCCGGGATGGCCGGCAAGTGGCGATCGGGGCGCTTCGGGCTGACCATGAAGATCGCCTCGGTGACCATCGTCACGCTGCTGGTCCTGGGGATCGCCAACGTCTACGTCGTCTCCCGGCAGCACCGCAAGGTGATGATGGACGAGTTCGCATCCAAGGGGCAGGCCATCGCCCTGTCGCTGGCCAGCTCCTCGGTCGAAGCCCTCCTCTTCTACGACGCCTCGCGCATCCAGTCGTTCATCGACAGCTACCGCTCCCTTCCCGGCGTCTCCTACATCTACCTGATCGCCCCCGAAGGCGACATGATCGCCCACACCTTCGTGCCGGCGGTGCCCGAGGGGATCGAACGCCGGAACCGCCTGGCCGCCGGTAAGAAGGACTCCACCATGGTCTTCGCCGAATCCGGCGGCGCAGAGTCGCTCGACGTGGCCGTGCCGGTCCTGTACGGCGTGCTGGGAGAGGTTCACGTGGGAATGGACCTGGGGATCGTCCGCCGCGGCGTCCGGAACATGATCGGCACGGTCGTCCTCCAGTTCAGCCTGGCCGGCATCCTGAGCATGGCCGTGCTGTACCTCTTCCTCCACCACCTGATCCGGCCGGTGACCACCCTCGCCCGGGCCTCGTCGCGGCTTGGCCAGGGCGACCTCTCCATCCGGGTCGAGGCCGGCGTGGGAAGGCGGGACGAACTGGGCGACCTGGCCGGGACGTTCAACGCCATGGTCGGCTACCTGCGGGACGTCGTCGGCGGCATCCGCACCTCGCGGGGCGACCTGGAGAAGGCCACCGGGGAACTGAGCGACGTGGCCGGCGAGATCCAGGACGGGGCCCGGTCGGAGCAGGAGAGCATCCGGCAGACGGGTGAGCGCATGAGCGAGATGCACCGCCTGTCGGACGCCATCCGCACCAGCCTGGCCGAGCTGAGCCAGTCGGCCTCGCGGACCGGCGAGAGCACCACCCGGATCCACCGGGCCTCCGAGGAGATCCGCCAGGGGAGCCGGACGTTGTTCGACGCCGTGGCCAGCACCGGCGGCACCCTGTCCGAGCTCGACGCTTCCATCCACGAGGTCAACCGCAACGTCGACTCGCTGCGCACGGTGGCCGTCAGCGCCGCCTCGGCCGCCCTGCAGATGGACGCCTCGGTCAAGTCGGTCGAGGGGAAGGCCACCGACGCGGCCAAGATCACCGCCGACCTGGAGGAGCAGTTCCAGGAGGGGATCGAGTCGGTCAACCGGACCATCGCCGGCATGGACGGCATCCGCGAGCTGTCATCGAAGGTCACCTCCCTCATCCGCAACCTGTCGGTCAGCATGGAGAACATCGAGAACGTCCTCAAGCTGATCGTCGACATCAACGACCAGATCGGCCTCCTGGCCCTCAATGCGGCCATCATCGCCGCCCAGGCGGGCTCGCGGGGCTACGGTTTCTCGGTCGTGGCCGAGGAGATGAAGGCCCTTTCGGAGCGGACCGAGAAGTCGGCCAAGGAGATCGCCAAGATGGTCGCCGGCATCCAGAGGGAGGCCAAGGGGACCCTCAAGGCGGTCAACGAGTCGGAGGCCCAGGTGGACCAGAACTACCTCCTGTCGCGCAAGGCGGGCGACGTCATCCTGAGCATCCAGCGGGGGGTGCATGAGGCCAACCGGCGGATGACCGACATCGCCCGCGCCACGATCGAGCAGGCCCAGATGGGGACGTCGGTCAGCCGGGCTGCCCAGGATCTGTCCGAGGCCGTCGAGCGGCTCTCCTCCGCCTCCGGCGAACAGGCCACCAGCAGCGCCCACCTGCTGCGGGAGGCCCAGAGCATGAAGGCGGTGGCCGAATCCGTCGACCAGTCGGTCGACAACCAGGCCAAGGAGAGCCAGGAGATCGACCAGCGCATGCAGGAGGTCAACTCCTCCATGTCCCAGGTGTGGCAGGCGACCGACGCGCAGCTCTCGGGGATCGGCGCGGTCATGGACACGGTCAGCATGGTCAACGGCATCTCCGAGCGCAACGGCGCCGCCGCCCGGCGGCTGGGCGAGGTCATGGAAATCCTTCGCCAGCAGGCCGAGAGCCTGCGCCGGGAGACGGACCGATTCTCGCTGGGGGACGAGCCATGAAGCCGTCGCGCGGGTTCATCCGGACGATCCCGGCCTGGCTGGCCCTGGCCTCCCTCGTCCTCGCCCGCCCGGCAGCGGTCCCGGCCGCCCAGCAGGGCGTCAGTCCCGGCGAGATCGTCCTCGGCGTCACCTCGGCCTTCACCGGCCACACGGCTTCGCTGGGGGTGGAACTCTACCGGGGCTACGCGGCGTACTTCCAGAAGGTCAACGACGAGGGCGGGGTCAACGGCCGCCGGATCCGCCTGGTCCTCCAGGACGACCAGTACAGACCCCCCCCGGTCGGTCCAGAACGCCATCCAGTTGATCGAGAAGGAGGGCGTCTTCATGCTCTTCGGCGGGGTCGGCACCCCGACCACGGTCCAGGTCCTGCCGCTCCTGAAGCGCTACGAGGAACGCGGCGTGACGATGTTCAGCCCCTTCACCGGCGCCCAGACGCAGCGGGAGGAGCCGTACGACCGCTACGTCTTCAACGTCCGGGCCTCCTACCGTGAGGAGACCGAGGGGTTGGTCGGTCTTCTCGATGCCGGCGGCTTCGCCAGGATCGGTGTCCTCTACCAGAGCGACTCCTACGGCAAGAGCGGCCAGGACGGCGTCCAGCGGGCCATGGCCAAGCGCGGCCGCCGGATCGCCGCCGAGGCGACATACGCCCGTGGCTCGCTGTTCGACGCCTCGATGGCCCGCCAGGTGGAGCTCCTGGTCAAGGCGGGCGCCCAGGCGATCATCTGCATCGGCGCCTACGAGCCGTGCGCCGCCTTCGTCCGTGACGCGCGAAACGCCGGCTTCAAGGGGCCGATCGCCAACATCTCCTTCGTCGGGCCGGAGGCGTTGCTCTCCCTGCTGCGGGCCCAGGAAGCCAGGGACGGCAAGGAATACACCCTCGGATTGGTCAACTCCCAGGTGGTCCCCTTCCACGGCCGGACCGAGCTTCCCGCGGTTGCCGAGTACCAGGAGCTGATCAAGCGCTACTCGCCGGCCCTGCCCGAAGAATCTGCGCGACCCGAAGTACCAGCCCGCCCGGTTCAGCTTCGGCGGTCTGGAGGGCTACCTGAACGCCAGGGTCCTGGTGGAGATTCTCCGGCGGATGGGTGCCGGGGAGATCACCGCCGGACGGTTCGCCGAGACGGTTGAGGCGATGTCCGAACTCGACGTCGGACTCGACGTGCCGATCGGCTTCGGGCCCGGACAGCGGCAGGGTTCACACAAGGTCTACTTCACCACCGTTTCCGGCGGCGACTGGACCCCGTTGCCCGACGCCGGCCAATTGCGGCTTCCCCGGTAGCGGCCGGGCGGCGTTGACCGCCCCGCGCACCCTCTGGTAGCATCCCCGAAAAGGAGCGACTGATGGAGCCATCGCTGAGCGGGTACCTCGATTCGGGGCGGTTCGTCTTTTTCGACGGCGGCATGGGGACCATGATCCAGGCCGCGGGCGTGTCGGGCTACGCCTGCCCCGAGGAGCTGAACCTGACCAAGGCAGGCCTGATCGAGGCCATCCACGCCGGTTACGTGGCCGCCGGGGCGAACGTCGTCGAAACCAACACCTTCGGGGCCAACCGGTTGAAACTTGCCAAGAGCGGCCTGGCGGACCGCCTCGACGGGGTCATCGGGGCGGCCGTAGCCATCGCCCGGCGTGCCGCGGCCGGGCGTGCCCTGGTGGCCGGGTCGGTCGGGCCCCTGGGGGAGTTTGTCGAGCCGGTCGGCCGCCTGACCCCTGACGAGGCCCGCGAGATCTTCGGCGAGGTCGCCGCCGCTTTTCGGCGGGCCGGGGCCGATCTGCTGCTCATCGAGACCATGTCGGACCTCAAGGAGGTCAGGGCGGCGGCCATGGCCGCCAGGGATGCCGGGCTGCCGTTCGCCGTGTCGATGACCTTCGAGGAGGACGGCCGGACCGTCCTGGGGACGCCCCCGGAAGCGGCCGTGATCACCGCCGAGGCGCTCGGCGCGGCGATGACCGGGGCCAACTGCAGCGCCGGCCCGGAGGGGCTCCTGCCGGTCATGCTGCGCATGGCCGCTGTCGCCCGGCGCCCGCTGATGGTCCAGCCGAACGCCGGTCTCCCCCGGCTCGAGGAAGGAAGGACGGTCTTCCCGGCGACGCCGGACGAGTTCGCCCGGGGGATGCGGGCCTTGTCCGCCGCCGGCGTGGCCGTCCTGGGAGGCTGCTGCGGCACCACCCCGGAGCACATCCGGGCCGTGGCCTCGGCCCTCGATGGACAGGCCCCGGCCCGTCGCCCGGCGAACACGGGGGTGCTCGGTCTCGCCTCGCGCAGCGGCTGGATCCAGGTCGGGCCCGACCGGCCGGTGGCCGTGGTCGGTGAGCGGGTCAATCCCACCGGGCGAAGGAATTTGGCTGCGGAACTCGGCCGGGGCGAGTACGACACCGCCCGGCGCGACATCCTCGGGCAGGTCCAGGCGGGGGCGCACCTGCTGGACATCAACGCCGGCGCGCCGGGGCTGGACGAGCCGGCGGTCATCACCGCCCTGGCCGCCCTGGCCCAGAAGCTGACCGACGCGCCGCTGGTGATCGATTCGGGCTCGCCGGCGGCGCTCGAGGCGGCCCTCCGGAACGCCGACGGCCGGGTGCTGATCAACTCGGTCAACGCCTCCCCCGGGAGCCTGCGAGACGATCCTGCCGCTGGCCGCCCGGTACGGCGCGGCGGTGATCGCCCTGGCCATGGACGATACCGGCCTGCCGGCCGACGCCGCGGCGCGCCTGCGCCTGGCCGGGAGCATCGTCGACGCGGCCGCCTCCCACGGCCTCGGCCCCGATGACATCCTGGTCGACTGCCTCGCCCTGGCGGTCGGCTCCGAGCAGCCCCAGGTGCTGGAGACCCTCGAGGCCGTCGCGCGGATCAGGAAGAGCCTCGGCTGCGGCACCATCCTGGGGGTCAGCAACATTTCCTTCGGCCTGCCGGCCCGGGAGGAACTGAACGCCGCCTTCCTGGCCATGGCGGTGCGCGCGGGGCTGGACGCAGCCATTCTCAACCCGTATGCCGAGCGGGTCATCCATGCCCTGGCCGCCGCCCAGGTCGTCACCGGGCGCGACCGGGGCGCGGTCGCCTACATCGGTCGCTTCAAGGCCGCCGCCGGGGTCCCGGCGAAGGCCGGTCAGGCAACCGGCGCCTCCGGGGATGACCCGGTCAGGGAAGCCGTCGTCCAGGGCGACGCCTCCCGCCTGGTCAGGCTGGTGACCGAGCTGCTCGACCGCGGCGAGGACCCGATCACCATCAACGAGGGAAGGCTGGTGCCGGCTCTCGAGGAGGTGGGCGAACTGTTCGAGCGAAAGGCCGTCTTCCTGCCCCAGGTGGTCGGCGCCGCGGAGGCGGTGCGGGCGGCTTTCGGCGTGATCAGGGAACGGTTGCCGGAGGAGTCCGGCGGCGGAAAGGGGACCGTCCTGCTGGCGTCGGTCGAGGGGGACATCCACGACCTGGGGAAGAACATCGTCAAGGCGCTGGTCGAGAACTACGGCTACCGGGTGGTGGACCTGGGGATCAACGTCCCGGCCGACCAGATCCTCGCCCGAGTCCGGGTCGGCGACATCGACCTGGTGGGCCTGTCGGCCCTGATGACCACCACCCTGCCGGCCATGGAGCGGAGCATCGCCGCCCTCAAGGAAGAGTTCCCGGCGCTGCCGGTGGTCGTTGGCGGGGCCGTGCTGACCCCCGAGTACGCCGAGCGGATCGGCGCCGACGGGTACGCCCCCGACGCCTCACGGGGGGTCAAGCTGCTGCGGTCGCTCCTGGGGGGATGAGCCCGGCGGCGGACGCTCTCCGTACGTGCCGGCGCCCCGGGGGGAAGGATCCCCACCGGGGCGCCGGGGTATCGGTTCACTAGACGCTGAGGATCTTCTTCACCACGTTGGCCGCCTGCATTCCCTTGGGGCCTTCGACCACATCGAACTCCACGTCCTGACCGTCATCGAGGCTACGAAAGCCCTCGCCGTCGATGGCCGAGTAGTGGACGAAGATGTCGTCGCCGCCTTCCTTCTTGATGAACCCCCAGCCCTTCTTGACATCAAACCACTTTACCTTGCCAGTGTTTCTCATCAAGGCTGACATTCCTCCTTTGCAGCGGTCTAAGCTCACTGAAAACCGACTTCCGGTTGATGCATGCGCGATCTGTTGCCGTTTTTGTAGACCCGTTGCACAAAGTTGTCAAGGGGGTTTCAGCATCGGGAATCGCCGGCGTCGGAGGCCAGCAGCAGCCCAAGGTGCTGGCGGTCGTCCCGCCGGCCGGGGTCGACCTGCTTCAGCCGTCCCCGGCGCATGACCGCCACCCGGTCGGACAGGGCCAGGACCTCATCCAGGTCGGCCGAGACGAGCAGGATGGCCGCCCCTCCGTCACGGGCCTCCAGCAGGAGCCGGTGGACGGCGGCCACCGCCGCCGGGTCGAGGCCCCGGGTCGGTGAGACGGCCAGGATGAACCGGGCTCCCCGGCCCAGTTCACGGCCGACGACCAGCTTCTGCTGGTTCCCGCCGGAGAGGCTCCCCGCCGGGGCGTGGACCGAGGCGGCCACGAGCCCGAGCCGGTCGAAGAGGTCCCGGGCGGCACGGTCGGCCGCGCCGGGTGCCATGAGTCCTCCGCGGGCGAAGGGCGGCTTCCGGTGCCTTCCCAGGATGACGTTGTGGGACACGGGCAGTGACGCGGCCATCCCCTGCCGGTGGCGGTCCTCGGGGATCCAGGCCCCGCCGCAATCGCGGAAGACGGCCGGCGACGTGCCGTCGACCCGCACCCCGTCGATCAGGACCCGGCCGTAAAGGGGCGCCCGCAGCCCGACCAGCGTCTCGGCCAGCTCGGCCTGCCCGTTCCCCTGGACGCCGGCCACGCCCATCACCTCGCCGGCGCGCACCTCGAACGACACCCCGTCCACCGGCCGGACCCCGGCGGGACCCCCGACGGCCAGCCCCTCGACCGCCAGCACCACCCGCCCGGGGCCGGCGCGGGCAGGTCGCCGCGCGGATTCGAGCGCTTCGCCGACCATCAGCCGGGCCAGCGACGTCTCGTCGGTCGAACCGGGGGCCAGGTCGCCGACGACCCTGCCGGCGCGCAGCACCACGATGCGGTCGGAGATGGCCAGCACCTCCTTCAGCCTGTGGGAGATGAAGATGACCGAGGTGCCCTGGGCCGCAGGGGCGGAGATGGCGAAAAGGTCGTCGGTCTCCGGGGGGTGAGCACGGCGGTGGGCTCGTCCAGGATCAGGACGTCGGCGCCGCGGTAGAGCGCCTTGATGATCTCCACCCGCTGCTGCTGGCCCACGGAGAGGTCCTTCACGAGGCGCCGGGTCGACCGCAGGTTGAAGCGGCGGGAAAGCTCCCGGATCTGCCGGGCCCGCGCGCCCGCCAGGTCCAGGCACGCCCCGTCACCGGCTCCGCCCCCAGGATGATGTTCTCGGCACGGTGAAC
Organism: uncultured bacterium; assembly: GCA_963793725.1. Taxonomy (GTDB): domain Bacteria; phylum JAUVQV01; class JAUVQV01; order CAWCAY01; family CAWCAY01; genus CAWCAY01. Next base: position 995,236 of record CAWCAY010000003.1, read on the forward strand.
ACGGGCACCAGCATGAAGTGCTGGTGGACCATGCCGATGCCCCGCCGGATGGATTCCGAGGGGCTGGTGATCCGCACGGGCTCGCCTCGCACCAGGATCTCGCCGGAGTCCTGGTGGTAGAGGCCGTACAGGATGCTCATGAGGGTGGTCTTGCCCGCGCCGTTCTCCCCCAGCAGCCCCAGCACCTCGCCCCGATACAGCCTGAGGCTCACGTCCTGGTTGGCCACCACCCCGGGGAAGGCCTTGGTGACGTGGCGGGCCTCCAGCACCACCTCTCTTTAGCGCTATCCATCAGAGAACCTACTTCTCATAGGGCTGGCCGTCCGCCGCCGGCGCCGTGGTCCGCCCGACGATGCCGGAGAGGGCGATCATGGTGAGCAGGTAGGGCAACGCCCGCCACGAGTTGAGAGGCGCCGGTATGCCGAAGTACTGGGCGTTGATCTGCAGCGCCTGGGCGGCCCCGAACAGTAGCGCCGCCGCCCAGGCCCCGAAGGGGGTCCAGCCGCCGAAGATCATGGCCGCCAGGGAGATGAAGCCCCGGCCCGCCGTCTGCCCGGGCTCGAAGCTGGGCACCGACTCGATGGTGAAGTAGGCGCCGGCCAAGCCCGCTATCATCCCACCGATGATCACGTTCATGTAGCGCATCTTGTACACGTTGATCCCACGGTGTCCGCCGCCAGGGGGTGCTCGCCCACGGCTCGGGTGCGCAGACCCCAGCGGGTGAAGAAGAGCACCCAATGGGTGAACAGCACCAGCAGGACGGCGGTGATGGCGATGGGCTGCTGCTGGAAGACCCGGCCGATCACCGGCAGGTCGGCCAGGAAGGGATGTGGATGGGGGCAGCACCCCGGGGGCATGGGGGACGTCCTGCTGGAAGAAGAGGGCCCGGTTGAGGAAGCCGGTAAGCCCCACGGCCAGGATGTTGATCACCGTGCCGCTGATTATCTGGTCCACCTTGAAGGTGACGGAGAGCACGGCGTGGAGCAGCCGCCAGGAGGCGCCTGTCAGAACGGCCGCCGCCGCCCCACCCAGGAGCGCCACAATGACGGGAGCGCCTGCCTGGTTCAGGTAGATGGACCCGAGCCATCCGAAGAAGGCGGCCGTGAGCATCATCCCCTCGATGGCGATGTTCACGACCCCGGCCCGCTCACAGTAGATGCCCGATAGCGCCCCCAGGGTGAGGGGAGTGGCCACCCGGAGCATGGTGGCCAGGAAGCTGGCGGCCACTACCGCCGGCATGTTCTGTCCCGTTCCCATAAAGACGGCTACGGCGATGAGCACGACGATGGTCAGTATGATGAACAGGAAGCGGCTCAGCGACACGGTCAGCCCCCCCATCCGCGGGTGAGCACCATCGCTCACCCCGCGGGCGGATCCTGTAGATGTAGCGGATGATCTCGTCGGCGGCCACGAACAGCAGCACCAGGGCCTGGATCAGCGAGATGATGTCCACAGGCACCTGGGTGAGAAACTGCATCCGGGTGGCCCCGTTCCGCATGGCGCCGAAGAGGATCGCCGCCAGCACGACTCCCAGGGGGTGGTTCTTGCCCAGCAGGGCGATGGCGATGGCATCGAAGCCGTAGCCCAGGCTGAAGCTGGAGGTGTGGCGGTAATTCAGGGCCGCCACCTCCACGGCGCCGGCCAGCCCCGCCAGCATGCCGCTGAGGGCCATGGCAGGACGATGGTCCGCTCCACGGCGATGCCCGCGTAGCGGGCGGCGCTGGGGTTGGCCCCCACGGTGCGGATCTCGAAGCCCAGCGCGTCTTCCACAGCAGCCAGTACACCGCCGAAGGCCGACCAGCGCCAGGATAACCCCCAACGGAAGCGGGGCCCCTGGAAGATGGGGGCCAGTCGGGCTCAGGGGCGATGGGGGCCGTCTGGGCCACTACGTTGAAGGGTCGGGGTCTTTCCAGGGGCCGTTGAGCAGGTAGCTGGTCAGCAGCAGCGCCAGGTAGTTCATCATGATGGTGTTGATGACTTCGTGGGCGCCGGTGCGGGCCTCGAGCCAGCCGGGGACGGCCCCCCACAGGCCCCTGCCAGGGCGCCGATCAGGAGGCCCGGGCACGTGGATGCGGGGGGCGGGGGCCCAGCGATCTTAGGCAGGGCGACGCCCAGCCGCGCGGCCGTCGGGCGACCCAGGGCAAGTTGCCCCTCGGCGCCGATGTTGAACAGGCCCGCCCTGGAAGGCCAGCGAGACGCCCAGGGATGCCAGCAGCAGGGGCGTGGCGGCGGTCAGGGTCTCGGCCAGCGCCGCGGGGGAGCCGGCCGCTCCCTGCATGAGGCCCGCCAGGGCGGTCCACGGGTCGGCGCCCGCCAGGGCGACCAGCGCGGCGCCGACCAGCAGCGTGCCCGCCAGGGCCGCCGCCGGCGGGGCCAGATCGGCCGTGAGGCGCTTCACCTGGCGGGCTTGGTGGGCGGGACGCCGGTGACGATCGTCCCGTCGGCAAGCCCGCCGGCGATCGCCGCCAGCCGGGCCCGGACTGCCGGGGAGACCTTCGCTTCCAGGTCGTGGTAGGGGGCCAGGCCGATGCCGCCGGTGACGTTGCCGTCACGCCAGCGGCCCTCCCGCGCGCTCCTGATCAACTCGACGGTCCCCTGGGTGATCCGCTTGATGACGCTGGTGAGCATGATCGGCCGCGCCTCGGGCAGGGTCAGGTACTGGTCGGCGTCGACGCCGATGCCCATGATGCCGCTCCTGGCGCAGCCGAGCAGCGCCCCATTGCCGGTCTTGCCGCCGGCGGCGAAGATCACCTCGACCCCCTTGGACGCCAGGTCGGTGGCCGTGCTCCGTCCCCACTCGGGGTCGGTGAAGGTGCGGTCGAAGCCGACGTCGCTGTGGAAGACGACGCTGACCGCGGCATTGGGGCGGACGTGCCGCGCACCGGCCCGGAACCCTTCGCCCAGCCGCCACACCGGCAGCACCAGGTCGGTGGCCAGGACGGCGCCGACCTTCCCCGTCCGGCTGACCAGGGCGGCCAGGCAGCCGGCCAGGAATCCTCCCTGGTCCTCGGGGAAGACCAGCCCGGCCACGCCGGGGGTGACCGATCCCTGGAACTGGTCGATGCCGATGAATCGGGTCCGCGGGAACTTGCCCGCCGCCCGGGTGGTCGCCTCGGCCAGCGCGAAGCCGACGGTGACCACGACGTCGTAGCCGGCCTCGGCGAACTGGGCGATGTTGCGGGAATAATCCCTCGGGTCGGTCGTCTCGATGAACCGCACCTCGGCCCCCATCTCCCGCCGGGCGAGTTCCAGGGCTTCCCAGGACGACTGGTTGAAGGAACGGTCGTCGATCTTGCCCACGTCGGTCACCAGGCCGATCCTAAAGGCGGCCGACGCCGCGGGTGCGGCCGGCAGGGCGGCCGCGAGGAGTCCCGACACGACCACGGCTGCGACGCGTCTCATCGGTTTCGACCTCCATGACGGGTGAGTGGTGTCGACACCGATTCTCCACTCCGGACCATGTTTGTCAAGGTCGGGAATGCCCAAGGACGCGCGCCCGGGGGACGCGCATCCGGCGGACCGAAGTCCTTGACAATCGCCGCGGGGTGGGGTACATAAAACCGGATTGCGCCATTGTGGAAGCCGCCGGCGTGGCGGCCGTCGCCGTGGAAGATACATCTTATCGAGGGGAGGATTGGCATGAACCAGATGTCGAGGACAGGGGAGATCGCCCTCTCGCGCGCGGTCAAGGCAGGCTCGTTGTTCGCGTTGGCTTTGGCGCTCGGCCTGGTGCTGTGTCTGCCCGCCCGGCAGGCCCACGCGTTCGGCATGGGGCTCTACGGCTCCATCGGCACGTCCGAGGTCGAGGTCGATGACAAGGATTACGGCATGACGCGGGACCTGGGCAGCATGACCACCTTCGAGGGCGGCCTGGTGGTCGACACCAACCTGTCCGAGGACGACGAGTGGAACTGGCGCATCAAGGTCGGCGTCGAGAGCGGCGCCGGCGGCGACTACGATTTCCTCGGCGGCGTGGTCGACAACACCCTCGGTTGGAGCTTCATCCGCACCCCCGACCTGCGCTTCTGGATCGGCCCCACGCTGCGCATATCGGGCCAGGAGGTCCGGGGCCCGAACGACTGGAGCCAGTCCTCGAGCACCTTCGGCATCGGCGCGGCCTTCGGCGCCAACTGGAACGTCGGGCGGCTGGTCACCCTCGGCCTGGAGTCGGGCGTCCTGCAGGGCATGTCGAGCGACTTCGACCAGTCCAAGCTCTACGTCGCCCTGATGATGCTGCTCCGGTTCGAGAACATCACCGGCGAGACCGACACCTTCTTCTGAGACCGGCCCGGGGAAGACCCCGGACCTGCCTGAAACCGCGCGGAACCCGGCAACGGGCCGCGCGGTTCTTCTTTCAGTAGGTGTCGCGGATGGGCGTACAGATCCGACGCGGGGACGACGGCGCCCTTGCGCGGCGCGTGCCTGATGGGGTAACCTACCACTCCCATTGCACGGGAGACGGAAGACATGTCGCTGACCGAAAAGGATGTCGCCCACGTGGCCACGCTGGCCAGGCTCGACCTGACCCCGGCCGAGTCCGCGCTGATGACCGAGCAGCTCGGGCGCATTCTCGGATTCATGGAAACCCTGGCCGCGCTCGACACGGCCGGCGTCGAGCCGACCTCGCACGTCCTGCCGCTGGCCAACGTCTTCCGCGACGACGCGGCGGTCGAGTCGGGGCTGGTCGACCGGATGCGGGAGGCCGCGCCGATGTCCGACCGCGGCTACTACCGGGTCCCCCGGGTGATCACCGCCGGATGAGCCGGGCATGATCGAAGCCATCGAACGGCTGACCGCCGCCGGGTGCGCCCGGGGATTCTTCGAGGGCCGCCACTCGGCTGTCGAGGTCACCACCGCCCTGCTCGACCGGATCGACCGGATCGATCCGTCGGTGGGCGCCTACCTGCGGGTAGACCGCGACGGGGCCCGTGAACGGGCGGCCGAGCTGGACCGCCGGCGGGGCGACCTCGACCCGGCGAGGCATCCGTTGGCCGGCGTCCCGCTGGCGCTGAAGGACAACCTCTGCACCCAGGGGGTGCCGACCACCTGCGCCTCGCGGATCCTCGAGGGTTGGGTCCCGCCGTACGACGCGACCGTGGTCGGTCGCCTGCGCGACGCCGGGGCCGTCTTCCTCGGCAAGACCAACATGGACGAGTTCGCCATGGGCTCGTCGACCGAGAACTCGGCCTACCACCCGACCCGCAACCCGTGGGACCCGGCACGGATACCGGGCGGCTCCTCCGGCGGATCGGCCGCGGCCGCGGCCGCCCTCCTCTGCCTCGGGGCGCTCGGCTCCGACACCGGCGGCTCGATCCGCCAGCCGGCATCCCTGTGCGGCGTGGTCGGCCTGAAGCCGACCTACGGGCGGGTCAGCCGCTACGGCCTGGTGGCCTTTGCCTCGTCCCTCGACCAGATCGGCCCGCTGGCCCGGACGGTCGACGACGCCGCCCTCATCCTGTCGGTCATCGCCGGGCACGACCGGCGCGACTCGACCTCGGTCGACCTGCCCGTCCCCGACTACCGCGCGGAGCTCGACCGGCCGCTGGAGGGCCTGCGGGTCGGGCTCCCGGCGGAATACTTCCGCGAGGGGCTCGACCCGGAGGTGGAGGCGTCGGTGCGCGACGCGGTCCGGTTGCTCGAGGCGGCCGGGGTGAGCGTCCGCGAGATCTCGCTGCCGCACACGGCCGCGGCCGTGGCCACCTACTACATCATCGCCCCGGCCGAGGCCTCCTCCAACCTGGCCCGCTACGACGGGGTCCGCTACGGGCTGCGCGACCGCGACGCGGCCGACCTGGCCGGCATGTACCGGGCCACCCGCCGGTCGGGCTTCGGCGCCGAGGTGAAGCGGCGCATCATGCTCGGCACCTACGCCCTCTCGGCCGGCTACTACGACGCCTACTACCGCCAGGCCCAGAAGGTCCGCACGCTCATCTGCCGCGACTTCCAGGCGGCCTTCGCCGAGGTCGACGTGCTGCTGACCCCGACCGCGCCGACGCCCGCCTTCCGCCTCGGCGAGAAGACCGACGACCCGCTGCAGATGTACCTGTCCGACATCTTCACGATACCGGCCAACCTGGCCGGCATCCCGGCCATCTCGGTCCCTTGCGGCTTCAGCCGCGCCGGCCTGCCGATCGGCCTGCAGCTCCTCGGGCGCCCGTTCGAGGAGGACCTGGTCCTGCGGACGGCCGCCCGCTTCGAGCGCGACCGCGCCCTGGGCCTGCCGCTCCCGTCCCTCGCCGGGGGTGCGCCGTGAGCCGCGCCTGGGAGGCGGTCATCGGGCTGGAGATCCACGCCCAGCTGCTGACCGAGAGCAAGATCTTCTGCGGCTGTTCGACCGCCTTCGGGGCGCCCCCCAACGACCACACCTGCCCGGTCTGCACCGGCCTTCCCGGCGTGCTCCCGGTGCTCAACCGCCGGGTGGTCGAATTCGGGCTGACGGCCGCGGCGGCGTTCGGCTGCGAGGTCCCCGGCCGGTCGGTCTTCGCCCGCAAGAACTACTTCTACCCCGACCTTCCCAAGGGCTACCAGATCTCCCAGTTCGAGGCCCCGCTGGGCCTGGGCGGCGGGCTCGAGTTCGACGTCGACGGCGCGCCGCGCTTCGTCCGGCTGACCCGCATCCACATGGAGGAGGACGCCGGCAAGCTGGTCCACGGGCGCGACCTGGGCGAACCCGCGGCTTCCTTCGTCGACCTGAACCGGGCCGGCGTGCCGCTGCTGGAGATCGTCACCGAGCCCGACATCCGGACCCCGGCCGAGGCCGCGGCGTTCATGGCCGGCATGCGCGAGGTGCTGGTCTTCCTGGGGATCTGCGACGGCAACATGGAGGAGGGGAGCCTGCGCTGCGACGCCAACGTCAGCCTCAGGCCGGCCGGCGAAACGGCCCTGGGGACCAAGGCCGAGGTCAAGAACATCAACTCCTTCCGCTTCGTCCAGAAGGCCCTGGAATACGAGATCGACCGCCAGACGGAGCTGCTCGAGACGGGCGGCCGGGTCGTCCAGGAGACCCGCCTGTTCGACTCCGACCGCGGGGTGACCTTTTCGATGCGCGGCAAGGAGGAGGCCCACGACTACCGCTACTTCCCCGAGCCCGACCTGGTCCCGCTGGAGATCGACCGCGAATGGCTCAATCGGGTCGGGGCAGCGGTGCCGGAGCTGCCCCGGGCCATGCGCCGCCGCCTGACCGGCGAGATGGGCCTGTCCGCGTACGACGCCGGGGTGATCACCCAGGACCCGGACCTGGCCCGCTTTCTCGACGCCGCGGTGGCCGCGGGCGCCCCGCCCAAGAAGGCCGCCAACTGGATCATGGGCGAGCTGCTGCGCCTGCGCCGGGAGGAGAAGGACGCCGGCGGCGGGCGCGTCACCCCGGCGGCCCTGGCGGCCCTGATCGCCCTGGTGGACGGCGGCCGCATCGGCATGCCGGCCGCCAAGGAGGTCTTCGCCGAGGTCTTCCGGACCGGCGCCGACCCCGCCCGGGTGGTTTCGGAGCGCGGCCTGGGCCAGGTGAGCGACACGTCCGCCATCGAGGCGCTGGTGGACGAGGTCCTGGCGGCCCACCCCGGGGAGGCGGCCGCCTTCCGGGGGGGCAAGGAGAAGCTCCTCGGCTTCTTCGTCGGCGCCGTGATGCGCCGCTCCGGCGGCACGGCCAATCCGGGGCTCATCGGCGACATCCTCCGCCGGAAGCTCGGTTAGCGGGGGGGGGAGGCCCGCCGTGACCGCCCCCGTCGAGGCCTTCGGCTCCGGCGATGACCGGGCGCTCCTGGAGCGTGCGGCCTGCGTGATCCGGGCCGGCCGGGCGATCATCTACCCGACCGACACCTTCTACGCCCTGGGGGTGGACCCCTGGAACCGGGCCGCCCTCGACCTCCTCTACCGTCTCAAGGGGCGGCCGGAAGACAAGCCCGTGCTGCTGCTGATCCCCGACCCGTCGTGGGCCTGGCGCCTGTGGGAGCGCCCGCACCCGGCGGTGCGGCTCCTGGCCGGGCGCTTTTGGCCGGGGCCGCTGACCATCGTCGCTTCCCCCGGCCCGGGCGCCCCGCCGCTCCCCCCCGGCCTGGGGCTGGCCCTGCGCTGCCCCGGGAGCGCCCCCTCCCGGGCGCTCCTGGAGGCCACCGGCCCGCTGACCGGGACGTCGGCCAACCGCGCCGGCGCCGAGCCTCCGGAGGACGCCCGTTCGGCCGCCGGGCAATTCGCCGGCGGGGTCGACCTGGTGGTCGACGGGGGAACCTACCGCGGCGGGGAGGTGTCCACCATCATTACGGCCGATGAGCGGGGCGTGCGGGTGGTCCGGCCGGGCGCGATCGGCCCCGACGATCTGGCCCGGGCGTTGGACGGATTTTTCCTTGACAATGGGGAGGCCCTTTCATAACATGACAGGCCTGTTTGAAAACGGCATGCTCTGACGGGAATGTCCCGCTTCCAGGCATAATCTTCGGGGAAAGGAGGAACAAGAAAATGAAGAAGACTTTGATGGTGCTGGCGATGGTCATGGTCATCGCCATCCCGCTGGCGGTTTTCGCCGCCGGGCTCAAGATCGACGTCCCGGCCGAGAATTTCGCTGCCAAGGACCTCAAGGGCGGCGTGAAGGCCAAGTCGGCCGTCACGTTCGACCACGACACCCACGGCAAGACGATCGCCTGCGCCGAGTGTCACCACAAGAGTGACGAGGCCAAGCTGAAGGCCGGCGAAAAGCCCGCCAAGTGCTTCGGTGGCGATTGCCACGGTCCCGCCGACAAGGTTGTGGACGGCAAGAAGATGGTCGATTCCAAGAACGCCTACCACAAGAACTGCCTCGACGGCTGCCACAAGAAGGACAAGAAGGGCCCGACGAAGTGCGACGAGTGTCACCCCAAGTGATGCGCCCTTCGAGGGTATGAATACGACGGTCACGGGGATCCCTTGCGGGGTTTTCGTGACCGTCGATCTTTCAGGGAGGTTGAGAATCAATCCATGAGCGGCGAAGCGGACAAGAAGATCGACGACAAGAGCGGCGCCGTGGGAGCAACGCACCCCGCGCCCGGGGGATTCGATGCCCGGCTCTGGAACTTCTTCAGTTCCATGAAGCTGGCGGTGGTCCTGCTGATCGTCCTGGCGGTGGTTTCGATCATCGGGACGGTCCTCTTCCAGGGCGAGGACTCGCAGGACAACATCCGCCTCTTCACCAATGCCGTCTGGGGCATGTACACCAAGCTGGGCATGGTCGACGCCAACGATCAGGCGGCCGTCGCCCGCCTGCAGGAGTCGGCCCGCACCTGGGGCAAGGACCTCTACAACGCCTCCACGGCCATCGGCTTCGACCGGCTCTACCGGACCTGGTACTTCAACCTGCTGCTGGTCCTGCTGAGCGTCAACCTGATCGTCTGCATGCTCCGCCACTGGCCGCACACCCGCAAGTTCTTCACCCACCCGGTCAGGACCCTGGGCGGGGAGGGGACGGCGTCGCTGCCGCTGCGCCGCGACATGACCGCCAAGTCGCCGGTCGACGAGACCGCCGCCAGGCTGGCCGCCCGCATGGGCGAGCGCGGCTGGAAGGCCGAGATGACCCAGGAGGGCGCGGTGCGCCACCTCTTCGCCCAGAAGGGGCTCTGGGGGCGCCTGGGCATCTACCTGCTGCACACCTCGATCCTGGTCATCCTGATCGGCGCGGTCATCGGCGCCTGGTTCGGACGCAAGGGGTTCCTGGCCATCGAGGAGGGCGAGACGCTCGACTGGGTCCGGCCCCGGGCCGGCAAGGAGGGCGAGCAGTGGAAGCTCCCCTTCGCCATCCGGTGCGACGACTTCGAGGTCACCTACTACGACAACTCCCGCAGCCCCAAGGACTTCGTCTCCACGCTGACCGTCCTGCAGGGGGGGCGCGAACTGTACACCAAGCGGGTCGAGGTCAACTACCCGCTGATTCATCCCGACACCTTCTTCGGCAAGTTCTTCTCGGGGATCTACTTCTACCAGTCGACCTACGGCGAGACCGGGCGGGGCATGATCAAGCTCAGGATCACCGACAAGGCCGGGCGCCGGGCGCCGTCCGATGTCACCCTGGCGCTCGGGCAGGCGGTCGAGGTGCCGGGCTACGACATGCAGGTCTTCGTCCGCGGCGACGCCACCAACACCAAGTTCTACTTCTACCCCGACTTCGACTTCGGGCCGGAGGGGCAGTACATGAACCGTTCCGGCCAGCCGAAGAACCCGGCCGCCGTCGTGCGCTTCGTCAAGCGCGACGGGACCCAGATCGACACCCTGCTGCTGGAGCAGTACCCCAAGATCCACCACCTCGGGCAGGCCGACTTCGACGCCGACTTCGTCGAGTACAAGGGGGTCCAGTACACCGGCCTCCAGGTGGCCTACGACCCGGGCACCTGGGTCGTCTGGATCGGCTGCATGATGATGGTCGTGGGCATCTACGCGGCCTTCTTCATGCCCCACCGGCGCGTCTGGGTCCGCGTGGAGCCGGGCGCCAAGGGGTCGGCCGTCCGGGTGGCCGGGAGCACCAGCAAGAACAAGGCCTCCTTCGAGACCGACTTCGAGGAGATCGTCGCCGCCCTGCAGGAAGGCCTTGCGGCCTGAGCAGGCGGGGGATATACTGGATCAACGCGCGGCGCGGAGACGCCGCCAGGGAGGATGCTAGGCTCCATGTCCAACACTGACTTCTTCCGGATGGCCATGTATGCGTACATGGCGGCCACCGTTCTGTACCTCGTCTACCTCGTCTTCAAGAGCAAGCCGGTCGGCCTGGGCGCCACCGGAGTGACGGTGATCGGCATCGCCTTCCAGACGATCGCCTTCTTCGTCCGCTGGAAGGAGTCGTACGACCAGTTGGGGCCCGGCAACGGGCACATCCCGCTGTCCAACATGTACGAGTCGATGGTCTTCTTCTCCTGGTCGATCATCGCCATCTACCTCTACTTCGAGTGGCGCTACGCCGCCCGCGCGCTGGGGGTGGTGGTCGCCCCGCTGGCCGCGCTGACCATCGCCTCGGTGTCGATCACCGACCGGATCAGCACCGAGATCGAGCCGCTCGTCCCGGCGCTGCAGAGCAACTGGCTGACCGCCCACGTGATGACCTGCTTCTTCGGCTACGCCGCCTTCGCCGTCTCGTTCGGCGTCAGCGTGGTCTATCTGCTGCTGGCCGCCGAGAAGCTGACCGACGTCTCCTTCTGGGTCGGCCGGCTGGCCCTGCCGATCGTCGTCCTGACCGCCTCGGTGGCCGCCCCTGCCGGCCGCTCCCGCGTGCTGGTCTGGCTGGCGGCGGTCCTGCTGGGGGTGGCCATGTTCTGGCTCGGCGGGCCGCTTCGGGAGAAGGTCAAGGAGCTCTTCCCGTCCGACCGCGCGCTGGACGACCTCAACTACCGGTCGATCATGGTCGGCTTCCCGCTGCTGACCCTGGGCATCGTCACCGGCGCGGCCTGGGCCAATTACGCCTGGGGGACCTACTGGAGCTGGGACCCGAAGGAGACCTGGTCGCTGATCACCTGGTTCGTCTACGCGGCCTACCTGCACGCCCGCTTTACCGCCGGGTGGCGCGGCAAGAAAGCGGCCGTCCTGGCCATCCTCGGTTTCGGGGCGGTCATCTTCACCTACATTGGCGTAAACTTCCTGCTCTCCGGCCTGCACAGCTACGCCTGACGGAGGCCGGCCGGAGCCGGTGCGAGGTAGCAGACACGGCATTCGGGAATGTGCGACTGATCACGATCGGTCAAGGAGGGAGCGGACATGAAGAGAGCTGCAATCGTGCGCACCGCGAGTATCTGCTTCTCTGTTCCGCCGTCCTGGCGTTGTCGGCCGGGGCGGTCCTGGCCCAGGTCGGTGCGGACAAGTGCGTTTCGGCCGCCTGCCACCCCAACTACGGCAAGGCCAAGTACATCCACGGCCCGATCGGCGCCGGAGTCTGCACCCCCTGTCACCGGCCGCACAAGGACTACAATCCCGACAGGCACAACGCCGGTTCGTTCACCATGGCCGCCAAGGGGAAGGAACTTTGCTTCATCTGCCATGAGAACCTGAAGAAGATCATGACCGGCAAGTTCATCCACGGCCCGGTGGCCACGGGCGACTGCATCGCCTGCCACGATCCGCACCAGTCCGACGCCAAGTTCTCGATGAAGAAGCCGACCACATCGAGCCTGTGCTTCTCCTGCCACGAGAACAAGTTAACCATCAAGCCGTTCCTTCACGGCCCGGTGGCCGCCGGCGACTGCAACGTCTGCCACAACCCGCACGCCTCCGACCAGAGTTCCAACGGGTTGACCACCGGAAACGACGCTGTGCTTCCTGTGCCACGAGGACCGCAAGGCGGAGTTCAACCGCAAGTCGTCCACAAGCCGGTCACCGAGTCGTGCCTGCAAGTGCCACGACGTCCACAACGCGCGGCTTCAAGTTCCTGCTGACCGAGGACCAGACCACCCAGTGCTACCGGTGCCACGACGCGATGAAGGAGCACATGGACAAGGCCCAGGTGCCGCACACGGCGCTTGAAGCGCGGCGCATGCACCACCTGCCACACGCCGCACTCCTCCAACTACCCGCGGCAGTTGAAGAAGTCGACCAAGGAGAACTGCTACGACTGCCACAAGGAGATCGGCTCGCAGGTGCTCGGCGCCAAGAAGCTCCACGGCCCGGTCCAGCAGGACGACTGCTACGCCTGCCACGACTCCCACGGCTCGGACTACACCCAGGTCCTGAAGAAGTACTTCCCGCCCGAGTTCTACATGGCGTACAAGACCGAGAACTACGCCATCTGCTGGGACTGCCACAACAAGGACATGGCGCTCGTCCGAGGTGACCACGAAGCTGACCGACTTCCGCAACGGCAACCGGAACCTCCACTTCCTCCACGTCAACAAGGAGAAGGGGCGGACCTGCAAGTCGTGCCACGAGGCGCACGCCGGCAACCAGGACAAGCACATCCGTCCCGAGGTGCCGTTCGGCGCCGGCGGCTGGCAGCTGCCGATCGTCTTCACCAAGTCACCCACCGGAGGCAACTGCGTCGTCGGCTGTCACCGCGAGCTTGCATACGACCGCGAAAACGCGGTCAAGTACTGATTGATAGGAGGAGGCGACCATGACTATTCACAGACGCACTATTGCAGCGGCCGTCGTCGCGGCGGTCCTCGTCATGCTCCCCCTCCGGGCAATGGCCTTCAGGGGGGTCGAACCCGGCGCGGCCATGCCCTCGTTCACGCTGACCGACCTGGCCGGCGCATCCAAGTCCGGTGACGAGTACGCCGGCAAGGCCCGGATCATCCTCTTCTTCAGCGGCAACGACCGCTCCAAGAAGGTCCTGGGCGAGCTGATCCCGATCGGCGCGAAGTTCGCCGGCGACGGGCTGGCGATCATCGGCGTCTACACCGGCTCGGACCGGGCCGAGGCCAAGACGCTGGCCGAGGGGGCCAAGGTGGGCTACCCGATCCTGCTCGACACCGACAAGGCCTACTACGGCGCGGTCGGCGTGTCGGTCACCCCGGTCATGGCCCTGGTCGGCAAGGACGACAAGCTCTCCAAGGAGCAGCCCTACGTGCCGCTGCTGTCCGGCATCCTCGAGATCGAGGTCAAGGTGATCCTGGGCAAGCTGAGCCGGGCCGACGCCGACCTGTCGCTGAAGCCCGAGGAGGCCCCGGTCGTCTCGGCCACCGAGAAGGAGGCCGAGAAGGAGTACAACCTCGGCCTGGTGCTGCTCGAGCGGGGCATGAAGGACAAGGCGATGGAGAAGTTCAAGAAGGTCGTCGAGATCGACCCGTCCTACTGCAAGGTGCGGGTCCAGCTCGGGCAGCTCTACATCGAGACGAGCAAGTTCGCCGAGGCCAAGACCGAGTTCGAGTACGTCCTCAAGTGCGACCCCACCTCGGCCGAGGCCAAGGTCGGCATGGGCACCGTGCTGGGTGCCACGGGTGAGCTCGACAAGGCGATCGAGCTCCTCCAGTCGTCGCTGGCGCTCAACCCCCGTCCCGAGCTGGCCAACTACCAACTGGGCAAGGTCTACGAGAAGAAGGGGCAGCTCGACAAGGCGCTCGAGGCCTACAAGAAAGCCCTGGAACGGCTGCTGTCCAAGTGACGGGATCGGGCATGAAACGGATCATCGGTCTGATCGGCGTTGTCGGGCTGATGGCGTCGCCCGCCCTGGCCGCCCAGATAACCGCGCCGGTCAACGGCAGCCGCATCGTCGGCGGGCTGGTCCACGTGATCGGCCGCCTCGACCCGGGGCAGGAGAAGGCCGAGTTCCTGCTCGACGGCGAACCGGTGCCGGAGGTCCGCCGCGACGGCCCGGCCTTCTATGTCCGATTCTCGCCCAAGGCCGGCTTACACAAGTTCGAGGTTGCCGGTCCCGGGAAGAACGCCTCGGTCTCCTTCGTCTATGGCGGCCCCTCGACCGCCACCGGCGACTATCTGTACCACCAGCCGGCGACCGAGGGGAAGTGCTCCGAGTGCCACCTGAAGGGGTTCCAGAAGGTCGGCGTGAGCAAGGGTGGGGCCTGCTTCAACTGTCATTCGGCCTGGCGCAATGTCTACATTCACGGGCCGGTGGCCGCGGGGGAATGCACCACGTGCCACGATCCCCACGGCTCGGTCGATCCGGCCATGCTCAAGCAGGACGAGCGGAAACTGTGCATCTTGTGCCACGACCAGCCCTCCAGCAAGAGGCACATCGAGGCGGAGAAGAAGGGCTGCCGGTCCTGCCACGACCCGCACGGCAGTGCCGACAGCAAGTTGTTCATCAGGAAGAAGAAATAGGCGGCCGCGTGACGTTGGCCGCGTGATCGGCATCATCGGCCCCGGGATTTCCGGGGGTCACGGTTTCGGGAGGTGTGCCATGGGCGAGATGAAGCCCACGATCGGCAGGAGAAGGGGCGTTGCGCACCGAGCGCTCCTGGGGTTGCTGGCCATGGCCAGCGCCTCGGTGATGCTGTTCGCCATTCCGCAGGCCAGCGCGGCGTTCAAGTTCCTCGCCAAGGGGTCGGACGTGCCCGATTTCAGCATCAAGACGACCGCCGGCGAGGAGGTCACCCTGGCCTCCCTCAAGGAGGGCAAGACGTCGGTGATCCTCTTCTGGGCCACCTGGAGTCCCCGGTCTATCGAGGAGTTGAAGTTCCTCGAGGGGGTCTACAAGGAGCACAAGGACAAGGGGCTGAAGGTCGTCGGCGTCAACGTCAACCACCTCACCTTCACCGTCGAGGACGAACGGGCCATCGAGACGGTGGTCAAGGAGACCGGGGTCACCTTCCCGATCGCCATAGACCGGGGCCTGGAACTCTACAACCAGGTCGGCGTGGTGGCCACCCCCAGCACGCTGGTGATGGACTCCTCGGGCAAGGTCGCCTACGAAGTCTCCTCCTTCCTCAGCGCCACCGGCGAGCAGTTGAAGGAGACCGTCGAGGTCGCCCTGGGCGTGCGCACCGCCCCGGCCGCCACGGCCGTGGTCGAGGACACCAGCTACAAGCCCAACCGTTCGGCCATGCTCTACTTCAACCTGGGACGCAACCTGCTCAAGATGGGCAGCCGCGAGAAGGCCGTCGACAAGCTGCTGCAGGCGGTCGGCGCGGACGCCAAGTACACCGCCCCGCGGGTGCTCCTGGGGCATCTCTACCTCGACCTGGCGCTCAAGGACCCCAAGGCCGCCGACGAGGCCGTGCCGGCTCTTCGGCGAGGCCCTGGCGGCCGAGCCCAAGAGCGTTTCGGCCCTCTCGGGGATGGGCGAGGCGCTGCTCCGCACCGGCAAGCTCGACGACGCCGAGGCGCGCTTCGGCGAGGCGATCAAGCTCGACGCCACCTATACCCCGGCCCTGACCGGCATGGCCGCGGTCCTGTCGAAGAAGGGCAAGTACGAAGAAGGGATGGCCAAGTTCAAGGAGGCCCTCGACCTGAATCCGCTGAACCCCGAGGCCTACGTGAAGCGCTCCGGCGCCTGGGAGGCCCAGGGGAAGGCCAAGGAGGCCGTGGGGGACATGCGCCGCGCGGTCGAGCTGCTGCTCGGCCTGGGGCTCAAGAGTGACGGCTGAGGGCCGCCGGCGGCTGGCCAACTGGTCGATCGTGGCCGTCCTGGTGCTGGCCGCCGCGGGGCGCGCTGGCCCTGGGGGTCTTCCGCGAGCAGATGGGCGACGTGCTGTTCAACGCCACCCTGGTTTGACTGAGCTGCATCGGGGTCGGGTGACCCCGTGGAAGGCCCGGAACCGCCAGCCGGATTCGGGCGTCGCATGAATGCCTGACGCAGGCCACAGCAATCCGCCGTATGGGGAAGGCCGATGACCTCCGGGAGACGGACCGCCGTCACGGCGGCCCTGGTGGTGGCGATCGCCGCCTGGCTCCTGTCCCACTTCCAGGTCATCGACCAGGACGTTTTCTGGCACCTGGCCGCCGGCCGCCGGATCATCGAGACGGGCCGGCTGCTGACCGTCAACACCTTCTCCAGCCTCTTCCCGGGGCACCCGTGGTTCAATCCCGAGTGGGGTTTCCAGGTCCTGCTGGCCGGGACCTGGAACCTGGGAGGCTGGGCGGGGGTTTCGATTCTCAAGGGAGCCCTGGCGGCCGGGACGGCGGTGGCCCTGTTCGCGGTGTTGATGAGCGCCCGGAGCGACGTGGTGGTCGCCCTTGGCATCACCGTGGCGGCCATGGCCGGCATGCGCCCCCGGATGACCGAACGGCCGCAGCTCCTGTCGGTGTTCTTGTTCACGCTGGTGGCCCTGGCCGTAGAACGGTACCGGCGGGGGGAGCGGCGGTGGATCTGGGGGGTGCCGGTCATCATCCTGCTGTGGGGGAATACCCACGGCGAGGTGACCATCGGGCTGCTCTACCTGGCCGGCATGGCCGCAGGGGAGTTCCTGGACAGGCGGAGGGTCGAGGCTCGCGGCCTGGCGGCGGCCACCGGGGCGTCGCTCGCGGCCGCCGTGCTGAATCCCGGCGGGTGGGGAGCCCTGCGCCAGGCCGTCACCCATGTCTCCATCGAGGAGGTTGGCTGGGTCGGGGAGTTCGTCTGGGGATCACCCACGCGCGCACCGCTCCTGTGGGTGATGCTGGCGGCTGCCGCGGCCCTGCTGTTGGTGCGCCGTCAGGGCCGGAGCTGGGCCGAGGCGCTCGACGTTGGCCGGCCTGGCGGCCCTGGGCCTCCGCTACGTTCGGGAGGTGCCGTACGGCCTTGTCGTGGCGGCCCTGGCGGTCCACCGGCGGCTCGGCCCCGAAGGCCGGGAGCCCGCCCGAATGGCCGCGACCGCCTCGCTGCTGCTGGCGGCCGCGGGGCTTGCCTGGGCCACCGGCATCGACCGCCAGCTCGACTACCACTGGGGATCGGGCATCCGGGAGGAAATGCAGCCGGCGGCGGCGGTCGACTTCCTGGAGCGCCATCCGCTGCCGGGCATTCTCTACAACCACTACAACCAGTCCGGCTACCTCATCCACCGTGGCCGCGCCGTCTTCCAGGACAGCCGTACCAGCGCCTACCCGCCGGAATTCATCCGCCGCCTGCACAGCGGCCATGGCGGGGCCAACTGGAAGACCCTCTTCGACGACTACGCGGTGAACTCGGCCCTGGTCAGGACGGAGGAGGCGGGCGCGCTCTTCCCGGCCGGGCGCTGGGGAGTCGTCTACTGGGACCCCGGTTTCGCCCTCCTGGTTCGCCGTGCTCCCGGCAATCAGGCCGTTCTGGAAGACCTCGAGTATCGTGTCTTCCTGCCGGGAGTTGACCCGGGGGGGCTGGGGATGGCCGAATTGACTGCCCTGGTGGTCGAGATGCGCCGCAACAATGCCGAGCGGCGCGGGCCCAGCCCGGTGGTTGCCCGGGAGTTGGGCATCGTGCTGGGACGGTTGCGCCGCTACCCGGAAGCCGCGGATGCCCTGGAGCAGGCGGTTGCCCTGGCCCCGCGGGATGCCGATGCCTGGGCCTACCTGGGCCGCGCCAGGGAGATGACCGGGCGACGCGACGAAGCCATGGAGGCCTACCGGCGGGCGCTCGACCTGGATCCCGGGAACCGGCAGGCCGCCCGGTGGCTGAATCCTTGAATTCGCAGGCGTCCCCGGGGCCTGCCGGGTTCAGGGACGCGGCCGCCGTTCCCCGGCCTAGGCCCCCGGGTCTTCCGCCTTCTTCGCGGGCAGGGGTGTCACCAGCACCTTGTCGACCCGGCGGCCGTCCATGTCGACCACCTCGCAGCGGAAATCCTCGAAGTCGAAGTGGTCGCCGGTCATCGGGATGCGCCCGACGTGGTTGGTGACGAACCCCCCCAGCGACTGGAAGTCGACGTCCTTCTCCCCCGGCAGCTCGTCCAGGCCGATCTCCTCCTTGAAGCGCTCCACCGGCAGCATCCCGTCCATCAGCCACGAACCGTCCTCCCGGCGGATGACCGGGTTGTCCTTCGGCTCGTCCTCGGCCGGGAGGTCGCCGACGATCGCCTCCAGCAGGTCCTTCAGCGTGACCAGCCCCAGCAGGATGTTGTACTCGTCGATAATCAGCGCCAGGTGCCGCCCGGTCTTGCGGAACAGCTCCAGCAGCTTGAGCACGGTGGTGTACTCGGAGACGAACAGCGGGTGGGAGAGGAGCGTCTCCAGGTCGGCCGGGCGCCCCTCGATCGTCGATGACCAGACGTCCTTGATCGACACCAGCCCCAGGACGTTGTCCTGGCTGCCGCGGTAGACCGGGAAGTACGAGTAGCCGCTCTCGGCCATCTTCCGCCAGTTGGCCTCGGCCGGGTCGTCGAGCGTCCAGCCAGACGATGTCGGTCCGGGGGGTCATCAGC
This sequence comes from uncultured bacterium, assembly GCA_963793725.1. Lineage (GTDB taxonomy): Bacteria > JAUVQV01 > JAUVQV01 > CAWCAY01 > CAWCAY01 > CAWCAY01. The sequence continues at coordinate 1,013,943 of CAWCAY010000003.1, forward strand.
GACGAGACGCGCCGGTCGCCCAGCCGGAAGACGCTCTCGACCATGTCCTGCTCGGCCTCCTCGAAGACCCCCGCCTCGGTCCCCTGCTCCATCATGATCTTGATCTCCTCCTCGGTCACCGGCGGCTCCTTGGAGGGCTGGATCCCCATCAGGCGGAAGACCGAGTCGGTGCCCCAGGAGAGGGAGCCGACCAGCGGGTAGGTCAGGATCGAGAAGAGGCGCATCGGCCGGGCCAGGAAGGATGCCAGCGCCTCGGGGTGGGCCAGCCCGACCCTCTTCGGGACCAGCTCCCCCAGGACGACCGACAGCAGCGTGATGACCGCGACCACCAGGCCGATGGAGAAGCCCAGCGAGTGGGGCCCGATCAGCGGCACGGAGCGGAACAGCGGCTCGATGCGCTCGGCCACCGTCGCCCCGCCGTAGGCCCCGGCCAGGATGCCCACCAGGGTGATCCCGACCTGCACCGTGGAAAGGAAATGGCCGGGTTCGGTTGCCAGTTCCAGGGCCGCCCGGGCGCCCGCGTCCCCCTCCTCGGCACGCTGCTGCAGCCGCGCCTTGCGGGAGGAAACGATGGCGATCTCGGCCATGGCCAGGACCCCGTTGGCCATGATCAGGATCAGCACTACGACGACGCTCAGGATGATCTCGGACATGCCCATAGAATAGCACATTCCGGCCCCTTCCGGCCAGCCGCGCCTTCCGGCGGCGCTTGATCCGGGGCGCCCGCGGCGGGCGCGGTTTTCCCTTGAGGATTGCGGCCAACGGGGTATAATAGCCAAGATACACTCGGGATCATCCGGAAGGAGCTCGATGAAGCGCAGAATAGTCCAGTTCCTGGCCATCTTCGGCATCGACGGCTACTACCCGGGTTTCCTCAACGTCGGCATCTACCAGGGGACCTTCAAGCGCTACTGCACCCCGGTCCTCAACTGCTACGCCTGCCCCGGCGCGCTGATGGCCTGCCCGGTCGGCTCGCTGCAGCACTGCGCCATCACCAACGCCAGCTTCCCCTATTACGTCCTCGGCTTCTTCGCCGCCGTCGGCATGATCGTCGGGCGGATGGCCTGCGGCTGGCTCTGCCCCTTCGGCCTCTTCCAGGACCTTCTCTACAAGGTCAAGGCCACCAAGCTGACCATGCCCCGCTGGATGGCCCACTTCAAGTACGTCGTGCTGGTCGGCCTGGCGGTGGTCATCACCAACGTCTTCCAGGAGCCGTGGTTCTCCAAGCTCTGCCCCGACGGCCTGCTGATCGGCGGCATTCCCTTCAGCTTCCTGTCGGTCGACATCCGCGCCCAGATCAAGGAGATGTTCTGGATCAAGCTGGGCATCCTGGTCCTCTTCTGCGCCCTGTTCGTGACCATGAAGCGCCCCTTCTGCCGGACGTCCTGCCCGATGGGCACCATCTACTCGTTCTTCAACAACTGGAGCCTGCTGCAGATCACCGTCGACCAGAAGGCCTGCACCCGCTGCAACCGCTGCCGCAAGGCCTGCCCGATGGACATCGCCATCTGGGAGAACCCCCAGTCGGTCGACTGCATCCGCTGCCTCGAGTGCACCCGCTGCCCGGTGGTCAGCACCACCACCTTCCTCGGCGCCACGGTCCCGGGTCGCGAGGAGCGCCCGGAGCCCGCCGGGAGCGGGGCGGGCTGATCCTTCGATGAGACGGCCATGAACGTTCGCTTCCTGAGCTCGCTGCGCTTCCGGATCATCGTCGTCATCGTGGCCAGCCTCACGCTGCTGGTCGGCGGCAGCTACACCTACATCATCGGCAAGCAGTCGCGCCAGTTCGTCGAGACGATCAAGGAGCAGGCCAAGATCCTGACCCACGCCATCGTCAAGAGCATCCAGCACGACATGAGGGGGACCTGCCAGAGGGACATCCAGCTGATCTTCGAGCGGATCGGCATCATCCCCGAGATCGAGTCGCTGCGCATCTTCAACCAGGACGGCCGGGTGAGCACCTCGGCCGACCCCAAGGAGATCGGGCTGACCATCGAGGACATCGGCTACGAGATCTTCAAGGCCAACATCCCGTCCACCCCGTACCTGGGCGGGCACGGCCAGAACGCCTTCTGCATGGTCGAGCCGATCAAGACCGAGGCCGCGTGCCTCGAGTGCCACGAGGACGAGGACGACATCATGGGCATCTTCGAGCTGTGCCTGTCGATGCGCAGCACCGACCGGAAGATCGCCGACAACCGCCGCTTCCTGGTCACCTCGGCCCTGGTGACCATCATCTCCATCAGCCTCATCCTGGCCCTCTTCTTCACGCTGACCATCGACCGGCCGATCGAGAAGCTCATCCGGGTCATGGCCCGGGCCGAGTCGGGCGACCTGTCGGTCCGCACCGGCATCGACCGCCCCGACGAGATCGGCCGGCTGGCGGCCTCCTTCGACACGATGATCGGCCATCTCGACCAGACCAAGAAGGAGGTCGAGCGCTACCACACCGAGCAGCTCATCCGGGCCGACCGGCTGGCCACCATCGGCGAACTGGCCGCCGGCGTGGCCCACGAGATCAAGAACCCGCTGGCCGGCATCTCCGGGGCGGTGCAGGTCCTGGCCGACGACTTCGACCCGCGCGACCCGCGCCGCATGGTTGTCGAGCAGGTGGTCCGCCAGACAGAGCGGATGGACAAGACCATCCGCGACCTGCTCAGTTTCGCCCAGCCGCTCCAGCCCGACCTGTCGCTGGTCGACGTCAACGAGATCGTCCGGACCAGCCTGTTCATCTCCGTCCCCAACCCCGCCACGGCCGGGATCGAGATCGAGATGAGGCTGTCCGATGGCCTGCCGCCGGTCTTCTTCGACGCCGTCCACCTCCAGCAGATCCTGGTCAACATCGTCCTGAACGCCGTCCAGGCGATGCCCCGGGGAGGGCGGGTGACCATCGCCAGCGCCACCCACGACGACCCCGACCTGGGGTCTGTCGTCCGTCTGACGGTGTCCGATACCGGCCCCGGCATCAGCCCCGAGGTGGCCGGCAAGATATTCACCCCCTTCTTCACCACCAAGACCGAGGGGACGGGCCTGGGCCTGTCGATCACCCGCCGGATCATGGAGATGCACAACTCCCGGATCAGCTACCGGTCGACCCCCGGCGAGGGGACCACGTTCGTCCTCGACATCCCGGTGCGGGGCGGCGGCGAGGCGGCATGAGTCGCGAACGCATCCTGGTGGTCGACGACGAGTTCCTGATCCGCTGGTCGCTGCAGCAGGACCTGGCCAAGGAGGACTACGAGGTCATCACCGCCGAGAGCGGCGAGGAGGCCCTGCGCTTGGCCGAGGAGCAGACGCCGGACCTGGTCCTGCTCGACATCCACCTCCCCGGCATCGACGGCATCCGGGTGCTCGAGAAGCTGAAGAGCGCCAATCCCGAGCTGCCGGTGATCATGATCACCGCCTTCGGCATGGTCGAGACGGCCGTGGCGGCGATGAAGCTGGGCGCCTTCGACTACATCGCCAAGCCGTTCAACCTGGACGACGTCCGGCTGACGGTCCGCAAGGCCACCGAGAACGCCCGCCTGAAGAGCGAGGTCGCCCGGCTGCGCCGCGAGAAGCACGGCGGCGGGGGCTTCGATGCCGTCGTCGGCCGCTCGCCCAAGATGAGGGAAGTCCTCGATCTGGCCACCAAGGTGGCCGCCTCGTCGGCCACCACGGTGCTGTTGCAGGGAGAGAGCGGCACCGGCAAGGACCTGCTGGCCAAGTCGATCCACCTCGCCTCCGGCCGCGCCGACCGCCCCTACATGGACATCAACTGCGCCTCTATCCCCGAGAACCTGCTCGAGAGCGAGCTCTTCGGCCACGAACGGGGCGCCTTCACCGACGCCCGCGGCCAGAAGAAGGGGCTGTTCGAGCTGGCCGACGGCGGCACCATCCTGCTGGACGAGGTGGGCGAGATGCGCACCGACCTGCAGGCCAAGCTGCTGCGGGTGATCGAGGAGAAGCGCTTCCGGCGCGTGGGGGGGGTCAAGGACATCGGCATGGACGTCCGGATCATCGCCGCCTCCAACCGCGACCTGAACGAGGAGCGCCGGGCCGGCAGGTTCAGGGACGACCTCTACTACCGGCTCAAGGTCATCCCCATCATGATCCCCCCGCTGCGCGATCGCCGGGAGGACGTCCTCCCCCTTGTGGAGCATTTCCTCGACCGGTATAATAAGGAATTCGGGAAGGCCGTCCGCGGCCTGACACCCAAGGCGACGGCCGCGGTCATGGCCTACGAATGGCCGGGGAACGTCCGCGAGCTGCGGAACGTCGTCGAGCGGGCGGTCCTCTTGGAAGGCGGCGACGAGCTGCACCTCGCCAGCCTTCCCCCGGAGATGCGCGGCGAGCCCGGGGAGGGCGCGCCGGCGACGAAGGAGGGGGAGGTCAGGCAGCTCGAGGAGCTGGAGCGGGAGATGCTGATCCGGGCCATGGAGCGGACCGGCGGTAACCAGACCCGCGCCGCCCAACTGCTGGGGATCAGCCGCGACGCGTTGCGCTACAAGCTGAAGAAGCACGGCCTGTAGTTGTCGAATTCGTGCCATAATATAGCGCGATAGCACCCAGGGTGGGTGATATCGCGCAGGTGTCATGGGTGGTGTCAATCAGGTGCGTGGGGAGGTGATTTTCGGAAAGGTCGTCCGGACGCTCCACGAGGGGTTGTTTGTGCGCGGTTGCTCGGGGTCGGAAGTGGGCATGTAAATTGCATGTATTTATGGTCAGCCCGACTTCTTCCCCGAGGAATGGAGGGTTAGAAACGGAAATGCCGGCAGCGGGCCGGCAGGGTTTCACTCCTTGGAGATCCCGAGGGGAAGAAAGGAGCAGGGGATGATGAGAAGCACGAGGATGATGGCGGTGATGATGGCGGCCCTGCTGCTGGCCGCTTCGGCCGGTCCGGCCTGGGCGGTCGACGCCCCGAAGTGGGTCGCGGCGGTTTACATGGCCGCCCAGAATGCCGTCGGCCTTCGCTGGAACGGCGTGCCGGGCGCCACCGGCTACAAGGTCCTGCGCAGCATGGCCAAGGGAAAGGACTACGTCGAGATTTACTCCGGCGCCCAGCCGCAGTTCTTCGACAAGACCGTCGAGCCGGCCGACACCTACTTCTACGTGCTGCAGGCGATCGACGCCGGCGGGCCGTCGGCCAACTCCGAAGAGAAGAGCGTGCTGATTCCGGGGCAGAAGGTCCAGAAGGTCGAGCCGCCGCAGTGGGACCGGGTTACCTCGACCGAGACGACCGAGTTCGGCAAGACCAGCTTCAAGGTCGGCCTCTTCTGGAAGAAGAACCCGAACCCGAACATCGTCGCCTACAACGTCTACCGCAGCGAGGCCAAGGGGAAGGACTACCAGCTCCTCGGCTCGGTCTCGGAGACGCAGTACGTCGACGTCGCGGTGCAGCAGGACAAGACCTACTACTACGTGCTGACGGCGCTGGACAACGCCTTCGAGGAGACCAAGCACTCCGAGGAGAAAGACATCGCGCTGAAGGTCACCGTGCAGGCCGCCAAGCCGAAGAAGGAGGAGGTCCCGAACCCGAAGCTGGCCGTCCGCAAGACCAAGCTGCTCAAGAAGGTCGAGTCGGGGGAAAACTACACCTTCAGGGCGCCGGGGGACACCGGGGTCGACGCCGACGGCAACATCTACATCATGGACGCCGGGCTGAACAACGTGAAGGTGTTCGACCAGTACGGCGAATACATCCAGACGATCGGCGAGTCCGGGATAGAGGAGGGCAAGATCCTGTTCGCCATGGGCATGGGGGTCACCCCCGAGGGTGACGTCTACGTCGGCGACCGGACCACCCCGGGGCGGATCGTCGTCTACGACAGCAAGGGGAAGTGGCTGCGGAACATCATCGCCCCGCCGGTGACCGAGGAGCGCAAGAAGAAGTTCAACATCGAGATGAACCCGGTCTTCGCCGACGTCGCCGTCGACCCGAAGTCGGGCCAGATCTACGGCATCGACAACAACGCCGCCCGGGTCTGCGTCTTCGACAGCCGCGGCAAGTTCCTGTTCGAGTTCGGCGACCCAGGCTCGGACAACGGCCAGTTCGTCAGTCCCGGCTGGTGCGCGATCAACGCCAAGGGCGAACTGCACATCTGCAACGGCCTCAACCGGCGCGTCGAGGTGTTCGACCTGGAGGGGAAGTTCCTGCGCAAGTACGGCATCTCGAAGAGTTTCATCGGCTCGTTCATCGGCCCGACCGGCATCACTTTCGACGACGCCGGCAGGCCGATCGTCATGGACACCGCGATGGGCACGATCCAGGCCTTCGACGCCGAGAAGGGGGACTACCTGTACAGCTTCGGCGACGAAACCGGGGCGATCGACCAGGAGTCGAAGCAGCGCCCGATCCTGCCGATCCGCTCGCCGGTCGGCGTGACGTTCAACCCCAAGACCAAGGCCTTGGTCTTCTCGCTCGCCATGGACAAGGCCTTCATGATCCGGGAAATCCTTCCCGAGTAACTTTTTAGAGGCGGCGCCCCGTGGCGGCGCCGGGAAGAGGAGGTGATCGACCCTCAAAGCAGCGAAACGGGCCCGTCGCATTGGGCGGCGGGCGGTGGCAATCCTTATCATGAATGGAGGTTGATGCTACCATGAAGAAAGTAACCATGTTCGTCATTGCCCTGGCTGCCTGCATCCTGCTGGCCGGCCAGGTGGCCATGGCGGCTGTCACGGGCACCCCCCATGACATCACCTCGGTCGCCTCGGCATACGCCAAGATGGGCGTCTGCTCCGCCTGCCACGTCCCGCACAAGGCCGCTGGCAAGCGCTTGTGGCCCGCCTCCCTCGACACGTCGGCCATCGCCTCGCGTGGCGAGGTCGGGACGATGTGCTCATACTGTCACGACCCGGCGGGCGGCGTCGTCACCGACGCCCGGACCGTCATGCCGTTCAAGGACCAGTCCGCGATGACCCACGGCATCACCAAGGCCAACCTGCCGACCGGCGACTCGCTGTCGGCCGCGCCTGCCGTACACGACGACGACGGCCACCCGGATGGAGTGCGCCTCGTGCCACGCCGTGCACGACAACACCAACGTGCCGTTCCTGCAGCGCGACATCGACACGCTGTGCGCCCACTGCCACCAGACCCGCCAGTACGTCGGCAACGCGGCCTCGACGGGTGAGGGTGCGTGGGGCAACTACTACGGCTGGACGCTGACCGGCGCCAACAGCAACCCCGGTTCGCACCCGGTCGGAAACAACGTGACCGGCGACAACTCGGGCGCCGGCAACTCGCCGATCACCTGGAACGCGACCATCGCCCTGAAGCTGTACGGCGCTGACCGCGCCCACAACCTCGGCGCGCACATGATCAACGGCGCGACCACCGATGGCTCGGGCGGCATGGGCTGCGCGACCTGCCACGCGGTGCACGGCGTCCAGGCCGAAGGCGTCGGCGCCTCGGGCCCCTTCGAGGACGTGCTGGCGGTCAAGGGCGGCTCCAACGGCGGCCGCGGCCGCGGCGACGGCCAGGCGAACAACGCGCTGTGCGAAGCCTGCCACCGTGGCGATGTCCCCGGTTTCGCCGGCGACGCGAACCTGTTCCCGAACCCCGGTGCGGTCACCAAGTACACGCACCCGGCCGACGACTACACCGACAACAACTGCGACTTCGGTGTCACCGCCTTCCCGACCAACTGGCCGGTCGGCGCCGGCACCGGCAACACCCCGTACGTGATCTGCGAGTCGTGTCACGACGCGCATCCGCTCGCCGCGACCGGCAATGACGGCATCGGCGGGACGGTGTCCAACACCCACATCCTGCGCTACACCGAGACGGTGGTCTGCGATCAGTGCCACACTGCCGGCACGATCGTCAACCACCACCCGGTCGGCGCCGGCCTGCTGGGCACCCGCTTCGTCGACGCGGCGATCGGCAACCAGGATACCGACCTGACCTGCTCGGACTGCCACAACGGAACGGGCGCCCACAACTGGGGTTCGGCCGGCGTCGGTCTGGATCCCGAATGGGAGCCGCTCGACAACGGCCGCACTGCCGACACGGGTGCGGGCGTGCAGATCGCCAACTCGTCTAAGGAGTGCTTCGACTGCCACGTCGGCGGTGCCAGCAGCGACAGCCTGAACCCGACCCGTGCCACGGCCGGCGGCTACCTCGCGCACAGCGCCGCGCTGCAGTCCTCCGGCAACGGCTCGCACTACGTCGGCGACATCTCGGCCGCGTGGACGCTGGGCAAGGCCGGCGTGAACACCAACTTCACCACCAGCAACTGGGCTGGCGGCGGCTGGAGCCGTCTCGGCGCGGCCACCAACGGCCAGGTCGTGTGCGAGTCGTGCCACGAGCTGGAGCCGGCGAAGAACGTCGAGGTCTTCTCGAACGCGCTCCTGCTGCATGATTACGTGGACGCCTACAACCAGGACCACAGCGATCTGTGCGAAGGCTGCCACAGCCACAACGCGACCGCGACCGGTAACGCCCACCCGATGTCGGGCGACACCATCACCAAGGCCGTGTTGAACAACGTCAGCCCGACCACGCTGGTCACCGCTGCCGGTCGTTACGCGGTCGCCACGCCGACGGTCTACGCGACCTATCCGTCGGCCGACAAGATGAACTGCGATTCGTGCCACCAGACCCACCAGGCGGACACGAACTCCGCGACGTACATCATGGAGACCAACGCGGCCGGCTCGGCGGTCACCGGCACGCCGGCAGATGGGGTTTCCATCTACGGCTACAGCAAGACGGCCGTGCGCTACCCCTCGGGTGGCGCCGGCCTCGACTACACGGCGTTCTGCGGCCTCTGCCACACGACCGGCTTCTAGTCGGCCAGGCGGTGCTGCGGTTGCAGTGTAGCTAGTTGATGTCAGACGGGCGGGGGTGAAGGTTTTCCTTCACTCCCGCCCATTACCTTATAGTCAGGAGGCTCAGATGAAGCGGACACTGATGCTGATACTGTCGGCCGCGCTCCTGCTGGGCGCCGTCCAGGGCTTCGCCGCCGAGGAGAAGAAGGCCGAGGAAAAGCCGAAGATCGCCAACGCGGTGGGCGCCGAGATCCCGGACTTTACCTTCAAGGACGCCCTCTCCGGGGCCGATGTGAACTTCCAGAAGGACATCAAGGGGAAGGGGAAGTACGTCATCGTCTTCATGAACACCGGCTGCAGCGCCTGCCTGGCCGAACTGCGCACGGTCGACAAGGTGCTGAATGCGACCGAGGGGAAGGTCAAGGGGTACTGCGTGGCTGTCGACCGCCGCGGCGAGCAGATCGTCAAGGCGTACAACGACCAGTACAAGTTCGGCATGACCTACCTGCTGGACGAAAACTTCACGCTGCCGCCGAAGTTCGGCTTCGCCTACACCCCGGCGATGATCGTCGGCGACAAGGCGGGCAAGATCGTCATGCTCAAGGGCGGCTTCGACCCGTCGAGCGACGAAGCGAAATTGAACAAGGAACTCTCGGAAGCGATTAAGTAGTTTCTCTGCCCGTCCATGGAGGCCGGCCCGTCCGGGCCGGCCTCCCATGGTGGAAAGGACCGACCCAAACGTGCGACAAATCAGCAGGGACGATCATCGGATGAACCGGGCGACGTGCGGCGCGCTGATCGTGGCCGCGGCCCTCGCCGGCGTGCTCGCCGGCTGCCAGCAGCAGGGGGGACGGTCGGCGCGCCGCCGACGGCCGGGAAGGCCGTCCCGCCGAAGGAGGCGGGGGCGCCGGCGGCGCGGCAGCCGGTGCCGGACGTGGCGGGGTACGGCTACGCGCTGAAGGACGAGACGCTGCCGGCTGACGAGGCCGCGCGGGTTGCCGGCCGGACGCTGACCACCGAGCGAATCAGTCGGGCGGCCGGGGACTGGCGCCGCCGGATGGAGGGCGACCCGGCGGCCGACCCGCGTGAGCAGGCCCTCTGGCGCCTGATCGACGAGGCGATCATCGCCGACCGGAAGGGGAAGGAGACAGCCGGAGACCCGCGCGTGGCCCGCGCCAGGTGGCTGGCCGAGCGGACCCAAGTTGCCGGGCACTACCTGCAGGAGGTCGTCCGGCCGAAGATCGTTGTGCAGCCGTCCGACGTCGCCGCGCAGATGCCGGCCAGCCGGGACCAGTTGACGGTCGACATGATGCTCTTCTCGCCCGACGACGACCAGGACATCGCCGAGGCGCTGAAGGCCGGGACGCCGTTCACCGAGGTCAAGAAGCGGCTCGGCCTGAAGATCAGCGGGGGCATGCACGAGCCGATCCGGACGATCCGCCGCGACCAGTCGCTCTTCTCGGCCGAGCAGGAGGAACACCTGTGGAGCCTGGAGCCCGGGCGGGTGAGCCACAGCTTGGTGCTGCCTGTTGGCGCCGCCTACGTCAAGGTCGAGTCGCGCGCACCGATCCCGGACGGTGACTGGCAGACGATGCTCCGGGAACGGATGGATGAAGTCCGGCGTCGCCGCTTCCAGGCGTTCGTCCAGGGAGCGCTCGGCAAGCACGCCATCACCGAGGACGCCACCGGTCTCTCCCAGGCCGCCCGCAGCCAGAAGCGCGGGGCGGTTTACGACGACTTCGTTGTTGGCCGGGTGGACGGCCGCGAGATCCGCTTCAAGGACCTCGACCGGGTCCTGCCGGTGCCATACGTCGAGATCGTCCGCAACGCGACGGAAGCCGACATCCTGAGCTACTACCAGGGGAAGCTGAAGGACTACTCTATGATGGTCGCGTTGGCCGCCGAGGCTGAGGGCCTGGCGATCGGCCTGAACGACCGCGAGAAGGCCGGCTTGAAGGAGATCGTCGACGGCGTGCTGCAGAAGGTGGTCGAGGAGGACGTCTTCAAGGATCTGGCCGTGAGCGAGGAGGAGATCATCGACTACTACCGGCGGAAGGCGAAGGAGTTCTCGTCGGCCCAGCTCGTCCTGACGTCGGTCATCACCGTCAAGGACCGGGTCGCGGCGTTGACCGTCGAGGAGGAGTTCAAGGGGGGCGTGCCGTTCGACAAGCTGGTCGAACAGGTCCTCGACCGACCGACTGACCCGCGGGCGGAAGGGGGACATGGGTTGGATCTCGCCGGGCAGCCTGCCGGAGGAGATTGCCAAGATCGTACTGACGATTCCCAACGGCCGGCTGCTGCCGGTCTTCGAGTACGGCGGCGCCTTCAACGTCATGCTGGTGCGCGACAAGAGGACCACCGATCCGTCGACCATCGACCAGGTGCGAGATCGGATCCGGCGCCGCCTGATGAACGAGAAGAAGGAGGCGGCTTACTCCGCCTTCATCAAGAAGCTCCGCCAGGGGTACACGGTCACCGTCGACTGGACGAAGATCAAGGCCATCGATCTGCCGATGAACGAGGGGGCGCCGATGATGCCGCCCGGCCACGGCGGCGGCATGAAAATGCCCGGCGGCATGGGGCCGATGCAGATGCCGACGATGCCGCCGGCCGGCCAGTAGGTTCCTTCCCGATCAGTCTCGATCCGGCCGGTTTCCGGGAACCTTCCCGGCGCCGGCCGAATCTTCTTGCGGTCGGTTCAGCGTTCCGCTCGGTCCCGCGTCGCCTTGGCCCGGGCGGCCGCGGCGGAGGCCTCTTCATACAGCCCCAGGCTCTCGCAGGCGGCCGCCAGGTTGTTCCAGGCCTTATGGTAGGTTGGATCGGCGCGCAGGATGGTGCGGTAGGTCTCGGCCTCGTCGGCGTATCTGCCGAGCAGGCTGAAGGCCATGCCGAGGCCCAGGTAGGCCTCCCGGTGGTAGGAATAGACGGCGATCGCCTCGGAGAAGTGGTAGCCGGCCTTCTCGGCCTGGTGCTGGGTGAGGTAGTAGTAGGCTAGGTCGTAGTGAGCCAGGTAGTTGTCCGAGGTTACCGCCAGAGCTCGGGTGAAGAGGGTCTCGCTGTTGCGCCAGTAGGCCGCCTGGCGGTGGGTCAGGCAGACCAGCAGGACGGCCGCCAGCAGCGCGGCCGCCCGCCCGGCCAGGACCGCCCGCGGTTGGCGCGACAGCGCCTCGGCCAGCCCCCAGACCGTGGCGACGGCCAGGCCGATGTACGGCAGGTAGGTGTACCGGTCGGCCATCTCCTGCGCGCCCACTTGGACGATGCCGAGGACCGGCACCAGCATGCCGCCGAACCAGAGCCAGCCGACCGGGGCGTAGCCGCGCCCCCGGAGGCCGAGCCAGGCGGCCGCGGCGGTTACCGCCAGCAGCAGCGACAGGACGGCGGCCAGGACCGGCGCGGCGGGGTGGGCAAGCGGGTGGGGGTAGAGGACGGCCAGGCCCCGCGGCCAGAAGAACAGCCCGACGTACTTGACGACGGCCACGGCGGCGGTCGAGGCGCGGACCGGCAGGGTGACCGTCCGGAGGAACTGGGTGGCCCCCCCGGTCTGCTGGAAATGCCAGGTGAGCCAGGACGAGGCGGCCGACAGGGCCAGGAACGGGAGTTTCTCGAGCCAGACCGAAGCGCGCGACGCGCCGCCGGCGAACCGGCCGAGGGGCCACCAATCGAGCAGCAGCAGCACGAATGGGAAGGTGACCGCCATCGGCTTGCTCATCAGCGCCAGGGCGAACAGGAGCAGGGCCGCGGTCAACCACCGGCGCCCGCCGCCCCTGGCGCCCCGGACGTAGGCCAGCAGCGACAGCAGCACGAACAGCGCGCACAGCACGTCCTTCCGCTCGGAGGCCCAGGCGACCGACTCAACGCGCGTCGGGTGGAGGGCGAAGACGGCCGCCGCAGCCAGGCTTCGCCACGGGGCCCCGGTCAGCGTCAGCAGCGCGGCGAAGGCGAGCAGCGCGTTGGCCGTGTGGATCAGCAGGCTGACGGCGTGGTGGCGGCCGGGATCGAGGCCGAAGAGGCTGACGTCGGCCATGTGCGAGATCCAGGTAACCGGGTGCCAGTTGGAGGTCTCGCCGCCGCCGGCCAGGGCCCACGATATTCCCCGCCACGAGAGGCCCTGCCGGACGACGTCGTTCTGGAACAGGTAGAGGTTGTCGTCGACGTCGACGAAACCGTTGGACAGGACCGGCCAGAAGGCGATCAGCGTGGCCGCGGCCAGGGCGACCGCCATCAGCTTGACCGGCGTGGGTCCGGCGGCCGGCCCGACTGCGCGGGCCGGCGGGCCGCAGGACGCTTCCTGGGGCCGGGGCGGTAGTTTCGTGCGGCTCATGGCCGGCAGGGAAGACGGGTCAGGGACGGGCCGCCGGTGGGCGGTCAGAAGGCGTCGGGATCGACATGGAAGATCACTGACGTTTCCCGCTGGAGCCGCTCGACCAGGGCCTTGGTGCTGTCGAAGAAGTTCTTCCGCATGATGGTCACCATCACGTCGATCTCGGAACCCGGCAGGCCCTTCGGGAAGTCTGACTCGTGCTCACGGTAGTAGGCCTCGATCTCCGCGGCGGTCGGACGGGCCATGGCGGTGACGGTCTCCTCGTTGAAGGCGTTGTTCCACTGCAGGTCCTCGGCGAACTGGCGGCGCCGGACGGTCGCGTCGTCCTCGCCCAGGCGCAGGTCGCGCGCCTCCTCGGCCTCGACCAGTTCGGTCAGGTAGGCGTTCAGGAGGCCGACCAGGGTCTTCTCCATCTTGATCTGGTGGCGGCGGGTTTTCTCGACCGCCTCGATTTCACGGCGGAAGTCGGCCCGGGTGACCGGACGGCTGTCGATGGTAGCCAACACCTCGTCGTCCTTCAGGCTGTCGAAGGTGCGTTTCCCGGCGGCCAGGTCGGCGACGACCTCCGTCCGGTGGACGTCGTGCCTGCGCTCCAGCGCGTCCAGCAGTTCCAACCGCCGCGCGGCCGTCTTCTCGTCGGCGATCTGGCGGCGCAGCCCTTCCCGCTGGGCGGCCTTCTCCTCGGCGGCCGGCGGCAGTACGGCCGCGACCCGGAAGATGAAGAAACTGCCGCCGAAGGCCTCCGGTCCGTACCAGTCGCCGGCCGCGAGCGACGGGAGCGCGGCGGCGAAGCCCGGCGGAAAACCGCGGAAGGACTGGAGGACCGCGTCGTGTCGGATGGTCTGGACTGAACCCTGGTAGGTCTCCGGCCGCTGGCGGGAGTTGTCCCAATAGAGCTGGGCGCTCCTGGCGTCGGGGAAGATGTACTCGTCGAGCGCCCATTTCGGCAGCGGCGGTTTGTAGCGCCGGTCGATCTCGGTCTCGCTCACCTTGACCTTGGAGGCGATACGCCGCTCCTCGAACAGGGCGGCCAGGGACTTCCGCCGCTCGCGTTCGGTGGACGCCCGTATGCCGTCAGCGCGCGCCGGAAAGGCCGAGCGGGCGTGGCCGGCGAGGAGCTTGATCTCGGCCAGCTTGCGAAGCATCAGCGGCCTGGCCTTGGCCATGTGCCCGGCGTCCCCTCCCATGGCCAGGGCCGATTGGGCCTGTTCGTAGTAGGCGCGGTCAATGGTCTCCCGGCCGACCGTTGCCAGGATCTCGCGACCCGCCCGGGAACCGGCGCCGGTGGTGGCGCAGGCGGCCAGGAAGAGGGGGAGCAGAGCAGCCGCTTTCCAGAAACGCATTCGGGTAATTTACCACCGCCGGGGCGAAGACGCAACCGTTACCGGGCCAGGCCGGGAAAAAGAAGAGGGGAAGCGGTCGCATCGACCGCTTCCCCGTCTTTGGTGCGGGGTTGTCCTACCGCGTCAGAACTTGGTGTGGCACTGGGCGCATATCTCCATGCCGACCACGACGCCGCGCTGCGCGCCGCCGGCGTGCGGGTTGTGGCAGGTGGCGCAGGTCATCCGGCCGCGCCGGTCGAGCGGGAACTCCTTCGGGATGATGATCGACTTGGCCTCCATCGAGACCTTGTCGGGGAAGCCGATGTGGTCGTGCGCCGCCGGGTGCGCGTTGTCGTCGTGGCAGCGGATGCAGAGGATGACGATGTCGCCCTTGAACTTCATCTTCTCGAGGTCGATGCTCTTGCTCAGGTCCGGCTTGGTGTCGTGGCAGAAGTCGCAGCCCTCGCCGGTAGTTGATGTCCTCGTGCGGGTTGACCGCCTGGAACTCCTCGCGGGTGTGGCAGGTCCAGCAGATGCCGTTGCGGGTCTCGTATGGGGCGCCCCGCGAGGAAGTTGACGGGTTGTCCGGGTCGAGACCGGGCGAGTCGCCGGCGGTGTGGCAGGTCAGGCAGGTCAGCTCGCCGTTCTTGCGAGCGGCCAGTCCTTCGGGATGCGCTCCTTGTACTTGCCCACGACCTTGAGATCGGGTGGGCGTTGGCCTTCGAGAGCCCCGACTCGTGGCAGCGGTTGCACAGCTTGTTCATGTCGTCCGACAGCAGCGGGATCTCGGCGAGCGGCTGGCGCGTCCGGCTGCCCCTTGGTGGCGGCTTCGGCCGCACGGTGTGGCAGGCCTCGCAGAAGGCGTTCATGGAAGTGCGGGCCGGACGCGCTCCGACTTGAGGGCGAGCGCGACGAACTCCTCGCGCAGGAACTTCTGCTCGCCGGTGCCGCCGTGCGGGTTGTGGCAGGAGACGCAGGTGTAGCCCCCGTCGGACATCGGCAGCGTTGGTCTTGGCGATCTCGTCCTTGAGGTTCGGGTCGGCGAAGGGGTTCACGAGCAGGTAGTGGCCGCCCTTGGTGGCCGCGTGGCAGAAGTCGCAGAGCTCGATCAGGCTCTTGGTGAAGACCGACCTTCTCGCCCTCCTTGGGCTCCGTGGCGTGGCAGAAGGAGCAGCTCTTCGGGTCGCCCTCGACTTCCCCTTGTGCGGGCTCTTCTTCTTGAGCTCCTCGCCGTGGCAGGCCTTGCAGAGCTCGCGCCGGTCCTTGAAGCTGGCGTCTTGGCGATCGTCCGCGGGCGCGAGGACTCGGGGAAGCCGCGCAGCAGCTTCAGGCCGGCGGTCTTGGAGTGGATGAAGTGGCAGGTCGAGCAGACCACCTGGCCCTGCGTTCGCCCCGCGGGTCTCGAGCGGGAAGTCCTTGGGCACCTTGACCGGCGGCGTCGCCCTTGGCGGGGTCGACGTTGATCGGGTGGATGTTGTCCGAGGCGTCGTGGCACTTGTAGCAGAGCTTGACGTTCCCCTCCTCGCCGTTGACGAACTTCACCGTCGCAGGCGTTGTCCTTCTTGAAGTCGGGCTTCCCCTCGTGGCACTCGTCGCAGTCGAGCTCGAAGTGCGGGTTGGGCTTGTCGTACTCGTCGACCGTCTTGTCGGTGGCCGAGCCGAGGTCGAGGCCGGCGCCGAACGCCGGGGCGGAGAACAGCAACATCGATATCCCTAACGCACACGACAGACGCCCAAGCCACTCACGCATAGCGCATCCCTCCATGGACGAGTTCTGGTTTCCCGATCCGGTTGGCTGTCAAAGTCGCACAATAGGTCTTCACATCTACCATCCTTTCCGGCGGTTGTCAAGCGAACTGTGCCCCGGCCGTCAGCGGACGGAACCGGCCTGGCGCCGCTCGGCCCGCAGCAGCGAGGATCTGGCGGCGGCGTTCCCCGGATCGAGCCTGACCGCCTCCCGGAAATGGGCCAGGGCCTCACCGTGCCGGCCGGCGTCCTCCAGGGCCATGCCCAGGTTCAGTTGGGCCAGCGGGAAGGCCGGCTGGTGCTCCAGGGCCCGGGAAAAACAGTCGATGGCCGGCCCGATCCGGCCGCGGTTGGCCAGCAGCACGCCGAGGTTGAGCCAGGCGGGGGGGAAGGCCGGGTTCGTCTCCAGCGCGGCGGTCAGGTGCCGGTAGGCCTCCTCCTCCCGTCCGAGCCGATACAGCTCGAAGCCGAGATTGGCCTCGACGAACCAGTTGCCGGGAGTGACGGCCAGCGAGTGCCGGTAGAGCGTCACCGAGTCGCGCCACCGGCCCGTCTGCTCGACCGTCCGCGCGGTCAGCAGCAGCAGGACGGCCGCCCAGGCGGCCGCCACGGCCGGGCGGAAACGGGGCCGTCGCCAGGCGGCGAGCGTTCCGCAACCGGCCGCCAGGCCGGGGCCGATCATCGGCAGGTACATGTAGCGGTCGGCCATCGCCTGCCCGCCGACCTTGAAGAACCCGATGACCGGCAGCAGCATGCCGACGTACAGCAGCCAGGCGGCGGCGAAGCACGGGCGCCTTCGGCGGAGGAGGGCCGCCGCCGCGGTCAGGACGGCCAGCAGCAGCCCGGCGGCCAGCGCCCGCCGCATGGAGACGCTCTCCGGGAAGGGGTAGAAGACCGACAACGCCGCCGGCCAGACCGTCTTCCCGAGGTACGAGACGTAGGAGATGGCCGCGTTGGCGGCGCGCGCGCCGAACGGCACGTCGGCCAGCGGGTCGAGCGCCCCGGCGCCCTTCTGGGCGATGACGGTGACCGCGGACGAGGCCGCCGACAGCGCCACCAGCGGCAGCTTTTCGGCCAGGAGCCGGGCGGGCCGCTCCCCGGATCGCTTCCCGGCGGGAGGCCCGGACAGGCGCCCGAGCGGCCACCAGTCCATGACCAGCAGGACGCCCGGCAGCGTGACCAGCATCGGCTTGGAGGCCAGGCCCAGCGCGGCGAACAGCAGCAGGACGGCGTACCGCGCCGCGGACGGACGCCGCAGCCAGCGGAGGTAGGCGGCCAGCGACAGCACGAACAGGAGCCCCGACAGGACGTCCTTGCGCTCCGCCGCCCAGGCGACCGACTCGACGTGCAGCGGGTGCACGGCGAACAGGGCCGCCAGCAGGAAGGCGGGCAGCGTGGCCCCGGTCATCGCCAGCCAGACGGCGAACAGTCCGACGACCGTGCCGGCGTGCAGCAGGAGGCTGTGGAGATGGTGTCCGGCGGGCTTGAAGCCGAACAGCGTCACGTCCATCTGGTGCGAGAGCCAGGTGAGCGGGTGCCAGTTGGCCTCGCGGAAGGAGGTCAGGGCCCAGAGCGCGGCGCCGGGGGAGAGCCCCGAGGCCACCCCGCCGTTCGACAGGATGTACCGGTCGTCGTCCAGGCCGACGAAGGCATTCCGGGCGACCCCGGAAAAGGCGGCCAGGGTCAGGAGCGCCAGCGCCAGCCCGCACCACGCCGCCTTCCGGCCGCTCACCGGCCTCGTCTCCCAGGGTGCGCGCCGCGGTCGTCGCGGCGGCGCTGGTCGCCGCCTGCCTGGCAGTCTTTCGGACCCTTCCGGGAAGCCAGTTTATCGAGTTCGACGACCCAGTCTACGTGACCGGCAACAGGGTGGTGCGGGAGGGGATCACCGCCCGCGGCCGCGGTGCTGCTGGGCGCTTCGCTCGCGTCCGTCCTGCTGGCGGCGCTCGCGGCGGGCAGGCTTCCGCCGCGGGCGGAAGCCCGGTTCAACGGACACGCCACAGTCCCGTCCCTCCGGCAACCATCGCCGGTGCGAGATATGGGTCGCTCGCGGGGTCGAAGGTGTCCGCCCATTGGGTGCTGGACCACAGGTGGGTCACGCCTAGCCGTCTCAGGACGGCGTGCCGTTCCGCGGTCGAGAGTCGCCCGCCGTAGATCATCCGAGCGGTCTCCCAGCGCTTGGTGTAGTCCGGTGTGCAGCTGGGGTGTGAGAAGTAGACCCGGACGCCGGCATAGGCCGGGAGGAGCATGCCGGTCTCCGCGGGCACCATCACCAGCGCCCCTTCGAGCGAGAGGCCGCCCAGGCGCGCCATCACCGCCGCGTCCTCGTCGTAGACCAGGCAGCCTTGGGGCCAGTTCTGGGGCATGAAGCTGGCGACGTTGCCGCCGACGACCCGGAGCGCGACCACCGCCAGGAAGACGGTCGACGGGAGCATGGTCGCGAGAGTCGCCGCGACGGCGCAGATCCGCCCCCGGAGGCCCCGCAGCATCCCGTCGGGAAACGCGCCCACCCCGAGGATCGCGAGCGGGACCACGAGCCCTTCCACGAGCTTGGCGTTGAACTTGACGACCGGGTTCGGAATGAGCAGGGCGAGGCCGACCGCTCCCCAGACGACCGGCGCACGGAACCGGGTGAAGGCGTCTCGGAGGCCGCTGCGCATGAGGCCGCATGCGGCCAGCAGCAGAATTGGCCCGAGCCCGAGCACGCTGCCGGTGAAGCCGGTTCGCACCACGTTGGCGGCTTCCCAGGGCGACCAGTTGGGGTGGGAGAAGACCCACAGAAAGTAGAACACGGGAATGGCCGAAGCCAGCGCAATCAGTCCGAGGTCCGCCCAGCCGCGATACATGCGGCGTCCCGCGCGGGCTTGCGCCGTCATCACCCAGGCGGTGGTCACTGCCGCCACGGTCACCAGGTGATAGGGGTGGAAGAAGCCGAGCACGAGGGTGAGCAGCGCCGATCCGTATGCCCAGCCCCTCCGGCCGCGTGCGAGGCCGCGGTGAAACCAGAGCAGGGCTGTCACCAGCGTGGCGATGGACAGGGTGAAGTGGGGGAAGAAGAGGGCCGACGTGGCCGGGAAGCCCTCGTGGTTGAAGAGGTCGATCGGCTTGAGGGCCGCCGCGGTGTCGGGGGAGAGGAGGGCGACCAGCCAGCCGGCGCCCCCCGCCGTGCAGGCCAACAGGAATGCGAGATGGGCCCGGAACCCCTGGAGGAACTCCCGCACGAAGTACAGGATGGCCAGGCACATCATCCCGGTCGCAACGGCCCCCAGGAGGTAGTACACCGGTAGGAAGGGGATGTGAAAGAGCGCCTGGAGCTTGCCGATCAAGAACCAGAGCAGGTGAAACAATGCTGGCCTGGCTGGTGTCGCCGCGAAGGGGTTGTCGATCAACAGGCCTCCTTCGGCGTAACTCCGGGAGAAGGCCTTGTATGTCCACGGATCGAGGCTGTTCAGCAGGAAGCCTGAAAACGTCCATCCTTCCGGCGCCAGCGAAAAGGCGCGGGCATGCAGCCCAATGGAGGCGAGAAGGAGCGCAACCAACGCGGCGGCCCACCAACGGATATCCTCGCGCGACAAGGCCGTCACGGCTCCCGTGCTGACGGGGTCCAGAGGCGAGGACACCGGAGGATCCGTCGGATGCCCGGGAAGCGGGTCGTCAATCAGCATGATTTGATGATATCACATCACATTTGGCGGGCCGGCCGGCCGTGGGAGCATCCGGGGAAGCCTGCGCGTTTCTCCTTGCCGGCTACTCTACCCTGAGGCACAATGTCCGACAAGCGGACGGCCGCGCCCGGCGGCCCCGGGGAGTCGATTCGCGACGGAATTGGGCGGCCGGAGGCACGGCCGGGGAAGGAGCTTTCGGTGACACGGAGCGGAATGGGGGGCGGCCGGGGCGCCCCGGCCCGGGACGGGACGGGCATCTCTCCCCGGGTGCGCGCCGCGGTCGTCGCGGCGGTGCTGGTCGCCGCCTGCCTGGCGGTCTTTCGGACCCTTCCGGGAAGCCAGTTTATCGAGTTCGACGACCCAGTCTACGTGACCGGCAACAGGGTGGTGCGGGAGGGGATCACCGCCCGCGGCCTGGCCTGGGCCTTCACCTCGTTTGAGGCGGCCAACTGGCACCCACTGACCTGGCTCTCCCACCAGCTGGACGTCACCCTCTTCGGTCTTGCCCCCGGCGGGCACCACCTGACGAGCCTACTGCTCCACGCGATCGCTGCGGTATCGCTGTTCCTGGTGCTGCGACGGATGACCGGGATGGTGTGGCCGGGCGCCGTCACGGCGATGCTGTTCGCCGTCCACCCGCTGCACGTCGAGTCGGTCGCCTGGGTGGCCGAGCGGAAGGACGTCCTGTCGGCCTGCCTCTGGATGCTGACCCTGGCCTGCTGGCTGGCGTACGTCCGCCGGCCCGGCCCCGGGCGCTACCTGCCGGTGGCCGCCTGCCTCGCCCTGGGCCTGATGGCCAAGCCGATGCTGGTCACCCTGCCGGCGGTCCTGCTGCTGCTGGACTTCTGGCCGCTGGGCCGCATGATCGGGCCGGGAGCGGGCGGCCGGTCGCGGCACAATCCCGGCGCGGCGCTCCGGCTGGCGGCCGAGAAGCTCCCGCTGCTGGCCCTGTCGGCGGCTTCCAGCGTGTTGACCGTCATGGCCCAGTCCCGGGGCGGAGCGGTCACCAGGCTGACGGTGCTCCCGATCGGGACCCGGTTGGTCAATGCCGTGCTGGCCTACGGTTGGTATCTCGCCAAGGCGGTCTGGCCGTCGCGGCTGGCTGTCATTTACCCGTACGACGCCGCGTCGAGGACGGCCGGCGATCCGGCGCTACTGGCCGCGGCCGCGGTGCTGCTGGGCGCTTCGCTCGCGTCCGTCCTGCTGATGCGGCGCCGCCCCTTCCTGTTCACCGGTTGGTTCTGGTTCCTGGGAACGCTGGTGCCGGTCATCGGCGTCGTCCAGGTGGGGTTGCAGGCCTTCGCCGACCGGTACAGCTACCTGCCGCTGGTGGGCGTCTTCCTGGCCGCGGTCTGGGGCCTTCTCGGGCCGTCCGGGCCGCGCTGGCGGGCGGCGATGCTGCTTCCCGCGGCTTTAGTGCTGGCGCTGCTCGGCGGGCGGGCCGGCGTCCAGGCCGGGTACTGGAAGGACAACCTGGCCCTCTTCACCCGCGCGCTGGAGATCTCCCCCGGCAGTTGGCAGGCGCACCAGATGGTCGCCATCTCGCTGAAGAAGAAGGGTGACGGGCCCGGGGCGATCCGGCACCTGCAGCAGGTCCTGGAGATCGTTCCGGCGATGTCCGAGGCACACACCAATCTGGGCAAGACGTACGCCGACCTGGGGATGCCGGCCGAGGCCATCGGGGAATACGAGGCCGCGCTGCGGGCCTGGCCGGAGGATGCCCTCACCCGGTTCCTTCTGGCCGAACTGTTGTACCGGCAGGGGAACCTGGAATCGAGCCTCGTGCAGTACCGCGAGCTGCTGCGGCACGACCCGGGCAATGCCAGGGCGGAGCACAACCTCGGCTACGTCCTGGACGACCTGGGGCGGGTAGGGGAGGCCGTCGGGCACTACCGGGCGGCCCTCCGGCTCGATCCCGATGTCGCCGACGCCCACCTCAACCTGGGGGTGGCGCTGGTGCGCTTGAACAGGCTCGGCGAGGCGGCGGCCGAGTTCCGGGCCACGCTTGCCCTCGACCCGGGCAACGCGACGGCGGAAAGCAACCTGCGGCGGGTGGCCGAGATGCAGGGCGGACAATGACGGCCGCGCCGGACCGTCTCCCTGGAGCCGCGCGGGACGCCGTCGCGGCCGTCCTGCTGGCGGCGCTCGCGTTCGCCGTCTTCCTGCCGGCCCTCGGGCTGCCGTTCCTGAACTACGACGACCCGGACTACGTCACCGCCAACCCGTTCGTGCGCGACGGGCTCACCGCCGCGGGCGCGCGCTGGGCCTTCACCGGCGTCGGCTACGCCGCCAACTGGCACCCGCTGACCTGGCTGTCGCACATGCTGGACGTCTCGCTGTGGGGGGCGGCCCCGTGGGGGCACCATCTCACCAGCCTGCTGCTGCACTCGCTGAACGCCGCGCTGCTCTTCCTGCTGCTCCGGGGGCTCACCGGGGTCGTCTGGCCGGCGTTCACCGCCGCGGCCCTGTTCGCCGTACACCCGCTGCGTACGGAGGCGGTGGCCTGGGTGTCCGAGCGCAAGGAACTGCTGGCCGCCTGCTTCGCCCTGCTGGCGGTGCTGGCCTGGCTATCCTGGGCCCGCCGCCGCCGGCCGGCGCACCTGGCGGCGGCCGTCCTGGTCTACGCCATGGCGCTGCTCTGCAAGCCGATGCCGGTGACTCTGCCGCTCCTGCTGCTGCTCCTCGACTGGTGGCCGCTTGGACGCCCGGCCCGCGGGGGATGGCGGGTCCTGCTGGCCGAGAAGATTCCCTTCGCCCTGCTGGCAGCCGGTTCCGCGGCGATGACCCTCGTCGCCCAGTCGCGCGGCGGAGCGGTGCTGCACGCCCCGCACCATGCCGGATTGCGGCTCGCCGCCGCGGCGACGGCGGTCGCCGGCTACGTCGGTCGGACGCTCTGGCCCGCCGGGCTGGCGGTCTTCTACCCGTACGACGAACACCCGAGTGGCCTCGTCGTGGCCGTCGCCGCGTTGTTCGCCGCCGCCGCCACGCTCCTGGCCGTGCGCCTGGCCGGCCGGCGCCCGTGGGTGGCCGCCGGCTGGCTCTGGTTCGCTGCCGGCCTGCTGCCGGTGCTGGGCCTGGTCCAGGTTGGCTGGCAGGCGATGGCCGACCGCTACACCTACCTTCCCGGGATCGGCCTGGCGGTCATCGCCGCTTGGGGCAGCGCGGAGGCGGCGCGCAGGCTGCCGCGCTGGCTGACGGTGGCGCTGCTCGCGGCCGTCCTGGCGGCGCTCGGCGCCGGCGCCAGGCACTACCTCGGTTTCTGGCGGGACAGCGCCACCCTCTTCGCCCGCGCGGCAGCCGTCACGCGGAACAACTGGCTCGCCGAGGGGAATCTCGGCGCGGCGCTGTTCGCCTCGGGCCGGACCGACGAGGCGCGGGCCCATCTCGACCGCGCCTTGGCGATTAACCCCGGCTTCGCCCCCGCGCGGATCAACCGCGGGGCGCTGCTGGCCGACGAGGGGCGCGCGACGGAGGCGGCCGCCGAGCTGGAGGAGGCGCTGCGCATCGAGCCCCGATCGCCGGAAGCGCGCTTCTTTCTCGGGCTGGCGCGCTTTGCGCAGGGGCGCGCGGCGGAGGCGGAAGCGGAGTTGCGGGCCGCGCTCGCCCTGCGGCCCTGGTACGCCGGGGCGCAGGTCGCCCTCGGCGGGCTGCTGGTGAGCCAGGGCCGCCATGTCGAGGCGCGCCCGGTACTGGAGGTCGCGGCGCACCTGGATCCCGGCGAGCCGTTCGTCTTCTGTCACCAGGGGACGCTGGAACTCGCGGAAGGGCGGCCGCGCGAGGCCGAGATAGCCTTCCGGCGGGCCCTCCGCCTGGCGCCGCAGTCCCCCGCGGCCCTGGCGGGGCTGGCCGAGGCGCGGCGGAGGCTCGGAACGGCCGCCGATTCCGGCCGGCGCCCATGACGGTTGCCACCCGGGACGTTATTTTGTTGCCGGCATTGACAAGGGGCGATTTTTCCCTATAGTTGTCGTCATTCACCGGAACGTCCGCAAATTCACAAGGAGGTACGGAGATGATCACCAGAAGGACCGCCGGCCTGTGCGCCGTCACCGCGGTCGTGGCACTGTTGGGTTTCATGCCGGGCGCGGGCCGGGCTGCCGAGAAGGGTTTTCAGGAGAAGTTCAAGGTCGGCGACAGGGCTCCCGACTTCACCACCAAGGACATCGACGGCGGCATGGTCAAGCTCTCCTCCTTCAAGGGGAAGAAGGTGATCATGCTCAACTTCTGGGGCATCCGGTGCGGCTCGTGCATCGAGGAGATGCCTTACCTCGAGGCGATGTATACCAAGTTCAAGGACAAGGACGTGGTCTTCCTGGGGGTCGACACCGACGGCGTCAACGGCGACATCATCAAGGGAGCCTTGCGGGACCTTAAGCTCGCCGTTTCCTACCAGCTCCTGCTTGACGAGGAGTTCAGTATCACCGACATCTACACCAATTTCCTCGTGCCCCTGACCATCGTCATCGACCGTGACGGCGTCATCCAGTACATACACACCGGTTTCGAGAAGGGGCGCGAGAAGGAATACGAGGACGCCCTCAAGAAGGCGCTTGGCTAAGGCCCGGGCAGCCGTGCTGCTGCTGGTCGCGCTTGGCTGCGCCGCCGGGCAGGCGCGGGCCGCGGCGGATGGTGGGACGGCGCGCTTCGCAGGTTCCGATGCCTGCCGGGAGTGCCACGCCGGCAGCTACACCATGTGGCGCGAAACCCTGCACGCCAACGTCATCCGCGACGCCAAGAAGGATCCCTCGCTCATCCTGGGCGACTTCTCCCAGGAGGATGTCGGCTTCAAGAAGGAGGACATCCTGTACACCATAGGGTCGCACTGGGACCAGCGCTACATGACCAAGGTGGACGGCGAACTCTACGTCCTGCCCAAGCTCTGGGCTGTCCAGTCGCACCAGTGGCGGCCGTACAACGTCTGGTCGTGGAGACAGCGCCCCTGGGCCCGCTACTGCGCGGGGTGCCACGTCACCGGCTATGTCCCCGACAACGGGCAGTACACCGAGATGCGCATCGGCTGCGAGAGCTGCCACGGGCCCGGTGCGGCGCACGCGGCCAGCGGCAAGCCGGCCGACATCGTCAACCCGGCCCGCCTCGACCCCGACCGGCGGGACGAGGTCTGCGCCTCCTGCCACGTCCGCGGGAACGACCTCTCGGGGCAGTTCTACTTCCCTTCGGGCTACATGCCCGGCAAGAACCTGGGCGACTACTACGTGCCCATCGACGTCGAGGAGGGGGAGGGGAACGCCGCCGCCATCAAGCGCCTCTACCGCGCCTGGGCCCTCCAGCGCGAGGAGTCGGGCCGGGGCAAGTGCGAGGTGTGCGGCATCTATGGCTCGTCCGACAAGATCAAGGAGAAGGCCAAGCTCAACGACGACGTGCTGGGCTACTGCCTCAAGTGCCATGAGTTCGGCGACAAGCTTGCCACCCATTCGCGGCACCCCCAATCGGCCAACCTGGTCTGCCTCGATTGCCATCGTCCCAAGCCATTTTCGACCTCCAAGGAAAAGATCGACGTCCATTCGGTCCGGTATTATCGTATTCATCAGGATTCCTGCTATGACGAAGATGTCGGATCGGCGTGCATCGCCTGCCATGCCCACAAGGAAGCCAAGCACGACTGGGCCGAAGGCCAGATCGCGTCCAAGTGGCGCGTGTACAAGGGACTCGACCATTGATCAAGGAGGGAACAATGACTCTCGGATGTCGCACGTGGCGAACGTTCTCGGCGGCGGTAACGCTGGCCCTGCTCCTTCCCGTCGCCGCCGGCGCGCAGGGGTTGCAGGGGATGCGGATCAAGGTCGGCGAGAAGGCACCCCTGTTCACCCTCAAGGACGTCAACGGCAACAAGGTCGCCCTGGCCGACCTGATCGGCAAGAAGGTCATCATGCTCGACTTCTGGGCCACCTGGTGCAACGTCTGCAAGCGCGAGATGCCGGTGCTCGAGAGGGTCTACAAGGAGTACAAGACCAAGGACGTCGAGTTCCTGGGGATCACCCTGGACGAGAACATCGCCCAGATCAAGAAGATCATCGAGTCGAAGGGGGTCACCTATCCCACGCTGATCGACGAGGGCGCCCGGGTGGCCACCGAGGTCTACCAACTGGCCGGCCCGATCCCGCTTAAGGTGGTCATCGACAAGAAGGGTGTCGTCCGCTACAGCCACGTCGGCGACTACCCCGAGTACCCCCCCGAGGTGGTATTCGTCCTGAACGAGATCCTTGCCGAGTGACGGCGGGGGAGGGAACGGGACCATGAGATTCATCGCCGCCGTTCTCGCCGTCGGGGCGAGCTTGATCCTGGCCTCCTCCGCGCCGGCCGCCAACGGCCTGCCAGGCTATGTCGGCTCCAAGGCCTGCCGGGCGTGCCATGACGAGACCTACCGGGAGTGGAGCCGCACCCCCCACGCCCGCATGCTGCTCGACGTCAGGGAACATCCCGAGGCCATATACGCCGACAAGTTCAGCCCCGAAATCCCCTTCTCCAAGAAGGAGATCACCCACGTCGTCGGTTCACACTGGGTGCAGAAGTACCTGACCCGCATCGACGGGACGCTGTACGTGCTGCCCAAGACCTGGAACATCCCCGTCCGCGACTGGGAGGCCTTCTCGGTCTTCAACTGGCGGCAGAAGCCCTACTCGGTCGCCTGCTACGGCTGCCACACCGTCGGCCTGGACCTCAAGAGCAAGACCTTCGTGGAGGAGGCCGTCGGGTGCGAGTCGTGCCACGGCCCGGGCGCCAGGCACTTCAACAGCCAGGATCCCGGGGACATCGTCAACCCGGCCAAGCTCCCCAAGGACCGCTGCGACATGATCTGCGAGTCGTGCCACACCGACGGCTATGACATGGTCGAGGGGGAGTACCCCTTCTCGGCCGGGTTCCAGCCCGGGGAGCACATCGACAAGTACTACACCCAGTTCTTCCTGCCCAAGCCTAAGTCGAAGGGGTGGTACAAGGGCGACTCGACCTACGGCGACCGACACAGGATGTTCATGTTCTGGCAGACCAAGTTCTACTCTACCGTGCGGGCCTGCGAGGTGTGCGGCTTCGACCGGGAGAAGGAGGGCCAGCAGGAAGCCTTCATGAACCGCAGCGAGTTCTGCCAGACCTGCCACTACAAGTACTACGACTCGATGGAGAAGCACGCCAAGCACACCAAGGCGCAGGTCGGTTGCACCGACTGCCACGTGCCGAAGGTGGCCGAGGACAAGGTGCGGGGGCGCCACTACAGCATCCACGACCACAAGTTCGACTTCTCCCGCCCCGACGCCCCCAACATCCCCTGCGCCGAGTGCCATGACCAGGCGACCATCGCCAAGGGGAAGCCGGCCACCCACAAGGGTTTCAACTTCCGGCCGGTGGAGATCCCCCAGAACATGACCATCGAGGAGGCCTGTTTGCGCTGCCACCCGAAGATGGTCGACGTCAAGGAGAAGATGCGGGGGCTCCGTTTCCGCCTCTGAGGGAGCCTGCCGCGATGGCGCCCCGCTCCCGGGAAAGGCCCGACGGACGGTGACGACGCGTCTTCATGAACTGGCGTACCGGACCGGGGTGGTGCTGCTTGGGGTGGCGGTCCTTGCCCTGGCCGTGCGTCCGCTCCTCTATCCGATAGCCGATCCCGACTTCTTCTGGCACCTGAAGACCGGCCAATGGATTTGGGAACACCGTTCGCTGCCCGACTCCTACCTCTTCTCGGTCACCGCCCCGGCGGTGCTGAGCGCGGCCCAGCGGCTGACCATGACCAGCTACTGGCTGGTGCAGCTCGCCTACCATGCGGCGCACGCGCTGGGCGGGATGGCCGGCATCGGGGTGCTCCGGGCGCTGCTGCTAGTCTGCCTGCTGGCGTCGCTCGCCTGGCGCCGGGAGGGGGACATCCTGACCTTCCTGGGGGTGGCGGTGCCGGCGGTCGTGCTGGTCAGGATCTACCACTTCGAACGGCCCCAGGTGGTCTCCTTCCTCTTCTGCTCGCTGCTGCTGGGGGCGTTGGACCGCATCCGGCGGCCGGACGACGGTCGAGGCCTGCCGGCTATCGTGGCCGCGGTGCCCCTGATCATGCTGGTGTGGGCCAACAGCCACGGCGGGTTCGTGGTCGGGCAGGGGGTGATCCTGCTCTACCTCGTCCTTGAGGGAGCGAAGCGCCTGCACCCTCGCCTCGACCCGATGCCCCCGGGGCGTCTCCGCCTTCTTCTGGCGGCGGGCGGCGCGGGGCTCCTGGCCTCGCTGGCCAATCCCAACACCTGGCGCGTCTGGGGGCTGGCCCAATGCCCCGCCTGGCTCACCAGCTTCAACATGGAGTACCAGTCGACGCTGGCCAGCTGGCGCGTCTCCAACAGCCCCGTCTTCCCGACCTACTGGCTCCTGCTCGCCCTGGTAGCCGTCGCCGCGGCCGCATCGTGGCGCAAGCCGGACATCACCCGGCTGGCGCTGATGGCCATCATGGGCTGGTACTCTTTCACGCAGGTCAGGCACCTGGGTTTCTTCTTCGTCGCCGCCGTGCCGGCCGTCTCGGCCGGGTTCTCGTGCCGGGGCTTCCGCACGGCGGGACGGGTGGTGGCCCTGGCTGCGGCCCTGGTTGTCGCCGGTTTCTTCCTTCCCGGTGACCTCGTCGACCTGGCCCGGGCGAAACCCTCGCGCGTACGCGTCTCCGGCCTCGTCTTTCCGACGGACGCGGCCGATTTCCTCGATGCCAACGGGGTGCGCGGCGATCTGTACGGCTTCTACGGCTGGGGAGGATACCTGCTCTGGCGCTTAGCGCCCGCCCGGGTCTTCATCGACGGCCGCGTCTCGGATCGCAACGTGATCGACATGGCCCGCGCGTTGGACGATGGGGAATCCGCCTCCGTCGGCGGAGTCCCGGACCTGGAAGGCCGTCCTCAAGGGGTACCGGATCCACTGCGTGGTCATTCCCGCGTACAATTCGAAGGCGGGGGACGTGATACGGCTCCTCTACCGGCTCCTGGAAGATCCGGAGTGGGTTCCCGTCTTCGCCGGGATGAACGCCGTCGTCTTCCTGGAGAACGTCGCCGAGAACCGGGCGGTCATCGAGCGCTTCGCGTTCTCCCGGGCGGGATTCCTGGAGCTGCTGGCGGAGCGTTGCGGTCTGGTCGGCAGTCGTTCCCCCGGAGACCCCTTCCCGTTGATCGCCCTGGGGGAGCTGCTCACCCGCCTTGGGCGCTACGCCGAGGCCCGTCAGGCCTACACCGCGGCGTTGTCCATAGTGCCGCGCAACGAGCTGGCCCGGCGCGGCCTGGCGGCCCTGCAGTGACGGCGTGGCCGGGGACGGGAGACCGCGAGCCGCCGCCCGGAGGAAATTTTCGGTTGACAGGCGCCCGCGGACTCCTATAAATTAGAAAATCATGAAGAAGATGCTCGACATGCCGTTTGGAAAGACCGCCCGATTCTGGTGCTGGCGCAGCGGGCCTTTCCGTGCGCGCATGGGCGAGTAACAGCAAACAAGCAACCATAGAGCCACGGAGGGCCCCTTGAGCGGGCCGGCACCGTGGCTTTCGTGTTTTTGGGCCTCCGGGGCCGGGACCCCGGGGGCCCTCGTCTTTTCCGTGGCCGGCGAGGAGGAGACGACATGCTCATCGTGATGCACCATGACGCCCCGCCCGGGGACGTCGACGAGGTCATCGCCCGGATCGGCGCGGCCGGCCTTCGGGCCGCCCCCATTCCCGGGTCCGACCGGACCGCCATCGGCGTTCTCGGCAACACCGGCTACATCGACGAGGCGCCGTTCCGCGGCCTCCCCGGCATGCGCGAGATCATCCACGTCACCAAGCCCTACAAGCTGGTCGGGCGCGACTTCCATCCCGAAGACACCGAGGTGGCCGTCGGGCGGGCCCGGGTCGCGCTGGGGAGCCGAGCCGGTGGTCATCGCCGGCCCGTGCGCCGTGGAGAGCGAGGAGCAGATGCTGGCCGCGGCCCGGGCGGTCAAGGCGGCCGGGGCGACGATGCTGCGCGGCGGCGCCTTCAAGCCCCGGACCGGCCCCCACTCCTTCCAGGGGATGGGCGCCGAGGGGCTGCGCCTGCTGGCCGCCGCCGGGCGCGAGGTCGGGCTGCCGGCGGTGACCGAGGTGATGCGCATCGACCAGCTCGACCTGGTCGCCCGCCATGCCGACTGCCTGCAGATCGGCGCCCGCAACATGCAGAACTTCGACCTGCTCAAGGAGGCCGGCGCGGACCGGCAAGCCGGTGCTGCTGAAGCGCGGCATGAGCGCCACGCTCGAGGAGTTCCTGGCCGCGGCCGAGTACGTCGCCCTGGAAGGGAACGGTCAGGTGATCCTGTGCGAGCGGGGCATCCGCACCTTCGAGCGCGCGATGCGCAACACCCTCGACCTGGCCGTGGTCCCCTGGCTGCGCCGGGAGACCCACCTGCCGGTGATCGTCGACCCGAGCCACGCCACGGGCAAGGGCCGACCTGGTGGAGCCCCTGGCGCTGGCCGCCGTGGCCGCCGGGGCGGCCGGGATCATGGTCGAGGTGCACCCCCAGCCGTCCCGGGCGCTGTGCGACGGGCCCCAAAGTCTCGATCCGGCCGGCTTCGGCCGGCTGATGGCCCGGTTGCGGACGCTTGTCGCGGCGATCCGCGAACCCGTCGAACCGCGCGCAGGCAAACCGCACACGAAGGAGGACGCGTGATGTTCCACCCGACCCGCGAGGAGTTCAAGAAGCTGTGCCGCCGGGGCGACCTGGTGCCGGTGGCGGCCACGCTGATGGCCGACCTGGAGACGCCGGTGACCGCCTTCCTCAAGCTCGGCGGCCATCCCAACACGTTCCTGCTCGAGTCGGCCGCCGGCGAGGGCGGGCAGGGGCGCTGGTCCTTCCTCGGGTGGAAGCCCCGCGCCGTCCTGACGGTCAAGGGGGGGCGCTCCCGGGTGGTCAGGGACGGCGAGGTGGTCGAAGGCGATGCGCCCGATCCGCTGGCCGCGATCAGGGCCGAGTTGGGGCGTCACGTCTATGCCGCCGATGGGCCGCTCCCGCCCTTCTGCGGCGGCGCCGTCGGCTACCTGTCGTACGACGCGGTGCGCTCCTTCGAGCGCCTCCCGTCGAGCCTCGCCGACGACCTCGACCTGCCCGAGGCGTGCTTCCTCTTCACCGACATCACGCTGGCCTTCGACCGCTACACCAACACCATCACCATCGTCTCCCTGGCCCAGGTCGACGGGACCCCGGAGAAAGCCTACGGCCGGGCGACGGCGGCCATCGGCGAGGTGATCGAGGCCCTCCGCAGGCCGCTGCCCGCGCCGCCTCCGGTGCCCCTCGGCCGGCCGGCCGGGAACGCCTTCCGATCGCCCACCTCGCCGGCCCGCTACCGCAAGATGGTCGAGCGGGCCAAGGAGTACATCCTGGCCGGGGACATCCTGCAGGCGGTCCTGTCGCTCCGCTTCGAGACGCCCCTGCTACGCGGATCCGTTCGACGTCTACCGGGCGCTGCGGGTGCAGAACCCTTCGCCGTACATGTTCTATCTCCGTCTGGCCGATCACCACCTGCTGGGGGCCTCGCCCGAGGTGATGGCCCGCAAAATGGGCGCCGACGCGACCCTGCGGCCGATCGCCGGCACCCGCCCGCGCGGCCGGTCGGCCGAGGAGGACCAGAACCTGGAGCGGGAGCTGCTGGCCGACGCCAAGGAGCGGGCCGAGCACGTCATGCTGGTCGACCTGGCCCGCAACGACCTGGGGCGGGTCTGCCTGGCCGGGCACGATCGGCGTGCCCGACTACCTCAAGGTGGAGCGCTACTCCCACGTCATGCACCTGGTCTCCACGGTCATCGGTAAGCATGCGTCCCGGCTTCGACGCCTTCGACCTGGTCCGGGCGTCGTTCCCTGCCGGGACGGTCAGCGGGGCGCCGAAGATCCGGGCCATGGAGATCATCGAGGAACTCGAGAGCCGCCGACGCGGCCCGTACGCCGGGCTGGTCGGCTACTTCGACCACTCGGGCAACTTCGACTCGGCCATCACCATCCGGTCGATCCTGGTCAAGGAGGGGATGGCCTACCTCCAGGCCGGGGCGGGGATCGTGGCCGACTCGGTGCCCGAACGCGAGTACCAGGAATGCCGACACAAGGCCGGGGCGCTCTTCCGGGCCCTGGAGATGGCCCGGGGAGGGAAGTGACATGATCCTGCTGATCGACAACTACGACTCGTTCACCTACAACCTGCTCCAGTACCTCGAGGAACTCGGCCGGGAAGTGGTCGTCCGGCGCAACGACGCCATCGACGCCGACGGGGTCCGGGCCATGGCCCCCGAGGCCCTGGTCATCTCGCCGGGTCCGGGCGATCCCGACCGGGCCGGCGTCTGCCTGTCGCTGATCCGTGAATTCGCCGGGAAGATCCCCATCCTGGGCGTCTGCCTGGGGCACCAGTGCGTCGCCCAGGCCTTCGGCGGCCGGATCGTCAGGGCCGCGGCGCCGATGCACGGCAAGACCTCGGGCATCGTCCACGACGGCCGGACGATCTTCTCCGGCCTCGACTCGCCCATGGAGGTCGGGCGGTACCATTCTCTGGTGGTCGATCCCGGCACGCTGCCCGACTGCCTGGAGGTCTCGGCCAAAACGTCGTCGGGGGAGATCATGGGCCTGCGGCATCGCACGCTGCGGATCGAGGGGGTCCAGTTTCACCCCGAGTCGATCCTGACGCCGGCCGGCCGCCGCCTGCTGCACAACTTCCTGTCGGGCGAGGAGACCGGCCTGCGCTTCCGGGAGGGGATCGACACGGTCATCTCCGGGCGGAACCTGAACCGCAAGGAGGCCGGCGAGATGATGCGGTCGATCATGGAGGGGGAGGCCACCCCGTCGCAGATATCGGCCTTCCTGACCGGCCTGCGCCTCAAGGGCGAGACCCCCGAGGAGATCGCCGGCATGGCTGCCGAGATGCGCCGCCGGGTGGTCCGCATCACGCCGCCGGAGGGTCTGCTGGTCGACACCTGCGGTACCGGCGGGGATCGCTCCGGGTCGTTCAACATCTCCACCGCGGCCGCCTTCGTCGCCGCCGGCGCCGGCGCCCGGGTGGCCAAGCACGGCAACCGGGCGGTCTCGTCGAGCTGCGGCAGCGCCGACGTCCTGGCCGCCGCCGGGGTGGACATCATGGCCAAGCCGCCGGTGGTCGAGCGGGCCCTGCGGGAGGCGGGCATCGCCTTCTTCTTCGCCCCCCTCTTCCATCCGGCCATGAAGCACGCCATGGTGCCGCGGCGCGAGATCGGCATCCGGACGGTGTTCAACATCCTCGGGCCGCTGTCCAACCCGGCCGGAGCGAAGGCCCAGGTGCTGGGGGTCTACGCCGCCGGGCTGACCGAGACGCTGGCCGAGGTGCTGTGCCTGCTCGGCTCGGAGTCGGCCTGGGTGGTCCACGGCCTCGACGGCCTCGACGAGATCACCCTGACCGGGCGGACGAAGGTGTCGGCCCTGCGCGGCGGACGGGTGGAGACCTTCTACCTGGTCCCCGAGGACCTGGGCCTGGAGCCGTGCGAACCGGAGGCCCTCCGGGGGGGCGACGCGGCGGTCAATGCCCGCCTGCTGCGGGAGATATTGGAAGGGAAGGGCGGTCCGCTGCGCGACGCGGTGCTGCTCAACGCGGCCGCGGTGCTGGTCGTGGCCGGGCTGGCCGCCGACCTGGCCGCCGGCCTGGCGCTCGCCGCCG
This sequence comes from uncultured bacterium, assembly GCA_963793725.1. Classification (GTDB taxonomy): domain Bacteria; phylum JAUVQV01; class JAUVQV01; order CAWCAY01; family CAWCAY01; genus CAWCAY01. The sequence continues at coordinate 1,047,379 of CAWCAY010000003.1, forward strand.
GCTCGGTCGATTCGGGCAAGGCACAAGGCAAGCTCGACGCCCTGGTCCGGATCACCCGCGGGGAGGGCGCATGAGCCCCGGGCCGGTCCCCGGAGGATTCCTGGCGGCGATGCGCCGACGCACGCTGGAGCGCGTGGATGCCGGCCGCCGCGCCATCCCGGAGAGGGAACTGCGGGCGCGTGTCGCCGCCCGCGCCGCCCCGGCCGACTTCCTGGCCGCCGTCCGCCGCCCCCGGGGCGAGCCGGTCAGGGTGGTGGCCGAGGTGAAGCGGGCCTCCCCCTCCGAAGGCGTCATCAGCGGCGAGGCCGATCCCGCCTCGATGGCCGCCCGGCTGGTGGATGGTGGGGCTGCGGCCGTCTCGGTGCTGACCGAGCCGGAGTCATTCGGCGGCAGCATCGCGGACCTCGACGCGGTCGCCAGGGCGGTGGCCGTGCCGGTGCTGCGCAAGGACTTCGTCCTCGACCCGTACCAGCTGCTCGAGGCCGCGTCCGCCGGGGCGTCCGCCTGCCTGCTGATCGTCGCCTTCCTGGAGCCGGCGCAGCTGGCGCGAACTGGTGGCCGCCGTGGAGGCCCTCGGGATGGTCCCGCTGGTGGAGGTCCACGCCGCCGCGGAGATCGGGCGGGCGCTGGCGGCCGGCGCCCGGGTGATCGGGGTCAACAACCGCGACCTGGACGGACCTGGCGGTCGGACATGGAGACGGCGCCCCGCCTCCGGCCTGCTCATTCCCCCGGGGGTGGCCACCGTGGCCAGAGCGGCTACCGCGACCGGGAGGGCGTCGCCCGGATCGAGGCGGCCGGCTACGACGCCGTCCTGGTCGGCACGGCGGCCATGCGCCACCCCGAACCGGCGGAGGTTCGTCCGGGAGCTGCGGGGTGCGGGGTGAAGCCCCCCCTGGTCAAGGTGTGCGGCCTGACCGGCGCCGACGACGCCCGCCTGGCGCTCGCCCTCGGGGCCGACCTGATCGGCTTCGTCATGGCCGACGAGCCCCCGGCGGGTCACTCTGCAGCAGGCCCGGGAGATCCGCCGCTACCTGCCGGAAGACGCGCCCGGTGGTGGCCGTCTTCCGGAACCAGGAGGCGGCTTTCGTGCGGAAGGCGGTGGCGGCCCTGCGGCCGGCGATGCTGCAGTTCCACGGGGCCGAGCCGCCCGGATTCTGCGCCTCCTTCGGTCTGCCCTACATCAAGGCGCTGGAGGCGCCGGCGGCGAGGGGAGGCGGGGTGGCCGGTGGCCTCGCCGTGGCGGTCGTCGGCGGCGATGCTGCTGGCCGACCTGCCGAAGGGGCGGCCGCCGGACGTCATGACCGCCGGCCGCGCCAGGGCGGCCGTATCGTGCGGGATGCCGGTCCTCCTGGCCGGGGGGCTCACCCCGGAGAACGTGGCCGGCATTGCGTGGCGGCCGCCCGACCGGCCGGCGTCGACGTCGCCCGGGGGGTGGAGTCGTCGCCCGGGCGCAAGGACCCGGCGCTGCTCCGCCGCTTCATGTCGATAGTTCGGGACACGCGCGAATAGGAAGTCGGGACAACAGCGAGTGTCCGGCAAGCGGGAGGGATCGATGAGTCGAGGATATTTTGGGGGGTTCGGGGGGCGGTACGTGCCCGAGGCGCTGATGCCGGCGCTGCTGGAGCTCGAGCGCCAGGTACCGGCGGCGGCACGCGACCGCGGATTCCGCGGGCGAGTTCGCGCGGCTGCTGCGGGACTACGCCGGCCGGCCGTCGCCGCTGTACGACGCCGCGCGGCTGACGGCCGCAGGTCGGCGGGGCGCGGATCTACCTCAAGCGCGAGGACCTGAACCACACCGGCTCGCACAAGATCAACAACACCCTCGGCCAGGCGCTGCTGGCCCGGCGGATGGGCAAGACCCGGCTGATCGCCGAGACCGGCGCCGGGCAGCACGGCGTGGCCACGGCCACCGCGGCGGCCCTGTTCGGGCTGGCGTGCGTCGTCTACATGGGCGCGGAGGACATGCGCCGCCAGGCGCTCAACGTCTACCGCATGGAGCTGCTGGGGGCCGAGGTGGTCGGCGTCGCGGCCGGCCAGCAGACCCTCAAGGACGCCATCAACGAGGCCTTCCGCGACTGGGTGACCGACCTGTCGCGGACCCACTACGTGGTCGGCTCGGTGGTCGGCCCGCACCCCTACCCGACGATGGTCCGCGACTTCCAGGCGGTCATCGGGCGCGAGGCCCGGCGCCAGATGCTGTCGGCGCGACGGCCGCCTGCCCGACGTGGTGGTGGCCTGCGTCGGCGGCGGGAGCAACGCCATGGGCATCTTCCATGCCTTCCTGGAACGACCGCGGTGGCGCTGGTCGGGGTCGAGGCGGGCGGGCGAGGCGCTGAGCCGGGGCGCCACGCGCGCGCCGCTGGCGCTCGGCCGGCCCGGCGTGCTCCACGGGAGCCTGCAGCTACCTGCTGCAGGACGCCGACGGCCAGATCCTCGGGACCCACTCGCGTCTCGGCCGGCCTCGACTACCCGGGCGTGGGGCCGGAGCACGCCTTCTACAAGGACCGGCCGGGCGGACTACGACGCCGTCAACGACGCCGAGGCGCTGGCGGCCTTCGGGCTGCTGTCGCCGCACCGAAGGGCATCATCCCGGCGCTGGAGAGCGCCCACGCCGTGGCCTACGGCGTCGACGCTGGCGCGCAAGCTCGGCCCGGGCACGGAGCGTCGTGATCAACCTTCCGGCCGCGGCGACAAGGACGTGGCCGAGGTGGCCCGGATCAACGGGAGGGCGTCATGAGCCGCATCGGCGACATCTTCAGGGAGTGCCGGCGGACGGGGCGCAAGGCCCTGATCCCCTTCGTCATGGCCGGTGATCCGCGCTCGGGCGGACGGCTCGATCGTCCAGGCGCTGGCCCGGGGCGGGGCCGACCTGATCGAGGTGGGCATCCCCTTCTCCGACCCGGTGGCCGACGGGCCGGCCATCCAGCAGGCGGCGGCGCGGGCCCTGGCCTCGGGGACGACGGTGGAAGGGGTGCTGGCGACGCTGTCCGGCGCTCGCCCGCCGGCTGCCGCCGCTCATCCTGATGACCTACTGGAACCCGGTGCTGGCCTTCGGCCCGGGGCGCTTCCTGGAGCGGGCCGCGGCCGCCGGCGTCGCCGGGCTGATCGTCGTCGACCTCCCCCCCGAGGAGGCGGCCGGGTTCGCCGCGGCAGGCGCGGCCGGCTGGGGATCGACATGATCTTCCTGGTGGCCCCGGCCACGCCCCGGGGAGCGGGCCGGGGCGATCGCCCGGCGCTCCCGGGGCTTCCTCTACTGCGTCGCCCGGATGGGCACGACCGGCACGCGCGACAGACTGCCCGAGGGAACGGCGGCGTGGCTGCGGGGTCTTCAGGCGGCTGACCCGGCTGCCGCTGGCCCTGGGCTTCGGCATCTCGAGCCCCGGGCACGTGCGCGAGGCGTGGCGGGAGGCCGATGCGGCGGTGGTCGGGAGCCTGCTGGTGAACGAGGTGGCCGCCGGGGGGACGACCTGGAGGGGCGGCTGGCGGCGAAGGTCAGCGAGCTGCGCGGGCTAGAGCGCCGGCACGACCGGGCGGGTGGCCTGCGGGACCCTTCCGCGAACACGCTCGCGCGTCCGACCCTCGCCGCCCGCCCTCCGCCATGGAATCCTTCCGCAGTACGCGGCTTTCCACGGCGGGCCGGGCTGGCTGGGTGCCCCGGCCGCTTGCCGCTATAGTTCGCTTCAGGGGCCCGCTGGCCACCGGCATGTAATGCGGGCGGGCCGTCGCACAATTGCGTGGGGCGGAAGAGGGTGGTCAGTTGGCGGTCAGCAGGTTGTCGGTGACGGCCTTCTTCAGGTCTTCGGGCGAGAGGCGGCCGGAGTGGGCGTAGGCTGACCGTCCCGTCGCGCCTGATCATGTACATCGTGGGCGTCCCGGTGACCAGGTACTTCTTGTCCAGCATGAAATCCTCGCCGCCCATCTTGTTGACGATGATCGGGTAGGAGTACCCCTCCATCTTCAGGTAGGCCTTGATCGGCTTGTGCAGGGCCGGCTCGTCGAGGTTGACGCCCACGAAAGCGACCGGCTGGTCCTTGATCTCCTGGCTGTACTGCTCGATCAGCGGCATCTCTTCCTTGCACGGGCCGCAGAAGAACGACCAGAAGAAGAGGACGACGTTCTTCTGGGCGAGCTGCTCGGCCAGGTCGAAGGGCTTGCCGTCGATGGTCTTGCTGGTGAACACCGGGGCCTTGCTCGCCGACCGGGACGATGGCATGCTCGGCATCCGCGTCCGCCGCCGCGGGCGGGCGCGACCAGGGCCAGGAACCCCCGGTGACAAGCCGCGAGAGCCACCCGGGTGATGCGGAACAATTTGTGATTCACGTCACGTTCTCCTTTGCAGTATGAGTTTCCGGCCACGTTCAGGGGTCCGCACCGCTACTTCTTCGGCAGGGTTTCCTGGACGATCTTGTCGAGTTCGTTCTCCCAGCCCGGCTTGTAGCCGACGTGGTAGAGCTTCACCTTTCCCTGCGGGTCGACCAGGATGATCGTCGGGAGCATGCTCACCTTCAGGAGGGTGCCGATCTCGCGCTTGTCGTCCATGATGGTCGGGTAGGGGATCTTGAAGTCGAGGCCATCGATGAACTTGATGACCCGCTTGGGGGCGAAGGCGTCCATGTCGATGCGACAGGGCCACCAGCCCCTTGTCCTTGTACTTCTCGTAGATCTTGATGATGAAGGGCATCTCCTGGAGGCAGGAGGTGCAGTAGATCGACCAGAAGTCGATCAGCAGCGTCTTGCCGGCGGCGTACTGCTTGGTATCGATCATCTTGCCGCCCAGGTCGACGTGCTTGAAGTTGGGGAACGGTTGCCCCACCAGGGGATTCTCCGCGGCCCGGGCCGGGACGTGCAGCATGAGAGACGCTGCCAGGCACGCCGCGACGACCAGGGAAGATGACTTGACGGTGCGCATCGCTTGCAACTGCCTCCGATCTTTGGTCCGGACTTGGCCGGGAGACGAAAACGCAAAGAATATACGGGTGTCCGGTGCCGCTGTCAATCGGTTTCACACGGTCCGTAAATCATGGCGTGAGGCGGGGCGAAAGGCTATATTATGGCGACGGCCCCGGCCGGGGCACCGACCGGCCGGGAGCCGGCCTGCTCATGTCGAAGACCATGCGGGTATCCAGCGACGAAGTGGAGGCCTTCCTCCGGACAGCCGGGTGGAGGGTCGCCGCCGTGCGCCTGCTGGAAGCCATGGGCTGGTCGGTGGCGGCCAACGAGGCCGTGCGCTGGGGCACCATCCTGTTCAACCGGCTGGCCGGCGCGGACCTGCCGGTGCTCTCCATCGGCCTGCCGCTGCTGGCCGTTTTGGCGGCCAGGATCGTCCTGACGGGGAACCGGGTGCGCGTGGCCGCTCCTGGCCGACGGGCGTCTCGGCCTGGCCGACCGCCTGACCAGCTACGTCGATTTCGATTCCCGGGACGACGTGCCCGATGGGATGCGCCAGGCGCAGGCCGCCGAGACGGCGCATCGGCTGGCCGGCGTCGACCCTGCCCGGGCCTTCCCGCCCGGCCTCTAGGCCGGCTGCTGGCCGTCCCCCTGCTGGCGTTCATGATCTGGTTCACCTTCCTCAATCCATTCATGCCGCAGATCCGCTTGCCCGGCGGGCCGGGGAGGAGGGTGGTCCGGGTGACCGGGGATGGTCCGGAGGAGGACATCGGTGCCCCGGGGCTTGCCGGGCGGCGCGCGGAGGGCGACCCCCCCGACGGGTCGCCGGGGAAGCCGGCGCCCGGGGAAAGCCCGAAGGATTCCGCGGGCGGGACTTTGCCGCCGGCGCCGCCCAAGGCGACGGACGACCAGACCCCGGAAGGAGGGCCGCCGGACTCCGGCCGGTTGCCCAAGGAGGGCGATCGGCGGCGGTCCGGTCCGGGCGGGCGAGGTGGAAGGGGGCCCCGGACGATGCAGGAGCCGATCCATCTCGTCTCCGAGACGGTCGGCCAATCATTGACTCCGGTGACCGACCGCACCGCTCCCGGCCGTCCGGCGGTGCCTCAGCGGGTCGAGCCCCCCGCAGCGGCGCCCCGGGGACTGGTCGCCCTCGACCTTCTCCCCCGGGACATGGAGGCGGCTTCCGGGCGTCGGGGAGGCGGCAACGTCGGGACGCTGGCGGCCCCGACCCGGATCGAGATCGACTTCGACGCCGTTCCCGAGGAGTACCGCGAGCTACGTGCGCCGCTACTTCACCAACCTGGGACTGCTCGACAATGGAGGCCGACCGTGGAATTGGAGCAAAAGACTGAGGCGATCCGCACCGAACTGGCGGAGATCAGGAGGGAACTGGCCACGGTGGTCGTCGGCCAGGAGGAGGTGGTCGAGTCGCTGCTGTTGGCCATCCTGGCCGGCGGGCACGTCCTGCTCGAGGGGCTGCCGGGACTCGGCAAGACCCTGATGGTCAAGTCGCTGCGCGACGTCCTCGGCCTGGGCTACGGCCGGATCCAGTTCACCCCCGACCTGATGCCGGCCGACATCACCGGGACCCACATCGTCGAGCACGTCCCGGGCGAGCAGAAGGCGTTCCGGTTCGAGCCCGGCCCGGTCTTCACCAACCTGCTGCTGGCCGACGAGATCAACCGCGCCTCGCCCAAGACGCAGTCGGCGCTCCTCCAGGCGATGCAGGAGCGGGAGGTGACCATCCTCGGACGGACCTACCCGATCAGGCGAGCCGTTCCACGTCGTGGCCACCCAGAACCCGATCGAGATGGCCGGGACATACCCCCTGCCGGAGGCCCAGCTCGACCGGTTCATGTTCAAGGTGATCGTCCCCACACCGGGGTCCGCCGACTTGGTGACCATCGCCGAGCGGACCACCGGGGGCGACGAGCGGCGGGCGCGGCAGGTCATCGGTCCGGCGCGGCTGCTGGAGATCCGGGCCATCGCCCGGGAGATCCCGATCGCCCGGCCGGTGATGGAGTATGCCGCCCGGCTGGTCCTGGCGGGGCAGCCCGGCCCCGGGGCCCCCGAGCCGACGCGCCGCTACGTCCGCTACGGCCCCTCGCCCCGCGGTCTGCAGGCGCTGGTGGCCGCGGCCAAGGTGTCGGCGCTGCTCGACGGGAGGTTCAACGTCAGCCGCGAGGACATCCGCGGGCACCTCCGGCCGGCCCTGCGGCACCGCATCATCCTCAATTTCGAGGGGGACCTGGGAAAGGTCTCGGTCGACGCCCTGCTGGACGAACTGGCGGGCACGGTCCCCGCCCAGGGGTAGGGCCCGGGAAGTGCGACGCGATCCCTCGCCGCTGCTGTCGGCGGACTTTCTCGGCCGGCTCGACGCCCTGCGCGACATCGTCTTTCGCCTGCGCCGCCGCGGCGAACTTGAGGGCGCGGGGCAGGGCCAGGCGCCCGAGTTCGACACCCACCGGGCCTACCAGCCGGGGGACGACCCGCGCTACATCGACTGGAACGTCTTCGCCCGGCTGGAGAAGCTGCTGGTCCGCCTCTACGTGGTCGACGACGAGACGCGCGTCAGCGTGCTGGTCGACTGCAGCCGTTCGATGACCGGCGAGAGCTTCCGCAAGCGCGACCTGTCGCTGAAGCTGGCCTCGTCCTTCGCCTACCTGGCCCTGGCGGGGGGGCACCCGCTGATGCTCGGGGCCTTCGCCGACGATATCCTTTCGGCCGTCGGCCCATACCGGTCGCCCCAGCAGTTCCCCCTGTGCCTCCATTTCCTGGCGGCGCTTCCCGGGGCGGAGCGGACCGACATCGCCGGCAGCCTCGGCCGGTACCTGGCCGGGCGGCGGGGGAACAACCTGGTGGTGGTGGTGTCGGACTTCCTCCAGGAGGGGGACCTGCCGGCCGACCTCGAGCGCCTGGCCGTCTCCGGGGTCGAGCTCCACCTGGTGCAGGTGTCCGACCCCGGCGAACTCGATCCCCACCTCGGCGGCGAGTGCCTGCTGATCGACCGGGAGTCGGCCGCCACGTCGAACCTGTTCGTCGACCGGTCGCTACTGGACCGAATCCGGGAGCGGGTCGACGACTACTGGCGCCGCCTCGAAGCGGTCTGCCGCAAGCGCGGCATCCCCCGGCTGGTGGTCAGGGCCACCGAGGACTTCGAGCGCTTGCTGGTTCGGCACATCCTGGAGCGCGCCGGATCGGGGAGACGCTGACGTGGCCTTCGGCGATCCCCGCGGCCTGTGGCTGTTCATCGTCTGGGCAGCCTTCTTCCTGGTGGTCGTCAGGAAGCTTCGGCGCCGCCGGGTGGTCCTGTCGATCCACTTCCTGATCCGGCCGCTGGCCGACCGCCTCTCCTCCCTCGGCCGGCGCTTCCGGATGCTGCGCTGGCTGGCCATGCTCCTCTTCATGCTGGCCGCCGGGATGACCGCCGCCGCCGGGACGGCCCCCCTCTGGTCGGGCGGCCCCCCCCCGCTCCACGAGATTGTCCTGATCGACGTGTCGCCCAGCATGGGCATCGCCGGAGCCGGCGGGACGCGTCTCGATCTCCTGACGGCCCGGCTGCGCGAACACTTGGCCGCCCTCCGGCGGGCCGACCGGGTGACCCTCGTGCTGGCCGGTCCGCGAGCCGCCCTCCATCGCGACCTCGATCCCGCGGCGGCGGCCGCGATTTTGGCCGGGATCGACCGGTCGGACGTCCCGGCCGACATCGACGGGGCGGCGGTCATGGCCGTGGTCGCCGCCCGCGCGCGGCACCCAGACCACCTGCTGATCCTGACCGACCGGCCGGCGCGCTGGCGCGAATCGCCGCGCTGGTCCGACTTGGCGGCGTTGGCGCCGAGAGTCCTGGTCGAGGGCGGCGCCCGTCCCAACAATGCCCTGACGGCCTTCGACCTCTCCTGGAGCACCACCGGGCCGGGTCGTCACGACCTTTTCGTGTCGGTCCGGAAGGGGAGGCGGAGCCCCGCCGGTCCCCTCGCCGTGCGGGTGCTCGGCAACGGCAAGACGGTGGCCTCGGCCGAGATCGAGCCGCGCCCGGGCGAGGAGACGCCGGTGGTGCTGCGCGACCTGCCGCTTGGCGAGGGGCTGGTCGAGGTTGTTCTCGACCAGGGCGGCGACTTCGTCGGGGACGACCGGGTGGCCACACTGATCGGGGCCCGGAAGGCTGTCAGGGTGCTCGCCGTTACCGACGGGAACCGCTTTCTCGAGGGTGTTGTGGCAGCCGCGCCCGGAATCGAGGGACGGATCGTCGCGCCGGGGGAAGCCCTGCCCGACGACCCCGCGGCGGTGTACGTCTTCGACGGCGTGGTGCCGCAGGGGCCCCTCCCCTCGCTGGCCGTCTTCATCCGCCCCGATCGGCCGCCCGACGGCATCGCTGTCAGAGGACAGCGATCGTCGATGGGCTTCGTCAGCGGGGAAACGGGCGAGCCGCTGCTGCGCGGGGTGCGACCAGGACGACCTGGCCCTCAAGGGTTTCCAGGAGCTGGAGGCCGGCGGCGAGTACCGATCCATCCTGGAGACCGAGGGGAGCCCCCTGGTGCTGCTGCGGGCCGATCCGGCCAGGCGGTGGGCCGTCCTCTCCTTCGATCCGACCGAGACCGTCTTCGTCTACAGCGCCTCGTACCCGGTGCTGATGGCCAACCTGATTCGCTGGGCCGCCGCCCGGCTCACGCCGGAGGTCCGGAGCATGCGGGCGGGGGAGGACCTGCTCCTGCCCGCCGCGGCCGCCGGGGGCACGGCGGTCCTGCCCGGCGGCACCCGCCGCCCGCTGCCGGCGGACGCCGACGGTGCGGTCAGGTTCAGCGGGGGAAGCGCCGCGGGGGTGTACCGCATTCTGGCCGCTGACGGTCGCGAACTGGGGGCGTTCCACCTGAACGTCCTCGATGACGCGGTGGCCGTCGAACTCGACGCCGACGGCTACGGCGGCCCGTCGGACCGGCTTCCGGAGGGGCTCCCCCGGCTCCCGCCGCGGATCTTCCTGGCCCCGCTGGCGGCCATGCTGGCGCTTTGTCTGCTGGCGGCCGAGCGGATCGTCTCCCGTCGCCAGATGTCCAGGATCGAGGAGCGTACGTGATCGACTTCCGGTTTGTCGCCGGTCTGCTCGCCGCGGGGACGGCGCTGGGTGTCGCCCCCTACCTTCTTGGGGGGCGCGGCGGCCGCACGGACGGACGGCGCGGGAGACTGATCACCGCCCTGCGGGTGGCCGCACTGGCATGCCTGGTCCTCCTGGCCGCCCGCCTGACGATCCACCGGGGAGGCGGCCTGAGCGTCACCGTAGTCCTGGCCGACGTCTCCGACAGCGTCCGGGGGGAGCGCAAGGCCCTGGTGGCCGAGGCTGCCCGCCAGACCCTGGCCGAGGGACTGCGCCGCGGGGAGTCGACGCTTCTCGCCTTCGACGGGGCGACCGTCGAGGTGCCCCCGGGAGCCGCCATCCCCCCGGGGGCAGACCCGGGGACCAACCTCGAGCGGAGCGTGCGGATCGCCCTGTCGAGGTTTGCCGAAGGAGGGGACAACCGGCTGGTGATCATCTCCGACGGCAACGAGACCACGGGTTCGGTCCTGTCGGCCATCCCCGACCTGCGCCGCGGGGGTGTCCGCGTCCACGTCCGCGACCTGGGCGAGATTCCCTCGCCGGAGGTCGCCATGGAGTCGATCGGGGCCCCGTCCAAGGTCTTCATCGGCCAACCCTTCGAGATCAGGGCCCGGGTTGGCGCCGGGGCCGAGGCGATGGTCGATGTGCTGCTGCTGCGCGACGGCGGGGAGGTCGACCGCCGCGAGGTTCCGGTGCGTCCGGAGGCACCCGGGGAGGTTGTCTTCACCCGACGGGAGACGGAAACGGGACGTCGGCGCTACACGGTCGAGGTGGTTGCCGGAGGCGAAGACCACCCGGGCAACAACAGACGGATGGCCGAGGTCCAAGTCGGGCGCGACCTGTCGGTCTCGGTCGTCACCGCCGCTCCGGCCGCCTCGGAGCCCCTCGCCGCCGGCCTGCGCTCACTCGGCCTGCGCGTTTCGGTGCACGAGCCGGAGGGCTGCCTGGCGGCTTGGGGCGAGTGCGGCGCGGCTGACGTCATGCTCCTCGACAACCTACCGGCCGCGGCCCTGGGCTCCTTCGGCATGGACATGGTCGAGGAGGCGGTGCGGGCCGGGGGTAAGGGGCTGGTGGCAATCGGCGGCCGGCGAAGTCTCGGTTCAGGCGCCTGGCGCGACACGCCGCTGGAGCGGGCGATGCCCGCCTTCATGGGCGCCCCCGACGGTTCGCCCCAGAAGGAACTCGGCCTGGTCATCGTCCTCGACACGTCGCTGTCGATGCACTTCAAGGGTGCCGGGGATTCGACCGCCCCCCGCAAGATCGATGTCGCCCGGCAGGCCATCGGTCAGGTGGCCGGCGTGCTGCGCCCCGGGGACCAGATCGCGCTGCTGGAGAGCGCCGACACCCTCACCTGGCGACGCCGCCTGGGCCGTTTGACCGATAAGCAGGCTTTCATCGGGCTGGTGAACAATCTGGTTGCGTTGGGCGGAGGCATAAACTTCTATTCGTCTATCTTGGAAGCCTACAACGAACTCGATCGTTCGTCGATGCCTTTTCGGCATGTCATGGTAGTGTGCGACTCAAACGACATCGATCAGTATGAGGTCGCCGGTGAGGGGCGCAGTCACGACCTGATCCGGGCGATGGAGCGCCGCGGCATCACGCTGTCGATCTTTGCCGTCGGCAACCCGGCCGACAAGGACCTGACCTTCCTGCGGACTGCCGCCGAACTTGGTCGGGGGAACTTCTACCTGGTGTCGAACCTCATCTTCCTGCCGCGGTATTTCGTTTCCGACTACCAGGGCAAGCGTGAAGCCTGGGTGCGCGAAGAGGAATTCCGGCCTCTGGTCAAGGAGTATGACCCGCTCCTTCAAGGAGTCCCGACCGACCACCTGCCTCCCTTGGGCGGCGTTAACTTGGTCTCGGCCAAGGAGGGCGCCCGGGTGGTGCTGGTGGCTCCCTTTGGTGCTCCGGTGCTCTCCCTGTGGAAGTACGGCCGGGGTCGTGCGGCGCTTCTTGCCACGGACACGGGGGGGCCTTGGGGACGGGCCTGGAAGGGGTGGCCGGAAGCGGCGCTCTTCTTTGGGCAGGTGGTCCATGCCGTGGCCCCCCGGGCTGACGCCGGGCAGGCCGAGGTTACCGGGGAGGCTTCCGGCGGGCAGCTCCAGTTCCGTGTCAGAGACGCCGGCGGGGGTTTGACCGACGATCCTCCCCGGACGGTCTCCCTGGAGACCAGAGAGGCGCCCGTCGGGGGGGGGGCAGCCGCTGCGCCGGATGGGACTCGACCGATGGAGTGCTACCTGGCCAGTTCCAGCCCCGGGATTTTACCGGTTCCGCCTGAGAACGGAGGATTCCCGCGAACTCTCCGGGACGGTCGATGTGCCACCGTCGGCCGAATACGATCCCTCCGGCGGCGGGTGGGACGTGCTGAACGAGTTGGCGACGTCCACCGGCGGCGGGTGGCTGGGGATGGATGAACCACTGCCGGCCGGCCCGGCGCCGGAAGGGGGCGGCACGATCGACCCCGCCTTCTGGCTGGCCCTCGGGGGCTTGTTGGCCTTGCTGGGCGAACTGCTGCTGCGCTATTGACAGGGAAAGCCGAATGAGGTGATGTGTGCACAGGGTGTTTCGGTGAGTGGTGACCAGGGAGGGGATGATGGCCGGAAGATTGATGTGCTTTGGAGTCGTTTTGCTGATGCTGGCCGCGACGGGGACGGCGCAGGCCGAGGAGTTCTCGTTCTACGGGCTGGCCTTCGGCATGACCCGCGACGAGGTGCGAGCCCAACAGCATACCAACGATAGGGCTACGGAGGCCGCCAAACCTGGTCACGGGATGATGTTCCTCTCCTTTGGCTACGACCACCGCGACCGCCTGATGGAGATCCGGGCCTCGTACCAGCGCCCCGACGACCCGCTGGCCTTCGAGGGCCTGCGGGCGGCGTTGCGGGAGAAGTTCATCCAGCCCGTCTCGGCCAGGTTCCGGAACATCAGCGTCAACGCCGACGAATACTCCAACGCCGCCGCGACCGTCGTCGTCTTCCAGAACATGGACATGCGCCAGGGAACGATCGATCACTTCAAGGCCGAAGCCCTCAAGACGCTCCAGTAGCCGGCCGTCGCCCGCCGCGCACTTCTCCTTGACGATTCCCGGCCGGGCGTGGAAAATACGGTAATGTGCATGCGGGCCTGTCGGTGCGCCGGGATGTTCGTGCTGGCGGGTGTCCTCTTCGCCGGCGCGGTCCTGGCAGCCATGGCTCCCCCGGAGTGGGTCGGCATCTACGACGTGCGGGGGAAGGCCGGACTCCTGTGGATCAAGGCGCCGGGCGTCTCCCGCTTCCGGATCTACCGCCGCAGGTCGGACGAGAACTCATTCACGGTGATCGGCGAGACGGTCGAGAACCGCTTCGTCGACGAGAAGATCCAGCCGCGCATCACCTATCACTACCGCCTGGTGGCGGTCGCCTCCAACGGTCTCGAGAGCACGCCGTCGCTGGAGAACTCTTTCACCCTGATGCCCAAGGTCAAGGAAGCCCTGCCGGCACCACGCTGGGAGGGCTACCTGCTATCCGATCGGGGCATCGGCCTCAAGTGGGACCACCCCGACCCATCCTCGGTCGTGGCTTACAACATCTACCGGCTCCTGCTGCCCGACGGGGGCCAGGAACTGGTCGCCTCCACCCGCGAGAACACCTTCACCGACTACCGCGTGGAGGGCGGCCAGAGCTACCGCTACCGGGTCAGCGCCCTGGACGGCAACTTCAAGGAGACGCCCCTCTCGGGCGACCTGGACGTCACCTATGTCGCCCTCGTCGTCGAGAAAGTCGAAAGGGCGGCCGTGTACAGCCTCGTCGCCCGGCGCACGTTGCCGGTCAAGACGATCACCGAGGGGAAGAGGGGCGTGTTGTTGAACGCCCCGTCCGACGTGGCCGTCACCGAAACCGGATTGCTCTACGTGGCCGATTCGGGGAACAGCGCCATCCAGGTCTACGGCAAGTCTGGGGACTTCCGCTGGGACTTCCCGGTCGCCGCCGAGAGCTTTGGGGGACGGGCCGTGCCCCTCGGTCTGTGCGTCAACCGGGACGGGGACGTCTACTGCAGTGACGCCTACGCCGGCCGGGTGATCATCTACAACAGCCGGGGCCGGGTGGTCAGCATCCTCCTGCTGCCCAAAGAGACGCCCCAGGAGCGCTTCGGCCTGCTCGACCTGGCGGTGGCCGCCGACGGCACCCTGTTCGTGGTCGACAACCTGAACCACAGGGTCGGCCTGTTCGCCTCGGACTCCCAGTTCGTGCGCTACATCGGGCAACCGGGTGTCCTGCCGGGCCAGTTCACCACGCCCGGTTTCTGCGCCCTCGACCAACAGAACCGTCTCTTGGTTTCCGACGCCCTCCTCGGCCGCGTCCAGGTGTTCGACGCCAACGGGGAGTTCCAGAAGGCGTTCGGGAAATACGCCCGGAACGTCGGCACGCTAGCCCGCCCCAAGGGGATCGCCATCGATGCCAAGGGGCGGATCTACGTGGCCGACTCGTGGACGTGCCAGATCCAGGCCTTCGACGACTCGGGCCGCTACCTCTTCACGCTGGCTGACGAGAACGGCCGTCCGCTCGACCTCGGGTCGCCCAACGGCATCGCCATCGACGCCGACAACAACATCTACATCGCCGAGCGTCTGGCCCATCGGGTCCAGATCCGGCGGATCTCGGACGACTGACGATGCCCCGGCGCCTCCTTTTCGCCGTTTTGTTCCTGCTGGTGCCGGCTGCCGCCCGGGCGGCCATCGAGGGGGGCGTGCATGACCTCTTCTCGGCCGCCTACGTCGTCAAGGAACAGCCCGATCCGCGTGACCGGTGCCGCTTGTGCCACCTCCCCCTGGTCGGCGGCGACAAGTACCTGGTCGAGAACGTCCCCTCGCTGGTCTACTACAAGCTGTCGGGAGTCGGCTGCTACGCCTGTCACGACGGGACCACCATCGTCAGTCCCGACGTCGACGCCACCCAGAGCGCTTTTCACCGGGACTCGCACCCCCTATCAACCGGAATCCGCTCGTCCCTGGCTGCTCAAACCAGCCGGCAGGAACTGCTGCCCCGACGCGATTCGCTCGAGTGCGTCACCTGCCACTCCCCGCACGACAACAACATCCGGCCCTTCCTGCGGATCGTCGCCCAGGACCTGTGCTCCACCTGCCACGAACAGCAGCCCGTCAGCAGCTACGGCGTCGGCAATCTGGGCGGCAACCACCCGGTGCACGAGACGATCGAGGACGACGCCGGCAAGAAATCCCCCATCGACGTCGCTCCCGAGTTCAGGGTCTCCCTGGCCGAGAATTATCCGGCAGCCGGCGGCAAGTGGGAGGGCTCCTGGCACTGGAAGCTGGGCGGGCACCTGAGCAACGGCGCCACCGGCCTGGTGGAGTGCGTCACCTGCCACCCGGTGCATGGGAGCGAGGCTTCCCCGCCGCAGGACGGGCTCCTGACCATCCCTCCCGTGCGCGAGACGGCCGACCTCTTCTGCGAGGGGTGCCATGCGGGCAAGCGGGCCGACGAGGTCGAATCGGTCCTCAGGCCCAATCCGGGCGGGACGATCACTCCGCGCACCTACCACCCGTGTGACGACGACCGTTCCAACGGCCAAGGGAGGCTGATCGAGATTCGCGGCAAGCTCGACTGGCCCCTGGGGAGCAAGGGGACGCCGGCGCCCCTCCTCTGCACCACCTGCCATGTGGCCCACGGCGGCCTGCCCAGGAGCCCCGCCCTGCGATTGCCCAAGAGCTCCAAGACCTTCTGCGAGGAGTGCCACCTGCCCGAGGAGATGGAGTCGCACCACCCCCTGGGCGCCGCGACGGAGCGGAAATGCGAGACCGACGCAGGCACGGTATGGGGGGCGGAGG
Organism: uncultured bacterium; assembly: GCA_963793725.1. GTDB lineage: Bacteria > JAUVQV01 > JAUVQV01 > CAWCAY01 > CAWCAY01 > CAWCAY01. The sequence goes on from CAWCAY010000003.1 coordinate 1,063,182, forward strand.
CGCCGGAGGGCCTCTACTGCTCGTCGTGTCACGTGGCCCACAACGCCGGCCTGGGGGAGGTGGAGAAGGATCACGTGCCCATCCTGATCAACTCGACCAAGGGGGACGGCAGTTGCTTCGTCTGCCACCCCGAGGACAACCCGACCTGCCGTGAAGACTACGAGGGGACTGTCTCCCACTTTCTCGGTGATCCAACTCTGTCGAGCACTTATCAGGATTCCGAACCGAAGCTCCGGGTTGACCCGTGGCCCGAGACCCAGTTGATCTCCAAGTTTGGGGGAGAGAACGGCAAGGTCATCCTTTGTCTCTCCTGTCACTCCTTTCGCGAGTCGGCGACACCGGTTCCGAATTGTCTGGTTGCCCGAGCCGGAATGAGTGTTGAGTGGGGTGAAAGCGATTCCTTGGCAATCTACCTTTGCACGGGTTGCCACAGCGACAACCCCGGCACGGGCATGACTGATGGGGAAGGCAAGAGTAAACACAGCCATCCACTAATGGATGCCGACTCAATGCAGCTTGGAGTCGAACCCTCCCTGCCGACGACGCTTACCGTCAATGGGCGGATCAACTGCGAGACATGCCACCTGGCACATGGCGCGGTTGCCGGAGGTGGCTACTACATACTGAAGAAGGTTGACGGGCCAAACACCGACCCGAAGGCCATTCATCCTCAGATAGATTACGCAGTCCTCTGTAGACTCTGCCACCTCAATCGGTAGCGATTATGAAGATTCTGGAGGACGACGCTGAGGTAGTTGGCCATGTCTTGATGGGCGACACGGAAGCATTTTCATGTCTGGTCGAGAAGTACCAGCGCCCGATCTTCAACTTCGTCTACCGCTTCTTCGGCTCGTACGACCAGGCTGCCGAGCTGACCCAGGACACCTTCCTGAAGGCCTTCCAGTCGCTCCGGAGTTTCGACTCGACCCGGCGCTTCTCGACCTGGCTCTACACCATCGCCAAGAACCTGTGCATCGACGAGTACAAGCGGCGCCGCCACGCCCCGGCGCTCTATCTCGACGAACTCCCCGAGGGGACGGAGTTGAAGAGCGGCCAGGGCGTGCTGGCCAATCCCCAGACGCAGTGCATCCGGGAGGAGGAGGAGGCCCGGCTGACGGCGGCCATCGGGCAGCTGGAAGCGGACAAGAAGATGGCCCTGATCCTGCACTACTTCCAGGGGCTCTCCTACAATGAGATCGCCGAGACGATGGGCATACCCCTGTCGACGGTCAAGATCCGCATCTTCCGGGCCAAGAAGGCCCTCCTCGACATCCTCGGGGGGGAGCCCGGCGGTAACAATTCCGGTGGGAATTAGGTAATACGTGACGAAATGAGACACTCGGACAGCGACATCCTGACCTGCGAGGAAACCGAACTCCTGCTCGAGGACTACCTCGAGGGCTACCTGCTGGAAAGCCAGCGGGAGAGCCTCGAAGCGCACTTGGCCGGCTGCCCGGTATGCCGCGGGGAACTGATGGCCCTGCGGAACCTGGAGGCCAGGCTGGGCGACCAGCGCGAGATCGACGTCCCCCGGGGCCTCGAGCGGCGGATCGTCGACCAACTGCCCAGGCGCCGCTTCCCGCCGTGGGTGCGCCGGACGATGACTGCCGGAGGCTTAGGCATTGGCGCGGCGGTGGTGATGACGGTCCTCGGCTTGCTGGCGCTGACCACTCCCCGCGACGGGCGCGGCGGCAAGAGCGTCGAGATCGTCTTCCATGACCCGGATGCCCGGAACGTCGCCGTAGCGGGCGACTTCAACGACTGGGACACCAATCTGACCAGGATGAGGCGCGATCGCGATGGTGTCTGGCGGATCACCCTCGAACTGCGGCCCGGGTTCTACCAGTACAACTTCTTCATCGACGGGCGGCACTGGGCGGACGCCGGCGACGTGGGTGGCCCGTCGATCAACGACGGCTTCGGCGGCAGCAATGCCGTGCTCTACGTGGAGGGATGATGCGGGCGCCGATTGTGTCGGGTTTCATGATCAGGATGGCGGTGTCGCTCCTGGCGGTCGGGTGCCTCCTGTGCGGATCGGTCGAGGCAGGTCAGCGAAAGGGAGTCGAGTTGATCCTCGAGAAGCACCGGATTTCGTCCTCCGACGCCCGCGAGATCACCCGCAACTACCGGGCGGTGGTGGCCGTCGGGGCCGCGCCGGCCCGGGTCGAGGCCCTGGTGGATGGCGCCCTGGCGGCCGGGTTCAAGCCCGATGATCTGGTCCGCTGCCTGGACATCGTCGCGGCGGCGGGTCTCAACGGCCTTCCCCACGATTCACTCCTGGCCAAGGTGGCCGAGGGAGTGGCCAAAAAGGTCGACGCGGACGACGTCATCGACGCCGTCGAGCACCGGGCCCTGTCTCTCAAACGCGCCCGGCAGATCCTCTCCTCGGTCATCTACGACGTCGAAGGGAAGGATGACATCGGGCTCCTGATCCAGGCGGTGGGCAGCGCCGTCGAGCGGGGCATTGGAGAACGCGACATCCTGGAGCTGCTGAAGGATGGCGGTGCGGACGCGAAAAAAGTGCTTTACCAACTTGATAAAATGAGGTAAGAAATCAAGTTGATGTGCCTGTTTTGAAAGAGTGCCAGGAAGGAGTGTCTTATGGCTCCGTTTTCGGGATGTGAAGACGGGCCAGGGGGGCGTGCGTTGAGAGGCTGGTTCAGCGGCGCCTGCCTCGGCTTGATGCTGGTTTTGTGTTTCGTTGTGCAAGTTGGCGTTGCCAAGGCAGCGCTGAAAGACTCCTCTCACGATTTCACAGGCAGGTCTTTCACCACAGGAAGCATGTGTGCTGGCTGTCACTTGGCTCACAATTCTCCGACCGGTGCCAAGCTCATCTGGTCTCGCGATATGAGCCTAGAAGAGGCTTTTTTTGCACAGATTTCTGATCCCAACTACATCCCCAGCTCAACACTGTACCGCTACGATTGTCACATAGACAACGAATCCGCTTTGCCGTCCCCCGACAACGACCCGAGCGACTTCTCCATTGAACCAAGCAATATTGCTTTCGGGGACAACCACACGGGTTCCACTTGCACACCGTCTTCGGTGGTAGGTTACTATGAGACTAAGGAAGGCATGGTTCCATCGTCGCTCGTTTGTCCCCCACCGACTGACGGAAGTTCTACCGGCGGACACTTTTGGAAGAGAGTGCCAAGAGCTCCAAAGGAGAGAGGGGATAAGATCGACTGCGCGATGTGTCACGATCCGCACAACAGTGTCACCAGCGGGAACGAGGTCTTCCTCCGGGCCACCGTCAGTGATGGAGGCATCCCCATCACCATCGGCTCCAACCTGGACGCCTCGATCAACACCCGCAACGGCACCGGCACTGGACGCGACATGTGCCTTGCCTGCCATAAAGCCGGAATTGTGCTCTACGATGTTGCCCTGCCCATTCCCCCCACATATGTTCCGCAACACGATGGCGGCGACTCCACGCCTTGCACCAACACCGACTGCCACCCGCACAACTTTCCCGACAAGCCGACGACGCTGGGGTGCGCCGCGTGCCACGGCAACGCCACCAACCTGACCTACTGGCCCGACGGCGCGGCGGTGCCGGACCGCCTCGGCAGGCACTCCGTCCACATCAGCCGCCTGGCGACCAAGCTTGGCTTTGGCGCCGGGCCGACTTACACCGACGCCAACCAGAAGACGATGTGCGCCTACTGTCACGAGAACCCCGCCGGCACGATGTTCGAAGGCGCGCTTCACAAGAACCTGGTGCGCAACGTGACCGGCTACGTCGACTTCCTGTGGACGACCATCGGCGCGGACGAGTCGACCGACACCGACGCGACGTTGGTGACCGCGGGCAGCACCTGCGCAAACTTCGACTGCCACAACCAGCAGGCGACGCCGGCGGTGTACGGGTGGTATGCCGCCGGGACGTCTGCTTGCACGATGTGCCACGAGGTCGGCGGGACGGGCATCGCCCAGCCGGTGGACGGCCTGCACGACAACACGCCGCTGCCGACGGTATCGGGAGTGGCGCATGACGAGTCGTTCCCGACGGGCGGCACCTGCACGACCTGCCACGTGTACCTGCCGGCGTTCAGCGCATCGTCGACCCACATGGTCAACGGCACGACGCCGGCCGACGGCGGGGCCAACACGACGGCCGATTTCTACGTCTTTACCGCCTACACCGATTCGACAGCCGCCTGTTCGGGCGCGACGGTGAACGTCAACTGCCACGCCGGGGTGGGCGATGCCGGGACGTGGGCGCGTGTCTGGAGCACGACGGGCTACAACAGCGACGGGACGGAATGCGCCAACTGCCACGGCGGCCTGACCGAGAGCGACTGGACCTTCGGCTGGGGCGCCAACAGCACGGTCGACGGCAACGTAGAGCACAACTACTCGTGGGATGGTGACGCCACCTCGGCCGAGGTGATCGGCAATCATAGCGACGATATCGGCCAGGCCAGCCGCTGCAACCTGTGCCACGTCTACCAGTACGCCGGCTACACGACCAACGGCGGCGGGAGCATCGGCTGGGTGACGAACGGCGGCAACCCCAGCACTTACCACGGCGACGGTTCGATCGCCATGAACTCCAACTCCACCGTCAGGTACAACAGCACGTCCTACGGCTGCGACGTTCAGTCCTGCCACGACACCGGCACTGCGGCCGTCAGCCACCGCCTCGAGAAGAGCCGCTGGAACCTCAACTTCCTTTCCGGACCGCAGGGCGCCTGCTTCGGCTGCCACGGCAGCAGTGTCAACCAGACCTGGTGGCCGGACGGCGCGGCGACGCCCGACCGTGTCGGCGAGCACGACGTGCACATCAGCCGCCTGGCCGTCCAGCTCGGCTATGGCGCCGGGCCGACGTACGACCCGGCCAACCAGCGGACGATGTGCGCTTACTGCCACCCCAACCCGAGTGGGGCGACGTTCAGCGGGGTTCACAACAACGGCACCCGGAACGTGACCGGCTACGTCGACGCCCTGTGGACGACGATCGGCGCGATCGAGTCGACCGACACCGACGCCACGCTGGTGACGGCGACCACGACCTGCGCCAACTTCGACTGCCACAACCGGCAGTCGACGCCGGCGGCGTACGGATGGTATGCCGGCGGGGCGACGGCCTGCACGATGTGCCACGCGGTCGGCGGGACGGGCATCAGCCAGCCGGTGGACGGTCTGCACGACAACACGCCGCTGCCGACGGTCTCGGGAGTGGCGCACGACGAGTTGTTCCCGACGGGCGGCACCTGCACCACCTGCCACGTGTACCTGCCGGCGTTCAGTTCGGGGTCGTCGCACATGGCCAACGGCACGACTCCGGCCGACGGCGGGGCCAACACGACGGCCGACTTCTACGTCTTCACGGCCTACACCGACTCGTCGGCGGCCTGTTCGGGCGCGCCGGTGAACGCCAACTGCCATGACGGGCCGGGCGATGCCGGGACGTGGGTGCGCTTGTGGAGCACGACGGCCTACAACTCGGACGGGACCGAGTGCGCCAACTGCCACGGCGGCATCAACGAGAGCGACTGGACGTTCGGATCGGGCGCCAACAGCCCGGCCGACGGCAACGTCGAGCACAACTACGGTTGGGACCTCGATGCCACCTCGGCGGAGGTGATCGGCAACCACAACGACGATGTGGGACAGGGCAGCCGCTGTAACCTGTGCCACGTCTACCAGTTCGGCGTCTACACCACGAACGGCACCGACTCGCACATCGGCTGGCTGGGCAACACGGCCAACAACAGCACCTACCATGGCGACGGCTCGATCGCCATGAACTCCAACTCGACTGTCAAGTACAACAGCACGTCCTACGGCTGTGACCTGCAGGCCTGCCACGACACCGGCACCGACGCCAGCCCGCACAAGCTGGAGGACAGCCGCTGGAGCGTGAACTTGCTGGTCGGCCCGCAGGGCGCCTGCTTCGGCTGCCACGGCAACAACGTCAATGGCACCTACTGGCCGGACGGGGCGGCGACGCCCGACCGCCTGGGCGAGCACGACATCCACATCAGCCGGCTGGCGGCTGAGTTGAACTACGGGGCCGGGCCGAACTATACCGACGCCCAGCAGAAGACGATGTGCGCCTACTGCCACCCGAACCCGGCGGGAGGGGCCTTCGGCGGGGTCCACAACGACGGCGCGCGGAACGTGACCGGCTACGTCGACGCCCTCTGGACGACGATCGGCGCGGCCGAGTCGACCGACGTCGATGCCACGCTGGTGACCGGCGACATGACCTGCGCCAACGTCGACTGCCACAACCAGCAGGCGACGCTGGCCGCGTACGGGTGGTATGCCGGCGGCGCCTCGACTTGCACGATGTGCCATGCGGTCGGCGGGACGGGCATCGCCGACCCGACCGACGGCCTGCACGACGACACGTCGTTGCCGACGATCTCGGGCGTGGCCCACGACGAGTCGTTCCCGACCGGCGGCACCTGCACCACCTGCCACGTCTACATGCCGGCGGTGTCGAACACGTCGACCCACATGTCCAACGGCACGACCCCGGCCGACGGGCCGGCCAACACGACGGCCGACTTCTACGTCTTCACCGCCTACACCGACTCGACGGCCGGCTGTTCGGGGACGCCGGTGAACGCCGGCTGCCATGACGGGGCCGGAGACGCCGGGACGTGGGCGCGTGTCTGGAGCACGACGGCCTACAACTCGGACGGGACCGAGTGCGCCAACTGCCACGGCGGCATCAACGAGAGCGACTGGACATTCGGATCGGGCGCGCACAGCACGACCGACGGCAACGTCGAGCACAACTACAATTGGGACACCGACGGCGGCTCGGCGGAGGTGATCGGCAACCACACCGGCAACACCGGCGAGATGGACCGTTGCGACCTCTGCCACGTCTACGAGTTCGGGGTCTACACCACCAACGGCACCGACTCGCACATCGGCTGGGTCGGCAACACGGCCAACAACAGCACCTACCACGGCAACAACAGCCTGGAGATGAACTCCAACTCGACCGTCAAGTACAACAGCACCAGCTACGGCTGCGACCTGCAGGCCTGCCACGACACCGGCACCGACGCCAGCCCGCATAAACTCGAGGACGGCGGTTGGGTCATCAACCTCATCGTCGGGCCGGAGGCGACGTGCTACACGTGCCACGGCAACAGCACCAACGCGAGTTACTGGCCGGACACGGCCGACACGGTGACGACGCCGGACCGCCTGGGCGAGCACGACATCCACATCAGCCGGCTGGCGACCAAGCTCAACTACGGGGCCGGCCCGACATACAGCGACGCGCAGCAGAAGACGATGTGCGCCTACTGCCACCCGAACCCGGCGGGAGGGACCTTCGGCGGGGTCCACAACGACGGCGCGTGGAACGTCACCGGTTTCGTCGATCCCATCTGGACGACCATCGGCGCCGCGGAGTCGACTGATGCCGACGCGACCTACGATCACTCGGCCGGGTCGTGCGCCAACTTCGATTGCCACAACAACAACGTGACTCCCGCCGGCTACACCTGGTATGCCGGCGGCGCCTCGACTTGCACGATGTGCCACGCGGTCGGCGGGACGGGCATCGCCGACCCGACCGACGGTCTGCACGACGACACCCCGCTGCCGACGGTGTCGGGCGTGGCCCACGACGAGTCGTTCCCGACCGGCGGCACCTGCACCACCTGCCACGTCTACGTGCCGGCGTTCAGTTCGGGGTCGTCGCACATGGCCAACGGCACGACCCCGGCCGACGGGACAGCCAACACGACGGCCGACTTCTACGTCTTCACTGCCTACACCGACTCGACGGCCGGCTGTTCGGGCGCGTCGGTGAACGCCGATTGCCACGACGGGGCCGGCGACGCCGGGACGTGGGCGCGTGTCTGGAGCACGACGGCCTACAACTCGGACGGGACCGAGTGCGCCAACTGCCACGGCGGCATCAACGAGAGCGACTGGACATTCGGATCGGGCGCGCACAGCACGACCGACGGCAACGTCGAGCACAACTACAATTGGGACACCGACGGCGGCTCGGCGGAGGTGATCGGCAACCACACCGGCAACACCGGCGAGATGGACCGTTGCGACCTCTGCCACGTCTACGAGTTCGGGCTCTACACCACCAACGGCACCGACTCGCACATCGGCTGGGTCGGCAACACGGCCAACAACAGCACCTACCACGGCAACAACAGCCTGGAGATGAACTCCAACTCGACCGTCAGGTACAACAGCACCAGCTACGGCTGCGACCTGCAGGGCTGCCACGACAACGGCACCGACGCCAGCCCTCACAAGCTGGAGGACAGCCGCTGGAACATCAACCCCATCGTCGGCCCGCTGGCGACGTGCTCGGTATGCCACGGCAACAGCACCAACGCCACCTACTGGCCTGACGGGGCGACCTCGCCCGACCGCAGCGGGCGGCACGGCATCCACGTCTCGCGCGTCGCCGCCAGGCTCGGGTACGGCGCCGGGCCGACCTACTCGGACGGCAGCCAGAAGAATATATGCGCCTACTGCCACCCGAACCCGACCGGGGCGACCTTCGGCGCCGTGCACAACAACGGCAGCCACGACGTGACCGGCTACTTCGACTACCTCTGGACCGACATCGGCGCGGCCGAGGAGACCGACACCGACGCGGTCTACACCGAGGCCTCGGGCACCTGCGAGAACCTCGACTGCCACAACCGCAAGGCCACGGACGCGAGCTATTCCTGGTCCTGGTACGACACCGGAACGACCGCGTGCCTGATGTGCCACACCGTCGGCGGCGGGACGAGTTACCTGGCCGACCCGACCGACGGCCTGCACGACAACACGGCGTCGCCGACCATCTCGGGCGTGTCCCACGACGACTCGTTCCCGACCGGCGGTTCCTGCGCCACCTGCCACGTGTACATGCCGGCCGTGTCGAATACGTCGACCCACATGACCGACGGCGCCACTCCCTCGGACGATACGGGCAACACGACCGCCGACTTCTACGTCTTCACCGCCTACACCGACTCGACGGCCGGCTGTTCCGGGGCGCCGGTGGACGCCGACTGCCACGATGGGCCGGGCGAAACCGGAAGCTGGGCCCGGCGTTGGGATGCCACCGCCTACAACTCGGACGGGACCGAGTGCGCCAACTGCCACGGCGGCATCAACGAGAGCGACTGGACCTTCGGCTCCGGCGCGCACAGCACCAGCGACGGCAACGTCGAGCACAACTACAACTGGGACGGCGACTTCACCGCGTCCGAGGTGATCGGCAACCACGATGCCAACACCGGCCAGGGCGACCGGTGTAACATGTGCCACGTTTACCAGTATACGGGGTATACAACCAATGGAGGGGGCAGCATCGGCTGGGCCGGAAACGCGGCCAACACCAGCAGCTACCATGGAAATGATTCGATCGAGATGAACTCGCACTCGACCGTGCGCTATAACAGCGCCACCTACGGCTGTGACGGAGGGGTTTGTCACAACTCCTGCGCCGGCCCTCATGAACTCGAGGACAGCCGCTGGGGCGTCAACCTGATCGCCAACGGCCCGCCGGGAACCTGCGAGGGGTGCCACGACGGATCGGTCGCCCTGGCCCCCAACGTGATGAGTTACTGGGATGGTTCCTGGTGGGATTCCACCCAGGGCGGCCTCGATTCCACCCAGCAGGGCGGGCACGGCGATCCTGATGGCGTAGCGATCAGGCTGTGCGCCGATTGCCACGACGTGAGCCAGCCGGCATGCAGCCACGTGAACGGCACCCTCAACTCGGTCGAGTTGCGTCAGAACCTGAACGGCAACACCGCCCATCTGCGGACCTTCTTCTTTGACACGGAATCAGAGGACTATCACGTGCAGATCAACTTCGACAGTGGCTGCTTCAACGGCCCGCCGGGCGGCCAGTGTCATGCCTTCTTGTCCGGCTTTGGATTCAAGGACATGCGGCACGCCAAGGACAGCGATCCGGTGGCCAATGCGGTCAAGTTCGGGACGCACATAACCCGGTCCGACGGCGAAGCGGCGGGCATTCCGATCGACAGCGACCTGACCACCCGGGCCAGCACGGCCGAACCCGACTATGCGCCCTGCATCGCCTGTCACAATCCCCACGGGACGGGGAACACCAACCACAAGGGTGCGGTGGCGACCCAAAGCAACAAGATGATCCGGAGAGAGATGGGCGGAGGGGATTGGTGGAGAAACAGCACCCCCTTCTGCACCGTCTGTCACCAGTGACAATGCCATGAAACGTGAAAATATGATAACATCAGCAATTGTTTGCTGGTTTCGAGCTAAGGAGAAAGGGTCTACAGGTTTGTCAATAACACCCGGGGGGGAAACAAAGATGGCCACGTATCGGGGGGATGGAACCGCCCACCAGACATGGTGGAAGAAAGGCAGTACGATAGTCGGCGCCGGCGTGATAGCCATCGCCGTACTCTTGGCCTTCGGAACGGTCCGGGCACAACACTGGCCGCCCGACGACTCTGAGGCCTGCTCGAACTGCCATACGCTCGATGCGGACGAGGGTCTCGACGAGACCAGTTACATCAACAAGGCCGCCCGCACGATGAACACCATCCTGACGCTGAATGGCGGTACTGCGCCCGCACGCCTGGGGTGCACCTTCTGCCACAGCAACCCGGTCAACACGGTCATGATGGAAGTCCTCGACCACTTCGGCGACAAGACGTCCAAACACCCCCTTGGACAGACGTTCGCCGGCGGCGACACGAATGGCGAGTACTTCAGCACCATTGCTTCCACCACCCCCCTCGAACTCGACTGCGTGGACTGCCATGATGCGACCCTGCTCGATACCGTCGGAACGACCCAAGACTACTTCAGCCACCTGCCTCCGGGGACCGGCGCGCGGGTGGACAACCCGTACATGGTGAAGAACCTCACCGTCCTCAACGAGTACGATAGCCACTGCCGAACCTGCCACGGAGTCTCCGCCCCGGCCATCAAGGGGCAGAACGTCCAGTTGGGGGCCGCCTCGGCCCACCGGGACGCCACCACCGGCAATGAGATCCTCGAGAACGACGGCACCCCGATCGTCCCCCGCGATGCGGGAACCGCCGTCGACACCGACGACAAGTGCCGGGCCTGCCACGACGGCCACTGGTCGAAGTACCCCAATCTGATCAGCGACGGTCACGAGACGCACAAGAGCGGCGGCGGCTCCCCGGTGAGCGACACCGAGATCCTCTCGACCGACTGCACCAGCGTCTGCCATTATCAGGGCGACCAGTACAACAGCTTCGAGACCAAGGGGCACGGCAAGGCGACCGACACCAAGGGGCAGGTGATGGACCTGTACTGCACCAACTGCCACGACTCGGGCGCCGAGCACGCCGGGACCAACGCCAACTACAAGACCAAGTACCGGCTGCTCTACTTCGCCGACTCCACCAGTGACGTGTCCGACTTCGGAAGCCCCCTCTACTCGATCTGCAAGCAGTGCCACGGAACCAAGCCGTATCACAAGGGAAGCAAGCAGAAGGGCGGCACCTTCAAGACGGGTTGCACCGACTGCCACGACGAGCACGCCGAGGGCGTCGGGTCGGCCAGCAACATCTACATGATGCCCAAGACCGCCAAGCCGAACGGCACCTACGGCACCATCATCATCACCAAGCCGGGGACCGAGGCGGTCTGGTACGAGGAGAAGCTCGACTACTACTCCAGCGCCGCCGGCCACAGCGGCGAAGGTTTATGCGACGTGCAGGAATGCCATGGCGACGGGACCGACCGCGGCTTCGGCAGTCTGGCCAACATGATGACCCTCACCCACCCGGTGGGCAGCCGCGACGAGGGGAACAACTGCGCCCAGTGCCACAAGCACGAGGGAGACACTTCGGGTGCCTTCCGGGCCAACGCGTCCTGCGTCACCTGCCACGGCCAGCCGCCGGTCAGCCTGGCCACCCAGTATGCGGACTACCCCGACCACAACGAGGCCAAGACCCCCCACGCCCGGCATGCCAGGCCTAACGAGTCGGGCGGCTACGGCTACGACTGCTCCGAGTGCCACCTCCTCGAGGGCGACGGGGCCAGCCACGACACGACCCCCAAGAGCTACGAGTCGGTCTGGTTCAACAGCGCCAAGACGAACCCGAGCACCGCGGGGTACACCGGCGACCCGGCGGTCACCCCCGATTACAGCACGGCGACCAGCACCTGCAGCAACCTCTACTGCCATTCGAGCGGCTCATCCACCTCGGCCATCGGATCGGTGCAGTGGATGACGGCCCCCGGCGCCCCCGATTGGGGCACTACCGACCTGCCCTGCACTGCCTGCCACAACGACGGCGCCGGCAAACCGTACCCGGCCGACGCGCAGGGGAACCACGCCCGCCACGTCAACTTCGGCGGGACCGAGTACGCCCGGATCGACTGCGAACACTGCCACTACGCCACCACCACCAACGGCACGACCATCTACCTCGCGGGCGGCAAGCACGTCGACACGACCAAGACGATCTTCGCCGGCAGCACCTTCAACGGCGTGACGGTCAGCTTCGACTTCACCCAGGGGGCAACCGACACCTGCGCCAACATCTCCTGCCACGGCGCTTACAAGAACATCACCTGGCAGACGACCTCGTCCGCGACCTGCACCACCTGCCACGGCGTTTTCGTCGGCGGCATGGAAAGCACGATGGTCGCCAAGCACCAGGCATCGACCTGGATCGACCCCGACGGCAACACCGCGACCAGTTTTGAACTGTCTCACCCGGCCGGGACGGTCGACGCCACCACGCACAAGGAGCAGTGCGCCTACTGCCACGCCAACACCTCGGCCGCATACACCACCGGGATGCACATCGACGGCAGCATCCAGTTGAACGTGAGCATGGGCTATCTCGGTCAGTCGGGTGATGGAACCGGCGACGCCGGCTGCGGCAGTGCCTGCCATGCCAGCGCCACCCCCTATGTCATGAGCGATTCGCAGTACTACTTCCAGCAGATCTCCGGGGCGGGATTCGACTGCTACACCTGCCACGGGAACAACGTGAACGGTACCTACTGGCCCGATGGCGCCAACTCGCCCGATCGGCTCGGCCAGCACGACATCCACGTCAGCCGCCTGGCGGCCGAGCTCAACTACGGCGCCGGCCCGGCCTACACCGACGCGCAGCAGAAGATGATGTGCGCCTACTGCCATCCGAACTACAACGGCACCGGTACCCACTTCACCGACAGCCACAAGAAGGGCTCGGGGACGATCACCGGCTATGTCGACGCCCTCTGGACGACGATCAACAACAACATCGAGCAGACCGACGCCGGGGCCACCTACACCTCGACTGACGGCACCTGCGCCAACATCGCCTGCCACAACGAGAAGTCGACCGGCACCACGGCCGCCGGCTACGGCTGGTTCACGGGCAACGCCTCGAACTGCATGATGTGCCACACCGTGGGCGGCGGGACGGGCATTGCCGATCCGACCGACGGTCTGCACGACAACACGCCGCTGCCGACGGTGTCGGGAGTGGCGCACGACGAGTCGTTCCCGACGGGCGGCACCTGCACGACCTGCCACGTGTACATCCCGGCGGTCAGCAACACGTCGACGCACATGGCGAACGGCACGACGCCGGCCGACGGCGGGGCCAACACGACGGCCGACTTCTACGTCTTCACCGCCTACACCGACTCGGCGGCGGCCTGTTCGGGCGCGCCGGTGAATGCCAACTGCCACGACGGGGCTGGCGATGCCGGGACGTGGGCGCGAGTCTGGAGCACGACGGCGTACAACTCGGACGGCACGGAGTGCGTCAACTGCCACGGCGGCGTGACCGGCGAGGTGTGGACGTTCGGTTCGGGCGCGCACAGCACCACCGACGGCAACGTCGAGCACAACTACGACTGGGACGGCGCCACCGCCTCCGAGGTGATCGGCAGCCACAACGCCGACACCGCCGAGACCGACCGCTGCAACCTGTGCCACGTGTACCAGTTCACCGGGTACAGCAGCAACGGCACCGGCAGCATCGGCTGGGTGGCCAACGCGACGAATACCAGCACCTACCACGGCGACGGCAGCCTGGAGATGAACTCCAACTCGACCGTCAAGTACAACAGCACCGGCTACGGCTGCGACCTGCAGGCGTGCCACGACGCCGGCACGTCGGCCGTCAGCCATCGGTTGGAGGACAGCCGGTGGAACCTGCAGTTGATTGTCGGCCCGGAGGCGAAGTGCTTCGCATGCCACGGCAACGAGACCAACGCGACCTACTGGCCGGACGGTGTCCCGGGGACGACGCCTGACCGTCTTGGCGAGCACGACATCCACATCAGCCGTCTGGCGGCCGAGTTGGGGTATGCCGGGCCGAACTACACCGACGCTGAGCAGAAGACGATGTGCGCCTACTGCCATCCGAATCCCGGCGGGGCGGCGTTTAGCGCGAACCATCCGAACGGCACGGGGAACGTGACCGGCTACGTCGACTTCCTGTGGACGACGATCGGCGCGGCGGAGTCGACCGACACCGACGCGACGCTGGTGACGGGGGACATGACCTGCGCGAACTTCGACTGCCACAACCGGCAGGTGACACCGGCTTCGTATGGATGGTATGCGGCCGGGACTTCGGCTTGCACGATGTGCCACGCGGTCGGCGGGACCGGCATTGCCGATCCGACCGACGGTCTGCACGACAACACGCCGCTGCCGACGGTTTCCGGCGTGGCGCACGACGAGTCGTTCCCGACGGGCGGCACCTGCACGACGTGCCACGTGTACATCCCGGCGGTCAGCAACACGTCGACGCACATGGCCAACGGCATTACCCCGGCCGACGGCGGGGCCAACACGACGGCCGACTTCTACGTCTTCACCGCCTACACCGACTCGTCGGCGGCCTGTTCGGGCGCGCCGGTGAATGCCAACTGCCACGACGGGGTGGGCGATGCCGGGACGTGGCCGCGTGTCTGGAGCACGACGGCGTACAACAGTGACGGGACGGAGTGCGCCAACTGCCACGGCGGCGTGACCGGCGAGGTGTGGACGTTTGGTTTGGGCGCGCACAGCACCACCGACGGCAACGTCGAGCACAACTACAGTTGGGACGGCGACGGAGCCTCTTCCGAGGTGATCGGCAACCACCTTGGGGATATCGGTGAGACGGACCGCTGCTCGCTGTGCCACGTGTACCAGTTCACCGGGTACACCACCAACGGCACCGGCGGCATCGGCTGGGTGGCCAACGCGTCCAGCACCAGCACCTACCACGGCGACGGCTCGATCAGCATGAACTCCAACGCAACCGTCAAGTACAACAGCACCGGCTACGGCTGCGACCTGCAGACTTGCCACGACGCCGGCACGTCAGCCGTCAGCCATCGGTTGGAGGACAGCCGGTGGGGCCTCAGGCTCATCGTCGGCCCGGAGGGCGGCTGCTATTCCTGCCACGGTAACGGCACCAACTCGACCTACTGGCCGGACGGCGCGGCGACGCCGGACCGGCTTGGCGAGCACGACATCCACATCACCCGGCTGGCGGCCGAGTTGAACTACGGCGCCGGGCCGACCTACACCGACGCGCAGCAGAAGACGATGTGCGCCTACTGCCATCCGAACCCGGCCGGCGGCACCTTCACCGCCCTTCACAACAAGGGTACGCGGGACGTCACCGGCTACGTCGACTTCCTGTGGACGACGATCGGCGCGGCCGAGTCGACCGACGCCAACGCAACGTTGGTGACGGGGGACATGACCTGCGCGAACTTCGACTGCCACAACCGGCAGGTGACACCGGCTTCGTATGGATGGTATGCGGCCGGGACTTCGGCTTGCACGATGTGCCACGTGGTCGGCGGGACCGGCATTGCCGATCCGACCGACGGTCTGCACGACAACACGCCGCTGCCGACGGTTTCCGGCGTGGCGCACGACGAATCGTTCCCGACGGGCGGCACCTGCACGACGTGCCACGTGTACATCCCGGCGGTCAGCAACACGTCGACGCACATGGCCAACGGCACGACCCCGGCCGACGGCGGGGCCAACACGACGGCCGACTTCTACGTCTTCACGGCCTACACCGACTCATCGGCGGCCTGTTCGGGTGCGCCGGTGAATGCCAACTGCCACGACGGGGCTGGCGATGCCGGGACGTGGGCGCGAGTCTGGAGCACGACGGCCTACAACTCGGACGGCACAGAGTGCGTCAACTGCCACGGCGGCGTGACCGGCGAGGTCTGGACGATGGGTTCGGGCGCGCACAGCACGACCGACGGCAACGTCGAGCACAACTACTCGTGGGACACCGACGGGACGTCGTCGGAGGTGATCGGGAACCACAGCGCCGACACGAGCCAGTTCGACCGTTGCGAGCTGTGCCACGTGTACCAGTACGGCGTCTACAGCACGAACGCCACCGATACGCACATCGGCTGGGTGACGAACGCGTCGAACACCAGCACGTATCACGGTGACGGCAGCCTGGAGATGAACTCGCACACGCTGGTGCGTTACAACAGCGCCAACTACGGGTGCGACAGCGGCGCCTGCCACGGGACGGGTGCGACGAACTACAAGCTGGAGGACAGCCGGTGGGCGGTGAACCTGCTTGCCGGGCCCGGGCCGAATTGCGGCATGTGCCACGGCACGAGCACCGGCACGGCGAGCTTCTGGCCGGATGCGGCGGCTTCGCCGGACCGGACGGGCGAGCACGTGATTCACATCACCCGGTTGGCGACCAAGCTGGGGTATGCCGGGACGACCTACACCGAGGCGCAGCAGTTGACGATGTGCGCCTACTGCCATGAGAACCCGACCGGTGCGAACTTCCCGGTGATTCACAAGAACGGCACGGGGAACGTGACCGGCTACGTCGACTTCCTGTGGACGACGATCGGCGCGGCCGAGTCGACCGACACCGACGCGACGCTGGTGACGGCGAGCAGCACCTGCGCGAACTTCGATTGCCACAACCGGCAGGCGACCCCGGCTTCCTACGGGTGGTATGCCGCCGGGACGTCGGCCTGCACGATGTGCCACGCGGTCGGCGGGACGGGCATCAGCCAGCCGGTGGATGGTCTGCACGACAGTTCGCCACTGCCGACGGTATCTGGCGTGGCGCACGACGAGTCATTCCCGACGGGTGGCACCTGCACGACGTGCCACGTGTACCTGCCGGCGTTCAGCGCCGGGTCGACGCACATGGCGAACGGCACGACCCCGGCCGACGGCGGGGCCAACACGACGGCCGACTTCTACGTCTTCACCGCCTACACCGACTCATCGGCGGCCTGTTCGGGCGCGCCGGTGAACGCCAACTGCCACGACGGGGTGGGCGATGCCGGGACATGGCTGCGTGTCTGGAGCACGACGGCGTACAACAGTGACGGGACGGAGTGCGCCAACTGCCACGGCGGCGTGACCGGCGAGGTGTGGACGTTCGGTCTGGGCGCGCACAGCACGACCGACGGCAACGTCGAGCATAACTATGACTGGGACGGTGCCACCGCCTCCGAGGTGATCGGCAGCCACAGCCAGGATAACGACGAGACCGACCGCTGCAATCTGTGCCACGTGTACCAGTTCACCGGGTACAGCAGCAACGGCACCGGCAGCATCGGCTGGGTGGCCAACGCTTCCAACACCAGCACCTACCACGGTGACGGCTCGATTGAGATGAACTCGCACTCGACCGTCAGGTACAACAGCACCAGTTACGGTTGCGACAGTGGTAGTTGTCACGACACCGGCACGTCGGCGGTCAGCCATCTGTTGGAGGACAGCCGGTGGGGCATCGTGCTGCTGAGCGGCCCTGTGGCGGACTGCTTTACCTGCCATGGCAACAACCTTAACGCGACCTACTGGCCGGATGGGGTCCCGGGGACGACGCCGGACCGTCTTGGCGAGCACGACATCCACATCAGCCGTTTGGCGGCCGAGTTGGGGTATGCCGGGCCGAACTACACCGACGCTGAGCAGAAGACGATGTGCGCCTACTGCCACCAGGATCCGGCCGGGGCGAACTTTGCCAAGCTGCACAACAACGGCACGCGGAATGTGACCGGCTACGTTGACTTCCTGTGGACGACGATCGGCGCGGCCGAGTCGACCGACGCCAATGCAACGTTGGTGACGGGGGACATGACCTGCGCGAACTTCGACTGCCACAACCGGCAGGTGACACCGGCTTCCTACGGGTGGTATGCCGCCGGGACGTCGGCCTGCACGATGTGCCACGCGGTCGGCGGGACCGGCATTGCCGATCCGACCGACGGTCTGCACGACAACACGCCGCTGCCGACGGTTTCCGGCGTGGCGCACGACGAGTCGTTCCCGACGGGCGGCACCTGCACGACGTGCCACGTGTACATCCCGGCGGTCAGCAACACGTCGACGCACATGGCGAACGGCACGACGCCGGCCGACGGCGGGGCCAACACGACGGCCGACTTCTACGTCTTCACCGCCTACACCGACTCGGCGGCGGCCTGTTCGGGCGCGCCGGTGAATGCCAACTGCCACGACGGGGCTGGCGATGCCGGGACGTGGGCGCGAGTCTGGAGCACGACGGCGTACAACTCGGACGGCACGGAGTGCGTCAACTGCCACGGCGGCGTGACCGGCGAGGTGTGGACGTTCGGTTCGGGCGCGCACAGCACGACCGACGGCAACGTCGAGCACAATTACAGTTGGGACACCGACGGGACGTCGTCGGAGGTGATCGGGAACCACAGCGCCGACACCAGCCAGTTCGACCGTTGCGAGCTGTGCCACGTGTACCAGTACGGCGTCTACAGCACGAACGCCACCGATACGCACATCGGCTGGGTGACGAACGCGTCGAACACCAGCACGTATCACGGTGACGGCAGCCTGGAGATGAACTCGCACACGCTGGTGCGTTACAACAGCGCCAACTACGGGTGCGACAGTGGCGCCTGCCACGGGACGGGTGCGACGAACTACAAGCTCGAGGACAGCCGGTGGGCGGTGAACCTGCTTGCCGGGCCCGGGCCGAATTGCGGCATGTGTCACGGCACGGCCACCGGCACGCCGAGCTTCTGGCCGGATCAGGTGGCTTCGCCGGACCGGACGGGTGAGCACGTGATTCACATCACCCGGTTGGCGACCAAGCTGGGGTATGCCGGGACGACCTACACCGAGGCGCAGCAGTTGACGATGTGCGCCTACTGCCATGAGAACCCGACCGGTGCGAACTTCCCGGTGATTCACAAGAACGGCACGGGGAACGTGACCGGCTACGTCGACTTCCTGTGGACGACGATCGGCGCGGCCGAGTCGACCGACACGGATGCGACGCTGGTGACGGCGAGCAGCACCTGCGCGAACTTCGATTGCCACAACCAGCAGGCGACTCCGGCTTCCTACGGGTGGTATGCCGCCGGGACGTCGGCCTGCACGATGTGCCACGCGGTCGGCGGGACGGGCATCAGCCAGCCGGTGGATGGTCTGCACGACAACACGCCACTGCCGACGGTTTCCGGCGTGGCGCACGACGAGTCATTCCCGACGGGTGGCACCTGCACGACGTGCCACGTGTACCTGCCGGCGTTCAGCGCCGGGTCGGCGCACATGGCGAACGGCATTACCCCGGCCGACGGCGGGGCCAACACGACGGCCGACTTCTACGTCTTCACGGCCTACACCGACTCATCGGCGGCCTGTTCGGGCGCACCGGTGAACGCCAACTGCCACGACGGGGTGGGCGATGCCGGGACATGGCTGCGTGTCTGGAGCACGACGGCGTACAACTCGGACGGGACGGAGTGCGCCAACTGCCACGGCGGCGTGACCGGCGAGGTGTGGACGTTCGGTCTGGGCGCGCACGGCACGACCGACGGCAACGTCGAGCACAACTACAGTTGGGATGGCGATGGAGCTTCGTCGGAGGTCATTGGCAACCACAGCGCCGACACCGCCGAGACCGACCGCTGCGACCTGTGCCACGTGTACCAGTTCACCGGCTACACCAGCAACGGCACCGGCAGCATCGGCTGGGTGGCCAACGCTTCCAACACCAGCACCTACCACGGTGACGGCAGCCTGGAGATGAACTCCAACTCGACCGTCAAGTACAACAGCACCAGCTACGGCTGCGACATCCAGTCCTGCCACGACGCCGGCACGTCAGCCGTCAGTCACCGGTTGGAGGACAGCCGGTGGAACCTGCAACTGATTTCCGGACCGACGGCCGGATGCGACGTGTGCCACGGCAACAGCACCAACGTGACCTACTGGCCGGACGGCGCGGCGACGCCGGACCGCCTTGGCGAGCATGACATCCACATCAGCCGCCTGGCGACCAAGCTTGGGTATGCCGGGCCGAACTACACCGACGCGCAGCAGAAGACGATGTGCGCCTACTGCCATCCGAACCCGGGCGGCGCCAACTTCGGCGGCATCCACAACAACGGCACGCGGAACGTGACCGGCTACGTCGACTTCCTGTGGACGACGATCGGCGCGGCCGAGTCGACCGACACGGATGCGACGCTGGTGACGGCGAGCAGCACCTGCGCGAACTTCGATTGCCACAACCAGCAGGCGACTCCGGCTTCCTACGGGTGGTATGCCGCCGGGACGTCGGCCTGCACGATGTGCCACGCGGTCGGCGGGACGGGCATCAGCCAGCCGGTGGATGGTCTGCACGACAGTTCGCCACTGCCGACGGTATCTGGCGTGGCGCACGACGAGTCATTCCCGACGGGTGGCACCTGCACGACGTGCCACGTGTACCTGCCGGCGTTCAGCGCCGGGTCGACGCACATGGCGAACGGCACGACCCCGGCCGACGGGGGGGCCAACACGACGGCCGACTTCTACGTCTTCACGGCCTACACCGACTCATCGGCGGCCTGTTCGGGCGCGCCGGTGAACGCCAACTGCCACGACGGGGTGGGCGATGCCGGGACATGGCTGCGTGTCTGGAGCACGACGGCGTACAACTCGGACGGGACGGAGTGCGCCAACTGCCACGGCGGCGTGACCGGCGAGGTGTGGACGTTCGGTCTGGGCGCGCACGGCACGACCGACGGCAACGTCGAGCACAACTACTCGTGGGATGGTGACGGGACGTCGTCGGAGGTGATCGGGAGCCACAGCGCCGACACCGCCGAGACCGACCGGTGCAACCTGTGCCACGTGTACCAGTTCACCGGCTACACCAGCAACGGCACCGGCAGCATCGGCTGGGTGGCCAACGCTTCCAACACCAGCACCTACCACGGTGACGGCAGCCTGGAGATGAACTCCAACTCGACCGTCAAGTACAACAGCACCAGCTACGGCTGCGACATCCAGTCCTGCCACGACGCCGGCACGTCAGCCGTCAGTCACCGGTTGGAGGACAGCCGGTGGAACCTGCAGTTGATTGTCGGCCCGGAGGCGAAGTGCTTCACCTGCCACGGTAGCATAGGCAATGCGACCTACTGGCCGGATGGGGTCCCGGGGACGACGCCTGACCGTCTTGGCGAGCACGACATCCACATCAGCCGGCTGGCGGCCGAGTTGAACTACGGCGCCGGGCCGACCTACACCGACGCGCAGCAGAAGACGATGTGCGCCTACTGCCATCCGAACCCGGGTGGGGCGGCGTTCACCGCGAACCATCCGAACGGCACGCGGAATGTGACCGGCTACGTTGACTTCCTGTGGACGACGATCGGCGCGGCCGAGTCGACCGACGCCAATGCAACGTTGGTGACGGGGGACATGACCTGCGCGAACTTCGACTGCCACAACCGGCAGGTGACACCGGCTTCCTACGGGTGGTATGCCGCCGGGACGTCGGCCTGCACGATGTGCCACGCGGTCGGCGGGACCGGCATTGCCGATCCGACCGACGGTCTGCACGACAACACGCCGCTGCCGACGGTTTCCGGCGTGGCGCACGACGAGTCGTTCCCGACGGGCGGCACCTGCACGACGTGCCACGTGTACATCCCGGCGGTCAGCAACACGTCGACGCACATGGCGAACGGCACGACGCCGGCCGACGGCGGGGCCAA
Organism: uncultured bacterium; assembly: GCA_963793725.1. GTDB lineage: Bacteria > JAUVQV01 > JAUVQV01 > CAWCAY01 > CAWCAY01 > CAWCAY01. The sequence goes on from CAWCAY010000003.1 coordinate 1,085,136, forward strand.
CACGACGGCCGACTTCTACGTCTTCACCGCCTACACCGACTCGGCGGCGGCCTGTTCGGGCGCGCCGGTGAATGCCAACTGCCACGACGGGGCTGGCGATGCCGGGACGTGGGCGCGAGTCTGGAGCACGACGGCGTACAACTCGGACGGCACGGAGTGCGTCAACTGCCACGGCGGCGTGACCGGCGAGGTGTGGACGTTCGGTTCGGGCGCGCACAGCACGACCGACGGCAACGTGGAGCACAATTACAGTTGGGACACCGACGGGACGTCGTCGGAGGTGATCGGGAACCACAGCGCCGACACCAGCCAGTTCGACCGTTGCGAGCTGTGCCACGTGTACCAGTACCGGCGTCTACAGCACGAACGCCACCGATACGCACATCGGCTGGGTGACGAACGCGTCGAACACCAGCACGTATCACGGTGACGGCAGCCTGGAGATGAACTCGCACACGCTGGTGCGTTACAACAGCGCCAACTACGGGTGCGACAGTGGCGCCTGCCACGGGACGGGTGCGACGAACTACAAGCTCGAGGACAGCCGGTGGGCGGTGAACCTGCTTGCCGGGCCCGGGCCGAATTGCGGCATGTGTCACGGCACGGCCACCGGCACGCCGAGCTTCTGGCCGGATCAGGTGGCTTCGCCGGACCGTCTTGGCGAGCACGTGATTCACATCACCCGGTTGGCGACCAAGCTGGGGTATGCCGGGACGACCTACACCGAGGCGCAGCAGTTGACGATGTGCGCCTACTGCCATGAGAACCCGACCGGTGCGAACTTCCCGGTGATTCACAAGAACGGCACGGGGAACGTGACCGGCTACGTCGACTTCCTGTGGACGACGATCGGCGCGGCCGAGTCGACCGACACGGATGCGACGCTGGTGACGGCGAGCAGCACCTGCGCGAACTTCGATTGCCACAACCAGCAGGCGACTCCGGCTTCCTACGGGTGGTATGCCGCCGGGACGTCGGCCTGCACGATGTGCCACGCGGTCGGCGGGACGGGCATCAGCCCAGCCGGTGGATGGTCTGCACGACAGTTCGCCACTGCCGACGGATCTCGGCGTGGCGCACGACGAGTCGTTCCCGACGGGTGGCACCTGCACGACGTGCCACGTGTACATGCCGGCGTTCAGCGCCGGCGTCGACGCACATGGCGAACGGCACGACGCCGGCCGACGGCGGCGGCCAACACGACGGCCGACTTCTACGTCTTCACGGCCTACACCGACTCATCGGCGGCCTGTTCGGGCGCGCCGGTGAACGCCAACTGCCACGACGGGGCGGGCGATGCCGGGACATGGGCGCGTGTCTGGAGCACGACGGCGTACAACAGCGACGGGACGGAGTGCGCCAACTGCCACGGCGGCGTGACCGGCGAGCGAGTGGACGTTCGGTCTGGGCGCGCACAGCACGACCGACGGCAACGTCGAGCACAACTACGACTGGGACGGCGACGACCGTCGTCCGAGGTGATCGGCAACCACAGCGGCGACACCGACCAGACCGACCGCTGCGACCTGTGCCACGTCTACCAGTTCACCGGCTACACGACCAACGGCGGCGGCAGCATCGGCTGGGTGGCCAACGCCTCCAACACCAGCACCTACCACGGCGACGGCTCGATCAGATGAACTCCAACTCGACCGTCAAGTACAACAGCACCTGCTACGGCTGCGACATGCAGGCGTGCCACGACGCCGGCACGTCGGCCGTCAGTCACCGCTTGGAGGACAGCCGGTGGGGCCTCAACTGATCGTCGGCCCGAGGCGTCGTGCTACACCTGCCACGGCAACAGGACCAACGCGACTTACTGGCCGGACGGTGCGGCGTCCCTGACCGCCTTGGCAGCACGACATCCACATCAGCCGCCTGGCGGCCAAGCTCAATTATGGCGCCGGGCCGAACTACACCGACGCGCAGCAGAAGACGATGTGCGCCTACTGCCATCCGAATCCGGGCGGGGCGGTCTTCAGCGGCGTGCACAACAAGGGCACGCGGAACGTGACCGGATACGTCGACTTCCTGTGGACGACGATCAGCGCGGCCGAGTCGACCGACGCCAACGCAACGTTGGTGACGGGCGACATGACCTGCGCGAACTTCGATTGCCACAACCGGCAGGCGACTCCGGCTTCCTACGGATGGTATGCCGCCGGGGCTTCGAACTGCGCGATGTGCCACGCGGTCGGCGGAACCGGCATTGCCGATCCGACCGACGGTCTGCACGACAACAGTCCCGCCCCGACGATTTCAGGGGTGGCGCACGACGAGGCATTCCCGACGGGCGGCACCTGCACCAGTTGCCACGTGTACATCCCGGCGGTCAGCGATACGTCGACGCACATGGCGAACGGCACGACTCCGGCCGACGGCGGGGCCAACACGACGGCCGACTTCTACGTCTTCACGGCCTACACCGACTCATCGGCGGCCTGTTCGGGGGCGCCGGTGAACGCCAACTGCCACGACGGGCCTGGCGATGCCGGGACATGGCCGCGGCTCTGGAGCACGACGGCGTGCAACTCGCGACGGGACCGAGTGCCTCAACTGCCACGGCGGCATCAACGAGACAGATTGGAGATTCGGCGGCAGCCACAGCACGACCGACGGCAACGTCGAGCACGGCTACAGTTGGGACGGCGACGGGACCTCGTCCGAGGCGATCGGGAATCACAACGGCGACACCGGGCAGACCGACCGCTGCAACCTCTGCCACGTGTACCAGTTTGGTGTCTACAGCAGCAACGGCGCCGGAAGCATCGGCTGGGTGGGGAACACGTCGAACACCAGCACGTATCACGGCGACGGCAGCCTGGAGATGAACTCCAACTCGACCGTCAAGTACAACAGCACCAGCTACGGCTGCGACTTGCAGACCTGCCACGACGCCGGCACGGCGGCCACCAGCCACCATCTTGAGGACAGCCGCTGGACGATCAATTTCATTGTCGGCCCGCAGGGGGCTTGCTTCGGCTGCCACGGCGACAACGTCGACAAGACCTACTGGCCGGACGGGGCGACGACGCCCGACCGGCTGGGGCAGCACGACATCCACATCACCCGGCTGGCGACCAAGCTCAGCTACGGCGCGGGGCCGACCTACACCGACGCGCAGCAGAAGATCATGTGCGCCTACTGCCACGTCAATCCGGCCGGCGGAACCTTCGCCGGCGATTCACAACAACAGCGTCGCGCAACGTGACCGGCTACGTCGACGCTCTGTGGACGACGATCGGCGCGGCCGAGTCGACCGACACCGGCGCGACGCTGGTGACGGGCGATATGACCTGCGCGAACTTCGATTGCCACAACAACCAGGCGACACCGGCGTCGTACGGCTGGTATGCGGCAGGGACGTCGGCCTGCACGATGTGCCACGCGGTCGGCGGGACGGGCATCAGCCAGCCGGTGGACGGTCTGCACGACAACACGCCGCTGCCGACGGTCTCGGGAGTGGCCCACGACGAGTCGTTCCCGACGGGCGCCACCTGCACCACCTGCCACGTCTACCTGCCGGCGTTCAGCAACACGTCGACCCACATGGGCAACGGCACGACCCCGGCCGACGGCGGGGCCAACACGACGGCCGACTTCTACGTCTTCACGGCCTACACCGACTCGTCGGCGGCCTGTTCGGGCGCGCCGGTGAACGCCAACTGCCACGACGGGGTGGGCGATGCCGGGACGTGGGCGCGTGTCTGGAGCACGACGGCGTACAACTCGGACGGCACCGAGTGTAATAACTGCCACGGCGGCCAGAACAAGAGCGACTGGACGTTCGGTTCGGGCGCCCACAGCACGACCGACGGCAACGTCGAGCACAACTACTCCTGGGATGGCGATGCGACGTCGCTGGTAATCGGGCGTCACGAGGACGACACCCTCGAGGGGAACAAGTGCCTGATCTGCCACGTGTACGGGTACAGCACTTACAGCACCAACGGCACCGGCAGCATCGGCTGGGTGGCCAACGCGTCCAACACCAGCACCTACCATGGCAACGGTTCGATCGAGATGAACTCGAGCAGTCACGCCTACCTCGCCGGCGCAGCGTCGTCGCGCTTCGTCAGCACCGTGACCTACAACAGCACCAACTACGGCTGCGACGGCGGCATCTGTCACGGCACCGGCGGCAGTTCGAGCTACAAGCTGGAGGACAGCCGGTGGCCGGTCAACCTGATCATCGGGAAGCATTACGACTGTGACTGGTGCCACACCGCCGCGGGCGGCGGCTATGCGGACTACAGCGCGGCGCCGACGTCGGTCTACACCTACTGGGCCGGGTCGAACGGCGCCAAGCAGGACGGCGGTCACGGCGATCCGCAGGGGCGTGTCCCGGCGGTCATCTGTCTCGACTGCCACGACCTGAACTCGCCGGCAGGCGCGCACAACGACGGCACGGTCAGTTCGGCGATGACCAGCGCCAACCCGACCAACAACACGGTCCACCTGGTGAGCACCTTCTTCGGCACCGAGGGGCAACCCTACTCCGTCCAGGTCAACGCCGACGCCGGGTGCTACGAACCCGCCGGCGACAATTCGAGATGCCACCGCATGTACGTCGAGATCGCGGGCACGATGCAGAACATGCGCCACGAGAAAGACTCCGACCCGGCGGCCAATGCGGTGCAGTTCGGCACCCACTCCACCAAGTCCGACGGCGATACGATTTCCTGGCCGATCGACAGCGACATCACCACCAGGGCGTCAACCACGGACCCCGACTTTGCCCCGTGCTTTGCCTGCCACGACCCGCACGGCACCGGGACGACCGACATCGACGGCGTAACCAACAACCGGATGCTGCGTGGCAACTGGAAGAGCCAGAGCACCGCGTTCTGCACCACCTGCCACCAATAAGGCGAGGAGAGATGGTCACGATGAGGCAAACGACGACGCAAGTCGGATGGACGATCGGGGGGGCGGCCGCGCTGGCGGTCGCCCTGCTTCTCGCGGGCGGGCCGGCCAGTGGCCAGGAGCCCGAAAAGGCGCAGAAGAAGATCCCCACCGGAGACCTGGAGGTGACGGTCAACCTGGAGGGGCTCAAGGTCAAGACGACCACCGTCTACGTGAAGGACCAGTCGGCCGTTCTCAGCGGTAAGGAAAACAAGCACCTGTTCGCCATGGTTCCGGCGGGCAACATCCCCGCCACGGTGGACATCACCGTGTCCGGCGGGTGGTTCAGTGCTGACCGGCGCTACGTCGGCGTCTCCAAGGCCTACGTCTCCGAGGGAAAGCGGACCCAGGTGACCGTGAAACCGAGGGAGGTTTTCGTCGAGACCGGCAAATCGATCGACGAGTTCTGCGCCGAGTGCCACCCGCACCCGAAGGGGCCGTCCGAGCCGGGGCAGATCCCCCGGGACGTCCACAAGAGCGGCGTGGCCATGTCCGACCGCAAGAAGAAGGTCACCGTCCGCTTCAACGAAACGGTGGCCAAGCTGCAGAAGGAAGGCAAGACGAATTTCCGGCTGATCAAGACCGAGGAGCGGATCGTCGAGGAGAAAGGTAAGAAGATCAAGAGAACCTTCCTTACCTGTGAGAGCTGTCACACGCCGCACTTGACCACGCCCTACAAGTGGTACCTGGTGGCCCCCTACAAGACGATGAAGGATGAGCTATGCCTCGGCTGCCACGACTGATGACCAACTTCAAGGAAACGAACCGCCCTCCCACAGGGGGGGCTGTAACAATATCCGCAAACGGAAGTAATTCAGTGCAGAAACGGGTCCATAGAGCCAAATGAGCATACCGGATATCAATTCTTCGAAGGGAGAGGGTGCGATTATGGAGAGAGCGCACGGTTCCAGGGGAAGAGGCAGTGATGGGCATGCCAGCCACGTCCCGACCCCCATGTGGGTGTGGGTTATCATGGCGGCGGCATGTCTCTTGGTGAGCGTTCCCGGCACCGCCTTGGCGGTTTTCACCCACTGGGGAGATGAGGGGTGTTCGTCGTGCCATACCCTCGATTCCGACGAGGGCGAGGGGAACACCAGCTACATCAACTCCGCCGCCCGGACGATCAACCAAATCCGTAGCGCCGCCGGATCGCCGGTACCGCTCCGCCTGGGTTGCACCTTCTGCCACAGCAACCCGCTCAACACCCGCAACATGGACGTCTTGAGCCACTTCGGCAACATGCCGGCCAAGCACCCGGTCGGCTACGACATGTCGCTCAATGAGGAAACCGAGGGCGAAGTGGTCAGCACGATCCTCTCGAACCAGGCGAACGAGCTCGACTGCATCGACTGTCATGACCCGGCCATGCTCGACACGATCGGCACGACCCTCGACTACTTCACCCACGCGCCCACCGTAGCCAACCCCTACATGCTGCGGAACGTCACCGTCGTCAACGAGTACGAGGGCCACTGCCGCACCTGCCACGGCGCCTCCGCGCCGGCCATCAAGGGGCAGAACGTCCAGTTGACGGCCAGCAAGGCCCACCTGGATTCCAACACCGGCAACGCCATCACCGAGAACGACGGCACGCCGATCGTGCCCCGCGACGGGGCCACCGCGGTCAATGCCAACGACGAATGCCGGGCCTGCCACGACTCGCACTATTCCAACGTGGCCGGACTCTTCAACGACGGCCACGAGAAGCACAAGAACGGCGGCGGCACGGCGGAAACCGACGCGGTCGTCACCCAGAACGACTGCACCTCGTTCTGCCACTACCGCGGCGACCTGTCCGGCAACTTCGATTCCCACGGACACGGCAAGGCGAACGCCATCTCCGGCGGAGTGATGGGCCTGGCCTGCATCAACTGCCACGACTCCGGCGCCGAGCACGCCGGGACCAACGCCAGCTACAAGACCAAGAACCGGCTGACCTACTTCCCCGATGCCGCCGGCGACGTTTCATCCTTCGGCAACCCGCTCTACTCGATCTGCAAGCAGTGCCACGGCACCAAGGACTACCACAAGTCGACGGCGCCCGGGAAGGAGTTCGCGACGGCCTGCCTCGACTGCCATGACGAGCACGCCGAGGGGTCGGGGACGGCCTCCAACGTCTACATGATCCCGCAGGTGCCGAAGAAGGCCGGAACCTACGGGGCGACCCCCAAGTCGCCCTACCGGAACCTGATCGCCTACAAGTTCGGGACCGAAGCGGTCTGGTACGAGACCAAGACCGACTTCTACACCAGCGCCGCCGGCAAGGGCGGCCAGGGCGTCTGCGACGTCATCGAGTGTCACGGCAACGGCGTCGCCCGCGGCTTCGGCTCGCTGGCCAATATCATGACCAACATCGTCCTGCACCCGGTCGGCACCAAGGCGACCGGCAGCGACTGCGCCACCGACTGCCACCCACACACGGGCGACCCCGCCGGCAGCTTCTCCGGCGAAGCCTCCTGCACGAGCTGCCACGGGCAGCCGCCGGTCAGCGCCGCGACCCAGGTCGCCGATTATGCCGACCACAACGAGGGGCGCACGCCGCACGCCAAGCACACCCGGCCGAACGAGTCGGGCGGCATGAACTACGATTGCGCCGAGTGCCACCAGAAGGGGTCCGACCCGACCACCCACGATAACGATCCCGACACCTATGAGTCGGTCTGGTTCAACAGCGTCAGCAACCCGGGCGTTTCCGCCTACCCGAGCACGGTCGACTACACGACGAGCAGCAGCACCTGCAACAACCTCTACTGCCATTCGAGCGGCTCGTCGACCAGCGCCAAGGGCTCGGTCCAGTGGATGACCGCCTTCGGGGCGCCCGACTGGTCGACCTTGAACCTGGCCTGCATCGCCTGCCACAACAACGGCTCGAGCCAGGCCTACCCGGCTGACGCCGCCGGCAACCACGCCCGCCACGTAGAGTACGGCGGAGCGACCGGCGCGATCGTCGACTGTGAGCACTGCCACTACGGCACGACCACCAACGGCACGGCCATCAACTACGTCGGCGCCCTGCACGTCAACAAGACCAAGAACGTCGTCGCCGGAAGCACGTTCGCCGGGGTGGCGGTCAGCTTCAACTTCACCCAGGGGACCGACCAGTGCTCGAACATCTCCTGCCACGGCGGCTGGACCAACGTGACCTGGGGCACCGGTCACTCGACCACCTGCGACACCTGCCACGGGTCGTTCGCCAGCACCGCCGACATGAGCACCAACACGGTTGCCAAGCACGCGTCGTCCACGTGGTTGGTGGCCACCAACGGCTTCGATGTCAAGCACTCGGCCGGCGCGGATGTCACCGACTCCATTAACGAGGAGACCTGCGCCTACTGCCACGCCAACAACGTTGGCGCCTACACCACCGCCAAGCACATGGACGCGAAGATCCAACTGAATTCCAACATGAACTACGCGGGGCTTTCAGGCCCCGGTGGGTCGCCGGCGCTCTGTACTGGCGTTTGCCACACCAATGCCGCCTACACGATGTCCGACTCGGGCTACGTCTTCGAGACCCTGGCCGGGGCGAGCATGGGCTGCATGGCGTGCCACGGCAACGGCTCGACCCAGTACTGGCCCGACGGCGGTTCGTCGCCCGACCGGGCCGGAAAACACCAGATCCACATCACCCGCCTGGCGGCCAGGCTGAACTACAGCGGTTCGCCCAGTTACACCGACCCGCAGCAGAAGCAGATGTGCTCCTACTGCCACCCGAACGCGACCGGCTCGGCGGCCTTCCTGGCCGTCCACGGAGCCAACGGACCGGGTAACGGCGTCGGGAACGTCACCGGCTACGTCGACTACCTCTGGACGACCATTACCGGGACGGAGCAGACGGATGCCGGCGCAACCTACACCGTGGCCAACGGCACCTGCGCCAACATCGCCTGCCACTACGAGAAGTCGACCGGCCAGTCCAGCACCGGCTATGGCTGGTACACGACCAACGACGGCGCCTGCCTGGTGTGCCACACCCTCGGCGGAGCCAGCACGGCCGACCCGAAGTCGGGCCTGCACACCGGCACGCTGTGGCTGACCCGCGTCAATCACGACGATTCGTTCCCGACGGGCGGCACCTGCGCCACCTGCCACACGTTGCCGACGTCGACGCCGACGTCGACCCACGTGAACGGCGCCACGGTGGCCGGCAGCACCAATCCGACGGCCGACTACTATATCTTCACCGCCTACACGCACTCGACGGAATCCTGTTCGGGGGCGCCGGTGGGCGCCAACTGCCACGACGGCCCCGGCGACAGCGGTTCCTGGGCGCGCAAGTGGAGCACCACCGCCCGCAACAGCGACGGCACCGAGTGCGCCAACTGCCATGGCGGCATCAACGAGAGCGACTGGACCTTCGGGACCGGCACGCACAACACCAACGACGGCAACGTCGAGCACAACTACAGTTGGGACACCGACGCGACGACGTCGGAAGTGATCGGCAACCACAGCAAGAACAACGGCCAGTTGGACCGGTGCGACCTGTGCCACGTTTATGTCTACAGCACCTACAACACCAACGGCGCCGGGGGGATCGGCTGGAAGGGCACCACCGGCAACGACAGCACCTACCACGGCGACGGCAGCCTGGAGATGAACTCCACCGCCGCCGCGGTCAAGTACAACAGCACCTCCTACGGCTGCGACGGCCAGAGCTGCCACGACAACGGCACGGACGCCGACCCGCACAAGCTGGAGAAGAGCCGTTGGGGCCTGGTCTTCCTCGCCGGGTCTCCCGGGGCGTGCAACGCCTGCCACGGGCAGACCAACGGCAACTACTGGCCCGACGGGGCGGCGACGCCCGATCGAGTCGGCCAGCACGACATCCACATCAGCCGGCTGGCAACCGAGCTTAGTTACGGCGCCGGGCCGACTTACAACGACGCGCAGCAGAAGACGATGTGCGCCTACTGCCATCCGACCACGACCGGCACCGGCTGGCCGCTTCACAACACCGGCGTTCGTCCGGTGACCGGCTACGTCGACGCCATCTGGACGACGATCACCGCCACCGAGGGTACCGACGCCGGGGCCACGCATACCGGCGGAACCTGCACCAACATGGCCTGCCACAACGAGAAGAGCACCACCGCGACATATGGATGGTATGCAACGAACACCAGCACCTGCTTGATGTGCCACACCATCGGTTCGGGCACCGCGAATCCGACGTCCGGCCTGCACGCCGGCACGCTGACGTTGACCCGTGAGAACCATGATGATTCGTTCCTGACGGGTGGATCGTGCTCCACCTGTCACCTGGCCGGCTACATGACCGCGGCCGGAAGCCACATCAACGGCACCGTGGCGACCGGCAGCGCCACCAACACGACGGCCGACTTCTACGTCTTCACGGCTTACACCGACGCTACGACCGGCAGCTGCTCGGGGGCGCCGGTGAACACCAACTGCCACGACGGGATCGGCGACGCCGGGACGTGGAGGCGCCTCTGGAGCACCACGGCGCAGAACACCGACGGGACGGAGTGCGCCAACTGCCACGGCGGCGTGACCGGCAAGGTGTGGACGTTCGGTTTGGGCGCGCATAGCGCCACCGACGGCAACGTCGAGCACAACTACTCCTGGGATGGTGATGGCGCCTCGTCCGAGGTGATCGGCAACCACAGCGCCGACACCGCCGAGACCGACCGCTGCAACCTGTGCCACATCTACCAGTTCACCGGGTACAGCAGCAACGGCACCGGCAGCATCGGCTGGGTGGCCAACGCCTCCAACACCAGCACTTACCACGGCGACGGTTCGATCACGATGAACTCGAACGCGAGCATCAAGTACAATAGCACCGGCTACGGCTGTGACCTGCAGGCGTGCCATGACACCGGCACGGCGGCCATCAGCCACCGCCTGGAGGACAGCCGTTGGGGCCTCCGGTTGGTCGTCGGCCCTGTGGTGGAGTGCTACACCTGCCACGGCAACGAGACCAACGCGACCTACTGGCCGGACGGCGCGGCGACGCCGGACCGCCTTGGCGAGCATGACATCCACATCAGCCGGCTGGCGGCCGAGCTCAACTACGGCGCCGGGCCGACCTACACCGACGCGCAGCAGAAGACGATGTGCGCCTATTGCCATGCGAACCCGGCCGGTGCGGCCTTCACCGCCCGGCACAACAAGGGCTATCGGGACGTCACCGGCTACGTCGACTTCCTGTGGACGACGATCGGCGCGGCCGAGTCGACCGACACGGATGCGACGCTGGTGACTGCCGGCATGACCTGCGCCAACTTCAATTGCCACAATAACCAGGCGACGCCAGCGGCGTACGGGTGGTATGCCGGCGGGGCTTCGAACTGCATTATGTGCCACGCGGTCGGCGGGGCGGGTATTGCCGATCCGACCGACGGTCTGCATGACAACACGCCGCTGCCGACGGTATCGGGAGTGGCGCACGACGAGTCGTTCCTGACGGGCGGCACCTGCACCACCTGCCACGTGTACATCCCGGCGGTCAGCAACACGTCGACCCACATGGCCAACGGCACGATGCCGGCCGACGGCGGGGCCAACACGACGGCCGACTTCTACGTCTTCACGGCCTACACCGACTCGACGGGAGCCTGTTCGGGCGCGCCGGTGAACACCAACTGCCACGACGGGGCGGGCGACGCCGGGACGTGGAGGCGCCTCTGGAGCACGACGGCGTACAACTCGGACGGCACCGAGTGCGCCAACTGCCACGGCGGCGTGACCGGCGAGGTGTGGACGATGGGTTCGGGCGCGCACAGCACGACCGACGGCAACGTCGAGCACAACTACTCGTGGGACACCGACGGGACGTCGTCGGAGGTGGTTGGAAACCACAGCGCCGACACAAACCAATACGACCGCTGCGAACTGTGCCATGTCTACCAGTCCAGCGGCTACAACACGAACGGCAGCGACTCGCACATCGGCTGGGTGGCGAACACGTCCAACACCAGCACCTACCACGGCAATAACAGTATTGAGATGAACTCGAACTCGCTGGTGCGTTACAGCAGCGCCAACTACGGGTGCGACAGCGGCGCCTGCCACGACACGGGTGCGTCGAACTACAAGCTCGAGAAGAGCCGGTGGACGGTGAATCTGCTTACCACCGGTCCTGGGCCGAACTGCGGGATGTGCCACGGGACGAGCACCGGTACGCCGAACTTCTGGCCGGACGGTGCGTCTTCGCCGGACCGTCTTGGCGAGCACGTGATCCACATCACCCGGCTGGCGACCAAGCTGACGTATGCCGGGACGACCTACACCCAGGCGCAGCAGTTCACCATGTGTGCCTACTGCCATCCGAACGTGACCGGCTCGAACTTCCCGGTGGTCCATTCCAACGGCACGCGGAACGTGACCGGCTACGTCGACGCCCTGTGGACGACGATCACCGCGACTGAGCAGACCGACACCGGCGCGACCTACGTGGCGGCCGGGAGCACGTGCGCCAACTTCGACTGCCATAACAACGATGCGACGCCGGCGGCATACGGCTGGTATGCCGGCGGGGCGACGGCCTGCACGATGTGCCACGCGGCTGGAGGCAGCGGCACGGCAGACCCGACCTCGGGCTTGCACGCGGGCACGCTGTGGCTGACCCGGGTCAACCACGACGAGTCGTTCCCGACGGGCGGGACCTGCACCACCTGCCACACGACGCCGACGTACAGCTCATCGTCGGCCCACATGAACGGTTCGTACACGGCCGGCAGCACCAATCCGACGGCCGACTACTACGTCTTCACCGCCTACACGCACTCGACGGAGGCCTGTTCGGGCGCGCCGGTGAACACCGGCTGCCATGACGGGGTGGGCGACGCCGGGACTTGGGCGCGCAAGTGGAGCACGACGGCCCGCAACAGCGACGACACCGAGTGCGCCAATTGCCACGGCGGTCTGACCGGCAAGGTGTGGACGGTCGGTTTGGGCGCGCACAGCACCACCGACGGCAACGTCGAGCACAACTACTCGTGGGACGGCGACCCGGACTCGTCCGAGGCGGTCGGCAACCACGCCGACGACGCCAGCCAGTTGAGCAAGTGCGAATTCTGCCACGTCTACGAGTACGGCGCCATATACACGACCAACGCCGGCGGCGAAATCGGCTGGAAGGGCACCACCGGCAACGACAGCACCTACCACGGCAACGGCTCGCTCGAGATGAACTCCAACGCGGCCATGCAGTACAACAGCACCAAGTACGGCTGCGACACCCAGAGCTGCCACGACACCGGGACGGCGGCCATCAGCCACCGCCTCGAGAAGAGCCGCTGGAACCTCAACTTCCTCGCCGGAAGCGATGGCGGCGGGGGCTCCTGCGAGAGTTGCCACAAGGCCGGCGGATCGGGCCAGATCGTCACGTCGGCCATGCCGCACACCGTGCGGGGCACCACGACCAACAACACCTACAACTCGTGCGGCGACTGCCACAGCGGTCACGCCACCTCGACCACCAGCATCCTGATCCCCAACTACACGAAGGTCGGCATTTACTACACGTTGAAGAACGCCGGCGGGTTCAACTTCGGCGGCACGGCCACGGGCGGCAAGACGACCGAGGCGGAGATGTGCTGGTACTGCCACATCACCAGCGGGTGGTCATCGCCGGTGATTTCGGAGTGGGGCGTCAACAACCAGACGGACACCGGCGGCATGACCTACAACTACGGTTCGATCAGCGGCACGACGGGCGTCTGGAACGGGGCCATGTGGTCCTCGGGCACGACCATCTTCAGCTACAAGAACGCTGCGATTCAGTCGACGCACACCGGCAACCCGATCGCGTTGGGCTACAACTCTAACTTTGGCGGGGCGGTCCAGACGACGGCCAACCTGACCGGCACCCCGTTCAGGTACACCGAGACGGCGGATGCCACGGGCAACATCCGCTGCTCGTACTGCCACGACGTGCACCAACTGAACAAGGCTGCGGGCGACACCCAGACCGGCGGTGCGCCGTACCTGCGCGGCACCTGGAAGGGGAACCCCTTCAATGAGGACGGCGCCCCGATGTCGGCCGGCAGCACCTTCCCGGCCCAGGGCAACTTCAGCGCCAATGCCGCCGGCGGTGTCCCGCGCGGCCGGGCGGTGACCGCCGACACGACGATGATGGGCGGCTACTGGATCGACCAGAACAGCATGACGCCGCAGTCGGCTTGGACGCAGGCGAACTCTTGGGGCCTGTGCGGGCTCTGCCACGGCACCAGCGTCGGCAGCCTCGACACGCACACGGGCGAGAACGCCTGGATCAATTCGACCAAGAACGGCCACCTCGGCGTGATGGCCGCCACCACCCAGAACGTGACCAACATTTTCGACTACAGCCACGGCCGTACGTCCAGTCTCGGCGTCGGTTCTGCCCCGGAGAATTACCTCACGATCGGCAACATGGCCGACCAGGCGTTTGTCGGATCGACCGGGTACCACTACCGGGGCTCGGGCGGCGCCAACAGTTACCTCTCGCCGATCGAGCCTATCAACAGCCGCTACGCGTTCAACTCCTACAACTGGGGTGCGTCGGTCAACGGCACCACGACCGATTCGAGCTTCCATAAGTTCATGTGCTCGAAGTGCCACAACCCGCACGCGTCGCGGCTGCCGAAGCTGCTGATCACCAACTGCCTGGACGTGCGGCACAACACCTGGGACGACAACAAGTCGACCCAGAGCAGGTGGTCGAACGCCAACCTGCGGGACAAGAGCAAGCGGGCGGCGTACTGGAACACGGCGGTCAACTGCCACCGCTACGAAAGCGCCTACTCGACGGCCAACGGGGCCTACAATCCGGGCTGGAACAAGGTGTCGCCGTGGTAGGGCGGGTGACGGTAACATGAAGACCACGAACGAGTATAAGAAGATGGAAGCGAACGAAAAACGGAGAGGGGGCGGGAATACCATGAGAACGAGAACCTTGGCGATGATCGGCGCCGCGGGGATCATGGCGGGAGTCTTCCTCGCCTCCGGCCTCGCTCAGGCGGCGGTCTTGGAGGACGCCGATTTCGGAGGAAAGTCCAAGATCGAGATCAAGGGAGGCAAGACCAGCACCAAGGCCTCCGGTGACAGTCGGGACGGCTGGCGCGCCTCGAAGGGCGGCACGACCAGGGAATCGGCCGGCTACATCGAGCTTGACCTGAACAAGGTGGCTGCCGACCGGAGCCAGGGGGCGATGCAGTTCACCATCGTCCGCGGTAACGAGCGCGGCCAGGACGAAGAGTCGTTCTTCACCGTGGTGGACAGCCAGATCCACCAGCTCTTCGGTGGGTCGATCCGGTGGGAGTGGACCACCGAGAATCGGCCGAAGGCCTATCGGAAGCACAATGAACCCCATTTGATGCTTATCGGGTCGGGGGTTATCGCGGGCTACACGAGGGAATGGGGTTTCACCAACTCGCATGATTTCCCCCGGCACGTCGGCCAGGGGTCCGAGGTGACCATCACCATCACCTGGGGACCCAAGGTGTCGGATAACGGAGTCTACATCGACGGCAGGAGAATGAAGACGCGGTTGCGCGACGGTTACAACACGCCGGAGATGATGCAGCGGGGGAGTTTTCTGATCATCGGCACGTCGCGTGATTCGCGGAGCGTCGAGCAGGGATTTGGCGACAACATGACGTCGCTGCTGACCGGCTTTAAGTACTCCGATACCCCGACCGGCGATCTGCGGGACGTGAACGTAGCTGTCGCATCGGTCGAGGTGAGCGCCAAGGCTGGATTCTCGGGCAAGCTGGTGGCCGGGAACGTGATCGGGGTCAAGGCAACCGGCACGGCCGGTCAGAAGGGGACATTCGACATCGGCCGCCTGCCGGAATCGAACGGCACCATCGCCCTCGATTGGCGTGGGTGGGGAACCAAGCGGCAGAACCGGGGTTTCGTCACCTACCCGGAGATCGACCTGCACGACGTGAAGGAGTATACCGTGTACGCCTCGACCACCTCGTTTGCGGCGGTGGACGCCGGCATGGTGCCGGTGGAGACGCTGGAAGCGGCGAAGCAGTCGGTCGTCCTGGATGAACTCGACGCGGCGGCGGTCTACTACGTGGCCGTCAACGCCAACATGAAGGACGGGAGCATAATCCCGATCATCTCCCCGAAGACGGGCCTGGCCATGAGCGAGACCGCCCCGGGGATCTACGAAGGTGCATACACGGTGGCCGTGGGCGACGACGTGCCCAAGGCCGTCGTCACCGCCCAGATCGCCAGCCCCACCACCACGGCGAGGCTGGCCTCGTCCGAAGAACTGGCCATCGACTCCTCGGTCAAGATCGACGTGGTGACCGACCCGTCGGTGCTGCAGGCCGACGAGAAGTCGACCGCCAACGTGACCGTCACCGTGACCGACGCCAACGGCGACCCGGTTGAGGGACATGCGCTTACCTTCTTCCTGGCCACCACCTCCGAATACACCGGGGTGATCGGCGGCGGCAAGTTCACCGACGAGGTCGGCGGTTCAATGTCCGTCGGCGGCGAGTACCTGACCGACATGTTCGGCCGGATCAAGGCCAAGTACGTGGCCGGGTTCGCGGCCAAGACAGCCATCATCGTGGCCCGCGACCTGGAGAACAACGACACCGGCGCCGGCTCGGTGACCACCTACATCATCGCCGACGGCGGCATCAAGCTGAAGGTGCCCGGGGCCAACGCCATGGCCAAGCGGACCAGCGGCTACGTGCTGACCCTCGAAACAAGCGACGACTGGCTGACGGCCGACGGGGACAGCAAGGCCAAGTTGACCGCCACCCTGACCAAGAACGGCGTGGACGTCGAGGGGATGGACATCAACTTCACCTTCGCGCCGGCCAACGGCGCCATCAAGGTCAACCAGGGGACGACCGACAGCAATGGCAAGGCTCGGGCGGTGTATACCGCCGGCAAGAAGATCGGCGTGGTGGTAATCACCGCCTCGTTCGAGAGCCTGACCGCCTCGGTGGAGATCGAGTTGCGCAACGACGCCCCGGCCAAGATCGTGCTGAAGATCGACCCGGCCGAGCTTGAGGCGGACGGTGTCAGCCGCGCCGACGTGGAAGTGCTGGTGACCGACATCAACGACAACCCCGCCGACGAGGTCAAGGTGGAGTTCACCATCCTGCAGGGCACGGGGAGCCTCCGGAGCGATTCTGAGATGACCGACCGCCGGGGCGAGGCCGCGACCAGTTACCAGGCTGGCCGGAACGCCGGGTACGTCGTCATCCGGGTGACCGTGCGCTCGCTGGTACCGAGCGATGCCGAACTGCTGGCCGCCCGCGACCTGGCGGTCCAAGTGGCTGATCCGAAGTTCTTTTAACGAGTGACGGGTTACGGTAGAATATAACCGGAGGAAGGAGGATCGTGATGAAGAAGACCTACACGACGCCGAAAGTTCTGGGGAGTTCCAGCGTCCATCCCTGCTAACAGCGGGAGGACGGAAAGGGCCGGCTGACGAGCCGGCCCTTTCTATTTGGGGACACGTCTGAAGCGGACGGGGGAAAAGCCATGAAGGGCGCCATGCGGCTGCTGCGGTCATCGCGGACCGCTGTCGTGCTCCTCCTGGTCATCGCCTGCTGGGCCGCGGCATCGACTATACCGGGCGTCTCACCTGCCTGGAGGATCGCCGGCGCCGCAGCGGCGGCCATGCTGGCGGGCAACATAACCGCTTGCACCTGGTCCAGACTGCGGGGCAGGCCGATCCTGCACCTACGCCGGGGGAGCGACCTGGCGCTTCACGTTGCCCTGATCCTGATCCTGGTCTCAATGCTGCTCAGATGGGCCACCGCCGTGACCACCGTTTCCTATCTCTTTCCGAACGAGGGGGTCGATTCCTTCGAGGATCCGGCCGACGGCAGTCAGGTTCAGCTCGGTTTCGTGCTGCGCCTGCGAGAGTTCCGGGAGAGCTTCTACCCGGCGCGGCTGATGGTGCGGATCGTCAGGGGGAATGACGCCGCGGGCACGGAGCGGGAACTGGTCGAGGGAAGGCCCCTTGCCGTGAAAGGGGGTTTGCGGCTGGAGACGCGGATTGACGGCGAGAGGCTGATGCTCCTGGCGGACGGACAGCCCTACGAGGTGACCCGCGACACGGTGGTCGAGCAGGAAGGGTGGCGCATCGTCCCTCTGGCCTACCGTCGCGACGTCAAGAACGCCTCAGCCGGGGTTGAGGTTATCGAGGGCGGGCAGGTCGTCCGTGCGGGGATCGTGGCCATGAACGAGCGGTTCGTCCACCGGGGCACGCGGCTCACCCTGACCGGCTGGGGCCGCGACGAGCACGGCAACTCCTACCTGTCGATGCAGGCGGTCAGGGACCCCTTCGAGCCGCTCTTCTGGCTGGGCGCCATCCTCTTCTCCATCGCTGCGCCGCTGATTCTGGCGGCCAAGAGGGAATCCTGAGCATGTCCCGGCGGGATCCGTCCTGCTCCCGGAACGGGAGGATCCCCAGGCTGGTGGTCCTGCTCTGTGTCGCCGTCCCTTTCCTGGCGTGCCTTTCGAATTGCTGGGTCGACTGGGATGACCCGGTGATGGTCACCAGGAATCCGCTCGTGCAATCCGTCGGCGCGGCTTCCCTGAAGGTCGTCTTCACCTCCTTCATCACCAACGCATGGCACCCCCTGGTCTTCCTCGTTTACTCCCTGGAGTATCAACTATTCGGTGCCGATCCGACGGGCTACCACGTGGTCAGCGTACTGCTCCATCTGGCCGCCGTCTCGGCGGTCTTCTCGCTGATCGGGGAACTGGCGGGATGGCGGGCAGCCTTCGCCGGCGCGCTGCTCTTCGGCCTCCACCCGGCGCGGGTCGAACCGGTTGCCTGGGCGTCGGGGCAGAAGGACCTCCTGGCCGGATTCTTCTTCACCGCCGCGCTGCTGGCGTACTGGCGGTACGTCGCGCGCAACTCGCGTCGCTGGTACCTGCTGGCAGTATGTCTGGCAGCCCTGGCCAGCCTTTCCAAGGGGACCACGGTCAGCCTGCCGCTGGTTCTGCTGCTGCTCGACTGGCTCCGCCGGAGACCCCTGACGAGGTCGATGCTGCTGGACAAGGTCCCCTTCGTGGTCATGGCAACCGGGACCGGGATCGCGGCCATCCTGGCCAGGCGGGCCTTTGAGGCGGGCGTGGGTGAGCCGCACTACCCCGCGTTGTACCGCGTGAACGCCGCCGGGTACCGCCTGGTCTGGTATCACCTGCGGCGCCTGGTCGATCCGTTCGGCGGGACGACGGAGCTCTACCCCGACATGGCCGCCGAGGCGTTCTGGAGGGGATTGCTGGCCTGGGGCGTTCCGGCGGCGATCATCGGCGTCGTCGTCCTGGCCGTCGCCCGCCGGGAGCGGCTGGTCCCCTTCGGCGCGGCCTTCTTTCTGATCACGCTGGCTCCCTCGATGGGGACCGTCACCTACGGCTACACGGCCGACCGATTCTCGTACATCCCGTCGGTGGGCGTCGCCCTGCTTGCCGGGGTGGGGTTTTCGTCGCTGCACCGGCGGTGGCGGGAGCGCCGGTGGCGGGCCATGCCGGCCGGAGTGCTGGTCGGGGTGGCGCTGGTCCTGGGAGCGGCCACCTGGCATCGCTGCGGCGTCTGGCGGGACAGCGTGAGCCTATGGACCGACGCGATCGTGCGTTTCGCGGCACAGCCGGGCGGGGTCAACCTCGGCGTGGCGCATGTCGACCGTGGACGGGCGAGATGGGAGGCAGGCGACCCCCGGCTGGCTCTGGAGGACCTCGACCGCGGCCTGGCCATCATCCCCGATTACCCCGGGGGATTGGTGCTGCGTGCCAGGGTGCTGATTGCCCTGGGAGAACTGGAACGCGCCCGGGGCGACCTGGCGGGGATTCTGTCGGCCGAGCCGTCGAACGTTGAGGCTCGGGCCCTCCTGGAGAGACTCCCCTAGAAGGGGCGAACAGGTTCCGGCCGGAGTGCCGGAACCGAAAGCGCCCGTCGCGCCTGGTCACGGGCCAGGGCGGCGTCCGTCGGGCGGTTGATGCCCTCAAGGGCGGCCGCCCTCAGTTCCCACCATTCGCGGGGACGGTGCGTTTCGGGGGTACGGTCGAGCCAGCCGAGCGCTTCGGCCGGGGAGCCCTTGCGCAGGCAGGCCCGGGCCATGACGATCATCGCCAGGGGGCTGGCCGCGCCCATCTCCTCGAGCACCGGTTGCAGGACGAGCATGGCCTGATCGGGGCGGGCCCGATCGACCAGGAAGAGAGCGTACGCCAGATAGGGCTCCACGAAGGACCGATCGGCGGCGATAGCCCGGCTGAAGGCCTCCTCGGCCTCGGTGTCGCGCCCGTACCGGGCGGCCGTCGCCCCGAGGGTGGACCAGGCCCGGGCGTTTTCCGGCGAACGGGCCGCCTCACGCTCCCAAAAGACCAGCGGGTTGGCGAAGTCGAGCGAGCGGGCCAGGGTTCCCCCCGCCAGCGCGGCCAACCACAGGGCCGCCGCGATTCCCGCCGCGATCCGGAGTCCCGGGCGGGCGTCCGCCGTCGTGAGGGGGATGGCGACGATCGCCGCCATGGCCAGGGCCGAGCCGGCCGAGGGGAGGTAGGCGAAGCGTTCAGCCATAAGGAAGGGGGTAAGCAGGAGAAGGTTGGACATCACCAGGAAGGATACCGCATGGAAGGCCAGCCCCAGCGCGAACGGGAGGCGTCGGCGCCACCCCCACAGGCAGAGAAGGGCCAGGGCGGCCGTGGCCGACATCAGCGCCACTCCGGGCGCCGAGGCAACGCGGGAGATCGGGCCGATGCCGGCGGCGACGTAAGTGGCCGCCAGATGGCGCGGCCAGACCATCTTCCAGAGGTAGAGGACCTGCACCTTGGCGATGGTGGCCAGCCGCGCCGGCAGCGCCAGGGCAACCAGGGGATTGTCGATTGGCAGCGGCGGGAGGGTCGGCAGGCCGGCCGAGGGGAGAAACGTGCGGGCACCCAGCCAGGCCAGGACGACCAGCGACGTTTCCGCGTGGAGAGGCCAGCGCTTGCCGATGGCCACACGGAACCCGTTTCGCCAGCCGTCGGCCAGGAAGAGGAGGAGGGGGAAGACGCCGGCGCTCTCCTTGGAGAAGAGGGCCAGGACGAAAGCCGGAAAGAGGAGCCACAAGCGGGCTCGTTCCGGCGCGGCTAGGAAGGCCCAGAGGGCGGCGGTGATTCCCAAGCCTGCCAGGATCTCGGCCCGGCCGACGACCATGTCGACCACCTCGGCGTGGATCGGGTGGACGGCGAAGACGGCCGATGCCAGCCAGGCGGCGGCGCGGGGAATGCCCAGGGAAAGCCACAACCGCCACAGCAGCAGCACCAGAAGGGCGTGGAGGAGGACGTTGGCCGCGTGCTGGGGCGTGGCGGAAGGCCCGAAGAGAAGGCGGACGGCGGCGAAGGTGAGGAGGGGGACGGGACGGTGGAGTCGGCTGTTTACCCCCGGGCCCCACCAGTCCGTGGTCAGGAGCCCCTTCAACGAGGGGGACTCGATCAGCGGGTTGTCGGCCACGACGGACAGGTCGTCGTAGATATAGGCACCCGGGAACGAAGTCGCATAGGCGGCCAGTGCGAGGAGCAGGAGAGCCAGCGCCGGTGCCCACCGTCGTGCGGCGGGTGGGTATGGCGATGCCGGGTCCCAGGAGTGCCCGCCGGCGTCTCCCGGGACGGTCATCACCGCCGCTCCGCGGGCGCGACGGCGAGCCACAACTCGGCCAGGCGGTCGGCGTGGCGCTCCCACGAGAAACGAGCCAGGTTGACAGCCCCCCTGTCGACCAGATTGCGGCGAAAGGCCAAGTCGGCGTGCACCAGGGCCATGGCCCCGGCCGTCTGGGCGGCGTCCCGGGGATCGACCAGCAGGGCCGCCTCGCCGCAGGTGTCGGGGAGGGCCCCCGCCCGGGCGGCGATGACCGGGCACCCCAGGGCCATGGCCTCGAGGGCTGGGAGGCCGAACCCCTCCGACTCGGACAGGAACAGCAGGGCCTGAGCCCCGGCCAGTAGGGGGGGGAGGTCCCGGGCCGGGACGTAGCCGGGGCGCACGACGCGCCCCCGGGCCGGTGACCGGCCGATGCGTCGGTCGATCTCACCATGGCCGTAGCCCGGCCGGCCCACCAGGGCCAGGGAAGCATCGTTTCCGCCGGCCAGGAAGTGCTCGAAGGCGGCGATGATCGCCGGGATGTTCTTGCGTCGTTCGATCGTCCCGACTGCCAGGAAATAGGGCGGGGTGATCCGGTGGCGGGCTAGGACCACCTCGACTTCCCCCGGCTGGACGGCCGCACCCGCGGGAGCCCCCTCGGGCACGACGTGCACGCGATCGGCCGCCTGGGGATAGGCGTTGGTGATGGTCCGGGCGGTGTGGGTCGAGACGGCCACGACGGCCGCCGCCCGCCGGAGCGAGCGGGGGGTGAGGAACCGGTAGAGGAACCGGCGCGCGGGGGGTGACTGGTCGGGGTGGAGGAGGAAGTCGAGGTCGTGGATGGTCACCGCGGAGGGTCCCCGCCAGCCTTCGGGAACCAGGTTGGCCAGGCCGTGGAGCAGGCCGGGCGGTCGTCGGCGCAGGATTCGCGGGAGGAGGAGGTGCTGGTAGGCCAGACGGCCGGCGAGCCCGCCGGGCGTCCGGTGGAAGACGAGGGTCAACCAGGGGCGCTCGAAGGGGGCGAAGGCCTCCGCGGCGGACGCCGGCAGATGTAAGGTGACCGTGACCCCCCGCGGCCTGGTGGACAAGGCCCGGGCCAGCGACACGGCGTACGACCCCAATCCCTGGAGGGCATCGCCGATGCCGAGCGCCTCGACGGCTACCGTGGAGTTGGACCGGCGGTTCGACGGGGCCATCGTCACCCGGCCTCCGGGAATCGGTGCCGGCGACGTGGTACAATGCTGCGGAAGTGCGGACAAGGCTGCATGCGGGCCATGAATCGACTATATCAGGAAAGATTCCACATGCAAAGTTGCCGGACCTGGCCCCTGGTGCACGTGCCGGCGACATGTTGACCGGTTGTCGAAAGTCAGTATAGAGTGAGGGATGCTGGTGAGCGGAACCCGGTCGTCAATGCTTTCCGACCTGCGCTGGTGGAGTGCCGTCTTCCTGTCGGTCCTGGCGGTGGCGGTGGCCATGTATGCCGCTGCCTTCGCCGCCGCGCCTGAGAATACGCTCTTCCCCGGCTTCCTGCTCAACGCCGGCGACGCGTGGAGTTACTGGGCGTTTGCCAGGAGATTCGCCGGGAGCGGGTTCCTGGTCGACAATCCGTTCACCGCCACCCCCCGGCCCCCAGCCTATTTCAACCTCGCCTGGTTTGCGGCCGGGAAGGCCATGGCAGTGACTGGCCTGCCTTTCCTGGCGATCTACTATGCTTTCGGCGTGCTGGCGGCCGGGCTGATGTTCTGGGTCATCCTGCGCTTCGCCAGGGAATTCGCCGGGGATGGTTCGGCTGGCCGGTTCGCTTTCCTGCTGGCGTCGCTCGGCGGAGGAATCGGCTGGATTCTGCGGCTCATATCGAAAGAAGCGGTCACGAGGTTGCGTCCGATGGATCTCTTTCACCACGAAGGGTATCCGCTGGAATCGGCGCTCTTCATGCCTCACTTCGCGTTGTCGATCGCCCTGGTGGGGGCGATCATGCTGGCCTTCTGGCGCGGGGTGTCGACCGGGCGGCGGACCTGGAGTTGCGCGGCTGCCTTGCTGACTTTGGCCCTCGGCTTCCTGCACCCCTACCACTCGGTGACGGTGGGCTGCGTCACCGGAACGTGGATCGGCATCGAGCAAGTCATCGACCGTCGGCGTCTCCACCGGGGCTGGGTCGACCTCGGGGCGTTGGCCCTGGGCGTGCTTCCGGCGGTGTTCTATTACCGATGGCTCTTTCGCCAGCCGAACTGGTCCTTCTGGAAAGGCGCGAACGTGGTCCTGAGCGGGGGTCCCCTGGCCGTGGCGCTCGGCCTGGGGCCGCTGTTGCTCCTGGCGGCCGCCGGCGCGTGGCGCTGCCGGAGGAAGCTCGACGCGGGCCGGCGCTTCCTCCTGGTCTGGAGCCTGGTCGGATTGGGCCTCCTCTTCTCGCACCGGCTCTTCCCGTTCGAGGCCAAGCTGATCGAGGGGTTGATACTCCCGCTGTCCTGCCTGGGCGCGTGGGCGTTCTTCGATCAGGCGGGGCGCGGCTCTCTCCGGCGCCGGATTGCCGCCGGGGCGATGCTCGTGGCCCTGCTGCCCAGCCCCGTCGTGCTGGCCGCCGAGAGCCTGAGCGTCGCCGGAGGTGGATGGCGCGAGAGCTTCTTTCCCGTCGACTGGCTCTACGGAACACTGGTGAGCAAGAGTGACATGGCCGCCTTCGACTACATGAACCGGCGGATGTCGGCAAGTGACCTGCTGATGACCACTGTCCGGGACGGCCGGCTCATTCCAGCCGTGGCCGATGTCCGGTTGTTCATCGGCGGGACCGGCAGCCCCGACCTCCGGCGGTGCTTGAGCCTGTCGAACTGGTACTACGGTCGGGCCGGCACATCCGCGGAACGGTATGCCATGCTGCGCCAGAACGGCGTCACGCATGTATTGTGGGATGTCTTCGTGGACAGCACGCTGCGCCCCTGGGACGAGCCGTACCTCGAACCGGTCTACCAATCGTCGGGGGAGGTCTCGATCTGGCGCGTCCGCTAGCGTGATGGTAGAATCCGGCATGCCATCCCTGTCCGGCCGGCCGTGGACGATCCCGCTCATCCTGTTCACGGCCATCCTGGCGGCTTACGTGCCGGCGCTCATGGGCGGCTTCGTCTGGGACGACGATTCGTACCTGACGGCCAACCCCACGCTCGATGCGGCCGACGGGCTGCGGCGCATCTGGGCCGACCCGTCCGCCTCGCCCCAGTACTACCCGCTGGTCTTCACCACCTTCTGGGTCGAGCGCCGAATCTTCGGCGAGCACCCATTCGGCTACCACCTTGACAATGTCCTCCTCCACTCGGCCAACGCCGTGCTGCTCGGCCTGCTGCTGACCCGGCTGGCCGTGCCCGGGGCGTGGCTGGCGGCCGCCCTCTTCGGGCTGCACCCGGTCTGCGTCGAGTCGGTGGCCTGGATAACCGAGCGCAAGAACGTGCTATCGGTCCTGTTCCTGCTCCTCTCCGCCATCGCCTGGGAGTCTTTCGGCCGCACCCGGCGGTGGAGGTCCTACGCGGCCTGCCTGGCGCTCTTCGTGGCGGCACTCCTGTCCAAGTCGGTGGCCGCCGTCCTGCCGGCGCTCCTTCTCGTCGATGCCTGGCGGCGGACGGGGCGCGTCACCCGGCGTGAATTCCTGCCGGCCGTGCCGCTGTTCGTCATCGGGTTGGCCGCCGGCCTGTCGACGGCCCGACTGGAGCGCCTGCGGGTGGGTGCCGAGGGGCCCGAATGGGACTTCGGTCTCGGCCAGCGCCTGGTCATCGCCGGGCGGGCCCTCTGGTTCTACCTGGGAAAGGCCGTCTGGCCCTCGAACCTGACCTTCATCTACCCGCGTTGGGAGACTGCCTCCCTGTCGGGTGCGGGTTGGCTCTACCCGGCCTCGTTCGTGCTGCTGGCCGCGGCCCTCTGGGCTTGGGGCCGGAGGGTCGGGCGCGGTCCGGCCGCCGCCCTGGCATGCTTTGCCGTCACGCTCGCGCCCACCCTCGGCTTCCTGAACGTCTACCCGATGCGATTTTCCTTCGTGGCCGACCATTTTCAGTACCCGGCGATCGCCTTCCCTCTGGCCGCCGCCGCCGCCCTGGGAGCCGTGGCGGCCGGCCGGGAGCCGAGGATTTGCCGGGCCGCCCCGGTGCTCCTGCTCGTCCTCGGCTTCCTGACGTTTCGGCAGACCGTGCAGTACCGCGACGCCGAAACCCTCTGGCGGGCGACCCTGGAGAGGAACTCCGGCAGCTGGATGGTCCACGCCAACCTGGGAAACCTGCTGCATGAGAGCGGCCGTACCGGCGAGGCCTTGGAACATTTCCTTGCCGCCGAGCGCCTCTACCCCGACCATGTGTCGGCCTACCGCCTGGGCCTGCACTATCTGAAGACCGGCCGTGATGCGGAAGCCTGGCAGTACTTCGCCGAGGCGGCGCGGCGGAAGGCCGACTACATCGAACCACGGGTCGCCCTGGCCGGGCTGCTCTACCGCCTGGAGCGCTACGACGAGGCGGTGGCCATGTACGGCGAGGTCATCCCGCTGGCGCCCGACAACTGGCAGGTACCACTACAACCTGGCCCTGGCCTTGGCGAAGGCGGGGCGGGACCGGGCGGCGGTGGAAGGCTACCGGGCGGCGGCGGCCCTGCAGCCGGACGAACCGGAGGTGCGCTTCAACCTGGGCAACGCCCTGGCCCGGCTGGGCGACCGGCAGGGGGCGATCGAAGCCTACCACCGGGCGCTCGAACTGAAGCCGGACCACGCGCCGGCCAGGCGGAACCTGGACCTGCTGCTCGCCCCTTAGGCGGGCCGCCCGCCCGTGACGGTGTGAAAAGAGTAACCTCTTTGGGCATCATGAAGTAAAATAGATAGGATGACCGGAAGAAAGCTCATTGCCGTCCTGGCGGGGCTGTTCCTGCTTGCCGGATGCGCCGACTTCGAGGCCGACACGCTCTTCGCCCGGAGGCTTCCCGATGCCCCGACGGAGGCCGATTGGCGCGACGCCGTGCCGTTGCGCCTGGTTGCATCCGGGGGCGCCGTCCACCGGGAGGTGAAGTCGGTCGCCGCCCAGGAAATCGACCAGGACACGGTGCACCGCAACTCGGCCTCCTGCCACCACGGGCCGGGAGGCGGAGTGACCATCCCGGTCTGGGCCCGGGCCTACCACGACGGCCGCAACCTCTACCTGCGCCTCACCTGGACCGACCTGACCGATGACCGGGAGTCGCGCCGCTGGGTCAGGGAGCGGGACGGCTGGAAGGTCGAGGGGAGCGAGGGGGACGGGGTGTCGCTCGTCTTTCCGATGGAGGAGGGCGCCTTCACCTGCGCCATGACCTGCCACCTGGACGACTTCCGCATGGCCGGCGACCGCTTCGAGGAGTCGGCCAGGATGCGCTTCAACCGCCCGGCGACGGCCGACCTGTGGATGTGGCGCAACTCGGAGGCGGCGGTGGTCGATCTCTACATGGACGACCGGGGGATCAAGCCGGACGAAGGCGGCGAGCAGATCCGCCGTCCCAACTCGCGCATGGCCGCCTTCCCCGACGCCTTCCCCGGCGACGACCCGATTCTTGGCCGGGCGGACTCACCCTATGTCGGCGCCGACGAAAAGCCGCTGCCCGAGACCTGGAGCCCGCCGACGGGGACCGAATTGCCGGCCTACCTCCCCTTGCCGGACGAACTGGCGAGGGGTAATATACGCACCGCCGCCCGCTACCGGCGCGGCCTCTGGGAGGTCACCCTGACGCGGCCGCTCGACACCGGATCGCCGAAGGACATCGCTTTCCGCCCCGGCTCGAACCGCCTCTTCGGGGTGTCGGTGATGGACAACACCCGCCGCGACCACCACGTCGTGGAGACGGCACGAACGCTCTTGGTCATCTCGTGAGGAGGATCGGATGAAACGCGCAGCCGCAGTCTGCGCCGCCCTGATCGCCCTGGCCTCCGGCCTGTCCGGATGCGGCCGGGACCGGGAGGCGACGCAGACGACCATCGAGGGAACCGCCACCACCCCGTTGGAGGACACCTACGTCTTCGCCTACAAGGAGGACCAGGACGTCTACGGGCCGGCATTCGCCACCGCCGGGCCGACCGGGCCCGACGGCAAGTTCAGCATGAGCCTGCCGCCCGGGCGCTACCTGTTCATCTCCCGCAAGCGCACCGAGGGGGACGTCGGCGGGCCGGTCAAGAGCGGCGACATGCGCAGCAAGCCCGTCGGGCCGATCGAGGTCAAGCAGGGCGGGGCGGCGATCGACCTGGCCTTCCTGGTGGAGAAGAAGGTGGGCGAGACGAAGACCCTGCCGGTCAAGACCGACATCGAGACCCGGACCGGCCTCTCGGGGCGGATAGTCGACGCCGAGGGGAAGCCGGTGGCCAAGGCCAGGGTGCACGTCTACGCATACGTGCAGATGTCCGAGCGGCCGAAGTACGTCTCCAACGAAACGGGCCCCGACGGCAAGTATGTCGTCTTCCTGCCCGAGGGGGGGACGTTCTACCTCGCGGCACGCAACAAGTTCGGCGGTCCGCCCAAGCTGGGTGACCTCTACGGGCGGTACGAGGACGGCACGGTCGATCCGTCGGGGGTGGTCATCCGCAACGGCGAGATGCTGCGGGACGTCGACATCACCGTCCACAAGGTGTGGTGATGAGGCGCCTGCTGGCCGTGGCCGCATCGGCCGCCCTGGCGGTCGGGCTGGGTTGCCGGGTGTCGCTCAAGCCGCTGGCCCCGGTGGAGACGGTCATCACCGCGGCAGCCTCGGGTGACCGGAAGGCGCTGTGGGAGCTGACCCGCTACTTCTCCTCGCCGGTCGAAGGAGAGGACCTGCGGGCCTTCGAAACCCTGATCGGGGCGGGGGACCAGGCGATCGAACCCCTCCTGGCCGCCCTCGATGACTCCGACCCGGTGACCGCCGAGCACGCCGCCGGCGCCCTGGGAAACCTCAAGAACGCCCGGGCGGTCGAGGCGCTGATGGCCGCCATCGAGCGCAAGGGCTTCCCGGTCTACGTGGGGGTGTGGGCCCTGGGGGAGATCGGCGACGAGCGGGCCATCCCGGTGCTGGTGCGCCACCTCGGCCACAAGGACCTGGGCATCGCCAAGTACGCCGTCAAGGCCCTGGTCAAGTTCGGCCCCAGGAGCGATCCAGGCGGCCATCGCCGCGCTGGACGACCCCAACCCGCGTGCCCGGCCACTATGCCGTGCGGGTGCTCGGCCAGAGCGGATCGCCCGAGGCCGCGGCGGCCATCCGCAAACGCTTTGGCAACCTCGACCGCGAGGTGGCCGTGTGGGCGCTGGGCAAGCTGGGCGACCGTGAATCGCTGCCGCTGATCGAGCCCGAGGTGAACCACCCCGACTGGCGCATCCGCCTGGCGGCGGTGCAGGCCCTGGCCATGCTGCAGGACCCGCAAGGGCCTGCCGGCCATGAAGGGCAAGCTCGACGACGACGAGTGGGTGGTGCGCGAGTGGGCGGCGCGGGGGATCGAGGACATCACCCAGCAGCGGCAGCTCTACCGGGACCAGTACGGGGCGATGGTCGTCCCGTACAACCTTTACCGATAAGGAGGGGGCGCCATGTCCTTCGACCTGACCAGGCTTCCCTTCCTGCGGCGGGCGGTCAAGCATCCCCTCTTCCCCGGGGTGATTCAGGCGGCCGCGCTGGCCGTTTTCGTTGCCCTGATCGTGCTGGGATGGAACTTCCACGGCATCCGGGGCGTCGACTTGCCCGATCCGCTGGCCTACACCAACCTGACCACGCTCTTCTTCTGGGTCATCTGGCTGATGGGCCTGGTCATCCTGATCCCCTTTATCGGCCGCCTCTGGTGCACCGTCTGCCCGCTGGGGCTGATCAACGACCTGCTGGCGCGTGTCGGCCTGCGGCGGCGTTATCCCCGGGTCCTGCGCAACTTCCTGCTGGCGGCGCTGCTCCTCCTCTTCTACAACGGCTACGTGGCCATCAGGAACGTCAGCCACTACCCCGACCTGTCCGCCCGGCTGCTGCTGGCGGTGGGTCTGATCCTGATCCTGGCCGGAGTCCTCTTCCGCGGCCGGATCTTCTGCGGTTACCTCTGCCCGATCGGGGCCATGATCGGGGTCTACTCGCGCATCTCCCCGTGGCGCCTGGAGGTGCGCGACCGCGACCGGTGCCGCACGTGCGAGACGAAGGCCTGCTACACCGGCGACCAGCGCTGGTTCCGGCTGGCGACCCCGTTCGGGGCGGTCACCTTCCCATACCGCCGCCCCGGCTGCCAGGTGGACCTCTTTCCCCCCGAACTGGTCGAGGACCCGCACTGCGTCATGTGCACCCAGTGCATCAAGAACTGTCCCTATGACAACATCACCTGGGGGACGCGCCCCTTCCTGCGGGGGATCACCGGGGGAATGGCGCCCAGCCGATCGGAGACGATCTTCATGATGGTCCTGATGGGGGCTACCTTCGGCATCTTCACCCGGGTATGGCCGGAACTCGGCGCCCTGGTCAGCGCCCCCGGCGAGTGGGCAGTCGGGCTCCTGGGAGCGACCGGTTCGTGGGCGGCGGCGGTGCGCATCGTCTGGTCGTTCGCCCTGCTGCCGATACTCGTCATCCATGTCCTGGCGGCGGTCGCCTGGCTGCTGTGCCGTTCCGAGGTGAGGCCGGTCGAGGCGCCGCCCGCGGCCGACCAGCGGGTCAGGTTCGACTTCGGCCTGGCCGAACGCCGGATGGCCGGCGAGGAGGCCGAGGAGGGTTGGCGCGGGGAGCGCTTCTCGATCGTCGGGCTGACCCGGGCCTTCACCGTTTCGTTCGTGCCGCTCATCCTCGCTTCGCACGCCGCTTTCGCCCTGGTCAAGCTGAACGAGAAGATCGCCTACATCCCCGGCGCCCTGCGCGACCCGACCGGGGTCAAGTTCTACCTGGCCATCCACCGGCTGGGGATGCAGGCCGCGCCGCGGGAGCTGGTGCCGCTTGCATTCCTGCGCTGGGTGGCCCTGGCGGTGGTGATTGCCGGGACGGCCGGCTCGATCGTCTCGGCCTGGAAGCTCGCCGGATCGGTTTACGGCGACCGGGAGGCCTGGCGGCGGCGCGCCGGGGGGGTCTTCGTCCTGTCCACCGCCGCCCTCGGGGTCCTGCTGGCGACCCTGGTCACCAAGTGGCTCTTCTGACGCGCCCGGCCGCGGCGGTCCTGTGCGCGGCCGCTGTCTTCCTCGGCCGGTCCCCCGTCGAGGCCCACACCGGCAACCGGCTCCGCCTCGGCTACCAGGCAGAGCCGGCCATGGGCCTTCTGGCGCGCATCACCGAGGTCTATGTCGAGGAGGTCTCCGGCTTCCGGATCGACCTGCGCGAGTACCGGGACGAGGCGGCCCTGGCCGCCGCCCTGCGCAACGGCGAGATCGACCTGGCGGTCGCCCGGCCGGACCCCGCCTGGGTCGAGCAAAACTGCGGACCCGGCCGGACGGGAACCGACGGAGCCATGGAGGAGCCGCTGGCGAAGCACTGGCGCGAGCGGGGCGGGACCTTGGCGGCCTTCTTCGATCTCGGCGCGGCCGATCGCCCCTGCCGGGTGCCGGCCCTGGTCATCTCGTTCCCGGTGGCCTCTGACCTGGCCTATTACACCCTGCCGGACTACCTGAGGAAGGTGGCCGGTTCGGTCGGCCGATCCGACCTGGAGAAACTGCTGCGCGCCGATCCGACCGGGACCGACCGCGGGGCGGCCAGGTCCTGGCTGGCGGACCGGCGTCTCATCTGACGGGAGCAGCGGGCCGCCATGCCGACCATCCTCGCTCCCGTCGACACCCCTGACGAGATCCCCCGCCTGATCGACGCCGGGGCCGGGTCGCTCTACTGCGGCTACGTGCCCCGCTGGCTGACGCGCGAATACGATCAGCGGGGAGCCGTCAACCGGCGCACGTTTGCCGCCGCCCAGGTGGCCTCGCGCGAGAACCTGGAGCGGATGGCCGCCGCCGCCCGCGGGCGCGGCGTGCCCCTCTGGGTGACGGCCAATGCCGCCTCGTACGACCCGGCCGCCTACGATCCCCTGCTGGAGATCCTGGCCGAAGCGAGGGAGGCCGGCGCGGCCGGTTTCATCGCCGCCGACTGGCCGCTGGTGACGCGCCTGATCGAGCGGGGCCTGGGGCCGGTGTCGCTGAGCACCATGGCCGGGGCGATGAACGCGGCGGCGGCCCGCTTCTGGCACGGTGCGGGCGTGGCGAGGATCACGCTGCCGCGCGACCTCGGCTCAGGCGAGATCGCCTTCCTCGCCGGGGCGACGCCGGAAGTCACCTACGACGCCTTCCTCCTCTTCGGCGCCTGCGCCAATCTTGAAGCCTGCTGCCGGTGGCCGCACGACGACCCGGGCCGGGTGTGGCCGTGCGTCAGGGAGTACCGGGTCCGCCCGGTCCCGGACGACGCCGCCGGGCGCGCCGCCGCGGCCGCACAATTCGCATGGAGCGGCCTCAACCGGGCCTGGGCGTGTGGCCTGTGCGCCCTGCCGGCGTTGGCCGCCCAGCCGAACGTGGACGGCCTCAAGATCGTCGGCCGGGGGGCGCCGACCTCTCGCAAACTGGCCGGGGTGGCCGCGCTCAGGGAACTGCTCGACCTGCTCGGCCGGGGGGTGACCGGCGAGGAGTTTCGCCGCCGGGCGCGCGCGGTCAAGGCCGGCCGCTTGGGCGGCCCCTGCCTGCCGCATCTCTGCTACTACCCGGAGTTCATGCCGTGATCGAGCGGGCCATCCACCTGCTGCCCGGCGAGCCGGTGCCCGAAGCGGCCGGCGCGGCCAGACTTCTGTTCGGTGCCGAGTGGTGCCCCCACCTCCTGCCGACGCGACGCGAGGTGGAGGCGGCCAGGGAGACGGCCGCCGGCCGGGGCCTGTCCTTCACGCTGCTCCTGCCGTACCTTCCGCCCGCCTGGCTCGATCGGGCTGCCGCGGCGCTGGAGCCGCTTTCCCCGGGGGACGAGGCGGTCCTCAACGACTGGGGTGCGCTGGCACTGGTCCGGGAGATTCCCGGAATCTCGCCCATCCTCGGCCGCCTGCTGGTGGCCGGTCTGGCGTCCTCCGGCGGCGCGGGCGGCGGGGCGCTGGCCGACGAGTCGTTCAACCGCTTCCTGGCCGGCAACGGCATCGGCCGGGCCCAGGTCGACGCGGTCACCGGCCTCCCCGGCGCGGCGTGCGACCGGCGCCTCGACTGGCACCGGCGCCCCCTGGTGACGATGACCCGGCGCTGTCCGTGGCGCTTCCGGGACGGCCGGTGGGAGACCGGCGCCTGCCCGCGCCATTGTCTCGGTCGCCGGCTCCTCTTGGAGCGGCGCGACGACGGCCGGACCTTCACCATGGACGGCTGTGCCACCTTCGGCCCCCCCGTCGAGGCGCCGGCCGATCCCCGGATCGACCGGCTGGCCTGGCGGGCGGGGGAGGAGGCCGGCTGATGGCCGCCAAACTGGCGCTCTTCGCGCGGGTCCTGGCCGACCAGGCCCTGCGGATGGGGGGCTTCTTCCTGCTGGCCGTCCTGCTGGCGGCGCTGATCAAGACCTTCAAGTGGGACAAGAAGATCCGCCACCTGATCGGCCGGGCCGGGGCGTGGGACATTCCGCTGGCCACGGCCGTCGGCCTGGTCTCGCCGCTGTGTTCCTGCGGCATCATGCCGGTGGTCGCCTCGCTGATGGCCGCCGGGGTGCCGACGGCCCCGTTGATGGCCCTGCTGATATCCTCGCCGATCATGAGCCCCGACGCCTTCGTGCTGACCGCCGGCGTGCTCGGGGCGCGGTTCGCCTGGTGGAAACTCGCCGGCGCGGCCTCATTCGGCCTGGCCGCCGGCTACCTGACCCGGTATGCCGTCACCACCGGCTGGCTGCCGGAGAACCCGTGGAAGGGGGGGCGGATCGAGGCGGACCATCACTGCGTCGACCAGTCGAGGCCGGACGATCCGCGCCGCGGCCTGTCGGTGACCATGCCCCGGTGGCGCTACTTCCTGCTGATGGTCGGCGACATGCTGTGGATCATCGGCCGCTTCCTAATCCTGGCCTACGTCGTCGAGGCGGCCCTGCGGGCTTTCGTACCGGCCAACACGCTGAAAGTCCTGACCGGCGGCTCGGCCCTCGGATCGGTCCTGCTGGCCCTGGTCGTCGGCATCCCCTGGCCGCTGCACCAGGTGGCCGCGGTGCCCATCCTGCGCGGCCTGCTCGACCTGGGGCTGCACCCGGCCGGGGCGATGACGCTGCTGATGGCCGGCCCGGTGACCAGCATCCCGGCGGTGATGATGCTGGGGGGGCTGGCCGGCCGGCGCCTTCTGTGGCTCTACCTGGCCGTCGGTATCGGCGGCTCGCTGGCCATGGGCCTCCTGTTCGCCATCTGAACCGGGATGGACGGGCAAACTTCCGCTGCGGGCAGGTCGGGAAGGTGGCGCGAGATCGCCCTTCGATCGCTCCTGGCAATCGTTTCCGTGCTGCTCACCCTGGGCGTTGCCGAGGCGGTCGTGCGCCTGGCCGGGATCGGGCGCGACATGCCGCCGGCCATGGCCGACAAGCGGTACCTCAACTTCAGCGAATCGATCCAAAGTCGCCCGGTGCTGGTCGAGTTCCCCGGGATCCTGAAGAAGCAGGTCTGGGCGTTCCGCTACAAGCCGGGGAGCACCTGGGGAACGGGCTACAGGAATGACGACCGGAGGATTGTCGAGCCCCGGCATCGGATGGTCTACCGGCTGAACAACGAGGGCTTCCGGGGCGACGATTTCACCCGCCGCAAGCCGGAGGGGACCTACCGGATCGCCGTCGCGGGCGACTCGTTCACCTTCGGCGAGGGGGTGGCCACGGAGGCCACCTTTGCCGAACTGATCGAGCGCAACCTGGCCGGCCGCGGGGTGGAAGTGCTCAACCTCGGCGTCAACGGCTACGACGCGATCGACGTCATGCTGCTGCTCAACGAGGTGGTGCCCGATTTCCGGCCCGATCTGGTGATCTACGGGCATGTCCTGAACGACATCTCGCGCGACGAGATGGACCGGCTCAGTGACGACATGGACCTCAACCGGGAGCGGCTGGCCTTCCTGCGCCATTCGCCGCTCCGGCTCTTCCGGATCGCCGGCCGGAGGATCGAGGCGGCCGTCGCCGACCGGGCGACGATGAACGCGTATCGGCGCCTCTACCGCTCGCCGGAGCAATGGCGCGCGCACACGACGGTGATCGATGCGATGCGCGCGTCGGTCGAGCAGTCGGGCGGGCGGTTCGCCGTGGCCGTCTTCCCCGACTTGGCAGCGTGGTCTGGGAAACGGTATCGGCTGGGCTGGCTTCACGACC
Organism: uncultured bacterium; assembly: GCA_963793725.1. GTDB lineage: Bacteria > JAUVQV01 > JAUVQV01 > CAWCAY01 > CAWCAY01 > CAWCAY01. Next base: position 1,119,826 of record CAWCAY010000003.1, read on the forward strand.
AGCTGAACACGTTCCTGGATGGGGCGGGGATCGATCATCTCGACCTGGCCGATGCCTTTCCGGATGCCGACAAGCGCCGCTACTGGGTCGATGCGTCCGACCCGCACCCGAACGAAACGGCCCATCGGATCATCGCCGATCGGCTCGTCGGCCTGGTTCCGGCGGAGGTGTCCTTGTGAGCCGCGCCACCCGGGAGGACCTGCTCTGGTGGGGGGCGTCTTCGGCGGCGTGCTGCTGGCGGCGGCGCTCCTCTACGCGGCGGCCTTCCGCCTCCCGGCTCCGGGAAGGGTCTTCATGGGATACCTGCTGAACAGCGGCGACGCCTGGGGCTACCAGGCCTTCTCCGAAGGCTATGCCAGGGGAGGCTGGCTGATCGACAACCCGCTGTCGGACGCCTTCCACGAACCGGCCTTCTTCAACCTCCTCTGGTTTGCGCTGGGGAAGGTCCGTCGGCTGACCGGCCTGCCGTTCCTGACCGTCTACTACGCCTTCGGGGTCATGGCGGCCGGGGCGATGTTCTGGGCCATACTGCGCTTCTGCCGCCAGTTCGCCGGAGAGGGAGCCGCCGGTCGGTTCGCTTTCCTGCTGGCCTCGTTCGGCGGCGGCCTCGGTTGGATCACGCTCCTCTCGTCGAACGAGACGGCAAATCGGCTCCGGGCGACGGACATCTACTTCTCCGATGGATATCCGCTGCAGGCGGCCCTCTTTGCCCCCCACCTGGCCCTGTCGATCGCGCTGATGGGGACGATCCTCCTCTGGTTCCATCGGGGGGTGTCGACCGGCCGCCGCGGCTGGAGCCTCGGCGCCGCGCTGCTGACCATGGCCCTCAGCTTCTTCCATCCATATCACCTGGCGACGGTGGGGTGCGTGGCCGGAGCGTGGGTGGCGGTAGAGCAGGCGCTCGGCTGGAAACGGCTCCACCGGGGGTGGATCGACCTCGGTTTGCTGGGGCTGGCGGTGCTCCCGGCTGCGGTCTACTACCGCTGGCTCTTCCGGCAGCCGAACTGGGCGATGTGGGCGACCGAGAATGTCGTCCGGACGAGAGGCGTGCCATCGCTGCTGTTGGGCTTGGGACCGCTGGCCGGGCTCGCCGCCCTCGGCGCGTGGCGGCGGGGCCTGCGCCACCCGGATTCCGGACGCCGTTTCCTGGTCGTCTGGTCCTTGGTCGGCATCGGCCTCCTCCACTCGTACCCGATCTTCAAGTTCGAGGCCAAGCTGGTCGAGGGGCTGGTCCTGCCGCTGGCGGTCATGGCCGCCGGGGCGATCTTCGGCCCCCGGGACCGGGCCGGCGGGACGCACCGGAGATGGGTGGCCGCCGCGGCCGTGCTGCTCATCCTCGCGCCAAGCCACGTCATGGTGGCCGCCAGGAGCCTCGACACGGTGCGCCAGCGCGACAACTACTTCCCCAAGAACTGGCGGTTGGGTTCAACGTTGGCCAGGGGGGAGGTCGAGGCCATCGACTTTCTCGGCCGCCTCGATTCGCGGCAGATGATCTTCGCCCCGCCCTACGTCGGTTTCATGATCCCCGGGATGGCCGGCATGCGCCCGTTCATCGGCAGCATCGACATCACCCCCGGCTTCACCGGGAAGTTCCACATCGCCCAGGCGGTCTACTATCGGACAATGCCGCCACAGGAACGGTACAGACTGCTGGCGTCCGGCAAGGCTTCCCTCCTCTGGTGCTCGGTCAGAAACCGCTACGCCTTCGACCCGTCGCGCGAACCGTACCTCGAGCGCATCTTCGCCAACGCCGATGTCCACATCTATGCCGTCCGACGATAGGAAATCGGGCATGCGGGGGGGGAGGTGGTCTCGAGATGGGCGCTGGCGGCCGTCTCGCTGCTGGTCACGCTGGGCGCCTTCGAGGTGGCGGTCCGGGTCGCCACGCGAACCGACGCGGCCGGGTATTCCCTCTCGGCCAAGCACTACTTCGGCTGGGACGAGGCGGTCCTGCGGATGCCGGTCAGGCTGGAGCTTCCCGACGGCCGGCATGTCCGCTCGCGGATGATCCAGCACTACCGTTACCGGCCGCGCCGCGAGTGGGGGACGGCCTATCCGGGCGACCCGCGGGGCTACTTCGAGCCGGGCAACCGGGTGACCATCGTGACCAACAACGAGGGTTTCCGGGACGACGACTTCGTCCGGGAGCGTATTCCCGGGAGCCGCCGCGTGGCCATGTTCGGGGACTCGTTCACGCTGGGCGAGGGGGTCCGGCGGGGGGACATCTTCCCCGACCGGCTGGAGCGGCTGCTGTCGGCGGCCGGGCGGAGGTCGGAGGTGCTGAACTTCGGCGTCAACGGCTACGACGCGGTCTACACCCTGGCGCTGATGGAGCAGATGGTGCCGGCCTACCGCCCCGACCTGGTCGTGTTCAACTTCTTCCTCAACGACGTGTCGATCGAGGCTTTCCATGCAGTGGGGATGGAGCTGGACGCCGCCGAGCGCCGCTGGTCGGCCTGGCTCCACTCCCCCTCGCGCGGGGTCAATTTCGTCGCCCGTCGGCTGATGTCCCGCTACCGTGACCGGCGGACGCTGGCCGCCTACCGCGCGTTGTACGGTCCGGGAGAGGAGTGGAAAATCCTGCGGCTGGTGCTGCTGCGGATGCGCGATCTGGCGGCGGCGAACGGGGCGTCCTTCACGGTGGCGCTGCTGCCCGACTTCTCCGGATGGGCGGGCGGGCGCTACCGGCTGCGGTGGCTGCACGACCAATTGAGCGGATTCCTGGCCCCGGCCGGAGTCGGGGTGGTCGACCTGGCCGACGCCTTCGACGGCATGGACGTCCCGACGCTGCTGGTCCACCCGTGCGACCCGCACCCGAACGAAATCGCCCACCGGGTCATCGCCGACCGGCTAGCCGACGCGCTGAGGTGAAGAGCGGCCGCGGCCGGCGGATGGCGCTCAAGCTTGACAAAACGCGGCCGGGAGAGTACCCAACATGAATGGCCGTGAAAACGCAGGGCATATGCCGAAGGTGCGCCGCATGAGGGGGCGTTCCGTCGCGGCCTGCCTGCTGGTGGCGCTGCTGGTGGCGGCCGCCTACGCCCCGGTGGCCGGGTTCGACTTCCTCGTCTTCGATGACCCGGATTACGTCACACTCAACCCGCTGGTCAACGGTGGCCTGTCGCTCGGGGCCGTCGCCCGGGCGTTGACGTCGACCCGGGGGGGGTTCTGGATCCCGGCCACCTGGGTGTCATTCATGATCGACCGGTCCATCTGGGGAGAGTGGCCCGGGGGATACCACCTGACCAATGTGCTGCTGCATGCGGTCAACGCGGTGTTGGTGCTGCTGCTGTTGGCCCGGCTGACCGGGGGGTGGCGGGCAAGCCTCCTGGCGGCGCTGCTGTTCGCCCTGCACCCGATCCACGTGGAGTCGGTGGCCTGGGTGACCGAACGCAAGGACGTCCTGTCGCTCTTCCTCGGCCTGTCGGCGCTGCTGGCCTGGCTGCGGTACCTGCGGCGCCCGTCGGTTGCGCGGTACGTTGGGGCGGCCGTCCTGTTCGCCTTGTCGCTGATGGCCAAGCCGATGCTGGTCACGCTGCCGGTGCTGCTGCTGGTGCTCGACTGGTGGCCGCTGGGCCGTTTCGGCGGGCCGGGGGTGAGCGGCCGCGCCGTGGCCCGGGTCTTGCCGGAGAAGCTGCCGCTCGCAGCCATGTCGGCCGCGGCGACCCTGGTCGCCATCCTGACCAACGCCAGCCAGGAGTCCGTCGTACCGATGCAACGGTTGGGCCCGTGGGCCCGTCTTGCCAACGCACTGGGCTTCTACGGGGGGTACCTGGGGAAGGGGATCTGGCCGGCGCGGCTGGGGATGATCTTCCACGAGAGCACCTACCGGGTTCCGCTTGGCCTGCTGGTTCCGTCGATCGCCGTTCTCACGGTCTTGACCGCGGTGGTCCTCATCGTCCGCGGCCGGTTCCCCTTCCTGGCCGCCGGCTGGGGATGGTACCTGGTCGCGCTGCTGCCGGTCTCGGGCCTGGTGCCGGTGGGGGAACAGTTGGCCGCCGACCGGTTCGTCTACCTTCCCTTCATCGGGCTCTACTTCGCCGCCACCCTCGGCATCGCGGCGCTGTCCGATCGCTGGGGGCTGCGCCGCTGGCTGCCCCTGCTGGCGGTGGCGATGGTGGCCCTGCTGTTTCCGCTGACCCGGCCCAGTTGGCCACCTGGCGGGACAGCGAGGCCCTCTTCCGGCGTTCGGTGGCGTTGGCGCCCGACAGTCTCGTGGCCCGCGAAACCCTCGCCCTGAGCCACTATGTGGCCGGCCGGACGGTCGAAGCCGAGGCCGAGAGCCGGCTGATCCTGGCGCGCGAACCATCGTCGTACCTCGCCCTGCACATCATGGGCGACATCTCCCTCGGGAAGGGGGAGTGGGCCAAGGGGGTGGACTACCTGCGGCGGGCGGCCCGGCAGACGATCAGGACGCCCTTCCTGTTCGACATCGGGGAGACCCTGCTGAGGGCCGGCGATCCCGAAGGCGCCGCGGAGGTTCTCGAGGCGGTGGTCGGGGCCGAACCGGCAAACGCAAGAGGCGCTGGCCTTGTACGGCACCGCGCTGGCCGAGGCGGGCAAGACCAAAGAAGCCGAACCGGCGCTCAAGCGGGCGGGGGCACTCGACCCGACGGCGGCCATGCCCCGCTTCAACCTGGGGGTGCTGCTGGCCCGGCAGGGGAGGCGGGAGGAGGCGGCGGAGCTGTTCAGGGAGGTGCTGCGGCTCGACCCGGCCAACGCGCAGGCCAGGGCCTATTTGATTCAGTTGGGCGAGACGCCCGGCAACTGACGAGCGGCGCGGGGTCCTGACGCCTCACACCCCCACGGAGTGCTCGCGAAAGGACTGCGCCCTCCGTGGGGGTCCCCGTCGGCGTCACCCCGCCCGTGCCCTCCCGTCAGTATGCTTCGACGATGTTCTGCCCCCAGGGCTTGACCAGCGTGATCGGTTGGTCGGCGACCACCAGCGGTTCCTCCCTCGGCGTGATGACCAGCAGTTGTTTCAGGCGGACACGGAAGCCGTAATTCTCCCACCCGGCGGCATTCAGTACGCCGGCATACGGTTCCATCAGGGAAGGGAGGGAGGTGTCGTAGAAATCGACGTAGCTTTGGTGAATATCAAACATCCGCAAGCGAATTTCGGCGAAATTGGGGCACTGATCGGTCACCGCGCCGGTGACCGGGTCCCAGGTGGAGGCGAAGGTGACGTAGATCCGGGGGGTGCTTTCCCAGGACTCCCGCGGTTCGCACAGCGATTGGCTGTTTTCGTAGTTGTGCAGCGCCCCGAAGGCTTCCAGAGGCGCCTCTCCCGGGAGGGGGCCTTCCCAGTATGCCAGGGGATTGGCCACGCCCCCCCAGCCGTCATCGGGCGCCGACCCGGCGGCGTCGTAGACCACCTTCCACTCGTCCGGTGACACGGCCATCTCGAAACGCTCCACGAAAGACGGATCGAGCGACGGCCAGAAGTTGCTGGTGCTGACCCGCACCCACTGGTCGGGCGCCCAGGCGACGTGGATCCTGCGGGCCAACTCGGGTGTGGTCTTCAGCATGATCATGAAGCGGGAGATCCGGTACATGGTCCGGGGAGAGAGGACATTGGCCGAATAGAACTGGCTGGTGCAGGTCTCCACCATGTCGTTCGGGTTCTCGGTGTGCCAGTCGTAGCAGGAGAGGTCGGGGAAGGTCAGCGCCTGGTAGGCCCGCGTGGACAGCACCTTGAATTCGCGCCGGTCGAGCTTGCGCACCCGTCCTCCGGGGACGGCCTCCTCGGTGCCGGCCCGGCCGCTGTAGAAGAGGGCCAGTGTCCGGTCGAGATCGATGTCGCGCGGGAACCTGACGACCGGGGTGGCGATTTCGCCTCCGGCGGGTATGGTCAGGGTCCACGCCGCGTTCGGCATGGCCGCCCGGGTGCCGTCCGACCGGTCGTAGTGGAAGGAGAACCCTCCGGAGAGGTCGTCGCCGCCGAGGTTCCGGATGACGAAGAGCTGCCGGTCCTCGTCGTAGGAGAAGTCGACGTCCACCCGGAAGAGGTGCCCCATCAGTCCGGCCGCATAGGCCACCGCCTTGGGAGCGAGATGTCTCAGGTATTCAGCCCGGCAGGCGTCGTCGAGGAGGATCTTGCCGCGCTGCATGACCCGGAAGGTGTAATCGTACCAGTAGCAGGTAGCCGCCAGGTGGGCGATGTTTCTTTCCGGGTCGTCCGACTTGCGGCCGATGTAGACGCGGTAGAAGCGGAACGGCAGCAGGTGCGAGACTTCGGGATAGACGATGCGCCCCTCCACCGACTCGTACCAGAGGTAGGTTTCGTCCAAGGCCGGATGGGGATAGGAGTTGAGCTCGACAGAGGTCGTCCCCTCGCTGTAGAAGTTGCCGTTGACGTATTCCGCCAGCCCCACGCCCGTGCCCGACACGGGGACCCCGCCACCGGACCGATAGGTGCCGGTGTCGAAGTAGTCCTCGAACCGCCCCATGGAAGGGATTTCCTCCGCTGTCACCCGCCGGATGCATTCGGGGTGCCGGCGCAGGTACTCCTCGGTGGTGCTGGCGACGGGTATCCACCTCATGACGAAGTCGCAGGTGTGCCCGGGAATGAGGTCGTTGCGGGTGTGGGCCGGCACGGCCATGTCCTCGACCAGGTGCAGCAACTGCCCGGTGGTGCGCGACAGGCTCGCCAGCGCGTCGACGCGGTTCTCCTCGGACGGGGCGGTCAGCGCCCGGAAGTAGTAGTAGCGGAAGTCGTGGTAGTCGTAGGCGTTCTTCGTCCCTTCGCGGGCCCACTCGATGGCCGAGATCCCCCGGAAGATGCCATACCCGTCGCGCAGGCCGGCGTCCCATTCCTCCCGGGTCGGATCATGGAAGTGGTTGAGACCCCGCTTTCCTTCGTCCTCCAGTTGCGATCCGTCAACGAAATGCCTATCAAGCATCATCCCACTTGCCTGTGTCTGCAATCCAAGGGGCAGATCGAAATGGGAGGTCAGGAAACTGCCCATGTTGAAAGTGGGGTGAGACACCAAAGCCGCGCGCGTAATATACTTATGACTTTCCTCGTCATCCCAAGCATTTGCGGTCGAGACTACCGAAACCATTAGCATTGTTGTCAAAATTATCCTTCTCATTTTGCCTGTCCCCTTCCGCCCAGTGGTTCTTCGTGCTGGTCCACTTCCTGGTAGAACAGCTTCTTGCCGCCCAAATATGGCTCTTCCGAGTAGCACCACCCAACGGAGTTTTCAATGAAACCACGATGATCTGTGGACGAGAACTGGGGTTGCCAGGGTTCGAGGCGGACGGTGCGATGCTCGCGGTCGAAATCGGTGCGTTGGGCGTAGCCGGGGAAGATCCAGGTCCGGTTCCAGAGCGTGTAGCCCGGCTTGTAGACCGAGAGCGACGGCGCCTCGCCGAAGATCAGCCGTCGCCAGAAGCCCGGCACGACCACCCGGCCGTCCGCGCCGGTGGTCCCCTCCCAGTAGCGGTTCATCACCGTCGAAGGTCCCTCGAACCAGACCTTCCTTCCCCAGACTTCCTTCCACCAGATGGCCAGCACGATGGCCCCGGCGACCGACTTCCCGGTCTGGGTGTCGACGACCAGTGCAGTGTACGGCTCCTCGCTGCGCCAACCGGACCCGATCCGCCAGGCGACGGCCAGGACCGCCAGGCATGCCAGGACCGCCGCCACCCGCTTGCGCGTCACCACGATTCAATCCTCCACTGGCCGCCTTCGTCCAGGACGAACTCCACCGGGAAGAGGACCTCCTTCCCGTCGACCACCCGAAGCGTGCCGTAGACCGCCCGCGTCTCGCCAACCTCCAGCGGCACCAGCGGCCTCATCTCGATGGCCGCCCTCGGCAACTCGCCGCTGATGCCGCCGAAGAGCGAGCGGTATTCCTCCCTGACGCACGGGCAGAACCAGGTCAGCACCGAGTCGATGTTCCCGCCCATGAGTGCCCAGCGCACATTCTGCCACACCTGGGCCGGCGGCAGGCCGGTGCTCGCCTCGATGGCCGCCGTAACCACCCTTCCGGCGCCGGGATCGGCCACATGGTAGATCAAACCTGACCGGGATGGGCTGCGGACGGCCATGACCGGGGTGCGCAAGCCGATGGGATCGCCTTCCAGCCGGTCGATCCGCCGCACCACGGCGCCCGAGGCGGCAATCACCGAGACCGCCCCGGCCGTCTCCGCCACCAGAAGGAGTTGGCTGTCTTCGTCATGCCACAGCCCGGCGGGTGCGCGTGGCTGCAGTGAGCCGTCCTCCCAAGTCTCCCCGGTTCCCCGGGAGTCGAAACGCCGCAGGACGCTGCCCGACTTGTCGGAGACGGCCACCACGTCGCCCGACATGACGGCGACTCCCCTGGGTTCAGTCATGCCGGCCAGCGGCCACTGGCGCTGGAATACGCCCCTGGGGCCGAAGACCTGGACCCGGCGGTTGCCCGCATCCACCACGTAGGATGATCCGTCACCGTCGATGGAAATGCCCGAGGGAAGATTGAATTCGGCCTGCCTGGTCCCCGGCTTTCCCCATGAAGCGAGGTGGGACAGGGTCGGTGAGAGCTTCTGGATGCGGTGATTGCCGGTGTCGGCCACCAGGAAGTTCCCGTCTTCGTCCACCGCCAGGCCGAGCGGATCGGCGAATTCGAGGTTCTTCGCGCCGCGCTTCCCCACCCGGGCGATCTCGGCGCCATCGGCGGAGAAGATGCGGAGCCGGCACGGCGCGCGCTCCAGGACTGCCAGGCGTCCCTGGTGATCCACGGCGATGGCCGAGGGATCGTCGACCGGGAAGGAGGACAGGAACACCGCCGGGGAGCGGACGGTGACCAGCGTCCGGCCTGACAGCACGGTGCCCTCCGTGGTCCGGGCCCGCATGGCCGGGCGGTAGATGCCGGCGCGCGGGTATTGGTGACGCAGTCCGTCCACACCCGACGGCGCGGCGACGTATGATCCGTCACCCTCGGCGTCGAATTCCCAGCCGGTGAGCGATGCCGCCGAGCCTTTCGAAACGTGGAATGTGGCCACGAAGCCCGGCTCGCCGGTGGCCGGAGACGCCGACAGGCCCGGGACGTCTCCTGTCACGCGGGTCACCGTCACGTGGTCGGCGGCGGTCCCGGTCGTGGCGGTGATGACGTTGGATCCCTGGTCGAGGGGATAGTCGGCCAGCGAGAATCGCCCGTTATCGATCTGGGCCAGCGTCCCGTCCACGTATAGCTTGCTGACCGAGGCGTCGACCCGTCCGGTGACCGTCACCCGGGAGGCCGCAACGCGGGCACCGGGGAGGGGCGATTCGATGGTGATCGGTCCCGTGCGGGTCGTCAGGGAGATGTCCCGGGTCAGGACGGCCTGGTTCCCGGTCGTGTCGGTCGCCCGCAGGACCAGGGAGTTTTCCCCTTCACGCAGCGACACCGCCGCCTGGAACCAGCCTTCGCTGTCCGGCGAGAGGTGCATCGCCGAGCCCGCATTGAGCGTCAGGTCGATCGAGGCGATGCCTCCGGGGTCGGTGACCGTGCCGGAAACGACCACCGCCGACCGGTCGACGGCCTGGCCGGCGGCGGGGAAGGCGAGGGTGATCGTCGGCGGGGTGACGTCGGCCGGCCGGGCTTTGCCTGCTGCGGCCATGGCGGGGCAGAGGGCGGGGATGAAGAGCACGGCAAAAATGAGCGACCAAGGCGGTCCGGTCCGCATGAGACCTCCTGTGCCGGGAGGGGCCGCCGGGGGGGCGGGCACCCGCCGGGCGGTTCACGAAACGGTGAACGGCGCGGCGAATCTTCTGGCGAAGCGGCGGAACGTCGGATCTTGCGGTGCGGCGAGACGCGTGGAAACGGCCGGTGCGACCCGTCTCAGGCGAACAGGAGCCCCTTATACCCGACCCGCGGCGTCAAGGCAAGATGTTTTTCGCGGGAGGACCCCTGCGACGGTTGACAAAGCCCCTGGGGGGGGGAGAATACGCCAGGGGCGGGGTCCGTGTAACTTTCGACCCCTGCTGCCGTAAATACAGGCAAATGTTGACTTAGGCGACGAACCCAATGACCAAAGGGGTGATGGAGGAGATGATGAGAAAATCATCGGTACTCGTGCTGGGAGCAGTTCTGGGCATCTTCCTGGCGGCCTCCGCTTGGGCCGCGCCGTCCTTCACCGACGTGACCGACCAGTCCAGGGCCGGCGACAAGGGACGGGGCAAGGGTGTGGCCTTCGCCGACATCGACGGCGACGGCGACTAGGACCTTTACGTCTCCAACAAGGGCGGGGCGAACGTCCTCTACCGCAACGACAGCACCCCCGGCAAGATCAAGTTCACCGACATCAGCGCCTCGGCCGGCGACAACCTCGGCGACACCGGCTTCGCCATGGGTTCGGCCTTCGCCGACGTCGACAACGACGGCCGTCCCGACCTGTTCATCGCCAAGGGCGGCAGCTACGAGATCGAGGCCAACCGGCTGCTGCGCAACGAGACGGCCAACGGCAAGGTCCAGTTCCGCGACATCTCCCTCGAGGCCGGCCTCGACACCAAGGACTTCACCTACGGCGCGTCCTGGGGCGACTACGACAACGACGGCGACCTCGACCTCTACTGCGCGAACTACGGCGTCGGGCGTCAAGAACCGCCTCTTCCGCAACGACTCCAAGGACGGCAGGGTCAGGTTCACCGAGGTCACCGAAGCGCCGGCGTGGGCGACCGCTCCTGGTCCTGGTCGGCGTCCTGGGCCGACGTCAACAGCGACGGCTTCGTCGACCTCTACGTCGTCAACGGCCGCTACCCGGCCGGCGAGCCGAACCTCTTGTACCTGAACAACGGCGACGGCACCTTCCGCAACTAGTCCAAGGAGTCGGGGCTGGACGACCCCAACTGGGGCCTCGGCGCCGCCTTGGCCGACGACGACAACGACGGCGACTTCGACTTCTTCCTCTCGAACTACGTCGGCCCGAACAGGATCTTCATCAACGACGGCACCGGCAGTTCACCGAGGTCTCCAAGAAGCTGGGTCTCGACCACGACGGCTGGGGCAAGGGCCCGACCTTCGCCGACTTCGACCACGACGGCGGACTGGACCTGTACGAGGGCGACTGCAAGCTCGCCAACCAGCTCTACAAGTGGGACGCGGCCAAGGGCAGGTACGTCGACCTGGTGCCCCAGATGCCGATCCTGGCCAACGAGGCCGTCCGCACCAAGGGGACCGCAGTTCGCCGACATCGACGGCGACGGCGACCTCGACCTGTACGTCGTCAACTGGAACGTCTCGAACCGGGTCTACCTGAACAACCAGAACGACAAGGGCTGGCTGAAGGTGCGCACCCAGGGACGGTCAGCAACAAGGTCGGCATCGGCAGCAAGGTGACCGTCTACGCGGCCGGCAAGGCCGAGCAGAAGAGCGGCCTGGTGGCCTTCCGCGAGATGAGCTCGTTCACCGGGTTCTGCTCCGCGCCGCCGCCCGAGCTCCACTTCGGCCTCGACGCCTCCCGCACCTACGACGTGGTGGTGGTATTTCCCAGCGGCGCCAAGGAGATTCTCAAAGGCGTCTCCACCGGCCGCACCTTGAACGTGATCGAGCCGGATGTCCGCAAGGTGGCCAAACAATAGGCTGCACCGCCGACCGCCGGTTCGTGGAAAAGGCTGTTTATGACACATAAACAGCCTTTTTCTTTGCTTGCGGCGGCCTTCCTGCTGCTGGCCGGTTGCGCCGGCCTGCGGCCTTCCGGTCCCCGGGGGACGATCGAGGGGAAGATCGTCGAGGAGAAGGCCAGGGTGGCCGGGGCGGAGGTGACCGCCACCGCCGACCTCGGGGTCTGGGGGGGGGAGCGGCGCCACCGGGCCGTCAGCGACGCCGACGGCCTCTTCACGCTCTCCCTGCCGCCGGGCCAGTACTTCCTCTCCTTCCGCCTGGGCGACAGCCTGACGGGCTTCTTCGGCGGCAATCCGGTCACCGTCCGGCAGGACGGGGTCTCCAAGGTGGTCATCAGGGGCTTGCGCTGGTCCGGAGGGCCGACCCTGGAGCCGGGCGACCCCGGCATCGTCGGGACGGCCAGCCAGGGCGGAACACCGGTCGGCGAGGGGGTGGTCCAGGTCTTCCTCGACTCGTCGTCGAATTTCAAGGGGCCCGGATACGCCATGGCGACCATCGGCCCGGACGGCTCGTTCTCGCTGCCGCTCGACCCCGGAACCTATTTCCTGATCGCCCGGCAGCGCCAGGGGACCGGACGGATGGGGCCGCTGCGGGCCGGCGACCGGTATTCGTGGTACCCGGGCAACCCGGTCAGGGTCGGGCCGGGCATGCGGACGCGGGTCGAGCTTCCGTTCCTGGCTGTCGAGCGCGACCCGGGGCAGGTCCTGGCCGAGGCTTCCGGGGGGGTCGTCGTCTCCGGCCGGGTGGAGCGTGTCGGGCGCGGCGCAGCGGGCCTCTACGCCTGTCTCTACCGCACGCCCGAGCCGCTCGGCATGCCGGCCTACGTCTCCGACCCGACCGATGCCGCGGGCGCCTTCCGGATACGGGTGACCGAGCCGGGCACCTACTACCTGGTCGCCCGGGGGGGATCGGGCGGCCCCTCGAGAGCGGTGAGTACGTCGCCTTCCCGCGCGGGCCGGGAGGCCACCGCCTGGAGGTCGGCGATCGCGACCTGACCGGCCTGCTGATCCCCTGGGAGCGCTAGGATGGCCCTCCACGCAGGCAGGCTGGCTCCTGGCTTCTTCCGGCCGCTCTGGCCGTGACGGCCTCCTGGGCCGGTTGCGCCCACGCCCCGGCCCCCGTGGATGCCCCCGGCGTGCTCCGGAACGCGCAGTTCGAGGGGGACCGGCGCCTCTCCGGGAAGGTCGTCCTGGCGGGCGAGGCGGTCGTCCCCAAGGGTTCCACGCTCCGCCTGGGGCCCGGGACCACGCTCCTCTTCCTGGCCGAGGACCGGGATGCCGACGGCATCGGCGATTCGCGCCTGCGGATCGACGGACGCCTGCTGGCCGAGGGGACGGCGGCCGCGCCGGTGGTCTTCTCGTCGGCCGGGGACGGCTCGGGCCGGAGGGCCCCGGGAGACTGGGACGCGATCCTGTTCAACTTCTCGACCGGGAACCGCCTGTCGCACGTGCTGATCGAGTATGCCGCCTACGCGCTGCATGCCCACTTCACCGACGCGCTGGTGGCCGACTCGGTCATCCGGCGGAACCTGGAGGGGTGCCGCACCGGCAACTCGAAGCTGGTCTTCGAGCGCTGCCTGGTGCGGGAAAACGTCAGCAAGGGCCTCAACTTCCACGCCAGCGCCAACCGGGTCACCGGGTGCGAGATCACCGCCAACGGCAACGGGATCTTCCTCTTCGAGCGGGACGACGGCGTCGCTGATCGAGGGGAACAACATCCACGGCAACGACCGCTACGACTTCCGCCTGGACGACTTCTTCTCCGGCGACATGCGCCTGGGGGAGAACTGGTGGGGAAGCCCCCGCCAGGAGGAGGTCAGCGGCGAGAATCTACGATTCGGGCCATGACTTCGCGCTCGGCCGGGTCGAGTTGGTCAGTCGCGCCCGCCCCCTTCCCGATGATGACGCCGCCGGCGTCCGCTCCCGGAGCCGGGGAAAAGATCCGATGGACCGGGCGAGCACCTCCGGAGCCAGGATGCACGCCGCCGTCTTCCTCCAGGGCATGGCCCTGCTCTCCCTCGAGGTCATCCTGTCAAGGGTGCTGGCGGTGGCCATGTGGCACCACTTCGCCTCGCTGGTCATCTCGGTGGCCATGCTGGGGATGACCGCCGGGGCATCGTTCGTCTACCTGCGCGGGAGCGGGGAAGGACGTGGAAACGGGTGGCCTGCTCGTCCGCGCCGCCCTCGCCTCGAGCGCCGCGATGCTGCTGATCTTCGCCTTCTACGCCGCGATCAACCTCCTGCCCCGGGATTGGCTACCTCTTCTTCAGCCCCTTCTACCATCCCTACTTCGAGCCCTTCAGCGCCGCCGCCCGGCCATCCCCCGTCGGGTTGGCCGGGAGCCTGGCGGTCCTCTTCACGATCATGGGGCTGCCCTACTTCCTGGGCGGCATATTCCTGGCCGTGGTCCTCGACCGCCACCCAGGCCGAACCGGCGGCCTCTATGCCGCCGACCTGCTCGGCGCCGGGGTCGGCTGCATATCCGCGGTGGTGGTGCTGAACCTGATGGACGGCATCACCGCCGTCCTGGCGGCGGCCGTCCTGGCGGCCCTGTCGTCCTTCCTGCTGGTGCGGCCGGGGAGGCAGACCGTCCTGGCCGTGGCGGCCATCCTGGTCCCCATCGTGCTGGCCGCCGGCAACCTCCAGGAGCCCTTCGCCCGCTTCCGCTTCGTCCGGGGGCGCTGGCAGCCCGACATCCTCCACGAGCGATGGGACGCGATCTCCCGGGTGGTGGTGTACCCGATGAGCGGCGGGCAGGAAGAGGGCTCCTGGGGGCAGAGCCGCCGGTCGACGGCCCCCATCCCGTCCCAGAAGGGGCTGGTGGTGGACGACACCGGCTTCACCACCATCACCGCCTTCCCGCCCGACGGGAACCTGGCCTTCATGCGGGACAACATCATCGCCCTGCCGTACGTCGTCCGCCCCGCCGCCCGGACCCTTATCATCGGCCCCGGCGGAGGGCGGGACATCCTGGCCGCCCTGGCCATGGGCGCCGGCCCGGTGACGGCGGTGGAGATCAACCCGCTGGTGGTGGAGGCGGTCGACTCGGGTCTTTGGCGATTTCTCGGGCCGCCTCTACAGCCGTCCCGGTGTCGTTACCCACGTCGCCGAGGGACGGAACTTCCTGCGCCGCCACCGCGGCCGCTACGACGTCCTGGGGGCGTCGGTGGTCTACGGCCGGCTGCCGCCGTCGGCCGGGGCCTTCACGCTGTCCGAGGAGCAGCTCTACACCCGGGAGAGCTTCGGCGAGTACCTGGGCCACCTGGAGGACGGCGGCGTGCTGTCGATCACCCGGTTCGTCTTCGAGAAGCGGATCCTGCGCCTGGTCGCCCTCGCCCGGGCCGCCCTCGAGGACGCCGGGGCACCGGAACCGGGACGGCATGTCTTCATGGCCGCCGAGCGGGGCCTGGCGACGATGCTGGTATGCCGCCGGCCCTTCAGGGAGGACGAACTCGAGACCATGCGACGATGGTGCGATCGGCTCGGTTTCGAGATTCTCCACGATCCCGGCCGGCGGGGCAACGAGACCTTCGCACGGTTGCTCAGCCCGGCCGAGGCGGGCGCCGTGGAGGCCTCGTCACCCTTCGACATCACCCCGCCCACCGACGACCGCCCGTACTTCTACTACCTGCTCCGGCCGGGCGACTTCTGGCGCTCCCTGGCCGTCCCGGGGCGCCACGATTTCGAGGACCGGGCGGTCCTGCTGGTCAGGAATTCGCTATTGATCCTGCTGGCCCTGACGCTGGCCTTGATCCTGGTCCCCCTGTGGCGGCGGACGGGCGGCGACGGTGGAAGGCCCTGGTCCGCGGCGGCCTTCTTCGGGTGCATCGCCCTCGGCTTTATGGCGGTGGAGATCGTCCTGCTGAAGGTCATGGTCCTCTATCTCGGCCATCCGGTCTATTCGCTGACGGTCGTGCTGGCCACGCTGCTCCTGTCGGCCGGGGTGGGAAGCGCGCTGTCGACGCGCCTGCTGGGCGGGGCCTCGGCGGCGCGCCTGACGATGCTGTTGGCCGGCATCGCGGTCGCGGTGTCGGTCTTCTTCCGGCTCAACCGGACGCTCCTGGAGGCCACCGCCGCGTGGAGCCTGCCGGCCCGGGTGGCCGTCGCCGTCCTGCTGGTGGCTCCGCTGGGGCTTCTGCTGGGCATGCCGATGCCGACCGGCATCCGCCTGCTGGGGAGGCGTTCCGGCCACTTGGTCGCCTGGGCCTTCGGCGTCAATGGGGCGATGTCGGTCGTCGGCACCATGCTGGTCACGGTCCTGGCGCTGAACTACGGTTTTTCGTTGACCTGGCTGGTGGCCCCGCTGGCGTACCTGGCCGCCCTGCCGGCCGCGCTGCGGCTTAGGGGGGAGCCATGAGGCGTCGCGACCTCGCCTGTCTCGGGGTAGCATTGCTGTTGGCGGGCGCCTGCGGCGGGAAGGGGGGCGGCTCCGCCCGGCTCGGCGGGTCGGTGCGCTCGGCGGACGGGCCGGTCGCCGGGGCGTCGGTGGAGTTCTACCTCGGGCCCCTTTCGGACGGGCGGGCGGAACCGTTCGTCACCGCATTGGCGGACGGGGACGGCCGTTTCTCGGCCGAGCTTCCCGCCGGGCGATACTGGCTGATGGCCCGCGTCGAACGGCCCGACGGCGTGCGGCTGACCGGCGAGTACCCGGCCAATCCCGCGGTCGCCGGGAAGGCGTCACCGGACGTGGTCATCGATGTGGCTCCGGCCGCCTCGGCCCGGGTGTACCGGGGACCGGACGACTCGGGCCTGGAAGGTTCGGCCCTCCAGGACGGGGCGGCGGTTCCGGGCGCCTGGGTCTATGTCTACGACACTCCCGCCGGGGGCCTGCGGGGACCCGGCTACGTCACCGCCGAACCGGCCGGTGACGACGGGACCTTCCGTGTCCGCCTCCATCCGGGGAAGTACTGGGTTGCCGTGCGACGCAAGAAGGAAGGGGAGAAGACCGGCTTCGTCGGCGACGGCGACGTCACCGCCGCCTACCCGGGCAATCCGGTGACGGTGTCGGCCGGACGATTCACCCGGTTGGAGACCTTCCGGCTCCACGCCGCCGGCCAGGCCGAGATGGACCGGGTCGGGGAGGAACGCTCCTCGTCTCCGCGGGCGACCGGCCTGTCGGGGCGGGTGGTCCGGGATGACGGTTCGCCGGTTTCGGGACTGTACGTGCTGGCCTACACCCACCCTCAGATGATCGGGCGGCCGGCCGCGCTGACGGTTTCCGGCCCCGACGGGAGATTCAGCCTGGCCCTTCCCCGGGGAGGGCGCTACTACCTCGGCGCCCGGCAGAATCGCAGCGGCCCGCGGCGCCCCGGCGAGGTGGCCGGAGTGTACGAGGAAACCGCCGATCACGCCATCGAGGTGGCCGAGAAAGCGGCCAGGACCAACCTGGTCATCCGGGTGCGGGAAAGCTGGTGAACGGGCGGCCCGCCGGAAAATGGTGTTGCCGATGAGGATGGCAGGCTGCATATTTTCAGACGGAAGAAGCATGCGATTCGATATCGGGAGGACGGACGGATGAGACGAGCGCTTTGCCTGATGGCCCTGGCTGCAGCCCTGATCGCCACGGCGGGAGTGAGCGCCTGGGCGTGCGTGGGCAAGACCCTGCAAGTGGGCGTTGTGTCGAGCGCCGAGGATCGCCTGCTGGCCAGGATTCTGTTCATATTGGTCAACGAGCGGACCGGAACATCCATCAAGCTCAAGGAGTATCCGTCCTTTCAGGAGTGTTTCACCGCGCTCGGGAAGAGCGAGATCGACATCGCCGTCCTGTCGGTCGGCCAGGGGATGGCCGAGGTCATGGAGCAGAAGAAGGCCGACTCCGCAACCCGGCTCATGGACGATGCCAAGCAGGCGTTCAGCCAGAAGTTCAACCTGATCTGGCTCGAGCCCTGGGGCGTGACCGACGGCGGCCGATTCCTGCGCGACGCCGCCGGCCAGCCATTTCCGTCGCCGATGGCCCCGCTGGTGCGGAAGGACACCATCAAGGAGTTCCCGGCCCTGTCGCGTCTGATCAACAAGATGTCGGGCAGGCTCGGCGCCACTCGCATGGCCGAACTCGTCGGCAAGTCGGGAAAGGCCGACGCGGACAAGGTTGCCCGGGATTACCTGAAGAACGAGAAACTGATCTGACGGCCGTGGCCGCCAACCGGCGATGTCCGCAGCGGATTCCGAACTGTTGATGCCTGCCTGTCCGACGAGGCCTTGGGCGCGTCGTGCAGCGGTGGTCGTGTCCCTCGTCGCAGCGCTTTGCGGCCGGGCGGCGACGGGCGCGGAGCCCGGCGGAATCGTCGAGGCCCGGGCCGTTCTCGACGGCCAGGTGCTCCCGGGGGTCAGGCTCTACGCCTACGCCTCGGTGGATGACCTTGTTCACCACCGTCCCCATGCCGTCTCCGGTCCGTCCATCGACAACGGCAGCATGTCGCTGGCGATCCCCCCGGGAAGCTGGTACCTGGTGGCCAAGAAGCTGGCCGCAGGCCCCGGAGATGGCCCCCTGGCGGTCGGCGACCTCTTCGGCTACCAGGGCTCCAACCCGGTCAGCGTCGCGCCCGGCAAGCCTGCGCATGCCGGTTTCGCCCTTTTCCGCAAGGATCGCGAGGTGACTTACGA
Source organism: uncultured bacterium (assembly GCA_963793725.1). Taxonomy (GTDB): domain Bacteria; phylum JAUVQV01; class JAUVQV01; order CAWCAY01; family CAWCAY01; genus CAWCAY01. The sequence continues at coordinate 1,138,016 of CAWCAY010000003.1, forward strand.
GGGCTCCGGCGCCGACCCGAAGGTCGGTTCGATCGCCGGGACGCTGGTGTACCTGGGGGAGCCCCTGGACGGGGCGCGGGTCAGCCTATACACGGGCGGGGGCAGCGATTTCCGCGGACAGGTCCACGCGGCGTCTCCTCCCACGGGGAAATCCGGCTCGTTTCGCTTCGATCAACTCGCTCCGGGGCGCTATTTCCTGATCGCCCGCAAGCGGGCCAGCGGGGCGGCCGCCGGACCGATGGGTGACGGTGACTACTTCGGCTACCTGCCTGACAATCCGGTCGAGGTTCGGGAAGGCATGCTGGCCAGGGTATCCTTCCCGCTTGCCAGTAAGGCGGCCGAAATCGGCCGCGAGGACGATCTCTTCCACAAGAGCGCCACCCGGATCGAGGGGAGCATCGTCGATGCGGCCGGCCGGCCGGTCGCGGGGGCTTATGCCTTCGCCTACCGTGAAAAGGCCATGGCCGGCAACCGGCCCGCCTTCATATCCCGGCAGACCGGCCCCGACGGCCGCTTCACCCTCCACCTGGGCGGCGGCGGCACCTGGTACGTGGGCGCCCGCACGGGCTACGGAGAGGCGCCTGCCGTGGGGGAATTCTACGGAAAGTACCGGGGCACCACGGATCACTCCGTGACGGTCGGGGAAGGGAAGACCGTCGAGGGGATCGATCTGGCGGTCGCGCCCGTCTCCCCCTGATCCGGAATCACTTCGGGAGATCGGCCGGGTTCGCCGGGCAACCACCGGGAATCGGACCGGCCGTCGGGACCGCGCCCTTCTCCCAGGGGTCGAAGACGACGCGGTCCATGCGGAACTTCCCTTCCGCCCAACCGGGGTACTCGACCAGGGGCGTGTCGAGCCCGTCGGTGATGGCGGCGACGTTGGCCGCGGCGCCACCCGCCTCCATCTCGGCGGTGGTCGTTTCGCCCCACCAGTTGCGGCGGGCATCGACGGTATCCACGAAGTCCTTCTCGACGCCCTGGCCGATGACCTTCATGTTGTGCGAGCCCTTTCCCCCGGCTCGTTCCTGCGAGACTGCCCGGCTGCCGACCCGCTGCTCGTAGTCGGCCGACATGCTCTGTCCCAGGACGACGTCCTGCTTGTTGCCGACGAAGTTGTTGCCGTTGATCTGGATGTATGACGACAGGTCGGCGAAGACGGCCCGCTGGTTCTCCCGGAAGACGTTTCGGCGGACGGGGAAGGGTGACTTGAATAGAGCGGCCACGCCGTCCTTGTTCCTCTCGAACAGGTTGTGGGTCACCAGGGGGGCACAGAACTTCTCGGCCATGACCGCCGTCTCCAGGCCGGTGAAGCGGTTGCATCCGATGTAGGGCGTGGCCAGGTTGACCATGCGTATCCCCGCGCCGGAGCCGGCGCCGGTGAAGGTGTTGCCTATGATCCTGGTGTCGGTCTTGGCCTGGTCGACACCGATTCCCAAACCGGTCACGGTGAAAGTGCAGCCGGAGACGATGACGTCGGCCGCCTGTTTGATGAGCAGGCAATACTCGCCGCCGATGAAGGTCGAACCGGTGATCTTGACGCCGTTGGTCGCCAGGCCGCTGTTGACCGAGACGATGGTGTTCCCCTCGAAGACCGAGTCGACGATGGCCATGGTCGAGGCCATGGTCATCAGGACTCCTTCCCGGTTGCCGGTGATCCGGCAACGGTTGAGGACCACTCCGGCGTCCGAGGTTGCCTCGATCGCCTTGTCGCAGCCGGTGACCTGGGAGTCGGTCAGTTCCGCCAGCCCGCCACTGATTGCGATGCCGGTCGGCGCACGGTCGATGCGTCCGTTGCTGACGGCTGCCGTTCCGCTCCCGAAGAGTGTCAGCCCCTGCCAGGTCTGCTTCCCCGACTCGTCGTCGGGACCGAGCAGGATGGGCGCGGCGGACGTCCCGGCGGCCTCCAGCCGCCCGTGGATGTGCAGTCCGGCATTCGGTCCGAAACGGATCACCGCGCCCGGTTCGATCCGCAGCGTGGCGCCTTCCTTGACCGTAACCCGGCCGTTCACCCGGCACGAGCCCTTCCAGGTGGTATCGGCGCCGATCTCGCCGGCGTTGAGGAGCGTCGGCGCGGCTTCGGAGGAGAGGGCAGTGCCGGCGACGAAGAACTGGCAGAGCAGGGCTGCGGGGAGGAGCGCAATGCGGGCGGTCCGGAAGATTGTGTTCATGGCCAAACGGCAATATAGCACCCGGGAGAGGTCTTTTCAAACGGTCGATCAGCCTTGCCGGGGGCTGATCCCGGGCCTCCGTCAGGTTGACAACCCAGGGGGTGGACCATACACTGTGAACATGCTCTCCGATCCCCATTCGTCCCCCCCACGGAGGAGCCACAGGATGCCCGAGCACCCCGGGCGGAAATGCCTGCACGCCACGTCCGGCGCCGCCTCCTTGCTGATGGTGGCGGCCCTGATTGGTCTGGCCCCGTCGGTTGTCTCCGGCGAGATCATCAGGGGCAAGGTGGTGGACAACGGCAACCCGATCGAAGGCGCGCAAGTCGGTCTCTATGCAGGCCAATCGGGCGGATTCGGGGGGGGCCGGCGCATCGGGCGGCACCGACCGCGGCCAACGGGGAGTTCAGGATCGAGGTGCCTCCGGGCCAGTACTTTCTGATAGCCCGCAGAATACGGAAAGGCGGCGCCCGACCCGGCCCCGGCGACTACTTCGCATACTACGGCGGCAACCCGGTCGTCCTGGCCACCGGGGAGGAGATCGACATCAGCGTGTCGGTCAATCCGGTGATCGACGTCGGCCAGGGCAGGATCGGAGGGGGAACCGGCATCCGCGGTCGCGTCTTCGACGACGGCAAACCGCTCGATCGGGCCAGGGTCGTCCTCTACCAGGACGCGGCCACCATCTTCCGGGGCATGGGCTATGCCTCCACCTTCACCACCGGCACGGGCGACTTCTCCTTCAACCTGGAACCGGGAACCTACTTCGTGCTGGCCCGCAAGCGGGCCGGGGAGGAACGGTTCGGGCCACTGGCCGCGGGAGACCTGTTCGCCTACGCTCCCGACAACCCGGTCGAGGTGGAGGAGGGTTCCTACACGGTCGTCTCGATGAACGCCATCACCAAGCTGGAGAAGCCGAAGGCGGGGGTGGCCGAGCTTTCCCTTGGCGGAACCATGAAGGGAGGCGGGACGTCTATCGAAGGGATGGTGCGGGACGCGGCCGGCAGTCCGGTGGCCGGTGTTTACGTCAGCGTATTCCGCGACCCGATGATGATCGCCAAGCCCGACTTCATAGCCACGACCGGTCCGGACGGACGGTACAGGGTCAGCCTGTCGGGCGGCGGGGAGTACTTCGTCGGCGCCCGGAACACGCTGGGCGGCCCGGCCGTGAAGGACGACCTCCTCGGGCGCTTCGGCGGCAGCGGGGACCATCCGGTGGTGTTGAAGAGCGGCGAGAAGCGGACTGCCGTCGACATCGTCGTGGAAAGGGTGCCATAGGCGGACGGATGGCGAGATTCATGATGGCGGTTGTCGCGGCATCGCTGCTGCTGCCGGGAGGGGCGGCCCTGTCGGCCGGGGACGCTCCCGGATCACCCCGGTTCGTGCCGCCCGGCGGCCAGGTGGTCCCCGGGACCGGGTTCGAGGGGCGCGTCCTGTTCGAGGGGAAAGCCTTCGCCGGCGCACGGGTCTTCGCGTATGGCGGCTTCGATGATCTGCTGGCCAACCGTCCCGTCGCCGCGTCGGTCCCGTCGGGCGACGACGGCACCTACACCCTCGACCTGCCCCCGGGGGTCTATTTCCTGGCGGCCAAGAAGCGCGTCTCCGGGAGCGACGACGGACCGGTGGCTCCGGGCGACCTCTTCGGTTACCAGGGCTCCAATCCGATCCGGGTCTCGCCCGGGACCTCCCTCCACGTCGGCTTCATTCTCGCCCGCCGGGAAGACATCACCCACGAACCGGGAGCCGATCAGGCATCGGGATCGATCGATGGAGTGGTGGCGTTCCAGGGCAAGCCGGTCGAGGGGGCGACGGTCTTCCTGTACCTGGACAGCCGCGACAACTTCCGGGGGATGGTCCACGCCCAGTCGCCGCCGACCGCCGCGAGCGGCGCGTTCCGTCTGGACAACCTGCCGCACGGCGACTACTTCGTCATCGCCCGCAAGCGCCCAGGACGCGCCGGTTCCGGCCCGCTGGCCGACGGCGACTTCTTCGGCTACTACGTCGGCAATCCCGTCCCGGTCCAGACCGGCCGCCGGTCGCGCATCGTCGTCGAACTGGTCGGCAAGGTCGGGGCGGTCATCGACGAGGGGACGGTCTTCGCCGAAACCGAGACCCAGATCCGCGGCAGGATCACCGACCGGGACGGCAAGGCGGTTCCCGGGGTCTACGCCTTCGCCTACCTGGAGAAGGTCATGTCGCACCACCGCCCGGCGGCCATTTCCCGGGAGGCCGACGGCCGGGGATACTACGTCATCAACCTGGAGAGGGGGGGACCTATTACATCGGCGCCCGCTCGTCCTACGGGGACGGCCCGGGCATGGGCGAGTGGTACGGCCGGTACGACGTCACCGCGGACCACTCCCTGGTCGTCGGGACCGGGCAGAGGCTCGACGGGATCGATATCGTCGTGGAAAAGATCCTCCCCTGAACGCCATGGACCGTCCGCCGGCCTCGGCCCCCTCTTCGCGGCGCCCGGCGTTCCTGCCGCGGCTGGCGGTGTTCGTCGCGGCAGCCGCGTGTCTCTGGGGCGTCCTGCCCGTTGGGGCTGCCGAACCTCTCCGGCTCGACAAGGGGGTCATCGCCGACGACACCACCTGGAGCGGCGCGGTCATCCTCCGCGGCCAGAACGTCGTCAAGAAGGGGGCCACGCTGACCATCCTGCCGGGCACGCGGGTCAGGTTTGTGTGGATCGACGAGGACGGCGACGGGATCGGCGACGGGGAGCTGAACGTCGAGGGGCGCATCGTCGCCCGGGGGACCGGGACGACCGGATCACCTTCACCTCGGCCCGCGAGAATCCGGGGATGAAGGACTGGACCTTCATCATGGTCTCGACGAACAGGGACAGCCTGCTCGAGTACTGCCCGGTCGAGTACGCCTTCACCGGGGTCCAGGTCCACTACTCGACCTGCACGATCCGCAACTGCCTCTTCCGCGGCAACTGGGAGGGGTGCGCTTCTCCACGACCGCGGTCGACATCCACAACAACGACTTCATCGGCAACGACTCGGGCATGTGCTTCCAGTCCAACGGCTCGCAGGCGGACGGTCTCCGGAACCGCATCGAGGGCAACCGCTACGGGATCTTCCCGCCGGTGCGCTGGTCCTCGACCATGAAGTTCGAGGAGAACAACATCGAGCGGCAGCACGCGGTTCCAGGTCTACTTCGGCGACAACCAGCGCCAGGACCTGGACTTCACCGGCAACTGGTGGGGCACCGCCGACCCGGCGGAGATCGTCGCCGGCTTCTACGACCGGAAGTCCGACCCGAGCTCGGCCGGGTGCTCTGGGAGCCGGTCCTGACCGAACCGGTGGCCGACTGTGGCGTGCGACGATAGCCGGCGATCCGGCATTCGCGGCAGCCGGCGGGATTTCTGCGGGCCTCCGCCTCGTTCGGCCTGGCCGTCGCCGGCGCGGCCGTCGCCGGGGGATTCGAGCCGTTCGTCGCGGCGCCGTGGCGACCGCGGGGGTGGCGTCGCGGTGGCCCGGAACGGCGACCGGCCGACCTGGTCACGCGCGGCGATCGGCGAGCTCGGCGGCATGGGCCGGTTCGTGTCGCCGCGGCGACGTCGTGGTCGTCAAGCCGAACATCGGCTGGGACCGCAGCCCGGAGCAGGCCGCCAACACCAACCCCGAGGTCGTCGCGCACGGTGGTGCGGCTGTGCCTCGAGGCCGGGGCCGAAGCAGGTGCGGGTCATGGACCGCAGCTGCAACGACCCGCGCCGCTGCTACCGCAACAGCGGCATCCTGGACGCGGTCGAGGCGATCGGCGACCCGGCGGCGACCGTCGAGTTCATGGACGAGCGGCGGTTCGTCGCCGGTGCCGATTCACCCGCGGCGAGAGCCTGAAGAAGTGGGCCGTCTGCCAGGACGTCCTCGAGGCCGACCGGCGGATCAACCTGCGCGATCGCCAAGCACCACAACGCCGCGCGCCTGACGATGTGCCTCAAGAACACGATGGGCGTGCTCGGCGGCAACCGCGGCAACATCCACCGCGACCTCGACCAGATGATCGCGGACATGAACACCCCGATCCGTTCGACCTGCACCTGCTCGACGCGGTGCGCATCCTCACCGGCAACGGGCCCGCAGGGCGGGCGCCTCGCGGACGTCAAGCGCCGGGACACCGTCATCGCCGGCACCGACCCGGTGGCCGTCGACTCCTTCGGGGCGACGCTCTTCGGGATCACCGGGCGCGACGTGCCGCACGTCTTGTGCGCGCAGAGTCCGGCCTCGGCGAGATCGACCCGGGCAAGATCCGGTTGATCGAGGCGTGAGCAAGGCGCGCGCGCCGCGGCTTGACGACCCGGCAGGGCACGGCGGGTGTAGAATGGGAGGCACCATGGGAACCAGGACACGCAGGCAGTTCATCAGGGACGCGGGCCTGGCGGGGTATGCCTGGCGGCCTTTCCCGGCCTGGCCAGGGGCGCCTTGGCCGCCGGCGGACAGCCGACCGTGGTCAGGGTCCAGGGAACGGCGTCCGGGCCGGGGACGCTGACGCGCGCCGCGGTGGAGGCCCTGGGCGGGATGCAGGCCTTCGTCAAGCCGGGGCAGAAGGTGGTCGTCAAGCCCAACATCGGCTGGGACCGCCCCGCGGAACTGGCCGCCAACACCCACCCGGAGGTGGTCAGCGCGACGGTCCGGATGTGCCTCGATGCGGGCGCCTCCCGGGTGACCGTGCTTGACCGGACCTGCAACGACCCGCGGCGCTGCTACATCAACAGCGGCATCGCCGCGGCGGTCGAGGCCTTCGGCGACGGGCGGGTCGGCATTCCCCACATCGACGAGCGGCGCTTCCGGGAGGTGACCATCCCCGGCGGCACGGCGCTGACCAAGTGGAAGTTCTACGAGGACGCCCTGGACGCCGACGTCTACCTCAACCTGCCGATCGCCAAGGTTCACTCCGCCGCCGTGCTGACCCTGGGCCTCAAGAACATCATGGGTGTCCTCGGCGGCAACCGGGGCATGATCCACCGCGACCTGGCCGGCTACCTGGCCGACCTAAACCGGGTCATCCGGCCAGCCCTGACGATCATGGACGCCACCCGCATCCTGGTCGCCCACGGTCCTCAGGGTGGCGATCCGGCGGATGTCCGCACGCCCAACATGGTCATCGCCGGGACCGACACGGTGGCCGTCGACTCGGTCAGCACCGGGCTCTTCGGGCTGAAGCCCGACGACGTTCCGGTCATTCCCAAGGCGGTCGCGGCCGGCCTGGGGACGGCCGACCTGGGCAGGATCACGATCCGGGACTTGAAGGCGTAAGCAGGTCATGCGTTGGCGGCGAGTTGCCCAAGTCCTGGTCCTGGCCGCGTTCGTCTTCCTCTTCCTGCAGACCGAGTATACCGACACCGACCAGCTGCCGTACGCGGTCAACATCTTTCTCCGGATCGACCCGCTGGTGGCCGCCTCCTCGGTGATCGCCGGCAGGGCGCTGATCTCGCTCGTCTGGCCGGCCTTGGTCACCGTCGGCCTGACCATCGTCCTGGGGCGCTTCTTCTGCGGCTGGATCTGTCCGCTGGGCACCATTCTCGACGGCGCCGACCGGGTGGTCTACCGGCGCGGCCGGCGGGAACGCAGGATTCCTCCGGCTCTCCGGGCGGCCAAGTACCTGATCCTGGCGTTCATCCTCGGCTCGGCGCTGATGACCCTCCAATGGGCTTTCCTGCTCGATCCCCTCTCCATCCTGATCAGGTCGCTCTCGGTGGCCGTCTACCCGGCCGTCAACCTGGCCGTCAACGCCACCTTCGGGGCGCTCTACGAGACCGGGTGGAAGCCGGTCACATTCTTCTCGGAGCCGGTGTATGCCTTCCTCAGGGAGCACTTCCTGGCCTTTGAGCAGCCCTACTTCCGGCTGGCGACGCTGACCGGGCTGATCTTCCTCGGCATCCTCGGTTTGGAGTGGTTCGGGCGCCGCTTCTGGTGCCGGTACCTCTGCCCGCTGGGGGCCATGTTCGGCCTGCTTGGGCGACTCGGCCTCTTCCGCCGCCGGGTGACCGAACCCGACTGCATCGGCTGCGGGATCTGCCGGACCCGCTGCCGGATGGCGGCAATTTCGGGCGACTACCTCGGGACCGACGAACGGGAGTGCATCAAGTGCCGCGAGTGCGCCGCGGTCTGCCCGCGGGAAGCGGTCAGATTCAGCGGCAAGGCCGCGCCCCGCGACGAGGACGTGGTCGAAGTCTCGCGCCGGTCGCTGGTCAGGGCCCTGGGAGCCGGGCTCATACTCCCGCCGCTGGTCCTCTCGGATGCCCGTCGGAAGGCTCCCCCCCCGGGGTTGATCCGCCCGCCCGGCGCGCTGCCCGAACCGGCTTTCCTGGCCCGCTGCACCCGCTGCGGGGAGTGCATGCGGGTCTGCCTGGCCAACGGGCTCCACCCGACGCTCCTGGAGGGCGGCCTGCCGGCCCTTTTCAGCCCCGTCCTGGTGCCCCGCTTGGGCTACTGCGAGTACAACTGCACGCTGTGCGGCCAGGTCTGCCCCACGGGTGCCATCCGCGAGCTGCCGCCGGCCGAGAAGAAGAAGGTCCGCCTAGGCCTGGCCGAGGTCGACCGGAGCCACTGCCTCCCCTGGAAGGGCGAATCGCCCTGCATCGTCTGCGAGGAGCACTGCCCCACCGGCGACAAGGCCATCAAGCTGCGCCTGGAGAAGGTCGTCGGCACCGACGGCCGTGAGCGCGAGCTCCAGGTCCCCTTCATCGACGAGAAGCTCTGCATCGGCTGCGGTGTTTGCGAGAACAAGTGCCCGCTGGCCGACCGCTCGGCCATCGTCGTCACCTCCCGTGGCGAGTCGCGCCGCGACGAGGCGTCGATGTCGTGAGTCCTTCCCGGGGCCATTCGCCGATGGAGTGCCCGTGAAGGGGTTGCAGCCGGCGACCCGCGCGGACCTCCGTTGGTGGCTGGCCGTCCTGCTGCCGGTCCTGCTGCTGGCGACGTCGATATATGCCGCAGCCTTCGCCAACGCGCCCAAGAGGATGGTCTTTTCCGGCTTCCTGCTCAACAGCGGCGACGCATGGGGGTACTGGGCGTGGAGCAGGGGCTTCGCCAAGGCAGGATTCCTGATCGACAACCCTTTCGCTGCCGTCTCACGCCCGCCGGCCTTCTTCAACCTGGCCTGGTTCGCGCTGGGAAAGGCCATGGCACTGACCGGCCTGCCGTTCCTGGCGGTCTACTACGCCTTTGGTGTCCTGGCGGCCGGCCTGATGTACTGGGTCATCCTGCGTTTCTCGCGGGAGTTCGCCGGTGACCGTGCGGCGGGCCGGTTCGCATATTTGCTCGCCTCCCTGGGCGGAGGCGTCGGCTGGGTCCTGGCGCTGGTCTCGAAGGACCTGACGGTTCGGATGGCGCCGATAGACCTCTTCCACCACGAGGGGTATCCGCTGATGGCGGCCCTCTTCGTGCCCCACTTCGCGCTGTCGATCGCCCTGGTGGGGTCGATCATGCTGGCCTTCTGGCGGGGGGTGTCGACCGGCCGGCGGGCCTGGAGCTGGGGCGCGGGGATGCTGGTGACGGTCCTGGGTTTCTTCCACCCCTACCACCTGGTGACCGTTGCCTTCGTGGCCGGCGCCTGGATCGGCCTGGAGCAGCTCATCGACCGCCGGCGGCTCCATCGGGGGTGGGTCGACCTCGGGTTGCTGGCCCTGGGCGCTCTCCCGGCGGCAGTCTACTACTGGTGGCTCTTCCGGCAGCCGAACTGGGCCTTCTGGGCCAAGGAAAATGAGGTCCTGAGCGGGAGCCCGTTGGCGGTGGCGCTGGGCCTGGGGCCGTTCCTACTGCTGGCGGTCGCGGGCGCGTGGCGTCGCGGCTGGCGGGAATTCGACGCCCGCAACCGCTTCCTGGCCGTCTGGAGCCTGGTCGGCCTGGGGCTCCTCTTCTCGCACCGCCTCTTCCAGTTCGAGGCCAAGCTGGTCGAGGGGCTGGTGCTCCCGCTGTCGTGCCTGGGCGCGGGAGCGCTCTTTGGCCGGCCGGGTGGCGGCTCCCTTCGCCGGTGGGCCGCCGCGGCGCTGCTGGTGGCCCTGTTGCCGAGCAGCGCCCTGCTGGTGCACGAAAGCCTGACCGTCGCGGGGGGGCGCTACGAGAACTTCTTCCCCGGTGACTGGGTCCAGGGGACGCTGGCGACTCGCGGCGAGCTGGCGTCCTTCGAGTACCTGGCCAGCCGGATGTCGCCGGGCGACCTGCTGTTGACCTCCATCCACAAGGGACGGATGATCCCGGCCGTGGCGGACGTCCGGCTGTACCTGGGCGGAACCTTCACCCCCAACTTTATGTGGCGTTGGGAAGTCTCGGAATGGTTCTATAAGAAGGCCAAGACATCTCGGGAGCGCCTGGCCATGCTGCGCCAGACGGGAGTCACCCACGTTTGGTATAGTACCCTCATGGAGACCACACTGCGCCCGTGGCAGGAACCCTACCTCGAGCCGGTCTTCCAGGCCGGTGAGGTTTCGATCTGGCGCGTCCGGTGAGGCGGGAAGCCATGCGGATCGCCGTCATCGCCGACGTCCACGCCAACCGCGAGGCCCTTGCGGCCGTCCTGTCGGACATCCGCCGGGAGGATGCCGACCGGATCTGGTTCCTGGGGGACGCGGTCGGCTATGGCCCCGAGCCGGATGAGTGCCTGGATCTGCTCGGCGGCGCCTGCGGGGTCATGCTGCGGGGGAACCACGACGCCGCGGCGATCGGCCTGGCCGACATCGACCGGTTCAACCAGCATGCCCGGGCGGCCATTCGCCTGACCGCCGCCATGCTCTCCGACGGGCACCGGGCGGCACTCGCCAAACTCCCGCTGGAGTCGGTCGAGGAAGGTTGCCGGCTGGTCCACGGCTCCCCCTGGCAGCCTGGCGAGTGGCACTACGTCCTCCACGGCAACGACATCGGCCAGGCTTTCTCGTCGTTCGGCGAGCGCTTCTGCCTCGTCGGCCACTCGCACCGCCCGATGGCCGTCGAGGAGACTTCCCCCGGACAGTGGCGGCCGATCGACTTCTCCGGCCACCTGGCCCGGGTGGAGTTCGACCGGGGGCGGCGCTATCTGCTCAACGCAGGCAGCGTCGGCCAGTCGCGCGACGGCAACTGGAAGGCCACCTGGGTGCTTCTCGACCTCTCCGCCGGGACGGCCGTGCTGCACCGGGTGCCGTACGACGTCGCCGCGGTGCAGCAGAAGATGGCCGAACGCTACTTCCCTCCCTTCCTCATCAAGCGCCTGGAAAAGGGGCTCTGACCGCCTCCCGATGACCCCGCCCGGGGGATGGGGCCTTCCGGCCCCCAGAATGGGATTGACAGGGGAGGGCGTCCTGCTTATCATTAGCAACCCCGGCACGAGCACCTTTCGGGGGTGAATCATGGAACGGCTTGTTTTCACTCTGGATGAGATCCCGCCCAAGGGACTTTCCTTCCAACTGGCGCCCGATCCGAAGATTTACGGGATCGACCAGATGGAGGTGATCAACCCGCCCGGCGTGACGGGCTGGGTGAAGGTAGTACCGGAGGGGCGCGACCTGCTGGTATCGGGAAGCGTGGAGGCCTTGTTGAGGCTCGAGTGCACCCGCTGCCTGGGGCCGGCGGAGGTCCCGGTGAAGACCGACTTCGATTTCCGCATGGTGCCGCGCTCGGCCATGAACGGTCTCGAGGAAGTCGAGTTGGGCCAGGGCGACCTGGAAGTGGAGTTCTTCGACGGCGATGAGTTCGACGTCGGTCATGTCGTCGCCGAGCAGATATGCCTGGCAATGCCGATGCGGGCGCTTTGCCGCCAGGAGTGCCGGGGATTGTGCCCTGCCTGCGGGCAGGACCGCAACACGGTCGCTTGCGGCCATGGCGACGAACCGGTCGACCCCCGGTGGGCGGCCTTGAGAAAACCGAAGGACAGCTAGAGGGAGGTACGAGAGTCATGCCGAATCCCAAGCGGAGACATTCCCACAGCCGCCAGGCCAAGCGCCGGGCCACCTGGAACTACAAGCCCGGCAACCCCAGCGCCTGCCCCCAGTGCAAGGAGCCCAAGCTCTCCCACCAGGTATGCCCGCATTGCGGCTACTACCGGGGCGTCGAGGTCATCCCGCCCCGCGCTGAGGAGTAGCCCCGCCCTCACCCTTTGGGTGACGGATCCCCGCACGCAATGAACATCGCCGTCGATGCCATGGGGGGCGACCGCGCCCCTGGGGTGGTCGTCCAGGGCGCCGTCGAGGCCGCCCGGGAGTGGGATGTCCCCATCATCCTGGTGGGCGACACCGAGCTCATCACCCAGGAACTCCGCCGCTACCCGACCGAAGGCCTGCCGATCATGGTCAAGCACGCCTCGGAAGCAGTCGGCATGGACGAGTCCCCGTCGGTCGCCCTGCGCAAGAAGAAGGACTCCTCGATCGAGGTGGCCATCGACCTGGTTAAACGGGGCGAGGCGGCCGGCTTCGTCAGCGCCGGCAACACCGGGGCGTGCATGGCCACGGCCATGTTCCGGCTGGGGATGCTCTCGGGAGTCGACCGGCCGGCCATCGCCACCCTCCTGCCGACCCTCAAGGGGGTCACCCTGCTGCTCGACGTCGGCGCCACGGTCGACTGCAAGCCCCGGCACCTCTTCCAGTTCGCGGTGATGGGCGAGGTCTACGCCCGCTACATCCTGGGCAAGAAGGAGCCGACGGTGGCCCTGCTGTCGATCGGTGAAGAGGACCAGAAGGGGAACGAGGTGACCAAGGAAACCTTCCGGCTGTTGCGGAACAGCTCGATCAACTTCTTCGGCAACGTCGAGGGGAAGGAGGTCTTCCAGGGGAAGGCCGACGTCATCGTCTGCGACGGCTTCATCGGCAACGTGGCCTTGAAGATCGCCGAGAGCGTGTCGATGATGATCTCCCGGCTGCTGCGGGATGAGCTCAACAAGTCATGGCGGACCAAAGCCGGCGCGCTGCTGGTCGCCCCCGCCTTCGCCGGCTTCAAGAAGACCATGGACTACTCCGAGTACGGCGGCGCGCCCCTCCTGGGGGTCAGGGCCCCGTGCATCATCGCCCACGGGTCGTCCACGGCCAAGGCCATCAGGAATGCCATCCGGGTGGCCAAGGATGCGGTCAACAAGAAGGTCAGCGAGCACATCATCGAGGAGATGGTGGCCATCATGGACATCGACTCGGCCCTCCTGTCCGGCGCCCAGGGCATCAAGATCGCCCAGGGGAACCTCCGCGGCGGCCCGGAATCCAAGGAAGGCCAGGAAAAGGAGAAGGAGAAGGAAAAAGAGAAAAGCGGGGGGAAGGAGTGAGCGCCCCCGGACGCATCCACGCCCGGATCACCGGCACCGGCTCGTACCTCCCGTCGAAGGTGCTGACCAACCACGACATCGAGCGGATGGTCGACACCAACGACCAGTGGATCGTCAGCCGCAGCGGCATCCGCGAGCGGCGGATCGCCGCCCCCGAGGAGGCGACCTCCGACCTGGGCATGGCCGCCGCCGAGCGGGCCCTGAAGATGGCCGGCGTCAAGGCCCGCGAAGTCGACCTGGTGATCGTCGCCACGCTGACCCCCGACACGCTGATCCCCTCGACGGCCAGCATCATCCAGCACCGGCTGGGGGCGAAGAAGGCTGCCGCCTTCGACCTGGAGGCGGCCTGCACCGGCTTCGTCTACGCGCTGTCGGTGGCCGACAAGTTCATCCGTTGCGGCGACTGCCGGAACGCCCTGGTCATCGGCTCCGAGGTCCTCTCCCGCTGGGTGGACTGGACCGACCGGACAACCTGCGTCCTGTTCGCCGACGGCGCCGGCGCGGCGGTCGTCTCGGCCGACACCCGGCCGGGCATCCTGACCACCCACCTCTTCACCGACGGTTCGAAGGGACCGTGGCTCACCATCCCCGCCGGGGGGAGCCGCCTGCCGATCACCGCCGAGGTGATGGCCCGGCGGGAACAGTACGTCAAGATGGCCGGCAGCGAGACCTTCAGGGTGGCCGTCAATGCCATGGCCGCCGCGGCTACGGCGGCGCTTGAAGCCACCGGCCTGGCCGCCGGCGACATCGACCTGCTGGTCCCTCACCAGGCCAACCTCAGGATCATTTCCGCCACCGCCGAGAAGGTGGGCATCCCGATGGACCGGGTGATGGTCAACATCGACCGCTACGGCAACACTTCCTCGGCGACCATCCCGATCGCCCTCGACGAGGCCGTCCGGGAAGGGCGCGTCTCCCGGGGGGACACCATCATGCTGGACGCCTTCGGAGCCGGCTTCACCTGGGGCTCGGCCATCTTCAACTGGTAGTCACAAGGAGGGATGCATGGACTATTTCCTGACCGAAGAGCAGGCCATGATCAAAGATCTGGCGCGGAAGATCGCCGAGGAGAAAATCCTCCCCGTCCGGGCTGAACTGGACGAGAAGGAGGAGTTTCCCTGGTCGATCATCCATACGCTGGCCGAGTCGGACATGTTCGGCATCTTCGTGCCCGAGGAGTACGGCGGCCTGGGGGGGCGGGTGCTGGACCTCTGCCTGGTGGTCGAGGAGCTCTCGCGGGCCTGTAGCGCCGTGGCCGTCTCCTATGCCGCCTCGGCCCTGGGGGTCTTCCCGCTGATCATCGGCGGCTCGGACGCACAGAAGCGCAAGTACCTCCCGGACGTCGCCTCGGGCAAGCGGCTGTGCGCCTTCGGGCTGACCGAGTCGGAGGCGGGCAGCGACGCCGGCGGCATCCAGACCACCGCCCGCCGCGACGGGAACGAGTACGTCCTCAACGGCACCAAGCAGTGGATCACCAACGGCGGCGAGGCCGAGATCTACACCGTCATCGCCATGACCGACAAGTCGAAGGGGAGCCGCGGCGCGTCGGCCTTCATCGTCGAGAAGGGGACGCCCGGCTTCACTTTCGGCAAGAAGGAAAAGAAGATGGGCATCCGCTCGTCGGCCACCCGCGAGCTGGTCTTCAACGACTGCCGCGTGCCGGCCGACAACCTGATCGGCAAGGAGGGCATGGGCTTCATCTGGACCATGAAGACCCTCGACAAGTCGCGCCCCGGCATCGGCGCCCAGGCGCTCGGCGTGGCCCAGGGGGCGTTCGAGGCGGCGGTCGCCTTCGCCCGCGAGCGACGCCAGTTCGGGCACCCGGTCAGCTCCTTCCAGGCCGTCCAGCACATGCTGGCCGACATGGCCATCAAGATCGAGGCCGCCCGCGCGCTGGTCTACTCGGTCGCCCGGTACATCGACTCGGGTGCCAAGAACTACTCCAAGGTGTCGGCCATGTCCAAGGTCTTCGCCTCCGACACGGCCATGAAGGTGACCACCGACGCCGTCCAGGTGATGGGCGGCTCGGGCTACATGCGCGACTACCCGGTCGAGAAGATGATGCGCGACGCCAAGATCACCCAGATCTACGAGGGGACCAACCAGATCCAGCGCAACGTCATCGCCCTGGAAATCATCAAGGAATTCGCCGGCCGGCACTAGGGGGAACGATGAAGATCGTCGTCTGCGTGAAACAGGTCCCGGAGACGGGGCAGGCCAAGTGGGATCCGGTGACCAACACCATGATCCGGGAAGGGGTCCCGGCGATCATCAACCCGTTCGACATGAACGCCGTCGAGGCAGCGCTGCGGATCCGCGAGGCTCTGGGCGGCACGGTGACCGCGCTGACCATGGGGCCGCCCCAGGCCGAGGAGGCGCTGCGCGAGATCCTGGCATGGGCGCCGACGAGGCGGTCCTGCTCTCCGACCGGGCCTTCGCCGGGGCCGACACCCTGGCCACCTCCCGGACGCTGGCGGCGGCGGTGCGCAAGATCGGCGGGGTCGACCTGGTCATCTGCGGCAAGCAGGCCACCGACGGCGACACGGCCCAGGTGGGGCCGGAGATGGCCAGCCATCTCGACTGGCCGTTCATCGCCTACGTCCGCAAGATCGAGGAAGTCGTGGCCGACCGCATCCGCGCCGAGCGGATGATGGAGGCGGGCTTCGACGTAGTCGAGACGCCGCTGCCGGCGGTCATCTCGGTGGTCAAGGAACTGAACGAGCCGCGCCTCCCGTCGCTCAAGGGGAAGCTGCGGGCCAGGGGCGCCACGATCCCGGCCTGGAACGCGGCCGACCTGGGACTCGATCCCGGCCTGGTCGGCTTGAAGGGATCGCCGACGCAGGTGGTGAAGGTCTTCACCCCGCCTCCCCGAACCTCCGGCGAGATCCTCTCGGGCGACCCGGCCGAGGTGGCCGGTGACCTCGATCGAACGACTCCACGCCATGCGGTTCCTGTGAGGTATTGATATGTCCATCCGCGTCATAACCGAAAGCTGCACCGGCTGCACCCGGTGCGTCAAGGTCTGTCCCGTCTCGGCCGTCACCATCGTCGACGGCCTGGCGGTCATCGGCGAGGCCTGCACCCTGTGCGGCGCCTGCGTCGACGCCTGCCGCTTCGAGGCCATCGTCATCGAGCGTCCACGGCCGAGCCGCCGGCGTCGTCCGAAGCCCGCGGCGTCTGGATCTTCGCCGAGCAGCGCCAGGGGGTGGTGCACGGCGTCGCCTTCGAACTGCTGGCCGAGGGGCGCCAGCTGGCCTTGATGATCGGCTGCGACGTGACCGCGGTCCTGCTTCGGGCACGGCCTTGGCGATGCCCCGGCCGAACTGATCGCCCGGGGGGCCGACCGGGTCATTGCGTTGGACCACCCGACCTGGCCCTCTTCCACCAGGAGACCTACGCCGACCTGCTGGCCACCCTCGCGGCCGAGCACCGGCCGGAGATCATGCTCTGCGGGGCGACCTCGGCGGGGCGCTCTTTCTTCCCCCGGACGGCAGCGCGACTCGGCACCGGTCTGACCGCCGACTGCACCGAACTGGCCATCGACCCGGAGAAGCGGCTGCTGCTGCAGACCCGGCCGGCCTTCGGCGGCAACATCATGGCCACCATCATCTGCCCGGCCACCGGCCGCAGATGGCCACGGTGCGCCCGCGGGTCTTCAAGAAGGCCGAGCCGGACCACGCCCGCACGGGCGAGGTGATCGCGCGACGGCTCGACGACAGCCCGCTGGTCGGCGCGGCCAGGACGCTGATGAGCGTCGAGGAGAACTCGAGACGGTCAACCTCGAGGAGGCCGAGATCATCGTCTCCGGCGGCCGCGGGGTCGGCGGGGACGACAAGTTCAAGATCATCGAGGAACTGGCCATGGCCCTGGGCGGGGCCGTGGGCGCCTCCCGGGCGGCGGTCGACGCCGGCTGGAAGCCGTACTCGCACCAGGTCGGCCAGACCGGCAAGACGGTCGGCCCCAAGCTGTACATCGCCTGCGGCATCTCCGGGGCCATCCAGCACCTGGTCGGCATGCAGTCGTCCGACGTCATCGTGGCCATCAACAAGGATCCCGAGGCGCCGATCTTCAAGGTCGCCACCATCGGCATCGTCGGCGACCTGTTCGCGGTCATCCCGGCCATCATCCGCAAGCTCCGGGAGCGGCGCTGACGCGGCGCCGGCAGGGGCCGTGACGATGGAGGAGCGGCGTGGCGACTGTCTGGCTCTTCCCGGGGCAGGGTTCCCAGTACGCCGGGATGGGGCGGGCCGTGGCCGAGGCGTACCCGGAGGCCGCGGGAGGTCTTCCGGCTGGCCTCGGAGGCGCTGGGCATGGACATGGAGGCCCTGCTGTTTCGAGGGGAGCGAGGACGAACTCCGATTGACAGCCAACGCCCAGCCGGCTATACTTACAGTCAGTCTGGCCGCCGCGGCCGTGGTGCGGCGGTCGGTTCCCGCGCCAGCCTTCATGGCCGGCCACAGCTTGGGCGAATATGCCGCCCTGATCTGCGCCGGCGGCCTCCCCCTGGAAGAAGGTCTCCGGCTCATCCGCCGCCGGGGGGAAATGATGGGCGGGGCGTTTCCGCCGGGGATCGGGGCCATGGCCGCGGTCATCGGGCTGGATGCCGGTGAGGTCGAGGCCGCCTGCCGGGAGGCGGGCGGGACGGCCCAGGTGGCCAACTACAACTCGCCCGGGCAGACGGTCATGTCGGGACTGGCGGGCGACGTCGAGCGGGCCGGGGAGATCGCCGCCCGGATGGGAGCGAAGCGGGTCGTTCCGCTGGCGGTCAGCGGGCCGTTCCACACCCGCCTGATGGAGCCGCCGGCGGCAGCTTTCGCCGAATTGCTCGATGCCGCGCCGCTGCGGCGACCTCGACGTCCCGGTGGTGTTCAACGTCGACGCGACGCCGCGCCAGCGGGCCGGGGAAGTCCGGGCGGCGCTGAAGCGGCAGATGGCCTCGGCGGTGCGCTGGGAGGAGACGATGCTCCTCCTGCGCCAGGACGGCGTGACCGTGGCGGTCGAGGTGGGGCCGCGCAACGTTCTGGCCGGGCTGATGAAGCGGACGGTGCCCGGGGATTGTGACCCGGGTCACCGACCAGCCGGCCGACATCGAGTCGTTGCGTGACGCGTTTCGCCAAAGGAGAGTGACATGAAAGATGCCATAGCCGTAGTGACCGGCGGCGGCCGGGGGATAGGCCGGGCGATCGCCCTGGCCCTGGCCGGAGACGGCTGCCACATCGCCCTGACCGACCTGAACCAGGCCGACATGGACGAGACGGCCGCCCAGATCGAGCAGCTTGGGGCGCCGGGCCTTCTCGGTGGTCAACAACGTCGCCGACGCCGCCCAGGTGCAGGACGCGGTCGCCAGGATCGTCGAGCACTTCGGCCGGATCGACATCCTGGTCAACAACGCCGGGGTCACCCGCGACGGGCTGATCCTGCGGATGAAGGAGGAGGACTGGGACCTGGTCCTGTCGGTCAACCTGAAGGGGGCCTTCAACTTCTGCCGGGCGGTCGTGCCGCACATGGTCAAGAACCGCTCCGGCAAGATCGTCAACATCAGTTCGGTCGTCGGGGTGATGGGCAACGCCGGCCAGTGCAACTACTCGGCCTCCAAGGCGGGGCTGATCGGCCTGACCAAGTCGCTGGCCCGTGAGCTGGCCGGACGGAACATCACCGTCAACGCGGTCGCCCCCGGCTTCATCGACACCGCCATGACCAAGGGCCTCTCCGACAAGGCGCGGGAGGCCCTCTTTCAGCAGATTCCCCTGAGCCGCCTGGGCACCGCCCAGGACGTGGCCGATGCCGTCTGGTTCCTGGTGTCGGAGCGTTCGTCGTACGTGACCGGCCAGGTGTTGCACGTCAACGGAGGCATGTATACCTGAACCCATCGGGACAGGAAGGTCAGAGAGACCGACGGAACGAGCCGTCCGTACCTGTGGCCTTCGTGCCCGGCAAAGAGGAGGTGATGCGTAGATGGAACTGGAAGAGAAAGTTAAGAAGATCATCGTCGAGAAACTGAACGTCAATCCCGACCAGGTGAAGCCCGAGGCGTCCTTCGTGGACGACCTGGGTGCCGACTCGCTCGACACCGTCGAGCTGGTCATGGCCTTCGAGGAGGAGTTCGGTCTGGAGATTCCGGACGAGCAGGCCGAGAAGATCACCAAGGTGGGCGACGCCATCGAGTACATCAAGGCAAACAAGAAGTAGCTGTCCAGTCACGGGGGGGCCGGCCCGAACGGATCGGTCCCCCCGTGTCTTCACTCACCGGATGCCGGCGGGACTAAGTCCAGGGCCGGGCCGGCGGTCACGGAAAGGGAGCGGAGCATGAAGGGCGAGAAGCGGGTGGTCATCACCGGCATGGGAGCCGTGACACCCTTCGGTGAAGGGGTCGACCTTTTCTGGGAGGAGCTCACCGCCGGAAATTCGGCCATCAAGCCGATCACCCTGTTCGACTGCTCCGCCTACGAGACGCGCATCGCCGGCGAGGTCTACGGCTTCGATCCGGAGAAGTGGATCGACCGCAAGGAAGTCAAGAAGGCCGACCGCTTCGTCCAGTTCGCCGTGGCGGCGAGCCGAATGGCCGTCGACGACGCCGCGCTGACCATCGACGCCGAACTCGGCGAGCGGATGGGCGTGATCATCGGCGCCGGGCTCGGCGGCCTGCCGACCATCGAGGAGTTCCACACCACGCTGATGACCAAGGGGCCCAAGCGGGTCTCCCCCTTCTACATCCCCAAGCTGATCGCCAACATGGCCCCCGGCTACGTGTCGATGCAACTGGGCCTCAAGGGGCCGAACGAGTGCGTGGTCACCGCCTGCGCCAGCGCCAACCACTCCATCGGCACCGCGTTCCGCATCGTGCAGCGGGGCGAGGCCCCGGCCATGCTGTGCGGCGGCAGCGAGGCGGTCATCACCGGCATGGGCGTCAGCGGCTTCAACGCGCTGCAGGCCCTGTCCACCCGCAACGACGAGCCCGACGCAGCGCCTCGCGCCCCTTCGACGCGGACCGCGACGGCTTCGTCATGGGCGAGGGGGCGGGGATCCTGGTCCTCGAGGAACTCGAGCACGCCCGGCGCGCGGGGCGCCAGGATCTACGCCGAGATGGTCGGCTACGGCGCGACCGCCGACGCCTACCACATCACCGCCCCCGACCCGGAGGGCGACGGGGCCATGCGCTGCATGCGCATGGCCATCGCCGACGCCGGGCTGCACCCCGGACGACATCGACTACATCAACGCCCACGGCACCTCCACCCAGTTCAACGACGCGATGGAGACGCTGGCCATCAAGAAGGTCTTCGGCGAGCACGCCCGGACGCATCGCCGGTCAGCTCCACCAAGTCGATGATCGGCCACCTGCTGGGCGCGGCCGGGGGCGTGGAGGCCATCGCCTGCGTCAAGACCATCGAGACGGGGATCATCCCCCCGACCATCAACTATGACACGCCCGATCCGGAATGCGACCTCGACTACGTGCCCAACACGGCCCGCAGGCAGGAGGTCGTCCACGGTCCTCTCCTCCAATTCCTTCGGCTTCGGCGGGCACCAACGCCGTCCTCGTCTTCCGAGGTCACGCCGGCCTGAGGCGCTCCGGGACCGGCCCGGTCGCTCCGGGAGCTGCAGAAGATCCTCGGCTACCGATTCCGCGATCCGGGGATCCTGGCGCGCTCCTGGTCCACCGCTCGTCGGTCAACGAGGACGACGCCACGCCCGGGGACAACGAGCGGCTGGAATTCCTGGGGGACGCGGTGCTGCAACTGGCGGTCAGCGCCTACCTGATCCGGCGGCACCCCGAATTGACCGAGGGAGCGCTCTCCAAGCGCCGGAGCGCCCTGGTGCGGGCCGAATCGCTGGCCACGGCGGCCGAGAACCTGAAGGTCGGCCGGCACCTCATCCTGGGCCGGGGTGAGGAGCAGAGCGGCGGACGGACCAAGCCGTCGATCCTGGCCGGGGCGATCTGAGGCGGTGCTGGGGGCGCTCTTCCTGGACGGCGGCTACGACCAGGCGGCCCGGGTGATCGAGGTTTGGCTGGAGCGGTTCCTGGGCGCCGGGGCGGAGCAGGAACTCTTCGGGGCCGACTTCAAGAGCCGCCTGCAGGAGGTCTGCCAGTCGCGCTGGCACGTTTCCCCCGAGTACATCCTGATCGGCCAGGCGGGCCCCGACCACCGCAAGGAATTCGAGGTGGCCGTCCGCTTCGATGGCGAGTACCGTGGTTTCGGAAAGGGTTTCAGCAAGAAGGAAGCCGAGCAGAACGCTGCCCGTGACATGCTCCTGGGGCTGCGACGCCCGGGGCGGGTCCAACGAGGGGAGGAAGCATGAGCACCGCAACGACGCCTGCCGGTGGTGGCCGTCGTCGGCCGTCCCAACGTGGGCAAGTCGACCCTTTTCAACCGCATCGCCGGGAGGCGCCGGGCGCATCGTCCATGACCAGCCGGGAGTCACCCGTGACCGGCTCTACCATCGGGTCGAGTGGGGCGGCATCCCGTTCATGCTGGTCGACACCGGAGGCTTCGACTCCGAGACCGAGACCTGGGACGCCCGATCGGTCAGGGAGCAGGTGCTGCGGGCCCTGGAGGATGCCGACCGGGTCGTCTTCGTGGTCGACGGGCGCGGCGGCCTGATCCCCCAGGATCGCGACGTGGCCGTCCTGCTGCGCAAGGGCGGCCGGAAGGTGCTGCTGGCGGTCAACAAGATCGACCACCCCTCCCGCGAGGGGCTGGGGGGCGATTTCGCCCGCCTCGGTTTCGACCCGGTCTACCAGGTTTCGGCCGAGCACGGCCTGGGCGTGGCCGAACTGCTCGACGCGGTGATCGAGGGGATGGAGGCGCCCGCGGATGACGCCGAGTCGCCGGCGGTTCCCCGGATCGCCCTGGTCGGCCGCCCCAACGTGGGCAAGTCGACCCTCGCCAACCGCCTGCTGGGCGAGGAGCGGTTCATCACCCACCACGAGCCGGGAACGACCCGCGACGCCATCGACACCCCCTTTTCGATCGGCGGGCGGGACTACATCCTGGTCGACACGGCCGGCATCCGGCGGCGCGGCAAGGTGCGCGAGGCGGTCGAGAAGTTCAGCGTCTTTCGCGCCCAGGACGCCGTCAGCCGGGCCGGCCTCTGCCTGCTGGTGATCGATGCCCTGGAACTGGTGACCGACCAGGACACCAAGGTGGCCGGCCTGATCCAGGAGGCGCAGCGGGCCTGCATCATCCTGGTCAACAAGTGGGACCTGATCGAGGGGGGCGACCGGGGGGCGGCCGAGCGGGTCATCCGCGAAGCGATGCCCTTCATGGAGTTCGCCCCGGTGATCTTCACCTCCGGAAAGACCGGCTTCGGCCTGAACCACCTGCCGCAGCTCCTGGCGGACGTCACCGACCACTTCGCGGCCGAGATCCCCGCGCCGGCCCTGAACGACTTCCTGTGGCGGTCGGTCAACGCCTACAAGCCGGCGTCGTACCACGGCAAGGCGGTCACCTTCGGCTACATGACCCAGGCCAAGACCAGACCGCCTACCTTCGTTGTCCTGGTGAACGACCCGGCCCGGGTGCACTTCACCTACAAGCGCTACCTGGCCAACCGCATGCGCGACGAGCTCGGGCTGGCCGGCGTCCCGTTCATCCTCCGCTTCCGCGCGAAGAAGAAGTAGCGCCCGGCAGCTGGCGCGGGGTCCTGTCGCCGGACACCCCCGCACGGTGCTCGCGAACGGGCTGCGCGCCGTGCGGGGGTCCCCCACCGGCGCCACCCCGCCCGGGCTGGCGGAGCGCGAGGAGGAAGGGGCGGGGGGGCTGGCGTTTCATCCGAGAGGGCGGGATTCTGCCCCGTGGAGTGGAATCAGTTGAGTGTGAAGTACCAGTTCACGTTGTCGTAGGGGAGGTACTTCTCCAGCCGCTTGTAGCCGTGCGCGGTGAAGTACTTCAGAAGCTCCTCCCGCACCGCGGGATGAGCTTCGACACAGACCAACTCGGGCTGGAACCGATTGATGTCGAATCCGGCCAAGGCTGCGGGTTCGTGTTCCTCAATATCCAGGTTCAGGAAGTCGATCTTGCTGACGCCGTTTTGGTCGAGCAGTTCGTTGAGGGTGATGGAAGGTACCTCGATCTCGGCCACGGTGCCGTCCCCCCGGTATTGCCTGGCCTGCTCGGCGGCGACCTTCTTCTGGGTGGAGGAGACCTCGGGCAGGGCTTCGGCCCGGTAGAACTTCTGCTTGCCGGTCGACTTGTCGGTCACCAGATAATTGTGAAACTTGGTCTTCGGGCGGTCCTTCACGTATCCTGGCCCAAATTCGGCCAGGGCATCGACCCCTATGCCCGACCAACCGAGGTCAGTCTCGAGGTAGGCGGTATTGCTCAGGTAGAAACAGTCGGCGCAGCCCACGTCGAGAAAGAAACCATTCCGCCGGTCCTTGAAGAAGTCGCGGATGATCAATTCCTCTCGGTGCTGGGAGTACCTTCGGTTTCCCTGTCCTGACCATCTCTCCGACGGCGTCGTCGGATGGGGCGGGTGACGGCAATGGTGCGTTCTGTTCTTCGGCCGTCCGGTCTCGCGCCGTGCCGGCGGGGGTTGCGTTCTCGCCGGTCTTCGAGCAACCCGTGGGCAGGCAGAGCAACAGGGCGATGACCGGGAGTGCGGCCAGGGTTCCGAGCATCATGCCTCGGCCGTGGGATGTTCGATAGATTATCCGCATTCTATTGTCCTGGATTCCCCAGCGGGAGCAATTCTGCAAATGCCTGTCTTCCTGGGGTTGCGACTATAGAAGTGATTGCGGTCGATGTCAAGCGGATGACCCAGCCTGTGACAGACTCCCGGGCGGTTTCAGTGGTAGTGGCTGAAGAGCTCGACTTCGTGCTTCAGCCAGTCGGGCCAGAAGTCCTCGCCGATCGGGTAGCTGGCGTCCATGGCCTGGAACGAGCCGGGGCCGGTGATCGCGGCCACGTTCTCGGGGGCGTTGTAGCAGACCCGGTCGACCCCCAGAAGCTTCGCCACCGCCAGGTTGATTTCGTCGTGTGACTTGTCATATGGCGAACCGCCCCGGAAGGCCCGCTGCACGGCCAGCTCCTCCAGGCACTCGCGCCCGCGACGCCACTCCTTGAAGGACGGGAAGAGCATCGGGCCATAGGAGACCCAGAACTCGAGCCGCGCCGCGCCGGAATTGTAGATCGTCCAGACGGCCCCCCCCTCGCTGACGCTTCCTTTGACGATGCTGTCGTCCCCCATGACCACCCGCCTGCCGTTCAGGTCGGAGTCGACCCCGGCGAACTTGAGGCCGACCTGGATCAGCCGCTTGCGCCTTCCCGACTCCTGGAAGGTGCGGATCGCCTGGGCCTGTTTGTAGAGCCCCAGCGACAGGGGCATGCCGAGGGCGTCGGCGATGCCGTGCGACACGCCCCGCCCCGAGTCGGGGTTGGGGATGACCGCGTCGATGTCGGGCCGGCCGTAGTGCTCGACCAGCTTGTGCCCCAGCCCCCGGCGGAGCTGGAAGATCTCCTGCCCCTGGTAGACTGAGGTGACGTTGCCGAAGTAGACCCCCTGGAAGGCGTCGGGCAGCAGCGGCTCCTCGCGCAGGCGGCGGGTCTCGATGCCGGACGACGAGCAGATGGTCATCTCGGCCCCCCGGTATTCCCGTTCCATGAAGCCTCCAAGCCGCCGGTGCGAGCAACTCTCCGACGAGGCCAGGAAGGTGCCGTCAACGGCCCCGAAGCAGAAGGGCTCGAAGGCCCGGTCGTCGTTCAAGGCGATCAGCCTGGTCTCCTTGCCGTCGTGAACCAGGGCGGCCAGCGTGAAGGTGGCCCGCCGGTGGAGGATGTCGACCAGCTTGCGCCCGGCCTCGAAACCGATTCCTTCGTCGGTCAGGAACTTGTGCAGCAGGGCACCCATCAACTCGGTCCGGTTGGCCGTCTCGAAGGCGTAGTCCTCCTCCAGTTCGGCCTGGAGTTCGTCCTCGTCGAGGATCCGTCCGTTCATTGTCAGGACCACCTGGAGGTCCGAGTCGAACTTGGGCTTGATCACGATCGGTTCGGCGTTGCCCCTCTCCGGGATGACGTTCTTGGTGTAGCCGACGTTGCCGATGGCCGCCTGGGGCGCGAGGTCCTGGAAGGTTCGGATCAGGTCCGGCTCGATGACGTCGGCGATGCCGCCGATATCCTTGTGCACGTAAATCCCCTTGACGCCCCCGACGGCCAGGCCGGCGCACGACTTGCCGCGATGTTGCAGGGAACCGGTGGCCAGGAAGACCTTCTGGACGAGTTCAGGGTCGTCGGGGTTGTAGATGCCGGTGATGCCGTCCACGTCACGCCTCCGTCAGGGGGTTGTCGCGAGAAACGATGAATTGTCATGATGCCACACCCGGACCGGCCCGGCAAGAAGTCAGAGCGGGAGCGGTTGCGCCGGGCTCAATCGAGGGTGAGTCGCGCCCTGCCCCCGGCGGTGACCACCTCCAGCGTCCTGCCGGCCGGGCCGTGGGGCAGCTCGGCGACGACGGACGTGTTCGACCAGGAGACGACGGCGAGGGGGCGTCCGTCGAGGAGGATGGAGCCGTGAGGGCCGCCGGTGTTGAAGTAGCGCCCATTGACGGTGATCGTCTCCCGCCTGTCGTTGACGGCCCGGCTGACGCCCGTCACCAGGGGATCGAAGAGCACCCGCTTGACCGTGCTCCACCCGGCCCGCTGGTAGTCGGCCACGTAGAGGTGCCCATCCGGATCCACCACCACTCCCGAGGCTTCGAACATCTGCCCCCGGGTGGCGTCCTCGCGGTCATCCCTGAATCCCCACTCGCCGCCGGCCACCGTGGTCGTCTGACCGTCGGGTGAAATCCGGACGATCCGGGGAAGCCTGTCGGCCACGTAGACGTTCCCCCACTGGTCGGTGTCGATGCCGGTGGGGGCGGACAGGATCGGGTCGCCGGGCTTACCGGCCAGGGTGGTGATGATACCGGTGCGCGGGTCTATCCTCCGCACGCAGGAGTTCCGCCGGTCGCAGATGAGCAGGTTTCCTGCACGATCGATGGTCAGCTTGAACGGCTCGTTGAGCAGCGCATCGGTGGCCGGGCCGCCGTCCCCCGCGTATCCTGGCTGGAAGTACCTGCCGGCCACCCGGGTGATGATCCCCGTCCGGCCGTCCACGCGGCGGATCACGCCGGCGGCATAATCGGAGAGGTAGGCATGGCCGTCGCGGTCGTTAACGATCCCCTGGATGTCCGATGCGAACTTGGCCGCGGTCGCGGGGCCGCCGTCGCCCGGTGCAGCCGGATTCCCCTCGAGGATCTGCGGCGTCAGGCGGACGCCGGAGCCGGCAAACACGGACGAGGTGCCGTCGGGGGCCATCCTGATGACGCGCAGGCGGCTGGCCAGGTAGACCTCGCCGCGAGGGTCGACCCAGAGGTCATCGACGCAGCAGTCGAAGGTCCTGAGCGACCGGTCCACCAGACCGTCGGCGCCGATCCGCAGGAAGCCCTCCTTCAGCTCGTTGTTGCCGGGCTGGCAATACGTGGTCAGGTGGAGGCGCCCCTCGGCATCGAGGCGGACCGAGTAGGTCCAAATGCTGATCTTCAGCGGCTCGGCGCCGGTCAGGGCGTTGCCGGTTCCTCCCCCGACGACGGTGAACATGGCGCTGGCTGCCGACAGGGAGGGGAAACAGAGGTGTGCCAAGAGTATCGCCGCGGCTGTTGCCGCACGGCATTGCGACTTGTCAGTCATGTCAGCTCCCTGGGTGGTCGTTTCAGATGGACAAAGCTAGCCGCATCAGTGGCGGTCGTCAAGTGGCGTTCGGGCTCTTTGCCAGGTGTCTGCCGATCTGGTATGGTACTGCTCCCGTGGACGACATCCTGATCATACGGCAGTCCGCTTTCGGCGACGTCCTGCATGTCCTGCCGGCCATCGAGGCCCTGCGGCGGTCGAAGCCCGCGGCTCGCATCAGCCTGCTTACCAAATCCCGGTTCGCCTTCCTGGGGGAGCGGTGCCCCTTCGTCGACGAGACCTGGACCGACGTCCGCCGGCCGGTCGAACTGGTGGTCGACTGCCAGGGATTGTATCGCACGGCGCTCCTGGCCCGCCGGGTCAGGGCGGGGGCCAGGGTGGGTTACTCATGGCGCGCCCTGCGCGAGAAGCCGGCGGCCCTCTTCTACGACCGGCGCGTGGAGGTCCCGCCGGGCCACGTGATCGACATGCACGCCCGCCTGCTGGCCGGGGCGGCCGGCCTGCCGGTGGCTGTCGACCCGGGCTACCGGGCGACCTTCCTGGTCCGGCCCGACCCGGCCGTGACGGCCTTTCTCGCGAGGGTCCCGGCTCCGCGCGCGCTGGTCCACCCGCTGTCGAGCCAGGCGGGCAAACACCTCGACGCCGCCGCATGGGAGCCCGTTCTGCAGGACCTTGTCGGGCGCGGGTTCGCCCCCATTCTGTCTTGCGGGCCGGGCGAGGAGGCGTTCCTCGATCCGTGGCGGAGGCGCTTCTCCGGGGCATTCGTGGTTCCCGTCCTGCCGCTGGAGGCCCTCCCAGCCTTGGTGGACGGCTGCGCCCTCTGCCTGGCGGCCGACACCGGCGTCCTCCATTTGGCCGACCAGCTCGGGAAGGCCTGCCTCTCCCGGTTCACCCTCTGGCCGCCGGAGCGCAACGGCCCATACTTCTCCCCCCGGCTCGTCTTCCATCGCCGCCCCCCGGACGCCGCCCAGGTGCGTCAATGGCTGGACTCCCTGGGAGCCCCGTTCACCTGAACCGGGCCAGGGCGCCGACGGGCGTGGTATCATTCCGGGCATGCAAACGTCCCCGCGCATCCGCATCCTGCTCTACAACATCCTCCTGCTGGTCTCGACCCCGGTATTCCTGGCGTGGTTCGCCGGCCAGTGGCTGGTCATGCCCCGCCGCCGGGTGGGGGTGGCCCAGCGTTTCGGCGCCGCGCCGCGCGGCACTGGCCCGACCGTCTGGGTCCACGCCGTGTCGGTCGGCGAGGCGATGGCCGTCCTGCCGGTGCTGCGCCTGCTGCGCCGGAGGCTCGCTCCCGGATGGCGGCTGGTCGTTTCCACGGTCACCGTCACCGGCCAGGAGACGGTCAAGAGGGAGTTTCCCGAGGCCGACGACCACTTCTACTTCCCGCTCGACCTGACCGGTGTCCCCGGGCGGGCCTTCGACCGCGTGCGCCCGTCGCTGCTGGTCGTCGTCGAAACCGAGCTCTGGCCCAACGTCCTGGCAGCCTGCCGGTCGCGCGGCATCCCGGTGGCGGTGGTCAACGGGCGCCTGTCCGACCGCTCCTACCGGGCCTACCGGCGGCTGCGCTGGCTGGCCGCCCCGCTGCTTGGGACGCTGGCTCTCGTCATGGCCCAGAGCGGCCGGGACGCCGGGCGCTTTGTCGCCCTGGGAGCCAACCCGGAAAGGGTGCGCGATGCCGGCAACCTCAAGTTCGACCGTTCCCCGAAACAGGTGATCCTGCCGGAAGCGGTCGCCCGCTGGAAGGGGGGGCGACCGCTGCTGGTTGCCGGGAGCACCCACCGCGGCGAGGAAGCCGCCCTCCTGGCGCTTCTGCGGCACCCCCTGATCGCCCCGGCCGGCCTCCGGTTGGCCATCGTCCCGCGCCACCCTGAGCGCTTCGGCGAGGTGGCCGCACTCCCGGCCGGGGCGGGGCTGGAAGCCTGCCGCTACAGCCTGGTGGCCGCCGGCGGTGAACCGGCGGGGGAGGTGATGGTGGTCGACGCCATGGGAATCCTGGACGGCTTCTACGCGCTGGCCGACATCTGTTTCGTCGGCGGCAGCCTGGTTCCGGTCGGGGGGCACAACCTGCTCGAGCCGGCCATGGCCGGCAAGCCGATCCTGACCGGGTCCCACCTCCACAACTTCCGAGACATCGCCGCGCTGCTGGTGGAGGCGGGGGGGCGCGGGTGGTGAACGACGGGGACGCCCTGGCCGTGGCCGTGGCGGACCTCCTGGCCGACCCGCCGGGGCGCGGGCGGATGGGCGCGGCGGCTGCGGCGGCGGTCCGCAATTCGGCCGGAGCTTCGGAGCGGGTGACCGGGGCTATCCTGGAACTGCTGGAGGGGCGGGGATGACGCGGTCGTTCAGGGATTCGCTTGTCGCCGCTGGCGGGCCGGCGACCCTGCTGGCTTGGTACCCCAACTGGATCGGCGACGCGGTCATGGCCCTGCCGGCTCTCGAGGCCATCCGCCGCTCGCTGCCCGGGGGAACCGGCCTGGCGGTGCTGGCCAAGCCCTGGACGGCCGACATCGCCTCCCTGTCTGGTCTGGCCGACCGGGTCATCGAGCATCGCACCGGCAACGAGCACCGCGGCATCGCCGGACGCCTGCGGCTCGCGGCCACCCTGCGTCACGAGTCGATCGCCGGCGGGGTCCTCTTCCCCAACGCCATCGGCTCCGCCCTGACCCTGGCGCTGGCCGGCATCCCGCTGCGGGGGGGGTACGCCTCGGAGTGGCGCGGCCCGCTCCTGACCCACCGGGTCCCGCCGCTGCCGGGCAACTGGCCCCGGGAACACCTGGTGGAGTATTATCTGGACATGGTGCGCGCCCTCGGTTTCGACGTACCGGTCGGGGGTATTCCCCGGCTGCGGGTGAC
Organism: uncultured bacterium; assembly: GCA_963793725.1. Lineage (GTDB taxonomy): Bacteria > JAUVQV01 > JAUVQV01 > CAWCAY01 > CAWCAY01 > CAWCAY01. Next base: position 1,167,939 of record CAWCAY010000003.1, read on the forward strand.
GCCGGTCGATCGGGAAAGGCCGCGGGTGGCCTTCGCCCCCGGCGCGGCCTTCGGTCCGGCCAAGATGTGGCCGGCCGGGGGCTGGATCGAGCTCGGGAAGCGCCTGGCCGCCCGCAACTACCGGATCGATCTCCTCGGCAGCGCCGCCGAGTCGGCCGTCTGTTCCGGGGTGGCCGCGGCCATCGGGGAGCCGGCCCGGGACCTCTCTGGGCGCACCACCCTGCGGGAGGCGGCCGGCCTGCTGGCCGGGGCGCGCCTGGCGGTGACCAACGACTCCGGCCTGATGCACCTGGCGGCGGCCGTGGGCACCCCGCTGGCGGCCATTTTCGGTTCGACCGACCCGACCGCCACCGGCCCCCGCGCCGAGCATCTGCGGATCATCCGGGGTGGGGCCCCCTGCGCGCCCTGCTTCGGGAGGACCTGCGACCGCGCCTACCGCTGCTACGATCCGGTGACCGTCCCCCTGGTCGAGAAAGCCTGCCTCGAACTGCTGGAGGGCGCCGATGGCTGACCTGCCGGCCGCCGGCCCCCGCCGCGAGTTCCTGCTGGCCCGTGCGGCCCGGGAGCGGTACGACTTCCGGGAGCCGATCTTCCTATCCGAAGGGGATCGCATCATCGGGGACCTGCACGCCGCCCGGATCCTGACCCACCGGATGAACGCCACCAGGGAACCGGGGAGGGCCGTCCGCGCCGGCCGCCTGTACACCATCGGCCTGATCGAGGAGTTGCTGCACCGGATGATCCGCCTCTACGTCGCCCGCATCCGGCCCGGCGCCTTTGCCGAGGCTCTCGGGCGGCTTCGGGCGGCGCACGCCGAAGGTCCGGTCGGCCGCTTCCTGGAGACCTTCCCCGACCGCTTCCCACCCCTTCCGGTTTACCGCGATGGTCTCCCGGTTGAGGATTACGTGGCCGGCGAGACGGACGGCCAGCCTCACACGTCGGTCATCCTGGAGGAGGCCATCCTCCTCTCGCTGGCCAACCGAAACCCGGCCTACGACGACTTGCGGGAATTGTTCGACGAGGCGCCCTTGTCGGGCGACCCGGTCTACGCCGGGATGCTCGGCTTCATGGATGCCTTTTTCCGGCGTCTTCCCCCGGGCGGTCCCGCCGGCGAGTCACTGGTCGAGCTGCTGCGGGCCCCGGCGAAGGCACACCCCGGTTCCCTGGAGGGGCAGCTCGGCTTCATCCTGGAGCGGTGGGGAGGCGTGTTGGCTCCGTACCTGTCGCAGATCCTGACCGGCTTGGACGTGCTGCGCGAGGAGAACCGCCCCCATTTCACCGGCTTCGGCGACGCTCCGTCGATACCGCCGGGCTTCCGACCGGGGGAGGGATGGGGGCGCCGCCCGACCACGAGTATGAGGCCTTCTCGGCCGACCTCGACTGGATGAGCACGGTGGTCATGCTGGCCAAGAGCGTCAACGTCTGGCTCCACCAGCTCTCGGTCAAGCACGGCCGGCACATCTCCCGGCTCGACCAGATACCCGACCGGGAACTCGACCTGATCGCCTCGCGGGGGTTCACCGCCTTGTGGTTGATCGGCGTCTGGGAACGAAGTCCGGCCTCACGGGAGATCAAGCGCCGCTGCGGCAATCCGGAGGCCGAGGCGTCGGCCTACTCGCTCTTCGACTACGCCATCGCTGAGGAGTTGGGCGGTGACGGGGCCTTGCTGAACCTGCGCGGGCGGGCTGCCGCCAGGGGTATCCGGCTCGCATCCGACATGGTCCCCAACCACACCGGCATCTTCTCCCGCTGGATCGTCGAGCACCCCGACTGGTACGTGCAGCTCGACCACCCCCCCTTCCCGTCCTACCGCTTCACCGGGCCCGACCTGTCGTCCGACCCAGGCATAGACATCCGGATCGAGGACGGCTACTGGAGCAGGACCGACGCGGCCGTGGTCTTCCGGCACCTCGACCGCCGCACCGGCCGCGAGCGCTACATCTACCACGGCAACGACGGCACCGGCCTGCCGTGGAACGACACCGCCCAGCTCAACTACCTGCTGCCCGAGGTCCGCCAGGCGGTTGCCGGCACGATCCTGCACGTCGCCTCGCTCTTCCCGATCATCCGCTTCGACGCGGCCATGACCCTCACCCGGCGTCACTACCGCCGCCTCTGGTTCCCCCCGCCGGGCACCGGGGGGGACATCCCCTCCCGGGCCGGACACGGGATGCCGGCCGAGGAGTTCGACCGGCGGATGCCGGCCGAGTTCTGGCGGGAGGTGGTCGACCGGTGCGCCGCGGAAGCGCCCGACACGCTGCTGCTTGCCGAGGCCTTCTGGCTGCTGGAGGGCTACTTCGTGCGCACGCTGGGGATGCACCGGGTCTACAACAGCGCCTTCATGAACATGCTCAAGCGCGAACAGAACGCCGAGTACCGCCGCACACTGATCGAGGTGCTCGACTTCGAGCCGGAGGTGCTCAAGCGCTTCGTCAACTTCATGAACAACCCCGACGAGGAGACGGCCATCGCCCAGTTCGGGACCGGCGGCAAGTACTTCGGCACGGCCGTGCTGCTGGCCACGCTGCCCGGCCTGCCGATGGTCGGCCACGGGCAGATCGAGGGCTTCACCGAGAAGTACGGCATGGAGTACAAGCGGGCCTACAAGGACGAGACCGAGGACACCAACCTGGTCGCCCGCCACGAGCGCGAGATCTTTCCCCTCTTCCGCCGCCGCCGGCTGTTCGCCGATGCCGGCCGCTTCGTGTTGTACGACATGGTCCGCGACGACGGCCGGATCGACGGGAACGTCTTCGCTTACACCAACCGGCACCACGGCGAGGGGGGGCTGGTCCTGTTCAACAACGTCTGGGGGGAGACCTCGGGAAGCATCCACCGCTCGGTGCCGCGGCGGGTCGCCGACGGCTCGGCCTGGACGACCACGCTGGCCGACGAGTTGCGGATCTTCCCCGGCGAGCACGGCTACGTGCGCTTCCGAGACGAGACATCCGGCATCGAGTACCTGCGCCCGGCCCAGGAACTGGTCGAGCGGGGTCTCCGGGTCGCTCTGGGAGCCTTCCAATACCACGTCTTCATCGACTTCCGGATGGTGGTCGACGAGACGGGCGACTGGGCCGAGTTGTGCCGCCTGCTCGACGGCCGGGGCGCGCCCGACCTCGATCTGGGCCTGCGCCAGGTGATCCTGACACCGCTTCACCAGGCCTTCCGTGCCGCGGCGTCGGCTGTGGCCGCAAGGCTCGCCACCGGCCGGGACGCAAAGGGAGGCGCCGCGGAGGAGGAGGTCGGCGCGTTGGTGACCGAGTTCCTCTGCCAGTGTCTGGCTGCCGCGGGGCAGCCACTGAATCCGGGTGAGACGCCGGCGAGGATTCTCGGCGACCTGGCCATCCTGGCTTCCCGCGGGGTTGCGCCGGAAGACGCTGCCGCGCTGTCCGGCTGGATCGTGCTGCACCGGTTGGGGGAACTGCGCTGCCGACCCGACGAGGCGGCCGATTCACGCGACTGTGTCGGGGAGTTCCTGCTGTGGGCCGAATTGGAACGCTACCTCTCGGCGACGGGTCGCGGAACCGACGCCCCGGCGGTCAGGATGCAAATGGCTGCCGAAGCCTTCGGCCCCGTCGATGATTCCTTCTGGCGGCGCCTCTTCCTCGATCCGGACGTACAGCAAGGCTTGGGTTTCAACTGGAGCGGCGGCATCCTGTGGCTCTCGGCAGAGGGGTGGGAACGCTTCGTCGGGCTGATTGCGGCCGTGGCCGGCTGGACGAATGCGAAGTCGCAGTCACTGGTGCTGGCCGCCCGACAGGCCGGATATAGGGTGGAGGACCTGCTGGTTGCCCTGGAGGCCGGGCCGCCAAAGCCGTCGGGACCATGCCGGACGGTGACGCCGGGGTGAACTCGCCGGCGAAGACCGCTCTCTGCCTGATCCTGCTCCTTATCCTGGCGTCTCCCGCCAAGGCGCTCCAGGGGACGGTCTCCGCCATAGAGGTCACCGGGAACAATCGCACCAAGGTCGGCCTGATCCTGTCCACCATCGAACTGGCCGTGGGCGATCCGTGGGCCGACGGAGCCGAAGCGGGCGTTCGCCAGAAACTGATGAACACCCGCCTGTTCTGGGAAGTGACCGTCACCACTGCGCCGGGGGCCGAAGGAGTTGTCCTGCGCATTGCCGTCAGGGAGAAGTGGACGATCATCCCGCTGCCGGTCGTGGTGGCCACCGAGGACCGGACGACGGCCGGCCTGAGCCTGATGGAGTCGAACCTGCTGGGTTCGGGCAACCCGCTCTTCATCGGCGTGTTCAACACCGACGGCGACTGGAGCGGCTTCCTCCACTACATGGATCGAAGCCTCTCCGACGGGGATATCCGCTTCTCCATTTCAGGCATGCACGGCAAGGGGGAGGTCGAGACGTGGGCCGGGGACGAGGTCGCCGGTCGATACCAGGCCCAAAGGACGGGCGGCACGGTCGGGGCGGGCTACAATTTCACCCGGCAGGTTTCCCTGTCGTTGACCGGGACCGTCGCCGAACGCCGGTTCGAGGACGTGGATGGGACTGCCGAACCGCCGGAGGACGGCCGCGAGCGCGCTCTGGGGATTGCCCTGGAGGTCGACCTGGCCGACCACGTCGGGAGCGACCGGGACCGCGGGTTCCGGGGGCGGTTCCGGGGATCGAGGGACTTCCCCGAACTCGGCTCGGATTACCGGAAGAGGGCCCTCGACTGGCAGGTCGACCACACCCTCGATACCTGGCGGCGGCAGACCCTGTCGCTGGCCGGCTCGGGCACCTGGGGGAGGCATGTCCCCACCGAACTCCAGGAGAGCCTGGATCGCCTGCGCGGTTACGAGCACGGGCGTTTCAGATCCGACCGGGCGATGAGCGCCAGCATCGAGTACATCGTGCCGGTGGTTTCCTTATCCCGGATCGACCTCTCGCTGGCCGCCTTCCTCGACGGCGCCTTGCTGCGCAACCGGGAGCGGGCCTTCACCCTCGAAGACGGCGTGGCCGATGCCGGGATCAGCTTCCGAATCTACCTCAAGCGGGTGCTTCTCCCCGTCTTCCAGATCTACCTGGCCTACGCCATGGAGGACGACGTCTTCCGCCCCGGCCTCTCCATCGGCCTCTTCTTCTGAAGCCACGCCCCTCCCGGTCAGTCGGGCGGGAGGGCGTAACCGTTGCGGCGGCAGATCTCCGCGGCCGGCTTGCGCGACTTGGGCCGCGCCGGGTACCCCTCGGGCGGGTAGCCCACGGCGATCACCAGGCCCACCCGGACCGACCGGGGGACAGCCAGCAGCTTCCGGATCCTCCCCTCGTCGAACCAGCCGAGCATGCAGGTTCCCAGCCCCAACTCGGCCGCCTGCAGGCAGAGGTGGGCGGCGGCCACCCCCAGGTCGATCAGCGTGAACTCGCGACGGAGGATCATCTCGGCCGCCCGGTTGAGCAGCGGCGGCTTCTCCGGGGCCAGCACGGCCAGGAGAGGCGCCTGGGGCACGAAGGTGTTGAGGGTGCCGCCCGGCCCGCGCGTGGCCAGGGCCACCTGCTCCCGCAGGACCGGCTCGTCCACCAGGATCAGCCGCACCGGCTGGATGTTGCAGGCCGACGGCGACAGCCGCACCGCCTCGGCCAAGAGGCGCGCCTTCTCCGGTTCCACCGGCCGCGGCTGGTACTGTCGCACACTCTGCCGCAGGGCCAGCAACGACTGGAAGTCCATCGCCTTCAGTCCGGCTTCGATGGGATCGTCTGGATTGTCTGGATCGTCGCCTGGACGATCGGGTGGCGTTCCTTCAGGTAGGCGATCACCCGGTTCACCAATTCCTCCGGCGGGCCGGCCGAAGGCGCGGGACGAAGGTGGGCGGTAAAGACGTACATGGTCCCGGTGATGGCCCAGAAGTGGACGTTCTCCAGGGCCTCGATTCCCGGGAAGTGTGCCTTCAACTCGGCGGCCAGCGTGTCCACGTCGATGCCGGGCGGGGCCATCTCCAGCAGTATCCGGGACGAGTCGCGGAAGAGGCCGACCGCCCAGACGCCGATGGCCGCGGAGATGCCCAGGCCGATCAGCGGGTCGAGCAGGTTCCAGCCGGTGGCGGCGATGACCAGCGCCCCGGCGACGATGGCCACCGACGACAGGGTGTCGGCCGCGAGGTGCAGGAAGACCCCCCGCACGTTCAGGTCGTGCTCGTGGTGCTGGCGCAGGATGAGCATCGTCGCCAGGTTGACCGCCAGGCCGACCAGGGCGATCCAGAGCATCTCGCGCGTGGCCACCGGCACGGGGTGTAGGATGCGGGCCAGCGACTCCCAGACGATCCACACGGTGACCCCGAAGAGGAACAGGCTGTTGGTGAAGGCGGCCAGGATCTCGGCCCGGAAGAGGCCGAAGGTGCGGTGGTGACAGGGGGGGTTGCGGGCGATCATCAGCGAGGCCAGCGCGATGACGATGGCAAAGGAGTGGGTGAACATGTGACCGGCGTCGCTGATCAGCGAGATGCTGCCGGTGACCATGCCGCCGACGATCTCGACCAGCATGGTCAGGAAGGTGATCACCAGGGCCAGGCCGAGCCGCCTCCCCTCGATCGGGCGGTACTCGAAAATCCGGTCGGTGAAGGCATTGCGGAATGCCCCGGCCGGGAAGTCCCCGGGAGACGCCAGGCAGGTGTCCCGGGGGTGCTCGTGGGCGTCGTCGGCGTGGCGGTGCATGTGCCGACAATCTACGCCGCCGGCGGCCAAAGGTCAAAAGGAGGGATCTGAACCTTGACAGTCAAACTTCGGGAAAGCAAAATAGCCCATCCGGCGAGGAAGTCGCTTCTCGATGTTTCCTGCCTTGCGTCTGGACGATCACGTGAAGATCAGGTGCTGCGGAAATGTCGGAGTCCAGCGGTTGATGCACCACGCGGGTGGAGAATGAACTCTCGGGACGGGCGCGGCCCAATCGCCATCGCTGCGATTGCCTTGGTGGTATTCACCCTGGCTGCCTTCCTGCCGGTGGTCCGGAACGGATTCATTTCCCTTGACGATCCCCTGTATGTGACAGCCAATCCTCACGTCACGGCAGGCTTGTCCGTGGACGGTTTCCGATGGGCGTTGGGCACCTTTCACACCGGCAACTGGCACCCTCTTACCTGGCTGTCTCACATGGCCGACGTGACAATCTTTGGCCTCGATCCGCAAGGACACCACCTGGTCGGACTGCTGCTGCACGTCTTGAACGCGGTATTGTTCTTCTTCGTGCTGGTCGCGATGACGGGCGGAGTCTGGGGAAGCGCCGCTGCTGCCGCCTTGTTCGCCGTTCATCCCATGAGAGCGGAGTCGGTGGCATGGGCCGCGGAGCGCAAGGACCTGCTTTCCTCCTTCTTCCTGATCGTCGCCATGGGCGCCTACCTGCGGGCCCTGCGGCGGCCGGGGTGCGGCAGGCGTGCCGTCGTCTTCCTCCTCTTTGCTCTCGGGCTGGCCTCCAAGCCGATGGTTATCAGCCTGCCGGTCATCCTTCTGTTGCTCGACTTTTGGCCGCTGGGCAGGTGGCGGCCCGAACCGGGTGGCGCGGCGAAGCTCCGGGCCCTCGGGGGACTTGTGGCGGAGAAGTGGCCGCTCGTGGTCCTCTCCATGGCATCGGCACTGATCACCTTGGTATCCCAGAAGGCGAGCGACACGATCACTTCGCTCGACACCTTGCCGCTTTCCTACCGTTTGGCGCATGCCGTGAGCATCTATGGATTCTATCTGAAAAAGACCATCGCGCCGGTTGGGCTGTGTCTTCTCTATCCCCACCCGGGTCGGGGCATCCCCACCTGGTGGGTGCCTCTCGCGGCGGCACTGGTGATCACCGCGGTCTGCTACTTCGTGATCGGCCATGCCCGTCGCCTACCGTTTCTCATGACCGGGTGTCTCTGGTTTCTCCTGGCGTTGGTTCCGGTGATCGGTCTGGTCCAGGCAGGAGTGCAGAGCGCAGCTGACCGGTATACGTATCTACCGCACATGGGGTTCTTCATGGCAGTCGTCTGGTCGGCGGGCTTTCTGGGGCGAAGGGGGCGGCTCTGGGCGGGGTGCGCCCTCATGGTACTTCTGGCGGGGTGGACTTGGCAGGCCAACCGGCAAGCCCGGTATTGGAGGGACAGCCAGACCGTGTACCGGCATGCGTTGTCGGTGACCACGGACAACTGGCTCATTCACAATAACCTGGGAGGGGAATTGTTACTGCAGGGGGATGACGAGGCGGCCGGGCGGGAGTTTGCGGCTGCTCTCGATGCGAATCCCCGATATGCGGAAGCCCATTTCAACATGGGCTTGTTGTTGGAGCGGCAGGATCGCCTCGTGGAGGCGGCCGAACACTACCGGGCGGCGCTGGTTGCGGCCCCGGAATGGAGCGCCGTACGGGCGCGACTCGATGTCATCATTCACTACCTGCAGGTTCGCGGACGTCTGTCATCGGAGCGGGAGGAGGGGAACGAGATGACCACACTGTATGCCCTCAGCACGTGCCCCTGGTGCAGGAAGACCAAGCAGTTCATGGCCGAGCGGGGCGTCGACTGCCGCATCGTCGACGTCGACCTGCTGGACGGCGAGGAACTGGAGAAGGCCCTCCAAGAAGTCGACCGCCTGGTGCCCAACCGCTCCTTCCCGGTGGTCGTCATCGGCGACCGGGTGATCCAGGGATTCAAGCCCGACCAGATCGGCGAGGCGCTCGACCATGAAAGCGCATGAACTCTACTGCCCGGTCTGCCGGGTGACCTTCCGCTTCAGGGGCCCCGTCGGGCCGGGCGACCCGGTCACCTGTCCCGTGTGCGGAGCCGCACTCGAAGCGTTCGAACAGGCCCCGGGTGAGATCGCCTTGCGCCGGCCGGCAATGGAGCCGTCCCGGGAGATCGCGCTGCGGGTCGACACCTTCGCCCGTCTGCGCGGCTACGTCTTCGACGAGGTCAAGGGCGACCTCCTCGACGGCCTGGTGACCAAGCAGGCCCGCTTCGGCGACTTCTACTGCCCCTGCCGCTTCCAGCACGTCCCCGAATTCGTCTGCCCCTGCCTGGAGACGAGGACCGGAAGCGTGGAGCGCGACGGGCGCTGCTACTGAGGGCTCTTCCACCGGGGGCGGGTCTCGCTCCCAGAACGGAAATAGATGCGGCCCGGCAAAGGACAAAGTGGGCTCAACGCCCCGCCCGGAGGAGTCTCGGTGACGCGGAGCGACTTGAAGTGGTGGCTGGGGTGCTGGCTGGCGGTCACTGTCGTGACGGTGGCCGTCTACGTCGCCGCCTGGCACGCCCCGATGCCCGGCTACCGGTTCTGCGGTTTTCTGCTCAACAGCGCCGACGCGTGGGGCTACCAGGCATTCGCGCGGGCCTTCGCCCGGGGCGGCCTGCTGGTCGACTACCCGTGGACGAACGTCGTCTGTCCGCCGGCCTTCTTCAACCTCATCTGGTTCCTCCTCGGCAAGGGGATGGCCGTCACCGGGCTTTCCTTCATCACGCTCTACTATGCCGCCGGCATCCTGTCGACGGGGCTGATGTACCTGGCCATCCTGAGATTGATGAAGGCGCTGCTCGGCGATGGTCTCGCGGGCCGGGCGGGGTTCCTGCTGGCGGGCTTCGGCGGCGGCTTCGGGTGGGTGGTGGCCCTCCTCTCCACCGAGGCGGCCACCCGGCTGCGCCCGCTTGACATCTACCACCAGGAGGGGTACCCGCTGCAGGCGGCCCTCTTCTTCCCCCACCTGGCCCTTTCGACGGCCATCCTGGCCTTCATCATGCTGCTGCTGTGGCACGGGATGGCCCTGGAGAAGCGGCGGGCGGTCGCCGGCGCCGGGGCGCTGCTGGTCGTCCTCGGCTTCCTCCACCCCTACCACCTGGTGACCGTGCTGGCGGTGGGCGGCGCCTGGACGGCGCTTCGCCTCCTTCGCGGCCGCGTGCAGTGGCGCCGGGCGGTGGCCGACTTCATGCTCCTTGTGGGCTGCGCCGCCCTGCCGCTGCTGTACTACCGGTGGCTCTTCACCCGGGAGAACTTCGCCTGGTGGGCCGAGGCCAACGAGGTCCTCACCGGCGGGATCGTGCCGGTTCTGCTCGGTTTCGGTGCCTTCCTGCCGTTGGCCGCGCTCGGGGTGTTCGGCCGGGACGACGCCCCGCCAGGAGGACCCAGTCGGCGCCTATTCCTGGGCGCCTGGGCGGTGACGCATGGGGCGCTCCTCTTCTCCAGCCCGCTGATTCGCTTCGAGGTCAAACTGGCCGAGGGGCTGATCCTGCCGCTAGCCGCGCTGGCGGTGCTGGGAGCGGTGAAACTGGCGGGCCGGTTCCCGGCGCTCCTCGGCGGGCGGCGGGGATGGCTGGCCGCAGCCCTGGCATTCGCGCTCATCCTCCCGTCGCACGCCATCCTCGTCCGGGAGAGCTTGGCCTCGATCGGGATGTACCGCTCCCCGCTGCTGCCGGCCAATTGGCACTGGCGCAACGTCATCTCCCCGCGGGAGCGGGAGGCCCACGACTTCATCCGCGGCAACGTCCCTCCGGACGCGGTCTTCCTGGGCACGACCTTCTCGAGCATCCTGCCAGCGGTGGCCGACGTCCGTTTCTTCGGTGACAAGTGGCACACCAGTGCCGATGAGTTGCGCAAGAGCGAGGAGGCCGAGTGGTTCCTTGCCGCCCCGCTCTCCGGATTCGGCCGGTACGTCTTCCTGCGGGAGCGGAACATCGGCTACGTCTGGCCCGATCCTTGGTCGCCGGTTCCCTTCGACTTCCGGCCAGACGACCTGCCCTACCTGGAACCCGTCTTCGACAACGGGGCGGTGTGTATCTTCCGCGTTCGCCAGCAGGCGGCGCGACTGCCGCTGGGGAGCGGAATTGCCGATTCGCATCCGGGAGCGCCAAGCCTGCTACAATGACGCTCCGTGGAACTCATCCGGGAACACCTGCGCCGGCGCAGGGGGGCCATCCTTGCCGGCCTCCTCTTCATCCTGGCGGCCAACCTGGTCAGCCAGGGCGGGCCGTGGATCCTCAAGGCGGCGGTTGACGGCCTGCGGGCGGGGCAGGGGGGGCGGCGGCTGCTCCTCCTGGCGGCGGCCCTGGTGGGGGTTTCGATCGTCCAGGGGGTCTTCCGCTACCTGACCCGGATGAGCGTCATCGGCGTCTCGCGCCACATCGAGTCGGAGTTGCGGATGCGCATCTTCGACCACCTCCAGCGCCTCCCCCAATCGTTCTTCGGCGCCAACCGGACCGGCGACATCCTCTCCCGGGCGACCAGCGACCTGGAGAACGTCCGCCTCTTCCTGGGGCCCGGGGTGATGAACCTGCTCAACACCCTGGTCCTGTTCGCCATGGCCGCCGTGTCGATGTCCCTCCTCAGCCCGCGGCTGACCTTGTACGCCTTCCTGCCTCTTCCCGTCGCCGCGGGGGTGGTGACGCTCTCCTCGACCTTCTACCACCGCGCTTACCGCCGCGCCCAGGAAGCCAACGCCATCGCCAGTTCGATTGCCCAGGAGAACTTCTCGGGGATGCGGGTGGTCAAGGCCTGCACCCTGGAGGCCTCCCAGATCGGGGCCTACCGGAAGGCGGCCCTGGCCTACCAGGCGCGCAACCTGGACGTGGCCAGGTTGATGGGCCTGTTCCACCCGCTGATCGGCTTCCTGCTGAGCCTGACCACGGTGGTCATCCTGTGGGCCGGGGGCCGCATGGTCATCCGTGAGGAACTGACCGTGGGCGCGCTGGTCGCCTTCCTGAGCTTCATGGCCATGCTCATCTGGCCGGCCGTCGCGCTGGGGTGGGTCTTCAGCCTGCTGCAGCGTGGGACCGCCTCGGCCGAGCGGATCCGCTGGATTCTCGACACGCCGCCCGGGATCGACGAGCCGGCCGAGCCTTTGCCGGTGACGCGGATCGACGGGCGGGTCACCTTCGAACGGCTCACCTTCACCTACCCGGAAGCCACCAGCCCGGCCTTGCGGGAGGTCAGCCTCGACGTCCCCGCCGGCACCTCGTTGGCCATCGTCGGCCGGACCGGGTCTGGCAAGAGCACCCTGGTGTCGCTCGTCCCGCGCCTCTGGGCCGCGCCGGCCGGCACGGTGCTGGTTGACGGGTTGCCGGTGGAGCGCCTGCCGCTCGGCCTCCTGCGGGGGGCAATCGGCTTCGTGCCCCAGGACTCGTTCCTCTTCTCGCGGTCGCTGCGGGAGAACATCGTCCCGGACGGGGGCGATGCCGCCGTGGCCTTGCGGGACGCCGGGCTGGAGGGAGACGTGGCGGCCATGCCCGCCGGGCTCGACACCGTCGTCGGCGAGCGGGGCATCACCCTGTCGGGGGGGCAGAAGCAGCGGGCCACCCTGGGGCGTGCGCTTGCCCGCAACCCGCGAATCCTGATTCTCGACGACGTCTTCTCCAGCGTCGACGCCCGCACCGAGGCGGCCATCATCAGCGGCCTCGACCGCCACCTCCACGGCCGGACGGTCATCCTGGTCACCCACCGCCTCACCGCCGCCGCCCGGCTCGACCGCATCGCCGTCCTGGAGGCGGGCGCCCTGGTGGAGATGGGCACCCACGCGGATCTCCTGGCCGCCAATGGCCGCTACGCCGACATGTGGCGGCGCCAGCAGATCGAGACCGAGTTGGAGGAGGCCCCGTGAGGCACGGAGCCTCCGACGGCATCGAGGGGAAGGCTTACGACGGCCGCCTGATGCGCCGCCTGCTGGCCTACGTGGCCCCGTACCGCTGGCATGTGGCCGCGGCAGTCCTGCTCCTGCTGATCCTCTCGCCCCTCCAATTGGCCGGCCCGTGGCTGATCAAGACGGCCATCGACCGGAACATCCGCGGCGGCGACCTCGCCGGGCTGGGGTGGACCGCCCTCCTCTTCACCGGCATCTCGGGCCTGGTGCTGGCGGTCCGTTACGCCCAGATGTACCTGACCGCCTGGGTGGGGCAGCAGGCCATGTTCGACCTGCGCATGGCCGTCTTCGCCCACGTCCAGCGCCTGCCGCTGTCGTTCTTCGACCGCACCCCGGTCGGCACGCTGATGACCCGGGTGGGGAGCGACGTGGAGGTTCTGCAGGAACTCTTCTCGGCCGGGGTGATCAACGTCTTCGGCGACGCCGCCCTGCTGGCCGGGATCGTGGTGATGATGCTGCTGCTCGACTGGCGGCTGGCCCTGGTGACCTTCGGTGTCATCCCGCTGCTGGTCTGGGCCACGCTCCTCTTCCGAAGCCGCGTTCGGAGCAACTTCCGCCTCATCCGCCGGCAGGTGGCCGTCCTGTCCGCCCACCTGCAGGAGACCATCTCGGGCATGCCGGTGGTGCAGCTCTTCGGGATGGAGGGGGAGAACCGCCGCCGCTACGACCGGGAGAACCTCGACTACCAGCAGGCCTACCTGAAGACCATCTTCTACTACGCCGTCTTCTTCCCGGCGGTCGAGGTGATCGGCAGCCTGGCCGTGGCCTTGATCATCTGGCGTGGCGGCTGGCGGGTGGCGGTCGGCGGGCTGACGCTGGGGGCCCTGGTGGCCTTCATCGAGTACACCCAGCGGTTCATGAGCCCGGTCCAGGACCTGGCCGAGAAGTACAACATCCTCCAGTCGGCCATGGCCGCCTCGGAGCGGCTCTTTGCCCTGCTCGACACCCCGCCGCAGCGCGACCCGGCTTCCGTGGCGCAGGTCCCGCCGCCGGCCGGCCGGGTGGTCTTCGACCGGGTCAGCCTGGCCTACAACCCCGGCGAGGAGGTCCTCCGCCGGGTGAGCTTCACCGTGGCCCCGGGGGAGCGGGTGGCCATCGTCGGCGCCACCGGCGCGGGCAAGACCTCCATCTCCAGCCTGATCACCCGCCTCTACGAGCCGACCGCCGGAAGGATCGAGGTGGACGGGCTCGACGTGCGCCAGTGGCCGTTGGAGGAACTTCGCCGCCGGGTGGGGGCGGTGCCGCAGGACGTCTTCCTCTTCCCCGGCGACGTGATCGACAACATCCTCCCCGCCGGTCCCCGGGACAGGGAGCGGGCCGCGGCGATTCTGGACGAACTGGGCGCCCGGGAAATGTTCGAGCGGCTGCCGGACGGCCTGGCGACCCCGCTGCGGGAGCGGGCGGCCATCCTGTCGACGGGCCAGCGGCAGATCCTGGCCTTCGCCCGGGCCTTGGCCGCCGACCCGCCGATCCTGCTGCTCGACGAGGCCACCTCGGCCATGGACGGCGAGACTGAGGGCAGGGTGCAGGCGGCCATGCGCCGCCTCCTGGCCGGGCGGACGGCGATCGTCATCGCCCACCGCCTGTCGACCGTCCGCGACGCAGACCGGATCATCGTCGTCCACAAGGGGGAAATCCGGGAGAGCGGCACCCACCGCGAGCTGCTGGACCGCCAGGGGATCTATTGGCGGCTGCACCGCCTCCAGTTCGCCCCGGGATTGACGCCCCCCGCCGCGCAGGGGTAGAAGAAGCGCATGGGTTCCCACGCCTGCGCCATCTTCCTGTCGGCCTTCCTGCTCTTCCTGGTGCAGCCGCTGGCGGCCAGGGTGCTGCTGCCGTGGTATGGCGGGAGCGCCGCGGTCTGGTCGGCCTGTCTCCTCTTCTTCCAGGCGGTCCTCTTCCTCGGCTACCTGTACGCCCACCTGGTCGGCACCCGCCTCGCGCCGCGCCGGCAGGTGATGGCCCACCTGGGACTTCTCGTGCTGTCACTGCTGGCGCTGCCGCCGGCGTCCCCGGGAGGGTGGCGCCCGGACGACCCGTCGTGGCCGACGGCCCGGATCCTCGCCTGGCTGGCGGTCTCGACCGGCTTGCCGTACCTGGTGCTGGCGGCCAACGGGCCGCTGATGCAGCGCTGGCACAACCTGGAGCGCTCCGGCGAGCCGTGGCGGCTGTATGCGCTGTCGAACGCCGGGAGCTTCCTCGGGCTCCTCTCGTACCCCTTCCTGATCGAGCCGCTGCTGCCGCTGGGCGGGCAGCGCCTGCTCTGGGCGGGGCTCTACCTGCCGTTTGCCGCCGCGGTGGCAGTCTGCGGGCGGCAGTTGCTGCGGGCGAACGGGAAGGGGGCCGGCGAACCGACGCCGTTCCCGAAGCTGGCCGCTCCCGGAAATGCCGGGACGACGATCCTGCTGGCCGGGACCGGCTCGCTGCTGATGGCCGCGGCCACCCATCACCTGTGCCAGAACGTGGCCGTGGTGCCGCTCCTCTGGATCGTGCCGCTGGGCCTCTACCTGGTCAGCTTCGTGATCGTCTTCGCCGGCGACCGGGCATACCGGCGGGGGCTGATGCTGCCGCTCCTGGCGGCCGCGACCGTCGGCGCGCTCTTCACCCTCTCGGGCGGCATCAGGATCGGCCTGCCGCTGCGGGCCGGCCTCCTGTGCGCTCACCTTTTCGTCGCCTGTATCGTGCTGCACGGCGAGATGGCCCGCCTGCGGCCCGACCCGTCCCGGCTGACCGGCTACTACCTGGCCGTCTCGGCCGGGGGAGCGTTGGGGACGGCTTTCGTGACCTTTGCCGCGCCGCTCCTGTTCAGGGGCTACTGGGAGTACCACGTCGCGCTGGCGGCCGCCTGGGGGCTGCCGCTGGCGGTCCTGCTGCGCGCCGAGCGGGGCCATGACGGTGCGCGGAGCGCCTGGCGGTGGGGTGCGGCCCTGGCCTCAATCCTGGCGCTGACCGTCTTCCTGCGCTGGAACACGCTGGCGGCCATGGCCCAGACGGTCTACGCCGACCGCAACTTCTACGGCGCGCTGCTGGTCGTTGAGCGTGAGCCGGAGAATCCCGCCCGGCACCGCCTGGAGCTGACCAACGGCGGGATACTGCACGGAGCCCAGTTCGTCGCCCCGGAACTGCGGCGCCTGCCGACGGCCTACTACACCGAAGAAGGGGGCTTGGGAATCGGCCTGCGCGCGGCCCGGGCGGCCAACCGGGAGGCCGGTGGCGACGGCCGGTTGCGGATCGGGTGCGTGGGCTTGGGTGTCGGCGTGGCCGCGGCCCTGGCCGAACCGGGGGACGCGGTGCGCTTCTACGAGCTCAACCCGTCGGTGACCCGGGTGGCCGGGACGCGCTTCACCTTCCTGGCGGACAGCCGCGCGCCGGTCGACGTCGTCCCGGGCGACGCGCGCATCTCGCTCGAGCGGGAGCTGGCCGGGGAGGGGAGCCGCGGCTACGACGTGCTGGTGGTCGACGCCTTCACCGGCGACGCGGTGCCGGCGCACCTGTTGACCCGCGAGTGCCTGCGCCTCTACCGAAAACACCTGTCGTCAGGCGGCCGGCTGCTGCTGCACGTCAGCAACCGCTACCTCGACCTGCGGCCGCTGGTGCTGGGGCTGGCCGACGACGCCGGCATGGCCGCGGCGGTCATCGAAACGCCCGGGGACGGCCTGCGAGCCGAGGGAGCGACCTGGGGAGTGCTGGTCGACCGCCCGGACGCCCTCGCCGCGGAGGAGAGGGAAGCCGCTGCGCGCTCACGCCCGCTTCCCGTCCGCCGGATCGTCTGGACCGACGAGTACAGCAACCTCTTCGGCCTCCTAGCCCGCCGCCCCGCCGACCGTTTTTAGTTGACAAGGGGTGGCGGCGTGGGTAGATTGTCTCCAAACTGCCCGGCATTGTCCTTGAGGCTACCAGATTCTTCCCACCGGGCCTGCTCAAAGGAAGGGAAAGCCTTTGCTATTCAAGAACAAATTCTACACCATCATGGTCGTCCCCAGCGCCACCAGCCGGGTCAAGACGATCAAGGTCAGCGGCAGGCTGATGAACACCGTGGTCAGCCTGGTGGCGGTGCTCACCCTCGGTTCCGGCTACTTCGTCTACGACTACGTCAGCGTCAAGGGGCGGATGTCGGAGCTGGAGCGCCTGCGGACCGAGACCCGCTCGCAGCGCCTCAAGCTGAATGCCTTTGCCCAGCAGATCATCGATGTCGAGAAGGAGATGAACCGCCTGCGGAAGTTCGACTCGGTGATCCGCGGCGTGTTCGACCTCGACGGGACGCCCACAACTTCCCCGTCGGCCCGCGCCGGCGGCATGGGCGGCTCGCGTGACGAGGCGCTGGAGGCCAATCCCGAGCTGCTCGAGGGTAAGATCAACAGCCTCAGCCGGCAGATGGAGAAGGATCTCGACCGCCTCAAGGGCGAGACGTCCACCCGCGAGGCGAGCCTTGGCCAGTTGGTCCAGTTCCTCCAGGAGAAGCGTTCCCTGATGCGGGCCACACCTTCCGTCTGGCCGGTCAAGGGCCTGCTGACCTCCAACTTCCAGCGGCGCGTCGACCCGTTCACCGGGCGGCTGGAGCGGCACATGGGGCTCGACATCGCCACCAACGAGGGTGTGCCGGTCATCGCCCCGGCCGACGGGCTGGTGGTCAAGGTCGACCGCGAGGCGGGCCTGGGCAGGACCCTCACCATCGACCACGGCTTCGGCTTCGCGACCCGCTACGGCCACTACTCCAAGGTGGTGGTGGCCGACGGGCAAAGGGTCAAGCGCGGCCAGATCATCGGGTACGTGGGCAACACCGGGCGCAGCACCGGCCCCCACCTGCACTACGAGGTCAGCAGGAACGGTGTGCCGGTCAATCCGGCCGATTTCATCATGAACTGACATGCCTGCGCCGGGACTGGTGCGGGTGCGGAAGACGGGGCGGCCCATGGCCGCCTTTCACCTTTTATGGGGCCTAGCGAAACGATGATCGGCGGCATGCTCAGGAAGATGTTCGGGACCAAGAACGACCGCGAAATCCGGCGGATCGAGGGGCGCATCGGCGGGGTCAACACCTTCGAAGAGCGGATGCGCGCTTTGTCGGACGACGCCCTGGCCGGGCTGACGGCCGACTTCCGCCGCCGCCTGGACAACGGCGAGCCCCTCGACGACCTCCTCCCGGAGGCCTTCGCCGCCGTCCGCGAGGCTTCCCGCCGGGTCCTGGGGATGCGCCACTACGACGTCCAGATCATCGGCGGCGTGGTCCTGCACGAGGGCCGGATCGCCGAGATGAAGACCGGCGAAGGGAAGACCCTGGTGGCCACCCTGCCGGTCTACCTGAACGCCCTCACCGGCAAGGGCGTCCACGTGGTCACCGTCAACGACTACCTGGCCAAGCGCGACAGCGAGTGGATGGGGCGGATCTACCGCTTCCTGGGCCTCTCGGTCGGCATCATCCAGCACCACCTCGACGATGCCCAGCGCAAGGAAGCCTACCTGGCCGACGTCACCTACGGGACGAACAACGAATTCGGCTTCGACTACCTGCGCGACAACATGAAGTACCGCATGGAGGACTGGTCCAGCGGAACCTCCACTACGCCATCGTCGACGAGGTCGACAGCATCCTGATCGACGAGGCCCGGACGCCGCTGATCATCTCCGGGCCGGTGGAGGAGTCGACCGACCTCTACTACAAGATCAACCGGATCATCCCCTCGCTGCAGGAGGGGAGCGACTTCGCCATCGATGAGAAGGCCCGCTCGGCCATCCTGACCGAGGAGGGCGTGGCCCACGTCGAGAAACTCCTCGGGGTCGACAATCTCTACGATCCGGCCAACATCCAGCTCCTCCACCACGTCAGCCAGGGGCTGCGGGCCCACACCCTCTACAAGCGGGACGTCGACTACGTGGTCAAGGACGGCGAGGTGATCATCGTCGACGAGTTCACCGGGCGCCTGATGCCCGGCCGGCGCTGGAGCGAGGGCTGCACCAGGCGGTCGAGGCCAAGGAGGGGGTCAAGATCGACCAGGAGAACCAGACCCTGGCCACGATCACCTTCCAGAACTACTTCCGGATGTACGACAAGCTGGCCGGCATGACCGGCACGGCCGACACCGAGGCGGTCGAGTTCAAGAAGATCTACAACCTCGAGGTGGTCATCATCCCGACCAACCGGCCGCTGATCCGGAACAACCAGCACGACCAGATCTACCGGACCGAGCGGGAGAAGTTCGAGGCCGTGGTCGACGAGATCAAGCGGCTGACACGGCGAGGGACGGCCGGTGCTGGTGGGCACCATCTCCATCGAGAAGTCCGAGCGGCTGTCGTCGATGCTCAAGCGCCAGGGGGTTCCCCACAGCGTCCTCAACGCCAAGTACCACGAGAAGGAAGCCGAGATCATCGCCCAGGCTGGCCGGAAGGGGGCGGTCACCATCGCCACCAACATGGCCGGCCGGGGGACCGACATCCTCCTCGGCGGCAATCCCGAGGCGATGGCCGGCGCACGCTTTCGCGCCCAAGGGGCGGACAAGGATGGCGGGAAGACCTACGAACAGATCCTGGCTGAGTTTCGGACCCTGACCGAGGCCGAGCACCGCCAGGTGGTCGAGGCGGGCGGGCTGCACATCATCGGCACCGAGCGGCACGAGAGCCGGCGGATCGACAACCAGCTCCGCGGCCGCGCCGGGCGCCAGGGCGACCCCGGGTCGTCGCGCTTTTACCTTTCCCTCGAGGACGATCTGATGCGCATCTTCGGCTCCGAACGGATTTCTTCCATCATGTCGCGCATCGGCATGGAGGAGGGGGAGCCGATCGAGCACGGCATGGTCACCCGGGCCATCGAGAACGCCCAGAAGCGGGTCGAGGCGCACAACTTCGATATCCGCAAGCAACTCCTCGAGTACGACGACGTGATGAACCAGCAGCGCGAGCACATCTACCGGCAGCGCCGGCAGATCCTGGCCGGGGAGGACATCCACAACGACATCCTGGAGATGATCGAGGAGGTCTCCACCGGCATGGTCGGCACCCACTGCCTGCGGGACGGGCACCCAGACGAGTGGGACCGCCAGGGACTGGCCACCGCCGTGCGGGCGCACTTCGCCCTCCGCGACTCTCCCGCGGGCCTGGCCGATCTGCGCGATTGGGAGGCGCTCCGCTCGGCCGTCGCCGAGGCCGTGACCGCCCGCTACGCCGCCAAGGAGGCCGAGTTCGGAGCCGACCGGCTGCGGGACCTGGAGCGCTACATCATGCTCCAGGTGCTCGACGGCCTGTGGAAGGAGCACCTCTACTCCATGGACGCCCTCAAGGAGGGGATCGGGCTTCGCGGCTACGGCCAGAAGAACCCCCTGGTCGAGTACAAGCGGGAAGGCTACGACATGTTCAACCAGATGGTCCAACGCATTCGGGAGGACGTCGTCGGCTTCCTGTTCCACGTCGAGATGGAACGGCCGCTGGAACAGCGGGTCCGCACCGTCCCCCGTCCCGACGCCGAGCGGATCAGGGCGGTCAAGGCCGTGGCCCCCACGCTGGCGCGCCAGTCGGAATCGCAGGAAGAGGCGGCGCGGACCGGCGAAGCGGTCACCTTCCGGCGGCAGCAGCCCAAGGTGGGGCGCAACGATCCGTGCACCTGCGGCAGCGGCCGGAAGTACAAGAAATGCTGCGGGGCGGACACCTGAGTGACCGTTCCGGCCCGCAGGGGAGATCACGCGTGAACCGTTCCGGACCGCGGCGACCCTTCCGGCTGTTCGTCCTGGCCCTTCTCGCCGGGGTGCTCCTGGCCCCGACGGGTGCTTTCGCCAAGCCGCAGGAGAAGCCCGCCCGGAGCGTCATGGTCGTTCCCTTCAGGCTGCCGGACAACGCCCCCGCCGAGTCGGGCTGGATTGCGGCGGCTTTCACCCAGGGGATGTCGCTGATCGTCCGCCGGTGGGGCTACCAGGTCGAGGAGACGCCGGGGACGCCTCCCGCCCTCGATCCGGCGGCGACCGACGCCGCCGCCCTGCGCGCCTGGCTCGACCGGGAGAAGCCGGCCGCGGACCTGGTGCTGTTCGGCTGGATCGGCATCGACCGGGATCAGGCCACGATACGGTTGTCCACCTTCACCCAGGGGGTGGCCGAGCCGAGGAGCCAGCGCATCGGGGGGCACGTCAACCGCCTCCCGTCGCTCCTCCTCAAGGTGGCCGACGCCGTCGCCGAGGACGCTTCCCTGGAGATTCCCGAGGGCCTCCAGGATGCCGTCCGGAAGGAGTTCGCCGCCTCGCCCGAGGCATTCCGCCTCTTCGGGCGCGCGGCCGCCTCGACCGACGGGCCCCTGGCGGTCGACCTGCTCGGCCAGGCGGTCGCGGCCGACCCCGGCTTTGCCGCCGCCTGGATGCAGTACGGCCTGGGGCTCTTCCGGCTCGGCCGGGAGGACGAGGCGGTCGAGGCCTTCCGGCAGGTCATCAAGCGAAGCCGGGGTTTCAAGGAGGCCTACAACAACCTGGGGGTCATTCTGAGCAACCGGGGGCAGGTCGACGACGCCGTCCGTGTCTTCCGGGAGGCCCTGGACCTCGACAAGAAGTACTTCGACGCCCGGTTCAACCTGGCCAAGCTGCTCGACCGGGAGAAGCGCAACCAGGAGGCCTTCGCCGAGTACGAGGCGCTGGTCACCGCCGCCCCGGAGCGCAACGACATCCGTTTCCGGTACGCCCTCCTGGCCGACCGGACCGGCGCCCCCGCAAAGGCCCTGGAGCAGTTCCGGATCATCTCCCCCAAGGCCCCCGACCTGGCCGAGGAGTTCTTCATGCAGAAGGGGAGGGAGGCCCGCCAGGAGGAACGTTTCAAGGACGCCGAGGCCTTCTTCCAGCGGGCCATGGATATCAACCCGCGGCTGGCCGACGCCCTGCGCGAATTGGGCACCACCCATTTCCTGGCCGGGGAGTTCGGCCGGAGCAGCGACCTCTTCCGGCAGGCAGCCGAACGGATGCCGTCGTCGGCCGAAGTCCACCACTACCTGGGGCTCTCCCTGGTGAGGGAGGGGCGCCCGGCGGATGCCCTGCCGTCGTTCCAGAAGGCGGTCGAGCTGGGCAACCTCAAGGAGTCGTACCTCGAAATCGGGCGCATCCACATGGCTGAGGGGCGGTTCCCGGACGCCATCGCCAGCGTCAACCGCTACCTCAAGGGGAAGCCGGACGACACCGAGGCGCTCGGGCTCCTGGCCGAGATCAGCCGCAGGGCGCGCGACGAGGCCGAGCAGATGCAGAAGAAGTCCGACTTCGCCATCCGTCGGCTGGACAAGATGGAGGAGATCGTCCGTGACCTCGACCGGCGGAACGCCGACTTGCAGGCCCGGCACGACCAGGCCCGGACCGAGGCGGACAGCTGCCAGCGCGAGAACAAGGCGCTGCGCGAGCGGGCCGCGTCCCTCGAAGCGGAGCTCTCCCTCCGGGTCCAGGAATCGGGCGAGCACATGAAGACACTCGGACAGAAACTGGGCGAGTTGCAGTCGTTCCAGGACGTGCGGCTGACCACCCTGGAGAAGGACTTGGCGACCGAGCGCCAGGCGCGTCGGGAAGCCGAGCAGAAGCTCGAACAGTACCTCACCGTCATCCAGTCCGGCGGGAAGGTGATCCTCCAGCAGGGGGTTCCGGACAAGGAGGTCGAGCGCATCAGGGCGGACCTCCGCGACCGGGAGGCGACCCTGGCGGTCCTGCGCCGGGACCTCGACGCGGCCGGCGGGGAGGTTGCCCGTCTGACCGCCGAACTGGAAGCCGCCTCGCGGGAGCACCAGCGGGCCCTGGAGAAGGTCCTCGGGACGCGTGTCGAGCTGGATGGCGAGGTGGATGCCCTCCGGCAGGCTTTCCGCCGCGACCTGAACACTTGTCGCGAGGAGGGCGCCTCGGCCGTGACCTCGATCGCCGCCTGCCAGGACGGGTTCCGGCAGGTCTTCGAGCGCGAAGCCCGCTGTCTGGACGACCTGGCGGCCGTCCGGGTCGACCTGGCCGCCGTGGCGACGCTGCAGGAAGGCGACTTAGCCGCCTTCCGGGAGGGCCAGCGCGGTGCCGAAGAGAAGATCCGGCAGCTGAGCCGGAGCCTGGAGGACGCCCAGGCCCAGGTCGAGCGGCTCGGCCGGGACCTGGCCGATGCCCGCGATGCCCTCCGGCGGAGCCTGGAGGAACGCGAGCGGGACCTGGAGGCACTCGATGCGCTCCGAGGGAAGGGCGCCGGCGCACCGAAGACAGGGGCCTCGCCGTGATCACTCGCGTGGCCGGCATCCAGATGGCTTGCGCGGAAGACCCCGACCGCAACCTGGCCAAGGCTGCCTCGCTGGTGGGGATGGCCGTGGAGGGGGGGCGAAGCTGGTCTGCTTCCAACCCTTCTTCAACATCCGATGGTTCCCCCGCGCCCGTGACGAGGCCTCGTTCGCCCTGGCCGAAGAGGCCGGCGGGAGAACCGTCTCGTTCCTGCGCGAACTGGCCGCCCGCCACGATGTCCACGTCGTGGCCCCGCTCTTCGAACGGGACGGCGATCTCCGCTTCTACACCGCTTTCGTCATCCGCCGGGGCGGCGAACTGGCCGGCCGCTACCGGAAAGTGCACCTGCCGGAACTCCCGCTGTGGCACGAACGCTTCCACTTCTCCCCCGGCGACCTCGGCTTCCCGGTGTTCGACCTGGACGGCCTCGTGGTCGGGATCCAGATCTGCTGGGACAACTTCTTCCCCGAGGGGGCGCGCATCCTGGCCCTCCGCGGCGCCCACCTGATCCTGGCCCCGACCGCCGCGGCGTTCTATTCGCACCACCGCTGGGAGACGGCCATGGCGGCCACGGCCATGGTCAACGGCGTCTACCTGATGCGGGTCAACCGGGTCGGGCGGGAGGAGGAGCAGCACTTCTACGGCCGGAGTTTCTGCGTGGATCCCGACGGCGACTTCATCATCGGCCCGACGGACATCCACGACGGCGTCGTCATGGCCGACATCGATACCGCCCGGCTGGAGCGGGTGCGGGAAGAGTGGGACTTCCGGGCCGTCCGCCGCCCGGACACCTACGGGGCACTCGTCGACACCAGCGGTCCGTCCGCCGGTTCGGAGCCATGACCACGCGCATCCTGGTCTACGGAGCGCTCTTTCTCGTCCTTCTTGTCATTGCCGCCGGCTACCTCGTCAACCAGAATCGCGACCTGATCCTCGAAACGGCCGCCCGCACGCTGGCGGTCACCGCCCGGGAGCGGTGGGGCGTCGAGATCAGCTTCGGTCGGCCCCGCCTGGGCGTCTTCGCCCGGACGGTGACGTTTCCCGACGTGACGGTGGTCGCCCCGGGAGGGAGATTCCGGGCGACCGTCGGGCGGGTCCAGTTCCTCTTCAGCCTGTCGCGGCTTACCGAGAGGTCGGTCAAGTTCCGGAGGATCGTCCTGCTGGATCCGCGGATTGCGCTCACGCTGGCCGAGGGCGGGGCCCCCGGGTGGATCTTCAACCCGTCCGGCCTGGAGGCCTTCTCGGGAGCCGCCGACGGCATCGACGTAGAGGGGGGCGAACTACGCGTGGCCACCGCCGCGGGCGAGCCGCTCTTCTTCGGCGAAGGGGTGGCGGCCTGGATCGAAGGGCGGGGCAATGCGGTGTCGTTCAGGCTGCGCTCGCGCTCGTCGGGGATTGACCTCGGGCCGTACAAGGGGCGGTACGACGATCTCTTCCTGAAAGGGAGGGTCGATCCGGGGGGCGTGACCGTGACCGAAGCCCGCCTCGCGGGGGCGCCCGGCCAGGTGGACGGCACCGGCTCCATCAGCCCGGAGGGGCGCCTCGGGTTCGATTTCCGGGTCAAGGCCGACCTGGCCAAGTTCCACAGGACCGTGCGCGACCTCGTCCCGATGACCGGCCAGGTGAGCGCCACCGGCCGGCTGGAGGTCGCCCGGGGAGACTGGTCCCTGTCGGCGTCGGCCCGGGTGAGGAAACTGACGATCGCCGGCGAACCGATACCGGATGCCACCACCGTGGTCTCGCTGCGGGACGGCGAGTGCCAGTTCCGGGATATCATCGCCACCGGGAGTCACGCTGGCGACCTGCGCGGTTCTTGCCGGCTGCACTGGGGAGACGGCCCGTTCGGGTATGCCTTCAACGTGCAGGCGAAGGGCGTCGCGCCCGGGTCGGTCGAATGGGTCGCCGGACACATCCCGGCCCGACTGGTGGACGCCGTCGGGAATCTGTCCGGCCGCGTCGACTTCGACAGCGGCCGGGGGGAGGGGTGGGCGGTTGAACTTGATCTGGACGCCGATGTCGCCCAGTGGCCGGTGGCCGAGCGGGTCCGGGCGAAGGGGTTCGTAAGGAAGGCGGGCAAGGGTTTTCACCTGGATGCGCTGCGGATCGAGGGAGCAGGGCTGGTGGCCGTCCTGGACGTGTCGGCAGATGGCCCGGGTACCCTGAGCGGGGCCGTCGAAGCCCGCTGCACCGACCTGGCGGCCTATCTGGACCGCTGGACGACCGGCCGGGTGGCCGGAGAGGCTTCGTTCCATGGAAGGATCGCCTCGGACGCATCGGGCATCCTGGTGGACGGTGTCCTGGCGTCGACCGGGATGTCGCTGAACGGGGTGGCCTTCGAGTCGGCGCGCGCGGCCGGCTCATGGCGGGACGGGAAGCTGCAGGTCACCGAGGCTCGCGCCACCCGCGGCGGGGCGTCGATCTCGCTCACCGGTTCGGTCGCGATTGCCGGCGATCGGTCGGACGTGGCCGCCAACGTCACCTGGCGGAATCTGCAGCCGGCCGATCTGATCCGGCTGGCCGTGGGGGAGGAGCGGCGCCTTCCGGTGACCGGGGGGACGGCGGGCGAATTGACCGTCAGCGGGGCCTGGCCCGATCTCCGCGGCGCGGGGGCGGTCAGGGCGTCCCGCATGGAGGCGGGCGGAATGGTGCTCGACGAAGTCTCGGCCACGGTCGGGATCGATCGTCGGCAGGTCCGCTTCTCGCCCGCCAGGATCCGCCTGGCGGGGGGATCGGTCGAGGGGGACGTCAGGATCGGTTTTGACGGGTCGCTGGAGGCGACATGGTCGGCCGAAATCCCGGATCTCGGGCGCGTCCTGCCGGCCGGCGTCGGCGGGAAGGCCCGCGGGGAGGGTCGCCTCACCGGCAGCCTGGCGCGCCCGGAACTCGGCGGCACGATCATCGTCGATGGATTGGCCGCCAGGGGCGTGCAGGTCGGCCAGGTGCGCCTGACCGCCTCCACCGTCGACCGGCGGCTGACGCTCACCGGGCGGATACGGAATCGGTTCCCGGTGGAAGCCTGGGCGGCTCTCGACGGAACGCGTGAGTGGGGCGGCAGGATCTCCTTTGCCAACTTCGACGCCGGCCAGGCCGCCACGCTCTTCCCCGTCTCGGGCGTTCCCCGGTCGTGGCCGGGCGGCCTGGAGTTCACGGCTGACGGGGTCATCGACCTCGGCGGGCGCGGGAGCCTGGTCAAGGGCGCCGTGCGCCTCACCCGGTTCGACGCGATGGTGTTCGGCGAGCCGCTGAAGCTGGACGGGGAGGCCGTGGCCGACCTCGACGGCTCCGAGATCCGGGTACGGCGGCTGGTCCTGACCGGGCCACGCCGCCGGGTCGTCGTCGAGGGGGTGGTCGGCGGGAGGGAAGTCGGGCTGAAGGTGTCGGGCCACGCCGCCGTCACCGTTCTCCCGGGCCATGTGCCAGGAATCAAGTCGGTCGACCTGGTCCCCTCCTTCCAGATGGACATCACCGGGCCGCTCGACGCGCCGGTCATCTTCGGGTCGGCCGACATCTCCGGCGGGGTGGTCGTCACCGAGGCGTTGCCCGAGCCATTGCAGGCGGTGGCCGCCAGGGTCGAGTTCGACGGCCGCATCGTCAGGCTCCCGCGCTTCTCCTTCACCTATGCCGGGCGCCCCTTCGCCGGGTCGGCCAGCGGAAGTCTTTCGGGGAAGCGGGGCGAGGTGCAACCTGGAGGGGGTCCTGCCGCTGGCGTCCCTGAAGAGGAAGACTCCCCGGAGTGGTCGACTACGCCGGCGAAGCTCGCCGTCAAGGTCAAGGCGGACGTCGACGGGGGGCGGTGACGCTGAGGGCCGGCATCACCGTCACCGACGGGGCCTTCCGGGTGGACCGACATCGCCACGCCCTTCAAGGACGTCCAGATCAACGCTTCGCTCGACGGCCAAAGGCTGGTGATCGATCGGGCCACCGCCCGGCTCGGGGGTGGAGTGATCACGGCCACCGGGGTCGTCGACCTGAGCCCCGGCTACGGCATCAGCCAGGCGCGGATCCAGCTGGCGGCCGATCGGATCTACTACGTCCGGGAGGGGACCTTCAAGGTGATGCTCTCGGGCAGGGCCATGCTCGAGTCGGTCAACGGCGGCTGGCGGATCAGCGGTGACGTGGCCATCGAACGCGCCAAGTACTTCCGAGACCTGTCGCCGCGCCCGTCCATCGGCTCGGACAACCTGTTCGGCCCGCCGGGACGGTCGGCCGGCACCCTTGCCGGCCTCCCGGACGTGGCGCTCGATCTGCGGATCGTCAGCCAGGAACCGCTGGTGGTCGACAACAACGTCGGCCAGTTCTCGGTGGCGCTCAGCGGCGCGGTCGGCGGAACCCTGGCCAGGCCCCGGCTCACCGGTTTGGCCGAGGTGTCCCGGGGGACGATCTTCTACATGGGCAAGAAGTTCGCCCTCCGCGAATCGTTCATCCGGTTCGACGACGCCCGCGGCGGCGACCCCTACCTGTCGGTGGAGGCCGAAACGAAGGTCGGCGATACCCTGGTGCGCTTGATCTTGGAAGGCCGTCTGTCATCGCTGGAACTCGACCTCACCTCCGAGCCGCCGTACAGCCGCGAGGACATCGTCTCGATCCTGACCTTCGGGGCGCCGCGCTCCTTCTTCGAGGGCCGCGGCAGCGACGCCTCGGCGGTGGGCGCCCTGATGGTCATGTCGGGACCGCTGGTCGGCCGGGTCGAGTCGCAGGCCCGCGACCTGACCGGCCTGGAGGTGATCCAGATCGAGCCGACCATGGACGGCGGGAGCGGCTCGGCCAAGGTTACCATCGGCAAGAACCTGGCCGACCGGATGTTCGTCAGCTACTCGCGCAACATCGCCGACGCCGAGGACGAGCAGTATCCCTCGAGTACCAGTTGACCGACTACCTCTTCCTGATCGGGCGGCAGGACCGCAAGGGGTTCTACAGCTTCACCATCGAGTTCAAGGTGAGCCGGCGAGGGTGGCGGCAGTGAGGCGGCTGGCCCTGTTCGGATTGGCGGCTTTGGCCGGCGTGCTGGCTTGGCCGGGCCCGGCTGCGCAGGCCTTGGAACCGTCATCCGGGGCGGTGATCCGCGTGGTCACCGTCGAAGGCGCCTCCTGGCCGTACCGGGGGGGGCTGGCAGATGCGCTGCCGGTCCGGGTGGGGGGGCCTTGGAGCGAGTCCGCCGGCAAGCGGGCCGAGGCGCTCCTGCTGGCCGCCGGCGACTTCAGGAGTGTGGCCGTCACGGCCCGCCAGGCTCCCGAAGGCGTCGAGGTGACCATCCGACTCGAGCCCCGCGACATGCTTTCGACGGTGGAAGTCCGGGGAAACTTCCTGCTCCTCGAAGATGAAATCAAGGGCGTGCTCAGGACCAGGGCCGGCGAGCCGGTCGAACCCGGCCGCGAGGAGTCCGACCGTCAAAGGATCGAGGAACTCTACCGTCGCCGGGGATTCCTCGACACCCGTGTCACCACGTCCTTCGGCGACGGCGACCGTCCGGGGTGGAAGGAAGCCGTGTTCACCGTGGACGAAGGGCGCCCCGGGGTTGTCCAGCGGGTGGTGGCCGAGGGAAACACCCACTTCTCGTCCGACCAGCTGCTGGGCATCATCAAGATCCTCCCCTACTCGTTCCTCGATCTCGACGAGGTCGACGAGGGCGTCGAGGCGCTCCTGCGGGCATACCGCCTGGCGGGGTTCATCCAGGCCACGGTCGCCGCCGAGGTGGTCAGGCGGCAGGAGAAAGCCATCCCCAGCCTGTCGGTCCTCCAACCTCTGAAGAGCTTCCGCAGCCTGCTCCCCGGCGACTACGAAGGGGTGGACGTGGTCTACCGGGTCAACCAGGGCAACCGGATCGACATCGGCATCGAGGGGAACCTGGAGGTCTCCACGGCAACGATCGCCGGGTTGACCTCCTTCTCCGAGTCGGGTTTCTTCGATCCGTTCGAGGTAGAAGAGAGCCGCGAGCGGATCCTGGCCCACTACCGGAACAACGGTTTCCCCTTCGCCACGATCGAGGTCAAGCCGGGCGAATCGGACCCCGCGGTCAGGTTCGTCATCGACGAGGGTCCGAAGGTCAGGATCGTCGCCGCCGCCATCTCCGGCAACGCGTCCATCGGCGAGAAGACCCTCAGGGGGTACCTCACCAGCGTCCCGGGCGTCCTCGGGTCGCAGCTCTACCGTGCCGACGCTCTGGCGGCAGATGTCCTGGCCATCAGGGCGGCCTACGCCGGCCGGGGCCACCAGGGGGCCGACGTGCGGGTGGAGGAGACCGGGGTCCCCGGGCGCCGTGACCGGATGGAGATCCGGTTCGTCGTCGACGAGGGGGTCGTGACCGCCATGAAGGGGGTGACCTTCTCCGGCAACACCCTGTTCGACGCGGAGCGGCTGCGAAAAGCGATGAACCTGCCCGAGGATGGCGTCTGGCGGCCGGTCTGGGCCGAGGACGCCAGACGGGCGATCTACGACCTTTACGCCGGCAAGGGTTACGCCGACTGCCGCGTGGACATCGAACTGGCGCCCGACTCCGGGAGCGCCGCGGCGGAAGTCCGGGTGGTCATCCGCGAAGGAGGACTGGTGAGGCTCGGCTCGATCCTGGTGGCCGGCAACCAAGACACCGATCGCCAGGTCGTCCTGCGGGAGTTCCGGAAACTCCCCGGGGAAGCCTTCGACCCCCTTCGGCTGGCTGAAGCCCGCCGCCGGATGTACGAGCGCGGGCTCTTTACCCGGGTCGAGTTCGTGCCGGTGAGCGGCATCGAGGAGGGGGTGACCGATCTCCTGGTGCGGGTCGACGAGCGCCGCAACGTCCAGTTCGGCGTGGGCGCCGGGTACGACTCCGAGGAGCGCGCCCGGGGCTTCGTCGAGCTGTCCGACGGCAACCTTTTCGGCACCGCGAGGAGCGCCAAGGTTCGCTACAAGGTCTCCACCGTCGGCTACCGCGTCGACCTCTTCTACGGCGAGCCGTTCATCTTCGGGACGGTCCGGGACGCCACCCTCAACTTGTACCGGCAGTTCTCAGAGGAACCGGGGTACGACCTCTACCGGACCGGCCTCAAGCTCTCCACCGAGGTGCCGGTGGTGCGTTTCCTCGACCTGCTCGGCGCGTATCGCTACGAGGACATCCGCTATGAGAATCTCTCGCTGGAGGAAATCGAGGAGGATTCGCCCCCCGAAGACCAGAGGATCGGCAGCCTGATCGGGCGCGTCTCCTGGGACGATCGCGACAAGCCCATCGATCCGCATCGGGGAATCTTCGCCAGCGCGGGGGTGGAGGTCGCCCTCGACGCCTTCGGGAGCGAGTCGCGCTTCCTCAAGGGCGAGGCCGGCATCAGCGTGGCGTTGCCGCTGGGACGCCGTTCGACGGTCATCGGCAGCGTCAGGCTCGGGTTGGCCGAGGCGGGCGACGGATGGGACGACCTGCTGCCCCATTCGGAGCGGTTCTTCGCCGGGGGCGCCGGCACCATCCGGGGCTTTGCCGACAAGACCGTCGGGCCGCTCGACGCCGACGGCACCCCGCTGGGGGGAAACGCCATGTTCCTGGCCAACCTGGAATGGCGGTTCGGCATCTGGGAGAACTTCGGAGGGGTGCTCTTCGCCGACGCCGGAAACATTTTCACCACCGCCGGCGAGGTGGACATCGGAGACCTCAGGTCGAGCGCCGGGACGGGCGTCAGGTACTACACGCCGGTCGGCCCGGTCAGGCTGGAATACGCCGGCAAGCTCGACCGGCGGGAGGGCGAGGACGCCTACCGGGTTCACTTCACGCTGGGACATCCTTTCTAGGGGCTCCGGAACATGGTATATCATGGCGTCATGGGTGTGCGAATGCGATCGGTCGCGGCAGTCTTGGCTGCCTGCCTGATGGCCATTCCGGCGGCGCTTGCCCGGCCGGCGATGGCCGGCGAAGCGGAGGATGTGCTCAGGCGGGTGGAGGACCACTACCGGGGCGTCGGTTCCCTGCGGGCCTCCTTCAGGCAGACCGAGAAGGTGGCCACCCTGGGGCGTACCAAAGAGGACTCGGGCGTGGTCATGTTCCGGCGGCCGTCCGGCATGCGCTGGGAATACGCGCCTCCCCGGGAGAAGCTCATCGTTGCCTCGGATGACGTGCTGTGGATCTCCATGCCGGACGAGAAGCGCGCTTACCGCTACCCGCTCGACCGCAGCCAATTGGCCAGGAGCCCGCTGGCGTTGCTGTTCGACCGGGAGCAGCGGCTGGGCGGTTTCTTCACCGCCACCGGCCTGACGCGGAGCGGCAACGAGGTCCGGATCGAGATGAAACCGGCTCAGGCCCAGGAGACCACGGTTTCGGTGACGCTGATCGTCAACGACCGCGACGCGCGGGTCACCGGGACGGTCATCAGGGACGTCTTCGGCAACGTGACCTCGGTATGGCTGGACGGGGTCGTCGAGGGAGCCGCCCTCGACCCGTCCCTTTTTGCCTTCCGGCCTCCGAGCGGGTACGTGGTCTCCGACGGGCAGGAAGGAGGATCACGGTGACCGACGCCGCGAGAACCGATCCGAGGAGCCAGGCGAATGGCGACGAACAGCCACTGACCATCCTGGTGGCCGACGACGAACCGGACATCCTGGCCATCATGCGGGTCATCCTCCGAGGGGGAGGCTACCGGGTGATCACCGCCGCCGACGGGCTCGAGGCGGTCAAGATGGCCTACCGGGAGATGCCCGACGCCATCGTCCTCGATGTCATGATGCCGCTGATGAACGGCTACCAAGTCTGCCGTCTGCTCAAGTACGACCCGCGCACCCGGGCCATTCCGGTGGTCCTGTGCACCGTCAAGTCGATGGAGATGGACCGTCTGTACGGCATGACTTCCGGGGCGGACATCTACGTCACCAAGCCGTTCGAGGGGCCCCGGCTCCTGGCGGCCGTGCAGGCGCTCCTGGAGGGTAGTTCCCCGGGGAAACGCGAGCGCGCCCCCTCCACCATCGAGACCTCGACCGACGCCATCCTGAGCCGGATCAACCTGATACTCGACCAGAAGCTGCAGGAGTACACCATCCTCCAGCATCTCGGGCGGGCCATGACCGGCACGCTCGACCTCAATGCCCTCCTGAACGTCATCCTGCGATCGGTCAGCATCGACCTGGGGTACAGCCACGGGCTCTTCTTGCTGTCCGCCGAGGGGGGGGCTGGTGGAGAAGGCGGCCGTCGGGGGGGTAGATCACCAAGCCTGGAATGGCTCGCGGTCGGACCTGGGCAGCCTGGAGCAGATCCTCGCCGCCGGGGAGCCGGCGGTTGTCTCGGCGGAGGAGGCCTCGTCGACGCTTCCCCGGCCGATCCTGAAGCACTTCACCGGCGACGCCATGGCGGTCGTCCCGGTCAGCTCCAAGGGATCCCTGCTGGCCGTCATCCTGATCGAGGGGAGGGGCATGCTGGCCTTTTCGCAGGACATGCTCGCCTTCTTCGGGATGCTCGCCGGGCAGGCCGCGCTGGCCATCGAGAACGCCATGCTGTACGCCCGCACGGTCCACCTGTCCATCACCGACGGCCTGACCGGCCTGGCCAACTACCGGCACTACATGGAACGCTTCGAGATCGAGTTCGCCCGGTCGAGACGCTATGACCGCCCCCTCTCCCTGGTCTACCTCGACCTCGACCGCTTCAAGGAGTACAACGACCGCCACGGCCACCTCCGGGGAGACGAGGCGCTGCGCCGCCTGGCAGTCGTGCTGCGGAGCGGGTTGCGGGATGCCGACATCCCGGCCCGGTGCGGCGGCGACGAATTCGCCGTGATCCTGCCGGAAACGGAACTCGACGAGGCGGTGAACCTGGCCGAGCGGTTGCGGACCCTGGTCGAGTCGACCTGGACCTCCGAGGGACGGTTGACCATCAGCCTCGGCGTGGCCGCACTGGCCGCCGGCATGCAGTCTTTCGAGGAACTCGTCAAGAACGCCGATCTGGCCCTCTACCAGGCCAAGCAGGCCGGCTGCAACTGCGTCCGCAGCGTCCAGCGGAATGCCTGAAGCACGACGGGCCTCGGTCGTCAGCCTAGGCTGCTCCAAGAACCGGGTCGATACCGAGTTTCTGATGGGCACGCTGGCCGGGGCGGGCTGGTCGTTCGGCGCCGGTCCGGAGGATGCCGACCTGATCCTGGTCAACACCTGTGCCTTCCTCGATTCCGCCGTGGCCGAAGCCGCGGAAACCATCGACGAGATGCTGGCCGCCCGCCGGCCGGGTGTTCGGGTGGTCGTGGCGGGCTGCCTGGTCAACCGGCTCGGGGCCGGGCTGGGCCGGCGCTTCCCGGGAGTGGACCTGGCCATGCGTCCGGGGGGATACGGGACTTTCGGGCACTGGCTGGAGGGCGTGGGGACGAAATCCGCCGCCTGCGGCCGCGGGCGCGGCTACCTGCCGTCGGGGGATGCAGGCCGCCTGGTCACCACCGGAGCGTGGGCCTACCTGAAAATTTCCGACGGTTGCGACAACCACTGCGGCTACTGCCTCATCCCCCGGCTTCGCGGGCGGCATCGGAACCGCTCGGCGACGTCGATCGCCGACGAAGTTGTGGAACTCTCCAGGGGAGGTGTCAGGGAGATAAACCTGGTCGGGCAGGACATCACCCGGTGGCGCGGGCGGGGCGGGGCGCGGCCTGGCCGATCTGGTGGAACGCCTGGCGATGCTTCCGGTCGACATCCGCCTGCGCCTGTTGTACCTGCACCCGGCGCGGGTCGACGACCGTCTCATGGAAGTCATGGCCGGCCTGCACCACGTCTGGCCGTACGCCGACATCCCCATCCAGCACGCCGACGACCGGATACTGCGCCTGATGGGGCGACCGTACGGCCGCAGGAAACTGTCGGGGCTTCTTGATCGTCTCCGCCGTCGGATTCCCGGGATCGCCCTGCGGACCACGGTCATGGTCGGCTACCCGGGAGAGGGGAAGGATGCCTTCGCCCGCCTGCGCCGCTTCCTGCGGGAGCATCCCTTCGAAAACCTGGGGGTCTTCGTCTTCGCCCCGCAGCCGGGAACGCCCGCTTTCGCCCTGCCCGGCCGGGTGGACCCGGAGACGGCGGCGGAGCGCTACCACCTGATCATGGAGGAGCAGGCATCGAGCGCCGCCCGGCTCTGGAGAGGCCGCCGCGGCGAGGAAGTGGAAGCCATCCTGGTCGGGCGGATCCAGGGTGAACGGGACGCCTGGATGGCCAGAACCTCCTGGCAGGCGCCCGAAGTCGACGGCTGGGCCAAGCTGCGCGGGCGGGGCGCGCCCGGGAGTCTGGTCAGGGCCAGGATCACCGGCAGCCATGCCTACGATCTCGAGGGTAATATCGAGGCCCGGCCGGGTGTTCGCCGGGATTTGCCGTAACCGCCCGGAACCGGTTGGATTCGCGGCGGTTTTCGCCCGTGCCCCCGTTGGCGTGGCGGGCGGCGGAGATGAGGCACTTTCCCCTTGACAAGACGGGGGGGGTTGTTTAATTTCGCCATGCAACAGCGCGAGACTGGAACGCTCATCACGGTTGATCACTTGGAACGCACGGCGGCCATCAGAGGAGGGTATCCCATGCATGGAGGATTCACCGCAGGCTTCGCCAAAGACGAAGCGTCCCGTTCTGGCACCATCCCCTGGAGCCGGGCGGATGTCCGCCTGGCAGCGATCGACGAAGACGACGACGACCTGCTCGACGATGACGATCTCCCGGAGGACGACCTGCTCGACGATGACGACGACCTGCTCGACGATGATCTCGACGATGAGCATCGACGATGACGATGATCTCGACGATGACGACCTCGATGACGACTTCGACGACGACGCCGATGTCGATGAGGATTTGGACGGGCATTGAACAGCAAGGCGGCGCGGCGGCCGGTGATGGCCTGTGTGACCGCTGACGGGGCGCGGCATGACTCCGACGCCCGGCGATCGGTTTTCAAGAGGAGGCCGCTGATGACTCATAACGGAAAAGCCCGTAATCGTGCCGGCCAGGTCGTTCGATGTTCAGGCTGGCGATCGCATGTCGCCTGCCCTGCTGGCCCTGCTGCGCTGCCGGGTCCCCTTCTGCCCGGCTGCCTTCGAGGGAATCGCCCTCGAATCGGGCACCGGCTTGGCCGATCTCCAGACGGCCACCACGATGCCGGCCGAGGAAGCCGCTTTCGGACTCTCTTGGGACCGGTCGCAGTACATCATCGAGGTCGATCCGCAGGACAACATCTGGCGCCTGGGGGTCACCGGCGGGCATCGTCCCGGGTGTCGAAGCGGCCGTTTCCCTCCCCTATGTCCGCCTCCACGAGGCGAGAGGGATATCCGTCGGGGATGGGCGACGCCTCGCTGCTCCTCAAGTACCGCCTCAACGACCCGGGAAATCCGTTCGGGCTGGCCCTCAAGGGGGGTCTGGTCATCCTCCCGCTCGGGAGATGCCGATGAAGGTCTGGGAAACGGCCGCCACGAGTTCGTCGGTGGCTTCGTCGCCAGTCGGGCTGCATCGGCGACGGGATGGTCACCGGCCAGGTGGACTACCGGTTCATCCCCGCGGCGACGACCGGCTGCTGGTACGGCGTCGGCTTCATCGTCCCGGCGGACGGTTGGATGAAGTTCTTCGGCGAGTACGTCGGCGAGTCGACGCTGCAGCCGCACATGGGGGACAACGACGGCGGGGTGAACGCCGGTTTCCGCTGGGATCTGGGCCGGCACTTCCAGGTCACCGCCGGTGCCGGAAGGGTTTTTACGGGGACACGCGGCGGGGAAACGACTGGCGACTCTTCGCCGAGGTGACGGCCTTCCCGTCCGGGATTCCCGGGAAGGCGGCCGCTCCGCCGCCGGTGATCCCCGCACCGCCCACGCCCGCACCGCCGGTGGTGCTGCCGCCGGTCCGCGCCGCCGTCGGAGCCGCGTCCCGCCCCTGCCCCGCCCGAACCCCCGAGGCTCCCCTGGTTGAACCGGCTCCCGCTTCCGGCCGAGCCGGCTCCCGCGCCGCCGCTTCCGCCCCCGCCTCCCGCGGAACTCCCCAAGCTGCCGGTCGAGTTCATCAACTTCGAATACGACCACATGCTGATGACCCCCGAGGCCGAGGCCGCCGCCGACGCCGTGGCCGAGTATCTCAAGGCCAATCCGACGGTGCGGGTGATCATCGAGGGGCATTGCGACAGCCGTGGCACGGCTTCATACAACGAGGGACTGGGCATGCGGCGGGCCAAGGCGGTCGGCTACCGCATGATCTTCGATCGCGGAATCGCCCCGGACCGGATCGAATTCGCAAGCCGGGGAGAGATGCAGCCGTTGGCTTCCAACGAGACCGACCAGGGGAAGGCCGACAATCGGCGGGTGGCCATCATCCTCCGCAAGTGACCCCACGTCGGGACGCGCTACACCGCTCCCGTCAGGGCGCCGACCCGCGCGGCCGGCGCCGTGGCGGGAGTCGTTTTTCGCGCCGGGAGTGCCGGGGCCGTGGCGAACGCTGACGCCCTGCCGCCCGAAGCGGAGCTGGCCAACCGCCTGACCGTGCGGGGCGAGACACTGGCGCTGGCCGAGTCGTGCACCGGCGGGCTCGTTTCCCACCGGATCACCAACGTGCCCGGGAGTTCCAGGTTCTTCCTGGCGGGTTTCGTCACCTATGGTAACAGGGCCAAGACGACTGTCCTGGGCGTGGACCAGGGCACGCTCGATGCGCATGGGGCGGTCAGCCGCGAGACGGTGGAGGCAATGGCGCTCGGGGCGAGGCGCGTGGCCGGCGCCGATTGGGCCGCGGCGGTCTCCGGCATTGCCGGCCCCGGCGGGGGAACTCCCGAAAAGCCGGTCGGTTTGGTGTATCGTCGCCGTGACCGGCCCTCGGGGCACGCGGATTGCATCCCATCGTTTCGCGGGAGAGCGGGAGGAGATCAAGGAGACAGAGCGCCACGGCGGTCATCGCCATGTTGCTGCGGGTGCTCGAGGAGGCCCCGGGGAACAGATGAGGGCATTCATCGCCATCGACATCCCGGCCGGGATCCGGGACCGGCTGGGTGCATTGTCTGCGGAGTTGCGTGGCCGGGAGCCGGGCGTTTCTTGGGTCAAGCCGGAAGCCATGCACGTGACGCTGCGATTCCTGGGGGAGACCGCCGACCGGCAGGTCGAGGAGTTGCAGCGCGGCTCTAGGTCGGATCACCGCCGGGCTGGCGCCGTTCGTGGTACGCCTGGCCGGCGTCGGGGCCTTTCCCGGGATCGGCTCGCCGCGGGTGCTCTTTGCGGGTGTTGACCAGGGGGAGGACGATCTGGTCAGCCTGGCTGGCGCCGTGGAGATTGCGGTTCGCCAGGCCGGTTTCCCGGCCGAGCGGAAGCCCTTTCACCCCCACGTGACGGTAG
Source organism: uncultured bacterium (assembly GCA_963793725.1). Taxonomy (GTDB): domain Bacteria; phylum JAUVQV01; class JAUVQV01; order CAWCAY01; family CAWCAY01; genus CAWCAY01. Next base: position 1,204,968 of record CAWCAY010000003.1, read on the forward strand.
GCCGTGTGAGGCAGGGGAGACGCCTCAGGAAGCCCGATGCGTGGCTGGAGATGGCCCCGGAGGATGGTTTCGGTTCATTCGAGGTGCGGTCGGTGAGCCTGATCAGGAGCGACCTGCTGCCTGACGGGCCCCGGTATTCGAGCCTGGCTGTCTGCCCCCTCGGGGGTCGCCAAGTCCAGGCGTCTGTCAGTGGAAACAAGTCAACAGCGAGGAGCGATGACGATGAGCGATGACCGGAAGAACAAGGAGAAGGCCCTCGAACTGGCCGTTTCGCAGATTGAGAAGCAGTTTGGCAAGGGGACCATCATGCGCCTCGGCGCCGACGAGGTCGTCCGGGACGTCCAGATCATCCCTACCGGGTCGATCAGCCTTGACCACGCCCTGGGCGTCGGCGGGATCCCGCGCGGCCGGGTGGTCGAGATCTTCGGGCCCGAATCGTCGGGCAAGACGACCCTGGCCCTCCACATCGTGGCCGAAGCCCAGAAGACCGGGGGCATCGCCGCCTTCATCGACGCCGAGCATGCCCTCGACGTGGTCTACGCCCGGCAACTGGGGGTCAGGACGGACGACCTGCTGATCTCCCAGCCCGACACCGGTGAGCAGGCCCTGGAGGTCACCGAGATGCTGGTCCGCTCCGGTGCCATCGACGTGGTGGTGGTCGACTCGGTGGCCGCGCTCGTGCCGCGGGCCGAACTGGAGGGTGACATGGGTGACGCCCACGTCGGCCTCCAGGCCCGGCTGATGTCCCAGGCCCTGCGCAAGCTGACCGCGACCATCAGCAAGTCGATGACCACGGTCATCTTCATCAACCAGCTCCGGGAGAAGATCGGGGTCATGTTCGGCAATCCGGAGACCACGCCCGGCGGGCGGGCGCTCAAGTTCTACGCCTCCATCCGTTTGGACATCCGCCGGATCTCGGCCATCAAGAAGGGGAACGACGTGGTCGGCAACCGGACCAAGGTGAAGGTGGTCAAGAACAAGGTCGCGCCCCCCTTCAAGGAGGTCGAGTTCGACATCTTCTACGGGCAGGGGATCAGCCGGTACGGCGACGTGCTCGACCTGGCGGTGACGCACAAGATTGTTGACAAATCGGGCATGTGGTATTCTTTCGGCGACACGCGGCTGGGGCAGGGCAGGGATGCCGCGAGGGACTTCCTGACCGAGCATGAGGACGTGGCGGCCGAGCTTGAGCGGCGGCTGCGGTCCGCCCTGGGGACGCCCGGCGGGGCGGCGGCCGAACCGGCCGCGGAAGCGCCGAAGAAGCGTCCGTGATTCAACATCATTCATAGCGGGAGGCGACCGGTGAATCTCGATGACCTGTTGAAAATGGCGGTTCAGCGGGGGGCCTCCGATCTCCACTTGAAGGTCGGTTCGTTTCCCGTCATGCGCATCGACGGCGAACTGGTTCAGATGCAGGAGAAGGAGCGGGTGAATCCCGCCGACCTGGCCGCGGCTCTCGAGAAGATCATGAACCCCGGCCAGATGGAGAAGTTCAAGGCCAACCACGATTCCGACCTGGCGTACGGCGTGGCCGGGCTGGGACGTTTCCGGGTGAACGTATTCCAGCAGCGCAGCTCGGTCGGGATCGTCTTCCGGATCATTCCGATGCGCATCCTGACCATCAAGGAACTCAACCTCCCGGTGGTGCTCGAGAAGCTGGCCATGGAGACGCGCGGGATGGTTCTGGTGACCGGGACGACGGGAAGCGGCAAGAGCACCACCCTGGCGGCCATGATCGACCAGATCAACGCCAACCGCAACGCCCACATCCTGACCATCGAGGACCCGATCGAGTACCTGTTCCGGGACAAGAAGGGGCTGGTCAACCAGCGCGAGGTGGGTTTCGACACCAACGAGTTCTCCCACGCCCTCCGCCAGGCGCTCCGCCAGGATCCCGACGTCATAATGGTCGGCGAGATGCGCGACAAGATCACCATCGAGACTGCCCTGACCGCGGCCGAGACGGGCCACCTAGTCTTCTCGACCCTGCATACCTCCGACGCCACCGAGACGGTCAACCGGATCATCTCGGTATTTCCGCAGCACCAGCACCAGCAAGTCAGGAATGCAGCTCGCCGCGGTCCTCAAGGGGATCATTTCCATGCGGCTGGTTCCGCGGGCCGACGGCAAGGGGCGCGTGCCGGCGGTCGAGGTTCTGGTGGCCACGATCACCGTGAAGGAGGCCATCACCGATCCGGACAAGACCAAGTACATCCCGGAGGTGCTGTCCACCGGCGGTTCCCAGTACGGCATGCAGACGTTCGACCAGGCCCTCCTCGATCTCTACCGCAAGGAACTGATTACCTACGAGGAGGCGCTCACCCAGAGCACCAATCCCGAAGACTTCGCCCTCAAGGTGCGCGGCGTCCAGTCGACCAGCGACCTGGCCACCGAGCAGCAGTCGACCTTCGGCGCGCAGCCGAATCGTCCCGGGCGTTTTGCGCCGGGGCAGAAGCAGTCGACGGCCCAGCCGCCGGGGGCCTTCAAGATTGATCGCTTCGGGGAATGACTTCACGCGGGGGGAACGGTCGCATGCCGCTGCCGCGGCGCTGCGGCTCCTGAACCGGCGGGACTACGCCAGGGAGGAGCTTCGCCGGCGCCTGTTGGAGAAGGGCCATCCCGAGGCGGACGTGGCGGCGGCCCTCGACAGAGTGGCCGCCATGGGCTACCTGGACGACGTCAGGTTTGCCGCCCTGGTGGCCGAGAGCGCCTTCCGCAACAAGGGATGGGGTCCCGCGCGCATCGTGCGGGCACTCACCCGGCGGGGTGTCGATCCCGAGACGGCGGCGGCCGCCGTGGCGCCATACCGGGACGAGGAAGCGGAGACAGCGCGGGCGGCCGATCTCCTGATGCGTCGGGCCCGTGCCACCGGCGATGGTGCCGACCCGGGGGCTACCCGCCGGGCGAGGCAGTATCTCCTCCGGAGGGGGTTCTCGGCCGGGGCGGTGACTGCGGCGGTGCGCGAGTTGAAGAGGGTATCCATGGCATGATGTCGCCGGGGCTGATGCCCGTCGGCGCGGAGGAGGGAAGGCATGTCAGGTCATTCCAAGTGGAGCAGTATCAAGCACAAGAAGGGCGCGCTCGACGCCAAGAAGGGGAAGATCTTCTCCAAGCTGGTCAAGGAGATCACCGTGGCGGCGCGGATCGGCGGCGGGGATCCGGTCGGCAATGCGCGGTTGCGCAAGGCAATCTCCGACGCCAAGGCCCAGAGCATGCCGGCCGACAATATCGACCGGGCGATCAAGAAGGGCACCGGGGAACTCGCCGGCGTGGCATATGAGGAGTTTTCGCTGGAAGGGTACGGCCCGGGCGGCGCGGCCATCCTGGTCCAGGTGACATCCGACAACCGGAACCGGTCGGTGGGCGATATCCGCCACCTCTTCTCCAAGTACGGCGGCAATATGGGCGAGGCCGGCTGCGTGTCCTGGATGTTCGAGAAGAAGGGGTTGCTCACCGTGCCGAAGGAGGCGGCCGAGGAGGACGTCCTGATGGAGGTCGCCCTGGAGGCGGGAGCCAACGACGTGGTCTCCGAAGATGACGAGTTCGAGGTGTACACCGACCCGTCCTCGTTCGAGCTGGTGCGCAAGGCCCTGGAGGACCGGAAGATCAAGGTGAACATGGCCGAGGTCACCATGTCTCCGCAGAGCACGGTGCGGCTCGAGGGAAAACAGGCCGAGCAGATGCTCAAGTTGATGGACGTGCTCGAGGACCACGACGACGTCTCCAACGTATACGCCAACTTCGACATCCCCGACGAGGTGATGGAGAAGCTCAACGCCTGATGCCGATTCCCGTGGTGGCGGGCAGGAGGGTGCTGGGTATCGACCCCGGGCTGGGTTGCACCGGCTACGGCATCGTCGACGTGCGGGGAAACGCCCTGGCGGTGGTGTCGTGGGGCGCGCTTCGGTCCCCGGCCCGGCATGACTTCTTCCGGAGGCTGCGCTACATCCGGGACGGTTTGACGGAGGTCATCGGGTCGGCCCGGCCGGCGGAGATGGCCGTGGAGGAGATCTTCGTCCACCGGAACGTCCAGTCGGCGCTTATCCTCGGCCACGCCAGGTGCGCCGCCTTGATGGCCGGGCTGGAGATGGACCTGAAGCCGTTCGAGTACACCGCCCTGCAGGTCAAGAAGGCAGTCGTCGGCTACGGTCTCGCGGACAAGTCCCAGGTGCAGATCATGGTCAGGCACATCCTGAAATTGACCGAGACGCCCCGGCCGGAGGACGCCTCGGATGCCCTGGCGGTGGCCATCACCCACGCCTACGCATCGCGGGCGGCCGCCCCGATCGCGCCCGGCCGGACACGCGGGGCGGCACGGTGATCGCCCGGATTCGCGGCCGTCTGTGGCACAAGACCCCGCAGGAGGCGGTGGTCGACGTGGGCGGCGTCGGCTATCGGCTGATGATCCCGCTGAGCACCTTCTACGATCTGCCGGCCGAGGGGGAGCACGTCGACCTGCGGGTCCACACCTGCGTGCGCGAAGATGCCCTCCACCTCTACGGATTCCTGACGGACGACGAAAAGGAACTCTTCCTGCTGCTCATCGGCGTCTCCAAGATCGGTCCCAAGACCGGCCTCTCCATCCTCTCCGGCTTGCCGACGGAGCGCCTGAAGGATGCCATCCACCGCCAGGACATCGCCGTGCTGGCGTCGATTCCCGGGATCGGGCGCAAGACGGCCGAGCGGCTGGCCCTAGAGCTGCGGGGCAAGGTGGCCCCGGCGGTCTCGGGCGAGAAGGCGCCGGTGCCCTCCTCGCCGGACGAGGCCAGGATGTCCGAGGACGTGGTCAGCGCCCTGGTCAACCTCGGCTACCGGAAGAAGGACGCCGAGGGGGCTTTCCGGCATGTCTGGGAGTCGGGCGAGCGGTCGATCGAGACGTTCATCCGCAAGGCCCTGGCGCGGCTGGCGCGCTAGGCGACGGGAGGCGACGTGGCCGATACGGACGACCGGCACGACGGCGAGATCACTCCCCGCAGGACTGACGAGGATGTCCTGTTCGAGCAGACGGTCAGGCCGCGGGTCATGGGGGAGTATGTCGGCCAGGAAAAGGTCAAGGAGAACCTGAAGGTCTTCATCTCCGCCGCGCGGGAGCGGCGGGAGGCGCTCGACCACGTCCTCTTCTACGGCCCGCCGGGCCTCGGCAAGACCACCCTGGCCTACATCATCGCCAACGAGCTGGGGGTGGACATCCGGGCCACGTCGGGGCCGGTGATCGAGCGGGCCGGCGATCTGGTGGCCATACTGACCAACCTCGAGCCGCACGACGTCCTGTTCATCGACGAGATCCACCGGCTGTCGCACGTGGTCGAGGAGATCCTCTACCCGGCCATGGAGGACTTCAAGGTGGACATCATCCTCGGGCAGGGGCCCAGTGCCCGGACGGTCAAGCTCGACCTGCCGCACTTCACCCTGATCGGGGCGACCACCCGGGCGGGCCTGCTGACCTCCCCGCTGCGCGACCGCTTCGGGGTGATCAACCGGCTCGACTTCTATGTCCCGGCCGAGCTCACCTTGATCGTCATGCGGGCGGCATCGATCCTGCAAGTGTCGATCGACGAGGGGGGGGCCGAGGAGATCGCCCACCGGTCGCGGGGGACCCCCCGGATCGCCAACCGCCTGCTGCGCCGGGTGCGTGACTTCGCCCAGGTGATGGCCGACGGGCGCATCACCCGCGAGGTGGCCGACGAGGCTCTGCGGCGTCTCGAGGTCGACCGGGTCGGCTTCGACCAGATGGACCGCCGCCTCCTGCTGGCGATCATGGACAAGTTCGACGGCGGTCCGGTCGGCCTCGACACCCTGGCGGCGGCCATCGGCGAGGAGAAGGACACCATCGAGGACGTCCTCGAGCCGTTCCTGATCCAGGAAGGCTACCTGCAGCGTACCCCGCGGGGACGGGTGCTCACCCGGCGGGGCTTCGAGCACTTCGGCCGCAAGCCGCCCGCCGGCCGCCAGGATGGGCTCTGGTGAAGCCGCTGCTGCTGCACGTCTGCTGCGGGCCGTGCGCCGCCGGGTCGCTGCCACGGCTGCGTGACGAAGGCTACGAGCCGCAAGGGTACTTCCTCAACCCCAACATCCACCCGCTGACCGAGTTCCTGGCCCGCCGCGACGCCCTGCGGGAGTTTGCCCGGGAGGAGCGGTTGCCGCTCGAAGAGGGGGAGTACGGCCTGGTCGAGTTTCTCCGGGAGGTCGTCGGCCACGAATCGGAACGCTGCCGACTCTGCTACGCCATGCGCCTCGGCCAAGCCGCCCGCCATGCCCGGGAACGGGGCATCGGGAGCTTTTCCACCACGCTCCTGTTCAGCATCCACCAGGACCACGACCTGATCAGGGAGACCGGCGAGCGGGCGGCCGGGGAGGCGGGCGTGGAGTTCGTCTATCTCGACCTGCGCGACGGGTGGCTGGCAGGCCGGGAGGCCTGGCGCCGGACGGGGCGGTACAGGCAGAAATACTGCGGCTGCGTCTATTCCGAGATGGAGCGGTACGGGAGCCGGGCATGACCGGCGGTATGGTCGACCTGCACTGCCACATCCTGCCGGGGATCGACCACGGCCCGGCCACCATCGGGGAGTCAGTGGCCATGGCACGGGTGGCCGTGGCCGACGGGATCACCACTGTCGTCGCCACCCCCCACGTCAATTTCGAGTTTCCCACGACGCCCGAGATGATCCACGAAGGGGTCGGGCACCTCCGCGAGCGCCTCCGCACCGACGGGGTGCCCCTGGAGATCCTCGCCGGCGGCGACTACCAGCTCACCCCAGAACTGGTTTCCGGGAAGGTGCCGATCGTCACCCTGGCCGACGCCGGGAGGCACTTCCTGCTCGAACTCCCCTCCAATACGCTTCTGCCGAACCTGCCGGACATCGTGAAGCGCTTCGTCGACCGGGGGCTGGTGCCGGTTGTCACCCACCCGGAGCGGGAGACATACCTGATGGGCAAGTCGGGCCACGTAGCCGCCATGGCCAAAGCCGGGGCGCTCATCCAGGTGACCGCCGGGAGCCTCCTGGGAGGTTTTGGCGTGGAGGCGCGCCGGTCGTCCGAGAGACTGGTCAGGGAAGGGCTCTGCTCGGTTGTCGCCAGCGACGCGCACTGGGCCACGGAACGACCGCCGGTGCTCTCGACTGTCGGCAGTGCCCTTGACCTGCTGGGTGGTCCCGGGACGGCCCAACGGCTCACTCGCGACATTCCCTCCCGGATCGTCAGGGGAGAAGCGGTCGGGCTCTGATCACTCGGCGGTCTGGAGGATGTACTTGTCGATCTGTCCTGCGGTCGAACTTCCGGAAATGGCGAAGGAAATCGTGGCTGATCCGCCGGGCTTCAGGTCGACCGCCGTGTTGCCCCTTCCGGCCTCGGCACCCCGCCCGTCCAGGGCGCGGGCGGTCAGGCGGCCCTGGTAGCCGGTCCGGGCGACGAGGTGGACGGTGAGGGCACTGGTCGCCGGGTCGAACTTGGCCATCGTCCGGTACAGGCCCAGGCCGGTGAGGACGGGAGACACTTCCACCTGCACGGTCATCAGAAGGTCGGTTCCCGTGGCGGGTTGCGACGCCGCCCGGTTGACCGCCTCCTCGGCGATCGACCCGATCCGGCCTTCGCCGGCGGACTTGTCCTTCCTGTTGCAGCCCGCCAGGGACATTGCCAGCACGACTGCCACGACAACCGTCAAGACGTTTCGCATGCGACTGCTCCTTGGTCGAAGGCATCTTCGATGGCGCCGTTCCCGATCGACTTCCATCGGCAAGAGACTGGTCAGAAGGCACGATTTGATGATATATTATACTGGTTTATATAGAGGTGCGAATTTTCCAACGGATGGAGGACTCATTGAGTAGATCATGCCGTGGCACACTCCTTGAGCGGCGCGGGTTGGCTGCCCGGCTGGCGGTCCTGCTGGTTTGCCTGGCGACCTGTCCGGCGGGGGCCCAGACTCCCGACCAAGACTACCTCATCGGGGCGAAAGACCTGATCGAGGTGCAGGTGCTGGAGCATCCCGACCTGCGCCAGGAGGTGCGCGTCTCGGAGCGGGGGATGATCAGCCTGCCCTTGATCGGGCGAGGTGAGGGTGGCCGGCCTGTCGGTCGAGGTCATCACCCGGCGGCTCACCGAGGCGTTCGCCGAGTTCATCTACACCCCCAAGGTGCTGGTGACGATCCGGGAATACCACCAGCGGGAGGTGAACATCCTCGGCGAGGTCCAGCGCCCGGGCGTCTTCCAGATCACCGGCCGCAAGACGCTGCTGGAGATGCTCACCCTGGCCGGCGGCCTGCAAGGAGACACGAACGGGCGAACGAGGCGACCGTCATCCGGCGCGTTCCCGGGCGAAATCGGCGGGCAGACGATCTCCGTCAACCTCGACCGGCTGCTCTCGGGCAACTACCCCGAGGAGAACATCGTGCTGGAGGAGGGGGACACGGTCTACATCCCCCAGGTCGGAGCAGAAGTTCTTCTACGTCTTCGGCGAGGTGAGCCGCCCGGGTCGTTCCGGATCACCAAGGAGCAGCGGATCACGGTGCTGATGGCCATTTCGCTCGCCGGCGGATTCACCGATCGCGCGGCCAAGGGGAAGATCAAGATCACCCGGGAAGTGGGCGGCCGGGGCCAGACCGACAAGGTCGACCTCGAAGCACTGGTGTCGCCGAACGACATCATCATCGTCCCGGAATCATTCTTCTGACGGGGGAATCGACCAATGATGGACATGCAGGAACCGAGGGCCATTCACCTCTACCCACTACTTGAAGGTTGTCCAGAAGCGTCTCTGGGTGGTGCTGGCGGTCGTCGTCGTGGCGACCTCGGCGACGTATCTACCGGGTCTCGGGACAGGTCGACCAGTACCCGGGCGACGGCCCGCATCCAGATCGACCGCGAGGCGCCCAAGGTGCTCCAGTTCCAGGAGGTGGTCGACGCGCAGGCCGGGCATGTACGGCGACGAGTACTTCCAGACCATGTACCAGCTCATCCAAAGCCGCTCGCTGGCCGAGGAGGTCATCCGCCGGCTCAACCTGGCCTCGAACCCGGAGTTCCTGGGCAGCAGACAGTTCCCGAAGACCGGCATCCGGGGCTTTCTGGCGCAGCTCTTCGGCGGCCAGGGCAAGAAGGCCGACGTCCCGGCGTCGCCCGCCGTCAGCCGCGTCGATCCCCCAGAACACGATGCTGGTCAACCGCTTCCTCGGCATGCTCAAGGTCGACCTGGTCAAGAACACCCGGCTGATGGACGTCAACGTCATCTCGCCCTACCCGCGCCTGGCCGCCGAGATGGCCAACGCGCTGTGCGTGGCCTTCATCGAGCGCAACCAGGAGCAGCGCCTCTCGACCACGCGGCAGGCCACCGACTGGCTGTCGACCCAGATCGACGATGCCCGCCGGAAGGTCGAGGAGTCCGAGATGGCCCTCCAGAGATTCCGGGAGGGGAAGGACATCGTGGCCATCGAGAACCGCGAGGCGATCGTCGGCCAGAAGCTGGAGGAATTGAACACCGCATTCACCAGGGCCAAGACCGACCGGATAGCCCTGGAGACCCGCTACCGGCAGATGCAGAAGATGGCCGGCGGTCGAGCTCGACTCCCTGCCCGACGTGATGTCGAACCCGACCATCAGCCAGTTGCGGGCCGAGCGCGCCCGGCTGAACAACGAGCTGGCCGACCAGGAGAAGACCTTCACGCCCAAGCACCCGAGGATCATCAAGCTGCGGGCGCAGCTCGACAGCGTCCAGCAGCAGATCCAGCTCGAGATCTCCAAGGTGGTCAAGAGCATCAGGAACGAGTACGAGGTGGCCAAGGCGAAGGAGGAGACATCCAGCAGGCCTTCGACCAGCAGAAGAAGTCGATCCAGAGCATGGGCAAGAGCAGCGGCCCAGATCTCGGTCCTGGAGCGGGACGTCGAGAACAACCGGCGATCTACAGCCTGCTCTTGAGCCGCGCCAAGGAGACCGGCCTGTCGGAGGGGCTTCAGACGGGCAATCTCCACATCGTCGACAAGGCCGAGGTGCCGCTGGCGCCGTTCGCCCCCAACCGCCGCCGGGCGCTGATGTTCAGCTTCGTGTTGAGCCTCCTGGGCGGGGTTGACGCTGGTCTTCTTCATGGAGTACATGGACGACAGCGTCAAGGACCCGGACGACCTGGAAGCGCGCCGGCAAGATGCCGTTCCTGGCGTCGATACCGCACATCCGCATGCGCGACGACGACGGTGTGCGGGAACTGGTCACCCAACTCGAGCCCAAATCGAGCTTCGCCGAGGCATACCGTTCGGCCCGGACGAGCATCCTCTTCGCGGCCGACGAGACGCCCCTCAACACCCTGCTGGTGACCAGCGCCGGCCCCCGCGAGGGGAAGACGACCACGGCGGTCAACCTGGCCGTCACGCTGGCCCAGGCCGGCAACCGGGTGCTGCTGATCGACGCGGACCTGCGGAAACCGAGGGTGCACACGGTCTTCTCGCTGGAGAACACGACCGGCCTGTCGAAGCCTGCTGACCGAGAGCAACGACATCTCCGAAATGTGCCGGAAGACCGATCGTCCCGAACTTGAGCGTCATCACCAGCGGCCCGATCCCGGCCAATCCGGCCGAACTTCTCGCGTCGCAGCGGATGAAGAAGCTCCTGGGCGCCCTGGAGAAGAGCTTCGACCGGGTGATCATCGACTGCCCGCCGGTCATCTCGGTAACCGACGCCAGCATCCTGTCGGCCATGGTGGACGGGGTGGTCCTGGTCATCGGCGCCGGCAAGACGAGCCGCAAGGTGGCCATGCTGGTCAAGAAGCGGCTGGACGAGGCCAAGGCCAAGCGTGCTCGGGGTGGTCATGAACTTCGTCGACAGCCGCCGCGGCCATTACTACTATATTACGCGCCCCACTACTACTACTCCTATTACGGTTCCGAGGGGGGGCAGCGGCCGCGGAAGAAGAAGGCCCGGAGGAAGAATTGACCGCGTTCCCGTGGGGATGTAGACGCGGCCCTGCACGTGCATGGAACGTGCGTGTCGCGGCATTCTTGGTCGTGCCCGTCGTCTTCTTCGGCGGAATCGGATCCTCCGACCGAGCAGGTCATCCAAGGTGCTGTGTTTCATCCTCGGGGCCTTCGTGGCGGGGCGGCGATCCTCTCTCCTGGTCCGGCCACCGGAAGGGCCTTCTCGGCAGGAAGCATCATCCTTCCCCTGGCCCTGCCGGCCGGCCTGATCCTGCTCTACGGCGCGGCGATGGCGGTGCCCCTGCCGCGAGCCCTCGGGGCGTTTCTTTCGCCTCACGGCCACGCTGCATGACCAGGCGCGCGGCCGGCGCCATTCCGGCGGCTGGCACCCCTGGCAGCCGCCCCGGCACTAGTCTGGAGGGCACTGGCCAAACTTGCCTCGGCCCTGGTCTTCTTCGTCATCTCGGCCGAGGTGTTGGCGAGTGCCGCCTCGACGGCCCGCTGATCACGCTGACCGTTCTTCCGGCGCCGCGGGGTATCGGTCCTGGCCCTGCTCCAGTTCTTCGCGGGCAACACCTCGTGTGGGGGCCGTTCATGCCCCCGCGCGCGGTTTCGTTCGGACCCTTCGTCAACCGGAACCACTTCGCCCAGTGGGCCGCCATGGCCTCCCTGCTGTGGCATCGGCCTGGTCCTGTCCCGATTCGCCGTCGAACGCGAGACGGGCAGGCGGATGCTCGTCGCCCCGGGCGGCGGCTCGCCTGGACGAACTACCGTGACCCTCGGCCTGGGCGTTGCGGCGACGACGACGGGATCCTCGCCTCAGCGCCTCGCTCGGCGGGGTGCTCGGCTGCTCGGGCGGGAGCCTCTTCCTGGGAGTGTTGCTGGCACGCGGCGGCGGACCGTCCGGCAAGGCATGGTGGTGATCGGCCTGCTGCTGCTGATGGTCTCGCTTTTCTTCCTGTCGGGGCCAGACGGCGGAACGGGCCTGGCAGGCGATGCGGTCCGCCGGCCGGCGACCCGCTGGCAGGCTCGGCTCAACAGGGATCTCCTGACCATGATCGCCGGACTACTGGCTGGTCGGTTCCGGGGCGGGGTCCTTCAGCAAGATCTTCCTGCTGTACCGCCGAATCCCCGACCGGTACGGCGAGTATGCCTACGCCCACAATGACTACCTCCAGACCCTGATCGAGTGGGGAGTGCTGGGAGCCCTCGGCTTCCTGGCCCTGATCCTGGCGTGGGGCAGGAAGTTCTTCAAGGGGTGGTACAGCCGGCGCAACAAGACCGTCCTGCTCGTCTCGGCGGGCGCGGCCGCGGCGGTGGTCGCCTCGCTGGTCCACGCCTGGGCCGATTTCGGCCTGCGGATACCGGCCGTCCACCTCCAATTCGCCTTCATGGCCGCCCTGGCGCTGCGGGCGACCGACCTGAAGATTGCCTCCCCAGGCACCACCCAACCGTCGACGGAGGTCACGACATGACCGAGCGTTCCCCCTTCCCCGGCAAGCGGGAAACGATGAAGCTCTCGGTGGTCATCCCGGTATACAACGAGAAGCGTTTCGTCGAGGAACTCATTCGCCGGGTCATGGCCACGCCGTTCAACAAGGAGATCATCCTGGTCGACGACATGTCCACCGACGGCACCCGCGAAATACTCGAGCGAGATCGCCGGAGGGGGGCGGCTGCCGGGTGACGCGCGCAACGAGATCCGGGTCTTCTTCCACGAACGGAACCAGGGGAAGGGGGCGGCCGTCCGCACCGGCATGCGGCAGGTCACCGGCGACGTGGTCATCATCCAGGACGCCGACCTGGAGTACGACCCGAAGGAGTTCCCGGTCATCCTCGAGCCGATCCTCGACGGCCGGGCCGACGCCGTCTACGGCTCGCGGTTCATCGGCGGCGGAGCCCACCGGGTGCACCTCTTCTGGCACTACCTGTCGAACCGGTTCCTGACCACCGTCTCCAACATGTTCACCAACCTGAACATGACCGACATGGAGACCTGCTACAAGGCCTTCACCCGTCACATGTCCGACCGGATCGTGCTCAAGAGCGACCGCTTCGGCTTCGACCCGGAGATCACCGCCCGACTGGCCAACCTCCGGGCCCGCATCTACGAGGTGCCCATCTCCTACTCGGGGCGGGACATCAGCGAGGGGAAGAAGATCCACTGGACCGACGGCTTCGTCGTCCTCTGGACGATCGTCAAGTGCACCGTTCTCGGACTCTAGGAGCGTGACCATGCGAGGGATTGGGAAAGGCATCATCCTGGCGGGCGGGGCGGGAAGCCGCCTTTACCCGCTGACGCTGGTGGCGTCCAAGCAGCTCCAGCCGATCTATGACAAGCCGATGATCTACTACCCGCTGGCCACGCTGATGATGGCCGGCATCAGGGACATCCTGGTCATCTCGACGCCCGACGACACGCCCCGCTTCCGGACCCTGCTGGGGGACGGCGCGCGTCTCGGCATGCGCATCGCCTATGCCGTCCAGCCGAAGCCGGGGGGGATCGCCCAGGCCTTCCTGGTGGGCGAGGAGTTCATCGCCGGGGAGCCGGTGGCGTTGATCCTGGGGGACAACGTCTTCTACGGCAAGATGGGGCTCGACCGGATCGTGGCCGACTTTTCCAGCGGCGCCTGCGTCTTCGGCTACCCGGTGCAGGACCCGGAGCGCTACGGCGTGGTCGAGTTCGACGCCGCGGGGAACGTGCTGAGCCTGGAGGAGAAGCCCGCCCGGCCCAGGAGCCACTACGCCGTGCCGGGGCTCTACCTGTACGACGAAGAGGTGGTGCCGATCACCAAGGGGATGAAGCCCTCGGCCCGCGGTGAGCTGGAGATCACCGACGTCAACCTGGAGTACCTGCGGCGCGGCCGGTTACGGGTGGAGCGCCTCGGCCGGGGGATCGCCTGGCTCGACACCGGCACCCACCAGAGCCTGCTCGAGGCGAGCCACTTCATCGGCACGTTGGAGGCTGCGCCAGGGGCTCAAGATCGCCTGCATCGAGGAGATCGCCTTCCGGATGGGCTTCATCGACGACGCCGGCCTGCGGCAGGTGATCGAAGGGCTGCCGAAGTCGTCCTACCGGGCCTATCTCGAAAGCGTCCTGAGGGAGGGGTTGTGAAGCAGTATCTGCAATTGCTAAAGAGTTTCAACGATTCCCGGGTACGCTATCTCATCGCGGGGGGAATGGCCATGAACCTGCACGGGTACGTGCGGATGACCATGGATCTCGATCTCATGCTCGCTTTGGACAGGGACAATACCCTGAATGCCGTGGCCCTTCTCTCGAAGCAGGGGTACGGCCCGGTGGTGCCGGTCAAGGCGGAGGACTTCGCGGACCCTGCGAAACGCAGGCAATGGCGCGAAGAAAAGGGAGCCTTGGTGCTCACGTTTGTCAAGCAGGACGAGCCTTGGTGCCATGTCGACCTCTTTCTGGATCTGCCGGTTGACTTCGAGGCCGCTCACGCCAAACGGAAGGTGCTCGTCGCTGAAGGCGTGGATCTTCCGACCACGGATGTGGCGACGCTGCTGGAGATGAAGAGATCCGCGGGACGACCCAAGGATCTGGCGGACGCAGAGCAGATCGAGAAGATTCTGGACCTGCGGCGCAGGGGGAGCATGGAGTGAGCGACATCTTCGAATACGCCTATCGGAAGAAGTCCTTGGAGGGACTGCGCCCCTTGGCCGACTTCCCCGTCGAGTTCCTGATGGAGTGGTACAAGGACACGTTCGATCGAGGACGGCCGGTTCCCGAGGAGGACTTGGTCGCCATGGCCCAGGTTCCGCTGGAAGCGCGCCTGCAGTGGTTGGCCGAAACGGCCAAGTTCATGTGGGAAGTGAAGTTGCGCGAATGGGACCCTGCCCGGGCGGATCGGATCACCGCGACAAAAGGATGATCGCATGCTGAACGACAAGTCGGTACTGGTGACCGGAGGGACCGGCTCCTTCGGGAAGAAGTTCGTCGAGACAGTGCTGCATCGGTTCCCCGGCGTGAAACGCCTGGTGGTCTTCTCGCGCGACGAGCTGAAGCAGTTCGAGATGGGACAGGCGTTCCCCGTGGAACGCCACCCGGCCTTGCGCTACTTCATCGGCGACGTGCGCGACCGGGACCGCCTCTGGCGGGCTCTGGAGGGGATCGACACCGTCATCCACGCCGCGGCGCTCAAGCAGGTGCCGGCCTGCGAATACAACCCCTTCGAGGCGATCAAGACCAACATCCTGGGCGCCCAGAACGTGATCGAGGCCTGCATCGACCGCGGGGTGACCCGGGTGGTCGCGCTGTCGACCGACAAGGCGGCCGCGCCGATCAACCTCTACGGCGCCACCAAGCTCTGCTCGGACAAGCTCTTCGTGGCCGCCAACAACTTCCGGGGACGGCACGAGATACGGTTCTCGGTGGTCCGCTACGGCAACGTCATGGGCAGCCGCGGGAGCGTCATCCCGTTCTTCATCGCCCGCCGGAAGGAAGGGATCCTGCCGATCACCGACGAGCGCATGACCCGCTTCAACATCACCCTCGACGAGGGCGTCGACTTCGTCCTCTTCGCCCTGGAACGCATGTGGGGAGGGGAGATCTTCGTCCCCAAGATCCCCAGTTACCGTATCACCGACGTGGCCGAGGCGGTCGCTCCGGGATGCCGCCGGAAGATCGTCGGCATCCGGCCGGGCGAGAAGCTGCACGAGGAGATGATCACCGCGCCCGATTCCATCAATACGCTGGAATTCGACCGCCACTACGTCATCCTGCCATCGTCCCCGCTGTGGAGTGCGCCTGACTATCTGAAGGCCTTCTCCGGCAGGCCCTGTGCCGACGGCTTTTCGTACAACAGCGGCACCAACGACCGCTGGCTATCGGTCGAGGAGATCCGCCGCCTGGTCGGGGAAAACCTGGGTTCGCTGGACTGAAGATGACCATACCCTACGGCTGTCACAGCGTCTCCCCCGAGGACATCGAGGCGGTGGTCGAGGTTCTCCGGTCCGACTGGCTTACCCAGGGCCCTGCCGTGGAACGGTTCGAGGAGGCGGTGGCCGGCTATTGCGGCGCCAGCCATTCCGTGGCCGTGTCCAACGGCACGGCCGCGCTCCACCTGGCTTGCCTGGCGGCCGGTTTGGGTCCCGGTGACACCCTCTGGACTTCCCCCATCACCTTCGTCGCCTCGGCCAACTGCGCCCTCTACTGCGGCGCGTCGGTCGACTTCGTGGACATCCACCCGGGCACCTGGAACATGGACCCCGACCGCTTGGGGGAGAAACTGCGCCAAGCCGCCCGGTCCGGTCACCTGCCGAAGGTGGTCGTGCCGGTCCACTTCGCCGGCGTGTCGTGCGACATGGAGCGTATCGGCGCCCTGGCCAGGCAATACGGCTTCACCGTCATCGAGGATGCCGCCCATGCACTGGGAGGGCATTACCAGGACCGGCCGGTGGGTTCCTGCCGGCACTCCGACATGGCCGTCTTCAGCTTCCACCCGGTCAAGTCGATCACCACCGGCGAGGGGGGGATGGTGCTGGCCAACCGGGACGACCTGGAGGCCAGGCTCCGTCTGCTGCGCACGCACGGCATCACCCGCGATCCGTCCCTGATGGAGGGCGCCTCCCACGGCCCGTGGTACTACCAGCAGGTGGCGCTGGGCTTCAACTTCCGCATGCCCGACATCAACGCCGCCCTGGGTGCGAGCCAGATGAAGCGGCTGGCAGCGCTCATCGACAGGCGGGCGGCCCTGGCCGGGCGTTACTCCGTGGCATTGCGCGGGCTGCCGCTGACGTTCCAGCAGCCGCCCGGTGACACCCGTTCCGCCCATCACCTCTATGTCGCCCGGGTCGCCGACGGGGCGCGGGCCGATCGGGCCGCTTTGTTCAGCCACTTGGTCTCCAATGGGATCAGGCCGCAGGTCCATTACATCCCGGTCCACACCCAGCCGTTCTACCGCGGCCTCGGCTTCTCCGAGGGGATGTTCCCCGAGGCCGAGGCCTACTACCGACAGGCCGTCACCCTGCCCCTCTTCCCTGCTCTGACCGAGGCGGACCAGGACCGGGTCATTGCTTGTGTCAAGGAAGCGTTCGCATAGTACCGGATGCGACGATTCAGATGAAGACGGTCATCATCGTCCAGGCGCGCATGGGCTCGACACGCCTTCCCGGGAAGGCGATGTTGGAGGTCGCCGGCGAGACGCTGCTCGGGCTCCTGCTGAAGAGACTTCGCCTGGTGAGCCAGGCCGATGCGGTCGTCGTGGCGACCACCACCGCCGGGCGTGATCTTTCCATCGTCGATCAGGTGCAAGGGCTGGGCCTGCCGGTGTGGCGCGGATCCGAGGAGGACGTGCTGGCGCGGTACCACGGCGCGGCAATGGCCCACCGCGCCGACGTGGTGGTCAGGATCACCGCCGACTGTCCGTTGATGGACCCGGCCGTGGTCGACCGGGTGATCGGAGCCTTCCGGCAGGCCGCCGGAGCATGCGACTACGTCTCGAACACGCTCGATCGGACCTATCCCCGCGGCCTCGACTGCGAGGTCTTCAGTATTGCCGCCCTGGACGAGGCATTCCATCGGGCGACCGATCCGGCCGAACGCGAACACGTCACGCCGTACATCTACCGGCGACCCGTACGATTCAGGATACTCCAGGTCAGGGGCGACCAGGATCTAAGCCGCCACCGCTGGACCGTTGACACGCCCGAGGATTTTGAGTTGATCCGGCGAATACTGGAGGAGCTCCTTCCCGCCGGAACGGATTTCGCGACGGGGGACGTTCTGCGGTTGCTTCGGGAACACCCCGATTGGGAGGCCATCAACAGCCGCGTCGAGCAGAAGACGGTATCGAGGGAGGTACGGGAAGGATGAAACGTCGGACCGATCAGGAACAATTCTGGGCCGGGGCGTTCGGGGACGAGTACACCAGCCGAAACGAGGGGGATGACCTGGTGGCCGCCAACACGGCGCTCTTTTCCAGGATACTCGCCCGTGCCGGTGGTGTGAGCTCCGTCCTGGAACTGGGCGCCAACCGGGGGCTCAATCTCCGGGCCCTGCGCAGCCTGCTGCCGAAGGGTGAACTGGCCGCGGTGGAGATCAATGCCGCCGCAGTGACGGAACTGCAGGGCATCCCCGGCGTGTCAGTACACCACCAGTCCATCCTCGACTTTGCCCCCCCCCGCCGCTACGAACTGGTCTTCACCAAGGGGGTGCTGATCCACCTCCCCCCCGATAGCATGCCGGCCGTTTTCGACCTCCTCGACCGGGCATCAGGACGCTACGTGGCTATCATCGAGTACTACAACCCCGTCCCGGTGGAAGTTTCCTACCGGGGACACCGCGAGCGGCTCTTCAAGCGCGATTTCGCCGGCGAGTTCCTCGACCGGCACCCGTCATTCCGGTTGGTCGACTACGGTTTCGTTTACCGGCGGGATCCCGTCTTCCCGCTGGACGACATAACCTGGTTCCTGATGGAGCGAGACGGCGCATGAGTCTAGTCGTCTTTCGAGTGGACGCATCGGTTGAAGTCGGCACCGGCCACTTGGCGCGCTGCCGGACGCTGGCGGAGGAATTGCATGGCCGTGGCTGGCAGGTCCTGTTTGCCAGCCTGGAACTGCCGCCGGGGATGGCCGACTTGGTTGTCCGGGACGGTTTCGAACTGCTCCGGATGGATCGGTCCCGCCCGGGGTGGGAAGCCGATGCCGCGGCCACGCTGAAGCTTCTCGCCAGCGCGCCGAGGATCGACTGGCTGGTGGTGGACCACTACGGACTCGACGGCAGGTGGGAGGAGCGGGTGACGGTGCGCGCCCGGCGGGTCATGGTGATCGACGACCTGGCCGACCGGAACCACCGCTGCGACCTGCTCCTCGACCAGAACTTGGTTGACGGAATGGAAACGCGATACGAGGGGAAGGTCCCCGAAGGCTGCCGGGCATTGTTGGGGCCGCGGTACGCGCTGTTGCGCCCCGCCTTTGTCGAGGCCTCGCGAGGGCGCCGTGGGCGTGACGGAAGTGTCCGGAGGATCGTCGTCACCTACGGCGGCAGCGATCCCACGGATGAGACATCCAAAGCCCTGCGCGCGCTGGCGATACTGCAAATGCAGAACGTGGCGGTGGACGTGGTGGTGGGCGCCGCCAACCCCCGGCGGGCGGAGGTCGCGCGGCTTGCGTTCCGTGTGCCGGGCGCGAATTGCCATGCTGACCTGGATGCCGGGGCGATGGCCGGCCTGCTCGACTTGGCCGATCTCGCCCTCGGCGCGGCCGGGACCTCCACCTGGGAGCGATGCCTGCTCGGCCTGCCGGCGGTGATGACCGTCGTCGCACCCAACCAGGCACCGCTGGCAAGGGCCGTTGCCGATCGTGGAGCCGGCGTCGAACTCGGGCCGGCGGGCGAGGTCGACGACCTCCGGGTTGCGGCGGCGATCGAAACCCTGGCCGGGCGTCCCGACCGCGTTCGGTCCATGTCCGGCGCGGCCACGGCCATCATGGAAGGATTCGTCGGCGCACCGGGGGTTACGGCGGCCATGGAGGAGGTGGGCGCCCATGCGGCCTGACCAGTGCCGACTTCGGCCGATGACCCCCGGGGACCTCGAAATGGTCTTCACTTGGCGCAACCGGGACACCGTTCGCGCGGCCATGTTCAC
Source organism: uncultured bacterium (assembly GCA_963793725.1). Classification (GTDB taxonomy): domain Bacteria; phylum JAUVQV01; class JAUVQV01; order CAWCAY01; family CAWCAY01; genus CAWCAY01. The sequence goes on from CAWCAY010000003.1 coordinate 1,224,467, forward strand.
CGACCACCCGATCTCACGTGATGAGCATGCCAGGTGGTTCGTCGGTCTGGCGGGGAGCGAGCCGTTCCCGGTGCACATCTTTCTGCAACAGGATCGGCCGGTGGGCGTGGTTACGGTGACCGGGGTGCACCAGCCCAGCCGGCGCTGTTCCTGGGGATTCTACCTGGGGGTCGACGACCTGCCGCCGGGGAGCGGCAAGAGGCTCGGCTTCACCGCCCTGGAATACCTGGTGGAGACGCTGGGGATGCGCAAGATTTGCGCCGAGGTGCTGGCTTCCAACCAGGCCAGCCTAGGGCTGCACCGTTCCCTGGGCTTCCGCGAGGAAGGGCTTCTGGTGGGCCATCACAACAAGGGCGGCGTGTTCGAGGACGTCGTCCTGCTGGCAATCTTCGATGCCGGCTGGCGGATGCGCCGCGGAGAATTGGCGCCCGCGCTGTTCACCGGAGGTGACGACTAGATGAGGCGGATCAGACTGGGGGATCACGAGATCGGGAGGGGGCTCATCCCGTTTTGGGGAGTCCGCGCAGCTGCGGTCAAGAGGTGTGCCACTCAGGCGGCGGTGGCACTTCGGTTGATGCCGCGAAGGAACTGAGACATGGTCATGAAAGCGTTGGTGACCGGGGGCTGCGGATTCATCGGTTCGCACTTAGTCGAACGTCTGCGGCGGGAAGGGGTGGCCGTGACCGTCATGGATCGGGACGAGAACCCCTGGTGGCGTCTCCCCCCCGGGGTTGCGTTCCTGCGGGACGAGATGAACAACCGGGGCGCCGTCGATGCCGCCTTGGATGGTGTGGATGTCGTCTTCCACCTCGCCTGGTCGGGAGTTCACCAGTCGTCAAACCAGGACCTTCGCGGCCACTTGGAGATGAACCTCCTCCCCACCGTGGACCTCTTCGACCTGTGCGCCCGTCACCGGGTCGGCAAAGTGGTCTTCATCTCCTCCGGCGGGACGGTCTACGGGCGGGCGGTGCATTTGCCGATCAGCGAAGGCCATCCGACGGCTCCGCTGAATGGTTATGGCGCAGCCAAGCTGGCGGCCGAGGCATTCCTGCGGGTGCAGACGGGTCTGAACGACCTTCCCCACGTCATCCTGCGGCCTTCGGTTCCGTTCGGCGAGCGCCAGAATCCGGACGGCATCCAGGGAGCGGTGGCAGTCTTCATGGGCCGGTTGCTTCGGGGGCAAGACATCGTCGTGTACGGCGACGGTTCGGTGGTGCGCGACTACTTCCACGTGAGCGACCTGGCCGAGGCCCTCTGGTTGGCGGCCAGCTCTCCCGTCAGGGAAGGCACCTATAACGTGGGCAGCGGGCAGGGGATCAGCCTGTCCGACCTGGTATCCACGTTGGGGGAGGTGACCGGCATGCCGGTAGTGATTCGCCGGGAGGCCGGGAGGTTGTTCGACGCGCCGACGGTGGTTCTCGACATCGCGGCAATCGGCCGGGACCTCGGATGGCGGCCCAGAGTCGCCCTGCGACAGGGACTGGAACGAACGTGGCATTGGGTGCGGGACGAGTGGCAATGCGGCCGCGCTGTTCAACGGAGGTGACGACTAGATGAGGCGGGTCAAACTAGGGAATCACGAGATCGCTAGGGGGGCGCCGCCGTTGGTGGTGGCCGAGCTTTCGGGCAACCACAACGGCTCGCTCGACCGGGCCCTGGCCATCGTCGAAGCCGCCTCCCGGGCCGGCGCTCACGCCGTCAAGCTGCAAACGTACACCGCCGAGACGATGACGATCGACCTGGCCGAGCGGGAGTTTGTCGTCGCCGACCCTGGGAGCCTTTGGAATGGCCGGTCGCTGTTCGACCTCTACCGCGAGGCGCACACCCCCTGGGAGTGGCACGAACAGATCTTCGGCCGTTGCCGGGAACTCGGGCTGCTCTGCTTCTCGACTCCGTTCGACGCCACTGCGGTCGACTTCCTGGAGGGACTGGGGGTGCCAGCGTACAAGATAGCCTCCTTTGAAAACACCGACCTGCCGCTGATCAGGAAGGCAGCCGCCACCGGCAAGCCGCTGATCATCTCCACCGGCATGGCTAGCTTGGCCGAACTGGACGAGGCGGTGCGCGCCGCCCGCGAGGCCGGCTGCCGGGACCTGGTGCTGCTCAAGTGCACCAGTACCTACCCGGCCGACCCGGCCGACTCGAACCTGGCCACCATTCCCCACCTGGCCGACCTGTTCGAGCTGCCGGTGGGTCTCTCGGATCACACCCCGGGGATCGGAGCCGCCTGCGTCGCCGTGGCCCTTGGAGCAGTCATGATCGAAAAGCATCTGACCCTCTCCCGGAAGGAAGGCGGGGTGGACGCAGCATTTTCCCTGGAACCAGCCGAACTGGCCATGCTGGTGCAGGAGACGCGCCGCGGGGCGACCTCGCTTGGGGCGATCCACTATGGGTCCACCGCGGCCGAGAGGAAGTCGCTGATCTTTCGGCGCTCGCTATACGTGGTCGAGGCAATGCGGGCGGGGGATGTCTTCACCGAAGCCAACCTGCGTGCCATCCGCCCCGGTCTCGGGCTGCCTCCGAAGTACCTGGAAGCGATCCTCGGCAAGAAGGTCGTCCGGGACGTGCCCCGGGGGACTCCGCTGACGTGGCACTTGGTCGGGTGACCGAGTGAAGGAGGTGTATCCGGCACCACCCATCTACCTGGTGAGCATCCCCCGTTCGGGCGCCACCCTCCTGGCGGCGATCCTGAACAGCCATCCGCGCATCGCCATGTTCAATGAGCCCTGGTTCAGTCTGTATTCCAATAAGTACGGACGGTTGAACACGCGGGGCAAAGTGGAGGCATTCGCCGGGCGACTCTCACGTGTGGCAACGGGATTCGGTGCCTCGCTCGGAGAGGATTTCGTCGACCGTTTCGCCAGCGACTTCATCGCATCCGGGTCCCGGGACCAGTTCGCTGCGCTGGGTCTGTTCATGGAATGGTATGCGGCCCACCGAGGCAAGTCACGGTGGGGGATAAAACAGCCTTTCGGCATATATGATGCGAAGGCATTCACCACCAGATTTGCCGGGGCGAAAGTGATCCACATCGTCAGGGATCCGAGATCCACCGTGGCATTGCGCGCGAAAGGCAGTGCCGTAAGAGCGGAGAAGATGGAGGCGGTGATCCGGATGGCATATTCCTGCCGCGACATGATCGCCGCTGCCGCCGATTTCCGCAGCGGCAATCCGGACGACTTCTTTCAGGTGAGGTACGAGGACCTGGTTCGTGATCCTGCGATGTGGCTCATGAAGATCTGCGGGTTCATCGGCGAGGAGTACGACGAGCGGATGTTGGGCTACCACACCATGAGCGAGTGCTATGTCCCCCGTGATTCCGTGGGTCGGCCGAGGCCGACCCACTTGGATGTGACCGCTCCGATCCACATCGAGGGGCTGGATGCATGGCGGGACATCCTGACCGATCGGGAGCTGCACATCGTCGAGAGGATCTGCGGCACAGACATGGCGGCGAACGGCTACCAGGCTTCAGAAGCCGGATCGAACGAAGGGTTGACACCCTACATCCTGCCATATCTCCATTTCAGGGCGAGACGCCTCCTGCGTGCTGTCAGGAGGTTCTCTTTCAAGCTCTATCATGCTGCCGGGAGGTTGTTTCCACAGAGGTTCGACAGGACGAGAGGGATGGCGAAATGAACTACCGAAGACTGGATGCCGTTCGCCGCCGCATGATCGCCGTGCAGATAAGGGCCGCTTTCCGATTGGGACTCGTGCAGGCCTACCAGCCCGTCCCCTGGCTCGGGATCGACGTGAGTGACAGGGACCAGAGCAGTTGGCAGCGATGGGAGGCCATCGAGCGTGAACTGGGGAACTTCAACGGAAGCGCGCTCGACATCGGCTGCAACACGGGATTCTTCACTTTCCAGCTTGCCCAGCGCGGATCGCTCTGCATCGGCATCGAAACCGCCGGGATGTCATTCTGGCTGTGCAACAGGATACGCGAGGCAACCGGATTGGATCGCGCGGGTTTCCTGCGGTTCAAGCTGGATGCAGATTCCGTTGCCCTGCTACCCCGCGTGGATGTCACCATCTTCCTGTCCGTATTCCATCACATGGTTAGGGATTACGGTTTCCCGCAGGCCGAACGGATAGTGGAGCAGTTGCTCGCCAGGACGAACCGGGTGATGTTCTTCGAGACCGGGCAAAGCGACGAGGAAGGGCCCTCGTGGACGGGGCACCTCCCGCTCATGGATCCCGACCCGGAAACCTGGCTGATCGAGTTCTTCAGATCCAAGGGTGTGGGGAAGGTCGTTCCGCTGGGGGCGTACGGGACGCATCTTACACCGACGAAGCGAACCCTGTTGGCCGTCTATCCCTGAGTTGTTCCCTGGCGACGCCTGACAATGGAAGCCAAAGTGATCGGTAGGAACCTCACGGCCCTGGTCGTGACGGATGTGATCGCCAAGGCCCTCCCTTTCCTGACGTTCCCCTTCCTGACGCGGGTGCTGGGTCCGGAAACCTATGGAAAGTACGGTTTTGCGACCAGCGTGACGGCCTTCCTGGCATTGCTCGCCTCCCCGGGATTCGTGCCATGGGGAATCAGGGCCGTGGCGCAGCGGCCCGGCGAGGAGCGGGCCCTCGGTGGAATCATCAACGGGATTCGCATGGCCTTCGGACTGCTGGGCTTCATCCTTCTGCTCGCCTACGCATTCACCTTGGCGCCACCTGACGGCACCATACGGCTGCTACTCCTTCTCGGCGGGCTGACCATCTTCCCCGCCGCCTTCAACCTGGATTGGCTGCTGATAGGCAAGAGCTTGATCCTGCCCGTGGCCCTGGCCGGCATCATCGGGCAGATGACGTATACGGCGGCGGTGCTGTCGTTCATCCGGGCCCCCTCCCACGTGTGGATGCTGCCTCTGGCTGTCCTGGCCGGAGCCCTGGTGACCAATGCCATCCTGAGGGTCGTCGCCAGCCGTCGATTCGGCCGAATACCCCCGCGTTTCGACAGGAAGGAATTCCGCGAAATCATCCCGCAGTCCCTGCTGCTGGGTTTCGCTTCGATGATGTCGATGCTCTACGACAAGGTGGACACCATCATCCTGGCCTACTTCCGTCCCATGGCCGAGGTGGGCCTGTACACCGCGAACTACCGGTTGATGATGGTGACCACGTCGTTCATCCCCATCCTCGGTCGCGTCTTCTTCCCCCTGGTGGCAGGATCCTTCAGCGCTGAAGGTGGGGACGTCAAACATTCCGGGCTCTATCTCCGACTGTTCTTCCTCGTCTCCCTGCCGCTCGTGAGCGGCGGCATCCTCGTGGCGGAGCCACTGTCACGGTTGGTCATCGGCGAGGAATACCAGGGGAGCGGGGTGCTGCTGTCCCTGCTGCTGCCGAACGTTGTGCTGGGCGGATTGGCCAGTTATTATGCGGCGGTGCGACTCTTGGCGATGAACCGGAATCGGCAGTACGTGCTGTGCGTTGCCGCCGGCGGGATGCTGAACCTGCTGGCCAACCTGGCGCTCATACCCCGTTGGGGAGTGACGGTGGCTGCCGTCACCACCTGCGTCAGCCAGGGGCTGGTGGCCGCGATGGCTGCGTGGTTTGGACGCGACGGGCATGCCCCTCCGCTGATGCCAACCTTGCGACTGCCGGTCCTGGGCAGCGCGGCGATGATTGCCGCACTGCTGGCGGCGCGTCGCGTGTTCCCCGGGATGCACGTCCTGGTGGAGACTTCCTTCGGCGCCCTGGTGTACGCGGCCGTCATCTTCCTGGCATGGAACCGCGTCTCATCAGCCTCCCGGAGAGGCGGGGGCGTACGGAAGACCGGAGAGAATGCGCCCCCGGCCGAGGAGGATTGAGGGTGCGGCCGCTGCGAATCCTGTTCAATGTCTGGGCCGATCGGCAAATCGTCAACGCCCAGTGCCTCAACGCCCGCGACATCGCCGTCAGGCTCGATCCGGGGCGCTTCAGAGTGTCGATGTACTGCCGCAAGGATCCCGATGCCGCGGTGGCCGCGGCGGCGCACATCGACCTGATCGCCATCCCCACGCGCCTGGGCACCGTGGTGCAACTCCGGCACCTCCTGAGTTCCCGCTACGACATGGTCTTCTACGCGGCCATGGGGAGATCGGCGGTGATCCATCGATGGCTGAAGAAGAGGGGGGTGGCACGCCGGCCATTGGTGAGCCCCGTCGAGAATGTGCTGGGGGACCGCAGCGCCATGCCCGGTCATATCAGGCGATACTGGGAAAGCCTGGCGGAGGTAAGCGACATCGCCGTGGCCAACTCGCCGTTCGTCGCCGCGTCATTCCACGAGGCTTTCGGGAGGTCGATCCCGGTCATTCCGAGCGGCGTGGACACGTTCCTGATTCGCCGGATCGCCGCCGGGCCCAAGCCGCCTGGTGACGGCAGGCTGACCATCGCCTTCGCCGGCAGTCTCCAGGAACGCAAGCATCCCGAACTGGTGGTCGAAGCGGCCAGGATCTTCCCCGGCAGCCGGTTCGTGATCATGGGATCCGGTCCACTCGAGGGTGCGCTGGCCAGGCGCATCGCCGAGCATGGGTTGGGGAACGTCGATCTGGTTCCAACCACCGACTACCGGTCATACCTGGAGAACTTGGTGCGGGCTGACATCTTCCTCTTCCCGTCGCGGGTTGAAGGGCTGCCCAAGGTGACGCTCGAAGCGGCCGCCGCCGGGATTCCGGTGGTCGTCTTCAAAGATTATCAGACACCGTCGGTCGTCGACGGTGTGACCGGCTACCAGGTGGGGACGTTCGAGGAGATGGTTGATCGTCTTGAAATCCTTGTCTCTCGGGAAGACCTCCGCAGGGACATGGGTGAAGCCGGCATGCGCCATGCCGCGTCGTTCGACTGGGAGTCCATCGTTCAGGCCTGGTCCTTGGTGTTCGAGTCCGTGGCCGGCGGCAGGGGAACCGAAAGATGATGGCGCCGGCGGTCTCGGTCGTGATCGTGAACTACAACCGCAGGGAGGACTTGTGCAAGGCACTTGAATCGATCGCGACTCAAGATCACACAGATCATGAGGTGATCGTCGTGGACAACGCGTCATCCGATCGATCCGGGGAGATGGTGCGGGCCGAGTTCCCGAACGTGCGTCTGATCACCCTGGACGAGAACGTCGGCATGGCCGGTTACAACCGCGGTTTCGACGCGGCGCGCGGCGACATCGTCTTCCAGATGGACAACGATTCCCTGATGCCCGACGCGAACGTCCTCTCCTCGATGATCGGCATCTTCCGCACAGCACCGCTGGATGTCGGAGTTGTGGCCGCCAGGGTGGAAGAATGGCGGCCGGAGGATTCCGTGGATCTGCTCCGCGGGCGTGACGGCCGCACTGGCCCCTTGGAGGACATAGGCTTCCATAGCGGCGGAGTAGCTTTCAGGAAGAGCGTGCTCGAACGGACGTCCGGATACAACCGGGATGTCTTCCTGTACGGGGCGGAACTCTTCCTCCAGGCCCAGGTGCTGCAGTTGGGGTACCGGATACTCTTTTGTCCGGAGCTACTCATGCTTCACCGATCGTCGCCCAAGGAACGCGACCGCAATCGGGGCATCTACTACGAAATCCGCAACCGGATCTGGTTCGTCCGGGCGTGGGGGAGCGCGTATCAGCGAATCAGTCTGCTTCCTAGAATCATATTCCACGACGTTCTCTATGGGCTCTTTCGCCATGCAATCAAAGTCACGTTAAAGGCCTTCCGGGACGGTCTGGGGTCGCTGCCGGCCGGCATACGGCCGGACGGGAACGAACGGCCGGGGACGGTGCGCGACATGGTGGCCGGGATCGGCAACGGCTTCCGGGTCGGGCGCACGTTCGGGCGGGTCGTGGGACGCCTTCGCGGACGGGAGGACCGATGAAGACGCGTGTCCTCTTGCTGGACGGCAGCGCCGATCTCGGGCGGGTGATGGCATGGGTGCGTCCGGGGTGCTCCGAGGTTGTCTGCCTCTCGTGGCTGGCGCCGGAAACTCTGCAGGCTCTCTCCCGGGCTGCCGGTGCCGCGGTGCGCACGTTGAATGATCTCTCCGGGGGCATGGACGACCTGCGGGAAGAGGCGCTGCGGATCACCGACTTGGTGTGCGCCATGGGACCGCGGCATCACGGAATTCCCTGGGCTGAATACATACGGGAGCCGCTCTATCGGGAACTGGAAAACGCGGCGACGTTCCGCTGGGCGGTGGACGGGATCCTGGAGCGAGCGGGGAAAGGAGAGTTGGAGATTCATCACCTTTTGTCACCCGAGAATGCGGCGCTGGCCACGCATGTCCTCGGTGTCCGGCAGAGAGGCGATGCCGTCGTGGTGCCGATCCCCGACGTCAACCGATTTCATCTCAATCCCGGAGGGCACATCCCTGGCCCACCCGCATCGCTCGGCATGCCAAGCAGTTGCTGCTGACGGGGAATTGGCGCGTGCTGATGTGGAACGCCATCGACAAGATCGATCCCGCCCTGAAGGTCCGCCGGCGCTGGTGGCCGAGGGCGACACCGCCCAAGCCCGGGGGCGTGACTTTCTTCTCGTCGTACAAGAACAACAGCATCATGTTGCTCCCCTTCGCAACGAGGTTTCGTGGAGAGGCCATCCGCTGGGTGGTGACCACCCACTATGCTTCGCTGGGCGCCCGTCAGGCTGGAGAGTCTCCCGATTGGCTCTGGGCCTATCGCGGGGATGGAATCTCATTCAGCCCGGAGGAGAATCCAGTGCTTCCCGATGTCGATCCGGTCCTCGGATCGTGGGTTTCCAAGACATCGACGTGGCGGTACTGGTTGAGTTCCTGGCACAAGGCCCTGGCCACGGTCGCCGATTGCTGGGACGGGTACTTGGCGGAGGCCCGGCCATCGACGGTGGTGATCGCCAGTCAGTGGGGGATCGAAGGTTGGATGGCCCGCCAGGCCTCCCTCCGCGGCGTCAGAACCATCCAGGTGATGCACGGAGTCATGACCGGTCCATTCCATGCCCGCGACGTGGTCACCGACGAGCTCCTGGTGCCGGGGCCCTTCTGGAGGGAGATATGGCCAGCCGCCGAGAGGCGCAAGATTAGGGTCGACCGCCCGGCGGGGTGGTTCCCGGCGGCCGCGCGCGACGTCGGGAGACGACGCCTGACCTACTTCTCCTGGCCGCTGCACCTCCTTCCGGCCTTCAATGCCTCGGAATTGATGGATGCCTTCATCGGCATCTTCAAACGGTTGGCTTCAAAGGGGTGTTCCGTACATATCCATTGCCATCCGTTGGAGAACCCGGCGGACTTGCTCCGCCGCTGGAAGGAGATCGCTGGAGAAATGCCCCGGGAGGTGACCATCGGGAAGCATCGGCCGACCCCCGAGGTCATGCGCCAAACGGACGTCGCTCTGATGTTCCGATCCACGGTGATGATCGACTGCCTCGCCAGCGGCGTGCCGTTTGTCATGCCCGGATGGATCGACCTGGGGCTCAACAGGCTATTGGATGGGCTGCCAGGGGTTCGGTTCTCGGTGGACTTGGGCGACCTGGAGAGAACGCTCGAAGCATGGCTCGAAGACAGCCCGGTCGTGCCCGAAGAGGTTCGGCGGAGGTTCGTGTCGTGAAGGTCCTGGTCGACGGCATGTTCCTCACCAACGACATGAAAGGTGTCGGGCGATATGTGTACAACTTCCTGAGGGAGATTGCCCGGTCCCGGACCGAGCACGAATGGCACGTGCTGGTGCCGACGGGCAATGGGGTGACTGACCTGCCCGTCTCGGAGGAACTTCGGTACCACGGCGTGCGACAGAGGAACCACTTCGTTCATGGCTTCGTGACATTGCCTCACAAGGCGAAGGAACTGGAAGCGGACGTGGCCTTCATCCCGTACGAGACGACCATGGGAAAGTTCGGTTGCCCGTACTCGGTCTTGTTCCATGACGTGCCGGCCGCCATCGAGCAGGCTCAGCGGAGCGCCGGGGAGGTGTCGTCGATCACCGAGAACCTTGTCCGCCGGGCGGACAGGATCCTGATCGCCCGTTCGGCTCGACGTGCGGAACTGGTCTTCCACAACAGCGCTTTCGTGGGCAGGTGGCTGCGGGAAGAACTGGCGATCGATGATGACCGTCTCGCGCTGGCACCGTGTTCCTTGGGCGCTGATTTTGTTGCCCTATCCGGAAATGTTTTTCCCTCGGGCGTCCGTGAGAGATTGGGATGCCCGGAAGGGTACATCCTGGCGTTCTATACCAGCGACAAGAGGGAAAACCTGAAACAGACGGTCAACGTGTTCAGGGCGGTCCTGACTGCCGGTCACGATATCAACCTGGTCGTGGCAGGCGTCAAGGACGGGGCAAGAGACGAGGTGGATGGCCTGGTCCGGGATGTTCGGCAGCGGGTCAGGATCGTCCCCTTCCTCGGTTTCGGGGAAGAGGAGAGACTGGCCGAACTCTATGCCTCCGCCCTCATCTACCTGGACCTGTCCCTTCACGAGGGTTTTGGCATGCAGGTCATCGAAGCCATGGCGTCGGGAACCCCCGTAGTCTGCAGTTCGAAGGGCGCGTTGCCCGAGGTGGCCGGAGACGCCGCCGTCCTGGTCGATCCGAACGATGCCAATCAGGTCGCGCAAGCTGTGGCCGAGCTCGTTTCATCTGATGCCCACAGGCGGCAGTTGACGGCCGCAGGAAGGCGCCGTGCAGGACTCTATTCATGGAGGCGCACGGCTGCCGCCATTGTCGCAGGGCTCGAGAAAGTCGCCCGACCTGCAGGCAGTTCCTGGGATGACGGGCGATAGTCAGGGTTGTCCTGGCTGACTTCCACCACGGAGAGAGAGCATGAAACTGTCTATGGTCTTGAAGAGACTCGTGCAAGGGATCGGACTTCCAGTCGAATTCGGATGGCAGGTCCGTTTCGAACTGCAGGCGTTGATCGTCCGGACGTTGTACCGGATGAATCCCGTGCAGGTGATGAAGATCCGCAACTACAGGAAGGGCGTCAACCTGAAGATCAATTTCGGGTGCGGGGATACGCATTTCGAAGGATGGGTCAACGTGGACGGGATTCCAAACAGGAAGGCGGACGTGCTGTTGGATCTCAGGCGGAGGCTGCCCTTCGCGACGAACTCGGTCAGGTGCATCTTCGCCGAGCACGTAGTGGAGCATTTCCGGCTCGACGAGGCCAGGTTGTTCCTGTCGGAAAGCAGCAGGATTCTTTCCACCGGCGGGTCGATCAGGATCATCGTCCCCGATCTGGAGAAATTCGCGCAGGCGTATGTCAACCGGGATGCGGTCTTCTTCGCCGACGCGTCGCCGGCACTGACGGATCCGGTCGAGGCCCTGAACCTCGTGTTCCGTCAGGCAGGATCGCATAACTACATGCACGATTTCTCGTCACTCGCGCGATTGCTCGATTCGGCGGGCTTCGGGGAGATACGGAAGTCGTCATTCCGGGCCGGTGACGATCCCGAATTGAACCTGGACGATGATTCCCTCCAGAGGAGGAGCAAGTCGCTGTACGTCGATGCGAAGAAGATCTCCTAGCGCTGTCACTGCAGGCGGGGAAGCCCCACTGAGGCATGATAGGAGTATGGTGTGGTAACCTTAGGACGAGGTGGGGCTTCTCGTTGCCCGATGCTGACGACGAAAAGGAGGGTGGGTATGAGCCCACTCGTGAGAGGCGGGCGCATCCGGGGGGATGGTTGAATGCGGAAGATAAGGCTGACGTATGTCACCGGCTACCTGTCGCCCCACCTTTTGCCGTTGCTCAACGCGGTCGGCGAGCACCCCGGTTTCTCCCTCCGGACCTGGTTCTGCCAGGGGGACACTGCCCTGCGCGGATGGCAGCACCACCTCGTTCCGAACCATCCCCACCGTGTCAGCGTCAGGAATCGGATGACGTGGCTGCACCCGGAGTTCCATCTCGACCCGGCCGTCAGGGGGTTCGTCACCGAGGAGCCGTCCGACGTGGTGATAGTAAGCGACTATTCCATACCCACGTTGCGGTTGGCCATAAACGAGTGTAACCGGAGCGGCATCCCCTGGGTGATGTCCGGGGAGCGCCCCTTTCTCCGCTTCGACAATCGCTGGCGGTCGCTGATCGGATGCTGGATGCGGCATTTGCCGATGAGCACCGCTTCGGCCGTCATCGGCATAGGCTCCTGGAACGCGGCCATCTTCCGCGAACTGGCTCCCTGGAATATACCGGTTTACTCAGTTCCCTACTACCTCGACCTCTCCTCTTTCGAGGGGACGCGCAACCTCGGGGCCGGGATCCTTCGCCAAACGCGGGGCGACAAGATGGAAGAGGGGGTGTTCACATTCGTATACAGCGGCGCGCTCATCCCACGGAAGGGAGTGAGCATCCTGGCCGAGGCCTTCCGCCGCGTGGCCGTTCAGGAACCACGGGCCAGGCTGCTGGTCCTGGGCGACGGCCCGCAGCGGCAGGATATGGAGCGGCGGCTGGGCGAGGCGAGGCGGGCCGTCACCTTTCTCGGCAATCAACCCTACGACCTCGTCCCGTCCATCTACGGGCTGGGCGACGCATTCGTCTTCCCTACCCAGCACGACGGTTGGGGCATGGTGGTCAACGAGGCCATGGCCGCCGGCCTCCCGGTGATCACCACGTCGACCTGCGGCGCGGCACGCGACCTCGTGGTGGACGGTGGCAACGGATGGGTAATGGAGCGTTGGGACACCGACGGCTTCGCCGACCGGATGCTCTTTCTGGCGAGATCCCCGGAGGAAGCCCGGAGGATGGGGCGGATGTCACGCGAGATCATAGAGAAGGAGACGCCGGCCAGCGGTGCCGAGAAGATGCACCGCATCCTTGGGGAGATCTTGGACCGTCGGGCGGCAGTCGCTTCGGGTGACGGTCCGGTCGATTCGCGGCGGGGGCCGGCGATGGTTTCGTTCGCCAGGGTGAAGGCCGATCCCCGCACGTTGGTTGGCGAGTTCTACAACCTGCTGCGGCAGGAGGTGAACGGAGGGAATCCCGATCTCGAGCCGGCGGAGCTACGCCTACTGCAGGGACACTATCCGAGAATGAGGAATTCCGGGACCTACCCCGTGTCGCTGGCCAGGGAGATCTACATCGGCCGCCGGGTGCACCCGGTCAGATTCCTGCTTGACCAGCCCGAGCCAGGCCTGGTTGTCGACGCCGGTTGCGGTTTCGGGTCGGAAAGCTTTCTTCTCGCTTCTCTCGGCGCGCGGGTCCTGGGGGTGGACCTGTCGGCCGACCAGATCGAGGTGGCTCGCAAGCGGATACCTTTCTTCGAGAAAGCCTTTGGCCGGGAGCTCGATGTCACCTTCGAGACGGCCGACCTCGACACCTGGAAGCCTGGAGAGTCCGGCGTGACCCTGACCTGGATAGCCTCGGTCCTGGCCGCCATGAAGGACCAGGACGGCTTCATGGCCCGGATGCACGCCGCGACGCGACCCGGGGGGGAGATCATGGTCACCGACATGAACCTGTCGAATCCGCTCTTCCGGTGGATGGAGTGGTTGCGGCGCCATAGGGCCAGGAAGGCCAGTACCGCCTTCGACAGGTCGGCCGACTTCGCCGCGATGACTTCCCGGCGTGGCCGCACCGGCGCACGCTACTATCCGCTCGACGGCCGCGAGGGCGTGTTCGACGACGTCCAGTTCTTCAGCGCCGGCACTCTTGGCACCCTGATGGCTCGGAGCGGATTAAGACCGAGGCTTCGTGCCTGGCAGGGGTACGTGCCGCCGCTCGTCTGGAGTTGCCTGCCCAACGCCAGCGAGCACTGGCTCTCAGTCGTGCCGGGTCTCAGGGAGCTGGGATACTTCTACGTGGTGTCGGGTGTGAAGGAGGGCTAATGGCGGGCAATCTTTTCTATGTGCACATTGGATGCGGACTTACCGCGCCCCCGTCCTGGCGTAACTTTGACGCCAGTCCCACGTTGCGCTTACAGCGGCTCCCCTTGGCGGGCCGGCTGTTCAGGGGACACGGGGCGCCCGTCTTTCCAGAGACGGCCGAGTACGGAGACATCGTCAAGGGACTACCGTTGGCGCCAGGGAGTTGCGCCGCAGTTTACACATGCCACGTGCTGGAGCATCTCTATCTCGACGAATGCCGCCTTGCGCTGGGCAACATCCACGCTTACCTGCAACCCGGGGGGAGGCTCCGGGTCCTCCTTCCTGACCTCCGGGCCCTCGCCAGGCGCTATCTGGATTCCACCGCTCCGGATGCGGCCCTGGAGTTCGTCGCCAGTTCAAGGATGGGCATGAAATCGCGTCCCCGCGGGATCGAGGGGTGGGCCAGAGAATGGATCGGCAATAACCGGCATCGCTGGATGTGGGATGCCAGTTCGCTCTCGGCTGAACTCGCGCGAGTCGGCTTCACCCGCATTCGCGAGGTCAGTCCTGGAGATTCGGTCATTCAAGGCATAGAAGAGGTGGAGCTGCCGTCGAGGTGGCTGAGCAGTTTCGGCGTCGAGTGCGTCAGGGAAACATGAGCGGCGGAATCCGGGATTCGTTGCTGGTAGGCACGACCCGTGCCGGTAGGGGCATGCGCTATGTCGGGTGAGACATTGGCGGCCATCGGCCTGGTAGGCCTCTTCTGCCTGCTGCTGCCGATAGACCTGGTGGTCGTGACCAGCATGCTGGTCACCTTCCTGGCCGACACAAAGATTGTTCCGCAGGGTTTCATCTACTGGGTTCGGTTTCGTTCCCGGTGCCGTGCTGGCCTTCCGGATAATGGCTATCCTGTTGAGGTGGAAGCTGCCTGTCACGTCGTCGTTCATCAAGGCGTGGTTCTTCTTTGCCGTGCTGGCGGTCGGGTCGAGCCTCTACTCGGCGGAACCGGCGGTCACCTTCCAGCGGTCGGTGTCCTTCTCTCTTGTTCTGGTCGGCTTCGGTCTCGGGATTCCGATCTGCTTCGGGAACAGGCGCAAGATGCAGCGTCTAATATGGCTCATGGGAATACTAATGAGCGGATTGGTGGTCTACAGTTTCGTTTCCTCGAGACGAGTGACCACCCCCTCGATCGACATGGAATTCGAGCGCCTGCACGGCATCTTCAAGAACCCGAACACCCTCGGCCTGGTGGCCATGGAGACGTTCTTCCTAGTCAACTACCTCTGGCGGCAGGAACGGAGTGTCCTTTTGCGCGGCCTATTCATACCGGCCAACATCATCGTCGGCATTATGTTGCTCCTGTCCGGTTCGCGGGCCTCAATCCTCGGGTGCATGGCCGGCATCCTGATCATGCTCTGGTTGGACTGGCGAGTGTTGGGCAAAAAAATGTCTTCGTGGATGTGGGCAGCCGTGGTCATCTTGGTCATCTTTGTTGTCGCTAGTAGCATCTCTCCAAACCTCTCTAGGATGATTTTCCGGGAGGGTTCTGGTTGGCGAGAGTTGCTCATTCGGCAGGACTGGGAGTTGGCCCAGGACGCCCTCTGGTTGGGTGTAGGATTCGGCGGCAGCGACGGGATATACCGCCAGAAGATGATGGAGATGTACGCCCAGATGGGGTACATGATGGGTTCGCACCACTCTTTCCTGAAGCTGCTGGTCGACCTGGGACTGATCGGACTAGGCATGGCTAGCCTTGCGCTCTTGTGGCTGCTGATCAGGATCTACAAGACCATGCCCTTCTACGAAGACAAGTTGCTGGGGGTCACTCTCCTGCCTGCCGTAGTTGCCTGTTTGATCAACTCCCAGATGGAATCGTGGCTCTTCAGCTTCGGCAGCAGCGCCACGCTGCCGTTCTGGTTCTTCCTGGCGCTCCTGTCACATCAGGCGGACGAGGCGGAGTGGTTGGTGGCGAGGAAGCGGGCGGCGGGGGGGGCGGTTGAGAACGCTCTTCGTCAACCCCTGGGAGCGGTTCATCGGGCCGAATCGCTATCTGGCGGAGATGCTCGGGTGCCTGCCCGAACTGGCCCGGCAGGCCACGGTGGTCTTCGACCGGGAGACGGCCGCTGCTTCCGAGTACCGGGGCCTTGGGTGCCGCACGCTGGTGACGCCGATTGCGGCGCAGGTAAGGGCCAGCTTCTCGCCGAGCAACGTCACCGGCAACCTGGTGCGCCACCTCACCGGCCTGCCGGCCATGAAGCGGTTGATTGCCGGGGAACGGCCGGATGTCGTAATCAGCAACTCCGAGCAGTTGTTTCTCGGCGGGATGGCCGCCAGCCGCCTGCACATCCCCCACGTCAAGGTTTTCCACGCGCTGACGTTCGAATACCGTCTAGGAGGCAAGCCGGCCGTCCTGCGTCGGTACCTGAAGCTGATTGCCGCCAGCACCGACCGGGTGGTGGCTGTCTCGGAGACGATGCGCAGGACACTGCTGCGGCACGGCCTCGCTCCGGAGCGCGTGGTCACCATTCCCAACCCCATCCCTGTCGACGCGTTGGCCGTCCGGGCCGCCGAAGCCCTTCCCGACGACCTGGCCGGGTTGGTGGCTGACCGTTTCCCGGTGATCATAAACGCCGGGGTCCTCTTCCCAACCAAGGGGCAGGACCGGCTCGTTGAGGCGTTGCCGGCGGTGCGGGAAGCCTTCCCCGAGATGGTCTGCATCCTGGCCGGCAGGACCGGCGAGGAGGGGGGCATCGAGCACACCGGGGCATACGCGGAACGGCTGCGGCAGCGGGTGAGGGATCTCGGCCTTGAGGGTCACGTCCACTTGGTGGGTGACGTCGGATGCCTCCCCGCGCTGATGCGCTGGGCCGACCTCTACGTCCAACCGTCGCGCACGGAGTCGTTCGGCCGGACGGTGGCCGAGGCTCTCTGTTGCGGCACCCCGGTGGTTGTGTTCGACACCGGAGCATTGCCGGAGACGGCCGGGCCTGGGGGGGTGGTCGTGCCGGACGACGACATCGACGGCTTGGCGGACGCCATCACCGCCCTGGCTGCCGATTCCGGACGGCGAAGCATCATGGCCTTGGCGGGGCAGGAGCACGTGCGCGAAAGGTACGATGCCCGCTTGGTGGCCGATCAGTTCGCCGTGATGCTCGAAGACCTGGCCTCGGAAGCGAGGAGGAGAGCGACGTGAGAGTGCTGCTGTTCGACACTTGGCGCGAAGTCCCCGACCCGCCGGATCATCCCGGCCTGCTGACGGTCAGGATCGATCATGCTATCATCCCGGGAGGGCAGGGCGATGTTCGCCTCGACGCCTCCCCGCTCGTAGTGGCGGCGGACATCGCCTGCCGCAGCCGCCGCCTGATCAAGCGGGCCGTGCGCTACGCCGGGTCGATCGGCGCCGGGAGGACCCTGTCGAAGGTCCGCTCGAACCTGCTAGCCTACCGGGCCCGGCAGGGGGAAACACTGTGCGCCTTCGCCGGCACGGTCGAGTCGTCGTGGGACGACTGTTTACCCGGTGGGTTTGAAGGTGGCCGGGTGGCGGGCGTCGCATCCCCTCTGGGCTGATCGCCTGCCGGTCCACCCCGGCGCGCTGGCGCCGATTCCGGCGAGGCCTCGAACCCGGCTGGCCGCGCAGGCGTACTACCTGGCGCTGGCGCGGAGGCGGCCCGACGGCTCCCCGCCCGGCTCGGGGCCTGTGCCGTGCTGGGCGAAGGGTTGGCGGCACATCCTGTGGCCGATCTGGTGCGGAAGCGCGGCGTGGGGGTCGAGATTCTGGAGATGCCCGACCGGGAGGCAGCGGCCGCCGTCCGCGGGAGCGCAGGCGGTCGGGGCGAGCTGGTCGTCTGCCATCGCTCCTGGCTCGGGCCATGCCTGGGATCGCTGGGGACGGCGGAGTCCTTCCTGGTGGGCCTGCCGGCCGGTCGCTCACCGCGCCGGAGCGTGGACGCCGGTTGCCGACCGCTGGATCGGTTTGCCGCATCCCGATCTCCGCGGAACGAACATCTTCAGCCAGTTGCCGCTCGAGGTCCCTGGCTGCCTCGGGCAGCGTGGGACTGATGGCCGCGGCATGGAACTCCTCCGGCAAAGCGGAAGGGGATACTATCGGCTGCCGTCGGAAGTCGTCCGCGGGTGCCGGCCGGCCGCATCGCTCTCGACCGGCGCGCTGCTTGTGATCGATGCGGCCGCCGCACCACTTACGGTGGCGCGGCAGGTGCGTCGCCGGCGCTGCGCTGCGGCGGGGAGGGGATGGTCCGGGTCGGCCTGCATCGGCCTCGGCATGTGGGCCCGGGGGAACCTGATTCCTTTCCTGCTCAAGGACCGGCGGGTGCGACTGGCGATGGCCGCCGACTTCGATCCGGTGCGGTCTGCTGCAGGGCGCCTCGCTGTTCGACATCCCGGCCATCGCCTCCGACCCGACCGAAGTCTGCCGAAGCCCGGAGGTGGACGCGGTCTTCATCTCCACCTGGCACGACAGCCACGCCCCGCTGGCGAGCCGAGGCCCTGCGGGCAGGCAAGAAGGTCTTCGTCGAGAAGCCACTGGCGGTGACCGGGAGCAACTCCGGACCTGGAGGAGACGGTCGCGGCCGCCGCGATCCCTTCCTGGCGGTCGGCTTCAACCGGGTCCATTCCAGCCTGACGCCGATCCTGAAGGAGGCCGTCGCCGATGCCGGAGGCAGGGTGACCTTCTCGGCCCTGGTGCGCGAACCGGCCATACCGCCGACCCACTACTACTATTGGCCCCGGATGGGCACCCGCATCGCCGGCAACTCCTGCCACTGGATCGACTACGCCTACCACCTGCTCCTTGCCCGGGAGCCCTCGGACATCCAGGTGCTGGCCGCCGCCGGGGACGACGCCCAGGACAACAACGTCATCGTCATGCGCTACCCGGACGGGTCGCTGGTGAGCCTCACCTTCGCCAACCGGGGCGAGGGGCTGATCAACGGCGACGAGTTGCTGGAATTGAAGGTGGAGGGGGCGGCCTACAAGGTCCACGATTTCAAGCGCTGCATCCGGTATGCCGAAGGAAGGATGCGAGAGATTTGGCGGAGCCCCGCCGACCGGGGTTGGGAACGGGAGCTCGCAGCCGTGGTCGACGGCATGCTGTCCGGCCGAACCCCCGGCCGATCGGGGAGTGTTTCCGGTCGGCCAGCCTGGTGCTGGACGCCGTCGAAGACTTCCTGGCGTCCCCATCGCCCAAGCCGGGGCGAACCGCTCCCAGATGAAACGCATCGGCGAGTCGTATCGTGCTGACCGGAACGCCATCACGCTGCTGCGGCTGCTGCTGGCGGCGTGCGTGATCCTCTATCACTCATGGCCGCTGGGCGGGATCGGGTTGGACCCGATCCAGTCTTGGTCCTCGATGGATGCGTCGATCGGCTACTTGGCGGTCGGCGGGTTCTTCAGTCTGAGCGGCTTCCTGCTGGCCCAGAGTCTGGCCCGCGACCCGTCCCCCTGGCGCTACCTGGTCCGCCGCACGGCCAGAATATTCCCGGCTTACTGGCTCTGCCTGGCCGTCTGCGCCTTGTTCATCGGGCCCCTGGCCTGGCGGCTGGCGGGGGAGGGAGCCGTCGCCGGCTACTTCGCCTCGGGGGAACCGGTGACCTACGTGCTGAAGAATGCTGGTTTGGTCGTCTTCCAGCGGGGCATCGCCGGCATCTTCGCCAACAACCCCTACCCGTTCGACGTCAACGGCTCACTCTGGACGCTCAAGTTCGAGTTCGCGTGCTACGTGCTGCTGCTCGCCTTCCATCGCCTGGGGATGCTCGACAGGAGGCGGATGTTCCTGGTGATGCTGCTTACCGTGCTGCTGATCGCCAACCAGGTCGAGGCGGCCACCGGCATGAGGGTCCCCGACCTTCCCCTCTTCTTCTTCGCCGGTTCACTGGCCTTCCTCTACCGTGAACGCCTGCCCCACTCCGGCTGGCTGGCGGCCGGGGCGCTGGTCTGTGCCGTGGCGACGATGCGATTCGGCCTGTTCAAGAGCACCGGGGCCCCACTGGTGACCTACCTAGTGACCTGCGCGGCGATTAGCCTGCCGTTCAGGAATCTCGTCGACGACTACTCTTACGGCTGCTACCTGTACGGGTTCCCCGTCCAGCAGACGCTGGCGGCCATGGGCGTGCACCTCGCGGGAAGGCTACCCTTCCTGCTGGTCAGCCTCGGCATGGCGCTCCTTCTGGCCGCGGCCAGTTGGCACCTGCTCGAGAAACGGGTCCTGTCGGTGGCCAGGGCCGCGCTGTCGCGCAGGGCGGGGCGGGCTTGAAGCCGTCGGTGGTCATGCTGGCCGAGCGCCTGCCGCCGGAGTTCTCCGGTTCAGGGAGGCAGGCGATGTACCTGTCGGTGGCACTGGCCCGGGCCGGATGCCGGGTCACGGCGCTCTGCTCATGGCCGTCCGGGAGGTCCGAACCGCCCGTGGAGACGGGCGTGGCCGTTGCCCGGCTGGCGGGTCCGGCCGACGGGTGGCGGCGGTCGCTGGTGTTTGCCTTCAAGGCGGCTTGGTGGCTGGCCACGCACTGGCGGGAGTGGGACGTCGTCCACGTTCACGGCTGGTGCTGGGCGGCCACGCTTGTACCGATCCTCGGGAAGCCGTGCCTCTACAAGACGGCCATCCCCGGCGACGACGACCCGGGGACCATCCGCCGGACGAGGGGAGGGTGGGGCAAGCGCCTCCTCGTCGGGTGCTACGACCGCTACCCGTCCATCTCCGAACTGGTGACCGGGATGCTAGCCGCCGACGGTATCGAACCGTGGCGGATCGCCGCGATACCCAACGGGGTCGAGGAGCGCTTTCGCCCGGGGACCACTGCTCAGCGGGAAGCGGCCAGGGCGCGCATACTGCCGGCGCACGGCTTCCCGCCGGAGACGCTGCTGGTGCTCTGCGTCGGCTCACTCGAGCACCGCAAGGGGACCGACATCTTGGCTCGCGCCTGGCCCACCGTATCGAGGGGGGCGCCGACGGCACGGCTGCTGATGGTCGGCCCACACGACCTGGCCGACCCCTTCCTTGGGGGGGTGACCGAACGGTTGGGAGATCACCTGGGAAGGACGGCGGTCATGGCCGGCCGGGTCGACGACCCGCTCGACCTGTACCAGGCGGCCGATGTCTTCGTCTTCCCGTCGCGCAACGAGTCGTTCGGCAACGTCCTTGTCGAGGCGATGGCTTGTGGGCTCCCGTGCGTGGCCGCCGACATCGCCGGGGTGACCGGCGGGATCGTGACTGGCGGCGCCGACGGCATCGTCGTCCCTCCCGAAGACCCGGATGCTCTGGGCCGCGCACTCGCGTCCCTGCTTGCCGACGGGAACCTCCGCAGCCACCTAGGCGAGGCGGCCGCCCAGACGGTCGACGAACGCTTCCGGATCGACCGGGCCGCAGACGCCTACCTGGCGGTCTATCGCGAAATGCTGGCCGAGGGGTGATCCGGTGATCGGCGAAGGGATCAAGACTATCCGGATCGTTGCACATCGGTTGACCGTTCTGCGGGCCGACGGCGCGACGGTGCACGCGGCCCGAGGGAGGGAGGTTCTCGTATCGGGCGACGGCGGCGCATCCTGGGCTCCGGACGGGCAACTGGAGGGCATCCCCATGTGGCGGCGGGCCTCGCTCGGTTCGCCGCTGGCCGCCCGGGTCACCCGCAGCGGCATCGCCTCGCTGGTCGTGCTGCCCGACGGGGCGCGCCTTGTCGTCACCGGGGGGACCCTCTTGCAGGCCGCCGCCGGGAGCCTCTCCTACCGGCCGGTCCATCGCTTCTCCCAGGGGTCTCGCCCATTAGGCATCTGCCTGACGCCGGGAGGGGAGCTCTACTGGGGGGAGTACTTCCTGAACCTCCGCCGGGCAGAACCGGTCGGGATCTACCGCTCCTCCGACGGCGGACTCACGTGGGAGGCCGCCTGGACCTTTCAGCCGGGACAAGTATGTCACGTCCACCGCGTCGTCCACGACCCGCACGACGGCGCGCTGCTGGTGCTGACCGGGGACCGGGACGCCGAGGCGGGCATCTGGCGCACTGCCGACCGATTCCGCACCCTCGACCTGGTGGCCGGGGGTTCGCAGCAGTATCGCACGGCCGCGCTGATTCCGACTCCCGCTGGGCTCGTCTTCGGCACCGACAACCCACGGGGGGTCAACCGGATCCTGCGCATCGGCCGTGTCGGGGAGGGTGGCTCGCCGGAAGTCCTGGCCGAGGTCGGCGGGCCGGTGATCCACGGCTGCCGAGTCGGGGAGGGTTGGGCCTTCTCGACAATGGTCGAGTGCCCCGGCCACCGGGCCGAGGTCTGGCACGGCGACGACGCCGGGTGCCTGCGGGTGGCCGAGTTTCCGGCCCGCCCAGGAAGCTGGCTCCGGCGCGAGGTGGCCGGCTACCCGGCGATCCGGCTGCCCGACGGCCCCGGAGGGAATTCTCTCTGGTGCACTCCGGAAGGGACGGAGAACAATGACAATGAGTTGTTGGAGATAGAGCTCCCACCTTGTGCAGGCACATCAATGATTTCATCTACATGAGTAGCATGCCGGCCGAGAAGAGGGGCAATATGATATGAGTAGAGGCAACGACACCATCGATTCCGTCCAGATGATGCGAGGGTTTGCGGCCATACTTGTCGCCCTCTATCACTATTCGGCAGCGTTTTCCGCAAGAGGGGGCCAGTCGCCCATTGCTTTCATCAAGAATGGAGGATACGGTGGAGTTGATATCTTCTTTGTGATTAGCGGATTCATCATGGCATTCACATCTAGACGTTTGAAGAGCGGCGTCGCCCCAACTCTTGTGTTCTTTCTGAAGCGACTCTTGCGCATCTTCAGTGGATGGATTCCGGTCTTTCTTGTCCTGGTTGCTGCATACCGTCTTCTGGCACCCAACTGGTTAACTGGAGTTAACTTGGTCAGGTCAATGGCTCTCTTGCCACAACCACATTCCCAGAACTTACTCGCGATCACGTGGTCACTATCTTATGAGATCTATTTTTATGCCATGTTGTCTCTGCTGCTCGTGATATTTGGACAACTTACCATTTTCGTGGTTGTATCGTACGGTATCATGATCTGTCTAATGCGATCTTCAGTCGAGTTCATGGGCCTATCTTCACCAATACTCAGATATGTAGAATACTCCCACGCTTATCCAAATATCATTTTTTCAGCGTACACACTTGAATTTCTCTTGGGGTTTATGATCTTCTGGCTGCCAAGGAGAGTCGGAATTGAATTGGCAATATCGATGATACTCTTGGGAGTGACTATCTTCTCTTCAGGTATGCTGTACATTAGGTTTCTTCAAGAAGGTGCATACATGGAGGGATGTCTTCTTCGAGCCCTATTCTTCGGTCTTTCAACCAGTTTGGCCTTATCGGGTCTCGTTGCACTTGAGAAGCTCAACAGGATTCGCGTGCCAAAGCTATTTGTTTATGGGGGAAATATGTCATATGCCATCTATCTATTGCATGTGCCGGCATATGATGCTTTCTTTAAAGTTGGGCCAATGATCCGCAGCATGTTCGGAATTTCAATTCTGGACTACCCGTGGGCTACAACTCTTGGTGCTATTGTTTCGCTCTTGATGTTATCCGCTCTCTATTTCATGATCATTGAGAACCCACTACATATTCGTATTAGATCGATGTTTAGAAAGCTGGAGGTCAATACCGGAGGCCCATAGAGGGGACAGCGGAACAACCCTGACTGCCTCTCTGCTCACCAATAGAGATGACAGTAAGAGGGCGAAGCAATGATTCCGTTCAGACTTGGAGCTTCTGGATCATCTGTGTTGGTGCTCAATTCTCTATAGGAGGTGGCCCATGGTGAGGAACCTGGTGGCGGTCATGGTGGCGGCCCTGGTGGTCTTCCCCGCTGCGCCGGCGGGTGCGGCGGGGAAGGACGTGGTCACGGCGGCCTGGGTCTACGTCGGGCCGGTGGGCGACGCCGGCTGGACCTTCGGGCACGACCTGGGGCGCAGGGCAGTGGCGGGCGAATCCCCATGGCTGAAGACCGAGTTCGTCGAGTCGGTCTCCGAGGCCGACGCCGAGCGGGTCATCGAGACCTACGCCCGCAAGGGGGTCGACGTCATCTTCACCACCAGCTTCGGCTTCTCCGACCCGACCATCAAGGTGGCCAGGAAATACCCCAAGACGATCTTCATGCACTGCTCGGGCTTCAAGCGCGCCGACAACGTCGGCACTTACTTCGGGCGGATGGAGCAGGCCAAGTTCCTGGCCGGCATCGCCGCCGGCCTGGTCACCAGGAGCGCCAAGATAGGCTACGTGGCCCCGATGCCGATACCCGAGGTGGTCCGGTTCGTCAACGCCTTCACCCTCGGTGTCCGCCAGGTCAAGCCCGAGGCGGTGGTCAAGGTGGTCTGGACGGGCGACTGGTTCCTGCCGACGGTCGAGAAGCAGGCCGCCGACAGCCTGATGGACGCCGGCTGCGACGTGATCGCCACCGGCTGCGACTCGTCGGCGCCGCTGGCCGCGGCCGAGGCCCGCGGGACCTGGGCCGTCGGCTACGATTCCGACGCCCACCAGTACGCCCCGCAGCACTGGCTGACGGCCCCCATCTGGGACTGGACGATCCTCTACCGGCCGATCCTGTCGCGCGTCAAGGAGGGGACCTGGAAGAGCGAGGACCTCTGGTGGGATATCGCCAGCGGGGTCGTCCTGCTGGCGCCGTGGGGGCCGCGCGTTCCCGAGGAGGTCAAGGCGCAGGTGGCCCAGTGGCGAGAGCGCCTCGCCTCGGGCGAGCGCGACGTCTTCACCGGCCCGGTCCGCGATCAGTCGGGCAAGGTGATCTTCCCGGAGGGGAGGACGGTCCGCGACCGCGAGACGCTCGAGATGATGTGGTTCGTCGAGGGGGTCCAGGGGAGCATCCCCAGGAAGTAGCCGGCCCGGACCGGGCCTGATCGGGTATCGCGGGAGGGTGATGGGCGCGGCGACCCTGCGCATGCGGGGCATCGGCAAGGCCTTCGGCGGGCGGCGGGCGCTCGACGGCGTCGATCTCGACGTCCGGGGAGGGGAGATGCATGCCCTCCTGGGGGAGAACGGCGCCGGCAAGAGCACCCTGATGAACATCCTCTCCGGCCTCTACCGTCCCGACGAAGGCCGGATCGAACTGGACGGCCGGCCGATCCGCTTTGCCTCCCCGCACCAGGCGTTGCGGGCGGGGATCGGCATGGTCCACCAGCACGCCATGCTGGTCGACACCCTCAGCGTCCTCGACAACCTCCTGCTGGCCCTCCCCGGCTCCCCGCTCCGTCTCGACCGCCAGGGAGTGCGTACCCGCGCCGGCGAACTGGCCGGTCGCTTCGGCATGGACGTCAACCTCGCCGCCGTGGCGGGCTTCCTGTCGGTCGGCGAGCGCCAGCGGGTCGAGATCCTGAAGCTGCTGCTGCGCGACGCCCACTTCCTGATCCTCGACGAGCCCACGGCCATCCTGACCCGGGCCGAGGCCGGGCGCCTGCTCGACAGCCTGGGGGCCATCCGTGAGGGGGGCGCCGCGGTCATCCTGATCAGCCACAACCTGGAGGAGGCGATGGCCCACGCCGACCGCGTGACGGTCCTCCGTGATGGCCGGGTGACCCTCCACGGAGAGACCGGCCAGGTGACCGCCGGCTGCCTGGGCGCGGCGATGTTCGGCGGCGGTTCGTTCGAACGGGCGGTGGTGGAACGCGGGGGACGGGCATCGGGCGCGGCAGGCGTGGCCGTCGAGGACCTGGTCGTGCGGAACGAACATGGCGCGCCGGCCGTCAGGGGCATCTCCCTCAAGGTGAGCCGGGGGGAGGTCCTTGGCCTGGTGGGGGTGGCCGGCAACGGCCAGCGGGAACTGGCCGCGGCGATGACCGGCCTCGCCCGGCCGGAGTCGGGCAGGGTCACCGTCGCCGGTCGGGACATGACCGGGGCGCCGGCCCGCGAGTTCATCCGGGCCGGGGTGGCCTCCATTCCCGAGGACCGTTTCGGGACCGGCATCGTCGCCGACATGAGCCTCCGGGAGAACCTGCGCCTGAAGGACGATAGCCGGGGTGGCGGGGTGACCACCGAGGCCGAGGTGCGATCCCTGATCGGCGATTTCGGCATCACCCCTCCCGATCCCGACGTCCCGGCCGGCACCCTCTCGGGCGGCAACGTCCAGCGGCTCATCCTGGCCCGCGAACTGCGCGGCGACCCGCCGGTGGTCATCGCCTGCTCACCCTTCCAGGGGCTCGACCTGGCGGCGGTGGCCATGGTCACCCGCGCCCTGCGCGCCAGGGCTGACGGGGGCGCGGCCGTCCTACTGATGGGCGACGACCTGGAGACGACCCTGGGCGTGTCCGACCGGGTGGCCGTCATCCACCGGGGACGGATCGCCTGGATCGGGTCGCGCGGCGAGGCCGATCCGTCGGCCGTCGGGCGGCTGATGGCCGGGTTCCCGGCGGAGGCACCGGGGGGATGAACCTGCCGGGCGGTGTCGAGGTCCGCATCGAGCGACGGTTCGCCGGGGGTCGTCTGGCGGCCGTGGCCGGCCCGGTCTTGTCGGCCGTCATCGGGCTGTGCGGCGGGCTGCTGGTGCTGAGCCTCTTCGGTTGGGACCCGCAGGCTTCGGCCCGGGAACTGGTCGCCGGAGCCTTCGGGGACTCGTTCGCCCTGGCTGGGACGCTGCTCAAGGCCGTGCCGCTGGTCCTGTGCGCTTCCGGCCTCTGCCTGGCCTACACCGGCGGCGTCTGGAACATCGGCGCCGAGGGACAGCTGCAGGCGGGGGCCCTGGCGGCCACCTGGTTCGCGCTTGCCTTTCCGGCGGCCCCCGCGGCGGTGGCGTTGCCGGCCATGGCCCTGCTGGCCATTCTCGGAGGGGGGGCTGGGCCGTCATGGCGGGTCTGCTGCGGGTTGCCCTGGGCGCCAACGAGATCATCGTCACGCTGATGCTCAACTACGTCGCCGGCTACCTGGTCGACGCGATGGTCCACGGGCCGTGGCGTGACCCGGTCACCCACGGATTCCCCTTCACCCCCTTCTTCGGGGACGGGGCGGCCCTGCCGATCCTCTTCTGGGAAAAGGTCCACCTGGGACTCCTGCTGGCCCCGGCGGCCGCCGTGGGCGCCTGGTGGATTGCCCGCCGGACGCGTTTCGGCTTCCGGCTGCGGGTCGTCGGGCATTCGGCCCGGGCGGCCCGCTACGCCGGCATCGACGAGGGGAAGGTGATCCTGGCGGCCATGGCCGTCAGCGGTGCCCTGGCGGGGATGGCCGGGATGGTGGAGGTGGCCGGGATCCACCACCGGCTGCAGCCCGACTTCTCCCTCGGCTACGGCTTCACGGCCATCATCGTCGCCTGGCTGGCCCGGCTGAATCCCCTGGCGGCCGTGCCGGTGGCCTTCCTGATGGGCGGGCTGCTGACCGGCGGCGAACTGCTGCAGATCAGCATGAAGGTTCCGTCGGCCATGGTCCAGGTCGTCCAGGGGCTGGTGCTGGCCTCGGTGCTGGGCGGCGAGTTCCTGCGGAAGTGGCGGGTGGCCGTCCGGCGGAGGGGCCGTGGCTGACCTCCTGTCGATGGCCAGCGACGTGGCCGGCGCCGCGGTCGGGGCCGGGACACCGATCCTGCTTGCCGGTCTGGGGGAGATCGTCGCCGAGCGGGCCGGGGTGATCAACCTGGGGCTGGAGGGGATGATGCTTGTCGGCGCCGTGTCGGCCTTCGCCGGCGCCCGGGCGACCGGCGACCCTTGGGCGGGATTGGCGCTGGGGTTGCTGGCCGGCGCCCTGCTGGCCCTGGTGCACGCCGTCCTGACGGTCCTGATGCGGGCCAGCCAGATCGTCTCCGGATTGGCCCTGACGATGCTCGGAGCCGGCTTGAGCGGCTTCCTGGGCGCCCCGCTGACCGGCATGACCGCGCCGGGGATCGCCAGGATGGGCGTCCCCGTCCTGGAGGAGATGCCCCTCGTCGGACGGGCCCTCTTCAGTCATGACCCGGTGGCCTATGCGGCCTTCCTGCTGGTGCCGGTCGCCTGGTGGGTCCTCTTCCACACCCGCCTGGGGCTGCGGGTGACGGCCGTCGGCGAACACCCGCTGGCGGCCGAGACGATGGGCATCGGGGTCACCCCGACCCGCTTCTGGGCGGTGGTCGTCGGGGGGGCGCTGGCCGGGTTGGGGGGCGGCTACCTGTCGCTCGGGGTGACCGGCATGTGGGTCCAGAACATGACCGCCGGCCAGGGCTGGATCGCCGTCGCGCTGGCCGTCTTCGCCCGCTGGAACCCCTGGTGGGCCGCGCTGGGGGCCTGCCTCTTCGGCGGGATCACCGTCTTCCAGCTCCGCCTGCAGGCGGCCGGGACGACCCTCCCGATCCACCTGCTGCTGATGCTCCCGTACCTGTCGACGGTGATCGTCCTGGCGGCCCTGTCGTGGCGGGGGAGACGCCGGAGAAGCGGGCGGGGGCCGGCCGCCCTGGGGGTGCCGTTCCACCGCGAGGACCGCACGTCCTGAATCTTGTCGGCGGGGCAGGGCTGGAAGATTGTGCGGGGGCCTGCCGCCTCCCACCCCCATGTGGTGCTCGCCGGCAGGCTGCGCGCCACATGGGGGTCCCCCGGAGGCGTCACCCCGCCCATTCTTTCCTGCGGCCCCGCCCCTCGTTTTCGGTGCGGTCCTCGGGGTGGAACCGATTATGGGTGGGGTTGGGGGGGGTTGTGGAAGCGGAGGTAGCGGGCCAGGTTGTAGAAGCCCGTGGCCAGTTCGGCCATCCGGTCGGTGGTCTCGCGGTTGGCGGCCGATATCTCGCGGGGCGGTTTCGTCCCGAGTTGGTAGAGGTGCGGCGTGCCATCGGGCTCGACGGTGCAGTAGAGGCGGTCGCTCACCATCCCGTAGCGGGGCGGGTTGCGGAAGGCGGTGAAAGTGAACGCCATGCGCTCACCGGCGAGCGACGGTTCGTCAACGTCACGCCCCAGCGCGGTCGCCCGGTACGGGACGCCGAGCATGCCGGCCAACGTCGGCAGGATGTCCAGTTCGCTGGTCACCCGCTCCTCGCTCGCCGGGGCGATCAGCCGCGGACCATACAGCAGCAGCGGGATGCGGAAGGTGTCCAGGTTCAGGTCGCCGTAGTCGGTGGTCGTCGAGCCGCCGGTGGTGCCGTGGTCGCCGAAGACGACGAAGATGGTGTTGTCGAAGTAGCGTTCCTTCCTGGCGGCGTCGAAGAAGAGGCCGAGGGAGTGGTCGAGGAAGCGCAGGCCGTTGTACTCGGCCAGCGAGTAGAAGCCGTTGGCCGCGAGCTGGTCCTCCTCGACGGCCACCGGGGTAAAGCCGCGGGGGTCTTTTGGGATGCGGAAGGGGCGGTGGTTGCCCGATGTCTGGATGACCGCCAGGAAAGGCTCGCGCATCTCCCGCAACTTCTCGTTGGCTTCCAGCAGGAGGTCCGAGTCGGCCACCCCCCAGACGTCGTGCACCGGGGCGCGGTAGGAGCCCTCCTCGTGGATGGTCAGGTCGGGGACGTTGTTCAGCAGCATGCCGCGGATGTTTCCCCAGTTGGCGCTGCCGCCCAGGAAATAGTGCTTCTGCCAGCCCTTGAAGGCGGTCAGGACGGTGTGCTGGCCGACCGCCAGCGGGTTGCGCGACGAGGCATGGCGCTGGCTGACGTCGGGGATGCCGAAGAACAGGGCGAACAGCGACCGCGAGGTGTTCTCCATCGGCACGTAGCACCGGGTGAAGAGGCGCCCCTCGCGGGCCAGGGCGTCGAAGCGCGGGGTGGGGTCGAGGGCGTTGCCGGTGGCCCCGACCTTGAATGCGGCGAAGGTCTCGAGGATGATGAAGACCACATTCGGCTTGCCGGGGAGGGACGCCGCCGGGGTCCGGACGCGCTCCAGCGAGAGCCCGTCCGGGTCGGGCCGGTCGGCCGCCAGGAAGCCGGCCACCGGGCTGTACGAGCGGCGCGCCGCGGCGACGTCGTAGTCGGCCTGCTCCTCGCGCAGGCTCTCGTACAGGAAGAGGACGGGGTTGAGCGCGGTGTGGCTCAGGAAGGTGTCGCGGCACTCGAAGGCGTCGCACCAGCGCAGCGGGTAGCGTGACAGCTTGCCGTAGCCCAGGGCGATCAGCAGCAGCGGCGTGGCCACCCAGACGAGGATGCGCCAGCGGGCGGCCAGCGGTCCCGGACGGCTTCGGGGACGAGCCAGCGGTTGGCCATCCGTCCGCATCAGCCACCACCGGCCGGAGGAAATGGCAACGATCAGCAGGGCCAGCGGCACCACCGGGTAGCTCTGCCAGACCATCCCCCAGGAGATGTCGGGGTTGTCGGCCAGGGCGAGCAGGGTGGCGTTGATACGGGTGTGGATGTAGGCGTAGGTCCCGGCGTCGACGACGTAGACGACCAGGACGGCCGCGTGGGCCAGGGTCAGCCAGCCGAGCCAGAAGGCCCGCCCGCCGCGGCCGCGCACCGGGTCGATCCACTTGACCCAGCCAAGGAGCACGAACGGCAGGACGATGGCGACGGCCAGCCGCAGGTCGAACTTGAACCCCAGGTAGAAGGACTGCGCCAGGGCCGCGGCCGCGTGGGAGCTTCCCGGCGGGCGGAAGCGCAGGTAGAAGGCGGCCCGGAAGAGCCCGAACAGGAAGGCGTCGAACAGGGCCAGGGCGCAGGCGAAGCGCAGGCGCCCCGGCAGGATGCGCCAAGGGTTCAGCATGGGGGGACATTCTCCACGCCGGCCGTCCCGCTGTCAATCGCCGCGCATGTGGCTTCCTTGACAGTTCGACATCCGTTTTGCTATAAAACCCGTTCATCCTAGCACGGGGAACCGCCATGACATTCCAGGACATCATACTGACCCTGCAGCGCTACTGGGCCGAGCGGGGGTGCGTTCTGCAGCAGCCCTACGGGGTGGAGGTAGGCGCCGGGACGTTCAACCCGGCCACATTCCTGCGCGCCCTGGGGCCCGAGCCGTGGAAGACGGCTTACGTCGAGCCCTCCCGCCGGCCGGCCGATGGCCGCTACGGCGAGAATCCCAACCGGCTGCAGCACTACTACCAGTTCCAGGTGCTCATCAAGCCGTCGCCCGATGATATCCAGGATCAGTACCTGGGGAGCCTGGTGGAACTGGGCATCGACCCGCTCCGGCACGACATCCGCTTCGTCGAGGACGACTGGGAGTCGCCCACGCTGGGGGCCTGGGGCCTCGGCTGGGAGGTATGGCTGGACGGCATGGAGGTGACCCAGTTCACCTATTTCCAGCAGTGCGGCGGTTTCGACCTGAAGCCGGTCTCGGTCGAGCTGACCTACGGTCTCGAGCGGATCGCCATGTACCTCCAGGGAGTCGACAACGTCTACGACGTCGTCTGGACCCCCGGCATCGTCTACGGCGACGTCCACCACCGGACCGAGGTGGAGTTCTCCCGCTACAATTTCGAGGAGGCCGACACGGCCATGCTCTCCACCATGTTCAACCTGTGCGAGGCGGAGGGGCTGCGCCTTCTCGAAATCGGGCTGACCCTCCCCGGCTACGACTACTGCATGAAGTGCTCCCACCTGTTCAACCTCCTCCAGGCGCGCGGGGCGATCAGCGTCACCGAGCGGACCGGCTTCATCAAGCGGGTGCGCCGGCTGGCCCGCCGAAGCGCCGAGGGGTACCTGAAGCTGCGCGAGGA
This sequence comes from uncultured bacterium, assembly GCA_963793725.1. GTDB lineage: Bacteria > JAUVQV01 > JAUVQV01 > CAWCAY01 > CAWCAY01 > CAWCAY01. Next base: position 1,255,755 of record CAWCAY010000003.1, read on the forward strand.
GATGGGCTTCCCGCTCCTGGGCCGGTTCGGGAAGGAGGCCGCCCATGGCTGACCTGCTGCTCGAGATCGGCACCGAGGAGATCCCGGCCCGGTTCATGCTGCCGGCCATTGCCGCCCTCGAGGAGCGTGCCTGGGCGGTGCTGGCCGAGCGGCACCTCGTCCACGGGGCGGTGGCCGCCACCGGCACGCCGCGGCGCCTGGTGCTGACCGTGCGCGACGTGGCCGAGCGCCAGGAAACCGTCACCCGGGAGGTCTCCGGGCCGCCCCGGAAGGTGGCCTTCGACGCCGAGGGGAACCCGACCGCCGCCGCGATCAGCTTCGCCCGCGGCCAGGGTGTGGCCGTCGAGGCCATCGAGATCCGCCAGACCCCCAAGGGCGAGTACCTCTTTGCCGTCCGGCAGGAGGGAGGGGCGCCGGCGAGGGAACTCCTGTCGGAGATCCTGCCCGGGCTCCTGGCCTCCCTGACCTTCCCCAAGTCGATGCGCTGGGGCGACGGGGTGGTTCGCTTCGCCCGCCCGATCCACTGGATCCTGGCCCTGCTCGGCGGCGAGGTGGTCCCCTTCGAGTTCGCCGGCCTGGCGTCCGGCAACCTCTCCCGGGGCCACCGGCACATGGCCAGGGGCAACTTCGCCGTCAGCGATGTCGACGGCTACTTCAGGAAGGCCAAGATGGCCAGCGTGGTGGTCGACCACCACATCCGCCGCCAGATGATCTCGGAGGCCCTTGCCCGGGAGGCCGAGGCGAAGGGGGCGCGGGTGATGGAGGATGCCGACCTGCTCGATCTGGTCACCTTCCTGGTCGAGTACCCGGTGATCACTTGCGGACAGTTCAAGGAAGAGTTCCTTCTGCTTCCGCCCGAGGTGCTGGTCACCTCGATGCGGTCGCACCAGAAGTACTTCCCGGTGGTCGACCTCTCCGGCCGGCTCAAGCCCCTCTTCCTGACGGTCAACAACGTCAAGGCGGAGGACATGGACGTTATCCGCCGGGGGAACGAGCGGGTGCTGGCGGCACGCCTGGCCGACGCCCGTTTCTTCTATCGCGAGGACACCCGGGAGCCGCTGGCGGCCAAGGCCGAAAAGCTCCGCGCGGTGGTCTACCAGGAGAAGCTCGGCACGTCGTGGGAGAAGATGGAGCGCTTCCGCGAGTTGGCCGGATGGCTGTCGCGGACGTACGGCCTGGGCGATCCCGCGGTGGTCGAGCGGGCGGCGCTGCTGGCCAAGGCCGACCTGGTGACCGAGATGGTCGGCGAGTTCCCCGAGTTGCAGGGGACCATGGGTTACTACTACGCCCTCGAGTCGAAGGAGCCGGCCGACGTGGCTGAGGCCGTCCGGGACCACTACCTGCCCCGTTTCCCGGGCGACGCGCTCCCCGCCTCGCCGTCGGCCGCCGCCGTCGGGCTGGCCGACCGGATGGACACCATCACCGGATCCTTCGGCATCGGCCAGAAGCCGACCGGCTCGGAGGATCCGCTGGGGCTGCGGCGCCTCACCCTGGCGGTCATCAACATCATCCAGGGGGGCGGTTTCGACATCGACCTGGCGGCCTTCGTGGCCGAGGCGGTCCGCCTCCAGGGGGGCAAGCTGGAGCGCCCCGCCGACGAGGTGGCGGCCGAGGTGCTGGAGTTCTTCCGGGGCCGTCTGGTGGCCCAGGCCGTGGCCGAGGGGATGCGTCCGGACCTGGTCGAGGCGGTGCTGTCGGCCGGGATGAACCGGCTGCCCGACGCCCGCAGGCGTCTGCTGGCCCTGG
>CAWCAY010000003.1:1265000-1390054 GCA_963793725.1 uncultured bacterium
AGCCCAATCCCACTTCTCCCTCGCGAGGTTAGACGCACCTTCTAGCAGAACACGAGCGGTGGAATATTGTCGACCGCCACATCCTTGAGAATGGAACGGATATCGTCAGCGTCAGCTTCCTTCTTGCTGATCTCCACGCCTGTCTGTGACGGCCATGCGGTTATCCCACGCATCATAAGAAGACACGTCATGGCTTTGTTTGCGGAGTCCCCAAGCCATGTCAGCACCGTCATCTGGGGCCCGCTATCCAGAACAATCTTCTCGTCCAGTCCAAGTCGCGCATAAGTATTGCGCCCTTCATCTAATAAATATTCTCGCAGTTTCGTTGAGGAAGGAGAGTTCAGTCTGCGACGACAAGAGACTGCCGCATGCGTCGTCTCACTACAGAGTGGGTGCGACCGCCCCCCCCGGAGAACAGTGGAGGAGAGCCTCCTCGGGCGCGGGACACAAGGATGGTCTTCTGCTCCTCGTTCACTTCGTCAACGGTCCACGTCTTGCCGGCGAAGATGATGTGCTGTCCCAGCATCAGAGTCTGGGAAATTGGAAGTGATCCAAGAAACATGCCGGTGGTCTCGATTCGATACTCCTCATCCGAGGCGAACGCCGCATAGAAGGTGTAATGGTTGACGAACGTCTCGCCAACCCGCCCGTGAAGCAGCAATCCGGAGGAATCTTGCATCAGCAATTCCTCATTGCCGAGATGTTTGAGCATTTCGGCATATTCATTTCGTGAAATCCCTTCAAAAGGTGCTCCGGGGCCACACAGGAGGGCGAAAGACCGGGTTGCTGTGACGCCACCGAACTGCGAAATCACCGAAAGCAACTGCTGGACCAGAGTAGAGAGGTGTAGCCCGCGAGTTATTGGTGGTTCAAACCAGCCCTCCAGCAACAGCGAGATCATGGCTGCCATCCGCAGCGTATCCAAGCGCAACTGCACGGAAAGTGTGGACTCCGGCGTTATGGCATCTTCGATCAGTACCCGCGAAGAATGGCGGGTTCACCCTTGCGCCGCCCGGAGCGCCCCAGCCTCTGGCGAAGACTGCAACCGAAGGGGAAGGACCGATCTGCGCCACGCTCTTGACGGCGCCGATATCCAACCCCAGTTCTAGGGTGTTCGTGCATATGGCGGTTGCAGGTTGATCCCCGCGCTTGAGGGCAGCTTCGGTTGCTGAGCGAATCTCTTTGGAGAGACTACCATGGTGCGGCCAGAACTCATTGGGCACCCTTGCCTCTTCGCAGAGTATGTTCAGAAGGTGGGCATAGCGCTCTACCTCGCTCCGACGGTTAGGAAAGATCAGGTTGTTTGAACCGCGGAGAACCTTGAAGAGGTCACCCGCCACCTGACGTGGGGTGATGGTTTCATCCTCGTGAAGTGCTTCCCCCGCATCCGATGCTCCAGCATTCCGAGGACGCACTGCCCTAGGTTGTTCATAGCCCTTCACGAGTACCTTAAGTTCGGTACCGGTTGACCTCGACTTAACCATCGCGACTTGACCGCCGCCGGCTGAGCGAAGGTACCAGCGGCAAGACGCATGTCGCCAAGGGTAGCTGAAAGTCCGACGCGGGGGACGGTCCTATCGAGTGCCTTCTTAACGCGATGGAGAAGCGACTGCAGTTGCTTGCCCCGCTCGGATCCGATGAATGCATGCAGTTCGTCCACGATGAAAAATGAAAGTCTCTGGAAAATGTTGGCAATAGAGGTGCCACGGTTGCACAGCAAGGCCTCCATCGATTCCGGTGTGATAAGAAGGACGCCGCGAGGATTCTTGAGAAATCTTGTCTTGGAAATGGATGCGATGTCGCCATGCCAAGGCCAGACAGGCACTTCCAGGTTCTGCAAAGCCGCTCCAATCGGCCAAACTGGTCGTTGATGAGTGCCTTGAGCGGACTAATGTAAAGAATGAGTGCTGGTGGGTCCGTATGCAGCAGATGGGTGAGGGCAGGGAGGAAGGCGGCCTCCGTCTTCCCCGTCGCCGTGGCTGCGGCTATGATGACATCGCGATCTGCTTTGATGATGAGAGGGATGGCTTTCTCTTGGGCGTCCCGTAACTCCGACCAGCCTTCAAGCCAGATGTAGTTGGATGCGCTCATCAAGCAGAGAGAATGCAGTGCTCTCTTCGCCCATTCGAGCACTCAGAGCTTGAACGAAGCCAATTCGTCGTCACCGTCGACCTGTTGATCGGCCGCACCGCCAGTGTCAGGTACAACTTCTACGGTGCCCAACAACCCCTGCCAGCTGATGCCAACGTTCTGCTCAAGCACAGCCAGAAGATTGATGAACGAGGTGATAGTTGTGCGTGGGGTGCGGAAGTAGGCATCCCCGATGCGTTTGGAGCAATGCTCCATAAAGGTCGTAATGCCGTCATCGGGCAGAAGGCACTTTGCGAGGTCGCCTCCTGCGTAGACGTGGCGAATCTTCTGCAAGAGCACGTAGAAGTCCTCAGGACTCAGCGCGGCCAGGCGGACAACGGGGCCGCTGAAGTCAACAATGCCGTCCGCAACGAAGGTGTTCTGTGCGAGCCGGCTCTGTAATGCTGGATAGCTGTAAAGGCCGCGCCGCGTGTCGAGCAGGAACTTTGGCGTGCCGCCCATGACGAAACCCAATCCGACCGCCGTGCCCTGCAGGGAGTCGTTCAGGATGCGCAGGATCTGCTCGTAATTCGAGTTGCGCGCCTGACTGTTGGCCATCTTGTAGAGATTCACGAGTTCGTCTAGGTTGACCAGAAGGCCGGCGAAGCCTGCCAAGCGGGTGAATCGCGCAAGAAGCTTAAGCTGGTCGTATACCGATGCGTCGTCGACGATGGTGCGAACGCCAAGTGCCTGCCGGGCGTCCGTCCGGGTGGTGAACTCTCCCCGCAGCCACCAAACCGCGTCCGTCTTCAGTCGCTTGTTGCCCTCTTCGAAGCCACGGCAGGACGCCGCCACCACGTCGGCGAAGTCGTAGCCATTAACCAGTTCCGTCAGTTGCTTAGTTTTTCGCGCAGGACCGTCTCGGTTGGCTTACCAGCTGCCTTCGCTTCGGTTTTGGCTGTGGCGATGAACTTTTCAACTATTCCACTCAGCGCGCCTCCTTCAGGTTTCGTGCGGGTTGCGAGGTTTCGCATCAGTTCCGCATACAAGGAGCGGGCCTGACCCCCAGTGGCGTGAAGGCGCCGATCTGGATTCAGGTCACCGCTAGCCACCACCAACTTCTTCTCCATGGCGATGGCCCGCAGTAAGTTCAGAAAGAAGGTCTTGCCGGCACCATATTCTCCGATGACCACACGGAACGCCGAGCCACCGTCGGAGATTCGTTCGATGTCCGTGACGAGCGTTTCGATCTCGCGGGTTCTACCTACTTGCACTAGATGCTGGCCGGTGCGTGGCACCACCCAGCTCGGAGAGATGAATAACCGCATCACGATCTCTCGATCGGATTGGAGCTGTCATGCTTGAATCTTCTCGTGAATTTCGGAATTGACTTCCATGGGGTCATTCCCCTCGATAAGGGGTATGTCGAAGAGATCGAATGATGCCTCATTGATGCGTTCGAGAGCCCCATCGAGCATCAGTTCGAGGTCGCCGGCCGCATCCTCAAGTTCTTGTCGGCTCCACTGGGGGCGTGACAGAAGCATGCGAGCGAGACGGGTATGCGACTCGTCCAATCCAAGAAATCCTGAAGGCATATCCTCATCAGGTGCTGTGTCGGCCTCTATAGTGGGTACGGACGGAGCGAGATCCTCTTCCTTGAAGATTCCGGCTAGCAACGCGGACACCTTCTCGGTGTCACGCTGCAGGACAACGATTCGGGCAGGATCCAGCCTGAATCCAACGTCTTCAATCTTGGCTCCCTTGGGGACTGTGCCGACTGTTGCCGCATGCAGGTCGCTGAAAACTTTCTTCGGATCAACTCCCAATGCCTTGTAAACCTTTTGGAGTACTTTCACTTCGTCGGGGGTCACTGTGCCATCTGACTGAGCAACTGTTGCCATGAACGTCGCGATCGTTTCCCTAGCAGACAGTTCCAGCGGTTCCAGCTTCTTTTTGAGCGTCGCCAAAGATACTGGTGCGCTCGCCAGTAATTGAAGATTAGCGAGAAGCCGGCGCTGCAACCCTGGGGTCAGGTGGGACCATGACGAGATTTCCTCACGCTGGTGGTTGATTTCGGCATCGCTGAACTCGCCGTCTGCGCGTGAGATCGCGGAAGAGAGCTGCAATGTGAGGAGAGCCACCTGGTAGGAGGGGGTACCCCGCTCAATCTGCTCGTCGGGAGGAACTTGGAAGAGAACGATATCTTCCTCGGGCTTGGGAACCTTGCCGCCGCCAAGGATATCCGGTTCCAGAGCAATACTCATCGACTCGAGTACTCCTGCAAGTGCCTGGAACCTGTCTTTCGAAAGGGCTTCTTTCGCGCCGAATAGAGCGAGCAGGTCCCGTAGAGGCATGACAAGGTAGTTACTGCCCACACGCTTCTGGAGCTCATCAAGAGCCTGCCGGGCACCCTGAGGCCATAGGTTCAAAGGAAGGAGCAGCAAACCCTCGAAGGAAGTTCTCGCATTGGGATTCCGTCCCACCAGGCGGCTGTATGGCTCGATCGCTGTTGTGCAATCCTCGACGAACTGTTGCAGTTTCCTTGCGGGAGCGGCGACTACTGAAATGTCGGTTGTGTCGCCGAAGGTCAGTTGGATGTTGCCGTAGCCGTGGAATCCCGCAGAGGCTGGACGGTAAACGAACTTCAGCTTGGTCCGGTTATGCGGCAGCACCATGCCTGTGCCGAACGTCTCGGGGTATTTCTGCACGAAGAGGGTGTCAAACTCTTCGGCGCAACGGGTCGCTGGCTTTCGCAATACGATATTGGGATCTAGACGAGCCCATCCTAGGGCGAGGGCTGCGGGCAGTGGAACCCCGTCGCCCGCTGCTTGTCCAAGGGCTAGGCGAAGGTACATTGGCATTTCATAGGTTCTTGAAAACGCGGGCACAGGTCGCCGATAAAGCTTTTCTGGATGCGTTGACAGTTCGATCCAGTCGAGCAGACTTCCGGCATAGTTTCTAAACGACCCAGACTTCTCGCCATAGATGGTCAGGAGCCGACGTAGTTCCTGCGCGATGAGCGGCATGTCGCTTCTTGCCTCGGGATCACTGTTTGCATCCACAAGAGCGCGGCGTTCGATCCCGTAGAAGAACAGAAACACATAGCCGATATCTGCTTCTGGGTGACTGCGGCCGCTGGCAAGCCAGTTCAGATAAGCCCGCCGTGCAGAGGGAGAGATTTCCGAGTAGCTCGGCCAGTAGTTGGTCTGTCGTTCGGTGAACTCTCCTTGAGTAGCGACCGGCTTCATCGGATCGATGAGAGATGGATCAGGGTCACCTGAGGGAGCAACCAGGGAGGTACCAAGTACAGCATGCCGCCTGGTAGTGTAAGTCCTGCCACTTCAACAGATTGCCCCGGTGGAATCCACCTTGTCGAGCGGATGAGGGCACTAGGTGGTGATGGAATGCGATAAGCCTGGGTATCGGAGTCGGAGATTGCCATATTTCCCATGGGCACTGCGGAACTGCTTGCCTTCGTTGATGAGCATATTTCAGGATTCGTGGGTACGGTCGCATCAGTCCTCTTGCTCTTGGAGATCGCTTTCAGGAGCAAGAATGCAAACACGAGGACACCAAGAAGAATCCACACTTCTTTCGGAAGTGCGGTGAAGAGTGGTACAAGCCGGCAATGACTACTGCAACGATACCTCAATCGCCCCGGATTTCCTCTTCGCCATTATTGGCTTCCGAGTCGTGATCTTTACTAGCCCTGCATTGGATATTCAATGCGCATAATCAGCGCGGCGGGAAATTCTGGTCCGAGGAGGCTCCCTTGTCTTGAGCATAACCACAGGGCAAACCTTGCATTATGCATAAATCTTATCTTGGAGAAGACGAATTGGTCAAGGCTTGTTTAGGGAAGAAGGACCTGCAATTTGCTCATTCACTTCCCCAATCAAGCCCAAAAGCAGACTTGAAGATGGGCGGATGGGGAACGTCTCCTGCCGCCGCCTCTCTAACCTGGCTTCTGAGAGGAATCTTCTTAGGGTTTGGGTGGAGCGGAGGTGTCGATCAGGCGGTAGAGGTCCATGGCCTGCTCGAGCTGGGGATTGAAGCCGACGTGCATCTTGCGGACGGTCCCCTTCCGGTCGACCGACACCTGGAAGGGAATGGTCTCCACGCCGAACAGCTTCGACAGGGACTGGTCGGCGTCGCGGATGACGGCGTAGTTCGCCTTCAGGTGTTTGAAATAGTTCTTCAGCGTGGGCACCGGCGCCAGGCCGTCCACGACGACCACCAGGACCAGGTCGGTTTCCTTGTAGGCGTCCTCCAGCCGCTTGAACTCGGCCAGCGTCTCCTGGCAGAAACCGCAGAAGATCGAGCCGAAGTCGATCAGCACCGGCCGGCCCTTCAGCGATGCGGCGCTGACCGGCTTGCCGTCGAGGTCGACCGCCGAGAAGGACGGCAACGCCCTGCCGATCCTGACCGAGCCGCTCGCCTCGATGAAGCCGCGCTTCGGCAGGCTGGCGGCCGTCGCCGTGGCGGCGGTCAGCAGCAGGGCGAGAAAGGCGAACGCCGCCAGGCGTCTCATCGGGCGGTCCAGATGAAGTAGAGCCCCCCGGCCAGCACCAGCACCCCGCACACTTTCTTCAGGATCACCGGGGCTCGCGAGCCCTCCGACCAGGAGAGGTACCGCTGGACCAGGCCGGCCGACGAACCGGCGGCGACGATGACCGCGCAGTGCCCGACGCCGAAGGCGGCGAAGAGGAGAATGGCCGCCATCGGGCTCGATGGCCGACCCGGAAGCCGACGGTCAGCACCGGGGCCATGTAGGCGAAGGTGCACGGCCCCAGGGCCACTCCGTAGACGAGGCCGACGAGGGCCGCGGCCAGGTAGCCCTTCCGCCCGGTGCCGACGGCGGCCGGGTCCCCGAATGGGAGGTCGATCACCTCCAGCAGGTTGAGGCCCATCAGGAAGAAGATTCCGGCCGCCAGCCAGTTGGCCCATCCCCCGACGTCCCCCAGCAGGCGCCCCAGCGCGGCGGTTATCACGCCGATCAGGGCGATGCTGGCGAGGACCCCGAGGGCGAACAGGGACGAGACGCCGAAGGCCCGGCGGGGCGTGCCCCCGGGAGCGCCGCCGACATAACCGACGATCAGCGGGATCGACGCCAGGTGGCAGGGGGAGAGGACCACCGACAGAATGCCCCACAGCAGCGACGCGGCCAGGGCGACGGCCGATCCCCCTTCGACCGCGCGGGAGAGGGCGCCGAGTAGGTCGCCCATCAGAGGGAGACCCCCAGCTCACGGAACTTGGACACGATGTCGTCCTTGGAGATGAATCCCTGGTGCCGGAAGAGTTCCTTCCCGGCGGCGTCGTAGAAGATCTGGGTCGGGATGACGACGATGCCGTACTTCTCGGCCGCGTCCTGGGTGACAAAGACGTCGATGAAGTCGACCGCCAGCCGGCGGGCGTAATCGCGCCGCAGATCGGCGAGGACGGCCTCCATCGCCTGGCAGGCCTGGCACTTGGTTGAGCCGAGATCCAGCAGTCGGGGCAGGCCCGTGGCCGGGACGGGCGCGTTTGCGGTCGGCGCGGCTGGGGCCGCGGTTTCGGGCGCCGGCTGCTGGCGGCGATTCTTCAGCACCAGCAGGCCGGCCACGGCGACGGCCAGCAGGGCCAGCATGCCGATCCGGTACAGGTTCTTCCGATTCATGGCTCTCCTTGTCCGCGGGAAAAGGGGGATCCAAGTCGGCGGGGTTCGGCGGTCATGGCGCGGTCCTCTTGGAGACGGGGATTCGATCGACGCCCCGCTGCAGACGAGGCATGGCGTGGCCTGGCGCTTGGGTGATGGCCGGAGACGGCCGAGCACGGCGGCTACCCGCGGATCGTCGTCCAGCATGATCTTAGGGAGGCCAGGTGATTGCGCAGGGAGGCCGGCAGGTCGGGGTCGAGGCTGTAGAGGATCCAGGTCCCTTCACGCCGATCGCGCAGCAGGCCGGTCCGCTTGAGGATCCCGAGGTGGCGTGACACCTTGTACTGCGGTTCGTTCAGCGCTGCGGTGATTTCGCAGACGCACAACTCGCCTTCCATCAGCAGGCGCAGGATCAGCAGTCTCAACGGTTCCCCGATGTGCGGCTGCAGTCGGCGAGGCGGTCAAGGTCAATATGCATACATGCACATATATAAATCAATAGCCCGGGAAGTCAAGCCGATTATTCGGCGGGGAGCTCGAGGAGGTGGACCCCGTTACCGGCGTACAGGTGGCGGCAGTCGGTGTCGAGGAACTTGAGAAAGGCATCCCGGTGTGCCGGAGCCATGGCGGTGACCGGGTAGTCGCGCTCCAGCCGCCGCAACTCGGCTACGTTGACCAGAACGTGGGTGATGCCGCGGTCGCGCAGGGCGGCGGCGAAGCGGGCGGGGTCCTGCCCGCCCCGCAGGATCGCCGGCAACAGGGGCGGGTCGAGGGCCGAGGAGGCCAGGTGATCCCGCTCGATCCAGGCGGTCCGCGACTCGCCCAGAACCAGGACCCGCGACGCCGGCGGCAGGTCGCGGTTGACCACCGGGAATGCCGGCCAGGCGAGGAGCATCGACCGGAGGTAGTCGGCGCGCGTCTGGAGCCCCAGGGCGGGGAGGGAATGCATGGCGGGTCGGGCCGTCCCGGTACAGGAAGAGGGCGTTGGACGCCAGCAGCAGCCCCGGCAGGAGCCAGCAGAAGCGCTCGGTGCCGGCGGGCGAAAAGACGCTCGATGGCGACAGCCGCGACGATGGCGCCGAGGGCCATTGCCGGGAGGAGGAAGCGGGCCATCAGGAAGGTGACCGACCAGCTATACAGGGAGCCCGCCACCAGCCCGATGAGGAGGCGCTCCTTCCAGCCGGAGGCGCTCAACAGGAGCACCGCTGCCCCGGCCAGGACGAGCGGCCAGAACCAGAGGGACTGCGACGCGGCGCCGAATGGGTGCGAGGAGGCCACCAGGTCGAACGGCAGCCGGAGGGCGTCCTTCCAGGAGCGGATCATGTCGGTCGCGGCATGGGCGTCGCGGGCGAGCAGGGCGGCTTGAGCCCCCGTCCAGCCGCGCCCGCCGAAGAGGGCATTGACCGCCGGGAAGACCGGGTTGCCGGTGACGGCCCAGTTCCTGGCGAGCCAGGGGAGCGCGACCGGGACGGTGGTGACGGTCAGCAGAAGGGCGTCCCACCTGCCGACACCGCCACCGGGGACGGGGCATCGCCGCTTCCCGGATGTGGCGGCGACCAAGGCCAGAGCGGCCGCCGGCAGCAGAATGGCGTAGATGATCCCGACGTGTTTCACCGAGAAGGCCAGGCCGCCGAACGTCCCGCCGAGGAGGAGCCACGAGACTGATCCCCCGTCGATCCTCCGGAAGAGGCACAGGTAGACCAGGAGGGTGAAGAGGGACAGCAGGTTCTCCCCGGTAGCGTAGCGCGAGAGGAGGAAGAGGGGCGGCGCCAGGTAGAAGATGGAGCCGGCCGCGAGGCCGACGGCGTGGCCCCAGTGGCGGCCGGCGAGGGCGCCCACGGCCACGGCGGTCAGCATGCCGGCGGCCAGGTTGAGCAGCGAAGCGGCCTGTATCCCTCCCAGGCCCATCCCCAGCAGGTAGAGCATCTCCCCCGCCGGGGGGAAGGAGGCGTATACCGTCGGCAGGGCCTCTATGACGCCGCGGCGCAGGTAGAGGTTCGGCAGGCCGAGGTGGTAGACCAGGGCGTCGAAGAAGACCGGCGGCGAGAGGGCCGCCAACCAGGCCGCCAGCGCCGTCAGTGCGGCGGCGGCGAACAGGGCCGACGGGAGGGGCGCGCCGGCTGGAAGGCGCCGATGGAGGAAACCGCCGCCAGCTCCTCCCGCATCGAAAAGACGGTGGGGATGGCCAGCAGCGCGGCCAGCACGTGGCAGGCGGGCACGCTCGCCAGGCCGGTCAGGCCCAGCAGGAAGACGGCCACGTACACCGCCCCGAATCCGAGGCCGATCGCGAGGACCAGCCGTTCCCAGAAAGAGGTGTCCCGGAGGCGGAAGCCGCCAAGCAGCCAACGCCCCGTCCCCCAGGCGAGGGCGACGATCGAGCCGGCGACCAGGGTGGCCCGCAGGTTGCCGATCCAGGCGGAAATGATGACGGACACGCGGTCAGCCCCGCTGGCCGACGCTCAAGCCGAGCTCGCGGGCGCACACCGCGGTGCCGCCGTGCTCCCTCTCGTTGGCCATGGCTCTCTGTCCCGTCGGGCGGGGCGTTACCGGATCAGAGGGGGTAGGGCGTGTTCGCCCGGGGAATCGTGACCGGGCCGAAGCCACGTTCGCCGAGCAGGGCGGCGAACGCCTCGGCCGGCTCCTCCTCGCCGTGCACCAGGTAGATGGAGCCGGGCCGCGTGCGGATCGACTCGACCCACTCGATGAGGCCTTCGCGGTCGGCGTGGGCTGAAAAACCGTCGATCTTCTCCACCCGGGCCCGGCGGACGTGCTCCTCGCCCAGGATGCGCACCAGCTCGTCGCCGTCCTCCAGCCGGCGCCCCAGGGTGTGGGGGGCCTGCCAGGAGACCAGCAGGATGGTGTTCCGCTCGTCGCCGACGCTGTGCCGCAGGTGGTGCAGGACGCGCCCGGCCTCGCACATGCCCGAGGCCGAGATGATCACCATCGGGTCGCGACGGGCGTTCAGCGCCCGCGAGTCGGCGGCCGAACGCACGTAGGTCAGGCGGCTGAAGCCGAACGGGTCCTCGCGTTGGGAGACGTGCTCGTTCGTCTCGGCGTCGAAGCACTCGGGGTGGAGGCGGAAGACGCTGGTGGCGTTCATGGCCAGGGGGCTGTCGACGTAGACCGGGATGTCGGGTATCTTGCCCGCCTCGCGCAGCAGGTGCAGGTTGAAGACGATCTCCTGGGTCCTCCCCAGGGCGAAGGCGGGGATGATCACCCTGCCGCCCCGCGCGGCCGTCTCACCGACCACCGCCGCCAGGCGGTCGGCCACGTCGCCGGCGGCCCCGTGGCTGCGGTCGCCGTAGGTGCATTCGGTCACCAGCACGTCCGCCCGGTCGACCGTCTCGGGGTCGCGCAGGATGGCCAGGTGGCGCCGCCCCAGGTCGCCGGTGAAGACGAACCGGATGGCGCGCCCCTCCTCGGACAGATCGAGCTGGACGATGGCCGCGCCGAGGATGTGGCCGGCGTCGAGGAAGGTCAACCCGACACCGGGGAGGGGCTCGACGCGGCGGCCGTATGCAACCCCCGTCAGGCGGCTGATGGCCTCCTCCGCGTCCCGCTCCTCGAACAGCGGTTCCACCGGCGGCTCGTTCCGCCGGCGGTGGACCTTGCTGACGGCGATGGCGTCGGAGGCCATGATGCGGGCCGTGTCGCGGAGCATGACGCCGCACAGGTCGCGGGTCGCACCGGTGCAGATGATGTCCCCGCGGTAACCAAACTTGACCAGGGAGGGGAGGTTGCCGCAGTGGTCGATGTGGGCGTGCGACAGGATCACCAGATCGATCGAGGCGGGGTCGAAGGGGAGCCGGCTGTTGCGCAGGAACGCCTCCTGTCGTGGCCCCTGGTAGAGGCCGCAGTCGAGCAGGACGCGCTTGCCCCGGCACTCCACCAGGTGCATCGACCCGGTGACCGTGCGGACGGCGCCGTGGAACGTCAGTTGCATGCCGGCAGGCTACCGCAGAACGGAAACCCTGGCAAGGGGAGCGATTCCCAGGGGATGATGATGGCGGCCCGCCCTGGAGGCCGCTCAGCCCTGCTCCCGGATGATGGACACCGAGATGGTGCTCTTGTTGCCACCATCGCCGATCGCCACCACCGCCTGTCGCTTCCCCTTCTTTCCATCAGCGAGAATGTGGGGGCCATCTTCACGTCCTGGACGATCTCCCAGCCGTTCTTCGGCAACTGCTTGGCGTAATACTCATAGACGTCCTTGGTCGAATCGTCGGCCTCGAACGTGACCTGCTGATTGCCCGCCCCCATCGTCATCTGGGCGAGTACCTTGGCCCGCGGATAGACCGGAACATCGCCGGGGAAATCGGCCGAGAGCTTCACGTCCCGGCCGCCGGAGAATTCGATGGTTCCCTCTTTCCCGCTTCCTTGGTGGTGATCTTGACCTTGCCGCCGGAAATGTCCACATCCGCCTTGCCGCCGGACTGAGATTCCATGATCTTCTCGGCCATCTCTTCAGCGGCCTTTTCCCCGACTTCCGGCATGCTGTCGGAAGAACGGCCATGAGGGCTACGAGCACGGCAGTGATCAAACGCTTCATGACGGGCCTCCTTTGCTGATGTGGGACGTTACACCTGGAAATGACGCCTCGTCAAGATTCGGTACCGCCAGAAATACCCCCAACAGGCAAGATGTCACGCGTTATCGTCGGCAGGGTGGATTCAGAATCGCTCAGAGGTTAAGTTCCGCTCGGCCCCTGTTTCGCATGGTGGGCATCTCGTCCCACGTCCGTCCCTCAAGACTCGGCCGGCGCTCTTCTTGCTGACGCCGCCCCACTGCTTGAAGAAGAACGGCACCTCGGCCGCGCAGGCACTGGTCGCGGATCTCGACACCCACTCAGGCTCCATCGGGCCGCGCTCCCGGGCCGGACTCGCCGCCGACGATCACCCAGTCGATCGCCATGAGATCCAGGTCGGGCAGCGGCCCGAGCAGCGGTTCGAGAGAAAGGAACTTCACGTGCGGCGCTCGACTTCCGCAGGTCATCGATCCGCCCCAGGTACTCGGCATTCTCGACGTGACGCCCATCCAGAGTGTGCGGCCCAGGAAGGACCGGATCAAGATTCGTCAGCCGGTCAGAACGCTTGGTGAGGATCTGGAACTGATGCCAGTTGGCGTGGCTTCATCGACGTCGAAAACCCGCAGGATGAAGTCGATCGGCACCTCCTCATGGAACAGGTCGCTCATGGAGTTGACGAAGATCGTCTGGGGCTCCTCCAGCTTGAGGGCATGTCCAGCATGTGCTCGTGCAGCGGAGACTGGAACCTCCGGCGTAGTTCGGCTGCCCCATGGCCTTGAGACGCCTGGCCATTCGCTCCGCATAGCAGTGCAGCACCCCGGGCTGATCTTGGTGCAGCCGGTGACGGGGTTCCAGGTGGACTCGGTCCATTCGATTGACGATCCGGCACTCATACGTTCTCCCTATCTTGCCGGGAACGTCACGAGGATATCGTCAGCAAACCCCCTCCTGCGCTTCCTCCCGGCAGTCTTAATAGTACCCTCATTTTCTAGCACTTCAAGTATGTCTTTGTAATTCTTCTCTGTGTAAGGTCGGTCTACACTGTGATCCATGTATATCTCTTTGCAGGCTAGCGTTCGACCTGCGTAGTCGTTCAGTAGCATACCCCGTAAGGCATCGAGGGGTTGGTTGAGCGAGAACAGGGTCCCTTGTCTGTTGGCTGCTGGGGAATAGGAGAAGCTCGAAACACCTTGTTCGCGTTCGGAACTGCTTTTCGCCATGATGTCCTTCATGACGTCATATCCTTTGAAACTCTTGGTGGCAAGAACAAGATGATGGCTTGTTCGATTTCCGTTTTCATTTAGAAAACGAAATGGGAGAACATACTTGGCCGATGTCTTCCTCAGTATGCGCACGAGTTCTTCAATAATTAGGGCTTCCCGTTGATCAGAATCCAGGCCTTCAAGTCGACTCCTGATCGAAGGCAACTCATCTTCCCCGAAAATATCCGCCATGTTATCCGTGAGCACCGGATTGCTAAGACCAGCATTGATTCTCCTATAGTTGAAGAAGAAGATGCAGTCGCTCCCCCACCCCTTTAGCAGCGAGTCGACTAGTCTCCGGCTCAGGCCCTTGTATCCGCATGGATCGACGAACGACAACATCGGGATTGAGTTGATGCTGGCGAATGCTTCTGCAGACTCTTGGTCAACAGTAAGATTGTGAACCTGGGGCCTGTATCGCATGCGCTCAATTCCAGGGATTGCATTAAGGTTGTGCTTGAGAGCGGAAGTGAATACTGGATCCTTGTCAGTGAAAATCATGATGAGGCGGTCAGCCAGCTTCGGATCACTGATTGCTAATTCCACTACTTCTACTGGCGTTGAGGGCGATCCGTCGTCATAGCGGCCCTTTCCTGCGAATAGGTCGATGTAGCCTATGCGTCGTTCGTTGACCCACTTGTTGTGATCTTGTGAACCCATGATGATCGATGACCAGGTACGGAGGAATTTTTCACGATCATCGTCTTGATGAGTGATTGCTCTCTTCGCTCGTTGAAGAAGTCATCTGGTGCCAAAGGTGGGCCTCTCTATTCTCCCGAATCAGCGCTGCTGCTAGCACTTCCGTACCAGTTCGTAGGTTCCTGCTCAACCACTGCTTCGTCTTTGAAGAGGTCTTTAAATCTATCCTTGATTAGTTCGCTTGTCTGCAAGATCAACTGGGTCAGCGGTACAAATGCTACGCGGAACTGGTCCTCCGTGAAGGGAAAGTCCTTTGGCGATAACTTCTTGATTCGTGCTCTTTCTCCAGGCACGCGATGGAAGTAGTGCCCGTTGAAGTACATGGTGATGAGTTGCCTCGGTGTCAGGATTTCTTCGTCGATCTTGATCCTCACTGGAGCGCTGGACAAGGATTTGCCCCACAGTTTGCCGATCTTCCTAAGTTTCTCTCTGGTCTCTTGATCGGGAGCCAAGCCACGAGCAACACCCAGTACCTTGGTGAGCATAATTGGGGAACCTTCAGCGAAGAAGTGCCGAAACGAGAGGAGAAGAGCGCAAAAATCCCCTTCGTCCGGATTAAGGATTGCCTCAAATCCGTTTCGGACAATGGCGGTATTCCTTAGAGCCTCAGCAACTTCTACGAATAGCTTCAATCGCTCAGTAACTTCCAACTTCTCAGCCATCTTCATCCTTCTGCCCATAGAGTGACTTCCTTCTATCTCTCAGGCTCCATCGCGAACAGCAGCCCCTGCTGCTTGGCAGGCCTGACCCTTCACTCCCCCGTTCTCCCTGTGAGTTGCTTTGGTTCTGCCGGGGCTTCCGTCTCGACGGGAGCAAGCGCCACCTCTTTGGTCTCCCGCTTCTTCTTGGCCGCGCACTTCTTGATCTTGCACTGGACCTTCGCGGCATCCTCGCCCTCGATCACGTCTCTCTGATCACCTCGGCCAGGAGAATCTTCTCGATCTCCTCGTTGCTCACCTTGTTCCCGGGAGCTAGGTGCTTCATCTCCCTCCGGATGGCATCGAGGACTGACTTGGTCTGAAGGACGGCGCCGATGACGAATCGGTTGATGCTCTGCTGCCGTTCGTAGAACTCGTCGATGGCAGCCTTGTTGAGCCCCTCACAGCAGAGCAGGAAGAGACGGCACTGCTCCTCCTGGCTCCGAGGATTCATGGCGAGCAGATCGAAGGTGCAGGCGAGTTCGTGGGTGACCGGCTGTTCGAACTTGATCCGGTAGATCTCCCAGATGATGCCGTTGGTCAGGACCACCCAGGGGATTCCCTCGCTGGCGCCGTAGTTGACCGCCTGGCGGATGTGGTTGTCCTTCAGGTCCATGCCGACGGCCTTGACCTCGATAAAGGACTGAATCTTGCCGTTGACCCTCACCGCCAAGTCGCAGAAGGTTCCCCGGATGCACTGCTCGCTGGTCAGCTCGGTGTACTTGTCGAACCCGAAGACGTGGGCGAGGACGTCCTTGATGATGGTGACCGTGTCGGTCTCATTGACGTCCCGGTCGCGGGCCCCCTGGAGAACTCTCTGGAAAGCGGATACCTCTCTTGCAAGACGGTCTGACACCTTCTTCGGGATCTTGAACATTCAGCCTCCTTACTCTTTCGGGTTCTGCTGCTCCTGAACTTGCACCTCGACGGCAATATCCCTCTCTCCCTTCCCGGGCTCTGTCGACAGGTCGGCCTGGGGAAGCTCGGCCGCCACCTTCGTGAGGACTTCCGGGTTGCGCTCGACTAGGGTGACCGCACAGGACTTCCCATCGATGTGCACGATGCTGCCAGCGCTGATGTCCGTTTCCGCCGGCATCGGTACCTGGATCGATTGTGGACCGAAACAGCTGAATGCCATGAACGCGGCCCGCTTGTCGTTGCGGAAGACGAGGACTTGGTGCTGCCCTGCCCACACCCAGGCGTCCAGGTTGTAGGTGTTGATGCTGTCGGCGCCGGCGGGGATCGCCACAGCCAGCAGGCTAGGTAGGATGGTGGTGACGAGAAGGATGCGTCTCATTGGATTGCCCATGGTGCTACTTCGTCTGCCATTCTTGAGGTGGCAGCATACATGACCGTTCACTCCTCGTCCTCACCATCACACTGAATGCTTTTGTGTCGCAAGGCATCTTGCTTGTCCAACTGTGCCCGGAATCTTCTGTAGGCAATTTCAGGTGATACCGGCATCCTAAACCTGTGGGACATTGGTGTCGTCGTCCTTATGAAGATGTTTCCCAGTTCTCCGGAGTAGTCGCCGAGACTGAGTGCGTCAAGAATTTAGCTCAAATACTCCCGTTGCGACCATCTTGCTGTCAGATCGAAACGGACCGTCCTCGCTGCGGTAACCGTCACAATTCATCCCGCCGTTGATGTCGACGTAACATACCTCGGAGTAGAAAGAGAGGGCTTTTTCAACCTCCCCCACCGCATGGTAGATATTCGCGGCATCCAATCGTGCATTTCTATATAGGCCCCAGTTGTCGAGGCGCTGATGCTCTCTGGCTTCTGCCTCCAGCACTTCCAGGCAGACTACCAATTCTCTGGGTCAATTGAGCCCTTCCTGATCAGCTCCGTCCTCCTCCTGGCGAATAGTTGGGCCCCATCTGGGAAAACTGTATTCGATGTCTCCAACCAGCCGCTTGGCTTCTGAAACGCTGGTCCAACAGGAGTCAATTTGGCCCGCTTCCTCCTCGGTTACGAGAACCTTCTTTCTATCCCCAGGACGTGTTTGCATTTACATGTGCTGTGAACAAGAGGGGCACTTCTTCTTTCTTCCAGGAACTTTGGGAGAGGTGTCTTGCAGTGGGGACAGAGAGCCTCAAGCATCCCAATTGCCGGATAACTGAATTTGAGGAGAGAAAATGGCTCTTCCTCTTCCATGGGGGTCGAGTGGTA
Source organism: uncultured bacterium (assembly GCA_963793725.1). GTDB lineage: Bacteria > JAUVQV01 > JAUVQV01 > CAWCAY01 > CAWCAY01 > CAWCAY01. The sequence goes on from CAWCAY010000003.1 coordinate 1,282,062, forward strand.
TATCTTGTCAGCTACTGGAGGATCCTTCGTCGGAGCAACTTGAATCCGGTGTTCCACGTGAGGAGTCTTTCGAACACCCAGGTATTTGAGGAGGACACTCATGATTCCCAAGACTTTGCCCTCCGAACTACTTCGAAAGAGCCAATCCTGCAATCTGCATCTTTGTGAACTTGCCTGATACTCGATAGGCCACGACCTGACCACTCCCTGGCGACATCGGCGAAGGTCGGTGCGTCCAGGTCGGTCATCTTCCGATGCGCTTGGCCTCGGACGGGTCCTCCCCCCTGGCCACCAGCGACCGGGCGTCGATGGCTGCCCGCCTAGCTTCTGCCAGCGAGATCTCCGGCCAGGAACCCAGAGCCAGGAGCTTCTGCTTCCCGTGGAACCGATAGCGAAACCTCCACAGCTTCGAGCCGGTGATGGCCACGTGGAGATACAGGCCGCTGTGATCGCCCAGCTTGTAGGGCTTTTCCTTCGGCCTGGCCTTCCTGATCAGGGGGTCATTCAGCATGTGGTGGTATCCTCCAGATACCCGCGGACGGTGGTGGTATCGGGGGCCTCACGATACCACCAATTTGCTGAGATTCAGCGATATGCGGTGCAACGGCATGATGTGAAGGATAGTCGGCAAGCATCGGGAAAACAAGGATTTTGATACGGGATGAGGTGGTGTGGGAGAAAGTCGATGGAGGCGGCGACCGGATTTGAACCGGTGCATGAAGGTTTTGCAGACCTTTGCCTTACCACTTGGCTACGCCGCCGGAGGATGCAAGATTGGAGCGGGAGACGGGATTTGAACCCGCGACCTCAACCTTGGCAAGGTTGCACTCTACCGCTGAGTTACTCCCGCTCGTGAGGCGTAATATTATTGCGCGGCGCCCCGCTTGTCAACGGCAATCTCGGGAGTCGATCCTGGCGTGACGGTGACCACGGACGGGTAGCCGTCTCGTATCGAAACTTCCGCCCCGCCGCCGTCGGCGCCACCGTCCCCGACGGCCACCAGGTAGTCCCCCGGCGGCAGCACGAACGACGCCGGCAGTCCGCACCGCTCGGCTATCGCGGTGGACCCCCCGGCGGCCGGCGACACGGTGATCCGCGGCACGCAGTCGCCGGATGCCGGCCAACCCCGGCCGGCGGGGGAGACGGTGAGCTGACCGGCCACCAGGTGGAAGATGATCTCGGTCTCCTCGTTGGCCGCCAGGACCAGGTCGTCCAGGGACAGCACCGCGCCGGCGTATTCGAGGGTCACCCGCCACCGTCCGACACTCGCCAGGAACCTGGCCGGGAGTGTCTGCGACGCCAGCGCTGAGCCGTCGCCGGCGCTCTCGAGGCGCACCCGCCACGGGAGGGACGGCTGGCTGTCGCCGGAGAGTTCCCGCCCGTTCGAGGTGCGCTGCAGCCGGACGGTCAGGTTGGTCGACAGGTCGTCAATCACCCCCCGGAGGGCGGAAGCCAGTTCGGCCCGGCCGCGCACGGTGCCCACCCGGCCGCCGGCGGAGGCGCCGACGCACTCAAGCAGTTTCGGCGGGGGCGCCGGCTGGGCCGTTTCGTTCGGAGGTGTCGGCACGTCCGCCGCCGGCTCGGCCGGTTCCGAGGGCGTCTCCGGCGGGAGGGCGGGCGTAGGCTGCATCCAGTAGGCCCAGGTGCGGTACCCGTCCCGGGTCTGGAAAAGGGTCCGGGCGGTTTCGCACGGCCACTGGCCGCACTCCTCGTCGCCGGTGGTGACCACCACCATCCCTTTGTGCCCCTGCCGGGAGGCCATGTCGCCGGCCGCGCGGTACATCGCCTGGGAAAGGTTGCGGGGCCCTCCGGGGGCGATCCGGGAGGGCGTCTCCCTTCCGAGCGCCGCCGGCATCATCATCATCCGGCTCTCGGCGCAGTCGTCCTCGTCGCCTGAGCCGGCCGTCCGCACGGCCAACCGGATGGTGTCCCGCGGGGGCGACGCCAGGTCTTCGATGGCCCCCCGCATCTCCTCCAGCAAGGCTTCCCCCTCGGGTGTGGCCAGGGCCCGCGAGGCGTCGACGATCACCGACAGGAGCACCTCGCCCCGCGGGCGCACCAGGACCTCGGCGGGGCCGATGCGGCGGCGGGAGACCTGAGGCGCGACGGCTTCCTCCTTCCAGCCTTTCTCCGGGGCCACCTCCTCCATCAGCTTGATCCGGTAGCCTGTCACCGCAGCGTCCGCCCGGCGCTGGTCGTCGCGGGACTGTTGGGAAGAGGGCGGGCTGCCGGCCGGACTATGCTCGGCGGCGCGCTTCGAGCCAAGCACGGCCATGGCGTAGCCGCCCCCGAGGGCCAGCAGGAAGACGGCCGCCATGGCCAGCGGCAGGCGCCATCGGGACATTGTTCGCCCTTCCCCTCTCAGTAGTTGTCGGCCGCCGGCTCGTAGAATGCGCGCGGGTGGTCGCAGGCGGGGCAGATGTCCGGAGCCACCGGACTTTCATGGACGTAGCCGCAGTTCCGGCACCGCCAGCGAATCGGTTCGCCCCTGCGGAAGACTCCTCCCGCGGCGACCCGTTCCGCGAGCGCCCGGTAGTGGGAATCGTGCTCGCGCTCGACTGAGGCGATGGCCTTGAAGTGGGCGGCCACCTCCGGGAAGCCCTCCTCGTCGGCCACCCGGGCGAATTCCGGGTAGAGCGTCCCCCACTCGTAGGCCTCGCCGGCGGCGGCGGCGCGCAGGTTTTCGGCCGTGGTGCCGAGGCGCCCGGCCGGGAAGGCGGCGGCGATCTCCACGTCACCCCCCTCGAGGAACTTGAAGAAGCGCTTGGCATGCTCCCGCTCGTTCTCGGCCGTCTCGGCGAAGATGGCCGAGATCTGCTCGTAGCCCTCCTTCCTGGCGATGCTGGCGAAGTAGGTATAGCGGTTGCGGGCCTGTGACTCGCCGGCGAAGGCCTCGAGCAGGTTCCTCTCGGTGCGGGTGCCCCTGATGGTCATGTCCGGTCCTCCCGTGGGTGGTGGTTGTTGCCGACTGGTGAGAGTCTCATTATAGTCCTCCGGCGGCGATTCGCATCACTTCCGGAGGGTCGCTCCCGGTGGAACCGCCGGCGGGACGACGATCGTCTTCCGGCTGCCGAGCAGGACCAACCCCGGCGCGGCCCCCTTCGGTTTGCGGACGTCGCGCCGGCGGGCGTAGGTCACCGCGGCGGTGGCCTGCCCGGCGGCCTTCGAGTGCAGCGCGGCCAGCATGCATGCCTCCCGGACGACCTCCGCGGAAGGGGGGTGGGATCGGTCGGGGACCTTGAGGATGGCGTGCGAGCCCGGGAAGCCCTCGGCGTGGCACCAGATGTCGTGCGGTGCGGCCTCCCGCGTCAGAAGGTGGTCGTTCGATGCGGCGTTGCGGCCGACCATGACTTGGTGGCCCGAAGCCAGGAGGTAGCGCATGAAGCGCTCGGGGGGCCTGTCGCGCCGCGGGGGGGCCTCCTCCTCGTCCCGGTACGGCCGGTCAACCGGGGGGAGGCGCCGGCCCAGTCGGTCGAGTTCGGCCGCGTCGTCCTGGGCGGCCGCCTCGGCTGACAGCGCGTCGAGCGCCGCCACGTCGGCCCGCAACCGCTCGAGGTGCCGCGTGGCGTGCCCCCGGCGTGAGTCCATCTTCCGGGCCAGCGAGAAGCAGCGCTGGGCGAATGCCGTGGGCGGCAGGCGCGGGTCGAGGGGAACCGCGCCTCCGCCGAATGCGGCCTCGGGAGTGAAATCCGCCGCTCCCGGGGGAATCTCCCCCAGGTGGGCCAGGATGACCGTGCCCCGCCGCCGGTATTCGTCGGCCATGGCCGTCTCGGCCAGTTCCCGTTCCACCTTGCCGATCGTGCCCAGGAGGCGCTCCCGCCGCCGGCCGATGGTCGCCTGGAGCGTCCGCCGGATTTCCGCCGCCCGCAGCATGCCGGAGGCCTCCCGCCAGCAGGCGGCCGAGAGTTCCGTCAGGGGGCCATTCCGGTCCGCCGGGTCCTCTGAGGGCACCGGTGAGAGACGCGGCCAGCCGGCGGCGTCGTGCCGCAGCGAGCCCGTCTGGGGCGGTGTGGCGACCATGGCCAGGAAACGGTCGGCCGCCTGCTCGGGCGTGCCCAGCCCGAGCAGGTCGGCGCGGGTCGCCTTCGACAGGCCGATCGACGCCGATTCTCCGTCGGCGATGCGACGGACCGTCTCTTCCCGCGAGAGAGCCGGCGGATCCGTGCCTTGGGGCGGCGGGGCATAGGGAGAGCCGGCCGACATCTCCTCGCGCCCGCCGGGGAGACGCTTGAGGCCGCCTACCAGGCGCCCGTCGGGGCCGACCAGGTAAAGGTTGCTCCATCGTCCCATGGCCTCCAGCGCCAGCGACCAGCCCCGCGTCGCCCCGGCGGCCGTCCGCCGGCCGAGCGAGATGCGAACCACCCGCTCGGTCCCGCCGATGTCCAGGCCGCCGAGCATCGTCCCCCGCAACGCCTGGCGGAACAGCGCCGCCGGGCCCGAAGCAGGCGTGGATGCCAGGGTCTCCCGGTCGGCCAGGAAGAGGCCGTGGAGACGATGGTGAATGGCCAGGACCAAGCCCGGGAGCCCCGCGGTCGAACAGGATGACCAGGCCGAGGGGGGCCACCAGGCGGACGTCGTCGACGCGCCGCCCCCGGAGGAGGCGGTCGGCCGCCATGGTCATGCACCGCAGGGTGACTCCGTCCATTCCGTTCCGCCGCCTCGCCCGGTCGTGTGGTATACTTGCCGCCCATGAAAACCGCGTCCCGAGACGCGGCATGACCTAACGATTCTACCGCAGACGGAGCCAGCGCACGACCATGGAAAGCATGACCGGATTCGGCAGGGGGAGCGCAGGCGCAGGCGCGTTCGAAGTTACCGTGGAGCTTCGCAGCGTCAACCACAAGGGGCTCGACCTGCGGATCAAGCTGCCGTCCGAACTGGGGCACCGCGAAGAGGAGCTGCGCAAGCTCCTGCGCGGCGTCTGCTCGCGCGGGTCGATCCAGTGCTCCGTGTCCCTGACCACGGCCGGCGGCGTCGCGGCCGGCATCGACCGCCGGGCCGCCCGGGCCCTGGTGGCCGATCTGGCCAGGATCAAGACCGAACTCGACCTGGCCGGCGACATCGACATGGACCTGCTGGGGAGGTTCGCGACCTTCATCCGGCGGGGTGACGCGCCGGTCGACCAGGCGGGGCTGGACCAGGCCCTCGGGGCTGCCGTCTCACGGGCGGTCCGGCAGCTCAAGGCTGCCCGGCGGTGCGAGGGGGCGGAGCTGAAGAGCATCCTGCGCGGTCACCTGGACGAGGTCACCCGCCTGGTGTCGGCCATCCGGGCCAAGGCCGCTCCGGCCATGCGGGCCATGCGGACGTCTTGGCGTGAGCGGCTCCGCGAACTGGGCGCCCTGGAGGCTCTCGATCCCGGCCGCCTGGAGGCGGAGGTTGTCCTGCTCGTTTCCCGGCGCGACTTCACCGAGGAGATGAACCGCCTGGCGGCGCACCTGAAGGCCTTCCGGGCCGCACTGGGGAAGGCCGGGTCTGTCGGGCGCACGCTGGAGTTCCTGTCCCAGGAGATCCTCCGCGAACTGACCACGACCGCCTCCAAGGCGCCCGGGGACGAGATCGCCGGGCTCACCGTGGCTGCCCGGGCCGAGGTGGAAAAGCTCCGGGAACAACTCTATAATGTCGAGTGACCATGAAGCGATCGGGCATCATTTTCATCGTTTCGGCTCCGTCCGGGGCCGGGAAGACCTCGCTGCTGCGCAAGGTCATGACCCTGATGGCCGGCCTGCGAGACTCGATCTCGTACACCACGCGACCGCGCCGGCCTGACGAGCGCGATGGCGTGGACTACCATTTCATCGACGACGGCCTCTTCCACCAGCGCATGAGCGCCGGCTTCTTCGCCGAGTCTGCCCTGGTCCACGGGCACCGCTACGGCACCGGGCGCGACGACCTTCGGGCGATCATCGACCGCGGGGACGACGTGGTCATGGATATCGATGTCCAGGGCGCCATCCAGATCAAGGGAGCCTTCCCCGAGGCGGTCACGCTGTTCGTCCTGCCGCCGTCGATGGTTGAGCTCGAACAGCGCTTGCGGCGCCGGGGGACGGAGGAGGCGGCATCAGTCCAGCGGCGACTCGGCGGCGCCCGGATGGAGATCGGCTCGGCCAGCCGGTACGACTACATGGTGGTCAACGACAATCTCGACCAGGCCGCGGCGACCGTCTGCTCGATCATCGACGCCGAGCGCCACCGGACATCCCGACAGGACGTCGACGGGACCGTCCGGGAGATTCTCTCGGCGCCGGGCCGGGAAGCCTGACGGCCATGCTCTCGGGGAAGCGGATCCTTCTCGGCGTGACCGGGGGAATCGCCGCCTACAAGTCGGTGGACATTGCGAGAAGGCTGCAGGACCGGGGCGCCGAGGTGCGGGTGGCCATGACCGAAAACGCCCGGCGTTTCGTGGGGCCGCTCACCTTCCAGGCCATTTCCGGGCACCCGGTGGCCGTCGACCTGTTCGACGCCGAGGCGAAGGTGGCCCATATCGACCTGGCGGCGTCGGCCGACTTGGTCCTGATCGCCCCGGCCACGGCCAATTTCATTGCCAAGCTGGCCGCCGGGATCGCCGACGACCTGCTGTCGACCCTCTGCCTGGCGGTCCGGTCTCCCCTGGTGGTGGCGCCGTCGATGAACGACCGGATGTACACCAATCCGGCCGTCCAGGCCAACCTCGCCCTACTGCGGCGGCGGGGCATCATGGTCATCGAGCCCGATGCCGGGCGTCTCGCCTGCGGCACGTCCGGCGCCGGGCGCCTTCCGTCTCCGGAGGCCATCGCCGCTGAGGTGACGGCCATCCTTGCCCGGGGGGGGGACATGGACGGCCTGCGGGTGGTCATCACCGCCGGACCGACGCGCGAGGCGATCGATCCGGTGCGCTACCTGTCGAATCGCTCCAGTGGTCGGATGGGCGTGGCCCTGGCCCGCCGCGCGGCCCGCCGGGGCGCCTCGGTCACCCTGGTCTACGGGCCGGGGACGGCCGTCCCGCCGCAGGGGATCGAGGTACTGCGGGTCGAGTCGGCCGGCGAAATGGCCGAGCGGACGCTCGAGGCGGTGTCCGGCGCCGACCTGTTCATCGCCGCCGCGGCAGTGGCCGACTATGCCCCGGCCGAGAGGTCACCCGGCAAGCTGAAGAAGACCCGGGCTGGTCTGACCCTCGCCTTGGGGCCGACGGTCGACATCCTGGCCTCCGTCGGGCGGATGCGCAAGCGCCCCCTGGTGGTCGGTTTCGCCGCCGAAACCGGCGACCCCGTGGCTGAGGCCCGCCGGAAGCTGTCGGCCAAGAAGGCCGACCTGATCGTGGCCAACGACGTCTCCCGGAGCGACTCGGGCTTCGAGGTCGACGACATCCAAGTGGTCCTGGTCTCGGCCGACGGGGAGGTTCCGCTGCCGCTCCTCCCCAAGGAGGCGGCCGCCGACCGGATTCTCGACCGTGCCCTGGCCATCCGGAGGGCGGTTGCCTCCCGCTGAACCGGCCGATCCGCGGGGGGACTTGGCGGCCCTCGCTGCGCAAACCGCCTCGCTGGTCCGCTGGTGCCGCCGCTACCGCCTCCTGGCGGGAACGGGCGATGCCACCGTCCGGGCCCGGACCGTTACGGTTCCCCAGCCAGACGCCGTTCCCGAGCCGGCCGCCGGAACGGACAGCCTCGAGGCCGTGGCCGCCGAGGTGGCCGCCTGCCGCCGCTGCCACCTGGGCGAGACCCGCAAGAACGCCGTGCCGGGCGAGGGCGCCGCGCCGGCCACCCTGATGGTCATCGGCGAGGGCCCCGGAGCGACCGAGGACGCCACCGGCCGGCCCTTCGTCGGCGAGGCCGGCCAGATGCTGACCCGGATGCTGGAGAACGTCCTCAAGCTCCCCCGGCGGCAGGTTTTCATCGCCAACATCGTCAAGTGCCGCCCGCCGAACAACCGCGAGCCGGCACCGGACGAGGCCGAGGCCTGCGCCGGCTTCCTGCGCCGCCAGGTAGCCCTGGTCAGGCCCCGGGCGATCCTCTGCCTGGGAAAGATCGCCGCGCCACCATCTGCTGGGGGTGACCACGCCCATCTCGGTCCTGCGCGGGACGAGGAAGTCCTGGAACGGCGTGGCCGTCTTCCCCACCTTCCACCCGGCGTATCTGCTGCGGAACTCCGAGATGAAGCCCAAGGTGATGGAGGACCTGCTGTCAGTGAAGGCGTATCTCGAGGAGGCGGACGTGCCGTGAGGCGGGGCTTCACCGCCCTTTGCCTGGCGGCGCTGGCCATCCCCGTGGCCGCCCGTGCCGCCGAGTCCGCCGGTTCCCCTCCGGTTGCTGCTGACCGGGGCGTCGGCCGGCTGGCTTGAACCCTGCGGTTGAAGGAAGCAGCAGCTGGGGGGGCTCCCCCGGCGAGCCACGGCGGTCCTTGCCCGCCGGAAGACGGGTGGACCGGTCGTCCTGCTCGATGCCGGCGGCTCCCTGGTGCGCGACGGGGGGAGCGTGGTCGTGCCGGGTCTGGCCGCGGCGCGCGCCTCCTTCATGGCCGAGGGGATGGCCCGCATGGGCTACGACCGCTGCAACCTCGGCGGCAGCGACCTGGCCCTCGAGATGCGAAGTCCTCGAACGGATCGGGCGTGCCAGTCCCGATCTGCTTGTGTCCGCCAACGTCATGCTTCCCGCAGGCTCCCCACCGTGGCCTGCCGGCGTCGTTCTCGAATCGTCCGGTCACCGGCTTGGCGTCATCGGCGTGGCCGCGGGCCGGCGGCATCCGGGCGAGGCCCTCGAGGCGGCAGTCGGCGTGTCGGCGCGGTTGCGGCGGGAGGGGTGCCAACTGGTGGTCCTGCTGGTGGCTGGGGACGAAGCCGGTTTCGGCGCGGCCGCAGAAGAGGGGGGCCGGTTTGACGTCATTGTCGTCGCCGGCGGGGATGGCCCGGCGGCGGCAGTCTCGGCCGACGGCGGGACGCTGGTGGTCACCACCGGGAGCAAGGGGAGTCACCTCGGGGTCCTGGACATCCTGGCGTCGGCGGATCCCCGGGAGCGCTGGAGGTCGGTGGCTGCCGCCGCGACGGGGCCGGCCGAGGGGCGCGTCTTCCGGTGGGAGGCGGTGCCGCTGGACGAGGCCATCCGACCCGAACCCGGCATGCTCCTCTTCCTGGAGACGCTACCGGGAGGAGCGTGAGCCGTCTCGTGCCCGCCTCCGCGTCGCCGGATGGCCCCGCCTTCGTCGGAGCCAACCGGTGCGCCGCCTGCCACCCGGTCGAGTTTCAGGGAGTGGCTCACCACCAGCCATGCCCAGGGATTCGCCGCTCTCGTCGAACGCGGCGCGGAGCGCAATCCCGGAGTGCCTGCCATGCCACACCACCGGCTATGGCCGATCGGGCGGCTTCCAGGGGCACCGGAGCACGCCCCATCTGGAGGGTGTGCAGTGCGAGTCGTGCCACGGTCCCGGTTCCGGCCACCCGCCTGGCTCGGGTGACGATGGGCCGTCGGGCGAAGGGAACTGCCGCCGCTGTCATGATGCTGGCAATTCTCCCGATTTTTCGTATGATGGGTACGTCGAAATGCTGGGAGGCCACATCGCCGGAGGCAGGAAGTGAAGCGGATCGTCACCCTGATCACCGATTTCGGCTGGGACGACGGCTACGCCGGGGCGGTGAAGGGGGCCATCCTGTCGGTCAATCCCGACGTGACCATCGTCGACATCACCCACGGCATTCCGCCTCACTCGATCCTCGACGCCGCTCTCTGCCTGCGTTCGGTCTTCAGCTTCTTCCCGCCACGGACCGTGCACCTGGTGGTGGTCGATCCGGGGGTCGGCGGAGAGCGGCGGGGGCTGCTGGTGACTTCGGAACACCACCTCTTCGTCGGTCCGGACAATGGCGTCTTCACCTTCGCCAGGGAGGATTTGGAGACCTCGGCCTGCTACGACTTGACGGCTGCGCACTACTTCAGCCGGGAGATCTCGCCCACCTTCCACGCCCGCGACATCTTCGGCCCGGTGGCCGGCTGGCTGACCAAGGGGATTGCCCCCGAGAACTTCGGCGCGCCGGTGAACGACCCGGTTCGCCTTCGCCTGCCGCAACCCGTTCTGGGGCGGGGAGGATCGACGGGCACGTCATCCGCATCGACCGGTTCGGCAACCTGCTCACCTCCATCAGGGAAGACCAGGTGCGCCAGGTCTTCGACGGCGGGACCGCCCGTTGCCTGGTGGGCGAGGATACCGCGCCCGTGCCCATGGGGCGCTGCTACGTCGATGTGGACAAGGGTGACGTCGTGGCCCTGATCGGTTCGAGCGGATTCGTCGAAGTGGCCGTCAACCAGGGACGCGCCCAGGCGAAGTACTCGGCCCGGGTGGGGATGCGGGTTGCGCTGATCGCCGCCGGCTGAGGCTGACGGCGAACCGGCGCTGTCAAACGTGGTGCGGCCGCCGGCTTGACCTTCTTGAGGGCGGTGGTGACCGCCGAAACGACGTCGGCGCCCGGCTCGCCCGTTTGCGGGGCGTTGTTGTGGAAGGCGAACACCTGGTAGCGTGGTGGCAGGCTGTTGAGTGCCAGGGCGGCGGCGTCGAGCACGCAGTCGCGGCAGCGGCAGAAGCCCAGGTTGTCGTTCAGGAGCCGTTCGATGGCCGCCCAGACGAGCTCCTCGTTGGCATTGTGCAACTCCTCCAGATCGTGATAGTCGAGCAGCGCCATGAGACCGGCTCCTTTCCGGCTGTGAGGATATCATCCAGGAGCCCGGCGTCGAGCATCCGTCGGATGATCGGCGCCAGCACCTCCCAGCCCTCCCGGGCGGCCGTGGTACTCCCCGGCAGGGTCACCGCCAGCGCCTCGCCGACCTGCCGGCGACACCGCGCGACAGGACCGCCATCGGGGTCTTTGCGCACCCTTCCGCGGCGGATGTTCTCCATGATTCCGGGAAAGACATACCGATAGGAGCGGTTCGACCGATTCGGGGGTGACGTCGCGCGGCGACAGGCCGGTGCCGCCGGTCGACAGGATCACTCCGCGCCCGACCGCGGCGGCCGCCTTCCGGAACGCCTCCCGGATCCGGTCCGGCTCGTCGGGCACCAGGTCGGTCAGGACCACCTCGGCCCCGGAAGCCGCCAGCAGCGAGACCAGCAGCGGCCCGCTGGCGTCCTCCCGGGCCCGGCGGCGCCCCGGTCACTGACGGTGATGACCGCCGCCTTCACGACAGCCGCCTTCCCCGGAAGCGGGCCATCGATATCGACGCGCCGTGGCACCGGCGGCAGCGCTCCTCCATCGTCGGCAGGTCCCGGTCGGTGACCGGGGTGCCGAACTGGAAGCGGTGGTCGTGTATCGAGTATCCCTTCCGGTCGGCAGTCAGTGGCGGGGTGTGGCAATCGATGCAGCCGGCCTGGTCGGACGAGTGCCCGGCGTGGGCGCGGGATTCCTTCCAATGGCGGTCGTGGCAGGTGGCGCAGAGTTGGCTGCTGTCGAGCGCGACGTCGCCGGAGGCGCCCTCGGGAGCCTGCCTGAAGTTCTTGCAGACGTCGCACAGGATGCCCGAGGTGATGTTGTAGTGGTCGATCCAGTAGTGGAACTGGCGGTGCCGGTCGGCGTAGCTCCCGTCGCCGGTGTAGGTATCCATCTCCTGGCCCGGCTTGGGGACCAGCCCCTTGTAGTAGAGGGTCAGGTCGTCCCCGGGCAGGTAGCCGACCGGGAAGCGATACTGGCCGCTGCGATCGTGCCCGCTGGTGTGGCACGCCTCGCAGATCATGTCCCGCCGTTCCTCGGAGAGGACTGCCGGATTGACGATGTCGAACGGGTCTGTCGTCTCGATGTGGCGCCTGCCCGGCCCGTGGCACGCCTCGCAGCCGATGCCGGTCTCGATCATCGTCCCCTTGTAGGGGTCGAAGCCGGTGACGTGGCAGCCGGCGCAGTACTTGAACCAGGAACGGTTGTAGGTGCCCGCGCTGATCCACTGCTTCGACTGGATCGACCAGATGTCCGGCCTGACCATCGGCTCGGCTGAACCTGACACCACGTACCGCTGGGTCCAGTGCTCGCCCAGGGTGAACAGGAGGGTGCTCAGGGGGAAGGGTTTGTTGCCGTCGAAGATCCCCCGGACCACCTTCGGGTCGGCCTTGGCGTTCCCCACGTAGCGAGCGTGGAGTGACCCCCGCCAGACGATCGTGCTCCTCCTGATGACACTCCTTGCAGGCGGCGGAGCCGACGAAGTCGCTCGTCTTGGCGTGTTCCTTGATTTCCTCGGCCCGTTCGAAATCCGTCTTCCGATGGCAGGACAGGCACAGGTCGCCGCCGACGTTGGAGCGCCGGAGGAGAAAGGTCCGGTAGCCCCGCTGCCGTCTGACGGCCTTGCCCAGCCGGTCGAACCACGTCTGGGGGACGAAGGGGCGTTCGGAGAAATTCTTCCCGTGGGGATCGTGGCAGGTGACACAGGTGACGGTGAAGTAATTGTCGAGGTGGAGCTCGGCCGGGATGGAGTGGGCGGGGCGGACATCCACCGGGTGCATGTCGCCGCTCACCTTCTCGGCGTGGCACTCCTCGCACAGCGTGACCAGGTCCTTGGTGAAGGTGAGGGTGGTGTAGTCGATCGCCTCGCCTTTGACCGGCGGCGTTTCATGGCAGCGGACACACCCGGCGGGATCCTGCATGAAGGCGTGAGGTCCGCCCGCCGCGCCGACCGCGGGCGGAAGCCCCAGGATCAACGAGAGGGCAACAATGACCGACAGCGCGCCCATGTCAAGTATTGAACCACTTGACCGAGTCTGATACCCGTCGGACGTGGGCGGTGAGTTCCGTGGCCATCTCCCGCACCTGCTGTATGGTCAGGGCCTCCTGGTCGAAGGCGTGGTAGTTGAGCCGCATGGTCGTCCGATTGAGGTCCTCGATGACCGGCTTGACGGCGTCGATGTGGCGCCGCAGGGTCTCCCGGGTGTCCTCGGCGATCTGCTCGGCCTGGCCCAGGAAGACGGCGCCGGGCTTCTCCTTGAGGACCAGGTCCCCGTCGCCGATGCGGGTCAGGATGTCGTTCAGCGAGGCGTCGGCCCGCTCGATGCGGCGACAGGCCAGGGAGACGATCAGCAGGACGAACAACCCGGACACGACCGCCAGACCACCGACGATCAGGCCCAGGGAGGGGATCAGGTTCTCGCGGATTCGCTGAAGGTCGCGGTGGGCGGAATAGTAGCTCTGCCCGATCACCTGGTTGGTGACGATGAAGAGCATGACCCCGGCCGCCAGCAGGGAGAGGACGACCACGGCGACGATGGCCAGCAGCAAGCGGGCCTTGAAGGGGCGCGGTATGCGGATTGGCCCGGGCGTGGTGTGATGTGGCGACTCCATTGTGTCTCCTTGGCGCTGATCTGTTGCCCGTTCATGATAGCAGATGCATTATAATGCACAGTATATCACAGGGATACCGATTCGCATGCACTTCCCGGTCGCCACCCCGAGGGAGTCTTTTGCTACAATGACCCCATGAGTGCCAGGCAATCGCGGAGTGTCCTTCGGCTGATGAGTTACAACATCCAGGTCGGCATCGAGTGCCGGCGATACCGCCACTACGTCACCGGGGCGTGGCGGCACTTCCTCCCGTGCGAGAAGAGGCAGGGCAACCTGAACCGCATCGCCGACCTGGTGCGCGGCTACGACCTGGTGGGAATCCAGGAGGCGGACGGGGGCAGCTACCGGAGCGGGTTCGTCAACCAGGTCGAATACCTGGCGGATCGGGCCGGCTTCCCCTGGTGGCACCACCAGGTCAACCGGAGGATCGGCGCCATCGCCCGGCACAGCCTCGGGCTGCTGAGCCGCCTCCCGATAGCCGAGGTGATCGAGTACCGCCTGCCGGGGGCCATCCCCGGCCGGGGAGCCCTGTCCGTCAGGTTGGGGGAGGGGCGCCAGACGCTGCTGGTGGTCATCGTCCACCTGGCCCTGGGAAAGCCGACCCGGGCTCGGCAGATCGGCCACCTGGGAGAACTGCTGCGGGATGAGAAGCACGTGATCATCCTGGGAGACATGAATTTCCGTTCGGAGAGCGCCGAGATGCGGCGCCTGGTGTCGCTCACCGGACTGCGCGAACCGGCACACGGTCTCCTCACCCACCCGAGCTGGCGGCCGGTGCGGAACATCGACCACATCCTGGTCAGTCCGACACTCAAGGTCCGCTCGGTCGAGGTGCCCGACCACCGGGTTTCGGACCACCTGCCCATCGCCGCCTCGATCGGGCTGCCGGGCGTGCTCCGCCTCCCTTCCGTTGCGCCCCCGCCCGACCTCCCCGAGGGGTGAAGAAACGCGCTTTACCGGGCCGGCGCCTGGCCGTATAATCCACCGCTTCCACCGGCAACCACGGAATGGAGAATCCCTTGCTCGATCTCGGAAGTCTGAATCCGCGGCAGCGCGAGGCGGTGCTGCACGGCGACGGCCCGCTGCTGATCCTGGCCGGCGCCGGGACCGGCAAGACGCGCACACTCACCTGCCGCATCGCCCACCTGATCGAGCGGGGCGTGCCGGCCGACCGATCCTGGCCGTGGCCTTCACCAACAAGGCCGCCGACGAGCTGCGTGAGCGGGTGGCCCGGCTGATCGGCCGCAAGGGCCCGTCGCTCCCGACCGTCTCCACCTTCCACTCCTTCTGCCTGCGCGTCCTGCGGCGCGACATCGGGCGCCTCGGCTGGAAGGGGAACTTCTCCATCTACGACACCGCTGACCAGCTCTCGGCCATCCGCGAGGCGCTCAAGGAGCGAAAGCTGGCCGGCGCGCGATCTGGACGTCAAGAGGATCCAGGCGATCATCTCGCGGGCCAAGAACGACGGCGGGCGGCCCGATCCCGGCGACGGCGCGGACGAGTATGCCTTCTTCGCCCACGCGCTGTTCGACACCTACGCGGGCGATCCTCCGGGCCTACAACGCGGTCGACTTCGACGACCTGCTCGCTGATGGCCCTGCGCCTCCTGGGCGAGCACGGGGACGTCCTGGAGCACTGGCGGGAGCGCTGCCGGCACATCCTGGTGGACGAGTTCCAGGACACCAACGCCGTCCAGTACCGGATCGTCTCGCTGCTGGCCGGGGCGACCGGCAACCTGACCGTGGTCGGGCGACGACGACCAGTCGATCTACGGCTGGCGCGGGGCGCTGCCGGGCAACATCCTCGGCTTCACCCGCGAATGGCCGGCGGCGACAGGTGATCACCCTGGACCAGAACTACCGCTCCACCGGGCGGATCCTCGCCGCCGCCAACGCGGTCATCTCCGGAAACGCCGTCCCGGCGCCCGAAGAACCTCTGGAGCGACCTGGGTGAGGGGGATGCCGGTCGAGGTGATCGCTTGCCTGGACGCCGAGGACGAGGCGGCCGCGGTCATCGAGCGGATGGCGGGCCTGATCGCCCGGGGGGCGAAGCCGGGCGACTGCGCGGTCATCTTCCGGACCAACGCCCAGTCTCGCCCGTTCGAGGACGCCCTGCGGCGGGCCGGCCTGCGCTACGTCCTGGTTGGCGGGACGAAGTTCTACGACCGTCGCGAGGTGCGCGATTTCCTGGCCTACCTGATGGTGGCCCACAATCCCCGCAACGAGGTTGCCCTGCTGCGGATCATCAACTACCCCCACCGGGGAATCGGCCGGGAGACGGTGGTTCGCCTGCACGAGGAGAGCATCCGCCGCAAGGCGCCGATGATCGACGTCCTGCGCGATGCCGCCTCGGTGCCGGGAATGGGTGAGCGGCAGACCCGGGCGGTCGATGCCTTCCTCTCGCTGCTGTCCGACGCCGGGCGCTGGTTCGGTCCCGGTCGGCTGGCCGACCGGCGCCGAAGCCCTGCTGGACGAGATAGGCCTGGAGGAGGAGCTGCGCGGGTCGGGCAAGGACCCGGAAGCGGCCGCGCGCCGGGTGGAGAACGTGCGCGAGGTCATCGCCGCGATCGGCAGCTTCGAGCGGGAGAATCCGAGGGGCGGGACTGGAAGGCTATCTGGGCGGCCTGTCCCTTTCGGGCCGCGAGGAGGAGACCGACGACGGCCTGTCCGATCGGACGGTGACCCTGCTGACGATCCACGCCGCCAAGGGGCTCGAGTTCCCGCACGTCTTCTTCACCGGCCTCGAGGAAGGGCTGCTGCCGCACCGCCGTTCGGTCGACGAACAGGGCGGGCTGGGGGAGGAGCGGCGCCTGGCCTACGTCGGCATGACCCGAGCCCGCAGGGGCCTGGTGATTACCTGGGCGGCCGAGCGGATGCGCCGCGAGAAGCCTGTCCCCTCGGCCCCGTCCCGCTTCATCGACGAACTCCCCGAGGCAGTCGTCAGGAAGAGCGACCGGCGACGATTGCACCACGATCCCGAGGAGGAGGCCCGCGCCGCGGCCGACTTCTTCGCCTGGGCCAAGCGGCTGTAGCGGGCGGCCGCCACGTCGCCCGGGAGCGTCAGGCCGGGGGAAACACCCGCCGCAGCCGGAAGGGAACGGACGGATCACCCGTCCCGGTGACGACGGCGGCCAGGTCCTCCGCCGGGCCGACGGCGACGGCCATTGCTTCCCCCTGCGGCGCGCCGCCTTGCCAGTGGTCGGTGGGGAAGAGCCCATGGCGGATCATCTCCGCCCCCCGTTCGTCAACCTCGATCAGCGGCAGGTGGGACATGGCCTTGGCGGGGCTGATGACCAGGCGGTCGAGGTTCCCCTCCGCCGCGGCCCGTTCGAGGGCGTCGACCGAAGCCGAGTCGGACAGCCGGTGCCTCCCGATGGACGTCCTGGTCAATCCCGTCAGGTGGCCGCAGGTGCCCAGGCGTCCGGCCAGGTCGGCCGCCAGCCGGCGCAGGTAGGTCCCCTTGGAGACGCGCGCCCGGAAGGTGAGGTCGGGCGAGTCCCAGTCGAGCAGCTCCATTTCGTCGACGACGATCCGGCGGGGGGGGAGTGCGACCGTCTCGCCGCGGCGGGCGCGTTCGTAGGCACGCTCGCCGCCGATCCAGATGGCCGAGAAGGCCGGCGGGATCTGCTCCTGGATTCCCAGGAAACCGGCCATGCCGGCGATGATCTGCTCCCGCCCGAGGTCGGGGACCGGCAGGCTGCGGACGACCGTCCCCTCCGTGTCCAGGGTCGAGGTCTCCTCGCCCAACCGCAGCGTGGCCACGTATTCCTTCGGCAGGTCGGTCAGGAAGGGGAGGAGACGGGTCGCCGTGCCGATACCGACCAGCATGATGCCGGCTGCGAACGGGTCGAGGATCCCGCCGTGGCCGACGCGCTTCTGCCGGAAGGCCCGCCGGGCGAGATCGACCAGGTCGTGAGAGGTGATCCCCGGGGGCTTGTCGAGGTTAAGGACGCCCGTCCTGATCAGGTTCGTCATCGGGCTGGTCGTCGTCAGCGTCGAGCAGGAGCTTCTTGAGCAGGAAGCAGGCGCCCAGGGCCAGGAAGAAGCCGACGCATAGGTCGATCCACCGGAGGAAGAACGGCTTTGTCCCCTGGCGGAAGAGGTAGAAGGGGGCCCCGGCGAGAAAAACCAGAAGTGGGGCGAAAACCAACCAGCGGCGCCCCCCCCGGCTTCCGTCGCGCCCGGCGTCGTTCCCGGGGTGCGATTGTCCCCTGTCATCTGTCACGATGCGATCATCATAGCATGCCCGGGGAATGCCTTTACATCCCCCCCGCTCCTTTGTAACATGTAACGATGGTTTCGTGTCCTCTGCGTCTGCTTTCCGCGGCTTGCGGCATCTTCCTGGCCGCGGCGGCGCTCCTCCCCTTTCCGGCCTTCGCCTCGGAGCCTGGGCGGGAGTTGTCCGGCCCCCGGCTGATTGTGCCGGAGGGGAACGATCCCCACCGGGCGCTCCTGTCGCAGTGCATAGGCTGCCACCCCGACGGAGTGCCCACCTTCTGGCTGCTGATCCCCGGAATAGTCGACGGCGGCCGTCCGGTGACCGCTCCCCGGGTGAACAACGGTTCGCCCGCCCCGGAGGCTCCGGGCGGCGGAGACGGCGGCAACCCGCACGATGCCATGGAGTGCGCCAAGTGCCACAAACGGCCGGTGGCCTTCGGCAGGGTGACCGGTGGCGAGCGGGAGCTGGCCAAGGCCGGCGGTGACCTGTCCGATTTCTGCCTGACCTGCCACCCGGACACCATGAACGACCACTTCCCGCGGAACAACCTGCCCGGCGGCAAGACCACCTGCATCACCTGCCACAAGGTCCACGGGGCGAGCGCGGTGCCGCCGGCCCTCCGCGACGATTACTACACCTTCATCAAGGACGCCCGCGACCTGAACCCGCACGGCGGCGGCCCCTTCTGCATGTCCTGCCACAGCGTGAGCCCCAACTCCGGCAATCCGCCCGAGCACTACTATGGTGATGACTACGACAAGCTGTGCGTCCGTTGCCATGCCGGCCTCGACCACCACCCGAGCAACCGGGCGGTGACCAAGGACACGTGGAAGATGGAGTTCCTCAAGTACCCGCTCAGCAATGGGAAGCTGGCCTGCGTCTCCTGCCACGATCCCCACGGCGGCAAGGAGAATGCCGACGGCGGCCACCAATACTCCCTCCAGGGGGCGCCCTACAAGAAGCTGACCGATTTCTGCTTCAAGTGCCACGAGGAGAAGGCCTGGGGCAAGCTCAACGCCCACGACCAGCTCGCCCCCGGCGGCATCATCCTGCGGAAGGCCTGCGTCTTCTGCCACGTGGACGTGCCCGACACCTCGAGCGCGCCGCCGTCGAAGCCGGAGGACTTCCAGGGGAGCCTGACCGACATCTGCCTCCAGTGCCACCAGTACACGCCGCACCCCGAGGTCGACCACCTCGTTGAGCTCAAGAGCGGCATGGCTGAGGGGATGGACTCGTTTGCCAAGCGGCGGGACATAACCATGCCGCTGGACTTCGACCGCACCATCACCTGCGTCACCTGCCACAATCCGCATGAGAAGGGTCTGGTCAAGGGGCCGGCGGCGGTCGGGGCCGACGAGCACTCCCGTGTCCGGCTGACCACCTTCAACGAGATCTGCACGCCCTGCCACGGGCGCCACTGATACAAGGAGGATAGCGTGTGGACATGGTTTAAAGCTGGCGGGCCGACCATGTGGCCCCTGCTGGCGTGCTCCATCTTCGCCCTGGCCATCATCATCGAGAGGTTCATATTCCTCCAGCGGGCCAAGGCCGACATCCGCGAATTCGTCAAGAGCGTCAATGACGCGCTGGCAAGAAACAGGATCGACGAGGCGGTGAGGATCTGCGAGGAGGCCAGCGGCCCGGTAGCCTCCATCTTCAAGGCCGGCCTCAAGAAGTACCGGCGTAGCCGGGAAGAGATCGAGAAGGCCATCGAGTCGCAGGGGACGCTCGAGGTTGCCCGGATGGAACGGGGCATGATCATGCTGAACACGATCATCCAGCTGGCTCCCCTGCTCGGCTTCTTCGGGACGGTCACCGGCCTCTACAGCGCTTTCATGGCCATCGTCGCGAAGGGTATGGGCGACCCGCGGGTCGTCGCCTCGGGCGTGGCCGAGGCGCTCATCACCACCATCGCCGGCCTGGCCATCGCCATGCCGGGAGCCTTCGCCAAGTACACCTTCATGGGCCAGATCGACAAGATCGTCTTCGCGATGCAGGAGAGCTCCATGGCGTTCCTTGACACCATGGAGGAGCTGGAGGAGAAGATCGCCCGCCGCTCGGAGAAGCACGACGCCATCGGAGGGGAGTACCTTGAATTTTAAGCGGCGGGTGACCCTCTCTGAGGATTTCGTCCCGATGTCCTCGACGGCCGACATCATGTTCCTGCTGCTGATCTTCTTCCTGGTGACGACCACCTTCGATGTGACCCAGGGGCTGAAGATGGACCTCCCCGAGACGAAGATGCAGGAGGACATCCCGTCGGAGAACGTCACCGTGGCCGTCGACAAGAGCGGCAAGGTCTACGTCGACGGCAAGGAGATTCCGATCGACCAGGTGGCTCGCGCGGCCAGGGCCGGGCTGGCCGGGCATCCCGAGCGGTACGTGGTCATCAAGGGTGACACCAAGGTGAACTACGGCCGGGTGGTGGACATCCTCGACGAGCTCTTCGGAGCCGGCATACACAACGTCGCCCTGCCCACCGCCCGGGAGGAGGATCTTGCGGCCGGGGTCCGCTGATGCAGCCACTCGACCCCCTTCGCCTGACCACCCGGCGGGAGCGGATCGTCGGGCTGGTGATCGCCGCCGTCTCGGTGGCCGTCCATCTGCTGATCGTCTTCGGGGGCATGGGCCTCTTCAAGGTCGAGGAACCGGTCAAGCCGACGCGGCTGGTGCGGATTCGCCCGATGCCGAACATGCGGCGGGAGGAGGTGCTCCCTCCCCGCCCGGTCGAGGTCAACACCGGACTGGGCAGCGTCGCCGAGGAGGCCCGCAAGAAGAAGGACGAGGAGGAGAAGTACAAGCCGAAGCCCACGAAGGAGACCGAACCGGAGCCGCCTCCCAAGCCGCCACCTCCGGAAACCAGGCCGGGCGAGGAAATCCCGGGCACGATCCTGTCGGTCCTCACCGACCAGAACCAAGCCACGTTCGCCATCGAAGGCGCGGCCTCCTATACGGGGGGGGGCACCTACTGGGAGAAGCGCGAGGTCCCGCCGGGGAGCTACCGGGTGGTCTTCGGCCCGTTGTCGGGCTACGACACGCCGGCCCCTCAGGAGGGTTCGATCGAGCGGGAGGGGAAACTGACCTTCGTCGGGCGATACAGCAAGATGATCATGGTCAGCGTGAACGTCACTCCGCCCAATGCCAAGTTCGTCATCCGGCGGCCGGACGGCCGGGAACTCGACATGCGGGGGCAGCGGCAGGGCCAGTTCAAGGGCTTGCCGACAGGCACCTACACGATAGTCTTCGGCGACATCGAGGGGCAGATCACCCCGGGGCCGTACACCGCAACCCTCGGCAAGGACGGGGTGCTGGCCTTCACGGGCATCTATCGCGGAGTCCCGTCGAGGGGAGTGCGGGGGACGGGGATAGCCGGGAGCCGCCCGCAACGTCAACGCTCGGAAGCCAAGTCGCCGGCTCCGGTGGACCCTGCCTTCGACAAGAGGGTCAAGGTGATCGTCACCAGCTTTCCGGGAACTTCGATCGAGCAGAACTACGGCATGATCGCCTACCCGGAGCGGGCCATCGGCCGGGGGAACTACCAGGAGGGGTGGTGCCAGGTCTACCTGATCCTCAAGGTCGACGAAGGTCAGATCAAGAGCATCCTCGTCGAGCGCCCGTCGGAGCAGGAGCAGGCGCGGTTCGGGCTGCTGATCGAGGCGGTCAAGTCGGCCGTGACGACGTGGCGTTTCGACCGGACGCGGGCCGAGGTGCATGTCGACGCCCGTTTCTTCGTGGAACGGTGATGCGGCCTGCCATCCTGGCGGCGGCGTGTCTGGCGCTCTTGCTCGCTGCTCCGGCCGCGGCCATCGACGGCGAGGGGTGCCTCACTTGCCACGGCCTGCCCGGTTTCGGCCGCTCGGAGGGGAAGAGGTTTGTCTCCTTGTCCATCGACGAGGCGGCCCACGAAAGCGCCTTCCACGGCGGCGTGGAGTGCCGCGACTGCCACCGGGACGTCGTCTCGATTCCCCACGAAGCCAAACCCGGGGCGGTGCCGTGCGGCCTGATCTGCCATACCGGCGGGGGCGATGTCGGCTACTCGCACGAGCAGGTGCTCAAGGAGATCGTCTCCGCCGTGCACGGGCGCAAGGCCCAGGCGGTGACCGCCTGCCGGGGCTGCCACGGCGACGAGGCCCGGGGCGGGGCGGGGGGCGGCGCGGCGGAGCGGTGCGCCGGCTGTCACCGGGAAGCGCCGGCGGTTGCCGCGAAGCGCCGGGGACGTCCATGGCAGGCTCAACCGGGCCGGGAGCCGCGGCCCCGCATGCCAGGACTGCCATGGCGCGCACGGGGTCCGGGCGGTGGACGATCGCGAATCGAGCGTCCACCCCTCCCGGGTAGCCGCCACCTGCGCCGGGGGCCTGGTTGCCGGTGGAGGCGCGTGTCACCGTATGGCCGAGACGGCGAGGCTGGCCGGCATGACGCCGCTGGCGGGGCACTGGTCGGCGCGTGCCGGCGGGGTGCCGATCCTGGTGCTGGCCTGGGGAGCCGCCCTGGCGGTCATCGCCAGGCTGCTGCGCGAACTCTGCCGGAGGCGGCGATGAACCAGGAAGGGCTACCTCGACATCTTCCCCGTCGGCCAGAGGCTGCAGCACGCCCTGTTCGGTGGCGCGCTGGCCCTGGCCCTGGTCAGCGGCGCGGGGGGCGGGTGGCCCTGGCTGATCAGATTCGCCGGCGGGCCGGTGACCCTGCACGCCCGGCACGCGCTCCTCGGCGGCCTGGTCGGGGCGGCGCTCCTGGTCCACCTGCTCTACCTTTCGGTCCGGTCCTACGCCGAGGGCCTGACCCCGGCCGACTTCCCGCTTTGGCTCAGGCGAAGGGACGCCAGGCTGATCGCGGCCGGCATCGTCGGCCCGGGCGAACCGGGCGTCCGCTACAGCGCTACTCGCCGGCTGGGGTATTGGATGTTCGTCGTCGGTGCAACCGTCCAGGTCCTGACCGGCGCGGCAGTGCGCTATTGGGACCTCTGGGATCTCGGCTTGGTGACCGGCTCGCTCGGCTTCCTGTCGGCCCTGCATGCCGGCACGGGGATGATCGTCGGGCTGGCCATCCCGTGGCACCTGATCGACATCCTGGGGGGCGGCCGGCTGGGACTGGCGCTGACGGCGCTCAACGGGCGCCTGCGCCGCGACCGGCTGTCGGCCTGGTACGCCGATGAATACGCGAGCATCGTCGAGGCCGAGCGTCGTTGGGAGGATGAGGCCCGGCAGGCCGGCGGTCTCACCGACGGGTCCGGCGAGGACCAGGCCATGCAGCAGCAGCGCTGGGGTGTGGAACTGCTGCTCGAGGAGGGCAACCGGGCCGCCCGCGAGGGAGACCTGGCCGGATCGGAGGAACGCTACAGGCGTGCGCTGGAGATCTTCCCCTCCTACTCGCAGGCGCGGTTCAACCTGGCCGTGGTGCTCGAGAAGGAGGGCAAGCTCGATGAGGCGGTCGAAGCCTACCGCGAATTCGAGAGGATCGATCCGTTCCACCCGCTGAGCCGTAAGGCGCAGGATGCCGTGAAGCGTCTGATGGGGGGTGTGATGTGAGCGGGCCGGCGGGGATGGGGCTGGTCGGGCGATTAACGGTCACCGTTGCGGCCGGTGCCTGCCTGGCGGTCGCCTTGACGATCGGTCTCCCGGTTCGTCGCGGCCCCGCGTCGCACACCGGCGCGGGCGGGGCGGCAGGGGAATCGCAGCCGACCGGCTTCCACCCACCTTCGGCGCTCGCCGAATCCCCCCGCGTCACCTGCATCGAGTGCCATCCGGGACTCCCCCACGCCCGCTCCTCGACCAGCCGGGCCATCCTCAACGCCCACGCGGCGAGGATCCACTGCCTGGTCTGTCACGGGACTGCCGGGTCGGCCGGCGAGGCGCGTCTGCGCGAGGGAGTCCTGGTGCCGCTCCGGGGTGGCAAGACCCTGGATGCCGCAGCCGAGCGCTCGCTGCGGGAGGCGGCCATGCGCGGCGGAAAGTGCTCTCCCCGCAGGTTTCGGATGCGCCGTCTGCCACCATTCAGCGGGCGTTCCCCCGTTGGCCGGCTGGGGATACCCGGCCGAGCGGGTTGCCCGGCTGACCACCCTGGAGTCGTTCTTCTTCCTGGCGAGGGAGCAGCGATGGTTCTTCCCAGCCTTCAAGTGAGGCCGTCCCGCCGGGGTCTTCGCGGGGTGTCCGTTCTGCTGTCGGCGCTTGCGGTGGCGCTGGCAACGGTCGGCGATGCCGTCGCCTTCGAGAAATGGACCGCCACGCGACGCCTCGAGATCATCTCCGCCGAAGGGGTCTCCTTCCGCCAGCCGACCGACGTGGCCGTCCTCCCGAGCCGCTTCGCGGTCCTCGACTCGATCAACAATCGGATCGTCTGGTTCGACGCCGGAGGGCGGCACAGCCGGAACGGTCAGGGGGACGTGCCGAAGCGCCGTTGACGGGGGCCCTGGGCCTGGCCGTCGATCCGCGCGGCGCCCTGTACGTGTCCGACTCGCGGAAGGGGCGGGTTCTGCTGGTGGGCGAGGACCGATCGGTCAGGGTCCTGGTCGAGTTGCCCAAGGGCCCCCAGGGCTTGGCCGCCGAGCCGACAGGCATCATCTGGAGCGGCGGGACCCTGTTCGTGGCCGATAACGAGGGGCATGCGGTCCGGGCTTTCGACCCTGACGGGTCGCTGCGGGGCGTCTTCGGGGGGATGGGCGAGGGCCCCGGTAGCTTCCGCTACCCGTTCCGCCTGGCGTCCGACCCCCGGGGGGCGGTCGGGGTTTCCGACGTGCTCAACGCGCGGGTGCAATTCTTCACTCTGGGGGGGACCTTCCTCTCCTCCACCGGGCGGTTCGGCGTCGTCTCGGGCACTCTGTATCGTCCCGGCGGGATCGACGTGGACGTCGACGGCAGGCTCTGGGTGGCCGACGCCTACTTCGGCACCATCCAGGTCTTCTCGCCCGAAGGAACGCTTGTCGCCCTGCTCTGCGGGGCCGACGGGAAACCGTTGCTGCTGGAGAACCCCACGGCCCTGCGGCTCTTCGGGGAGGGGTTGCTGGTGGTCGAATCCAGCCGGCATCGGGTGACCTACTGGGGAGTGAAGGAACGTTCCGGCAGTCGCTGACCAAGGAGGTGAGACGATGACGCAACAGTGGGAATATCGGGCAGATCTATGTCGCCCAGCCGGAGATGTTCGGAGGGATGCCGAAGGAGGGGCTCGACCTCTCCAAGGTCAACAAGGCCGGCGCGGAAGGGTGGGAACTGGTCTCGGCCGTGCCGTTCACCTCGGCCCGCGGCGAAGTCAAAGGTTTCTTCATGATCTTCAAGCGGGAAGCGAGTGCGTGAAGTCTCCCCTGCTGTTGGCGGTCTGGGCGGTTGTGGCCGTGGCGATCTCCGGCCCGGCCATGGCCGAAGGGGAGCCCGCCGCGGCTGTGCTCGGCCCGGTGCAGATCGCCTGCGCCCTCTGCCATCTGGAGCGGGTCGACGGGCCCGGCCGGGGGGAGATCGACTTCCGTACCTTGCGGAGCGGGGAGGCCGGGTCGTGGCGCGTCTGCTACAGTTGCCACAGCGGCGCCGTCGTGGATTCCCGCCTGGCGGCCTGGGAGGGCTTCCAGCACGTCACCGAGGTGCGCCTCCGGCGTGACGGGGGAGGGGCGGCGTCCGCCTTCCCCGCCGACCGTTCGGGCAACCTCTTCTGCGGTTCCTGCCACACGCCCCATGTCCGGGGGCCCGGCATCGGCGTATTCATGCGCTTCGCCCCACAGGAAGGCGCCAACTGCCGCTCGTGCCACCCGAGCATGGGCGGGAGCGGGGACCATCCCGTGGCCGGCATCCGCGGCGGAGGCAGGGCCCCCTCGTGCGACCGGTGCCACCGGATCCACGGGGCGGCGGCTCCCTTCCTCCTGACCCGCTCTCCCTGGGGCACGCAGGGCCTCTGCCAGGATTGCCATGGAACGCGGGCGGGGGGCGAGGGGACGGCGGATCACCCGGTCAATGTCAAGGCGCGCAGAACGGCCATCCCGTGGTCACGCGACGGTTTGACACTCTCTCCGGCGAACATGGTCGACTGCTGGAGTTGTCACCGGGTCCACGGTGGCGTGCCGGGGACGCCACTGGTTGTCCGGGAGATGACCGAGGCGGCCTCCTGCGGGCGATGTCACGAGGAACAGGCAGCCCGCGGCAAGGGGAATCATCCCGTCGGCTCCGCGGGGAAGGGTGAGGTCGACCAGGTCACCTGCCGATCCTGCCATCGCGTCCACAAGGCGGCGGGCCCGAAGGCCCTTCTCAGCTACGATCCCTCCACCGGTGATGCGTGCGCCGGCTGCCATGCGGCCGTGAAAGGGACGGGGAATCACCCCCTGGCCAAGGTGCGGCGGAACGCCATGGTCGAGCGGCTGGAGGCCGAGGGGGGCTGCTTCGCGCCCCGGCGACACCATGCTCTGCTCGTCCTGCCACCGGGTGCACCGGGCCGTGCCGGAGACCAGGGGGCTGGTCGTCGAACAACGCCGCCTCTGCCTCTACTGCCATGAGAAGCAGAATGCCATTGATCCGGCCACGGCCCCGCCGGGGAGCCACCCCCTGTTCGTGCCGGTGAAGAAGGGGCTCCCGCCGGACCTCAAGGCGGGCGGCGGCCGGCTCGGCCCCAAGGGGGAATTGGTCTGCGTCTCCTGCCATCGCGCTCACCGTGGTCGCGGCGAGTCGATGCTGGTGGTTGAGCGGGAGGTGCTCTCCTGCCGGCAATGCCACCCCGACCCGAAGTACGCCGGGGCGGGCCCCCATGGGAAGAATGCCGCCGACCGGGACGGGTGTCGCGGCTGCCACGGCGAACACGGATGGGTGACCGGGCCCGGCGAACAGGGCGAGAGTGACGCCATCAGCCGTGTCTGCCGCTCTTGCCACCGCGACGGGGGGACGGCCTCGGCAACCTTCGACCAGGGGGTCTCCCACCCTCTGGGAAGGGCGGTCAAGGGGGTGAAGGGCACGTCCCTGCCGCTCTTCCTGGACGACGGGCGGCCCTACCGCGCCGGTCGCATCGCCTGCGCCACCTGCCACGACGTCCACGCCGATCCCGCCAAGAAGCCCCGGTTATTGAGGGTTCCCGTTGTCGGGGAGGGGGAGCTCTGTCTCGGCTTGCCATCCGGATCGCGCGGTCGTTTCCGGGACCGACCACGATCTGCGCCTGAGCGCCCCCGGGGAGATCAACATCGCCGGCAGGACGGCCGGAGAGCAGGGGGTCTGCAGCCCCTGCCACGTGGTCCACGGGGCCTTCGACTCGCCGCTGTGGGCCCGCTTGCCCGAGGGGGACATGGACCTCGAAGGACCGCCTCTGCCGAAGTTGCCACAACGCCGCCGGCCCGTCCAAAGAGAAGGTCCCCGGGACCCTTCTCTCATTCGACCGGAGCGAGCCTGCCGGGCCGCGGGGGTGCGTCATTGGAGCGACTCTCGTGCGTCACCTGCCACGACCCGCACCGGTGGGATTCGCAGAAGGATAAGAACCGGCGGAGGCCCGACGGCGAGGGCGACATGCGCACCAGCTTCCTGCGTCGGCCTGACGATGCAGGATCATCCCTGCTGCCTCTCTTGTCACCCCGACCGGACGATGGCCGGCACCCGGCACGACTTCCGGAAGGCAAAAGGCGACTGCGCCGGCGGGGCGGCCACCCTGTGCGGCCGCTGCCACCTGGTGCATGCCGGCGAGGGGGCGCTCGGTTGGGCGGAAACCGTCATGGCCGACGGCGACGGGGCCTCGGCCTTTTGCCGCACCTGCCACACCCCGGGCGGCTGCACGTCCAAGGCCGCCGGGCGCCAGGGCCACCCGGTGGGTGTCTCCGCAAGCGTCCGCGAGCCGGGGAAGCTCCCGCTGTTCGACGACCAGGGAAGGGCGGGTGAGAGCGGCCTCATCTCCTGCCCGACCTGCCACCGGCTGCACAGTCCGGACCGGAAGCAAGTCTTCCTGCTGCGCCTGCGCGCCGACGGCCACTCGCCGCTGTGCGCTGTCTGCCACGACACCCAGAACCGGGTCTCAGGCACCGACCACGACCTGCGGGTCACCTCGCCCAAGAGCGTCAATCGCCAGCGGAAGACCCCCTCGGCCTCGGGTGTCTGCGGCGTGTGCCACTCGGTTCACGAACCGGCGGAAGGTTACGCCCTCTGGAATCGCGAAGCGAGCACCGAGGGGCACGCCTCCAACCGCCTCTGCCTGGGTTGCCACCGGGACAAGGGACTGGCTGCGGCGCCGGCGCGCCCCGACCCCCACCGACCTTCCGGAGGCGGGGAGTTCTTCATCAACCCCAAGAGAACCAGGCGGAGCGGCGCGACTCTCTCCCTCTACGGAGCTGACGGCTTGATGGCCGGATCCGGCTACATCACCTGCCTCACCTGCCACGACCCGCATCAGTGGGACCCGGGGCAGCCGGAGCCGGGACCGGGGGTGACGCAGGATGGCGGGGCGGGCAACAGCTTCCTGAAGGTCACCGGCAACATCCCCCTGCGGGCGTCGGTTTGCGCCGACTGCCACCCCGATGACACGCCCGACTTCGTCCGCCGCTACCACGAGCCCCCGGACAAGCCCTGACGGGGCGGACGGTCAGGGCATGTTCTTTTGACAGGCCGGGGGGCATTTGCTAGAGTGCCGGAGCCGTGCGCCGGGCGGATGACGGGAGGAGCGATGAAGTCGAAACAGTACCTGCTCGAGGATTTTACCCAGGCCGACACCTGGCGGATGTTCCGCATCATGGCCGAGTTCGTCGAGGGCTTCGAGAGCTGAACGGCGTTCCGCCGGCGGTGTCCATCTTCGGCTCGGCCCGCGTGACGCCGAACAGCCGGACTACCGCCAGACCAGGGAATGGCCGCGCCTGCTGGCCGGGAGGGCTTCGCGGTCATCACCGGCGGGGGGCCCGGGGTGATGGAGGCGGCGAACCGGGGCGCGTCCGAGGCCGGCGGGCAGCTCGGTCGGGCTGAACATCGAGCTGCCCGATGGAGCAGCCGCCGAACCCCTACGCGGACATCCGGCGTCGTTCCGCTACTTCTTCGTGCGCAAGGTGATGTTCGTCAAGTACGCCGTCGGCTTCGTCATCCTGCCGGGGGGCTTCGGCACGCTGGACGAGCTCTTCGAGGCGATC
Organism: uncultured bacterium; assembly: GCA_963793725.1. Classification (GTDB taxonomy): domain Bacteria; phylum JAUVQV01; class JAUVQV01; order CAWCAY01; family CAWCAY01; genus CAWCAY01. The sequence goes on from CAWCAY010000003.1 coordinate 1,310,615, forward strand.
ACGCTGATCCAGACCGGGAAGATCAGGCCCTTCCCGGTCGTGCTCGTCGGCCGCGACTACTGGAAGGGGCTGCTCGACTGGGTCACCGGCATGCTGGTCCGGGAGGGGAAGATCGACCCGGCCGACTTGGCGATCTTCAAGGTGACCGACGACCTGGCCGAGGTGGTCGGGGAGATCAAGCGGTTCCAGGAAATGAAGGCGTCGCTCCAGCCGGAATGAACGCCGGCGTCGGGAAGGCCATGAGCTACTTTCTCAAGGGGATGGCGGTCGGGTTCTTCGTCGCCACCCCGGTCGGTCCGGTGGGCATGCTGTGCATCCGCCGCTTCCTGGCGGTGGGTTTGGCGGCCGGTTTCGCCTCCGGATCTGGGGGCGGCCTGCGCCGATTCCGCTCTTCGCCGCCCTGGCCTCCTTCAGCCTGACCTTCATCTCGGCCTACCTGCTCGACAACAGCGTGCCGCTGCGGGCGGTCGGGGCGCTCTTCCTGCTCTGGATGGGTTTCCGCATCTTCCGGGCCAAGCCGTGCGCGGCCGACGGGGTGAAGGTGGTCAGCCTGATCGGCGACTTTACCTCGACCTTCCTGCTCTCCCTCAGCAATCCGGTCGTGCTGGCCACCTTCACCGCCGCCTTCGCCGCGCTCCGGGTCGACCTGCAGGAGGGTGGGCTGGCCTCGATGGGCTCCCTGGTCGGTGGGGTCTTTTGCGGTGTGGCCAGCTGGTGGGTGATCATCGGCGCGGCCCGGGCGATCTTTCGCGGACGGTTCAACGAGAACGGCATCCGCTGGATCAACCGGGTGGCCGGGGTGGCCATCACCGGCGGCGGACTGCTGATCCTGGGCAGCCTGCTCTTCTGGAGGCGGTAGGGCGCGGTCCATCCGCCCGGGGTCCTGTCGGCTCACACCCCCACGGAGTGCTCGCGAACGGACTGCGCCCTCCGTGGGGGTCCCCCGTCGGCGCCACCCCGGCCGGATGGACAGCCAAGGATGTTATTTATCGGTGTTGACGGTTTGGACGTAGCGGATGCGCAGTTCGGTGGTGATGGTGGCCATTATCCGCGCCTCGTCCTCGGTCAGGTTCCCCTTGGTCTTCTGCTCGAGAACCCCCAGCAGGTCGATGATCTGGCGGGAGGCCTCCAGGTTCTTCTCCAGTTGCCCGGTGACCGGGTCGGGAATCTCGCCCAGGCCGGCATGGGCCATGCCCGCCAGCCACAGGACGAGCGAGGTGATGCTCGCCTCGGCGGCCCCTCCCGGTTCAGTGGCGGCGGTGCCGTTGGCGTCCGGCCCGGCATCCGGTGGAGAACCTTCCGGCGTCTCGGTGTCGTCCTGCTTGGCTCCGGCGCGGCGGTCGCGCACGGTGAATCCCTTCTCCTCGGCGTCGTTGCTCATGGCTCCGGTCTCCTTTTCGCTTGCCTGCCGGCGATGAGGCACTAGAATAGCCGGGTGTCGCCCCGCGGTCAATTCGCCCGGTTCGGGGAGAGGGCGGCCGAAGGAGGATGGGCGTGACGAGGAACGACGCATGGCGGGAACTGGTGGAGATCATGGCCAGGCTGCGGGGGCCCGGCGGGTGCCCCTGGGATCGCGAGCAGACGCATGCCTCGCTGAAGAAGTACATCGTCGAGGAGGCCTACGAGGTGATCGAGGCCATCGACGGCGGCGACCCGACCGCGCTGACCGAGGAGTTGGGCGACCTGCTGCTGCAGATCGTCTTCCAGGCACGGATCGCCGAGGAGGCGGGGCGCTTCACGGCCGATGATGTCGTCCGGGCGATCACCGCCAAACTGGTCCGCCGCCACCCGCACGTCTTCGGCGACGGGCAGGCGGCCACGCCCGATGAGGTCCTCCACAACTGGGAACTGATCAAGAAGACCGAGGGGAAGGGGCGCTCGTCCCTGTTCGACGGTATCCCCCGGTCGCTGCCGGCGCTGCTGCGCGCCGCCCGGGTGCAGGGGCGGGCGGCCTCGGTCGGCTTCGATTGGCGCCGGGCCGAGGAGGTCCTGCCGAAGCTGAAGGAGGAAATGGCCGAGATCGAGCACGCCCTGGCCGCCGGCGACGCCGCCGGAGCGGCGGACGAACTGGGCGACCTCATCTTCGCCGTGGTCAACCTCGCCCGGCACCTGAAGGTCGACGCCGAGGAGGCGCTCAACCGGACCACCGGGCGTTTCATGGCCCGGTTCGCCCATATCGAGAAGGCGCTCGGGGAATCGGGCCGCACACCCGCCGACGCCACCCTGGAGGAGCTCGACGCCCTCTGGGAGGCTGCCAAGCGCCTGGAGCGCTAGCGGCCGGTGGAGGTCAGGAGTTTCTCCCAGGCGGCCGTGGCCGCCGTGCGCACCTGGGCGCTGTCGTCCTTCTGGAGGAGTTCGCGGACGAACGGGATGGCCGACGAGTCGCCGATGTTCCCCAGCGCCCAGACGGCCGAGATCCGCACTCCGTCGTCCGTGTCGGTCAGGAGCGCGGTCAGCCGCGGCACAGCCGCCCGCGCCAGCAACTGACCGAGCGAGTGGGCCGCCGTCCCGCGCAGCTTGGAGTCGCGGTCCGACAGGCAGGCGATCAATGGGTCCACGGCGGCGGGGCTGCCCAGGCTCCCCAGCGCCCAGGCGGCGTAGACCCGCACCAGGTCATTCTGGTGGTTGAGGCACTGGATGAGCGGCTCGACGGCATTCTGGTCACCGATCCTCACCAGCGAGGGCGCCGCCATGGCCACCAGCCGGTCATCGCTCCTGAGCGCTTCCAGCAGCGCCTCGACCGCCCGCCGGTCCTTGACCTCCCCCAGGATCACGGCGATGTTCTCGCGGATGGTCTGGTTCTCGTCCTTGAGGGCCCGCTGGAGGTCCGGCAGGACCGCCCCGTCGAGATATATCAGCGTCTGCGAAACGTCCCACTGCACCGTCGGGTCCCGGAGGGCGGAGATCAACTCGTCGGTCCCCTTGGCGCCGATCCGGTCGAGGATCCTGACCGCCAGCCAGCGGGTCTCCACCGTCCTGAGGGCGTTGATCAGCAGCTTGACCGACAGGCGCCCCCCGAACTGCATCAAACCGATGCCGGCGTAAAGGCGCACCGCGGGATCGGAGTCGGACAGGAGCATCACGAAGCGCTCCTCGGCGCCCGGGTCGCCGATCTCGGTCAGGGCCACGGTGGCGTTGCGCCGGACCAGGGGATTGGTGTCGTTCAGCAGGTCGATCAACGGGCGGACCGCCTCCCGGGCCTTGAGCCGGCCGAGCACCTGGATGCACCCCGCCAGGGAGGCGTGCTTGGGCGTGGCCACGATCTCCAGCAACGAGGCGATGGCCGGTGCACCCATCTTCACCAGCGCGGCGACCGCCGTCTGGGAGACGTCAATGCGGGCGTCGCCGAGGCGGGCGATCAGGGTCTCGATGCCGCGGGAGTCGCGCAGCTCACCCAGGGCGAAGACGGCGTTGATGCGCACCTGGGCGTCGGGTGACGAGGCGGCGGCGATGATGTCGGCCACCGTCGCCGGGTCGCCCAGGGCGGCCAGGACCCGCAACACCTGGGCCTTGATGGAAGGGTCGCCCTTGCGCAGCAGCTCGATCAGGCGCGCCGCGGTGGAGCGGTCCCTGATGCGGACGAGCGCGGCGGCGGCCACGTTGCGGACGGCCAGGTCGGGGTCGATGATCCGGTCGAGGAGGATAGGGATGGCCCGCCGGTCACCGATGTCCCCCAGCGCCTCGGAGGCGCCGAGGCGGACTCCCGGGTCGCGCGAGGCGGCGGCGGCGAGCAGCGGCGTCACTGCCGCGTCCTGCAGGCTGGCCAGGGCGCGTGATGCCAGCCACCTGACGGTCGGGTCGGCCAGGCACTCGACCAGGGGCTCGACCGTGCCCGGATCGCGCAGCTTGCCCAGCGCGTAGACGGCGTATAGCCGCCCGACCGACTCGGGTTGCCGCAGCCGGCTGATCAGTATGTCGACCACCTCACGGTCGCCCAGGGTGTAGAGGGCGGTGGCCATGTTGAACATCGCCCCCTGTTCGACCCGGATGGCCTCCTTCAGGGCCGGGATGGCCCGCCGGTCGCCCAACCGCTCGAGCGAGGCGGCGGAATACTCGCGAACCACGTTCTCGGGATCCCGCAAACCGGCGGTGAGCGTCTCGAAGGCAGCCTGGTCGCCGATCTCGCCCAGGGCAAAGACGGCGAACTGGCGCATCTCCGGGTCGTTGCGGGCGAAGAGCCGGGCGATTCCCGGGATGGCCTCGCGGCGCTTGAGGGCCCCCAGGATGTAGGCGGCGTATTTGACCGTGTCGCGGTTGGGGCTGTCGAGGGCCTCGATCAGGCTGGGCACTGCGGCGTCCTTTTGGAAGATCAACTGGCGGACCGACAGCCAGGCGGTCTCCTCGGCGCCCATCAGCGACACCAACGCCCGGATCGACTCGGGGGTGCCCAGGCGTCCGATCTGCTCGATGAGCCGGAAACGCTCGATCGGCGTGGCCTCGCCCAGCTTGTCGAGCAGCGACCCGAGCTCCGCCGCGCCGGCGCGGCGCGCAGGGAGGAAAAGGGATGGGAAGATGACGACCAGGGCAAGTGCGACGAGGATCGATCGGCGAAGTGTCACGGCACCTCCAGCAAGACCTTTGTCCGGTCGCGATGACCCTTCCTTAGTGTGGCTGCAAGCCTGAACTTCGTTGTATGATACGCGCATGGCCCCCCGGAGGCAATCGCGCCCGTGGAACTGATCACCACCCATTCCAACGCCGAGTTCGACTCGTTCGCCTCGATGGTCGCCGCCCGGCGCCTCTACCCCGAGGCGGTGCTGGTCTTTCCCGGCGCGCAGGAGCGCAACGTCCGCCTCTTCCTCGAGGCACACCCGCAGCCGTACCGTTTCCGCCGGCTGCGCGGCATCCGCCTCGAACAGGTCACCCGGCTGATCCTGGTCGACACGCGCCGGCGCGACCGGATCGGCCGCCTGGCGGAACTGGTCGGCCGCCCCGGCGTCGAGGTGCACGTCTACGACCACCATCCCCCCTCGCCGCAGGACATCCGGGGGGACCACGAGGTGATCGCCGAGGTGGGCGCGGCCGCGACGCTGATGACCGAACTGCTGCGCGAGCGCCACCTGCGGATCACCCCTGCGGAGGCGACCATGCTGGGCCTGGGAATCTACGAGGACACCGGCTCGATGACCTTCGTCTCGACCACGCCGCGCGACATCCGGGCGGCGGCCTTCCTGCTCGAGTGCGGCATGGACCTGCAGCTCATCGCCGACTACGTCACCCATGAGCTGACCGCCGAGCAGGTGTCGCTGCTGGACGAGCTGCTCGGGACCTGCCGCCGGGTCGAGGTCGGCGGGATCGCCGTGGGCGTGGCCACCGCCTCGCGCGACCGCTTCGTCGGTGACCTGGCCCTTCTGGGGCACAAGGTGAAGGACATCCAGAACCTGAACGTCCTCTTCCTGTTGGTCAGGATGCACGACCGCATCCACCTGGTGGCCCGCAGCCGGATCGAGGCGGTCGACGCCGGGAGGGTGGCCGCGGCCTTCGGCGGCGGCGGGCACGCCTCGGCCGCTTCGGCGGTCATCCGCGAGACCGACCTGGAGGCGGTTACCGGGCGCCTGATGGAGGTTCTCGAGACGGTCGTGCGCCCCCTGCCGACCGCCCGGGAACTGATGGACGCCGCCGTCCGGACGGTCCCCGCCGGCACGACCCTGCAGGAGGCCTGGACGTTGATGACCCGCTTCGGCCTGGATGTGCTGCCGGTGACCGGCGACGGGGGAAGGCTCCTCGGGCTGGTCGACCGGCGCCTGGCGGAGCGGGCCGTGGGGCACGGCCTGGGGGGACAGTCGGTGGACGGGAGCATGGCCACCGACGTCGAGACCGTCGGTCCCGGCGAACCACTGGCCCGGATCGAGGAGCTGTCTGCTGCGGCGCGGCCAGGCTTTCCTGCCGGTGCTGGAGGAGGGGAGGCTGGTGGGCGGGATCGGCCGGGTCAACCTGCTGGCCGCCCGCCGGGAGGAGGAGCGGGAGCCCCCGGTGCGGGGGGAGCGCCCCGCCGGTGTGCGGGTCCCGCGCAACCTGTCGGCCCTGGTCGACGAGCGCCTGCCGCCGGCTGTGGCCGGGTTGATCCGGAGGATCGCCGGCATCGCCGCGGAGGCCGGGATCAGCGCCTTCCTGGTGGGCGGCTTCGTGCGCGACCTGATCCTGGGCGTGCCCAACCTCGACCTCGACGTGGTCGTCGAGGGGGACGGCATCGCCTTCGCCGGCCTGCTGGCCAGGGAACTGGGCGGAAGGGTGCGGAGCCACTCGCGCTTCGAGACGGCGGTGGTCATCCTGCCCGACGGTTTCAAGATCGACGTGGCCACCTCGCGCATGGAGTACTACGAGCGCCCCGGGGCGCTGCCGGCGGTCGAGCACGGGCCGATCCGGATGGACCTCTCGCGGCGCGACTTCACCATCAACGCGATGGCGGCGCGCCTCTCGGGGGGGAGTTCGGCCGGTTGATCGACCCGGGCGGCGGGCAGCGCGACCTGGCCGACGGCATCATCCGGGTGCTGCACGGCCTGTCGTTCGTCGAGGACCCGACCCGCCTGTACCGGGCGGTCCGCTTCGAGCAACGGCTCGACTTCGCCATGTCCGAGGAGACGCTGCGGCTGGTGCGCGCGGCGGTCGCCTCGAACCAGGTCGACACCATCGTCGGGCCACGCCTGCTGGGGGAGTTGGAGGAGATCCTGAAGGAAGCCCGCCCCGAGGCCGCCCTGCGCCGGCTGGGGGAACTGGACCTGCTGCGGGCCATCCACCCGTCGCTGTCGTGGACCCGGATCGACCCGGGGCTGCACAGCCGCCTGCGGGAGGAGGAACGCGCGCGGCGCGACGGCGGGAAGCCTCCGGTCGCCTGGTGGATCCTGCACCTGGCCGCCCTGGTGCGCACCTTCTCGCTGGAGGAGATCGAGTCGCTTCGGAGCCGCCTGGGCATGGCCGAGCCGCAGGGGAAGCTCCTGGGCGATGTCTGGCTGGGGCACCGGCGGCTGCTGTCACTGGCGGTCGACACGCTCCGGCCAAGCGAGGTGCGCCGGGAGCTGCTTGCCCAGCCGCCCGAGGCGCTGGTCTTGGCGGCCGCGCTGGCGCCCGACTCGCCCCTGGCCGCCCGGGTGCGTGAGTTCCTGGCCGGCGAACGCCTCCCGCCGCTTCTCACCGGGGCCGACCTGACGGCCCTCGGCTACCAGCCCGGCCCGTCGTTCAAGGCCATCCTCGGCGAACTGGAGGACGCCCGGGTGAACGGCCAGGTGTCCGACCGCGACGCAGCGATCGCCTGGCTCCGCCGACACCACCCCTGCCCCTGACGGTTCGCCGTCCTCGAGCCGGCATGACGCGCGGAGATTGAAACAGGAGGTGTCGCGGCGGGGCGGAGTCTGATACCATGACGGCATGCAAGACGTCGTCATACAGATCGTCGCGCTGCTGCTGGCCATCACCGTCCACGAGACGTCCCACGCTTGGACCGCCTTCCGGCTGGGGGACCCGACCGCCAAGCTGCAGGGGCGCCTGTCGTTCTCGCCGCTGGCCCACATCGACCTGTTCGGGACGATCATCTTCCCGCTGCTGCTGATCCTGATGAAGTCGTCCTTCCTGATCGGCTGGGCCAAGCCGGTGCCGATCAACCCCACCTACTTCAAGAATCCCCGGAAGGGGGCCGCGCTGGTCTCCCTCTCGGGGCCGGCCAGCAACCTGCTCACGGCCTTCGCGGCGGCCATCGTGCTGCGCCTGGGGATATCCTTTTTCCGCATGCCGGGGCCGATCGCGACGCCACTGGGAGCGCTGCTGCTGGCCAGCGTGGTGATCAATACGGTTCTGGCGGTGTTCAACCTGATCCCCATCCCGCCCCTCGACGGCGGGCACTTCCTGGAGGGGGTCTTGCCGGTCCGGGCCGCCTACACCTTCCGCAAGATCGAGCCGTTCGGCATGATCATCATTTTCATCCTGCTCTACTTCGGTGTGCTGCACGTGATCCTGCGCCCGATCCAGATGTTCCTTCTTTCCCTCTTCCTATAGCTACTGTCGCCCGCCCCACGGTCGTCCGGAGAGGATGCGCGGGGTGGCGCCGCCGGGGGACCCCCACGTGGCGCGCAGTCCGTTAGCGAGCACCACGTGGGGGTGGGCCGCGACAGGACCCCGCGCCGCCTCTAGGGAACGCGGTGGGGCGTGCGGCAGTGGGGGCATTCTATGACTTTGCCCCGGTAGGCCGGCGGCACTTTCAGCGTGGTGTCGCACGGACAGGCGATGAAGGCGTAGTCGTTCAGCTTCCAGAGGGCATCGGTTGTCTCGCGCACCCGGCCGAGCATGGAGGCGGCCGGAAGCACCTGGCCTACCTGCGGAAGCACCTGGCCCGCGGCCGGAATGGGAAGCGTCGTCGGCCGTGGCGTCGCCGGCGCGGCGGCCGCGCTTCGCGACAGGGCCCCGGCGGGGACGATGCCGACCGGCCGGCCGGTGACCTTGCGGAAGGCGCGGTCGTATTCCTTCAGGCCGCCGCCCGTGCCGGTCATCCCGCGCAGTATCCTGACCCGCTCGGAGATCGACGGGTGGGTGCTGCTCAGGTCAGCCATCCCCCGGGCGGTCACCGCCAGCGGGTTGACGATGAACATCGGCGCTGTCGCACGGGAAGCCGAGGCGAGCCGTGCGGGCACCAGGGCGATCTTCTCCAGCGCCGAGGCGAGCCCCTCGGGATAGCGGGTCAGGAGGGTCGACGAGGCGTCGGCCAGGTATTCGCGGCGGCGCGAGACGGCGTAGTAGAGGAGCTGGGCCAGCAGCGGGGCGACGATCATGACCACCACGGCTACGACCAGTACGATCACCGCACCGCCCCCTCCTTCCCGGCTCGACGAGGTCCGCCGCCGCCCGCCGTGCAGCAGCGTCCGGGCGCCGAGGTCGGCCAGCAGCACGATGCTTCCCATCAGCACGCCGACCATCAGCATGTACATGACGTCGCGGTTGCCGACGTGCGACAGTTCGTGAGCCACCACCCCCTGCAGCTCGTCCCGGTTGAGACGGTTGAGCAGCCCGGCGGTGACCGCCACCGAGGCCGATTCGGGGCCGCGCCCGGTGGCGAAGGCGTTGGGGGCGTCGTCGTCGATGATGTAGACGTCGGGCATCCGCGGAAGCCCGGCGGCGATGGTCATCTCCTCGACGACGTTCCAGAGGGTGGGGTGGTCCTCCTTGCGTATCTTGCGGGCCCGGCTCACGGCCAGGAAGATGGCGTCGCCGGCGAACCAGGCGATGGCCACCTGGACCAGCCAGACGGCGGCGGCGATCCCGACGCCGAGGCGCCCGTCGCCCAGGTAGTACGTCCCCATCAGCCAGCCGAGCAAGAACAGCAGCAGGGCCATGGCCGTCACCAGAACGGCGGCGTGACGGCGGTTGGCCCTGATCTGCTCCCACATGGCGGGCAGGGGAGCTAGAAGGAGACCTTCGGCACCTGGCGCTCGGCCGGGGCCTCGATCTCGAAGAAGTCGGCCTCCTTGAAGTTGAACGACGAGGCGATCAGGTTGCTGGGGAACATGGCGATCCGGTTGTTGTTGCGCAGGACCGAGTCGTTGTAGTACTGGCGGGCGAAGCCGATCTTGTTCTCGGTCGAGGTCAGCTCCTCCTGCAGGGCCAGGAAGTTCTGGTTGGCCTTCAGGTCGGGGTAGTTCTCGGCCACGGCGAAGAGCGACCGCAGCGTCTGCGACAGCGCGTTCTCGGCCTTGGCGTGCTCGGCCGCCGAGCCGGTGATGTTGACCGCCTGCTGCCGTGCGGCGACCACCGCCTCCAGGGTCTGCCGCTCGTGGGCGGCGTAGCCCTTGACCGTCTCCACCAGGTTGGGAATCAGGTCGTAGCGGCGCTTGAGCTGCACGTCGATCTGCGACCAGGCGTTCTTCACCTCGTTGCGCAGCCCCACCAGCGAGTTGTAGAGTGAGACGATCCAGACGCCCATCACGAAGACGATCCCGACGAACACCAGCAATCCGGTCATGTCGCTTCCTCCCCTGTCGTGTTTGAACCCGTGCCGTTCGAAGGCCCCCCGGCGGCGCGGAAGGTTTCACCCAGGAAAGCGATCACCCGGCGGTCACCGTCGGGGATGTCGCTCGGAGAACCGGTCTCAACGGCCCGGGAGAACTCGCCCCGGTCGAACCAGAATCCCTCCCCGGTGGGGCAGCGGTCGATGGTTGCCGGCGGATGCCCCCCGAGGCCGACCTTCTCCATGTCCGCACGGCAGCGAGGGCAGCGGCGGGCGGCTTCCCGAACGTCGCCGGGCGGCAGCGGACGGAAGGCGAAGAAGACCGGGCCGATGCCCAGCGCCCGGGGGACGAGGTCGATCTCGTCGTGGTCGAACCAGAAGCCCTTGCACTGGATGCAATGGTCCAGTTCGATCCCGTGGCGCTCGACGACGATCAGCGGGATGTTGCAGACCGGGCAATCCATAGGCGTGGGGCCATGCTACACCCGGCGGCCCGAATTGTCACTTGCCCGCCCGCCGGGGAGCATGCTCGTCCGGAGGATGCGCCACAAGTCGGCCGCGGCGGCGGCGAAACCACCCGGGTCCGCGCCGGCCGAGGGCAGCAGGCGGTTGCCCCGGCCGAAAACGGCCACCTTCAGCATCTGGTACAGGTCGAAGAGGACCAGGAAGAAGGGCGAGCCGACGGCCAGGCGCCCGTCCGCGCGACGCGCCAGGTGGCCACCGGCCAGCAACCGCTGCAGCCGGCGATCGACCACCGTCCGGGCGTCGTACCGGCCCAGGATGGCCGATCGGGACAGGGACCCGGCCGCGGCTATCTCCCGGATCAGGCGTATCCGCAAGGAAGCCACCATGATGTTGATGAAGTGGAAGTAGCACCAGGCGAGGCAGAGATAGATCACCAGGTTCACCGTTGCCAGGCAGAGGCTGTCGGCCGTCATCGACAGGCCCAGCAGGCTCCGGTGGAGGAGCGCCGCGGCCAGGAGGCCGGGGATGGCGGCGGCAACCAGGGTGGTCAGGTAGTGCCTGCCCCGCAACGCGTTGGAGATCAGGAGGTGCGAGAGGGTGTAGACAGCCAGCCCTCCCAGAGGGGGGAGGATGGGCTGGAGAAGCTGCGGAAGGCTCATGTCATCCCATTTCGGGCAGCGAGAAGACACGGCGCAGGAGGCCGAACAGGGCCGCCCAGAACCGCCCCTGGAGACCCAGGCGGTAGCGGTCTCCCTCCGCGACCACCGCTCCCGAGGCGACCATGCTCGCCAGGCGGGAGGTGACGATCACCTCGTCGGTGATGAGCCCCTCCAGTTCGGCCGGGTCACGTCCGCCATCCCCGCCCAGGGCGACGAACTTGACGATGCTGGCCGAGGGGCTGTCTTCGTCCAGGGCGCTGAAGAGGACGGTGTAGGCCAGTGACAGGGACAGGTGCAGCAGCAGGGCGTGCAAGACCATCGGCAGGCTCATGCCGGCCGCCGACCGGATGGCGGGCACGGCCATGGCCGCTGATGCCACGATGACGACTCCCAGGAAGAGCTTCAGCAGGCTGGTGATGCCGCGGACCGGCGGCCTGACGCGCCACCAGGCCAGGTGGACCAGGAAGGCGGTCAGGAAGAGGCCCGATCCGAACACCAGGACTCTCATGCGGCGGCCCGCTCCGCTGCCGTCGCCCGGATCATCCATCCTCCGGGTCCGGGGGCAGCCCACGGTACGTCTCCCCGGGTATCGAGTACCAGACCGTGTCCCAGAAGGAATTCGAGTAGTGGGCCAGCCGGTGGACGTAATCGGGCATGAGCCGGTCGAGATACAGCGGAATCTCGTACAGGTGCTCCTTCCGGTGGTAGATGCAGACCGCCATCTGCGGGCGGTTCCCGGTGATCACGCCGCGCGCCCCGCGGAGCGCCTCGGGCTCCGCGCCCTCGATGTCGAGCTTGATGTAGTCCGGGCGGTCCAGTTCCTGTTCGGCGACGAATTCATCGAGCGACACCGCCTCGACCCAACGGCGCGTCTCGCCGGCCTCACCCCCGGGGAGTATCCGCCCTCCGGCATCGTTCGAGGGGTCGATCTCGAAGAGGAGTTTGTCGCGGCGCTCCCAGAGAGCCAGCGGGTGGATGTGGCAGCCGGGGCGGCTCTCGATCCGGGCACGCCAGGGGCTCTCGATGTAGAGTTCAATGAAGGGTTCGAAGCCGTGCAGCGATCCCGCCGTGGGCAGCAGCGACAACAGCGACAGGGTGCTCCGGCCGTCCATGACACCCCCCTCGACCACGTGGCGGACCGCCTCCGGATTGATGAAATCGAGGTATTCACGCGGGTGGGACACGCTCCTGGAGAAGAGGGCAAGGGGGCTCTCGGCGTGCTCGCATCGGCCGTCCCGGGTGGCGATGACCAAGTCGTACAGCGCCCGGTCCTCCGGCCGTGCCAGCAGCGCCCGCGCCGCGGCGAACAGCTCGGCGGAGCGCCGGGACTCGGCCTCGTCGAAAACGTGTTCCGGGAAATAGAGACGCGGTTCGACGGTCAGATAGGGGATGGGACAGCGCCGTCCCAGTGACGCCGCGATCTCGCGCCAGTAGGTGGAGGTGATCAATACGAGGTCAACCCGCCCCGGCCGGGTGGCCAGGGCGTCGGGGGCGACAACCGGAAGTCCCTCCTTCCGGCCGCCGGACGCATCGTCGACGAACGAAACCACCTCGACGTCGGGCCGGGAGGCCGCCAGCAGTCGGAGAAACGCCACTCCCCCCCGCCCCGCCCCGTAGAGACATACACGGCGACCGGGCGGGATCTGATCAAGCCGGGTCAGGAATTCAGGCTGGGCCGACATGTTCCCGGATCCGCCCCCTTGCTGCAGCCATTCGGCGAGTCAGATGTGGAAAAGGATCTTTCGCAGACGACGCAGGAATATCTGCAACAGGCTGTGGGGAACGGAGAGTATGTTGTGGAAGCTGAATGCCCGGGATATCCTCCCTTCGGCTTCGACCGTGTCGATGGGAATCTCCAGGGAGGTGGCACCCTCGTTCAGGAGTCGGCTGACTATCTCGGCGTTGTAGGCGAAGCCGTAGGTGTCGGAATGCCAGCGCATCACGTTGAAGCGCAGGTGGATGGCGGTCCCGTTGTAGTAGTGCATGTGGTGGCCGCTGACCAGGTTGACGATCCGGGTGAAGAGGCGCGACAGGACGCGGCGCTTCCAGGTGCGGGGATCCCGGCGCATGTAGGGCATGACGATGTCCGCCTCGCCCAGGTGCGCCAGCAGGGCTTCGATGGAGTGCTGCGGCTCGGCGTTGTCGCCGCATATGAGCTTGTAGTACCTGCCGGTGGCGATGAAGGAGGCGTCCACGTAATTCCGGCCGAGGCCGCGGGGAACCGGGTTGCGGATCAGCGAAATGCCGGCGTCGGGATTGCGGCGCATGAACTCTTCGACCAGGGCCGAAGTCCGGTCGGTCGATCCGTCATCCACGACGATGATCTGGTAGGAAAAGGAGAATTTCCGCACGGCCGCCAAGAGGGCCTCGAGGGTGGGGATGACGGCCTTTTCCTCGTTGAGGCAGGGGACGAAGAAGCTTATGTCGCAGCCGTAGGTGAGAGAATCCGGCCCCCAGGCGGGTGCCGCCGGCGCCGATTGCCCATCGGGGATTGCCGGGCTGATGGATCGAACGCTCATTAACCTATGATAACTAATATTGACCTGCAGCGTCAATTCGCCCGTAATTTGCTATTATACGCCACTGGGGATATCGGCAGGGTGATCGGCGGAGAATCGGGGGAGGGCATGAGCGAAGGACGGATGAGGGAACCGGTGAACGAGGTGGTGTTGGAGGGGTATCGCCAGCGCGGCTTGCACCAGTTGGGGCTCATGGCCAGCCACCTCTGGCGGAGCGATCCCCGGCACCTGCTCTTCCTGCTGTCGCGGTACAAGTTTTGCGCCAAGATGCTGTCGGGCAAGCAACGGGTGCTGGAAGCCGGTTGCGGTGACGGCACCGGCTTGCCGGTAGTGCTCCAGACCGTCGGAGCCGTCCACGCCGTCGACGTCGATCCGATCTTCGTGGAAAGCGCCAAGGTGACCAACGAGGGGCGGCCCGGCCTCTCCTTCGAGGTCGTGGATCTCACCGAGTCGGCTCCCACGGGAATTTTCGACGGCGCCTATTCCCTCGACGTCGTCGAACACTTCCCCGCCGCCAGGGAGCACGCCTTTGTCGGCAACGTGTGCCGGGCGCTCTCGTCCGGCGGCGTATTCATTCTCGGCACGCCCAACGTGCACGCGTCGGCCAACGCTTCGAAATGGAGCAGGGAGGGGCATGTCAACCTCAAGGATGAAGAGGGATTGCGCGCCCTGCTGTCGCCATTCTTTCACAACGTGTTCGTCTTCTCGATGAATGACGAGGTCATCCACACCGGGTTCGCCCCCATGGCGCACTACCTCCTGGCGCTGGCCGTCGGGAAGAGATCCGATGCACCCTGACGGGCCATCCATGCCTGCCGGGACACCGAAGACCGCCGTGATCGGTGCCGGCGGTTTCCTCGGTTCGCGGCTCCTGGCCGCGCTGAGAACGTCATATCCCGATGCGGCGGGCACGGTCCACCACGACGTCAAACCCGGGCTGTCGTTCTTCGACCTGGCGGGATCCGACTTCGGATCGCTCGCGTTGGCTGATTCGGGGCATCGCGCAGCCGTCATCTGCGCGGGCGTCTCATCGATCGTCCGCTGCGAGAAGGCCCCTCTTGAAACCCGCGCGGTGAACGTGGACGGCACGATCGAACTGGCGCGGCGGCTTCTCGGGGAAGGGATTCTCCCGGTCATCTTCTCCAGCGACTACATCTTCGGGGGCGACGCGGCGCCGTACGCCGAGAATGCCCCCATGGCGCCCCTCAACGAATATGGCCGTCAGAAAGCCGAGGTCGAGGAGCGCCTTCGGGCAATGGCTCCGGGGGCGCACCTCATCCTGCGGTTGAGCAAGGTGTTTTCGCTGCGGACGAATGACGGGACGCTGCTCGACGACATGGCGAGGCGCCTGGCGCAGGGGGACTACCCGGCGGCGGCCGACCAGTGGTTCTGCCCGACCCTGGTGGACGACCTGGTCAAAGCCGTCATCCTGCTGCTTGCCCGAGGCGCCCGGGGCACGGTGAACCTGTGCAGCCCCGCGGGGTGGAGCCGGCATGAGATGGCTGTGCTGATGGCCGACGCTCTCGGCGTGCCACCGGGCAGGGTGCGGTGCATCTCGATCGACGACCTCGGAGACGGAACGCGGAGGCCCCATGACATCCGCATGATTCCGAGCGGGCTGTTCGAGGAGAACGGCCTGGAATTCACTTCAATCGAATCATCCATCGAACGCATCGCCGCTCAGCCGCTGCCGGGTGTCCACCAGGGGCGTTCCACCCAGTAGACGTTGATCGACCGCCGGATGACCGCCATCGGCCGCATCCGGCGCAGCGGCAGGTAGAACTCGCGCAGCGCCCGGCCTTGATGGAAGGCGTACAGGTTGGTCAGGCTGACCGCTACGTAACCGGGCAGGAGGGGACGTTCATTGGCATACCCTCGTGTACCGGGCAGCGCGACCGAGTTGATGCCGTAGTACTCGGCCGGGACCACGCCGAAGTAGCAGAGGTTGACCCGGTCAACCCGGTTCTCGTCCATCCACTCCTTCAGGCCCTTCAAACCCTGTCCCCAGTCGAGGTTCGAGTCCAGGGCCCAGTGCTCTCCTCGCCCGGGTCCGCCTGCGGCCAGGTTGAATGATGCCAGATAGTCGGGATAGATGACGGCGAAGTCGGCCGCCAACAGCAACAGCCCCAGCAGGATGGCAATGCGTCCTCGGCGGGTGCCCAGCGCGGCCTTGATGGCCAATCCGGCGATCAGCAGCAGGAACGGGTAGAGGGGCAGGATGTGGCGGACGCCGGTGTTCACCGGGTTGACCGCGATGGCCGCGCCATAGACAGCCGCAGGAACCAGGATGAAGGGCCACGGTTGGCGCAGGAACGCCTGCCTTCGGGCGAGCAGGAGGAGTCCGCCGGCAATGGCCAGAATGATCGCCAGAGGCGTCTTCAGCAGGAAGATGGCCGTGAAGAAACCGGGGATCTTCTTGTCGCTGAAGCGGCCGGCCAGATAGCGCTCGCGCTGCAACTCGCCCAACTGGTCACGAAAACCGTGAGTGTAGGCCCGCGGCAGCAGGCGCAGACGGTCGAACGACTCGACCGCCCGCCGCAGCTCGGGCTTTACTTGCTGGAGGATCTTGGAGTTCACTTCGTCGCCGAGTCCGGACCCGGGGGGATTGTATTCGTAGCGGAACCGGTAGGAACTCCACAGGACCAGCCAGAACGTCAACAGAATGGAGACCATCAAGCCGAGAGAAACGAACACCTTCCCTTTCCTGGAGACTATCGGCTGCCGATCGCCGGTCACACGCCATTCGCCCGGCAAGAGGCTCTTCCAGGCGAGTAGCAGGCCGACCATCGGCAGCAGTATCAGCCCAGAAAGCTTGCTGCACAGGGTCAGGGAAGAAGCGAGGGCGAGACTGGCCACGTTGCCCGGGGAGAGTCGGTCACACGTGCGCCAGAGAAACCAGCAGGCGGAAAAGATGAAGAGGGTAACTCCCAGGTCCGTGGTTACCAGGGATGAGTGCGCCAGGATGTTCGGCTCGAAGGTGTACAGGACCAGCACCAGCGACGCCGCAATCGTGCCAAACAGTCTCCGTGCCCAGGCGAATAGGATCAGGCCCAGCATGACGCCCAGGATGACGTTCATGAACCTGGCCCGGTTTATCAGTCGGCCGCCGTCGTTGTCCTGGAAGAAGAACTGCAGGGAGACGGGGTAAAGGAGTCCCCGGCGCCAAGCCTCCGAATGCTGGAGGACGAGGTCCGGCGACGCCAGCAGGGGCAGCGCCAACCAGAGGCGCAGCAGTATCGGGTGGGCGCTGATGCCGAATCGATACTCACCGTGCAGGGCGGCATATCCGGGGAATAGGTGCAGAGGTTCGTCCCAGGTGGGCGACATGCGGCTGTAGCTGCCGACCGTCAAGACTACGAAGACGATGGTGAAGACCGCCGGGACCACGAAACGCCGCAACCGCATATAGCGAAATGATATGCCATGACGTCGATGTTGGCTAGAGCGATTGCCAAAGTCCCCCGTGAACTGTATTCCCGGGAAGCGAAGGAACGCCGCGGAGACGTTTCCGGCCTCATTCCTTTCCCGACGCGGGTTTGACGCCGATAGCCAGCTTGTTCCCCACCCGCATCGAAACCTCCATCATGTCCAAGCCGATGCGTGCGAAAAAGTTCTGCATGCCTGACTTGATAGCCGACGGCATCGGCATGAGGCGGAGCCAGTACCTCAAGGAGTAGGAGTTGCTGATGGACTTGAGGTCCAACACTTCGAAGCCGGCTCGCGTCAGCATCATGCGAAGGGCTTTGGGACAGAAGAGTTGCAGGTGTTCCACGTCGATGATTGGCGACCGCATGCCCAGCAGGCGATTGACTGGCGCGCGCCAATCATGGACGACCAAGGCGAGCATGCCACCCGGTTCCAGCAACTCATAGGCGCTGCTAACGAATTCGCCGGGCTCGGCAAGATGCTCCAAGGTCATGAAGGAGCACAGCAGCGACGGGCGTATCCCGGCGAGCAAGGCTGGCGAAAACATGCCTTCCCACAGCATGGATTGCACCGCCCGGGGGGCTGCCTCAATCGCTGAGCGCGACGGCTCTATGCCGATAACCGGATCGAATCCGTTATCCCTCAGCCACGGAAGCAGCGTCCCGCTGCCGGCCCCCACATCCACAGCCGCGTTTCGGCCGGCGAGACGCAACAAATATGGTGCTAGTGCATGCGAATAACTGCGAGCGGCGGCTTGAGCCTCAGTATATGAGTCATAGGCCGACTTCGAGTACGCGTTCAGAAGAAAATCGGCCGACGGGGGTGATGGGGCGTATATTAGGTCACAATTGGTGCATTTCACCAGCCGCAGGCACATGAGTTCCGGTTGCTTACGTGAGGCATAGGTGTAGTTGGTTGCCTTGCCCGGGTCAATGCGCTCGTCGGCAAAGGGAACATGGGATGTTCCTCCACACGCCGCGCATGCCCTTTCATGGGTATGCCTGGGGAGCGACATGGCTAGCGCACACTCTCGTTGGCAGTACCTCTGCATCGCTCCCTCTTCTCGATAGGACACTTGATCGTCAGAATTGCCCAACGATGCTCCGTAGCCTCCACTGGAGGACCCTTCTCATATATAATATATAATTATGTGCCGAAATCAAAACGACGTCGCAGACTTCTCGCACTCCCTGAAACTGGCAAAATTGCGCCTGCTGCGGATGCATTTCGAGAGCGGCGTCGGCCACATCGGGGGGAATCTCTCCTGTCTCGACGCGATACTCTGGCTCTATCGAAACGTGTTGCGGCCGAACGACCTCTTCGTGCTTTCGAAGGGGCACGCAGCGGGGGCGCTCTATGTCGCCCTCTGGAGCACGGGCCGCCTCCGGGAAGAGGAGTTGAGCCAGTTTCACGGCGAGGGGACCCGCCTTCCCGGCCATCCGATACCCTGGTTCAGCGACCGGATGCCATTCGCCACAGGTAGCCTCGGACACGGACTGCCCGTCGCCAGCGGGATCGCGCTCGGCAAGAGGATTGCCGGTGAAGCGGGGCGCATTTACTGCCTGACCTCAGATGGCGAGTGGCAGGAGGGATCGAACTGGGAGGCGCTCATTTTCGGCCGCCACCACCGCCTCGACAACCTGACGATCCTGGTCGACGTCAACGGACTCCAGGGATTCGGCTCGACCGCGGAGACGGCTTCCCTCGCCGACCTCGAAGGTCATTTTACCTCGTTCGGCCTCGATGTCGAAGTGGTCGACGGTCACGACCCCGGGAAGTTCGGCCCAGCCATCGAGTGCCGATCGGCAGGAGGCCCGCAGGTCGTCTTTCTGCGAACCGTCAAGGGGAAGGGCGTCTCTTTTATGGAGAACCGTCTCGAGTGGCACTACCTGCCGCTGAGCGAGTCGCAGTACCGCGCCGCAGTGGAGGAGATAGCCGCGTCATGAGGAATGCCGCTGTTGCCGGCCTGAAGGAGCTCTACGCCAGCCGCCCATTCGTCTTTCTGACGGGAGATGTGGGCTACGGGGCGCTGGAGCCGCTGCGCCAGGTCATGGGCGAGCGGTTCATCAACGCGGGCATCGCCGAGCAGAACATGATCTCCGTTTCCGCCGGGCTTGCTATACAGGGGCACGACACCTGGGTCTACAGCATCGCGCCGTTCTGCTACGCGCGCCCGTTCGAACAAATCCGCAATGACATCTGCCTGCACGACCTTCCCGTGAAGATCGTCGGCAATGGCGGCGGATATGCCTATGGGCCAATGGGCGCAACCCATCATGCGCTCGAGGACTACGGCATCCTGCTGACGCTGCCGGCGATGCGCGTCTACATCCCGCTGTTCAACTCTGACGTCGCGGCGTTGATCCCCCGCCTGGCAAGGTCAACTCACCCTTGTTACCTGCGGCTAGGACGGTGCGAGAAGCCGCCGGGGTATGTGCCGCCGCCCTACACCGGTCTGCGGCTGCTGCTTGAGGGCGCGGGCGCCGTGTTAATCGCCGTCGGTCCTCTCGCCGGTGGGCTCGTCGGCGCCTTCCTGCATAGCTCCGAAGCAGCGCGACCCGAGATCTGGGGGCTCTCCGAACTGCCGCTGGAGGAGGGCGAGTCCTTGGCTGCCCTGCTGCGGTCGATCGCGTGCACGCGCCGACTATGCGTGGTCGAAGAGCACGTGGCGCAGGGAGGAGCGGGGCAGATTCTTCGCGCACGCGCTCTGCTGTCGCGGCGTTGTGCTCGAACGGTTCCTGCACCTGCACGCGGCTGGCTATCCTTCGGGGCTCTATGGCTCGCAACACTTCCACCGCAAGGAGAGCGGGCTGGACCCGGAGCACGTGGTCGCAGCTTGCTCCTTGCTGAGGGACGGCACATGATGCCCGAGCTGCGCAAGAAGGTCGAGAACCTTGCCGGGCCCGTGCTGGTCCTCGGCGCCAGCGGCTTTATCGGCGCCAACCTCTTCCGGATGATCCGCGAGGTTCGGCCGGACGTCCACGGCGTGGCATCGCGTCTGCCAGCCTGGCGTTTGGAGCCGGTCATGGACGAGCGCGTCGTCGTTGCGGACCTGCTGGTGGACGTCAACCTGCAAACGCTGCTCGACCATGTCCGTCCGGCCACAGTTTTCAACTGCATCGCCTACGGGGCGTACTCCTTCGAGCAGGACCATGAGCTGATCTACCGCACGAACGTGAGCCTCAACGTGCGGGTCATCGAGGAACTCGCTCGCCGGGGGGTGACAAGCTATGTTCACGCGGGATCGTCGTCGGAGTACGGGACGAACTCACAGATGCCCGAAGAGCGAGCCTTCTTGGCGCCCAACAGCCACTACGCCGTCTCCAAGATCGCTATGGCGAAGTTTCTGCACTACATGGGAAAACACCGCGGTTTCCCTTGCGTAAACCTGCGGTTCTATTCGGTGTACGGCCCGCTCGAAGAGCCTGCCCGTCTGGTCCCGACGCTCGTGCGCCTCGGGCTAGATGGCCGCCTGCCGCCGTTCGTGGACCCGAGCACATCCCACGACTTCGTCTACGTCGAGGACGCTTGCGAGGCTTTCCTCCATGCGGCTCTGTTCCTTGCACCCGAGCGATACGGCGAGTCCTACAACGTTGGGACGGGACGGAGCCTGACGATGGCAGAAGTGGCGCAGACCGCCCGGCAAGTCTTTCGGCATCGAGGCCGAGCCGGAGTTCACGATGCCGGGTCGCGATTGGGACGTTCGCGACTGGTGCGCCAACACCGCCAAGACCGAAGTTGAACTCAGGTGGCGCGCACGCATCGATTTTGCGGAGGGGCTGCGCCGCACAATTGCGTGGTACCGCGCGCTCCCCGACCCTCACGCATACGCAGCGCACTCGAAACGCGACTTGGTCGACACCCACCATAGCGTCAGCGCGGTCGTCGCCTGCTACAAGGACGCCCAGGCCATACCGATCATGTACGAGCGGCTGACCGCGATCTTCGCCCGCCTCAGCATCGACTACGAGATCATCTTCGTCAACGACGGGAGTCCGGACGACTCCGAGGAGGTCATCCGCGCGATCACGAGTCGGGACCGCCGGACGCTCGGCATCACCCACGCCCGCAACTTCGGCTCGCAGGCGGCATTCTTCAGTGGCATGCAGATCGCGAGGAAGAACGCCTGCGTCCTGCTGGACGGCGACCTTCAGGATCCGCCCGAGCTCATCGAGCAGTTCGTCGCCAAGTGGCGCGAGGGCTACGACGTGGTCTACGGGCGGCGGGTAAAGCGCGACGCGCCATTGTTCATGCAGGTCGCCTACAAGCTCTTCTACCGGATCTTCAATGCATTCTCCTACATCGACATCCCCCACGATGCCGGCGACTTCTCGCTGATGGATCGCAGTGTGGTGACGGCCATGCTACGCTTTCCCGAGCGGGATCTATTCCTGCGGGGGGTGCGCGCGTTCGTCGGCTTCCGGCAGACCGGGGTCGAGTACGTGCGGCCGGAGCGGATGTTCGGGCGCACTACCAACAGCCTCTTCAAGAACATCGGGTGGGCCAAGAAGGGGATCTATCTCCTTCAGCAACACGCCGCTGAACATCATCAGCGTTGCCGGCGGCGCTCTCTTCTGCCTGGCCATGTTCCTGTTCTTCCTGCAGATTCTGCTGAAGCTGCTCTTCCCGCAGATTGCGCCGCGAGGGCTCACGACCGTGGTGCTGGCGATCATCTTCTTTGGCTCGATCAATCTGCTGGCAGTGAGCATAATCGGAGAGTACATCGCCAAGATTTTCGTAGAGGTCAAGCGCCGGCCGTCGTTCATACGCAGCCGTATCATCCGGGATGGGGAGTTCCGGGTGGCATCACAGGAGGCCCCTACCGGGGGCCAGGACTAGCCGCGCATTCGCACGTACCCCCGGCCCCTTCTCGCGCTTCAGTTCCTCCGGCGACTCGGGTGTTCGCATCTATTGACTGAAGTTCGAGACAGGAAGCATCACGATGCTCGTTTTCGGGAAAAGATAGCGCTTCGAAGGAGTCGCGATGGAGAAGAATATCGAGGAGTTCAACCGGGACGTGCGGGAGCGCCGGGGGTACGTGTACACATCGGACAAGCGGCGCTCCTTCTTGGTAGCCAACCGGCGGATTACCGACGAGGTCCTCGCGTTCGCTGGGATCGTTGGCAAGCGGGTGATCGACGTGGGCTGCGGGGATGGCACCTACACTCAAATGCTTGCAGACGCGGGAGCTGCATATGTGCTCGGCGCAGACGCTGCCCGGGACGCCATCGAGTGCGCGAAAGAGAAGATCGGTGACCGAGGGAACCTCTGCTTCCGCGTCCAGAGCGCCTATGATCTCGAGGGTATCGGCGAGCGTTTCGACCTCGCCGTCATCCGCGGACTCCTGCACCACCTTGACGACGCGCCACGGGCGATACGGCAGAGCGTCGCTGTGGCGCGCGAGGCCGTCGTCGTCGAGCCGAACGGCTATAGCCCCGCGCTGAAGGTGATCGAGAAGCTTTCCCGCTACCACCGCGAGCACGGGGAAAAAAGCTATACTCCGTCCAGCCTGGACCGCTGGTTCGCCGAGGCTGGGGCGCGGGTCGTGCGACGCTCCTACATTGGTCTCATCCCGATGTTCTGTCCCGACGCGCTGATCGGGCCGCTCAAGTCGTGGGAGAGCCTCGTCGAGCGCCTGCCGATCGTACGCCATCTCCTGTGCGCGCAGTACGTGCTTCATGTCCGAACCGATGACAACCCTCGCTTCGGGGAATGAACAGTGTCTTGGTCTCTACGTGTTGGTGTCGTTCGGCATGGCGGCGTTGATATTCGTCAACTCGCCGCCGGCTGAGCCCTGGCCGTACCGCGCGGGCTCGGCGGGCATGGAAGGCCTGCTTGTGGGATTAGTCGCGACGATGGTCATGGGCGGGTTGGACGGCACGCGAACGCGGATGAAGGAGCGCCGCGCCCTGACGCGCCGCGGAGACCGCTAGTCGTCCTCGTGCGTGGGGCCGAGGATGCGTCGGGGGCGGATGCCGTCGGCCGGCGAGATGATCCCCTCCTTCTCCATCTGCTCGACCATGCGCGCCGCCCGGTTGTAGCCCACCCGCAGGCGCCGCTGGATCATCGAGATCGACGCCTGTCCGGTGCGCCGCACCAGGTCTATGGCCTCCTTGTACTTCTCGTCCGAGGCGATGTCATCGCCGTCGGCCGTCGCTCGTCGGCGTCCTCCTCGACCGGCTTCAGGATGTCCTCGTCGTACGACGGCGCGCCCTGCTTCTTGACGAAATCGACCACCCGGCGGATCTCGTCCTCGCAGATGTAGGCTCCGTGGATGCGCCGCAGCTTCGACGCGCCCGGCGGCAGGTAGAGCATGTCCCCCTTGCCGAGCAGCGACTCGGCCCCGTTGGCGTCGAGGATGATGCGGGAGTCGTTCTTGGACGACACCTGGAAGGAGATGCGGGTCGGGAGGTTGGCCTTGATCATCCCGGTGATGACGTTGACCGAGGGGCGCTGGGTGGCCAGCACCAGGTGGATGCCGACGGCCCGGGCCATCTGGGCCAGGCGGGTGACCGAGTCCTCGACGTCGTTGGAGGCCAGCATCATCAGGTCGGCCAGCTCGTCGATGACCACCACCAGGTAGGGCATCGGCTCGTCGCCGGACCCCCTCGATCGGGGTCCTGCCCCTTGCCGTCGGCCACCATCTGGTTGTAGGTCTCGATGTTCTTGGCGTCCCGCTCGGCCAGGATCCGGTAGCGCCCCTCCATGATGGCCACCACGTTCTTCAGCGCCCAGGAGGCCTTCTTCGGATTGGTGACCACCGGGCAGATCAGGTGGGGGATCCCCTCGTAGGGCATCATCTCGACCATCTTCGGGTCGACGAAGAGGAACTTGACCTGGTCCGGGGTGGCCCGGAAGAGGATGCTGCAGATCAGGGTGTTGAGCATGACGCTCTTGCCCGAGCCGGTGGCCCCGGCAATCAGCAGGTGGGGCATCCGGGCCAGGTCGCTCGACACCGGCGTGCCGAAGATGTCCTTCCCCAGCGCGAAGGTCAGCCGCGAGCGGCTCTTCTTGAACTCGTCGGCGTCGAGCACCTCCTGCAGGTAGACCGTCTCGCTCTCGGCGTTGGGGATCTCGATGCCGACCACCGACTTGCCCGGGATCGGGGCCACCACCCGGACGCTGATGGCGCTCATGGCCATGGCCAGATCGTCGGCCAGGTTGGCGATCCGGTTGACCTTGATCCCGGCCGCCGGGGCGTACTCGTACATGGTGATCACCGGGCCGGGGTGGACGTGGGTCACCTGCCCGTCGATGCCGAAGTCCTTCAGCTTCTTCTCCAGGATGCGCGAGTTCATCACCAGCGTGTCGTGGGAGGTCTTCCTGGCTCCCGGCGGCGGCGTGTCGAGCAGGGTCAGCGGGGGGAGCTCGAAGGCGCCGTCGGTCTTGAAGGCGAACGGCACCTGGCGGGTCGTCGGCGCCGGCGGGGCGACCTTCGGCACGCGGGTCTTCTCGACGATCCGCGGCTTGTGGGGCCCGCCGACCGACCGGCCCTCTTCCCCGTCGTCGTCTCCTTCCGGGGTCCTGGCCCGGAAGGGGCGCAGGAGCATGGCCACCACGGCCCGCCAGGCCGCCCTGGCCAGCAGGGAGACATGGGCGCCGAGCTGCCGCAGGCTCAAGCCGGTGGTCAGGATGACTCCCAGCGGCAGCAGGAGCAGCAGGATGATGCTCGCCCCGGCCGAACCGAAGACGCCCACCAGCAGACGGCCGGCCACCTCGCCCACGGCGCCCCCCGGAGGGGTGGAGGTGCCGTAGAAGGGGTCGTGCCGCATCCCCAGGGCCGACGGCAGGCCGGTGACCGCCGCGGTGACCAGCAGCAGGCCGGTCATCCGCAGGAAACGACGGGTGAAGCCGGCGCGGGGGGGGATGAACAGGACCAGCGTCAGGTAGAAGGTCAGCAGCGGGACCATCCACACCCCCCAGCCGAAGGCCTGCAGCAGTCCGTCGGCCAGGTGCGCGCCGAAGGGACCGATCCAGTTGCGGGTCGGGTGGTCGAGGCTGGTGTAGTTGTTGGAGAAGGCCGGGTCGTCGGTGCTGTGGGAGATCAGGCTCAGGATGACCAGGGCCGTCAGGCCGAGGACGACCAGCCCCAGGATCTCGCTCAGGTGGCGGCCGCCGGCCTTGATGGTGGTCACCGAGGGGATCGGCCGAATGCGGGCCTTCTTCAGGCGGCGGTTGTACTTCATCGGCTTGCCAGCAGCGTGCCGGTCGCCGCGGCCGCGACCCAGCAGTAGAGGGAGAAGGGGAAG
The DNA here is from genome assembly GCA_963793725.1 of uncultured bacterium. Taxonomy (GTDB): domain Bacteria; phylum JAUVQV01; class JAUVQV01; order CAWCAY01; family CAWCAY01; genus CAWCAY01. The sequence goes on from CAWCAY010000003.1 coordinate 1,335,864, forward strand.
AGGCGCCCCCGGCGCACCAGGCCGGAGAGCCAGGCCAACGCGGCCAGGCCGAGGGCGAAGGCGGTGACCACGCCGACGGCCAGCACGGTGATGTCACCCCCGGCGAGTGCGCCCAGTTCACCCTCGATGACCATCGCCCCCAGGACGGCCGGGAGGGAGAGGAGGAAGGAAAAGGCAAAGGCATCCTCCCTGGCCACGCCGAGCATCAGCGCGGCGGCGATGGTGGCTCCCGAGCGGGATATTCCCGGGACGATGGCCACTCCCTGGGCGACGCCGACGGCCAGCGCGGCCGGCACGGTCAGCGGGAGACTGCGGCCGTCGCGGCTGAGGCGTTCGGCCGCGACCAGGAGGATGCCGGTGACCGTCCAGCCGACGACCGTCGCCCAAGGCGACGTGAAGAGGGCCTCCAGCGGCTCCTTGAGGAGGATGCCGATCAGGGCGGTGGGGATGCTCCCGGCCACGATCAGCAGGGCCATCCGCCTTCCTTCCTTCGCGCCGGGGCCGCCGCAAAGACCCCGGAATATCGCCCCGATCCGGTCGCGGAAGTAGACCAGCACCGCCAGGGTGGTGGCCAGGTGGAGGGCGACGATCAGCGGCAGGAACCGGTGGTCATCCCAGCCGGTAAAGTGGAGCAGCACGGCCAGGTGCCCCGAGCTGCTCACCGGCAGGAACTCGCCCAGCCCCTGCAGGGCGCCGAGGAGAATCCCCAGGAGGAGCTGGCTCACGGCGTCTCGTCCGGCACCGGCTGGTGGACCGCCCGGCCCTTCTTCCAGCGGAGGATCTTCCAGATCAGGATGAACTCGTCCAGGGAGAAGGTCTCGGGGCGCCGCGAGTGGTCGATCCCCCAGCCGGACAGGAGTTCCGCCAGGGGCGCCTTGCCGAAGTCGGGTCCGGCGGCGACCAGGGCATTGAGGAGCGTCTTGCGACGGTGGGAGAAGACGCCGCCGATGAGGGAGAAGAGGTCGTCCCGGTCGGTGCCGTCGAGGGGCGTTTCGGGGTGCGGGCGCAGCAGCACCGTACCGGAGTGGACCTTGGGCGCCGGGCGGAAGGAGCCGGGCGGGATCGTCTCCAGGTACTCGGCCGCGCAGGAGAACTGCACCAGGCACGAGAGGAAACCCCAGTCGCGCGAGCCGGGGGCCGCGGTGATGCGCCTGGCCACCTCGCGCTGGAACATCAGCACCATCCGGGGGATGTGGTCGGTGAAGTCGAGCAACCGGGTGAGGATGTAGGTGGCGGCGTTGTAAGGCAGGTTGCCGGCCACCTTGAACGACGGGCCCATCAGGGAGTAATCGAAGGTCCGGGCGTCGGTCTGGATGACGGTGAACCGCCGGTCGGCGCCGAACCGCTCGAGCAGGTGGCCCACCAGGTCGCGGTCCAGCTCCAGGGCGGTCACCCGCATCCCGGCGCCGAGCAGGTGGGCCGTCAGTGCCCCCTTGCCCGGGCCGATCTCGACCACGTGGTCGCCAGGGGCCGGTTCGAGCGCCTCGACCATGCCGGCCGGGATCGAGGCGTCTTGCAGGAAGTGCTGGCCGAGGCTCTTCTTGGGGCGATGCGGTTGCACCGGTGTCAACTCCTCCGGTGCGCGGCCATGGCCGCGGCGGTGAGAACCGCCTCACGCATGCTGGCCGGGTCGGCCAGTCCCTTCCCGGCGATGTCAAAGGCGGTGCCGTGATCGGGTGACGTGCGCACGATGGGCAGGCCGAGGGTGATGTTGACTCCCCGGTCGAAAGCGACCGTCTTAAGGGGGGCCAGACCCTGGTCGTGGTACATGGCCACCACCCCCTGGAAATCGCCCTTGAGCGCCCGGTGGAAGACGGTGTCGGCGGGGAGCGGGCCGACGGCGTCGATCCCCTGGGCGATTGCCCGGCGCATGGCCGGAATGATGATCCGCTCTTCCTCGTCGCCGAACATCCCGCCCTCGCCGGCGTGAGGATTGAGGCCGCAGACGGCGATCCTGGGGGAGGGGAAGCCGAGGGTCTCGACCGCCGCCGCGGTCAGCTCGATGACGCCCGGGAGGTCGACCCGGGCGAGGGCATCGGGGACCGCCGACAGGGGGATGTGGATGGTCGCCAGCGAGACGCGCAGCCCTCCCCCGGCGAGCATCATCACCACCCGGCCGGCGCCGGTGAGGCTGGCCAGCATCTCGGTGTGCCCCGGGAATGGGGAGCCCGCCATGTGGATGGCCGCCTTGCTGATCGGCGCGGTGACCATGCCGTCGGCGATGCCGTCGAGGGCGAGTTCCGCGGCCCGCTCGATGCAGGCCAGCGCGGCTCTTCCGGCGGCCGCCGAGGGGATGCCGGGGATGACCGGCCCGCCGGACGGGGGGCAGGGATCGATCACCATGGCCATGCCGGGTCCGGTGGACCGGTTCCAGGGAGGTGCGGCGGGCACGAGTTCCAGCGTCAGCGCCAGGCGCGCGGCGGTCTCCCGGAGGATGGCCAAGCTTCCAATGGCCACCGGGCGGCAGACGCGGCGGAGTTCCGGGTCAGCCAGCACCCTGACCAGCACCTCGGGGCCGACCCCGGCCGGGTCGCCCATCGTCAGGGCAAGGAGCGGCGGGGTGGTCTCGGTCATCAGGCGGTTCGGGCGGCCTCGTCGGCCAGGACCGTGGCCAGGATTGACATGGCCTGTTCGATCTGGTCGCGGGTCACCGTCAGGGGCGGGGTGAAGCGCAGCACGCGCTCCTGCACGACGGACAGGAGCAGCCCTTCCTCCTGGCAGCGCTGCTGGACTTCTTTCGCGCTATGGGAGAGCTCCATGCCGAGCAGCAGGCCACGCCCGCGGACGTCGGTCACCAGGCCCGGGTGGGCCTGGGCCAGCGTGGACAGGGATGCCGCCAGGCGCGCCCCCCACTCGCGGGCCCGGCCGGGGAGGTCCTCCTCCTGCATGACCTGCAGGACGGCCAGGGCCGCGGCGCAGCTCACCGGATTGCCGCCGAAGGTGGTGGCGTGGGCGCCGGGGGCGAAGGCCGCGGCGACCGCCGGGGTGGCGATCGCGCCGCCCAGCGGGAGCCCGCCGCCCATGGCCTTGGCCATGGTGAAGATGTCGGGCGCGACCCCCTCACCTTGCCAGGCGAAGAGGGCGCCGGTCCGCCCGAAGCCGGTCTGGACCTCATCCAGGATCAGCAGCGCGCCGCGATCGTGGCACAGGCCGCGGACGGCCGCCAGGTACCCGGCCGGGGGCAGGACGATCCCCCCCTCGGCTTGGATCGGCTCGAGCATGACCGCGCAGGTGTCCGGGCCGACGGCCGCGTCGAGGGCCGCCAAGTCGCCGAAGGGGACGTACTGGAAGCCGGGCACCATCGGCTCGAAGCCGGCGTGGTACTTGGCCTGCCCGGTGGCCGAGAGGGCGCCCATGGTCCGGCCGTGGAAGGAGTTGACCGCGGTCACCACCCGCGGCCGGTCCTGGCCCAGGACCACACGGGCGTACTTACGGGCCAGCTTGATGGCCGTCTCGTTGGCCTCGGCGCCGCTCTGGCACAGGAAGAGGCGCCCGGGCATGGTCAGGCCGAGCAGCCGTTCGGCCAGCTCCAGCTCGACCTCGTGCAGGTAGAGGTTGGAGACGTGCATCAGGCGCCCGGCCTGACGGCGGACCGCCTCGACCACCGCCGGGTGGCAGTGCCCCAGGTTGCTGACGGCGATACCGCCGCAGAAGTCGAGGTAGCGGCGCCCATCGGTGTCGAACAGCCAGCTTCCCTCGCCCCGGGCGAGGACCCGGCCGAAGGGTGCGTAAGTGGGCATGAACGACGCCGCGAAGCGCTCCGTGCCGTTGTGCATCAACTATCCTCCCGAATTCCGGGGTCAGACTGCCTTGTCGAGCGCCTCGACGATCTTCGACTTGGGCTGGTTGCCGATCAACTGGGCCACCACCTGCCCACCCTTGAAGACGTACAGCGCCGGGATGCCGCGGATGCCGAACTGCTCGACCAGCTTGCGGTTCTCGTCCACGTTGACCTTGGCCACCTTTGCCCGGCCGGCGTACTCCTTCGACACCTCCTCGAGGATGGGGGCGATCATCTTGCAGGGAACGCACCAGGGCGCCCAGAAGTCGACCAGGACCGGCAGCGGGGAGTCCTTCACCTCGGCCTGGAAGTTCTGCTCGTCGGCGACGACGATGGACTGACTCATCTTCGGATGACCTCCTTGTCGTTGCGGCATGTCCCGGATTCGCTCAGGGAACGATCTCGGTTCCCACGCCGGCTTGGGTAAATATCTCCAATAGGACGGCATGGGGGAGCCGTCCGTCGATGATGTGGGTCTTCTTGACGCCGTTCTCCAGGGCCGTCAGGCAGCACTCCACCTTGGGGATCATGCCCCCCTTGATGACGCCGCGCCGGATCAGCCCGCGGGATGTGGCGCCGTCGAGGCTGGGGATGAGCTTGCCGGAAGAGTCGAGCACCCCGGCGGTGTCGGTCAGCAGGATCAGCTTCTCCGCCTTGAGCGCCCCGGCCACCCGCGCGGCGGCCGAGTCGGCGTTGATGTTCAGCGTCTGGCCGTCGCCGTCGGTGCCCAGCGGGGCGACCACCGGGATGAAGCCGCCTCCCTCCAGGACCCGGAGGGCGTCGGGGCACACGTCGCTCACCTCGCCCACCAGCCCGATGTCGACCAGCGACTCGAGACCGTCCTCCGGGGAGACATCGCGTTGCAGGAACTTCTTCCGGGCGGTGATCAACTGGCCGTCCTTGCCCGACAAGCCGACCGCCCGGCCGCCGTAGCGGTTGATCAGGTGGACGATCTCCTTGTTGACCTTGCCCCCCAGGACCATCTCGACCACTTCCAGGGTCGCCTCGTCGGTGACCCGGTGGCCATCGACGAAGGTGGACTTGAGGCCCAGGCGGTCCATGATCTGGTTGATTTCCGGCCCGCCGCCGTGGACGATGACCGGGTTGATGCCGATGAACTTCAGCATCACCACGTCGCGGGCGAAGCCCTCCTTCAACTCGCGGGAGGTCATGGCCGCGCCGCCGTACTTGATCACCACGGTGCGCCCCGAAAAATTGCGAATATAGGGAAGCGCCTCGAGGAGGATGGAAGCCTTTTCGATGCTCTTTTCCACGTTGGGCTCCTGCTGTCGTTCGTCGTCGCGGCCGGCGTCAGATTAAAGCTCAATATAGCACGAACCGGCGTCCATTCCAAGCGCCGACCGTTCGGGTCGGGAGGGCTTCGGCGCCATCCGGCGGGACGACCGGACGGGGGTCAGTCGGCGGGGGGGGCGTTCGCCGGGAAGATGTGAACGGAACCGTTGAGATGGTCGTGCATGGCCAGGGGAGGGGTCGCGGCGGCGAGGATCTTCTCCAGGGCGATCTGCCAGGGGACGTTGTCGAGCCGGACGCTGACCCTGCCGCCGACACCGGGCTCGAGCCGCAGCGTGATTCCGCCCACCCGGGCCACGAGGTTCAGGACCTCGCGGATGGCGGCGTCGTCGAAGTTCATCGACAGGCGGGGTGAATCGTCCGCGGGTTCCGCCGGCGGTGAAACCTCGGGCGCGGTCGTGGGCGTCATGACCACGGGCGGCGTGACCGGTTCGGGCCGGGCGGGTGTCGCAGGAACGGGCGTCGGCACCGCCGCCGGAGGCGTGGGGACAACCGGTGCCGCCGGGCGGGGGCGCGGCACGTCCACCACCGTGGTCGCCCCGATGGTCTCCACCCGGAAGGGAACCTGCCGGCTGAACTGGAGGACGATGCGGGCCGTCGGCAGGTCGTTCCGGAGGTGCTGGAAGGTCACCACCTTGCTCAGTTCGCGCGCGGACGAATCGAGGTCGATGCTCTTCTGGGCCTCGGGTGAGAGGCGCGCCCCGGGAATCTCCAGCACCAGGCGCGAGGGATCGTCCGAGGGGATGGTTTGGACGGCCGCCGCCGCCGAGAGGCGGATGCGGACCAGGATTCTCTCCGGCGAGGTCTCGACGTCGAGCCGTTCGACCGTCGGCATGGCCAGCGCGCGCAACCGGTCCTCCCCCTCGGCCGCCAGTTCGCCGAAGTTGACCAGCAGGCGGTTCCCGTCGGCGATCACCCGGTAGTCCGGGGTGCCGATCAACTCGAAGGTGACCCGGACGCGGGGCTCGGGCCTGGCGTGCTCGGCCAGCCGGATGAGGCGGACCCGCCCGTCGCCGACCGGGCGCGGCGCACTGCCGGCGGCGTTGGTGACCTTGAAGATGTCGATGGCCAGGATCTTGCCCTGTTCGAGGGCATACTCGTACTCCATCGTCCCGTCGGCGGTGACGATGGCCTGCGTTCCGCGGCTGCCGCTGACCACTTGGATGCCGGTGACCGCCCGGGCGGCCGCCGCGAGGAGGGCCGGCAGGGGTGGAGTCGGCGGGGCGGCCTCGGGCGGCGGAGAGTCGGGCGTGGACGTGGGCGCCGGCGTGGCCGGCCCGGCCTCCGGTGAGGGAGTCTCCCCGGGGACGGGCCCGGCGGCGGGCGCATCGGCCTGGGGGAGCGGCGTCGACGGCGGCGGGACATTCTCGCCCGGCGCGGCGCAGGCGACGCACAGGGCGGCGAGCAGGGGGATGAGCCACCGGGCGAAACCGAACCGGCCGCACAGGGCCTCGCCGGGAGATGCCGCGTCCGGGTGTCGTCGCGCTGGTGCGGGGATCAAGAGGAAATGTCTCACCGGCGTCATTTTCCCCGCCCGGAGGGGCGTCTGTCAAGTGTCGGCCAGCATCGCGGTGACCGGCCTGCGATTGAAGCCGGCGGCTTCGCATACTATATTATCGTCCTACACACGATCCAAGGAGGCATCGGAATGGCGTTCGGGAAACGGATATTCATGTTCATGGCGGTGAACCTGGTCATCGTGCTGACCGTGTCGCTGCTCCTCAACGTGCTCGGGGTCAAGCCGTATCTCAGCCAGTACGGTCTGAACATCGGCGCGCTGGCCGTCTTCTGCCTGCTCTGGGGCATGGGCGGGGCGCTGATATCGCTGGCCCTCTCCCGGGTGATGGCCAAGATGATGATGCGCGTCCGGGTCGTCCCGCCCGACACTTCCGACGCGACCCTGAGCGGCCTGGTGCAGATCGTCCACGGCCTGGCCCGCAGCGCCAACCTGCCGGCCATGCCCGAGGTGGGCATCTACGATTCGCCCGAGGTGAACGCCTTCGCCACCGGCCCGACCAAGTCGCGCGCGCTGGTGGCCGTCTCGACCGGCCTGCTGTCGCGGATGAGCAAGGAGGAAGCCACCGCCGTGCTGGGTCACGAGATCGCCCACGTGGCCAACGGCGACATGGTCACGATGACGCTGATCCAGGGCATCGTCAACGCCTTCGTGATGTTCATGGCCCGTGTGCTGGCGTACGTGGTCAGCATGGCCGGTCGCGACCGGGACGAGCAACGCGGCGTGCCCTTCTCGTATTACCTGCTGTCTTTCGCCTTCGAGATCGTCTTCATGATCCTCGGGTCGATGCTGGTGGCCGCCTTCTCACGCCGGCGCGAGTTCCGGGCCGACGCGGGGAGTGCCAGGCTCTATGGCCGCCGCCACATGGTGGCCGCCCTGCAGGCCCTGCAGCGGACCTACGGTCTGGTCGACCAGGCGCGCCAGGCGCCCGCCCTGGCCACGCTGAAGATCTCCGGCCACCCGACCGGCCTGTCGAAGATGATGGCCCTCTTCTCCACGCACCCGCCGCTGGAGGAGCGGATCGCCCGCCTGCAGTCGTCGACCGACTTCTCGTAGGGCGTCCGCCGGCAGTCTTCCGGCTGGTGAAATTGGGGGGGTAGGGTCTTGTGGCATATTTCCACGAAAGCACCTACATTAGGATCAAGGCCCGCACCCAGGTCGGAACAGCCTACAGCGTAGACCCGACCTGCATAGCTCCGGGGCAAAGGCTCCCCGGGGCGGCGGGCCGAGTCTTTTTCGGCCTAATTGGCCGAGACCATCAACCGCTTTCTGTCCTTGAAGACCATGTCGCACCTGTTGGGATAGAGCTTCAGCACGACACCCTTGCCGAACGACTGGTGATCGACGATGTCGCCCACGCAGGTACTTGGAAGTCTTGCTGTAGGAGCATTCCGTGCCCTTGGCCTCCGCAAGACAGGTCTCCCAGACGAACTGCGCCACTGCTTCATCGACGGGGCCGCTGCTTACCCTCGGCCCCCGGCCCTTCCCGGGATCAGGCGCACTCCTGACCTTGTGTACATACTCGCACTTGCTGCACTTCACCTTGGCCATCGTCTCTCCGTCCATGACCATGATGGTGTGAAGGCGGTCAATCTTGCACTTCCCGCAATAGGAAACGACGGTTTGACCTGCCGATCTTTCTTCTTCCATGCTGCCTCCCCGTTTGCTTTGGCTGTCTCCCGGAAACGGACTTCTCCCCGGCGGATGCTGACTGGGGGAAGTGACTGACTTTGAGAGTCCCGTCGAGTTGCACCTGCATCTATAACCTAATAGTACATTCCATTGGAGCAAATAGCTTGGATATCCTGAACAGCGCGATCTGCAGGCGGACAGCGGCGCCGCTACTCGATCACCGGATGCAGGTGAAACAATTACAGATTGCAGAAGTGCTTGCCGTGGTAGAACTCGATCAGGCGCTCGATCTCGGGTTGGCACTGGCCGCAGACGGTCCCGGCCTTGGTCCGCTCCTGCACCTCGTAGAAGGTCCGGGCCCCGTCGAGGACGGCGTGCTCGATCTCCGCGTCGGTCACGTTCATGCAGTTGCAGACGACCCGCGTCCCCTCGTGTTGGATCTTGTCGGCCATCCCGTTGCGCTGGTAGTAGTCGTTGATCGCCGCCCGCAGGGCCTTGTCGCCCAGCACCGAGCAGTGGATCTTGTGCTCCGGCAGGCCGCCCAGGGCCTTGTTGATCTCCTTGGGCGAGATCTTGTAGGCCTCCTCCAGGGTCATCCCCTTGACCATCTCGGACATGACCGAGGTGCTGGCGATGGCGCTGGCGCAGCCGTAGGTCTTCCACCTGCAGTCGGTGATGACGCCCTTCTCGCGGTCGACCTTGATGACCACCAGCATCTGGTCGCCGCACTTGGTGTTGCCGACCATCCCGCGGCCGTCGGCCTGGTAGGCGGCCTCGTCCTCGAGGATGTTGCGCGGGTTGCGGAAGTGGTCGAGGACGGCGTCCTGGTATAAGCCCAGTCGGCAGTCATAGGGTCCTCCCTGCGATGTAGGCGGTTGACATGCGACCGCAGGCGTTCGATGATCGGCGGCAGGCGTCGAGCAGGTAGTCCACGTCCTCGGCTGTGGTGTCGCGCCCCATGCTGAGGCGGATGGCGCCGTGGGCGCACTCGACCGGGCGCCGGTGGCCAGGATCACGTGCGACGGGTCGAGCGAGCCGGAGGCGCAGGCCGAGCCGGTCGAGACGGCGATCCCCTCCAGGTCAAGGTAGAGCAGGATCGCCTCGCCCTCGACGCCGTCGAAGGAGACGTTGAGCGTGCCCGGCAGGCAGTCGGTCGGGTGGCCGTTGAAGCGCATGTCGGGCAAGGCGCGCGGTCGATGCCGGCGCGCAGCTCCTCGCGCAGCGCGGTCAGGCGCACGGCCTCGTCGGCCATCTCGCGGGCGCGCATCTCGACCGCCTTGCCCAGCGCCACGATGCCGATGGTGTTCTCGGTGCCCGCGCGGCGCCCGCGCTCCTGGTGCCCGCCGCGGATCAACGGGCAGAAGAAGGAGCCGCGCCGGACGTAGATCGCGCCGATCCCCTTCGGGCCGTAGATCTTGTGCCCGGAGAGGGTCAGGAAGTCGACTCCCAGGGCCTGCACGTCGACCGGCATCTTGCCGACCGCCTGGACGGCGTCGGTGTGCACCAGCGCCCCGGCCGCGTGGGCCACCTGGCGATCGCGGCGATGTCCTGGATCGTGCCGATCTCGTTGTTGGCCATCATCACCGAGACCAGGCCGGTCCGCTCGGTGATCATCTCCTCCGATCTTCTCGGGGATGACCTTGCCGAATTCGTCGACGCCGGCGAAGTGGACTTCGACGCCCCGCTCGCGGAGGCACTTGGACGACTCCAGGATGCACGGGTGCTCGATGGCCGTGGTCACCAGGGCCCGCGGCGGGCAGCCGCCGCCGTCGCACGAGCAGCCGCCGCAAGCCGAGGTCAGGGACGACAGGATGGTGTTGTTCCCCTCCGAGCCGCTGCCGACGAAGGTGATCTCGTCGGGAGAGGCGTTGATGAAGCGGGCCACAGTCTCGCGGGCGGCCTCGACCTTGCGGCGGGCGGCGCGCCCCTCGGCGTGCAGGCTGGAGGGGTTGCCGAATGAGTCCAGCGCCTCGGTGATAGCCGCCTTCACCTCCGGGTGGAGCGGGGTGGTGGCGTTGTGGTCGAAGTAGTATCGCCGTCCGTTCATTGCGCCTCCGATCGGCGGACGCCTCAGGCGCCGAACGAGGCCCGGAAGAGATCCTCGATCGCCTTGCGGCCGTTCGGCTCGAGGAAGCGGGTGCCGGTGCCGGTGAAGTGGGCGTGGGTGATGACCGGCGTGCCGCACTCGCTCCCAGCGGTCCTTCTCCCAGGTGAACCAGCCGTTCTGCTCCTGGTCGAAGACGAACAGCGGCTTGTTGCAGATCTTGGCGAACTCCGCGCCCCAGCCGGTGCCGCCGCGGACGGTGTCGTCCTCCATGATCTTGCCGACGACGTAGACCTCCTGGCCGTCGTTGACCTGGTACCAGATGCTCTGCAGGACCTTGCGGAGCATCGGCGCGCCGGCCGGGTAGGCGCGGTGCATCAGGCGGGAGACGTAGGTCAGGCTGACGTCGCCCTTCTGCAGCTCCTCGTGGTTGAGCACGCGGATGCCGCGGGTGCGGGCGATCGGCGTGCCCGTCGAAGGTGAAGTTGACCTCCTCGATGCCGTGCGCTCGGCCGCGGCCCCGAATGCGGCTTCGGCGCCCTGGGCGCCCCCGCTGAACAGGATGCAGTCTTCCTTCTTCATCGTCGTTCCTCCCTGGCGGTTGTCGTCGTGATGTCGAACCGGATTCGGTCCGGAGTCTTGAATATAGGCGCATGCCGGCAGTTTTGGAAGTCGAAAAACGAGTTGCCGGAGGGATTCATGCTCAGGCAAAATGGCCAAGGGAAGGGAAGTCGTTCGACCGCAAGCCGGGGCGGACCCGGCCGAAGAGCGAGAAGGGGAGGAAAACGTGATGGACAGTGTCCTGCTCAGCCGGTGGCAGTTCGCCGTCACCAGCATGTTCCACTTCATCTTCGTCCCGCTGACCCTGGGGCTCTCGATCCTGGTCGCCTGGTTGGAGACGCGGTGGGTCAGGACCGGCGACGAGACCTGGATGCGGATGGCCCGCTTCTGGGGCAAGCTCTTCCTGATCAACTTCGCCATCGGGGTGGTCACCGGCATCACCCTCGAGTTCCAGTTCGGCATGAACTGGGCCGAGTACTCGCCGCTACGTGGGCGACATCTTCGGCGCGCCGCTGGCCATCGAGGCGACCGTGGCCTTCTTCCTCGAGTCGGTCATTCATCGGCCTCTGGATCTTCGGCTGGGACAAGGTCTCGCCGAGGGTGCACGCGCTGTCCATCTGGCTGGTGGCCTTCGCCACCAACCTCTCGGCCCTCTGGATCCTGCTGGCCAACGGCTGGATGCAGCACCCGGTCGGCTATGTGATCCGCAACGGCCGGGCCGAGATGACCGACTTCTTGGCCGTGGTCGACCAACCCGACCGGCTGGCTCGAGTGGCTCCACACGCTGGGCGGCTCGGTTACATGCTGGCGGCCTTCTTCGTCATGGGCATCTCCGCCTGGCACCTGCTGCGGAAGAACGAGACGCCCTTCTTCACCCGGTCGTTCCGGAGCGCCGCCGGCTTCGCGGCTGCTCGCCGCGCTGGTGCTTTTCGGCTCGGCCGACTTCACGCGCGGTCAAGATGGCCACGCACCCAGCCCTACAAGCTGGCCGCCATGGAGGCCCAGTGGGAGACCGTCCAGCGGCGCCCCGTACAACCTCTTCTCGATACCCGATCCGGCCAACGAACGCAACAGGATGGAGGTCGGCATCCCGAAGCTGCTGTCGCTCCTCGCCTTTCACGACCCCAATGCCGAGGTGAAGGGACTGAAGGAGCTCCCCCCGGCCGACCGGCCCCCGGTCATCCTCGCCCTTCGTCGCCTTCCGGCTGATGGTGGCCGTCGGCGGCCTGCTGCTCCTGCTGCTGGGGTTCGGCTTCTGGTACTCCCGGCGTCAGGGGCTGGAGTCGCGCCAGTGCCTGCTGCGGGCCATGCTCTGGCGCCATCCCGCTGCCGTACCTGGCCATCCAGGCGGGCTGGATGGTGACCGAGGTGGGGCGGCAGCCCTGGATCGTCTACGGCGTGCTGCGGACCGCCGACGCCGTCTCGAAGGCGGTCAGCGCCGGGCAGGTGCTCGCCTCGCTGGCGGCTTTCACGATCATCTACGCGTTCCTGGGGGCGGTCGACATCTGGCTGCTGGCAAAATATGCCCGCAAGGGGCCCGAAGTCCCCGGCGGCCGGGAAGGAGGCCTGACATGGATCTGCAACTCGTCTGGTTCGTGCTCTGGGGCGTCCTCTGGGCGGTCTATTTCATGCTCGACGGCTTCGTCCTCGGCAGCGGCATGCTGCACACCTTCCTGGGGCGCAGCGAGACCGACCGCCGGCGCCTGATCCGGGCCGCCGGCCCCGTCTGGGACGGCAACGAGGTCTGGCTCATCACCGCCGGCGGGGCGACCTTCGCCGCCTTCCCGGGGACCTACGCCGTGATGTTCAGCTCCCTCTACACGCCGCTGCTGCTGCTCCTCTTCGCCCTGATCATCCGGGGCATGGCCATGGAGATGCGCAACAAGGTCGAGGACGCGGCTGGAGGGCCTGGTGGGACCGGGGCATCGTCGCCGGGAGCTTCCTGCCGGCGCTCCTCTTCGGGGTGGCCTTCGGCAACATCTTTCGGGGCCTGCCCATGGACGCCCGGGGCTCCCACGTGACCTTCCTCGGCCTGCTCAATCCCTACGGACTGCTGACCGGCGTCCTCTTCGTCGTCCTGTTCGCCATGCACGGCAGCCTCTGGGTGGCGGTCAAGACCAACGGCGACCTGAAGCAGCGGGCCTGCGCCTTGCGGACACCCTCTGGGGGACGTGCTGGTCGATGGCCGTCGTCTTCCTGGGGGTCACCTGCTTGGACCAGGCTGTACGACAACTACCTTGCTCTGCCGGTTCTGTTCCTGCTGCCGTTGGCGGCCGTGGTCGCGCTGCTGACGGTCAAGGTCATGCTGGACAAGGGCGTGAGCTGGCCGCCTTCGCCGCTTCGTGCGCCTTCGTGCTCCTGTTCACCGCACCGGGGTGACCGGCCTCTTCCCCAACCTGATTCCGTCGAACCTCGATCCGGTCCTTCAGCCTGACCATCAGGAACAGCTCGTCCAGCGCCTACACCCTGAGGATCATGACCGTCGTGGCCCTGGTCTTCGTGCCCATCGTCATCGCCTACAAGACATGGGTCTACCGGGTCTTCCGGGCCCGGGTGACCGAGGCCGAGGTGGAGGAGGCGCTCTACTAGGCTTCGGCCGGGGAAGGGCGCCACGGTTGCGCCGCCGGGCGGCGTGACGCACAATGGCGGCATGCTTTCGCGGGAAGGGATGACCGCGCTCCCCGTCCAGCCGGCGGTCCGTCGGATCGCCGGTCTGGCGCTGCTTCTGGCGGCCTGCCTGGCCGTCTACTGGCCGGCCCTCCGGGGCGAGTTCGTCTGGGACGACCGGATGAACATCGTCGAGAACGAGGCCGTGCGCTCGCCGGGGGGACTCACGGCCATCTGGACCGAGCCGGGTGCCCAGCCGCAGTACTTCCCGCTGACCTACTCCCTCTTCTGGCTGGAGCACCGGCTCTTCGGCCTGGAAACGGCCGGCTACCACCTGGTGAACGTGTTGCTGCACGCCTGTTCCGCCTTCCTGCTGTGGCTCGCCCTCGGCCGCCTGGGCCTCCCCGGCGCATTAACGGCCGCGCTCCTCTTCGCCCTCCACCCGGTCCAGGTCGAGTCGGTGGCCTGGATCAGCGAACTGAAGAACGTCCTCTCCGGCCTTCTCTTCATGGCCTCGCTGCTGGCATGGCTCTCCCTTTCGCCCGACGCCGCGGTCGATCGGCCGACGCCGGGCCGCCGGGCCTGGATGGCCGCCTTTCTTCTCTTCTGCCTGGGCATGCTGGCCAAGACCTCGGGCATGGGCCTGCCGCTGGTCTTTCTAGGCGTAGCCTGGTGGAAACGCGGCCGCATCACCCGGAACGACCTCGCCGCCCTGGCCCCTTTCGTCGCCGTCAGCGCCATCCTGCCGCTGGCGGTCCTCTGGCGCGAGCGGGTCGACGTCAACCTCGACCCGCACTTCTTCGGCCTGCCGGTGCACCACCGCATCCTCCTCGCCGGGCGGGTCTTCTGGTTCTACCTGGCCAGGGTCATCCTGCCGGGGCGTTTCTCGTTCATCTACCCGCGCTGGATCATCGACCCCGGATCACCCCGGGCCTGGCTCTTCCCGTTGGCGGCGGCCGGCTTGGCCATCATGCTGTGGAGGCTGCGCGGGCGGCTGGGGAGGGGGCCGCTGGCTGCGCTCGCCTCCTTCGCCTTCCTGATCGCCCCGTTTCTCGGCCTGGTGCCGTTCTACTTCAACCGGTACTCCTACGTGGCCGACCACTTTGTCTACCTCGGCGCAATTCCCGTGCTGGCCCTGGCTGTCGCGACGGCAAGCCGGATATTCCCGGGACTGCAGCCTTCGCGGTCGACGCGCCGGCTGTCGGCCGGGCTCTGGTGCATCCTGGCCATCGGCCTGGGGCTCTCGGCCCGGAACCGGGCGGCTGTCTTCGACACCCAGGAACTCCTGTGGCGCGACACCATCGCCGCCAACCCGTCGGCCCTGATGGCCTACAACAACCTCGGCAACCACCTGCTCGAGACGGGCAGGGTGGGCGAGTCGGTGCGGCAGTTCGAAGATGCTGCTGGCGCGCGACCCCGGGTACCCGGGGGGAACTACAACCTGGGCAACGCGCTGGTTGAGGCGGGGCGCGAAGCCGAGGCCGAGGCCGCCTACCGCCGGGAGATCGAGCGCCACCCGGGCAACGTCGAGGCGATGAACAACCTGGGAACGCTGCTGGTGCGACGGGAGCGGCCGCTGGAAGCCGCCGGGGTGCTGGCCAGGGCCGCCTCCATCCGTCCCGGGGACGCCGGCATCCTGACCAACCTGGGATTCGCCCTGCTGCTGGGCGGCCGCCCCGACGATGCCAACCGGGCCTTCCTGAGGGCCCTCGAGATCGACCCGGGGAACGTAAAGGCCCGGGCCGGCCTATATGGGGTCAGGTCTTGAAACCGCGTACTGTACAGTGACGGTATTCGCCTTACAGTTGGTGCCCAGATGGAACGCTACTTGGTGTCGCTGGAAGGCTTGAGCGGCTTGGTGGGCGTGGCGGGTTCGGCCTCGGGAGCCCCCGGGGACGTCGACCGGGCGCGGGGGTGGGCCTTGTCGTAGACCTCGGTCAGGTGGCCGACGTCGAGGTGGGTGTATTTCTGGGTGGTCGACAGGCTCCGGTGGCCGAGCATCTCCTGGATGGCCCGCAGGTCGGCGCCGCCCGGAGAGCAGGTGGGTGGCGAAGGAGTGCCGGAAGGTGTGCGGCGTGACCCGCTTGGTCGATGCCCGCCGCGGCGCGCTGGCGCTGGACGATGCGGCGACCTGCCGGTCGCCCAGGGCTTCCCGGCGGCGGTGACCAGCAGCATGCCGGTCGTCCCGCCGGTCGAATCGAGGATCGACTGCCTGGCCGGCAGGTAGCGCCGGAGAGCCTCGCGGGCGGGCCGCCCGAAGATGACCACCCGCTCCCGGTTCCCCTTGCCGACGACCGTGGCCGTCTCGAGGGAAGGTTCGATCCGGTCGACGGCCAGCCCGGCCAGTTCGCTGACCCGCATGCCGCTCGAGTAGAGGAGCTCCAGGATGGCAGCGGTCGCGCGAGCGGCTCGAAACCCTCGCCGGCTCACCGATTCGATCAGCCGCCCGGCGTCGTCCACGGTCATCGCCGACGGCAGGCGGCTCGGCTGCCTGGGGGAGACGACCAGGGCGGCGTCGTTGCGGGCGAGCAGCCCCTCCTTGACCAGGAAGCGGAAGTAGCTCTTGACCGCCGACAGGTGGCGGGTGACGGTCGACGGGCGGTATCCCCGCCGCATCAGGGAGGCCATCCATGCCCGGAGCCGCCGGTGGGTCAGCGCGGCCAGCGCCTCGGCCGAACCGGCGTCCAGCTCGCGGGTGAACTCCGACAGGTCACGGCGGTAGGCGTGCAGGGTGTGCTCGGAGAATCCCCGCTCCTCGGCGCAGTAGCGCAGGAAGCGCTCCAGCGGAAGGGGAGGGGCGGGCACCATTCCCTCCGGCTACGCCGCCGGCGGCTTGGGGAGGGGTTTGGCGTTCTTGCAGGCGGGGTAGCCCGAGCAGGCCATGAACTTGCCGAATCGCCCCTGGCGGATGACCATCGGCTTGCCGCACTGGTCGCAGGCCACCCCGGCGTCCTCGGGCGGCGGGCCTGGGGCGGCGGCCGCGACGGTCGCCGGACGCCTTGCGCAGGTTTTTGCAGTCGGGGTAGCCCGAGCAGGCCAGGAAGGGCCCGCGCCGCGTCCGCTTGACGATCATCGGCTTGCCGCACTTCTCGCACGTCTCCCCGCTGTCCTGGGGAACCTCCACGTGGATGGCGCCGTTCTCGTCCCGGCTGAAGTTCTTGGCGTTCTTGCATCCGGGGTAGGCCGAGCAGGAGAGGAACGGGCCGCGCGGCTCATGCTGGATGATCATCGGCTTGCCGCACTTGTCGCAGACGATGCCGGTCTCCTCGGCCTCGGCCTTGGCCTCCACCCGGATGGCGCCGCTCTCGTCCCGGGTGAAGTTCGGCGGCGCTCTTGCAGTCGGGGAAGCCCGAGCAGGCAAGGAAGGGCCCGCGGCGGCTCTTCTTGATGACCATCGGCTTGCCGCACTTGTCGCAGGCGATGCCGGTCTCCTCGGCCGCCGACCCGGCGGTCACGCGGACGGTGCCGTCCTCGTCCCGGGTGAAGTCGCCGGTGTTGGTGCACTCGGGGTAGCCGGGGCAGGCCAGGAAGCGCCCCTTCTTCCCCCAGCGGATGACCATCAGCCGGCCGCACAGCTCGCAGGGGATGTCGGTCGGCTCCATCTCGGTCTTGATGTTCTTCATCTCCACCTGGGCCCGGTCGAGGTCCTCCTTGAAGGGCCCGTAGAACTCGCGCAGGATCTCGACCCAGCCGCGCCGCCCCTCCTCGACCAGGTCGAGCGTGTCCTCCATGCGGGCGGTGAACTCGACGTCGGAGACCTCGGGGAAGTGCTGGACCAGCAGCTCGTTGACGGTCATGCCCAGCTCGGTGGGGATCAGCTTGCCCTTCTCCTTCTGGGTGTAGTCGCGCCCGAGGATGGTGGCGATGATGGTGGCGTAGGTGCTCGGGCCGGCCGACGCCGTTCTCCTCCAGCGCCTTGATCAGCGTGGCCTCGGTGTAGCGCGGCGGCGGCTGCGTGAAGTGCTGCTTGGGCAGCAGCTCGCGCAGCTCGGTCCGGTCCCCCTTCTCCATCGGCGGCAGGATCGACGACCGGCAGCGAGTCCTCGTCCCCCTCCTTCTCCTCGCGCTCGGCCTCGACCACGGCCTGGTCGGCGAAGGCCCGCAGGTGGCCGTCGAAGGAGAGGCGCGAGCCGGTGGCCCGGAAGAGGCAGCCGTCGGCCAGGATGTCGGCCGCGGTGTCGTGGTAGACGGCCGGGGTCATCTGGCTGGCCACGAAGCGCGACCAGATCAGCTCGTACAGCCGGGCCAGGTCGCGCTCGAGTGACGCCGCGCACCTGGTCCGGGCGGCGCAGCGACGGCGGTCGGCCGGATGCACTCGTGGGCGTCCTGGATCTTGCCCGCCTTGCGGGGGCGGTAGACGTTCGGCTTGTCGGGCACGTAGGCCGGGCCGTACTCGCTGCGGATGAAGCGCCAGCGCCTCTCCCTGGGCCTCGTGCGACGACCCGGGGGGAGTCGGTGCGCATGTAGGTGATCAGGCCCACCTGCCCCTCGCCGAGGTCGACGCCCTCGTAGAGCCGCTGGGCGAGGTCATCGTCTTCTTGGCGGTGAAGCCGAGGCGCCGGACGGCCTCCTGCTGGAGCTGGCTGGTGATGAACGGCGGCAGCGGGTTGCGCCGCCGCTCGGCTGGTGCCGACCCGGTCGACGACGAACGGCGGCGCGGCGCGAGCCGGTCGAGCAGTCCCCGGGCGGCGGCCTCGTCGGGGATCTCCGCCTTGGCCCCGTCGACCTTCAGCAGCTTGGCCGGGAACTCGGGCTGGGACGTCCATGCCGCAGGCGGGCGGTCAGGCTCCAGTACTCCGCGCTTCCGGAAGGCCCGGATCTCCGTTCTCGCGGTCGCACACCAGCCGCAGGGCGACCGACTGCACGCGGCCGGCCGACAGCCCGCGCTGGACCTTCTCCCAGAGGATGGGCGACAGCTTGTAGCCGACGATCCGGTCGAGGACCCGCCGGGCCTGCTGGGCGTCGACCTTGTTCATGTCGATCGGCCCGGGCGTGCTCGAAGGCCTGGCGGACCGCCGTCGGCGGTGATCTCGTTGAAGATCACCCGGAAGACCTTCTCCGGGCGGCGTCTGCAGCGTCTCGGCCAGGTGCCAGGCGATGGCCTCCCCCTCGCGGTCGGGGTCGGGCGCCAGGTAGATGGCGTCGGCCTTCTTGGCGGCGGCCTTGATCTCCTTGACGACCTTGTCCTTGCCGCGGATGAGCTCGTAGCTGGGCGCGAAGTCGTGCTCGACGTCGACCCCGAACTTGGACTTGGGCAGGTCGCGCACATGGCCGACCGAGGCCATCACGATGAACCCTTCCCCAGGTACCTGTTGATCGTCTTGGCCTTGGCCGGGGACTCGACGATGACCAGGTTCTTTCCCATTACGCGGATTCTCCTCCCGGCGGGGTGCCTCACGGGCACCCCGTCCCGTGGTGATCAATGGTTGTTCCGTCCGGTTCCGCTGCCGAACAGGCGGATGATGTCGTCCAGGTTCTGCCCGCCCTGCTCGAAGATGGTCATCAGGGCGACGACCTTCATCTCGTCGACGCTGATCGGCTCGTCGAACATCCCCAAGGACCGGGCGATGATCTCCTCGATGATGTCGGAGGCGACGATGCCCTTCTGCTCCAGGCCGTGCAGGAAGCCGAAGGTCTCCGGCGGGATGAGCATCTGCTCCTCCATCGACAGCACCCGGAGGCTCCGTGCCCGGTACGGGCGCGGCCAGGGGGATCGGGACCCCGGCGGCTCGGGGATCGACCGGAAGTAGCTCTCCAGCCAGCCGAAGGCGGTCTCGACCTCCTCCTGGTCGAAGCCCGCGCGAGGCGAGGCTCTCCTGCAGTTCCTGCCAGTCCTCCATCAGGTCCTTGTCGTTCTCGACCAGTTCGCGGAGGATGAAGTAGAGCATGTCCAGCAGGCGGTGATCCATCAATGGCCTCCCCTGGCGCTCAGGTAGCGGTTGCCCGGGTAGTTGCGCAATGCTCCCTTAAGTTCCAGGCCCAGCACGGTGGCCGCCGCGGCGGCCGGGGGCAGGGAGGCACGGCGGATGATGTCATCCATCGACAGGGGCAATCCGTGGAAGAGGGCGATGACCCGCCGTTCCTCGTCGGACAAGGGCGCCGCCGGCGCTTCGGAGCGGCACGGCGGCGGAACGGGCCGGTCGAGGGTCGGGGCGATCATGGCCGCCAGGTCGCCCAGGTCCCGGAAGATGCGCGCTCCGTCGGCGATCAGGCGGTGGCAGCCGGCGCTCCGGTCGGAGCCGATCGGCCCGGGCACGGCGAAGACTTCCCTCCCCTGGTCGAGGGCGAAGGATGCGGTGATCAGGGCGCCGCTGGCCTCCCCCGCCTCGACCACCACCAGCGCCCGGCAGAGGCCGCTTATGATCCGGTTGCGCCGGGGGAACCGGTAGCGTTCCGGGCCGGCGCCGATGGGGAATTCCGACACCACCGCCCCGCGCCGGGCGATTGCCCTGGCCAAGGCGGTGTTGTCCGGGGGGTAGACGCTGTCAAGCCCGCAGGCCAGCACGGCCAAGGTGACGCCCCCGGCATCGAGGGCGCCGCGGTGAGCCTCGGTGTCGATGCCGCGGGCCAGGCCCGAGACGACCCCAAAGCCCACCCGGCAGGCTTCTGCGCCGATGTCGCCGGCGACTCCGAGACCGTACGGCGTGGCCGCCCGCGAGCCGACGACGCCCACCAGCGGCAGATCGTCCCCGGGCAGCGCGCCGAGAACGTAGAGGACCGGCGGCGGATCGGGGATGTTTCGCAGCAGCGACGGATACACGTTGTCGTACCAGGTGACCACTTCGACACCGATCTGCCCGGCCCGGGCCAGTTCGGCGTCGGCCAGCCCCGCCGGGTCGGCCGCCTTGATGCGCCCGGCCAGAGCATGGCCCAGGAAGGCCGCACCGGCTGTCCGGCCGCGGAAGATGTCGGCCGGGTCAACCCCGGCGTCGAGCACCGCGCGGAAAGCCCGCGAGTCCCCCCGGCGGCCAGCATATTGAAGGCAATGGCCGCCCGGCGACTGTCGATTCGGATAGTCATGTCACTGGACCCCTGTGGATGGAAACGGGCTAAATCTATATCAGCGTCCCGGGGTAGTCAAGGACATCGCTCACGGCCGGCGAGTTGCCGAGAGGTCGTCCGCGGCATATCTTCTCGCTGACGGGACCGCCCGGCGCGGCCCGTGCGACATCACCACGCAGGAGGGAGCATGAGGCGGATGACCATCTTGTTCATCGGAGTGGGCATGATCTTGGGGGTGTTCGTTGCCGCCCCGGGTGTGATCCGGGCCGAGGAGGCGAAATCCGTCCCTGCGCCGGCGGACATCGGCCCGGTCGAGGCTGACCGGCTGGTGCGCGAGGAGAAGGCGGCGCTGATCGACGTGCGGACCCAGGCCGAGTATGTCTTCGTCGGGCACCCAGCGGGGGCGGTCAACATACCGTGGGAGTTGTGGAACGCGGACACCTACCAGTGGACGCTCAATCCTCTTTTCGACGAGCGGGTGAAAGCTCGGTTCACCGATCCGAACCAGCCCCTGGTGGTCATCTGCCGCAGCGCCAACCGGAGCCGCGTCGCGGGCGAACGGCTGCTCCAGGCAGGCTACCGGCGGGTGTACAACCTGCTCGAGGGTTTCGAGGGGGACAAGGACCCCAAGACCGGCCTGCGCACGCTCAACGGCTGGCGGAACCGCGGCTTGCCGACGAGCTACGACCTAGACCGGAAGCTGCTCTACTTCCCCTGAGCCGCCGGGCTCCGCGTCTCGGCAAACCTCACTGGCGGCGGGCGTCGATGGCCGCGGCGACGTGGGGGTAGACCGTCTCCATGATGATTCGGTGGCCTTCGGCGGTGGGGTGGATGCCGTCCTCCTGGTTGAGGCGGGCCACCCCGGCCACCCCCTCGAGGAAGAAGGGGATCAACGCGGCGCCGGTCTCTTTCGCCGCCGCGGGGTAGACCGCCTCGAAGGCGTCGGTGTAGTCCCTCCCCAGGTTGGTCAGCATCCGCATCCCGCCCAGCACCACGGTCGCCCCTCCCGCCTGCAGCCGGGCGACGATCTCCACCAGGTTCCTTCGCAGCAGCCCCGGATCCAGGCCCCGCATGCCGTCGTTGGCGCCGATCTCCACCACGACGATGTCGGGCTTCATCCGCAGGATCCAGTCGACCCTCGATCGGGTGCCGCCGCTGGTCTCGCCGCTCACCCCGGCGTTGATCACTTTCCAGTGCCGTCCGTCCGCTTCCAGCCGGGCTTGGAGGAGCGCGGGGTAGGCCGCGCCGGGAGGGAGGCCGTGGCCGGCGGTCAGGCTGTCCCCGAGGGCGACGATGACCCCCTCCGCCGCGGCAGCGGGCGGCGGCGGTTGGGGGTTCTCCGTTCGCCGGCATCCCGGGAGGAGCGCCAACGAAAGGATCAATAGCGGGGAGACCGCGCGCACGGTGGTCACTCCTGGGTCGATTCCCGCAGGAAGTTGACCGGCTTCCGGCGCAGGATGCCGCGGGACGAGAACCAGCCGGTGGCCAGCACCAGCAGCAGGGTGATCCCCCCCAGCAGCATGATCGTCCCCGGGAAGGGGTGGTAGGCGATCTTGAAGGCCCGGCGGACGATCAGCCAGGCCGCCGACTCCGACAGGACGGCCGCCAGCAGCACGCTGACCAGGGCGACCAGCAGGTTCTCCAGGATGATCACCTGGGCCACGAACCGGCGCCGGGCGCCCAGGATGCGGTAGTAGACGGTCTCCCTGATCCGCTCGCGCCGGGTGGCCATGATCGAGCTGACCAGGATCAGAAGGCCGGCGGCAATCGAGAACCAGGTGAAGAACCTGACGATCACCGAGAGTTTCCCCATCAGGGCCGAGAAGACGGCCACCGTCTCCGAGATGTCGATCACCACCACCCCGGGGTTGCTCTCGGCCACGCTCCCCTGCAGCCCGGGGATGCGTTCCCGGGGGATCCGGGCGGTGGCGAAGTAGGTGTGGGGCGCGTCGCGCAGGGCGGCTTCCGGCAGCACGAAGTAGAAGAAGGGACGCACCGACGACTCGGTCCTCGATCGGATGCTCGACACGCGGGCTTCCAGCGGGACTCCCTGGAGGTCGAAGGAGATGACGTCGCCGACGGCCATCCGGTGCATCTCCAGCACCTCGTCGAGGACCGACACCTGGTTGATGCCCCAGCCGTCCCGGAAGAGCCCTCCTCCCCTGACGATGAACTCGTCCTCGAGCAGGTGGTCGCGGTCGGTCAGGTTGAACTCCCGGGAGAAGTTGTCGAAGCGGCTTTCGGCCTCTTTCTCGACGTCCAGGGCCTTGCCGTTGATGGCTGTCACCCGGGCGCGGATGATCGGGTAGAAGGCCGGCCGAACGCCCAGGGATGCGGCCAGGGGCTCGCGCTGGTCGGGCTGGACGTCGAGGAGGTAGACGTTGGGCGAGTCGGGCGGGTAGGAGCGGATGAAGGTCAGGAAGATGTTCTCCTCGATCAGGTGGATGGCCATGATCAGCGACAGGGCGGCGGTCAGCGTGACCAGGACGACCATGGTGGCGCCGCCGGGGCGCATCAGGCTGCGCACGGCCAGGCGCCAGACCGGGCGGTCCGGGTGGAGCCGGCGGACGGCCGCCAGGAGCAGCCACGAGCCCGCCGCCGCGGACAGGACGACTGCCAGCGTGCCGCCGGTGAAGGCCAGGCCGGTCAGGGTGTCACCGACGTGGCGGATCACCAGCAGGGTGAACAGGGACAGGATGGCCAGCATCGGCAGCCATGACCAGCGGGGTGCGCCGCGGAACTCCTCGCGCCCGAAGATGGCCGCCGGCTTGATCTCCTGGAGGCGCTTGAGGGGCAGGTAGGTGAAGACGGCCAGCACCGCGCAGCCGAACAGCACCCCCTCGGCCACCGCCCCCCACGAGGGCCAGCGGCTGCCCCGCAGCGTCAGGAGGCCGCCGAAGAGGATGGGCAGGACTTGCTGGAGGATGAAGCCGCCCATGATGCCGAGCACGATCCCGGCCGCGCCGAGCAGGGCCACCATGGTGAAGTAGTGCCGCCGGATGTAGGACGAGCCGGCCCCCAGGGCCTTCATCACGGCGATGGTATGGCGCTGCTCGCGGAGCATGGCCGAGAGGCAGCTCTGCATCCCGAATCCGGCCAGGAGGAGACTGAAGATGGCCGTCAGGGACAGGAAGAAGAGGAAGTTGTCCAGGAACTTCTTTACCCCCGAGCGGGCCGTGCGGAAGGTCTCGACCCGTTCCCACGACGATGCCGCGGCGTGCAGCTCGGCGGCGATCCGGTCGACCCGGGAGGGATCGGCCACGCGCAGCAGCAGGCGGTGGTCGACCCGGCTTCCCTCGCGGATCAGGCCAAGCCCGGGCAGGTCGTCGGCGTGGACCAGGATGCGCGGGCCCAGGGAGAAGAACGACACCGGCCGGTCGGACTCCCGCAGGACTACGTCGCGGATCGGCATGGACCGGCCGCCGAGGGTGATCGAGCCGCCGACCCTGGTCGACAGGCGCTCGAGCAGGCTCCCGGCGACGATGACACCGCCGGGTTGGAGGACCTCCCCGAACGCCTTCCCCGAGGCGAGTTGGATCGAGCCGTACAGGGGGTGCTCGGGGGTGGTCGCGCGGATCGACGCCAGCAGGCTCCGGCCGCCTTGCCCGGCGACGACCGAGTAGAAGTCGCGCACCCGGGCCGACCGGGCGTCTCCCCGCCCGACCACGGTCTCGACCGCCCGGAGCAGGCCCGGGGAAAAATCCTGGTGGGCCACCAGGATGACGTCGCCGGCGTGCAGCTCGCGCGCATCCCGCAGCAGGGCTGACTGGACACTCCGGCGGAAGCTACCCAGGGCGGTGACGGTCAGCAGCGAGAGGGCCGTGGCCAGGACGAACAGGAAAGCCTGGCGACCGGATGCGGCGATCAGCCGCAGCGGGATTCGCCGACCCCTGGGATCAGGGGCCTTGGGTTGCGGGTCGTGTGGCATGGGTCGTCGGTCCGTCGGGCCGTGTGTCCTCGATCACCACGCCGTCGCGCAGGGTGATCACCCGGTCGGCCCGGGCGGCGATCTCGCGGCTGTGGGTGACCATCACCAGGGTCGATCCCCGCTCGCGGCGCAGGTCGAGCAGCAGTTCGAGGACGGCCGCGCCGTTGGCCGAGTCGAGGTTGCCGGTCGGCTCGTCGGCGAAGATCAGCGGCGGCCGGTTGATCAGCGCCCGGCAGATGGCCACCCGCTGCTTCTCGCCGCCCGAGAGCTGGTGGGGGAGGTTGCCGGCCCGCCCGGTCAGGCCGACCCGTTCGAGCAGCGCCATGGCCTTGCGGCCGGCATCGGGGTCGCGGCGCAGCTCGGCCGGGAACATGACGTTCTCCAGGGCCGACAGCGAGGGGACCAGGTGGAAGGCCTGGAAGACGAAGCCGAAGGTGGCGTTTCGGAAGGGCGCCAGCGATTCCTCGTCCATGTCGGTGATGTCGGCGCCGCCGATCAGCACCCGCCCGGAGGTCGGCCGGTCCAGCCCGGAGAGGAGGGACAGCAGGGTGGTCTTGCCGCTGCCGCTCTCGCCGGCGATGACCAGGAACTCCCCCTCGTCGGCCGACAGGGAAACCTTGTCGACCACCTTGGCGGGGCGGTCGCCGATGGTGTAGACCCTGGTCAGTTCGACGGCTTTGAGGATGTTCATAGGGATTACCCGCGGCACTCGCGGACAAGGCCCACTATCGCCGCGCCGGGTTCAAAAGTCAACCGTCTCCGCCGGGCGCCGGGACTGGTGGAGGGCCGCCCGACGCCGCCGGGCCTGCTTGACCTGCCCGGCCGATGATCCTACGATGGAGCGCCACGGGAGGGGCGCAGCGGATGATCCTTGGGGAGGCCGGCGGGGCGGGGAAGGGGGCGGAGACCAAGGCCAAGGCCGCCTGGTGGCCGCTCCAGCCCTGGAGTCCGCCCGGCGGGACCGGCCGGCTGGTCATCCCGGATCTCCTCCGCGGCCTGGCCATCGTCAACATCGTCCTCATCCACACCGTCGACTGGTCGGGCAAATCGTACGTGCCGCGGTGGGTACACGACGTGACCCTGCTGGTTGAGGTCCCCTTCTTCCTCTTCCTGAGCGGCTGGTGCGCCACGCTGTCGGGAAGGTGGGACCTGAGGCGATTTGTGCGACGCCTGGTGTCGCTCTATATCCCGTTCCTGATCTTGGTTCTCTTCCTGGCCCTGGTCTCGGCCCGGGTCAGCCACATGCCCCTCGCCCCCGGCACCCTACTGGACCTGCTCGCCTTCCGCCACGTCGACAACAGCCGGGGCCAGTGGAAGGTGGTCATCGGCTCCCTCTGGTTCCTGCCCGTCTTCCTGATGGCCCTCGTTTCGACGCCGCTTCTGGTCAGGGTCTCCGGGGCGGCCCGGCGGGCGGCAGTCATCGCCGGCATCGCCCTGGCCTACGCCGGCGCATGGGTGTATGCCCGGCCCCTGGCGTCGTTCCCGCGCCTCCTGTCGACCTCGTGGCACGTGCTATTCTTCTGCCTCTTCTTCTACGCCCTGGGAATCTACACCGCCGGGGGCAGGCTGACGACGGGGTGGTTCGCCGGCCTGGCGGGCGCCCTGGGGGCCATGCTGGTCTGGCACTTCCACGGCGCCCCGCAGCCGCTGCGGACGCTGGGCATGGACATGCTCAAGTACCGGCACGAGCCCGTCTATGGCGCCTGGGCCCTCCTGGGGGTGCTGGCGGCGCTCTGGTTCAAGGGCTTCGAGAGATTCGTCGCCCGGCATGTCCCGGGGACGGACGTGGGGAGATTCCTGCTCTGGAGCGGGATGAATTCCTACACCATCTACCTCTACCAGGGCTTCGGCGGGTCGGTCCTTCCCCAGCCGGTGGAGGGGCTCAAGACCCTGGGGTGGCACTGGTGGCAGGTTCTGCTGGTGGCCTTCAGCTTCAACATGGCGGTCACTTACGCCCTGACGCTGGTGTTCGCCCGGGTGAACGCCCTCGCCCTCGGGTGGCTTCCCGGCAAGGGGCCGCGTCCGGCCCGCCGGTCAGCGCCCGGTTGAGCCGAAGCCGCCCCCGCCCCTTCCCGAGGGGGGGAGCGAGTCGACCTCCATCCAGCGGACCCGGGAGACGGGCGCGACCACCATCTGGGCGATGCGCTCCCCGCGGCGGATGGTCACCGGTTTGCTCCCGAGGTTGACCAGGATGACGGTGACCTGCCCGCGGTAGTCGGCGTCGATCGTGCCGGGGGAATTGAGCAGGGTGATGCCGTGGCGCAGGGCCAGGCCGCTGCGCGGGCGAACCTGGGCCTCCCAGCCGGGTGGCAGGGCGACGGCCAGGCCGGTCGGCACGGCGGCTCGTTCGCCGGGCTGGAGGACGACCTCGCCGGGGCAGGCGGCCAGCAGGTCCATGCCGGCGGCTCCTTCGGTCATGTAGGCGGGCAGGGGGAGCCCGGCCCCCTCGGGCAGGCGGACCAGGGGGACTTCCAGCATCCCGGTGCGGATATCGTCTTGCATGGTTCAGTCAGTATGCCTCAGGGGAGGAGGGTCCGTCCAGGCCTGCGACCATTGTGCAAAATTGTGCTATAATAAAAAATTGCCCACTAGTAAGAGGAGCGACATGACAACAACCAGTTTAACGCCGGAGGTGGCGGCGTGATCGCACTGAAGGAAGCATTTCGGGCCGGGTTGTTCCGGCGGGAGCATATCCTCCCCAATCTCGTCTCCGGGGTGATCGTCGGTGTGGTCGCCCTCCCGTTGGCCATGGCCTTCGCCATCGCCTCCGGGGTGAAACCCGAGCAGGGGATCTACACCGCCATCGTGGCCGGCCTGGCGGTGTCCATCCTGGGTGGGACCCGGCTTCAAGTCGCCGGCCCCACCGGGGCGTTCATCGTCATCCTCTCCGGCATCACCGCCCGCCACGGCATCGACGGCCTGCAGATCGCCACCATCATGGCCGGGGTGATCCTGTTCCTGTTCGGCGTGGCCAAGCTCGGGGCGACCATCAAGTTCATTCCCGACCCGGTCATCGTCGGCTTCACGGCCGGCATCGGCGTGGTCATCTGGGTGGGGCAGTGGAAGGATTTCTTCGGCCTGCCGGCGGTTGCCGGCAGCCACTTCCACGAGAAGGTACTGAACCTGCTCGAGGCACTGCCCCATGCGCACGGGCCGACGACCTTCATCGCCTTCGGCAGTCTCCTCCTGGTGCTCTTCTCGACGCGCCTCCCCGGGCTGCGGCGGATTCCCGGGCCGCTCTTGGCCCTGGTGGCGGCGACCGTTGCCCAGGCGCTGCTCCATTTCGAGGGCGTGGCCACCATCGGCAGTACCTTCGGCGGCATCCCTCGCGGCCTGCCGGAATTCTCGCTGCCTCATGCGGCTCCGTCGCGGCTGATCGAGTTGATCGGGCCGGCCTTCACGATCGCCATCCTCGGGGCGATCGAGTCGCTGCTCTCGGCGGTGGTGGTCGACGGCATGGCCGGGACGCGCCACGACGCCAACCAGGAACTGATCGGCCAGGGCGCGGCCAACATGATCACCCCTATTTTCGGCGGTTTCGCGGCCACCGGGGCGATCGCCCGGACGGCCACCAACTTCCGAAACGGCGGCACGAGCCCGCTCGCCGGCATCATCCACTCGGCCACCCTGGTGCTGGTCATCGTCCTCCTGGCGCCGCTGGCCGACGACGTGCCGCTGGCGGCCCTGGCGGCGATCCTGTTCGTCGTGGCCTACAACATGAGCGAGGTCAAGCACTTCTACCGGATGGTCCGCCGGGCTCCGCGGGCCGACGTGGTCATCCTTCTGACCACTTTCTGGCTGACGGTCCTGGTCGATCTGGTGGTGGCGGTCAACATCGGCGTCATCCTGGCCGCGCTGATGTTCATGCGGCGCATGGCCGCCAGCGTCGAGGTGAGCGAGATGACCGAGGAGGAACTCCAGCAGGAACTCGCCCATCAAGGGTTCACCGGGCTTCCCCCGGGGTTCTGGTCTACCAGGTGGAGGGCCCCTTCTTCTTCGGCGCGGTGGAGAACTTCGAGAGGGCCCTGGCCCAGACCAACACCGATCCGCGCATCCTGGTCATCCGCCTCGGATGGGTTCCGTTCATGGACATCACCGGCCTCCAGACGCTCGAAGAGGTAATCGAGAGCCTGCAGGGACGGGGGGTCAGGGTGATGCTCGCCGGCGCCAATGCAAGGGTGGCCGCCAAACTCGTCCGGGCGGGAGTTGTCGACCTCGTTGGCCGGGAGAACTTCCATGCCACCTTCCCCGAAGCCATCACCTTCTGCGGCTCGCTCGACGGGCTCGCCCGGGGCTGATTCCGCCGCCCTGAAACGCCTGCTGGCCGTCGCCCGGGGCGATGAGCCGGCCGACTTGGTGCTGGCCAACGGCCGGGTGGCCGACGTCTTCTCGGGAGAGATCCGGGAGGCGGCGGTGGCCGTCGCCGGGGACCGCATCGCGGCCGTGGGAGGCGCCTTCCGGGGCCGCGAAACGATCGACCTCGGGGGCGGCACCATCCTGCCGGGCATGATCGACGCCCACGTGCACCTCGAGAGCGCCATGGTCGTCCCGCGCGAGTTCTCCCGCCTGCTGGTGCCGCGGGGGGTGACCACGGCGGTCATCGATCCCCACGAGATCGCCAACGTGCTCGGCATCGACGGCATCCGGGCCATGCTGTCCGCCTCGGCCGGCATCCCCCTCGACCTTTTCGTGATGGCTCCCTCGTGCGTCCCGGCGACCTCCTTCTCGACTTCCGGCGGGACGATCGACGCGGATGGCCTGGCCCGCCTGATGGGCGACTCGGGCGTGCTGGGTCTGGGCGAGATGATGAACTACCACGGGGTCGTGGCCGGAGATGAGGGCGTCCTGGCCAAGCTGGCGGCCGCCGGCGGCCGGCCGGTCGACGGCCATGCGCCGGGACTCTCCGGCCCGGGACTGAACGCCTACGTGGCCGCCGGGATCAGCTCCGACCACGAGTGCACCGAGGTCGGTGAGGCTCTGGAGAAACTGCGGCTGGGGATGTGGATCTACCTGCGCCAGGGGAGTTCCGCCCGGAATCTGGCGGCGCTGCTGCCGCTGATAGACCCGGTCACCGAGCGCCGCCTCTGCCTGTGCACCGACGACCGCGATCTGGAGGACCTGCTGGTCGAAGGGTCGATCGACCACGCGTTGCGGATGGCCCTGGCCGGCGGAATCGACCCGGTCAGGGGCTTGCGGTTGGCGACCTTGAACCCGGCCGAGCGGTTTGGGTTGACCGACCGGGGCGCGGTCTGCCCGGGGCGGCTGGCCGACCTGGTGGTGGTCGACGATCCGGCCTGCCCCTCGGCGAGGCAGGTGTATAAGAACGGCCGCCTGGCGGCTCGGGACGGCGAACTCCTCGACGCCGGGGCGCCACACGACTTCCCCTTGACCGGGGCGTCGGTCCGGATCGACCGCGGGCGGATCGACTTCTCGGTGCCTGCCGCCGGCGCGCGGATACGGGTTATCGGCGCCAGGCCGGGGCAGATCGTGACGGAGCAGCTCATCAGGCCGGCCGTGATCCGGGACGGTGCGGCGGTGGCCGATCCGGGCAACGACCTGGCCAAGGTGGTGGTGATCGAGCGCCACACAGCCTCGGGGAGGATGGGCGTCGGCTTCGTCGAGGGCCTGGGATTGCGGCGCGGTGCGGTCGCCCAGACGGTGGCCCACGACCACCACAACCTGATCGTGGCCGGGGCCGACGACCTGTCGATGCGGACCGCCGCCCTGGCGGTGGCCGACGCCGGGGGCGGAATGGCCGCGGCCATCGGCGGGGAAGTCGTGGCCATCCAGCCCCTGGCGGTCGCCGGGTTGATGTCCGACCGTCCGCTGGAGGAGGTCCGCCTGCGCCGGCGGGCCCTGCTGGAGGCCGCCCGTTCCCTCGGCTGCCTGGAGCACGACCCGTTCATGCTGCTGTCGTTCCTGGGGCTGGAGGTGATCCCGTCGCTTAAGATCACCGACCGGGGCCTGGTGGACGTGGAGCGGTTCCGAATCGTTCCCCTCTTCGTGGAGGAAGCGGTTGATGGAGCCTGAGCAGTTGTCCGGGGGCGGCCCGGCGCCCATGGTGGATGTCCACATCCACCTCCAGGACCCCTGCTTCGCCGCGCGGCTGGAGCAACTGGTGGCCGGCGCCCGTGACGCCGGGGTGGCCTGGCTGGTTTCCAACGCCTCGCGTCCCGGGGACTGGGAGACGGTGGCCGGGCACGCCGCCCGCTTCCCGGGCGTGATCCCCTGCTTCGGCATCCACCCGTGGTTCGTGGCCGAGGCCGTCGGCGACTGGGAGGAGCGTCTGGCGGCCCGGCTCGACGCGCTCCCCTCGGGCATGGGGGAGATCGGCATCGACCCCCTCCATGATCGGCGCACGCTCGGCCGGCAGCAGGAGGTGTTCATCCGCCAGCTCGACCTGGCATGGCAGCGTGAACTGCCGGCGACCATCCACTGCGCCGGCGCCTGGGGACACCTGCTGGAAATTCTCCGCCGGTCGCCGCGGCCGGCGCGGTTCCTGCTGCACGCCTATGGCGGGCCGGCCGAACTGGCGAGGCCGCTGGCGGACCTGGGGGCCTGGTTCTCGTTCGGCGGCGCGGCCCTTCTCCCCTCCCGGCTCAAGATGCGCCGGGCCCTGCCGGCCATCCTGCCCGACCGCATTCTGCTGGAGACCGACTCGCCGTCGAGGCACGGCGGCCGGGGCACGTCCGCGGCGGGACACCCCGATCCGGCCGATCTGCCGGCCGTCTGCCGCGACCTGGCCGCTTTCCTCGGGCGGGATGAAGCGGAGTTCAGGAGCCAGCTCTGGGAGAATGCCCGGGCGCTCTTCGGGGGGCTGATCGGATGACCGCATCGTCGGGACATGACCAGCGGTTCAGCCGCATCAGGCGACTGGTGGGGGACGACGGGATGGAGCGGCTCCGGGCCGCCTTCGTGGTGGTGGTCGGCCTGGGCGCCACCGGCGGCTACGCCGTCGAGGCGCTGGCCAGGGCGGGGATCGGCCGGCTGCGGGTGATCGACTTCGACCGCGTGCGCCCGACCAACATCAACCGCCAGATCCACGCCCTCGAATCGACCGTCGGCCTTCCGAAGACTGAGGTGGTCCGGCAGAGGATCGGGGAGATCAATCCCGCCGCCCGGGTCGAGGCGCTCGATCTCTTCGTCCACGCCGACACCGTGGACATGGCCCTGGAAGGACGCCCCGACCTGGTCATCGACGCTATCGACTCATTCGCCCCCAAGGTGGAGCTGCTGGCGGCCTGCGTCGGGCGGGGCCAGCGGGTGCTGGGCTTGATGGGAGCCGCCTTGAGGACCGACCCGGCGTGCATCCGAACCGGCGTGCTGGCCGAGGTGCACCACTGCCCGCTGGCGGCCCGGGTGAGGAGGGCGCTCCGCAAGCGGGGCGTCGCTCTGGACATCCCCGTGGTCTACTCGGTCGAACCGACCCGGCACCTTCCTCCGGCAGCCGTGGGGGAGGCCGACGATGAGGCTGACGAACAGTCCTCCCGCGGGCGCCCCCGCCGGGTCCTGGGGAGCCTGCCGACGCTGACCGGCATCATCGGCCTGTGGGCCGCCAACGAGGCCATCCGGATGATCGTGGGGGGAGGCTACGGCCCCGGGCTGGCGCCGGTCCCGCCGCCGGTCAGGACTCGAGCTCGGCGATGATGTCCGAGGCCGAGCGCAGGCGCGCGGTGAGGAGCTGGGCGAAGTAGCGCAGCATCTTCTGCGAGATCAGCGGGTGCCCGGCGCTTATCTCCTCGAAGGCCTCGCGCGACAGGACCAGGCACCCGGTCGGCTCCCGGGTGACCACGCTGGCCGAGCGGGGCTGGCCGTCGATCAGAGACATCTCGCCGAAGACCGAGCCGGGGTGCAGAGTGTTGATGATCCTGGTGCGATTGGCTCGGGGGACGTCGATGACCACGTCCACCGAGCCCCACAGGATGAAGTAGACCGCGTCGGCCGGGCCCTTCTCGCGGACAACCGTCTCCCCGGCGGCGAAAGAGACCGGCTGCATCTTCCCGAGCAGGATGTTCCGCTCCTCGGCCGTGAGGTAGCCGAAGACGACGTCGCCGCTCGTTTCATCGTGGGAGTCGGTCGACCTCACGCCCGGTCAGTCCCGCCAGGAGGCGGTCCTCGGCCGCCTCGAGGGCCGATGAGGTGTCGGTGAAGACATGTTCGCGGCCGATGGCGTCGAACAGCTCCATGTCGGTGAAGACCCGGTGGAGATAGTCCCCGTCGTGAATGTGGCTGAAGAGGAGCGTCACCCCGCGGGCCCGGGCCCGCTCGTGGATCTGGAACAGGATGCGGGCGCCGGTCCCGTCGAGGTGGGTGACCCGCCGCATGTCCAGTATCACGTGGCGGATTCCGGCGGCCATCTGCCGGTCGGCCTCCCGGGCCACCTCGTCGGCCGAGGCGAAGAAGATCGTCCCCTCAAGTTCCATGATCAGTATCGCCCCGCCGTCTCGCTCGAGGATCTCCAGGTCTGTCGGCGGGCGCAGCCGCCGGGAACGGATCCTGGATCCGTCCATGGTCCTCCGGATGACCGACCGGCTGACCTGGAAGAGGAAGATGAACACCGACAGCACCAGGCCGAGCGCCATGGCCTGCATGATACCCACCCCGAGCACGGCCAGGCAGACCAGCAGGATGACCGCCAGGTTGACCAGCATCTCCGTCCTGTTGGCCAGGTCCCGGCGGAAGACCTTTCGCGCCAGGCGGAAACTCCATGGATCGAACAGGCGGGCGGCGATGACGATGGTGATGCCGGCGATGACCGCCTTGGGGATGCGATCGAAGAAGGAACCGAATCCGAGCACCAGCAGGGCCGGCATGATCACGCCCAGGAAGCGTGCGCGGGGGGATGTCACGCCGATGTCCTGCTGATAGGCGCTGCGCACGTGGTTCCCCTCGGCCATGATGCCCCCGGCGGCTCCCGACAGGATGTTCCCCAAGCCTTGTGAGGAGAGTTCCTGGTTGTAGAGCGGGGCATCGGATGAACGGTTGAGCCATGAGACCATGTCCATCAGTGAGTAGATCGACGCCAGGGCCGCCAGCGAGCAAGCCGACATCAGGATCGAGGGGCAGGAGTTCCTCTGGGAACCGGCCGCCGAGGAGGAAGGGCAGGGCGGCCATGCCGCCGAGTTCCGGCCACTGGGGGCGGATGGCCTCAAGAACGGCGCCGGGTGGAGCATGGAATCCGGCGGCACGAAGGCCGACGAAGAGCAGGCTGCCGCCGGCGAAGGTGGCCACGATCAGCGCCGGACGCGGCATGAAGCGCTCCCCCTTCCAGAAGAGGAGCAGCGCCAGGATGCCGATGGCGGCGATCGGCGCCCGGATGCCCACCCAGGGGGTGGTTGAATCGACGCCGAGGAGTACCGGGGTCTGCCGGACGATCAACAGCAGGGCCACGCCGTTCTGTATACCGGCGACCACCGGGTAGGGGATGAACTTGAACAGGTTGCCGAGGCGCAGGCTCCCGGCCAGGACCTGGACCAATCCGGCCAGCAAGACGGTCAGCGGCGCCAGTAGTAGCAGCAGGTCGATCGCATCGCTTGCCGGCACGCCTTGCTGGGTGAGCAGGCCGCGGTAGTGGACCAGGATGGTGCCCAGCAGCAGGGCGGAGCCAAGGCGGGGGGAGGACATGAACCCGGGCGTGGGGCTGGCCAGGACGGTCACCAGACCGCCCAGAAGGGTTGCCAGAACGGCCGCCCGGACACCCGCCCCGGAGGAATCGTGCCCCAGCGGGGCGTAGGCGACGATGCCGCAGGCGATCAACGCCGGCAGCGAGATCAGGGCAGTGGCGACGGACGCCCGCAGGTCCGCCGCGAAACCGGCGGGATTGCGGGACGGTGTCCGTCCTCCTTCCCCGGGAGAGACATCTTTGCTCGGGACCATCGCGTTCGTGAGCCGTTCCTCCATCGTGCGGACAGCATATACGAAGACGCGCCGTTCGCCAAACCGCCCCAGATTTCATCGGCGCGGATGGATGTGGTATACATTGGCTCGCCATGGACGACTTCAGGGGAGGGGATTTCTTTCGTGAGTTGGTCGAACGGGCGCCCGACGCCATCATCGTTCACGACACGCTCCGAATCCTCTACGCCAACCAGTCGGCTCTCGATATCTTCGCGGCCGGTTCGATGGCCGACCTGGGGAATCGTGAAATCGGATCGCTGCTCCACGATGACGATCGGGACATCCTCATGCGCCGCTGTGAGGAACTCCTCGGCGGAGAAGCCGACTCGCCGGTCCAGCCGCCCGAGCGCAAGATCATCACCCTGGACGGGCGCGAAATCCACGTGGACGGGACCGCCTCGGTCATACCCGTCGATGGCCGGCGCCTGATCGCCGTCCACCTGCGGAACGCCTCCAATCGGGTATCCGCCCGCGAGGAACAGCAGCGGGTGCAGCAGGAACTGGAGCGGGAGGTGAGCCTCCGGACGGCCGAGACGAGCCGGGCTGCCGAGGAACTCTGGCAGGAAGTCCGGACCCGCCGCGAAGCCGAAAGGCGCATGAAGGAATCCGAGGAACGCTTCCGGGCCATCTTCGAACTGGTCAATCTGCCAATGACGCTGTCTGACCTGGAAGACGGGCGCTTCGTGGAGGTCAACAGCGAGTTCTGCCGGTTGATGGGGCTCTCGCGCGACCGGATCATCGGGCGGACGCTCCTGGAGCTCGAGCTCTTCAAAGATGTCGGCCAGATCGGAGAAGTCCTGCGCGCGCTGGAGCGCGACGGGCAGTTCACCGGGGAGGTTGGCGTCCGGACTGTCTCGGGTGTCCGGGACTTCCTCGAATGGGCGCGTGTCCTGGTCATGAACGGCCGGCGGTTCCTGCTGGCCGCGGCCATCGACGTCACCGACAGCCGCCGGGCCGAGGAAGCCCTGCGGAAGTCGGAGGATCGCTTCCGCACCCTGCTCGGCAACGCGCCCATCCCGATGAGCCTCAGCACCATGGACGGCGTCATTGTGGAGGCGAACGACGAGTTCATCGCCGTCACCGGCTACGCCCGTGAGGAGGTGCTGGGGCGGACGCCCGTCGAGCTGGGAATGTCCGAGGACGCCGAGCGATTCCGGCGCCTGCTGGAAATCTTCGCCGGCGAGGGCAGGTTCGAGGGGGAGCCGACCTACACGATGAAGGACGGGACCCGCCGCACCTTCGTGGGCCGGGGGACGGTTCTCCGTATAGACGGCGTGCCGCACATCCTGGTCGCGATGATGGACATCACCGAGCGCCGGGGGATGGAAGAACGGGTGCGGGAGTCGGAGGAGCGCTTCCGAACCCTGGCCGAGGAGTTGCCGGCCATGGTCTTCATCAACCAGGGCGGCCGCGTCGTCTACGCCAACCAGAAATCGGTCTCGTCGATGGGCTACACCATGGAGGAGTTCACCGCGCCCGGCTTCGACTTCATGAGTTTCATCGCGCCCGAATCGCGGGAGGGGGTCATGGCCAACTTCGCCCGGCACTCCCGAGGCCAGGACGTTGCTCCCTACGATTACCGGCTGGTCACCCGGGACGGGCAGCACATCGACGCGGTCATCCATACGCGGCTGAT
The DNA here is from genome assembly GCA_963793725.1 of uncultured bacterium. GTDB lineage: Bacteria > JAUVQV01 > JAUVQV01 > CAWCAY01 > CAWCAY01 > CAWCAY01. Next base: position 1,371,779 of record CAWCAY010000003.1, read on the forward strand.
CAGTCACGGCGGCCGGCCGGCCATCCTGGGCATCGTCACCGACATCAGCGAACTGAAGAAGGCCCAGCAGGCGGTCCTCCAGTCGGAGGAGAACCTGCGCCGCATCGTCGAGGCGTCCCCCCTGGGCATCCTGGTCCACGAGGAAGGGGTGTTCGTCACCGCCAATCCGGCCGCGGTCGCCCTGCTGCGGGGGCGCTCCGAGCAGGACATCCTGGGCCGCACCGTCTGGTCCTTCGTCGCCCCGGGTTTCGTGCCCCTGGTCCAGGAGCGCTACAAGGACCTCCACCAGGGCCCCCGCAGCCTCCACGCCGCCGAGTACCGGATCGTCCTGCTGGACGGCGCCGTCACCGACGTGGAGATGATCTCCCAGTCATTTCCGGTGGGGGATCGCCTGCGGGTCCTGACCATCATGAGGGACATCTCCGACCGCAAGGCCGCCGAGCAGGCCATGGACGCGGCCCGGGAGGTGCTCGAGCGGCAGAACGAGGAACTGCGCCGTCTCGACCGGATCAGGGAGACGATCATCCGGGACGTCAGCCACGAGTTGAAGACCCCCATCGCCAAGCAGCAGATGCAGCTGCAGCTCCTGAAGCGGTTGGTCGGTTCCTGGGAACGGGCGGCCGATTGCGAGACCATGATCCGGATCATGAGGGAGTCCCTGGGGCGCCAGGAGGCGGCCATCCGCAACATCCTCGACCTGGCCCAGCTCGAGTCGGGCGGCCGGGAGTACAAACACGAGCCGGTGTCGCTGGCGGAGAGCCTGGGCGAGGTTCTGGCGGAGTTCCACCATGTCCTCCACGTTCAGAAGGTGAAGGTGCGCACCGCTATCGAGGGGGTGGAGGTCATGTCGGACCGGCAGATGCTCTGGCACGTCTTCAGCAATATCATCAGCAACGCGGTGAAGTTCCGGCGGGACACCGGTGCCCGCATCGACATCGGCGTGACGGTATGTGGAGGGCGAGGCCGTGATCAGCTTCGCCGACAACGGCATCGGCCTCTCGGCCGAGTCCCTGGAACGGGTCTTCGACCGATTCTACAAGGTCAACCCGGCCAGCGAGGGGAGCGGCATCGGCCTTTCCCTCGTCAAGAAGATCGTTGAGGACCTGGGCGGGAGGATCAACGTGACTTCCGAGGGGGAAAGGCGCGGCACGACGGTCACGGTGACGCTGCCCCTTGGGGGGAGGGCGGCATGAAGCGCATCCTCGTCGTCGAGGACGATCCCGACATCCAGGACTACCTGGAGATATTCCTCACCGAGCGGGGTTACTCCCTGGTGCGGGCCTTCAACGGGCAGGACGCTTTCGATCAGCTCGCCGTCCGGGGCGACATCGACCTGATCCTGCTGGACGTGATCATGCCGGTGATGGATGGCGAGGAGTTCTTCCGCAGGCTCCGCCGGGAGAAGGGTTTGGACATGCCGGTCATCCTGATCTCGGTCAACGGCGCCGCCGCCGACCGGCTGAGGCAGGATCGGCCGGCTGGAGGGCTTCTTCCGCAAGGGGCTCGATGCGGAGGAGTTGTGCGACATGGTCGCCGCCATCCTCAACACGCCGCCGGCGCGCTGACCGGGCTGTCACCCACCTTGTCCCCCTCGCCGTCCCCGCCACCGGAGCGTCCGCGGAAGACCAACAGTATCCCCAGGCCGACCAGCAGCGTCCCGGCGATGCGCGCCGGAGTGAGCCGCTCGCCCACGAGCAGCCGGGAGAGGATGGCGGCGAAGATGGGGATGGTGAACTTGACCGTCGACAGGACCGTCACCGGCATGTCGCGCAGGAGACGGAACCAGATGGTGTAGGCAGCCGCCGACAGGGCGACCGTGTAGGCCAGGATGGCCAGCGCGGCGCCGCCGATGGGTGTCCGCACGGCCGGTCCGGCCGCGGCTGAGAGGCCCAGCAGGACGATCCCCCCCGAGGCCATGCTCGCTCCCGAGAGGACGAAGGGGTCGACGCGCGCGGCCAGGTCCTTGGCCATGATCGAGGCGTACGACATGGCCAGGGTGGACAGCAGGATGTAGCCCTCCCCCCGCCAGGCTGCTCCGAATCCCCCGCTTGGGCCGATCATCGCCAGGGCGGTTCCGGCGAAGCCGAGCAGGACGCCGAAGGTGCGCCGGGGCCCCAGAGGTGCCTCGTGGAGCAGCAGCCGGGCCAGGACCAGCGTGACCAGTGGCCCGGAGGAGTTGATGATGGCGCTGCTCACGGCGTTCCCGTTGGCCAGGCCGTGGAAGAAGAACCAGTAGCCGACGGCGGTCTGGAGCATGCCGACGCCCAGGAGGCCGCGGATCGTCGCGGGCGGTGATCGGCCAGGCGCCCGGTCGCCGCAAGGAGAGGATCAGGACGGCGGCCCCGGCCAGCGTGAACCGCGCCCCGGCGAAGAAGGTCGGTTCGAACCATCGCAGACCGGCCTTGACCGACGGGAAGGCCGAACCCCACAGGAGGCAGGCCAGGAGTGCCCAGGCCAGGCGGCCGGAGACGCCCCGGCGATGGAAGCTCACGGGGCCGGTGACAGGTTGCCGCCGAACATCCGGCGGTACTTCGCCCGCACCTCGTCCAATCCGGGGAAGACGGCCACCAGGTCGTCTTCCTGCCGGAAGGACGTGCCCTTGCTCCAGTGCGACCGGGCGAAGCCGAACACCAGGGAGGCCACCAGCGGGTCGGGAGGCGCGAGCTGGCCGGCGACGCGCAGCCGATCGATCCCCTCCGGCACGTTGTTGGCGGCCAGGGCGGCCAGGCCCGCGCCCCACGCCCCCAACCCTCGGAGGGGTTGGCCTTCGCCAGGGCCTCGAAGGCCGCCGAGGCTTCCGCGGGATTGCCGGTGTACAGGGCATGCAGCCCCTTCAGGAACCGGAAGTCCGGCCGGTTGAGGGCGTCGCCGGTGACTTTCGCCAGCAGGTCGCCGGCCGGGCCGGTCTCGCCCTGCTGGAGGTGGACGCGGATCATCATGATCACCGGCTCGACGGAGGTCGTGTCGGCGGCCGCGGCCTTGACGAAGAAAGCCAGGGCCTTGTCGGTCTGGCCGAGGCCCAAGAGGTTCATGCCGGCGGTCTGGAGACGCTGGGACTCGCTCATCTCGACAACCGGCGGGGCGGCGGCGACCTCGCTGGCGATGCCTGCCAGGGCCAGGATTCGTTCCTCCAGTTCCTGGCGGTAGGTGGATGGGTAGCCCGCCAGGATGTGGACGATCTCCTCCTTCGCATCGGCCAGCACGGTCGTCGGGCTGGCCACCACGCCCCAGGCCGAGTAGATGGCGAGGCGGTCGTCCAGGAGCGCCGGGAAGGGGAGGTCCAGGTTTTTCACGTACTCGGCGATCGCCGCGCGTCGGTCGGACGAGAGGTTCTCGCCGTCAACGCAGACGGCCAGGATCCTGACGCCCTTCGGCTCGATCAGCGGGTGCAGCCTCTTGAGGTCCGACAAGAGTTCGGCCGAGCGCGGGCTCCAGGTGGTGAAGAAGGCGATGACCCGGGGGTTCCCCTTCGATTCGTCCGTCGAGCGGGTCGTCCCCGAAAGGTCCGCCAGGCTGATGACCCGCACGCGGTCGCCGACCTTGGTGTGCAGCATCGCCTGCGCCTCGACGGCTGCCGGGGAGGTGGCCGGCAACAGGACCGCCAGGGCTGCGACGAACAACCGGGTCGATGATCCGAGTCGGAAAAGCATAGCCATAATATATTCCGGCCGGCGATTTTGACGACTGCCGCTCCGCGTTGTCGCTGCGGCCGCGAACGGGTATAATCGCCCCGACCCGTCGGAAAGGATGGTCGATGTCCAAGGCCAGGATACTCATCGTCGAGGATGACAGGTACTACGTCGAGTTCTACCGGCCGTCCTCGAGAAGGACGGCTACCGGGTGGAGCAGGCGCGGTCGGTTCGGGAAGCCATGCAGCGGCTGACCGTCGAGCCGTTCGACCTGGTGCATCGCCGAACTGTTCATCAGCGGCGAGTCGGGGCTCGAACTCCTGGCCGAGATCAAGCGGGCCAACGCCACCCAGGACGTCCTCATGGTCACCGGACCAGGCGTCGGTCCACAAGGCGGTCGAGGCGCTCAAGATGGGCGCCAGCGACTACCTGACCAAGCCGGTGGATGCCGAGGAGCTCCTGCTCGTCGATCAAGAAGATCATCGACCGGCAGGTAGTCTCCCAGGAGCACTCCAAGCTCATCTCGCGAGAACATCCACTTCTACGAACTCCTCCGGGTGCAGAAGAAGAACCTGGCCATGGTCGGCACGCTGGACCAGGAGAAGCTCCAGGATTACCTGCTGGACGTCCTGATCCAGGAGATGAACACCCCCGGGGCGATTCTCTTCTTCCCCGGGCCCGAGCCGGACCATTTCCAGATCGCCGCCTCCCGGGGCATCTTCGACTACAAGGCGGAGTTCGCCACGCTGGAGTTCCAGTCCACCGGGAAGCGGGTGGCGCTCGAAAGCGGCCAGCCGATTCTGGAGTCGGCCGACGGTTCGCAGCGGATCCCCAAGTCGGGCACCGACGAAGGCGGCGGGGTGCTCCTGCCGATCCTCTTCAAGGGTGAGCTCCAGGGGGTGGTCCGCTTGCTGCCGCGCCGGGGCGGGCGCTCCTACGGGTCGGTCGAGCTCGACCTGTGCCGCAACATCCTTTCCGCCGCGGGCCTGGCCCTGAGAAACGCCCTGGCCGTCGCCAACCTGCAGCGACGCTTCGTTCAGGGCGCCGTCCCCGGCACCTACGAGCCGACGTTCTTCAAGACGGTGGCCGAGCTGGAACTGTCGGTGGCCAGGCGCTACAATCGCCAGGCGGCGCTGGTGCTCCTGCGGATCGAGAACCTCTCCGTGATCCGCAAGCAGTTCAAGGAGAGCCAGGTGAACCAGATCGTCGAACATCTCTGCCGCAACCTGCTGGAGATCATCCGCGAGACCGACCTCCTGACCCGGCTCGACGACGACGTCTTCGCCGTCTTCGTGCCCGAGACCGACTACTACGGGGCCATCATGCTCAAGAAACGCATCCGGGCCAGGCTGTCCAAGAGCACCTACCCGATAGACCTGAAGCGGGAAATGGTGCCGATCTTCTCCCAGGGATGCGCCGCCTGCCCGCGGGACGGGGCCTACTACGGCAACCTGATGGAGATCGCCCGTAACCGCCTGGAGCACGAGGCCGACAGCGTCTTCCACCGCCTCCGGCTCGACCGCCGGGACATCTGGGGCTTCATCGACCACCTGTCGCAACCGCTCAACCTCCAGAGCCTCGCCAAGGGGCAGGCCTGCCACCAGCGGAGGATCACCCCGGTGGTCATGACCGAGACCGGTTTCCGGTCCCTGGTCCGGGCGATGATCAGGGACCTGTCCCTCTTCTACACCTCGCGGGGAATCCTCTACCTGGGGGTCGGCGTCGCCGATCCGCAGTCGCCCGCCTTCCAGGACGCGGGCCCGCGGGAGAATCTGGCCGTGTCGATCTACGTCCTGGGCGCCAAGGGGGACAACCTCTGGAACCTGCCCAACCTCACCCCGGTGTTCATCAACGATCCCGACCTCTGCCGCCACAACTTCATCCTCGGGATTACCGAGCACTTCTCCTACGGCCTCTTCACCCGTCCCGGCGACGGCACGTTGCGGGGATTCCAGACCAGCGATGATCTCCTGGTCATGGAGCTGGTTGCCCAGCTGCAGGACAAGTACCTGCTCCAGCGGAGGATCGGCTGATGGCCCTGACCAAGCGGATCCTGCTGGTCGTCCCGCAGCGCAAGGAGCGCGAGGACTTGGCCAAGCACCTCGACCGGGCGGGCTACCTGCTGATCCAGGTGGAGGACGGCGCCCTGGCCATCAACAAGGCCATCGTCGACCCGCCGGACATGGTCATCACCCAGGCGGCCATGCCCATGGTCGACGGCTTCAAGCTCTGCCAGCTCCTGCGAACCAATCCGGTCACCCGGCACATCCCGTTCATCTTCATCACCGACAAGGAGACCAACCCCAAGAAGCTGGGGCAGTTCATCCGGCCGGACGACGACTTCATCCTCAAGCCGTTCAAGGTGGAGGAGCTGCTCGGACGGGTCCACAACCTCTTCTACCGCATGGACAAGGTCCAGGAAGTCTCCCAGGAGGCCGACCGGTCGGTGGCCGGCACCCTGACCGAAATCGCCCTGGTCGACCTGCTGCAGATCTTCAAGATGAACCGGAAGAACGGCGTGCTGACGCTGAAAGCCGACGGGGTGACCGGGCAGATCATGATCCGTGACGGGGTGCTGATCAATGCCCGGCTGGGGAAGGTCATGCGGCGAGAAGGCCATCTACCGGCTCATCTCCTGGCCCCACGGGACGTTCGAGTTCAAGCCGGCCCTGACCGACTCCGAGGTGCGCATCCACCAGCCGGCCGAGAACCTGATCATGGAGGGCCTGCGCCAGCTCGACGAGCTGAACCGGATACAGTCGAAGCTGATCCCCCGCAAGGCATCGGTGCGGCTGCGCAAGACCTTGGCCGGCAGCGATGAGAAGCTCAAGCCGGTCACCCGGGAAGTGGTCAACCTGCTGCAGTACTTCAACCGCGTCGAGGACATCCTCGACAACTCCAGCTTCCCGGACCTGGACATCTACCTGACCCTGCAGTCCCTGATCGACCACGAGGTGATCGTCGTGGCCGACGATGCCGACACCGGCGCGGCGCAGCCCCAGAATCCCGCTGCTGACGCTCGAGGAGGCGCTCAAGATCGGCTACTTCCTCGGAGTCGGGCGGGGCGGGGAGTCGAACAGGAAGTGGGTCGGCAAGGTCCTGGTCTTCCCGCGCACGGTCGAACTGCTGGAACAGTTCCTGGCCAAGGCCGACGTCCTGCCGGAGTTCGACCTCGACACCACCGGCGCCTCGATCGAGCAGCCCGGCATCGGCGGCACCGGGGTGGTGGCCTCGCTGTCCATAATGGACAACATCACCCTGCTTTTCCTGCACCTCCCCACCGCCGAGGGGTGCCTCCCCCTCTGGAACACCTTCCACCACCGGGCCATCGGGGCGCTGGTTCTGAGCGACGCTCCCGGTGACGCCCTGCTGGAGGAGGTGGGCGGCTTCCTCGAGTCGGTCGGCGTGCCCGTGGCGATCGTGGGCATGGGGGGCGGGGGGCTCGCGGAGGCTCCCGCGGCCGAGGGGGATTCGCGGGATCAGGAAGCTGTCCATTCCGCCGTCCGATCCCGAGTTCGCCCGGAAGGTCTTCCGGGGCTCTTCGAGGCGATCCTCTCCCGCTGAGGCGCCGCGCTTTCGTCAGCCGGCAGGGGCCGGGGGCTGCTCGCCCTCGCCCAGGACGGCCCGTTTGAACTCGGCCATGACCGCCTCGCGAATCGCTGCCGCGGCCTCCTTGCCCGGGACGATCACGTCGACGAAGGTGTCCCGCCGGGCCCGCTGGCTCGGGTAGCCGATGAAGTACCCGCCGTGGTGGGTCTGGATGACCCGGATCCCCTTGAGGGTCAGACAGCCGTCGATCTCCACCTCGGCGTACGCCCGCACCCGGCCGCCCGCCTCGGTGGTGTCGAACGGGAAGACCCTGACCGCGGTCACGGTGATCATGTTGTCCCTCCTCCGGCAGCATAGGAGCCGGCGGCGGTGAAGCGGTCACGCCCGGTTTGTTTGGAGTGGTAAAGGGCCTGGTCGGCCGCGTGAACCAGGTCGGCACCGCTTGATGCGTCCAGTGGGAAGGTGGCCCCGCCGAGCGAAGCGGTCACCTTCACCTCGATGTCCCCCTTCGGGTAGCGCTTCTTCCGAAGCCCTTCCATCAGGCGGCAGGCGAAGCTCTCGGTCCCGTCGCGGCCGGTGTTGACCAGCAGGATGGCCATCTCCTCGCCGCCGTAGCGGGCGACCACGTCCACCTCCCGGGCCAGGCTCTTCATGTGCGCCGCGACGCCCTTCAGGACGACGTCGCCGAACGGGTGCCCGTGGGTGTCGTTGACCTTCTTGAAATGGTCGATGTCGAGGATAATCAGCGACAGTTGCTCGCCGGTGCGCCGGGTACGGGCCAACTCGTGCTCCAGGCACTCGTGGAAGTGGCGGTGATTGTAAAGCCCGGTCAGTCCGTCGGTCATCGCCATCCTCTCCACCCGCTCGTGCAGGGTGGCGTTGGCCAACTGGGCCGCCACCTGGTTGGCCAGGATGCCCATCAGGTCGCGGTGGGCCCGGTAGAAGTATCCCGGCTGGTCGTCGGCCGCGAGGAAGATGCCCGAGAGGCGATCGTCGGTGACCAGCGGGATGACCATCAGCGAGCGGCAGCGCAGCGGGAGTCCCCACAGCACCACCGTCTGATTCCGTTCCAGGTCGAGGTTGTTGAAGATGTACGGCTTGGGCTCGCCGACCAGGGTGCCGAGGAGGCTGCTCTTCAGGGGATGTGTGGACCCCGGGAGGGCGCCGTCGATGCCGCGGGCCGCCTTGAGCACCGCGGTTCCGCCGTCGTCGACGGCCAGGTAGGCGGACCTCTTGTGCCCCATCTGGGCGGCGGTCTCGTCGAGGAGTGTGGTGACGATGTCCTGTTCGCGTAGCTGCCCGGCCAGGGTGTTGCTGAGCATCCGGAGCACCTCATTGTAACCATCCTCCTCCTCGGCGCGGCTCACCTGGTGGTCGGTCAGGTAGACATCGGCGATCTGCCCGGCGAAACCCGTCAGGGCGTCCATCCTGCCGGCGAAGGCATCGTCCCGCGCGGCGTCGGCCGCCAGGAGGCCCATCAGCGGGCCGAACGGGCTGACCGGGGCCATGGCCAGTGACCGGATCCGGGCCCCCTTCGGGAGGTAGCTGATGCTGCCGGCCTTCAGCCGGCCGAGGATGATCGGCTCCTCCCTGGCGACGACGCTGCCGATCAGCGGGGCGGAAAGGGGCAGGTGGACGGTCTCTGGTGTCTCCGTCGTGGCCGGGACGAGGGCGCGCAGGGTCAGGTGCTCGCCATCCGGGTTGCGCTCGAAGAGGGCGGCGTGGTCGGCCCCCAGCGTGGTCACCACCAGGTGGAGGATGTCGTCGATCTTGCGGTCGAGTTTCAGGGAGATGCCCGCCCAGCGGCTCTGACGGCTGGCGGCGCCGACCGGCGGGGCGTCGTCGTCCTTCGCCTGCTCGCCCATCCCGGCCAGGGCCTCGGCATTGGTGCGGAGGCGGTCGTAGTCGGCCTTGATGCGCTCCGCCTTGCGGTTGCGCCGCGTGGCCATGGCCGAGACGCCGAAGGTGGCCGCGGCCAGGACGCCGAAAAAGGCGATCAGGTCGACCGTCGCCTCGATGGAAGGTTCGCCGCCGGGCCACAGCAGCCGGCGCGCGGCCTCGGGGACCAGCACCGACAGCAACAGCAGGCCGGGGGGCGCCTGGCCGGTCGAGCCGAGGGCATAGAGCGGCAGGATGGCGAAGTGCAGATAACGCGCCGGACCCAACTGCCGGCCGGGGATGCGGGCCAGGAAAGCGATGCCGGAGAGGACGAGCAGGATCAGCATGAACCGCCGTCGGCCGGGGCCGCGCTCCCCGCCGGAGAACGCGTTCACGGCCGCGGCGATGCCAAGCAGCGCCCCGTAGGCAACCACCCATCCCCACGCCAGTCCCCCGTCGGGCAGGGGGATGAAGGCGGCCAGCCATACCAGGGCCGCGAGAATCTCGCCGGAATGGCCGCGGAGGAACTTCTTCACCGTCCGAGCAGCCTGGCGATGCCGTCCGGGAAGGGGGGGCGGATGACTCCCTTCTCGGTGATGAGCGCGCCGATCAGCCGGGCCGGAGTGACGTCGAAGGCGGGGTTGGCCACCGGCACTCCCTCGGGAACCATCCGCCGGCCGCCGATGATGGTCACCTCCTCGGCCGCGCGCTCCTCGATCGGGATGTGCGAGCCGTCGGGAATGCCCAGGTCGAACGTGGACGACGGGGCGGCGACGTAGAAGGGGATGCCGTGGGCATGGGCCAGCACGGCCAGCCCGTAGGTGCCGATCTTGTTGGCCGCGTCGCCGTTGGCGGCGATCCGGTCGGCCCCGGTGATCACCAGGTCGACCTCCCCCCGGGCCATGAAGACGGCGGCCATCGAATCGGTGATGACCCGGACCGGGATGCCGTCCCGGTGCGAGTTCCCAGGCGGTCAGGCGGGCCCCCTGCAGGAGCGGCCGCGTCTCGTCGGCCAGCACCCCGGCTCACCTTGCCCTGCTCGTGGGCGGCCCGGATGACCCCCAGGGCCGTGCCGTAGCCGGCGGTGGCCAGGGCCCCGGCGTTGCAGTGGGTCAGGATCCGGGCGTTCGGTGGGACCAGTTCGGCGCCGAAGCGGCCGATCGCCCGGCACATCTCCAGATCCTCCCGGGCGATGGCCACCGCCTCGTCGACCAGGCTTCGCAGCATGCCCTCGCGGTCACCCGGGTCGGCGGCGTGCCACACCGCCGCCATCCGGCGCAGGCCCCAGAAGAGGTTGACCGCCGTCGGCCGAGTGGCCGCCAGTTCGTCGCTGATGCGGGAGAGGCGGGCGATGAACTCGTCGTAGGCCAGCTTCCGGTCGATCTCCTGGGCGCCCAGGGCCACCCCCATGGCGCCGGCCACGCCGATTGCCGGGGCGCCCCGCACGGCCAGCCGCCTGATCGCGTCGGCCACCTGGCGGTAGTCGGTGCAGCGCAGGTAGACCTCCTCGTTCGGCAGGAGGGTCTGGTCGAGCATGATCACGGCGCCGTCGCGCCATTCGATGGTGGTGAATCCCGGCATGTCCGCTCCTCGCGCGTGGTGGGTGTCAGAAGAAGGTGAAGATCCGGTAGGCGAGCGTCGCGGCCATGACCGCCACGGCCAGCCAGAGCAAGGTCGAGTCATGCCGGGTCTTCCCGTCGACCTTGTACATCGCGTCGATGTCGCGGTCGATGGCCGCCGCCGAGGCGTGCTCGATCACGTAGCCGCCCAGCCGCCGGAAGCCGGCGGTCATGTCGGTCACGGTGATCCGCTTGCCGCTCCCCTGGATCAGCAGCATGGCCCGCCCGCTGAAGACGTAGACGGCCACCTTCTCGACCCCGGTCCAGGGGAGGGTGGTGGAGGAGAAGAGGCTGCCGGCGGTGATCCCCTCGGCGTTGACAGCCACCCGCCGGGTGATCAGCGGCAGGAAGAGCGCGGCCATCAGGATGGTCATGACCCCCGAGGCGATGACCATCGGCGCGAGTCCGCGCCGGGCGATCCCCAGGGCCACCGCCGCCGCCGGCAGGATGAGCAGCAGGGCCAGCGGGAGGCGCAGGCTCAGGTGCAGACGGAAGACGGTGTCAGCGTCGCTGTCCGGGCGCCGGGACATGTTGCAGGGTACTCGTGGATGGCCGCCGCCGCGTCACGCCCCGCGCCCATGGCCGAGATGACCGTGGCCGAGCCGGTGACGATGTCCCCCCCGGCGAAGACCCCGGGCCTGCTGGTTGCGCCCGTCTTCGGGTCGGCGACGATGTAGCCCTTGGTGTTGACGGCCAGCTTGCGGGTGGTGCCGGCGACCAGCGGGTTGGCCCCGCTGCCGACGGCGACCACCACCGCGTCGGCGGCCACGTCGAACTCCGAACCGGGCACCGGCACCGGCCGGCGCCGGCCCGAGGCGTCGGGCTCGCCCAGTTCCATCCGCAGGCAGCGCAACGCCCTGACCCAGCCCTTGTCGTCTCCCAGGTAGGCCACCGGGTTGGTCAGCATCGAGAACTGGACGCCCTCCTCCTCGGCGTTTTCGACCTCCTCGTGCCGGGCCGGCAGCTCGGTGCGCGAGCGGCGGTAGACGATGATCGCCTCCTCGGCCCCGAGACGCAGCGAGGTGCGGGCCGAGTCCATGGCCACGTTGCCGCCGCCGATGACCGCCACCCGCTTGCCGATGCGGATCGGAGTGTCGGTCTTCGGGAACTGGTAGGCCTTCATCAGATTCACCCGGGTCAGGAACTCGTTGGCCGAGTAGACGCCGCCCAGGTTCTCGCCGGGGATGTCCATGAACACCGGCAGCCCGGCGCCGTTGCCCAGGAAGACGGCCGAGTACCCTTCGCGGAAGAGGTCGTCGACGGTCAGCGTGCGCCCGACGACGACGTCGGTCAGCAGCTTGACGCCGAGCGACTTGACGTACTCCACCTCGCGGGCGACGATCGCCTTGGGGAGGCGGAACTCGGGGATGCCGTAGACCAGCACCCCGCCCGCCTTGTGCAGCGCCTCGTGGATGGTCACGTCGTGGCCGAGGCGCGCCAGTGCGCCGGCCACGGTGATGCCGGCCGGCCCCGAGCCGACCACGGCCACGCGGTGCCCCGACGGCGGGGAGCTGCGGCACGGGCGGCGTGCCCTTGGCGGACTCCCAGTCGGCGGCGAACCGCTCCAGGCGGCCGATGGCCACCGGCTCGAACTTCACGCCCAGCGTGCAGACCTTCTCGCACTGCTCCTCCTGGGGGCAGACCCGGCCGCAGACCGCCGGCAATGAGTTGGTTTCCTTGATGCACCGGGCGGCCTCGCCGTACTTCCCTTCCGAGATCAGGCCGATGAATCCGGGGATGTCGACGTTGACCGGGCAGCCGGCGACGCAGGGTTTCTTCGGGCAGTGCAGGCAGCGGGACGCTTCCAGCAGGGCGGTCTGCTCGTCGTAGCCGGAGGCCACCTCGTTGAAGTTGCCGCGGCGGACGGCCGGTTCCTGCTTGGGGATGGGCTGCCGGGGCGGGCGGGGCGCGCGGGGCTCAGCCATTGTCGCACCCTCCGGCGCAGCGCTGGCGGTAGAGTTCCAGCGACCGTTTCTCCTCGTCGAGGTAGATCCGCTGGCGCTTGACCAGCCCGTCGAAGTCGACCTGATGGGCGTCGAAGTCGGGCCCGTCGACGCAGGCGAAACGCCTGGCGCCGGCGACCATCACCCGGCAGACGCCGCACATGCCGGTGCCGTCGAGCATGATCGGGTTGAGCGAGACCATCGTCCTGACGTTGTACTTGGCGGTCAGGTCGGCCACGGCGCGCATCATTACCACCGGGCCGACGGCCATCACCAGGTCGGGGCGCTCGCCCCGGTCGAAGATCTGCTGCAGCACCGTGGAGACGAAGCCCTTGGTGCCGGCGGTGCCGTCGTCGGTGGCCAGGAGCAGTTCGTTGCTGGCCCGCCGCATCTTCTCGACGTAGAAGAGGAGGCTCTTGCTGCGGGCGCCGATGATCGACACCACCCTGTTGCCGGCCCGCTTCATCGCCCGGGCGACCGGGAAGATCGGGGCGATCCCCAGGCCACCGCCGACCAGGACCACGGTGCCGTAATTCTCGATGTGGGTCGGGTGCCCCAGCGGGCCGACGAAATCGGCCAGGGAGTCCCCCGCCTTCATCGCCGCCAGCCGGGAGGTGGTCGTGCCGACGACCAGGAAGACGATGGTCATCACCCCGGTCGACCGCTTGAAGTCGGCCACCGTCAGCGGGATGCGCTCCCCTTCCTCGTCGATGCGCAGGATGATGAACTGCCCCGCCTGGGCCTTGCGGGCGACGAGCGGCGCGTCGATCTCCATCAACACGACGCCCGGTGACAATTCTCGCTTTTTCAGGATGCGGAACATGGCTTCGTGACCGTCCTTTCCCGGGTTTGAGCGCCCATTATGCCCCGAAACGATCCCCGGCGCCACAGGAAGGTCAGGAGCGATTCAAGCCTCCGCTCTGCAGGTCGAATTCGAGCAGAAGGTCCTTGTAGAAAGAAAATGGCACGCCGCGTTCATGGCGAGCCTTGGTGATAACCAGGCAGTCGACGATGTCGAGCCTGCATCTGGCGAAGAGGGCCAGGGCATCGAGCAGGGCCGCCCGGTCGGGATTGGTGACGCCGCGGTAGGTGAGCAGGCCCATCAGCCCGGAGGCGGCCTTGACACGGGGCACGCCGTACGCCTTCGTCAGCACGTAGATCGCTTCGGCAATGACGCTCTCGAGGATCAGGACCTTCTGCTCGCCTGTCCGGACCCGGGCGAAGAAGTCCTCGGCCCGGGGCGCCAGGGTGGCATGATCCCCCAGCAGATACCTGAGGATCGCGTTGGTGTCAGGAATTCGCGCGGCGGGCCTTTTCACGGGCGACTTCCTCCCAGGCTTTCTTGCGCGCCTTCGAGAATGATTCCGAAGTCTTGCCGGCGTACTCCTTGAGGCTGCCACCGACATCCTTCACCGGAAGGAGCATCACCCGGCCATCCACGACGTCGTAGGTGACCACATCCGAACCGAGAACCTTGCGGATCTCTCGGGGAAGGGTCACCTGCCCCTTGCTGGAAACCCTCATCACCTTGACTGCCATGGACTCACCTACTTTCCATAAAGTCTTTACTAAATGAAATAGTAAGGCAATGGTCCGCAGTCGTCAAGCATAGGGTGACCATTCATCAATCTGGGCGAGCATCTGCATAGCGTCTCCTGAGGTTCCTTCAGGGGGGGGTGATTGTGGAGTCGGATGGACGGGGGTATCGACCGGTCACCGTCGATATTGCTCTGTTGTGCCTTGAGAATACACTTGACTTCCGACATGCAATACGTATAGTGCACGTATAGCCACGATCGGAGGATTCCCATGCAAAAGAAACTGACCATCACCATTGACGAAGAAGTCTATTCCGGCCTGCACAAGGTCATCGGCCCAAGGAAGATCAGTCGCTTCGTCGAGGACCTGGTCCGTCCCCACGTCCTGAGGCGGGATCTCGTTAAGTCATACGAACAAATGGCCAAAGACTATGACCGCGAAAAGGAAGCATTGGAATGGGCCGAGGCTACCCTGGGGGATAGCGTCCATGAGAAGAGGTGAAGTCTGGTGGGTCAACTTCGATCCTTCTCTCGGCGGTGAAATCCGCAAGAAACGGCCGGCAATCATCGTGAGCAACGATGCCTCCAACAAATCCCTCAACCGTGTTCAGGTAGTTCCTCTCACCAGCAATATCGACAAGCTGTACCCCTGCGAGGCTTATGTCGAGCTCAATGGCAAACAGAGCAAAGCTATGGCAGATCAATTAGCGACGGTAGGCAAGACCCGGCTTTCAAATCGTATTGGGGTCATGTCCAGCGACGACATGCATAGGGTCGGAGAAGCCATCATTGTTCAATTGGGCATAGAAGTGGAGTGGGGACGCAGATGAGTGGAGGGATGATGGGGAGGAAAGAAGGGTCGGGGGGTTGCGGCGGGAGGTGCTGGAGGCGCTGGGGCGGGATGCGGCGACGCCGCTCAGCAAGCGCGACATCAGAAACTGCTGCGCCTCGGGCGGCGCGAGCACGAACTGCTGGAGCCGGCCCTCGAGGAGCTGGCCGCGCGCCGGCGAGATCCTGCTTATCAAGGGGAGCCGCTACGGCCTGCCGAAGCGGATGAACCTGGTCGTCGGCCGCCTGACCGGCCACCCCGACGGCTACGGCTTCGTGCGTCCCGAGGAGGGGGGCGGCGAGGACGTCATGGTCCGCCAGCGGGAGATGAACACCGCCCTGCACGGCGACCGGGTGGTCGTCCGGGTGGAGCACTCGGGCCGCGGCGCCCGCCGCGAGGGAAGGGTCATCCGGATCCTCGAGCGGGGCGTGGCCCGGGTGGTGGGCCGCATCGAGCGCACCGGCGACCACGCCTGGCTGACGCCGACCGACCCGCGCCTGACGACCGACATCCACATCCCCGCCCACGGCCTGACGCCCGACGCGCAGACCGGCCGCATGGCCGTGGCCCGGATCGTCGACTTCGCCGCCCGCACCCGCACCCCCGAGGGGGAGATCGTCGAGGTGCTGGGCGAGGAGGGCGACCCGGGCGTCGACGAGGCGGTGGTCATCCGCACCCACGGCCTGCCGCACGAGTTCGGCGCCGAGGCGCGCCGCGAGGCCTCGCACGTTCCCCGGACGGTCACCGCGGCCGAGGCTGCCGGCCGGGAGGACCGCCGCGACCGCTTCATCGTCACCATCGACGGCGAGACGGCCCGCGACTTCGACGACGCCGTCGGCCTCGAGACCGCCCCGGACGGCACCCGCCTGCTGGAGGTGCACATCGCCGACGTCAGCCACTACGTGCGCCCGGGGACGGCCATCGACCGGGAGGCGGTCGAGCGGGGCACCTCCGTCTACTTCCCCGGCATGTGCATCCCGATGCTTCCCGAGGAACTCTCCAACGGCATCTGCAGCCTCAACCCGGGGGAGGACCGCCTGGCCTTCGCCGCCTTCATGACCATCGACAAGGCCGGCAGGGTCACCGCCAGCCGCTTCGGCCGGACGGTCATCAGGAGCGCCGCCCGGATGACCTACACCCGGGTGCGCGAGATCGTCGAGGGACGCGACCAGGGCGACGGCCTGCCGCCCGGGGCGGTGGAGCACTTCCGGCGCCTGGCCGCGCTGGCCGAGCAGATGCGCCGGCTGCGCGAGGCCGACGGGAGCATCGACTTCGACCTGCCCGAGCCGCAGATCGAGCTCGACCTGCGCGGGCGGATCACCGACATCTTCCGCTCCGAGCGGACCGTGGCCCACCGGCTGATCGAGGAGTTCATGCTGGCCGCCAACCGCGCCGTGGCCGGGCGCCTGGCCGACCTGGAGCGCCCCGTCCTCTACCGCATCCACGAGGAGCCGAACGCCGAGAAGCTGCTCCTCTTCGCCCGCTTCGCCGAGGGGTTGGGCGACCCGCTCCCGAAGGGGAAGAAGATCACCCCGCTGGCCCTCTCGAAGCTGATGCGCCAGGTGGAGGGGAAGCCCGAGGCGCCGGTGCTGAACAACCTGCTGCTCCGCTCGCTCCCCCAGGCGCGCTACTCGGAGGAGAACGTCGGCCACTTCGGCCTGGCCTTCGACCGCTACACCCACTTCACGTCGCCCATCCGGCGCTACCCCGACCTGGTCGTCCACCGGGTGCTGGCGGCGATGCTGGGCGACGCCGGCGGGGTGGCCTACAAGCGGGAGGAGCTGCACGTGCTGGGCGGCCACTGCTCCGACCGCGAGCGGGCGGCCGTGGAGGCCGAGCGGGAGATCGTCCAGGTCAAGAAGGTCCGCTTCCTGGCCGAGCGGGTGGGCGAGGAGTACGACGGCTTCGTGGTCGGCGTGGCCTCGTTCGGCATCTTCGTCGAGCTGGTCGACCACATGGTCGACGGCCTGGTGCACGTGTCGAGCCTGGAGGACGACTACTACCTGTTCGACGAGGAGACGCAGACGCTGCGCGGCGAGCACAACGGGCGGACCTTCCGGATGGGCGACAAGCTGCGGGTCAGGGTCGAGTCGGTCAGCCTGGAGCGCCGCCGGATCGACTTCCGGCTGGTCGGCCCCGACGCCCCGAAGCCCCGAAGCGGCGGGCGGGTCGGGCGGGTGGTGTCACGGTCGGCGGCGGGGCAGGGGAAGGCGAAGGGGAAGCCGGCCGGCGGCCCGGCCCGGGGAAGAAAAAGGGGAGCGCGGTAGCCGCACTCCCCGAACCGTTCCAAGTGGTGCCGAAGGGGGGACTTGAACCCCCACGGGTTGCCCCACACGCCCCTCAAACGTGCGCGTCTGCCAGTTCCGCCACTTCGGCCCGTGTTCTACTGCTGAGGGAGGCGGTATTCTAGGAAATCCGCCCCCGCCTGTCAACCATTCCCCGCCGGCGCGCTAGTTCCTCTCCCGGATCAGCGCCTTGTAGAGCTCGTGGATGTCACGAAGGTGAGTCTTCTCCTCGCCGATGACCCGGTCGAGCGCCTCGGCCGCCCCGGGGAAGGGGGCCCGCTGCTTCAGCTCCAGGTAGTAGAGGATGCTCTCCTTCTCGATGCGCATCCCCAGCAGCAGCACGTCCTCGGCGCTGTCGAGGCCGGCGATCACCTTGGCGGCGGCGCCCTTGGTCGGGAAGACGGCCGAGTCGACGAAGGCGCGGAAGTAGGCCTCGACCTCGGGATCGGTCAGGTAGAGGGCCGCATCGGCCATCCCCTGCCTCTCGGAGAGCTCGGTGTAGATCCGCCGGAAGGTGTTGATGTGGTTGTATTCTTTCTCCTTGAGAGAGTTCAGGAGCGACTTCACCTTCGGGGAGGCGGCCTTGCCGGCGGCCAGCGTGTAGAAGGCGACCCCCTCCTCCTCCATGGTGATGGCCAGCTCCATCGCTTCCAGCAGGCTGAAATTCTTCTTGGTCATGGCGTTCTCCCGGTTGTTGGCTGTCAGCTACATAGTGGGGGAGGTCGCCCGGCTTGTCAACGACCGAGCCCACACGGGGTATGTGGTGGGACCGGATCTTCCCCTTGTGGGAAACTCTGTATGCAGAAGATTATCCAGAGGCTCGACAGAGCATGGCGAAACTTGAGAGCAGGTACACGATATTGTTGGCAAGCTATTGGATAGAAATGGAAAACGAGTTATCCACACGGTCAAGTTCAGGGCCATGTCCACAGGAAATCCCATGCGGCGATCAGTTCGGACGTCATCTGGACATCGTTGTGGATTGCGTTGTGGATAACTCTGTTGG
>CAWCAY010000004.1:0-244797 GCA_963793725.1 uncultured bacterium
TCAGCAGTTCGTCGGTGCGGCGGTGTGGGACGACGAGCGGGTCATGGCCGAGCTGCGCGCTCACGTGCGCGAGGAGCTTGGCGACGACGACGGGATCCTGGCCCTGGATCCGTCGAGCTTCCCCAAGAAGGGGACGGAGTCCGTGGGCGTAAAGCGCCAGTGGTGCGGCCGCCTGGGCAAACAGGACAACTGCCAGGTGGGCGTCTACATGTGCAAGCTATCAGTCGCCGAAGGGGCACAGCTTGGTGGCGCACCAGCTGCTGCCTCGCGAGTGGGTCGACTCGGCCAAGCGCCGAGAGAAGTGCCATGTGCCGCCCGAGGTCTTGTACCGTCCGCCGACGTGGCAGATCGCCGACGACCTGCTCGAGGCCCACGGTCACGAGCTGCCGCACCGGTGGGTCGTGGGCGACGAGGAGTTCGGCCGGATCGGGCCCTTCAGGGCGCGTCTTCGGGAGCGCAGCGAGAAATACGTCCTGTTGTTTGACGCGACGACGAGCTTCGAGGACCTCGCCACCGATATGCCTGCTCCCAGCGGAAAGGGAGGCCGTCCCCGGCAAGGACCGGCCGTTCGTGCAGGCGCAGGTCTGGGCCAACCGACGGCGAAAGTGGTCGCGGATCTGGGTCCGCGATGGCGAGAAGCAGCCGATCGAGGTCCAGGCGGCCTGCGCGCTGATCCGCGCGCGCAAGCAAAGCGCGGCCGAGCGTCTCGTGGTGATCCGCAGACGGCAGCAGCTCGCCGGATACGGCTACTGGGTCACGAATGACCTCGAGGCCAACCTCGAGGACCTGGTCCGCGCGGCTTCACGCCGCCATTGGATCGAGCACGACTTTCAGCGCGCCAAGGGCGAGGTGGGGCTCGATCACTATGAGGTGCGTTCCTGGGTGGGATGGCATTATCAGATGACGCTCGCGTGCCTCGCGCTGTTCTTCCTCGTGCTGGAGCAGCGACGAGCCGGGAAAACCTGCGCGATCACGGTCCAGCAGGTGGCCTGGGCGATGTCTCTTAGCTACTGCGAAATCCGCAGGCTGATCTCAGCCGTCTTGCACAGCAGCTCACGCGACAACTGACCCGCAACGAGCAGGCGCGCATTGACCACTGGCGAAGTCGCCGCGGTCGCCTCGCGCCCCCGCGCTTCTACCTGCGCGGCGCCGTGGGCTGCGCGCGACGGGAAGGGGCTCTCGTTGTCGCAGCCACGCCGCGCAGCCCACGGCGCCGCGCTCGTCCTGGCGGTCATGGCGCTCTTGGCGGTGAGATGCCGGCTTCGCGCCGTGACGGTGGAGATGGATCTTTGGCGGCGATCCCGCACAGTAGAACTAGCTAGCTAGCTAGCGCTCGAGCTGGAACATCCGCAGCTGTCCTCCGGCGCCCTCGCCGATCGCCGCCAGGCGGTCGTGCCGCGAGAACACGAGGCGGGAGATGAGGAACGGCACGTCGACGCGCGCGACGCGCGCCCCCGAGGCGACGTCGTGGACCTCGATCACGGAGTCCATGCTGGCGTCGGTGTGCGTGGAGTAGGCCACGTACCGCTTGTCCGCCGTCAGGGCCAGGCCGCCCGTGTAGCCGCCGGTCTCCCGCTCGAGCGGGGTGGAGGCGTCGCTCTCCAGGTCGAGGCGCACGATCCCCGGGTCTTCCACCCGGTGACGATCGACCACTTCGCGTCGAGCGGGACCACCGACGGCGCCCAGGTGCCGGGCGGGAAGACCTGGCGGAAGCCCACCTGCCGCGCGGCGCGCTGGTCGACGGGATCGGCGCGCGCACGGAGCTCGAACACGCGCACGATCCCGATGATCCGGACGTGACGAGGCGCTCGTCGCCGTCGAACACGATGTCCATGATGGCCCTCGGCCGGCGGGGGGAACGGGTCGAGCATGACCCCCGCGACGACGAGCTTCTGGTCCTCGTCCGGGCGCACCCACCACACGTCGATCCGGGGCCGTCGCCGGCCGAGACGGCCCGGCGGCCGTCCGGGGAGAACGCCACGGCCAGGGCGCACCCGTAGGGCCTCGCCTCGGCCTCGATGCCGCCGGTCTCGAGGTCGATGAGGCGCACACCGCCGTCGTAGGACGCCGTGAGGGCGCGCCGGCCGTCGGGGGAGACCGCGATGTCCCACACGACCTGCTCATGCGGCGTGCTCGCGAGGACGGTGGCCGGGTCGTCCACGCCATCCACCTCGAGGGCGGGCCCGTTCGCAGGCGCCACTTCGCCGCCGAACGCGAGCCGCTGGCCGTCGGGCGCGAAGGCGCAGGACACGAGCTTGTACGGGCGCGAGAGCTCCCACCGCTGCGAGCGCGAGCGTGCGTGGCGGCGGCGGCGCCTCGGTCGGGGGCGGCGCGACCTCGGTGGGGGCGGCGCGACCTCCGTCGGCGCCGGGGGCGTCACGGTCACCGGGGCCGGAGGCGGCGCGGCTCCGCGCGACGCCAGCGCGGCGCCGGCGCCGGCGGCCGCGACGACCAGGACGAGCGCGCCGGCGGCGAGCGCGAGCGTGCTGCGCGGCCGGTGCGCGCCGTCCCCGGCGAGCGCCTCCAGCTCCGCCGCGACCTCGCCCGCGGACGCCGGCCGGCCGGCCGGCGTCTTCGCCAGCAGCCGGAGCACGACGCGCTCGAGCGCCTCCGGCACGTCGGGCACCAGCGTCCGCAGGGGCGGCGGCCGGTTGGTGATGTGCTTCCTCAGCACCTCGTAGCCCGCGCCCGCGAAAGGCGGCGAGCCGGCGATCGCGGCGTGCAGCGTGGCGCCGAGGGCTGTAGAGGTCGGTGCGTCCGTCGAGCGGCGCGGCCTTGCCGTCCATTTGCTCGGGCGCCGATGAACCCGATCGTGCCCAGGAGCTTGCCCGTGCGCGTCATGCGCTCGGAGTCCGTCTCGGCGATGACCAGGCCGAAGTCCGAGAGCTTGGCGTTGCCCTGCGCGTCGAGGAGCACGTTCTGCGGCTTGAGGTCGCGGTGCACGAGGCCGCGCGCGTGGATCGCCTCGAGCGCGCGCGCCACCTGGGCGCCGAGCCGCGCCCCGTCCCTCCACGGCAGCGGCGCCTGGCGGACGCGCGCCTCCAGCGAGCCCCCGGGTCCAGCTCCAGCACCAGGAACAGGACCCGCCCCTCCTCGCCCGCGAGGAGCGTCGTCACGATGTTCGGGTGCGTGACGGACGCCGTGACCCGCGCCTCGCGCTCGAACCGGGCGCGGAAGCGCGGGTCGGCGGCGAGGGCGGGGTCGACGACCTTCACCGCCACGTGCCGGCCCAGGCGCACGTCCTCCGCGCGGAAGACGGTCGCCATGCCGCCGCGGCCCAGCTCGCTCAGGAGCCGGAAGCCGCCGAGGACCGTGCCCGCCGGGAGCGAGTGCCAATCCGACCTCCCTCGAGGCCGCGCGCGCCTCGAACAGCCCCCGGCGCATGGCGACCGCGATCTGCTGGTAGGCGTTGAACCACGCCCGGTGGAGCGTCGGGCGCCACTCGGGGGTCGAGATCGCCCCAGCGCGCCCATGAGCGCCTGGCCCACGTCCTCGAAGTCGGCCTCGCGGACGCCGTAGGCGGCGTGGCGCAGGCCCAGGTCCTCGAGGATCGGCACGAGGCGCGCCGGGCGGCGCAGGTTGTCGACGGCGAGCTGGATGACCGTCGGCGGTTCCCCGCGCTGCGGGCCGAGCTCGAGCGGGAAGAGCGACCGCACGTCAGGGCGCCGCTCGAAGAGCCGCTCGTAGAACCGGGCGACGAAGGGGTCGATCGTGGGCACGACGCGCGAGAAGGAGGCGGTCACGAGCGAGGCGTCGTCGGCGGTCACCAGCGGGTCGGCCGCGGCCGCGAGCGTGTGATAGACGGAGTGGACGTCGGAGAGCGCCGCGCACAGCTGCCCGCGTCGGCGAAGCGCAGGGCCGGGTCGCGCCGCAGGCAGCGGTCGACGGCCTCCGCCAAAGGGCGCGGGATCGCCGGGTTGCGCGCGCCGAGCGGCGGCGCGTCGGTCTCGCGCACCGCCACGCAGAGGCACTGCACGCCCTCCTCCGCCGCGGCCGCGTGCGGGATCTCGCCCGAGAGCAGCTCGTAGAGCACGAGGCCGAGGGCGTAGACGTCGGAGCGCGGCGTCGCCGGCTCCTCGTCCCACAGCTCCGGCGCCATGTAGAGCGGCGTCCCGAGGAGGACCCCCGTGTTCGTGAGCGAGCCCTGGGCGCCGGTCGCGGCGAGGGAGGTGCCCGCGCTGGCCGGGACCCGCGGCGGCGGCGGCGGCTGCGAGACCTCGAGCAGCTTGGCGAGGCCGAAGTCGAGCAGCTTCACCTCGCCGCTCGCTCGCACGAGGACGTTGGCCGGCTTGACGTCGCGGTGGAGCACGCCCGCGCGGTGCGCCGCCGCCAGGCCGCGCGCCAGCCCGAGCGCGAGGACAGGATCCGCGGCCACGGCACCGGCTGCGGCATGTCGTGGAGCGTCTGGCCGCGACGAACTCCGAGAACCAGGTAGGCCGCCCCGGACCTCCCCGATGCGGTGCACGGCGATGACGTTGGGGTGCTGCAGCCGGGCGACCGCCCGCGCCTCGATCAGGAAGCGTCCGCGCGTCTCCGGGTCGGGGTCGCGGCCGGGCGATGAACTTCATCGCCACCAGCCGGTCGAGCAGCGGGTCCTGCGCCAGGTAGACGCAGCCCATGCCGCCGCGCCCCAGGAGGCGCAGGACGAAGCCGTCGAACGTGGGCGGCGGGGACCAGGTGTCGTCCCGCGCCTTGGTGGAGTCGGCCTGCGTCTTGTCGGATTCCATCCACGCCCAGTTTACGCGTGAAGCTGGCCATCATGACTGGCCAGGCTGCGCCCCCGGAGGAACCCCCATGCGCAGCCCCCTCGCCGTGCTCGCTGTCGCCGGCGCGCTGGCGCTCGCCGCGCCGGCCCGGGGCCAGGAGCCGCCGGCGCAGTCGCCGCCGGGCCCGATCGACCTGCGGGCGCGGATCGAGGCCGCGCTGCAGCTCGTCCTCGACCCGGCCCGCTTCCACGCGGGGACCGCCGAGGCCCTGCTCGGGGCGCGGCTACGAGGAGCTGTTCGCCATTGACCCGGCCCGGCTCTACCTGGCCCTGATCGACGCCGAGCCCGAGGCCATGAACCGGCGGGTGTTCGACCTGGTGCTGGCGATCGACCGCCGCACGGCCGAGCTCCACGCCGCCGGGCAGGGCACCCCCGGGCTGGGCGAGAAGAAGCGGCGCGTCCTCCGCGGGCTGCGCTTCCTGCGCGAGCAGGTCCTCCTCCGCGCCGCGACCCTGCACCCGGACCGGCTCTACGCCCCCGGCCGCCCGGCGTTCGCCCTCGAGCGGCCCGACGGCGCCGGGCCTGGATCGCTACCACTGGACCGTCAACCCCGAGCACTTCGACCGCCGGTTCCAGGCCGGCCACCTGCCGCGGACGTTCTTCATCATCAACGAGGGCGACCTGACGCCGAGCGCGGCCATTGCCCGGCGTCCGAAGACAACATGTTCAGCCACTACTCGGTGGGGTACGTCACGGACCGCGAGCACACGATCCGCGGCAAGACCTACGCCAAGGGCACGCTGCTGACGATCGAGTCGCTCATTGAGCGCGGGGTCGTGATCGAGCCCTTCCCAACCACTTCGAGAAGGCCCTCCGCAAGTGGAGCGCGCGCGAGGCGGTGTTCTTCCTCCGCGACGCCGAGCGCCAGCCGGCGCTGGACCGCGCGGCCGACGAGTTCTTCGCCCGGGCCGCGGCCGCGCTGAACGACGGCAAGCCCCTGGGCTACGACTTCAGCATGGGCCACGCGCGCGCCGGCCTGGCGGGCGCGCTGGACGGCGACGGTCCGCGGCTCCTCGACATGAACAGCTACTTCTGCTCGGGCGTGGCCGAGGCCCTGGGCCAGGCCGCCGGCGTCGACCTGTTCATGCAGATCTGCTCGCGCCTCGAGCAGGGGAGCGAGAGCGCGGCCCTCTTCCGCCGCTGGGCTCGACCCGCACGCGCACGATCCCCGCGCCGGGCGACGGCGACGTGTCGGCGGCGCTGGTCCGCGTCGCCGAGGGCGTCAACCTCGCGCCTCGCCGACACGCACCTGCGCCACGCGGTCCTGCAGCGCATGTTCGCGTGGATCGACCGCGACGGGTACCTCGTCGTCTCGCCGGCCTGGTCCCGCGCCGGGACGAAGCTGATCACCGAGATCAACGACGACGTGAAGGGGACGCTCCTCGACCTGGGGTTCGTCCCCAACGGGATCACGCCCGAGATCATGCAGAGCCTCATCCCCATCGAGAACGCGGCCGAGGTGTACCTGAAGCGCCTGCGGGCGCACGACGAGGCCTTCCGCGCGGAGCACGGCCGCTCGCTGACGCCGGCCCAGATGGCCCGTGTTCCTCGAGCGCGTCCGGCCCGAGGTGGACGTCGACGCCTGGTTCGTCCGCGGCGCCGCCGGGCGCTACGCGCTCGACCAACGCGGCCTCCTGCCCTGGGGGACGAAGAAGCGCCGCGCGACGCGCCTCGCGGTCGAGCGCGCCGGCGACGAGCTCCGCGTGCGGCGCGAGGTCCTCCTCGGCGACGTCGTCGTGGCCCACGGCGAGGGGACGGCCGTCCAGGAGGGCAAGAAGCTGCGGGCGACGTTCACGACGCGTGAGGGCGACCACCCCGAGCGCTTCGTGTGGACCCTCGAGCGCGACGGGACGCTCTCCGGCCGGTCCGGGCTCCTGAGGGAGCGGGGTCGCCGCGTCGAGTAGCGCGCGGGCGACCCGCTTCGCGATCAGAAGCGACTGTCCCCAGGTCTCGGTCTTCCTGGCGGTCACTTCCGGCGGCCGAATGCCGCGCGAACACTGGACTCCCCAGCCGCTGGGGCCTCGTTTGTGGAGAATCCCGCGTGCCCTTGCAAGCGCGCGGCAGCAGCGCAATGTTCGTCTTCATGACGAACGGCGAATGAGTGAGCGACGGCTCGTCGGCGATCATGATCATTGACGATGACCCCCTGGTCCGCGCGCACGTCGCGTCGTCCCTGCGCGCGATGGGTCACGCCGTCCTCGAGCCCCAGGACCTGCTCGTTGGGCCTCGCCGCGCCGTCAAGGCGGTCGTCGACCTCCGCGGCGGTGACCGCGAGCAGGAGGACCGGCTGCTCCGCCTCCTCAGCCCGGCCATGGCCGTCCTGTGCGCGAGCGGCCAGCTCCTGCCGTTCGTCTTCTAGCTTCGGTTCACCACAGGGGTCGCAGGGGACACAGGGAAGACGATCGACCCGAGCTCAGCGCACCCGCTCGCCCTCGGGCAGGCGCTCGTTGACCCGGGCGACGTCGCGCTGGACCTCGGCGCGCCGCGCGGCGCGGGTCCTGTCGTTGGGGAAGGCGATCGCCGCGACCTCGTCGCGCGCGGCGCAGGCGACGCGCGCCAGGCCCTCGCGGGAGATCAGGCCCAGCTCGAACGCGTGGAGCGCGGCCCCCACGTAGGTGTCGAAGAGCGGACCCCCCTTGGCCGCCCACGCGGCGCGGCCCTGGGCGTCCGTGGGGAGGATGTTGCGGATGAACACGCCGCGCATGACCGAGGCGCGCTCGGCCATGAGGCGCGCGGCGAGGAGCGCGTCGCCCTGGCCGCTGTCGCCCAGGAAGACGTAGCGGTGCTCGGGGTAGAGGAGGCGGTAGCGGTCCACCGCCTCGCTTCCCCTCGGCGATCGCCTCGTTGCTCGTGAGCCGGGTCACCGAGCCGGTGAGCACGACGAAGCGCGACACGCCGAGCCGGCCGATCGTCGCGATCGTCTCCCCCTCGAGGAGGCCGCCGGTTGCCGGGCCGCGCGGTGAGGAAGCCCACGTCCCCCTCGCGGCCGGGGGCCGCCTCGTCGGGTCCGCGGTCCAGCTCGTGGAGGAGCGCGCGCACGCCGGGGTACACGGCCTCGGGGCGGGTAGCGCTCGTCGACCCAGTTCCGGTAGAGCGTGTCGTCGATGTCGCTCAGGACCTTCACCTCGGCGGCGGCGGCGCCGGCGGCCTCGCGCCCGAAGTGGCGGAAGATCGAGGCCCGAACTGGCGTCGTCGACGTCGTGGAAGAGGAGGTTCTCGAGGTCGTGGTAGTCCCCGCCCTCGTCGACGGCGTTCTTGAGGGCCGTGAGGGTGGTCCCTGGTGGGTCGCGAGGAACACGTCCGCGACCGCGACCTCGTCGTCCGCGTCGGTGCTCCCCACCTGCAGCGCCGTGATCAGCGCGGCGCGCGAGGTGATCGACAGCTCGCCCACGCGCTCCCGCGCGAGGAGCACCAGCAGCTCGGCCCCGCGCCGCGGCCCGAGGAAGTGATCGTCGACGTCACCCAGGAGCTTCCGCAGGTCGACGCGCCGCACGACGTGCTCCAGCGCCTCGGGCGCCGCCCGGCGCAGGAGGTCGAGGACGCGCACCTCCTCGGCCTCGTCGGTGACGCCGGCCATGAGGGTCTCCACCTCCCGCAGCAGCGCCGCGCCGTCCGCCGGCTCGGTGCCGGCCGGGGGTGGCGTCGCTGCGCAGCCGGCGACGACGCAGGAGAGGAGGAGGATCGTGAGACGCGCGCTCATGCGCGGACTCTAGCGCGGCGCCGGGGCGCGCGCCCACTACAGCTCGATCTGCATGCCCAGCTCGACCACCCGGTCGGGCGGGATCTTGAAGAACGCCGGTCGCGCGCGGCGTTGCGCGACATGCAGCACGAACAGCTGCTCGCGCCAGAGCGCCATGCCCGGCGCCGCGCGTCGCCAGCAGCGTCTCGCGGCCCGAGGAAGTAGGTGACGTCGTCTGCGGGTCGAGTCTGCGAGGCCCTGCTCGCCGCGCGGCCATCAGCGCCTCGGGCACGTCGGGCTCCTCCATGAAGCCGTAGCGCAGCGTCACGCGGAAGAAGCCCTGGCCGAGCGGCTCGACCGCGACGCTGCTCGCCGGCGGCCACGTGCGGCACGTCGGCGGTCGATCGACCGTCGAGCAGGACGACTGCTCGTGCAGCACCTTGTTGTGCTTGAGGTTGTGCAGCAGCGCGGCGGCGTGCCGGCGCGGGTCGCCGGTCATGAACACCGCCGTGCCCGGCACCGCGGACGGGCGTCGGCGTCGTCGATGTCGGCGAGGAACTGGTCGAGCGGCATGCGCGCGACTCGCCGGAGCCGCGTCGCGCCAGCACCTCGCGGCCGCGCTTCCAGGTGGTCATGAAGCGCGAAGACGACCGCGGCCGACGACCAGCGGGAACCAGCCGCCGTGCGCGATCTTGACGAGGTTCGCGCCGAAGAAGGCGAGGTCGATCGACGAGGAACGAGCCACGGCGACGCAGCGGCCGCCGCAGCGGCGCCAGCCCCAGCGCGCGGCGCGCCACGACGTAGAACAGCACGGTCGTGATCACCATCGTCCGGTGACCGCGATGCCGTAGGCCGCGGCCAGGTTGCTCGAGCGAGCCGGAACGCCGAGCACGAGGCCGACGCACGCCGACCATCAGCAGCCAGTTGACCGCCGGGACGTAGATCTGGCCGATCTCGTCGCGCCGAGGTGTGGACGATCGTCATGCGCGGGCAGTAGCCGAGCTGGACGGCCTGCCGCGTGAGCGAGAACGCGCCCGAGATCAGCGCCTGCGACGCGATGACGGTGGCCAGCGGTGGCGAGCGCGACCAGCGGCAGTACAGCGCCCAGTCCGGCGCCAGCAGGTAGAACGGGTTGCTCGGCCGCCGCCGGGTCGCGCGAGCAGCAGCGCGCCCTGGCCGAAGTAGTTGAGCAGCAGCGCCGGGCAGCACGAGCGCGAACCAGGCGAGGCGGATCGGCCGCCGCGCCGAAGTGGCCCATGTCGGCGTAGAGCGCCTCGCCGCCGGTGACGACCAGGAACGACCGCGCCGAGCACGAGGAAGCCGTGCGAGCCGTTGTCGAGCGAAGAAGCGCACGGCGTGGCGCGGGTCGACGGCCGCGAGCACCTGCGGGTCGCGCGCGATCCGCGCGACGCCCGAGCACGCCGATGCGCGACGAACCAGACGCAGCATCACCGGGCCGAAGAGCGCGCCGACGCGTCGCCGTGCCGCGGCGCTGGACGACGAACAGGCCGACCAGGATCGCGACCGTGATCGGCACGACGTAGGGCTCGAAGCGCGGGCGTCGCGACCTCCAGGCCCTCGACGCGCCGAGGCACCGAGATGGCCGGCGTGATCATGCCGTCGCCGTAGAGCAGCGCCGCGCCGAACAGGCCGAGCAGCGATCAGGCACGCCGCGGCGCCGTGGCCGCCGCGTCGCGTCGGCAGCGCCAGCGCCATCAGCGCCAGGATGCCGCCCTCGCCCTGGTTGTCGGCGCGCAGGACGAAGACGAGGTACTTGAGCGAGACGACGAGCGATCAGCGACCAGAAGATCAGCGAGAGCACGCCGAGCACGTTGTCGGGCGTCGGCGCCACGCGCGTGCGGCGCCGTGGAAGCACTCGCGCAGCGCGTAGAGCGGGCTGGTGCCGATGTCGCCGTAGACGACGCCGAGCGCCGCGAGCGTGAGCACGAGCAGCCGCCGGGCCTCGGGGCGGGGTGCTCGCCTCGAGGGCCTCGAACTGCTGCCGCGAGACGCGCGTGGACTTGCTCGGCGGGGTGGAGTCCTCTTCGGGGGGAGGGCGCACCGTCGTCCTCCGACGCGTCGGGCTCCCGCGGAGCGCTGACGTCGGAGCTCGACCCCGAGGCGCAGGGGGGGCGGCGTCGTTCGCGCCGGCCGGGGGTCGATCGGTGCTCTCCATGCGGGGCGAACGTTGCACCCGCCGTGCCCCGCGTTGCAAGTGGGAACGCGGCGCCAAGGCGACCCAGGGAGCGCGTTCGTTGCGGAAAGCAACCAGCAGGGCCCCAGGGACGTTGCGCGATGAACCACTAGCTCTCTCGGCGCTTCTTCCCCTCAAGGACGCAGGTGATGACCCAGAGGCCCGCGACGAAGACGCCGAACAGGCCGGTCCCCGCGACGAGCACCTTCAGCGCCTCGGCCGTCTCGTCGGTCACCGCGTCACCAGCTCGGCCAGCCCGTCGGCCTCGTCGCCGCCTGGCCCCACGGTGCAGGCGATCCAGGAGGGCGCCCACGGCGCCGATGAACGCGACGCTCAGCCCGGCGGTCGTGAGGGCGAGCCAGGCCGGCACGGCCCGGGTCCCCTCGACCGCGACCTCGGCGTCCGCGTCGTCGAACGGACCCACGCCCGCGAGCTTCAAGCAGAAGTAGAGGCCGCTGATCGCCACCACGGCCGCCGCCGTGTAGGTCGCCGGTCCAGCGCTCCTCCCCGCGGACGGGTCGTCGGCGGTGGCGAGCGCGAACAACGCGAGCATGCAGGCTCCCCCGGCCAGGATCACGGTGGGCATGCCCTGTCCCGGAGCACCGCCCAGGCCGCGGTTCAAGCCCGTCGGGCGCCGAGGGCGGCCGCCCGCG
The DNA here is from genome assembly GCA_963793725.1 of uncultured bacterium. GTDB lineage: Bacteria > JAUVQV01 > JAUVQV01 > CAWCAY01 > CAWCAY01 > CAWCAY01. Next base: position 11,293 of record CAWCAY010000004.1, read on the forward strand.
GCCGTTGCGTCGTGCAGCGCGACTCAGCGCAGCTCCTTGAGGGCCAGGTTCACCTCGAGGACGTTCACCAGCGGCTCGCCCCCCAGGCCGAAGCCGGGCGTGAACGCCCGCGCCTTCAGGAGCTCCTCGACGCGCGACGCCGGGACCCGGCGCGCCTGCGCCACGCGCGGGGCCTGATACAGGGCCGCGCGCAGCGAGACGTGGGGGTCGAGGCCGCCTTCGGACGCGGTCACGAGTCCCGGCGGCGCAGGCCGGGCTGGGCGTGGCCCCGAGCCGCGCGAGGAGCTCCTGCGCCCGCTTCGTGACCTTGGGGTTCGTGGGGGACAGGTTGCTGCCGCCCGCGCCGGCCGCGTCGTAGTCGACCGCCGAGGGACGCGGCCACACCCACCTGGTCCCGAGTTTCTGGGCGATCTCGCAGCAGGGCTGCCGCGCGCGTGGCCGTCGACGTCGACGACGAGCGAGCCATCGGCCCCGCGCGGGACGACGAGCTGAGCCACGCCGAGGACCAGCGCCGGGTAGAGCACGCAGCACGCGATCACGGTCACGAGGACGACGCGGAGCGAGTCGAGCAGGTGGGCCTTCACGTCACACGACTCCCGTGGCCGAGAGGGCCAGGTCGATCAGCTTGATGCCGATGAACGGCGCGATCACGCCGCCCAGGCCCCAGATCAGCAGGTTGCGGCGCAGCAGCGTCGGCCCGACCGGGCGGTACTTCACGCCTTTCAGCGCGATCGGATCAACAGCGGGATGATGATCGCGTTGAAGATCACCGCCGACAGGATCGCGCGATGTGCGGCGAGTGCAGGTCCATGATGTCGAGCGGCTTCAGCCGGGCAGCGTGGCGGCGAACAGCGCCGGGACGATGGCGAAATACTTGGCCAGGTCGTTGGCGATGGAGAACGTGGTCAGCGCGCCGCGGGTCATCAGCAGTTGCTTGCCGATCTCGACGACCTCGATGAGCTTGGTCGGGTCGCTGTCGAGGTCGACCATGTTGCCGGCTTCCTTGGCGGCCTGGGTGCCGGAGTTCATGGCCACGCCGACGTCGGCCTGGGCCAGGGCCGGGGCGTCGTTGGTGCCGTCGCCCATCATGGCCACCAGCTTGCCCGCCGCCTGCTCCTTGCGGATGTAGGCGAGCTTGGCCTCGGGCGTGGCCTCGGCGATGAAGTCGTCCACGCCGGCCTGCGCGGCGATGGCCGCGGCCGTCAGCGGGTTGTCGCCGGTGACCATCACCGTGCGCAGGCCCATCCGCCGCAGCCGCGCGAACCGCTCGGCGATGCCCGGCTTGAGGATGTCCTCCAGGACCACCATGCCGAGCGATCCGGTGCCCGTCGCCGACCAGCAGCGGCGTCGCCGCCGCTCGCAGGCGATCGCCGTCGACCGCTGCCTGTCGCCGCGTCGGGCGACGCTGCCGCCGCTGCTCTCCGACGTAGCGCGCGATCGGCGTCGGGCGCGCCCTTGCGGATCCGCGGCCGTCGGCAGGTCGATGCCGCTCATCCGGGTCTGGGCGGTGAAGGCGACGAACGTCGCGCCCGGGCGCCGAGGTCTCGCGCCGTCGCGGCGCCGATGCCTCCGAGCTGTCGCGCAGCTCGACGATGCTCTTGCCTTCGGGCGTCTCGTCGGCCAGCGAGGCCAGGCGGCCGCGTCGGCCAGTCTCGCTCGGCGGTGAAGCCGCCGAAGGGAACGAACTCGGCGGCCTGGCGGTTGCCCACGGTGATCGTGCCCGTCTTGTCCAGCAGCAGCGTGTCCACGTCGCCGGCCACTTCCACGGCCTTGCCGCTCTTGGCGATGATGTTGCGCCCGGACGAGCCCGGTCCATGCCGGCGATGCCGATGGCGGCCAGCAGCGCGCCGATGGTCGTGGGGATCAGGCAGACCAGCAGGGCGACCAGGGTCGGCAGTCGGTGCCGAGGCTGTGCCGCTGCTCGACAGTAGTCGCGCACGATCGGGCATGGCCAGAGCGTGGCGGTGACGATCAGGAAGATCAGCGTGAACGCGGCCAGCACGAGCGACAGGGCGATCTCGTTGGGCGTCCTCTGGCGGATGGCCCCTTCGACCAGGGCGATCATGCGGTCGAGGAAGCGACTCGCCGGGCTCGGCCGTGATCTCGACGACGATCCGGTCGGAGAGCACGCGCGTGCCGCCGGTGACGCCCGAGCGGTCGCCGCCGGCCTCGCGGATCACGGGGGCCGACTCGCCGGTGATGGCCGACTCGTCGATCGAGGCGACGCCCTCGATGATCTCGCCGTCGCTGGGGATCACTTCGCCCGCCTCGACGACGACGACGTCGCCGCGTCGGAGGTCGGTCGGACGGCACCGTCTCGCTCGGTGCCTCCGTCCGTCGCGCGAGGCGGCGGGCCGGCGTGTCGCGCCGCGTCTTCCGCAGGGCGTCGGCCTGGGCCTTGCCGCGGGCCTCGGCGATGGCCGAGGCGAAGTTGGCGAAGAGCACGGTGAGCCAGAGCCAGCGCGATGAGCTGGACGTGCGAACTTCACGTCGGCCGGCGCGCCGCCGGCGACGAGGTCATAGACGAAGAGGACCTCACGAGATCGCCGACCTCGACCACGAACATGACCGGGTTCCTGGCCTGGACCCAGGGGAGGAGCATGACGAGCGCGCGCGTCACGGCCGGACGCAGCAGCTCCGGGCGGAGCAGGCTCCGGCTCCTGGCCGCGCGCCGCACGTGCTTGTCGGCGGGCAGGCCGGCGTGCACGCCGGAGGTGGAGATGTGAGCGGTGTTTTCCACGGCTCCTCCTTGATCTTCACGGCCAGGTGGTCGGCGATCGGGCCCAGGACGGCCACGGGCATGAACAGCAGCGCGCCGCACAGGACCACGGTCCCGAGGAGGACCAGGCCGAACGTCACGTTGTCCACCCGCAGCGAGCCGGTGGACTCCGGGCTCGGGCGCTTGCTCGCGAGCGAGCCGGCGATCGCCAGGGGGAGGATGACCGTCTGGGTGTCCTGCGCGATCCCGCTGAACTGGCCCGGCTGGCTGATGCGCTGGCCGGCGCGCTCATCGCCTGGGTGAGGGAGCGGTTGTGAGCCGGCGGCGGGGTGGCGCGGGAGGCTCTTCATCGTGCTCTTCGTGGGGGCGGTCGTCGCCGCCGGCCTGTGGGCCTGGCAGGTGCCCCGGCGGCCGGGGGCCGGCCAGGAGGAAAGCGCCGCGCCGAAGCCGCCGGACGCGGAGAGCGCGGGAGGCGGCCAAGGCCAGGGGGGTCCTGGGCGACCTGGAACTCTATTTCTCGACTCCCGACGGCACGGCCTTGGCTCCGGAGCCGCGCCAGGTGGTCATGGCCGGGGGGCTCGAGGAGCGCTGCCGGCTGATTGTCGACGAGTTGAAGGCCGGGTCACGGACGGACTTGGTTTCCCTGGTGCCGGTCGAATTGGAGCTGCGGTCGGTCTACGTCGCCGAGCCGGTGGCCGTGCTCGACCTGGCCCCCTCCATCCGGGGCGCGTCGGTCGGCCTGACCCAGGAAATCCTCCTTTGGTATTCGATCGTCAACGGCCTTATAATGAACATCCCCGAGGTGAAGTCGGTAATCATTCTGGTCGATGGACAGGAGACGGACACCATTCTTGGACACACTGATATGCGCGGGCCTTTCTCGGCCGCCCCAGACTTGGTGAAGCGGCCGTGAGCACGGCGGTGGCCGATCGCCCCGTCGGCATCTTCGACTCCGGGCTGGGGGGGCTGACCGTGCTAAGGCGCTGATCGAGCGGCTCCCGGCCGAACACACCGTCTACCTGGGGGACACCGCCCGGGTTCCCTACGGCACCAAGTCGCCCGAGACGGTCGTCCGCTATTCCCTGCAGAACGCCGCCTTCCTGGTCGACCGGGGGGTCAAGCTGCTGGTGGTGGCCTGCAACACCGCCTCGGCCACCGCCCTGCCGTCGCTGGCCGAGCGCTTCGACGTGCCGGTGGTCGGGGTGATCGACCGGGGGCCCGGGCGGCGGTCCGCCGCACCCGCAGCGGCCGGATCGGGGTCATCGGCACCAGGGCGACGGTCGCCAGCGGGGCATACGAGGAGGCGATCGCGCGGATCGACCGGGCATCAAGGTGATCACGGCACCCTGCCCCCTGTTCGTGTCGCTGGCCGAGGAGGGGTGGACCGACAACCAGGTCGCCCGGCTGACTGCCGCGGCGAGTACCTGGAGCCGCTTCGCCGCGAGGGGATCGACGTGCTGCTCCTCGGGTGCACCCACTACCCGCTGCTGGCCGGGGTCATCGCCGAGGTGATGGGGGAGGCGTGGTGCTGATCGACTCGTCCGCCGAGACGGCCAAGGAGGTGGCCGGCATCCTGGCCTACCGGGGCACCTTCCGGACCGGTGGCGGGCCGGGGAACCGGGAATTCTGCGTGACCGACCTGCCGGCGCAGTTCACGAGGTCGGCCGGCGTTTCCTCGGGGCGGAACTGACATCGGCCTCGCTGGTCGACCTGTAGACGTCCAAGAGAGCAATGCAAGGAGAGACGAGGATGATCCGAGTCGACGGACGAAAACCCGACGAAATGCGGCCGGTCAAGGTCGAACGCGGCTACCTGAAGCACGCCGAGGGCTCGGCCCTGATCAGCGTGGGCGACACGAGGGTCCTGTGCGCCGCCAGCATCGAGGAGAAGGTGCCGCCGTTCCTGCGCAGGACACCGGCAAGGGCTGGGTCACCGCCGAGTACGCGATGCTGCCGCGCTCGACCCACACCCGCATCAGCCCGCGAGTCGAGCCGCGGGCAAGGTCGGCGGGCGCACCCACGAGATCCAGCGCCTGATCGGGCGCTCGCTGCGGGCGGTGACCGACATGGCCGTCCTCGGCGAGCGCACCGTCTGGGTCGACTGCGACGTCATCCAGGCCGACGGCGGCACCCGCACCGCGTCGATCACCGGCGCCTTCGTCGCGCTGCGCGCTGGCCGCTCCTGGCTGCGAGCCGCGGGCAAGGTCGCCGCGAGCTGCCCGCTGGTCGACCACGTGGCCGCGGTCAGCGTCGGCATCGTCGACGGCGAGCCGCTGCTCGACCTGTGCTACGCGGAGGACTCGCGCGCCGAGGTGGACATGAACGTCGTCATGACCGGAGCGGGCAAGCTCGTCGAGGTCCAGGGCACGGCCGAGGGCGCGCCCTTCTCGTGGCACCGCGAGCTCGAGGAGCTGCTGGCGCTGGCCGCGCGCGCGGCATCGACGAGCTGGTCGCGCTGCAGCGCCGAGGTGCTCGGCGCGATGCGGCCGCGGCATCGAGGTGGAGCGCCCCTGACCGCTCGGCGTGCCTGGACCTGGTCCTCGCCTCGCGGCAACCGCAGGAAGGCCGCCGAGATCGCCGCGCTCCTCGCGCGGCCTGCCGCGCTCGAGGTCGCTGACGCTGGCGGACTTCCGCGCCGCGGCGGGACGCCGAGGAGGACGGCGACGACCTTCGTCGAGAACGCGCGTCAAGAAGGCCCGCGCGGCGCCGGCGGCCACCGGGCTGCCGCGCTCTGGCCGACGACTCCGGGCTCGAGGTGGACGCGCTCGGCGGCGCGCCGGGGGTCTTCTCGGCGCGCTACGCCGGGCCGGGGCGACGACGCGCGCCAACGCGGGAAGCTGCTGCGCGAGCTCGCGGGCGTGCCCGCCGGCGCGGCGCACCGCCCGCTTCCGTCTGCGCGTCGCGCTGGCGCTGCCCGGACGGCCGCGAGGAGATCGCGCCGAGGGCGACGCTGCGAGGGCGTGATCCCGCTGGCCCGCGGGGCACCGGCGGCTTCGGCTACGACCCGGTCTTCCTGCTCCCCGACGGGCGCACGTTCGCCGAGCTGACGCCGGCGCGAGAAGCACGCGGTCAGCCACCGCGGCCGGGCCATGGCGCGCTGGCGCTGCTGCGTGGCGTCCTCGCGAGATGATGCCACCCTGAACCGGCCGGTTGCGCGGCCGGCGCCTCCTGGGCTAGTAACGTGCAGACACGGGGCGTGGCGCAGCCTGGTAGCGCACCTGCTTTGGGAGCAGGGAGTCGGAGGTTCAAATCCTCTCGCCCCGACCATTTCGTTGATGTGACGCAAAGGGGGTAAAGATGCGCAGATTCCAGGCCCTGTTCGTGCCGCTGGCGTTGGCGACCGTGGCGCTGGCCATGCCGGTGACCGCCGGGGCTTTCCCCCGCGGTCTCGATTTCCACGACGACGACGGCCTGGTGGTAGTGACCCCGTCGGTTTCACTGGGCAGGTTGGGCGGTGACACGCTCTACCGGATCGGCGGCGACTTCGAGGTCCCCGGCCAGGCTTCGGGCACAGCCACTTCACCCTCAGCGAACTGGAGTTCCCGCTCGACGTGTACACCGCCTCGGTCGGCCTCTCGGCGGTTTTCTCCGGCCGCCTGCAGTTGCGCCTCGGCCTGACCAAGAACGTCACCTCCGACGCCGGCTCGATGCAGGACTCCGACTGGGGCGTGCTGGTACCTCGATTACGGGTACCCCTTCTCGCCGAACACCCTCGACATCTCCTCCGAGAGCCGGACCGACCTGGACGCGACCATGTTCCAGAGCGACGTCCTCTTCCGCGTCTTGGCGACGCCCGCCTTCACCCTGGCCGCCGGGCTCGGCTACCACTACCAGAAGTTCCAGTACGAACTTTCCGACCTCGACCAATGGTACCCGTCGTATCACGCGAGTACTTCGGCAAGGACGCCGGGCACGACCTGGTTTACGGGCCGGTCGGCTCGTACGAGGTGCACCTTCCACCTGCTCATGCTGGAGGGGGAGGCCGAGTTGCGGCCATGGCCGGGCTTCAGTATCTGGTGCCTGGTCGGCGTGGCCCCCTACGTCAGGGCCCAGGACTGGGACGACCACATCCTGCGCGCCAAGCGGAGCGAAGGGGATGCCACCGGGACGGCCGTGCTGTGCGACCTGGGCATCGAGTACCGCCTGCCGGCGGGCCTATTCATCGGGCTTGGCTACGAGTACCTGTACATCTCCACTTCCGGAACGCAGACCCAGACGTGGTACCGGACCACCGACGAGGCCAATGCCGGGGACTGGCTTACCATCGACCAGGAGATCGAGAGCCAACAGCACGCCATCGACCTGACCCTGGGCTTCCGCTTCTGACGGTGAGCCGGTCGCCGGTCGGGCTGGTCGTCTTCTACCCGAAGCCGAACCGGTATGGCTTGGCGGCCGTGGCCGGGGCGCTCGGCACGGATGCCCGGCTGGCCAGCTTGCCGCTGGCGTTCGTCCGCCGCCCGGCCGAGTTGCCGGCGGCCATCGATGCCGCTCTCGGCGAGGCGGGCCGGGTCCTGCTGCTCCTCTCCTACTTCACCGTCCAGGCGCCTTCGATGGCCAGGCTGTTGCGCGGCATCTCGGCGTCATCCCGCGAACGGCTGGTGGTGGTCGCCGGCGGCCCGCATCCCTCCGGTGACCCCGCCGGCGCCATCGCCGCGGGGTGCGATGTCGTGGTTGTCGGGGAGGGGGAGGAAACCTTCCGGGAACTGGTCGCGACGCTTTTGGATGGCGGCCCGCCGGAGGAGGTCGCCGGGCTGGCCTTGCCGGGAGGCGGCGGGATTCGCCTTACCGGCCGGCGCCCCTTCCTCGATCCTGGACGACTGGCCCCCCTGGTGCGCGCCCCACCGGAAATTCGGGCCGATCGAGATCAGCCGGGGCTGCCCGCACGGTTGCTGCTTCTGCCAGACCACCTACCTCTTCGGCGGCCGGGTGCGCCACCGCAGTCCGAAGGTGGTGGCCGCCCACGCGGCGGTCATGGCCGCCCGGGGGATGCCCGACGTCCGGTTCATCTCCCCCGACGCCTTCTCCTACGGGTCTCCCGACGGCCGGAGCATGCACCCCGACCGGGTCGGGGAGTTGCTCGAGGAGGTCAGGCGCGTTCTGCCTTCCAACAGCCGGATCTACTTCGGTTCGTTCCCCTCGGAAATCAGGCCGGAACACGTCACCGGGGAGATGCTGCGCCTGGTCCGCCACTTCGCCGCCAACGACAACCTGGTCATCGGCGCCCAGACCGGGAGTGCTCGCCTGCTCGAGGCCTGCCGCCGCGGTCACGGCGTCGGGGATGTCACGCGCGCGGTTGAGCTGATACGGAGTTTCGGATACACCTGCTTCGTCGACTTCGTCTTCGGCCTGCCCGGCGAGACGGACGACGACCTCGACCAGACGATCGTCCTGATGGACACGCTGGTCGCGATGGGGGCGGTCATCCATGCCCATACCTTCATGCCGTTGCCCGGCACGCCGTTTGCCGACGCCCCCCCGGGGCGCCTTCGCCACCGGCTGCGGGAACGCGTCAGGAAACTGGTCGCCGCCGGCTCGCTCTTCGGCGAGTGGCACCGGCAGGAACGGATCAGGGGCAGTTCCTGACGTCCAGCATCGACGGCCGGAAGATGAGCCAGACGGCCGCCGCCAGCGGAACGAGCGCCGCCGCCCCGATCGCCTGGGCGGGGCCGATCAGCCGCGCAGTCCAGCCTGCCAGGAGGCTCCCGACTGGCATCCAGCCCATGAAGACCCAGACGAAGAAGGACATCACCCGTCCCCGCACCTGCTGTGGGACGGACGTCTGCAGCGAAGTGTTCAAGGTGGAGATCAGGGTCAGGGTCGAGAAGCCGATGACCGACAGGCAGGCCATCGACAACGGTATCGACCGCGAGAAGGAGAAGATGAGCAGGGTGACGGAGAAGGAGATGAGCCCACCCCTGATCATGATCGACGGGCGGACGTGCGCCGCCAGCGTGGCCACCACCAGGGCGCCGGTCAGGGCGCCGAAACCTGCGGCGCCCATCAGCGTGCCCAGCGTCGACGCGTCCCCGCCCAGCACGTCGCGGGCGATCTTGGGCATCAGCACGATGTAGAAGCTCATGCCGAAGGTGCTCACCAGGCCGACCAGGACGAAGTATCTGGATGGCCAGCGGATTGGAGCGGAGATGGGCCAACCCCTCGAAGAAGGCCGCCCGGTCCGAGCGGATCGGCGCCCGCGCGGCCCGCCGGGGACGGATCAGCAGCAGTGCGCCGATGACTGCCAGGAAGCTGGCGGCGTTCAGGTAGAAGCAGGAGGAGATCCCGTAGGCATGGATCATGTAGCCGGCCAGCGCCGGGCCGATCAGGCGTGCGGCCTGGAACTGGGCCGAGTTGAGGGCGATGGCGTTGAGCAGGTCCTTCTTCGGGACGATCTCGGAGATCAGCGCCTGCCAGGCGGGAAAGCTGAAGGCCGAGGCCATGCCGGCGGCGAAGGCGAGCACCAATATCACCCAGACGGTCTGGGTGCCGGAACCGATCAACCCACCCAAGGCGATGGCCAGGCACATCAGGATCACCTGGGCGGCCAGGATGAGGCGGCGCTTGTCGTGCTTGTCGGCCCAGATGCCGGCGGCGAACGAAAAGAGGAAGACCGGCAGGCTGGCGGCAAAGTTGATCATGCCGAGCATGACCTCGGAGTTTGTCATCTCCAGGACCAGCCAGCTCAGGGCGACACTCTGCAGCCAGTTGCCGATATTGGAGAGCCAGGCGCCGACCCAGAACAGCAGGAAGTCCCGGTGGAAGAGGGACGAGAAGGTCCGGGCGGCGGAGAAGCGGAAACGGCCGGCCACCTGCTGGCTTTCGGCGATGGTGTCGGCCTCGGCACAGTAGGGGTCTTCGTCGCGCTCCGTCGGCTCCATGGAGGCGGGACTATACTCCATCGTCCCGGCGGGTGCCACCGGTCGGAGTGAGCGGGCATCGAAGACCGCCACTTGGCTGCCCGGCGGGTATAATGGGCGTCATGTCACCGTCGAGGAGGAGACCATGACCATCGCCGCAGGCATACGGGCCGACTCTAAGCACGAGGCGGCCATGCCCTTCGAGCACACGTTGACCGTCAGGCTCTACGACACCGACGCCGCCGGCTACATCTTCTACGGCAGCCAGTTCCGCATGGCCCAAGAGGCCTTCGAGGCCTTCATGGAGCACCTGGGACTGCCCGTCGGGCGGGTTATCGGCCAGGGAGACTACCTCTGTCCGATCGTCCACGCCGAGGCCGATTATCTGGTGCCGCTCGGGATCGGCGACCGGGTGACGGTGCGGGTGGCGGTGCGAAGCGTTGGTGAGACGTCCTTCTCCCTGGACTACCGGCTCTTCACCGAGGACGGGACGGTCATGGTCGGGAGAGTGGGGACGGTCCAGGTGGTGGTCGACCGCAAGAGCCGGCAGGCTGCGCCCATTCCCGCCGAATTGCGCCGCCTTCTCCGGACGGTCCTGGAGCCCGCCCCGGCCACCTAGGCGCCGCCCGAAGCAAGCCTGGCGAGACGGGCGCGATCCGGCTTCAAGCCGTCCGATGCCGGCAGCGGGAAGACACGCACCGGGACCATGAAGCCGGGCAGGCGCGTCCGCAGGGCCGCGCGCAGGCTTTCCCGATCCGGTTCCGACCCGTCGGACATGCGGACAAAGGCCGCCGGACGCTGTCCGAACTCGGCGTCGTCGAACGGAACAACCACCGCCTCGGCCACGCCGGGGAGCGAGGCCAGTTCGCGCTCGATGCCCTCGGGGTGGACGTTCTCCCCGCCGGAGATGAACATGGCGTCCTTCCGGCCGCGGACGACGAGGTTCCCCGCCTGGTCGACGTCGCCGATGTCGCCGGTGGCGAACCAGCCGTCGACGTCGAGCGGGCGTTCGGGGCGGCCGTCGACCAGGTACCCCTCGAAGAGCATCTCCCCGCCCACCAGGATTTCGCCGTCGGCGGAAATGGCCAGGCGGCGTCCGGGGAGTGCCCGACCGGACGTGCGCAGGCTTTCCGCGGGATCGCCGGGGCGGGTGGCGGTGACGGTCGAGGACATCTCGGTCATGCCGTAGCCGGCGGACACCGGCCATCCGCGTCCGACGGCCTCCTCGACCAGCGCCGGCGGGATGGCGCCGCCGCCCAGCAGGATCAGCTTGACGCCGGGGAGATCGCGGCGCTCCCGCAGCAGGCGGGCCAGTTGGGTGGGCACCAGCGAGAGGTGGGTGACGCCGGCGCGGTCCACCGACTCGCCCAGGCTCGTGCCCGGTTCCGGGATGACCGCGGCGGCGCCGGCGAGGATGCAGCGGAAGAGAATCGACAGGCCGCCGACGTGGTGCATCGGCAGCGCCAGCAGCCAGCGGTCCCCGGGCGCCAGCGGAAAGACCTCCAGGAAGCCCGCCGCGCTGGCCAGGTGATTCCCCAGAGTGTGCACGGCCGCCTTGGGGAAACCGCTGCTCCCGGAGGTGAAGATGACCGTGGCCGGGATTCCGGGCGGTGGGGGGCGGAGCGGCGCGGGGGGTCCCGCGGGGGCGAGAAGGTCGTCCGCCGGCCTCACCGGGATGAGGTTGGGTCCGGATCCGGGGATGACCCCGCCGGCGGATACCAGCATCCGGGCCGGGGCCAGCGCCAACCGCTCCTCCACCGCCGGCAGAGGGAGGCGCGGATCGAGCAGGACGGCCGTCAGCCCCGCCCGCCAGCAGCCCAGGAGGAGGATCGCCAGGTCGGCCGACGGCGGCATCCGGAGGGCGACCCTGTTGCCGGGCAGCAGATTCCCGGAGAGGAGGGCCCAGGCGCACCGCCGGACGAGCGCGTCCAGGTCGCCGTAAGCGATCCGCCGGCCGTGGGCCTCCAGGGCTGGGGCCGCCGGGTGGCGGGCGGCGCTCTCCGACAGGAAGAAGGGACGCTCTCCGGCCCGGGGCGTGCCGTCCAGGTCGACCGGTGCCGTCCGGCCGGGCAGATCGAAATCGCCCCGGCGCCAGGGAATTCGAGAGACGGTGAAACACCCCGTCTCGGGACGCAGCGTGGCCAGGTCGGCGGCCCGAAATCGGCAGGTCCCCAGGCCGGCGGCCGGTGCCCCGGGCCCCAGGGAGGCGGCCAGCAGGGCATCGAGAGACCAGCCGACGGCGGACGGGAAGACGGCGCTGACGATCGGAGAGAGCCCCAGGGCACGTGCCCGGCGGACCCAGCCCAGCGTCGTTGCCGCCCCTCCCAGGAAGGCCGTCTTGAGGACCAGGTGGCTGACGCCTCCGGCTGGGGCGAACGAGGATGGCTCGACGCCGACGAGGCTCTCGTCGAGCGCGATGGGGATGCCGGTCGCGGCCGCCAGTTCCGGGATGCCGGCCGGATCGGCCAGCGGCTCCTCCAGGAATTCGACGTCGGCCGGGGCCGCCTCGCGGCCGAAGCCGGCGGCCGTCCGGAGATCCCAGGCGCGGTTGGCGTCCAGGCGGAGACGGATGGCGGGACCCAGGAGCTGCCGCAGGCGCCGTATCCGGTCGAGGTCACGTCGGGGATCGCCCCGGCCGACCTTCAGCTTGAAGGTCGTGAAACCCTCCCCGGCCAGGCGGACGGCCGCCTCGACCGGGTCCTCGCCGGTCCCCTCCAGCAGGGCGGCCACAGGGATCGATGCGGAAGGAGCGATCGCCGGGTCGATCGACAGGAAATCGAGGGGCGTCACCCCACGGGCTTCGGCCAGCAGGTAGAGGATAGCCTGCTCCAGGCCGGCCCGGACCATCGGGTGCAGCCCCGGCAAGCCGGGGAGGCGACGCGCCAGGTCATCCCATGGGGCGATCCCGTCCGGCAGCAACTCCCCCGGCAGGTCGCGCTCGAGCCGGAGGACTTGGCGCCAGAATGCGTCCCGGTCGCCCCCGGGCCAACCGAAGAGGAGAGGTATCTCGCCCAATCCGGAGAAGCCCCGGTCGTCCTCGATCACCAGGATGAGCCCCGGTGAGGTCCGGTGGATCCGGCCGCCGAGGGTCACCGGGGGTGCCAGGGGGAGGTCGTACCCCAGGACGTGGAGTCTCCCGATGGCCGGCACGGTGATGCCCTTCAGGGACGGCGGGGGAACTTGGAGAAGTCGGGCTTGCGCTTCTGGAGGAAGGCGTCGCGCCCCTCCTGCCCCTCTTCGGTCATGTAGAAGAGGAGGGTGGCGTTGCCGGCCAGTTCCTGCAGCCCCGCCTGGCCGTCGCAGTCGGCGTTCAGGGCCGCTTTCAGGACGCGGATGGCCAGCGGGGAGTTGGCCAGGATCTCGCGGCACCAGGCCACCGTCTCCTCCTCGAGACGCGCCAGCGGGACGACGGTGTTGACCAGGCCCATCTCGAGGGCGGCCCGCGCGTCGTACTGGCGGCACAGGAACCAGATCTCCCGGGCTTTCTTCTGGCCGACGATCCGGGCCAGGTAGGAGGCGCCCCAGCCGCCGTCGAACGAGCCGACGCGCGGGCCGGTCTGGCCGAAGACGGCGTTGTCGGCGGCGATGGTCAGGTCGCACAGCAGGTGCAGCACGTGGCCGCCGCCGATGGCGTAGCCGGCCACCATGGCGATGACCGGCTTGGGGCAGGTGCGGATCTGGCGCTGGAAGTCGAGCACGTTGAGGCGGTGGACGCCCCCCGCGTCCCGGTAGCCGGCGTCGCCGCGCACCTTCTGGTCTCCGCCGGAGCAGAAGGCCCGGTCGCCGGCGCCGGTCAGGATGACCACGCCGACCGTCTCGTCGTCGCGCGCGTCCGCCAGCGCGGCGATCATCTGCTCGACCGTCTGGGGACGGAAGGCGTTGCGCACCTGGGGCCGGTTGATGGTGATCTTGGCGATCCCCTCGGCCTTGTGGTAGAGGATGTCGGAATACTCGCCCGCGGGCTTCCAGTCGACGCTCATGCGGCCATTATGAGGTCAGGCTTGCCGGATTGCAAGGCGGGCGGCGACGCCCGGTGGAGGCCGCCGGCCGCGGTCAGGCCGATGGGTGTATGCGCGGTGAAAGCGCGTCGGTGAATACGGCGGGGGACTCCAGGTGCGGGGCGTGGCCGCAGGCGGCGATGACCGTGTGGCTGATCAACGGGCTTTGCGCGGCCAGAGCCGCGGCCAGGCGGGTGTAAGTGGGGTCGAGTTCCCCGGTCAGCAGGAGTTGCGGAACGGCGCTTCGCCGGATGCCGGGCGACAAGTCCGCCTGGGTGCCGAGGCCGAGTCCCCGCAGGGCGCGGGCAAGCGACGGCGGATCATTGTCCCGGCGCCGGGCGAGCAGGGCGTCCCGACCGACGGAAGCGGCCAGCGGCGCGAACAGCGGGCGGGCGTACCAGTCCCGGAGGAAGTCGTCCAGCGGGCCCGCCTCCAGACGGCGGGCGGTCTCCTCGTCCGCGGCCAGGCGCTGGCTGCGGGCTGCCTCGTCGCCCAGCCCGGGGTGGGCCGACTCGATCACCGCCAGGGAAAGCCGTTCCGGGTGGCCCAGCAGGAGGTGCCAGGCCAGCCTTCCACCCATCGAGTAACCGACCACCGTTGCCCGACCGATGCCGAGCCGATCGAGCAGCAAGGTCAGCAGGTCGGCGCAGCCCGCCAGGGACCAGGCTTCCGGAGGGGGATCCGCGCCGGTCTTCCCGTGACCGGGGAGATCGACGGTCAGGTGGGCGAAGCCCCCCCCAGGCGGTCGATGACCGGCTGCCAGTCGTCGCCCCGCCCAAGAAAGCCGTGAAGGTAGAGGATCACCGGCCGGCCGGGCGGGCCGTCGAGGCGGTGGCGCAGGGGGAAGGCGCGGGGCAATCAGCCCCCGCAGGCATCGGCCAGCCGCCGCTGCAGGCGGGCGTGGGCGGCGTGGTTCTCCCGTCGATCGGAGGTCAGGACCAGGATGGATGACGGCCCCGCGGCAACCGCCTCCCGGTATGCGCCGGCGAACGCGGCGCCGTCGACCCGGCGGCAGCGGAGCCCGGTCAGGGAACCGAGGGCGTCGAGGGTGATCGGCTGGGGCGTGGCGAAGAACGGCTCCAGGATGTCCTCCTGGGCGGCGATCGGCAGGAAGTGAAAGATGCCCCCGCCGCCGTTGTCGACCACCACCACGGTCACCGGACGCCGGCTCCGCCCGAGCATCAGCAGCGAGTTCAGGTCGTGGACCAGGGCGAGGTCGCCGATCAGCAGGGTGACCGGTCGGTCCAGTCCGTCGGCAAAGCCGATGGCCGAGGCGAGCGTGCCGTCGATGCCGCTCGCCCCGCGGTTGGCGTCCACCTCGACGGCTGCGCCGTCGGCCGCGCCGTACATGTCCATGTCGCGCACCGGCATGCTGCTGGCCAGGAAGAGGGCGTGGCCGGCGGGGATGAGCCGGGAGATGCTCCGGGCGGCGGCCATCTCCGCGACCCCAGGCTCCTCGGCCAGGAAGGCGTCGATCAGCGGCTCGAGCCGGCGGGAGAGGCCGAGCACCGACCGGGTCCAGTCCGATGGGGCCCCCGGGGGAAGACGCGATGCCAGCCGGTCGGCGAAGGCGGCCGCCGAGGCGTCGACCCGGAGGGTCACCCGGTGGGACGGGTCGTGGCGCCAGGGGTGCTCCCCGACGGCGATCAACGGCGCGCCGGCGGCCATGACGTGGCCGACGCGCTTCGACAGAGGAACACCGCCCAGGTGGAGGATGATGTCGGGGCGCAGCAGTCCGGCGGCCGCCGGGGAGAGGAGCATCTGGTCGAAGCAGGCGGCCAGCGGCAGGTCCTTGGCGCCGAGGCGCAGCCCCGACCGCACGTCGGCGAAGAGCGGCCAGTCAAGGTGGGCGGCCAGGGCGGCCACCGCATTCCGATCGGCGGGGCCCGCAAGCCGGCCGACCGAGAGGATGCCGCGGCGGGAGGCGCCGACCATCGCCGCCGCCCGGTCAAGCGCGTCTTCCGACGGCGCGAGCACCGGCGCCGACCAGCGGGTGTACGGCTCCTCCGAGGAACGCCAGGCGGGCGGAACGGCGGGGTCGTCGGCCAGCGGGTCGCCCTCGGGGCCGAGCGGCTCGCGGAACATCAGGTTGAGGTGGACCGGCCCGGCGGGGGAGCGGATGGCCAGGTGGACCGCCTGGTCGACGGTCGTCAGCAGTGCCTCGACGGGGAAGTCGCGGTCGGGGCAGGGGAGGTCGAACTCCCAGCGGACCTGCCGGCCGAAGATGCCCGGCTGGTCGATGGTCTGGTTGGCCCCGGTGCGGCGCAGCTCGGGCGGCCGATCGGCGGTCAGGAGGAGCATCGGGACCAGGTCGGCCGAGGCCTCGACCACCGCCGGCAGCCAGTTGGCCACGGCCGTCCCCGAGGTGCACACCAGCGCCGCCGGTCGGCCCGACCCCCGGGCGTAGCCGAGGGCACGGTAGGCCGCGCCGCGCTCGTCCAGGCAGACCGTGGCGGTCATCCGAGAGTCCCGGGCGGCGGCCGCCGTCAGGGGGGTCGAACGGGAGCCGGGCGAGAGGTATATCCGGTCGACGCCGCATCGGGCCAGCTCGGCGATCACCAGCTGACCCCAGAGGGTGTTGAGCCGCGCCGTTTCCGCACTCATGGAAGCCCCAGGATCCTGACGAAACCGGCGATCTTGTTCTCCAGTTCCTCCCACTCGGCCAGGGGGCGCGAGCCTTCGACGATTCCCGCCCCGGCGTACAGGATGAGCCGGTCGCGGTGGATCAGGGCCGAGCGGATGGCCACGGCGAACTCGGCGCCGCCGGGCCCGATCCAGCCCACCGGGCCGGCGTACCAGCCGCGATCGAACGCTTCCATGGCGGCGATCTCCTCCACCGCCCTGAGTGTCGGGTGCCCGGCCACGGCCGGGGTGGGGTGCAGGCTGCGGACGATCTCGGCGTCGGTTACCCCTGGTGCCAGGCGCCCCCGGAAACCCCGGTAGAGGTGCTGCAGGCGGCTCAGCTTGAGCAGCGAGAGGTTGGGGTCCATGTCGAAGGTGGCGGCCAACCGGTGAAAGTGCTCGCGAATGTTGTCGGCCACGTAGCGGTGCTCGCGGACGTCCTTCTCCGACTCGAGCAGGGCATCGCCCATGGCCCGGTCCTCGGCCATCGACTCGCCCCGGCGGCGGGTCCCGGCCACCGCCTCGCTCCGGATCAGGTCGCCGGAGCGCCGGTAGAGGCGCTCGGGCGAGGCGCCGATGAAGGCCGTGCCGGGGGCGGGCTGGATGGCGAAGTGAAACCCCTCGGGATTGATGTCGCGCAGGCGGCGCAGCAGGAGGAACGGCTCGATCTCGCCGCTGGATCGGAAGGACGTCTGCCGGGCCAGCACCACCTTCTGGTATTCGCCGGCGCGCATCCGCGCCAGGCAGGCCTCGATCCCCGCCCGCCATGCCTCGCGGTCCGGCTGGTCACGCCGCTGGGTGACCGACGGAGCCCGTGCCGCGGGTGGATCCTTGGGAAAGCGCAGCGCCGTCAGACCCGCCAGGAAGTCTTCCCGCTCGGTGTCGAGCGCCCGGTCGGCCGGGCGGACGAAGGTGGCGTGGAGCGAACTCCCCCGGCGGCTGCGCCGGAGCTCGTATCGCGGCAGGATGAAGAAACCGTTGCCGAACGCCTTCCAGTGGGGCGCCGACTCCTCCCGGATGCGGAACGACAGCCCGCCGAACCAGCGGACCTTCTGGTCGCAGGGTTGATTCCAGGGGCGGTTCAGTCGGAGGAGTTCCGGGCTGACGCACCCCTCGGGTGCGTCGACGCGCAGCGCGCACCCGAGGCCACCCGTTTCCTCGGAGCCGTCCCGGCCGGACCAGTACAGCCGGGTCGATCCCTCCTGTCGGGCGATCCAGAGGAGGGGGTCGAGGCTTCCATCCAGCGGTATGACCAGGTGGACCGGGGTGCCCGGCGGGAGGGCCGCCAGTTGCTCCCGGTCCAACTGCCGTTCCGCCTCGCGCCTGAGATTGCGGACGATATCCCTCTCGGTGTCCGGGCGACGCTCGTCGGGTGCGATATTCCTCTCAGCCATGTCGAACGCAGATTGTAGGACGTTTTGGCGCCACGGCCAAGTCTTTCGTTGCCAGGCCGGGGCCGGCTTGACAAGAGAGCGGCCGGCGTGAAGAATGGCGTTGTGAGACGGGGAACAAAGCCTGGAGGAACGGTGGCGCATCGCGGTCCCGGAAAGCGGCACGACGCGGAGGGCACGGGGGGTGCGGGCACGCCCCGCATCACCTTGGTTGACCTGATCCTGTCGCTTTCGGACACGATGGACATGGTCAGCCCCCAACTGGTCGGCCACCAGCGCCGGGTGGCGGCTATCGCCGGATCCATCGGCGCCGAGATGGGCTTGGTGGGGCCGCGCCTGCGGGCGCTGATCCTGGCCGGGGCGCTGCACGACATCGGCGCGTTCAGCCTGAACGAGCGCCTCGACTGCCTCCGCTTCGAAGTCGAGAAGCCCTACGAACACGCCTGGATGGGGGGGCTCCTGCTTCAGGGGATCGACGCCTTGGAGGAGGAAGGCAGGATCGTGCGCAACCACCACGTCCCCTGGGAGGAGGATCCCGGGCCGGGCCGGGGCCGCCGCATCCATCCCGGCAGCCATCTCATCCACCTGGCGGACCGGATCGCCGTGCTGATCGAGCCGGAAGGGGATATCCTGTCGCAGTGCGAACCGATCCTGGAGAAGATCCGGCCCCTTGCCGGCACCAAGTTCAATCCGGCGGCGGTGGCTGCCTTCGAGGCGACTGCCGTCCGCCAGGCGTTCTGGTTCGATCTGGTGAACCCCGACCTGGGCGGCATGCTCCGCAGGAATTCAGTCGCCCGGACGGTGCCGCTGTCGATTGAGAACCTGGTGGGCCTGTCCCAGATATTCTCGCGCATCATCGATTACCGGAGCCACTTCACCGCCAGCCACTCGGCCGGGGTGGCCTCGGTGGCCGAGGTCCTTGCGCTGCACTCGGGGTTTCCCGAGGAGCGCCGGTTGATGATCCGCCTGGCCGGCTTCCTGCACGACCTGGGGAAGCTGGCCATCCCGTCGGAGATCATAGAGAAGAAGGAGCGGCTCACCGATGTGGAGTACAACCGGATCCTGCTCCACACCTATTACACCAGCCGGGCCTTCGAGCGCTTCGAGGGTTTCGACGAAATCCGCACCTGGGCGGCCTTCCACCACGAGCGCCTCGACGGCACCGGCTACCCCTTCCATCTCTCCGCCGGGGAACTGTCCCCGGGGTCGAGGATCCTGGCCGTGGCCGACGTCTACGCCGCCCTGACCGAGGACCGGCCCTACCGCAGGGGTATGGAACCGGCCGCGGCCATCGGCATCCTACAGGAGATGGTCAGGCTGTCGCAGCTCGACCCGGGAGTGGTGGCGCTTCTGGCGATGAACCTCGACCAGGTGGAGGAGGCACGCCAGGCGGCCCAGGGTGAGGCGTCCCGCCATTACGAGGAGACGATGCGGGCAATGCGGAAGAGAAGACCGGGTTCGGAGCCGACCCTCAAATCGGTATGATCGCCCCGTCGCCGCCGGTGATCCGCCGGCCGCCGGACGGGGTGACCAGGTAGGTGTTCTCGACGCCGACCATGCCCACCCCTTCCAAGCCGATCTTCGGCTCGACCGCCAGGACCATGCCCGCCTCCAGAGGCTCGTCGAATCCCTTCGCCAGGACGGGGTTCTCGTCGATCACCAGGCCGATCCCGTGCCCGACAAAGGAGACCTTGTTCCCCCCCAGGGCCATGAAGCCTTCCTCCCAGCCGGAAACCCTGGCGCGTTCGAAGGCAACCACGGCGATTTCACTGGGGATGCCCCCCGGCACGAGAGCCTCGGCGACCGACGCCTGGATGTCCAGGCAGAAGTCGTGGGCTTTCCGGACGCGGGTCGGGAGGCTGGTGAGATCGCCGGCCAGGTAGACCTGGGTCTTGTCGGTCGCGTACCCTTCGAGGGAGAAGCCGACGTCGATCGACAGGATCTGGCCCGGCTGCCAGACGCATTCGGCGCTGCCCATGTAGGGGACGGCCGGGTGTTCCCCGCGGACGCCCAGGGGGCCGTTGTAGGAGCTGGGGTAGTTGCCGTGCTCGCCCACCGAAACATGCCCCAGGAAGACCTCCTCGCCGGGTTTCTCCATCCGCAGCAACCCGTGGTGACCGGCGGCGAAGAAGACCTCCCAGACGAGGTGGGCAATCCGCTGTTCGGTCAAGCCGGGGTGCAACCTGCGCGGCAGGGCGTGCTCGAGGCAGGTTCCATGGCGCCGCCCGGCCTCGGTCATGATGGCCAGTTCCCGAGGGGTCTTGACCGACCGGGCGCGTGACAGGATCCGGTCGCCCGGCAGCAGGTCGATTTCCCCCAGGTGCTCGGACAGCAGACGCCCCAGCGACCAGGAGAGGCCGCCCATCTCCACGGCGACGGGGGCGCTGAGGGGGGATCCCGCGGCGGCGAGGATGCCGCTGATCTCCCGGAATGACCTGAAGGGATTGATGTCGGGCAGAGGGGACTCGATCCTGGCCCGCTCTATCCCCTTGCGGCTTAGGAGGACGGGTTTCCCCTCCCGTGGCAGCCACAGGAGGCCGGAGGCCAGCGTTCCGGTCAGGTAGTAAAGGTTGACCCGGGAGAAGACCAGGAGCCCCGAGCAGTCGGGGGCGATCGCCGCCAGCGCCCGCCGGCATCCCGCCCAGCGCAATTCGAACTCCTCGATCGGCAGATGGGGTTTTGTTGCATCCATGATGACCTTGTAACCGACCGGAAGCGCGCTTGTCAACCGCACTTTTCCACAGACTGGCTTTTCCACAACATCCGATGGCTTAGTGGATAACCAAGCGGAAGGTGTTGACAAGTCTAAATGTTCCGGTATATATTGGCTATATTGGATATCTAATATAGACGATATAGACGGGAGGTGGCATGAAGACGCTGATCTTTAGAATCGACGAGGAGATCAAGGGGAAGTTCACCTCGATGGTCAGGATGGAGGGAAAAACGGTCAGTGGAAAACTGAGGGAGATGATCAGCGAGCACATCCGGGCCAACGACCCGGCCGTGGCCGTCGACATGGTCTGGCGGAAGGTGGCCGCCCGGATGCGCGAGCGCGGCCTGCGCGAGGACGATCTCGAGAAGGCCATCCGCGAGGTGAGATCGACGCCGTGAAGGTGGTCATCGACACCCAGGCCTTTTTTTCCTCGTTCGTCTCCGAGATCGGCCCGGCCAGGCAACTGGTCGACCTGTGGCGGGCGGGCGGAGTGACGCTGTGCGTCTCCCCGGGCATCATGGAGGAGTATTTCGCGGTCATGGCCCGCCTGGGAATCGGCGGCCTGCCCGAGATGGAGGAGTGGCTGGAGATATTCCGCTGCCAGTCGCACATGCTGCACGTCACCCCGCGGGAGCACTTCAACGCCGTCGTCCACGAACCGGCCGACGACAAGTTCGTCGACTGCGCCGTGGCCGCGGAGGCCGTGGCGGTCGTGGCCGGCGGCCGGCACCTGCTGCTGCTGCGGCGCTTCCGGGGCATCCTGATGCTCTCGCCGGCCGACTTCATGTACCGCTATCGGAACGGCTCGTTCACCCGGCATGGCGGCAAGCCGGAGGAGCGGGAGACGGGCCCTCCGGGGGTGGTGGTCGCCGGGGAACCCATATCCGGGGAGAATCCCGCCGCGCCCACACCGGCGGCATCCGGTGCCAACGTCAGGGACAGCCTTGCCGCCAGGTTGGCGGGCTGGCGGAAGATGCGCGATGCCTCGGAGGAGAAGGGCGGCCGCGGCCGCTGAAAGCCGGATGCCCGGAGGTGGCGGGGGGGGGAGGCATCATATATACTAATTAGATAAGGCAGGGGGAGCGGACCATGGACCTGGAAAAGAGACTCCGCCAGTTGGAGACCCTCAACAAAGTCTCCGCCCTGATCAATTCCACGCTCGACTCCTCCGAGATCAGGGAGCGCACCATCGAGGCGCTGTCGACGCTGCTGGGCGCCGAGGTCGGCAGCCTCATGCTGACCGACCGGACCACCGGCGAGCTCTACTTCGAGGTGGCCACGGGGGAACGGGGCCAGAGCCTCAAGCAGATTCGGCTCAAGCCGGGGGAAGGGATCGCCGGCTGTGTGCTGGCCGACCGCCGCCCGCTGATCATCAACGACGCCCAGTCCGATCCCCGCCTCTACCGCCAGGCCGACGAGAAGAGCGGCTTCGTCACCCGGAACCTGATCTGCGTTCCGGTTCTATCCAAGGACGTCATGCTGGGGGTGCTCGAGGCGCTTAACAAGACCTCCGGGGACTTTGACCAGGACGACCTCGAGGTGATGACGTCGCTGGCCAACCAGGTGGCCGTGGCGGTCGAGAACTCCCGGTTGTACGAGGAACTCAAGGAAACGTTCTACGCCACCGCCGAGGCTTTGGCGGAAACGATCGATTTGCGCGACCCCTACACCGGCGGCCACACCCGCCGGGTGATGACCTACTCCATGGTCGTCGGCCGCTTCATGGGGCTGGCGCGGACCGAGATGGAGAACCTGCGCCTCTCGGCCATTCTGCACGACATCGGCAAGATCGGCGTCCGTGACGACGTCCTCCTCAAGCAGGGCAAGCTGGACGACGAGGAGTACAAGAAGATGTGCCAGCACCCCGGCTTCGGCTCGGACGTCCTGGGGCGCATCCGTCAGCTTCGCGACGTCATCCCCGGCGTCCGGGGGCACCACGAGCGCTTCGACGGCCGGGGCTACCCCGACCGGCTCGAGAACGGCGCCATCCCGCTGTCGGCACGCATCATCGCCGTGGCCGACACCTTCGACGCGATGACCACCGACCGGCCCTACCGCAAGGGGCTGACCGCCGAGGCGGCCCTGGCCGAGCTCGACCGATGCTCGGGGACCCAGTTCGACCCCGTCGCCGTGGCCGCCTTCCGCGAGGCCTGGAAATCGGGCGAGGTCATTTCTTGAGTCTCCGCCTCAAGCTGGTCCTCCTGGTGGTGCTGCTCCAGGCGGGTCTGATCGGCATCCTGACGCTGGTGACCATCACCAGCGAGATCGACCGCACCTACGAGAGCATGTCATCCCACGCGGCGACGCTGGCCAAGTCGGTCGCCGTGCGCTGGCTGGCCGACGAGGGGAACCGGGGCCGGACGGTTGTCAAGGGGCTGGAGAGCTTCGTCGACACCCTGATGCGGATGGACGAGCGCATTGCCGCGGTCATCGTCGCCGACACCGCCGGCACCGTCCTGGCCGGGGACATCAACCCCCGCTGGGTAACCCACGCCGAGCAGAAGGGCAAGAACGAGGTCCTCACCGGCCTGCTGACGCACGAAATCAAGGGGCGCTCCTTCAAGTCGGTCACGGTCAGCATCAACCGGGGCCAGACGCCGGTGGGAAACGTCAGAATCGTCTTCAGCCTGGCCGCCCTGAAATCGGGCATGCTCCGTTCCGCCGCGTCGTGGGTCCTGATGGGCCTGGCGATCACCATCCTGGGGGTCATTGGGGCCTGGTTCCTGGGCGAGCGGATCACCCGGCCTATCCTGACCGTGGCCGAGGCGATGCACCGGGTGGAGGCGGGCGACCTTGGCCCCCGCGTGACGGTGACCTCCGGCGACGAGATCGGCCGGATGGCCCATGCCTTCAACAGCATGGCCGAGGGGCTGGCCGAGCGGGAGTTCATCAAGGCGACCTTCTCCAAGTATGTTTCCAAGCAGGTTGCCGAACGGATTCTGAAGGATCGCGATGTTCTCCGGCTGGAGGGGGAGAAGCGAATGGTCACCGTCCTCTTCGCCGACATGCGGGGATTCACCGCACTGGCGGCGACCCTGCCGCCGGAGGAAGTCTTCCAAATGCTGAACGAGTACTTCGCCGTCATGGTCGACGTCATCTTCAAGTACAACGGCATACTGGACAAGTTCATCGGCGACGCCATCATGGCCGTCTGGAACGTGCCCATCGACCTGCCGCACCACGAGATGCGGGCGGTGCTGACCGGCCTGGAGCTCCAGGAGGAGGTGGCCCGGATCAACCGGCGACGCCTCAAAGCGGGGCAACCGCAGATACACATCGGCATCGGCATCAACACCGCCGAGGCAGTGGCCGGGAGCGTCGGCACGGCTGAGCGGCTCGACTACACGGTCATCGGCGCCGGGGTCAACCTGGCTCAGCGGATCGAGTCATGCACCCAGAAGGGGCAGTTGATGATCAGCGAGACGACCTACCAGATGGTTCGGGAGTGGGTCGAGGTGATCGACATGGGGCTTGTCCAGGTCAGGGGGCTGGAGGAGCCGGTGCATCTCTACTCGGTCGTCAAGGCCGTCCGTCCGGCCAACTTGGTGCTCGAGGGGTGATCCACCCGCCGGCTCCGGCTTGACATCGGGGAGCGGCGGATGAACAATGGGCCAACGCAACGGAGCGATGCGACCAATCGCCTGGAAGGAGGACGTCAATGTCGTTTTGGGAGAAGACCAAGGCGTTTCTGAACGATTTCTTTTCCGAGGAGCCCCTGCCGCGCCCGGGGGAGCCGATCGAGTTCGAGGGGAAGACCTACACCCCATGGGACCCCAAGGACGACGAATGGCACCAGTGGCCGAACTACACCTGCCCGATCTGCAACGGCCTGTCGCTCAAGCGTGACATGTACTTCAACAAGGAAGCCCAGGTCCTGTACCACAAGGAATGCATCGAGAAGAAGAAATCGGCCGGATGACCCCAGTGTGTTCTGGCTGACCGGGAGGCGCCGCAGAAAGGTCCGGGAGCGCCCCGTCCCGGCCCGCTGGGAAGAGATTCTCGGGCGGCTTATGCCGCTCTTTCTTCGTCTGCCGCCGGAGGACCGTAAGGAGCTGCTGGGCCACCTGGCCATCCTGCTCGACGAGAAGCGCTTCGAGGGGGCCGCGGGTCTCGAAGTCACCGAGGAGATGCGGGTGGCCGTCATGGGCTGGGCCGCCCTGCTGCTGCTCCACCGGCCGACCGGTTACTATCCGGGACTCTTCACCGTGGTCCTCTACCCCGAGGCGTTCATGGTCAGGCAGGTGTCGCAGGACGATTCCGGGGTTGTGGCCGAGGAGGACGAGGAGCGGATCGGCGAGTCGTGGAGCCAGGGCACCCTGGTGCTCGCCTGGGACGAGGTGGTGGCCGACGCCGCAAGTCCCGAAGACGGGTTCAACGTGACCCTGCACGAGTTCGCCCACCAGCTCGACGCTGAGGACGGGCGGCTGGACGGCGCTCCGGTCCTCCCCGCGGCCTCGCGGCGGGAGTGGTCCGAGGTCATGCAACGGGAGTACGGCCGCCTCGGACGCCGCGCCGGGCGTGGCCTGCGGACGCTTCTCGACCCGTACGGCGCCGAGGACCCGGCCGAGTTCTTCGCCGTCGTCACCGAAGCTTTCTTCGAGACTCCGGCAGACCTCTCCGAGACCCATCCCGATCTCTACCGGGTGCTGCGGGGGTATTACCGCCAGGACCCGGCCGCCTGGCCCGGATAAATCATTGACGCGGCGAATCTTCTTCCCCTATACTCACCAACCATGGACGAACCTCGGGATGCCATAGAGATCAAGCTTCCCAGCAAGTTTGGATACGAGAAGCTGGCCATGGCGGCCTCGGCCATGATCGCCGAGGGCATGGGCTTCGGCCCGGCGAAGATCGAGGACCTCAAGACCGCCGTCAGCGAAGCCTGTGTCAACGCCATCGAGCACGGCAACAAGCAGCACCTCGACAAGCGGGTCACCATCCTCTTCGGCATCAGCCAGACATCCCTGGTCGTGGACGTCCTCGACGAGGGTGACGGGTCGGTCTTCCAAATGTCCCAGGAACCACGGATGCGTGAGAAGATCGAAGGCAAGGAATCCGCGCGCGGCCTGGGCCTGTTCCTCATCCGGCAACTCATGGACGAGGCCGAGTTCATCCCCCGCGCCCACGGGACGAGGCTGCGGATGGTCGTCCGCCTCTCCCAGCCCACGGAGTAGAGGCCATGATGCAGAATCAGCTGGAGATCAAGGTTCGTGACGTGGACGGGGCGATCGTCTTCGATCTCGTCGGCGACCTCACCGAGAACGCCGAGAAGGACTTCGACAGCGCCATCAAGCCGCGCGTTTCCCCGAACTGCCGGATGGTGATGAACTTCAGCCGGGTGCAGTACATCAACAGCAGCGGCATCGCCCTGCTCATCGCCTTCATCACCTCCCTGCAGGCGGCCGGCGGCAGGTTGAGGGTCTACGGCCTCACGCCGCATTTCCAGAAGATCTTCGAGATTGTCGGACTCACCCAATACCTCCGCATCGATCCGGACGAGACGCACGCTCTGGATCCCGCCACGGCATGAGGCCATGGAAGTCCGCGGGAACCGAGGCGATGGCCGGCAACTCGAACTAAGCAAGAAGATCTTCGAGCTCTCCACCATCGCCGAAATCGGCAAGGAATTCATCTCCTCGCTCGATCCCGAACGGGTTAATTCCAAGATAGTCTTCACCCTGATGGGGGTGGTCGGCGCCAAGCGGGGGGTTCTCTACAGCCTCAAGGCCGACACGCGCCATCTCGAGATGCTCAAGGCGGTCAACTTCCCCGCCGGGGAGCGGCCGCGGGCCTTCGACCTGGACGCCGCCCAATCAGACGCCTTGCAGCGGCTGCGCAGTCCGTTCTTCCTGTCGGAGTCCGGCGGGGAGTACGCCTTCATCGGGACGCTCGTGCCCGCCGAGCTCGTCCCCGATCCCCTGGTAATTCCCCTGGTGGCCGAGAACTCCGTCCTGGGGCTCATCCTGCTGGCCGAGAAGCTGAACACCCCCTACACCGAGGACGACATCTCGATCCTGACATCCCTGGCCGGGTATTCATCCCTGGCCCTTCACCGGAAGACGATGGTGGAAATGCTGGTCAAGTCCGAGAAGATGGCCGAACTGGGCCGTCTCGGCGCCGGCATCGTCCACGAGATCAAGAACCCCCTCACCTCGATCACCATGCTGAGCGAGATGCTCAAGGCCGACAAGTCCCTCGATGTCCGGCAACGAAAGTACGTCGGGATCATCGGCCAGGAAGCCCAGCGTATCCTGCGCCTCTGCCAGAACCTCCTGTCGGTGTCGAGGCCCAAGAAGCCCGAGATGGTGGAAGTCGACCTGAACCGGATCGTCGAGGAGACCGTCGCCCTGCTGGCCTACGAACTGAAGAAGCACCGGGTGATGCTCAAGCTCGACCTGCAGCGGGGGGGGGCGCCAGCCGTGGGCGACGAGGAGAAGATCAAGCAGGTCATCCTCAACCTGGTCATCAACGCGGCCCACGCCATGGACGGCGGCGGCCCGCTGGAGATTTCGACCGGAATCGGCGTTCCCGGCAAGGCGACCGGGAAGGTCCCCAAGGGCTCCCGGCGCCTGATCCTGGGCGAACCGGGATCGTCGCGAATGACCATCCTGACCATCAGGGACGAGGGAAGCGGCATCGAGCCGGCCATCCTCGACCGGATCTTCGAACCGTTCTTCACCACCAAGGCCGAGGGGATGGGCACGGGATTGGGGCTCTACGTGACCCGGAACATCATCCTGGATCATCATGGGACCCTGACGGTATTGACCTGCCCGGGATCGGGCACCACCTTCCGGATCGCCCTGACCCGGCCTCCCTCCGCCCGTCGCCGCAAACCGTGATGCTCCCGGTTGTCGAGAGACGACCGGCAATGATAGAGGTTCGTGACGCAGACCACGCCGGCCCGTCTTCTCCTGGTGGCCGGAACCCGGCGGCGGATCACGGATCGACACTGTTGGGGGGAGGGCGGATCATGCGGAGAACGATCGTGGCCGTGGGAGTGGTCCTGGCGGTGCTGTTGGTGACGTCCTGGGCGACCGTGTCGCGTGCGGCCGAGGCGGGAGCGGGGACGGCAACCGCAACGCCCGCGGGCGAAGGTCTCCGGGCGGAGGAGATCGCCTTCGCCGACATCCCCATGGTGATCACCGCCGCCAAGAAGCTCCAGCACCTGCGGGAGGCGCCGGCCACGGTCGACGTGGTCACCTCCCAGGACATCCTCCAGTGGGGCGCGCGCACGCTGCAGGAGGTGCTGCGCCGGATACCGGGGATTGTCGTCCGCAACTACGGCATCCGGAACGAGGTCTACATCCGGGGCATCGTCGGCATCGACCGGGTCCTCTGCCTGGTCGACGGGCGGCGGATCAACTCCGCCTTCGACGGCTCGTTCCGGGGCGACCTCCCGCTGACCAACGTCGAGCGGATCGAGATCATCAAGGGCCCCGGCTCGTCCCTCTACGGCCCCAACGCTTTCGGGGGCGTGATCAATATCATCACCCGCAAGGGGGCCGACGTCGACGGTGTCTCCGTCTCCGCCGGCGCGGGGTCGGACGAGACCTACACCGCCCGCGCGGCTGCCGGATTCTCGACCGACACGCTCGACGGCCTGGTCACCTATGGGCACTTGCAGACCGACGGGCAGCGGCTCATCAACGACAACGACGCCTACCGGCAGGACGACCTCTTCGCCAAGCTTTCCTACGCGGGGCTGACCCTGTCGGGAGGCCGCTACGCCTACGACCAGGGCATCCAGGGCCGGATCGGGCGCGAGAGCCCGGACGACCACCTGGACGACACTGCCAACTACGCCGACCTTGCCTACGCCCGGGATTGGGAATCGACCGGCTTGAACCTGCGGGGCTATTACGAGGAGAGGACCAACGACTACGTGCTGAACAAGAAGGCCCTGCTCTACGAGGGGAACATGCTCGGCGGCGAGGCCCAGGCGAGCTGGACCGTCGACCGGCGCAACTTCGTCACCGTCGGGCTGGACGTCCGTCGCGACGAGGCCGGCCAGGACAATGAACTGTTCGACGTGACCAACACCGGCGCCTATCTGGAATACGAGAGCAAGCTTGTCGATCCGCTCCTGGTGACCCTCGGCGGCCGGTACGACGTCCATTCCCAGTACGAGGATGTCTTCTCGCCGCGGGCCAGCGCCGTCTGGCTTCCGGATGAATTGACCAGCCTGCGCCTTTCCTACGGCGAGGCCTTCCGCGCCCCGAGCATCCAGGACCTCTACATCGACTTCTACCTGTCGCCCACGATCCGCATGGTGGGCAACGAGGACCTCAAGCCGGAGAAGCTCAGGACCTACGAACTGGCGGCGCTCCGGCGCTTCGGCAACTGGCTCGACACGTCGCTAAACTTCTTCTACACCCAGGCCGAGGACCTCATCCTGATCGAGTCGTCCTTCTCCAAGGGGATCGTGACCAACTCCGCCAGGAACGTCGGCGAGGCCACGATAACCGGGTTCGAGGTGGCCGGCCGGGGCAACCCCCTCGACTGGCTCGGCTTCTTCGCCAACTACTCATACCAGGAGGCCGAGGACGGGGATGACGTCCGGCTGATGTACCTCCCCTACCACACCATCAACGCCGGGGTGAACCTGACGCCGTGCGCGCACGCCGGCCTCGGGGTCATGGTCCGCTACATCGGCGAGCGGGTGGGTATGGACAACACCCGCCAAGTGCGGGCGGATCTCGACCCCTACACCGTGGTCGACCTCACGCTCCGCGGCGATTGGAGGAGCTTCACGGCCGAAGTGGGCGTCTACAACCTGTTCGACCGGGAATACCAGGAGACGCACGGCTATCCGATGAACGGTCGGAGCTTCCTGGCCACCGTCGGCTACGCCTTCTAGAGGCCGGCAGATGTCCGCCAAACAATTGTGGGCGGTCCTGGTTCTGATCCTCCTGACGGTCCAGCCGCTTCGGGCCGAGGAGATGGTCGTCGCGGTCATCAAGAGCCGGGACATCGCGCCTTACAACCAGGCCGTCAAGGGTTTCGAGGAGCACCTCAAGCGGAACGGGATGAACCCCTGGCTGGTCCCCTTTGTGCTGGATGCCGGCGGCGCCAGCCCGGAATCGCTGGTCGAAGAAGTCCGGCGCAAGAAGCCGGCCCTCATCCTGACGCTGGGCACCAAGGCGACCGAGGCGGCCGCGGCCAGCATCGACGACCTGCCGATCGTCTACGGCATCCTCCTCAATCCCGGCCCGGCGATCACCAAGAGCCGCAACGTCACCGGGGTCCTGATGGACATCCCCTTCGATGCCCAGTTCGAGGTGCTGCGCTCGATCATCCCCGGGGCGCGGGTCATCGGCTTCCTCTACAGCGATCCCGAGACGGCCGCCGTGGTGGCGGATGCCGAGGCAGCGGCGCTCCGCCTGGGGCTGAAGATCCTCGCCCTGCCGGTCCGCTCCGAACGGGACATCCCCGATCAACTCAGGAAGCTCAAGGGGAAGGCCGACGTCCTCTGGATGATCGCCGACGGCACAGTCTACACGCCCCGTTCGACCGAGTTCATCCTCCAGGAGACCCTGAAGCGGCAGATTCCCTTCGTCGGCCTCTCGGCCAGGTACGTCAAGGCCGGGGCCCTGTTCGCCATATCCTGGGACTACGCCGACATGGGTGTCCAGGCGGCCGAACTGGCCCGCCTGGTTCTCACCGGCACCCCGCCGTCGGAGATACCGGCGGCAACCCCCCGCAGGCTCCCCCTCGAGGTCAACCTCCGCAGCGCGAGGACCCTGGGCATCAAGGTGCCGCGCAGGATCATCGACCAGGCCGAGGAGGTCTATGAATAGCCACCGGGCAAGGGTGCCGCTGTACGTCAAGTTCCTCGTCCCCATCCTGCTGACCGTCCTGGTCTCCTCGCTGACGGTCATGACGGTGCTGATCCGGCGCGAGGGGGCGCGCCTTCGCACCGCCCTGCGCGACAAGGGGGAAACCCTTGCCCGGTATCTCTCGTACAACGCCGAATTCGGCGTGCTCGCCCAGGACCGCGAGACCCTCCAGTCCCTGGCCGAGATGGCACTCAAGGTCAAGGAGATCACCCGGGCCGAGATCCGCGGCCGGGATCAGGCCCTCCTGGCCACGGCCGTGAAAGAGGGGAGCGGGCCGGACGTGGCCGAAATCTCCATCGCCGTTCCGGTGGTCACCCAGCGCGTTGCCAGGCGCAAGGAGGAGGTCGGTCTCTCCGGCGACGAGGCCGGTCCCGCCAAGGCCGGGGGCGGAGGCGGAGGCGGAGGCGGAGAGGATTTCTTCCTGGACGAGGGTGAGGGCGCCGCTCCCGCCGAAGCCCCGGCGAGCGAGGAGATCGGGCTGGTCGCCGTCCGGCTTTCCACCCGCGACGTGGACGCCGCTGTGATCCGCGCCAGGAACATGGTCATCGGCATGACGGCCGTGTCGGTGCTGATCCTCTCCGGCGTGCTGGTCATCCTGGTGCGGTTCATCACCAATCCCGTCAAGAGGCTGGTCGAGGCGACCAACCGGATCGCCGGGGGAGACCTGACCGAGACGGTCGAGACGGGCCAGGGGGACGAGCTGGGGGTCCTGGCGGCCTCCTTCAACGTGATGGTCGGCAACCTGAAGCGGAGCATGGAGAGCTTGCACCGCACCAGCGATTTCTCGCAGGCCATGGTCCCCCCCCGGGACATGGACACGTTGCTCCGGGTGATCACCGACCGCTTCGAGCGGGCGGGCGCGCCGACCGGGGTGGGCATCTTTCTGGCGGCCGGGGAGGAGGGGATGCACCTAGCCTCCGGCAGCGAACGCCTCAGCGGCCTGGAGATATCCAGGGACGCCGCCTTGCCGGCAAGGGTCAGGAAGGGCGAGGAGATCCTCGTCGTGAACCGCTCGGAGGCGTGGATGTCGGCCCTGGCCGACCGGGGCGTCGGTTTCCTGGTGCCGCTCCGGAGCACCGAGAGCCTGGTCGGCCTGGTGGCCGTGGGCGGCACGACCCCGCCCGAGGAGAGCCAGGTGGAGCTCCTGCTGACCTTCGCCTCCATCGGCGCCATGGCCATCGAGAGCATGCGCCTGTCGACCATGCGGACGGAGAACGAGATACTGCGGCGCGAACTGGCCTTCGCCCACGAGATCCAGATGCGCCTCCTCCCCAGCGGCGTGCCCGACATGGAGGGCTTCGAAATCCATCCGCTGTGCATGCCGGCCAGGGAACTGGGGGGCGACTACTACGACTTCATCCCGCTGGATGGCGGGAAGCGCCTCGGGGTGACCGTGGCCGACGTGGCCGGCAAGGGGGTGCCGGCGGCCCTCTTCATGGCCAGCAGTCGCAGCTTCCTGCGGGCCGAGGCGGAGAAACACCCCACCCCGGGGATGGTCCTGACCAACATCAACCGCCTGCTGCACGCGGACATGAAGGACAAGACCTTCGTCAGCATGTTCTACGGTGTGTTCGACCTGGCCGAGATGAAACTGGAATATGCCAACGCCGGGCATCTCTTCCCCTTCCTGGTGCGGCGGGGGGAGGGACAGGGGGGCTACCTGAAGGCCACCGGCCTTCCGTTGGGCATCACCGGCCACGTCGACTACGCCACCGAGACGATCGACCTGCGCCGGGGCGACCTGATCGTCTGCTACACCGACGGGCTGATCGAAGCCATGAACGCCAGCCGCGAACTGTTCGGGTTCGAGCGCTTCGAGCAGGCCATGGGAGGCATGGGCGAGAGCGGGCCCCGGGCGGTGGTGAACGGCCTCATGGACGACGTGCGGGCCTTCGCCGACGGGGTTTCCCTGGCCGACGACCTGACCATCATCGCCCTCCGGGTCAGTTGAACCGGCGCTTCCTGGTCGTGATGCTCGCCCTCGGGCTCGGGTTGGCCAACCGGGCCTTTCCGGCCGGGGCGGTCACCTGCCACTGCTTTCGCGACCGTGCCTACAATCCGTCCGATCCGGGTGCGGTCGAGCCGTACCTGCGGGCCACCGCCGGCAACTCGCTGCTGTCGGTCGCCTTCGGCGTCCCGAAGGGGGACCTGGTGCGGGCGCTGATGGGCGGGACCGCCGGGCCGGACCTGTGGGTGGCCCATGCCGCCGCCAAGGGAACGGGCCGGGCGGCGGCTTCCCTGCTGGGCGAACGAACCGGGGGCAGGCCGTGGCAGGCGATCCTGGGGGAGGGGAAAGGGCTCGGCGCCGGGCCGCGCCGCATCCTGGCCGAGGGGGGCGATGCCGGCAGGCTGGCCGACGCGCTGGTCGACGAGGTGCTGGTCGCCCGCCTGGGCATTGCGGCGGACGATTTGGCGGCTTTGCGCCGGCTGACTCCCTCGTACCAGGAGACCATCCTGGCCGTTCTGGCCGGCCGCTGGACGAAGAGTTCCCCCGCCGCGCTGGCATCGCAGGTCAAGGCCGGGAAGACCACCTGGGGGGCGCTGCTGCACTCCGCCGGAATCCCCCCCGACCAGATCGACACCCGCCTCCCCGCCCTGCTGAAGTAGCAGGCGGTTCCGCAACGCCCCGTGTCTACGCCTCGAGGGCGGCCGAGACGAATCCGGCGGCCCGGGTCTCGTGCCAATACTCCGTCGCCC
Organism: uncultured bacterium; assembly: GCA_963793725.1. Lineage (GTDB taxonomy): Bacteria > JAUVQV01 > JAUVQV01 > CAWCAY01 > CAWCAY01 > CAWCAY01. Next base: position 44,128 of record CAWCAY010000004.1, read on the forward strand.
AAGGGTCGGCCACGAAGCCCATGTGCCCGCCCGACGCCGGGACCTCCAGGTGGAGATTCGGATTCTCCCGGGCCGGCTCCCAGGGGTAGCATTCGGCGCTCAGAAAGGGGTCGTCGGCGGCGTTGAGCAGCAGCGTCGGGACGGCGACGGCGGCCAGGAACCGCACCGAGCTCGATCGGCGCCAGTAGTCCTCCGCATCCAGGAAACCGTGCAGCCGCGCCGTGCAGCGGTCGTCGAACTCCCTGAAGTCCCTGGCTGCCTCGACCCGGTCGAGGTCGATCATGCCGCCCAGCAGGTCCGCCTTCAGCCGCACCTTCCGCTTCAACGAGCGTAGGAAGCGCCACAGGTAGAGTCGGTTGGCCGGAGCCGCCAGGCGGCGCGACGACGAGGCCAGGTCGCACGGGACGGAGATGGCGGCAGCGGCCCGCACCTGCGCCGGGACGCCCGCGCCCTTCTCCCCCAGGTACTCGAGCACCAGGTTGCCGCCGAGCGAGAAGCCGACCAGGGCGAGGGTGTCGTGCCCCCCCCGGCGGGCGACGGTCTCGACCACCAGGTCGAGGTCGGCGGTCATGCCGCTGTGGTAGAAGCCCGGGGAGCGGTTCATCTCCCCGCTGCACCCCCTGAGGTTGACGGCCACCCCGTCCCAGCCCCGGTGGTTGAACGCGCCGATCATCCCCTGCATGTACCCCTGCCGCGAGTTCCCCTCCAGCCCGTGGCAGGCGACCACCAGCCGGCGAGACCCGGTGCGCGACCAGTCAAGGTCGAGGAAGTCCCCGTCGGGCGTGCCGATCCGCTCGCGGCGGTAGTCCAGGCGAGCCACGCGGCGGCCGAAAGAAGGCCAGACGGTCTGGATGTGGGGGTTGCCCAGCAGGCGATGGGGATGGAACGTCGACTCGCTGATTAGCGGCATAATTGGCGGCAACTATACCCTTCCCGCTTATCCGCGGCAATTCTCCCGGCGCACAACCTCTGCAGCAGTGGGGATTGACCGGGATGGGCGGGTGAGGTACAAGGGCCCATGCAATCCGTCTTCCAGACAGCTCCGGGTATCGGCGCTGCTGATCGCCGTCGCCGCGCTGCTTCCGGTGGTTGCCCACGCCGAGGAGGCTGCCGCGCCCAAGACCGCCTCGGTCAGCGTCTTCCTGCTCGGCGTGCGCGATTTCGACCAGCGCCGGGGCAGCTACGTGATGGACCTGTACCTCGACTTCGCCTGCCCGCAAGGGTGCTCGACGGAAAAGTTCGAGTTCACCAACGGCACGATCCAGACCCGGGAGGACGCCTCCAGCGACGAGGGGAGCACCACCTACCGCGTCACGGCCACGCTCTACGGCAACATGGACATGCGCAAGTACCCGTTCGACCGCCAGGAGCTGCACCTGTCGGTCGAGGACAAGGTGCTGAACAACCAGGCGCTGCGCTACGTCGCCGACCGGAAGGGGACCGCCTTCGATCCCGGGATGCAGGTGCCGGGCTGGGAGATCGTCGGCATCGAGAGCGCGGTCGACGACCACTACTACGTCACCTGGGACGAGAGCTACTCGCGCTACACGTTCCGGCTGAAGCTCGCCCGTCCGGTCATCTCGTCGCTGCTGAAGGGTCTGCTGCCGGGCCTGCTGATCGGCCTGTGCAGCTTCTTCGCGCTGCTCTTGCCGATCGAAAAGATCAACCGGTTGACGGTGCTGACGTCTACCTTCATCACTGCGGTGCTGCTGCACCTGAACAGCTCCGGCAACCTGCCGCCGGTGTTGTACCTGACCTACATGGACATGTTCATGCTGGTCAACTACGTGGCCATCGTCTCCGGCATCGGGCTGTCGGTGCTCATCGGGAGGTGGTTCGACGCCGGGCGCCGCGAAGAGGCGGCGATCCTCAACCGGCGCGTGCAGGTGTTCATTCCCGCTGCGTGGCTGCTGGCCCAGGGACTCTGCTCACTGACCCTCTTCCGCTGATCGCCCCGCCCGTCTTCTTTCCCCCTTGACATGCCCGGGGCGATTTGATATCACTCGTGCCCAATCGCACAACAGAACTCTTCCCCCTTGCATCTGAGGAGTGAGCAGTGGACGTGTTCCATGTCCCCGACAGGCTTTTGGATGGCCCGCACCGGCTCCGGTCCCGTCTTCTGACGGCGGTCTTCGCCTTCCGCTGCTTCACCCAGGCGGACTGAGGCATCCCGCCTTGCCAGATGGCTTCGTGACGGAGGATGGGTCGCGGGATCCTGCTCCGGTTTGCCTCACCCAGGTTCCGACTGGGATTCCTGATCGCCGGTTTCATCCTGCTGATCTTTCTCCGGCGCCTGGTGGGTTCCTTCGGGGTCTCCCTCGGGTATCTCTACGTGTTCCTGATTTCCCTGGCCGGGCTCTGGTTCGGGATCACCGGGGGAATCATCGCCGCCGCGACGTCCTCGGTCATCTTCCTCGTCGAGGTTGCCCTACTGACCGACTGGCCTGGAAGGGATGTCGTGCTGCGAGGCCTGCCGCTGAGGTTCTTCGTCTACTTCCTGGAAGGCATCATGCTCGGCCTCCTTTGCCGCCTGGAAAAGAAACTGGTCGACGAGAGGAAACAGAAGGACCACCTTCAGACCCTGGCCTACCGCGATGAGCTGACGGGCTGTCTCAACTACCGGTGGATCGTGAAGAAGGCCGACAATGAAATCCTAAGGGCCTCGCGCTACCAGAAGCTGATGTCCCTGGCAGTCCTGGACATCGATCATTTCAAGGTCATCAACGACACCTACGGCCATCTCAGCGGCAATCAGGTATTGAAGGTCGTGGCCGAGTCCCTATCCCTCCACCTGCGAGCCGTCGATGCCCTGGGGCGATACGGGGGGGATGAGTTCCTGCTGATCCTGCCGGAGACCGACGCCGACGAGGCCAAGGCGGTCCTGGAGAGGATGAAACACCTCTTCGTCCAGACCGGGATCACCCTGTCCACCAGGGGCGATGCGGAGATCATCCGCCTCGCCTTCAGCGCCGGGATCGCCACCTACCCCACCAACGGGCACAACGGCGACGAGTTGATCTTCGCCGCCGACAGCGCCCTGTATCGGGCCAAGCGGAATGGCCGGAACAGGGTCATGATCGAGAGACGCCGGGCGGTGAGGTATGCACCTCTCCCGAACCTCAGGATCGAGATCGGGGATTGCCTCGGCCGGAACTGGACCGAAGCCCTGGAGATAGAGAACGTTTCAAGAAGCGGGATGCTCATCCTGCACCCCCGCCTCATTCCGCACGCGGACGTGTGTGCCAGAATTTCCGGTGTCGGCGACGACACGCTACCCGAAATCGGCGGTCGCGTCGTCCGCCAATGGGAAGTCGACGGGCGTTGTTTCCGCGTTGGCATAGCCTTCGCCGATGTTCCCGATCGGGTCGTAGAGAGACTGTGCCTGCCCGAAGCGGTCCTCGCCTCCCGCCGGTTCTTCTCTTCCATGAGGGAGGAGGAGTTCGCAGCCTTGCCGAACCTGTAGCTTGATCGAGTGGAACGGGGCTCTTCCACCGGGAGCCGGGATAGTGTAGACTCCCCGATTCAGGTCACCACCATGATTCTTTCGGGAACTCTCGTCAACGTCGACGCGGCCGCCGGTTCACTCCTGGGCAGGTACCTCGGGCACTTCATGGCCATCGTCACCGATATCGCCGCCACCAATCCGCGCCGGGACCGACTGCACGCCCGCCGCGCCAACCAATCCGGAGGAATCTCACGATGAGCACCACCGAAGACAAGGGAAGCAGCGAAGAGCCGTTCACCATCGACGACCGGCACCTGCCGGGAGGGGGATTCGCTCCCGGGGAGGGTGTCGACGCCACCGTGGTCAAGGTGGGCGCCGAGTGGGTCTTCCTCGACGTCGGCGACAAGGGGGAGGGACTTCTGGACCGGCGCGGAGGTGGCCGACCTCGACCTGCGCGCCGGCGACCCGCTGCGGGTCTGGTTCGTGCGGAGCAGCGACGACGGGCTCCTTTTCAGCCGCAAGCCCGCCAAGGGCGCTGCCGGCAGGGCCATGCTGCAGGACGCGCTCGACCAGCGCACCCCGGTCGAAGGGGTGGTCGGGGCGGTGACCGCCGGCGGCTTCGAGGTCCGCCTGGGCGACGAGGTGAAGGTCTTCTGCCCGTTCTCGCAGATGCCCCTGCGGCGGGCCGACCGCCCGACCGACGCCATCGGCCAGCGCCTGGCCTTCCTGGTGATCGAGATTGCCGAGGAGGGGCGGCGGGTCATCGTCTCCCGCCGGGCGCTGATCGAGGAGGAGGAACAGAAGGCCCGGGCGGCGCTGCGCGAGCGGCTGCAGGTCGGGCTGACGGTCATTGGCACGATCACCCGGGTCAAGGAGTTCGGCGTGTTCGTCAACCTGGGCGGCATCGAGGGGCTGGTCCCCCGCTCCGAGACCGGGCTGGCGCGCGGCGAGCGACCTGGCCGAGGCCTTCCCGGTCGGCGAGACGATCACGGTCACGGTCAAGGCGCTCGACTGGAACCGCAACCGGATCAGCCTGTCGGCGGCTGGCCCCCGGCGAGGACCCCTGGCTGAGCGTCGCCGCGGCCTTCCCGGAAGGGTCGGTTCACCAGGGGACGGTCACCCGGCTGGCCCCGTTCGGCGCCTTCGTCAAGCTGGCCGAGGGGGTCGAGGGGCTGGCCCACATTTCCACGCTGGGGGGCGGCAAGCGGCATTCGCCACCCGCGCGAGGCGTACCGGGAGGGGCAGCAGCTGGAGGTCCGGGTGGAGAAGGTCGACCCCGAACGCCGGCGCATCTCGCTGGCTCCGGCCGGCTTCGAGCAGACCCGCGAGGGGGCCGAGCGCGTGGACGAGTACAAGTCAGAAGGCCGCGGCCACGGCCGAGCGGCTTCGGGGCGCTGGGTGACATCCTGCGCGCCAGCCTGGCGCAAGAAGAAAGCCAAGTGGGAAGCGCGCCGCCCCTCCTCGGGCGGATCGTCCCCGGCTACCAGGAGGCGGGGGTCGTGCTGCTGGCCGCCCGACTGCGGCTGGCCGAGGCCTTGTCCGGCGGCGCGCTGACCGCCGTTGACGTCGCCGCGCGGTGCGGCATCGACCCCCGAGGCGGCGGAGATCCTGCTCGACGCCTTGGTCGCCCTCGGGGTGCGTCGAAATCGCGCGGGCGGTACCGCCTCCGGACGGCGTTCCGGCCCCATTTCACGCCAGGGGACGAGCGCTACCTGGGGCACCTGCTGCGCCACCAGGAGCGGATGTGGCGCCTGTGGGCGACCTTCGCCGATCGGGCGGCGGACGGCGCGGCGGGAGCTCCGGCGGAGGACGACCCGGCCGGCGTCGAGGAGTTCGTCCTGGCCATGGAGACCAACGCCCGGCGGAACGGCCCGCCGGTGGCCGAGGCGGTCGACCTCGGCGGGCGTGGCTGCGCTGCTCGACCTCGGCGGGGGGCCCGGCACGTGGGGGCGGCTCTTCCGGCGCCGTCGGCCGGCCCTCCGGGTGACCGTCATGGACCGGCCGGCGGTGGTCGGTGCGGTTCGGCGCCTGGGGCTCGACCGGCTCGATTCCGGGGTGGCCTTCCGGGCGGGGGACTTCCTCCGCTCGCCGCTGGGAGGGCCGTGGGACGCCATCTGGGCATCCAACGTGATCCACGCCCTGCCGCTGGACGGCCGTGGCCCGATTGGCGGGCCGCGCGGCCCGCGCCCTCAAGCCCGGCGGACGCCTGCTGCTGCGCGACTTCTTCCTCGACGACTCGCGCACCCGTCCCCGCCGCTCGGCCGTCTTCTCGGTCCATATGCTGGCCGTGGGCAGCGGCGGCCGCGTGCACACCCTGGCCGAGGTGACCGCGGCCATGTCCGACGCCGGCTTCAGCGGAATCACCCTGCACGGCCCGCACGGGCAGTCGGCCATCCTCGAGGGGCGCCGGCCGCGAGCGGGAGGCGGGGATTGAGCGAACAGATCCCGCTGGGGCTGTCCGATCCCGCGGCCGACCCGATCATGGCGGCGGCCGACTATCCCCGCTTCCGTCGATTGCTGGCCGGTTCGAACTGCGGCCGCTGCCGCCTGGCGCGGGACGAACAACGATCGTCGGTCGACCGTGGGAGCCCGGCGGCCCGTCTGATGGCTGTCGGCGAGGGGCCCGGGGCGGAGGAGGATGCCGCGGGCAAGCCTTCGTCGGCCGCTCCGGCGGGCTGCTCGACCGGATGATGGCCGCGGCGGGCATCGACACCGGACCGCGACTTGTTGATCGCCAACGTGGTCAAGTGCCGTCCCCCCGGCAACCGGGCGCCGTCGGCGGACGAGGCGGCCGCCTGCCTGCCGTACCTGCGCCGCCAGATCGAGTTGGTTCGGCCGCGACTGGTGATGCTGCTGGGGGCCACCGCCGCGCGTCACTTTCATCCCGGCAAGGCGCCGCCGATGGGCGAGGCGCTCGGCCGCTCGTTCGAAAATCCCGACTGGCCGGGGATCACCTTCGTGACCCTGTTCCACCCCGCCTACGTGCTGCGCGACCCCCGCAAGCGGCCCACTGATGGAGGAGCACCTCCGGGCGATCGCCCGGAGACTCGACGCGTAGCGGCTAACCGGTAGGCGCGGCGAGCCTGTCCGGGAACACCACGCCCACCGGATGCTCCCTGCGTGTACATACGCTCTTATTCGCCGAAGGTGCGACCTGGTGGTCAGCAGGTACCTCACCTGCGGCGACTTGCGGCAGGGCTTCGCCCGGGTGCGCTGCCCCGACTGCGGCCATGAGTATTTGTTGGCGTACTCCTGCAAGGGGCGCTACTGATGATACGGAGCGACGCCCGCCCCCTCGGCACATCGAGATTGACATGTGCTCTATTGCGCAGTAGCCTCAGTATCACGATTGGGGGAGGTTCACCTCGTCTTGGCGCCGATCGGGGTCAAGCGCGTTGCAGCCAATGCCCTTTCTGAGCACCTTCGCAGAGGTGACAACTCGGTGTCGGATCTGCTGAAGCCAAACAAGTTCGTGACGCTCTTCATGACCGTGGTAACCATTCTATTAGTGGCGGCCACAGGCAGATTGCTGTGGAACTTCGTGACCAACCACGGTGTACTCTACGAACGATCACGCCTCAAAGCCCGCGCTGTAGCCCTCGCCGATTCACTTGACGCCGAGTCCATCAGAACCTTGACCGGCAGCTCCGCGGACGAAGGAACACCGGGCATTCCGCCAACTGTGTGGCGCAACTGAGAAGTTTTCATGAGGTCCATGGTGACATCCGATTCATCTACTTGATGGGCTTGAAGGGCAGCAAGGTGATCTTCCTCTTGGATTCGGCCGACCCCTCTTCGGTCGACTATTCGCCGCCGGGGGAAGAGTATGCAGACGCATCGCCGGAACTGGTTCGCGCATTCACCACCGGCGAACCGTTCGTCGAAGGTCCGCTCACTGACGAGTGGGGAATATGGGTCTCCGGACTGACGCCGATCATCGATCCGTCCAGCAAGCGCGTCATCGCCGTTCTGGGCCTGGACATCAATGCAACCCGGTGGCGCATCACCCTCTGGATCTGTCGCGTAATTGCATGTCTCCTCACCGGGTTGATTGCATGGATTCTGTTCTTCTTCTCAAAGCGCATTCAAAGCCGCTTCACGAAGTGACCTTCCCGGAGGGGCAAAGAAATCGAACGAAGGTCAACATCTCTCGAAAACGGGTCGGGTTGAGCCAAAGGTCGATTGGGAGGCCGGGGGGGATCCCGGCAGATCAGGGGTCCCCATCTGCATGCCCTGGTGACCGATGGTAGCTTCGCTCCCTCGGGAACTCTCCACGCCCTGCCCAAGGTCAGCCTGATCGGTATGAGAAGATCTACGAGGTCGACCCGCTCCTCTGCCCCAGACGGCCTGACCGGGGATGGGGTTCCTTCCCTGCCATCACCCACTCCAGAAAGATCTTTGACCAAGCCAAAATGGGGGGGTAAAGTCCCCGCTCGGGACGGATCTTCTCCGGGACCATGAGGAAGCCAAGCACCCGGTGGCGGGAGAGGGGCGGCGATCCGTGCTACACTGCCGGGCCATGGACAAGCGGGTCATCCTGGCCGCCTTCCTGGTGGCCTCCATGGTGGCGCTGGTGTTCCTGCCGGCCCTGCGGAACGACTTCATCGTCTACGACGACCGGACCTACATCGTCGAGAACCCGGACGTGCTGGAGGGGATCGGCGCGGCCCCGGCCCGGTGGGCGATGACCACCTTCCACGCGGCCAACTGGCACCCGCTTACCTGGCTGTCGCACCAGCTCGACGCGGAAGTCTGGGGGCTGAACCCGGCCGGCCACCACCTGACATCCATCCTGCTGCACGCGCTGGCCGCCGGCCTGCTGTACATCTTCCTGATTCTCGGCCACCGGGGCGCACCGCGCGGCCCTGCTGGCGGCTCTCCTGTTCGGCATCCACCCGCTCCGGGTCGAGTCGGTCGGCCTGGGCGGCCGAGCGCAAGGACGTCCTGTCGGCCTTCCTCTGGATGGCCACCCTGCTGGCCTACCTAGCCTGGGTGCGGGGGCGGGGCGCCGGCCGCTACCTGGTCCTCGTGGGGTGCTTCGCGCTGGGGCTGCTGGCCAAGCCGATGCTGGTCAGCCTGCCGGTGGTCCTGCTGCTGCTCGACCGCTGGCCGCTCGGCCGGCTGCGGGCGTGGCGCGAGGGCTGGCCGCGCCTGGCCGAGAAGCTCCCGCTGACCGTCCTGTCCGTGGTTTCCGCGGGCGTGACCGTCGTGGCGCAGCGGCGCGGGGGGGCGATGGTATTCCTCGACGCGCTGCCGCTGGTAAACCGGCTGGCCAACGCCACTGTCGGGTGCGCCCGGTACCTCGGGATGATGATCTTCCCGAAAGGGCTGGCGGTCATCTACCCGCTCGACGAGGAACTGCCGTCGCTGGCGGTCATCCTCGGGTCCGCCGTCCTGCTGGCCCTGCTGACCGCCGCGGCCGTTGCCGGGCGGAGGCGGCAGCCCTGGCTCTGGGCCGGGTGGGGGTGGTACCTGGTCACGCTGCTGCCGGTCATCGGCATCGTCCAGGTGGGGCAGCAGGCGGTGGCCGACCGCTACACCTACCTCCCTTCGGCCGGGATCGCCCTGATGGTCGCCTGGTGGCTGGCCGGCCGGCCGTGGGGGAGCCGTCGCGCAGCGCTCCTGGGGATCATGGCGGCCGTCTGGCTGCTGGCCATGGCCGGGTTGACCGTCCGCCAGATCTCCTTTTGGCGGGGGAGCGAGACCCTCTTCCGCCATGCCCTGGCGGTGACCCGGGGCAACCACGTGGCGCTGAGCAACCTCGGGCTGGCCATGGTGAAGGAAGGGAGGCGGGAGGAGGGGAAGGCATTCTACCGGCAGATCATCCGCAAGGCGCCCAACTACGCCAACGCCCGGGTCAACCTGGCCGTGCTGCTGATCGAGGACGGCGACCTGGCCGGGGCGCGGGAGCATCTCGAGCGGACGGTCGCCCGCTATCCCGACTCCCCCGAGGCGCACTACAACCTGGGGGTGATCGCGCTCAAGCAGGGTGATTTCACCCGGGCGAGGCGCGAGTTCGAGGCGGCGCTGGCCGACCGCCCGGGCGACCCGAAGGCGCTGAACAACCTGGGCAGCCTGGCGCTGCGCGAGGGGGACCACGGCCGCGCCCGGGAACTGTTCACCGCTGCCGTCGCCGCCGACCCGCGCTACGAGGAGGCGCTGAACAACCTGGGCATGTTCCTGGGGGACGAAGGAAGGCTCGATGCCGCCCGGGAGCTCTTCCGCCGGGCGCTCGAGCGCAACCCGAACAGCGCCAGGGCCCTCTTCGGGCTGGGGGTGCTGGAGGCCAGGCGGGGGAATGCCGGCCGGGCGGAGGATCTATTCCGCGCCGCGCTGGCCGTCAGGCCGGGGATGATCGAAGCGGAGCGGGCGCTGGCGGTCTTGCGGGCGGGCGACGGATCAGGCCGCGCCGGCCAGTAGGCGGCGGATGTTGCCGCCGAAGATCAGCGCCAAGTCGCGCTCCGGGCATCCCAGGGAGGCCAGCGCCCGGTGCTGGTCGCGCAGGATGTCGGCCCTGAAGCCGCGCGGGAAGTAGCTCGAGTCGGTGCCGAAGACGATCCGCTCCGGCCCGGCCGCTTCCAGGGACTGCCGGAAGACGCCGGCGAGGTCGAGCGGGTGGTCCTGGTACTTCATCCAGATGTTCGAGCTGGAGGTGTCCAGGTACAGGTTCGGGCACTGGTAGCAGAGGAGCAGCGCCTCGCGCAGGAAGCCGGTGCCGAAGTGGGCCAGCAGGATGTTCAGGTCGGGGAAGTCGCGCAGCACCGGCTGCAGGTCGAGCGGGTTGGCGTAGCGGAAGTCGGCCGTGTAGCCGATCGACACGCCCGAGTGGAAGATCACCGGCAGCCGAAGTTCCTCGGCCTTCTCCCAGAGCGGGTAGATGAACGGGTCGTAGGGGTGGAACCACTGCGTCGTGGCGATCAGCTTGAGGCCCCTGGCGCCGCGGCGCACCTGGTCGGCCAGCGACGCGGGAGCGTTCGGGTCGAGCGGGTCGACGTGGGCGAACGGGATGAACCGATCGGGGGCCAGCGCGGCGAATTCCTCCAGCGAGGCGTAGTCGGGGTCGAGGGTCAGGAAGACCCCGGCCGAGATGCCGTGGGCGTCGAAGTCGCGCCGCCACGCGTCGGCGTACTCGCCGGCGGAGCGCATCGTGTGATCGATCTTCGGCTGACCCCGCTCGGCCAGGTTGCGCTCGAAACGGGACTTCATCCGCCGGAGCTGCTCGGGGGTGTATTTCCGGCCCCAATCCCCCGGGTTGTTCAGCGCGCTGGACAGGAAGTAGTGGATGTGCGCGTCGACCACCTCGAACGGCAGTTCCAGGCGTCCGGCGGCGCCGCTCACTTGCTCTCGCCCTTGTCGGTCCGAAGCACGGCCACGAAGGCCTCCTGGGGGATCTCCACCGAGCCGATCAGCTTCATCCGCTTCTTGCCTTCCTTCTGCTTCTCGAGCAGCTTGCGCTTGCGGGTGATGTCGCCGCCGTAGCACTTGGCGGTCACGTCCTTGCGAACGGCGTTCACGGTGGAGCGGGCGATGACGTTGCCGCCGATGGCCCCCTGCACGGCGATCTTGAACTGGTGCCGGGGGATCGTCTCGGCCAGCCGGTCGCAGTAGTGCAGGGCGCGTTGCCTGGCCTTGTCGCGGAAGACCAGGTACGACAGCGCGTCGACCTTGTCGCCGTTGACCAGGATGTCGACCTTGACGATGTCGCTGGGGCGGTAGTCGAGCTCCTCGTAGTCGAACGAGCCGTAGCCCCGGGTGATTGTCTTCAGGCGGTCGTAGAAGTCGAACAGCACCTCGTTCAGCGGCATCTCGACCGTCAGCTCCACCCGGTTGGCGGCCAGGTGGTTGGTGTTGAGCGTGGTCGAGCGGCACTCCCGGCACAGGTCGATGACGGCGCTCATGTGGCTGGCCGGGGCCATGATGACCGCCCTGATGTACGGTTCGTAGACGTCGGCGATCGTCGACGGGTCGGGCCAGTAGACCGGGTTGTCGATCTCCAGCGCCTTGCCGTTCGACAGCGTCACCTTGTAGAGGACCGACGGCGCCGACAGCACCAGCGAAATGCCGAACTCGCGCTGCAGCCGCTCCTGCACCACGTCGAGGTGCAGCAGGCCCAGGAAGCCGCAGCGGTAGCCGTAGCCGAGCGCGGCCGACGAGTCCTTCTGGTAGATCAGCGCGGCGTCGTTCAGCGACAGCTTCTCCAGCGCCTTGGTCAGGTTCTCGTACTCGTCGGTGCCCATCGGGTAGAGGGACGAGAAGACCACCGGCTTGGCCGGCTTGTAGCCGGGGATCGGCTCGGCGGCCGGCCGCTCCGGGTCGGTGATCGTGTCGCCGACGTCGACCTCGCGGATCGTCTTGACCCCGGCGATCAGGTAGCCCACCTCGCCGGCGGCGAGCTCGGCGCCCTTGATACGCCCGAGGCGGTTCAGCCCCACCTCCTCGACCTGGTGCTCGGTGGCGGCGTGCATCAGCCGGATCCGCTGACCGGGGCGAAGGATGCCCTCCTTGACCCGCACCAGCAGCACCACCCCGCGGTACGGGTCGTAGTAGGCGTCGAAGATCAGCGCCCGCAGCGGCGCGTCGTCGTCGCCGGTGGGGGGCGGGAGCTTGTGGACGATCCCCTCGAGCACCTCGTCGATGCCGATGCCCTTCTTGGCCGAGACCGGGATCGCCTCGAACGGGTCGAGCCCCAGGTCGGTCTCGATCTCCTCGCGCGCCCGGTCGACGTCGGCCGCCGGCAGGTCGATCTTGTTGATCACCGGCAGCAGCGCCAGGTTGTTCTCCATGGCCAGGTAGAGGTTGGCCACCGTCTGGGCCTCGACCCCCTGGCTGGCGTCGACGATGATGATCGCCCCGTCGCAGGCCAGCAGCGACCGGCGCACCTCGTGCGAGAAGTCGACGTGGCCGGGGGTGTCGATCAGGTTCAGCAGGTAGTCGCGCCCGTCGCGGGCCCGGTAGGTCATCGATATGGTGTTGCTCTTGATGGTGATGCCCCGCTCGCGCTCGATGTCCATCGTGTCGAGGAGCTGGTCGTGGAACTGGCGCGCCTCGACCGCGCCGCACGCCTGGATCAGGCGGTCGGCCAGCGTCGACTTGCCGTGGTCGATGTGGGCGATGATGCAGAAGTTGCGGATGCGGTCCTTCATGGATGCCTCAAGATACCGCATCCGCCGCCGCCCGGCAAGCGCGGGGTCCTGTCGGCCGGCCACCCCCACGGAGTGCTCGCGAACGGACTGCGCCCTCCGTGGGGGTCCCCCGCCGGCGCCACCCCGCCCGGTTTGGCAGTCGCAGATGGATGCGGGTCGCGGATTTCTCGGGGGTGATCAGTAATGGTACTGGTCGGGGAGGACGCGGCCTGAGGTGTCGAAGCGGATGCCCTCGGACTCCAGCAGGGCCCGCTTCATCGGCAGGCCCCCGCCGTAGCCGCCCAGCGTGCCGTCGGAGCGGATCACGCGGTGGCACGGCGCCAGGATCGGGAAGGGGTTCGTGGCCAGCGCGGTGCCGACGGCCCGGGATGCCCGGGGATGGCCGATGTGGGCGGCGATTCGCCGGTAGGTGCTCACGCTGCCGCGGGGGATGGCGTGCCCGGCGTGCAGGACCCGCCGCTGGAATTCGGAGCAGAGGTCCATGCGGGCAAGGTCGAGGGGAAGGCGGACGTCGTCGCCGGCCATGGAGGCGGCGACCAGGTCGGCCAGCGAGTCGACCTCGGGGCACGACGAGGGGCGGGCGCCGGGAAGCGCCGCCCGGGCGATCCGGTCGGCCGGGGCGCCGGGATGGGAGATCATGATTTCCAGCAACCGCGGCTCCCCCCGGTGGACATGCCAGAGGAAGGCCACAGGCCCGAATCGCGTCCTTCGCAGCAGGTGGAAGACCGGCCCCCGGTTCATTCGCCGACCGCCCGTTGCTTGCCGAAGAACCGCTCGGCGGGGCAGCCGAGTTCGCGCTGGCGGCAGTACTTGCAGGCGATCCGGGTCCTGAGGACGTAATTGCCGCCGAAAGACAGCGCCAACAATGCCGCCAGCTCGATCACCATGCTCCAAGAGAAACTCCGGATCAGCAGCGCGACGCCTCCGACGAGCGGGATCAGCGGCACCAGCATGTCAGGCAGCAGTTCCTTCCACGATATGCACTTGGCCGCAAATTGCTTCGGATCTCCCTGCTTGAAGAGGAGCGGGGCCACCTTCCCCTTGCCGAACGCGCACCGCTTGCCGAAGTAACAGCAGTCGACGCAGCTCATCTTCATGACGTGGATTTCGACGCCGACACAGTAGAGCAGGAAGAGCCCCGCCGCGACATACCCGAAGCCGGAGAGAATCACCACGCCGAGGGCATAGATGGCCAGATTCACCAGGACTGCGACGAGAACCATCGGAAGGGGAAAGGTCTCGTATGCCTGCGCGGATTTCGCCTTCGCTTCCATTGCGGGTCACTTCTCCAATTGCTTCTTCGCCGACTTGACGAACTTTCCGAAGGCCTTGTCCTTCTTGCGCTTCTCGAAATACGACAGTTCGTGGAACTCCGATTCCTTCCGCAGCTTCAGGTAGTTTCCATAGCGGGCTTCACTCAATCGTCCGCTCTTCACCGCCGCAAGAACCGCGCAGCCGGGCTCCTTGCCATGGCTGCAATCGGCGTACTGGCAACCGGCGGCAATCTCGTGAATATCCGTGAAACTGTCGTCGAGGGCACCCTCGGAAGCCAGGATGCCCAATTCCCTCATCCCGGGCGTGTCGATCAACATTGCGCCCTGGTCGAGAATGATCAGTTGGCGGCGCGCGGTGGTGTGCACGCCTTCCCCGGTCTCGCTGACCGCCTTCGTGGTCAATGCATCCCGCCCGAGGAGGCGATTGATGACCGTGGTCTTCCCGACGCCGGACGATCCGAGCAGGCAGTACGTCTTGCCGGCAACGAGAGACTGCCGGAGTTCGGCGAGTCCCTCACCGGTGGCATTGCTGAGCGTGAGGATCCTGGTGGTGATGCCGGATTGCGCGATTGCCGTGAGTCTCTGCCGCAGTTCATCCGGGGTTATCAGGTCCGTCTTGGTCAGGACCAGGACCGGCTCGATGTGCCCTTCATTGGCCATGACCAGGTAGCGATCGAATCTCCGCAGGTTGAAGTCGAAATGACATGATTGGACGATGAAGGCGACGTCGATATTCGCCGCGACCATCTGGTAGTCCACATTCTTGCCGGCGCACTTGCGACGCAGGAATGTCCTGCGCGGCAGGACCCCGTGGACCACCGCCAGCGTGCCGGCGTTGTGATAGTCGACGGATACCCAGTCCCCGACGCAAGGCAGGTCGACTGAAGACTCGGCCGAGTATCTCAGTTTCCCGGCCAACTCATAGGGCACCTCCCGCTCCTCGTTCCTGATGCAGCCGCCACCGCGGTCAACAGCCGTCACACGGGCAATCTGTTCCCCGGATTGACGCGGGCCCATCGCGCATTCCTGGAACCACGGGTCAAAACCGAGGTCGTCCAGCTTCATGGCTTTTCTCCCGCACCGGCAGGGGTAGTGTCGTATGGCATCGCGCTGTGCGCCTCCTCCGGGCAGGATACTCCCGGGCCGGGAGGGTGACAACGGTCATGGGCGCCGGTCCGGTCACGCATCATGCTCGTCCCGGATCAGGTCGGTCGCGGCGACGCGCCGGGCAGGGCCGCGAGTGGGCGCTTGACGCTCCACCGGGGCGGCCCTAGGATGGCGGGCATGACGGCCGGTGGCGATGGGCGCGGATGGCGAAGGATGGTGCCGGCGATGGCACTGGTGGCGGTGCTGGCCGTGGCCGTCTTCCTGCCGGTATTGGGCAACGGCTTCATCAGCGTCGACGACCCGCTGTACCTGACCGCCAATACGGCCCTGGCCCGCGGGCTGACGGCAGAGTCGGTCCGGTGGGGTCTGACCACCTTCCGCGGCGGCAATTGGCACCCGCTGACCTGGTACTCGCACGCACTCGACGTCTCCCTGTTCGGCTTGAACCCGGCCGGGCACCACGCTTTCGGCCTGCTCCTCCACGCGGCCAACGCCGTCCTCCTCTTGCTGCTGCTGGCGGCGCTGACCGGCCGGCGGATGGTCGCCCTTGCGGGTGCGCTGCTGGCCATGGTCCACCCGCTGAAGGCCGAGTCGGTCGCCTGGGCGGCCGAGCGCAAGGACCTGCTGGCGGCCTTCTTCGGCCTCCTCTGCCTGCTGGCCTACGTCCGGTACCTGCGCCGCCGGACGGCCGGGCGATACGCCATGGTGGCCCTGGCGCTGGCCCTCGGGCTGGCCGCCAAGCCGATGCTGGTGACGTTGCCGCTGGTCATGCTGCTGCTCGACGTCTGGCCGCTGGGGCGGCTCTCCGCCGGACGGAGCACAGCAGCCGCGGCGAGGCTTCTGGCCGAGAAGGTGCCGCTCCTGGCCCTGTCGGCCGCATCGTCGGCGGTCACTTTGAGTGCCCAGCGGCAGGCGGGCTGGGTGCGCGACGCGGCCGTCTACACCTGGCCGGTCAGGCTGCAGAACGCGGTCACCGCCCACGCCGCCTACCTCGGCAAGATTCTCTGGCCGGCGGGGCTGGCCATGCCCTACACCCACCGGGAGGGGGGGATACCGGTCGCGGCCTGGGTTGCCGCCACGCTGCTGCTGGTCGCAATCGTCATGGCGGCCATCCTGCTGCGCCGCCGGATGCCGTGGATCGCCACTGGTTGGCTCTGGTTCGCCGGCATGCTGGTGCCGACCATCGGCCTGGTGCAGGTGGCCGACCAGGCGATGGCCGACCGCTACACCTACCTGCCGCTGGCGGGGATCGCCTGGCTGCTGGCCGAGACGCTCTTCGCCGTGCCTTGGCGCCGGCGGGGCCTGGCGATGGCGGTCGCCTGCGCGGCGGTGGTCGCGCTGCTGCCCCTCTCGTGGCGGCAGACGGCCATCTGGAAGGACGACGGCACCCTCTTCGCCCACGCCGTCCGGGTCTACCCCGAGAACTGGCTCGCCTGGCGGAACCTGGGCGCAGTCCGGCTCAGGGAGGGGAGGCTCGACGAGGCGGCCGATGCCTACCAGCACTTGATCGACGGCGGCCAGATGCGGGCCGAGGTGTTCAACGGGCTGGGGGCGGTCCGCCTGGCCCAGGGGCGTGTTGCCGAGGCGGCGGCCATCCTCGAGACGGCCACGCGGATCGACCCCTCCTTCGCCCTGGCCTGGCGCAACCTGGGCGACGCCTACACCCGGTTGGGCGACCCGCGTGGGGCCGGGAGGGCCTACGCGCTGGCCCTGCGCTTCTCCGGCCGCACCGTCAACGCAGTCACCTCCCCCCACGCCCCGCCGGCCCGCTGACGCCGCGCTCCCTTCCGGTTTCGATTGATCGGGCGGTTCCGTTGGTGTAAAGTACTTCCATGCTGCCGAAGAAGATCCTGGCCGCCACCGACGCCTCGGCCCATGCCGCCACCGCGGTCGAGACAGCCATCGCCCTGGCGGCCAAGTTCGGCGCCAGCATCGGCATCCTCCACGTGGTCAACGTCCGCCTTCTCGAGGGGCCGCTGATCACCGACATATCCGGCGCGGTCGGCGCCGTCCCCTTCCTCAACTTCCAGAAGCAGGTCCGCGACGCCTTGTACAACAAGGGCGAGGCCGTCCTCGAAGCGGCCGTGGCCCGATGCCGCGAGAAGGGGATCGAGGCCGAGGCGCACCTGGCCGAGGGGGTGGTCAGCCGGATCGTCTGCCGGACCGCCCAGGCCTACGACTTGGTCTGCCTCGGGCGCCGCGGCGAGCACGCCGCCTGGAGCGGGTTGATGCTCGGTTCGACGGTCGAGGAGGTGGTCCGGGGCAGTTCCCGCCCGGTGCTGGTCACCCACGAAGCCTTCCGACCGGTCCATCGGATTCTCCTCCCCTACGACGGCAGCCGCAACGCCGGGGCCGCGCTGGCCCTGGCGGCCGAGATGGCGGCCGGCTTCGGGGCCGGATTGACCGTGCTGCACGTCAGCGCCGAGGAAGGCGAGAGCGAGGCGGTCCTGAACCAGGCCCGTGCCTTCCTGGAAGAACGGCCGATCGAGGCCGTCTTCCTCCACCGCCCCGGCGACCCCGTGCCGGCCATCCGCGAGGAGGCCGCCGAGGCCGACCTGGTGGTCATGGGCGCCTACGGTCACGGCCGCCTGTCGGAGCTATTCCTGGGGAGCACCACCACCGGCGTGCTGTCGTCCTGCCCGCGCCCCGTCCTCCTCTACCGATGAGCCCGTCGAAGTACCGGACCGACTGCCGCCGATTCTCGGGCTACCGCCCGTGCTACCCCGACCGGGCCGACTGCGACGGCTGCGACCGGATCGAGCCGCGGGGGGAGCGCATCCTGATCATCAACCTCGATGCCATCGGCGACGTCATCCGGTCGACCGCCGTCCTCCACCCGATGAAACGAGCCTTCCCCAAGTCGCACATCACCTGGGTCACGCTGCCGCGCTCGGCGCCGCTGCTGGAGAACAACCCGTACGTCGACCGGATCCTGCCGGCCGACGCCAGCCTGGGGATGATCCTCGGTAGCCTCCGCTTCGACCGGGCCTACAACGTCGACAAGGGGATTCCCTCGGGGGCGATGATGAACGCCGTCAACGCCCCGGTGAAGATGGGTTTCGGCATCGATGCCGACGGGGCCATCTTGCCGCTGAACGCCGAGGCCGACGAGCTCTTCCGCGTCGGGCTCGACGACCGGCTGAAGTTCTTCGTCAACCGGAAGACCGAGAACCAGCTCCTGGCCGAGGCCTTCGGCTTCGAGTACACCCGGGACCCGTGCATCTTCCGGTTCACCCCGTCAGAGGAGCACCACCTGGCCGAGGTGCGCGAGCGCTTCGGCCTCGCCGGCGCCCCGGTGGTCGTGGGTGTCAACACCGGCTGCTCGAACCTCTTTCCGAACAAGAAGCTGCCGCTGCAGTACCAGCGCATGCTGATCCACCGGCTGCGCCAGGCCCGTCCCGACTGGCCGGTGCTGCTGCTGGGGGGCATCGAGGACGGGGCCCGCAACGCTGAGCTCGCGGCCGACCTGGGGATGCACGTGATTCCGACGCCGACCGACGAAGGCTTGCGCCGCGGGATGACCTACACCCAACTGGCCGACGTGGTTTTCACCGGCGACTCGTTAGGGATGCACATGGCCATCGCGTTGGGGAAGCGGACGGTGGCCTGGTTCGGCCTCACCTGCGAGCAGGAGATCGAGATCTATGACCGGGGCGAGAAGCTGACCACCGACGTCAAGTGCCGCCCCTGCTGGCGCAAGGAGTGCGACAAGCCGGTCAAGTGCTGGGACAGCCTCGATCCGGACATGGCCCTGGAGGCCATCATCCGGCAGGGGGAACTGGCGCTGCGGGAGAAGAAGGGGACCGCCCGGACGGCGGCCCCCCCAAGAAACTAGACGGAGTCGACCGACTCGACCGACTTGATCTCGGGGACCTTCCCCTTCAGGTAGCGCTCGATGCCGTTCTTCAGCGTGATGCGCGACATCGGGCAGCCGTGGCAGGCGCCGGTCAGCTTGACCTTGACTACGCCGTCGTCGGTGATCTCGACCAGTTCGACGTCTCCCCCGTCCCCCTGGAGCTGGGGGCGGATGTCGTTCAGGGCACTCGTGACGCGATCCTTCATGGATAGCCTCCGTCGGTTGGTGTAAGGGAGACTATAGGTTCCGCTGGGCGGCCTGTCAACGCTCCGGTTCCGGCTCGCCGATCATGAAGATTCCGTCGGGGCCGGCGGCGAAGCCGAGGCGGCGCAGGTCCTCCTCGCCGTCGATCCTGGCCAGCGGGCCGAGGTTGTCGGCCTCCTCCCGGCTCAGGTTCTCGACGTGGATCGGCAGCAGGATGGCCGGCGGCTCGAAATCGCGGGCCGGCTTGACGTAGAAGGGGTAGTCCCAGGCCTCGACGTCGTTGCTGGGGCAGACGGCGATAGGTTTCGTGCGCTCCATTCCCCAAAGTATACGATAATTGGGGACAGGTGCGAATATGAAATTGGGAACAGGTGCTAATTATCGGGAGGAAAGGATGAGTCCGGTGATCGAGGCGGAGAAGCTGGTCAAGTCGTTCGGGCCGCTGCGCGCCGTCGACGGGCTCTCCTTCACGGTCGAGCGCGGCTCCTGCTGCGGACTCCTGGGGCCCAACGGGGCCGGCAAGACGACCACCATCCGGATGCTCTATGGCTTCTCGCACCCCGACGCCGGGGATCTGCGCCTCTTCGGCCTCGACGTCCGCGGGCACGGGCGGGCCATCCGCGCGCGCCTGGGGATTTGCCAGCAGGCCGACAGCCTCGACCCCGACCTGACCGTCCGCGAGAACCTGCTGATGTTCGCCTCGTACTTCGGCATTCCCCGGGCCGCGGCCGCCAGGCGGGCCGACGAGCTGCTGGCCTTCATGGCCCTGGAGGGGAAGCGCCCGGCAAGCATCGACGAGATCTCCGGAGGGATGGCCCGGCGGCTGATGATCGCCCGGGCGCTGGTCAACGACCCCGAACTGGTCATCCTGGACGAGCCGACCACCGGGCTCGACCCGCAGGCACGCCACCAGGTATGGGAGCGGCTGGAAATGCTCCGTCGCCGCGGGCTGACGATCCTCCTGACCACCCACTACATGGAAGAGGCGTCCCGCCTGGCCGACCGGGTGATCATCATTGACCATGGAAGGATCCTCGACCAGGGCGCGCCCCGGGAACTGGTCGCCCGTCACATCGGCGGCGGAGTGATCGAGATTCCCGAGCCTTCCGACGAAGTGCGCCGTTTCGTGGCCGACCGGGGCCTCGACCGCGAGGACCTGGGGCACCGGCTGGTCATCCACGCCGACGACGCCGAGGCGCTCTTCCGGGAGATCACCGGGCGATTCTGCGGCGGCGACTGCACGCTGCGGACGGCCGGGCTGGAGGACGTCTTCCTGAAGCTGACCGGCCGGGAGCTGCGCGAGTGAGCATGCCCGACCTCTCCTGGCGCTTCGTCGCCGTCTGGCGGCGCAACCTGGCCGTCTACCGGAAGATCTGGCTGCTCAACTTCCTGCCACCGCTGCTCGAGCCGCTGCTGTTCATCCTGGCATTCGGCTACGGGCTGGCCGGGATCGCCGGACGGATGACGTACGGCGGCGCCGAGATTTCGTATGTCGCCTTCATCGCGCCGGCCCTGGCGGCCGTGGCGGCCATGTACAACTCCTTCTTCGAGACGACCTACGCCTCGTTCGTGCGGATGGTCTACCAGCGCACTTTCCAGGCGCTGATGGCCACGCCGCTGACGCTGGACGAGATCGTCGCCGGTGAAATCACCTGGGGGGCCACCCGGTCGGCCATCGCCGTCTCGCTGATGCTGGCCGTCCTGGCCCCCTTCAGGGTGATCGGCTGGCCGGGAGGGCTGCTGCTGATCCCCTTGGGCTTCCTGGGCGGCCTGGCCTTCGGGGCGATCGGCCTCGTCTTCACCGGCATCCTGCCGTCGATCGACGCCTTCAACCTGCCGGTCTTCCTGTTCATCACTCCGATGTTCCTCTTCTCGGGGACCTTCTTCCCGCTGGAGAGCCTGCCCCCCTGGGCCGGGATGGTCGCCCGGGCGCTGCCGCTGACCCACCTGGTCGACCTCTGCCGGGCCGCCGCGCTCGGTTCCTTCCGACCCGGCCACGCCCTTTCCGTGCTCTACCTGGCGCTCTTCGCCGCCGTCTTCTTCGCCCTGGCCATCCGGGCCATGCGCCGCAGGCTGATACCGTAACCAGAAGGAGGATTCCATGCCGTCGTTCGACATCGTTTCGAAAGTGGACATGCAGGAGGTCTCGAACGCCGTCAACCAGGCGGTCAAGGAGATCGAGCAGCGCTACGACTTCAAGGGCTCGAAGTGCTCGCTGTCGCTCGACGGGGAGGGAGTCAGGATCCTGGCCGACGACGAATACAAGCTCAAGGCGGTGGTCGACATCCTGCAGTCGAAGCTGATCAAGCGGAAGGTGTCGCTCAAGGCCATCCAGTACGGCAAGGTCGAGCCGGCGGCCGGCGGGACGGTGCGGCAGGTGGCCGCCATCCAGCAGGGGGTGCCGACCGAGAAGGGGAAGGAGATCGTCGCCCTGCTCAAGCGCAGCAAGGTCAAGGTCCAGGGGCAGATCCAGGAGGAGCAGGTGCGCGTCTCAGGCAAGAACCGCGACGACCTGCAGGGTGCCATCGCGCTGGTCAAGGAACAGGACTTCGGCTTGGATTTCCAGTTCACCAATTTCCGCGACTGATTCGGGGCGCCGGCGAACGATGATCCGGGACGTGATCGTCATCGGTGGCGGGCCGGCCGGGATGGCCGCCGCCCTGGGGGCGCACGAGGCGGTTCCGGGCGCGTCGGTGACCGTGCTGGATGGCGGGTCGCCGCTGGCCACCCTGCTGGCCACCGGCGGCGGTCGGGGCAACCTGACCAACGCCCGCATCCGCGAGGGGAACCTGGGCGAGTTCTACCCCCGGGGGGCGTCGCTGTTGCGCCGGGCGGTGCGGGCATTCGATGCGCCGGCGGCCGTGGCCTGGTTCGGGTCGATGGGGGTGCCGTGCGTCGAGGAGGACCATGGCCGCGTCTTCCCCCGCTCCGGCCGGGCCGCCGACGTGCGCGACGCCCTGCTGGAGATGGCCCGGGGAAACGGCGTGGAGGTGCGCGGCAACGTGCGGGTCTCGTCGATCGAGCCTTCGTCGTCGGGTTTTACCGTGCGGATGGGCGCGGACGAATTCGGTGCCCGCCGGGTCGTCCTGGCCACCGGAGGGGGGCTCTGCCGGGGCGGCGGGGAAGGCTTGGCGGTGGCCCGCGAATTGGGGCACGCGGTCACCCCTCTCCGCCCGTCGCTGTGCGCCCTGGCGCTGCGCGGTAAGCGTCCGGCGGGCCTCTCGGGCGTGTCGCTCGACGATGCCGCCGGCACCCTGCTGGCCGACGGGCGCCGGGTGGGGGAAGCACGGGGCGGCCTGCTCTTCACCCACCGGGGGGTGTCGGGCCCGGTCGTCCTCGACCTGTCCGCCTGGGGCGCCGGCATGCTGGACGGCCCCGGCGAGATGTCCCTCGTGCTGGACTTGGTTCCCTGCCTGACCGTCGCCGAGCTCGACGCCGTCCTCCAGGAAGCCTTCGACGCCCACCCGCGCCGTTCGCTGGCCGTCAACCTCGGCTCGCTGGCGCCGCGGGGGGTAATCGACTCCCTGCTGGAGGATGCCAAGCTCGACGGAATGATCCCCGGCGCGGAAGTCTCGCGCGGCGTTCGCCGCGGGGCGGTCGGCCTGCTGAAGGAACTGCGCCTCGCGGTGACCGGACGTGACGGAGACGGGATGACCACCGCCGGGGGCGTGGCGGAGGAGGAGGTCGACCCGCGCACGATGGCTTCGCGCCTGGTTCCCGGGCTCCATCTGGCCGGCGAGGTGCTCGACGTCGACGGGATCAGCGGGGGCTTCAACCTGCATGCCGCCTGGTCCACTGGCCGCCTGGCGGGCCTCGCCGCCGCTCCCGCCCGCTCCCCGGCCGTCGACCGGCCACCGGGCCTTTTCGATTCCTCCCGCCCGGGAGCGAATCGAATTGACAGAGTTCGAGGCGGGTGATACCAACATCACAGGTTGTTCCGCATGGCGCGGCATCATGAACGGGAGCCAGAGGGGGCTCTGAGCGGACAAGGGGGGACGGTCATGCCGGAGAGCGTCTACAAGGTTATCGAACTGATCGGCACCAGCACCGAATCGTGGGAGAAGGCGGCGGCCATGGCGGTGGAGACCGCGGCCAGGACGGTGCGGGACCTGCGCATCGCCGAAGTGGTCCAGCTCGACATGCACATCGAAGAGGGCAAGGTGACGACCTACCGGGCCAAGGTGAAGGTCTCCTTCAGGTACCACCCCGAAGATTGAAGAACGACAGGCTTTCGAAGCCGGAGCCTGCGCCGCATCCGGGAAGTGCCGGAGGATCAGGGGAGGGGTCCGGAGAACGGTCCGGCCGGGGCGGGGCTAGAGGTAGCGGCGGGCGCCCCGGTAGCGCTCCTCGTAGCGTCCCCCCTCCAGGCGGTCCACCCGGATCTCCTCGCCCCGCTTGGGTGCGTGCACGAAGCGCCCTCCGCCGACGTAGATGCCCACGTGGCTGACCGTCTGGCTGGAGCCGAAGAAGACCAGGTCCCCCTGTCGCAGTTCGGTCCGGTCGACCGTCGAGCCGACCTTGAACTGCTCCCGCGAGGTTCGCGGGATGGAGTAGCCCATCAACTGGTAGACCGCCCGGGCGAATCCGCTGCAGTCGAGTCCATCGAGCACCGTGTCGCCGCCCCACAGGTAGGGTATGCCGATGAAGCGCTCGGCGGTCCGGGCGGCCACCGCGCCCAGATCCTCGCCGGTCGCCTCGGCACGGCCGGCGGGGGCGCGTGCGGACTCGCCCCGGCCGGGGGCGGGAGGCGCGCTTTCGCCGGGGCGGAAGATGCCGGTCGGCCGCCCGCCGGGGGTGATCAGGAACCAGGTGCCGATGATGCCGTCGGAAACGAGCCTGGCGGCAGCCCGCTCGGCGTCCTCGCGGCGGCCGAACTCGCCGAAGCGGACCGCCAGGTAGCCGCGCTCGGTCCGGAAGAAGAAGGTCTCGTATCCCTCCCGGGCGATGCGCGACGAGAGGCGGTCGGCGTTGCGGACGTCGCTGAAGGCGCCCGCCTGGACGGCCCAGCCGGTCCGCTCGACGGCCGGGTGACGGGGGGACGGGTGCCTGGGGGAGGCGGCGCAAGCCCAGAGCAGGAGCGCCGGCCAGGCCAGGATGGCCGCCAGACTGTTGATCCGTGTCCGGTGGTGCGCCGTCATCGATGTGGTATTCTACCAAAAACGGCCGCGAGGGACACCATCGGCGGCGCCAAGGAGGATCGAAAGGGATGACCAGACAGCCGACATCGCGCTACTGCTTCGTCTGCGGGCGGGAGAACCCGGTCGGGCTGCACCTTTCGTGGGTGAACGACCGGGAACATATGGAGAACCGGGGGACGCTGACCGTGCCGGAGCATTTCCAGGGATACCCCGGCGTGGTCCACGGCGGGATCGTGGCCACGATACTCGACGAGACCGCCGGACGGGCGGTGATGCTCACCGGCGGGCACGACAGGCTGATGGTCACCCTGAAGCTCGAGGTCACCTACCGGCGGCCAACGCCGACCAACGTCCCGCTCACGGCCGTCGGACGCGTGATTCGCGAGACCGGCCGCCGGGCCCAGGTCGAGGCGGAGCTGCGACTGCCCGACGGCACGGTGACCGCCTCGGCGTCGGCCGTGGTGGTTACGCCGCCCAATGCGATCAAGGCCTCTTGGAACGTCGAGACCGCCGACTGGCGGGTGGTCGACCCGGGCGACCCGATCATCCCCTAGATGGTCCGGCTGGTGGCAGGCACAAAGGCCGGGCCCGGGACGGCAAAAGGAGGTCACGAAAAAGCTTGACAAGGGCGAGTTGGTGTAAATACAATCGAGACGGAAAGGTGCATCGTCGATGCACCGAGGGAAAACAGGAATACCAGGTCCCCCGCCGCAGGCGTTTCCGTTCGGTTCCTGGCATATCGTAACAAGGAGGAGTAGCTCCATGAGTACCCAGGGCACGGTAAAGTGGTTCAACGATAGTAAGGGCTACGGGTTCATCACCCCCGATGGCGGCGCCAAGGACGTGTTCGTTCACCACTCGGCCATCCAGGCCGAGGGCTTCAAGTCTCTCGCCGAGGGGGATCGGGTCGAGTTTGAAATCGTCCAGGGCCAGAAGGGCCCGGCCGCCGAGAATGTCAGGAAGGTTGGACGTTAATCACCGATTCGCGATTCGTGTGTCGTTCAGCGGAAGCCGCCCAGGGCTGTACCGGGCGGCTTCTTCTTTTTTCTCCCCGGGCCGGGGAGACAACCATCGGGAGGTGTGATGGCGGTTCGTCTTTTCGTCGGTAACCTATCGTACGACGCGACGGAAGCCGAGGTGAAGGCCTTCTTCGCGGTGAACGGCACCGAGCCGTCGGTCAGGATCCCCACCGACCGGGAGACGGGAAAGCCGAGGGGATTCGCCTTCGTCGAGTTCTTCGATCCAACGTTGGCCGACCTGGCTGTCCAGCGGTTTCACGGGGCCCAGTTCAAGGGGAGGATGCTGGCCGTCAACCTCGCCCGGCCGAAGGGCGAGGCCCCGCCACCCCGCGAGAGGACCTCTTCTTCCCCGCCGTCGATGTCGTCGACGCGCCTGGGCGACATGCCCGCACCGCGGGCCGACCGGACGCGGCGCAACTTCGGCCCCGATGCCCCGCCCAAGGGTAAGCGCCGGCCGGCGGATAAGCGCAAGTCGCGCGAGGAGCGCGCGCCCCGCCCGGCGGTGCGTGAGCGCAACCGCGGTCGGATCGACATCTTCGAGATTGACGATCTCCTGGATGATTCGGGCGTCGACCAGACCTGATCGGACGCCACGCCGTTTGATTGACAACCTGCGAGTACCCCAAGGAGCGAATGCATGCCAAGGAACATGAGACCCTCGATCACCAAACGGGAGAAGGAGAAGGCCCGCCAGGCGCGACAGCAGGAGAAGGAAGCCCGCCGGCGGGAGGCCAAGGAGATCAAAGCCAACGCCCCGCCGCGGGAAGTCGGGATCGACCCCGACATCGCCGGCATCGTGCCCGGTCCCCAGCCTATCCCCTACGAGCCGATTCCCGGCGACAAGTGATCAGCGGTCGGAGTCGCGCCGCCTGATCTCCACCTGGCGTATCTTGCCGCTGATCGTCTTGGGGAGCTCGGTGACGAAGTCGACTCCCTGCCTGCCTCGTGCCAGAACCACGGTCGCCTTGACCACCTGGCCGCGGACCGGATCGGCAGCGAATACCTCTCCGGTTGATGGCGGTTGATCGAAAAGCCCGGCCATGATAAGGTATCCGGCGCGCAAAATGGAAATTTTTGCGGTCCCGGCGAGAGTATCCTTCCCCGTTGAAATGCGTATTCTAATTGTATGGGCTCTCCTTGGAGGTGACGTGAGCCGAACTGGGGGACACCGGCAAGTCGCGACTCGGGTCCTGCTCGCAGCCATCGCAGCCTGGCTGGCCCTCGGGCATCCTGCCGTCGCCGATGGCGCGGTCTTCTGCGTCGCCGATGCGGCCGGCCTGGAATCGGCGCTGGAGGCCGCGGCGGCCAATGGTCTGGACGACGAGATCCGATTGAGGCCCGGCACGTACGCCGGCGCCTTTGCCTTCCCCAGCGCGGACTACAACACCCTCTCGCTGAGCGGCGGATGGTCGGCCGGCTGCGCCGCCAGCGAACCCGACCCGTCGATGAGCGTGCTGGCCGGCGTCAGTCCAGCGTCCCGGGTTCTCGATGCCTCCGGCAACGGCATCCAGCTCCTGCTGTCGAACCTGACTGTCAGCCACGGCAACGGGGGGCCTGGAATCGCCGTCGACAGCTACTACGGCATGAGCATCTCGCTGCAGGATTGCGTCATCTCCGGGAACGGGAGCGACAGCAGCACCGCCACCGGCGCCGGTCTGCTGGGCGTCAACGGGTCGGGGAGGTCGGTTGTCATCGACCGGTGCGTCTTTGCTGACAACCGGGGTGGGGACGGCGCGGCGATGAAACTGACCGCCTTCTCGTCCATCGCCATTTCGCGTTCGGTCTTCACCGGCAACCAATCTTCGGGTGTGGGAGGGGCCGCCTACATTCCCTTCTGCACCGACCTGTCGATCGTCGATTCGACCATGTCGGGCAACCAGGCCGATGGCCAGGGTGGCGCGCTCTTCGTGTACGGCAGGAGCGTCGCCATCTCGTCCAGCAGGATCACCGGCAACTCGGCCGGGGTATACGGCGCCATGAGGATCGAGGGGGACTACAACAAGTTCCGCTCCATCACCCTGGTCAACAACCTCATCGCCGGGAACCAAAGTGCGTCCGACTTCGGCGCCGGCATGTTCCTGTCGCACCGCATCTGGTTGACCAACAACACCATCGTCGGCAACACCGCCTCGGGAAGCGTGGGCGGGATGGGACTGCTCGTCAGGAACGCGGAGGGTTCGGTCTGGAACGAGACCATGCGGGGAATGGCCCTGGTGCACAACAACATCTTCCGGTCGAACGTCGCCGAGAGCGGAGTCCCCGACTTGGTCGTGAAAGATCTCCTTTACATCGGGAGATACCCGACCGTGACCGTCATGAACAACCTCTTGGCGGCCGGCGGTCTCAGCGTCATCTATCAGGCGTTCGTGCTGGATCCGAGCAACATCGACGCCGACCCGCTCTTCCTCGATGCCGGCGCCGGCGACTACCGCCTCGCCGACGGATCCCCCTGCCTGGACACGGGTGACAACGTCGCCCCGGGGATTCCCGCGGCCGACATCTCCGGCCGGGTCAGGCCCATCAACGGCATCGTCGACATGGGCGCCTGGGAGCATCCCTTGGCGCCTCCCGCGGCGGCGCCGGTGATCGCCGCCACCGACGCCCTCCACCCCGGCCACGTGGTCGTCTCGTGGGCCGACCTGGCCGACGAGGATGGCTACCGGGTCTACCGGCGCGCCACCGGCGTGGATCCCTGGGCGCAGTTGGGGGGGACTTGGCCGCCGGGACGACATCCTTCGTCGACGCCCTCGACTGCAACGACCCCCTCTTCCCTCCCGTCGGCTGGTTTTACCGTGTCGAGGCCTACAACCAGGATGGCACGGCCTTGTCCAACGTCGACCAGGGGTCGACCGCGGCCTGCCCGATGCACACGCTGACGATCGACTCGTTCCCCGCCTCCGGTGCCGAGATCAGCCATTGCTGCGCCGAGGTCTGCACTATGGAAGTGCTTTCGACGCCCTTTTCCTACGATTGTCAGGAGTGGTCGCATGCGTTGCTCAGCGCCTCGCCGACAATGCTGTACGAAGGTCAGACGAGGAACTTCGTCGAGTGGCAGCGGGACGGCCAGGTCATCGGCACCGATCCCAACATCGTGGTCACGGTCGACGACGACCATGCCCTGACCGCCGTGTACGCCACCCCGGATCTCCAAATCACGGCCATCGACATCGACATCATCCCCGATTCTCCGGTCACCTCGCGAGGCTTCGTGGCCAACGTGACCGTCCAGAACGCCGGCACGGTCGAGGCGGTGGATTTCTTCCTGGGGGCCTGGGCCGACCACCCGGCCGAGGCGGGCTGCGACGAAGCGACCACCAGGTACACCGTCTCCTCCCCCCTGGCAGCCGGGGGGACGGACACCTACCCCCTTACCGGATTCACGGCCGGAGCGGTCGGGCCGAAGACCTTCCGGGCTTTCGTCGACGAGGGCTGCGACGTGGTCGAGTCCGACGAGACGAACAACCAGGCCACGCTGGACTACAACGTCGTCGCCCAGCGCACGCTGACCGTCCAGGCGTCCAACTACCCAACCGGCTACAACCCGCTGATCGGCGTCAGTCCGGCCGACCTGGACGCATACGGCGGCGGCTACCCCACCATGAGTCGGAAATACCCCGACGGGCAGACGGTCACGCTGACCGCCCCGGCCGCCATCAGCGGCCAACCGTTCCTGACGTGGGAGAAGACTGGCGGAGCGGAAACACCCGATCTATCCGCGCCGACCGTCCAGGTGCTCATGACGGCCAATATCACCATGAAGGCCGTCTACGCGACGCCGAACTTCGTCGTCACCAACGTGACTGTCCTCCCGACCTCGCCGACGACCGGCCTGACCTTCAAGGCCCAGGTCACCGTGACCAACACCGGGACGGCCGCCGGCGACGCCGGCACGCTGGCCGTCTGGGTCAACCAGGCGGCCAATCCGGGGTGCCTCCCTAACTTGGATTATCCTGAAGATGCCTGGCGAAATGTCGGCACACTGGCCGTCGGCGAGAGCAAGATGATCGAGTTCACCGGTCTCGCCGCCGGCGCCGCCGCTTCGAAGACCTTCCGGGCTTACGTCGACGCCTATTGCGACACGATCGAATCGAGCGACGGCGGCTTGCAGCAGTTGTCCCTGCCGTACACCGTCCAGTCGAACAACACCCATGAGCTCCGTGTCGAGTCAAGCCTGCCCGACTCGGGCGTGCTGGTGGACGTGTCCCCGGCCGACGCCGAGGCGCTCGGCGGCGGGTCGACCGCATTCACCCGGCACTACGCCCACGGCACCGTCGTCACGCTGACGGCCCCGTCCAACGCTTCAGTCGGCAGTAACTTCATCTTCAGCGAGTGGTTGAAGGACGGAGCTATCTTCCCCGGCAATACCGAAAGGACCATCCAGGTGACCGTGGACAGCGACTACGTCCTGACCGCCGGCTACTACTGCAGTGGCGCCGCCGAACTGGCCGTCACCGGCATCGAGCTGACACCGGCGTCCCCGGCAACCGGGGAGTCGTTCTCGGCCCGGGTGACCGTGAGCAACGTGGGCAACTGCCCGGCCTACGTGGGGCGGGTGGACATCTGGCGCGACCATGTGGACGCGGCGGCGTGCGGCGAGACCGGTGAGCAGACCCGCACGCCGGGGGACATGCAGCCGGGCGGCAGCGTTTCGTTGACATTCACCGGCTTGGCGGCGCCGGCCAAGGGGGCGCGCACGTTCCGTGCCTTCGTCGATCCCCTCTGCCAGTTGAGCGAGGCCGACGAGGCCAACAACCAGCTCACGCTGGCCTACACGGTGGCCAATACCCCGCCGGTGCTGGCCGCCATCGGCAACCGGTCGGTCGACGAGGGAGTGAACCTCGCCTTCACGCTATCCGCCACCGACGCCGACCTGGACACCCTGACGTTCGGCGCCGAGGGGCTTCCCGCGGGCGCGACCCTCGACTCCGTCTCGGGGGCCTTCTCGTGGACACCGGGATACGACCAGGCGGGCCCCCACCCGGTGACCTTCACCGTCAGCGACGGCACCGACACCGACTCGGAAATCGTCACCATCACCGTGAACAACGTCAACCGCACTCCCACGGACCTGGCCCTGGCCCCCTCCACGGTGGCCGAGAACCAGCCCTCCGGCACGGTGGTGGGGACCTTCTCGACGACCGATCCGGATGCCGGTGACACCTTCACATACAGCCTGGTGCCCGGCGCCGGCGACGCCGACAACGCATCTTTTGCCGTTGACGGCAGCAAGTTGCGGACGGCGGCCATATTCGACTTCGAGACGAAGAGCGGCTACTCGATCCTCGTGCGCACTGCCGACGGGGGCGGTTCCGCCCTGAGCAAGGCCATCTCCATCACCGTGACGGACGTGAACGATGCGCCGGTGGCGGTGAACGACGGCTATCCGGTGGCCGAGGGTGGCACGCTGGACCAGGTTGCCCCGGGGGTGCTGGGGAACGATACCGACGCGGAGGGCAACCCGCTGACGGCGGCGAAGGTGACTAATCCGGCACACGGGACGCTGACGCTGAACGCAAACGGATCGTTCACATACGTGCACGATGGGTCGGAGACGGCCAGCGACTCGTTCACCTACAAGGCCAACGACGGTTCGGCGGACTCGAATACGGCCACGGTGACGATCACCGTGACGCCGGTGAACGATGCGCCGGTGGCGGTGAATGACGGCTATCCGGTGGCCGAGGGTGGCACGCTGAACCAGGTTGCCCCGGGGGTGCTGGGGAACGATACCGACGCGGAGGGCAACCCGCTGACGGCGGCGAAGGTGACCAATCCGGCCCACGGGACGCTGACGCTGAACGCAAACGGATCGTTCACATACGTGCACGATGGTTCGGAGACGGCCAGCGACTCGTTCACCTACAAGGCCAACGACGGTTCGGCGGACTCGAATACGGCCACGGTGACGATCACCGTGACGCCGGTGAACAATGCGCCGGTGGCGGTGAACGACGGCTATCCGGTGGCCGAGGGTGGCACGCTGAACCAGGTTGCCCCGGGGGTGCTGGGCAACGATACCGACGCGGAGGGCAACCCGCTGACGGCGGCGAAGGTGACCAACCCGGCCCACGGGACGCTGACGCTGAACGCAAACGGATCGTTCACATACGTGCACGATGGTTCGGAGACGGCCAGCGACTCGTTCACTTACAAGGCCAACGACGGTTCGGCGGACTCGAACATGGCCACGGTGACGATCACCGTGACGCCGGTGAACGATGCGCCGGTGGCGGTGAACGACGGCTATCCGGTGGCCGAGGGTGGCACGCTGAACCAGGTTGCCTCGGGGGTGCTGGGCAACGATACCGACGCGGAGGGCAACCCGCTGACGGCGGCGAAGGTGACTAATCCGACCCACGGGACGCTGACGCTGAACGCCAACGGATCGTTCACATACGTGCACGATGGTTCGGAGACGACCAGCGACTCGTTCACTTACAAGGCCAACGACGGTTCGGCGGACTCGAATACGGCCACGGTGACGATCACCGTGACGCCGGTGAACAATGCGCCGGTGGCGGTGAACGACGGCTATCCGGTGGCCGAGGGTGGCACGCTGAACCAGGTTGCCCCGGGGGTGCTGGGCAACGATACCGACGCGGAGGGCGACCCGCTGACGGCGGTGAAGGTGACTGGTCCGACCCACGGGACGCTGACGCTGAACGCAAACGGATCGTTCACATACGTGCACGATGGTTCGGAGACGGCCAGCGACTCGTTCACCTACAAGGCCAACGACGGTTCGGCGGACTCGAACATGGCCACGGTGACGATCACCGTGACGCCGGTGAACGATGCGCCGGTGGCGGTGAATGACGGCTATCCGGTGGCCGAGGGTGGCACGCTGAACCAGGTTGCCCCGGGGGTGCTGGGGAACGATACCGACGCGGAGGGCAACCCGCTGACGGCGGCGAAGGTGACTGATCCGGCCCACGGGACGCTGACGCTGAACGCAAACGGATCGTTCACGTATGTGCACGATGGTTCGGAGACGACCAGCGACTCGTTCACCTACAAGGCCAACGACGGTTCGGCGGACTCGAACATGGCCACGGTGACGATCACCGTGACGCCGGTGAACGATGCGCCGGTGGCGGTGAATGACGGCTATCCGGTGGCCGAGGGTGGCACGCTGAACCAGGTTGCCCCGGGGGTGCTGGGCAACGATACCGACGCGGAGGGCAACCCGCTGACGGCGGCGAAGGTGACCGATCCGAACCACGGGACGCTGACGCTGAACGCAAACGGATCGTTCACATACGTGCACGATGGTTCGGAGACGGCCAGCGACTCGTTCACCTACAAGGCGAACGACGGTTCGGCGGACTCGAACATGGCCACGGTGACGATCACCGTGACGCCGGTGAACGATGCGCCGGTGGCGGTGAACGACGGCTATCCGGTGGCCGAGGGTGGCACGCTGAACCAGGTTGCCCCGGGGGTGCTGGGGAACGATACCGACGCGGAGGGCAACCCGCTGACGGCGGCGAAGGTGACCGATCCGGCCCACGGGACGCTGACGCTGAACGCAAACGGATCGTTCACATACGTGCACGATGGTTCGGAGACGACCAGCGACTCGTTTACTTACAAGGCCAACGACGGTTCGGCGGACTCGAACACGGCCACGGTGACGATCACCGTGACGCCGGTGAACGATGCGCCGGTGGCGGTGAATGACGGCTATCCGGTGGCCGAGGGTGGCACGCTGAACCAGGTTGCCCCGGGGGTGCTGGGCAACGATACCGACGCGGAGGGCAACCCGCTGACGGCGGCGAAGGTGACTAATCCGGCCCACGGGACGCTGACGCTGAACGCAAACGGATCGTTCACATACGTGCACGATGGTTCGGAGACGACCAGCGACTCGTTTACTTACAAGGCGAACGACGGTTCGGCGGACTCGAACACGGCCACGGTGACGATCACCGTGACGCCGGTGAACGATGCGCCGGTGGCGGTGAATGACGGCTATCCGGTGGCCGAGGGTGGCACGCTGAACCAGGTTGCCCCGGGGGTGCTGGGGAACGATACCGACGCGGAGGGCAACCCGCTGACGGCGGCGAAGGTGACTAATCCGGCCCACGGGACGCTGACGCTGAACGCAAACGGATCGTTCACGTATGTGCACGATGGTTCGGAGACGACCAGCGACTCGTTTACTTACAAGGCGAACGACGGTTCGGCGGACTCGAACACGGCCACGGTGACGATCACCGTGACGCCGGTGAACGATGCGCCGGTGGCGGTGAACGATGTATCGAGCACTAACAAGGACACTCCCGTCGATATTGACGTGCTGGCCAATGACAGCGACCCGGAGAACGATCTTTTGACCGTCACCGAGGTGATCCAAGGTTTGGGTACTGTCGTTATCGTGAGGAATCAGGTGACCTACACGCCCATGCCAGACTGGAACGGCGTGGACTCCTTCACCTATACTGTCGATGATGGACAGGGGGGCACCGACACTGCCACCGTGACCGTGCTGGTCGGGATTCGACCGCCGGTGTTCGACCCGATCGGCGACAAGACAACGGAGGAGGGTGGTCTGCTGGAGTTCACGCTGACCGCCAGTGATCCCGACCCGGCTACGGTGTTGACCTATACGGCGGAGGGCATGCCCGCCTGGATGTCACTGGACGGTTCCACCGGTGCTTTCCAGGCGACGCCAGGATTGGGCGATGCCGGCGTCTACGAGGTGATCTTCACGGTGTCAGACGGCATTCTGACCGCCGAAGAGACCATCACGGTCACCATCGAGCGGACATCCTTTGACAGCGACTTCACCGGCGATGGCAAGTCGGACATCCTGTGGCGTTACGCCACGACGGGGCAGAACTACCTGTGGCTGATGAACGGGAAGTATATCGTTGATTCCGGCTACCTGCTGACGGTGGATCTCAACTGGCGGCTTACCGGCACGGGCGATTTCAACGGCGATGGCAAGTCGGACATCCTGTGGCGCCATGCCGTGACGGGGCAGAACTACCTGTGGCTGATGAACGGGAAGTATATCGTTGATTCCGGCTACCTGCTGACGGTGGATCTCAACTGGCGGCTTACCGGCACGGGCGATTTCAACGGAGATGGCAAGTCAGACATCCTGTGGCGTCACGCCACGACCGGACAGAACTATTTGTGGCTGATGAACGGAAAGAGCATCATTGATTCCGGCTACTTGCTGACGGTGTCGGTCGCCACATGGCGACTCGCCGGCACGGGGGATTATAACGGCGATGGCAAGTCGGACATCCTGTGGCGTCATGCCGTGACGGGGCAGAACTACCTGTGGCTGATGAACGGGAAGTACATCGTTGATTCCGGCTACCTGCTGACGGTGCCCGACCTCAACTGGCGGCTTGCCGGCACGGGCGACTTCAACGGCGATGGCAAGTCGGACATCCTCTGGCGTCACGCCACGACGGGGCAGAACTACCTGTGGCTGGTGAACGGGAAGTATATCGTTGGCTCCGGCTACATACTGACGGTGCCTCTCAACTGGCGGCTGGCCAGCACGGGGGATTTCAACGGCGATGGCAAGTCGGACATCCTGTGGCGCAACGGCGCGACGGGGCAGAATTACCTGTGGATGATGGACGGAGAGGCTGTCATTGATGTCGGCTTCCTGTTGACGGTGTCCGGCGTTGAATGGCAAATTCAGTAGGACATAGGGGATCGCCGTCGCCACATCCAGAGAAAGCACCGCATGGTCGTCTGCCTGCCGGCGGCGTTCTGGTGGTGCTCTGCGGTTTGATGTGTCTAGCCTGCGCATGCGCCGGAGTGTACCCATCGGCAGAATCTGATCGGGGAGTTCTCAGCGGAAGTCGGGCGATGGAGGAGGTCCGCGGCATCGTGGCCGTCACCCCGCGCGACGCGGGCACCGAAGGCGCCGCGAAAGCCGCCCGGCATATCCGGGAGCGGCTCGAATCGAAGGGAATCCAGGTCCGGGTGGACGAGTTCATCGACCGGACACCCAGCGGCCCGGTGACCTTCAGGAACGTCCTGGGAAGCATCCCAGGGAGGGGGCGCGGCGTCATCATCCTGGGGGTGCATTACGACACCAAGGCAGGTGTCGCCGGCTTCGAGGGGGCCAACGATTCGGGATCGGGCGTCGGTCTGCTGATCGAGCTGGCGGGCGTCCTGAACTCCGGTCCTCCCGGCCAGGCCGACATCCTGCTGGCCTTCCTCGACGGGGAGGAGTGCCTCCAAAGTTACGGCCCCGGGGACGGTCTCCACGGCAGCCGGCGGCTGGCCGCGTCGCTCGTCGCCGAAGCAGCGGCGCCCGCGGTGCGGGGCGTGGTCATCCTGGACATGATCGGCGACCGTGACCTCACACCGACCATCCCGTCAAACGCCACCGACCGGATGCGCGATGAACTGCTCCGGGCGGCCGCCGACGCAGGCGGGATCACGCTGACGGTCGGTCCCCCGATGATCGATGACCACGTCCCCTTCCTCGAACGGGGAATGCCGGCCGTCGACCTGATCGACTTCAACTACGGCTCGCGCCCCGGGGCCAACGACTACTGGCACACGCCGGCGGACCGGATGGACAAACTCTCCGCCGGAAGCCTGGAGCTCGTCGGACGGTGGGTCATACGGGTGGTCGACCGTCTCCAGTCTGAGTGACCGGCCCCGTCACGCCGTGTCAGCGCCAGGGTGTCAGGAGTTGCTCGAGTTGCTCCCGGTCGAGGGGCGTCCCGTCGATGGTCGTCAGGGCGATTGCCCGGGAAGGCGTCTGTTCGGCCCCGGCCGATCCCGGTTGCCCGACGAGGTACTCGATCCCGCCGGACACCGGTATGATGCGGGCCGTCACCTCGCCTGACGGGCGCTTCCCGACGATCCATATCCTGCCCGACCGCAAATCGTCGGCTGCCGGCGAAGCATGGCAGTCATGGCAGACACGCCCGCCCGGCCTGATGGCGTGGTTCGACATGGGATAGAAGAGGAGAACGTAGGTCTCGATGCCGTCGTGGAAGCAGCGCAGGTTTGCCGGCACGACCTTGCCGTCGCGGTTGACCAGGAAGATGCACTCGCCTTCCATGGTCGCCGTTTCCGGTTCTGCTCCCGACGCGAAACGGGTGATGTCCATGACCGTCGAGGCGCGCACACCCACGGCATGGCAGGCCAGGCAGGAAAGCCGGCCGTTGTGTCCGTAAGCCCGGTGCTGGGTACCCGCGACGGTGATGGCGTGGCACGATTCGCACGACATCCTGCGGGAGGCGCACGGCAATCCAGCGGGCCCGCCGCCTTCCATGGCTTGATGACAGTTCTGGCAGGTCATCCCGCCGGAGAAGTGGATGTAGCCCGCGATCGCGGCCCTGTCGCGATCCGGGAATGCGCCCCAGCCGGCGTGGCAGGCGAGGCAGGTTTCGAGCCCGTCGGCCGGGCGGACACCTCGCACGATCGTCCCGGCTCGATTGACGGAGTGGCACTCCGAACAGCTGACGTGGCAGCGCACGCAGGCCTGGCTGACCCGGGAGAGGACGGCTTCGTCACCGGACGAGAAGCTCTTGATGGCCGACAGGCATTCGAGCTTGCCGATCGGGCAGTGCCGCGATGGGGAATAGGGGGCGTCCGGATCGCTGCCGGCGGGCGAAACCATCGGAAGCATGACGAAGACAAGGGCGGTCAGGAATGACAGGATGGCTGGACGCGGTGAGGCTCCCATGATCGTCACCTCCACCATGCGTGCTCTATATCACAATATTGGCGGAACGGCCTGTATTGTCAATACCGATTCATGATTGGGCCGTCCAAGCCGCGGGAGTTTGGTAGACTGCGGGAGTGGCGGGAAAGGGTGCCGGGGAAGATATTCATCCCATGACTTCGATGGGGGAGGCTAATGCGGCAACCGTGGAGGCTGCGCTGGTGTTCCATCCGTCCGTCAATCGCCGGCCTGCTCGTCTGCGGGGCGGCGGGAGTGCTCGGGATGGCCTGGGCCGGTGACCGCTGGGAGTCGCCGCGGCGGCTGATGGTCGAGACGATCCGCTCGATCGCCGCCGGAACCTGCGTCGAGACGAAGCGGTGCGAGATCGACCCGCGGGTGCTGGCCGCCATGGACCGGGTTCCGCGGCACGAGTTCGTGCCCCAAACGGGGCTGAGCCAGGCCTACGATGACCACCCGCTCCCGAT
Source organism: uncultured bacterium (assembly GCA_963793725.1). Lineage (GTDB taxonomy): Bacteria > JAUVQV01 > JAUVQV01 > CAWCAY01 > CAWCAY01 > CAWCAY01. The sequence goes on from CAWCAY010000004.1 coordinate 81,452, forward strand.
CGGCCACGGCCAGACCATCTCCCAACCCTTCATCGTTGCGCTGATGACCGACCTGCTGATGGTCGAGCCGGGGCAGAAGGTGCTCGAGGTGGGCACCGGCTCAGGCTACCAGGCCGCCATCCTGGCCTCCCTTGGCGCCCGGGTCTTCAGCATCGAGATCGTCCCCGCCCTGGCCGCCTCCGCCCGTGCCCGCCTGGAGCGCCTCGGCTACGCCTCCGTCGCGGTCAGGGAGGGCGACGGTTTTCACGGCTGGCCGGAGGAGGCCCCCTTCGACGCCATCATCCTGACCGCCGCGGCGGGAAGCATCCCGCCACCGCTGATTGAACAGCTTCGGCCGGCCGGGAGGATGGTCATCCCGGTCGGGCAGCCGTTCATGACCCAGGCGCTGACCATGGTCGAGAAGGACGCCGCCGGCCGGGTTTCCACCCGCCGCATACTGCCGGTGATCTTCGTCCCGCTGACCGGCGGCCACTGATCGCCCCGCGGGCCCATCAGGGCTTGCATCGGGCGAGCCACTCCCCGATAATCACCGGATGCACGCCCGAAGGCACCAGCGGCGGATCACCATCCCTTACAAGGACGTCGACCTGCTGGGCCGGCTCCCCCTCTCCGCCCTGGTCGACTTCATGCAGGACCTGGCCGGGGAGCACGCCGACCTCCTGGGGGTCGGCACGGCCAGCCTCAGGAAGCGCAACCAGTCGTGGGTGCTGTCGCGCATGCGCATCGAGGCGGGACGCATGCTCCGGGCGGGCGAGGAAGTCGATCTGGCGACCTGGCCGCGGGGAATCGACCGCCTCCTTGCCCTGCGTGACTTCCTGCTTCTCGATGCCGGCGGCCGGCCGGTCATCGCCGCGAGCTCCTCCTGGCTCCTGGTCGACCTGGGGAGCATGCGCCCGCAGCGCATCGACCGCGCCCATCCCCACCTGGCGAACATTCCAGGGCGACCTGGCCCTGGGGCGTGACGCGGCCCGGATATCCCCTCCGGAGGCGGTCGCTCCGGTCGACGAGCGGCGGGTGCGCTACAGCGAGATCGACATCAACCGGCATGTCAACAACGCCCACTACGTAGCCTGGGTAGAGGATGCCGTCGGCGGGCGCCTGGCCTCCGGGGAAAGCCTGCGGGCGATCGAGATCAACTACCTGAGCGAGGCCCGGCTGGGCGAACGGGTGCGCATCGGCATGGCCGGCGGGAATGACGGCACCGATCTGTTCGAAATGGTCAGGGAGGAAGACGGCGTCCGCCTTGCCCTGGCGGTGGTCGAGTGGGCGTCCGGAGAGTTGCCCGTCGAAGAGGGGAGGAGGGACGAATGACCGAGATCAGGAATCATGGCTGGCGGGTGGCCCTGGCCGGCATGGGAATCAACCTGGCCCTGGGGATTCTCTATTCGTGGAGCGTGATCAGCAAGCGCATCCCGGAGGCCTGGGGGTGGTCGGAGGCTGACAAGGCCTGGCCGTATTCGGTCGCCTGCCTGGTCTTCTCGCTGATGATGATCCCGGCCGGGAGGATGCAGGATCGGATCGGGCCGCGCTGGGTGGCCACCTTGGGTGGGGTGCTGGTCGGCTTGGGGATGGTCGTGGCCGGCCTGAGCGTCACCCCCGGCGGTTACGCGGCCGGCTTCGGCATCCTGGCCGGGGCGGGCATCGGCTGCGGTTACGCCTCCACCACGCCGCCGGCGGTGAAGTGGTTTCCCGCGTCCCGGACCGGCCTGATCGCCGGGATCGTGGTCGCCGGCTTCGGCCTTTCCAGCGTCTACGCCGCGCCCCTGACCGACGCCCTGATCGCTTCCCGGGGGATTGCGGCCGCGGTCATCTGGCTCGGGATCGGGTTCCTGGTGACGGTCGTCCTGCTGTCGCAACTGCTCGTGGCTCCGCCGCCCGGCTGGAATCCCGCTGCCCCGGGCGGATCGACCGGCGGCAGGGTTCCTTCCCGTCCCGACTACACTCCCGGCCGGGTGCTCCATTGCGGGCAGTTCTACCTCCTCTGGTTCATGTACGCGTGTGGCGCCGGAGCGGGGCTGATGATCATCTCCAAGCTGGCCAAGATGGCCGAAGTGCAGGCCGGAGTGAAACTGGGCTTCGTCCTTGTGGCCGTCATGGCGGTGGGGAACGGCGCCGGGCGGGTGGTGGCCGGGATGGTCTCGGACCGGATCGGCAGGACGACCACCCTCTTCATCTGCTTCATCTTCCAGGCGACCAGCATCCTCCTGCTCTCCCAGGCCTCGGCCGACAACGTCTGGGGGCAGCCGATGTTCATGGCCGTGCTCTCGGCCTTCATCGGGGCCAACTACGGGGCCAACCTGGCGCTCTTCCCGGCGATCACCAAGGATTTTTACGGCCTGCGGAACTTCGGGGTGAACTACGGCCTGGTCTTCACCGCCTGGGGACTGGGGGGCTTCCTGCTGTCGCTCCTGGCCGGCGCGGTCTACGACGCCACCAAGACCTTCACCTTCGCCTACTACTGCTCGGCCGGACTGCTGATCGCCGCGGCGGCGGTCACCTTCATGCTGGCTCCGCCGTGGCGGAACGAGCCGGTGCCCGCCGGGGAGTGAGGCCAGCCGGGGCTACTTCAGCCTGAAGCTGATCGGCACGCTGATGGGGCCGTCGAGGGGAGGGAAGGGCGCCCCGGCGTTGACCGCCCGGACCGCCGCCCGGTCGAGCAGGGAGTGACCCGACGAACGCCCCAACTCGATGTCGTACGGCCGGCCGTCGGAGGCCACCCTGAACCGGACCCCGGCGCTCCCCTCCAGCGAACGTCGGCGGGCGGCCGCCGGGTAGGCGACGGCGGCCTCGATCCGGGCCCGGATCTGCCTCATGAGAGCATCGGTCGCAACTGCGGCCGCCGCGGAGTCCGGCGGGATGACGGGGCGGTCGGCCACCTCGGGTGGCGGGGGCGGCACGACGTCGGGGGGAGATCCGCCCGCCGGGTGCATATCGGTGAGATCTTCCCCGGTCTCGGCGGCCGCCGTGGTTGTCGCCACGGTCGGAGCCGGCAGTTCCCCGACACGCGCCGGCTCCCGATGGTCCTCCCCGGTTGCAGCCTGTATCGGGAGTGTCGTCGACCGGGGAACCGGCGCCGGGCGTTGCGCCACCGGTTGCGCCGCGGTTTCGGCGTCGGCGGGTGTGGCCTGGGGAAGGGCCGGTGCAAGCGTCCGCGGCGGCGTCCCCGTGATGCGGAGGACGCGCACCAGGCGGGGGGCGTGGCGTGATCGGGCAAGGCCAGCGGGATGGCCGCCAGGAGCAGGGCGTGGATTCCCAGCGACACCACCCGGGCGAGTGTCCGGTCGGTCATCCGCGACTCACCAGAGATCGGGCGCCCAGGAGATGCGCAGCCCGAACTCGCGCCCCGGCATCGGGTAACCCGGGGTCACCTCGTACTCCTCGTCCAACGCATTGTCCAGGTAGACCGAGGCCTCCAGGCGGCCATACGGCTCCGGCAGCGTGAAGGCGTGCCCGATCCGCAGCGAGGTCGTCCAGTAGGAGGGTTCGTCCAGGTTGGCCGCGTCGTAGCGGTCGATCCAGGTGGCCGCGGCCGAGATGTCGACCACCTTGGCCGGGATGACCAGGGCCACCTCGACCTCGTTGCGCGCCTTGCCGGCGATCGCCTCGTCCGTCCGGCGGTCCCGGGGATCGAGGTAGGCGTAACCGAGGCGGACCCGTGTCCCGGTCAGCGGGCAAGTCCCCCAGAGGCTCAGGGCGGCTCCGCGGAATCGCGCCGAAGCCACGTTGGCGGGTGACCAGACCCAGTCGCCGTCGTCGTCGCCCCAGACGATCAGGTCGTCGACGTCCCGCCTGAAGACGGCCAGGTCGGCGCCGGCGGTGCCGGAGGACGACGCGGCGCGCAGGCCGGCCTCGTAACTCCAGGCCTGCTCGGGTTCCAGGTCGGGATTGCCGATGGCGTAGGGATCGCTCCAGTAGAGGTCGTCGAAGGTTGGCGTGCGGTGCCCCCTGGCGGCGGAGAGGCGCGCACTGAAGGCGTTGCCGGGGTGCCAGACGAGAGCCAGCCGCGGGGAGATCTGGTCGTCGAAGTCGGAGTAGGCGTCGAACCGGACGGAGCCGGTCAGCGAGAGGTCCCCGGGGATGGCCAGTTCGTCCTGCAGGAAGGCCGCCTGGCGCTCGAGGCTTCGCCGGCCGTCGTCGGTGCTGTCGAGGTCGTCCCACTGGGCCTCGATTCCGCCGGTCACGCGCCCGGCGGGGGTGAATCCCGAGGTCCCGTTGAGGCCGGCGCCGCCCGAAGCGGTGCGGTGGCGCGAGTCGAATCCGGCCGAGGCGTCGCGGTACTCCCGGACAAAGCGGTTGAAGTGGGTATCGAGACCGATCCGGGCGCCGTCGCCCAGGTCGTACCCGGCACGAAGCTGGTAGACGCCGGTGTCGTCGACCTGGCGCGCCTCCGGGGTGGGGTAGCTCGCCGGGCCGGGACTGCCTGCATCCCGGCGCTGCACGGCGGCCAGGATTCGCAGCGAGAAGGGACGCCCATCCGGGAAGCCGGCCGCGAGGGCGAACCGGTCCGTGTCGGCGTCGGCGTTGTCCCTGAATCCGTCGTCCTGCTCGTGGCCGGCCGCCATGGCCGCCGAGGCGCCGCCCGGCAGGGCGAGGGGGGCGGGGGCCAGCGGAAGCGACAGGTCGAACCCGAAGCGCCCGTGGCTGCCGGCGTCGAACGTCAGCGACAGCGGCAGCAGGCCGGGGTCACCGGACAGGATGTTGATCACCCCGCCCATGGCCTCGGGTCCATAGAGAGCCGAAGCGGCGCCCTCCAGGACCTCGGCCCGCCCGATCCAGGCGGAGGGGAGCGGTAGGTCGCTCAGGCTGAACCAACCCGACTGCTGGGAGTTGAGGCGCTGGCCGTCAAGCAGGATCAGCACCTGTCCCGGCTGCGATCCCCGGATGACCGGGAGTTCGGCCATGGCCGGCGAGCCGGTCCGGTTGAGTTGGAGCCCGACCTGCCGGTCGAGGGCGTCGTCGAGGCGCCGGCCGGCGGATTCCAGCTCCTCGGCGCCGACCAGGATGACCCCCTGGGGCGATTCCGAGGGCGGCAGCGAGGTGCGGGTGGCGGTCACCACCACCTCGTCGAGTTCCACCGCTTTCTCCGTTTCCCCGGCGGTCGCGGTTGCGGTCGTGATCAGCACGGTCAGGGCGGTCAGCATCAGGATGGGCGTCGCTCTCCTAGTCATCTCTCCTCCTCGTGGTTTCCTGTGGTCAGTTCGATGCGTCGCGGAACATGGTTAGGCGCCGGGTCCCGTCGTGCGGGTTCCGGTCGAGGCACAGGCCCAGGCCGAAGACCGCGGCGGTCACCGGATCCCCCGCCACCCGGTCGGGCGGCCCGTCGGCGGCCAGCTTTCCCTGGTGCAGCACCAGCACCCGCCTGCAGAAGCGGAATGCCAGGTCGAGTTCATGGAGGGTGAGCAGCACCGTGGTTCCCCGCTCGCGGTTGATCCGGACGAGGAGTTCCATTAGGTCCATCCGGTGCCGCGGGTCGAGGTGGGCCGCCGGCTCGTCCAGCAGCAGGATGCCGGTCTCCTGGGCCAGGGCCCGGGCGACCTGCACCCGCCGCCGCTCGCCCCCAGACAGGGCGGTCACCGGCCGGGTACGAAGGTGGGTGTACATCGGCCAGGCGCAGGGCTTCCTCCACCGCCCGGCTCTCCCGGATGCCCGCCAAGCCGCCGCCGTCCCTGGCCCAGCGCCCCATGGCCACCGTCTCCTCGGCGCTGAAGGCGAAGCTGGGCCGGTTCCTCCTGGTGGACGACGGCCACCCGCCGGGCCAACTCGCGCCGGCCGAGGCCGGTCAACGGGGCGCCGTCGATGGACACCGTCCCGCGTGCAGGCGAAAGCAGGCCGTCGGCCAGGCGGATGACGGTGGTCTTGCCCGAGCCGTTGGGGCCCAGCAGGGCGGTGAACTCCCCCGGCTCGATCGACAGGCTCAGGTCACGGACCACCTCCGGCCCACTGCCGTAAGAGGCAGTGACCCTCTCCAGGCTGACCGCCGGGCGGTTCACCAGCCTCCCCCCTCGCGCCGGCCGCTCCCGGCCAGCAGAGCCAGGAAGAGGGGCGCCCCGACCAGGGCGGTGACCACGCCGACCGGCAGCTCGGCCGGGGCGACGACGCTGCGCGCGGCCACGTCGGCCAGGACCAGGAAGGCCCCGCCCGCCAGGGCCGACCCGGCCAGCAGCCGGGCGTGGCCGGGGCCGGTCGCCAGGCGGACGGCGTGCGGCACCACCAGGCCGACGAAGCCGATCAGACCGGCGGCGGCGACCGTCACCGCGGCCAGCAGGCAGGCCGCGCCGAAGAGGAGGCGCTTCTCGCGTTCGACCGCCGCCCCGAGGGACGCGGCCGTCTCCTCCCCCTGCGACAGCAGATCCAGGATGCGCGCCCGCGAGAAGACCAGCCACATGCCGGCCACCGTTGCCGGGAGCATCCACAGGAGCGACCCCGGCGGCGGCGAGGCCAGGCTCCCCATGGTCCAGAGGATGGCCCCCTGGAGTTGCGGCGCGTCCATCAGGGCGTCCAGCAGCAGGACCAGCGCCGAGGCGAAGGAACTGACCATCACCCCGGCCAGGATGAGCGACTGGGGCGGGAAGCCGGCCCGGCCGGCCAGGATGTAGACCAGGGCTGCCGCCGCGGCCGAGCCGGCGAGGGCTCCCAGCAGGACCGCCCCCCAGTGCCCCGGCGCGGCCAGGAAGGCCACCGTGGCCCCCAGCGCGGCGCCGCTGGAGACGCCCAGCAGGTACGGGTCGGCCAGCGGGTTGCGGAGCATCCCCTGGAGGAGGGCGCCGGTGACCGACAGCGAGGCGCCGGCCATCAGGCCCACCAGGGTCCGCGGCAGGCGCAGGTGGCGGACCACCAGCCGGTCCACCTCGGAGCCCCAGCCGAACAGCCCTCCGGCCACCTCCGACGGGGAGAGGCGGGCCGTGCCGACGGCCAGCGAGAGGAGCGCCGCTCCGGCCGCCAGCCCGGCGCCGGCCGCCAGGATCGCCGGCCATCCCGGCCGCCTGGTCACCGGCCCGCTCCCGTCGGGGGAGCGAGGATCGCCGCCAGACGCTCCAGCCCGTCGACGATGCGCGGTCCGGGCCGCAGCAGGGTGTCGTCGCCCAGCAGGTGGACCCTTCCCGAGCGGACGGCCCCGAGATCGCCCCAGCCGGGAATCGACCGGGCCAGGTCGGCCGCATCGCCCGCCTCCATGGCGTTGACCACGATGACTTCAGGGGCGGCCGCCAGGAGCCCCTCGGGGGAGAGGAGCGGGTAGCGCACCGGCGAGGCGGCCAGGGCGTTGCGTCCCCCGGCCTCGGTCAGGAGGTCGTCCAGGAAGGTCCCCGGGCCGACGCCGACCAGCGGATGCACCCCCACCAGCAGAAGGACCGACGGGCGGCCACGGCCCCTTCGGTTGGCCACGGCCCGCCGGCGCTCAGCCAGCGACTCGATGACCCGGCCGGCCTCCCCGTCACGTCCGGCAAGCCGGGCGATCTCCCCGATGGCCCGGAGGACGTCGTCCAGGCGGCGGGTGTCGATGACGTGGACGGTCACCCTCAGCGAGGTCAACCGCTCGACGTCGGCCGCCCGGTTTCCGTCGGCGGTGGCCAGCACCAGGTCGGGAGACAGCGCGACGATGCGTTCCAGGGAGGGGTTGATGAAACCCCCCACCCGGGCAATCAGCCTGGCGGCGGGAGGGTGGTCGCAGTGGTCGGTCACCCCGACCACTTGCGAACCGGCGCCGATGGCGAAGAGGATCTCGGTGATGTTGGGGGCCAGCGAAACGATGCGGCGGGCGGGCGCCGCCAGCGTGACCTGCCGTCCCAGGTCGTCGGTCACGAAGATCGGGCCGGCGACGGCCGGCGAGGCCAGGGAGGCGACCACGGCCAGGATGGCCGCGCCTGCCAGCCGGCGGAGTCGGATGGCGTGGGCCGGCATGGTCAGAACTCGATCCCCTGGCGCGCCGCCACCCCGCTGTCGTAGGGGTGGCGCACGGCCACGAAACGGGTCACCAGGTCGGCCCGCCCGGTCAGCCAGCGGGGCATGCGCCGGCCGGTCACGATCAGTTCGGTCCCCTTCGGCAGGGCGGACAGGAGCTTCTCGAAACGTCCGCGGGCGAGCCAGCCGCGCGAGAGGGCGATGCCGGCCTCATCCATGACGATCACCCGCCAGCGCCCCGAAGCGGCCTCGTCGATGGCCCGGTCGAGGAGTTCGGCCGTGGCCCGGCGCATCGCGTCGAGAGACGGGCGGTCGGGGGGGCGACGATGGACCAGGGGAGCGGAGCGCGCCGGACCTCGATCCGCGGGGCAAACTCCCGCAACGCCAGGACCTCGCCGGATGGATCGGCGGCGTCCTTCATGAACTGGACGAACAGGACGGTGAGGTTTCGGCCGGCCGCGCGGACGGCGGCGCCAACGGCCGCGGAAGTCTTTCCCTTCCCCGGCCCGTGGTAGACCTGGATCATGCGTGCCGCCCCGGGCATGGACCTCTGGCCCGGGACTCCCCCCTTTCTTCCCCTCGGAAGCGTGACGGAAGGTCGCCGATCGGGTCGGTCTCCTGGCTCGGGGTTCCATCTCCGCGGGGCCTTCCCGGCCGTTTATGGCCAGTGGCTTGCTACCCGCGGTAAAACTCCCCTCACAGTGGCGGGGCCGCGGCGGTTTTTCACCGCCTTCCCGTTGGGCCGCCATCAGCGGCCACCCGGTCGACTACTCTCTGTTCGAAATTATGGGCCCGGTATCACTCCCCTGTCAAGTGGCGCTCAGCCGGGCGAGGGCCGATCACCTGATGGTGACTTCCACCCGGCGGTTCCTTGGTTCGGCGGTGTCGCCGGTGCCGGGGATCAGCGGAATCTTGCTGCCGTGAGAGGCCACTTCCATGATCGCCTGCGGCACGCCCAACGAGAGCAGGACGTCGGCCACCGACTCGGCCCTCTTGCGGGAGATGGCCACGTTGGCGTCCTCCTTGCCGGAGTTGTCGGCATGGCCGATGACGCTGACGTCGATGGCGTTGCGCTTGTGGATCAATTCGGCGATTTCCGCGATCTGCTTCCGCATCTCCTCGGACGGTTCGGCCATCGCCTTTTCGAAGTAGATGACGAAATGCTCCGGGGCTTGCGGCAGCGAGCGCAGCGCTGCGGCGAAGTCCTTCTCGACCTGGCGGCGGTCAAGCGTCTGGGCGGTGATGCTGGCCCCGCCGTCGGTGAGGACGGCCGCCGTCCAGGCCTCGGTAAGTGTGACCTCCTTGCCGCCCCGGGTCACCGTCACCGCGCCCACCGCGCCGTCGGCATCGGGCAGCAGCACGATGGTCTCCTGGGCATCCAAGGCCACGATGGGCCGGGAGGCGGGCGGCTTCGCCGAAGGCTTCGGCGAAGTGGCGCAGCCGGCCACCGACACGATGGCCAACAGGAGGAGGATGCTCTTGGCGGTCGATCGGCCGGTCATGAGGCGTCCCATGATTCAGTTCACCGCAACGGCGAAGGTCGTTCCCCGGACCCCCATGACCATGGCCGGCGTCTGGAGCTTGACCGCCTTGGGGGCGATCTTGGCGATCTTGCCGGTGCGGATTACCACCTTGCCCTTGGAGACGTTCAGGTTGAGGGCCAGGTTGTCGGCCTCGGGCGCGAAGGCGAACCGGGTCATGGTTACTCCCGTCCCCGGAGCCAGGGAGATGAGGCTGTCGTCGCGCAGGATGACTCCCATGGAGCCGTCAGCCCCGGTCTTGAGGATGTCCTTCTCGTTCAGGCGCATTCCGGTGGTGGCGGGGATTTCCCGGCCGTCCCTGGTCACCGTGGCTGCGCCGAGGCAGAGCCTAATCACTCCGACGGTCGTTTCGCCGGCCGCGGCGGTCCCCAGGGAGAATGCCATCACGATGAAGACGGTCACTGCAATGATGTGTGTCCCTTTCATGATTCGCTCCTTTCGCGAGGTTTTGAAAATGGACGTCTTGCCCGTTTCATGGCATGTGCAATAACAAACATGCTACTTGCTCCTACCCTCATCGGAAGAAAAAGTTACGCGCCGGCGCCGCCCGTCAGGACCTGTCCGACAACAACTCCCTGACCGCGCGCAGCAGCGAGCCGATGGCGTATGGTTTCTGCAGGAAACGGTGTTTCCCGCCGAGGAGGTCGGGCCAGCGGGATTCCCAGTCGGAGTAGCCGCTGGTGAGAACCACCCGCAGGGCCGGATTGGCGGCGGTCAACTCCCCGGCCAAGTTGATGCCGTTGCCGTCGGAAAGGGCCACGTCGCTGAAGAGGAGGTCGAAGGGCGCTTCCCGGGCGACGGCGGCCCTGGCCTCGGTGGCCGAGGCGACGGCCACGACGTCGTATCCGCCGCTGCGGAGGGCTTCCGCGGCCATCTCCCGGATGTCGCGCCGGTCCTCGACCATCAGGATCCGTTCGCCGTGGCCGCGCAGGTCCGGCGGCGGGGATGGTTCCACGCGGGCCTCGGCCCGTCGCTCCACAGCGGCCGGCAGGTAGATCCTAAAGGTGGACCCGTGCCCCGATTCGCTGTAGACGTTGATCCATCCGCCGTGCTGCTTGACCATCGCGTAGACCACCGAAAGGCCGAGCCCCGTCCCTTCGTCCGGCCGCTTGGTGGTGAAGAACGGCTCGAAGATCTGCCGCAGCGTCCCCTGGTCCATGCCCGTGCCGGTGTCGGCCACCGACAGACAGACGAACCTGCCCGCGACGGCCTCGGCCGACGTCCGGGCGTAATCCTCGTCGATGGTGACGTTAGCCGTCTTGATGGTCAGGGAGCCCCCGCCGGGCATGGCGTCGCGGGCGTTGACTGCCAGGTTCATCAGCACCTGCTCGATGCCGCCGGCGTTGCCGTTCACCGGCCAGAGACGGGGGGCCAGGTCGGTGGCGATGGTGACGTCCACACCGATGATGCGCCGCAGCATCCGGATGATCGCCTCGATGGTCTGGTTGACGTCGAGAGCGGCGAACTCGATCGACTGCTTGCGGCTGAAGAGGAGCAACTGGTGGGTGAGCAGGGACGCCCGGGAGATTGCCTCGCGCATCTGCGTCAGCGAGTTCTCGACGAACAGCGGGTGGCCCAGGTGCTCCTGGGCCATGTCGGCATGTCCCATGAGGACGGTGAGGATGTTGTTGAAATCGTGGGCCACCCCGCCGGCCAGGCGACCGATGGCCTCCATCTTCTGGAGCTGCACGATCTGGTCGCGCATACGGCCCTGCTCCTCCTCGGCGGCCTTCTCCCGGCTGATGTCCTCGACCACGGCGATGAACGAGGTGACTTTCCCGGCGGTGTCCCGCACGGCCGAGAGGGTGACGGTCGTCCAGACGGCTGACCCGTCGGGGCGGGGGAAGCGTTTCTGGAAGGTGACGTTGTCGAAGCGTCCCGATGCCATCAGGTCACGCTTCCGCAGGCTCAGGGCGGTGTCCTCGGGGTGGCTGCTCTCCTGAAAGGTGCGCCGGGCCAGCTCTTCCGGCCGGCAACCGAGGATGTTGGCCAGGGTGGTGTTGGCCGTCAGCCAGCGCCCGTCCGGCGCAACCTCGGCCATGCCCACCGCCGCCTGTTCGAAGAGGGCCCGGAGGCGCTCGCCGCTCTCGCGCAGTTCCGCTTCCGCCCGGTGGCGCTCCTCCCGCTGCCGGCCGAGGTCCTCGATCATGTTGTTGAAGGCCCGGGTCACCTGGCCGACCTCGTCCAGGGAGCGGATTGGCAGCCGTTCGCCCAGGTTGCCCGAACCTACCCGGCGGGCGCCGCCGGCCAGCTCTTCGAGGGGGCGGGTGAACCGGGCGGTGAAGAGGAAGGCCGCGCCGACCGCCAGGGCGAGGATGCCGGTTATCAGCCAGATAGTGAGACGGATGGCCCGGTTGAGTTCGGTGCGCAGGGCCACCTGGGAGATGCCCACGTGCACCGTGCCGAGCCCGCCGCCGTTCACCGGGACGGCGATGTCGTAGAGCAGTTCTTCGCCGGCCTGGATCGATTCGATCCGCTGGGCGGCGCCTCCGGGCGGGTTCAGGCCGAGCAGGTCGGTCGGGAAGCCCCCTTCGAAGGTGTGGGCCGCCACCGCGCCGACCTGGTCGATGACGAAAATGTAGACGACCCCCGGATGAACCTGCCGGCTGGCGCCGATCTGCTGCCCGAGGTGGATGGAGTCCTCGGTCAAGAGAGGGGTCAGGCTCTGCTGGGCGATCTCGGTGGCGATGGAAACGCCCCGCTGCCGGAGTTCCTGGAGCAGGAGCCTGCCCAGGGTCACGTTGATGACTCCGACCGCCGAAAGGGTGATGAGCAGCGTGAAGACGACGATGCCCGCCAGGATCTTGGTCCTGATGCTCGCCTGGAAGGGCCAGCCGCGAATCACTTGGCCGTCTTCTCCTGCCGGGATGCCATCCAGGACTGCATTTGGCGGATCGAGTCGTAGTCGGCGTCGGCGATGGTCACGAAGCGGTCGATCATCATCTTGTCCAGGATGGCCTTCCCCCTCGGGTCCGTGTGGGCGCCGAGCAAGACGGCCTCGAGGCTCTTCTTCAACCCCTGGTCGAGCCCGGGACGGACGGCCACCGGCGGTATGGCGTACGGGGGCGAGCGGAAGATGACCCGGGTGCGCGACGTCACCAGGGGCTGGGTCTTGCTGAAGTAGTCGAAGATGAGGCTGTCCACCGCCGCCCCGTCGACCGCCCCTTCGGCCACCAGCCTGATCGACTTGTCATGGCCGTGGCTGTAAGAGATGTCGCCGAAGAACGTCTCCGGCTTCCGGCCCCGGGTGGCCAGCATGTACGTCGGCACCAGGCAACCGGTGTTCGAGAGCGGGTCGGTGAAGGCGAACTTCCGTCCCTGGAGGTCATCCAGGCTCTGCGCCGGGCTCTTCTCGGGGACGATGAAGTAGGAATGGTAGACCGTCTTGCCATAGGCCTGGGGGGCGGCGACGAGTTCCAGGCCGAAGTCCTTCTTGCCGTCGACGTACGGGCCGCTGCAGACGAAGGCAAAATCTAGCGCGCCCGACTTGAGCAGGCGGTTGATCTCGCCATAGTCCTCCTTGTCGACGATGAGCATCGGAACGGCCAGCTTGTCGCCGATGTAGGCGATCAGCTCACGGTAGTAGCTCAGGCCTTCCCGGGGGGTGATGATGCCTCCCAGGGCGACCCGCAGGCCGGAGCGGGAGGCAGCCAGGGAAACGGCCGCCGGGACGGATTCGGCCTTCTTCCCGAAGTCGACCCGGCGGGGCTGTTCGCCGCCACCGCAGCCCGGCGCCAGGAGAAGGATGGCCGCCAGAGCCAGCATGCGTGAAGGCCGGGAAATCCCACCGAGGTGCTGCCCGAACGTCGTCATGGCGCCTCCCCTTCGGTCGAGGGCACGGTATGAAATCCCAGTTGCCATACTATATCCGGGAAGGTGGTTCCGCAATCGTCGAGAGAGCCGGGGCTGTGCCTTGCGATCGCCCGGCTCAGCGTCTCCGGCGGATCTCGAGAAGGGTGCCGAAGGGATCGCGGCAGAAGAAGAAGCGCCCCTCGATCACGTCGGTGAGCGCCTCGGCGCCGGTGGCGGCGATGGTCCGGTGGAACTCGTCCACGTCGTCTACGGCGATGGCCAGGTGGTGTGCGCCGGCGGGGCGGAAGAAGCCGAGCGGCCATTGGCCGGGCGGGCCCGCCGGAGGGGCGGCGGACGGCTGGATGAATTCCAGCGAGTCATCGCCCAGGCGGAGGGTGGCCGCCCAAATGCCGAAGTCGGCCCGCTCGAAGCGCCGGACCTCCGCGGCCCCGAAGCGGTCGCGGTACCAGGCGACGGCTGCGTCGAGGTCGGCCACGACGACGCCGACGTGCTCCAGCCGGGCTTCCGTGCTCATGCCGTGGCTCCGGGGTGCGGCTCGATCATCACCTTGAGGCAGTCGCGCCCCCCGGCGGCGGCCGCGAAGGCCTCGCCGATTGCCTCCAGCGGGAAGCGGTGGGTGACCAACGGGGCGACGTCGACCCTTTCGGAGCGGATCAGTTCCAGCGCCTGGGCGTTGTCCAATGGCGCGGCGCCGTACGAGGTGCGGATGGTGACGTCGTTCCGCCAGTAGGGGATGAAGTCGACGGCCACCGTCTCGCCCGGCAGGTGGACGGCGAAGAGGAGCACGGTCCCGCCGCGCTCGACCGACCCGAGCGCCTGGCGTGCCGCGGCCAGCGAGCCGGCGGCCAGGATGACCCGGTCGGCCAGCCGACCGCCGTTGACCTGGCGCACCCAGGCGGGAATGTCGGTGTCGGCCTTGGCGACCTGCTCGGCGCCCATCCGGCGGGCGGCCTCGAGCCGGAAGTCGAGCAGGTCGGTGGCCATGATCCGGCCGGCGCCCATGGCCCGCGCGGCGGCCACCATCAGCAGGCCGGCCACCCCGGCGCCCAGCACCAGGACGCTGTCGCCGGGAACGAGGCCGACGGCGCGCAGCCCCCGCACCACGGTGCCGAGCGGCTCGACGAAGGCCCCCTGTTCCCAGGTCACGCCGTCGGGCAGCGGCAGGGTGCCGGTGACCACGCTGCGGCCGGAGACGCGCAGGTACTCGGCGAAGCCGCCGGGGGCGAAGTTGTTCCTGGTCTGGAAGGTGTCGCAGGCGGTCACGTGCCCGCGCAAGCAGAAGTGGCAGGCGTCGCACGGCACGTGGTGGGTGGCGAAGACCCGGTCGCCCCTCTTGAAGGCGGTGACGCCGGGGCCGACCTCGACCACCTCGCCGGTCATCTCGTGCCCCAGGACCAGCGGCGCGCGCTTGATCCGGTACCACTCGAGGATGTCGGAGCCGCAGATGCCCGAGGCCATCACCTTGACCAGGATGTCACCGGCGCCGACCTCCGGAACTGGCAGCTCTTCGAGCCGCACATCGCGGTTGCTGTAATACATGCCGACCTTCATGGCGTTCCTCCTGGCAGCACCCGACCGGGTCCTGCCGCCTCCCACCCCCACGTGGTGCTCGCGAACGGACTCCGCGCCACGTGGGGGTCCCCCGGAGGCGTCACCCGGTCAGGCGCCGCAGCTTCGGGGGGCATGTCCGACGCACTACTTGGCGGAGAGCTTCTGGTAGAGGGCGAAGGCCTCCTCGACTGACTTGTTTTCATGGACGATCGCCCGGACAGCCTTGATCATGGCCACCGGGTGCTCGTTCTGGAAGATGTTGCGCCCCATGTCGACGCCGACCGCCCCGGCCCGGATCGCCTTGTGGGTGAAGTCGAGCGCGTCGATCGTCGGGCGCTTCGTCCCGCCGGCGATGACGATCGGCGCCAGACAGGCGTCGACGACTTCCTCGAAGCCCTCGCAGTAATACGTCTTGACGATGTCGGCGCCGTTCTCGGACAGGACCCGGGCGGCGTGCTTCAGGTAGCGCAAGGCGTTCTTGCGGTCCTCGGCGGTCAGCTCGCCGCCGTCCTCCCGCTCGCCCCGGACGAACTTGGTCAGCTCCGGGTCGCTGCCGACGGCGGTGATGCCGATGGCGATCAGGCCGAACTTGTGGGCCGTGCTGGTCAGGCTGGTCAGGTTGCCGATGGTCTGGCACTGGTTCGGCAGCCCGACGAAGCACGAGGCGGTGAAGCCGATGACGTTCAGCCGCAGCATCTCCTCCACGTCCACGGCGACGATCTCGTCGTCCAGCTCGCCCGGGCGCCGCATGCTGGTGCCGCCGGTGGCCCGCAGGATGACCGGGGTGCGCGAGCGCGGGTTGATGCTGGTCTTCAGGCCGCCGATGGTCGGGCTGATGGCGTCGCACAGCGGCAGCAGCGGATCGATCGTCCGGCGCAGGTCGATCAGCCCGGCCGGGGCCCCCTGGAAGTAGCCGTGGTCGACGGCCAGCATCACCGTGCGCCCCGAGCGGGGGTGGAACATCTGGGCCATGCGGTTCGCAAGACCGCTCCACTCGACCTGGTAATCGAACACTTTCTTCATGGTTTTCCCCCTCCGGAAATGTGCCTGGCGGGATGGCGCGCGCTGTCCTGGTGCCGATCTATACCACGGGCGGCGGCGGGGGTCAACCGCGGCTCAACGGGCGCTCGAGGTGGCAGCGCTCCAGCAGGGCGTCGTCGGCGAAGATCGCCCCGGTCGGCCCGTCGGCGGCCACGCTCCCCTCGTGCATGACGATCGTCCGGGGGCACAGGTCGAGCACCAGGTCGAGGTCGTGGGTGGCGATGATCTTGGTGTGGTGGAAGGTCGCCAGCAGGTCGATCAGCAGGCGCCGGGCCCGCGGGTCGAGGTTGGAGCTCGGCTCGTCCATGACCAGGATCGACGGGGACATGGCCAGGACCGTGGCGATGGCCACGGCCCGCTTCTCGCCGCCGGAGAGCCGGTAGGGGGGGCGGTCGCGCAGGTGGGCGGCGCCGACCGTCTCCAGGGCGGCGATCGACCCTCGACGTCGACCTCGTCCGGCGGCAGGCCCAGGTTCAGCGGCCCGAAGGCCACGTCGTCCGCCGACCGTGGGCATGAAGAGCTGGTCGTCGGGGTCCTGGAAGATCATCCCCACCGTCCGCCGGACCTCGGCCAGGGTCTCCCGGGTGAGCGGGAAGTCGCCGATCCGGACCGTTCCGGAGGTCGGGTGGAGGTCCCGTTCAGGTGCAGCAGCAGGGTCGACTTGCCGGCGCCGTTGGCGCCGACGATGGCCACCGACTCGCCGTGGGTGATGCGGAAGGAGACCCCCCGCAGGGCGGCGGTCCCGTCCGGGTAGGCGTAGACGAGGTTCGTCGACCTCGACGATGTGGTGGCTCACGCGGAGCCTCCGGCGACCAGTGCGCCCAGCAGGCGCGGCAGGTTCCAGAGCCGGGCGGCGGCGAAGAAGGCGCTCCAGCCGAGCGGCGAAGGCCAGGTCGTCGGTCGTGAAGCGCATCGGCCGGCAGGAGACGCACCTCGCCCTCGAAGCCGCGGGCGCGCATGGCGATGTAGATCCGCTCGGCCCGGTCGAGCGTCCGCAGCAGCAGGTGGCCGAGCAGCGACGCCGTGGCCCGCCAGCCGCTCCCCCGGCCGTCGAACGAGCGCTGGGCCCGGGCCCGGAGCATCCGCTGCGCCTCCTCGCCCAGCACGAAGAGGTAGCGGTAGAGGAAGAGGAGCTGGACGACGAAGGCCCGCGGGGCGCCGAGCCGCTCCAGGCCGGCGCCGACGGCCGGCATGCCGGTGACGGCGATCAGCGTCAGGGCCGCCCCGAGGGTCAGGGCCGACCGGAGCAGGATCGAGCCGAACGAGAGCCAGCCGCCGCTGATGCCGAGGGAGCCGAGCCTGCAGGATCACCTGCCGGTCGAGGAGCGGGTTGAACAGGCCGACGAAGAG
The DNA here is from genome assembly GCA_963793725.1 of uncultured bacterium. Lineage (GTDB taxonomy): Bacteria > JAUVQV01 > JAUVQV01 > CAWCAY01 > CAWCAY01 > CAWCAY01. Next base: position 98,647 of record CAWCAY010000004.1, read on the forward strand.
GACGAAGGGGATGGCGCCAGGCGAGCTTGCGGAGGATGAACCCCGGCGGGCACCCGGCCGAGGGCCAGCAGAACCACCGGGAAGAGGATCAGTGGCAGCAGCGCGGCGATCTCGTACCGGCCGAAGGAGACGGTCACGCCGATGAAGGCCAGCGTGGTCAGGATCTTGGCCCGGGGGTCGAGGCGGTGGATGGGGGTGTCCTGCCGGGCCATCTGGTCCATGGCCCCCAGTCGAGTAGCGAGGCGTGGATGTCGGGCATCGCTCAGGCCGTCCTGTTCTTCCGGCGCAGGGCCCAACCCAGCCCGAGGGCCACCAGCAACGTCAGGACGCCGCCGACGATGCCCGAGGCGGAGGTCCCGGCGTCGGGGGCCGGCCAGGCCGGGGCGCCTTCCCCGGCGGCTTCTTCCTGGCCCGGCTTCTTGAAGCCGTAGTCGGGCAGGAAGGCGGTCTTCTCCTGAATCTCGGCCAGCGACTGGTGCACGCCTCCCGTCGCCTCCAGTTCCTCCTGGCCGCTCACTTTGAACATCGACCACTCCAGGCCGTCGGGGTTGGCCGAGGCGAACCAGGAGAGGAACCCGCCGGTGACCAGGGCGGCGACGCCCAGGCCGATCAGGACCTTCCCGAGCGGGATCTCGCCGATGGGCCGGCGGCCGGCGGCCCGTTCGAGCACCTCGGGGCGCGCCCTCCAGACGAACGAGATGACCGCCGCGGTGACCAGCCCCTCGACGATGCCGATGGCCAGGTGGATCGGCTGCATCAGCATCACGAAGGCGCCGAAGGGGAGTTCGGAGATGCCCGAGGCGACCGTCTCGAGGACGACCCCGAAGGCGCCCAGCTGGAGCGCCGCGACGGAAGCGACGAGCGAGGCTGCGGTGAGACGCCCGGCGGTCGTCCGCTCCCCGGCCAACGGCTTGAAGATGAGCGGGTAGGCGACGAAAGCCGGGAAGACCCCGAGGTTGAAGATGTTGCACCCCAGCGCCAGCAGGCCGCCGTCGGCGAAGAAGAAGGCCTGCACGGTCAGCACCGAGGCCATGGTCAGGAAGGCGGCGTACGGCCCCAGCAGGACCGCCAGGATCATGCCGCCCCCCAGGTGGCCGGAGGAGCCGGTGCCGGGGATCGTGAAGTTGATCATCTGGGCGGCGAAGATGAAGGCGCCCAGCACCCCCATCAGCGGGATCTTGCGGTCGTCCATCGCGGCCGTGACCTTCCTGGCGCTGAAGGCCAGGGTTGCCCCGGCGGCGGCCCACATACCGCCGCCGACGGCGGGCGAGAGCAGCGCATCGGCCATGTGCATCGTGCATCCTCCCTCGGCATGAGGCTCCTGGCGATGCCGCCAGTGCGACATGATTCCTGCAATTCGACGCTCAGGGTAGCATGAATTACATAATGATGCTACCGGCCATCGAAAAGAAAGTTACCCGAACGTGCGCTGGGGTAGGTAACGTTGACACCCGGAAGGAGGGCAGGGTAATAATGGCCGACTGAGGGAAGGACGGCAGCGTGAGAATTCTGGCCATACGACTCTGCCGGCTGGGCGACCTGCTGGCCACCCTGCCGGCCCTGGCCGCCTTGAAGGAGGCGGACCCGGAAGGACTGGTGGACCTGGCGGTGCCGGAAGGTCTCCACCGGGAACTGCCGCCTCTCGGCATCGTGGACGAGGTGATCCCTTTCCGCGTCAACTCCGAAGGGGTGGCCTACCTTGGCCAGTTGGCCGCCATGCGCAGGAGGCAGCGGAGGCGGCAATACGACCTGCTGATCGACTTCAGCGGGACGACCAGGTCGATCTGGTTCGCGCTGGCGGTGTCGGCGCCCGTCCGAATCGGTTGGAAGAGACACTGGTACTACCGCTTCCGGGTGCCCGACCGCGAGATGGGACCGAACCAGTATGACCGGAGCCTTGAACTGGTCCGCCAGGTTGCCGGCAATGCGGTTATGAGATTCAACGCCCTGGCACTCCCCTCCGAGGCATCGCAGTGGGCCGCGGCCAGGTTGTCGCCCGGGAATCCGGACGGGCACAGGGTGCTGGCCATCTTCCCCGGTGCCGGGAACACGCTCCGCGTCTGGCCCCCCAAGGCGTTCGCCGAGTGTGTGCGGTGGGCCCGGGAACGCGGTCTCTTCCCCATCGTCTTGGGGGGAGGGGGAGACCACGAGCTGGTGAGCGAAGTGGTTGCCCGATGCCCCGAGAAACCCCTGGAGCACGTGGGCACGGTGATCGAGGCGCTGGCGCTGCTGGGGGCTTCCGAAATGGCTTTGTGCGCGGACTCAGGCGCTCTCCACATGTCCCTCGCGATGGGTATACCGGCGGTCGCCCTCTTCGGCCCTCGCGTTCCCGCGGAAGTCTGCCCCCCCTGGGGAGATATGCTGCCGGTAGTGGCGGATTGCCCGTGCCGCCCCTGCAAGGGCCTGCCGGAGGTGTGCGTCATGGCGCCGGGCCGACGGTGCATGGAGCGGCTGGACACGGGCAGGGTCTTGGCGGCCCTGGACGACCTTCTGGGGACCCTCTAGGCCAGCCCCTGCCCGGTGGTGGTCACCGACAGCTTGCCGTGCTTGACCCCTTTGGTGCCGATCAGCCGGTCGGCGATGGCCTTGATCTCGTCGCCCTTGCCGCGCAGGATCAGCACCTCCAGGCAGTTGTGCTCGTCCAGGTGGACGTGGACGGTGGAGATGATTGCCCGGTGGTGGTGGTGCTGCAGTTCGTTCAGGTTCTCGGTCAGCTCGCGGGTGTCGTGAGAATAGACCAGCGTGACCGTGCCGACCGTCTCGGCCGTGCCGATCTCCCACTCCTCGGCCACCAGCCGGTCGCGGATCAGGTCGCGGATCGCCTCGGAACGGTTGGCGTACCCCAGACCGGCGATCAGCCGGTCGAACTTGTCGAGCAGGACCCGATGCAGCGACACCCCGAACCGGACGATAGACATGTGCAACCGCCTCCCACCTTCCGTTGGGAGTATAGGAGGCGGCTGCCGGAGGGTCAAGCCGTCAGGCGGTCACTTGACCGAGACGACGGTCCCGGCCTCGTTGAAGGTCACCACCAGCCGGCGGAAGCGGTCGCGCCAGTATGTGTAGGTGTCCTGCTCGAGCGAAGGGGTCTCGTGGGCGGCGGGGTAGCCCAACGCGGCCAGGACCCCTTTCCGACTCATGCCGGGCAGGGCCTTGCCGGCCTTGATCCCCTCCTGGTCCTTGGCCGGAAAACCACCCAGGCCGACCGGCTCCGGAGAGGTGATCAGCTCGAAGTACTCCGAGGCGCTCTTGCCGGTCCGCTTCGGCTCATTTTCGACGAAGATCGTCGGGACGGGCGGATTCAGCTTGCCCGGATCCTGGATGACCAGCGTGAACCCCTTTTCCCAGAACTTGCCGCCCCCCTTCTCCAGGGCGACCGCGGTGCCCAGCGGGAGGATGCCGTGGCCCGTCCCGGGCTCGACCCAGCCGGTGTAACTCGCCTCGTACACATGGTTCCCCTTCCGGTCGAGCTTGTCCTGGTAGTGCAGGTTGTATCGGGTGAACCGGACCTCCCCGCCCGGCGAAGCCGCGTGGACTGGAAGGAGGGAACCGGCCAATACCGTCAGGATCGTCACTGCCGCCAGCAGGTCACGTGGTCTCATCGCCATCCTCCGGGCGTTGGTGTCCGAGATTCGCGGTCGGCATCGGGGCTACTGGGCGGGATGATGCTCCGGCGGGGGCTCATCGACGCCCCGGGGGGCCTGACCCCGCGGAGGGGCGGGCGAGGGTTGGCTTGACTGCCGGCATCCCCGGCATGTCTCCTGGAACTTCTCCAGTTGTTCCCGGGAGACGATCTTCTTCACCTCTTCGGATGCCCTGATGTGGACCATGGCTATCTTCGTGCGCAGCGACTCGAGTTCCTTCAACTTGCCCTCAACCTTCCCGAGATCCGCCTTGTCGGCCGAAAGGAGATCGGCCAAGTCGAGATAGGCGACCCTGATGGTCGCGCCGATCTGTATCACTTCCTTCTGGACGGGCCTTAGGGCGGCCTTGAGCTTGTCCGCCTGTTCGGGGCTGAGGCCGAGCGCCGCCTGCAACTGCTGCAAGTCGAAGCTTCCGGTCATCATCCCGTTGGTGATGCCGAAACATCCCCGGGCGCGGGCAGGCACGGTTCCGTCGGATATCTGCCCCATCATGCCGCAGGGCATCATCGAGGACATCCCGCCGGATTTCATCATGTTGGAACCCATCATGCCTGATCCCATCATGCCGCCGCCCATCATGCCGCCGCCCATCATGCCGCCGCCCATCATCCCCTGCCTGGCCGCCGGATCTTCACCGCTCACCTGCGCCATGGCGGCAACAACCGAAACCAGCAGGAACGCCACCGACAAGAGTATTCGCCTCATCGCTTCCTCCTCCTGCAAAAACGCTTCAGTTTGACTTCAGGTCCTTCAGCATCTCTTCGTACTCGCCCTTGGTGATGTCACCCCTGGCATACCGTTTCTTGAGGACATCGACAGGCGTTTCCCCGCCGGGGGCCGGGCCTGACGAGCGGGCGAGCATCCTGACGAGCAGCACGATGCCGGCAATGATCACCCCCCAGAAAAGGATCATCATGAAGCCCCCGAATCCCGCCATCCCGAAATTCTGCCCCCAGTTCAACCAGTGCATGACAGGATCCTCCATTCAACAACGGGGAGACTTCTCGTCCACGCCTGTATGTGACAGCCGTTCCCTGGCTCGGTTCCATGGAGGGAGGAAGGTTCCGGGTTTTCGCACGAAAAGCACCCCCGAGAATGCGCTGCGCCTTCTCTTTCAATGTATATAATGTTCCTGGAAGTTCCCACAAGATTTTCGAGTGCCGGATGCCAGGACAGGGAGGTAGGCATGGAAGGACACAGTGGATTGCCGTCATCGGCACATCGGGAAAAGGAATGGACCTGCCCCATGCATCCCGAGATCGTCAAGGACGCTCCGGGGGCCTGCCCCATCTGCGGCATGGCCCTAGAACCCAGGGTGGCGTCGGCCGGGGATGAGGCGAATCCCGAACTGACGGACATGACCCGCCGTTTCTGGTTGAGCGCCGTGCTGACGATCCCGCTGGTCGTCATCACGATGGGGATGCACCTCCCCTTCCTGTCGCTGGAGAGGTTCCTCCCGGGCGGCATCCGGAGCTTCCTCGAATTCGCGCTGGCGACCCCGGTCGTGCTCTGGGGCGGATGGCCCTTCTTCGTGCGCGGCTGGCGATCGGTCGTCAACCGCAGCCCCAACATGTTCACCCTGATCGGGCTCGGCGTGGGAGTCGCCTACACATACAGCGTCGTCGCGGCGCTCTTCCCCGGGCTCTTTCCGGCGTCATTCCGGGACGTCCACGGGACGGTCGGCTCCTACTTCGAGGCCGCCGCGGTCATCGTGACCCTGGTGCTGCTCGGGCAGATGCTCGAACTGGGCGCCAGGAGCAGGACCGGGGCGGCCATCAAGGCGCTGCTCGGCCTGGCCCCGAAGACCGCCCGTCGAATCAGCGGCGAGAGCGAGGCGGACGTCCCCCTCGAACAGGTGCTCCCCGGCGACCTGCTGCGCGTGCGCCCGGGGGAGAAGATCCCGGTGGACGGCAGTGGTCACGGAAGGGTCGAGCGCCGTCGACGAGTCGATGATCTCGGGCGAGCCGATCCCGGTCGCCAAGCAGGCCGGCGACCGCGTCATCGGCGCCACGGTGAACGGCACCGGCGCGCTGGTCATGCGGGCCGAGAAGGTCGGGGCGGAGACGTTGCTGGCGCAGATCATCCACATGGTGTCCGAGGCCCAGCGCAGCCGCGCGCCGATCCAGAAACTGGCCGACGCCGTCGCCGGCTATTTCGTCGAGGTGGTGGTGACCGTCGCCGTCCTGACCTTCGCCGTCTGGGCCCTGGCCGGCCCGGAGCCCCGCATGGCCCTGGCGCTGATCAACGCCGTCGCCGTGCTGATCATCGCCTGCCCGTGCGCCCTGGGGCTGGCCACGCCGATGTCGATCATGGTCGCCACCGGCAAGGGGGCCACCGCGGGCGTCCTCTTCAGGAACGCCGAGGCGATCGAGGTGATGAGGAAGGTGGACACGCTGGTGGTCGACAAGACCGGCACGCTCACGCTGGGCAAGCCGACGCTGGTGCAGGTCGTGCCGGTCGGCGGCATCGACGAGGGGGCGCTCCTGCGGTTCGCCGCCAGCGTCGAGGTCGGCAGCGAGCATCCCCTCGCCGCGGCGATCGTGGCCGGGGCGGCGTGAGCGGGGCGTGACGCCGGGGAAGGTCGACGCCTTCGAGTCGACTGACCGGCAAGGGGGTGACCGGCAGCGTCGACGGGCAGCGGGTGGCCCTGGGGAACCGAAGTCCCATGCTCGAAGAGCCTCGGCATCGACGCCGGGCCCCTGGCAGTGCAGGCGGAAACGATGCGCGGCAGATGGCCAGACGGTGATGTTCGTCGCCGTCGACGGCCTGCCCGCGGGACTGCTGGGGGTCGCCGACCCGATCAAGGAGACCACGCCGGAGGCGATCCGGCAGCTGCACGAGGAGGGGATCAAGGTGGTCATGCTGACCGGCGACAGCCGCACCACCGCGCAGGCGGTGGCCGCGCAAGCTCGGCATCGACGAGGTCCTGGCCGAGGTCCTGCCCGACCAGAAGGCCGCCACGGTCAAGCGGCTCCAGGAGCAGGGGCGGGTCGTGGCCATGGCCGGGGACGGCATCAACGACGCCCCCGCGCTGGCCCAGGCGCACGTCGGCATCGCCATGGGGACCGGGACCGACGTGGCCATGGAGAGCGCCGGGGTGACGCTGGTCAAGGGGGACCTCCGCGGCATCGTCCGGGCCAGGCGCCTGAGCCGGGCGACGATGCGGAACATCAGGCAGAACCTCTTCTTCGCCTTCATCTACAACGTGCTCGGCATTCCGGTGGCCGCGGGCGTGCTGTACCCCTTCTTCGGCATTCTGCTCAGCCCCATGTTCGCCGCCGCGGCCATGAGCCTCAGCTCCTTCTCGGTCGTCGGAAACGCGCTGCGGCTGTATCGGGTGAAGCTCTAGGATTCCGGCCGGCGCGCAGCCCGCGGCCGCCCGGCCCGTTGACTCAGCAGGAGGAGGGGAGGGGGCGGAGGCGGGAGACGGTCAGGCTCGGGACGCCGAACGACTCCTCGACCCGGCCCTCCAGCAGCAGCGGGCCGCCGTCGAGAGTGAGTGGCGCGGTCCGCCGGTGCACCTCGGGGAAGAGGACCGCTTCGTACGTGCCGGTCAGGTCCTCCAGCGACAGGAACTTCATCGTCCCGCCGCTCTTGGTGACCACCCGCTTGTAGCTGATCGGCCGGCCGGCCATCCGGACCCTTCGGCCGGCCAGGCGCGGCAGGTCGGCCGCCGTGGCCAGCCCTCCGGGAATGGCGTCGCGGCAGAGCTCCAGCGGGTGGGCCGAGAGCGGGAAGCCGAGCAGCTCGGCCTCGGCCCGGCAGCGCTCGGCCAGCGTGTAGTCGCGCACCGCCGGGCCGCTGCTCCGACGGCGGCTCGCACAGCAGCGCCCCGCCGCCTGACCCGGCTTCCATCATCCGCCAGCAGCAGCGACGGGCGGTTCTCCCCGAGGCAGTCGCAGGCGCCGCAGCGCACCAGCGCGTCGAGCTCGGCGAGCCCCAGGACGGCCCGGGCGCGCAGGTCGGCCGGGGAGCGGAAGGGGCCGTCCGCGCTCGCGCGCCGCCAGCAGCGAGTCGAGCCCCCGGCGGGTGAGCCCCTTGACGCCGCCGAGGCCCAGGCGCACGCCGTCGGCCCCGTCGGCCCCGTACGACGCGCCGCTGCGGTTCACGTCGGGCGGGAGGACGCGGAGCCCCATCCGCCGGCACTCCTGGAGGTAGGCGTCGGGGGCGTAGAAGCCGCCGCCGTTGGCCAGCACGGCGGCCATGAAGCGGGCCGGGTGGTGGGCCTTGAGCCAGGCGAGTTGCATCGACAGCACCGCATACGAGGCGCTGTGGGCCTTGCAGAAGGCGTAGCCGGCGAAGCTCTCGACCTGCCGCCACAGCTCGGCCGCGACCGGCCCGGACAGCCCGTTGCGGCGCGCCCCGGCGATGAACCGGGTGCGCAGCGCCGGCATCCCTTCCCGCGAGCGCCCCTTGCCGCTCATCGCCCGGCGCAGCAGGTCGGCGTCGGCCAGCGTGAGGCCGGCCACGCGGTGGGCCACTCGGATGACGTCCTCCTGGTAGATCATCACCCCGTGCGTCTCGCCCAGCACCTCCTCCAGCAGCGGGTGGAGGAAGGTCGCCTTGCCCGGGTCGCGGTGGCGGGCGATGTAGGCGTCCATCATGCCGCTCTCGGCCACCCCCGGGCGGATGACCGAGCTGGCCGCGGTCAGCTCCTCGAAGGTCTCGGTGCGCAGCTTGCCCAGCAGCGAGCGCATGGCCGGCGACTCGACGTAGAAGATGCCCATCGTGCGCCCCTCGCGCAGCATGCGCCCGGACGGCCGGGTCGGCCCGCGACCGCGTCGGCGTCCTCGAGCGGCGTGGCGACCCCGTCGGCGCCGTCAGCGCCGCGCAGGCACGTCCTCGAGCACCCCCAGCGAGCGCTGCGACAGCAGGTCGATCTTGATCAGCCCGATGCGCCTCGACGGCGTGCATCTCGTACTGGGTGACCACCAGCCCCCGGCGGCCCGCTCGCAGCGGCACCCAGGTCTCCAGCGGCTCCGGGGCGACGATGATCCCGCCGGGGTGGACCGAGAGGTGGCGGGGGAAGCCGAGGATCCGCTGGGCCAGCGCCACGATGCCGGCCCACGGCTCGCGGTCGAACGGCAGGTCGCGGCACTCGGGGACCGTGCTCCGGCAGGTCGGCCAGCGACTCGACGCCCCAGTGCGGCACCCGGCGGGTCACCGGGCCGATCTCCTCCGGCGGCAGGCCCATGGCCCGGGCCGTCTCGCGCAGCGCCGCCCGCGGGCCCGAAGGTGACGTGGGTGCCGATCATGGCCACCCGGTCGTCGCCGTAGCGCTCGAAGACCCAGTCGATCAGCCCGTCGCGCTCCCGCCACGAGAAGTCGAGGTCGATGTCGGGCGGGGAGGTGCGGGCCGGGTTCATGAAGCGCTCGAAGAGGAGGTTGTGGGCCAACGGGTCGATGGCGGTGAAGCCGAGCAGGTACGACACCAGGCTGTTGGCCGCCGAGCCCCGCCCGACGTGGCGCATGCCTCCGCCGCCGCGCCTCGGCCAGGATCTCGTCCACCAGCAGGAAGTAGGGGGCGAAGCCGTTGGCTCGATGACCGACAGTTCCCGGGCCAGGCGGCGGACCTCCCCGGGGGTCACCGGGCGGCAGCGCCCGAGCAGGCCACGGATCGACTTTTGGAAGAGGAGCGAGAAGGGGGTCTCCCCCGGCGGCACGTCACCCGGGGTACTTCCAGATCCCCACGTCGAGTTCCACGGCGCACTCGTCGGCCAGCCGGGCGGCCGCCTCCAGCGCCCCGGGGAAGTCGCGGAAGCGCCCGGCCATCTCGGCCGGCGGGGCGAGGTGTTGGGCGGGGAGGGCCGCCTCCTCCGGCGGAATGGCCGCCACGGTGGTCAGCAGGCCGATGGCGCGCACCAGGCGCTGCACCGGCAGGTCGTCCGGCGAGGCGAAGAGGACGTCGCCGGCGGCCACGAGCGGGGAACCCGAGGGCGCGCGCCCGGGCGGCCAGCATGCGGGCGACGCGGCCGTTCCCGGCCAGGTGGCGCGGGCCGATGGCGGCGTGCAGGATTGCCCGCGCCGGGGTGGCGGCCAACCCGGCCAGCAGGTCCTCGCGGTCGGCCAGCACGCGGCATCCCGGCCCCAGGCGCTGCCGACCTCGGCCGCCAGGTCGAAGCCCGGCTCCAGATGGCGACGGGTGACCAGCCGGCAGAGGGAGGTGAAGCCGTCGCGGTCGGCGGCCAGCACGGTGACCGCCCGCGCGGGGTCGGCCGGGTCGTCCACCTCGGCCCCGAGAATCGGCACGATGCCCCGCTCGCGGGCCAGCCGGTAGAAGTCGACCGCGCCGTAGAGGCCGTTGCGGTCGGCCAGGGCCAGGCGGCGGTAGCCCGAGGCGGCGGCCCGCTGCACCAGCGCGGCCACCGACGAGCCTCCCCGGCCGTGGGAGTGGCAGCTCTGCACCCGCAGGTGGACGAAGGGTTCCATGTGACTGTCATCAAGATACTGTAACTATGTGCAGTAGTCAACGTGCGGCTGTTTCCGCGGAGGCCGGCTTCGATGCCACGCGCGATTGCCACGCTTGATGCGCTAGGCGAACTTCTCGGCGATCTGGCTGACGGTGAGCGGCGCGTTGCCGGCGGAGCGGTTGTTGACGATGACGTACATGTTCCGATCCTGCGCGACGGCCTCGCGCATCAGGGCCACGGTCTCCTCGACCATCCGCTCGGCGAGGCCAGCCCGTCCACCAGGCGGTCGAACGGGAAGGCCCGGGCATACGCCTCCTCGTAGCGCATGCCGTGCGGGGTCATCAGGCGCACGACGGCGTCCCCGCCGGCGTTGAGGAACCGCCTGCCCGCCCGCTCGAACTGCTCCAGCGAGCGGCGGCAGCCAGGTCCAGTGCGACAGCACCAGCCCCACGCCCGTGCCGCTCGAGGCTCGGAGAACCGGCCTCGTCGAGGTAGCGTCTCGGTCCGCAGTTCGACGTGGTAGCGCATGTCGGCCGGGATGGCGCCGAAGAAGCTGTCCAGCGCCGCGGCCAGTTCTTCCGGAGGCGTCGCGTTCGTCCTTGCGCTGGTACTCCTGCTCGAAGATGAGCCCGCACAGGTGCTCGTGCCGCAGGATCTCCACGGCCGGCTCGTAGAACTGCCGGGTGAAGAAGTCGGGGTCAGGTAGTCGGGGTTCGGGCGCGAAGGCGCCGTGCCGCCGGATCTTCGCGGGCCAGGACGCCCTGCGGGGCCTTCAGCAGCAGCCGGTCTCCCTCCTTCAGGTGCTCCCGGTAGCGGCTCAGGACGAAGTGGTTCTCGGTCGGTTCCCCGTCGGCGGTCAGCAGCGGCCGGTAGAAGGTGTAGTCGAGCTCCAGCGCGCCGAAGTGCCGGAAGTACTCCTCGACGCTCTCGACCGGGAGGACCTCCTCGGCGTACGTCTTCCCGCCGACCGCGTGGCTGCGCCTGGTGATCCGCCCATCGTATCGTCCGGCTGAGTAGATCTGGCCGATCCAGCCGGCGTAACGGTCCGAGGCGGTCCCCAGGAAGATCCTCGGGTGGATCGTCCGGAACCGAAAGCCCTTCATCGCCACCTCCGCGGGAGACTTCCCTTGACACGGCAATTGTAACTCACGGAGCGAATAGAGTTGCAAATCCCGGCAGAGAGAGTAAATTGAATGGTGCTCACGTTTGCCACGTCCCCAATCGTCAGCACTCCGGCGCTCCCGCCTTGCACAGGATCGGGCAGCGCATGAAAAAAGGGACGAGAGAAAAGAGGAAGAGTAAATGGCTCGTGGTACAGTGAAGTGGTTCAATGACCAGAAGGGCTTCGGGTTCATCAGTCCCGAAGATGGCTCCAAGGATGTGTTCGTTCACCACTCGGCGATTTCGGGTTCGGGCTTCAAGAGCCTGACCGAGGGGCAGATCGTGGAGTTCGACGTCGTCGAAAGCCAGAAGGGTCCGGCTTCGGCCAACGTTCGGCCCGCCTAGTTTCCCCCGAAGCAACAGCGGCCTCCTATCCCGCGAGGGAAGGGAGGCCGTTTCCTTTTGTGGGGATGCAGCGGAATCGGGTGTAGAATGGAAACCCAGCCGGAAACGATTCCGGCGCGTGGTTTTCCAGAGGGAGGCACGGAATGTTGTATCGGGTCACCAATCGCAGGAATCACGAGGCGTGGTCGGTGAAGGCCGCCAGCCACCAGGAGGCGGCGCAGATCGCCGCCGGCAAGCACGGCCGGCACGGTATCACGATGGTCAGGTTGACCGGCAAGGACGGGACGAGCGGCATCTACCAGGGGTATTGCGACATACCCGGGGGCGGCTTGAACAGCAGCGGTGACCAGTACCACGTTGCCGATGAGGATTCGATCTAGCGGATTGGCATGGCCGGTATCGATACCGAGAGCCTCGCCCGCGAGGTCGTCTACACCGCCTCGCGCAGCGGCGGCCCGGGCGGCCAGAACGTCAATAAGGTCAGCACCAAGGTAACCCTGTCGTTCGACATCCCCCATTCGCCGATCCTCGACGACGAGCAGAAACGCCGCCTGCTGGAATGGGCTGGGGGGAGGGTCAACAAGCGGGGCATCCTGCGGATCACCTGCCAGACCCAGCGCAGCCAGGCCTTCAATCGCGCCAAGGCATGGGAGCGCTTCCTGGCCCTGCTCGAAGAGGCCTTCGCCGAAAAGGTCATCAGGCGCGAGACCCGCGTCCCCAAAGCCGCCAATGTGCGCCGGCTGGTGAAGAAGAAGCAGCGGGGGATGGTCAAGAAGCTCAGGGGTCTCCCCGGCGACGATTGGTGATCTCCCACTCCGGAAGTTCAAAGTGATTCTTGCAGAACCGCCTTCCTTGTTGACCAAGTTCCCGAAAGCGCAAGATCAAATGTAACAAGCCGCTCCCAGATTGGTAAGAGCAGGTATTATTGGCAAATGGTGATAATCGTATCGCCACGTGTGTTGACAGATGATCAGGGTCCGGCAGGTGTGTTGTCACACCAGGAAGGGGTAGGCCATGGGCACGTGTGAGTTCGTCGATGTTTGCCTCTTCTTCAAGGGGGAAGTGGCCAAGAATTTTCCGGGGACGGTAAGATTGACTATCGAGCGATACTGCAACAACGCATTCAAGAACTGCGCGCGGTACAGGGTTGGGATTGCCAAGGGAAAAGGGGCGGTTCCAAGCAACATGCTCCCCAACCAGCGGGATCTCGCCGAACGAATCATCAGCGAGGTCTGAGCCAGGAGAAGCAACCGGACTCCTCTCCGCAAGAATTGACAATCCTCCCCCATAGGGCGTAAGTATGAGCCGATTGTGCAGGACGATTTTCAAGGGGAGGGACACCCCATGATCGCCGCAGAGAGTATTCATGACCTTAAAGAATATCTGGATTCTGATTAAAGCCGCGGCATCATCCTGGGTCGACGACTATGCGCAAAGCATGGGCGCGGCACTGGCTTACTACACCATGTTCTCGATCGCACCGTTATTGCTGATCGTGATTTCGATTGCCGGACTTATCTTCGGCGTCGAAGCTTCGCGCGGCGAAATTATCGGACAGTTGCAGGGCCTGACGGGGCAGCACGGCGCCGAGGCCGTTCAAGGCTTGCTCGAAAGCGTGAGCAAGCCGGCCAAAAGCGTCACCGCCACGCTGGTCGGGGGAATTCTGCTGTTGATCGGCGCGACAACGGTGTTCGCCGAATTGCAGGATGCGCTGGATCGAATATGGCGCGCACCCAAGAGACACAAGAGCGGGATCTGGAGCCTGCTTCGCGCACGCCTGCTGTCTTTCGGCATGATCATGGGCATCGGCTTCTTATTGATGGTGTCACTGGTGGTCAGTGCGGCGCTGGCCGCACTGGGGAAATTGTGGGGACCGCTGTTCGCAGACTGGGAAATCCTTGCCAACGTGATCAATTTTCTGATCAGCTTCGCATTCACCACGACCTTGTTTGCCATGATCTACAAGATCATGCCGCGGGTGAAAGTTGACTGGGCGGACGTGTGGATCGGCGCCGCCGTGACCGCTCTGCTCTTTACGATCGGCAAATTCCTGATCGGGCTCTACATCGGCAAGAGCGGTCTTGACTTCAGGATTCGGTGCCGCCGGTTCGCTGGTCGTCGTGCTGGTGTGGGTGTACTACTCCGCCCAGATATTTCTGATGGGTGCGGAATTTACCTGGGCTTATGCGCTTACATTCGGATCGCGCAAAGAGCAGCCGGTGCCCGCCGCTGCGCCCGCCGTTCCCAGCCAGACGGCAAGAATGCAGCCTGACAAACACATGATCGAGGCGAAACAAGCGGCGGCAGAGGAAGACCTCGGCAAGAAGATGGACTGAGAAAGCCGGAACCACAGACTCGCGGCGCGGGAAAGAGTCTTTGTGTAGGGAACTCCTTCTATCACGGCAGGTGGTGGTTCCGCTCCAGCAAGGAGAACAGTTGGTCGGCGATGATCTGATGTCCTTCCTGATTGGGATGGGCGTCACTGTCGCTGATCGCGAACTGCCGCGGGTGGTCTCCCAGGTTCTCGGCGAGGTCGGCGAACTCGATCCTCGCCGAAGCGAGCCAATCCCGCATCAGATCATGCACCCATTGCAGACGGTACCACTTCCCATCGAATCCGGACAGGTCGGGAAGCAGCGTCACCACGAAGCGTGCGCCCGATGACCCGGTCCGCTGGCGCATTTCCGCAAGAGCGCTCTTCAAGGAACTGGTGGCGGACGGATTCCGGTACAAGTTTCGGTAGGTTGCCAGTGTTTCTCGGTCTTCCGACAACATGATCGCCCGTACGGCGATGTATCGCACCAATCGGTACGGTGAAGCGATCACACCCCGGAGCCGGAAGCGTCGTGCGGTGAGCCTTCTCCCGAGGCTTTCGAACGCGACTCGAGAGATGTCGTTGGGATAGAAGTTGTAGACTACAAGGTCAGGCGAGCATGGCATGACTTCCTGGTGGAGCAACTGCAGGATGTCCAAAGTGTCATATCCATTGATTCCGAAGTTGAACACCTCGATGTCAGGCAGGCGTTCCCGCAAGCGCTGCTCCAGAAGGTCCGCCAGGGTCCGGCCCTGGGGTACTCCTTGGCCCATGGTGACCGAGTCGCCCAGAATCGCGATCCGGTAAGTCTTCGTGTCCTTGTTGCGAATGAAGTCGGTGTCGCGGAATCCTGCGTTGTTCATGAAGTAGTCTATCTTCATCACGGCACCCGGAAGTCTGTGAAGAGTCGCCCAAGTTGTATTGGGTCGATAACGGTAGGTCGTCGGCAAGGACCTCTCCTCGATTCGGTTCGCGACGACAAGGGGTATCTGGTATGCCGCCTGGTCCTGGCCAAAATAAAGGGGCGATTCCCCACTCACGACATCGGCAGTCTGGAACTTGCGAAAGGCCGTCTCGACTGCGGCAAGAGTGGTCAGGGTGGAAAGGGCTACCAGCGCGATCCTGACGATGATCTCCCGCAGCCCACCGGGAGGTGGCATAGTTCCTCCGGGTGGCCGCGCAGGGCAAGAGAGTCGTTCGTCCATTCTAGTCAGGGGATGAACATGAGGTTTATTGCGCAGCATAGCACTCCGAGCGGATTGACGGAATAGCAACTGGCGGACCATGCAAAGTCGCGGAAGAACAACATGCTGTAGGCGCAGCGGAGCGAGAACGGTGACAATTTGGAGACAATCGAAAGTCTTGCACCGTGAACCGAACGAGTGAAAATCCGCAAGTCCTTGATTTTGCTGGTGCCGGAGGCGGGGGTCGAACCCGCACGGGGCATAGCCCCAAGGGATTTTAAGTCCCTTGCGTCTGCCAGTTCCGCCACTCCGGCGTCCTTTCTTGGCCCGCCCCCATGATACGGCCCGGACCCCGTTCCGACAATCCCATTTGCGCCGGCGCCCGGAGGGTGTAGAATCTTCGGGCACTAAGTCCACGCAAGGGAGTGTGACATGAGCAAGCCGCAATTCGAGGACTTCATACTAGAGACCATCTCCAAGCTCGCCGGGGCCCGCTTCAAGCAGGCCGAGGAGGAGATAAACCGGGCCGGGCAGGCCATCCTGGAAGAGCTGGCCACCGTCCGGGGCCGGCTGGACGGCATCATGCACAAGGGGTTGATCGACGAGGCCGTTTCCGAAATCTCCTGCCGGGTCGAGGAGCACGTCCGCAACCTCGAGACGGGTTTCGAGCGGAAGCTGGCCGAGGCGGTCGCCGCCAACGACGACGCCTGGCACTCCAAGCAGCTCCAGGCCGTGTCCGATACCGACGAGGCATGGCAGACCCGCCTCACCCGGTCGATCGAGTCGGCCGAGGAAGCGTGGCGCAAGAAGCTGGCCGACGGGGAGTCCTTCTGGCGGTCCAAGCTGGACGCGGCCGTGGCCGGCAGCAACGCCGAGTGGCAGCGCAAGGTCGATCAGGCCGCGGCGGAAGCCAACGAGTCGTGGCAGGCCCGCCTGCAGCAGTCCCTCGAGGCGGCCGACGAGTCGTGGAAGAGGAAGCTGGCCGATGCCGAGTCCTTCTGGCGGTCTAAGCTCGACGGGGCCCTCGCCGGGAACAGCACCGACTGGCAGCGGAAGCTCGACCAGGCCATCGCCAAGGGAGTCGCCCAGGCGGTGGCCGAGAACGACTCCGCCTGGAAAGCGAAGTACGACCGGGCCGTGACCGAGGCCGCGGAGGCCCGCGGGAAGGGCGCGCCGGCCGGGGTTCCGCCGAAACCTTCCGCGGCCGACCGGGTCCGGATCGAGGCTCTCGTCTCCGCCGGGCACGACATCATCGCCTCGTCCAACCAGACCGACATCCTGCTGCGCCTGCTCGGCGCGACCCGCCACTTCGCCGGCCGGATCGTCCTGTTCGTCCTCAAGGGCGATTCGCTGGGAGCCTGGAAGACCGAAGGGAAGGCCTGGGCGGCCGAGCGCCCGAATGTCAGCGCCATCTCGGTCGGGCGCACCTCCGACACCGCCGTGGCCGTCGCCCAGCACGACATGAAGGTCCTGCGGGAGGACCCCCGCGCCCGCGCCGGCAACCAGGCGCTGATGTCCGTGCTCGGCGGGGAGCTGCCCGACCTTGTGCTGGCCGCGCCGATCGTCGTGGCCGGCAAGTCGCCGGCGGTCCTGTACGCCGACCACCGGGCCTCCGACCCGGAGCCCATGGACATCGACACGATCCTCTACATGGTCTCGCTGGTGCAGCACCGGATCGAGACTCTCGGCCTGCTCCAGAAGCAGGGGCAGCGCGAGATCGCGCCCCCGGCGCCGCCTTCCCCGCCGAAGGCAGAGCCCAGGCCGGTGCCGCCGCCGACCCCGCCTCCTCCACCACCGAAGCCCGCACCCGCGTCAACGCCGAAGCCGGCGCCCGCGTCACCTCCTCCGCCACCGCCTCCTCCGAAGGCCGAGCTCGCCCCCGCGAAGCCGCCGGTATCTCCGGCCACGGCCAGGTTCGGGCCGCCATCGAAGGCACCCGCGCCGCCCGCCGCCAAGCCGTTCGAGAAGGACACCTTCGACCTGGACGACCTGCTCGGCACGGGCCCGCCCAAGAAGGGCCCGCCGCCCGCCGCCCCGGCCCCGTCCGGGAAACCGGCCGCCGCCGCGCCCGTCGATCCCAAGAGGGCCGCCGCCGAACGCCTGGCACGCATCCTGGTGTCCGAGATCAAGCTCTACAACGAGACCGCTGTTGCCCAGGGGCGGAAGGGCGGGAACATCTACCAAATGCTGAAGCGGGACATCGACGTCAGCCGGGAACACTACGCTTCCAAGGTGGCTCCCGAGGTGGCCAAGGCGTCCGACCTGCTGCACGAGGAACTGGTGCGAACCCTCTGCCTCGGCGATCCGAAGCTCCTCGGCCCGGGGTACCCGGCCCCATGAAAGGCTGACCGCCCCCCGCGACGTGACCGAAGCGGCCGGGGGAGGGGCGTGATGTTCGACCCGTGGGGCGGCGGCCTCGAGCGGGCCGTCTTCATCACCGGCCACGCCGCCGGCGGCCCGGGCGAGGAGAACGCGCGCCTCTACGCCGTGTCGGCGGTTGAACTGGTCCCCGGCGGCGACCCCCGCGAGCACTCCTCCTTGGTCCGCTTCACCGGCTCGACCGAGCGCGAGTTCCACCGTTCCGGGATGAGCCGCGAGAAGCTCGCCTCGGCGCCGGGACGGGCGAAGGCCGAAGGATCGCTGCGGGAGTTCCTGGGCGACGCCCCGTTCGTCTTCGCCCTGGTCGACCACGGCCCGGTCGACGAACTGGCCCGGATGACCGGCCGGCGCGTGATCGACCTGGCCTTCGCCGCCGAGTTCTTCTTCCCGGCCCTGCCGCTGTCGACCCCCAAGGCGCTCTGGGAGATGGTGCACGGCCGCCGTCGCGAGCGCTCCACGTTCCCGCCGGCCGAACTCTCCACGCTGGCCGTCGACGTCGCCCGGACCATCGTCGAGCGCTGCCTGGACGACAGCCGGGCGCCGGCCGCGCCGGTGCTGCGCCACTTCCTGGGGGCTAGCCGGACTCTCTTCGGCGACGCCTTCCTCGGGCTGGTCGACCGTTACCGCGACTTCTTCGGCGGCCTATTCACGCCGCGGGGCCGGCCAGACGATGCCGACTGGCGGTCGCACCTCGAGGTGGTCGCCGAGCGGCCACGGCGTCCCGACGAGGAGCCGATCGACGAGGTCAGGCCGGTCAGGCGCGAGGACCTGAAGGACCGCTTCAAGGCTCTGGCCGGAACGTTCCCGGGCTTCACCCTCCGCAAGGAGCAGCTCCACTACGCCGACCTGATCGCCGGGGCGTTCAGCGGCGGCCACCACCTGGTCATCGAGGCGGGAACCGGCACCGGCAAGACCTTCGGCTACCTGGTGCCGCTGCTCGAATTCCTGCAGCGCAACCCGTCGCTGCGGGCGGTCGTGTCGACCTACACCAAGAACCTCCAGGACCAGGTCCACGGCAACGAGCTGGCCCGGCTCCGGGCCGCCTTCCCGCTCTACCGCGACATCCCGGTGTCGCTGCTGAAGGGGAAGTCGAGCTACGTCTGCGCCGAGAAGCTGGCTGACGCCCTCGACGAGGGGATGGGCGGCCGTCGCCTGCTGGCCTGGCTCTACCTGCTGGAGGTGCTGATCGGCTACCGCACGGTCGAGGTCGGCTCGGCCGGCGAGCGCGTTCGGGCGGCGCTGGACGCCGACCGCTTCCTGACCCGCCTGTCGAACGACGTCTCGGCGCGCACCGGCTGCCGGTCCGATCACGACCGTTGCC
The DNA here is from genome assembly GCA_963793725.1 of uncultured bacterium. GTDB lineage: Bacteria > JAUVQV01 > JAUVQV01 > CAWCAY01 > CAWCAY01 > CAWCAY01. The sequence continues at coordinate 117,405 of CAWCAY010000004.1, forward strand.
CCGCCCAGATGGTCCTGGGGGAGGCCGCGCGCGCCCGCCTGCTGGTCACCAACCACCACAAGCTGGCCCTGCTGGAGCGCGAGCCGGTGCTCAAGGGGCTGTTCAACCGGGTGGTCATCGACGAGGCCAACCACTTCGAGACCGCCGCGCGCTCGGCCCAGGCGCGGAGTGTCAGCTCGAGGGACCTGGCCGACCAGCTCGACTGGCTGGCGGCGCGGGTCCCGTCGCTGGGCCGGGCGGGCCTCGAGCGGGTCGCCCGCGCGGTCGAGTCGATCGGCCGGGCGGCCGAAACGGCCCAGCGGGAGTTGGACCTCCTCGGCGGGGCGCTGCGGGCGCAGGCGGGCGAGTCGGGCGAGGAGGGGTGGATCGAGCCGTCCCACCCGGCGTTCAGGGATGGTGCGCTGGCGGCCCAGGCGGAGCCGTTGGGCAAGCTCCTGGCGTCCCTGGCCGAGGACCTGTCGCGCCTGGCCGCGGAGGAGGGGACGGCCGCCGAGCGCACCCGCCGCCGGCTCGGCCTGGCGTCCGAGGTGCTGGGCACGGCCGGGGAGGACCTGTCGGCCATGGCCGCCTCGGCCGGCGATGCCGGGTTCTTCATCGTGGCCCGCGCGTGGCAGCGCCACTGGGTGCTGACGCAGTCCCGGATCGACATGGCCCCCCACCTGGCGGCCACGCTGCTGCGGGAGAGGCGGTCGATCGTCTTCACGTCGGCCACGCTGGCCGCCGGCGGGTCGCTGCGGATCTTCTGCCGCACGCTCGGGATCGACCAGGCGGAGGCCGCGGAGGAGGGCGGCGGGGACGGGCACCCGTCGTGTCGCATGGCCATCATCCCGTCCCCGTTCCGGGACGTCGACCGACGGATCATCGTGCCGGCCGACGCCCCCTCGGGCGATTTCCGCGGGCGGGAGGAGTGGCTGGCGTACGTCCGCGGGATCCTCCCCCGCCTGGTGGCCGCCAACCGCGGGGGCGTGCTGGTTCTCTTCGCCAGCCACCGCGACCTGCGCAGGACCGAGGCGGCGGTGGCCGACGGCCTGGCCGCGGCCGGCTTCCCGGTCCTCTCCCAGCGCCCGGGCGTGCCCACCTCGGAGCTCTCGGAGGAGTTCCGGGCGGTCCGCGAGAGCGTCCTCTTCGGCACCGAAACCTTCTGGCACGGGGTCGACTTCCGGGGCGAGACGCTGACCATGGTGGTCGTCACCCGCATCCCCTTCCCGCACCCCGGGGAGCCCCTTCAGGTGGGCCGGCGGCGGGCGCTGTCCGACGGCGAGTACCTGGGAGCGCTACCGCTACGACACGGCCATCCGGCTGAAGCAGGGGATCGGCCGGCTGATCCGGGGGGAGGAGGACCGCGGCACGGTGGTCATCCTGGACAGCCGCTACCCGGGCTTCCAGCGGGTGCAGCGGCTCGGCCTGCCGGTCGACGGCGACGACCCCTTCGCCCGCCGCTGAGCGGGCATATAATGGCCGCATGGCCACGAGTCCTCCTCGGCACTTCGCGGGCGGCCTGAAGCTCCTCCCACCGCTGGCGATCGTGGCGGCGTGGGGCCTGTCGTACGCCGCCATCCGCGCGGCCGTCCGGGAGATCCCCCCGTTCACGCTGGCCTTCCTCCGCTTCCTGCTGGCCGCGCTCGTCGTCTGGCCGATCTACCGGAGGGGGGAGCGGCGTGCAATCATGCCCGGCGACCGGTGGGGGCTCCTGCTGCTCGGCCTGACCGGGGTGACCCTCTACTTCGCCTTCGAGAACACCGGCCTGCAGTACACCACCGCCTCGCACGGGGCGATGATCGCCGCCACCATCCCGCTGTGCGTCGAACTTGCCGCGGCCCGGGCCAAGGGGCGCCGGCTCCCGCGACAGGCGCTGGCGGCGGCCCTGGTCGCCCTGGTGGGCGTCTTCATCCTGGTCCGGCCGGGCTCCGGGGAGGGGGCCTCGCTCATCGGGGACCTGCTGATGTTCGGCGCGGTCGCCTCGTGGGTGGCCTACACCTTCCTGGCCGAGCGCGTCGCCGGCCGCTACCCCGGTTTCCAAGTGACCCACGTCATCCAACTGATCGGCGTGGCCAGTTTCCTGCCGGGCGCGCTGGTCGAGACGTTCCTTCGCCCCTGGCGCTGGCCGTCGGCGGCCGCGTGGGGCGGGGTGGCCTTCCTGGGCATCTTCTGCACGGCCATGGCCTACCACGTCTGGAACCGGGCCATCGCCGACCTGGGCGTGACCACCGCCTCGAACCTCCTCTACGGCGTGCCGGTGGTGGGCGTGCTCGGCGGGGTGGTGTTGCTCCACGAGCCGTTCACCCCGTCGCTGGCCCTGGGGTCGGCGCTGATCCTGGCCGGGGTGATCTGGGCCAACCGGGCCGCCCACTTCACCGGGGTCCATGGGGTCAGGTCTTGAAAGAAAGCAATGTGTGTTTTCAAGACCTGACCCCTCCTACTTGACGGCCGCCCGGCGCGGGAGATAGGATCGGCCAGGCGGGCCATTTCCGGATGCGCCGGAGAAGGCCGCCGACAGATGTCGCAACGGGGAGGCGGGAGCATGGCCCGAGTGGCGCGCGGCACGGTCGTCACGGTGGCGTTCTTCATCCTCGCCAGCTACTTCCTCTGGATGGCCTGGCCGCTGCTTCCGATACTGTGCGTAATGATGCCGCTGAGCATGCTCATCCCCACCCGCGGGTGGACACGCGCGCGGGCCGTGTGGCTGACCGTGGGGGGGCTCCTGATGGCCACCTCGTCGGCCGGCATCGTCAGGTTCCGGTTGGTCACCGGGGAGCCATGGGCACGCTTCGCGATCATCATGGGCGCGGTGGTGGCCCTGGTCGCCGCGGCGGCGATCAGCGAGTGGCGCCGCCGGGACCCGGCCCCGCCCGCCCCCGCGGAGCCGTCCGGCGGGCCGGCCTGAGCCGCTCCCGATGAGGAACAGGCGCTACCGCACCTTCATCACCGGCTACACCATCGCCGTCATCGTCCTGTCGGTCTTCTTCTGCTACACCCAGCCGAGCCTGCTGGAACGCATCGAGGAGCGGCTCTACGACCTTCGCTGCCGGGCGTTCCGGGGCACCACCACCCCTTCCGGGCGCATCGCCATCGTGGCCATCGACGACCGGAGCATCGCCGAGCTGGGGCGCTTCCCCTGGTCGAGGAGCGAGAACGCCCGGCTGGTCGACCAGGCGGCCAAGGCGGGCGCTCGGGCGGTGCTGTTCGACGTCGTCTTCCCCGAGTCGGAGTCGGCCGAGGCCGACGGGCGGTTCGCCGAGTCGATGCGCCGGTTCGGCAGGGTCACGCTGGCCACGGCCTTCGACGTGGCGCCCGACGGCAAGAGCCTGGTGAAGGTCGTCAACATCCCGGTTCTGGCCGGGGCTGCCCGGCGCGAGGCGCACATCAACATCCTGCCCGACGACGACGGCGTCCTGCGATGGAGCCGGCTGCTGGTCGAATACGAGGGGCGCTTCTTCCCGTCGATGGGGCTGGCCGCGGCCATGGACGCCCTGGGCGCGGACGACTTCAAGCCGGCCGGCTCGTCGGTGGTCGTCGGGCCGGTGACCGTGCCGACCACCTCCACCGGCTACCGCACCCGGTATCGCTACCTGATCACCTACAGCGGCGGGCCGGGGACCTTCAAGCGTTACTCGTTCGCCGACGTGGCCGCCGGCAGGCTGCCGCCGGGGGAGCTTGCCGGGAAGGTGCTGCTGGTCGGCTCGACCGCCCTGGCCGTCTACGACATGCGGGTCACCCCGTACTCGAACAACTCCCCCGGGGTGGAGGTCAACGCCAACGTTGCCGAGAGCATCCTCCAGCGCAACTTCATCCAGCGGGGCACGGTCGAGGCGCTGATCGACCTGCTGGCCATCGTCGTGATCGCCATGGTGGTCGCCCTTTCGGCCGCCGGCCTGCGGGCGGGGGCCGCCTTCCCGATAGCCGTATCGATGATGGGGTTGTTCGCCGCCCTGGCCAGCGCCCTGTTCAGCCGGGGGATGTGGGTGTCGCTCGTCTACCCGCTCTTCGCCGGCGGCCTGGTGTACGCCGGGGTGTCCTACTTCCGCTTCATGCTGCTCGACCGCCGGGCGCGGGAGATCCGGACCATCTTCTCCAGCTATGTCTCCCGGAAGCTGGTCGAGCAACTGGTGGCCAATCCCGAACTGGCCCGGGTCGGCGGGGAGATCCGGGTGATCACCGTTGTATTCAGTGATGTCAAGAACTATACTTCGTACAGCGAGGGGCGCACGCCGCAGGAGGTAGTCAAGATACTCAACGAGTACCTGGCGGCAATGACCGCGGTCATCATGGACCATGACGGCACCCTCGACAAGTTCCTCGGGGACGGCATCCTGGCCTTCTGGGGGGCGCCCGTTCCGCAGGAGAAGCATGCCGAACTGGCTGTGCGCTGCGTGTTGGCCATGATCGAGCGGCTGGGCGAGCTGCAGAAGAAGTGGACCGCCGAGGGGAGCGAGCCATTGTCGTTCGGCGTCGGCATCAATACCGGCGAGGTGATCGTCGGCAACATCGGCGCCGAGGGGCTGAAGATGGAATACACGGTGATCGGCGACAACGTGAACCTAACCTACCGCATCCAGAACGAGAGCCGCGAGCACGACTGCCCGGCGATGACCGAGTCGACATGGGAGCTGGTCAAGGACATTGTCGAAGCCGACCTGATCGGCCCGGTGACGGTCAAGGGGAAGACCAGGCCGGTGGTCATCTATGGACTGCGGGGGCTGAAACGATGAGCGCCGCTGTCGCGAGGAGTGCGGACCGGATGGGGCGCCTGCTGGTCGCGGCCGCCCTGCTGGCCGCGGCCGTCCCCGCCGGGGCGGTCTCGAGGGTCGACCTGGTCGGCCTGGTGCCTGCCGGCAAGCCGGTGGCCGTGGCCGTGGACGACGCCTTCCGCATCTACGCCGCCCAGGAGGACGACGGCACGGTCTGGGTCCTCACCGACCAGGGGACCCTGCTGATGAAGCTGGGCGGCAAGGATGCCGCCGGCAAGCCGATCCTCAAGAAGCCGAGCCGCATCAGCGTCGCCGGCGACCGTGTCTACGTGTCCGACTCGTCGCTCGACCGCATCGCCGTCTTCTCCCGCGAGGGGGCCTACATCGAATCGATCGGCAACGGCAGCGGCAACAAGTCCTTCAGCAGTCCCCGGGGCGTCCTGGTGCACGGCGGGGTCATCTACGTGGCCGACACCGGCAACGACCGGGTCCAGATCCTGGGACCCAACGGCGTCTTCATGGAGAGCATCCAGAAGCTGCCGCTGCAGGACCCGCTGGGCGAGCCGATCGACGTCGCCGTGACCGCCGGGGGATCGGTGGTGGTCCTGGACAACAAGATCCGCGCGATCAGGACTTTCAATTCGCGCGGGGAGCCGACGTCCCGGTTCGCCTCGTTCGACGATCCGGTCGGCCTGGCCGCGGACGCGGAAGGGGTGTACGTGGCCGACGCCGGCCGTTACCGTCTCTTCAAGTACTCCTACGACGGCAAGGAGATCTTCGCCTTCGGCTCGAAGGGGAAGGAGAAGGGGCAGTTCCTGGGCGACATCACCGGGGTGGCCCTCGACGCCGAGGGGCGCGTGTACGTCAGCGACGTCGACAAGGGGATGGTGATGATCTTCCGGCCGGACCGGGCCGCCGTCGAGGCCGGGGTGGTCGCCCCGCCCCAGGCGGTCAGGTGGCTCGGCACGGTGGCCGACGTCCCGGTAGGCGAGGTCACCTGGGGGAGCGACGGCAAGCTGTACGCCGTCTCATCCAAGGGGGATGCGGTGCTGGTGATTTCCGGCGGGCAGATCGAGCGGACGATACCCGTCCCCAAGACCGACCTGGCCTCCGTGGCCCGGGACGCCCAGGGGGGGCTGTGGGTCGTGGACGGCAAGAAGGAGCGGGTCCTGCTGGTCGACGACGCGGGCAAGACGGCCCGGCAGATCTCGGCCGCGGGCAGCAAGGAGGGCTACCTGGACGAGCCGGCCGACCTGGCCATCAACAGCAAGGGGGTCCTCTTCGTCGCCGACCGGGGGAACAACCGGGTGCAGGCCTTCAGTCCCGACGGGCTCTGCCTCCAGATCCTCAACCGTGACCGGACGCCGTCCGGGCCGCCGGAGCCGTTGGCGGTGGCCGTCGACCCGGAGGACAATCTCTTCATTCTCGACCGGCTGAGCCGGACGGTCACCATGTACTCCGCCGACGGCCGCCTCACGGGGCGTTTCGGCGGCGAGAAGGTGTTCGAGAAACCGGTGTCGCTGGCGGTCACCCGGCAGGAGATCTTCGTCCTGGACGGCGCCGGCGAGGTGAAGATCTTCGCCAAGAACGGCGACTACCTCCGCCGTTTCGCGTCCCGCGGCACCGGCCGGGGCGACCTGATGGAGCCGGAATCCATTGCCGTCAAGAGCGACACCGAAATCCTGGTGTCGGACACCGGCAATGGGCAGGTCGATCTCTTCGGCATCGTCTACACTCCCGGCGTGCCCGTGGAGCTGGCCGCCCGGCCGGGGATGCGATCGGCCAGCCTGACCTGGACGAGGAATTCGGAGGCCTACGTCGGCGAGTACCGCGTCTACCGTGCCGTTACCGGCGGCCGCCCGGAACTGCTCGGCGCGGTCACCACCAACACCTACCAGGACAACGGCCTCGAGCCCGAGACGACCTACGAATACTCCGTCTCGGCGGTTGCCCGGGACGGCAACGAGGGGGGGCGCAGCCTGATCGTCGAGGCGGTCCCCAGCCGCCTGATGGCCGCGACGCCCTCCGGTCTCACGGCGTCGACCACCGAGGAGGTGGTCACGCTTTCCTGGGCGCCCAACGCCGAGCCGCATGTCCGGGAGTACCGCGTCTACCGGGAGACCGACGGCATCCCCCGGCAAATCGGCGCGCTGGCCGGCACCGGCTTCGAGGACAAGGGTCTGGAGACCGAGACGGGCTACGTCTACCACCTGACGGCGGTCAGCACCGACGGGGTCGAGAGCGGCCGGGCGACCGTCAAGGCGATGACCAAGGCGCCCACCAAGCCGCCGATCGAGATCGACATCGTCAACCTGAGCAACGTCTTCTCCAACTCGTACAAGATCTACGAGACGGAGGGGATCGGCCGGATCCGCCTGGTCAACAACACCGTCGACCGGATCTCGCGCCTCAAGATCTCCTTCACCATGCAGAACTTCATGGACTTCCCCTGGGAGGTGACCGTCGAGGACGTCCCGCCGGGCGCCGGCCCGGAAATCCCGCTGAAGGCGGTGTTCAACAACAGGATTCTCGAGGTTTCCGAGGACACGCCGGTCCAGATCGAGGTCAAGGTGACCTACTTCCGCAGCCAGCGGCCGATCACCATCACCCGCAGCCACACCGTCAACGTCTTCGACAAGCACCGGATGATGTGGGACACCAAGGACCGGTTCGCCGCCTTCATCACCCCCAAGGACCCGCCGATCATCGAGTTCGGCCGGTCGGTGGCGGTCCTGTATCCGGAGGCCGACAACCCGCTCGTCTCGGCCGGGGTGCTGTTCGAGGCCCTGGGCGCCCGCGGCATGATGTACATCGCCGACCCGAGCAACCCCTACCAGATCGTCTCCGAGAAGGCCGACACGGTCGACTACATCCAGTACCCGCAGGAGACGCTGAAGCGCAACAGCGGCGACTGCGACGACCTGGTGGCCCTGTACGCCTCGATCCTCGAAAGCCTCGGCATCCGGGCCATCGTGCTGGACGTGCCGGGGCACATGTTCATGATGTTCTCGAGCACCATCCCGGCCGCCAGCGGCATCGACACGATGGAGGGGATGTTCGTCGAGCACGAGGGCCAGTTGTGGGTGCCGGTGGAGGCGACCCTGGTCGGCCGCCCGTTCATCAAGGCCTGGGAGGAGGGGAGCAAGGCCTATGCCACCTGGCTCGGCAAGGGGCTCCAGCGGATGGACATCCGCGCGCTGTGGGACCGGTTCAAGCCGGCCAGCCTGCCGACGACCGACCTGCGCATCGCCGGGGTCGACCGCCCGTCGGCCGAACGCCTGTTCCAGGGCGAACTGAAGACGCTGCGCAAGATCTGGATCAGGTACCAGGGCTACCGCGAGGTCGAGATCCTGCGCCGGGAGCCGGACAACGTCGGGGCGCTGGTCAGCCTGGGAGTCCTCTACGGCCAGGCGGGCGAACTGGAGGAGTCGCTCGAACTGCTCGGCCGGGCGGTGGAGCTGGCCCCCGAGAACGCCGCCGCGCAGAACAACTACGGCAACATCCTGTTCCTGTCGGGCAAGTTTGCCGAGGCCCAGGTGGCGTACCAGGTGGCTTCGGAGATCGACCGGAAGGACCCCTACATCCTGGTCAACCTGGCCAGGGTATGCCTGCGGTCGGGCGAGAAGAAGCTGGCCAGCGAGGCGTTCGCCCGGGCGGTCGACCTCGATCCGGGGGTCAAGGGGCAGTTCCGCGGCATGGCCATCGAGCTTTCGGGGGCATACTGATCAGTTCCTTTCTTGGCAGCTGAGGAGGTGGAAGCCATGAGGATCATCCTGGTAGTGGCGCTGTGCATCGGGTTGTCAGCCGGCCCGGTGCTGGCCCAGGAGACGGGTTCGGGGGGCGGCTTCTGGAACGACTTGAAGTCGGTGATCGAGAAGCTGGTCCCGGTCAAGAAGAGCGTCGAGACCACCGCCGTAGGAGGGGTGCGGGGGGCCAAGGACACCACCGGCGACGGGCTCTACTGGAAGAGCGAGGAACGCAACCTGCAGGTCAACGAGTCCGAGCTGGGCGCCTTCAAGCAGGCCCTGGACCTGGTGGTCGCCGGCAAGAGGGTCGAGGCCCAGGCCGGATTCGAGCAGTTCCTGGTCGCCTATCCCCAGAGCGGCTTGGCCGAGGACGCCCGCAAGGCCATCGAGACCCTGAAGGCCGGTCAGTAGGCGCCGCCGATCCGAGCATTGCCGGCTGGGGAATTCCCCTGGCCGGCTGGGAGTCCAGGCCGCTTTCGCGAATGTGGGCACAAGCGGCAGGGCGTTGTTTTGTAAGGGCCGAGGGGAATAGAGCAATATCTCCTTGACACAAATAAAATGCTTTTTTACATTGGGGCTCTGAATATCAGGCGTTGAATCCGGACAGACGACGAAGGAGGCCGGCCCGATGAACGAAACCGCGGCGCGATTTGGCCCGGTGGGACTCTTCCTGGTCATCGCTCCGATCATGGGGATGATCTTCCTTTCCATCGGCGCCCTCTTCCGTCCCCACCGGCCGACCCGCGAGAAGTCGCTGCCGTACGAGTGCGGCATGGACAAGGCGGACGACCCCAACCGCCCCCACCACCCGCGGTTCGCCTTCATGGCCATGCTGCTGGTCCTGTTCGACGTCGAGGCGGCCTTCCTCGTCCCCTGGGCGCTGGGCGCTCGCGAGCTGGGGGTGCGGGGGCTGGTGGTGATGATCCTCTTCCTGGCGGTTCTCTTCGTCGGGTATGCCTACCTCTGGCGGCGGGGAGACCTGGAGTGGGACTGACCGACTACAAGACCCGCGAGGGGGGCGCCATCCTGACTTCCGTGGCCCAGGTGATCAACTGGTGCCGCGGGTCGTCGGTCTTTCCGCTCACCTACGGCCTGGCCTGCTGCGCCATCGAGATGATGCACACTTCCACGTCGCGCTACGACATCTCCCGCTTCGGTTCGGAGGCCTTCCGGCCGTCGCCGCGCCAGGCCGACATGATGATCGTGGCCGGAACGGTGACCCACAAGATGGCCCCGCACCTGCGCCGGCTGTACGAGCAGATGCCCGACCCCAAGGTGGTCCTGGCGATGGGGAGCTGCGCCACCACCGGCGGAGGCTTCCGCACCTACAGCACCCTCCAGGGGGTCGACCGGATCGTGCCGGTCGACGTCTACGTGGAAGGCTGTCCGCCGCGCCCGGAGAACCTGCTCAAGGGACTGATGGAGATCCAGGCGCTGATCAAGTCCCGAAAGACCCTCGGGTGGTGAGCTTGCCGGCCGACCCGAAGCGTCTGGCGGTGCTCGAGAACCTTGTATCCGGGCGGCTGGCGTCCATGGAGGCCAGCCTGGTCCTGTGCGGCGACGACCCCTGCCTCGACCTCTCCCCCGCCTGCTGGCGCGAGGCGGCCCGGGTGATCCGGGACGACCCCTCGGCGGGCTACACCGCCTTCTGCTGCCTGACCGGGATCGACCGCCACCCGCTGCAGCCCCGATTCGAGATTCTCTGCCACCTCCGCTCGCCGGACGCGAGGGACCGCCTGGTGCTGCGGACGCGCGTCCCGGAGTCGGCTCCGTCCGTCCCGTCGCTGGCCGGGATATGGAAGGGGGCCGAGTGGTACGAGCGCGAGGCCTTCGACCTCCTCGGCATCGACTTCGCCGGCCACCCCGACCTCCGGCGGATCATGATGCCGGCAGGCTACCAGGGGCACCCGCTGCGCAAGGACTTCCCCCTCGAAGGGGACACCGAGGGGGCCCGATGAAAGGCCGGAACCTGACCATCAACATGGGGCCGCAGCACCCCAGCACCCACGGCGTGCTGCGCTTGGTGGTCGAGCTCGACGGCGAGAAGGTGGTCCGGGCGGTGCCCGACGTGGGCTTCCTGCACCGGGGGATCGAGAAGCTGGCCGAGCACCGCACCTGGGAGCAGTTCCTGCCGTTCACCGACCGGCTCGACTACGTGGCCGCGTCGGCCGGCAACCTGGCCTACTGCCTGGCGGTGGAGAAGCTGATGGCCATGGATGTGCCCCGCCGCGCCTCCTGGATCAGGGTCATGCTGGCCGAGGTGGCCCGCATCTCGTCGCACCTCATCTGGCTAGGCAGCAGTTGCCTCGACCTCGGCGCCATGGCCCCGATGTTCTACGCCTTCGCCGACCGGGAACGAACCTGGGACCTGTTCGAGATGTCGGGCGGCGCCCGCATGACCCACTCCTTCATGCGCCTCGGGGGCCTGCGCAACGACCTCGACGCCGCCACGCTGCGGGCCTTCGGCGAATTCTGCGACTACTTCCCGTCGAGCATCGACCGGTTCGAGGAGCTGCTGACCAACAACCCGCTCTTCCGCTCCCGGACGATCGGCATCGGCCGCATGGACGGGGCCGAGATGCTGAACCGGGGGGTGACCGGGCCGATAGCCCGCGCCTCGGGCGTCGACTGGGACCTGCGCCGCGACGATCCCTATGCCGCCTACGGCGAGATGAGCTTCGAGGTGCCCCTCGGCCGGTCGGGCGACGTCTACGACCGCTACCTGGTCAGGATGGCCGAGATGCGCCAGAGCGTCAGGATCATCCGCCAGGTGCTCGACGGTCTGCCGGAGGGGGACTGGCGCTCGCGGGACCCCCGCTACGTCCGGCCGTCCAAGGAGGACGCCCTGAATTACGTAGAGGCGATGACCCGCTACTTCTACCTGGCCGCCGAGGGGCCCGCCCCGCCGGCCGGGGAAGCCTACGCCGCGGTCGAGGCCCCCAAGGGGGAGTTCGGGTTCTACGTCAAGAGCGACGGCACCGCCTACCCCGCCCGGGTCAAGATCAGGACGCCCAGCTTCGCCAACCTGGCCGCCCTGCCGGCCATGATCCAGGGCCTCTACCTGTCCGACGTGGTGGCCGTCATCGGCAGCATCGACATCGTCCTGGGAGAGGTGGACCGCTGATGGCCACCCTCAAGCCGGGCACCGTCCGCCGCCTGGAGGAGCTCTTCGGCGACTTCCGGGACCGTCCCTCGGCCCTCATCCCGGCGCTCTACATCGTCCAGGAGGAGGAGAACCACCTGACCAGCGACAACCTGTCGGCCTTGGCCGACCTGCTCGACATGCCCAAGTCGTCGGTCTACGAGACGGCCACCTTCTACTCGCTCTACTCCTTCACCCTCCAGGGAAGGCACGTCATCCGCCTCTGCCGGAGCATCTGCTGCTGGCTCAACGGCAGCGACGCGCTGGAGGAGGCGGTCAGGGCTTCCTTGGGGATCGGCTTCGAGCAGGTCACCCCCGACGGGCGTTTCGTCCTGAAGCATTCCGAGTGCCTGGCGGCCTGCGACCGGGCGCCGGCCATCCAGGTGGACGACCGGATCTTCGGGCCGGTGACCCCGGCGGACATCCCCGGCATCCTGGAGGAGTTCCCGTGACCGACCAGTTCTTCGTCGCCTACCGGGACATCGACGCGCCGGGGATAGGCGCCCTCGACGGCTACGAGCGCCACCGGGGGTACCAGGCGCTGCGCCAGGTGCTGACCACGATGACCCCCGAGGACGTCATCGAGACGATCAAGCGCTCCCGCCTCCACGGCCGGGGCGGGGCGGCCTTCCCGACCGGGCTCAAGTGGGAGTTCGTCTTCCAGGACCACAAGACCCCCAAGTACGTCGTCTGCAACGCCGAGGAGGGGGAGCCGGGGACCTTCAAGGACCGACCGATACTGGAGCGCGTCCCCCACCGGCTGGTGGAGGCGATGATCATCGCCGGGTACGCCATCGGCGCGCGGCGCGGGTACGCCGTCTTCCGGGGAGAGTTCATCGGCCCGGCCGCCTCGGTCCGGAAGGCCATCGCCGAGGCAAAGGCAGCGGGGTACCTGGGCGAGAACATCCTCGGCTCCGGCTTCTCGTACGACCTCCAGGTCTACCGCACTGCCGGCGCCTACATCTGCGGCGAGGAGACGGCCCTGCTGGAGGCTCTCGAGGGACGCGCCGGGCTGGTCCGCATCCGGCCGCCGTTCCCGGTCAATGCCGGCCTCTGGGCGCGCCCGACGGTCCTCAACAACGTCGAGACCTTCGCCAACGTGCCCGACATCATCCTCAACGGGCCCGAGTGGTTCGCCCAGCGCGGGACGGACAAGTTCCCCGGGACGAAGATCTACTGCCTGTCGGGGCACGTCAACCGCCCCGGCATCTACGAGTTTCCCGCCGGCATCACGCTGCGGGAGCTGATCTACGAGCACGGCGGGGGCATCCCCGGAGGGCGGAAGATCAAGGCGGTCTTCCCCGGCGGGGCTTCCAGCTCCTGCCTGACGCCCGAGTCGCTCGACATCGTGCTCGACTATGCCTCGGTGGCCGTGGCCGGGTCGATGCTGGGCTCCGGGGCGATCATCGTGTGCGACGAGTCCACCTGCATGGTGGCCGCGGCGCGCCGGCTAGCCTCGTTCTTCAGGCACGAGTCGTGCGGCAAGTGCATCCCCTGCCGCGAGGGGACCGAGCACATCCACCGGACCCTCACCCGGATCACCGAAGGGCAGGGGACGATGGGCGACGTCGACAACCTGGTGGACCTCTGCCAGATCATCCGCCAGACCGCTTTCTGCGGCCTGGGGCAGGCGGCCGTCAACCCCGTCCTGTCGACCGTCAAGCACTTCAGGCAGGAGTACGAGGACCACTGCTCCGGGAGGGGGTGCCGCCATGGCGGCTGACAAGACCACCCTCCGCGTGACCATCGACGGCATCGCCCTCGACGTCGAGCGGGGGACCACCATCCTGACCGCCGCCCGCGAGGCCGGCGTGGAGATCCCCACCCTCTGCTGGCACCCCAAGGTGAGCATCATGGGCGCCTGCCGGGTCTGCCTTGTGGAAGTCGAGGGGCTCAACAAGCTGATCGCCGCCTGCCACACGCCGGTGGCCGAGGGGATGGTCGTGCGGACGGCCACCCCGCTGATCCGCAAGGTCCGCCAGACCCTGTTCGAGCTGCTGCTGGCCCGGCACCCGAGCGACTGCTGGGGGTGCGACAAGGGGGGATGGTGCGACCTGCAGGCGCTGGCCTTCAAGTTCGGCCCCGAGCGGCACCGCTTCGAGCTGCCGCGCGTGGCCAGCCGGGTCGAGGACCGAAGCCCCTTCGTCGAGCGGGATACCCGCAAGTGCGTCATGTGCCGCCGCTGCATCCGGGTCTGCCGCGAGGTCCGGGGGACGTCGGTCTGGGGGGCCATGTACCGCGGCTTCGACAAGAAGATCTGCACCTTCTTCGAGCAACCGCTGGGGAGCGACTTCCACGACCCCTTCAACTGCGAGTTCTGCGGCTCGTGCATCGACATCTGCCCGGTGGGCGCGCTGACCGCCAAGCCGTCCAAGTACAAGACCAGGCCGTGGGAGGTCGAGACGGCCGAGACCTCCTGCCCCTTCTGCGGCGTCGGATGCCGGATGACCGCCCACCACCGCCGGGGCGTCGCTGGTCAAGACCACCCCGGTGAAGTACCCCGACGGCAACCACTCCGACCTCTGCTTTCGGGGCCGCTTCGGGACGATCTACGCCGCCCACCCGTCGCGCCTGACCGGGCCCAGATGGGGACGGGGTGGCGGACCGGAGGGCAATCCCGCCCGAGAAGGCCGCGGCCGCCCTGGCCGCCGTCCTGGCCTCGGCCGGCACGCCCGGCGCGGCCTTTGTCGGCGCCCAGTCGACCGAAGAGGAGACGGCCGCCCTGGCCTCGCTGATGGCCTCGGGCTCGGTGCCCCACCCGGTCTTCGTGCTCGATTCGCGCGGGGAAGCCGAAACCGGCGAGCCCGCATGGCCGGCGGGAGTTCGGAGCGACACCGTCGACGAACTGGCGACCGCCCGGCGCATCATCCTGATCGGCCATGATTTCACCTTCCACCACCCGGTGGCCGGCATCCGGGTTCGCAAGGCCCTCCAGGCGGGCGGAACCCTGCTGCTGGTCGATCCGCTCGACACCTTGTTGGGGAGGCAGGCGGCGGCCTGGCTGCGCGTCCCACCCTCGTCACAGGCGGCCCTGGTCGAGCAGCTCCGGGATGAGTTGGTTTCGGCCGGCGGGGCCTCCGCCCTGGCCGGCTTCCTCGAGTCGGTTCCCGGCGGCGGGGGCGAATCCGGCGGCAAGGCGGCCGAGTGGCTCAGGGGAGAGGGGCCGCTGACGCTGGTCATCCAGAAGATCCCCGGTCAGTCGGCCGCGGTGAACAGTGCCGCGGCCCGCCTGCTCGAGGCTGCCGGCGGCGGGAGCGTGGTCTATCTCACGCCGGACGCCGACGCCTTCGGCGCTGCGGTGATTGCCAGGGGAGCGGGACCGGCCGTCGACGAACGGGCGCTGGAGCGATCTCCTCGCTTCGGACCGGCGCGTGCCGGCGGTCTTCTTCCTGCGGGCCGATCCGCTGGGCGAGAGCGCCCGGGCCGACCTCTGGGAGGCGCTGCGGCGCCGGTCGACCACCTGGGTGGTGTTCGACTCGTTCCCAACCCGCACCGCGACCCAGGCCGACTTGGTGCTGCCGGTGCCGCTGTTCACCGAGAACGGCGGGGAGCATCCGGGCGGCCGGCGGCCCCGGCTCGTTCACCCGCCTGTACCAGCCGCCGGCGGGCGTGCGCGACATGCTATCATGGGCCGGGAGTGCCGCGGCGGCGCTCGGCAAGGGCCTCGCCTGGGACGGCGGCGCGGCCGGCCTGGACGACATCCGGGCCAGGGGGAGGCGGGTCGGGCAGGCTCCCCCGGCGCCGGTTGCTCCGGCGGCGATCTGCCGGGGCGGGGAATCCTTCTGGCTCTTCGCGCGCTTCCACCGTTTCCCCGGCCATCGACTGGAACTGGCCGAGGCCCGGGCGGTCATCGGCCCGCAGGAGTGCCTGGAGGTGCACCCGGCCGACGCGGGAGCCATGGGCCTGCTGGACGGGGAACGGGTGACGGTCGAGGCAAGCGGCGCATCGGCGGCGTTCGCCGTGCGGGTGACGCCGCGCACGCCCCCGGGGTGCCTCTGCCTGCCGTTCGACCCGTCGTTCGGCGAGGTCATCCGATTCATGAGAGCCCTCGGGCCCGGTTTCGTCTCCGGCGGCGCGGCCGTATCCGCGAGAAAGGGGTGAGGTGATGTACAGGAAGGAACTGCTGCGGAAGATAACCTTCTTCGAGGGACTCTCCGACCAGGAACTCGACCAGCTGGTTGCCGCCACCGAAACCATCGTCTGCCAGAAGGGCGAGGCGGTCTACTCCGAGGACAAGGGGGGCTCGTCCCTGTTCATCATCGTCCGCGGGATGGTCCGGATCACCAAGGTGGTCACCTTCGACGAGAAGCAGACCCTCACTCGTCTCCGCCCGGGCGAATTCTTCGGCGAGATGTCGTTCATCGATGGCCACCAGCACTCGGCCACCGCCGAGGCGGTCGAGGAGACCGAACTGGTCGTGCTGAGCCGCTCCAGGTTCGACCGGGTGGCGGAGGCGAACCCCGACCTGGCCTACAAGGTGATGATGCGCCTCGCGCTGCAGCTCTCGATGCTGCTGCGCAAGATGGACGAGCGGTTCGTGGAGATGGTCAACTACATATGGGGGAAGGGCAAGGTCTGATGACAGTCGTCCTGCTGGCGGTCAAGATCCTGGTGCTGATCGTCCTGGTCCTGCTGGGGGCGGCCTACGTCCTCCTGGCCGAACGGCGCCTGCTGAGCCGCTTCCAGATGCGCATCGGGCCCAACCGGTGCGGCCCCCTGGGATTGGTCCAACCGCTGGCCGACGCGGCCAAGCTGATGGGCAAGGAGTTCCTCGTGCCCGACGGCGCCGACCGGTTCCTCTTCCGGCTGGCGCCGGTCCTGGCCATGGTGTCCGCCTTCGGCGTCTATGCTTTCATCCCCCTCGGGCCGGGGCTGATGATCTCCGACGTCAACACCGCGCTGCTGATGCTCCTGGCCGTCTCCTCCATGGGGGTCTACGCGATCGTCCTGGGGGGGACCTCCTCCAACAACTCCTTCTCCGCCATGGGCGCCCTGCGCTCGGCCGCCCAGATGATCAGCTACGAGGTGTCGCTGGTGCTGGCCGCCATGGGCGCGGTGACCGGCGCCTCGTCGCTCAGCCTGCGGGAGATCGTCGACTACCAGAGCGAACTCCCGATGGTGGTCAGGGAGCCGGCCACTATCCTGTCGATGCTGGTCTTCTTCATCGCCGCCATGGCCGAGACCAACCGCACCCCGTTCGACCTGCCCGAAGCCGAGAGCGAACTGGTCGGCGGCTACCACACCGAGTACACCGCCATGGGCTTCGGCCTCTTCTTCCTGGGCGAGTACACCAACATCATCACCGTCTGCCTGCTGACCTCGATCCTCTTCCTGGGCGGCTGGCACGGGCCCGGCGCCCGACGGCATCTGGTGGCTGCTGGCCAAGGCGGTGCCGTTGATATTCGTCTTCATCTGGGCCCGGGGGACCATGCTCCGCTTCCGGTACGACAAGCTCATGGCCTTCGGGTGGAAGTTTCTGCTGCCGCTTTCGGCCGCGGCCCTGGTCCTGGAAGGGGCCTGGAAGGTGCTGAGGTAGGCCGCCATGGTGGGCGAAATCATCAAGGGCTTCTGGATCACGCTGCGGACCTTCTTCGGGCCGCCGATCACCGTCAGCTACCCGGAGGAGCGGCGCCCGGTTTCGCGGGGGTACCGCGGTGTCCCGTCGTTGCGCCGCCACCCGGACGGCCGCGAGCGGTGCGTGGCCTGCACGCTGTGCGTCAGAATCTGCCCGGCCCGCTGTATCGAAATGACCACCGGCGAGGGGCCAGACGGGGCCAAATACCCGTTCGAGTACCGGATCGACGCGGGGCGCTGCCTCTACTGTGGGCTGTGCGCCGAGGTCTGCCCGGTCGAGGCGGTGGTCCTTTCGTCGAGCTACGAGTTCACCGTCAGGGACCGCCGCGGCGCAATCCTCGACAAGGAGGCCCTGCTGGCCCTCGGGGAGAAGGAGCGATGATCGCCGCCGTCTTCACGCTGCTGGCGCTGGCGGCCATCGGTTCGTCGCTGATGACCGTCCTTTCGAGGCGCATCTTCTACGGGGCGCTGTACCTGCTGGTGTCGATGCTGGCCACGGCCGGCATCTTCGTCCTGCTGGGGGCCGAGTTCCTGGCCGCCGTCCAGGTGCTCATCTACGCCGGCTCGGTCATGGTGCTGTTCGTCTTCGTGCTGATGACGGTCGGGTTCCGGGAGGAGAGCCGCGAGCCGCGGGGCCCCGGCTGGTGGGCCACGCTGCTGGGCCTGGGCGGGCTGATCCTGTGGCAGCTCATCGCCGCGGTGCGCTCGCTGGACGGGGGCGGGGAGTGCGCCGGGGTGCTGCCGACGCCCCCCGGGGACACCACCCGGGCCATGGCCGACATCCTCTTCGGCGAGCGGCTGGTCGCCCTGGAAGTCGTGTCTTTGCTGATCCTGGCGGTCATGGTCGGCATCGCCGCCCTGCGGCGGGAGGAGCGCCGGTGATCCCCCTGTCGTGGTGCCTCGTCCTGGGCGCGGTCCTGTTCGCCATCGGTTTCCTGGGCGTGGTCCTGCGGCGCAACGGCCTGTCGATGCTCCTGGCGGTCGAGATCATGGTCAACGCCGCCAACCTGAACCTGGTCGCGTTCGCCACGACCTGGGGGCTGATCGAGGGGCAGACCCTGGTCCTCTTCATCATCGGCGTCGAGGCGGCCGAACTGGCCGCGGCGCTCGCGGTGGTGACCGCCTGGCGGCGGCTCACCGGGGAGAACGAATTGGACGCCGCCCATTCCCTGAGGGACGAACATGAGTGACGGCTTCCCGCTGCTGACGCTGTTGCTCTTCCTGCCGCTTGCGGGCGGGCTGGCGGTGGCCTGCATTCCCGGGCGCTTGGAAAGGCTGGCCACGGGGGCGGCGACGGCCGTCTCGCTGGCGGCCCTGGGGCTCGGCCTGGCGGCGGCCGGCCGTTTCGACGCCGCCTCGGGCATCGGGCCGGTCGAGCGGTTCGACTGGATCCCGCGCTTCGGCATCGCCTTCCACCTCGGGCTCGACGGGCTGTCGCTGGCCCTGGTCCTGCTGACGCTCTTCCTGGTCCCCTTCGCCCTGTCGGGCGCCGCCGCAGGGTCGGCCGGCGGGCGCAGCCGTTTCCTCGGCCTGATGCTCGCCCTGGAAACCGGGCTCCTGGGCGTCTTCATGGCCCGCGACCTGGTCCTCTTCTACCTCTTCTGGGAGACGATGCTCATCCCGGCCTACTTCCTGCTGGGCGTGTGGGGCGGGCGCCACCGGGTCCGGGCGACCACCCGGTTCATGATCTACACCATAGCCGGCAGCCTGTTGATGCTGGTCGGCATCATGGTCCTGTACGTCCGCCAGACCGCCCAGGGCGGGTGGGGGACGTTCGACATGGAGGTCCTGGCGGGGTCCGCCGCCGGCGCCGCCGCCCCCTGGGCGTTCCTCCTCTTCGCCGTCGCCTTTGCCGTCAAGACGCCCGTCTTCCCTTTCCACTCCTGGCTGGCCGACGCCTACGTCGAGGCGCCGACCGGGCTGTCGATGCTGATGTCGGGAGTGATGGCCAAGATGGGCGTCTACGGCTTCCTGCGCGTCTGCCTGCCCCTCTTCCCCGGCGAGGCCCGCCGCTACGCCGCCGTGGCCATGGCCCTGGCGCTGGCCGGCGCCCTGTGGGGAGCCCTGATGGCCCTCGCCCAGCGCGACCTCAAGCGGCTGATCGCCTGGTCGAGCTTCTCGCACATGGGCTTCATCACGCTGGGCGTCTTCAGCCTGACCGAGTCCGGGATCACCGGGGCCTCCTTCCAGATGGTGAGCCACGGCCTTACGACCGGCGGGCTCTTCCTGGCGGCCTCGTGCCTCTCCCGGGGCGGTGGCGGGATCGAATCGCTGGCCGCCGGCCCGGCGGGGGGCCGCCGCGGCGGGGCGCTGCTGACCTTCTTCGCCCTGGCCTCCCTGGGCATGCCCGGCACGGCCTCGTTCATCGGCGAGTTCCTGATCGTCGCCGGGGCCTTCAGGGCCGGCGCCTGGACGGGTCTCGTCGCCTGCATGGCGGTGGCCATGGGCGCCTGGTACATGCTCCGCCTGCTTCGCCGGGGCGTCTACCAGCCGCCCAAGCCGGTGGTTCACGGGGAGGTCGATCTGACCGCTCGGGAAACGGCGCTCCTGGTCGTCCTGGGCATTGCCCTGGTCGTCCTGGGCGTGTTCCCCGGCGTCCTGACGGCCATCCTGCACGCCGCCACCGCGGGCATCCTGGCTGCCGTGGGAGGGGCCTGACCGTGCACGCCTACCTGCCGGAAGTCGTCGTCGCCGCCGGCGCCCTGGCCATCCTCGCCTGGGGCGCCATCCGGCCGTCACGCACCGGCCCGGGGGTCTCCTTCATGGCCCTGGCGGCGCTGACCGCCGGGGTGCTGACCATGATCATGCCCGGCCTCGCGGGCGGGGGGGGCGCGTCGCTGCCGGGCGGGGCCTTCATCTACCGGGTGACCATCCTGTTCGCCGCCTCGCTGACCGTCTTCCTGTCCCACGAGTATGTGCTCGTGTCGCTGATGCCGGCCACCGAATACTACGTCCTGCTGCTCCTCTCCACGGTGGGCATGATGCTGGTCTCCGGGGCCGCCGACTATCTGGTCTTCTTCCTCGGCCTCGAGTTGATGAGCCTGCCGCTGGTGCTGATGTGCGCCATCGGCAGGGGATCGTCGGCCCCCAAGGAGGCGGCGGTCAAGTACCTCCTCTACGGCCTGACCGCGTCGGCGGTGCTGCTGTTCGGTTTGACCATGATCTACGGCATCCAGGGCTCGTGGGAACTGGATGGAGGGGATTTCAGCGCCGGTGGGGCCGCCGCGGCCGTCGCCCTGGTGCTGGTCCTGGTGGGCCTGAGCTTCAAGATGGGCCTGGTCCCGTTCCACATGTGGATGCCCGACGTCCTGTCCGGCAGCCCGGCGCCGGTGGCCTCGTTCATCGCCACCGGGTCCAAGGTGGCCGTGTTCGCCTTTGCCGGGCGGGCGCTCACAACCTCGCTGGGGGATCTTTCGCCGGTCTGGTTCACGATACTCCAAGTGACGGCAGTGGCCTCGATGCTGTGGGGGAACCTGGCCGCCCTGGCGCAGCGCGACGTCAAGAGGCTCATGGCCTACTCGGGGGTCGCCCACGCCGGCTACCTGGCGGTGGCTTTGCTGGCCGCCGACCGCCTGCCGGAGGAAAGCCTGGCCAGCCTCGGGTTCTACCTCTTCGCCTACGTCTTCCTGACCGCCGGCTGCTTCGCCCTCTTCGCGGCCATCGAGACGCCGGGCGAGCGGTTGACGACCGACCGGCTCGCCGGCCTGGGCCGCCGGCACCCGGTTGTCGGCGCGGCCATGGCCCTGTTCCTGTTCGGCCTGGCCGGCCTGCCGCCGACCTCCGGCTTCATGGCCAAGTTCTGGATCTTCCTGGCGGCCGTCCACGCCGACCTGACCTGGCTGGCCGTCGTCGGCGTCGTCGCCTCGGCCATCGGCGCCGTCTACTACCTCCGCCTGGTGCGGATCATCTTCATGGACCAGCCTTCCGGTGCGACCCCCCCGGTGGTGCCCGGAATCGGCGTCTTCGCCCTCCTTCTGGCCGTGCTGGCCACCATCTGGCTGGGAGTGATGCCCGGCCGCTTCCTGGAGTTCATCCGCTTCACCACCCATCCATGAAGTCGGTTGTCCTGCTCGGCCGATCGGTGGACGCCAGCCCCTCTCCGGCCATGCACAACGCCGCCTTCCGGTCGCTCGGGCTCCCCCTCCGCTACGTGGCGCTGTCGCTCGAGGCGACGGACCTGCCCGGGGCGGTGGAGGCGATCCGGGAGCTCGGCCTGGCCGGGGCCAACGTGACCGTCCCCTACAAGGACGCGGTGATTCCGCTGATCGACGACGTCCGTGGTGCCGCCGCGCGCCTCGGGAGCGTCAACACCATCGTCAACCGGGATGGCCGGCTGACCGGGTACAGCACCGACGGTCACGGTTTCGCGCGCTCCTGCGCCTTCCACGGCATCGGCCTGGCCGGAGTCACGGCGCTGATGGTCGGCTCGGGCGGGGCCGCCCGTTGCGTGGCCGACGCGCTGGCCGGGTGCGGCACCGGGCGCCTGGTCGTCCTGGGACGGAGCGCCGCCGGGCTGGAAGCCCTGGCAACGGCCGTGGGCGGCGCCCGCCCGGCATTCGATCTGTCGACCCATACCCTGGAGGCCTGCCGCGGACGTGATTTCACCGGCGCTTCCCTGGTGGTCAATGCCGCGTCTTCGGACGACTGGATCGACCGGGTCGATCCGGAAGCCTTCCCCGGGGCGGGCTCCGTCGCCTGCGACCTGAACTACCGGCCAGGCTCCCGGTTCCTCAACTGGGCGGCGTCCCGGGGGGCGCGGGCGGTCGACGGCCTGGCCATGCTCCTCTTCCAGGGCGAGGCGTCCTTCGGACTGTGGACCGGGATCGAGCCGCCTCACGGTGTGATGGCCGTCGCGCTGGCGGAAGCCGCCGGTCTCCCCGCGGGCCATTTCGCCCGCGCGGGCGCTCCCGCCGGTGATTTCCCCAACTTGACAGATTGATCTGCCCTGTCTAAGATGCAGAAGCTGGGAACAAGGGCACTTGGCGTCGATAATCGTGGAGCGGAATCATGGCATTGCGTCTCGGCGAAATACTGATCAAGGAAGGCCGTATCACCCAGGAACAGCTCACCAAGGCCCTGGAGGATCAAAAACGGGGCGGCGGGCGGCTGGGGTACCACCTGGTGAAGCTCAACTTCATCAGCGAGGAGGACATCACCAAGGTCCTGAGCCGCCAGTTCGGCATTCCGGCCATCAGCCTGGCGACCTACAAGATCGACCCTGAAGTGCTCAAGATCATTCCCGCCGACGTGGCCAAGAAATACATGGTCCTGCCCGTCCACCGCGTCGGCCCGACGCTCACCCTGGCCATGACCGATCCCTCCAACGTCTTCGCCATCGACGACATCAAGTTCATGAGCGGCCTGAACGTCGAGCCGGTCGTGGCCACCGAGATGTCCATCATCGAGTCGATCAAGAAATACTACGGCGGCAGCGGGGGGGGGATCGAGCAGGTCAAGGACAAGGCGGCCATCGACGCCACCGAGTTCACCATGGAGGACATCGAGGACAACCCCTTCGAGGAGATGGAGGAGGGGCCGGTGGTGGACGTGGACGACTTCGACTCGCTGGTCAGCGACGCGGCCACCGATATCGACGTGGTCGAGGAGGAGGAGGAGAAACTCTCCGGCGACGTCGAGGCCCCGATCGTCAAACTGGTCAACGGCATCCTCATCAAGGCCATCAAGCTCGGCTGCAGTGACATCCACATCGAGTGCTACGAGAAGACCTTCCGGGTCCGCTACCGTCTCGACGGGGTGTTGCGGACGGCCATGAACCTGCCGATGAAGATCAAGAACGCGGTCATTTCGCGCATCAAGATCATGTCCCGGCTGGACATCGCCGAGCGCCGCCTCCCGCAGGACGGCCGCATCAAGCTGAAGCTGGGCAGGAAGAAGGACATGGACTTCCGGGTCTCGGTCCTGCCGTGCCTCTTCGGCGAGAAGGTGGTCATGCGTCTGCTCGACAAGTCGAACCTACAGCTCGACATGACCAAGCTGGGCTTCGAGGAGAAGGCGCTGGCCGACTTCCAGGCGGCCATCCACCGGCCTTTCGGCATGGTCCTGGTCACCGGGCCCACCGGCTCGGGGAAGACCACCACCCTCTATTCGGCCCTCCACCAGCTCAACCAGGTGTCCGAGAACATCATGACCGCCGAGGATCCGGTCGAGTTCAACCTGACCGGCATCAACCAGGTGCAGATGCACGACGAGATCGGGCTCAACTTCGCCGCCGCGCTGCGGTCGTTCCTCCGGCAGGATCCGGACATCATCATGGTGGGCGAGATCCGCGACTACGAGACGGCCGAGATCGGCGTCAAGGCCGCCCTCACCGGACACATGGTCCTCTCCACGCTGCACACCAACGACGCCCCCAGCACCATCAACCGGCTGCTCAACATGGGCATCGAGCCCTTCCTGGTGGCTTCCTCGGTGGTCCTGATCGGGGCCCAGCGCCTGGCCCGCAAGGTGTGCTCGAACTGCAAGGAGGAGATCAAGATCAATCCCCAGGCCCTGATCGAGGTCGGCTTCTCGCCCGAGGAGGCCGAGACGATGAAGACCTACAAGGGGCGCGGGTGCGTGACGTGCTCCAACACAGGGTACAAGGGGCGCATCGCGCTGTACGAGGTGATGCCCATCAGCGAGCGCCTCAAGGAGTTGATCCTGCAGGGCGCGCCGGCCACCGAGATCAAGAACGCGGCCATCGAGGAAGGCATGATGTCGCTCCGGATGAGCGGGTTGGAGAAGATCAAGATAGGCATGACCACCCCCGAGGAAGTCTTGCGGGTTACCGTGGGAGACTAGACGATGGAACCACAATCGACACCGATGATCAACCTGCACGAACTCCTGAAGCTCATGATCGAGCGGAAGGCCTCCGACCTCCACATCACCACCGGGACGGCGCCGCAGATGCGGGTGGACGGCGCCCTGAAGGCGGTCGAGAACCTGCCGGTCCTTGGGGCGGCCGACACGAAGCGGCTCTGCTACAGCATCCTGACCGACGCCCAGAAGTACAAGTTCGAGGAGGAGAACGAGCTCGACCTCTCCTTCGGCATCAAGGGGCTGTCGCGTTTCCGGGCCAACATCTTCATGCAGCGCGGCGCCGTGGCCGCGGCCATCCGGACCATTCCCTTCAAGATCCTCAGTTTCGAGGAGCTGGGGCTGCCGAAGGTGGTACGCGAACTGTCCGAGCGCCCCAAGGGGCTGATCCTGGTCACCGGCCCGACCGGCTCGGGCAAGTCGACCACGCTGGCGGCCATGATCGACAAGATCAACTGCGAGCAGCCGCTGCACATCATGACCGTCGAGGATCCGATCGAGTACCTCCACCACCACAAGAATGGCCCTGATCAACCAGCGCGAGGTCAACGCCGACACCAAGAGCTTCAAGACGGCGCTGAAGTACGTCCTGCGGCAGGACCCCGACATCGTCCTGATCGGCGAGATGCGCGACCTGGAGACCATGGAGGCCGCCCTGACGATCGCCGAGACGGGTCACCTCTGCTTCGCCACGCTGCACACCAACTCGTGCGTGCAGACCATCAACCGGATCGTGGACGTCTTCCCGCCCCACCAGCAATCCCAGGTCCGCGCCCAGCTCTCGTTCGTGCTGGAGGGTGTCCTGTCGCAGCAGCTCATCCCGCAGCATCGGCGGCGGCCGCGCCCTGGCCCTCGAGGTCATGGTGCCCAACATGGCCATCCGCAACCTCATCCGCGAGGACAAGATCCACCAGATCTACGGCAGCATGCAGGCCGGCCAGGCCAAGTTCGGCATGCAGACGATGAACCAGTCCCTGTACAACCTCTATTCGCGCCGCCTGATAACCTACGAGGACGCCGTCGGGCGCTCCTCGGAGACGGACGAGCTGCTGCAACTGATCAATCGCGGCGGAGGCGCTGGTCAGCGACCCGGCGCAGCGCCGCCACGGGCGTAGATGACGCCGCGCGGCGAGACCAGGATTCGCTGAGCACAAGGAGAACGACATGGCCGTCTTCAAATATATCGGCAAGGCGCGTGACGGTTCCGAGAAGAAGGGTGAAGTGGAGGCCGTGAACCAGGAGGCGGTGCTCGTTCAGCTCCGCCGCATGGGCATCAACCCGAGCAGCGTCAAGCCGAAGGCGGCGGAGTTCAACCTGAGCATGCCGGGCTTCCTTTCCAGCGTCAGCGAGAAGGACTTGGTCACCTTCACCCGGCAGTTCGCCACCATGATTGACGCCGGCCTGCCGCTCGTGCAGTGCCTGGAGATCCTCGGCTCGCAGACGGAGAACAAGACCTTCGCCAACGCCATCGTCAAGGTGCGCGGCGACGTCGAGGGCGGGTCGACCTTCGCCGATGCCCTCAAGCGCCACCCCAGGATATTCGACGACCTGTACTCCAACATGGTCGCCGCCGGCGAGGCGGGCGGCATTCTGGACACCATCCTGAACCGGCTGGCGGTCTACATCGAGAAGAACGTTGCCCTGAAGAAGAAGATCAAGGGCGCCATGACCTACCCGACCATCGTCATGGTCATCGCCGTCGGCGTCGTAGCGATCATGCTGATCTTCGTCATCCCGTCGTTCGCCAAGATGTTCACCGACTTCGGCGGCCAGCTCCCGGGGCCGACCCAGATCGTGCTCAACCTGAGCAACATCTTCGTCAAGTGGTGGTGGCTGATCGGCCTGGGCATCGCCCTGCCGATCATCGGCATCAAGCAGATCTACCGCACCAACCGGGGGCGGGAGATCATGGACGACATGTTCCTCAGGCTGCCGGTGGTCGGCATCCTGATCCGCAAGGTGGCCGTGGCCAAGTTCACCCGCACCCTGTCGACGCTGATCACCAGCGGCATCCCCATCCTCGAGGGACTCGACATCGTGGCCAGGACGGCCGGGAACAAGACCGTCGAGAAGGCCATCATCAAGACCAAGCAGGGCATTTCGGAAGGGAAGACCATCGCCGAGCCGCTGAAACAGACCAACGTCTTCCCGCCCATGGTGGTCCAGATGATCAGCGTCGGCGAGGCAGCCGGCGCCCTCGACACCATGCTGGCGAAGATCGCCGACTTCTACGACGAGGAGGTCGATTCGGCCGTCGGAGCCCTGACCTCCATGCTGGAGCCGATCCTGATGGTCTTCCTGGGCGTGACCCTCGGCTTCATGGTCATCGCCATGTACCTGCCGGTCTTCAAGCTGGCCTCGGCCATCGGCTGATCCGGGCCGGCCTGGCGGCATGAAACGGGGCGTCGAGGTCGTCCCTCCCCGGGTGATGTGGCTGATCACCCTGCGGATGATCCTGGTCACGTTCATCCTCTTCCTGACCGCGTTCATGCACATGCGGGGGATGCGCGACTACGTTCCCCACCAGTTCCGCGGCCTTTACATCATCGCCGGTTCGGCCTACCTCGAGACCGCCCTGGCAGTCTTCCTGCACGCGCGGGGCCAGGGTCGCTTCTTCCCGCCCTACGCCCAGTTGATGCTCGACAACCTGCTTATCGCGGCGATAATCCTGGTGACCGACGGGGTCGACAGCATCTTCTCGGTCCTCTTCTTCTTCACCGCCATCGCCGGGAGCATCCTTTACTACCGCCGGGGGGGGCTGTGGATCGCGCTGCAAGGGTCGGCAGTTTACATCGTAGCCATACTGGTCCCTTTCCTGCACCCCCTCTGGCCGCTGCTCGACCTGGGGGAGAGGTACGGCCAGGAGAGCGTCCTGTCGGTGCTCTACCGGGGCACGGTCAACACCACCGCCTTCCTGATGGTGTCGCTGCTCTCGAGCTACCTGTCGGAATCGCTGCGCCGGGCCAAGGAAAGCCTGCGTGCCAGGGAAAGCGATCTGGCCGAACTGCAGTCCCTGTACCAGAACATCGTCCGGAACATCGCCACCGGCCTCATCACCACCGACCTGAGCCGGCGGATCATCTCCTTCAACCGGGCGGCCGAGAAGATCACCGGACGGCTGGCCGCGGATTGCCTGTACCGGGACCTCCTGAGCGTCTTCCGGCTGCCCGAGGGGAAGAATCCCTATGCCTATCGATGGGTCCCCGGGGAGGGTGGCTGGCGGTGCGAGGGGGGGCTGCACGCCTTCCCCTCGACCATCCTGGGGATGACCTTTTCGCCGCTGCGGAACGAGGAAGGCGAGATGAACGGCATCATCTGCTCGTTCCAGGACCTCACCAAGATGCGGAAGATGGAGGAGGCGGTCAAGCGGAGCGACCGGCTGGCGGCGGTGGGGGAGATGGCCGCGGGCGTGGCCCACGAGATACGCAACCCCCTGGCGAGCATCAGCGGTTCGATCCAGCTCCTGCGGGGGGACATGCCGGACGATGTGCAGTCGAAGCGGCTCATGGAGATCGTCATCTCCGAGACCGAGCGGCTCAACCGGATCATCACCGACTTTCTCCTCTTCGCCACGCCTCGCCCGCCCAAGTGGGAGGAGATCAAGACGCGGCGCCTGATCGAGGAGACGCTGACTCTGGTGGCCACGCACCCGGACGTCACCTCCGGGCACCGGTTCGAGATCGTCGAGTCGGAGGCGCCCGGCCCGGTCAGAGGTGATCCCCAGATGCTGCGTCAGGCCTTCTGGAACCTGACCATCAACGCCGTTCAGGCGATGGCCGAGGGGGGGGTGCTGGAGATCAGGATCGGCCGGAGCGACGGCCCCCAGGGCGGGGAGCATCAAAGCGAGTTCCTGATGGTCGAATTCGCCGACACCGGAACCGGAGTCTCGCGGGAGAACATGGACAAGCTTTTCACCCCGTTCTTCTCCACCAAGGAGAGGGGGACGGGGCTCGGGCTGTCGATCGTCTACAAGATCGTGGAGCAGCACCGGGGGGCGACCGAGATAGAAGGCCGCCCCGGCGGCGGCACACTGGTCAGGATATTGCTCCCGGCGGGCGCCGAGGGCCTGCCGGAGGGGGAGGGGTAGGGTATGGACGACACGAGGGTGCTGGCCATCGACGACGAGAAGGGGATGCGGGATCTATTGACCATCATCCTGCAGAAGGAGGGCCTCCCGGCCGACGTGGCCGGCACCCGGACCGAGGTGGAGCGCCTGCTGGGCGAGCACCGCTACACCCTGATCATCTCCGACATCAAGATGGCGGGCATGTCGGGGATAGACGTGCTGCGCTCGGTCAGGGAGCGCACGCCCGAGACGAAGGTCATCCTGATAACCGCCTACGCCTCGACCGAGACGGCCATCGAGGCCATGAAGCTGGGCGCCTACGAGTACATCACCAAGCCCTTCGATGTCGACGAGATGCGCCGCCTGATCCGGTCCGCCCTGCAGCACGAGGCCGGCGAGTCGATCGCCCGCGAGATCAAGACCCAGGTGACGACCGACTACATCGTCGGCGACTCGCGGGGCATCCTGGAGATCTGCAAGACGATCGGCCGGATCGCCGCCCGCAAGATCACCGTGGTCATCCAGGGGGAGAGCGGCACCGGCAAGGAACTGATCGCCCGGGCCATCCATTACAACAGCGACCGGAAGGCCATGCCGTTCATCAGCGTCAACTGCGGCGCCTTGACCGACACCCTGCTCGAGAGCGAGCTCTTCGGCCACGTCAAGGGGGCCTTCACCGGGGCCATATCGGACAAGAAGGGCCTTTTCGAGGCTGCCCACGGCGGGACGCTCTTCCTCGACGAGATCAGCGAGACGAGCAAGGGCTTCCAGGTCAAGCTCCTGCGCGTGCTACAGGAGGGGACGGTCAAGCGGGTCGGCGACACCCGCGACATACCGGTCGACGTCCGGATCATCGCCGCCACCAACCGCGACCCGGACAGGCTGGTGCGGGAGGGCGCCCTCCGCGAGGACCTCTACTTCCGCCTCAACGTCATTTCCCTGCGGGTCCCGGCCCTGCGGGAGCGCCCCGAGGACATCCCCAAACTGGTTGACTACTTCATCCACAAGTACCGCCGGCAGGATGACCCGATGCGCTTCAACGGGGAAGCCATGAGCCTGCTGCAGCGGTACCATTGGCCGGGGAATGTCCGGGAACTGGAGAACGTTGTCGAGCGCGCCATGGCCGTGGCCGGGAGCGAGGCGATCGGCCCGGAGGCCCTGCCGGCGTCGATCTCGGCGGGCGAAATCCCGGACGCGACGGAACCGGCGGGAGTGGTCATGCCGCCGGGCTTCGATCTCGAGGCACACCTGGAGGGGATCGAGCGGGGCTACCTTCGGGCCGCCCTGGAGCGGGCCGAGGGAAACCGCCAGGAAGCCGCGGCCCTGCTCGGCATCTCGCTCCGGTCGCTGCGGTACCGGCTGGACAAGCTGCGGTTCGAGTCGCGGGATTGACCGCGGCGCGAACCGCGGAGTCTCACGCCGGCCGAATCGGGGTATAATCCGGAATGCTGGCCAAAGGCATCGATGAGGAGACGGACATGGAACTGCAGGTCGTCGGAATAGACACGCCGGAGGACGTCAACGTCATCGCCGGCCAGGCGCATTTCATCAAGACCGTCGAGGACCTGCACGAGGTGATGGCCCAGGCGGCCCCGCAGTCCTCTTTCGGGATCGCCTTCTGCGAGTCCTCGGGCCCGGCGCTGATCCGCCTATCGGGGAATGACCAGGGCATGACCGACCTGGCCCGCGACTGGGCCGCCCGGCTCGCCGCCGGGCACGTCTTCGTTATCTGCATGTGCGGCGTCTTCCCGGTGGCGGTGCTCAACGCCGTCAAGGCCGTGCCCGAGGTGTGCGGCATCTACTGCGCCACCGCCAGTCCGGTCCAGTTCGTCGTCGCCGTGACCGACCAGGGGCGCGGGGTGATGGGGGTGATCGACGGCGTGGCCAGCAGGGGAGTGGAGACCGAAGACGACCGGCGGTCGCGGCATGAACTGCTGCGCAGGTTCGGATACAAACTCTGACCGGGAGCGCGGTTGGCACTGATTGACATCATCGAGGGAGGGAGACAGATGGTCCAAGGGCAGAGGGGCGGCATCAACATCGGGTGCATACTGGGGGTGGTGGCCGTGGTGCTGGGCGGGTGGCACGCCTTCCTCTTCGGCATACCCTACCTGAACAAGGAGAAGTTCGAGGACAAGCTCTTCGAGCAGGCCGAGTTCGTTTTCCACTATCCCGAGGAAGAGATTCTGAAGATGGTCAAGGACACGGCCATCGAGTGCGACATCCCGCTGGACGAGGAGCGGGTCAAGATCCGCCAGACGCCGTCGGAGATCTTCATCAACGTTTCCTGGGACGTGCCGGTGAAGACCTTCGTGATCGACAAGACGATGACCTACAAGATCGAGGTGCAGCGCTATTTCTCCCGGTAGGACGGCCGGGCCGCGCCGGGTGTGTCCCGAATCCCCCGGCGGGATGGCGCGCTTCCTCCTGGCGTTGCAGCATGCCCGCGGCATCCGCCCCGGCACGGCCAGGATGGACGCTTGCCTGCGGCGCCTCGGCTCGCCGCAAGCGGCCTTCGCCACCGTCCACGTGGTCGGCACCAAGGGGAAGGGGAGCACCGCGGCCATGCTCCACGCCATCCTGCGGGCCCAGGGAATCGTCGCCGCGCTGTACACCTCGCCCCATCTGATCGACTTCACCGAGCGCTTTCGTGTCGGGGACGCCGACGTCTCCTGGGACGACCTGGCTGCCGCGTTCTGGGAGGTCCACCTGGCCACCCGGGGAGGGGCCGACCCCCCGCTGACGTTCTTCGAGTGGTGCACCGCCATGGCTTTCGTGCTGTTCGCCCGTCGCGGGGTGAAGGTGGCGGTCGTCGAAGCCGGCATGGGGGGGCGCTGGGATGCCACCCGGTCGGCGGCCGGCCAACTGGTGCTGGTCACCAGGATCGGCCTCGACCACACCGAGCAACTCGGGACGGACCCCGGAGCGGATCGCCATCGAGAAGGCGAGCATCATGGCTCCCGGGGCGACCGTCCTGACGGCCCGTCAACTGCCGGCGTCGAGAACGTCATCGCCGCGTCGTTCGCCGGCGGGGGGGCGCCGCCGGCCCGCCGATTCGATTTGCAGCGCGGTCCCGCACGGCACCGACTTAGCGGTGTCTGCTTCGATCCCTGCTTGCGGGGGCGGGCGCCTGTCCCGGCTCCAATCCCCCTTCCGGGGCTCCACCAGGCGGGCAACGCGGCCCTGGCCGCGGCCGGGGCGCCAGGGTCCTCGCGGAGCGGGGAACCGCCATCGGCGAGGAGGCGATCCGGGCCGGCCTGGCCACCGTTCGGTGGCCCGGAAGGCTGGAGACCTGGGCGACGGACCGGGAGTGCTGCTGGACGGGGCCCACAACCGCGACAGCGCCGAGGTCCTGGCCGCCTTCCTGGCCGAGGCCTTCCCCGGCGAGCGCCTGGCGCTCGTCCTGGGGATTCTGGCCGACAAGGACGTCCGGGCCATCCTGGGCGCCCTGGGCCGCCTGCCGGTGCGTTGTACGCCGCGCCCTGCCCCAATCCGAGGACGCTCCCGGCGGAGGTCCTGGCCGCCGAGGCGAGGAAGGCCGGCCTGCCGGTGGCCGGTGTCCACCGGAGCGTGACCGCGGCCCTCGATGCGGCCCGGCTGCATGCGGGAGGGGCGGCGCCGGTGGTCGTCACCGGGTCGCTCTACGCCGTGGCCGAGGCCCGGGCGCGCCTGCTGGGGAGGACCATTCCGCACCCCTTCGCCCAGTGATGAAGACCATCCCGCCGGCCGCCGGCCTTGCCACGAGCGTGCCTCCTGTGGTAGAAAGGCGGCGTTTCCGGCATCCGGCCGGGGAAGTGTCGATCACAGCGGGAAACTCATGCTCCGTCTCGGGATCACTTTCATCGTCATCGCTTGCCTGATGGCGCCGATCGCCGTGTCGTCGGCGGCCCTCGGCGCGGGTCTGCCCGACATCCAGGGGGTTGTTTCCGCGGCCGACAAGGTCGAGGTGCTCGCCGACCGGATCAGCCGCGACGCGGTGACGGGCCTGGTCGTGGCCGAGGGGGCGGTGGAGATAAGGACCGGCGAGGATCGTCCTGAAGGCCGACCGGATCGAGATGGACGAGCGGACGATGATCGTCAGGGCCACCGGCTCGGCCGTGCTGGACGCCGGCGACAGCCGTCTCCAGGGCGAGTCGCTGGAGGTGAACCTGAAGACCGAGCTGGGCGCGGTCACCGGCGGGGAGGGATTCGCCCAGGAGTACTACTTCTCCGGCGACCGGATCGAGCGGATCGACGCCGAGCGCTTCCGGGTGACCAACGGCAGCTTCACCGCCTGCGAGGGGGCGTCCCCCGCCTGGTCGTTCCACTCCCCCGACACCCTGGTGCATCTCGACAACTACATCTACTCCTGGCACCCGAACCTGCGGGTCAAAGGGGTGCCGGTCTTCTACATCCCGTATGCCATCGTCCCGATCAAGCCCTCCCGGGCGACGGGCCTGCTGATCCCCCGCGTCAACTACGGCAGCAAGGACGGATTCGTCTACGGGCAGGATCTCTTCTGGGCCCTGACCGACTCGGCCGACGTGACCATCGGCTTCGACTACTACCAAGAGCGGGGCGTGCGCTACGGCCTGGAGGGGAACTACGTCATCGACCAGGGGAGCAAGGGGATGCTGACCACTTCCTACATCCGGGACCGGACCGTCGCCGAGGAGCAGGAGCGCTGGAACGTCTCCTTCGACCACCAGCACGACCTGCCGTGGGGCATCCGCGGGCTGGTTGACGTCGACTACCAGAGCGACAACAACTACCAGCGGGATTACGCCGTCGATCTCGCGGACGTGGCCGAGGAGCGCCTGAACTCGGCCCTGTCGTTGACCCGCTCCTTCGGCGCGGTCACCGCCACCCTCTCGGCCGAATGGCAGAGGAGCCTCACCTGGGAAGAGGACGGGACCGACAAGGACTCGTCCCTCACCCGGGCGCCCTCGCTGTCGGTCAGCCGTCCGGACGGGCGCATCGGCGACACTCCGGTCCACTACTCCTTCAAGTTCCAGGGTATCGGCCTCAAGAGCGTCAAGGAGGAAGTCACCCAGGAAACCGACCGATACGACGGCTCGGGGCGCGTGTCGCTGCCGGTCGACGTGCAGGCGTGGGCCACCGTCACCCCTTCGATGGGGCTCCAGGTACACCTACTACACCAGGGACCTCGAGGGGGAGACAGCCGACCGCTTCCTGTACAACCCGAAGTTCGACCTGGTGGGGCCGCGGCTCTATCGCATCTACGGCGCCGAAGGGGCCAAGGCCGCGATTCAAGCACTTGCTCTACCCGGGGGTCACCTACAGCTATCTGCCCGACGTCGACCAGACATCCCAGCCGAGCTTCGACGGCACCGACCGGATCGGGGCGACGAACGCCGTCACCTACCGGCTGGTCAACCAGGTCATGGGGAAGTTCACCGACGCCGACGGGAAGAGCTCGCTGCGCGACGTCCTGCGGATGGACATCTCCCAGCGGTACGACTTCGACGCCGCCCCCGGCGCCGACGGCAAGTCCCGTCCGATGGGTGATGTCACGGCGAACCTGGACGCCAGCCCGCTCGACTGGCTGACCTTGGAAGGGAATTTCGGCTATGATGTCAACCAGGGGAGATACGACCACGATGAACTACGGTTTCAAGATGGCCGGGGCGGACATCGGCACGTTGTCGTTAAGCCGCCGCCACTCGACCGGGCAGACAGTCGACTACCTCGAGGCGGGCGCGACCATCACGCCCGGCCGCTGGAAACTCTCGTACACCGGCAGGTACGACCTGGCCGGCTCGGTCTTCGTCGAGCAGACGGCCGAGGCTGTCTACACGGCGCAGTGCTGGGACGCCACCGTCACCTACATCGACCGGGAGGACGACTACCAGTTCCGGTTCCTGCTGAGTCTGAAGAACATCGGCCAAGTCATCAGCTTGCGATAATCACCAACACCGGGGAGGGCACGGAATGCCGCTGATCGATGGCGTGAGGGTCAAGAAACTGAAGGTCATTCCCGACGAGCGGGGCCGGGTGATGGAGATGCTCCGCTGCGACGACGAGGAGTTCATGGCCTTCGGCCAGGTCTACATGACCACCGCCTACCCGGGCGTGGTCAAGGCGTGGCACTACCACCGCAAGCAGACCGACTTCTTCTGCTGCGTCGCTGGGGATGATGAAGCTGGTGCTGTACGACGACCGCGAGGGCTCGGCCACCCGGGGGATGTTCAACGAGTTCTTCCTGGGCGAGCACAACGCCAGCCTGGTGGTCATTCCGCCGATGATCCACCACGGCTTCAAGTGCATCAGCGCCACCGAGGCGCTGGTGGTCAACATCCCGAGCCTGCCGTACGACCGCCAGACGCCCGACGAGTACCGGCAGCCGGCGCACGGCGGCGACATCCCCTACGACTGGTCGAGAAAGGACGGGTAGGCCACCATGAAGATACTGGTCACCGGCGGCGCCGGCTTCATCGGCAGCCACTTCGTGCGCCTGGTCCTGCGCGAGCGGCCGGACTGGGACGTCATCAACCTGGACAAGCTCACCTACGCCGGCAACCTGGAGAACCTGGCCGACGTCGCCGGGAACCCGCGCTACCGTTTCGTGCAGGGGGACATCGGCGACCCGGAGGCCGCCGGGCGGGTCATGGAGGGAGTCGATGCGGTGGTCAACTTCGCCGCCGAGACGCACGTCGACCGGTCGATCATGTCGGCCGACGAGTTCCTGCGGACCGACATCCTGGGCGTGCACAACCTGCTGGAGACGGCCCGGAAGGTCAAGACCACCGCCCGGTTCGTCCAGATCTCCACCGACGAGGTCTACGGCAGCATCGCCACCGGGTCGGCGACCGAGGACGCGCCCCTGACCCCCAACAGCCCGTATGCCTCCAGCAAGGCCGGCGGAGACCTGCTCGCCCTGGCCTATCACCGGACCCACGGCCTGCCGGTGATCATCACCCGGTCGTCGAACAACTACGGCCCCAACCAGTACCCCGAGAAGGTCATCCCGCTGTTCATCACCAACCTGCTCGAGGGGAGGAAGGTGCCCCTCTACGGCGACGGCCGGAACGTGCGCGACTGGCTCCACGTCGAGGACAACTGCCGGGCGGTGCTGCTCGTCCTCGAGAAGGGCGAGGTCGGGCAGGCGTACAACATCGGCGGCGGCCACGAGCTGACCAACAAGGAACTGACCTCGCAGATCATCGCCGCCATGGGCAAGGGGCCGGAGTGGATCGAGCCGGTGACCGACCGCCCCGGGCACGACCGGCGCTACAGCGTCGACTGCGCCAGGACCCGCGCCCTGGGTTGGGAGCCCCGGATTGCCTTCGATCGCGGGCTGGCCGAGACGATCGCCTGGTACACCGCCAACCGCGGCTGGTGGGAGCGCATCAAGAGCGGCGAGTACCGCGACTACTACCGGCAGCAGTACCGGAACGCCGGCCGATGACCGGAGGCGGCCGGCCCTCCGTCCTGATAACCGGCGCCAGCGGCTTGCTGGGCTTCAGCCTCCAGCGCGAGTTCGGGGATGACTGGCGGCTGCTGATGCCCGACCTGGACGAGTTCGACATCCTCCGGCGGAGCGAGACGATCGACTGGATCACCGGCCACCGGCCCGACCTGGTCATTCATTGCGCCGCCTACACCGCCGTGGACAAGGCCGAGGAGGAGCCGGATCTGGCGTATGCGCTGAACCGCGACGGCACCGCCACGGTGGTCGAGGGGGCCTGCCGTTGTGACGCGCCGGTGGTCTACATCAGCACCGACTACGTCTTCGACGGCAGGAAGGGCGCCGCCTACACCGAGGAGGACGAGCCGCGAGCGCAGGGTGTCTATGCCGCCTCGAAGCTGGCCGGCGAGGAGGTGGTCAGGCAGATGACCGCCGACCACCTGATCGTCAGGACGGCGTGGATCTTCGGCCCCGGGCGGCCCAATTTCGTGCTGACCATGGCTCGACGCGCCGAAGCCGGCACGCCGGTGCGGGTGGTCGACGACCAGACGGGTTCGCCGACCTACCTGCCGCACCTGGCCAGGGGGATGCGGTGCCTCTGGGCGGCCGGCGCGCGGGGGACCTTCCACGTGGTCAACTCGGGCCAGGCCACCTGGTTCGACCTGACCCGCGAGACGTACCGGCTGGCCGGGGCCGATCCGAGCCTCGTCACCACCCAGACCACCGCCGAGCTGAACCGGCCGGCGCCCAGGCCGGCCTTCTCGGTGCTGGACAACTCGCTATACACCCGCACGACGGGGGCTCGCATGCCCGACTGGCGGGAGGGACTGGCCGACTACTTCTCACTGCGCGACCTCTGGTGACCCTCGCCAGAAGCCAGCCCGGGATGGCCGGGGACTCACCACCCTGCTACAGAGGGGGCGCGGGGTCCTGACGCCTCTCACCCCCATGAAGTGCTCGCGAACGGACTGCGCGCTTCATGGGGGTCCCCCGTCGGCGTCACCCCGCCCCCACTTGTAGAGACATGTTTGGCTGCCTCACGGTTATTCCGGGCAGGCTGTCGGCGAACAGTTATGAGCGCTTGCCGGCGATGAACTCCTCGGCCCAACCCACTTCCAGCTTGCTGCCGATGAAGATCGGCACGCGCTGGTGGAGCTTGTCGGGGACCACCTCCATCGTCCGCCCGGTTCCGGTCGAGGCCGCGCCGCCGGCCTGCTCGACGACGAACGACATGGGCGCCACCTCGTACTGCAGGCGCAGTTTCCCCTTCGGCTTGGCCGGGTCCTTGTGGTCCATCGGGTACATGAAGATGCCGCCGTACAGCAGCGTCCGGTGGAAGTCGGCCACCAGGCTGCCGATGTAGCGGGTGCCGTAGGGCGAGCGGCCGTCGACCGGGCTCTTCAGGAACTCGACGTAGCGCTGGACCTCGGGTTGCCAGTAGAGGTGATTCCCCTCGTTGACGCTGTAGTACTTCCCCTTGGGCGGTATCTTGATATCCGGGTGCGACAGCAGGAACTCGCCGATCGACGGGTCGAGAGTGAAGCCGTGGACGCCGGTGCCGGTGGTGTAGACCATCATCGTCGACGCGCCGTACAGGAAATAGCCCGCGCATGCCTGCGACGTGCCCGGCTGCAGCAGATCCTGCATGCAGCCGTCGCCGCCGGGGGAGACCCGCCGTTGGATCGAGAAGATGGTGCCGATGGGGGCGTTGGCGTCGATGTTGGTCGAGCCGTCCAGGGGGTCGAACAGCAGCACGTACTTCCCCTTGGGGTACTTGTCGGGGATCAGGATCGGCTCCTCGACCTCCTCCGAGGCCATGACGCACAGGTGCCCGGTGTGGCTCATGTTCTTGATGATCGTCTCGTTGGCGAACTCGTCCAGCTTCTGGACCTCCTCGCCCTGGACGTTCTTCTTGCCGGTCAGCCCCAGCACTTCCACCAGGCCGGCCTT
The DNA here is from genome assembly GCA_963793725.1 of uncultured bacterium. Lineage (GTDB taxonomy): Bacteria > JAUVQV01 > JAUVQV01 > CAWCAY01 > CAWCAY01 > CAWCAY01. Next base: position 154,798 of record CAWCAY010000004.1, read on the forward strand.
GGTGACCTCGCGCGAGATGATCTTGGCGCAGACGATCAGCTCCGACAGCAGCAGCGAGAACTCGCCCGTGGCCGAGGGATGGGCCACCTGCTCCTCCATGATGAACTTGGTCAGGGTCATGCCGGTTTCGTAGGCCATCACGCCTCCTTTGACAGCGTTGGACCAAGCCTCGTTCGCCGATTCGCCGGCCGCCACCACACGGCCCGGCCGGCTGCCACTTGCCGGCTTCATTATCCGTCCGCCGGCCGCGCGATTCAAGAGGGAATAGGTGAGCGCCAGGCCCGGCCAAAGTTGCGGTATCGTTTGACAATCGGGCGTTTTTGACCATAATAGAGCACCACGCGAATCATGATTCCCGAGGAGGATCAGGTGAAGACACTCATCACGGGTTTGACCGGTTTTGTCGGCAGCCACTTGGCCGAGTACCTGCTGGAGAAAGGTTTCGAGGTCCACGGCACCATCCGCTGGCGCAGCCGGCAGGAGAACATCCGCCACATCGCCCCCCGGCTGAAGCTGCACGAGTGCGACCTGCAGGACGCCTGGTCGGTCCGCCGGACCATCGCCGCGGTGCGCCCCGACCGGATCTACCACCTGGCCGCGCAGAGCTTCGTGCCCACCAGTTGGCACTCGCCCGAGCAGACCATGTCGAACAACGTCATCGGCCAGCTCAACATCTTCGAGGCCCTCGTGGTCCGAGGGGCTCACCGACACCCGGATCCAGATCGCCTGCTCCTCCGAGGAGTACGGCATGGTCTACGAGCACGAGGCGCCGATCACCGAGACCAATCCGCTGCGGCCGCTATCGACCTACGCCGTCAGCAAGGTCGCCCAGGACTTCATGGCCTACCAGTACTTCAAGAGCTACGGCATCTTCACCGTGCGCACCCGCGGCTTCAACCACACCGGCCCGCGGCGCGGCGACGTCTTCGTGACCACCAACTTCGCCCGGCAGGTGGCCGACATCGAGGCCGGCCTGAAGGCGCCGGTCATCCACGTCGGCAACCTCGAGGCCCGCCGCGACTTCACCGACGTGCGCGACATGGTCCACGGCTACTGGCTCAGCCTGGAGAAGTGCGAGCCGGGCGAGGTCTACAACATCGCCTCGGGCAAGGCATATGCCATCCAGGAGGTGCTGGAGATCCTCCTTTCCTACAGCACCGCCAAGGTCGACGTGCAGGTCGACCCCGAGCGGCTGCGCCCCTCGGACGTGCCCCTGCTGCTCGGCGACGCCGGCAAGTTCCGGCTGGCCACCGGCTGGGAGCCGACGATCCCCTTCGAGAAGACGATGGAGGACCTGCTCAACTACTGGCGCGCGGTCATCAAGGCCCAGCGGGGCTGATCGGCATGCGGGCGCTGGTCACCGGCGTGGCCGGTTTCGCCGGCAGCCACCTGGCCGAACACCTCCTGGCCATGGGGGACGCGGTCGCCGGGACCGTCCTGGCCGACGAGTCAACGGCCAACATCGCCCACCTGGGGACCGGCGTCACGCTGTTCCAGGCCGATGTGCGCGACCATGCGGCGCTGGCGGCCGCCTTCGCCTCCTTCCGGCCGGAAGCCGTCTACCACCTGGCCGGCATGGCATCCGTCGGGGAGGCCTGGAAAAACATGCCCAGGACACTCGAGGTGAATGCCCTCGGCTTGGTCAACGTGATCGCCGCGGCCAGCGAAACCGGTTCCCCGGGGGTGCTGGCGGTCGGTTCGGGGGAGGAGTACGGCCGTGTTCCGGCCGACAGCCAGCCGATCGTCGAGGATACCCCGCTCGCCCCGCTGAGCCCGTACGCCCTCTCCAAGGTCTGGCAGGAGGAAGCCGGCCGGTTCTTCCATTCGCGGGGCTACCCGGTCTGCCTGGTGCGCTCGTTCAACCACGCCGGCCCCCGGCAGTCGAAGCTCTTCGTCTGCGCCGACTTCGCCTCCCAGGTGGCCGAGATCGAGGCGGGCCTCCGGGAGCCGGTCATCCGGGTGGGCAATCTGGAGGCGCGACGCGACTTCACGGACGTGCGGGACGTCGTCGTCGCCTACCGGCTGGTGGTGACCCGGGGCACGCCGGGCGTGCCGTACAACGTCGGCTCCGGGGTCGCCCGGTCGATCGGCGAGGTGCTCGACACCCTGCGGGGCTACGCCCGTGTGCCGGTGACGGTCGAGCCCGAACCGTCGCGGATCCGGCCGGCCGACGTGCCGGTCCTGGCCGGCGACGCCTCGCGGCTACGGCGCGCCACCGGCTGGGAGCCGCGCATCCCGTTCGAACAGACCCTGCGGGACCTGCTCGACCACGAGCGCCGCTCGCTGGCCGCCCGTCGATGAACGCCATCACCGCCCGCGGCCTGGGGAAGCGTTTCCGCCGGAGCACCACGCCGTCGGCGCCGACGATCAAGGAGCGGGTGGTGGAGTTCCTCACCCGGGGCGGCGGCGGGGGCACCGAGGAGTTCTGGGCGCTGCGCGACGTCTCGTTCGAGGTCGGCAAGGGGGAGATGTTCGGCGTGGTCGGCTCGAACGGTTCGGGGAAGAGCACCCTGCTCAAGCTCCTGGCCGGGATCTACCGGCCGGACGAGGGGACGCTCGAGTGCCCAGGGGCGGGTGACCTCGCTGATCGAGCTGGGCGCCGGATTCCACCCCGACCTGACGGGGCGCGAGAACATCCTCATCAACGGGCTCCTGATCGGTCTGACTCGCGGTCGTACATCCGCCAGGTGACCGACGACATCATCGCCTTCTCCGGCCTGGAGCGGTTCATCGACAGCCCGGTGCGCACCTACTCCTCGGGCATGTACATGCGCCTCGGCTTCGCCATCGCCGCCCACGCCGAGCCGGACATCCTGCTGGTGGACGAGATCCTGGCCGTCGGCGACGAGTACTTCCAGCACCGCTGCCTCGGCCGGATCAACGACTTCCGCCGCGAAGGGCAGGACGATCCTGCTGGTGTCGCACGACCTGGGCACGGTGGCCCGCCACTGCGACCGGATCCTGTGGATCGACCGGGGCGCGGTCCGGGGCGCTGGGGCACCCGCGGCAGATGATCGACGCCTACCTCGAGACGGTCGAGGAGCAGGAGGCCGCCCGGGTGATGGCCAGCCACCACCGGATGGAGGTCCACGACGCGCCGGGGGGCGGGAAGCGATGGGGCTCAGGGCGAGGTGCTGATCACCTCGGTCCGGATGGAAGGGCGGGCCGGCGGGAGCGCTACCTCTTCCACACCGGCGAGGCGGCGCGGATCAGGATCGGCTGGCGGGTCCCCGGGGAGCCGGTGGACGAGGCCGTCTTCGGCGTGGCTTTCCAGCGCGACGACGGCGTGGCCTGCTACGGCACCAACACCCGCATCGAGGGGATCGAAACTGCCGACGCTCTCGGGCGAGGGGGAGATCCTGTTCGAGATCGGCGACCTGCCGCTCTTGCAAGGTTCCTACCGTTTCGACGTGGCCGCCCACCGGCCCGACGAGTATCCGTACGACTTCCATAGCCGGATGTACGGCTTCGAGGTCCGGAGCGCGCTTCGGGAGCTCGGCGTGGCCCGGATTTCCCACCGCTGGGTGGTTCCCTGAGGGACCCAGATGCCGGCCGCCGGCGAGCGTCCCGACGTGGACCTGCTGATGGCCCGGGTGCGGGCGGTCGCCGCCCAGCGGCTCCGGGTCGGGCTACTACCGGCCGGAGGAGCTCGAGAGATCCGGCGGATGGAGGCCGACGTGGCCGCCCGGGGAAGCGGCGGCCCCGACCTGGAGGATGCGCTGTCGCGCCTGCACGCCGCCTGGGACCCGACCGCCCCGGTGGAGATCTTCGTCGCACCGCCCGGTGCTCGGCCGGGTGATCGTCCCGGTGAAGCGGGCGGCCATGCGGGTGCTGCGGCCCTTCGCGCGGATGGCCCTGAGCCGGCAGGCGGCCTTCGACGGGGAGGTCACCCGGCTGCTGACGATGGCCGTCCGCAGGGCGGGGAACATGGACGTCAGGCTCCGGGAACTGGAGCGGGAGCACCGGGAGCTCCTCGAGCGCCACCGGCGGCTGCTCGGGAAGTCGAGGAAACCGGCGGAGCGCGAATCCCACCCGCAGGCACTGCCGTCGGCCCCGGTCGGAAGCGAGCGGGAGCGGAGTCCTCCCCGCCCACCGACTGCTCGCCGGCCGCCGCGGCGCCGGGGGCGTCGTACGTCGCCTTCGAGGACCGCCACCGCGGTTCGCCCGGAGGAGATTGCCGCGCGCCAGCGCGTCTACGTGGCGCTGTTCGACCGGGGTGCCCGGGCCGGTGCTCGACGCCGGCTGCGGCAGGGGGGAGTTCCTCGACCTGCTGCGGCGCGGCGGGCGTGGCCGCCTACGGCGTTGACGCCGACGCGGAGATGGTCGAGCGCTGCCGCCGCCGTGGGCTCGACGTCCGGCGGGGGGACCTGATCGAACACCTCCGCTCGCTCGCGGCGGCATCCCTCGGCGGGATCTTCGCCGGCCAGGTGGTCGAGCACCTCGACACGCCCGGCCTGCTCGACTTCATCGGCTTGGCCCGCGACAAGATCGCCGCTGGCGGGCGCCTGGTGATCGAGACGATCAATCCGGCGGCGCTGGCCACATTCTCCGGCGCCTTCTACCTCGACCTGACGCATGTCCGGCCGGTCCACCCGAGTCGCCCTGCGGCGGGCGGTCGAGGCGGCCGGCTTCGGCGCCGTCGGGATCGTCGGCCGGTCGCCCCTGCCGGGCGACGCCAAGATGCGGATGACCAGGCCGGTCGGGCCGGTGGAAGGCGGCCCCGGCGGACTGATCGACATCCTCGACGCGAAACTTCGCCCGGATCAACGGACTCGATCTACGGTGACCAGGACTATGCCCTTTTGCCATCCGGTGACGTCGCCACGCTGACCTTCGTCGTCCCCTGGTTCGGGGCCGACGTCCGGGGCGGGGCCGAGCTCCAGGCCTGGGAAACGGTCCGCCAGATGGCCCGGCCCGCGGCTGGGCGGTCGAACTCTGGACGACCTGCTCGCGCTCTTTCCTGGCGCGCTGGGACGAGAATGCTCACCCGTCGGGCACGGCGCTGGTCGACGGGGTCACGGTGCGGCGCTTCCCGGTCGATCCGCGGGACGAGGCGCTCTTCGGCTCGCTGAACGGGCTGCTCCTCGCCGGCGGGCGCCTCTCTCGCGGCCCAGGAGGCGTCGTTCGTCGCCAACAGCATCAACAGCGCCGACTTGTGCCGGTCGATCGCCGGGGAGGGGGACCGGCGCATGTTCGTCTTCATCCCCTACCTGTACGGGACGACCGTCGCTGGGGCCGCCGTCCGGCCGGACCGCTCACTGCTGATGCCCTGCTTCCACGACGAGCCGTACGGCCACCTGGATGGCGGAAACGGATGTTCGGCGCGGTCCGGGGGATGCTCTACCTCGCCCCGGAGGAGCGCGCTGGCGCTGGAGCGGGTGGTTGGCGCCGGCGATTCCGGGAGTGGTGGTCGGCGGCGGGATCGACATCCCAGCCGCCGGCGATCCGGAGCGGTTCCGGCGCGAGACGGGCATCGGCGGGGAGTTCATGGTGTGCGTCGGCCGGATCGATCCGGGAAAGAACACCCACCAGTTGGCGGCCTACTTCGATGCCTGGGTCAGGCGCCGTGGGGGAGCGCGAGAAGCTGGTGCTGATCGGCGGGGGAGAAATGCGCCTGCCGGAGGGCGGTTCGGTGGTCAACCTCGGGCCACGCCCGGAGCGGGTCCGGAACGACGCCTGCGCCGCGGCGGCCGTCCTCTGCCAGCCGTCGGTCAACGAGAGCTTCTCGCGGGTGATCATGGAAGCCTGGCTGCAGGAGACGCCGGTGTTGGTCAACGGCCGCTGCGCGGTCACCCTCGGGCACTGCCGCCGGAGCGGAGGCGGGCTCTGGTTCGAGGACTACCACCAGTTCGCCGCGGCTGCCGAACTGCTGCTGGGCAACCGGGATGTGCGGGAGCGATCTCGGCCGTGCCGGCCGGCGTTACGTGCTCGACAACTACGGCTGGGACGCGGTCGTCGAACGGACCGTCGGGGCCATCGAGGAACTCTCGGGATGCAGGATCGGGCGGAAGGTGCCCGCTCAAGAAAGGTCTTGACGAAAGAGATTCTATGTCCAATAATGTCCATCGAAGTCCTTGGCTGTCAACTGATGGTGGGTCATGAGAATAAAAACAGTTGACAGGGATGGGGGACCGGCGTAATAATACCCGGTTCAGAAGGACGGTGTGCATGGAGGTTGGCGAATAATCTCCGGGCAACTGAATAGCCCCGGGTTATCATATGGAAAACGGCCAACCAGCCTGCTAGGACAGGAAGAGGGAGGTGGTCACCGGAAACCTAGGTCATGCAGACATCTGGACGACTGTGTGAGACAAAATAGCCACCCGCATTCAGGAGGACACATAACGTGAAGAAGATGCTTAAGTACATTGCCCTCGGTATCGCCGTTTCGCTCGTGCTGGCCGGTTGCGCCAAGCCGCCCGAGGCGGAGAAGACCGCCGCCCAGGCTTCCATCGACGCCGCTGTCGCCGCTGGCGCCAACGTCTATGGCAAGGACGAGCTCCAGGCCCTCAACAGCCTGCTGGTCCAGGCCGATGATCAGATCAAGTCGCAGGAAGGCAAGCTCTTCAAGAAGTACGACGAGGCGAAGGCCACCCTGGCCAAGGCCAAGGCTGATGCCGAGTCCCTGACCGCCCAGATTCCGGCCCGCAAGGAAGAGGCCAAGAAGAACGCCCTGGCCGCTCTCGAGGCCGCCAAGGCCGCCGTCTCCGAGGCCAAGGCTCTGCTTGCCAAGGCCCCCAAGGGCAAGGGCACCAAGGCTGACATCGAGGCCATGACCGCCGACCTGAAGGGTCTCGAGGACTCCCTGCCGGGCGTCGAGGCCGCCGATCACCGCCGAGGACTTCTTCGGCGCTTCCGACAAGGCCAAGGCGATCAACGACGGCGCCGCCCGCGTCGCCGAGCAGGTCAAGGCTGCGATCGAGAAGAAGACCGGCAAGAGGCCGTAGTAGTAGCGACTCAGAATCACGGGTTGCGAATCATGAAGCACCGCCAGGCGACGGGAAGGGCTATCGCCCTGGCGGTGCTTTTTCTTTGCGGCTGCGCCGGCCCGGCGGTCCCACCCGAGGTGAGGCTGGCCGAGCAGATGGGGCAGCGCCTCTGGAAGGCCGGTGCGGCCGAGGCGGCGCCCGAGTCGTACCGCCGCTACCTGGCTGACTTGCGGCGGGCCAAGGACCGCTTCCTGCGCGGAGAGGAACCGTCTGGCGTGGTTCCGCGACTACGAACCGACGGCCATCGAACTCCGGTACCTGCTCCAGCGCGGCGGGACGGTCATGGGAAGAATTCGCCGGGAGCGGAACATGCGCACGTGCCCGCATCGCCGACAAGAGCCAGGCACTCCTGGCCAAGGCCGAAGGGATCGAGAACCTGAGCAACGCGCATGAACGAGGGGAGGCTGGCCCGCCGGAACCTCTCCAAGGCCGAAGCTGATGATCCACGAGGCGGGTTACCTGTCCAGGCGCCGCCGCTTCGACGAGGCCGACAATGTGCTGTTCGAGGCGGAGATCGCGCTGCAAGAGCGCCGCGGCCGCGGTCAGGCCGATCGTCAACCGATTCTGCGACCGCAAGCAGGTCGCCCAGTGGCGGTCCTGGGTGGACGAGACCATCCACGAGTCCAAGAGCCGGAGCATCACCGCCATCGTGGTCGACAAGGTAGCCCGCGACCTGACCATCTACCGCGACGGCAGTGTCCTCCGAGACTTACCGGGTGGGTTTGGGCAGGAACGGGCTGACCGACAAGCTCTATGCCGGCGACCAGGCCACGCCCGAGGGGCGTACCGCATCATCAAGAAGGTTCCCCGGAGCCGGTACTACAAGGCGCTGCTGATCAACTACCCGAACGACGAGGACCGGCGCCAGTTCGCCCAGGCCAAGCGGCGCGGCCTCATCCCCCCCCGCGCCGGCATCGGCAGCCTGATCGAGATCCACGGCGGCGGGGACGAGGGGATGACCTACGGCTGCGTCTCGCTCGACGACCGCCACATGGAGGAGATCTTCGGCATCGCCGACGTGGGCACGCCGGTGACCATCGTCGGCACCACCGCCATTCGACAACAGCGTGACCGCGGCCGGCAATGAACTCTAGCGTGATCGGCGCGAACCGCGGACGGGGATGCGGCCGTCAAGCAGAAATGCCGATCGCGGCGCCGGCGAGCCGGCAGGACTCCGGCGCGCGTTGCAGGGCGAGGCGGGCCGTTCATGGCGGTCGCTGGCGCTGCGTGCTGACCGGCTGGTCTTCCTGGGCGTCCTGGTGGCCGTCGGGACGGTGCTGAGCCGGCGCGGTTCGGCCGGTGCCGGCGGACGCCCGGGAACCGGAGCGCTGACCGACCGGGCCGGCGATCGAGGCGCAGCAACCAGGCCCTGAGCGAAGAAGATGTCCGGCTTCGCGCCGAAGGGCCTGTACCTCGTCATCGACACCGGCCGCAACCGCCTTTTCTACAGGAAGGGCGAGCAGGTCGTGCGCGAGGCGGTCGTCTCGTGCGGCAGCGGCGGCGTCCTCGAGGACCCGAACGGCAAGCGGAGCTGGGTCTTCGACACCCCCCGGGGCGAGCCGCCGTCAAGTCCAAGGCCAAGAACCCGACCTGGATCAAGCCCGACTGGGCCTTCATCGAGGAAGGGGAAGCGATCCCGAAGAACTACGGCGACCGCGCCGAGGAGGGCGTGCTGGGGGACTACGCGCTCGGCATCGGCAACGGCTACTTCCTGCACGGCACGCTCTACACCCGCCTGCTGGGGCGCAACGTGACCCACGGCTGCGTCCGGATCGGCGACGAGGACCTCGAGTACCTCTACAGGAACGTCCCGCTGGGCACGAAGGTCTACATCTTCTGATGCGCCCCGCCCGCACCCTCGCCGGTGCCATCGCCCTGGCGATCTCCTGCCTCGCCGCTTCCGCGCCTGCCGGCGACCTGGCCGTGGAGAACCGCCTGCTGGAGGAGGAGATCACGCTGTCGAAGAGCGGCAAGCCGTACATCGTCATCGACCTCGCTGCCGGGGGCGTCCTGCTGAAGGTCAAGGGGGTGCTGTTGCGGACCTTCCCGATCGAGTCATGGCGCCTGTGGGGCGGCGCGGCCGATCTCCGGCCGCTGCTGCTCGCCGGCCGCAAGGCGACGCGGGAGCCGGAACGCCCCGAACTGCATCCCGAGGCGGCGCCCGCGCCGGGCACGCCGCCGAAGGCCGAACCGGAGCCTCCTCCTCCCCCGCCGGTGGACCCGGCCAAGCCCAAGGAACCCGATCTGGAGGCCCTGGAATTGCGGGACATGCCGATCGAGTACTACCTCGACCTGGAGGACGGCACGCGGATCATGGTCAAGAACGCCCCCGTCGGCTGGAAGGAGAAGCTCGGGCACGTCTGGTACCAGGTCAAGTGGTGGGTCGGGTCCCCCTGGCAGACGATCCGCCAAGGCATGCGCAAGCGGCACTACCGGGCGATGAGCATGATCCTCGCGCCCGAGGACGCCCAGGCCCTCTACTGGGCTTTCCCCGAAGGGACCCCCTGCATCATCTACTCTCCCTGAGCACGGCCGGGAACCCGTCGCCGGCCGGCGACGGGCGGACGGGGCCGAACTGGCGCTCCGCGGGAGTCGTCCCGGAGAGGATCGGCGGGAAGCCGACGAGATCGAAGAAGGAGAGGCGCAGGATCGGCTGATCCGGCTCGGGGCATAATAGCGGCCCATAGATCCAACCCGGACCGAGTCGGGGCATCTCGACCCTGAACCAGTCGCCCGATGTCTCGACCACCCGGACCCGGCGGCCCTCCTCGAACCTGGTCATGACCGGGTAGCCGGTCCCCGGCCCCGAGCGCACGTTGGCCTGGGACGTCACCACGGCGAAGCGCCCCTCCTCGAAGGCCGGGGCGGACGTCGCGACCGTGCAGGCGGCCAGCAGCGCCACCGCCGGAAACACACTCCGCTTCATGCCGTCATGGTATCATGTGCGGCATGGGACGCGCGACGGGGATTGCCCGACGTGGTGAAGCGGGGCCCGGGGTGCCGGCCGGGGGCGGCGCATGACCGCTGACCGGCGGGAAGACGCCGGCGGACTGCTGGCCAGGGCCCAGCAGCGCGTCGACGGACGCCTCGCGGCCGGGACCTACTCCCGCGAGGATGTCGAGCGGGTCTCCGGGCTGGCCCTGGTGCTCAAGGAGAAGCGCGACTTCGGCCTCGACGTCGACGAGGGGGTGGCCTGGCTCCACGCCAACTGGGACCCGACCCGCTCGGTCGAGATCAACTCGCACCGGCCGCTGGCCGGGAAAGTCATCGTCCCGGCCAAGAAGCTGCTGTGGCGCCTGCTCCGCCCGCTGGCCAAGCTGATGCTGCTCAAGCAGACCGAGTTCAACGGCCACGCCACGCACCTCCTGACCGTGGCCCTGAACGACCTGCGCGATCGGATGGACGACCGGGTTGAGCAGCGTCTCGACACGCTCCTGGTCAGCCATCACCAGTTGCAGCACGAGCACGACCTGCTGGCCGGCCGCTGCCGGGAATTGCGCCGGGAACGGGTCCGCCGGGAGGCCGCGGGAAGGGTGACGAACGAGGGAACGCCGCCGGCCGGGATCAGCCTGGAGGACCGCCAGCGGGGAGCCGACGCACCGGTCCCCGAATCGCCGCGCGACTACCTGGCGTACCTGGGCGGCCGCCAGCCGGTGCTCGATGCCGGCTGCGGGGAAGGGGATTTCCTGGAGACGCTGCGAGCGGCCGGGATCGCCGCCTGGGGGGTGGATGCCGACGCCGGCTTGGTGGCCCGCTGCCGCGGCCGGGGCCTCGACGCCCGACATGGGGACATGGTTGCCCACGTCGCCTCCCTCCCGGACGCCTCCCTGGGCGGGATCGTGTCGCTCCAGGTGGTCGAGCGCCTGTCCACCGACGACCTGAACCGCTTCTTCGCGCTGGCTCACCGGAAACTGGCCCCGGGCGGGTGCCTGCTGGTCGAAACGGTCAACCCGACGTGCCTGTGCACCTTCGCCGACACCTTCTACCTCGACCTGGCCCGCACCCGGCCGATCCACCCCGAGTCGCTCAGCTTCCTGGCCGAGTCGGTCGGCTTCTCCCCGGTGGAACTCCTCTGGAGATCGCCCGTGCCCCCCGAGTCGAAGCTGCGGGAGGTGGACATCTTCCACAGGGTCGGCACCTTCGAGGACGCCTTCCTGAACACCGTCAACGACAACTTCAACCGGCTCAACGAGTTGATCTGGGGGTACCGCGACTACGCCATCGTCGCCTGGAAACCCGACGGCCGGGGGGAGACGAACCCCGCGTGACATGAGGATCGACCAGATCCTGCCCAACTTCTCGTACGGGGACGCCATCGGCAACGACACCCTGGCCCGGCGCAACACCCTCCGCCGCTGGGGCTTCGATTCCGATGTCTTCGCCCAGTACGTGCACGAGAAGATGGCTGCCGAGAGCCGTTTCTACGACGACTACCGGCGTTTCGACGACCCCGGCAACGTCCTCGTCTACCACTTCTCGATCGGCTCGACGATCAGCGCCTTCCTGGCCACCCTGGCCTGCCGCAAGGTCATCCAGTACCACAACATCACCCCGGCGGCCTTCTTCCGGGGGGTGAACCGGCGGGCCGCCTGGGAGTGCGAGCGGGGGCGCCGCGAGCTGGCCTCGCTGGCCGGGCGCACCGAGCTTGCGCTGGGCGACTCGGAGTACAACCGGCGGGAACTTGAGGAGCTCGGCTTTTCGCCCACCGGCGTGCTGCCGATCTTCGTCGACTTCGATGCGTACCGGGCCGCGCCGGACCGGGAGGTGCTGAGGCGCTACGCCTCGGGCGGGCCGGTCATCCTGCACGTCAGCCGGATGGCGCCCAACAAGCGAATCGAGGACCTGGTGCGGACCTTCTTCTTCGTCCGGCGCGTCAGGCCCGACGCGCGGCTGGTGCTGGTCGGGACCGAGGTCAACATGGAGAACTACGGGGGGGCGGTCCGGCGCCTGGCCGACGAGCTGGGGGTGGCCGACGGGATCGTCTTCGCCGGGCACGTCACCTTCCAGCAGCTGCTGGCCTACTACCGGTCGGCTTCGGTCTACCTGTCGATGAGCGAGCACGAGGGGTTCTGCGTGCCAATGGTCGAGTGCATGGCCATGGGCGTGCCGGTGGTCGCCCACGACGCCGGGGCGGTGGGCGAGACGATCGGCGATGCCGGAATCCTGTTCGGCGCCAAGGACCATCCAAACGTGGCCGAGCTGGTGCTGATGCTGCTGGAGGACCGGACCCTGGCCGCCTCGCTGGTCACGGCCGGCCGCCAACGCCTGGAGCGCTTCGGCGTCCCCCGCCGCGAAGAGGCCTTCCGCAATCACCTACAGTCCCTAGGGGTGCCCTTCTCGGGCTAGCCGGCCGGGCAAAGCCCGCCGCCGTCCTACGAGCGGCGGGGTGGCACCAACGGGGGACCCCCACGAAGCGCGCAGCCGCAGGCGAGCACATCGTGGGGGTGGTTGGTGACAGGACCCCGCGCTGCTAGGAAGGTCCCACGGGCGGCCGCTTCTGGTCGTGCCAAGAGAAGCCCACCCAGATCATCCATCCGATAAGCCCCTCCACCAGCACCACGCCCATCTCCAGCCACGATATGGCTGCTCCCAGGTCGGCCGCCCCGGCCACCCCCCAGACGCCCAGGAAGGTGCCCATGGTGCCCTCGCGCAGCCCGATGCCGTTAATGGTCAGCGGGAGGCTGATCACCATGCGCGTCAGCGGGACGAAGGCGAAGTAAGCCAGCAGCGGGAGGTGTATCCCGAGCGAGCGGCCCAGGAACATGACGAAGAAGACCACGTTGGCCTGCAGGACGATGGTCAAACTGAGGACGGCCAGCAGTTGCCAGGGGGCGCCGAAGAATCCGGACAGCGGAGCGACCACCTTGTCCAGGATGGCCGCCAGCCTACCCAGGACCGGCCTTCCGGCGGTGGCCGAGCGGAGGCGCTCCAACCAGCCGGTGGAGGTGGTCAGGCGCCAGGCCAGGGCAAGCCCTGCGGCCGCCGCCAGGACGACCGGCAGCCACGGGACCGGCAGGCTGAGGCGCGCCGAGGAGACCGGCAGGAAGACCAGTGTCAGGATCAGCAGCGCAAACAGACCGATGATCCGTTCCACCACGACGGTCACCAGCGACACCGACAGCGGGATCGATGTCCGGGGCACCAGGGCCGCCCTGACCGGGTCGGCGCCGACGGTCGAGGGGAAGAAGTTGTTCAGGAAGACCGAGTAGAGGTAGACCCGCATCAGGTAGAAGAGGGGCGGCGGCTGGCCGTGGACGCGGATCAGCACCCGCCAGCGCAGGGCGGTGATGAACGTCCCGAGGAAGAGGAGCGCCAGGGCCGCCAGGAGCCATCCCGGCGACACCGCCGCCAGGTGGCGGCCGATCTCGCGCAGGTCCGCGTTCCAGAAGACCGCCGCCAGCAGGGCCAGCGAGATGCCGACCCGAAGGGCGATCCTGGCCGCGCGGCTCACGGTGTCCGCGACCGGGTCACCCGGGCCGGCGTGCCGACGGCCACCGTCAGCGGGGGGATGTCGGCGGTCACCAGCGACTTGGCCCCGACGACGGCGTCATGGCCGACGGTCACCCCGTCCATGACCGTCACGTCCGCGCCGAGCCATACGCCGTGTTGAAGGCGGATGCCCCCCTTGGAGATCGACGGCTGCAGGATCACCGGCATGTCGGTCCGCGAGAAATCGTGGTTGCCGCCGGCCACAAGGTAGCAGTACGCGGCCAGCAGGCAGTGCTCTTCGAGGACGATGCTCGACTCGGAGTGGAGGATCGACAGTTGGCCGATGTTGCATCCGGCCCCGACGGCGATCTTTCCCCCCTTGCAGGAGAGGACCGCCCCGCGGTTGACGACGGTCCCCTCGCCGACGTCGATCCCCTCGGCGGAAGTCCCCTTGGCGTCGAGCACGGCGTAGTCGTCGACGATCACCCGGCTGCCGAGGCGGATCCGGTGGGGTTGGCGCAGGGTCACCCCCCGGCCGAGGGCCACCTTCCGTCCGAACGACCCGAACAGTGGCCGGTAGAAGATGGACCGCAGCCCCAGGCCGAGCAGTCCGGGCAGGTTTCCCAGCAGCGTGGTGACCCCCTCGAGATAGAGGAAGTAGAGGAGCCCGCGGTCGCCCGCGACGAGGCGGCGGTACGATCGCCAGGGGGAGGTTCCCCGCCCGGTGAGGTTCGTCTGCAGTTCCGTCCCCTGCCTCACAGCCAGCCCTCCTTCCGGTACCAGTCGACGGTCAGCCGCATACCCTCTTCAAGGCCCACCCGGGGCCGGTACCCAAGGATACGCCATGCCGCCTCGATGGAGAAGACCTGGGGGCGGGTGTAGAAGAGAAGGCGGCGGCGGGAGAGAGGGGGCGTGCCCGGCAGGTGCTTCCAGAGGGCCTCGATCGCCCAGGCCGCCGGGCGGGCCAGCGAGAGGGGGACGGGGAGGCGGCGGAAGGGGCGACCCAGGGCGGCGGCGGCGGCCCGGCAGAGGTCGACCAGGGGCACCGGGCTTTGGGGGCCGAGGATGAAGGTGCGGCCGACCGCCCCGGGGTGGGTGGCGGCCAGGGCGATGCCGTCGGCCACGTCGTCGACGAAGACCGGCGAGAGCGGGGTCGATCCGTCACCGATCATCGGGAAGCGGCCGCAGCTGATGAGCCGGAAGAGCTTCAGGTTCTTCCGGTCGCCGGGGCCGTAGATCCAGGCCGGCCGGACCACCACCGCCGGCAGCCCCTGCTTCCCCAGCGCGCCGACCAGCTCCTCGGCGGCTTTCTTGGTCTCCTCGTAGACGTTGGTCGGGTGGCAGGGGGTCGTCTCGTCGGCCGGGAGGGTCGCCGGATGCCCGTAGACCCCGACCGAGGAGACGAGCACGAAACGGGGCGGCCGGGGCCGGGTCGAGGCCCACTCGGCCAGCATCCGGGTTCCCTCGATGTTGACCCGGCGGTAGTCCTCCGGCGGGGCGTCGTTGAGGATCGCGGCCGCGTGGACGACCGCCTCGACCGGCGGGAAGGTGGCCGGGTCGGGCATGAGCAGGTCTCCCAGCACCGGGGTGACGCCGCACCCGGCCAGGACCGACGACTGGTCGCCCCGGCGGCAGAGGCCGAAGACGCGGTGGCCGTCGGCCGCCATGCGTCGGGCGACAGCGCTCCCCAGGAATCCGGCCGCCCCGGTCACCAGCACGTCCACGTCAGTCATCCTTGCGGGCGGTGACGAAGATGACGCTGCCGCGCGCGCCGAGGAGACGGTCCGGCCAGGTGACCAGCAGCAGCAGCGGAAAGAGGAGCCGGTAGGCCATGATCAGCGAGGCGCTCCCCTCGGCTTCCTCGCGGCTCTGCGGGGCGATGCTCCCCTTGCCGCCGCCCCGGAAACCCTTCAGGCGGCCGACCAGCGAGAAGGCGGCGTTGAGCAGCAGCTCGACCGTCTCGGTCAGCGGGCCGACGCACGCGCCGTCGGACTCCACCCGGAATCCCGCCGCCGTGGTCATCCGCCGCAGTTCCCCAGGCGGGTAACCGTCACGCAGATGTCCGTAGCGCTCCCGCCGCATCCCTAAGAAGCGGCGCAGGCGGGCGCCGAGAGGGCCGGGAAGGCGCGGGGCCGAGATGATCGCCGGCCCTCCCGGGCGGGTCACCCGGAAGACCTCGCGCAGCAGGGCCTGATCGTCGGGCACGTGCTCGAGGTGGTCGACCAGCAGGACGCCGTCGAAGACGGCATCGGGGAACGGCAAGGAAGAGCCCATCCGAACCACCGGGTCCCCGGTCAGTTCCCGGGTGGAGCGCAAGTGCCCGGCGTCCCCGTCGGCGTGGACGAAGGCGCCCGGGTGAAGGCGCTTCAGCTCGTGCGCCAGGACGCCCTTCTCGGGGCCGATCTCGAGATAGCGCCCGGGTCCCCACCGGCCGACCAGCGGCAGCAGCGCCCGCAGCTTGGCCCGCTTCTTCAGCGACAGGCGGCCGAGGCGCACCTGCCAGGGGAGGCCGCTCACAGCCCCGAGCCCTCCTTCTTCCCCAGCAGGCGAGGCAGCAGGCGGTAGCCGCCCAGCGTCTCCTTGACGAAGGTGCGCAGGTTGGGGGTCGGCACGCCCAGGAAGGTCGGCCGGCGGATCTGGTCGCAGGCGGCGCAGGGGAGCAGGTCATCCACCTGTCCGGCGGCCATCCGACGGCGCAGTTCACGCAGCGGGGCTCCGTTCCAGATCTCGGCCACCGACTGGCGGTTCAGGTTCCCGACGGCCAGGCGGCCGTGGAAGTCCTGCGGGCACGGGGCGACGGTGCCGTCGGCGAAGACCACCAGGGCGAACCAGGGGAAGGTGCAGGGGGTGAAGCGCCGCCGGTCGGGGGCCAGGCCGGAAGCGACCGTGCCGGCCCAGTTGTGGGGCGCCTTGACGATGAACTTGTCCAGCCCCTGGGCGACCAGGCGGGACTTCAGGGATTCCCGGGCGGCGGCTGCATCGGGCCGGGTGACCTCCTCGAAGCCGATCGTCTCGAAGACGGTCAGCGGCAGGGGCGACCGGCGCTCCCTCTTCCGGCGCAGGAAGCCCTCGATGTTGGCCAGGGTGGCGTCGAAGTCGGCCCCCCGGCGTATGGCGGCATAGTCGGCCGGGGTGAAGCCGTCGAACGAGAAGGAGATCAGGTCGAGCCCGGCGTCGAGCAGGGCCTCCCCCTTCCCGGCGTCGAGCAGGGTGGCGTTGGTGTGCAGCCTGGTGGCGATGCCGGCGGCCTTCGCCTCGCGGACCATTGCCGCCAGGTCGGGGTGCAGCAGCGGCTCCCCGCGGTGGTGCAGGTTGGCGTCGTAGGCCTGGCCGGCGATCTGCCCGACGAGCGACCGGAAGAGGGGCATCCCCATCACCGCCGTGGCCGGGCGGTCCTCCAGGCTGTTGGGGCACATCACGCAGCGCAGGTTGCAGCCGTTGGTCGGCTCGATCCAGAAGCGGAAGGGAGGGTAGCCGGGTCCGGCCTTCCCCAGGCGGTAGGCGGCGAAGATCTCCGCCAGGCGGCGGTAGCGCGCGACGGCGTTCACGGCCGCTTCCGGGTGAGCAGGGCCCGGAGGTACTCCCGCCCGGTGACCGCCAGCAGGCGCAGCTCCCGCCACGAGCGCACCGCCAACAGCGCCCGGGGAATCTTCCTCCACAGGGGTATCCGCTCCCGGGCGGCCCACTCCACCGACAGCCGGCTCATCGCCTCCCACGACAGGGTGTCGAGGAAGAGGGGCGAGTTGCCGTGCGCCGCGCCGACCGAGGTCCCCCCGCGCATCTCCCGGTCGGACCAGGAGAAGCCGGGCGAGATGATCCCTGTCTCCCGGGCGATCCGCTCGATGGCCGTGCCGGGGTAGATGCGCAGGAACGACAGCGACGCCTGCCCGCCGATCTCCCCCATGAAGCGCACCGTCTCGCGGGCCTGCTCCTCGGTCTCACCAGGGAAGCCGATGATGTAGCCGGGATTCTTCTGGATGCCCAGCTCGTCGCACCAGCGGGCCACGTCGCGCACCTGGTCGAGGGAGATGCGCTTGCCGCACACCCGGTCGATCGTCTCCTGGTTGCCCGACTCGACCCCGAAGAAGACCTTGAAGCAGCCGGCTCGCTTCATCAGCGCCAGCAGGTCGCGGTCGACGGTGTCGACCCGGATGGAGCAGGTGAAGTGGAGCTTCCACCCCCGGTCGATGATCCCCTGGCAGATGTCGGCGACCCTCTTCCTGGCCATGGTGAAGGTGTCGTCGTAGAACCAGAGGGTGTCGATTCCCTGGCCGACCACCTGTTCCACCTCGGCCAGCACGTTGTCGGCGGTGCGGGCCCGCCACTTCATGCCCATCATCGTCGAGGTGGCGCAGAAGGAGCAGCCGAAGGGGCAGCCGCGACTGGTGATGGTGTGGGCCGCCGGGCGCTTGCCCACCCCCGGCACGTCTAGCGTGAAGCGGTACCTGTCCATCGGCAGGAGGTGGCGGGCGGGGAAGGGGAGGGCGTCCAGGTCGCGCACCAGCGGGGCGTCGGGGGTGGAGCGGACCGTGTCCCCGTCGCGCCAGGTGAGGCCCGGCACGCCCGCCGGGTCGCCGCTTTCCGCCAGGGCCCGGATCAGCTGCAGGATCGTCTCCTCGGCCTCCCCCCGGACGACGATGTCGGCTTCGGGCACGTGCCGGGCGGTGTCCTCGGCGGCCAGCGTGACATGCGGCCCACCCAGAATGACGACCGCGTCCGGGGCCGCCTCCCGGGCCAGCCTGGCCGTGTCGAAGGAGGAGAAGCGGAACTCGGTCAGGACGGTGATCCCCACCAGGTCGGGCCGGAAGGCGGCCGTGCGCCGGCGCAGCTCCCTCATGGAGAGGCGCTCCGCGGCGGCGTCGATGATGGCCACCGGAATTCCCTCCCGCTCCAGGACCGCCCCCAGGAAGGCCAGCCCGAGCGGGGGAGAGGGTCCTTGGTCGAGAAGCCGCCCGGGGGGAAGATCAACAGCACCCGCGGGCGCCCGGGGAGCCTTCTCACCGCCACTCCTCGGCCCACAGGGCCAGGTGCATCAGCGGCCAGATCCGGTGGGCGTGGTCCTCGCGTCCCGACAGGTGGCCGGCCAGCAGGCGGTCGACCGTCTTCTGGTCGAACAGGCCCAGCTTTCCCAGGGAGGAGGGGGACAGGAGCTCGCGGGCCATGCCTGCCAGCGGGCCGCGCAGCCAGTTCTTCATGGGTATCGAGAATCCTTCCTTGGGGCGGTCGATCACCTCGGCGGGAAGCCGCGGCCGGACGATATCTTTCAGTATAGCCTTGCCGACCCCCCGGCGCAACTTGACGTCGCCCGGGAGGGAGAAGAGGAACTCGGCCAGCCGGTGGTCGAGCAGCGGCGCCCGCGATTCGAGCGACACGGCCATGGTCATCCGGTCGACCTTGACCATGATGTCGTCGACCAGGAAGCTCTTCAGGTCGACGTACAGCAGCCGGTTCACCGGGTCGAGATCGCGGGCCTCGTCGAACAGGTCGGTGATATACCGCCAGGCGGCTCCCGAGGCGTACGGCCGGAGGTCGCCGGAGTAGAGCGACGCCTTGGCCGCCTCGTCCAGGTAGACCCGCCAGCGGGCGTGCCCCAGGGATGCCGGCAGGGCCACCCCTTGGGCGAACCGGCGGATGTTGTTCCAGGTCCCCTTCTTGGCTTCGCGCGGGGCGATCAGGGCATCGACGGTCCGGGCCATCAGGCGGCGCAGCGGACGGGGGATGACGCCGAAGGGGCGGGCCAGCAGGTGGGCCCGGTAGGTCTCGTAGCCGGCCATCAACTCGTCGCCGCCGTCACCCGAGAGGGCCACGGTGACCCCCTCCCGGGCCGTCTTGGCCAGCAGGTAGGTCGGGAAGATGGAGGTGTCGGCCATCGGCTCGTCTAGGAAACGGACCAGGTGGCGGGCCAGCGAAGCGATGTCGGGGGTCAGGCGGCGCACGTGGTGGGCCAGGCCGAAGCGCCGGGCGATCAGCTCGGAGTAGGGAACCTCGTCGTAGCTCCCCTCGGCGAAGCCGATGCTGTAAGTCTGCACCGGTTCGGTGGCGTGGTCGACCATGTACGAGACGACCGTGGAGGAGTCGAGGCCGCCCGACAGGAAGGCCCCCAGCGGGACGTCGGAGATCATCCGGCAGCGCACCGCCTCGTCGATCAGGCAGTCGAGTTCCGCCTCCGGGTCGGGCGACGGGGCCCGGCGGGCCGCCTCGGCCAGCAGGTCCCAGTACGGGCGGACGGTGACGCGCCCGTCGCGGAAGCGGAGCAGGTGCCCCGGGGGGAGTTTGCGGATCGACCGGAAGATGCTCATCGGCCCCGGCACGTACTCGAAGGTCAGGTAGGCGTCGACCGCCTCGGGGTCGAGTTCCCGCGACACCCAACCGGAGGCGAGCAGGGCCTTGATCTCCGAGCCGAAGACGATCCGGCCGCCCAGGTCGGCGTAGTAGAGGGGTTTCTTCCCCAGCCGGTCGCGCCCCAGGACCAGGGTCCGGTTCGGGCCGTCCCAGATGGCGATGGCGAACATCCCGGCCAGCCGGCTGAAGACCTCCTCGCCCCACTCCTGGTAGCCGTGCAGCATCACCTCGGTGTCGCTGCGGGTGGCGAAGCGGTGCCCCTTCCCCTCCAGTTCGCGGCGCAACTCGGGGAAGTTGTAGATTTCGCCGTTCTGGATGCCCCAGACGGTCCCCGTCTCCTCGGTCATCGGCTGGTGGCCGCCGGCCAGGTCGATGATCGACAGGCGCCGCATGGCCATGGCCACGCCCGGTTCGATGCGGAACCCCTCGTCGTCCGGTCCCCGGTGCACCAGCGTGTCGTTCATCCGCTTGAGGACGGCGCCGGCGTCCTCCGGCAGTCCCGCTCCCGCAAATCCGCATATCCCGCACATCAGGCTATCTCCCCGGTCTGGTGGAACAGCACCACCCGCTGCAGGAAGGTGTCGAGTGAAATGAGGTCGGCCTCACGGGAGAGGGGACGATCCTCATCGGCCATGGAGACCACGGCTCCCCGTTCGGGGGCGAGTTCGGCGAAGGTCGCGCGATACTGTTTCAGGCCGTCGGCCATGGCTGTGGATGGGGTGCGGCTCAGCTTGAACTCCACCGGCCAGAGCTTCCGATTGGCCCCCTCCACCAATAGGTCTACCTCGTTGCCCGCCGCCGTGCGGACGTAGTAGAGGCGGGGACGTATGCCCCGGGACACGATGGCCTTGAACGCCTCGACAACGCAGAAGTTCTCGAAGAGCGCTCCGGCCATGGGCCCCTTCAGCAGATGCTCGGTGTCGTGGATGCCGGTCAGGTAGCAGACCAGGGCGCAGTCCAGAAAGTAGACCTTGGGAGCCTTGGTCACCCGCTTGCCGAGGTTGTTGTAGTAGGGAGAGAGGGGCAGGACCATCCTGCAGGCCTCAAGTATCGAGAACCAGCGGCTGATGGTATTGACCGCCACTCCCAGGTCGCGGGCGTAGGAGGAGAGGTTCAACTGCTGCCCGCACCTGGTCGCCAGGAGTTGCACGAAGCGCTCGAAGTCTCGCAGGTTGCCGATGTCGTAGATCGACCGCACGTCCCGCTCCAGGTAGGTTTGCAGGTAGGCGGCCTGCCAGTCATCCCGTCGAGCCGTGCGGCTCACCACCGGCTCGGGGAACGAGCCCGAGATGCAGGCGTGGGTGAACGCGGCGCGGGCTCCGGTCAGGGTGCCTTTCAATCCCGGCACCCGGCGTTTCTCCCCCAGACTGAACGGCATTACTTCCAGCAAAGCCACCCGTCCGGCCAGCGACTCGCTGACTCCCTTCATCAGCGCGAACTGCTGCGAGCCGGTCAGGATGAAGCGGCCCCGGCGGTGCCGTTCGTTGTCGATGCGCACCTTGATGTGGGAGAGGAGTTCGGGAGCATACTGGATCTCGTCCACGACACCCTTTTCGCCCAGCGAATCGAGCAGGCTCTCCGGGTCGTTCCGGGCCATCTGGCGGATCTGGAGATCGTCCAGCGACCGGTAGGCATGGTCGGGCAGGATCTGGCGCAGCATGGTGGACTTGCCTGCCTGGCGCGGACCCGTGACTACCAGCCCGGGAAACTGCTTCACCAGCGACAGCAGCACCGGTTCCAGATCGCGATGGATGTAACCCTTCATGCCCCATAGTCTACCCAATCCGACGATCTGGCGCAATAACAAATTTGCCGTATAAAAGCAAATATGTCATATAGCACAGCCTATTACCACTATTAGTCACACATTAAGGTGTTATTGCTTCTTTTCCTCCAGCCGGCGCCACTTGGCATCCCGCCCTCGGGCCATGACTTCAAGGCGGCCTTCGTCACGCCAGCGGTTCATGACAACCCTTATCATCTCGCGGCTGACGTTGGGGCAGAGCCGCTCGATATCGGCGATGCCGAAGGGGCTGGTGACGTTCTCCAGGGCGTAGGCCACCAGATCAGCCTTGGAGCCACGCGCCGGACGATCACGAGCGGCCCGCTCCTCAAATTCCCGGTATGCCGACCGCAGAGTCGACAGGAGGTAGTTGAACCAGGGGAGAACGTCGTGCTTTCCTTCGTGCCACCCCGCGGAACTCCTGGCCAATACCTCGTAGTAGCTCTCCTTGGTCTGCTCCACGAGTCTCTCATGGCTTATATATCGGCCAACGCCGTACCCGTGATGATAGAAGGCAAGGAGACTGAGAAGGCGTGACACCCGCCCGTTGCCATCCCGGAAGGGATGGATGCAGAGAAGATCCAGGATGAGACAGGCGGTCGCCAGCAGTGGGGTGACCCTCCCCTGATCCATGGCATGACGATAGACAAGGCACAATTCGTCCATTGCAGAGGGAACCTTGTCGGGGGGCAATGTGCGGAAGCGCAGCCGGCGGCGGCCATCCGGAAAGGTCTCGATGATATCGACTGGTGTGGTTTTCCATTGGCCGGCGTCGCCGCTGGTTCCTCCCTGCGCCAAGGCGTGGAACCTCAAGCAGGTTTCCGGGGTGATGGGGATCTTCTTATGGTCCGTATGAATCCAATGGAGCGCCCGGCGATAGCCGACAATCTCCTCCTCGGAACGGTCGCGCGGCCGGGCTTTGCCCAAGACGAGCGGCCGAAGGCGTAGGCGCTCGACAGTCACGCCCTCGATCCGGTTGGATGACTCAGCGCTCTCGATGAAGGCCATCTCGCGGAGGCCCTTCAGGATTTGCGGGGATTGCTTCTCAAAGAGCAGCTCTCTCCCCTTGGCTTCTGCCAGAGACTCCAGGAGCCATACGGTGCCTTGAGGGAGGCATGACTTCTCAAGTCGAGTGCCGCGGAAGGACATCATTTCTTCTCACCCTTGTAGTCGGGAGGGTCTTCCCGAATCTGCAGTGGCTTGGTCATGTCATTGACCTCCAGCCAGCAATGCTGAATCTTGGACTCGATTTGGCGAACGGTCTTAACCCCCCCCCTGGGCTGCCCTTAGGCGCGCAGTCAAAAGATATCATACCACATTTATTGTCATTATAGGCAGGATACTTGCTTCATTGAGTAGAGAGACTTTCGGCGTTGCTGAGGTTGGGAACGAAAGTGGTCTCCATGAAGATGTCTAAAGAGACTATGGACACGTCACGATACTTACCCAAGAGAAAGTGTGCCGGTCGCCAGGTTCGATTGATGAAGTTAAGACCTGGGTAGCGGATACAGTCTTGCCCGGTCGAGGGCGGTGGCCATTAGGCGGGCCAGGCGCTCCAGGTAAACCCGGCGGTTGTAGAACGACTCTCCGGCGGCACGCCCTGCGCGGCCGAGACGCTCGCGCAGGCCTGGATCGGCGGCCAGGCGGCGCAAACCGTCGGCGATGCCTTCGGGGGTCGGCGGCACCAGCAGCGCCGTCTCCGGCGTCAGCGCCTGGGTGTGGGAGAAGATATTGGTGGCCAGGATCGGCTTGCCTGACCAGAGGGCCTGGTAGAGCTTCAGCGGGGTGTTGACCCCCGACGAACGGGTCGACAGCAGGCAGTCGGCCAACGCCTGCCAGGCGTGGATTTCCGCCGGCGGCCGGCGGGGGACGACGCGGGTGGAGCCGCCGATGCCCAGCCGTTCCACGGCTGCCTCGACCGTCGCCTGGTGGGGCGGCGCGCCGCCGACCAGCACCAGCCGGGCATCGGGGTTGGCGGCGGCGAAGATGCGCCACCCCTCCAGCAGCAGGTCGATCCCCTGGTAGGGCTCGAAGGTGCCGGTGTAGAGCGCGGTGAAAGGGGCGCCGGAGGTCCCGGTCTCGGTCCGCAGGCGCTCCACCTCGGCTGGCGGAACGGACGGAGGGGGGCCGACGTCGTAGGTGTTCTCGATCACCTCCAGCGGGGTCCCCGGGGCCATCCTCCGGGCCGACTCCCCCAGGGCCGGGCAGATGGCGATCATCCCGGCGGCACCCCGGGCGACCCGCGTCTCCAGGAAGGTGAACAGGCCGACCAGCGGCTTCATGTTGAACTTCCGGAAGTTGGCCAACTGCTCCGACAGCAGCGAGTGCATGTCGTACAGGTGCGGCAGCCGGAAGAGGGGCGCCAGGCCCAAAGCCATGAAGGAGGCCTCCTCGTGGGTGAAGAGCAGGTCGTAACGGGGGCGGCCGACGAGCATTCGCAGCACGGTGAAGAAGAGCAGGAAATCGAGCACAACCTTGGCTGCCGACGGGCCGATCGGCACCCGCCTGATCCGGAAGGGGCGTGGGCAGCGGCGGATCAGCAGTCCGGGGATGCCGGGATCCTCCCCCACGCCGTAGGTTGCCAGTTCGACGGTGTGCCCCAGTTCCGCCAGGGCCATGATCCTGGCCCGGACCGAGAAGGGGGTGCCGCGCGGCTGGAAGAAGGGCTGCGGGGCGACCATCAGGATGCGGGCCATCAGTTCCCCTCCCGGCGGACGACCACCCGGTCGACCTCGATCCGGCCCGAGCGCCGCTCGACGGTGACCCTGACCGGCCTGAGGCGGCCGACGGTGAACGGGACGGCGATCTCGAGAGGTTCACCGCGCCACGGGTCCGGCGATCCCTTCTCCCCGAGCGAAGCCGGCCGCCCCGGTTCGCCCACCGTCACCCGCGCTCCTGGCCCGCCCCCCCGGCGCGTCGCCGACCCGCCGCTCAGCGTCACCGCGGCCGTATAGGCGCCGGGTGGCAGGGGCAGATCGGGTCCCCAGACCAGCGGGCCGACCGGCTCCAGGTCGCTCCCGGCGATGACGCGCCCGCCCGAGGCGCCGGGAGAGGTCACCGGGACGCCGACGCCGAAGAGCGACTCGGCCTCCCACGCGTCCGTGGCTTCGGAATTCCTGGGGGTGACGGCCAACCAGTCCAGGTCCAGCCTTCCTCCGCCGTCGAGGCGGCAGCGGAGTTCCGGCACCGCGGCCGAGTCGATCCGGAAGGGGAAGGTCACCTCGACCCAAGCCCCGGCGGTGTCGGCCGGCAGGTCAGTCCCGCCGAGAACGCTCCCGCCGCGGGAGAGCAGGGCTTCGACCCGTCCGCTGACCGCCCCCTCGGTGCGCACCAGGAAACGCCCCACGTAGTCGCCGGGAGGATGCCAGCGCACGCCCCGGAAGACCGGGTAGCCGGGCGAGGAGGCCCGGCGGAAGGCCCCCCCGGAGGCCGACGGGTCGACCTCGTCGCCCCCGGTGTTCCGTGAGAGGGCCTCGGCCTCGACCGCCGCGCCGATGGGCGGGAGCGGCACGACGGCGCCGGGCGATACCGTCCGCGAAAGTTCGAACAGCACCCGGTCCTCCTCCTCGGCCACCCGGGTGAGCCAGCCGGAAGCCTCCAGGCGGTCGACGGTCAGCGACGGGGGAAATGCCGAGACCTTGGCCGGGAAGGCCTTGCGGTGGACCACCAGGTAGCGGACGCCGTGCTCCCGGAGCCGTTCACGGATGGCGGGCGAGGCCTCGCCGACGGTCAGCGGGGCCAGCGCCTGGAAGACCTGGTCACGGAAGGCCGGGGTCACCAGCGGGGAGTAGCCGTTTAGCATCGGCACCCGGTGGAGCATCGCCCCACGGAAGAGGTAGAGAGTGGTGTCGGCCGAGTCGCCCGGCCACAGGGGCAGGTGGAGGGCCCGCTCCCCGGGTCGCAGGCCCAGCGCGGCGCGGGCCATCACCCCGTCGCGGCGGGGGAGGACGGTCAGCGCGGTGGCGAAGCCGGGCCGGAAGTCGATCAGCACCAGCGCCAACAGGAGGCCGGCTTTCCAGCGGCGACTGCCGGTCAACCGGTCGGCGCCGAAGGCGGCCAGGGCAGCCAGGGCGAGGGCGGCCAGTGGAAAGATCCTCCCGGGGACACGGGGGAGGTTGAAGTGGGGAACGTACTCGTAGGCGGCGCGGTAGAGGGGGAGCCAGTCATCCCCCGAGGGGCCCAGGGAGAGCCAGCCGAGCGTCAGGGCGCCGGCCCAGGCGATCCGCCGCCCGGGGCTGGCCAGGCCGGCCGCCGCAGCCAGGAGGAGCGCCAACAGGCCGGGATAGATGTAGCGCTCGCCCAGGGGATTCGTCCGGGCGAGGAAGTCGGCCGGGCGGGGCGCGAAGAGGGACACCTCACGGTAGGAGCGCCCCTCGCCGGCCACCGAACCGGTGATGGCCCGCTGACGGATCCAGAGCAGCCAGCAGACACCCATGATGGCCAGCAACGCAGCCACGGCGATGCCGGCCCAGACCCGCCGGGGGACCCGCCGCAGCATTCCGACGGCCGGACGGGCGACGAAGACGATCGTCCAGAGGAAGGCCATCAGTGCGTATCGTTCCCCGGGATGCCGGCCGGCGATCCAGCCGGCGGCGATGATGTACCAGGGGAGGAGCGCCAGGTGACCGCGGGCCAGGGCGCGGCGCCGCTCGGACGGATCGGCGGGGAGGATAACCGGCAGGAGGACGGCCGCCGCCACGCCCATTCCCAGGGCGCCGGCCAGCGTTGCCCAGGAAACGGGGCGTCCCGACCAGCGGGCCAGAGCGCCCGAGGCCAGCATAGTGCCGGGGAGCGCATGGAGCAGGCATGCGGGCGATCCGGCCGCTGCGCCGCCTCCCACGAGGCGCAACGGCACCAGGACCGCCAAGACCAGGGCGGCGTAATAGAAGAGGTGAAACTCCATCATGGCCATCAGCAGCAGGCTGCCGCCCAGGATCATCCCGCCGCGAACGGGCCGGTTTCCCCTGGCCAGCATGGCGGCTCCGCCGGCGGCCAGGGGTAGGAGGAAGACGACGAAGGCGTTGAAGTGCCCCCCCTTGAGCTGGGCCAGGCGGAAGGGGAGAAGGGTGAAGATGGCCGCCCCCAGGAGAGCGCCGGTCTCCCCCGCCCCTTCGACGCGCAGCCACCAGCGGGTGGACAGGCCGGTCAGGACGAAGGTGGCCCAGAGGCAGAGGTTGTAGGCGGCGGCGATGCCCAGCGGGGAGAGGGCGACGAAGAGGAGGGCGAAGGGGAAGTCCTGCGGGACGAAGGGGGGCGTGATGCCCTTCCCCTGAAACTGGTATGGGTCGGTCATCAGCGGGACCCGCCCGGTGACCTGCTCGCCGACCATCCAGAGCTTGTAGAGGGTGTCCAGGGTGTCGCCGGGGAAGAGGGCCACCCGGCCGACCCCTCCGGCGGTGGTGTGGCTGAAGGGGACGGCCTCGGTCACGTCGGCGGGCAGCGGCCACGTGGCTACCAGAGCCAGCCCCGCAAAGAGCAGGCCGGCCAGGATATGCCCACGCCAGGGGCCGGTCAGCGGGGAGACTTGTCCCCTCATCCGACGTGCTCCGCGCAAACGATGTCCATCAGCCTTCCCCCGATTGTCGAGAAATGATTTAAAATACATATTTTATACTCTTTATTGCCATACGGCACCCACGGTCTTGACCCCGCGGGGGAGGGACGGTGATGCCGCGGATGGCGGGGAGGGACCGTATGGGCGGCAGGGGCAGGACGGCGGTATTCATGGACCGGGACGGCGTCATCAACCGTCTCCTGCCGGGCGACTACGTCAAGCGCTGGGAGGAGTTCGAGCTCCTCCCGGGGGTGGCCGCCGCCATCCGGCTGATCAGGGAATCGGGCTTCCTCGCAGTGGTGATCACCAATCAGCAGGGAGTCGGGAAGGGCCTCATGGGCATGGACGATCTGGACGCCATCCACCTCCGTATGGTCGGCGAACTGAGGCGGCAGGGGGCCGACCTCGACGGCATCTATGCCTGTCCGCACCTGGCTGCCGAGGAATGCGACTGCCGCAAACCGAAGGATGGCCTCATCCGCCGCGCGGTGGCCGAGCTGGGCATTGACGCCGGTGCGTCCTACATGGTCGGCGATTCGTCGTCCGACCTGGAGGCGGGCCGCCGGGCGGGTTGCCGGCCGGTGCTGATCGGTGCGGTGTCGACCGACGGTTGCGGGGTGGGCACCTTTCTCGACCTGATGGCCTTCGCCAGGTTCCTTGCCGGCCATGGGGAGGGGCGGTGAGGTTCCTCTCGAGCGCGACGGGGCTGACCGTGCGTTACGGCGCCGTGGCGGGCATCGTCATCCCGGTCTTCCGGGCAGTGGCGATGGAGATCACCGCCGCCGCCTGGTCGGATCTGCCCACCACCCTGATGCTGGTCGGCGCCCTGCTATCGACGATGATCCTGACCCGGCTCGGCTTCACCGGGCCGTTGCGGGCCATGGCGGTCATCCCCGGCTTGACCGCCGTGGCCGGCCTTTTCATGGCCGATGCCGTCGTTGGCTGGCTGCCGCCGATCCCGTCGCTGGTCCTGGCCGCGGCCGCCACCGCCGTCCTCCTCGGTTTGTTGTCGAGCGCCTGGGGTGGGGTCCACGGGAGCATCGCGTGGAGAGGGTTTCCCTTGCGCTGGGCGGTTTCGCGGTCGGCCTGCTGGCTCGGTGGCCTGCTCCCCACGGCCGGCCCGTGGACCCTGCTGGCCGCCGCGGCGCTGCTCGGCTGGCCCTGGGAGGAGTCGGCGTCGGGGTGGTGGTGGCTGGTCATCCCGGTGATCCTGCTGCTGGTGCTCATGTGGACGAGGGGCTTCGAGCGGGCCGAGGATCGGGGCAGCGAGATGGTCGCCAGCAGCCGCCGTTGGTACGTCGACGGCCTGGTGAGGAAGGCCGTGGTCTCGTGGGAGAGGCGGGTGGAGATCCGTGGGGGGCAGAGCGCCTGGACGGCGCGGCCGCGGCCCGATCTTCCGGAGGGGCTCACGGCGCCAAGGTCAGCCGGATCGTCGAGAACGCCGCCGGCGGCGGCCGCGTGCTGGTCGTCGGCGCGGCGGCTTCGTCCATCTTTGACGGGGCGCCGCCTCGACGTCACGGTCGTTGAGGGCGGAGCCGCGGCGTCTGTCGCTCGTCTTCTCCCAACCGGCCGAGGGGAGCATCGCTGACCCTGACGGAAGGGAACTCCGGCGAGCGCGCTGGAGCGGAACCCGGGATCGTTCAGGGTCGTCTACTGGCAGGACGACGCCGACGTGGGTTCCCTCGCCAGCGGGTCGATCGGCAGCCGGCCGAACTTTTCCTGACGATCGAGACGGTCTCGGCGCTCTTCGATGCGCTCCCCCCGGAAGGGTATCTGGTCTTCAGGGGACCGTACTCCCTGAAGCTCGCGTCGCTGATCCATCAGGTGGCCCGGTCCCGGGGGCTCAACCCCGCGGATCACCTGCTGGTGTACGGTCTCGATCGGGGCCCCACTACCTGAGCATCGTCCCGAAGAGCCCCTGGACGCTGGAACGGATCATGCGCTTCGACGCCGTCATGGAGGGGAAGGAACTGATCTACGCCCCCGGGGTCCACCCCCGCCGCAACGCCGTGGCGGGGATGATGCGCATGGGCATTCCCGAGGGGCGAGTTCCCGATGACCTGGTACGACCTGAAGCCGCCGACGCTCAACCGCCCCTTCTTCCACCACCTCAGGAAATTCTGGGCGGCGCCGGACAAGCGGTGGACCGGCGGCATATCGCCCCTGGAGCACCGCCGGTTCGCGGCGGTCATCCCGCCGGTTGACTGCCGTGGATCGTTTCGGGCCTGATCCTGCTGCTGGCCTTCTCGGTGGCGACTCCCGGGGATTGGCCGGGACCTGCCCCGGGAGCCGAAGTGCCGGAGGAAAGTCCTCGCTGTGGGCGGTGGCCGATGCTGGCCGTGTCGCTCGGGACTGACCGGTCGCACGATGGCCATTGTCGCCATGGGGCGGCGGTCCCGATCTACCAGTTCATCGCCGCCGCCGCGGCCGGCATCCCGTTGCTGGTGGCTGCGGGCATGTTCGCCCGCCGGCGGTGGGCATTCCTCGATATCCTGGCGCGGCCGGCGGTCCTGACGCTCCTGCCTGCCGGTCGTCCTCCTGCCGCTGTGTCCGGCACGGCCGGCCTTGCGGCGTGGCCCCTCCCCGTGCGCCTGGCGTCGACGGTGCTCTTCCTCGCTCCGGCGGCACTGGTCGTCGGTGCCTGGCCGCGGCGGATGGATGGGCTCGGCCGGTCAGGGAATCGTGGCGTGGTGCCCGCCGTCCTGACGTCGCTGGCGGCCGGGATTGCCGTTCGGCTGGGAGTTCTGCAGTCCCGGTGGCGAGGAACTTCGGGCTCCTCTTCGCCTGGTGCTCGGGTGGGTGATGATCGTTGCCGTCTGCCGGATCGCCCCGCGGCGCGGGAGCCGCTGGGAGCGGGCTGGGACCGGCCGGGCAGTGATGGCGACACCGGTGGGGCATGCCCTGGCCGGGGCGTCGTTACGCTGGGCGCGTGGCCCGGGGCGCGGTTCACCCCGGGGGGCGGCCGCCACCGCCATCCTGTCGTACGCGCCCGACGTCGACCTGCTGGCCGGCCTGGTCGTGCCGATGAGGGGGGATGGCACCATGCCGCGACCCACAGTCTGGCGTTCGCCGCCGCCGTTTCGGTTTGCATTTTCCTGTTCGGCATGATACAAGACCGCCGCGGGCAAGGGTGGCCTTGGCCGGCCATGGGTCGCGTCCTGGTGCTGGCGCACGTCGGGGTGGACCTGGTCACTCTCGACATCACTCCGCCGATCGGCATGCAGCCTCTTCTGGCCATTTGAGGGCCTGGGTGGCGGTCCCGTTCCACCTCTTCGATCGCGTTCCCCGCTCTCCGCTGGGCTGGCCGCTGGCGGGCACCTGGCGCTGACTGGCCCTGCAGGAGGGCGCCGTCCTGGCGGGACCGCTGGCCGTGGCGCTGGCGTGGCGCCGCAAGGGGGTATGGCATGGCTGAGGTAACGATCGACATATCGGTGGTGATCCCGGTCTACAACGAGCGGGACAACGTCGGCCGAGGTGGCCGAGCGGGTCCACCATGCCATGGCCGCCATGGGGCGTCCCTACGAGCTCCTCTTCATCGACGACGGCAGCACCGACGGCACTTGGGACGAGCTCCGGCGCGTCCACGCCGAGCGAGCCGAACACGACGGCCATCCGCTTCCGCAAGAACTTCGGCCAGACGGCGGCGCTTCGGCCGGCTTCCGCCATGCCCGGGGCGGGGTGATCGTCACCATGGACGGCGACCTCCAGAACGACCCGGCGGACATCCCCCGGCTGCTCGGCAGGCTCGAAGAGGGCTACGACATCGTCAGCGGGTGGCGGCGGAACCGCCAGGACCCGTTCCTCAACCGCCGCCTGCCGTCGATCATCGCCAACCGGCTCATCTCCTTCTTCACCGGCGTCCACCTGCACGACTACGGCTGCACGCTCAAGGCCTTCCGGCGCGAGGTGGCCAAGCACCTGAAGCTCTACGGCGAGATGCACCGCTTCATCCCGGCCATCGCCTCGTGGATGGGGGTCAGCGTCGACGAGGTCGAGGTCGACCACCATCCGCGCACGACGGGGCAAGTCGAAATACGGCATCTTCCGGACGGTGCGGGTCATCCTCGACCTGATCACGGTCAAGTTCCTGCTCGACTACTCCACCAAGCCGATCCAGATCTTCGGCCTGATCGGCCTCGTCTCGGGGGCGCTCGGCGTCCGTCCTGTCGGCCTGGCTGGCCTGGCAGCGGCTCTTCATGGGCATCTCGCTGGCCAACCGGCCGATCCTGCTGCTGGCCGTCCTGCTGATACTGGTCGGTGTCCAGTTCATCACCATGGGCCTGCTGGCCGAGCTGCAGACGCGCATCTACCACGAGAGTTCCGACAAGCCGACCTACTTCGTCAAGGAAACCCTGTCCTAGAAAAGAAGACGCCCCCGGTTTCCCGGGAGGCGTCGGCTTCCGTGTCTGATTCCGGCTACACCAGGCCCTGGTCGATCATCGCGTCGGCGACCTTGACGAAGCCGGCGATGTTGGCGCCCATGACGTAGTTGATCGTAGTCGCCGTATCCTTGCCGTACTTGACGCAGCGTCTCGTGGATGCTCATCATGATCTGGTGCAGGCGCTGGTCCACTTCCTCGCGCGTCCAGGCGAGGCGCATGCGAGTTCTGCGACATCTCGAGGCCGGAGGTGGCCACGCCGCCGGCGTTGGCCGCCTTGCCCGGGCCGTAGAGGATCTTGGCCGCCAGGAAGACCTCGACCGCCTCGGGCGTGGTGGGCATGTTGGCGCCCTCGCCGACGCAGGATGCAGCCGTTCTTGACCAGCGTCTTGGCGTCGTCGCCGTTGATCTCGTTCTGGGTGGCGCAGGGGAAGGCGCAGTCGCACTTGACGTCCCAGGGGCGCTTGCCGTCGAGGTACTCGCAGCCTTGAACTTGTCGGCGTACTCCTTGATGCGGCCGCGGCGGACGTTCTTCAGCTCCATGACCCAGGCCAGCTTCTCGGCGTCGATGCCGTCCTGGTCGTAGATGGTGCCGTCGGAGTCGGACAGGGTGACGACCTTGCCGCCGAGCTGGTTGAGCTTCTCGACGGTGTACTGGGCCACGTTGCCCGAGCCGGAGACGGCGCAGATCTTGCCCTCGAAGGACTCGCCGCGGGTCTTGAGCATCTCCTGCGGCGAAGTAGACGCAGCCGTAGCCGGTGGCCTCGGGCCGGATCAGCGAGCCGCCCCAGTTGCAGGCCCTTGCCGGTCAGCACGCCGGTGAACTCGTTGCGCAGGCGCTTGTACTGGCCGAAGAGGAAGCCGATCTCGCGGCCGCCCACGCCGATGTCGCCGGCGGGCACGTCGGTGTCCGGGCCGATGTGGCGGAACAGCTCGGTCATGAAGCGACTGGCAGAAGCGCATCACTTCGTTGTCGCGTCTTGCCCTTGGGGTCGAAGTCGGAGCCGCCCTTGCCGCCGCCCATGGGCAGCGTGGTCAGGCGAGTTCTTGAAGACCTGCTCGAAGGCCAGGAACTTGAGGATGCTCAGGTTGACGCGTGGGGTGGAAGCGCAGGCCGCCCTTGTAGGGGCCGATGGCGCTGTTCAACTGGATGCGGAAGCCGCGGTTGACCTGGATCTCGCCCTTGTCGTCCACCCAGGGCACGCGGAACATGATCACCCGCTCGGGCTCGACGATGCGCTCCAGGATCTTGTGCTTCTCGTATTTCGGGTTGGCTTCGATGAAGGGCATGATGGACTCGACGACTTCATTCACGGCCTGCAGGAATTCCGGTTCGTTCGGGTTTCGGGCCGCGACCCTGGCCAGAAAATCAGCCACCGTCGACTTCTTCGCCATCTGTTCTTCCTCCCTGGGAAATGGCGCCGGTCCCTGCCGGATCGATATTCCGGCAAATGCCGCGCCGTGGTTGTCGAGGTGGCATTATAGGCAATCCATTGCCTATTGCAAGAAAAAAGATGCCCGGGCTCCGGTTTGTCTTCCTGCGCGAATCACTAATGCAGTAGTGACCGGCACGAAAAGGTGTTGCGGCCGTTGCCCTGGGTGCCGTATCATGGCGAAGCGGCAATATTGCCGCATGGGAGGCGTGATGGATCTAGACGGCAAGCGCAAGATGGACACCATACTGAGGGTGCTGGCCGAGGCCGACCGGCCGCTCGGAAGCACCAACATCGCTGCGGAACTGCAGCTCTCCGGGGTCAATCTCCGACAGCGGATGGTCCGCTACTATCTCCACCTGACCGACGGCCTGGGGCTGACCCAGAACCATGGCCGAGCGGGACGGAGCATCACCACGGCCGGTATCGAGCGGCTGCGACGGGTGGTCGCCGTGGAGAAGGTAGGTTTCATCTCCGCCAGGGTCGACGAACTCTCTTACCGGATGACCTTCGACCTGTCGGCGCGTGAGGGGACGGTCGTCCTCAACGTGTCCAGCCTTGCGGCGGCGGATCTGCCGAAAGCGGCCAGGCTCATCGGTGAGACGCTGGCAGCCGGCCTGGGTATGGGCGGACTGGTTGCCCTGCGGCGCGAAGGCGGGGAGATTGCCGGCGTGCGGGTGGAGCGGGGCGAAGTGGCCATCGGAACGGTCTGCAGCGTCACCCTGAACGGAGCCTTCCGCGCCGCGGGGATACCGATCGGCTCACGCTTCGGAGGCCTGCTTGAGATCAGGGACGGCAAGCCGGACCACTTCACCCACGTCATCCACTACGACGGCACCACCATCGATCCGGTGGAGATATTCCTGAAGGGGCGCATGACCCGGGTGCGCCGGGCGGTCAACTCCGGCAACGGGACGATCGGGGCCAGCTTCCGGGAAATTCCCGTCGCCGCGCTGTCGGCGGCCACGGCTCTGATCAAGCGATTGGCTGCGATCGGCCTGCTGGGCGGCTTCCACGTGATCGGCCGGCCGGGGCAGCCGCTGCTTGAGATTCCGGTTCCCCAAGGAAGGGTCGGCCTGATCGTCCCGGCGGGGCTGAATGCCATGGCCGCGGTGGAGGAGTCGGGCATCGACACCCGCAACGTGGCCATGGCCGAACTCCACGAGTACCGTGACCTGGTGCCGGCCGCCTGCCTGGGCGGCCGGCAGGCGGGGCCTCCCCGGCCTCGCCCCGAAGCCCGCGGCGCGCGCGGGCGATCAGCGACGGACCTTCAACGGTAGGACTGGAAGAGCCGCCCCCATCCGGTGCGCATCACCTCGTCCACCCTGGCCCTGCCGACGCAGGGGAACCAGTAGGCGTCGTGGTAGGCCCGCGAGGCGACGTACGACCAGGGCGCCAGGAAGGTCTTGAGGGACCACTCCAGAGGTTTCTTCAGCGCTCCCCAGTAGATCTTGTGTTGCATCCGGGCGGCGAAGGTCATCTTCCGGTGGGGGCCGGTGAAGTGCCAGTTCTCCCGCGCGGCGCTCTCGTCGCCCCGGATCTCGATCTCAGCCGGGTCGCCCACGCCCAGGCCGAGTTCGTGGGCCAGGCGGATGTAGGTGATGTCCATCGGGTCGAAGCCCATCATCCGGGCGGCCACGGCGTCGATGGCCACCTGGTCGTGGCTGGCCAGGATGACGTTCTTCACGTGGGGGACCATGCAGCGGGGCCCTGGCCCGTCACCGGCGAAGGTGCCGTCCATGACGGCGAAAAGCCCCGGGTGGATCTTCTTCTGGATCATCAGCAGGTCGACCAGGGTCTCGTGGATGACCGGGTGGGTCCAGTGACGCCGCTCGTTCAGCAGGCCGCCGAAGGCGTTCTTCATGGCGCCGGTGGTGGTGGTGAAGACGTGTGTCTTGACCGTCGGCAGGTGGATGATGTTCTCGCCGGAAAACCGGCTGGGGATGCGGAAACCGTCGGGGTAGACCTTGTTCAGGACCAGGAACCGGTCGGCCAGGTCGCCCACCGCCTGGCGCACGTCGATCCACGCTTCCCCCTCGTACAGGTGGACGTTGCGCAGGCCGTACTTCTCCAGCACACCCAGATGCCTGTTGTTCACCTCGCCGACCCGGGCATCGACCACCACGGTGCGGTTGTGGCAGCCGTGGATCAGCTCCTTTCGGTAACCGTCCTCGATCATCGTCCGGATGACCCCCTCGAGCTGCCAGGGGGTGGTGGAACAGGCCGGGTAGAAGTGGTGCCAGGAGACGTTGATCTTGAGGGCGGTGTCGTGCTCCTTCGGCAGGTGGGCCTGGTAGTCGGCCAGGCGCAGCAGGCGGGCGTAGTCGTCCAGAACCGTCTCGGGGGTGGTGCGCAGGACGGCGACGCTGCTTCGGACGCTCACTGGCCGACGACGTAGATCAAGCTCACCACCACGGCCACCCAGAGTATGATGTTGACCAGCAGCGGCCTGTCGGTCAGCAGGATCGAGGAGGGATTCCCTCCCGCCTCGCGCTGGTGGATCAGGTAGAGGTAGCGGAAGATGCCGTAGAGGACGAAGGGGATGGTCAGGTAGAGGTGGGGGGTTCCCAGCTTGGCGATCACCTCGGGCGACATGGTGTAGAGGCTGTAGGCCACCACCGTCGAGGCGGTCACCACCGACATCATCTGGTCCAGGAAGTAGGGGCTGTACTCCCGAAGGATCTCGCGGTGGTGGCCGGCCTTGTGCTCCAGCAGCACCAACTCGTGGCGGCGCTTGCCGAAACCGAGGAAGAGGGCCAGCAGGACGGTGCACAGGAAGAGCCATGAGGAAATGCTGACCTGGACGGCCGCCGCGCCTCCGGCCACCCGCAGCACGAAACCGGCGGCGATGGCCATGACGTCGATGATCACCAGCTTCTTCAGCACCAGCGAGTAGGCCAGGCTGACCGCCAGGTACAGGCCGACTATGCCGGTGAAGGCCGGGCCGATGAGGAGGGCGCCGGCAAACGCCGCCAGGACGAGGATGGTCACGGCCGCCAGCACGGCCGTCGGCGGGAGTTCCCCGGAGGCGATCGGGCGGTGGCGCTTCTCGGGGTGGTTCCGGTCGGTGCTGCGATCGATGAGGTCGTTGGCCAGGTAGCCGGCGCTGGAGGCCAGGCAGAATATGCCCGCCGCACCCAGGGCCATGGCAAGTGCCGATGGGTCGCCGGCCCTCCTGCCGAAGATCAGCGGGGCCAGCACAAAGCCGTTCTTGGTCCACTGGCGTGGCCGCATCGACCGCCACATGCGGCTGAGGGGATGACGCATCTTCCGGTCATCCTGCTTCATGCTTCGGCGTCTGCCGGGCGAGTCCGGCCGGTCACTTCTTGCCCGCCCCGGCCATGGCCTCGTCGAGCAGCTTCAGCCCCTTCTGTGATTCGTCCATCGAGCGGGTCAGCGACTCGCGGGCCAGGTCCGGATTGTGGAAGCCGTCGGAGTTCTCCGCCGTCCACCACTCCCACAGGATGTGCGCCCGCAGGTGCTGCTCCTGGGCTTGCTTGACAATGCCGGCGTCGACAGCCGCTTTCCGCGCTTCGACGATGCGGTCGATCAGTTCGGCAATCCAGAACTCCGCCTTGCGCATCTTGCCCCGGTTGTATGTCTTGACCGAGTCGATGACATAGAGCGCCTGCTCGGCGTCCCACTTCGAGTGGCAGCGCAGGCAGGTTTCCTTGACCTGCACCCGGGGGGCGACGGCGAAGTGCGATGTGTAGGGTTTTCCCGAGGCGTCCTTGAGAGCCGGCAGGTGGCAGTCGTCGCAGCCTACACCCTTCCTGCCCATGCGCGAGTTGTAGAAGGTCTCGGATTCGGCGTGCTGGGCCTTCCACAGCAGCCCCCCGGTGAGGGTGTGCTTGAAGTCGAGGAAGCCGATCTTCCCGACATAGTGATCGTACAGGGAGGTGACTTCCTTGTAGGGGATGTGGTTGGTGCGCGGATCGTCGAACTTGACCGGCTGACCCGTCTTCACGTCGGTGCCGGGGTTGCAGTTGTACTCCACGTGGCACTGGCCGCACTGCAACCGGGTGTCGTACTTCTCCAGCAGGGCGATCTTGCGGGGGAATCCCCGGACGCCCATGTCCATGACGGTGATCTTGGTCCGCTTGTCGTCCTTGTGCCACAGGGTGTCCCCGTCCGGGGCGGCCAGGGCCTGGATGAGGGCGTCGCGGACGATCCGCGGCTTGGCCGCGTGGGGGTCGTGGCAGGTGAAGCAGTTGAGCCCCTGGCGCATCGACCTTGCCAGGTCGACCACGTTGGAGGCCCTCGACCAGGGCGCCTTGGCGGCCGGGTCCCCCAGGAAGGCCCACTCCAGGATCTTGTCCTGGCTCTTGCACTGGAAGCAGGTCGGGTTGGCCGCTGCTTTGCTCTGCGGCAGGAAGGGCTTGTGCTCGTTTCCGGCGGGCTGGCGGTCCTCCAGGATGTCCCACAGCGGCGTCGTCGGCGAAGCGGCCAGGTACTGCCAGCCCTGCTTCGGCTGGAAGCGCCCGCCATAGGCACGATCGACCACCAGGTGGTCGACCATCATCCAGGCGTGGCTGCGGGTGGTGGCATGCTCGGCGGTGAAGCCGTGCCCCATCATCAACAGGTCCCAGAAGGGATTGGGGGAGCGGCCGGTGAGCTGGGACTTCTCGTCCCGCCCGGGACGATGGTGGGCTGTGGCCATGGCGCTGTCGTACTGGGGCTTGTGGCAGGAGCCGCATTTCTCCAGGGTCAGGTCGGTTGTCGGCCGGGTGGCCGCGTCCTGCTTTTCCAGGTGCGCCCCGAGGCCGGCGTGGCAGGTTGAGCAGTGGAGGGAGGCGTGTTTGCCTCCGGTGTGCAGCGTCTCGATGGTGTCATGGCAGCCGTAGCAGTCGGACGTGGAGGCGTCGGCGTCCGCCGCGCCGGTGGCCGTCCGCGGGAAGAGGAACGGCGAGACGATGAGCGCGCCGAACGACGCACACGCCAGAAGCCGGAATGCCGTGTCGCGCTTGCTCTCGACCATGGCCCCCTCCGTGGAGAAGTTTGACGGCCTTCATTGTAGCACACGGCCGTGACGGTTCGGGCGGCAGGGGTCGAGGGCCGGACGGGGATGGCAGCGAAAAGCCCCTCCCACCGCGCGGAGGGAGGGGCTCGGAGGCGGCGGATGGGTCAGGCGGCCTGCTTCTTCCCCTTGAGGCGCTTCAGGCGGAAGGTGTCTTCCCGGGAGCGCTCCTCCAGCGTGCGCATGATGAACGTCACCTCGCGCTTGAGGATCGGGACGAGGATCTGCTCGAGGGCGTTCACCCGGCGGCTGGTCTTCTTGATCTCTTCGCCCAGGCGCTTGAGCCGCGTTTCCTGGGAGGCGATCTTGAGGGCCTGGTTGAGCACCTTCTCGAACGCCTCGGCTGTCTCGTCGACCATGACACTGGTGCCGACCGGGGAGTAGCCGCGGGCGTCGAAAGACCTGACCAGTTCCATCTGCTCGATCTCCGGAATGGGGATGCCCCAGACATGCTTGTCGGTGATCTCCAGGTCGATCTGACGACTGGCGGCCATGGCCGCCGAGTGGAGCCGGATCTCACCCTCGAGCGCCTTGGCCAGGTTGAGGGTGTTCATCCCTTCCTGGCAGAGGTTGGTGAGGGCGTCCCGTGAGAGGAGGACCGTGTCCATCGACGGCGAAGAACTCCTTCATCAGGGCGTCCCGCTTGCTCTTCAGCAGCTTGACTCCTTCGACGGCGATCTTGATCTGCCCCTTGATCAGGAGCAGGTTCATTCTTGTCGGGCTGACGCGAGCCATGTGTGGCTTTCCTTTCCGCGAGGGTTCGGTTCGGGCCTAGTACATCGTTTCCCGAGATTCCTCGTGCTCCAGGATGTCCTCCTCGAGTGTCTTGTAGTACTTGTGGAGCATCCCCTTCTTGATCCGGATCAGTTCGTCCATCGGCAGCGCCGACGAGGATGCGCCAGCCGAGATCGAGCGATCTCCTCGATGGAGCGGTCGTCCTGCCCCTGGTTGATGAACTCGTTCTCGAAGCGGTCGGCCACCTTGAGGTACTTCTTGTCCATGTCGGACAGGCCGCCCTCGCCGACGATGGCCTCCAGGCGGCGCAGGTCGCGCCCCTGGGCGTAGGCCGAGTAGAGCTGGTCGGACACCCCCTTGTGGTCCTCGCGGGTCTTGCCCTTCGCCGATGCCCAGGTTCATCAGCCGGGAGAGGCAGGGCAGGACGTCGATCGGCGGGTAGATGCCCTTGCGGTGCAGCGCGCGCGAGAGCACGATCTGCCCCTCGGTGATGTAGCCGGTGAGGTCGGGGATGGGGTGGGTGATGTCGTCGTCGGGCATGGAGAGGATCGGGATCTGGGTGATCGAGCCCTTCTTCCCCTTGATCCGGCCGGCCCGCTCGTAGATGGTGGCGAGGTCGGTGTACATGTAGCCGGGGTAGCCGCGGCGCCCCGGGATCTCCTCGCGCGCGGTGGAGATCTCGCGCAGGGCCTCGCAGTAGTTGGTCATGTCGGTCAGGATCACCAGCACGTGCATGTCGTGCTCGAAGGCCAGGTACTCGGCCGTGGTCAGGGCGCAGCGCGGGGTCAGGATGCGCTCGATGGTCGGGTCGTCGGCCAGGTTCAGGAAGATGACCGACTCGCTCCAGGGCGCCGGACGCGCTCGAAGCTCTTCAGGAAGAAGGAGGCCTCGCGGCAGGTGATGCCCATGGCCGCGAAGACCACGGCGAACTCCTCGCCCTCGCCGCTGACCTTGGCCTGGCGACGATCTGCGCGGCCAGCTCGTTGGCCGGCAGGCCCGGCGCCGGAGAAGATGGGCAGCTTCTGCCCGCGCACCAGGGTGTTGAGGCCGTCGATGGACGAGATGCCGGTCTGGATGAAGTCGGCCGGCTTCTCCCGGGCCACCGGGTTGATCGGGGCGCCGGTGATGTCCTCGCCGCTTCTCGGGGATGATGCGCGGCCCGCCGTCGATCGGCTCGCCGACGCCGTTCATGATCGCGGCCGAGCATGTCGCGGGAGAGGTCGACCCTGGCCACGTCCTCGGTGAAGAGGACGCGTGGTCTTGTCGGCGTCGATCCCGGAGGTCTGCTCGAACACCTGGACGATCACGTGCTTCTCGGACACCTCGAGGACCTGCCCGCGGCGGTTCTCGCCGCTGGGCAGCTTGATCTTGACCATCTCGCCGATGGCCGCCTTGCCCACCCGGTTGAGGAAGATGCAGGGGCCCGAGATCTGCGGTCAGGGTCTGGTATTCTCGTGTCAGTAGGTCCATCGTCAGTGCCCTCTCCTATTTGTTCGCCAGGGCCTTCTGCGCGGGTCTCGGCTACGATGTTGTCGATCCGGCCCATCAGCTCCTTGGCGGCCGCCTCGAAGGTGTCGTTGGGAAGTTCCTTGGACGCGGGTGATGCTCCTCCCTGATCTTGCAGCCCGAGCAGGCTCTCCATGGGGCACGCCCTCCTCGAGGGCGGCCACCATCCGGCGCGTGGAAGTGGAGCAGAATCCGTAGCATCAGGTACTGCTTGTGGAGCGGGCAGAAGGCGTCGACGTCGCGAAAAGGCGTTCTGCGCCAGGAAGCCCTCGCGGATCATCTTGGCGGTCTCCAGGACGATGCGCTCGTTGTCGGGAATGGCGTCGAGGCCGACCAGCTGGACGATCTCCTGCAGCTCCTCCTCCTTCTGCAGGATGGCCATCGCCTCGCTCCGCCGCGCCGTCCAGTCCTCGCGCGACTTCGCGGGCGAAGTACTCCTGAAGATGGTCGGTGTAGAGGCTGTAGCTCATCTTCCAGTTGATGGCCGGGAAGTGGCGGCGGTGGGCCAGCGAAGCGTCCAGGGCCCAGAAGCGCCCCGGCCACGCGCATCGAGGCCTGGGTGACCGGCTCGGAGAAGTCGCCGCCCGGAGGGCTGATGGCGCAGGCCAGGCGTGACCGAGCCGATCCGCTCGTCGGCGGCCGATGGTCGAGACGCGGCCGCCGCGCTCGTAGAAGTTGCCCAGACGGGTGGCCAGGTAGGTCGGGTAGCCTTCCTCGCCGGGCATCTCCTCGAGCCGCGAGGAGATCTCGCGCAGCGCCTCGGCCCAGCGGGAGGTGGAGTCGGCCATCATGGCCACGCGGTAGCCCATGTCGCGGTAGTACTCGGCCAGGGTGATGCCGGTGTAGATCGAGGCCTCGCGGGCGGCCACCGGCATGTTGGAGGTGTTGGCCACCAGCACGGTGCGGTACATCAGCGGCATGCCGGTCGTACGGGGTCGATCAGGTCGGGGAAGTCGGTCAGCACCTCGGTCATCTCGTTGCCGCGCTCGCCGCAGCCGACGTAGACGATGATGTCGGCCGAGGCATACTTGGCCAGCGTCTGCTGGACGACCGTCTTGCCGGTGCCGAAACCGCCCGGGACGATGGCCGTGCCGCCCGGCGGCGACCGGGAAGAGGGTGTCCAGAATCGCGCTGACCGGTGACGAAGGGGATGTCCGGGTCGAGCTTCTTCTTGATCGGGCGCGGGGAGCGGACCGGCCACTTCTGCATCAGGGTGATGTTCGTCCCGTTGTCGAGGGCCACGGCCGTTTCGGTGATCGTCATCAAGCCGGGGTTGACCGCCTTGACCTTGCCTTCGATTCCCGGGGGGACCATGATCCGGTGCTGGATCGTCTCGGTCTCCTGGACCGTGCCGAGGATCTGCCCGGCGACGACGTTGTCGCCGACCTTCACAGTGGGGACGAAGTCCCACTTCTTGTCACGGGAGAGGGCGGTGATGTCCAGGCCGCGGGCCATGAAATTCCCGGTCTTCTCGCGGAAGACGTCCAGCGGACGCTGCACGCCGTCGTAAAAGGAGGTGAGCAGCCCGGGGCCGAGTTCCACCATGAACGGGAACCCGGTGTTGATCACCTTCTGGCCGATGCCCAGGCCGTTGGTGTCCTCGTACACCTGGATGGTGGCCACCTGGTTCCGCAGGCGGATGATTTCGCCCATGAGACCCAGGTCGCCCACTTTGACCATGTCGTACATCTTGGCGTCGGGCAGGCCGGATGCGTCGACCGTGGGTCCCGATATCCTGACGATTTTCCCTTCCATGCTGCTCCTCCGTGCCGTCGACCGGCTGCCTTAGCTGCGCTTGATCTTCATTTGGTACCCGATGGCCCGCCTGATCAGGTTGAAGACGTAGTCCTGCTCAGGCTCCTGGGTCCACCAGGTGCTCGAAATCGGAATGGGGATGATCAGCGGAAGGGTGAGCTTCTCGATCTTCCGCTGGAACGTGTCGCTGAACCGGTCCATGAACTGCTGGTTGATCAGCAGGATGCCCACCTCGCGGCTGTTGACCTGCTCGGTGACGATCCGCTCGGCCGCCTCCGGCCCTTCGGCCACCAGGGTCTCGATGCCGGCCAGGCGGAAGCCGACGGCCGCGTCGGCGTTGGTGATCACCCGATACCCGCTCATGAGGCGGCGCTCCCGACCAGCAGGAGATGCTTGCGGATCTGGTCGACCGGCATGTGGGTCTGCTTGCCCCGGCTGATGATCCGCAGGTTCTTGATCTCGTTCAGCTTCATCCACAGGTAGGAAATGACCAGGGAGGCCGACAGCGGGTCGTTGGAGATGCCCGAGCAGATGCTGCGCACGAAGCGGTTCTCGAGGCTGCGCTCGAGCACGGACACACGGTGGGTATCGAGGTACTGGAGCATGGCATCCTGCAGGCAGGCGGCGTAGCAGGATCCCGCCAGCATGCCCACCAGGTCGTCCATGTTCCGGGCCCGGAGGAGCCGGGCGAAGAGATCCAGGGAAACGCTGTCGCCTCCGGGTACGAAGGCGGCTTCAGCCTGGGCGCCGGAAACCTGGTGATGGACCACCCGCAGGGCGTAACCGATGTTGGTCACGTCGATCTCCCGGCGCATGAGCTCCATCACCTGGGCGTCATCGGGATTCCCTCGGTCGAGCGCCGCCAGGGCACCCTCGAAATAGGCGCGGTCGAGCGCCTGCTCGAGCCCCTGGAGATCATCCTTCTCCCGATAGGCGGGGAACTCCTTGCGCAGAAGCCGCGCGTAGGGAATGCCCCACTGGGCCATGAGGTCGATCACGCCCTTGACGTCTGGTTGCACCGCCAGTTCCGCCAGGGCGACGTCGTCAAGTTCGCCGAAGGGGAGCGCCGAGGCGAGGATATCCTCCTTGCCGGCGCCGATGTGCTTCCCTCGCAGGATCGTCTTGACATTGAAGATCTCCCACCGCCCGAGCATCAGGGCGATGAGTTCGCGGGCGTGGCCGGAGGTCATCCGGGAAACCACGTCGAAGGTCTTTTCCAGGTTGCGGCGGAGCCCCTCGTCCACCCCCGGCAGCCCCTTGCTGGCAGCC
This sequence comes from uncultured bacterium, assembly GCA_963793725.1. GTDB lineage: Bacteria > JAUVQV01 > JAUVQV01 > CAWCAY01 > CAWCAY01 > CAWCAY01. The sequence continues at coordinate 197,989 of CAWCAY010000004.1, forward strand.
AGCGAGGTGCGCAGTTCGCCGCCGTAGACCGTGCCGTCGAGCAGGGCGATGATTTCGTCGAGCTCGCCGGCGGAAAGCATGCGTTCCAGGTCCGCAGCCGGGATCAGACGGCTCCGCATGGCCCGGATGCGGGCGTTGATGTACCCCCAGTCGTCTGACATGTTCGCCTATGACTCCTGTAATCCGAAGACGAGACGGTTGGCTTCCTGGAGGAGGGCGGGATGGATCTTCTCCATCCGGCTCTTGAGGGTGTTCCGCACGATCAGCCGGAACTCGTCACCCCAGAGGACATCCACGCCGGTCAGCGGGAACGGGCGCTCCTCGATCGTGGCCTTCATCCCCCGCTTGGCGACGTGGTCGCGGACGACCTGAGCGTCCTGGGGACGGCACCTGACGATCACCGGCCCCGACACCCCTTCCAGCGCCTCGTCCAGCAGGCGGGTGACAACCTTCTTGTAGTCCTTGTGCTCGGGAAGGGAGGCCAGGGACTGCTCGAGGCCGGTGATGACGCGCTCGACCAGCCGGTGCTTGGCTGCCAGGAAATCCTTGCGGGCCTTGAACTTGGCCTCGTTGGTGATCCTGGCCTCCTCGGCCAGTGTGGCCGCCCGGGCCCGCTCCAAGACTGCCGCGCCGATCTTGTCGAGCTCGGCCTCGGCCTTGCGGACGATGGCGTCAGCGCGCTCCCGGGCCTCGCCCCGAATGCCCTCGGCGTGCTTGAGCACCTGCCGGGAGATGGCTTCCATCAATTCATGCTGACTCATGCTTCACCTCGACGAGTGGCTGATGCCGTCATGGTAATGGTCGGGCCGTTACTTCATGCCCATGATCATGATGGCCACGACGAACCCGAAGATGACGACCGTCTCCGGCAGGGCCAGGAGGATGATCACCATGCCCATCAACTCAGGCTTCTCGGTGATCGCCCCGGCGCCCGCGGCGCCGATCTTTGACTGGGCAAGGCCGGTGGCCAGGCCGGTCAGACCGACCGCCAGGGCGGCGCCGATGCCGAGAATCCCGAGGGATCCGCGCGACGTGGACGCTGCCGCTTCGCCGCCTTCCGCTGAGGAAGCCAGGGCGAAGGCCGAAAGGGTGAGAAGCACGAAGACCGTGAGCGCCAGGACCGCTGCAGCTTTACTGAACCGCATGTTATTTGCCTCCGCGTTTGAAGGGTTTGTACTCCACACCACCCGACTCGTAGAACTTGGTGAAGAACTCCACCAAATGTAGACGCATCGAGTGGATTACCGGGCTGAAGATACCCAAGGCTATGTTCAGGGAGTGGATCAGCAGGGCAATGATCACTCCCACGAAGACGTTCGAAGCCTCCCGTCCGAGGTCGTTGGCCACCTTGGCCAGGATGACGCCCGAGAGGCCGACGGCCATCAGACGGGCATACGACAGGATGTTGCCCATGGCCGACAGGAGTTCGATCGGAGCGATGAACCCCTCGGTCACGGTGACCGTGACCACGCCCGCGGCCAGGATCAGCCCGACCGGCCACATCAAGCTCTTGTCGAGCATGCCGGCCAGCGACAGGGCGATCAGCGCGACCAGCGACAAGAGCGACACGAACTGGCCGATCTTGAAGATGAGGTGCTTCTTGTGGCCGCCCTTGATGGCGTTGACCATCCCCAGGAGTATCCCCAGGAAAATGTGGATGCAGCCGACGACCAGGGAGATCCCGAGGAAGAGGTTGACGTTGTTCAGCCGATCGAGCGCCTGGCCGCGGATCGTCAGCGGGTGCCAGCCGAAGTAGTGCTCGCCGATGGTCCCCAGGAACTCCATGAAGAGAATCCCGAAGAGTATTGTGTAGACCGACGAGATGGCCAGGACGGTGGCGATGTCGTGCATCTTCGTCCCCGGCTTCAGCTTGAACCGGAGGAAGAGGGCAATGGCCATGAAGATCAGCCCGTAGCCGATGTCGCCCGAGATCAACCCGAAGAAGATAGGGAAGAAGAAGGCGAAGAACGGGGTCGGGTCGACGGTGTTGTAGATCGGCAGCGGCAGCAGCTTGACGAACACCTCGAAGGGGCGGATGAAGGGGTGGTTGACCATGTGGATGGGGATCTTCTTCTGATCCTCCTCCGACAGGGGCAGTTCCTCGACCACCACCGCGCCGCCGAAATCGCGGGTGAGCCGCTCCTTCAGCGGGGCCAGGGACTTCTTGGGCAGCCACCCGGCGACCACGAACGAGTAGTGCGTCTTGAAGAAGCCGGCGCTGGTGCTCATCTGCTGGATCCTGCCGGCGATCGAGTCCTTCAGTTCGACCAGGGTGTGGTAATGCTGCCGGGAGAGGAGCGCCAGTTCGGCGTCGACGGTCTTGAGTTCCGCCGGGAGTGTCTCCGACTGGGCGTGGATGGTGCCCAGGGCCTCCTTGAAGGGAAGGTCCTGCAGGCTCGACGGGAGGCGCATCTCGGACAGGTTCTGCTCCCACAGCAGTTCGCGGACCCGGGGTGAGTGGCTCTTGCCGAAGGCGATCACGGTGGCGATGGTGCCCGGCTCGATTTCGGACGAGAAGACGTGGAAGTTGCCGCCGGTCAGCCGCGCCATCTCCTTCTCGAGCATCGGGATGACCGCCTCGTTGCGCTTGTCGATGGTCAGCCCGATCATATCCAGGTGCTGGCTGTCGGGGATGGCATCGACCACCGGCATCAGGGTCTTCATCATCTTCTCGTACTTCCGCAGCAGATCGGCCTTGTCGGTCAGGTCCTTCTTGTGGGCGGCCGTGGCCTCGACCTTCTGGTGGATCTCGCCGATCACCGCCGACTGCTCGGCCGCCGGCAGGTTGATGGCGGCGAACCGCTGGTCGGCTTTCACCGGGGCGCCTTCCGGCCGGGGCAGGAGGGTGATGATGGCCTGGAGCTTGTCCATCAAGGACTCGAGCTCCATCTTCTCGTGGATGTCCTCGCGCTCCTCGGAGATACGATCCTTGACCGACGCCAGGGATGTCAGGCCGGGCGGCAACTGCTCGAGGTGCAGCACGCCCGTCTCGTGGAGGGCGGAGGTCACCTCGCCCATGATCTCCTTGGGACCGTAGAGGTGGATTTTGGTCATCTTGACAATCATGCCTACCTCACCTCCTCGCCGGCCGGCGGCAGGACCATGTCGAACAGCGATTTCACCGCGGTGTTGATCCGCTCGGGGGGGAAGGCGTCCATGGCCTTGGCGTTGCCGGCCCCTTCAGTAAGGATGCGCTCTCCCTCGGCCTTGGCGGCGGCCAGGGCTTTTTCCCCGGCGGCCGCGGCCTCCTTCTCGGCTACCTTGCGGCGGTCGGCGGCCAGGGCGGCGGCCCGGTCCCGGGCTTGCTGGATGATGGTCGTGGCCTCATCCTTGGCCGATGCAAGTGCGGCCTCGAGCTCGCGCTCCTTGTCGATGATCCTGAGGAGAATGTCGGGAGAGGTGTGCCCTGGCGCGGAGCCAGGGGAACCCTCTCGGTGAGAGGCATGTCCACTCATACGACCTCCTTAGATGGGTGCTAGAGTGTTGTTGGAAAAACGATGCACTCTTCTAGCAATGTGCGAATGACCTGTCAATAACTTTTTTTGAGGCTCGACATCAACACTATTGGCGAATATAGATAGTGAGAGACAAGCCTGTCGCGGCTTGCCGCATTGGCACATTCTCCCTGTCCGTTTTTTGGCCCGGTCGTGATACCCTAATCGGTACGGCAGGACGGGGGGCGGTGCAAAATGGCGGTCGATAGCGCCCTGGATGGGATGATCGAGAGGCTGTGGTACGGAGAACCGGGGCAACGGGCGGCAGGCGTCCGGGCGCTCGGCGTTCTCTTGCATCCGGCCGAGCTCCTCTACCGCTTGGCTGCCCGGGGGCAGCGCGCCTGGCGTGCGGGCAAGGCGGTTGACGTCGGCTGCCCGGTGATCTCGGTCGGCAACATCACCGTCGGCGGCAGCGGCAAGAGCACCATGAGCCTGCTGCTGGCCCGGGAAGTCGCCGCCCGCGGCGCCCGGCCCTTCCTGGTCGCCCACGCTTTCCGAGCCGTCGTGACCAGTCGGGAGGCAATCAGCTTCAGGGGTACGGGCGACCTCCCGCCGGTTGACGCGGTCGGCGACGAGGCGCTGATGGCCGCCCTGACCGAGCCGGATCTGACGGTGACGGTCGGGGCGGACAAGGCCCTCTCGTGCCGCCGGGCCGCGCGGGAGGGAGCGGAAGTGATCGTCCTCGACGACGGTTTCCACCGCCTCGACATCCCCCGCGATCTCAACCTGGCGGTTTTCGACGCCCGGCTCGGCATCGGCAACGGGGCATGCCTGCCGCGCGGGCCCTTGCGGGAGCCCCCTTCGTCGCTGGCCAGGGCGGATGCCGTGGTGGTCTTCACCGCGCCCGGCAGCCCCGTCCCCGATGTCCTCGCGGCGGTGTGCCGCCGGCACTGCCCCGGCATTCCCCTGCTGACCGCCTCGAAGCGTCCGACCGGCTTTCGGTGGTGGACCGGCCGCGGGTTGGGCGAGGGCGTCGACCTGCGGGGACGCGCCGTGCATGCCTTCTGCGGCTTGGGGAATCCGGATAGCTTCAGGATGAGCCTGGAGGAGTCGGGGGTGCCCGCCGGGCGGTTCGGCCGCTTTCCCGACCATCACGCCTACCGCCCCGACGAACTGGACCGCCTGGGGCGGCTGGCAGCGGAATCCGGCGCCGACGCGGTTGTCACCACTCTCAAGGATGCGGTCAAGATTCCCCGCTGGCCGGACGACGCGCCGCCCCTGGCTGTCCTGACGGTCGACGCGGTGGTCGATGATCCCGGCGGGTTCCTGGCCCGGCGCCTGGACCGCCTGGTGGAGTCGCGACGATGAACCGTGGAGGGGGCACGGTCGGGCGGCCCGCGGGGAAGAAGTTCCTGCTTGCGGGCGCCGCGGTGATCGGTGCGGCCTGCCTGGTCGCCTTTTGGCCGACCTTCACCAACGATTTCGTCTTCTGGGACGACAAGTCGTACCTGGTCGAAAATGACGTCGTCAAGTCGGGGCTCACCCCGGCGGGAATCCGGTCGGCCTTCACGGACATCGAGTCGGCCAACTGGCACCCGCTCACCTGGTTGTCGCACATGGCCGATGTGTCCGTCTTCGGCATGGATCCGGCGGGGCACCACGGCATGGGGCTCGTCCTGCACGCGGTCAACGCCGTGCTGCTGATGACGCTGATTGCGCGGGTCACCGGATCGGCCGCCGGCGCGCTCGCGGCCGCGCTCCTGTTCGCCGTGCATCCGCTGCGGGTCGAGGTGGTCGCCTGGGCGTCCGAGCGGAAGGAACTCCTCTCCTTCCTGTTCGGCATGTCGGCCGTCCTGGCCCACGTCCGGCACCTGCGGGACGGAGGGCGGCGGAAGGGTTGGCTGATCGTCTCCGTGGGATGCTACTTCCTTTCACTGACCGCCAAGCAGATGTGGGTCACCCTGCCGTTCATACTGCTCCTGCTCGACTGGTGGCCCCTGGGGCGGTGGCCCGGCGTCGGCGGACGCGGGGGGACGGTGCCCGCCCTGGTCCGGGAGAAGATCCCCTATTTTGCGCTGGCCGCCGCGGGGAGCGCCACCGCCTTCGTCACCCAGCAGATGACCGGGGCGGTGGCCTCGCTGGAGATCATCGATTTCGAGGTCCGCCTTCTGACGGCGCTGGTGGCGCCGCTGCGGTATCTCGGCAAGACCCTCTGGCCGGTCCACCTATCGTTCCTGTACCCGATCCCGAACGAGCGTTACTCGTGGTGGCTCATCCTCGCCTCGGTGGTCTTCCTGTCCGCCGCGCCGGTGGCCGCCTTCCGGTGCCGCCGGCGGTGGCCGCCGCTCCTGACCGGCCTGGCCTGGTTCCTCGGCACCCTGGTGCCGGTATCCGGTCTGGTGCAGATCGGCGGTCAATCCCTGGCCGACCGGTACACCTACCTGCCTCACGCCGGCTTGGCGCTGCTGGCGGGCTGGCTGATCGGCGGGCTTTCCGGCAATGCCCGCCGCTGGCTGGCAGCGGTCCTGGTCGTCCTGCTGGCGGTCATGGCCGGCGGGACACGGTGGCAGACGAGCCGGTGGGGCGACAGCGAGACGCTCTTCCGGGCGGCGCTCGAGGTCGATCCGGACAACTGGCTGGCGCTGAACAACCTGGGCATCCTGATGGACGACCTGGGCGACACCACCAATGCGGAGCACTACCTCAATCGGGCGTTGGAGCAGCACCCCCTCAGCCCGATGGTCAACCACAATATGGGCATGATGTTCGTCCACCGTGGTCAGGGCGAGAAGGCCCTCGTCTACTTGAGTCGCGCCCAGGCGGCCGATTCGCGGGGCGTCAAGAACCACGAGGCGATGGGTGCGGTGCTGTCCCGGCTCGGGCGCCCCGCGGAAGCCGTCGAACACTACCGGCAGGCCTTGGTCATCAAGCCGGACGATGTCGGCCTCCACAACAACCTGGGCGTCGCGCTGGCCGACCTGGGGCGCTTCGACGAGTCGATCGAGCACTTCACCCGGGCCATCACGCTGCAGCCGGATTACGTCGAGGGGTATGTCAACCGGGCGGGTGTGCTGGCGGTGCTGGGAATCTTCGCCGCGGCGGCTGACGATTACCGCGCCGCCCTCCGCCTGGAGCCGGGCCTGAGCGAGGCGAAACAGGGTCTGGCGGAGCTTGGCCAATCGTTTGGAGATAGGCCATGATCGACCTCGTCGGCATACTGGCGCGGCGCAGGGTGATTGCAGGCTTTTTGCTCGCCTGCCTGTTTCTGTGGGTGGCCAGGCCGACCCCGGCGTTCCTGGCCTGCGGCGGATTGGTCGCCCTGCTCGGGCTGGCCATCCGATTCTGGGCCTCGGGGCACATCAGGAAGACCCGTGAACTCGCCGTTGACGGTCCCTATTCGCTGGTTCGAAATCCCCTCTACGTGGGGAGTTTCGTGGTCGGCCTGGGGATTATCCTGGCCGGGGGCCTTCCGTGGGCGCTGGTCGCCTTCGCCGTCCTGTTCGTGGCGGCCTATGTCCGCAAGATGCGCCAGGAAGAGGCACACCTGGCGAATCTCTTCGGTGAGGCTTTCGGGGAGTACTGCCGGCGCGTTCCCCGGTTCGTCCCCCGCCTGGCGGTGCCGACTCGCGGACGGGGATTCGACCTGCGCCAGGTGATCAGGCACCACGAGTACGAACTCTGGCTGGGCATCATCGCCGTGTTCGCGGTCCTGGGATGGAAGGCTTGGCGGTGAAGCGGGAGTCCTCTCCCGCAAAGCCCTCTGATCACCGGTTGGGGCCGGGATCGCGGGCTGGCACCCGGTACCGGTAGATCCGCTGCCTCTTCCAGTCGATCCTGGCGGGCACCGGCATGGTCATCTACACCCAGACCGAACGGGTGGTCCAGCTATAAAGTCGACGAGCAGATTGTAACGCCTCGCGCGCTGGCGCCGGCGCATCGCGGCCAGTTGCGCCAGGTAGGACATCCCCTCGGTGTCGCCCCGGTAGGGGACGACTTCGTCCACCGAATCGATCGGGGGCATTCCCCGGCAACAGGTTGTCCGGCACCAGCAGGTCGATGATTCCCCGGGAACCCCTTCCCGCAATGCGCGGCCGGTCATTGTGCCGGCCCTTTGGAGCCGGCGAGTAATTCATCGGATCAATCCGATAGCCCTGGCTATGCCGGTCACCCGGGCATCGCCCGGCACCAACAGCAGGGCCTGTCGCACGTCGCCCAAAGCCTCGGTGCGCCGTCCCAGCGCCAGGAAGGCCTCGGCCCGGTTGACCAGGATGCCCGCATCCGCCGGTTCCAGTTCCAGGGCGCGGTTGAAGTGCTCCAGGGCTTCCGCCGAACGCCCCAGACGATGGAGCAGGACCCCCAGGTTGCTGTTGGCCAACGGACTGGCCGGGTCGATCTCAAGAGCCCGATGGTATGCGGTCAGCGATTCTGCGGGCCGCCCCGTGTCGTCCAGCAGGTTGCCGAGATGGACCCAGGCCGCCAGATTGCGCGGATCGGCATCCAGAGCCCGGCGGAAAGAGATTTCGGCCTCCCGTGTGCGTCCCTGCCAGGTCAGGGCGATGCCCTGGTTGTTCAATGCGAAGGCGTAGTCGGGCTTGAGGAGGAGCGCCTCATGGAAATGTTCCAGGGCCTCGTCCACCGCACCCTTGATCATCAACTGGTGGCCCAGGTTGTTGCGGGCCATCCACGAGGAGGGATTCACCGCCAATGTCCGGCGCCAAAGTGTCTCCACGTCCCTATATGCGCATGTCTGCCGCCAGGAAAGGACGCCCAGCAGGGCCAGCACCACGGCCGCTGCCAGCGTGCCTGGCCGGCGGGCCGGCAGGAGCCGATCGAGGCGCGTCGCCCCGGCGGCAACCAGGGTCATCGGGCCGATCAGCGCCAGGTACTGGTAGTGGTCGGCCACGAAGCTGTATTGGAAGGTGTAGAGGGGAACAAAGCCCAGGAGGGGAGCCAGGGCCAGGGCATGCACTCCGAGGGCGGCGGCCGGACCTCTCCATCCTCGTCGGGCGGCCCACGCCAGCAGCAAGACGGCGGCGAAGACGGCCGCCGGCCAGAGGTACTGGGCGAAGTCTCGGGGGGCGATCTCCCAGCGGGGATAGCTGAAGACCAGGTTCCAGGGAAAGACCAGCTTCCAGAGGTAGAACCAGAGGGCCCGACCGGCGATGATCAGCCGGCTCCCCCACGGGATGTGGAAGCCCGGTCCCGCGGTCCCCTGGCGGTTCCACTCCCACCAGACGGTGATCAGTCCCATGGCCAGTCCAGCGGCCAGGAAGGGAACGAGTTGGAGCGCCCGACGACGCAGATCCTCGCGCCGGTACCACGCCAGGAGCAGCAGGATCGGCGGCAACGTGACCGCGGTAGTCTTGGCCGACAGGGCCAGCAGGAAGAAGGCCAGGGCCGCCTGATACCAACCCTTCGAACCTGTGCGGGAAAAGCGCACCCAGGCCAGGGCGGTCAGCATCACCAGCACGCCGGAGAGGACGTTCTTCCGTTCGGTGACCCAGGCAACCGATTCGACCTGCACCGGATGAAGGGCAAAGAAGGCCGCCGACAGCCACGGAGCGGGAAATCCCAGCCGTGCCAGGAGGAGCCACAAGCACAAGGCCGTGGCCAGATGCAGAATGACGTTCACCAGGTGGTAGCCGAAAGGGTCGAGACCCCACAGTGAACGTTCGAGCATGAAGGTGGTGTACACCAACGGAAAGTACTGGGAAGGGGAATCCAGCGAAAACCAGATCCGCCGCAGTCCCCCCGGCTCGGTAAGCAGGCGGTTGCTGGTGAGGTAGACGTCATCGTCCCAGATGAAGCCGGCCTGCAAGGCCGGGGTGTAGACAGCCAGGACGGCCACCACCAGGGCCGCCGCCCCGAGGGCCGCCCGCCATCGTTTGTCTCGGAGAAGGGGCATTCCCTTCGTGCCGGGCGGTCGCATCAGACTAGTGTAGTGTTTCAATAACGGCTTTACAATGAGCAAGCTTCTTCAAGATGTCATCGGCCTTCTTGGTCCAGACGAAGGATTTGGGATCATCATTGGTCAGTCCAGACCCTTGACCACCTTCCGGTCGATAGTGCGAAGGAACTTGAGAAACTCGATGTTGCGGTGCCGCGGATAGCACGTCCCGATCACTTTGCCTTCCAGAACACTCAGGGCGGCAAAGAGGCAGGTTGTTCCATTGCGCGTGTAATCGTGGGTCATGGTTCCGCAGCGACCCTTCTTCATCGGCAGTCCCGGTTGCGTCCGGTCCAACACTTGGATTTGCGACTTCTCATCAACGCACAGAACCACCGCCTTGTCATGCGGGTTCATATACACACCGACCACGTCGGTCAGTTTCTCCACGAACTGCTTGTCCCGGGAGGTACTGCCGGCGCGTTCCCCGGTTCGTCCCCCGCCTGGCGGTGCCGACTCGCGGACGGGGATTCGACCTGCGCCAGGTGATCAGGCACCACGAGTACGAACTCTGGCTGGGCATCATCGCCGTGTTCGCGATCCTGGGATGGAAGGCGTGGCGGTGAAGCGGGAGTCCTCCCGGGAGGTTTGACAAGCTCTCCGGCCCAGAACATATTACCCACAGCATGGAAGCGCTCCAGCCCATCCGTCGGGTCCTCTCCCGCAAAGCCCTCCGGTTGCGGCTTGGCCGCCTCGGGCTCGACCTGACGGCGATCCTCACGGTCATCGGCCTCTTCCTGGCGCTCGGCGTCGCCATCGTCGGCCTGCCGGCCGCCCCGCTGGCGCTGCTGTTCCTCTGGTCCGTCCTCCTCTGGGCGATTTGCCTGACCATGTTCCTGCGGGCGGTGCGCTCCCAGGTGCGCCCGCTGGACCAGGTTTCGCTGGCGCTGCGACTGGAGGCCCTGGCCGGCGGCATGCACAGCGAACTGGCCTCGGCCCTGGAACTGGGACGGAAGGGGCGTGCGGTGACCGATGGCGAGGGAATCTCGTGGCCGTTGGTCGAAGCCCTGGCGCACAAGGTCCGGAATGAGGCCTCCCGGATCGAGGCCATCCCCCTGGGCGACCGCCGCCCAGGCAGCCGCGCGGCGATGCTGATCCTCGTCGGCGTATCGGTGGGAGCGCTTGGCATGGGTGCGCCGCAGTGGTTTGCCCGCGCCTGGTCGGTAGCCGTCGCTCCCTGGTCGGTTTCCCCGTGGGCGCGGCAGTCGCTGGTGCTTGAACCCGGATCGACCACCGTCACCGAGGGGGCGACGGTCAGGGTAACGGTAAGGGGCAGGGGGCAGGGACGGGACCCGGTTGTGCTCGAGGTGCGTCGGCCGGGCGGGGCGCCGCCGGAGCGCCTGCCCATGGAGACGGCCATGCCCGGCGTTTGGACCCACGCCCTGGCGGCGAACATTCCGTCCTTCGACTACCGGGCCACGGGGCGGCGGGCGGTCACGGCGTGGTACACGGTGACGGTCCTGCCCGTCCCGCGGGTCGGCGACATCGCCCTGTCGGTGACTCCGCCGGCCTACACCGGCCTGCCGGCGACCATCTCCGAGGGTAGCGGCAACCTGCGTTGTCTCCCCGGAAGCCTCGTTCGCTGGAGTGCCCGGTGCACGGTGGAGGGGGCCTCGGTCGCCCTGGAGATGGGTGACGGTCGGACGGTCCCCCTCCGGGCGGGCCCGGACGGGCGACTGTCGGGCGAATTCACCGTTGTCGCCGGCGGGCGCTACCGGGTGACGGCCAAGGTTCCGTCGGGCAGCCCCGCCAAGCCGGACGAATACGACATCGTCCTGCTGCAGGACGACCTCCCCGCGGTCGAGCTGACCTTGCCGGGCGAGGATCTCGAGCTTGACCGGGCGGCGATGCTCGAAGTGCACTACACCGGGCGCGACGACTTCGGCATCACTTCCGGGGGGGTGATCTGGCGGAGCGACGACGGGCGGCAGGGACGGGTGCCCCTGGCCGACGGCGGCGGGCGCCGGGCGCTCTCCGGCAGCACCGGCTGGGACCTGGCCGAGCTCGGGCTGGCCGCCGGCCGGAGCGTCTGGTTCCAGGTGGAACTGAAGGACAACGACACCATCTCCGGGCCCAAGGCCGGCCTCTCCGCCGGCCGGGTCATCCGCATCCGCGACGACCGTGAGATGCACAAGGACATCGAGGATGACGAGAAGGAACTGCGCCGGGAACTGACCGACCTGCTGGGGGACGAACTGGAGATCGCCGCCGACATGGACGACCTGAGCGGGCGGATGGAGCAGGAAACGGAGGAGCGGCACGACGAGGGGCTGGAGGCCCTGGGCGAGCGGCAGTCGTCGGCGACCAGGAAGTTCGAACGGTCGATGGAGAAACTCGACCGCCTGCTCGACGCCCGGGCCCGGGATTCCTTCAGCGACCCGGCCGCCCTGTATATGAAGGTTCTCGCCCGCCAGATGCTGTCGGCCGCCCTGGAGGGCGAGCGGCGGGAGGAGGAACACCTGGGCGACCTGCGCCGGACGGAAGAACTGCAGGAGGCCGACCGGGCCCGCGAAATGCGCTGGATGGAAGAGCAGAAGGAGCGGCGCATAGGCTCCATGGAGCAGGCCCTGAACCTGCTCGACGAGTCGAACCGCCAGCAGAACATGGAGCAGGCCCTCGGCCAGCAGGAGCGGATGGCCGATACCCAGCGCGACCTGGTGGACATGCTGGAGAAGATGAAGGATGGTATTCCGGCGGCCGAGGCGGCCCAGATGCGGCGGATGCTGGACGAAATTGCCCGCAGCCTGCAGGGCCTGATGGACGCCCTGTCATCCATGCAGGGGGAGTTGCCGGAGGAGTTCGTCAACGCCGATGCCCTCAAGACAATGGACATGAAGGATTTGATGGGGGACCTCACGCGGCTGGCCGAGGCCCTCAAGTCGGGCGACCTGGACGCCGCCCGGAAGGCCGCCGAGTCCCTCCTCAAGGGGATGAACGACCTTCTGGAACGGCTCAAGGCCGCCGCCGCCGAGCAACGACGGACCTCCCGCGCCGGGATGGAGGACTTCAGCCGCAAGCGGACCGGCGAGTTCGACCAACTGGTCAAGCGCCAGCGTGACCTGCTGCAGCGGACCGAGACGATCGAACGGGAGGCGCGGTCGAGGCGTGAGACAGAGCGCGGCCGAGGTGAACGGGAGCGGGAGGAGCCCGCCGGCACGGAAGGGCCGCCCCGGGCTCCGGTGGCCGAGACGCTCAACCAGGAGGAGCGCGACGCCCTCGACCGGTTGGCCGGCGAGCAGCAGGGGGCGCGGACAACCGCCGAGAAACTCGCCGGAGAGGTCGAGTCGATGGCCGCGGCGCTGCCGCTCATCCCGCAGGAGCTGGCCGTGGCCCTCCGGGAAGCGGCCGGTTTCATGGATGGCGCCTCCGGGAATCTCGCCGGGCACGCGCCCGAAAAAGCCGTGCCCGATCAGCGGGAGGCGCTCTATCGCCTGATGCAGGCCCAGAACGCCGCCGCGCAGGCGGCCGCCCAGATGGGCCGGATGTCGGGCCTCATGTCGGGCGGCGAGACCGCCGGAGAGGAGGCCGGGGCCCTCTTCGGCCTGATCCCCGGCATGTCGAGCAGCGGCGGCCGCAATCGCCGCGACGGCGGCCGGATGGGCATCAGCGTCAGAAACTTCCGCATTCCCGGCAGTCAGGAGTACCAGACGCCCAGGGAGTTCCGCGAGGAACTGATGGAGTCGATGAAAGCCGGCTACCCGAAGGACTTCGAAAAGGCCATCCGCGAGTACTTCAGGAGCATTGCCGAATGATCCGCGCACTCGTCTCGGCGATCGTGGCGGCGTGCCTCCTGGCGCCGTCCCCCGCCCCGGCCAGGCCGATGTTGGCGGATCCGGCCGGCGCCACGCTGGTGGGGGTCCAGCGGCTCCTCGACGCGCAACGGATTGCCGAGGCCGAGTCGCTGCTGGCCTCGTCCCCGGTCGCCGCGGGGCATCCGTCGCGGGCATTGATCCGGGGGCTGGTCTCCTTCTACCGCGGAGACTACGCCGGGGCCCTGGAGGTCATGCAAGAGATCGCCCCCGGCTCTCTCCACCCGGCCGACCTGGGGCTGATCGCCTTCGTCAGGGATACCGCGGCGGCGGTGGCACCCCTCTCGTCGGTCGCCGGGGAGCACTTCGTGCTGCGTCTCGACTCCCGGCGGGACTGGGTGCTTGAGGCCCCGGCCCTGGAGGTTCTGGGGCGTGCCCGGGGCATCCTCGGGGAGATCCTCGGCTACGTCCCGGCCGAGCCGGTGCGAGTGGAGATCTTCGCCGACGCCGAGTCGTTCCAGAAGGCGTCCAGCCTGACCGTGCGGGACATCGAGAACTCGGGCGCGATCGGCATCTGCAAGTTCAACAAGATCATGGTCCTCTCCCCCCGTTGCCTGGCCTTCGGCTATCGGTGGCTGGACACGCTGGTGCACGAGTACATTCACTACCTGCTCATCTCCCTGACCGACAACAAGGCTCCCATCTGGATCCACGAGGGGACGGCCAAGTACTTCGACACCCGCTGGAAGGGAACGCCGGAGCGCATTCTGTGGCCCTCGGGCGAGGCCTTCCTGGCAGCCGCCCTCGAGCGCGGCGAACTCATCCCCTTCTCGGCCATGGACCCGTCCCTGGTCAAGATCGACGGCGCCGAACGGGTCGACCTGGCCTACGCCGAGTGCGCCTCGGCGGTCGACTTCATCCTTTCTGACCACGGCCTGGACGGACTGCGGCGAATCCTGGCCGGCATCCGCGAGCGGCCCCCGGGGGGCACCCCCGAGGCGCTGGCGGCGGTCACCGGCCGCGACTACGCGGCTTTCGAGACGGCCTGGAAGAACTGGCTCGCGGAGCGGGGCTTGCGGCGGGACGACCTCGCCCGCGCTCGCCGGACCGTCCTGGCCGGGGGAGGCGGCGACGAGGAGCGACTGATGGACGAAATCCGCTCCCAGGCCGCCCGGAACCACATCCGGCTGGGCGACACCCTCCGCCGGGGCGGCCGTCTCCGGCCGGCCTTGGCGGAGTATCAGAAGGCCTTGCGGGAGACCCCCGAGGCGGTCGCCCTGCTCAACCGGGTGGGAACGACCGCGTCGCTGCTGGGCGATGCCGAACTCGCCGCCGATTGCTTCCGGCGCGCGCTGCGCGCGTTCCCCGACCATCCGGCCACGTACCTCAACATGGGCGACGACCGCCGCCGGCGCGGAGCGGGCGCGGAGGCCGCCCGCATGTATACCGAGTACACCGAGATCAACCCGTTCAACCCGGAGGTCTGGCGGAGCCTTGGGCAGGTCGCCATCGAGACGGGTGACCGGATTGCCGCCTTGGCAGCCTTGGAACGGGCTCTGCGTTTCGACCCGGAGGACACCGGCCTGCGGGAAACGATCGAGCGACTGCGGACAACCCTGAACAGATCGGGAGGATGACATGGGACGAACGCCCCAATCGGGCCACAACGACCTGGCCGCCGTGGAGCGGCTGGCGGCCGCCCGGGAGGCCATCACCGGCGAGTTGCGCAAGGTGATCGTGGGACAGGACCGGGTGGTCGAGGAGATCCTCATCGCCCTCTTCGCCGGGGGGCACGGCCTGCTCGTCGGCGTCCCCGGCCTGGCCAAGACGCTGATGATCTCCACCCTGGCCCAGGTGATCGACCTGTCTTTCAACCGGGTCCAGTTCACCCCCGACCTGATGCCCTCGGACATCACCGGCACCGACATCATCCAGGAGGACCCGGCCACCGGCCACCGCCGTTCCGGTTCCTGAAGGGGCCGGTCTTCACCAACATCCTGCTGGCCGACGAGATCAACCGCACCCCGCCCAAGACCCAGGCCGCCCTGCTGCAGGCCATGCAGGAGTACCGGGTGACGGCCGGCGGGACGACCTATCCCCTCGACCGTCCCTTCTTCGTCCTGGCCACCCAGAACCCGATCGAGCAGGAGGGGACCTATCCCCTGCCGGAGGCCCAGCTCGACCGGTTCATGTTCCAGATCGACATCGGCTACCCCGGAGAGGAGGAAGAGGTCCAGATCGTCGCCCGGACCACCTCCGCAGCCGTCCCATCTCCCTCGAGGATACTTGGCGCGGCGGAGATCCTGGCCCTCCAGGAGTTGGTCCGGCGGGTCCCGGCCGCCGACCACGTCATCCGCTACGCCGTCCGCCTGGCCCAGTCCTCGCGGCCGGGGGGGGCCGCCGCCGACTTCGTCTCCAAGTGGGTCGGCTGGGGGGCCGGCCCGCGCGCCTCGCAGTACCTGATCCTGGCCGGCAAGGCCCGGGCGGTGCTCCACGGGCGTTTCGCCGTGTCGGTCGACGACGTCCGGGCTCTGGCCCAGCCGGTGCTGAAGCACCGCATCATCCCCAACTTCAATGCCGAGGCGGAGGGCGTCGGTTCGGGCGAGATCATCCGGCGCCTGCTCGAGCGGCTGCCGGTCGAGGCCTGATCGTGCCCGAAACCGACTCCCGGCCGGCGCCGCCGGTCGATCCGCTCCTCCTGGCCCGGCTGGGCCGGCTGTCACTGATGGCCCGGTCGGTTGTCGAAGGGGCCATTGCCGGCCTTCACCGGAGCCCCTACCGCGGTCTCAGCCTCGAGTTCACCTCGCACCGCGCCTACACCCCCGGGGACGAGATCCGGCGGATCGACTGGAAGGCCTTCGGGCGTCTCGACCGCTTCTTCGTCAAGGAGTACGAGGAGGAGACCAACCTGCGCGCCCACGTCCTGGTGGACGCCAGCGCCTCGATGGGCTACGGGTCCGGGACGGGCAAGTACGGCTACGCCTCGCTCCTGGCGTGCGCCCTGGTCTACCTCATGTTGCGCCAGCGCGACGCCGTCGGCCTGACCGTCTACGGGGAGGAAGCCAGGGGTTCCCTGCCGGCGCGGTCCGCGCTCAACCATCTGGAAGCCTGCGCCCGTGAACTGGAGCGGCAAGTCCCGGGGGGTGTGGCCGACACGCCGGGGGCGCTCGAGGCGCTTGCATCGGGGTTGCGAAAGCGCGGCCTGGTCATCCTGGTGTCGGACCTGCTGGACGATCCCGAACTCCTCTTCCTGAGCCTGCAGAAACTGCGCCACCGGCGCCATGACGTCATCGTCATGCAGGTGCTCGACGGCGACGAGTTGTCGCTGCCGTTCGACGACCCGGCCCGCTTCCAGGACATGGAGACCACGCTGCGCGTGGATGCCGACGCGACCGAGATCCGACGCGAGTACCGCCGCCTCATCGACCGGCACGTCGGGGCGATACGGCATGCCTGCCACGCCAACCGCATCGACCACGCCCTGTTCGTCACCTCGGAACCCCTGGAGCAATCGCTGGTGCGTTACCTGTCCCGGCGGGAGGGGCGCTGATGCCGTCGCTCACGTTCGCCAATCCGCTGGCCTTCATCGGCCTGCTGGGCGTGGCCGTGCCGATCGCCATCCACCTGTCGGAACGACGCCGGAGGGTGACCATCTCCATCCCGACCGCCCGGTTCATCGCCGAGGCGCAGCGGCGGACGTCCAGGCGGCTGCGGTTGCGGCGATGGATGCTGCTGGTCATGAGGATTGCCATGGTGATCCTGATGACGTTGATCCTGGCCGGGCCGAAGCTGCGGACCAGCGAGGCGCTGGGCGGCGATCGGGAGCCGCGCTCGACGGTGCTGGTGGTGGACACCTCGCCGGGGATGGGCTGCCGGGATGGGAGCGACACCCGCGCCGAGCGTGCCCGTCGGGTGGCGGCGGCCCTGGCGGGCGAACTGGCGGCAGTCGGGGAGGTGGCCGTGGCTGCGGCAGACGGTTCCTCGCCCGGGGGATTCTCCCGCGCCGCGGCTGCCTTGTCCGAAACGCTGGCGGCCATGGAGCCGTCGCTTCGCCCGGCCGACCCGGTCGGGACGCTGTCGACCGCCTACCGCCACCTGGCGGGGGCATCCTTCCCGCGCCGCCAGGTGATCGTGGTGACCGATCTGGCCCGGTCGGACTGGTCGGGCTTCGATCCGGCGCGGATCGCCTCGCCCGACCTGGGCGTGCCCGTCCGGCTGGTGGATGTTTCCCTGCCCGGGAGCTGGAACCGGGCGGTGACCGGTCTCGAAGTGGGCCGGCCCCCGGGGCAGGAGGGATCGGCGGTTGCCCGGGTGACGGTGGCCGGTTTCGGCGCGCCCCCGGCGGGGAAGATCCCCCTGGGGATCGAGCTGGACGGCCGCCTGGTGGGCCGGCGGCTGATCGAATCCCGCCCCGGCGAGCGGATCGTCCACGAGTTCGTGTTGACCGGCCTGGAGAACGGCTTCCACCGCATCGAGGCGGTTCTCGATTCCGACCCGCTGGAGCACGACGACCGCCGCCGGGCCGTCTTCGAGTTCGGCGGGCGGCCCCGGGTGCTGCTGGTCGACGGATCTTCCGGCGCTTCCCTCACCGGCGGGGAAACCTGGTTCCTGCGGAACGCGCTGGCGCCCGACCGGCTGGGCGGCGAGGACCGCTTCCAGACGGCATCCGTCCTGGCCGGACAGGTCACTCCCGGATCGGTGGCCGACTCGGACGTGATCGTTCTGGCCAACGTGCGTGAGCTGGCGCCGGAGGTCCGCCGCGCGATCACCACCCGCGTCGCCGACGGTGGAGGGGCGATGATCTTCGCCGGCGACAACCACCAGCCGGGGGGACTCCTCGACACCCTCGACCGCGAGGGGGACCTCCTCCCGATTCACGTCGGCGAGGCGGCCAGGGGCGACTGGCGGATTGGCGCGGTGGACACGTCGGCCAAGCCCCTGGATGTCTTCGGGACGCCGGGCCAGGGGAACTTCGGGCGGGCCCGGTTCGGCACTGTGGTGTCGGCGGCGGGAGGCGGGCCGAAGCCGGGGGGCTCGGTCCTCATCGCGCTCGACACCGGCGCGCCGCTCCTGACCGGCCGGCGGTATGGCCGGGGACAGGTGCTGCTGTTCGGTTCGACTGCGGACCTCGAGTGGAACAACCTGCCCACCCAGACCGTGTTCCTCCCGCTGGTGCAGCGCTCGATCGAACACCTGGCCGGCGACCGGGGTGTGACCATGCGTCCGGCCATGACTGCCGGGGAACGCTTCGAGGCCGAGCTCTCTGCCGACGCACCCGCCGGCCAGGCAACGGTCGTCTTCCCCGACGGCCGCAGGATCGCCGCCACGCCCATTGACCGGGAGGGCCGCCGTACGGTTATCCTCCCCTCGGCCGGCCCCCCGGGATTCCACGACGTCTCCTTCGGCGGGGGGGTGGTGCCGGTGGCGGTCAACCAGACCGGCGGCGATTCGGATGTCGTGCCGGCGGGTGACGAGGTGATGGGTGCGGTCGGCGGGAGCCTGCCGGTCGAGCGCCTGAACCTCGGCGCGTCGGGTGGCCCGGGGGTGGCCCGGCGGGGGAGCGACCCGTCGGCCTATCTGTACATCCTGCTGCTCCTGCTTGCCCTGGCCGAAGGTTTGGTGTCGGTCTTCGCCAGGAAGGAACGGGAGGGGGATTTTCAGGTGGCCGACGCCGGCGGATACGGCTACAATTGAGCTCGGGTGCGCGGCCACGTGACCGCGGCTATCCGGAAGGGGCGACCATGCGAAAGAGCTTCATCCTCGACACCAATGTCCTGATACACTACCCGCGGGCGATCTTCGAGTTCGACGACAACCGGGTGGTCATCCCGATCAAGGTGGTCGAGGAACTGGACAAGATCAAGGCCTACCACGACGAGCGGGCCAGGAACGCCCGCGAGGCGACCAGGGAACTCGACCGCTTCAGGGGTTCCGGCCGCCTGTCGTCCGGGGCGGCGCTCCCTTCCGGCGGGATTCTCCAGGTGGTCTTCCCGCCGGAGCACTTCGAGGTTCCCGGGCTGGCCGGCTGCCGGGCCGACAACGAAATCCTGTCCACCGCCCTGTCGATCATGCAGCGGGAGAATGCCAAGCCCAAGGGCGAGAAGGTCATCTTCGTCACCAAGGACCTGAACGCCCGCATCAAGGCCGACTCCCTCGGCATCGAGACCCAGGACTTCGAGAAGCAGAAGGTCTCCATCGACGAGCTTGTACGCCGGCTACGGCGACGTGACCGTTTCCGCCGAGTCGGTCGACCGCTTCTACCGGGAGGGGGGATTGACCGTCGACGGGAAGTCCTTCCAGCCCAACCAGTTCGTCATGCTGGTCGACGACGGGAACGAGAGCCACACCGCCCTGGCGCGCTGGAACCAGGTCACGGGCGGCCTCGTCCCGCTGACGAACCCCGACGTCGAGGTCTGGGGCGTGCGGGCCATGAACCGCGAGCAGCGCTTCGCCCTGGAGATGTCTGCTGGACGACTCCATCTCGCTGGTCGCCCTGCTCGGCCAGGCGGGCACGGGCAAGACCCTGCTGGCCCTGGCCGCCGGGCTGGCCAAGACGGCCGACGAGCGCCAGTTCAAGAGGGTCATCGTCTCCCGGCCGGTCATTCCGCTGGGGCGCGACATCGGCTACCTGCCGGGCACCAAGGACGAGAAGCTGCGCTACTGGATGGAGCCGATCTTCGACAACCTCGAGTTCATCCTGTCGCGTTCCGACGGCAACGGGCGCGGCACACCCGAGGAGAGCGTCCGCTACCTGATGGACCGCGGCATCCTGGAACTGGAGGCCCTGACCTACATCCGCGGCCGGAGCATCTCCGAGCAGTTCTTCATCGTCGACGAGGCCCAGAACCTCACCCCGCAGGAGATCAAGACGATCATCAGCCGGGCCGGCGAGGGCACCAAGATCGTCCTGACCGGCGACCCGTACCAGATCGACAACTCCTACCTCGATGCCAACTCGAACGGCCTCTGCTACGCGGTGGACAAGCTCAAGGGAACCACCCTGTTCGCGTCGGTCACGCTGGTCAAGAGCGAGCGCAGCCGCCTGGCCAGCATCGCTGCCGAACTCCTCTAGGATGGCTATCCGACTCCTGCGGGCGTCGCTGTTGCTGGCCCTCCTTGCTGGCCGTGCCGGTGATCGCCCCGGCGTGCCGGGGAGGCGGTTGTCGATGGCGACCGCCTCCTGGGGGAGGGGTGGCGGCACCTGGAGGCAGGGCGCTTCGAAGAGGCCGTGGCGCTTTTCGGGCAGGGTTCCGGCCGGGTATGACCTGGGTGATTACGCCCTCCACTTCGCCGCCCTCTCGCGGCTGGAAATGGGCGATGCCAAGGGGGTGGAGGATGCCATCACCGTCATGGAACGGGACCATCCCGGGATCGTTGCTGGCACCCCTGCTTCGCCACCAGGCTGCGTACGCGTCGGCCGTGGCCGGTGACCTGAAGCGAGCGGCGGCGGTCAGGCCCAGGGGGAAGGTCGGGGACTTCAACAGCCGCACCAAGGCCGAAGCAGCCTTCGTGGATGCCCGATTGGCCGAGGAGGATCCCGCCCGGGGGATTCCCGCCCATCTCGGCGTGCTGGCGGCTTTCCCGGGGACGGAGCCCGGGGAGCTGTCCCAGAGGCGCCCTGCGCGGGTGGCACGAGCAGGGGCTGCTGGCGCAGCCATCTGAGCCGGAGCCAGCACCTCGAGCTGGCCCGGGCGCTGCTGAAGGCCGACGACCCCGCCTTCGCCTGGAAGGTATTCAACGACGCCGCGGCGCGGGCCAGGGGCGGCGCCGAGACCGGCGCGGTGATCATCGAGTACGCCGATGCCCTGCGCAAACGGGGTTCCCTCACCCGGGCGCGAATCCTGCTCGACCGGGGGCGTTCCCGCCTGCCGGCGTCCCTGCTGGATGAGGCCGACCTCATCTTGGCCAGGATCGACTGGAAGGCAGGCCGGCTTCCCGAAGCGAGGCAGCGGTTCCTGAAGATCGCCGAGAAGTCGGCCGGGACGCCGACGGAGAGAAGGCGCGCCACCAGGCGGCCCTGCTGGCCGAGAAGGACGGCGATCTGGCCATCGCCCTGGCCGAGTACACCCGCCTCTCGACAGCGACCGACCGGGAGGTGAGGGAGGAAGCCCGGTTCCGGAAGGCGCTCTGCCTGTACAGCCTCGGCAGGCACACCGAGGCTGGAGCGGCCTTCCTCGAGGCAGCCAGGTCGGGCGGCACGGGCCGGGGGCGGATTCTCTACTGGGCCGGCCGGTGCCTGCTGATGGCCGGCGACCGGGCACGGGCGCGGGAGACTCTGGCCGGGGTGGCCGCGGATCCGGACGCCGGTCCTGTACGCTTTTCTGGCCGGGAGCTGAACGGCGGGCGGCCGTTCGCTGTGTTTGGCGACCAGGACGGCCGGGGGGGGACCGGGACGACCGGTCGCTGCTCTGGCACAATCTCGGCCAGGCGTTGTCGGACGTCCGCCAGCGCCAGGTGCTCGACCGGACCCGGCGCCTGATGGAGCAGGGGATCACCGATTACGCCGTCTGGGAGGCGTCGCGACTCCCCGATGCCGTGCTGACCCGGCTTGCCGGTCCGGGGATCGATGGCGCGGCGGCCATTTTCCGGTACCTGGCGGGGGACCTGCGGGGGGGCATCAGGGCGGCGGCCGCCCTGTCCAAGAACGGGGCCCGCCCGGAACTGGTGGAGTCGATTCTCTACCCCCTGGCGCCTTCCTGGCTGGAGGGGTCCGGCGGTGACGTCGATCCATACCTGGTCCATTCGATCATCCGCCAGGAATCCCTCTTCCAGACCGACGCCCTGTCGCGTGCCGGGGCGGTTGGGTTGATGCAGCTCATCCCCTCGACCGGTGCGGAGACGGCCCGGCGTCTGGGCATCCGGCCCTTCCGTCGGGGTGACCTGCTCAAGCCGGCGCTCAACGTGCGACTGGGGACCGCCTTCCTCTCCGGGCTCCTCGAGCGCTACGACGGGGATTTCCTGCGGGCCGTGGCGGCTTACAACGCCGGCCCGAAGCCGGTGGAGACGTGGTGGAAGGAAGCCGGCGGCGACCAGGCCCTATTCCTCGAGAAGATCGCCTACGCCGAGACCAGGGCGTACGTCCGCCGGGTCTTCGCCACGCTGCTGCGCTACTACCGGATCTACCAGCCGGAACTCTTCACCCGGTACTTCCCGACGGTCGAGCCCGTGGCGACCGGGGTCAAGGGCTGACGCGTGGCGCGCAAGTTATCGGCCATGCGGCTCTGGAGCGAGTACCTGCTCGTCTCATCGCTGGCCTTCGTTCTTCGGGTCCTGCCGCTGCGTGCCGCGGTCGCCCTGGGACGGGTGCTGGGCGTCGCTTACTGCGCCGTGGACCGCCGCCACCGGACCAACGCCAACACCCGGATCAGGGATGCCTACGGGCCGGATCTGCCCGAGGCCGAGGTCGGGCGGATCGTCCGGGACATGTACCGGCATTTCGGCGTGATGATGGCCGAGTTCGTCCGCATTCCCGCGACTCACCGCCGGGAATCTCGACCGGTTCATCGACTGGAACGGCTTCGACCGGCTGGTCTGAGGGACTCCTGGGGGAGGGGAAGGGCCTCATCCTAGTCACCGGGCACGTCGGCAACTGGGAGGTGGCCGGGGCCGCCGTCGCCATCAAGGGGTACAGCGTCGGCGCCGTCGCCAGGCCGCTCGACAACGCCTTCCTCGACCGGGCGGTGCGAGAGATCCGGGAGTCGTCCGGCCAGCAGATCTGGGACAAGGTCGGAGCCCTGCGGCAGGCCGCCCGGGTGCTGCGGAACGGCCACGCGTTCGGCATCCTGGTGGATCAGGACGCCGGCAAGCCAGGGTGTGTTCGTGCCCTTCTTCGGAATCCAGGCGAGCACCATCCCTACCCCGGCCGACCTGGCCCTCAGCCGGGCGTGCCCGATGCTGACCGCGGCCCTGCAGCGGGTGAGCCCGATGCGCTTCGTTTTCCGCCATGGCCGGGTGCTCCGGCCGGATCCGGCGGCCGCCCCGCGAGGAGGAGCGCCTGCGCCTCCTCCGGGCAATCAACGAGGACATGGAGACGATCATCCGCCAGGCCCCGGAACAGTGGATCTGGAACCACCGGCGCTGGAAGACGCGCCCGCCGGCGCCGGCCTCCTGACCGGCTGCCCGGGTCGCCGCATGCCCTGTACGCCGGGACGAAAAGGAGACGAACGTGAACGTGCATGACGTGGCCGCCCTCGTTGGCGGTGAGGTGGTGGGCGACGCCGGCCGGGAGATCACCGGCGTCGATGCGTTGGAGACAGGCCGGGCCGGGCGACATCAGTCTCTATCTGGGGGGGAAATACCGGAAGCTGCTCGAGACGACCCGGTCGGGGGCGCTGCTGTGCGCGCCGGGCACCTTGGCGGACGGCTTCACGCTGGTGACCGTCGACCGTCCCCGGCTGCGGTTCATCGAGGTCATCCGCCACTTCCACCCGGAATCCGCCCGTCGCGGCATCCATCCCGCGGCCGTGGTGGCCGCCGACGCAAGTCATCGGCCGGGACGTGTTCATCGGCGCCGGGGCGGTGGTCGGCGCCGGGGCGCAGGGTCGGCGACGGGACCGAGATCCACGAGGGCGCGGTGCTCTACCCCGGCGTGACGGTCGGCGGGGCGTGCCTGATATACGCCAACGCGGTCCTCCGCGACGGCACGACCGTCGGTTCCCGGGTGATCATCCATCCCGGGGCGGTCCTGGGAGCCGACGGCTTCGGCTTCGAGGCCGATGAGCGGGGCGTGTTCCACAAGATTCCCCAGGTGGGCCGGGTGGTGGTCGAGGACGATGTCGAGATCGGGGCCAACACCTGCGTCGACCGGGCCGCCTTCGGCGAGACGCAGGATCGGCAGGGGCACCAAGCTGGACAACCTGTGCCAGATCGGCCACGGCGTCAGGATCGGGTCCGACAGCGTGCTGTCCGGCACGGTGGCCATCGGCGGCAGCACGGTCGTCGGCAGCCATGTGGTGATGGGCGGGAACGCCCGCGCCGCCGACCACATCGTCATCGGCGACGGCACGATGGTCGCCGGGGGGGCCGGCGTCATCGGGGACGTCCCTCCCCGTTCGCTGGTCGCCGGATTCCCGCACACCGACCTGAGGACATGGAAGCGGGCCATGGTGGCCCTCTACAACCTGGCACGCCGGCCGGCCAAGCCGCCGGACGGCGGGGACGGGGCCTGACCGGCGCGCCGATGCGGGTCGTCCACCTCGACCTGGAGCGGGGCTGGCGGGGAGGCGAGCGGCAGGTCCTGCTGCTGATAAGGGGGCTCTCCGCCGGGGGCGTCGAACAGACCCTGGTCGCCCGGGCGGGAGGGGAGTTGGCGGCCCGGGCCGCCACTTGCGCCGGCGTGGAGGTGAAGGCGGTCGGTTCGATCGCCGGCGCCGCGCGGGAGGTCTACAGGATCGCCCCGCCGGCGGTCATCCACGCCCACACCGGCAACACCGTCCCCCTTGCCGTCCTGGGAAAGACGCGGGGCCTGGGCGCCCTGGCCACACGCCGGCTCGATCTCCCGGCCGGTTCGTTCTGGCTCAACCGGGTCGACCGCGTGGCGGCCATCTCGCCCAGCGTCGAGTCGTCCCTGGTCAGCTCGGGGATCGATCCCTCGCGGATCGTCGTCATCCCGTCGGGGATCGATCTCGGGCGCGTCGCCGATCCCGCGCAACGGCCGGCCCTGCGCGACCTCCACGGCATCCCCGGCGACGCGACGGTCGGCCTGACCGTGGCCGCCCTCGAGGCCCAGAAGGATCCCCTCACGCTGGCCAGGTCACTGGCCATGCTGCCGGGCACCTACCACCACGTCTGGGTGGGGGACGGGTCGCTGGCCGCGGAGACTGCCCGGCTGGCCCCGCGGATCGCCGGCGCAGGACGGTTGCACCTGGTCGGTTTCGATCCCGACCCGGACCGCTGGTTTTCGGCGGCCGACCTGTTCGTCCTTCCCAGCCGCCATGAGGGACTGGGGACGGCCATCCTCGACGCCTTCCATTTCGGGCTCCCGGTGGTGGCCGCGGACATACCCGGGCCGGCCGGCATGACCGAGGAGGGCGTCAGCGCGCTCCTCTTCCCTCCCGGTGACCCGACGGCGCTGGCGCGGGCCGTCCGGCGGCTGATCGACGAGCCCGGCCTGGCGACCGCGCTGCGGGCCGGCGGGGCACTGAAGGTTGCCCGGTACGACATCGCCGGGACCGTGACCACCTACCTCGACCTCTACCAATCCCTCGGCCGCGGGCTTTCCCGCGGGGCGGCTTCGGGCTGACCGCGGCACGCGCGGGGCTTTTGGGCAGGCTGCGGCCGCATTGACAGGAACGGGCTCTTGGGTTACAACCTCGCCGATACGTGCGGTGTCATCCGTCCATCCGAGGAGGAGGCCATGAATCTCGACGTCAACGATATCCAGCGCATGCTGCCCCACCGCTACCCGTTCCTGCTCATCGACCGGGTGGTGGAGCTCGAGCCGGGCAAGAGCATCGTGGCCATCAAGAACGTGACTATCAACGAGGCCTTCTTCCAGGGGCACTTCCCGGGCAAGCCGATCATGCCCGGCGTCCTCAGATCGAGGCCATGGCACAGGCGGGCGGGGTGCTGGTCTACAAGTCGGTCCAGACCGGACGACAACATCGTCTACTTCATGAGCATCGACAAGGTCAAGTTCCGCAAGCCGGTCGTCCCGGGCGACCAGCTCCGCCTGGAGGTGGGCTTCACCCAGGCCCGGGGCAAGGTCTACCGATTCAAGGGGCAGGCGCTGGTGGACGGGCAGGTCGTCTGCCAGGCCGAGTTCATGGCCATGACGGCGCGCGAGTGACCGGCGGATCGGGCATGCCGGAGCGACTCGGGCATCATCGCCGGCAACGGCCGGCTGCCGCTGCTGATCGCCGACCAGGCGCGGCGCGAAGGTTACGAAGTCGTGGCCATCGCCCTGGACGAGGCCGACCGGGCAATCGAGGAGATCGCCCACCGGGTCTACTGGGTGGGCATCACCCAACTGGGGCGGGTCATCAAGTCGCTTCACGACGAGGGCGTCAGCCGGGCGGTCATGGTCGGTCAGGTGGCCAAGCGGCGGATGTACCTGTCGGACATCCTCAAGCTCGACACGGCCGCGGCCAAGCTCTGGGCTTCGCTGCCCGACAAGAAGGGGATGACCATTCTCCGGGCGGTGGCCGACGAACTGACGCGCCACGGCATCGAACTGCAGGACTCGACCCTGTTCATGAAACCGCACCTGGCGGTCCCCGGGGCGATGACTAGGCGCGGCCCCACCGAGGCCCAGGCGGCCGACGTCGCCTTCGGCGTCAGGGTGGCCAAGCTTGTCGCCGGGGAAGACATCGGCCAGAGCGTGGCGGTCAAGGACCTGTCGGTGGTGGCGGTCGAGGCGATGGAGGGGACCGACGCCTGCATCCGGCGCGCCGGGGAACTGGCCGGCAAGGGCTTCGTCCTGGTCAAGGTGAGCATGAAGAACCACGACATGCGCTTCGACGTCCCGGTGATCGGCATGCGGACCCTGGAGAACCTGGCCGCCGCCGGCGGTGCGGTGGTGGCTGTCGAGGCGGGGAAGACGCTCATCCTGGATCGTGAGGCGGTCCTGACCGAAGCCGACCGCCGGGGGCTGGTCATCATGGGGATCTCATGAAACAGATCGATTGCCTGGATGTCGGTGTCATCGGCGTCGGCCACCTCGGGCAGCACCACGCCAGGATATACGCCGACATGCCCGATGTCCGGCTGGTCGGCGTGGCCGACGCCAACCCGGAGCGCGCCCGGGAGATCGCCGACCGCTACGGGGCGAGGGCCTTCAGCCGGGCCGAGGACCTCGTCGGCGCCGTCCGGGCGGTTTCGATCGTCACCCCGACCGTCGACCACCACCGCATGGCGCGCCTCTGCATCGAGGCCGGGACGGACGTCCTGGTCGAGAAGCCGTTCACCGTCACGCTGGACGAGGCCGACGACCTGGTGGGCCTGGCCAGGGAGCGCCAGGCGATCATCCAGGTGGGTCACATCGAGCGCTTCAACGGCGCCGTGCGGGTGCTGCGGTCGATGGTCACGACGCCGCTTTTCATCGAGTGCAACCGCATCTCCCCATTCCCCGACCGGAGCACGGACGTGGACGTCGTCCTCGACCTGATGATCCACGACATCGACATCATCCTCTCCCTGGTCGGCTCGCCCGTTTCGGCCATCCATGCCGTCGGCGTGCCGGTCATCACCCGCAGCGCCGACATCGCCAACGCCCGCATCGAGTTCGCCTCGGGTTGCGTGGCCAACGTCACCTCCAGCCGGGTGTCCCAGAAGAAGGAGCGGAAGATCCGCATCTTCCAGCCCGACGCCTACCTGTCGCTCGACTACCAGAACCAGGAACTCTATGCCTACCGTCGGGTGCCCGACACCGACCATCCCGGCGGCCGCCCCAAGATCGACGGCGGCAAGGTCAAGACCGACAAGGACGAGCCGCTCAAGGTCGAACTGGGCGCCTTCGTGGATGCCGTCCGCAACCGCAAACGCCCGCTGGTCTCGGGAGAGGAGGGGCGCGAAGCCCTGCGGGTGGCCCTGGCGGTCATGGATGACATCCGCCGCCACACCCTGCCCCTGTGAGCACCGCCCGCCGGCCAACCATCATGATCGTGGCCGGGGAGGCTTCCGGCGACCTGCATGCCGGGCGCCTGGCCGGTTCGCTTCGCGCGGCGCGCCCCGACCTCGGCATCTTCGGCATGGGCGGAGAGAACATGCGCCAGGCCGGTGTGGAAACCCTGGTTGACATTGCCGACGTGGCCGTGGTCGGGCTGTGGGAGGTGCTGGCCCACTTTCCGGATATCAAGCGGGCCTTCGGCACCCTGGAGCGGGCCATGCGCGAGCGGAAGCCTGACCTGGTGGTGCTGGTCGATTATCCCGACTTCAACCTCCGGTTCGCCGCGAAGGCCAAGGCGGCCGGCATACCGGTGATCTACTACATCAGCCCCCAGGTGTGGGCCTGGCGCCGCGGCAGGGTGAAGACCATGGCCAGGCTCATCAAGCGCGTGCTGGTCATCTACCCCTTCGAGGAGCAGATCTACCGCGAAGCCGGAGTGGACTGCGTCTACGTGGGGAATCCCATCCTGGACGAACCGCCTGACAGTCGCAGCCGGGAGGACTTGGCGGCCGCCCACGGGCTCGATCCGGCGCGCCCGATCCTCGGTCTTCTACCTGGGAGCCGGCAGGGGGAGATTGCCCGGCACCTGCCGGTCATGCGTGAGGCCTTCCGCCTCCTCCGCCGGCGCCTGCCGGGCCTCCAAGGAGTGGTGCCGGTGGCGCGGACCCTGCGCCGCTCCGACCTGGAAGGGCACTTGGCCGGGGAACCGGACATCCTCCTGGTGGAGGGAGACACCGCGGGAGTCATGCGGATGAGCGACGCGGCGGCCGTCTGTTCGGGCACGGCCACTCTCCAGACGGCTCTGCAGGGCACTCCCCTGGTGATCATCTACCGCCTCGCCTGGCCTTCGTTCCTCATCGGCAAGCTGCTCATCCGCACGGAGACGTTCGGCCTGGCAAACATCGTCGCCGGCAGGCGGGTGGCGCCCGAGTTGATCCAGGGTGCGTTCACGCCCGGGCGGCTGGCCGACGAATTGGCCCCCTTCCTCGAAGATCCGGCCCGGCGAGCTGAAGCCCGTGCCCTGCTGGCCGACATGCGCCAGCAGATGGGCGCCCCGGGGGCTTCCGACCGGGCCGCCGCGGCCATCGTCGAATTCCTCCGCTAGGTTCGGGAGGGGAGTCCGGCGCCGAGCATCCAAGGAGCGCACATGTTGTTGACAGAGAGCGTGTTTGTCCCTATAATATTGAAGTTTAGTACAAAGGACGCGTCCGCGTTCAAAACCTCCCAGGCAAAGGAGAACTAGTGGTATGAGCAAGAAACGCTTCCTCTTCACCTCGGAATCGGTGACCGAGGGGCACCCCGACAAGATCGCCGACCAGATCTCCGACGCCGTCCTCGACGCCATCCTGGCCAAGGATCCCAAGGGCCGGGTGGCCTGCGAGACGCTGGTCACCACCGGCCTGGCCTTCGTCGCCGGCGAGATCACCACCAAGACGCTACGTGGACATCCCCAAGACTCGTCCGCGAGGTGATCAAGGAGATCGGCTACACCCGGCGCCAAGTACGGCTTCGACTGCGAGACCTGCGCGGTGCTCACCTCGATCGACGAGCAGTCGCCCGACATCGCCATGGGCGTCGACAACCAAGGACACGAGCAGGGCGCCGGCGACCAGGGGATGATGTTCGGCTACGCCTGCGACGAGACCGAGGAGCTGATGCCGCTGCCGATCATGCTGGCCCACCAGCTGGCCATGCGGCTGGCCGAGGTCCGCAAGACGGAGATCCTCCCGTACCTGCGGCCCGACGGCAAGACCCAGGTCACCGTCGAGTACGAGGACGACAAGCCGGTCCGGGTCGACACCGTCGTCGTCTCGTCCCAGCACAGCCCCGACGTCAACACTGAAGGACATGCGCGAGGACGATCATCGAGAAGGTCATCAAGCCGATCATCCCGGCCGAGCTGCTGGACGAGGAGACAGTCACCTACCACGTCAACCCGACCGGGCGGTTCGTCATCGGCGGCCCCAGGGCGACACCGGCCTGACCGGCCGCAAGATCATCGTCGACACCTACGGCGGCATGGCCGCCACGGCGGCGGCGCCTTCTCCGGCAAGGACCCGACCAAGGTCGACCGCTCGGCCGCCTACATGGCCCGCTACATCGCCAAGAACATCGTCGCCGCCGGGCTGGCCGACCGCTGCGAGGTCCAGCTGGCCTACGCCATCGGCGTGGCCGAGCCGGTCTCGGTCATGGTCGACACCTTCGGCACCGGCAAGGTCGCTCGACGAGCAGATCGCGCGAGCTGGTCCGCGAGATCTTCGCGCTGACGCCGGCCGCGATCATCGAGTACCTCGACCTGCGCCGGCCGATCTACCGCAAGACCGCCGCCTACGGCCACTTCGGCCGCAACCTGCCGGAGTTCACCTGGGAGAAGACCGACAAGGCCGAGGAACTCCGCCGGCGCGGCGGGGCTCAAGTAGGGCAGGGAGGAACCATGAACTACGACGTCAAGGACAAGGGCCTCGCCGCCGACGGGCAAGCTGCGCATCGAGTGGGCCCGGCAGGAGATGCCGGTGCTGGAGCTGATCCGCGAGCGCTTCGCCAAGGAGAAGCCGCTCAAGGGCGTCCGGATCTCGGCCTGCCTGCACGTCACCACCGAGACGGCCAACCTGATGACCGCCCTGAAGGCCGGCGGCGCCGACGTGGTCCTCTGCGCCTCCAACCCGCTCTCCACCCAGGACGACGTGGCCGCCTCGCTGGTCGGTCAACGACAGATCCCGGTCTTCGCCATCAAGGGCGAGGACAACGAGACCTACTACAGCCACATCAACGCGGCCCTGGACGCACAAGCCGCACATCACCATGGACGACGGCGCCGACCTGGTCAGCCTCCTCCACCAGGAGTACCGCAAGCTGGCCAAGGGCGTCATCGGCGGCGACCGAGGAGACCACCACCGGCGTCATCCGCCTGCGGGCCATGGCCGAGCGAGGGCGTGCTCATCTTCCCGGTCGATCGCCGTCAACGACGCCGAGACCAAGCACCTGTTCGACAACCGCTACGGCACCGGCCAGACCACCATCGACGGCATCATCCGCGCCACCAACGTGCTGCTCGCCGGGAACACCTTCGTGGTCGCCGGCTACGGCTGGTGCGGCCGCGGCGTGGCCATGCGGGCGCACGGGCATGGGCGCCACGGTCATCGTCACCGAGATCGACCCGATCAGGGCGCTCGAGGCGCGCATGGACGGCTTCCGGGTGATGCCCATGGCCGAGGCCGCGCCGATCGGCGACATCTTCATCACCGTCACCGGCAACATCAACGTCATCCGCCGGGAGCACTTCGCGGTGATGAAGGACGGCGCGATCGTCTGCAACTCCGGGCCACTTCAACGTCGAGATCGACATCCCGGCGCTGGAGAAGATGGCCCGGAAGAAGCGCCGGCATCCGCCCGTTCGTCGAGGAGTACACGCTGACGAGCGGCCGGCGGGTCAACCTGCTCGGCGAGGGCCGGCTGATCAACCTGGCCGCCGCCGAGGGCCACCCGGCGTCGGTCATGGACATGTGCTTCGCCAACCAGGCGCTGGCCGCCGAGTACATGGTGAAGACACGCCCGAAGCTGGAGAAGAAGGTCTACGCGGTGCCCGGAGGAGATCGACCGGGAGATCGCCCGGCTGAAGCTCAAGGCCATGGGCGTCGGCATCGACATCCTGACCGCCGAGCAGGAGAAGTACCTGGCCTCCTGGCAGGAAGGCACCTGAGGCGACGCGACGCGGGACAACACCCCCGCCGGATTGATGGCATCCCCGAACCCCTTCCTCGAACTGGAAGGGGTTTCGTTTTTCATCCGTCCCGGGTGACCCGCCGGGCGCCTTCGCCCTGAGGGACATCTCGCTGACCGTCGCTCCCGGCGATTTCCTGGCCGTGGCCGGCCGAAGCGGCGCCGGCAAGACCACCCTGCTGCGTCTCCTGTCGGGCATCCTCCGCCCCTCCGTGGGGAGAGTCCTGGTCGACGGCGTCACCCTGCCGCCGGACGACCTCGTGCCCGGGGCGGTGTTCGTCTTCTGCGACCCGGCCGACGGCTTCGTGGCCGCCACGGTGGCCGAGGAGGTGGCCGTGGGGCCGGCCAACCGGGGGCTGCCGCCGGACGAGGTCGGACGGATCGTGGCCGGGGTGCTGGCCGAGGCGGGTGTGTCCCACCTGGCGGAGCGCGATCCCCACCGCCTTTCGGAGGGAGAACAGAGACTGGTCGCCCTGGCCGCGGCGCTTGCCTGCCGGCCGAGGGCCATCTTCCTCGACGAGGCGGGCGCTTCACTCGATGCCCCGCGACGCGAGAGGGTTCTCGAACTGCTGGGCGAACGGAACAGGCGGGGGGTCACCGTGGTCATGGCCTCCCAGGATGTCGAGGACCTCCGGGCGGCGAGCCGCCTGCTGGTGCTCGATGGCGGCATGATCATGTGGAATGGCCCGCCCGAAGAGCTGCTCGCCGATCCGGCGGCAGCCCGGGCCTTCGGCGTCGAGCCTGACCCGCTGGTGTCGGTGGCGGCCGAATTGCGGACGGCCGGCCTGTCCGTTCCGCCGGGGAGCCCAACGATCGGCGGTCTGGCATGCCGCCTCGGGGCTGGAAGATGAGCAACGGTTTCCCGACCGACCCGATGGTCGTGACCGAGATCATTGCCCAGGTGGACAACCTCCAGCGGTCGGAGCGCGAAAGCGGAGGCGCGGGATTGCCTGGCGGGACTCCGGGTTGCGGCTGCGGAGGGTGCGGCTGCCTGCTGCTGGCGGCCGGCTGCTTCGCCCTGGTGTTACTCCTGACGTTGGCGGGCTGAGACTTGGCCGGGGCACCGATGATCATCGCCGAGGGGATCGCCCACACCTGCCGGGGATCCGGCGGGGGGATCATCGCTCTCGACGGTGTCAGCTTCACCCTCGGCGCCGGCGAGTGCCTGGGCGATCCTGGGTGGCGGGGGGGCCGGCAAGAGCACCCTGGCATCGATCGTGGCCGGGCTGCTCGTCCCGTCAACCGGCCGGCTCTCGGTCGGGGGTGTGGCCGCGGGTACGGGACGGCGGGGCCGGACACGGCTGATCCGGATGGTCGGCTACGCGCCCCAGCGGCCGGAGCGTCAACTCTTCGCCCGCACGGTGGCCGAGGATGTAGCCGCCGGGTTCGCAACGGGCCCCTCCGGCGCCGCCGACACCATGGCGAAGGTGGTCGACGCCCTCGCCAGGGTGGGCCTGCCGCCGGAAGCGGCCGGCTGGCCGATCGCCTCCCTTCCGCGAAGCCAGGCCCGACTGGCCGCCCTGGCCGGTGTGCTGGTCAACGACCGTCCGGTGATCGTGCTGGACGAACCGGCTGCCGGTCTCGATGCCCCGGCGCGGCGGGCAGTCACGCGGTTGCTGGAGGGGCTCAGGCGGGAGGGGAGGACACTGGTGGTGGCCTCCTGCCGGCCCGGTGATCTGCTGGGAATTGCCGACCGCTTGCTGATCCTGGCGGCCGGACGGGTGGTGTTCGACGGACCGTGCTCGACGGCGCTGGAACGGGACGACTTGCCGGCCGTCGGCGCTTTCCGCTGGCCGCCCCAGGTGGAACTCCTGCTGGCCTTGCGCCGGATGGGGGCGCCCCTGCAAGCCGATGCCGGTTCCCCCGAAGAAGCCGTCCGCCGGATCAGGGCCTGGTCTGCGAGGGCTGATCCGGGCCTGCTCGCGTAAGGCGTCCTCGGCCTGCCGCAGGTTCTCGGCGAACCAGGGCGCCGAGGGATCGAGTTGAACCGCTTCACGCAGGTGGACGACGGCCTCTTCGAGGCGCCCCAGTCGAGGCCAGGCAGATTCCCAAGAGGTTGCTGATCTGGGCCGAGGAGGGAGTCGACCGGCGGGCCGCCTCCAAGTAGGGGACGGCCTGTGCGTGTCGCCCCTGGCGGGCGAGCAGCGATCCCAGCCCGGCGTTGGCGTTGGCGAACTCCGGGTCCGCCAGGAGGGCCATGCGCCAATGCACCTCGGCGTCTGCCGTCCGCCCGAGCGACTCAAGCAGCGCGGCCAGGTTGCTCTCGGCTTCGGGAAAGACCGGGCGTTGCCGAATCGCCTCGGAGAAGAGGTAGAGGGCCTCGTCCTTGTCGCCGACGGTCCTGCCGCACCACTCCCAGGTTGTTCAGCGCGTCCGGGTAGACCGGCCGGGCGCGGATTGCCGCCCGGTAACTCTCTTCGGCCCGCGCCAGATCGCCGGACTGCTGGAACTCAACGGCTAGGTTGTAGTGGGCCAGGAAATTTCCCGGATCGACCGAAGCCGCGCGGGCGTACAGCGCAACGTTGTCATGCCAGACGCGGGTCTGGAAGTTGGCGGCCGAAGCGAGGATGGCGACCAGCAAGACGAAGGCTCCGGCCGCGGGAGCATGCAGACGGCGCGGCAGGACGTCGGCCGCGCCCCAGGCCATGGCCAGGAAGAGCCCGACGTGGGGGAGGTAGGTGTAGCGGTCGGCCACCGCCTGCGTCCCGACCTGGATGATCCCCAGGACCGGCACCAGTGTTCCGAGAAAGAAGAACCAGCCGAACGCAAGGTAGGGTCGTCGTCGCCAAAGGCATGCGACCGCCGCCGATACCAGGATCAGTCCGAACAGGGCGAGGAACGACCGCGGGCGGTCGATGCCCGCCATCGGATGCGGGTAGGAGATGGACAGGCGGGCCGGCCAGAGGGTCATGAACACGTACCGGAATGGGCCTTGGACGGCGTTGCCCAGGCGGGAGGCGGCGGAAAGCCCGACCGACACTGCCCGGGCGACATCCTGCGCCCGGTAGGTCACCGCTGCATCGATCGCCGCGAGGATGAAGAGGGGCCACTTCTCGAGCACCAGGAGGGACCACGATCCGGCCGGCCGGTTTCCGCTGTTTTCGCCGGGACGGGGGGCGCGACCGAGGGGCCAGGCGTCGAGCAGCAGCAGGACGAAGGGGAACGTGACCGCCATCGGCTTGGCGAGGAGGGCCAGCGCCTGGCAGACGAGCACCAGGGAGAACCTCCGCCGGGAAGGTCGGCGGAGGTGATGGAGGTAGGCGTGCAGCCCGGCCAGGAAGAAGATGCCGCAGAGGAGATCCTTGCGTTCCGAAATCCAGGCGACCGACTCGACCCGCAGGGGATGGACGGCGAAAAGGAGGGTGACGGCCAGGCTCGGGAAACGGCGGCGGGTGATCCGCAGCAGGAACGACCAGAGGAGCAGGGTCGCGACGGCGTGCAGCAGCAGGTTGACCGCGTGGTGGCCAACGGGGTCGAAGCCGAAGAGCGATATGTCAAGCAGGTGCGACAGCCAGGTCAGCGGGATCCAGTTGGCGGCGTACGTGCTGGTCAGCGCCCACCGGACGGATTCCGGGGAGAGGCCGCCGGCGACCGCCGGATTGAGCAGCAGATGGAGCTCGTCGTCCCAGACGAAACCGTTCCGGAGGGCGGGCCAGAAGGCGGCCGCCACCGCCAGGAGCATCACCGTGATGCTCCAGAGCGCCGGTGGTGGTGGGCGACGGCAGGGACTCACGGCGACATGGTATCATACCCGCCAGCCATGAAGGATGCCAAGACACAATGGCCTCGGGAGGTCAATCCGGTGGGCTGGACGGCGGAGGCGTGGGAACTCTGGGCCGCGTCGCTGGGTGACCGGGCGTACCGCGGACGCCAGGCGGCGGCGTGGGTGCAGGGAAGGGGAGTGATCGACCCGGTCAACATGACCAACCTGCCGTCCCGCCTGCGGGAGTCCCTGACCGCCGAAGCCATCCCCCGACTTCCCCGCGTCGCGAGCAGCGCGGCCTCCTCCGACGGGACGGCCAAGCACCTGCTGGAACTGGAGGACGGCGAGCGGGTGGAGATGGTGCTCATCCCCGAAGGATTGCGGACCACCCTCTGCTTCTCGACCCAGGCCGGCTGCCCGATCGGCTGCCTCTTCTGCCGCACCGGCCTGGGCGGTTTCCGGCGGAACCTGACGACGGCGGAGATCGTCGGCCAGGTCATCCTGGCCATGAACCTGGCCGGTGCGGAGCGCCGGCGCCTCACCAGCCTGGTGGTCATGGGCATGGGCGAGCCGCTCCTCAACGAGGACGCCGTCGGGGATGCCCTGGAGATCGTCTCCTCCCTCGCGGGAATGGGGTTCCCGCTGCGCCGGGTCACCCTCTCCACGGCCGGGGTCGTGCCGGCCATCCCCCGGCTGCGCCGCCGATTCCCCGACCTGAACCTGGCCGTGTCGCTCAACGCCGCCGATCCCGCACTGCGCCTGCGTCTCATGCCCGGCACCCGGGCCTGGCCGTTGGCCGATCTGGTGGCTGCGCTCGGCGATCTCCCCGACAGCAGCCGCCACCCGGTCACCCTCGAGCACGTCCTCCTGGGCGGGGTCAACGACGATCCGGGTTCCGCCGCGCTGCTGGCGGACATCGCCCGTGACGTCGGCGCCCGGGTCAACCTGATCCCCTGGAACCGGGTCGGGCCGGCCGGCTTCGAGCCGTCCACGCCGGAACGGGTCCGGCAGTTCCGGGCGGTGTTGACCCGCGCCCGTGTCGGCACGTACCTGCGGCGCTCCAAGGGGGCCGACATCGAAGCCGCCTGCGGCCAGCTCTGGTCGGGGGAGGGGGGCGCGTGAGTCGCCGGTCGGCAGGCACAGCCGCGCTGGTCATGCTGACGGTGGCAGCCGTCTTCCTGCCGGTGCTGTCGAACGGCTTCGTCGACTATGACGACGAACTCTATCTGACCGGCAACCCGGCGATTGCCGGGGGCTTGAGCCCCGCGGCCGTCCGGTGGGCCATGGGAAGCACCCATGCGGCCAACTGGCACCCGCTCACCTGGCTGTCGCACCTGCTCGACGTGACCCTCTTCGGATTCGACCCCCGTGGGCACCACCTGACCGGATTGCTCATCCACGCGGTTGCCGCAGGGCTGCTCTTCCTGGCGATGGAGGGAATGACCGGCGCCCCGAAGGCGTCGCTGGTCGTGGCGCTCCTCTTCGGTCTTCACCCGTTGCGGGTCGAGTCGGTCGCCTGGGCGGCCGAGCGCAAGGACGTACTGGCGGCCCTTTGCTGGGTGGCCACGCTGCTGATCTACCGGCGCTACCTGGCCCGTCCCTCCGCCTGGCGCCTGGCGGCGGTGGCCGGAGGCATGGCCCTCGGCCTGCTGGCCAAGCCGATGGGAGTGACCATCCCCTTTGCGCTCCTGTTGCTCGATTGGTGGCCCCTGGGACGCATCGGCTCTCCGGCGGGCCGGGGGTGGCTGGGAACGCTGCGGGAGAAAGTGCCGCTGCTGTTCCTCTCGGCAGTCTCCTCGGCGGTCACCTTCCTCGTTCAGCGGCGGTGGGGGGCGGTGAGGACGTTCGATCTGTACCCGTTCACGGAGCGCCTCGAGAACGCGGTCGTTTCGATCGTTCGCTACCTCGGCCTGATGGCGTGGCCGGCCGACTTGGCCATCTGGTACCCGCATCCCCGTGGCGGCGTTCCACCGGCCCTGGTGGCCGCGCGCCGCACTGCTGGCGACGGTGATCACCTTCTGGGCGGTCCGGTGGCGCAGAAGGGCGCCGGCACTGGCCAGCGGCTGGTTCTGGTACCTGGGGACCCTGGCGCCCGTCCTGGGGATCGTCCAGGTGGGCGGGCAGGCCATGGCCGACCGCTACACCTACATCCCTTCGATCGGCATCGCCATGGCCGTCTGCTTCGGATTCACCGCGGCCGCCGGGAGGTTTCGCGTGCCCGCTCCGGCCGTCGCGGCGGCCGTCCTGACCCTGCTGGCTGCCCTGTCGGTGGCGACCATCAGGCAGATCGGCCACTGGCGGGACAACATCGCCCTCTTCGAGCACGCGGTGGCGGTCACCCGCGACAACTGGCAGGCCCACATCAACCTGGCCACTTCGCTGGCCAAGGCCGGGCGTTTCGACGAGGCCGCGGCGCACTTCGCCGAAGTGGAGCGTCTCCGGCCGCGGTACGCCGACAGCCACCGGCTGGCAAGTCCGGGCTTGCCGTCGGGAATGCCCGGCATGGAAGGCGGCGTCGACTTGATGAGCGCGCGGCTGCTCGCCGCCCAGGGGAGGATCGACGAGGCGGCAAACCGCTACGAGTCGATCCTGGCGACCCGGCCGGCGTTGAACGAGGCCCGCCGCGAACTGGCCGATCTGTTGATCCGCGGCGACCGGCCCGGCGATGCCCTGCGGCACTACGACATCCTGATCGCCGGCGGGGTGGACGACCGGCAGGTGCACAACAATCGGGGCGTGGCCCTGGTCAGCCTCGGGCGTGGAGGGGAGGCGATCGGGGCGTTCCGCCGGAGCGTGGCGGCCGATCCGGGAAGCGTCGACGCCCGGATCAACCTGGCCAAGGCGCTGGTTGCCGCGGGGCAGACGGAGGAGGGGATGAACGAGTTGCGGGATGTCCTGGCGGCCGATCCGGGGAACGCCCGGGCCCGCTGGCTCCTCGACGATGCCGGGAGAAGACGTGTCCAGGCGCGCCCCTGACCCGGCCGGGTTTGCCCCGCGTGTGCGCATCATCGCGGCGCTCCTGCCGGCTCTCGCGGCGCTGACGGTCTACGCCGTCACCGTGCGCCACGGCTTCGTGGCCTATGACGACGGCGCCTACGTCTACGAGAACCCGGCGGTGACCTCCGGGCTCTCCTGGCGCGGCATCTGGTGGTCGCTGACCGCCTTCCAGTCGGCCAACTGGCACCCGCTGACCTGGCTGTCGCACATGCTCGACGCGCAGCTATTCGGGCCGTGGGCGGGAGGGCACCATCTCACCAGCACGATCCTGCACGCGGTTGCCTCGACTCTCTACTTCCTGGTCTTCGAGCGCCTGCTGGGGCGGCGCCTTCCCGCCCTTCTTATCGCCCTCCTTTTCGCCGTCCATCCCCTCCACGTCCAGTCGGTGGCCTGGGTGGCCGAGCGCAAGGACGTCCTCTCGGGGCTCCTGATGGCGGCCGTGCTGCTGGCCTGGGTCGCCTTCCTGCGCCGGCCGGGGAGGGGGCGGCAGGCCGCGGTTGCCGGGCTGTTCGCCCTGGGATTGCTGGCCAAGCCGATGCTGGTCACGCTGCCGTGCCTGCTGCTGCTGCTCGACTTCTGGCCCCTGGGGAGGGTCGGCCGCGGGCGGACGACCTGGCGGCGAGCCGTCATCGAGAAGGCCCCCCTGCTTCTCCTCTCGGCCGCGTCGGCGGCGGTCACGCTGGTCGCACAGCGGTCGGGGGAGGCGGTCTCCTCTTTGGCCGCCGTGCCACTCGAGGAGCGTATCGCCAACGCATCGCTGTCGCTCTGGTGGTACCTGGGGAAGACCGTCTGGCCGACGGGCCTGGCCATCTTCTACCCCCACCCCCGGGAAGGCTTCAGCGCCGGCTCCATCGTCGCGCTGCTCGGCTTGGCGGCGGTGACCGCGGCGGTGACCGGATACCGGAGGAAGCTGCCGTGGCTGACCACGGGGTGGTACTGGTACCTGGGGATGATGGTCCCGGTGATCGGCTTGGTGCAGGTGGGATCGCAGGGGCGGGCCGACCGGTACGCCTACCTTCCGCTGTTGGGCATCTTCCTGGCGGGCGCCTGGTGTCTCGTGGGTGTCGGGGCGCGGCGCAATTGGACGTGGGCCCTGGCGCTGCTGCTGACGGTTCCGCTGGCGGCCTCGGCGCGTTACCAGGTCGGCTTCTGGCGGGACGGCGAGTCCCTGTTCCGCCGGGGGATCGAGGTCGTGCCCGGGAGCACGCTGGCATATCTCAACCTGGGGAAGGAGTATGAGGCCAGGGGTGAGGACGACCGGGCCCTGGAGGCCTACCGCCGGGCGATGGCCGTCGATCCCGAGGATGCGAGCCTTCCGCACACCGCCGCCAGCCTGCTGATGCGCCAGGGGCGCCTGGACGAGGCGGCGGAGTATTTCCGGACGGCGGTCCGGATCGCCCCGGACCATGTCCTGGCCCGCTTCAGCCTGGGGCTGCTCCTGATGCGGGGGAAACAGTGGCGGGAGGCGGCGGACGAGTTCCGTGCGGCGGTCGGGCGAGATCCGCGTTTCGCCGACGCGTGGCTGCAGTATGGGACGGCCCTCTACCAAGGGGATGACCGGCCGGGGGCGGCCGAGGCCTTCCGGCGGGCGGTCGGACTGAAACCCGGGAACGCCATGGCTCACTACAACCTCGGCGTGGTCCTGGGCGAGCTCGGCCGGGAGGAGGAAGCGCGGCGCCACTTCGAGCAAGCCCGGAAACTGGATCCGGCAATGTCGGGGGCCATCCCGTGACGTTCCGCGAGCTGCGGGCGGCTGTCCTGGTCGCCTCGCTGGCCGTCCTGGTCTATATCCCGGTGGTTGGCTACGACTTGACCAACTTCGACGATGACGTATACGTCACCGCCAATCCCCCGGTGGCCGAAGGGCTTTCAGCCGATGGAATCCGCTGGGCGATGACCACGTTCCACGCCGGCTTCTGGATTCCGGCCACATGGTTGTCGCTGATGGCCGACGCCTCCCTCTTCGGGGCGTGGGCGGGAGGATTCCACCTCACCAACCTGCTGCTGCACGCGGCCAACGCCGGCCTCCTCTACATCATCCTGGCGGGGATTTCCGGGCGACGCGGAGCAGCCCTGGTCGCGGCATCCATCTTGGCCGTCCACCCGCTGCACGTCGAGTCGGTCGCCTGGGTGACCGAGCGCAAGGACGTCCTCTCGCTGTTCCTGCTGCTCGTCTCGCTGGCCGTCTGGCAACGGTGGCTGGCGAGGCCGACGACCGCCGCCTACCTGGCGTCGCTGGGATGCTTCGCCGCCTCCCTGGCGGCCAAACCGATGGCCGTCGCCTGGCCGGCGCTCCTGCTGGTGCTCGACTACTGGCCGTTGGGCCGGCTGGGCAGGGGGGGGCTGGTCCGGCGGCTGTCGGAGAAGGCGCCGTTCGCCGCGGCGGCACTCCTTTCGGGATGGGTGACCATCCATGCGCACCGGCTGCGACAGGCGATGGCGCCGCTCGACTCCCTGCCGCTGCCCTCCCGTTTGGCCAC
Organism: uncultured bacterium; assembly: GCA_963793725.1. Taxonomy (GTDB): domain Bacteria; phylum JAUVQV01; class JAUVQV01; order CAWCAY01; family CAWCAY01; genus CAWCAY01. Next base: position 238,624 of record CAWCAY010000004.1, read on the forward strand.
GGCCATCGACGGGCTGGGCTGGTATCCGCGGAAGATGTTCTGGCCGGAGGGATTGGCCGTGCTCTACCGGCTCCCTCCGGGCGGCACGCCTGCCTGGCGGGTTGGGCTGACGGCGGCCCTCCTCGGATTGGGCCTGATCGTTGCTTGGCGTTGTCGCCGCCGGAGGCCGTGGCTGGCGGTCGGTTTCGGCTGGTACCTGGCGGCCATCCTGCCGGTGAGCGGCCTGCTGCAGGCCGGCATCCAGTCGACCGCCGACCGGTTTGCCTATCTCCCCCTGCTGGGCCTCTACCTGGCTCTCGTCTGGGAGGTGGCCGGGCGGCGGTTGCCCCGGAAGGCCATCCGTTGCGCGTCGGTGTTGACATTGGCGTGCCTGGCGGTCGGGGCACGGGTGCAACTTGCCCACTGGAGGGATTCCGAGAGCCTATTCCGCCGGGTGCTGGCGATCGACCCGTCGAGTGTCGTGGCTCACGTGAACCTGGGAAGGGCGTTGACCGACCAAGGAAGGGCCGAAGAGGGGATGACCCACTACCGGCAGGCCCTGGCGATCGATCCATGCGATGCCGAGGGGAGGCTGAACCTGGCCAACGCGCTGGCCCGGGCGGGTCGGGGCGCGGAGGCCACCGCGGAGTACCGGGCCCTGCTGTCGCGCCACCCGGACCACCGCCCGGCGCTCTTCTCGCTGGGATTGCTGGAGGCGGGGAGCGGGGAACATGACGCCGCGCTGGCGCGCTTCGACCGTCTGATCTCGCTGGACCCCGGTTTCGCCGAGGCGCACTACCAGCGGGGGGTAATCCTGGCCCTCACGGGCGACTTGGCCGGCGCCAGGGACGCCCTGGCCAAAACAGTCTCGCTCGCCCCCGCCTTCGGCCCCGCCCGATACAATCTGGGAGTCGTCCTGGCCGAGATGGGTGACGCGGACGCGGCCGAACGCCAATTCGACGAGGCCAGGCGCCTCGGCTTCGGGTTGGACTGAGCCGCGCGGCGGGATATAATCATGGCCATGCTGCGCAGCGAGGAGTTGTTCCGGCTCACCTTCGAGCAGTCCCCCATCGCGAAGATCCTGTACGACGCGCACGGCAGGCTGATCGTCGCCAACCGGGCCGCGTTGGAGACGTTCGGGGTCGAAGATCCGGCGTCGATCAGGAATCTGCGTTTGTTCGACGAGCCGAACCTCTCCGAAGAGTGGCGGAACCGGCTGGGCCGGGGCGAGACCGTGCGAGCCCGGGCCACCTATGATTTCGAACCGATACGAGCCGACGGCCTGTACCGGACGAACAGGACCGGCGTGATCCATCTCGATGCCGTCATCTCGCCGATCCTTTCAGAGTCGCCGCCGGAGTCAAACGGTTTCCTGGTGCAGGTCCAAGACGTCACCGGGCAGGTGCGGGCCGCCGAATCTCGCGACGCGGCGCTCGAAACCGCCAGGCGCCTCCAGAACGAAGCCGCCGGTCTCCTGGCTGCCGCCCAAATCATCCTCCATATCGATGACTTCGACTTGGCCAGCCGTTCGATCCTGGCGATATGCCGTGACCTCGTCGGGGCCGGCGACGGCTTCGTGAGCCTGATCCCCGAGATGCGCCACAACGATTCGGCGGGCGCCTGTTCGGCCGAAGGGAATCGACGGTCCGATGGCGCGCTGGCCATTCCCATCGTCGTCGCCGGCCGGCCGGAGGGGCTCTTCTGTCTTTCCGGCAAGCCGGGCGGGTTCACCGGGCGGGATGCCGAGATAGCCACGGCGTTCGGCGAGCTCATGGCCATCGCGCTGTCACACGGGCGGGACAGGCAGGCGTTGGAGGAAAGCGGGCGCAAGTTGAAGATCCTGTTCGAACTGCTCCCCGTCGGCGTCTCGGTCGTCGGCCCGGACGCCGGCGTGCAGATTGCCAATCAGGCCTTGCAGCGGATCCTCGGCCTGACGATGGAGGATCTTCTGCAGGGGAAGCACAGGCGTCGCCGCTATCTCCGGTCGGACGGCTCGGAGATGCCGGCGGAGGAGTTCCCTTCCGCGCTGGCTCTCCGGGAGCAGCGGGAGGTCCGCGACACCGAGATCGGCGTGATCAGGGAAGACGGTTCGCTGGTCTGGACCAACGTCAGTGCCGCGCCCTGTCCCCTCACCGACTGGCTTGTCGTGACCTCGGTGGCCGACATCAACGATCGCAAGAGGGCGGAACATGCCCTTCATGAGACTATGGCTGAATTGGAGCGGCAGAGGACCTTCTTCCGGGCGCTCTTCGACGCCAGCCCGAACGGCATCATGGTGGTCGACGGGTCGATGCGGGTGCAGGCGTTAAACAGCGTGCTGGGGAGGATGCTCGGCCTCGGTCCGGACGAGGCGACCGGGCGGATGTTCGGCGAGGTCATGAAGTGCATGCGGGTCCACGGGACATCGAAGGAGTGCGGCGCCGACCCGCGTTGCGAGAACTGCCGGATCCGGGCCGCCATCAAGAGCGCTCAGGCCGGCGGCCGCCCGTTCCGGAACCGGATTTCTCTTCAGCTCCAGGGGGCCGGCGGGGCGGAACGGCTTGTCTTTCTGGTCAGCGCGTCACCGGTCGAGTTCGCGGACCAGAGGGTGACCGTGGTCATCCTGGAGGACATCACCGAACTCTCCAACCTCCGGGGACGCCTCAGGAAGGACGACACGTTTGCCGGCATGATCAGCCGCGATCCGGTGATGCGGGACCTGTTCGAGGCCGTGGGCGACGTCGCCAAGGCGGATGTTCCGGTGCTGATCGAGGGGGAGAGCGGCACCGGCAAGGAACTGGTCGCCGCGGCCATCCACGCGTTGAGCCGCCGGGCCGACGCCCCGTTCGTCCCGGTGAGCTGCGCCTCGCTGCCCGAGGCCCTGCTGGAGAGCGAACTCTTCGGGCATGTCCAGGGCGCCTTCACCGGCGCGGTGCGGGACAAGAAGGGGCGATTCGAGCTTGCCGGCGGCGGCACCATCTTCCTGGACGAGATCGGCGAACTCTCCCTGGCGATGCAGGTCAAGCTGCTGCGGGTGCTGCAGGAGGGGACCTATCGAGCGGGTGGGCGGCGAGAAGACCCTGAGGACGAACGCCCGGGTTCTCAGCGCCACCAACCGGAGCCTTCGGACCGAGGTCGCCGCCCACCGGTTCCGCGAGGACCTCTACTACCGGCTGGCGGTGGTGCCGCTCTCGATTCCGCCGCTGCGGGATCGGCGAGGAGACATCCCGCTGCTGGCGGGCGAGTTCCTCGATGACTATTCGAAGCGATTCGCCCGGACGGCGTACACCCTCTCACCCCGGGCGATGTCCGTGCTGGTCGACTATCCCTGGCCGGGCAACGTCCGGGAACTGCAGAATGTCCTCCAGTATGCCGTCATCAAGGGGAAGAACCCGGTCATCGAGCCCGAAAACCTTCCACCTTCGCTGTGGGCCGGCGAACCTTCTCCTCCACCCGCCAGGCGGGCACCTTCGCGCCAGAAGCTGACCACCGAGGCAGTCCGGGCGGCGCTTCGCGAGGCCGGCGAGAACCGGGCCAAGGCGGCGCGGATCCTGGGCGTTTCACGGGCGACGCTGTACCGTTTTCTGGGCGAAGCGGAGTAGTCCAGCCGGCTGTCTCGTTGTCTCATGTGTCTCATTGAGACACGTGCGGATTGCCGGTTTCCCCTCAAACAATCGTCGTTGAAAGAGATTTTCCCAAGTCACCGGGGATGGGTCCGCCCTGAACTGTCTCACCGAACTTCAAGACGGCAAGACAGATTCCCGTCGACCACCTGGCCGGCATCGTCTATGCGATTGAATCAATAGCGATAATCCGAGGATGAGTCCCGGGTGGCACGGCTATTGCTGTTCTACCGTGCATATCGGGAAAGCAGAGGTGCGACGTTGAACAAGGATTCCGAGGCCAACGTGAAGCGCTCCCTGGAACTTGCGGGCGAGATGCTGAAGTTGTCGGAGAAGGGCATGGCCGGGTGCGACGATGACGGGTGCCTGGTGTTGTACGGCATCCTCAGGATTGCGCGTACGGAATCAGCGAATCGGCCACGGCCGAACTGAAGGTCCACGAGAGATGCCGAGGGGTCATAGATCTAGCACTGCATGGCAATGGTGTGGACAAAGGGGAGGGGATAGAGATGAAGATGTGTCGATCAGTCGCCATTATGGCCGCGTTGGTGACGTTGATGCATCCTGTCCGGGCTTGGCGGGACCGAAGTCGGGACGGTCTGCCAGGCCTGGGCCGACCGCCAAGGAGCCGATTGAGGACGTCCTGGCCGGCGCCGCCGGCAAGTTCAAGCCCTCCGACGTGAAGGCCGCCGCCGCCCGGCAGGCCGCCGCCATCGCCAAGGCACAGAGTCGGCTTCGGCCGAGGCTGCGGGTGGCCGACGGAGAGTTCCCGGCGCTGCCGATCATCGGTCCGGGCGACACGCCCGACTACTACGCCACCCCCAACTGGGCCAACAGCCCGCCGCTGACGCAAGTTCGTCGACCCGCTGCCGCAGCTCTGGGACCCGAAGGGCGGAGGCGTCGCTCCGGCCAAGTGCCTGCCGCTGGCCGTGCCCGACACCATCACCTATCCCGGATCCGACTACTACGAGATCGAGCTGCGGGAGTACGCCGAGGTGCTGCACTCCGAGATGCCGGCGACGACCGCTGCGCGGCTACGTGCAGGTCAACAACGGCACCGACGCGCTCGGCGGCGAACACCGTGGTGCCCGGCGCCGATCCGCTACCTCGGTCCGCTGATCGTCGCCCAGAAGGACCGCCCGGTCCGCATCAAGTTCACCAACAAGCTCGCCTTCGGGCTGCCCGACCCCGTTTCCGGCAGGCGGCCGGGGGACCTCTTCCTGCCGGTTGACACGACCATCATGGGTTCGGGGGAATTCGAGATCAACTACGACCCGGTCACCAAGGCGCCGATCCCGCTCGACCCCCGGCACCTTCACCCAGAACCGCGCCGACGCTCCACCTGCACGGCGGGCGCACCCCGTGGATCAGCGACGGGACGCCCCACCAGTGGATCACCCCGGCCGGGGAGACCACCGACTACCCGAAGGGGCGTCAGCGTCCAGAACGTCCCCGACATGTGGTTCGACGCCTGCCGGCAACACCGTTCCCTGCGCGGGACTCGCCGGCGCGACCAACGACCCGGGCCCGGGAGCGCAGACCTACTACTGGACCAACCAGCAGAGCTCCCGGCTGATGTTCTACCACGACCATGCCTGGGGGATCACCCGGCTGAACGTCTACGCCGGCGAGGCCGCCGGGCTACCTGATCACCGACCAGGCCGAGCAGGACCTGGTCGCCGCCGGGCTCATCCCGGCCGACCAGATTCCGCTGATCATCCAGGACAAGACCTTCGTCGATCCGGCCACGATCATCGCCACCGACCCGACCTGGGCCTGGGGCTCGCAGCCGTGGACCGGCGTCGGCCGGGGCTCCGATGACGCCGGTGCTGGGCGACCTCTGGTGGCCGCACGTCTACATGCCGGCCCAGAACCCGTACAACCCCGACATGAGCGGGCATCAACGCCATGGGGCGCTGGATGTACGGCCCCTGGTTCTGGCCGCCGACCCCGCTGTGCGGCAAGCCGATACCCGAGGCGGTGAAGCCCTACTGCATCGATGTCGCGCACCGTGCCGAACCCGTACTACGATCCGACTGTGCGATCCCCGCGATCGCCGGCTTCTGCCAGCCGCCCGAGATTCCCGGGCACGCCCGACCCCTCCTGGGGCGCCGAGGCCTTCCTCGACACGATGATGGTCAACGGCAGCGCCTATCCCGACCGTCACGCTGGAGCCGAAGGCGTACCGCTTCCGGGTCCTGAACGCCGCTCACGACCGCTTCCTGAACCTGCAGTTCTACCAGGCGGTCAGCAAGATCGGCACGACCAACCCCGGACCGTCGCCCCGTATGACTTCGCTGGGCACGGCCCCGACCGACCTGACCGAGGTGGCCATGGTGCCGGCCGCCGTCAATCGCGCGCTTCCCGCCCCTCTGGCCGATCGACGGCCGCGAGGGGGGCGTGCCCGACCCGGCCACCGCCGGGCCGGCCTTCATCCAGATCGGGACCGAGGGCGGCTTCCTGCCGGCGCCGGTGCTGCTGCCGAACCAGCCGATCCAGTGGAACGGCGATCCGACGATGTTCAACGTCGGCAACGTGCTGCCGCAGCCCGAAGGCGGCGGCACGCTGATCCTGGGCCCGGCCGAGCGGGCCG
>CAWCAY010000005.1:0-361028 GCA_963793725.1 uncultured bacterium
CTGACCGGCAGCGTGAAATCGGTGGAGGAATCGAAGCGCGCGGCCGGCATCGCGTCGACGCGCGCCAAGAACGTCGTCAACCTGTTGCAGGTGCCGGCGGCGCCGGACCCGCGCCAGATCCTGCTGCAGGTGAAGTTCGCGAGCGTGGATCGCGCCGCGCTCACGGAGCTGGGCTTCAACTTTTTCAGCCGCAACGAGAAGATGCTCGGCACAATGACGCACACAGCAGTTCCAGCCGCCGCGTTTCAGCCAGCTCCAGTTTGAGAACCAGGACTTTTCGAACACCACCGTCAACTTCGCCGACCTGCTGAACATTTTCGTGTTCCGGCCGGATTTAAACATCGGCGCCACTATCAAGGCGATGCAGGCGCGCAACATGCTGCAGATCCTGGCGGAGCCGAACCTGATCACGCTCGAAGGCAAGGAAGCCAACTTCCTGGCGGGCGGCTCGTTCCCCTTCCCTACCCTCACGACGACCTCTACCGGCGGCGCGGTTTCGCCGGTCATCACCGTTCAGTTCAAGCCGTTCGGCATACAGTTGACCTTCACGCCCACGGTGACGGCGTCCGGAGCGATCCACCTCAAGGTGGCGCCCGAAGTCAGCGCGCTCGATTTCGCCAATGCGGTAACGCTCAGGGCTTCCTGATTCCGGCCCTCTCACAGCGGCGCGCGGAAACCGAAGTGATCCTGAAAGACGGCGAGACGTTCGCCATCGCCGGGCTGCTCGACAACCGGGTCATCCAGGCCATGAACAAGATCCCGGGGCTGGGCGATATCCCGATTCTCGGCCACCTGTTCCGCAGCCGTTCGACGCGCAAGTCCACCGATGAGCTGCTGGTAGTGATTACGCCTCATTTTGTGCGGCCGCTGAGCCCGGACGAGAAAGCGAAGCTGCCGGAGTTTCCCGACACATTCCTGCCCACGGTCTCCGAGGAGCAAGCCAAGAAGGGGCAAGAACAAAAAGGTGGACGGCAAGAACGCCGAGTTTGTAGGTCCACGTGGTTACCAGGAACCAAGTAGGGGCCGGGGGCCAGTGGCCGGGAGCCGGGGCGCGGGGCGCGGCGATCGCCGCGGCTCCACTTCCCTTCAACTGCTCGTGATCATGGTGCCGGTGATTTTTGGCTTCATGGGGTTCGCGTTCGATCTGGGGCGGTTGTATTTGATTGGGGGGAGTTGAACCAGGCGGCGACGGCTATGGCGCTGGCGGGCGCCGCGAAGTTGATTGGGACGGCGGATCGACCGACCGGGCTACCGAAGCCGCGAATGTGCCAATCGACGATGCCACAGGGCATGGGGCCAAGTACAATTTCGGCGCGGCGCTGGTGGGACAGAGCACCGGGATGCTGATGAGCGAAGTGCCGCAGCCCGCGTTCTTCGCCACGGCGGCGGGCGCGACGGGAGATTCGGAATCCTCGCTCGACCAGGCCGATGGGACTACCGCGCGGTATATGCAGGTGAATTTGACGGCGGATGCGCCGCTGCTGTTCTGGTCGCTGCTCTCGCTCGGGCAGGCGCGGGTGACGCCGATCGCGGCGCGCGCGGTGGCGGGGTTCAGCGCTCCGGTGTGCACCGCGTGCGGCATCGAGCCGTTCGCCATCGCGGCGCTCAATGCCGAAGACACCACGGATTTCGGCTTCCCCTTGCCACGCGGTACACCTTCGGCTACCAGTGCAACGTCAACCCCAACGACAATGAACGCGTAACGGGGCTTTCGGGCGCGTCGCAGGTGGTGAGCTACGTGCTACTGGACCGCTACGACGACGCCGGCACGCTCGAAGAGGGCCAGCAGTTATACCGCGCCGGCGCGCAGGGCGCTGCCCAACCTCTCGCAGGCGCGGGCCTGCATGCAGATCGGCGCGGCGGAAGTGGTCTTGGGCACCAATGGCGGCATGTCGGCCGCGGCCACATTCTGTTCGTCGCCGCCGCCTTCGGCGGTGAGCTATGTCCAGTGCGGGTTGTACACGCGCTTCTCCACCGAAATTCCGACCGCCTGCCAGACCAATATCACGGACATCGAAACGCTGGCCGCGGCGTTTCAGCCGGACACCGATCTGACGGACTGGACGACTATACGGCCTACACCGGGAACACGCGGCGCATCATCACTGTGCCGGTGGTGGACGTGCTCGGGGCGAGACCATGACCGTGCTCGGCTTCCGCCAGTTCCTGCTCGAACCCAACTCGGGCACCGAGGCCATCAATCCCTCCGACCAGGACGCGCGGTTCGTGGCGCTCTACCTGGGAATGAACCAGGCAGATAATCTGACCACGCCGGTGCCGCTGAAGTCCGGGCGCATCGAGGGCTGCCAGAACGGTTATATCGTGGCGGCCGGGCCGGGGAAGGTGGTGCTGCACCAGTGAGGCGAGCATGCCAGCGCCGGGGCGGGTCCGCGGCCCTCGAGACCGCGCTGTGGATCCCCGTGCTGTTGCTGCTGCTGGTGGGCATGGTGCAGTTCGGCAAGACCACCTATATCTACTACACGCTCAAGAAGATGCTCTACGGCGTGGCCGACCATCGTGGCCACCCAGCAGAGCGTGGACTTCTGCGACCTCGGCGAATCCGATCATCACCTCCGCCAAGGGTTGGCGCTCAGCGGCACGACCAGCGGCGAGGCCGAGTCGCACATTCCCAGCCTGACCGCGGACATGATCCAGGTGGACATGGAGTGCACCGACGCCGCGAGCGGCGAGGTGGGGCCGTGCAGCACGAGCGGGCTGCGAGGGTCCGGCGGGCGGCCCGCGGCCGGATTTCATCGTGGTCTCCATCCCCGACGGCTACCAGGTGCCCCTGCGCATCCCCTACATCCTGCTCGATCCCATCCTGCTCAGGCCCGAGGTGCGGGTGCCCTATGGAGGTACATAATGCGGCGCCTGTGGCGGGACAGGTCCGGGCAGGAGGTGGTGGAGTACGCTTTCCTCTCGGCCGGCGTGATTATTCCCATGACCTTCGCCATCATTTTCGTGGCGGAGATGTTCTGGGTGTGGCACAGCGTGGTGGATTTCACGCGCGAGGGCGCGCGCTACGCGGCCACGCACTGCTGGCAGGCGGACGGCGCCAACGTCACGAATTACATGACCACGCACGTGCCGCGCATGATCGATATGGACCAGTTCCAGAGCGGCGGCCACGCATCACAGTGCAGTACTTCGGGCGCGACCCCGAGACCGGCGAGCTGATCGATTTCTCGTGCGAGCAGGGCGAGTGCTCCACCGGGTGCGTGCCCGACGCGGTGACGGTGAGCGTGACCAATTACGAGTTCCGGCGCTTTTCGGGCTACCTGGGGCTTCCGCCGGTGACCCTGCCCGATTTCCGCGCGTCCATGGCGGTGGGCAGCGCCGGCTGCGACGAAACGGGGAATTGCCTGCCATGAATGCGTCAAGACTAGTGGGGGCGTTGGTGGGCGGCGTTTACGCCGCCATCGCCGAGCGGCGGAGAGGCGCGCGGCGAGGGCCTGCCCACAGGTGCGACGGGGCAACCCCGCCGGCGGCGCTACTTTTGACTTTTGACTTTTGCCTTTTGACTTTTGACTTTCTTGATTTGAGGTTCCCCTGTGTCTAGTTCAATCGTGCTGATGGTCGCCTCGAGCGACGAGCACTTCCGGGAGATGGTGCGGGACAACCTGCTGAACATCCCCAACGCGAAGGTCATCGCCGAGTTCCAGGAGGTGGCGCCGAACCTGTACATCCGCGTGTTGCAGGAACTGGAGCGGCAGCCGCACGCGGCGCTGGTGCTCGATATTCCGGGCGACCCGGAAGCGGGCATCAAGGCGCTCGAAAAGGTCAAGCAGGCCGCGCCGGACCTCTACGTCATCGCCTCGAACTACCATGCCGATGGGGAGACCGTGATCGCCTGCATGCGCGCGGGGGCCAACGAGTTCCTGCTGCAGCCGCTCAAGCGCACCGAGTTCCGCGAGGCCATGGGGCGGCTGGAGCGCGCGCCGCGGCGCGGGGGAGCCGGCGAAAGCAAGCTGGGCAAGGTTACACGTTCCTGGGCACCAAGGGCGGCGTGGGGACCACGTCGATGGCCGTCAACTTCGCCGCCGTGCTGGCGCAGCGCAAGCAGCGCTCCGTGCTGATCGATCTGGACTGGGTGGGCAACGACGTCGCCATGCAGCTCGGCGCCGCCCCGCAGTACACGCTGATGGAAGTGGCCGAGAACCTCGACCGCATGGACCAGGCGCTGTTTGAAAGCCTGGTGACGCGCGACCCGCTTGGGCTCATGATGGTGGGCCCGCCGGACGCGCTCGAGCAGCGCGGCCATTTCAGCGAACACATGTTCCGCGAGTTCGCCACCTTTCTGGTGGAGAAGTACGACTCCGTGGTGATCGACGGCGGGCGCGCGGTGTCGGACGAGATGGTGCTCGCGGCCGGCCAGGTTTCGGCGGCCGTCTTCCTGGTGGTGACGCAGGAATTCCCCGCCATCCGCAACGCGCAGCGCTACATCGGGTTCCTCATGCGCATGGGCTTCACGCAGGACCAGATCCGCGTGGTGGTGAACCAGTACACCCGGAAGGTCAATTCGCATTATGCTAGTCTGGAGCAGATCCAGCAGACCCTGAACCAGCCGGTGTTTTACGGCATTCCCAGTTCGCCGGCGGTGATCGCCTCCATCAACCGGGCGCGGCCGTTCGTGGCGAACCGGGAGGCGGCGGGCGACCTCGACAGGGTTTTCCGCGCATTCGTGGACAAGGCGACCGGCGCGGCAAAGAAGCCGGCGGCGCAGGCAAACTGGCTGCGAAATCCACCGCCGGCAAGTAGGGGTACCGTAATTTCTTATATGGGTTCCCGTCCTCTGGTCCGGCCCGGTTCCGGCGCGGACCGCTGGTTCGAACTGAAGAGCCAGGTGCATCACAAGCTGCTGAACTCGCTCACCGCGGATCAGTTCAAGGACCTCAACAAGGACAGCGCGCGCGCGCAGGTGGGCGCGGTGGTGGAGAAGCTCATTCTCGACGAAGGGCTTCCCATGACGCTGGCCGAGCGCGAGCGCCTGATCGAGGAGATCCTCGACGAGGTCTTCGGCCTCGGCCCGCTCGAGCCGCTGCTCAAGGACCCCACCATCAGCGACATCATGGTCAACGGGTTCGACAACGTCTACATGGAGCGCGGCGGGCGGCTGGTGGAGACCAACATACGGTTCAAGGACCAGGCGCACGTGCGCATGATCATCGACCGCATCGTCTCCGCGGTCGGCCGCCGCATCGACGATTCCTCGCCCATCGTGGACGCACGCCTGGTGGACGGCTCGCGCGTCTGCGCCGTGATTCCGCCGCTCTCGCTCATCGGCCCGGTGATTTCCATCCGCCGCTACGGCAAGAAGGTCCTGACCACGGAGGAACTGCTCAAGCACGAGACGTTCACCACGGGCATGCTCGATTTTCTGAGCGGCTGCGTGGAGGCGCGGCTCAACATGGTGATCTCGGGCGGCTCGGGCTCGGGCAAGACGACGATGCTCAACACGCTCTCCCGGTTCATTCCCGAGGAAGAGCGCATCGTCACCATCGAGGACACCGCCGAACTGCAAATGCAGCAGAACCACGTGGTGCGGCTGGAGACCCGCCCGGCCAACATCGAAGGCGCCGGCGCCATCACGCAGCGCGACCTGGTCATCAACGCCCTGCGGATGCGGCCGGACCGCATCGTGGTGGGCGAATCGCGGGGCCCCGAGGCGCTCGACATGCTGCAGGCCATGAACACGGGCCACGAGGCTCGATGACCACCATTCACGCCAACTCGCCTCGCGACGCGTTCTCGCGCCTCGAAACCATGGTCATGATGGCCAGCCAGCACGTTCCGACAAGGTCATCCGCCAGCAGCTCGCCTCCGCCATCAACATCGTGGTGCACACCGCGCGCCTCAACGACGGCACGCGCAAGGTGACCTGCATCAGCGAAGTGGCCGGCGTGGAGCACGACCAGGTGTCGATGCAGGACATTTTCGAGTTCGAGCGCACCGGCATCGGCCCGCGCGGCCGCGTGCTGGGCAGCTTCCGTGCCAGCGGCGTAAAGCCGCGTTTGCCTGGACCGGCTGAAGTCATACGGCATCCACCTCTCGCCGTCGATTTTCCAGGAAGAGCACGAGATGAAGGAAAAGTAAATGTTCTTCCTCGTCTTCCTCATCTTCGCCGCCGCCCTCTACGCCGCCGGGTATTACGGTGGACGGTGCCGCAGAAGCGCGCGCGCGCGAGATGGGGGTGAGAGGGAACTGGGACAAACATGCGTTCGCGCAGCGGGGCCGCTCCGAACTGGTGCGCAAGGAGCGGCGGGGAGCTTTCGCCGCGCTCGGCGACGTGATGGCGTGGATCGGCGTGCTACGGCGGCTCAGGTCTACATCGAACAGGCGGACATGAAGTACCGGGCGGCCGAGTGGCCATGCTCACCGTGGCGCTGTTCGGCGGGACGTTTCTCTTGATCGCTGTTCGGGATGCAATTGTTCCTGCGCCTGCTGATCGCCTGCGCCGCGGCCGCCACGCCCACCGCCTATATCTTCCGCGCGCGCGCCGGCGGTTCAAGAAATTCGAGCAGAACCTGCCGGACGCCATCGACCTGTTTACCCGCACCATGCGCGCCGGGCACAACATCCACAGCGGGCTGGAGACCATCGCCACGGAGACCTGGATCCGTGCGCGAGGAGTTCAAGAAGTTGATGGAGGAACTGGCGCTCGGTTCGCAGGTGGAGCCGGCGCTGCACAACCTCGGCCGCCGCGTACCGCTCATCGATCTGAAGTTTTTCATACCGGCCTCATCCTCCAGCGGCAGACGGGCGCCAACATGGTGGCGGTGCTCGGGGCCTGGCGTCGCTGGTGCGCGAGCGCCTCAACATGGCCGCCAAGCTGAAAGCGCATACGGCGCAGCCGCGCTTCTCGCCGGGCTGCTCTGCCTCATGCCCATCGTCGTAGGGCTCGGCTTCTGGGTGCTGAAGCCGGAATACATCAGGCTGCTCTACACGGATCCGGTGGGAAGCAAGTTTTTGACCTACGCAATTATTTCGGAGATCGTCGGTATCCTGGTGATCCGGCGCATCGCCAATATTCGGGTGTGACGCCATGGTGGTAAGCCTCATCTTCTTCGCGCTCGCCTTCGCCACGCTGGCGCTGATGTTGTGGAGCGGCCGCCCGTTGAGGGTCCTCCCGGAAGCGGTGGTCAACAAGATCGCCGCCGGCGAGGTGGTCGAGCGCCCGGCCTCGGTCGTCAAGGAGCTGGTCGAGAACGCCTCGACGCCGGCGCCCGCGCATCGACGTCGCACTCGACGGCGGCGGCCGGGCGCTGATCCGGGTCGTCGACGACGGCTGCGGCATGTGCCGGCGACGACGCTGCTGCTGGCCCTCGAGCGCCACGCCACCAGCAAGATCGCCTCGCTCGAGGACCTCGTGACGCGTCGCCACCCTCGGCTTCCGCGGCGAGGCCCTGCCGAGCATCGCCGCGGTCTCGCGCCTGCCCGTCGAAACGAGCCGCGCGGGCGACGAGGCCGGCGATGGTCGAGGTGGCCGGGGGGCGGCTGGTCGGCACGGTCCCGCGGCCCGGCCCCCGGCACGACCGTGAGGTGCGCGACCTATTCTTCAACACCCCCGCCCGGCGCAAGTTCCTGCGCTCGCCGCCGACCGAGCGCGCGCACCTGGTCCGCATCTTCCTGCGCCTGGCCTTGGCCCGCCCCGAGATGAGCATGGAGTGCCAGGTCGACAACGCGCCCCTGCAGTGCTGCCGGCGGCCGGAGACCGGCACGAGCGTGTCAGGAGATCTTCGGCGGGCGGCTCGCCGAGGACCCCTGCCGTGGACTCTCAGAGGCCTCCCGTCGGGCTCTCGCTGGCGGGTCCGCGCCGACCCTCGCGCCACGCGCCCGGCATCGGACAGTCCTCTTCGTCAACGGCCGCCCGGTGGAGGACCGTTTGATCGGCGCCGTGTCCGCGAGGGGATCGGCGGGGCCGCCGTCGCCCGGGGGGCGGACTTGTCCTGTTCCTCTCGGTGGACCCCGGCCAGGTGGACGTCAACGTGCACCCGGCCAAGCGCGAGGTGCGCTTCAGAACCGACCTGGCCGCGGTCTCCGCCGGCGATCGGCGAGGCCGTCGGAGCCGTGCGGGCGCCCCGGGCGGCCGATGCGCGCGAACGCACCCGTCGTGTCCACCCCGGGCCCCCGGCTCGGCCGGGAATCGAGCGCTCCGGGCGCCCCCGCCTCCCGCCCCCCCGCCATCGGGGGGACCTCGCGCTCCGCCCCATCCCTCGGGCCGGACGCCGGCGGACCCCGCTCCTCGGGCAGTTTCTGGCCGCCTACCTCGTTCGCCGCCTCCGCCGGCCTGCTGCTGGTCGACCAGCACGCCGCCCACGAACGGATAGGTCTACGAGCGCGTCCTCGACCGCCTCGCCGCGGGGGCGGGACTCGCAGCCGCTGCTCGATTCCCGAAGAGATCGCCGTTCCCCGCCGACGAGGCGCGGGTTGCCCCGCTCCTCCCCGTTCTCGAGCAGGCCGGCTGCGTATCGAGCCCTTCGGCAGCGGGTGTCCTGCGCCTCGCATCCCTCCCGCCCGAGGTGACCCCGGCGCGGTCTCGAGTTTCCTGCGCCGATCTCCTGGCACATGCGACCGGTTCGAGGAGGATCGACGGCCGCGGCCCCTGGGAGCACCTGGCCGCCCTGATCGCCTGCCACGGCGCCGTTCGCGCCGGCGACCCGTCGCCTCCGCCGCGCCGCCCGAGCTGCTCGCGGCAGCTGCGCGCCTGCCGGGACCCGTCGCACTGCCCCCACGGCAGGCCGACCACATCACCATCGACCGAGCGAGATCGAACGCCGCTTCGGGCGCACATGATCCGCCCCGGGCGACCATCCCGCCCTCGTCGGACCGACGGGCACCGGCAAGACGGCGCTGGCCTCAGGCTGGCCGGGCGCCTCCCGCTCGAGGTGATCGGCGTCGACTCCCGGCAGGTCTACCGCCGCATGGACATCGGCACCGCCAAGCCGCGCCGCCGGGAGCCTGCAGCGCGTGCGGCACCACCTGGTGGACATCGTCGATCCCGACGAGCGCTACAACGCCGGCCGGTTCGCCAGGGACGCCCGTGCGGCCGTCGCGGCGGTCATCAGCCGCGGGCGGATGCCGCTGCTGGTGGGCGGCACCGGCCTGTACCTGCGCGGCGCTCTCGAGGGGCTGGTCACGCCCCGCCGGCCGACCGCCGCGGTCCGGGCCGACTCTCACGTCGGAGGCCGCGGAGTCGGGCCCGGGCGGCCTTCACCGCCGGCTGGCCGGCCTCGACCCGGCGGCCGCCGCGCGCATCCATCCCCGAACGACACCTGCGGGTCGTCCGGGCCCTGGAGGTCTACAGGCTCACCGGCGCGGACCGTCGGCCCTGGCCGACGCGGACGCGCCCGGCCCCACTGCCGGTGGCCGTCGTCGGCCTCGCCGTCGCCCGCCCGGTGCTCTACCAGCGCCTCGATGAGCGCTTCGACCGGATGATGCGGGCGGGCTTGCTCGAGGAGGTCCGCTCGCTCGCTCGCCGGCGGCTACCACCCCGGCCTGCGCGGCAATGCAGGGGATCGGCTACCGGGAACTCGCCGCCCATCTGGCCGGCGCAGCTCGGCTCGACGAGGCCGCGGCCGGATCAGGCGGGCCACGCGCCAGTACGCCAAGCGGCAGTGACCTGGTTCCGCGGACGCCCGGGATCGCTGGGTGGACGCCGGCACGCCGGCGACCTCGACCGGGCGGCCCGCGCTGCTGTCGCGACGCCCTGACCACCTTCAGCCCGCGCGGTGACGCCCCCGTGGAACGGGCCATCCTGGTCGGCCTCGTCTGCGGGCCAGCGGCGATGGAGACGCTCGGGACTCGCTCGAGGAGCTCGCGCACCTGGCGACCTCGGCCGGGGCGACGGTCGTCGCGACGGTCATCCAGCGCCGGGAGCGCGCCCGACCCGGCGACGTTCTTCGGCCGGGCAAGGTCGAGGAGCTCGCGCTGCGAGGCGAGCGACCACGGCGCGGACCTCGCTCATCTTCGACCAGGAGCTCACCCCCGGCCAGGAGCGCAACCTCGGCAGACGCTGGGCATCAAGGTGATCGACCGCACCGAGCTGATCCTGGACATCTTCGCCCAGCGCGCCCGGACCCGCGAGGGCCAGCTCCAGGTCGAGCTGGCCCAGCTCGACCTACCTCCTCCCGCGCCTCGTCGGCAGGCACTGGGACCTCTCGCGGCTCGGCGGCGGCATCGGCACCGCGGGGCCCGGGCGAGACCCAGCTCGAGGCCGACCGGCGGCGCGTCCGCGAGCGGATCGCCCGCCTCGAGGAGGAGCTCGAGCACGTCGGGCGCCACCGGCGCGCTCACAGCGCGCGCCCGGCGCCGCGAGGCGCGGCTGCCGTGGTCGCCCTGGTCGGCTACACCAACGCCGGCAAGTCGACGCTGCTCAACGCCCTCGCGGGCAGCCGGGCGCACGCCGAGGACCGGCTCTTCTCCACCCTCGACCCGACCACCCGCCGGATCCGCCTGCCCGGCGGCGACGACCTGCTCCTGACCGACACGGTCGGCTTCATCCGCCACCTGCCCCAGCAGCTCGTGGCGGCCTTCAACGCCACGCTGGAGGTGCATCGCTCGAGGCCGACCTGCTCCTGCACGTCATCGATTTTTCGCGCGACGACTCCGCGCGGCAGGCCGAGGTGGTTCGCGCGGTGCTCGAGCAGCTCGGCGCCGGAGCGCACCCCGTCATCGAAGCCTACAACAAGTGCGACCGACTCTCCCTCACGGTCGATCCGGCCGTGTTCCGGGCCGCCCACCCGCGGGCCTGCATGATCTCCGCCCTGAATGGGGAAGGATTGGATGACCTTCTCGGCGAACTGGAGGAACTGGTCGCCTCGTCCCCGGAAATGAAGAAGCCGACAACATGACTCCGTCCTTCCTCCGCCGGCCGTTCCTGGCGCTGTGCCTGACCGGGCCGGTCATGCTTTGCGGCGCCATCGGCTGCGCTCACCGGGACCGCGCCACGCCCCCCGCGGGCGGACTGGGAGGTCCCGCACCCCCGCCAGCCGGCCTGCTCGTCCCGGCGACCGATGTGCCGCCGCCGAAAGCCCCCCGGCGTGCGCCCGACAGGAAACCGCCCAGGCCCTCACTTCCCGCATCCGCCGACAAGGCAGGGCCAAAGCGGGAATCGGCCTCGGCCGTGCCGCCGAAACTGGCCGCCCTGCGCGCATCTTCCCGGGAACCCTTCCTGACCCGGGGCACGCTGGCGCGCCTGGTGAACACCCTGCCATCCCCCCGGAGCGCATCCGAAGACCTGCCCATCATGACCGACATCTTCGGCCACCCGTGGCGCAACGAGATCATCAGCGCAGTGCGGGCGGGCGTGCTCACCGCATACCCGAACCACCAGTTCAAGCCGGAGGGCCTGGTGACCCGTGCCGAACTGGCCGACGCCCTCCACAGGGCGGCCGTCGCCCTCGGCATCCACGCGACAAGACGCGTCCGGATTCCCCTGGCCGACGTGCCGGCGTCCAACCCCCTCCTCGACCGGATCGAGTTCGCCGTCGGCGCCGGCCTTCTCCCCGCCGATCGGGACGGTTTCTTCGGCCCTTCGCGACCAGTCACCGGGGAGGAAGGCTGGACGGCCGTCAGGCGCTTTCACGACCTCGTCGGCCGCCCGGACTAGGTCGGCCCCACAGCCTCCTTGACCGGCGGGCGGTTGCCCCCTATCATCATGGTATGCGCGTCTGCCTCCGGTTCGTTTCGCCCCTGGTCATGGCCGCGGCGGTTGCCTTGTCCGCGGCCGTCGCACCTGCCGAACCGGTGGTCGACGTCTTCGACGAGCAGGATGCCGTCCAGTGCACGGCCACGGTCGCCATCTACAACGACGACGCCCAGGCCGCCCACGCCCGCGCCCTCGAGAACGCTTTCGCCCAGGCGGTGCGCTCCGCGTCCGTCACCGAAAGTCTACGCACGGGCCGGGAACAGGACCGGCCGGAGAGATCCGTCACCGCCTACCGCATCGTCGAACAGAAACGCCACGATCTCGAGTACACGCTGTCGGTGCTGGTCTGGACCACTCTGCCCAAGCGGGGGGCGCGATGAACGCCCGGCATCCCTTCCGCGCCCTGCCGTTCCTTCTGATCGCCTCCGTGCTGGCATGCGGCTGCGCCCGAACGATCATCTTCCTCGACAAGCCTGCCTATCACTACCAGACGGGCATGAAGTTCCTCAACCAGGGAAACCTCCCGGGGGCCAGGACGGAATTCGAGTACGCCGTATTCCTCGACGGCGGATATGCCCAGGCCATCCTCGGCCTGGCACTGGTGCAGGCCACCGAGGGCGAACTCGACAAGGCAGCCCAGACCATGCGGCGTTTCCTGGATCTCAAGAAAGCCGCCGTCCCGCCGCCCGCCGCGAGCGGTGCCGGCCCGGCGGGTCCGCCGGGACGATGAATCCAACCATCAACTGGAGGCGATGATGCTCAAGCGAACTGTGCCCATGCTCTTGACCGCCATCCTGCTGGCCGTCCTGCCGCCGGCAGCGGACGCCCAACCCTTCGCCAGGACCGCCTTCGTGCCCGAACTGGCGACCCCCAGCGTCGGGCTCTTCGCCTTGCGGCATTTCGACGACCTGTACGGGACGGAACTCACCAGGTCGGCGGTCGGGGTACGGTTCGATTACGTCCCCTACCCGGCTCTCCAGGTGACCGTCGACCTCCACCACCTCGACTACGACCTGGACCTTCATTCCGGCAAGGACATTGCGGAATCGGGCCTCGGCCTGCAGGTCGCGGCGAGGTACCAACTGGCGAACCTGCTGCCCGACTTCGACACCTCGGTCGGCGCCACGGCCGAGTATGCCGCATCCGACAGCATCACCGAGATGGGCACCGAGGTCATGGCCATGGTGAGCCGGACCTTCGCCAACAACTGGACTCCGTTCGCCGCCCTGGGTATCTCCTTCAACCGCCAGGAATACGACGGCGGCATCTCACTCGAGGAGGATCGACTGGAACCCGTGGTCTCCCTCGGCGTGAGCTACACCCTGGCGCAGAGGCTGGCCTTCGAGGTGGGGACCTTCTTCAGGGATGGTCTCGGTCTCGAGACCATGGTTTCATACCGCTTCTGACCCGGGAAGGGGCGGCACGCGCGGCCGCCCCCTCAGTCACCGTTGAGCCGCAGCGTCCCCCTCAGTGACGACAGGGCGTCGATCCCCTGCTCACGGAGGTAGCCGTCCAGTCCCTCGAGGATGACCGACGGCGCGTCCGGGGCGACCAGGACGGCCGTGCCCACCTGGACGGCCGACGCGCCGGCGATGACAAACTCGAGCACGTCCTGCCAGGTGGCGATCCCGCCCACACCGATGACCGGCACCCGCACCGCCCGGCAGGCCTCCCAGACGAGTTTCAGCGCCATCGGCTTGATCGCCGGGCCGGAAAGGCCGCCGAAGTTGGCCCCGAGCACCGGACGTTTCGTCCGGATGTCGACCGCCATGGCGGGGAAGGTGTTGCACACGGTCAGGGCATCCGCTCCGGCCTCCTCGGCCGCCCGGGCGGTGACGGCGATGTCGGTCACCCGGGGGGTCAGCTTCACCCAAAGCGGCAGTCCGACCGCGCGCCGCACCGAGCGCACCACCCGCGAGGTGGACGACGGGTCCTGGCCGAAGGCGATCCCGCCGGCACTGACGTTGGGGCACGACAGATTCAACTCGACCGCGGCGACCCGGTTGCTCTGGGCGAGACCGTCGGCAACGGTCACGAAGTCGTCGATGCACGTCGCGTAGACGTTGGCCACGACGGTCACGCCCCGGCCGGCCAGCACCGGCAGGACTTCCCCGGCGAACCGCTCCGAGCCCATGTTCTCGAGGCCGATCGAATTGAGCAGCCCGGACGGGTGTCTCGACGATGCGCGGGCGGCGGGTTGCCGTTCCGGGGGGCTGCGCGACAGGCCCTTCACGACCACCGCCCCGAGCCGGGAGATGTCGAGCCACGGGTCGAGTTCCAGTCCATAGCCGCAGGTTCCCGAGGCCGTCATGACCGGGTTTTCCAGGGTCAGGCTCCCCAGGGTGACGCTCAGGTCGGGGCGTTCCACGCGAGATCCTCAAGGGAGAAGACCGGCCCGTCGGAGCAGGTCATCAGGTGCGTCTTCCTTTCCCCGGCGCGGCCGTCACGGCGCACCCCAGGCAGAGGCCCATGCCGCAGGCCATGGTGGCGTCGACCGAAGCCTGGAGTCGCCACCCCCTGCGCCGGCAGAGGGCGGCCAGGGCCTCGTGCATCGGCCAAGGGCCGCAGTAGAAACGGTGGCCGGCCCCCACCCCTCGCCGGTTCCAGCGCCTCGACCACCGTGCCCCGGAAGCCGAGGCTCCCGTCCATGGTGGCGGTGACGGGATTGAGGCCCAGGGCCCCGAACTCTCCCGTCCCAAGGACGTCGTCCGCCCCCGCGCCGCCCAGGTAGACGGCCGAGTGCGATCCCCCGGCCAACCGTCACCCTGGCCAGGTAGAGCAGGGGCGCGGCGCCGATTCCCCCGCCGACGATCAGAGGGCGCCCGGTGACCCCCGTCCAGGTCGTAACCCTTCCCCAGCGGACCAAGGAGTCGACCGGGTCGCCCTTCCCAAGGCCGGTCATGATAGTCGTCCCCTTGCCGCAGACCCGGTAGAGGAGCCTCAGCACGACCCCGGCCGGAAGCCATCCCGGGCGATGTCATGGATGCCGAACGGGCGACGAAGCAGCGGATCGCAGGTCGTGCCGACCCTCAGCATCACGAAGCGCCCCGGCGAAGGGTCCCCGAAGTCCCCTTCCACAGCGATCTCGAGCAGCCAATAGGCCCCCTTCAGAGGGTATTCGCCCGGACGACACCCCGGAGTGACCGCTCACCGGCCGAGCCTCCGGCTGGCAGCTTCCCGCCGCCATGCGCGCCTGACCCGGCCTAGGAATTCCAGGACGTCCGGCCGCCGGTAGTCGGGGTAGGTCCACGGCTGGGCTCGCCAGGCGCCATTCTCGAACAGAAGGGTAGCCTCGGCGTAAATGCCGCGGCCCAGGTAGATTCGGTGGGCGTGCGCCTTGGTGGTGGCCAGGACGAAGGTCGACAGGGTCATGATCCCCGGGTCGAGGTTGAAACACCGGCGGCCGTCGACGCCCGCCCGTTGCTCGATCCCATTGGTGTCCAGCTTGATCCCGGCCAGGTCTCCCTGGGCGACCGGGCGGTCGAAACGGCGATGAACTTCCGCAAGCCGTCGCCCATCTCGCCCCGGTAGTAGTCGCTCTCTTCGAAGGAAAACGTCGGGGAGCGGTCGGTGACACGGCCAAAGACCGACGCCATTCTCCGAGGCTTCCCCGGGTTCGATTCCGGCCGGTGCATGACGGCCGCCAGGAGCAGCGCCTCGGGAGCCCCGCGGGGGGCCCCCATCAGTCCTTCGCCCCGTCGAAGCGGGCATCGACGGAGGGGTGGCGGTAGACTTCCCGGCCGCCGACACAGGTCAGGACCGTCCGCCCTTTCAGGGCCGCACCGGCAAAGGGGGTGTTCCTGCCGAGCGAGGCGAATGAGGCCGGGTCAACGATCCATTCGAGCCCGGGATCGATCAGCACCAGGTCGGCCGGCCGGCCGGCCTCGAGGGAGCCGGCGGGAAGGCCGGCCAGGGCCGCGGGACGTGTGCTCATCAACTCGATCAGGCGCATCGGCGTGACCACGCCGTCGTGCACCAGGCGGAGGCACAGTCCCAGTGAGGTCTCCAGCCCGCTGATGCCGAAGGCCGCCCGGTCGTATTCGACATCCTTGTCGACCAGCCCGTGCGGCGCGTGGTCGGTGGCGATGCAGTCGACCACCCCGCTCCTGATCGCCTCGATCATGGCCAGGCGGTCCTCCTCCCCGCGCAGGGGTGGGTTCACCTTGGTGGCCGTGTCATACCCCCTGACCGCCTCGTCGGTCAGGAAGAGGTGGTGGGGGGTTACCTCGCAGCTGATCCGAACACCCGCCTCGCGGGCCGCGGCCACTATCCGGGCGGTGCCGGCGGTGCTCACGTGGGCGACGTGCAGGCGCCCGCCAGTCTCTCCGGCAACGATCGCGTCGCGGGCGACGATCACCTCCTCGGCCGACGAGGGAATGCCCCGCAGCCCGAGTTCGACCGACACCCTCCCCTCGTGACAACACCCGCCGGCGGCCAGGTTGGCGTCCTCGGCGTGGCAGATCAGCGGGCACCCGGACGCCTGCAGGTACTCGAACGCCTTGCGCACCAGGAAGGCATTCATCACCGGGCGGCCGTCGTCGCTGAAGGCCACCGCCCCCGCCGAGCGCATTTCCTGCATCTCGCTCAGGCGCTCCCCGCCCAGGCCGGTGGTGACCGCCCCGACCGGGTAGACCCGCACCCGGCCAGTCTCCTCGGCGCGCCTGACGATGAAGCGGGTGATCGAGGCGTTGTCGTTGACCGGATCGGTGTTGGCCATGCACAGCAGCGAAGTGACCCCTCCGGCCGCAGCCGCGGCGGTGCCGGTGGCGATGGTCTCCTTGTACTCGTGGCCCGGCTCACGAAGGTGAACATGCAGGTCGACCAGCCCCGGCGCGAGCCACAGGCCCTCGGCCTCGGACCACGTCGGTCGCCGGCAGCTTCCTGCGCGACACGTCGATGGAGTCGGCCCACCTCGGCGATCCTCCCCTCGGAGACGAGCAGGTCGCCGGTTCCGTCGCGGCCGAGGGCCGGGTCAATGATGCGCGCGCCCTTGATCAAGCAAGTCATTCATTGCGACAGGCCCCCCGCCAGCAGATAGAGCACGGCCATGCGGACGGCGACGCCGTTGGTCACCTGGTCGAGGATAGCCGATTGGCCGCCGTCGGCCACCTCGGGGGCGATCTCCAGGCCCCGGTTGATCGGGGCCGGGATGCATCACCATCACCTTCTTGGCCGCCGTGCGCCAGGCGTGGCTCCGGTCAGGCCGTAGTGGACCGCGTACTCGCGCAGCGACGGGATGCTGCCGCTCTGTGCCCGCTCCTTCTGGATTCGCAGCAGGACCAGCGCATCGACCCGGGCGAGCATCCGGTCGAGGTCGAGCTCGACCTCGACGCCCAGCGCCGCCGATCTGGCGGGGGACCAGCGTCCGCGGCCCGCCCACCAGCACCCGCGCGCCCATCGTGGTCAGGCCGAAGATGTCCGACCGGGCCACGCGGCTGTTCTCGATGTCGCCGTAGATGCCCGACGGTGAGGCCCTTCGAGGGTGCCCAGGTGCTCGCGGATGGTGAACATGTCCAGCAGCCCCTGGGTCGGGTGCTCGTGGCAGCCGTCGCCGGCGTTGACGATGGCCGCGTCGACCACCCGGGTCAGGACCTCGGCCGCCCCCGAGGAGGAGTGCCGGACGACGATGATGTCGGGCTTCATGGCCATCAGGTTGCGGGCGGTGTCGTGGAACGTCTCCCCCTTGGAGACGCTCGACCCTCCCGGGGTGAAGTTGAGCGTGTCGGCCGAGAGGCGCTTCTCGGCCAGCTCGAAGGACAGCCGGGTGCGGGTCGATGGCTCGAAGAAGAGGTTGACCACGGTGATGCCGCGCAGCGTCGGGACCTTCTTGATCGGCCGCTCGAGGATGTCCTTCATCGCCTTGGTGGCGCCACAGGATCTCCTCCAGTTCCTCGCTGGAGAAGCCGCGCAGCCCGAGCAGATGGCCCCGGCGCGAGAGGTTCATGCTGCGCCACCTCCGCGAAGTCGACGACCGACACGCCTTCGTCGCCGTCGTGCTCGCGAAGGCGGACCTTGACGTCCTGGTCCCTGGCGGTGGGCACATTCCGGCCCACGTAGTCGGGGCGGATCGGGAGTTCGCGGTGGCCGCGGTCGACCAGGACGGCCAGCTGGATGCGTCCTGGGCCGGCCGAAGTCCATCAGCCCGTCCATGGCCGCCCGGATGCTGCGGCCGGTGAAGAAGACGTCGTCGACCAGCACGATGTCCTGGTCGTCGACCGGGAAGTCGATCTGGGTCACCCTGCATGCGGTGGGCCTCCGAGCGGCGGCGGAGGTCGTCGCGGTAGAGGGAGGTGTCGAGGCTGCCGACCGGCACGGGCCTTCCCTCGATCTCGCCGATCAGGTCGCCGAGGCGCTGGGCCAGGTGGACGCCCCGCGTTGGGATGCCCACCAAGGCCAGGGTGTCGACGCCGTCGTTGCGCTCGATGATCTGGTGGGCGATCCGCCGCAGGGCCCGGCCGATATCGGCGGCGCTCATCACCGTCCGTCCCCCCTCGGTTTCGGTCATGCCTCCCCCGTGATCGGTGGTCCGTTGCGCGTCGCCGGTCACCCGGCCGGTAACCGGCGATACCTTAGCCCAAACACCGTGGGTGCGTCAAGCCATCGTCGCCAACGGCGTCCCGGGCAGCGGTGGAACCGCCGGTCATGGTATAGTATGTTCCAAAAGGCACCTGAAAGGAGGACCGCATGCCGCGAAGCATTCAAGGCGATGTCCTGTGGGTCGGCGCGGTCGACTGGGACCGGCGCCTGTTCGACTCGCTGATCCCCCTGCCCGACGGCACCAGCTACAACGCCTACCTCGTCCGGGGCACGAGAGAGACGGCCCTGCTCGACACCGTCGACCCGGCCATGAGCGACGTGCTGCTGGCCAGCAGCTCGACGCAGGTCGGCGAAGATCGACTACATCGTCGCCCACCACGCCGAGCAGGACCACTCCGGCTCGCATCCCGCCGGCTGCTGGAGCGCTACCCGGAGGCGACGGTGCTCGCCACGCCCAAGGGCAAGGGCATGCTGGTCGAGCACCTGCGGCGATCGCCGCCGGAGCGCATCCGCGCGGTGGAGGACGGCGAACGGATCGACCTGGGCGGCAGGACGCTGCGAGTTCCTCCACACCCCCTGGGTCCACTGGCCGGAGACGATGTGCACCTACCTCGCAGGAGGAGGGGATCCTCTTCTCCTGCGACTTCTTCGGCTCGCACCTGGCCACGACCGAGCTCTTCGTCACCGACGAGGCGCGGGTGCTACGAGGCGGCCAAGCGCTACTACGCCGAGATCATGATGCCCTTCCGCACCGCCATCCGGAAGAACCTGGAGAAGATCGCCGCCGCTTGACATCCGGATGATCGCCCCCAGCCACGGCCCGATCTACGCCCGGCCCGCGCTTCATCCTCGACGCCTACCGCCGCTGGGCCGACGACCGAGCCCGGCAACGAGACCGTGGTGGCCCTACGTCTCGATGCACGGCAGCACGGCGCGGATGGTCGAGCGCCTGGTCGAGCGCGCTCGACCGGCGCGGCGTCGACGGTCCAGCAGTTCGACCTGGCCGTCACCGACATCGGCAAGCTGGCCATGGCCCTGGTGGACGCCGGGAGCATCGTCCTGGGCACCCCCACCGTCCTCGCCGGGCCCGCATCCCGCTGGCCGTCTCGGCCGCCTACCTGGCCAACGCGCTCCGGCCCAAGGTCGCCGTGGCGGGCCTCTTCGGCTCCTACGGGTGGGGCTCGCGGTCGATGGAGATGCTGGCCGCCGGCCTCGGCAACCTCAAGGTCAAGCTCCTCGACCCGGTCCACTGCAAGGGACTCCCGGGCCCTGACGACATCGCCGCCATGGCCCGGATGGCCGAGTCGATCGCCGCCGAGCACACCGGTCTGGGCGGTCCGTCCGCCCCGTGAACTTCCCGGCTCCCGCGCGGCCAAGCAGTTCCGGCCGGGGCCGCGCGCCTTCGGAGGCGGTGGAGTGCGCCCTTGCGTCGGCCGCCGGTGTAGGCTATGCTAACCGGTCGAAGGAGGACGGGGATTGATACTTCCGGCGGCACGCCTCTGGTACGAGGGGAAGTCCAAGGAATTGGAGGATGTCCTGCGGGAAGCCGAGCGGTTTCGCCTGACCGGCTATGCCCGCTGCGTCTATCCCGGCAGCGGCCAGAGCTTCATCGTCCTCAACCAGGGCACGGTCCGGGAGATCCTGGACATCGGCCCGACCAACCGCCCCGCGCCGAAGACCCTCCGCGACCTCTGGGGCAAGAGCAAGATCAAGGAGGGCCTCCTCCAGATCTTCGAGATCCCGCCCGAGGCCGAGTACTACCTGAGCCGCGCCGTCGGCCGCCAGCCGGTCCCGGCCGGAGTCGATGAAGGCGGTCAAGGAACTGGTGCTCGGGCAGCGCCGGTTGAACGATCCCAGCCTGGTCGAAATCCACACCGCCGACGGCAAGGGGCTGGTCATCTTCGACAACAACGCCGTGGCTCTCTGCTACTTCAGTGAGAACGAGGGCTTCACCCTCACCGGCATCGAGGCCTTCAAGAAGATGGCCGCCATCATCTCCAAGTCGGGGCATGCCAAGCCTACCGCTCCGGGCTCGGTGCTGACCCCCCGGCGGACGCGACCGCCTGGCTGCCGATCCTGATGGAGGGCGTCGACCACAGCGCCCCGATCAACAACCTGAAGAACCGCCTGGTGGAGCGTTTCGGGAAGCACTACCCGCCTGGAACGATCCTCTTCCGGGAGGGCGACGAGGGGAACGAGGTCTTCATCATCGTCAGCGGCATGGTGTCCATCTACAAGGGGAGCGGCACGATCCGCAAGATCCTGGCCGAACTCGGCCCGGATGAGTTCTTCGGGGAGATGGCCATCTTCAACAAGGCGCCCCGGACGGCCACGGCCGAGACGACCGAGGACAGCCTCATCGTGACCATCAGCCGGGACCACTTCCGGACGCTGCTCTTCAACAGCTACGACTTCCGGATCAACCTGGTCAAGAAGCTGGCCAAGCGGCTCAAGGACACCGTCGACGAGATGGTCAAGCTGTGGGAGGATCCGCGGGCCATCTACCTGGAGAAGATCATCTTCCAGATCATGCACACCGACCAGAAATGGCAGGAGGAAGGCATTCCCCCGGGTCTGCTGGTCCAGGAGATCGCCAACTACAGCGGCATGCGCTTTCGGAGATCGACACCGTCTTCCGCCGGCTGCTTGACTCCGGGAAGGTCCAGTTCGTCCGGGGCAAGGTGGTCATGAAGGAGATCGCCAGCCTGCCCTGGATGTCTCCCTGGGCAACTAGGTGGAAGGTCCTCTGGATGGCCTGCAGAAGCTCGTCCCGATCGAAGGGCTTGTTGATGTACTCCACCGCCCCCCACTCCATCGCGTCGATGTAAGTGCCGATGTCGCCGAAGGCGGTGATCATGATGACCTGGACGTCGGCGTCGATGGCCTTGATCCGGCGCAGCGCCTCGATGCCGTTCATCGGGGCATCATCAGGTCGAGCAGGACCACCGCCGGGCGGGCAAACTGATCTTCTGGAGGGCTTCCGAGCCACTCGCGGCCGTCTCCACCTGGTAGCCGCTCTCCTCGAGCATCCGGCGGAAGACCTTGACGATGTCGGCATCATCGTCCACGACGAGTATCTTCCGTTCGCCGCCCCGCCGGAAGTGCTCATGGATTCAACCTAGACCTCGCCCGGGTTGCCTGTCAATGGGACGCGGGCAAGTCTGAAGAGGCGCCCTGCCTTCAGGCGCACGGGCGCGTTGCGTTCCCGGATCAGCCTGATCCCGTAAAGGGTCAACTCGGGCTCGATTTGACGCACGGTTTCGGTGAACGGGACCACTACCGGCGCCAGGCCCCCGGTGGCCACGGTCGACGCGTCGGCGCCAAGTTCCCCATCTATCCGCCGAACAACGGCGTCCACCAGCCCGGCATAGCCGTAGATGATCCCGGCCTGCATCCCTTCCACGGTCGATTGTCCGATGGCCCGCGAGGGGGCGACCAGGTCGATGCGGGGCAGCCGCGAGGCCTTGGAGAAGAGCGCCTGGATCGACAGTTCCACCCCGGCGCTATTGCCCCGCCCCGGTATTCCCCCTCGGCGTTGATGACGTCAAAGGTCGTGGCCGTGCCGAAATCGATGACTATCAGGGGCGGCGCGAACATCTCCAGGGCGGCCACGGCGTTGGCCAAGCGATCGGCGCCAATTTCCGCCGGCCGCGGGTAACCTATCGGCAGGGTGCGATGGGCTGACGGATCGACCAGAAAGGCCTCCACGCCGAAATGACGGGCGATCGCCTGCCGGAGAACCGTAACCAGCGGCGGCACAACACAGGCGACGGTCACCGCAGCGACGGTGCCCCCGCAGGTGGCGCTCCGGAGGGCGCCCGACAGGGCCAAGCCGATCTCGTCCGAGCGTGGCATCCGCCCGGGTGGGGAGCCGCCACTGTTCCACCAGTCGGCGGCCGTCGAACAAACCCAGGTGGAAGGTGGTGTTTCCCACATCGACGACCAGTTCGAGACTCATACGCGCCCTCCTTCCCAGCCTTCGATCATAGCCAGCAGTTCTTCAACCACCCCGCGTTCGTCCTGAACCGTGCCCGACTCGTCTCCGAGCGTAGTGACCAGCGGGCGCAGCGTTTCCGGGAAATCGTCGCGCGCGAGTTGAGGTTGATTCCCATCCCGACAACCATCGGGACGGGCCGTCTGCCGGGGTGATTCGCGTCTCCACCAGGATGCCGCCCACTTTCCGGCCCTCGAGCACCAGGTCGTTGGGCCACTTGATGGCCACGTGCAGGCCCGCACGTCGTCCCAGAATCTCCGCCGCACCGAGGTCGCCGCCCGGAGCGGGGCGAAACGGGCCATGGCCCGGTCGTCCCGCCGGGGGAAAGCAGAACCGACAGGCTGATATTCCCCCGGGGGGGCGTGAACCATGATCTGCCGTGCGTGCCCCGCCCTGCCCCTTGCGTCCGGGACCAGACGGCCGCAGGTGTCCGGCGCCCTTCCCCATATAGCCGCCAGCACTCGTCGCTGGTCGAGGGGCATGATTCGGTCTCGGTCAAAGGGATCATCGCCGGCTCAATCCGGCGATTACGCCAGGAATTCGAGTGAGACGTCGACGAAGGTCGCCCCGTGGATGATCGTCCCGGCCGAGATGAATTGGACACCGGTCCTGGCCACGTTCTCCAAGTTGTCCAGGGAGACGTTCCCCGAAGCCTCCAGGAGGCAGCGGCCGTCGACGATCCGGACCGCTTCGGCCAGCATGGGCAGGTCCATGTTGTCGAGCATGATGACGTCCGCGCCCGCGTCAAGCGCCTGGCGCACCTCGTCTTGGTCGGCGCACTCCACCTCCACCCGGCGCAGCGGGAAGAGTTCCTTCAGGTGCCGAACGGCCTCGCCGAGGTCGGAGATGACCTTGCGGTGGTTGTCCTTGATCAGGATGCCGTCGAACAGGCCGAAACGGTGGTTCCCCGCGCCGGCGATGCGAACCGCGTACTTCTCCAGGAAGCGCAGGCCGGGAGTGGTCTTGCGGGTGTCCAGCAGGGTCACCGGGAGCCCCTCGATCCGATCGAGGAACATCCTCGTGCGGGTGGCCACGCCCGACAGGTGCTGCAGGAAGTTGAGCGCCGTCCGCTCCCCCTTGAACATGGCCTCCGACTTGCCGGCCAGTTCGATGATCACCTCGCCCCGGCGGACCGACCGGCCTTCCTCGATGAACCGGACGAATCGCATCTCGCGGATCGAGGTGCCGGAAGACTCTGCAGAAGACCTCCATCCCGGCCAGCACGAAATCCTGCCCCGCCAGAAGATGGGCCCGCGATTCGGCACCCCGGTCGACCAGCGACTCGGTGGTCAGGTCGCCATTGCCGATGTCCTCGTCGAGAGCCTCGGAAACCACCCGGTCGAGGTGGTCGCTCTCGATCTGCGGCACCATGACCGTCCCGCATCATCCCATGGCCTCCTCGATCGCGCCGAGGGTCGAAACGATACGCTCCCGCCGGCTCCGGAGGTCGGTCTGGCGCGTCCCGCTCCTCCTCCACGACCGGCGCCGGCGCCCGGTTCAGGAAGTCGGCGTTGCCAAGCTTCCTCTCGACCACGGCCAGATCACGGTCGACCCTGGCCAGGTTCTTGGCCAGCCGCTCCCGCTCCTGTGCCAGGTTCATCAACCCGCCCAGGGGAACGTACACCTCGAGGTGCTCCTCGTGAATGCTGGCCGCGCCCGGTCGGCCGCGCCCGATCGAGTCCGGCGTCGATCCCGTCAACGCCCGCCAGGTGGGCTACGATGCCGCGGTGGGCCTCCACCAGGGCCAGGCACTCCCCGTCGGCCGGCTTGAGAACCACCGCCACCTTCATCGACGGAGGCACGTCCATCTCTCCCCGGATGGTTCTGATGCCGGTGACCGTCTCCATCACCACCGCCATGGCCAGCTCGGCCTCCTCGTCGCGGAAGGCGGCCAGTTCGGCCGCCGGCCGGATACGGCGCTGGACATGGTGCGGCCATGGCTGCCGGGGAAACGGTGCCCTGATCTCCTCGGTGATGAAGGGCATGATCGGGTGGAGCAGCCGCAAGGCCGGCGTCGAGGACGAACAGAAGCACGTCGGCGACCCGCTCCCGCGCCTGGGAATCGTCCCCGTAGAGGTCCATCTTGGCCGTCTCCAGGTACCAATCGCAGTACTCGTGCCAGATGAAGGCGTAGAGCCCCGCGGCAGCCTCGTTGAAGCGGTAGCCCTCCAGGGCCCGATTGACGTCCTCGGCCACGGCCGCCAGCCGGCTCAGGATCCACCGGTCGGCCAGGTCGCCGCCCGCCGGGGCCGGCGTCCGGGGAACCCTGGCTTCGTCCATATTCATCAGCACGAAGCGGGACGCGTTCCAGATCTTGTTGCAGAAGTGCCGGTAGCCCTCGATCCGGTCCTCGGACAACTTGATGTCCCGTCCCTGGGCGGCGAAGGCGGTCAGGGCGAACCTGAAGGCGTCGGTGCCGTACTGGTCCATGACCACCAGCGGATCGACCACGTTCCCCTTCGACTTGCTCATCTTCTGCCCCTCGGCGTCGCGCACCAGGGCGTGGATGTAGACGTCGCGGAAGGGCACGTCGCCCATGAACTTGAGGCCCATCATGATCATCCGGGCGACCCAGAAGAAGAGGATGTCGAACGCGGTCACCAGCACCGACGTGGGGTAGAACCGCTCCAGGAGAAGGGTGCGGTCGGGCCAACCGAGGGTCGAAAAGGGCCACAGCGCCGACGAGAACCAGGTGTCCAGGACGTCGGTCTCCTGCTGCACCGTCCCGCCGCAGGCGGGGCAGGCGGCGACGTCCTCGCGGCTGACGATCGTCTGGCCGCAGGCGTCGCAGTACCAGGCCGGAATGCGATGCCCCCACCAGATCTGCCGGGAGATGCACCAGTCGCGGATGTTGTTCATCCATTCGAAGTAGGTCTTCTCCCACTGGGTGGGGATGATCCTGATATTCCCCTGTTCGACCGCCTTGATCGCCTCCTTGGCCAGGGGACCGGTCTTGACGAACCACTGCCGCGACAGGTTCGGCTCGATGACGTTCTTGCAGCGGTAGCAGTGGCCGACCGCATGGGAGTATTCGTCGACCTTTTCCAGGAGGCTCATCTCCTCGAGGCGCCGGACGACTTCCCTGCGGCAATCGAACCGGTCCATCCCGGCAAACGGGCCCGCCTCGCCGGTCATCCGGCCGTCCTCGTCGATGACTTTCACCGATGCCAGCCCCCGGCGCCGCCCCACCTCGTTGTCCGTCGGGTCGTGGGCCGGGGTGATCTTCACCGCGCCGGTGCCGAAAGCGCGATCGACGAAGGCGTCGGCGATGACCGGGATGGGCCGGTCGACGAACGGCAGCATAACCGTCCGCAAACCGTCTCCCAGGTGGCGGTAGCGCTCATCCTCGGGATTGACGGCGACGGCGGTGTCGCCCAGCATCGTCTCCGGCCGGGTGGTGGCCACAGTGATGAAGCCGCTCCCGTCGGTGAACGGGTAGCGAATGTGGTAGAGATGCCCCTGGACCTCGTCGTACTCCACCTCCAGGTCTGACAGGGCCGTCCGGCAGCGGGGGCACCAGTTGATCAGGTACAGCCCGCGGTAGATGAGACCGTCCTCGTAAAGGCGCACGAAGACCTCGCGCACGGCGCGGCTCAGGCCCTCGTCCATGGTGAAGCGCTCCCGCTCCCAGTCGCACGAGCAGCCCAGGCGCTGCAACTGGTGGACGATCCGGCCGCCGTACTCCTTGCGCCACTCCCAGACGCGCTCGATGAAGCGCTCCCGACCGAGTTCCTCCCGGCTGGTCCCCTGCTTGGCCAGTTCCCGCTCGACAACGTTCTGGGTGGCGATGCCTGCGTGGTCGGTGCCGACCACCCAGAGGACCGTGTCCCCGTTCATCCGCCGCCAGCGGCAGAGGATGTCCTGCAGGGTGTTATTGAGGGCGTGACCCATGTGGAGCGGGCCGGTCACGTTGGGCGGAGGGATGACGATGCTGTAGGGCTTTCCCTGGCCGCGCTCGTCGGCGTGTCCGAAACGTTCTTCCATCCACAGCGCGAGCCAGCGTTCTTCGACGAGCTTCGGCTCATACCCCTTGGCAAGTTCTATGCCCATGGAATTCCTCGTTTGGCGATATTCAACGAAGGCCAGGCGGTGCTCACCGGGCCGGTGCACGCTTTCGGGCGTCAACAACCCCCGGACTTCTGGGACTCAGGGATCGTGCGACAACGGGCCGGCGCGGCGATCAACCCTCGGACGCCGCACCGGTGAGCCGGTTGATCTCCCGGGTGATGAGGCGTTCGGCGGTTTCCGGCACCACTTCCCACAGGACTTCCATGGCGACCTGCTGAACGACCTCACGGACGATTCCCGGCAAGATCCTGTCCAGGCTTTCGCGCACCGACGCGGCCACCAAACGGGCCAGGACTTCCTCGCTCATTCCCTGCGGGGCCGGGGCCGCCGCGGCGACCACGCGGAGCTTCCGGCTGCGCGACGGCAGGCGCGAGCCGGCGTGTCACGGCGAACCGACGGGCTCGTCCCGGCGGCTGCGCGTCAATTCGAAGGACTTCCACGACGGGAACGGCTGCCGGTTCCCATTCCGGTTCCGGCGCCACGGGGACCGCGCGCTCGCCTCCTCATCCCCTTGGGCGAAGTCGAATGCCGCTTCCCCGGGCCGGGTGATCTCCACCGGTTCGACCGCCGCGAAGCGCGAGGCGCGGCACTTCGCTCCAGAGATCCTCTTCCGCGGGCGGGACCGGCAGCGGCGGGAACCTGACGGCCTCCGGGCGTCGCACCGGCTCGGCCGGAACTCCGCAGCGGCGGCCGGCGGCTCCGGCTCGAAGAAGACCGGCTCGGGAGGGGCCTCGACATAGGCCGGTTCGATGAACTCCGGCGCGGCGACCGCCGGAAGGCGGCTTCGGCACCGGCGGGGCGTCGGCTCGGGCAGGCGGCGGTGCGGCGGCCGGGCGGGGCGCCTGGACCAGTTCCTTCACCCGGTTGATGAGTTCCTGCGACTCGAAGGGCTTGACAATGAAACCGTCGGCCCCCACCGCCGACGCCCTGGCCTCGTCGAATGACTCGAAAGTGCCCCGGAGGAAGAGGAAGGGGATGCCGCTGAGAGCCGGGTCCTGCTTGACCTTGGCGCACAGGTCGTAGCCGTTCATGCCCGGCATGTTGACATCCGACAGGATGACGTCGGGGCGGTCGCTTCTGATGCGCTCGTAGGCGGGGTCGCCGTCGCCCGTGGCGACGATGGTGAAGTCTTCCTCGGAAAAGGTGAGTTCGACGACTTTCTGAATGGTCACCGAGTCATCAGCCAGCAGCAGTTTGTGCGCCATCTCTTCCCTTCCTCCGCCATACTGTCTGGAATGTCCCGCAGCGTGCCGAAGGCACATCTTCGAGTCATATTATCCGGGCAGGTCGCTCGAGCTGGGCGTCAATCATTTTTATCCCCGTTTCTGTTGCAAAAGCGGCCCGATTGGTGTAACCTTGGACAAATAGATTTTCATCAAGTGGGCATGGCCCACTTTTTTATTGGGAGGCGCATCGTGTTCGATGATCCGCTGAAGGACGGAGTATCGCGCTTTGCCGGTTCACTGGCCGGACGGCACGGATACGAACTGGTCGAAACAGTCGTGTCGGGGGGGCACCGCGGGCCGGTGATCCGCGTCCTCATCCACCGGCCGCAAGGAATCGGCGTCGAGGAATGCCGTTCCTTTTCGCTGGATCTCGAGACCATCCTGGATGCCGAGGGAATTGTGACCGGCCCATACACCTTGGAGGTTTCCTCTCCCGGCATGACCCGGCACCTGAAGTCTGCGGCCGACTTCCGGAGGAGCCTCGGGGCCCGGGTTGAGATCTCGTTCGCCTCCGGCCAAGCCGCGCCCTCAATTGTCACCGGCGCCATCGAGTCGGCCGGGGACGATTCGGTCACCATCGTCGACGACGCGGGCGAACGGCACATCATTCCCCTGTCATCCATCAAACTGGCCAAGCCGCACATCGACTGGCAGCGACTTTTCAGAGAATCGAAGCGCCGCGGTGGCCCCGAGGAGGTTGAATCATGAGCAAGGAACTGCTCCTCTTCATCGACCAGATCGGTCGGGAGAAGGGCCTCGACCGCGAAGTGGTCATCCGGGCAATCGAGGAGGCCCTGTCGGCGGCCATCAAGAAACGCCTCAACACGACCATGGAGATGGTCACCAAGATCGACCGCGACACGGGGGCATTCACCGTTTCGGCGGAGAAGCGGATCGTGCCGGCGGTAAGCAACAAGACCGAGGAGATACTGCTGGCCGAGGCCCGTCTGCTCGATCCGGAGGCCGAGGAAGGCGGCATCGTCCTTGTCCCCCAGGACATGTCCTTCCTGGGGAGGATCGCCGCCCAGATCGCCAAGCAGGTCATCATACAGAAGGTACGTGAAGCCGAGCGGGACATGATCCACACCGGCTTCAAGGATCGCGAGGGAGATCTCATCACCGGGCGCATCCACCACCGCGACAAGGGCGATCTGGTCATCGACCTGGGCAAGGTCGAGGCACTGCTCCCCAAGCAGCACCAGATCCCGCACGAGTCGTTCCGCACCGGCGACCACGTTCGGGCCTACCTGGCCGAGGTGCAGAAGGTTTCCAAGGGTCCCCAGATCATCCTGACCCGCACCGCCCCCGAGTTCCTCCGCAAGCTTTTCGAACTCGAGGTGCCCGAAATCCATGATGGCGTCGTCGAAATCGTCAACGTCGTGCGGGAGCCGGGCGAGCGGGCCAAGATCGCCGTGCTCTCCCACCAGAAGGAGGTCGATCCGGTCGGCGCGTGCGTCGGGGTCAAGGGAAGCCGCGTCCAGGCCGTCGTCCGGGAGCTCCGGGGCGAGAAGATCGACATCATCCCCTTCTCGGACGACCTGGTCACCTACGTCAAGAACTCCCTCTCCCCGGCGGTCATCGAGGAGATCCGGATCAACAACACGACCAAGCACATCCTGGTCATAGTCCCCGACCAGGAACTCTCCCAGGCCATCGGCAAGAAAGGGCAAAACGTGCGTCTGGCCTCGCGCCTGATCGGCTGGGAGATCGATATCAAGAGTCAGTTGAAGATCGACGAGGACGAGCGGTCCCGGCAGGACTCGCTCCTCCGGCAGGAACTGTCGGACGCCCTCGGCATCTCCCTGGCCGCCGCCGAGTCGCTGGTGGCCGCCGGGCACCGCTCCGTCCAGGACGTGGCCGCAACCGAGCCTGAGAACCTCGAGTCACTCGAGCACATCGACCGTGCCCTGGCCGAGGAGGTCATCGAACGCGCCAAGAGCATCGGAGGTTGACCATCGCACCAAGATCCCTGCCCGAACGTCGGTGCCTCGGCTGCTGGTCGACCAGGCCCCTGGATGAGTTGGTGCGCCTGGTGAGGACGCCCGAGGCGACGGTGGCCTTCGACCTCCAAAGGCGCCTCCCGGGTCGCGGAGCGTGGGTCTGTCTGTCGCCGGAGTGCCTCTCCAAAGCCCTCTCTCCGCGCACCCTCGGAAAGACCTTCCATGCCCCCACGGCGCCCATCCCTGTCGACTACGCCCTGCGCGACCTCTCCGCGCGCATCACCGCGCGGATCGCCAGCCTGCTTGAGACGGCCGCCCGTTCCAACGGCCTGGAGACGGGGACGGACGCCGTCCTGCGCCTTCTGGCCGCCGGCCGGATTCACCTCCTCTTCCTGGCCTCCGACCTCTCCCCGCGGACACGAAGGCGGTTCGATGGCATCGACCCATCCGTGCCCGTTTCGTCATTCATCACCATGGAAGACCTGGGACGGTCGGTCAGGCACCCCGGCACGGGCGTCGCCGGAGTCACCAACCCTTCCCTGGCCGCGGCCATATCGAGAGAATTCACCAGAATGGACAGGCTACAACAACCTCTTCTCCCATCGGGGGGTGTGTCGAAATGAGCAACATCCGCGTACACGAACTGGCCAAGGAACTGGGCGTCGACAGCAAGGAGGTGCTGGGCCGCCTCGACCGCCTCGGCGCTCCGGCGAAGAACCACATGAGCGTCGTGGAGCCGAAAGCAGCCGCGGCTGTCCGCAAGGCCCTGGCGCCGAAAACGGCCGCCAAGCCCAAGAAGACTCCGACACCCAAGGAAGCCCCTGCTCCGGCGCGTGGTGCCGCCAAGAAGGAGAAGAAACCTGCGGCGAAGGTCGCGACACCGGCGACACCGCTGGCGAAGCCATCGCGGCCGCCATCCGCCAAGTCCAAGGCTGCTCCGGCTCCCCCGCGCCCCAAGCCGGCCACGCCGCCCCCGTCCGCCAAGCCCAAGGCTGCGCCGGTTCACCCGCGCTCCAAGCCGGCCACGCCGCCAGCGCCCCCACCCTCGAAGCCCGCTCCCGCGCACCCCAAGCCGGCCACGCCGCCAGCGCCTCCGCCCGCGAAGCCCGCTCCCGCTCCAGCGCACCCCAAGCCGGCCATGCCGCCAGCGCCTCCATCCGCGAAGCCCACTCCCGCTCCGGCTCCCCCGCGCCCCAAGCCGGCTGCGCCGCCTCCCCCGCCCACTCCACCTCCGCCACCTCCCCCGCTACCCACACCGGCACCCCCGCCCACTCCGCCGCCGCAACCACCGCCCCCTCCGCCGCACGAGGAGAAGGCCGACCTCGGCATCGTCAGCATACCCGAGGCGATCACCGTCAAGGAACTCGCGGCCATGCTCGGCATCAAGGCCAACGACATCATCAAGCACCAGCTCGGCAAGGGGAAACTGGTCACCGTCAACCAGGTTATCGGCGATGACACGGCCGTGGCCATCGCCGAAGACTTCGGCCTCCTCGCCCAGAAGATCTCCAAGACCGAGGAATCGGCCCGGACCGGCATGTCCAAGAAGACCGGGACGGTCTCCCGGTCACCGGTGGTGACCATTATGGGGCACGTCGATCACGGCAAGACCTCCCTTCTCGACGCGATCCGGGAGACCAACCTGATCGACAAGGAAAGCGGCGGCATCACCCAGCACATCGGTGCCTACCACGTCGAACTTCCCAAGGGAAAGATCGTCTTTCTCGACACGCCCGGCCACGAGGCCTTCACGGCTATGCGTGCCCGCGGCGCCAAGGTGACCGACATCGTCGTCCTGGTGGTGGCCGCCGACGACGGGGTCATGCCCCAGACGATCGAGGCCATCGACCACGCCAAGGCCGCCGGCGTCCCCATCCTCGTCGCCGTCAACAAGATCGACAAGCCGGGCGCCAACCCGGACAACGTCAAGAAGCAGTTGACCAACTACAGTCTGGTTGCCGAGGAGTGGGGCGGCGACACCATCTTCGTCAACGTCTCGGCCAAGAAGCGGCAGAACATCGATCAACTTCTGGAGATGATCCTGCTCGTCAGCGAGGTCCTCGAACTCAAGGCGACTCCGTCCCAGCCGGCCGTCGGCGCCGTGGTCGAAGCCAAACTCGACAAGGGCCGCGGACCGGTGGCCACGGTGCTGATCCTCGACGGCACCCTGAACATCGGCGACTCCTTCGTCAGTGGCGTCCAGTCGGGCAAGGTACGGGCGATGTTCGACGAATCGGGGGCCTCCATGACGTCGGCCGGGCCGGCCACGCCGGTCGAACTCCTCGGTTTCAGTGGTCTCCCAGATCCGGGAGACCTGTTCGAGGGCGTCGAAGATGAGCGACGGGCCAGGCAGATCGTCTCCCTGCGACGGGATCGAAAGGATTCGCAGGCACGCCAGAAGACATCCCGCCTGAGCCTCGACGACCTTTATTCCCGCATGGTCGACGGCGAGGCGAGGGAACTCCCGCTGATCCTCAAGGCCGATGTCCAGGGCTCGGTCGAAGCCATCTCCGAGTCGCTCCAGAAGCTGTCAACCGACAAGATCCGCCTGCGGATCATACACAGCGCGGTGGGAGCCATCAACGAGGGCGACATCCTCCTCGCCTCGGCTTCCGATGCCATCATCATCGGCTTCAACGTCCGCCCGCCGACCAAGGTCCAGGAGATGGCCAAGCGGGAGGACATCGACATCCGCTTCTACAACATCATCTACCAGGCGGTGGATGAGATCAGGAAGGCCATGGAGGGGCGATTGGCGCCCACCTTCCGCGAAGATACCCTCGGGCAGGCGGAGGTGCGCCAGATCTTCCCGGTCCCCAAAGTCGGCACGGCCGCCGGTTGCGCGGTCATCAGCGGCAAACTGGTCCGCTCGGCCAAGATCCGCCTCGTCCGCAACGGCATCGTCGTCCTCGACGGCTCCCTCGGCTCCCTGAAGCGATTCAAGGACGACGTCAAGGAGGTCGCCACCGGCTACGAGTGCGGCCTGACCATCGAGAATTTCAACGACATCAAGGTGGGCGACATCATCGAGGCCTACCAGATGGTCCAGATCGCCTCCAAGCTGTAGCGTGGTCATGGGCCGGAAGATGCATCGGATGGGGGGCGCCGTGATCGGCGTCCAGGTCGTCGCCCTGCGGATGGAAGGCAACCAGTCTCTCAAGGACAAGCGACGGGTGATGAAGAGCCTCAAGGAGCGTCTCGGCAACCGCTTCAATGTGACCGTCGCCGAACTCGAGCCGACCGAGTTCCCCGAGGCGGGCACCATCGGCATGGCCACGATCGGCTCGGACGCCGTCCTGGTGGAACAGGTTCTCGCCCGGGCACTCGATCTGGTCGATGAATCGGGACTGGCGATGATCGTCGAGAGTCACGTGGACATCGTGCACGCGGGTGACCATGAGTTCTGACAATCGGCGCATCGACCGGATCAACAGCCTCCTCCAGCAGGAACTGGCCGAGCTTATCCGCTCCGAGCTGAAGGACCCCCGGCTCGGCTTCGTGTCCGTCATCGGCGCCGAGGTGTCGCCCGACCTGCGCCACGCCCGGGTCCGGATCAGCATCCTCGGCGAGGAGGACGACAAGAAGCGCTCCCTGGCGGTCCTGCAGCGGGCCGCGGCCTTCCTCCGCGAGCGACTTCGGCGCCGGCTCGAACTCCGCCGGCTGCCGGAACTCGACTTCCGGCTCGACGACTCCATCGAGTACAGCATCCACATCAGCAAGGTCATAAGGGAACTGGGCGACCATGAGGAGTGACCTCGAGGCGATTGTCGACGTCATCGGGAAGGGGCGGCGTTTCCTGATCACCAGCCACGTCAGCCCCGACGGTGACGCCGTCGGCTCCGAACTGGCCCTCTACCATCTGCTCCGCACGCTTCGGAAGGACGTCGTGGTGGTCAACCAGGACCCCGTCCCGGCCGTCTACGCTTTTCTCCCCGGATCAGACGCCATCCGCACCGCCCCGATTCCCGAAGGGTCTTACGACGCCACCATCCTGGTCGACTGCGGATCGCCCGACCGGACCGGAGAGGTCATGGCCGGCGACACTTCCCGCCTGGGGACGCTGGTCAACATCGACCACCACGCCACCAGCAGCCCCTGGGGGAATCTGAACTTGATCGACCCGGCGGCCTCTTCGACCGCCGAGCTGGTCCACGAACTGATCGCCCGCGCGTTCGGCCAGCCGACCCTGGAGATGGCCACCTGCATCTACGTCGGCCTGATGACCGACACCGGGGGATTCCGCTACTCGAACACCTCTCCTGGGGTGCTGGACCTGGCCGCCCGGCTGGTGGAGACCGGCGTCGATCCCGCCATGCTCGCCAAGCTGGTCTACGACTCCGTCCCCTTCGCGACACTCAAGCTCCTCGGCCGCGCGCTCGACAGCCTGGCCATGAGCGCCGACGGCCGGATCGCCTGGATATCGCTGACCCAGGATGACCTGGCGACCACCGGCACGGACTGGGAGGCAAGCGAAGAGTTCGTCTCCTATCCCCGCTCCATCCCGACCGTCCTGCTGGCCATGTTCTTCAAGGAGAGGGAGCCCGGCACGGTCAAGATCAGCCTCCGCTCGCGGGGTTCGCTCGACGTCTCGGCGATCGCCGCGGCGCATGGCGGGGGGGACACCGCAACGCGGCCGGTTGCACCATCACGGCATCCCTGCGCGAGGCGCGCGACATCATCATCCGGGAGGTCGCCGCCCTCCTCCGCACGAACGCGCCCACGCAACCGTAAAGCCGAAAGGACCGCCATCATGAGAATCGCCGTCGTCGGGACGGGCTATGTCGGGTTGGTGACCGGGACCTGCTTCGCCGAGTTCGGCGTCGAGGTCACTTGTGTCGACAACGTGGCTGAGAAGATCGACAAGCTCAACCGCGGGATAATCCCCATCTTCGAACCCGGCCTCGAGGACCTGGTCAGGAAGAACGTCTCCGAGGGGCGCCTCTTCTTCTCCACCGACGTCGGGACCGCCGTCGCCAACGCCCAGGTCGTCTTCATCGCCGTCGGCACCCCTCCCCTGCCCGACGGGTCGGCCGACCTCTCCTACGTCGAGGAAGTTGCCCGGATCATCGCCTCATGCCTCAACGGGTACAAGGTCGTCGTCACCAAGAGCACCGTGCCGATCGGCACCGGCGAGCGGATCAAGGCGATCATCGCCGGGATCGCCCCGGGGGGCGAATTCGACGTCGCCTCCAATCCCGAGTTCCTCCGCGAGGGTTCGGCCATCGAGGACTTCATGCGGCCCGACCGGGTGGTCATCGGCGCCGAGAGCGAGCGGGCGATCGACCTCCTCAAGGACATCTACTCGCCCCTCTACCTCATCGAGACCCCCTTCGTCATCACCAGCGTCAAGAGCGCCGAGATGATCAAGTACGCCTCGAACGCCTTCCTGGCGGTGAAGATCTCGTACATCAACGAGATTGCCGAGATCTGCGAACGCGTCGGGGCGGACGTCCACCACGTCTCCAGGGGCATGGGGCTTGACCGGCGCATCGGCCCGAAGTTCCTCCACCCGGGCCCGGGTTTCGGGGGCTCGTGCTTCCCGAAGGACACCCACGCCCTGGTGCAGATCGCCGCCAAGAACGGCTACACCCTGGAGACCGTCTCGGCGGCCATCAGGGTCAACGCCGCCCGCCCCGAGGCCATCCTGGCCAAGGTCCGGGCCCTCCTCCCTGATCA
This sequence comes from uncultured bacterium, assembly GCA_963793725.1. Lineage (GTDB taxonomy): Bacteria > JAUVQV01 > JAUVQV01 > CAWCAY01 > CAWCAY01 > CAWCAY01. The sequence goes on from CAWCAY010000005.1 coordinate 35,089, forward strand.
GCGCGGCCGCCGAATCGGCGTCCTGGGCCTGGCGTTCAAGCCAAACACCGACGACATGCGCGAAGCGCCATCCATCCCCATCATCACCGCCCTGCACCACGCCGGAGCGGTCATCTCGGCATTCGACCCGGTGGCCATGCCGGCCGCTGCCGAACTCCTCGCCGGGATGGACGTCCGGTTCGCCAATGATGCCTACGACGCGGCCGGCGAGACCGACCTGCTCCTTCTGGTGACCGAATGGAACCAGTTCAGGAAACTCGATCTTGAGCGGCTGAAGAAGCGGATGAGCGCCCCACGGGTGGTCGACTGCCGCAACGTCTTCGATCCGGTGGAGATGCTGGCGATGGGTTTCCAGTACCCGCTGCGTCGGGAGGCCAGCCCCCCCGGCCGTCAGCTGAACGATTCGACGGTCGCCGACAGCCCGGCCTCGAGGTCGAGCGACGGCCTGAAGCCGAGCATCCGGCGGGCCTTGTGGATGCTGGCCTGGGAGTCGCGGATGTCCCCCTTGGGCTGGGGCATGAAGACCGGCCGCGGCGCGCCCCTCATCAGCCTGGCCAACGCGCCGACGACCTCCCTGACGGAAGTGCGCACACCGCTGCCGATGTTGAAGTGTTCCCCCGAGGCTTCGGTCGTCCATGCGGCCAGCAGGAAGGCCTCGACGACGTCGTCCACGTGCACGAAGTCCCTCGTCTGGTGTCCCTCGCCGCTGATCAACGGGGCGCATCCCTCGCGGATCGCCCGCACCACCGTCGGCACGAGCGCCTGTTGCGCCGACTTCGAGCCACACGTCGGGCCGTAGACGTTGAAGAGGCGCAGGATGACCGAGGAGAGCCCGTAGCGCCGTCCATAGGCGATACAGTACTTCTCCGCCGCCAACTTGCTTGCGGCGAAGGGCGACTCGGGCAGCTCGGCCATGTTCTCCTCCTTGGGCAGGACGGGCGTGTCGCCGTACACCAACCCCGAGGACGCCAGCACTATCCTCTTCACGCCCTCGCTCCTGGCCGCCTCGAGCAGGTTGATCGATCCGCCGACGTTGACCGCCTCCGTGGTGACGGGATCCTTCATCGACTGCTCGACCGACACCTGGGCAGCGAGATGGAAGGCCACCGCCACGCCCTGGCAGGCCTTCCGGCAGTCCGCCGGGTCGCGGACATCACCCTCGACGAACTCGATCCGCTCCGGAGGAGTCCGCGAAACCGGCCGCGCCCCTGACGAGAGATCGTCCAGCACGCGAACCCGGTAGCCCGCACCGGCCAGCCGCCTGACCAGGTGCGTGCCGATGAAACCGGCGCCGCCGGTGACCAGGTAGACCCCGGCCTCGGGCGATGACCAACCGGCCCGCTCCGGCCTGAAACCCATCAGAATCCTGGTGTTGTTCGACATCTCCCCGAGAAATCCCTTAGATGGTGATCAATCTGCCCGAAGGGACCACGCCGGCCTTGCGCAGGGCATTTCGCGTATCGACCGTCAGGTGCGCGTGGCCGGCGATGCACTCCCAGTCCACGGCCTGATGGTCGGTCACCACGAGCACGCAGTCCGAACCGCCGACGGTCTCCGCATTGATCGGCCGTGACTCCAGCAGGTCACCGCCGATGGTCAGGCGGGGGATGTGCGGATCATGGTAGGATACCTCGGCGCCCCGCTCCAGTAGCCGCTTTATGATGTCGAGGGCCGGCGACTCGCGCACGTCGGACACGTCTCGCTTGTAGGCGATGCCGACAACCAGAATCCGCGAGCCGTTCACGGCGATCCGATCCGCATTCAGCCCCTCACCCACCAGGTCGACGACGTACTCGGGCATGGAGGCGTTCACCTCACCCGCAAGTTCGACGAAACGGGCGGTGTAGTTGAGCGTCCGGAGCTTCCATGAGAGGTAGTAGGGATCCACCGGTATGCAGTGTCCGCCCAGTCCCGGGCCGGGGAGGAAGGGCATGAAACCGTACGGCTTCGTGGACGCCGCCTCGATGACCTCCCAGACGTCGATCCCCAGCCGCCGGCACATGATGGCGATCTCGTTGACCAGCCCGATGTTGACCATCCTGAAGGTATTCTCCAGCAGCTTGACCATCTCGGAACTCTCGGCCGAACTGACCGCGATCACGTTCGGGGTGATGGCACCGTAGAGGACGGAGGCCAGCCGGGTGCATGCCGGGGTGATCCCGCCGACGATCTTGGGGGTGTTCTCCAGGTTGAAGCGGGGGTTCCCCGGGTCGATCCGCTCGGGCGAGAAGGCCAGGAAGAAGTCTCGTCCAACTTTCATCCCCCCGCGCTCCAGGTTCGGCAGGACGATCTCGCGGGTCGTCCCCGGATAGGAGGTGCTCTCGAGAATCACCAGCTGTCCGGAGCGCAGGTGGGAGGCGATCATCTCCACCGAGGCGGCGATGAAGGAGACATCCGGATCGCGGGTCTTGCTGAGCGGAGTCGGCACGCAAATGATGATGACGTCGCAGCCCGTCAGGACCGAGGCGTCCGTGGTCGCCGCGAGCTTCCCCGCCCCGACCGCCTCACGGATCCGCTCGTCCGGTATGTCCTCGATGTACGACGAGCCGCGCAGGATGGCGGCGACCCTTCCGTCGTCCAGGTCGACTCCCCTGACGACGAAGTCCCGGCGGGCGAGGGCGACCGCCAGTGGCAGGCCGACGTATCCCAGACCGATGACGGCCACGGTGGCGCTCCGGGCATCGATCTTCTCCCGCAGTTCCCGTTCGATGGTCAAGTGTTCATCCCCTTTCCTTCGGCCCCTCGCGCGGCCGCGAAACTCACTCCTCGGTTGCCTCCAGGAATTCCTCCAGGGTGACCCGCCGGCATCCGGCCGGAAGCGACAGCTCGGACGCGGGTATGTCCCTGACCACCGTTCCGGTCGTCTCGCTCACCATCGTCCCCTCGGGAAGGTAGTCGATCTGCCTGAGGACCACGCCGTTCTCGAAGAGCCGCGTGTATTCGGCCGAGAGGTACCAGTCGAAGATCGGGTCGTCATCGCCTCCCGACATGACCTCCTCGACGATGTTCATCCACGCCTGCTGCATTTCCCGGAGGACCGCCATGTCCACCTCCCGTGAGAGGGCAGGCCAGGCGCCGATCCAAAGCTCCTGGCGGAGGGTCTCGCCTTCGCGGATCAGGTGCCGCTCGGCCTGCAGCCCGGCAATGTCCGCCGTGTCTCCCGTCTTGGCGACGGAGAAGCTCGCCTTCGGCGAATCGTCCGTTCGCAGCCGGGAATCCGACTCCGATGCCTGTCCCCCGGGCACCTCTTCATGCCGCAGTTCGTCGAGAAACTTCCTCATGGTCCGGAGCTGGGCGTCGAAACCGCCTCCGGTGCAGAGGTTGGCCTCGAGGTCCACCTGGTGGAACTCCCGTTTCCCGGTATTCCAGAGGAGAAAGACGGAATCGCCCTCGTCCTGGATCCTGATCACCCCCGCCTGTGCCTTGAGGGTGCCGGTCGCGGCCTAGTCCGGCAGGCCCGGCTGGTTCTGGCGGACGGTCATTTCCGCACCGGCCGAGGCCGTCGTCGCGCCCCACCCCGGCGCGACCAGGAGCCCGGCCAGTAAGGCAGCCACCACCAATGTGCGCATCCTGTACTCCTAGAAGAGGGTGTAGATGAACGGCGCCAGGGCCGACCCCTCGGTAAAGACGATGAGCAGACCCAGCAGCAGCAGGACGACAACCACCGGCCCGAGCCACCACTTCTTTCGCACCTTGAGGAAATCCCAGAATTCCCTGATGACTGAGAACTTGCCCATCCGACACGCTCCTCTCCCGGAATTTCCGGTCAGTACATCTTTTCGAAATCGACTCACCGCTCTTGGGTTGCCAGCAGGAGACCTCCCCCGGCTTCTTCTTCCTCGACAACGGATCCCGCCCGGATATCCGCATGACGACGGCGATCGGGGTGATCAGCAGGATGAACACCAGGCCGAGCAGAATCCGGGTGTTCACTCCATCCCAGAACGCCACCGACCTTTATGAACAGGCGCTCCACCGGCTCGAGGATGCGCGGCGCGACCAGGGCGGCCAGGATGAACAGCGACCCGAGCGACGAGGTCACCATCGCGCCCGTGCGGCGATCCCTGAAGAACATGACCGTGGCCATCAGGAGCAGGATACCACCGGCCCCGAGACCGAACTTGCGCAGACGCGCCCTCAGTTCATCGCCCATGGCTCAATCCAGCACGTAGTCTTGACGCCAATCATGCTTTTCCTCCCACTCCGGCATGGCCTTCTTGTCGAGGATGAACCTGCCGAGGATCAGGTAGTCCATGCCCGTCCTCATGAAGCAGGTGAATGCCTCTTCGGGCGACCGGACGATCGGTTCGCCCCTTACGTTGAACGAGGTGTTGATCACCAACGGCACGCCCGTGCGCCGGCCGAAAGCCGCGATGACGTCGTAAAAGACCGGGTTGTCCTCCCGGGCAACAGTCTGCACCCGGGCCGAGCCGTCGACGTGGGTCACGGCCGGGATGCGGGACCGCACCTCCTTGAGGCGGTCCAGGCCGCGCGCCTTCCCGCCGGAGGCGACCAACTGCCCCGGTTCACCGGGGCGACCAGGAGCATGTACGGGCTCTCCCCGTCGAGGTCGAAGAACTCCCGCGCGCGCTCCGGCCAGCACCGCCGGGGCGAAGGGACGGAACGACTCTCGGAACTTGATCTTCAGGTTCATCGTCGTCTGCATCTCGGATGACCGGGGATCGCCGAGGATGCTGCGCGAGCCGAGCGCCCGGGGGCCGAACTCCATCCGGCCCTGGACCCAGCCGATGACGTTGCCCTCCTCGATCAGGCGGGCCGTCTCGTCGGCCAGGTCGTCCGCGGGGACGTCGCCGGTAAGGAATCCCCTTCGCCCTTCAGGAACGCCTCGATCTCGGCGTCCGAGTAGGCCGGCCCCAGGCGGGAGGCACTGCATGGCGTCCTTCGGGCCGACAGCGACGCGTCGTGCCCAAGGTGCCCGTGCCAGACGGACAAGGCCGCGCCCAGCGCCCCCCCGGCATCGCCCGAGGCGGGCTGGATCCAGACCCGGTCGAAGATTCCCTCGGCGCACGATCTTGCCGTTGGCCACGCAGTTGAGGGCCACGCCGCCGGCCATGCACAGGTTCGGCAGGCCGGTCGTCTTCCGGACGTGCCGGGCCATGCGCAGGACGATCTCCTCGGTCACCTGCTGGATCGAGCTCGCCAGGTCCATGTGCCGCTGCTCGATCGGAGTCTCCGGACGGCGCGGAGGGCCGCCGAAGAGGTCGTGGAAACGTCCGTTGGTCATCGACAGGCCGTCGACGTACCCGAAGTAGTCGAGGTTCAGGCGGAAGGAGCCGTCCTCCCGCAAGTCGACCAGCTTCTCGCGGATGAGGTCGGCGTAGACGGGCTCGCCATAGGGGGCCAGGCCCATCAGCTTGTACTCCCCGGAGTTGACCTTGAAGCCGGTGTAGTAGGTGAAGGTCGAGTAGAGGAGGCCGAGCGAATGCGGGAAGTGGAGTTCCTCGCGGATGCGCAGCTCGTTGCCCGAGCCGGTGCCCCAGCGAGGAAGTGGCCCACTCGCCGACGCCGTCGAGCGTCAGGACGGCCGACTCCTGGAAGGGAGACGGGAAGAAGGCGCTGGCGGCGTGCGACTGGTGGTGCTCGGCGAAGAGGATCTCCCCGGTCGTACCCGAGCCGCCTGGCGATGGTCTCGCGCATGAAGAGCTTGTGCTTTAGCCACTGGGGCATGGCGGTCAGGAAGGAGGCGAAGCCGCGGGGAGCCGTCGCCAGGTAGGTCTCCAGAATCCGCTCGAACTTGACGAACGGCTTGTCGTAGAAGGCGACCAGGTCGACACCGCCGATGTCGATCCCGGCGGCCGACAGGCAGTAACCGACGGCCGACTCCGGGAAGTCGGCGTCATGCTTCTTCCGGGTGAAGCGCTCCTCCTGCGCCGCGGCCACGATCACCCCGTCACGCAGCAGGCACGCCGCGGCGTCGTGGTAGAAGCAGGATATCCCGAGGATCACCCGTGGGGCGGACTGGTTGGTCATCTGCCGATTCTCACCATAAGCTATTAATTATAACACCGAACCAGCCAGGCATCTCAATCTTTCGGCCGAAAATTCCTCTTGTCATCCGTCAGGATTCCGTTATTATTACAAGTTCATTTGAAACAATGACGGAGGAAAAGTATGTCGACGGTCATAAAAGTCAAGAAGAGAGTCTCCAACGGCAAGGGCGGGGCGCGCCAGACACGGAAGGCGGGCATGGTTCCCGGCATCATCTACGGCGCCGTGGACGAGCCGACTCCGGTGGCCATCGGCGAGAAGGAACTCCTTTTCGTTCTGTCCGGGGAGGGTGAAACCGGCCTGATCGACCTCGTCTTCGAGGATGCCAAGGCCAAGGCGGCCCCCACCAAGGCCATCATCCGCGACATCGACTACGACCCGCGTCGCGAGACACCCATCCACGTCGATTTCCTGGCCGTGGCCATGGACCGGAAGCTCACCCTTTCGGTGCCCATCGAACTCGAGGGGAACGCCGTCGGGGTGGTGATCAACAAGGGCCTCCTGAGCCACATCCTCTACGAACTTGAAATCGAGTGCCTGCCGGGCAACATCCCCCATTCGGTCACGATCGACGTCAGCGACCTCGACCTGGGGCACTCGGTCCACGTCCGGGACCTGCCGGCCATCGAGGGCGTCCGCTTCGTCACCGGCGGCGAGCAGGTGATCGTCACCGTCGAGGCGCCCCGGGCGGAGGAAGTTGTCGCCGAGGTTGCCGAGGTTGCGCCGACCACCGCCGAGCCGGAAGTCATCACCAAGAAGAAAGAGGAAGCCGAGTAGCCCTGGACGAGGCTTGTCGCGGCAGCCATGGCGGGTTCCGGGCGCTCTTGGTGGTCGGTCTCGGCAATCCGGGGCCGCAGTACCGTGACACCCGGCACAACGCGGGTTTCATGATCGTCGGTGAACTCGCCCGTCGATCCGGCATCGCGCTGGACAAGAACGGGCATCGCTCGACCTACGGAACGGGAACGGCGGCTGGCAGGCGTTGCATCCTGGCCCTGCCCCAGACGTTCATGAACCGAAGCGGCGACGCCGTGCGCGAGATGGTTGACTACTACGGCCTCGATCCGGCGGCGCTGATCGTCGCCCACGACGACCTGGACCTGCCCACGGGGACGGTCAGGATAAAGCCGGGCGGCGGGCACGGGGGACACAACGGGCTGCGGTCGATCGTTGCCTCCCTGGGGACCGGCGAATTCAGGCGCGTCAAGGTGGGCATCGGCCGCCCCGCTGCGGGGTACGACGCCGAGCGGTGGGTCTTGAGCAGCTTCACGGCCGAGGAGCGGGAGTTGATGGCCAACGCCATCCCGCTGGCGGCCGACGAACTGGAACGGTTGATTGGAACGGAGACAGGCGAATCGGTGATGTCCGTCCCTTGAGGCGGACCGGCACTTTTCCAACCCAAGGCGTCAGGAGGGCCAGTCGATGGAACAGTTGGCGTTGAGCGCCCCGGTCATCGGGGCATTCGGTCTGGTGGTCGCATTCCTTATCTACGGCTACCTGAAGAAGCAGCCGGTGGGCAACGAGCGGATGCAGCGAGATCGCCGCCGCCATCCACGAGGGGGCCATGGCCTTCCTGACCGCCGAGTACAAGATCGTCGGCGGTTTCATGGTGGTCATCTTCCTGCTGCTCGGCTTCTTCATCAACTGGCAGACGGCCGGGGCCTACCTCTTCGGCGGCATCTGCTCCGTCCTGGCCGGCGTGTTCGGCATGAAGGCCGCCGACCAGGCCAACGTCCGGACCGACCGAGGCGGCCCGATCCGCGGCCAGGGCAAGGCGCTGCGTCATGGCGTTCTTCGGCGGCGCCGTCATGGGCCTCGCGGTGGCGTCGCTCGGGCTGCTCGGCATCGGCATCCTGTTCATCATGCTGGTGCTCGACCCGAACAGCGACTCCTCGGATTCACGCGTTCGCCGAGGTCATCTCCGGCTTCGCGATGGGCGCCTCCTCGATCGCGCTCTTCGCCCGCGTCGGCGGCGGCATCTACACCAAGGCCGCCGACGTCGGCGCCGACCTGGTCGGCAAGGTCGAGGCGGGCATCCCCGAGGACGACCCGCGCAACCCGGCGGTCATCGCCGACAACGTCGGCGACAACGTCGGCGACGTGGCCGGCATGGGCGCCGACATCTTCGAGTCGCTACGTCGGGGCGTCATCGTCGCGGCGGTCATCCTGGCGCCATGACCTGTTCCCCGCGGCCATGCCGGCTACAACGCCATGCTCTCCCGATCGCCGCTGATCGCCGGCGGGCTGCTGGCCTCGCTGCTCGGCATCGCCTCGATCAGGTCGCTCGAGAAGGTGCAACCCGGCCGCCGCGCTCCGCTACACCACCTTCGTCGCCGCCGGCGCATCTTCGCCTCGTCTTCGCGGCCATTCTCGTGCAACCTACATGCGGCCTGCCCGACTGGGCATCTTCTACGCCGTCGTCGCCGGCACCGTCGGCGGCATCGCCATCGGCCTGGTCACCGAGTACTACACCTCCGGCAAGCCGGTGCACCCAGATCGCCGAGAGCGCCAAGACCGGCCCGGCCACCAACATCATCTCCGGCCTGGCCGTCGGCATGGAGTCGACCATCGTCCCGGTGCTGCTGATCTGCGCCTCGATGGGCGCGGCCTCCTACCTGATGCCCGGGGGCAGGGCCTCTACGGCATCGCCATCGCCGCGGTCGGCATGCTCGGCCACCATCGGCATGACGATGACCGTCGACGCCTACGGCCCGATCGCCGACAACGCCGGCGGCATCGCCGAGATGGCGCACGCCGGCCCCGAGGTCCGCAAGATCACCGACAGCCTCGACTCCCTCGGCAACACCACCGCCGCCATCGGCAAGGGCTTCGCCATCGGCTCGGCCGCGCTGACCGCGCTGGCGCTGTTCGCCGCCTTCACGTCGGTCGTCAACGCCAAGCTGGCCTGCTGGGCCGGCCGCCGCTGGCGCTCGACCTGCTCGACACCGAGGTCGTCATCGGCATCTTCATCGGCGGCGCTGCTGCCCTTCCTGGTCGCCGCGCTGACGATGACCGCGGTCGGCCGCGCCGCCTACGAGATGGTGGTGGAGGTCCGCCGCCAGTTCCGGGAGATCCCGGGCCTGATGGAAGGCAAGGAAGGCGCAAGCCCGACTACGCGACGCTGCGTCGACATCGCCACCAACGCCGCGCTGCGCGAGATGATCGTCCCCGGCCTGGTGGCGCTGATCGTCCCGCCGGCCATCGGCTTCACCCTCGGACGGCCGCGCTCGGCGGCGCCCTCGCCGGCGCCACGGTCGCCGGCGTCCTCGATGGCCTCTTCATGGCCAACGCCGGCGGCGCCTGGGACAACGCCAAGAAGTACATCGAGGCCGGCAACCTCGGCGGCGAAGGGCTCCGACCCGCACAAGGCGGCGGTCGTCGGCGACACCGTCGGCGACCCCTTCAAGGACACCTCCGGCCCGGCCATGAACATCCTGATCAAGCTGATGAGCGTGGTGGCGCTCGTTCTGGCGCCCCTCTTCGTTCGATAGACGAGACGGGGCGGCGGGAATCGGTCCCGCCGCCCACGTTACCCGGCCCGCACGGCCGGCATACTCCTTGCTCCGGGCACGTTCCGGGGCTGACAACCCGTAAGGAGGGACTATGCAGCACCTGTACGAGTCGTTGATCGCCTTGAATCCAAACCTCGAGAAGGACGGCGCCACTGCCCTGCTCGACGGCTTCAAGGAGATCATCTCCCGCCACGGCGGCTCCATCCTGACCGAGAAGGACCTCGGCAAGAAGAAGTTCGCCTACACGGTCAAGAAGTTCTCGACCGGTTTCTACCAGATCCTCTACTACACGGTGGTGTCCGAGGCCGTCTTCGACCTCGAGCGGAGCTTCAAGCACAGCGAGGACGTCCTGAAGTTCATCACCATCCGCCTGGAGGACGAGGCGCAGATGAATCACTCCCTTTCCGTCCTTGAAGTCCCGCCGGCGCCCGCAGTTCCCGAAGCGCCACCGGCGCCATCCGTCCCCGAAGCGCCACCGGCGCCCGACAAGGAGGAGACACACGATGGCCAGCTACAATAAGGTCATCCTGCTCGGCAACCTGACCCGCGACCCCGAGTTGCGTTACACGGCCGGCGGCACGGCGGTGGCCACCTTCGGCCTGGCCGTCAACCGGAAGTACCGCCAGGGGGAGGAACTGAAGGAGGAGACCCTGTTCATCGACGTGGTCGCTTTCGGCAAGCAGGCCGAGACTATCGAGAAGAGCCTCAAGAAGGGCCGGGCGGTCCTGGTCGACGGCATCCTCCGCTACCGCAAGTGGGAGGACAAGCAGGGACAACAGCGCAGCAAGCACGAGGTCTCCGCCGACGTGGTCCAGTTCCTGCCCCAGGGCCAGGGACGCCCCGCCCCCGACGACGGGCACGCTTCCGGGGAACAGCCTCGAACACGAAGACATCCCATTCTAGGACGAGGTGACCGATGATTCCGCACAAGAAAAAGGGTCGTTTCATCCGGCGCAAGGTGTGCCGGTTCTGCGAGGAGAAGAGCATTTACGTCGACTACAAGGACGTGAAACTGCTCAAGAACTACCTCACCGAGCGGGGCAAGATCATCCCCCGGCGCATATCGGGCAACTGTGCCAAGCACCAGAGGACGCTGACCGAGGCCCTGAAGCGGGCTCGCCAGGTCGCCCTGGTGCCCTACACCGTCGCCAAGTAGTCCAGCAGGACCGGGTCTCTCCGACGAGGCGGGACCCGGTCCACCCCGCCCGCCATCCCGTGGACACCCACCGCAACCGGCTCCGATCGGTCCCGTTCCTGCTGGCCGTCGCCCTCCTGCTCTCGCCTGCCGGCGCTCGTTTCGCCCATGCCGGGGGGGATGCTGGCCTCGTTCCTGCCCCTTCCCTTCGTCATGATGACCCGCCGCCACGGTGTCGCCGGGGGAATCCTCCTGGCCGGCCTCTTCGGCATCGCTTTCGCCCTGGCGACCAATCCCCTCACCGCCGCGCACACCGTCATCGTCCAGGGGGGCGCCGGCATCCTCATCGGCTGGTCGGCCGCCCGACGCCGCCCCATCCTCGAGCAGACCACCCTGGCGGCGCGGGATACCCCTGCTGGCCGCGGCCATCTTCTCGCTGCCGCCCTTCCCGGAATTGCTGGGCTCCTCCTGGTCCACCCTGCCCGACCAGGTCGACCAGGGGATGCGGCTGTGGCGGGAGATGGCGGCCGGGGGGAGCGCCATCCAGGCCGACGCGGCGGCGCTGCTCGCCTTCGTCGATCCCCTCTTTCCCGGCTTCAACGCGTCGGCATGCTGGTCAACTGCCTTCTGTGCTCCATCCTCGCCGGCCTGATGCCACCCGCCGGAATCGACCCGGGGCGGCCCCTGCTTCGCGACTGGAGACTCCCCTCCTGGCTGACCTGGGTCTTCATCCTGACGGGTTTTGCTGCTCCTCAGCGGCATGTCGGCCTGGCTAGGGATTCCGGCGGGAGTAATGGTGGTGCTGCTGTTCCACTTCCTGGTCCAGGGTTTCGCGGTGGCCATCCACAAGGCGGATCGCTGGCGGGTGGGAATGCTGCCGAGGCTGTTCTTCGCGCGATGCTCCTGGTTCAACCGATCGGGCTGGCGATGCTCCTGGCCACGCTGGTGCTGCTCGGACTGGTGGACTTCAGGTTCGATTTCAGGAAGGAAAGGCCGGGGGCGACGCCGGTCTGACGAGCGCCGATCAGTTTCTGGCGCTCTCCGGGGCGTCAGGCAGGGCGGCGTAGCAGCAGACAGGGGGTGTCGGCGGGCCGCCACTTCCGGCTGCAGACGGAGCTTGCCGCACCACTCCGACTTGCCGCCGGAGAAAGTGTCGCCGTTCTTCAGGATCACCACCACCTCGGTCTCTCGCGGCCTGAAGCCGCCCAGCCAGACCCAGAAGAGCCCGGCCGCGGAGTCGAGATCGATCAGGCGGCCTTTCCTGACCGCCCCGCCGTCGTCATGATACCAGATGACACCCTTGTCTGTATCGTTCATCACGATTTTCCTAGTCTATGATGCTGCAATTTCCATGCCCCGCGTTGACACGCCCCCCTGCCGGCGGAAGCTGCCTGCTGGCGGCCCTTCGCAGACCCGCGTTCCGGGCGACGCCGGGCCGTCCGAACAGTCACGCTGGGCGAAAAGACCCGGCGCCGGGTGAAATCACCCACGAGGCGAAGCCAGTGAGTGGTTGACGATCAAGGGCACTTGTACCTATCATGCTGCGCATGTCCCATCCCGCCCGCCCGAAGTCGGACACACCCATGATCAGGCAGTACCTGGCCGATCAAGGGCGAGCATCCCGAGGCCATCCTCTTCTATCGCATGGGCGATTTCTACGAGATGTTCTTCGACGACGCCCGCGTCGCCTCGCGCATCCTCAACATCGCCCTGACCACCCGGGACAAGGGGAAGGAGGATCCGGTGCCGATGTGCGGCGTCCCCTTTCACTCGGCCGAGAACTACATCCACCGGCTGGTCCGCGAAGGGCACACGGTTGCCGTCTGCGAGCAGGTCGAAGAGCCGGGCGGGACATCCAAGCTGGTCCGACGCGAGGTGGTCAGGATCGTCACCCCGGGCACCATCCTGACCGAGGGGTACGTGCCCGATGACCGGAACAACTATCGTCGCCTGCGGTCAACCGCACGCCCTCGGGAACCGGCATGGCCTTCCTGGACCTCTCGACCGGCGAGTTCAAGGCGCTGGAACTCGACCCGGGCGCATCCCCCGACGACGTGGTCAGCCGGCTGGTCGAATACGATCCGGCGGAGATGCATCTTCGACCGCCACCGACCAGGCCGTCATCGCCGAACGGCTCGAGCGGATGACCGGCCATGCGCCGGCCATACCCCGCGTCGACCAGACGATTTTCGCCGCCGACAAAGCCGCCGCCCTCCTGCTGGAACATTTCGGCGTCGCCAGCCTTGACGCCCTCGGCATGCCACCCGCGGCCGGCCACCTCGTCGGCGCCGCAGGGGCGATCCTCGCCTATGCCACGGCCACCCAAAAGCGCGACCTGGCGCATGTCAGCGCGCTGATCCTCGTCGGTTGCGGCTTCCTGGCGATGGACGCGGCCACCCAGCGCAATCTGGAACTCGTCTGGTCGCCTGCCACCGGCGGGCGTCCCGGAACTCTCCTGTCGGTCCTCGACGACACCCGGACGCCGATGGGCGCCCGCCTCCTCCGCCAGTGGATCATCCGGCCGCTGGGCGACGTCGAGCCGATCACCCGTCGCCACGATGCCGTCGGGACCCTGGTCGATGATCCCGAACTGCTGGCTCTCCTTCGCCGGGAACTCTCCCAAGTCCTCGACGTCGAGCGCCTGGTCGCCCGGATCACCCTCGGCCAGGGGGGACCGCGCGATCTGCTGGCCCTGGCCGGCTCCCTTGGTCCCGTGGCGGCCATCAAAGCGTCGCTCCAGTCGGTCGCCTCGCCTCTCCTGTCGGACATCGCCGCCGGGCTGGAGACCTTCGACGACCTGATCGCCCTTCTCGTTCCAGGCATCCGCGAGGACGCCCCGGTTTCGGTGCGCGAGGGAGGATTCGTCCGTGGCGGTTTCGACCGGGAACTGGACGAACACCGCTCCCTCTCCCGTGAGTCGAGGCGGATCATGGCCGAGCTGGAGGCGGGGGAGCGGACGCGCGCCGGCATCCCCGCCCTGAAGATCAAGTACAACCGCGTCTTCGGCTACTTCGTCGAGATCAGCCGCTCCGGCAAGCCGTCGCCCCCGGCCGGACTACATCCGCAAGCAGACCCTGGTCGGCGCCGAGCGCTACACGTTCCCGGCGCTGGCCGAGCTGGAGGTCCGCATCCTCGAGGCCGAGGATCGCAGCCGCGAGCGGGAGCTGGCCATTTTCCAGGCAGTCTGCGCGGGCGGTCGTCACCCGCGGACCGAGCCATCGCCGGCACCTGCCGCCGCATCGCCGAAGCCGACGTGCTCCAGGGGTTCGCCGCGGTGTCGGTCCTCCGCCGCTACCGCCGCCCGGCGATCGACGACGGCACCACGCTGAGACCTGCGCGATGGGCGCCACCCGGTGGTCGAGGCCCTGAACGCCGACGAGCCCTTCATCCCCAACGACTGCCTGGTCGACACCGCCGGCAACCAGATCCTGATCATCACCGGGCCCAACATGGCCGGCAAGTCGACCTTCCTCCGCCAAGTGGCGCTGACCGTGGTCATGGGCCAGGCCGGCTGCTTCGTCCCCTGCGAAGAGGCCAGGATCGGCATCGTCGACCGTCTCTTCACCCGCATCGGCGCCACCGACTACCTGGTGCGGGGGCAGTCGACCTTCATGGTCGAGATGACCGAGACGGCGGCTATCCTCAACAACGCCACCCCCCGGAGCCTGCTCATCCTCGACGAGGTCGGCCGGGGCACCAGCACCTTCGACGGCCTGGCGCTCGCCTGGGCGGTGGTCGAGCACCTCCACGACACGCCCCGGGTGAAGGCCCGGACGCTCTTCGCCACCCACTACCACCAGTTGACCGAGTTGGCCGTCGCCCTCGACGGAATCCGCAACCTGTCCACCTCGGCCCGCGAGTGGGGTGACCGGATCATCTTCCTGCGAAAGATCGTCGAGGGAGGCTCCGACCGCAGCTACGGCATCCACGTGGCCCGGCTGGCCGGTCTTGCCGGTGCCGGTGATCGACCGGGCAAGGGAGATCATGGGCAACCTCGAGTCGGGCGAGTTCGACGCCCGTGGGCTCCCCCGCCTGGCGGATCACGCGGCCGCCGGTGGCCGGCCCGGCCGGGAAGACCAGCTTTACCTCTTCGGTTCCACCGAGGCCGACATTCTCGGGCGCCTCCGGGCCGCCGACACCGACGGCATGACCCCCCTCGAGGCGTTGTCGCTCCTCGACGAACTCCGCCGGCTGGCACAAGACGCGCGGCCCACTTGAAAAGACGTCCGCTCGACCCTATCATGCCCGGCATGTCCGAGCCCCGCGTCCTTCGACGCGTTCTCCCGGCCGTGATCATGACGGTCCTGGGATTGGTCTGCGACCCGGCGGCGTCCGTCCTCGCGCAGAAGCCCCCCCGTTCCGCGACGGCCCCGGCAAACCCCTTCCAGAAAGCGGAGGCCGCCCGCGACCAGTTGCAGCGGAACAAGAAGCGTATGACCCAGCGCGAGAACTGGCTGAACGTCATCGACCTCTACCGGCTCATTTTCGAGGCCGACCCGGCGGCCCGTGACGCCGACACCGCCATGTACGCCGTCTCCCGGCTGTACCGAGACCTGTTCAAGGTCTCCCGACTCTCCACCGACCAGGACATGGCCCTCTACTACCTGCGGCGCCTGGTGAAGAGCTACCCGTCGAGCCCCCTGGCCGACGACGCGCTGTACGACACGGGGGAGATCCTCCTGGCGCGCAAGGCGCAGGTTGACCAGGCGTACGCTCCCTTCGAACGCATCGTCGACGAGTACCCCCGGGGCGACCGCTACCGCCAGGCCGCCGTCATGGTGAGCCGCCTGGGGAAGCAGATATCCAGATCGTCGCCCCGGCCGGCCGCAACCACGGGCCGATCGGGCCAGCCGACCGCCGACCGCCCCCCCCCCGCCACCGGGGCGGCATCGGGCGGCACCACCGTCACATCCCTCCGCCACTGGTCCGACCCGACCTACACCAGGGTGGTCATTGATCTGGGCCAGCCCTCCAAGTTCACCCACAATCGCCTGGTGGAGCACGACTCCCCCCGCCTTTACATCGATATCTTCAACGCCACCGTCGGGCTTCGGCTCGCCCGGCCGCTATCCATCGGCGACGGTCTCCTCCGGCAGGCCAGGATCGGCCAGTTCACCGAGGACACGGTCCGGGTGGTGCTCGACCTGCAACGCATGGTCGACTACAAGGTGTTCACCCTGAACGACCCATTCCGGATCGTGGTCGACATCACCGCCGGCAACGGCAAGTCGCCCGCCGATTCCCCGCCGGCACTCGCCACCGGGGCTCCGTACGATTCATCGAAGCCGGCCAGCGCCCCGCCCGACAATCTCCCGCCCACCTTGGCCCAGCAGCTCGGGCTTCGGTTCCGGCGGATCGTGCTCGACCCGGGCCACGGCGGGCACGACCCCGGAGCCATCGGAATCGACGGCCTCCAGGAGAAGGACATCGCCCTGGACATCGCCCTTCGCCTGCGCCGTATCCTGATGGACGAACTCGACCTCAGCGTGGTCATGACCCGCGACACCGACGTATTCGTGCCCCTCGAGGAACGTACGGCCATCGCCAACACCGCCAAGGCGGACCTCTTCCTGTCGATACACTGCAATTCCAGCCGGCGAAGCCGCCTCCGCGGCATCGAGACCTTCTTCCTGAACCTTGCTTCGTCGCGCGAGGCCGCAGAGACGGCCGCCCTGGAGAACATGTCGACCGTGGCCCGGGTGGCCGACTTCGAAAAGACCATGCTCGATCTGCTGATGAGCATGAAGATGGACGAATCGAGTCGTCTGGCCCAGGTGATCCAGACCGAAGTCTACGCCAAGGTCAGGAAGTCGTACAAGGATTCGGTCAACCTGGGGGTCAAGCAGGCGCCTTTCGTGGTCCTGATCGGCGCCCGCATGCCCAGCGTCCTGTCGGAGGTGTCGTTCATCAACCACGCCGTGGAAGGGAAGCGCCTGGCCATGGAAGAGTACCGCCACCTGCTCGCCGGCGCGCTCGCTTCGGGCATACAACGTTACATCGGCACCCTCGGCCAGATTGGTTCCCGATGACCGCCGCGTCTACACCGGGCGCAACTCCCGTCGATCGGGGCAACGATGCCCTGCCGGTGGCCATTGGCCTCATGTCCGGCGGCTTGGACAGCATCCTGTCATCGGTCATCGTCAGTTCGCTAGGATTCCGGGTGGTCGCCTTCCGGTTCATCACTCCCTTCTTCGGCTGGGAGCTGCGCGGCCGGGAGGAGGAACTTCGGCAGAGCCATCGGGAACGCTACGGCATCGACCTGCGGGTGGTTTCCGTCTGGCCCGACTACCTGGAGATCGTCCGGAGCCCCGAACACGGCTTCGGCAAGAACATGAACCCATGCATCGACTGCAAGATCCTGATGCTCCGGCTGGCCAGGGAGGAGATGGAGCGCCGGAAGGCCGCCTTCGTCTTCACCGGCGAGGTGCTCGGGCAGCGCCCCATGTCCCAGCGGCGCGACACCCTCAACCTGATCGAGAAGGCCAGTGGGCTGAAGGACGTCCTGCTCCGCCCCCTCTCGGCCCACCTCCTCCCGCCTTCCCTCCCGGAGCGTCAGGGGCTGGTGGACCGTTCTTCGCTCTTCGCCATCAAGGGCCGGGGTCGTTCCGGCCAGATCGCACTGGCGGACAGCCTCGGCATCACCGACTACCCGGCGCCGGCCGGCGGGTGCCTTCTGACCGACCCCACTTTCTCGGCCAGGATGAAGTCGCTCCGTGCCCACCGGGGCGGATTCGATCCCGGCCACGTCGAACTCCTCATTCTCGGCAGGCACTTCATGCTGCCCGGAGGTGGGCACCTGGCGGTCGGCCGCAACCAGTCGGAGAATGATCGCCTCATGGCCCTGGCCCGGTCGTCCGACGCCGTTCTGTCGACGCCCGAAGTCCCCGGCCCGGTGGCCGTCCTGCGCGGATGGACCTCGCCCGGGGATACGGCAATCGCCGCCGAGATCATCGCCCGCTATGCCGACCGCTCCTCCCCCATGGTAGTGGTGGACGCCCGCCAGGATACCGTGAGCCTCTTCCAGGGAGCTTTCCTGCCGATGCCTCCGGGCCGGTTGGAGTTGTACCGCCTCTGACTAGTCGAGGCTTCGGCGTGCTATTGACCTTTTTCGCTTTTCCTTACACTTATTGATTGACTTCCCCTCCCGCCTTCCATATATTTCGCAGCATTGCCATCATTGATCGAAAGGAACTTCGTCATGACTATCATGAAGCGTCTGGTCATCATCCCGGCTTCGGTCCTCGCCGCACTCCTGCTGTCCGTCCTCACGGCCGGCACATCCGTGGCCATATCCGTCTCGTCGGCCGCGCTGGCCGGATTCGTCGCCGGTTTGACGGCCTTCGCCCTGGGACTGCTGGTCAAGTCCCGCCCGGCCGTGACGCAACTCCCCCGACTCGTCGGCCTGGCAACCGGCCTGTTGATCGCCCATCTGCTGACGCTCGCCCTGGGCGGCATCATCCCCACGGCCAACCCCGGCCTGGAGGCGCTGCTCCTCTTCCTCCTGTCGGTGGTCCTCGGGACGGCAGGATACAACGCCCACCACGCAACGGCCGCGACTGCCGCCGCCACGGAGACGGAAGCAGTCCCGGGCAGCCCGTCGGTGAAGATCCTGGACACCAGCGTGATCATCGACGGCCGCATCGCCGACATCGTCGAGACCGGTTTCCTCGACGGCAGCTTCATCGTCCCCAACTTCGTGCTGCGCGAACTCCAGCACATCGCCGACTCGGCCGACTCCCTGAAACGGAACCGCGGGCGACGCGGCCTGGAGATCCTCCAGCGCCTCCAGAAGCGCGACGACATCTCGGTCGCCATCGTCGAAACCGACTACCCCAGGATTCGCGACGTCGACGGCAAGCTGGTCGCCCTGGCTAAGAGCCTGGCGGCCAGGATCATCACCAACGACTTCAACCTGAACAAGATCGCCGAACTCCAGGGGGTGGTCGTCCTGAACATCAACCAGCTGGCCAACTCCCTCAAGCCGGTGGTCCTCCCCGGGGAGCAGATGTCGGTCTACATCCTCAAGGAGGGCAAGGAGCCGTACCAGGGGGTGGCCTACCTCGACGACGGCACCATGGTGGTCATCGACAACGGCAAGAAGGAGATCGGCCGAAACGTCGACGTGCTGGTCACCTCCGTCCTGCAGACGACCGCCGGCAGGATGATCTTCACCCAGATCAAGGAAGACCAGGTCAAGGTCGGCGTGTAGCACCACCTCCACGGCCGCTTCCCTTTTCCGGCCGATCCTCTATACTTGGGCGCATGTCCACTGACCACTCACAGCCGCCCCGCTGAGCACCCGTGACGGCTACCCCGATGGTCGTGGCCGTCGTCACGGCGGCCGGCAGCGGATCCCGCATGGGATCGGGCACTCCGAAGCAGTTCCTGCCCATCGACGGCACACCTCTCCTTGTCCACACGCTGCTGGCCCTGTCGCGATCACCGTTGATCGGGCTGATGGTGCCCGTCGTCCCGCCGGGATTCCTCGACCTGGCCGCCGAACTGATCTCCCGGGAGCCCGGACTGCGCCGGGTGCGGCCGCCCGTCGCCGGCGGAGCCCGGCGCCAAGACTCGGTGCGCGCCGGCTTCGAGGCGCTCCCCCGGAGCGAGCTGGTGCTCGTCCACGACGGCGCACGTCCGCTGGTAACGCCCGCGGTCATCGAGTCGTGCGTGACGTCCGCGAGAATCCATGGGGCGGCTGTCGCCGCCGTGCCGGCGTCGGACACGGTCAAGCTCTCCCTGGACGGCGTGCGGGTGTCTTCCACCCTCGACCGCCGCCAGGTGTGGCTGATCCAGACCCCCCAGGTCTTCCGGTGGAAGATCCTCCGCTCGGTCTATGACAACCTGCCGGACGACGACGTCACCGACGAGGCGTCCTTGCTCGAGGCTGCCGGCCACCCGGTGGCCATCGCCGCCGGCGATCCGATGAACATCAAGGTCACCACCCCGGCGGACATCCGCCTGGCCGCCTTTCTGCTCGGCGACACCCGAAGGGAGCCACTCCATGGATGAGCACGTCCCGTTCAGGATCGGCATCGGCTTCGACGTCCACCCCTTCAGCGACGATCCCGGCCGGAGGATCGTCCTCGGCGGGGTGACCATCCCCGGCTCACGCGGCCTTATGGGCCACTCCGATGCCGACGTCCTGGCCCACGCGGTCGGCGACGCCCTACTCGGCGCGGCCTCCCAAGGCGATATCGGCGTCCACTTCCCCGACACCGACCCGGCCTTCCGGAACATCTCCAGCCTGGTCCTGCTGGAGAAGATCGTGGAGATCATCGGCCGTGACGGTTACCACGTCGGCAACATCGACACGGTGCTCATGGCCGAGGAGCCAAGGGTGGCTCCGTACGCCGAGGCGATGCGCCTCAACATCGCCAGGGCCTGCGGTTGTTCCCCCGGGTCGGTGGGCATCAAGGCCACCACCACCGAGCGCCTTGGTTTCGTCGGACGCGCCGAGGGGATCGCCGCCATGGCCACCGCCCTGCTGTACCGGGTCAGCCCGTGAGGCTCCTGTCGTCCCGCCGAATGCGGGAGATCGACGCCGCCAGCGACGCCCTGGGCGTGGCCACCCTGGCACTGATGCGCAATGCCGGTGCGCGCATTGCCGCCATCGCCGCCGGGGAGTTCGATGATCCCCTGCTGATTGTGTGCGGCAAGGGGAACAACGGCGGTGACGGATTGGCCGCCGCCCTTGTCCTGGCCGGCGCGGGGCGCCGGTGCCGCGTGCTGCTGTGCGCCGACCCCGCCGGCCTCGCCGGCGACGCCCTGTCGATGTTCCGGGAGGTCCGAGGGCACGGCCTTCCGGCGGAGGTCGTGACCGACGACCTCCGCCTTGTCGAGCGCCGCCTGGGCGAGGCCAGCGCAGTCATCGACGCCCTCTTCGGGACCGGTTTCACCCCCCCGGTCCGCCCTCCGTGGGGCCCGGTCATCGAGGCAATCAACTCCTCCGGGAAACCGGTCCTGTCTGTCGATCTCCCCTCGGGCCTCAATGCCGACTCGGGCATCGTGTCCGGAGCGGTTGTCGGGGCCACGATCACGGTGACCCTCGGCGCTCCCAAGCCGGCCCTCTTCGTCCACCCCGCGGCCGGCAAGGCCGGGCGGATCGTCGTCGCCGACATCGGCCATCCGGCCTCCCTGCTGGCGGAGCTCTCGGAGGGCGACCCGCTGCTGCTCGAGTCGACGTGGTGCCGCCAGGCGCTGCCGGCGCGGCGGGCGGGAGCGCACAAGGGGGATTTCGGACACCTGCTGGTCGTCGCCGGGTCACGCCGCTACCCCGGGGCCGCGCTGCTGGCCGCCCTGGGTGGCCTGCGATCGGGAGCCGGCCTGGTCTCTCTGGCCGCGCCGGGTGGCATGGCGCATGCGGCAGTGACGTCGTTCCCTGAACTGATGCCATTGTCGATGGACGAGTCACCGGACGGCGGCTTCGCCGCATCGGCCATCGAGGCACTGATGGAAGCCTGCGTCGGCAAGGACGCCCTGGTGCTCGGCCCCGGGCTCTCGGTCACCCCCGACACGACCCTGCTGGTCGGCCAACTCCTGTCCCGGACAGACCTTCCCGCGGTGATCGATGCCGACGCGCTGAACGCGCTGGCCGGTGATCGGTCGCCGCTCGCCTCCCGGCTGGCGCCGACTGTCATCTCGCCCCACCCCGGAGAACTGGCCCGGCTCCTCGGCTGCTCGACAGCCGACATCCAGGGCGATCGGCTCGGGGCCGCCCGGAAGGCGGCCGACCTCTTCGCGACGCTGGTCGTCCTCAAGGGCGCCGGCACCCTGGTGACCGGTCCGGGTCTTCCCCCGGCGATCAACGCTTCGGGCAATCCCGGCATGGCCTCCGGCGGCATGGGCGACGTCCTGGCCGGCTTGGTGGGGGGCTTCCTCGCCCAGGGGATACCGCCGATGGCCAGCGCCTGCCTGGGAGTCTACCTGCACGGACTGGCGGCGGACATGCTGGCCGGAGATCGGCCGTGGGGATTCCTGGCCAGCGAGGTGGCCGATCGCGTTCCCCTTGCGGCCGCCCGGATCCTGGGTGGATACGATGACATCGCCATCGCCTGATTCACTGGTCATCCTGACGAACGACCCGTCCGAGACCGAATCGCTGGCATCCCGGATGGCCGGCCTGCTGCGGGGGAACGAGGTCATCTTCCTCTCGGGCACCCTGGGATCCGGCAAGACCTGCTTCGTCAGGGGGCTCGCCCGCGGCCTGGGGATCACCGAACCGGCGGTCAGTCCCACGTTCACCCTGGTCAACGAGTACTGCGGCGGGCGGCCACTGTGCCACGTCGACCTCTATCGTCTCGAGCATCCCGGCGAGGTCGCCGCCCTGGGACTGGAGGAGATCGCCGGTGCGAGCGTCGTCGTCATCGAGTGGCCGGAACGACTCCCTCCGGGATTCCTGGTTCCGGATGTCAGCATCGACTTCCAGGTCACCGGCCCGTCCGGCAGGCGGCTCACGGTGCGGATTCCGAATCCCGGTCTGCGGGGCGGGATGGCCGGGCTCACCCGCCCGGCCGGCTGAGGAATAGCAACGGGCCCGGGAGAGGGCGTGCCTCCCCGGGCCCGGGTGCGATGACTACTTGGCGGCCTTGATGCGCCGCAACTTCCCCTTGAGGCGGCTGATCTTCACCCGGATGCGGGCGAAGCCGGTGGCGTCCTTCTTCTCCCGCAGGGCGGCCTTGTCGACCTTCAGCGCCTTGATCTTCGCCTTTATGGCCACCTTGTCGACGACCTTCTTCTTCGTCTTGGCCTTCCTCGCCGGCTTGTCAGGATGGGGGTCCTCGACCCACTCGCCCGCGGCCTTGATGGCGGCGCTGAGAACCTCGATCAAATCTTCCTTGGACAGGCCGTGGGCGCCGACGATGTCCGGGTACTTGTGGGCTTCCTCGACGAGTTTGGTCTTGGTAAGCTTCATTAGATGCTTGTGCGTCCCTTCCTCCATGGCTGTCTCCTTTCGAGCGTGTTGGTCCTGCCGCGATCCGGACAATTCGTCACGTAATCCGGATGCCGCATGATAGCATGATTCGCTCCCCGACGGGCGCTGATTCAGGCCCGGACGCGTTACCAGCGAGGCACCATCTCCACCGGGCGCAGGTCCCGCCGCCACGGCTCCCCGGTGTAGACCACCTCCTCCAGGAAGAGGCCCGACGGGGGAGCGGTCAGCGGCGCCGAGTCGAGCGCCCCTGCCCGGAAACGATCGCCGTACTCGTCGGCGCCCATCCTGCCCCGCCCCACCTCGGCCAGGGTGCCGACCATCCGCCGCACCATCTTCCATAGGAAGTGCGATGCCCGGAAACGGAACAGCACCAGGTCCCCCGCCTCGGCCACCACGGCTTCCTCGAGCATGACCTGAGACGACTTCTCCTCGTCGTGCCGCTTGTCGGCCAGGCACCGGAAATCGTGCATGCCCACCAGGTGGGCCGCAGCAGCCGACATCCGCCGGACCTCGAGACCGTCCCGAATCCACCAGACGAACGGTTTGCCGAAGGAGCTCCTGCGGCGGGAGACCTGGTAGAGGTACGACCGCGACCGGGCATGGTGCCGCGCGTGGAAGCGCGGGGCGGCATCACTGGCGTCGAGGATGGTGATGTCGTGCGGCAGGCGTTCGTTGAGCCGGAAAGCGATGTCCGCCGGAGCCTCCCCGGGATTCAAGTCGAGATGGGCCACCTGACAGAGCGCATGGACCCCGGCATCGGTCCTCCCCGAGCCCTGGAAATCGCCACAAGATCCCCAGATATCCAGCACCGCCTGCCGTATTTCCCCCTGCACGGACCGGGCGTTCTCCTGTGACTGCCACCCCCGGTAACGTGTCCCCTGGTACTCGATCTGGAGCCGATATCGCCGCATCCCAAGCCTCCCGTGGCCGATTTCGAGCCGAATCTGCACCCTGGACAATCATGGAGCGATTTTCAAGTGGTGTCCAGCCCGGAAATCGAGAACACCGTCTGACACCATCAACCGACTGTTCAGACATCCCGGCGCTTCGAGAGCCCTTCGTAGAAGCGGCAGCATACCTTGAGACATCGGTCGGGCGACCGGAACCGAAGATGGGGACGTGCCCGGCAGGTATTCCATCGCCCACCTCCACCGGAAACCGATCTGGCCGCAGCCGGTGCGTGGCCGTCTGGAAAAGCCGCCATCCACCATGCCCCGGCGGCCGGACCAACTGTATCAACGTCGGGCATCTTTCCAGGGGATTCTGCCATGTCAAGGACGGATTTCCGAAACCGACAAACCATTGTTTAATACTTCACTTCATGTATTTCTGGGGAATTACCCCGGAATAGCGGCGATCTTGCGGATCCAGGCCAGTTCAGTTATCCACCGTATCCGGGAGATTCACAGTGCCCTGGTCATGAGACTTCCGGAGGGCGGGGATCGCCATTCATCACCCCCGCTTCGACCCATCGGCACGGCCTCCCCTTCCAGCAGCCTCGGCTTGGCCGCCATTCGGTCGCTTCCGGTGGAAAAGCCGCCCAAGCAAGGCACCTCGACCGGCTACGGACCGTGCCCAACTTCAACATGCCTGCCAAGAACATCCGTTCAGGGTGGGGAAGGTTCCTGGCACGCGGGAACGACGGGCAAAATATCGGTGTCGCACCTCACCGGGCAGACTGCCAAGGCACGGCCTTTGGGGTCACGGACCGCCGCCGGCTGGTTGTCCAGGGGTAGTCAGTCCCAGGTGCGGCGATCGTCGATGGCTTTCGGACGGTCTCCCAACTGGTCGGGAGAGATCGCCTCCGATTCCACCCGTAACTTGAGAACCTCCCGCCCCGCCGCTTCCACCTTTTGGGCGGCATCGGCGGCGGACATCCCCTCGGGAAGGATCAACCGCACCACCAGCCGATCCTGGTGCCCTGCCTTGCTCACCACCGCCTGTCCCCGGCAGCCGGGGCCGACCCGCTCGAGGATCTCCCTGACCTGCCCCGGATGGATGAACATCCCCCTGACCTTGGTCACCTCGTCGGCCCGGCCGAGAACCCCGACAAGCCGCGGCGTCGTCCTGCCGCATGCGCATGCGCCGGTCTTGAAGGCCGAGAGGTCCCCCGTGCCGAACCGGAAGAGAGGGTAGCCCATCTTCAGCGAGGAGACCGTCACCTCGCCGACTTCACCGACGGGAAGTGGCGCCCCTTCCTGATCGACGACACTGGCGATGATCTCCGGATGGAGGTGGAATCCGTCCTTCTCGGGACATTCGTAGGCGATGGTGCCGACATCGGCGGTGATGTAGCCCTGTCGCACGTGCAGGCCCCAAGTGGACTCCAATTCTCGCCTGAGGGTGATCGAGAGCATCTCGGCGGCGACGAAGGCCGCCTCGAGGGACCCTCCCCCCGCCAGGTCGATACCCATTTCGCGCCCCTTTTCGAGGATGGTGACCAGGAACGACGGCGTCCCCACATAGGCGGTAACGCCAAGGTCACGCATGGTCCTGGCCTGGATCTCGGTGTTGCCCGTTCCCGCCGGCACCACGGCGCAGCCCATCTCGCGCAGGGCGGCGTCGAACATGAGCCCGGCCGGCGTCAGGTGGTAGGAAAAGGTGTTCTGGACGATGTCACCCGGGCGCAGTCCGCAGGCATGCAGGGCGGCGCCGAGATGCCAAAAATCCTGGTCGGCGGTTTCCGGATCGTAGATAGGGCCGGGAGAGACGAAGATTCGGCCGAGAGTGTGCGTCGGCACGGTGTTGAGGCCTCCGAAAGGCGGATCGGCCGCCTGGGCCTTTGAAAGATCGGACTTCCGGAGCAGCGGGAGGCGGTCGAGATCCCCGGAGTCCCCGAGCGATTCCGGCTCGAGACCGGCCTCGCAGAACCGTTTGGCGGTGGCCGCCGAAGTCCTGCAGGCCACGACGGCGACCTCCCGCATCAGGGACGAGAGGTGCCGCTGTCTGCCGGCGGGATCAGCCGTCTCCGTCTGGTGGTATCCCTGAGTTCGCTCTCTCATGGCTCCTCTCCTTCACCGGCCCCGGGCAAACTCTTCCCGCCGTGCCTCCACAGGTTGGAGTCACGACGGGAAGCCTCTTCCGGCGCGGCCTGCTACTCCTCGAGGGTCGACAGGTCGCCTTCCGGCAACCCTTGTGCCCTGGCTTTCAGCACCCGGCGCATGATCTTGCCGCTGCGGGTCTTGGGGAGCGACTCGACGAAGTTGACCACCTCGGGCCGGGCGATGGGGCCGATCTCCTTGCCCACGTGTTCCTTCAACTCGGCCTCCAGTTCCTTGCTGGGCGCCTGATGCTGGCGGAGGATGACGAAGGTGTGGATGCAGTTCCCCTTCAGCTCGTGCGGCAGTCCGATGGCCGCGGCTTCCGAGACCGCCGGGTGGCTCACCAGGGCGCTCTCGATCTCGGCCGTACCCAGGCGGTAGCCGCTGACCTTGATGACGTCGTCGATCCGGCCGATGATCCAGAAGTAACCGTCGGCATCCTTCCTGGCCGAGTCGCCCGCCTTGTAGTATCCCTTGTGGGCGTAGTCCTTCCAGTAGACCTCACGGTACAGGTCCGGGTTGCCGAAGAGCGTCCGGGTTATGCCCGGCCAAGGCGCCTTGATGACCAGTTTCCCCTCCTCGCCCGCGGCCACCTCCTCCCCCTTCTCGTCGACCACGGCCGCCTCGATGCCGAAGAAGGGCTTGGTCGCCGAACCCGGCTTCAGCGGCGTGATCGGCAGCGGGGTGATCATGAAGCCGCCCGTTTCGGTCTGCCACCACGTGTCCATGATCGGGCAGCGCTCCTTGCCGATGACCCGGTAATACCAGCGCCACGCCTCCGGATTGATGGGCTCGCCGACCGACCCGAGAAGGCGCAGGCTGGACAGGTCGTGGCGGTTCGGCCACGCGTCGCCGTAACGCATCAGGCCCCGGATGGCGGTGGGCGAGGTGTATAGGATGTTGATCCCGTACTTCTCGATCATCTGCCACCAGCGGTTCGGGTAGGGGTGATTCGGCGCTCCCTCGTACATCATGATCGTCGCCCCGTTGATCAGCGGTCCGTATACCAGGTAGGAGTGGCCGGTGATCCAGCCCGGGTCGGCGGCGCACCAGAAGCGATCCTCATCCTTGATGTCGAAGACCGCCTTGTGGGTGGTCGAGGTGTAGACGGCGTAGCCCGCGTGGGTGTGGACCTGCCCCTTGGGCTTGCCGGTGGAGCCGGAGGTGTAGAGGAGGAAGAGCGGGTCCTCGGCGTCCATGACCTCTGTCTCGCACTTGGGGCTGGCCACCGGCATGGACATCAGGTCGTGGTACCAGAAGTCGCGGTCGTTCTCCATGTAGACGTTCTCGCCGGTCCGCTTGACGGTGATGCTCACCTCGATCGTCGGGCAGCGCTTCATGGCCTCGTTGGCGATGGCCTTCAGGCCGGACGACTTGCCGCGGCGGAAGCCGCCGTCGGCGGTGATCAGCAGACGGCTCTTGGCGTTCTCGATCCGCTCGGCCAGGGCCTCGACCGAGAATCCGCCGTAGACCACGCTGTGCATCGCGCCGATCTTGGCGCAGGCCAGCATGGCGAAGACAAGTTCGGGAATCTGGGGCATGTAGATGGTCACCACGTCCGACTTCTTGACCCCCATGCTCTTGAGCACGTTGGCGAACTTGCTGACCTCCCGGTTGAGGGCGTAGTAGGAGTACGAGCGCTCGTCCCCAGGTTCCCCTTCCCAGATGAAAGCCAGCTTGTTCTTCCGGTGGGTGTGCAGGTGCCGGTCGATGGCGTTGGCGATGATGTTGAACTTGCCGCCGACGAACCACTTGTAGAAAGGCTTGTTGGAGTCGTCGAACACCTTGTCCCACTTCCGGTACCACTTGAGGTTCTTGGCCTGTTCGGCCCAGTAGCCCTGGGGATCGGCGATGGAACGCTGGTAGAGCGCGTCATACTCCTTGACGTTGGCCTGCTTGATGACATGCTTGGATGGGGGGTACAAGCTCTGTTCGGTTTCCTGCTGCTCGCTCATGGTCTCCCTCCTTTGGATTTATAATGCTGTTTGATTTTCATTATTCAGATTGCCAAAGCCTTGTCAAGTGGAATATTTCCAGCCGCTTGACCGTGCCCGAAGAGGATCGCGCCGGCCCGCAGCGACGTGATGAAGGGGCGGGCAAGCCGGAGCATGTCCAATTCCGGGTTGAGCGCCCGCGACACGCCCTCGACGGTGATGAGCGCCTTGACCAGCAGCAGATACTCGCCCGGAATCCGGACCCTCTCCCGGCGGAAGATGCCCAGGAGCCCCAGCCCGAAATGCTTCAGGTCCCCTCCCCCGCCCCGGAAGGACGCCTCCATCAACGCCCCGAGATCGCGCCTGATGCGCCCGGCGGCGGCCGGCGGCCACGCGATGCCCATCTTCGACGAAGCGTCAAGGCAACCGTCGACGTCGCGGTCGAGCAACGTGCCCATCAGCCGGACCGCCTGGAGACGGCGCCCGGGTGCGAGCGTCCCGTGTATCCCGAAGTCGAGGTAGGCGATCTTCCCCGTCGGAGTCACCAGAAGGTTGGCGTGGTGCAGGTCGGCGTGGAAGATGCCGTGCACCAGGACCTGCCGCATGAACGCCTCGGCCCCCGCGTAGGCCAACCGCTTCACGTCCACACCCGCCTGCTCCGCCTGGTCGAGGCGGTCGAGGTGCCAGCCGTCGATGAACTCCATGGTCATCACGCGCTCGGTGGTCAGCGGCCAGACGACCCGGGGCACCAGCACCGCCGGCTCGCCCCGGAAAAGGAACCCGAAGCTATCGGCCACCGAGGCCTCCCGCCGCAGGTCCGTCTCGCGGCACACCATCTCCTGGAGGAGGCCGGCCAGGTCCCCGTCGACGCCGGCGCCTCCCCCCAGGCGCCCGACGGCCCGCAGCAGCCCCCCGAGAAGGTCGATGTCCGCCTTGAGCAGATCGACGGCACCCGGTCGGACGACCTTGACCGCCAGCGTCGTTCCCGAAGGCAGCGTCCGGCCCCAGACTGGCCGGTAGGCTCGGCGGAGAACGGCACGGTGCACCTGGGCGACCGATGCGGCCGCGGTCGGGGCCGGCTCGAGTTCGGCCAGATATTCCTCGCGTCGCCGCCCGAGTTGCCGACGCAAGAGGTCGTCGATATCCCTTTCGGATTCGGGCGGCACCCGGTCACGCAAGCGGTCCATCTCGGTCACCAACCAGCCGGGGAAGACGTCGGGGCGGGTGGAGATGAACTGCCCCACCTTGACGAAAGCTGGCCCGAGCCGCTCGAAGGCCAGGCGCAGGCGGCGCCCGGCGGCAGCGGCGGCGGAACCCCTCAGCCGGACCAGATCCCACACAACCCCTCCGGGGACACCGGCGAGTTCGCGCAGGATGCGCACCGAACGACGGCCGGAACTCACGTTCCCACGCTCAGGATTTCGGGATCGAGACCCGTTCGTCCAGGCTCTTGAGGGCCGTCTCTATCGACTCGAGACGCCCGCGCACCTGGGCCAACTCGAACCTGATCTCCTCGGCCAGGGCCGTCAATTCAGTTGACGACTCCTTGGGTTGCCCACCGCCGGCCAGTTCCTGCCGCAATCGATCCTTTTCCCGGTTGACCAGGGCTGCCAGGGCGTCCTCGGGCGGGCAATCTCCCGCCTCCCCCCTGGCCACGGCGGCTTTCCACGCCTCGTCGGCGGTTTCGTGCACCAGGGCCCAAAGGGCCAGCGGGCGCAGGATGTCATTCATGTCGTCTTCCTCCCCCCTCGTGCCATGGGGACATGGTATCCCCGCCGACGCGGCCGGGCAAGTGCGCCGGTTCACTCACCGGCGCTTCCGAAGCCATCCCGGCGGGCCAATTCGTAGAGGATGGCCGTAGCCGCCTGGGCCACGTTGAGCGAATCGACGCTGCCGGCCATGGGAAGTGAGAACCGCTCCAGCGGAACACCCTCGATGTGCGGCAGGCCGGCCGTCTCGCCCCCGAGGAGGATGGCCACCCGGCCGCCCAGGTCCATGCCGAAGAGGGACGGCGCATCGCCGGCCACGGCCGCTGCGACCCGGAAGCCGGCGGCGCAGACCGCCTGCAACGTCTCCCCCGCCGGCAACCCCCAGAAGAGCGGCACCCGGAAGTGCGAACCCATCCCCGCCCTGACCGCCTTGGGATTCCAGGGATCGCATCCCTCCCCCAGCAAGAGGACCGCGTCGCAGCCGGTCGCCTCCGCCGTCCGGACCAGCGTGCCCAGGTTGCCGGGATCGGCCAGCCGGTGCACGGCGACGATCCGCCTCCAGCGGGGCAGCGCCGACTCGATCGTCCCCCCGCGGGGTATGCCGAAGACCGCCGCCGCACCCTGTGGCCGGCGGGTGTGAGCCATCCGGGCAAAGGTCTCCGGCGACACCCGGAGAACCTCGACGCCCCCGCCCCGCGACCGGGCCATGACCGCCAACTCTTCCGCCACCCCGGGATCAAGGTCATCCGACAGGTAGAGCCGCGCAACCGTCACCCCGGACGACAGGGTCTCGCGAACCAGGCGCAGCCCCTCGGACACGGCGGACCCCGTCCGCCGACGCTCCTCGGATTCGGCCAGGGAACGGTACTCCCTGATCTGGCGTCTGGACGGGGTTGTCACCGGCCCTCCCCCGTCATCGCCGAATCCCGTCCACGCTTCCCGCCGAACCATGCCAACTGGCGCATGATCCCCCGGATGACCCTGACCTCGCGCTCGTCGAGCCCCGCCCGCCCGAAGATTCGTCGGAGCACCCGCATGATCCGTTGCGGGTTGTCGCGGTGCAGGAAACCGGTGGCCAGGAGCACGTTCTCGATGTGGCGGTACATCCCCTCCAGGCTCTGCGAGTCGGCCCTCGGAGTCTCCCCGGCCAGGCCGGGCATGTCGACCGGAGAGAGCCGACAACTCCCACAGGAAGAGGGCCACCGCGTGGGAGATGTTCATCGACGAGAAGGCCGGGGACGTTGGGACCATCGAAACGCCCTGGCAGAGACTCAGCTCTTCGTTGGTGAGGCCGCGGTCCTCCGGGCCGAAGACGAGGGCGATCCGCTCCCCCGCCGGCACCATCACCAGCCGCGCGGCCAGGGATCGCGGCGGTTCGGCATCGCGGC
Source organism: uncultured bacterium (assembly GCA_963793725.1). Taxonomy (GTDB): domain Bacteria; phylum JAUVQV01; class JAUVQV01; order CAWCAY01; family CAWCAY01; genus CAWCAY01. The sequence goes on from CAWCAY010000005.1 coordinate 65,752, forward strand.
GCAGGCTCCCGCCGCGGCAGGTGGTGGCCACGGCGTGGTGAAAGGGCGCCAGGGCGGCGGCGAGGTTGTCGTGAACTTCGGCCCGCGCGATGATCGGCCAGGCGGCCAGGGCCATCTGGCGAGCCTCGGGGTGGTCGAGCGGGCAGGGACGAACCAGCAGCAACCGATCGAAGCCGAAGTTGGCCATCACCCGGGCCACCGAGCCGACGTTGCCCGGGAAGCGCGGCTCCACCAGGACGACCCCGAACCGCCCCGCATCGTCCATGTCGGCTATCCCTTGATGACCGCCAGGGGGCGCATGCGGGCCACCTTCACGGCCAGGCCGGCACGCTCGACCACGTCCACCACCCGGGAAACGTCCTTGTAGGCCTCGGGCATCTCCTCGCCGAGGGTCTCGCGGCCGTCCGCACGAACATAGATTCCGCGCTCCTCCAGCTCCCGGGCGATGGACCGCCCCCGGGCCTTCTTCACCGCCGCCGTCCTCGACAGGGCCCGCCCGGCCCCGTGGCAGCAGGAGCCGAAGGTTTCCCGCATGGCCAGGTCGGTCCCGGCCAGCAGGTAGGAGCAGCGCCCCATGTCCCCGGGGATGATCACCGGCTGCCCGGCCCGCCGGTAGTCGTCCGGCAGTTCCGGGTGACCGGGCCCGAACGCCCGGGTGGCCCCCTTTCGGTGCACCGCAACCCTGACCGGCCGGCCGTCGACTTGGTGCTCCTCGATCTTGACGATGTTGTGGGCCACGTCGTAGACCAGCGCCAGGCCAAGCGCCGCCGGAGCCAGCCCGAGGGTCTTCCCAATGGCCTCCCCCGTCCAGTGCATCAGGCACTGGCGGTTCGCCCAGGCGTAGTTGGCCGCCGCCCGCATCGCCCCGAGGTAGCGCTCCCCCTCGGGCGAGCCGATCGGCGCGCAGGCGAGCTGCCGGTCGGGGACGGTGATGCCGTATCTCCCGAGGGCTTTTTCCATGACCCCGAGGAAATCGGTGCAGACCTGGTGCCCGAAGCCCCGCGACCCGGAGTGGATCATCACCGTGATCATTCCCTCGTCGATGCCGAAGGCGCGGGCGGCCGCGTCGTCATAAACCGCCTCGACCTCCTGGACCTCGATGAAGTGGTTGCCCGAGCCGAGCGTCCCCTGCTGGCCCTGACCACGTTCGTTCGCCCTGGCGCTGACCGCGTCCGGGTCGGCCCCGTCGAGGCAGCCGCCGGCCTCGGTGTGCGCCAGGTCTGCTGTGGTCCCGTACCCCCGGGCCACGGCCCAGGCCGCGCCCCTGACCATCACTTTCCGCATCTCCGACGTCGAGAGCCTGAGCCTGCCGGTCGAGCCGACGCCGGTCGGCACCTCCCGGAAGAGGCCCTCAGCCAACCGGCAGCGCACGGCGTGGTCGGCGATCTCATCCGCCCGCAGCCTCGTCCGGGCGAGGCGCACACCGCAATTGATGTCGAAGCCCACCCCGCCGGGGGTGACCACGCCGTCCGGGAGCGGCGGTGGCCACCACGCCGCCGATGGGCAGGCCGTACCCGTAGTGCATGTCCGGCATGGCCAGGGCGGCCTTCAGGATGCCCGGCAGGCAGGCGGCGTTGACCACCTGTTCGAGGGAGGCGTCGCGGAGGATCTGCTCCATCAGCACGTCGTCGGCGTAGACGATCCCCGGGACCCGCATCCCCTTCCGGGGATCGATAGGGATCTCCCACTTGACGTCGCTGATCCTGACCGGCATCGAGCCCATCGTGTCCCTCCCCGGTCAGACGTCCAGGACGACCGTCGCCCGCCACAAGCCCCCGGTCCTCTCCACCGACAGGCAGTGCAGTGTGGCCGCCTTGAACAGGGTCCCGATCCGGTGCCGACCGCCGTCGAAGTCCTCGCCGGCCAGGGTCGCCGTGAGACCATCGGCGCCCACCCGGACGTCCCGGCAGCGGCGGAGGAGGAAACGGCGGGCGTCGAACAGGAAGATGATCTCGTTGATCCAGGCCACCATCAGGTCCCCGAAGTCGGCTGCCCGGAGGGTGGCGACAACTTCCCGGGCGGGCCTGACCGTGCGGCGGTCGCAGATGCCGCCGCCGACGATTTCGGCCGCCCCGGTGAAGAGCCCCCCGAGAGTCGGCGAAACGACCCGTACGCCGGCGTCGGCCCCGGTCGAGAAGAGCCGGCCGCTGTACCCCGGCGGCGTCCTTCCCGCCCGCGCGACGCGCGTGTCCGTTCGGCTGCTCCTACGCCTTCCGGCCTTCGGCCCGGTTCTTCCAGAGGATGACCACCGGGCTGGCGATGTAGATCGACGAGTAGGTGCCGATGATGATGCCGACGATCATCACCAGGGCGAAGTCACGCAGCACCTCCCCGGCGATGAAGTAGAGGGCCACCAATGCCAGGAGGGTGGCCATGCCGGTGAGGATGGTCCGTGAGAGGGTCTCGTTGACGCTCAGGTTGACGATCTCCTCGATGCTCTGCTTGGTGACCTTCTTCAGGTCCTCCCGGATCCGGTCGAAGACGACGATGGTGTCGTTGACCGAGTAGCCGATGATGGTCAGGATGGCCGCCAGGATGGGCAGGTTGAACTTGATCCCGGCGATGGCGATGATTCCCAGCGTGAAGATGACGTCGTGGACCATGGCCACGATGGCCCCCACGCCGAACTTCACCTCGAACCTGACGGCGATGTAGATCAGCATGCAGATGGTGGCCAGCAGGATGGCCCAGTAGCCCTTCTTGCGAAGGTCCGCGCCGACCTTCGGGCCGACCATCTCAACCTGCTCGATGCTGAAATCCTTGGGAGCGTAGGCAGCCGCCAAGGGCTTCCTCGACCTTGACCTGGAAGCCTTCCAGGGAGGTCGTGGACGCCTCGGTGGCGATAAGCACATCACGCTTCGTGCCGTAGTACTTGATCTCCGCGTCCTCGAAGCCGTGCCCGGAGAGGGCCGACCTGACCTTGCCGATCTCGACGTCCTGGGCGAACCGCACCTCGATCGTGGTGCCTCCCTTGAAGTCGATCCCGAAGTTGAAGCCGACGGTGAAGATGACCACCAGGCTGATGAGGTTGAAGATCCCGGTGATGCTCATGGCATACCCCTTGAGCGCCACGAAATCGAACTTTGTTCCCGGTTTGACGATCTGAATCATGGCTGGGCTCCCCTTAGATGCTCAAGGTGCTGATCTTCCGCTTGAAGAGGAAGTAGTCGAAGATGATCCGGGTGACGAAGACGGCGGTGAAGAGGTTGGCCACCAGGCCGAGGAACAGGGTCACGGCGAAGCCGCGTATCGGGCCGGTGCCGGTCACCCACAGGATCAGGGCGGTGATGATGGTGGTCAGGTTGCCGTCGAAGATGGCCGAGAAGGCCTTGTTGTACCCGTTCTCGACCGATGCCGCCACGCCGCGCCCCCAGCGCAGTTCCTCGCGGATACGCTCGTAGATCAGGACGTTGGCGTCCACGGCCATGCCGATGGTGAGCACCAGGCCGGCGATGCCGGGCAGGGTCAGGGCGGCCTTGAAGCCGGCCAGCGCGGCCAGCAGGATGAACAGGTTGAGGACCAGCGCCGCGACCGCCACCAGCCCCGAGAGGCGGTAGTAGAAGACCATGAAGAGGACCACCAGGAGGCTGCCGATCAACGCGGCGGTGAGGCCGCTGCGCACCAGGTCGGCCCCCAGGGATGGCCCGACGGTCCGGTTCTCGAGGATCTCGACCGGCGCGGGGAGTGCGCCCGCCCGCAGCACGATGGCCAGGTCGCGGGCCTCCTCCATGGTGAACTGCCCGGTGATGCGGGCCTTGCCGTCGGGGATCTTCTCCTGGATGACCGGCGCCGAGTAGACGTTCCGGTCGAGGACGATGGCCATGCGCTTGCCGACGTTCTCGGCGGTGACGTCGGAGAAGAGGGCCGCCCCGCGGCGGTCGAACTCGATCGACACGTACGGGCGGTTGAACTGCGAGTCGATCTCCACCTTGGCGTCGGTCAGGAGGTCGCCGGTCAACTCGGTACGTGTCTTGACCAGGAACGGGGTCTTGCTGATCCGGCCGCTGATCGGGTCGGTCTGGACCTCGTACAGGATCTCCGCCGCCGGCGGCACGTTCCCCTTGACCGCCTCGTCGACGCTGTGCTCCTCGTCGAGCATCTTGAACTCGAGCAGGGCCGTCTTGCCGATGAGCTGCACGGCGCGCTTGGCGTCCTTGACCCCCGGCAGTTCGACGATGATCCGGTCGTTTCCCTGCTTGATGATGGTCGCCTCGGCCACGCCGAACTGGTCGACCCGGTTCTGGATGGTCTCCTTCCCCTGGTCGATGGCGTACTGCTTGATGCGGGTAACCTCGGCATCGCGCATGTGCAGCACGATCCGCCCGTCGCCCTCGGAGGCGGTCTCGAAACCGGTCAGGAGGGCGATCTCCTCACGAATCTCGGCCGCGGCCGGCCCGGTCAGGCCGATGACGATGTCGGTCATTCCCTCGCGCTTGACCTCTGACACTCCCAAGCGCTTGCGCTTCAGGGTGTTCTTGAGCTGCTGGGCCGTCCGTTCGGTGGACGCCTCGACAGCCTTGTCCAGCTGCACCCCCAGCACCAGGTGCATGCCCCCCTTCAGGTCGAGTCCCAGGCGCAGGCGATCGCCCGGCAGGACCTTCGTCCACCAGCCCGGCAGGTCGGTGACGAAGGTGGGCACGAGGTAGACGGCGGAGATGGCCACCACCCCCGCAACCACCAGTGCTCTCAGCATCAGATTCCGCGACATCATATCTCCTTTCGAAATGCCCCGCAGGCAACAACTACCGTGGCGTTACTGTTCGTCCTTCACTTTGTCGGCAATGGCGCTGCGCTGAAGCTTGATCTTGACCCGGTCGTCCACCTGCAGGAAAACGTCACGGTCGGTCAGCGAGATGATGGTGCCGTAGATGCCGCCCGAGGTTACGATGCGGTCCCCCTTGGCCAGGTTCCGGAGCATCGTGTCGTGCTCCTTCTGGCGCTTCTGCTGCGGTCGGATGATCAGCACGTAGAAGATGGCAAAGATGATCACCATCATGGTCAGGGGGTTGGCGAGCATGGCCATGATCCCCGTGGGTTGCTGTGCGGCGCCCTCCTGTCCCGCGGCCAGGGCAATCGATGCGAACGGCATGACGACCTCCTTCACGATTCGTCTGAGTTACGGCCAGACCCTTCCGGACCGGCGAAGAACTCCTTGTGGAACGCTTCGAAGGCGCCCTGCCAGATGGCGCCGCGAATACGATCCATCAACCGATAATAATACCTCAAGTTGTGGATGGTGTTCAACCGTAAACCGAGAATCTCACCGGCCAGATGGAGGTGGCGCAGGTAGCCCCTGGAGTAGTGGCGGCAGGTCGGGCAGTCGCAGCCGGGGTCAAGGGGGCCCTGGTCCTCGGCATGCCGCGCATTGCGGATGTTGACCCTCCCCCGGCTGGTCAGCAGCGTCCCGCGGCGGGCCACGCGGGTCGGCAGCACGCAGTCGAACAGGTCCATCCCGCAGCCCACCGCATCGACGATGTCCTCGGGATAGCCCACGCCCATCAGGTAGCGGGGCCGGTCCGCCGGCAGCAACGGTGCCGCCTCGGCCACGACGCGGCGGATCTCCGCCTTCGGTTCCCCGACGCTGACGCCGCCCAGGGCGTAGCCGTCGAAATCGAGCCGCGCCAGCCGCTCGGCGCAATCGCGCCGCAGGTCCGGGTAGAGCCCCCCCTGGACAATCCCGAACAGGCGCATGCGATCGGGGGGTGCCGTCCTGGCATCGCGGCAGCGCTCGGCCCACCGGACGGTCAACTCCATCGACCGGGCGGCCTGGTCGTGATCGGCCGGGTACGCCAGGCATTCGTCGAGGACCATGGCGATGTCCGACCCGAGGGCCTCCTGGATGGCCACGGCCCGCTCCGGCGTCAGCAGGTGGATCGAGCCGTCCAGGTGCGACCTGAAGGTCACCCCCTCCTCGGATATCCGACGGAAGCCGGCCAGCGAGAAGACCTGGAATCCGCCGCTGTCGGTCAGGATGGGGCGAGGCCAGTTCATGAAGGCGTGCAGGCCGCCGAGGCGACGGACGACCTCCTCCCCGGGGCGCAGGAAGAGATGGTAGGTGTTCGCCAGGATGATCTCGGCCCCCAAGGAGAGCAGGTCCTCCGACGACAGGCTGCGCACCGTGGCGCGCGTTCCAACAGCCATGAAGGCCGGCGTCGCGACCGTACCGTGGGCCAGGTCGAGGTGCCCCGACCGTGCCCGTCCGTCGGTGCGTTCGATGGTCAGCAGCGGTGGAGTCATGGAAGGTCTCCCCTCAGAGGATGAGCATGGCGTCGCCATAGCTGAAGAAGCGGTAGCCCGAGTTGATCGCCGCGCCATATGCCCTCTCCATCAGGTCCGAACCGGCGAAGGCGTCCACCAGCAGGAGCAGCGACGACCGGGGCCGGTGGAAGTTGGTCAGCAGGGCGCCGGTAGCCCTGAATCGGAACCCCGGGAGGATGTACAGGGACGTTTCCCCGGCCCCGGGGAGCACGCCGGCGGACTCGTCGAAGCGGCTCTCGATCAGCCTGGCCGAGGTGGTGCCGACGGCCACCACGCGGTCGCCCCTGGCCCTGGTGGCGTTAATCTCGCCGGCTGCGGCCGGAGTGATTTCGCCCCACTCGGGATGCATCCGGTGCGCCCGCCAGTCGCCCCGCAGAGGGCTGAAAGTGCCCCACCCGACATGGAGGGTCACGGCGACGCTCCGGATCCCCATCTGCGCAAGCCGGTCGAGGAACTCGCCGGTAAAGTGGAGACCGGCCGTGGGCGCCGCCACCGACCCGTCTGCCCGGGCAAAGACCGTCTGGTAGCGGATTCGGTCCGTGTCGTCCCCGGCCCCGCGGCGAATGTAGGGAGGCAGGGGTATCCGGCCGACCGCCTCGAAGAAGCGGATCGGATCGAGAGCCGGCGCGGTCACCCCGATGGTGCCCTGCTCCGATTCGACAACTTCCAGGGGGTCGCCCCAGCCGTCAACGTCGAGCGATGACCCCCGCCTGATCGATCCCGCGGGCGATCCCCCGCCAGACCGGCCCGGCCCACTCGAGGAAGAGGACCGACACCCGTCCGCCGCCGGGACGCTTGCGGGCCTCGACCCGGGCCGGCACGACCCTGGTGTCGTTGATCACCAGGAGGTCGCCCGACGCGAGGTGGTCGCCCAGCGAGGCGAAGGAGGCGTGCCCGATACCCCCCGTCCGCCGTTCCACGGTCAGCAGGCGCGATCCGCCCCGGCGCTCCGGCGGGTGCTGGGCCACCAGTTCGTCCGGCAGGTCGTACTCCAGGAATGGCTCTCCGCTCGAGCGCCATTGCGCCCGGTTGCCCCCGGCCGCGCTTCACCCGGCCTCCCGAATCTTGCGCAGGAAGACGAGCGACGGGGTGCGCTCCTGGGTGATGTAGGTCAGGTGCGCACCGAAGAGATCGAGCGATTCGTCGGCGATGCGCCGGTCGCACGAGAGGCGCGGCGGGGGCTCCTGGCGCACCCGGTCAAGGAAGAGAAGTGTGCCCGGCGAGACCGGCATCCCCTCCATCCCTCGGTCCGCGCACCCCTGGTGCACGAATCCGCCCGAGGCCGCCTGGAAGCGAGCCGGGCCCCCTGGGCGGCCTGCCGCACGCCCGGCACCCCTTCACGTCGAGGGAGAAGCCGGCTGCCTCGAACAGCGCCAGCATCGCCCGGGCCAGCGGAGCCGGCACCGCCCCGCCGCGCTCCAGCCCTTCGAGCAAACCGCCCAGGATCCCCATCACCGCCGGGTGGGGGTCCTCGCCGGCGAACAGGCGCTCGACCGTTTCGGCCGCCAGGCACGCGGCCCCAAGGCGGAGCGGTTCCTCACCCAAACCGTGATGGCGGCGGACGAGGGTGTAGTCGAGCATCCTCGCCCCGGGGTGGCGCGGCCGGGCGACCATGGTGATCACGCCCAGGTCGAAGGTCTCCGGATTGGCCAGGGGGGGCATGTGGCCGACCATCGATCTCCTGGCGACGATCGATATCACCCCGGCCACGTCGGTGAAGAAGCGGAAGGACCGGTCGCCGTTGGGGAACTCATACATCCGCAGCAGGTAGCCGGCGGTATCCAGGGGCCCGCGCGGCCCCGCGACACGATCACGAGTTGCCATGCAGGCCCAGTTCCCTCAGGAACGCCGGATCCTTGGTCCAGTTGCGCCGCACCTTTACCCACAGGTCCAGACGCACCCGGCCTTCGAGAAAGCCCTCCAGGGCGGCCCGGGCCGACTGCCCGATGCGCTTGAGCATCTGCCCGCCGCGGCCGATGACGATCCCCTTCTGGGAATCCTTCTCGACGTAGATGACCGCCTGGACCCGCCAGGAATTGCCCGCCTCGTCCCAGGCCGACTCCTCCACCACGACCGCCGAGGCGTAGGGAATTTCCTGGTGGGTGTGCAGCATCACCTTCTCGCGGATGATCTCGGCCATGAAGAAACGCTGGGGGCGATCAGAAAGGTCGTCCGGCGGGTAGAGAAAGCCTCCTTCCGGCAGCAGGCCGAAAAGGGTGTCGACCAGGGCGGGTATCCCCTCCCCGGTGGCCGCCGACACCCTCAGGAAGTCCGTCTCCCCCGCTCCCGCGGCACCGTCCGGAAAGCGGCCGCTCCGTCCGTGCTTGCGGAGCAGATCGGCCTTGTTCATCACCCGGAGCCGGGGCCCGCGGAAGGAGTCGAGCACGGCCAGCCGCCCCTCCACGTCCGGCAGGTCGGGGGAGACCACCTCGAGCAGGACATCGGCCGACTTCAGGGCCTCGGCCGCCTCGGCCGTCATGCGCTGATTGAGCGGCCCCATGCCCGCCTCGTGCAGGCCCGGCGTGTCGCGGAAGACGATCTGCCCGCGCCGCTCGTCGGTCAGGATGGCGGCCACCGCGTACCGGGAAGTCTGCTTCCTGGGGGAGGTGATGACCAGCTTGCGCCCGATGATCCGGTTGACCAGCGACGACTTGCCGACCGACGGGAGACCGGCCAGGACCACCACGCCGCTGCGCATGGTCACCCCGACAGGCCGTCGAAAGCCGCCTTGAGCCTCTCCCAGGTGGCGTCGAGATGCTCCGAGATGACCTTGGTCTCGGCCAGGACGGGCATGAAATTGGTGTCCCCGTTCCACCGCGGGACGACGTGGACGTGGAGGTGTCCGGGGATGCCCGCCCCGGCGACCCGCCCCAGATTGATGCCGGCGTTGAAACCGTCGGGCGAGAAGGCCGTCGTCAGCGCATCGATCGACAGGGTGACCAGGTCCATGATCTCGGCCCGGACGGAAGACTCGAGCGAGGCCAGGTCGCCCCGGTGATCCGCGGCGGCGATCATGAGGTGCCCGTTGTTATATGGGAAGATGTTCATGATGACGAACGCCCCCCGCCCCTTCATCAGCACCCGGTGCCTCCGCCAATCCTGGTCACGCCAGGCGTCGCACAGGAAGCACCCTTCGCTCCCGGGGCCGGTGATGTAGCTCATGCGCCAGGGCGCCCAAACATTTTCCATGCGATCTCCCTCCCTCTTGCCTTGCCTACCGGTTGTCCGCCTCGGCCGGTTTCCCCTTAACCGCCGGGGAATTCGCTCCGGTCCGTTTCCAGCTTATCCCGTAGACCGGAGTGGTCTCGTCCACGCCCTTGAAAGCGGCGTCGCCGACGTAGTGGAAGACGACCTCGCTTCGTAGGTAGTCGTCGACGAATTTGAACACCTGCCGCCCGCGCACCGTGGCCTCCTCCATCGGAACGGACCGCTGAAGGTCCCTCAGAAACTGCCCGCTGGTGGCCACACCGACGTTGTAGAAGCCCCCTTCACGGTCCAGGAAGACGGCGTCCATCTCCGAGGCCCGGATGTCCGCAGAGGGAGGGCGGCCGGTCATTTTCACCTGTTTGGGCAGCCTCCGGGGACGTTCCCCGCGAGAGAGTCCGCGCCGACGACAGCCGGCCGGCCAGGTTCACCTGGCGGCCGATGACCGTCGTGGCGACCGTCCGGGCATCGTGGATGAAGTCGGCCACGAAGACCCGCCCGGCATGGATGGCCACGCCCATGCTGAACTCCGTCCGCCCGGCGGCCCGCAGCCGGCTCATCGCCTCCTGGATGGCGACCGCGCAGCGCAACGCCTGAAGGTCGTGATCGGGGAGGCCCCCGAGGGCGCCGAAGGTGATCATCATCCCGTCCCCGGTGAACTTGTCGACCGTGCCGCCGAGACTTCCCACCATGTGCACCAGCGGGTCGAAGACGTCATACAAACGCTCGGTCAGTTCCCGCTCCGAGATGGCCATGCCCGAGGTTCTGGTGAACTCCCGGATGTCGGCGAAGAGGATGACCACCCGCCTGAAGTTGTTCGCCGCGGGAAGGGTGGTGCTGAACTTGAACAGGCGCCCCTCCTGGAACAGTTCCTTGAACTGGGCCTCATCGACGTGCGACGGAACGGGGACGACGTTCTCCATCAGGAGCTGCAGGTACTCGCTCCGCCGCAGGCTTCCCAGGACCCGGTCCACCTCGTCAAGCAACGCCGGCATGCCCCCGCCCCTGGCGATGACTCCCTTCATCGCCGGCTTCCGCTTGGCGAGCGCCTCCCCGGTGCCCTCGCGCGAAAGGTGGTAGTGCACCGCCGCGGGGTGGAACGGATTGAAGTGCTCGGCCGCCTCGGCGCCGGGAAACGGCAGGCGGCCCAGGTGCCCGGCGATCCGCCGCGCCATGCTCCGTTGATACTCCCGCCCCTCCGTCGTCTCGGCCTGCTCGTGCCGTTCCACGAGGAGCTCCAGGACGGCCGCGAACGTCTCGCCGTCGATGGCCGACTGGGGGTTGTGCTGGCCGGCGGCGTGCCGCGGCTCCAAGGCCCGGACATCCCTCGTCATCAGCACGAACGGGTCGTGAAAGACACTCTCCAGCAGGCCCCAACCATAGGCGCGCCCGTACTGGAAATGGACCGTGCGCCGGTCACCGGCATCGAGACCGTCGATGACCCGCCGCTGGACCCTGGAGAAGAGCCCCGAGAGGAGGGGCCACAGAGCCCAGCGGGAGCGGCGGGTGGCGTCGTCGACATTGGTCGTGTCGAGCGACAACGCCAGGGCCTTGGCGAACGTCAGCCAGAAGAGGTTCAGCAGGCCTAACCGCCGGTCGTCACGGAGGACACGGCGCAGCAGCCCGTCCAGGTAATCGGCGACCTCCCGCTCGGTCTCCACGCCCGCGCCGGCTTGCCCTCGGTCCCTGCCGCTCACCACCCGCCACAGGTTGGTCATGTGCCGGGCGATCAGGGTCTCGATTTCGGCCGGCAGCATCGCCTGGATGGCCTCGCCCCTCCCCCGGCCGGCATCCCCGAGCGGCAGCACCGGCAAGGGGTAGCCGAACAGTTCGACGAACTCGCGGCAGGTGCCGACGACGTAGCGGTGCCCCCCCGTCCGATCCTTGCGGATGATCTCCTCGATCATCCCGGTTCGCCCCGCGCTCCGCCCTCCCGGAGCCGGTCCCGGTAGAGCCGGTCGATGACACCGTTGATGAAGGCCCCCGAGTTTTCGCCTCCATACTCCTTGGCCACGTCGATCCACTCGTTCATGGCCGCTTTGGGTGGGGTGTCGCCGGGGAAGAGGACCTCGTAGCAGGCCAGGCGGAGGATGTTGCGGTCGACCATCGACATCCGCTCCGGCAGCCAGTGCTCGACTGCGCGGGCGATGAGGTCGTCGATCTGCTCCAGGTTGGCCCAGGCTCCCCTGACCAGATCCGCGGCGAAAAGGCGGGCCTTGCCGGTGCCCCCGGCCGGCAGGGAACGCCGGGCCGCTGGGGTCGCCGACCACGACTCGCCCAGCAGGGGGCCGTGGCGCAGGACGCGCTCCATCTCCTCGCGGTCGTCCCGGGCCGCCGCGTCGAGGAAGGCCGAGATCCTTTCGTCGTTGATCCCCTGGTCCTCGAACCGGGAGCGGCGCCGGCGACCGGGCATGAACTCCTCGTCGCGCACCGGGAAGCCGTCGATCAGCAGCTCCACCTGCCCGACACCCGCCCCGCCGGCGTCGAGCAGGTAGGCCACCTGCAGGGCGATCTCCCTCCCCGTCCTCCGCTGTCCCACGGATCCCCCCGGGCTCCCCTACCGCTCGTTCCCGAGGGAACGCAGAACCCCGACCATCTCGATGGCGTTCATGGCCGCCGTGAAACCCTTGTTGCCCCCCTTGGCGCCGGCCCGGTCGACGGCCTGCGGAACGGTGTCGGTGGTCAACACGGCGTTGATCACCGGAACGACCCCCTCCAGGGCGAGCTGGGACAGCCCCTTGCCGACCTCGGCGGCGACGTAGTCGAAGTGGGGCGTCTCACCCCGGATGACCGCACCCAGGGCGATGATGGCCGAGAAGCCGCCCCCCTTGCCACCCTTCCCCGGATGGCACCGCTCGAGAAGGCGGCCGGCCGCAGGCGGGATTTCGAGCGCTCCGGGAACCCGCACCACGGTGATGTCGTCGTCGGCCACCCCGTGCCTTCCCAGAGCGTCCAACGCCCCCTCGAGCAGGCGCGCGGTGACGAAATCGTTGAATCGCGAGACGACGATGGCGACTCGCAGGCCCTTACCGTCCAGGCTTCCCTCGATCATCCTCGGCATGTCCGTTCTCCTTTCATGGCTCACACGTTCTCGATCAGGTGGCCCATCTTCCGCTTCTTGGTTTCCAGGTAGCGCCGGTTGGCCGGATCGGGCTCGACGACCACCGGGACGCGCGCGACGATCTCCAGCCCGTACCCCTGCAGCCCGATGATCTTCTGCGGGTTGTTGGTCAGCAGGGCGATCCGCGACAGGCCGAGGTCCCGGAGGATCTGGGCGCCGATGCCGTACTCGCGCAGGTCAGCCTGGAAACCGAGCCGGATGTTGGCCTCGACCGTGTCGTAGCCTTCGTCCTGGAGGGCGTAGGCGCGCAGCTTGTTGGCCAGGCCGATCCCGCGACCCTCCTGCCGCATGTAGACGATCACCCCCCGCCCCGCCTTGCCGATCATCTCCATGGCGTGGTGGAGTTGTGCCTGGCAGTCGCACCGGCGCGATCCGAAGACGTCCCCGGTAAGGCACTCTGAGTGCACCCGGACCATGACCGGGCGGTCGCCTGAAAGGTCCCCCTTTACCAGGGCCACGTGCTGCTGGCGATCGACGTCGTTCTCGTAGAGGATGGTCCGGAAGTCGCCGCCCAGGCGCGTGGGGAGCACGGTCTCGGCAATCCTCCGGATGAGCGACTCGTTCTTCAGCCGGTGGGCGATCACCTCGGCCACGGAGATGATGCGCAAGCCGTGTGTCCGGGCGAAGACCTCGAGTTCCGGGAGCCGGGCCATGGTGCCGTCGGGGTTCATGATCTCGCAGATCACCCCCGCCGGCGTCAGCCCGGCCATCCGCAGCAGGTCGACCGACCCCTCGGTCTGCCCGGCGCGGCGGAGCACCCCCCCGGCGACCGCCCGCAGCGGGAAGACGTGTCCCGGCGTGGCCAGGTCTTCCGGCCGGGTAGCCGGGTCGATTGCCCGGGCGACGGTCACCGCCCGGTCGTGCGCGGATATGCCGGTGGTCACCCCCTCGCGGGCCTCGATCGAGACGGTGAAAGCCGTCCCGAAACGGCTGGTGTTGCGGGTGGTCATCATCGGCAGCGCCAGTTGCTGGACCCGCTCCTCGGTCAGGGAGAGGCAGATCGAGCCCCCGCCCGTGGGTAGCCATGAAGTTGATGATCTCGGGGGTGATCCGGTCGGCCGCGGCCACCAGGTCACCTTCGTTCTCGCGGTCCTTGTCGTCGACCAGGATGATCATCCGACCCTCGCGCAAGTCACGCAGGGCGAGTTCCAGGGTGTCTCCCCGGCTTCCGGCGACGCTCTTCCGTGGCATGGTCAGGTCTCCCGTCCGCCCGCAGCGGCGACCGCCCCCGCCCGGGCCATGGCCGCCTTCACCAGCAGGTCGGTTTCGATGTTCACCGCGTCTCCCGGCCTCTTGAACTCGAGGGAGACCTTTGAGCGCGTGTGGGGCACGAGGTTCACCCGAAACAGGGTGCCACGCACCTCATTCACCGTCAGGCTGATCCCGTCCACGGCTACCGATCCCTTGGGCAGGAGCTGCCCGGCGAGTTCTTCGGGAACCCGGATGCCCAGGATGACCGACGCGCCCCGCGGCCGGCGGGAGGCGATCCGGCCGACCCCGTCCACGTGGCCGAGCACGAAGTGCCCGCCGATACGCGACGAGGGGGTCAGGGCGTCCTCGAGGTTGGCCTGCGACCCGGGCCGCAGGCTGCCGACGGTCGTGCAGGCGCGCGTCTCGTCCGAGACGTCGAACACCAGCCGCGTCCCGGCGATGGCGGTGACCGTCAGGCACACCCCGTCCACGGCGACGCTGTCGCCAACGGCCACCCCCGCTGCAAGTGCCCCGGCATCGACGGTGATCCCGGCATTCCCGACGCCGGTCACCGTTCCCATGGTCTTGATCAATCCGGTGAACATAGCCGTCCATCTCCCCAAAAAAAAGCCCGGGGAGAGTCCCCGGGCGTCATGGGTGCAAGCGCGCGACAGCCCGTTCTTCTCCCTTCCAGACTGTGACTGTCGGCCACGGAACTCCACCGTGTCTGCCCCAAGGGGCTCGCGGGCTCTACCGCCGGTCGGGAATTTCACCCTGCCCTGAAGAACGATATTTCATGATAGCCCTGCCGGAGCCGGCTGTCAAGGCGCCCCGGACGAAGCGGAGCGGTTGCCGGCCCTCCCGGGAAGCAGCCCGGTGACCATGACATCGTCCCCGAGACGCTCCACCTCGACCTCAGCCAGCTTGAGCGCATCGGCGATACGGGGTGCGCCGCCGGCGTCGTACGGGCCGGGGCTCCCTTCGCCGCCGATGAAGAGCGGGGCGACGAAGACCGTCGCCCGGTCGGCCAACCGGCCTGACAGGAAGGATGACAGCAGCGCCGCCCCTCCCTCGACCAGGAGCGAGGTGACTTCGCGTTTCCCCAGGTCGGCGAGCACGGCGCCCAGGTCTACCCGGTCGCCCGCCAGCGGGACGCGGATCACCTCGGCGCCGGCGTCCCGGAGCCGCGCCGCCCTCTCCTCCGGGGCGTCCTCGCGGGCGAAGAGCATGACCTTCCCGCCGGGCGATACGAGGACCTTCGACGCCGGGTGCGTCCGCAGTCGCCCGTCGAGAATGACCCGGACCGGTTGCCGGCATCCAGGCTCTCCGGCCAGGCGGGCGTTCAGTTGGGGGTCATCCGCCAGCAGGGTCCCGATGCCGACCATCACCGCATCGGCCTCGGCCCGCATCCGGTGCACCCGCAGGCGGGACCCCTCGCTGCTGATCCAGCGCGAATCCCCGGCGCCGGTGGCCATCTTGCCGTCCAGCGAGAGGGCCATCTTCAGGGTCACGAACGGCCGGCCGGTGGCCCGCCAGCAGAGATACGTCTCGTTGAGCCGTCTGGCTTCGTCCTCCAGGACACCCTCGGCCACCTCGATGCCGCTCTCCGAAAGCCGGGCGAAACCGAGTCCATTGACCCGCGGATCGGGATCCCGCACTGCGGCCACGACCCGCCTGATCCCGGCGGCGGCGATGGCCTCGACACAGGGCGGAGTACCGACCGTGATGGGCGCAGGGTTCCAGGTTGACATACAGGTCCCCTCCCCGGGCCGACGTTCCGGCGGCCCGGATGGCCAGCACCTCGGCGTGCGGCTCCCCCGGCCGCCGGTGCCAGCCTTCGCCGACGATGGCGCCGTCCCTTACGACGACCGAACCAACCATCGGGTTGGGGCTCACGCTTCCCCGCCCCTTGGCGGCGACCTCGAGCGCCCGCCGCATGTACTCCCCGTCAGACGGCCTGGTGGCCTGGCTCACCGGATTTGTTTCCGCGGTGCCTACTTGGCGCGCTTGCCGCTCCCGGCCCTGGTCCTGGCAGCCTTCTTCCCGGAGCCCTTGGTCTTGGCGGGCTTGGCGGCCAGGACCGCCTGGGCGGCGGCGAGGCGGGCGATCGGCACTCGGAACGGCGAGCAGGAAACGTAGGTGAGCCCGATGGCCTCGCAGAAGTGGATCGAGTCGGGGTCGCCGCCATGCTCACCACAGATGCCCAGCTTGATGCCGGGCCGCCGCGACCGGCCCTTCTCGACCGCCATTTTCATCAACTGGCCGACGCCGGCCGTGTCGAGCGACTCGAACGGGTCCTTGGCGTAGATCTTCTTCTCGACGTACGCCGGGAGGAAGGACCCGGCGTCGTCCCGCGAGAAGCCGCAGGTCATCTGCGTCAGGTCGTTGGTCCCGAACGAGAAGAATTCGGCCTCGGCCGCCACCTCGTCGGCCGTCACCGCCGCCCGCGGCACCTCGATCATCGTGCCGACCATGAACGGGAGCTCCTTGAGGCCGTACCGGCGCTTGACCTCCGCGGCCACCTCCATGATGATCGCCTTCTGGTCGGACAGTTCCTTCACCTGTCCAACCAGCGGGACCATGATCTCCGGGCGGGCCTTCACCTTGGCCTTCAGCAGCTCGGCCGTGGCCTCGAGGATGGCCGTGACCTGCATACGGGTGATCTCCGGATAGGTGACCCCCAGCCGGCAGCCGCGATGGCCGAGCATCGGGTTCAGTTCCTTGAGCTGGTGGATGCGGGCCCGCACGTCGGCCGGCGTCTTCTTCAATCCCTTGGCCAGCTCGGCGATCAGTTTCTCCTCGTGGGGAACGAACTCGTGCAGCGGCGGGTCGAGGAGCCGGATCGTCACCGGCAGCCCCTCCATCGCCTTCAGTATCCCCTTGAAGTCCTCCTTCTGGAACGGCAGCAGCTTCTTCAGGGCCTTCTCGCGCTCATCCCTGGTGTCGGACAGGATCATCTCGCGCATCGCCTTGATGCGGGCCTCGCCGAAGAACATGTGCTCGGTCCGACAGAGGCCGATCCCCTCGGCCCCGAAACGGCGGGCGCAGGCGGCATCCTCCGGCCGGTCGGCATTGGTGCGGATGCCCAGGCGCCGTATCCCATCGCACCACGACAGGAAGACCTTCAGGTCGCGGTTCTTTTCGGGATCGATGACGATCAGCGGAAGGGCCCCCTTGTAGACCAGCCCCTTGGTGCCGTTGACGGTGACGACGTCACCTTCCCTGAGCACGTGCGAACCGATCGTGACCGTCCCCTTCTTCACGTCGATATCGAGCGCGCCGCAGCCGACCACGCAGCACTTGCCCCATCCGCGGGCGACCAATGCCGCGTGCGAGGTCATCCCTCCCTTGGCCGTCAGGATGGCCTCGGCCACGTGCATCCCGTGCACGTCCTCGGGGCTCGTCTCGGCCCGCACCAGGATGACCTTCTCCCCTTTCTTGGCCAGGATCTCGGCCTTGTCGGCCGTCAGCACGATCTTCCCGACGCCCCCGCCCGGGCCAGCCGGCAATCCCTTGGCCAGGGCCTTGAAGTTCTTCTCCTTGAGCGGATCGACCATCGGGTGGAGCAGCTCATCCAGTTGGGACGGCCTGACGCGTGTCACGGCCACCGCGGTCGAGATCAGCCTCTCCCGGGCCATGTCCACGGCCATCTTCAGCGCCGCCGGCCCGTTGCGCTTGCCGGTCCGGGTCTGGAGCATGAACAACCGTCCGTCCTGAATGGTGAACTCGATGTCCTGCATGTCCTGGTAGTGCTTCTCGAGCTTGAGGCGGATGGCGTCGAGCTCGCAGTAGATCTTCGGCATGCGCTGGTCGAGGGTCGGGAACCGGCGGTTGGCATCGGTCTTGGCATACTTGTTGAGTGCGTAAGGGGTGCGGATGCCGGCCACCACGTCCTCGCCCTGCGCGTTGACCAGCCACTCGCCGTAGAAGTGATTGTCGCCGGTGGCCGGGTTGCGGGTGAAGGCCACGCCGGTAGCCGACGTGTCGCCCATGTTGCCGAAGACCATCGACTGCACGTTGACCGCCGTGCCCCAACTGTCGGGTATCTTCTCGATCCTGCGGTAGGAGATCGCCCGGCGGCCGTTCCAGGAGGAGAAGACCGCGGCGATGCCGCCCCAGAGCTGGGCCATCGGGTCGTCCGGAAAATCCTTCTTGAGCACCGTGCGTATCCGGACCTTGAAGGCCTCACACAGCTTCCGAAGATCGCCCTCGGTCATGTCGGTGTCGGCGGCGTACTTCTTCCTCTTCTTGAGATCCTCGAGGAGGTGCTCGAGCTGCTGCCGGATTCCCTGCCCCTCGGCCGGCTCGATCCCGGCCGCCTTCTCCATGACCACGTCGCTGTACATCATGATCAGCCGCCGGTAGGCGTCGTATACGAACCGCGGGTTGCCGGTCAGGGCGATCATCCCGGGGATGGTCCGGGAGGTGAGCCCGACGTTGAGCACCGTTTCCATCATGCCGGGCATCGAGGCGCGGGCGCCCGATCGGACGGAGACCAGCAGCGGCAGCCTGGCATCGCCGAACTTCGCCTTCATGGCCGACTCGACCTTGGCCAGGGCCGCCTCCACCTGGTTCTTCAACTCGGCGGGGAACTTCCCCTTGTTTCGGAGGTACTCGTTGCACATCTCGGTGGAGATGGTGAAACCGGCCGGTACCGGCAGGCCAAGTCGCACCATCTCGGCCAGGTTGGCACCCTTGCCGCCGAGGGTCTCCTTCTTCGACCCGTCGCCGTCTGCCTTTCCGTTTCCGAAGAAATAGACGTACCGTTTGGCCATGCCGCTTCCCCCTTGACCCTCAGTTGCCCTGGTGATGGATGTGACGCCCGGAGCCGGATTTTATCGAACCGGCATCACCGTGTAAAGTGTCAGCGGCCCGTGGTGACGACCCGCAGAAGCTTCTCGACCTCCTCCTGCTCATCCTCGTCGGCGGGCAGGATGAACAGCCTCCTGGCGGCGACGTCCCGGTTCCGGGCGTCGTCGAAATGCGACATCATCAGCCGGGCCACCTGGGAGGGCCGGAAGGCCGTCCCGCCCCCTCCGAGCAGTTCGACCGCGGCGATGCCCGCCTTCATGGACCTGACCCGCCCGAGCACGTCGGGCCACAGCCGCTCCAGCGCCGCCTGGTTCATCTCCCCCCGGTTCCCGAGGCCGACGACCATGTAGCGGGGCGTGCCGATCTTCCCCTGGGTGGCGATCAGGGCGCACTCCCCCCGCTCACCCCGCAACCTGCCCGAGATGAGCAGTTCGCTCAGGTGTCCGTAAATGAACCAGTCGAGCTGGCCCGCCAGCCCCTTCGGCGGGCGCTCGTCCCGGTAGATGCCGGCCACGATCAGGTCGGCCGCCAGGAACCGGAGGTCACCCAGATATGTCGCCAGATCCATCGCCCATCCTCATTATGCCCTCTTCGACCTCGGCGGGGCGATCGATACCCCCACCCCCAGGCGGCCCATAGCCAGCATCTGCAGGCGCCCCATCTCCCTCGCCTTCCCCGGTCCCAGCTCGTGATCATGACCGGCCAGGTGGAGCACGCCGTGGATGACCAGTTCGGCGAGTTCCTCCTTGAGCGGCCTGCCGGCCTCCGACGCCTGCCGTCGGCAAGTCTCCATCGAAACGACCACCTCGCCCAGGTAGTCACCCTCCGCCAGCGGAAAGGCCAGGACGTCGGTGGTCCGATCCTTGCCCCGAAAGTCACGGTTGAGGACCCGCATCCGGCGGTCGCCGACCAAGGCGACCGACACCTCCCGCCCGGGAACGCCGGCCACATCGAGGGCTGCGGCGACCGCGCGACGGATGAGCGCCGGGTCGGCCTTCGTCGTGCGCTGGCAGTTCCTGATGTCCATCACCGTCCCTCTTCCCGGGACCCGACCTGGCTCTCCCGACCCGCGGCCGAGGCGGTCCTGATCTCATACGCCTTGATGATCTTCTTGACCAGTTCGTGACGGACCACGTCCTTCTCGGTGAAGGTCACCATCGAGATGCCGTCGATGCCCCGCAGCACCTCCCTCGCCTCCACCAGTCCCGACGGCCTCCCCGACGGAAGGTCGATCTGGGTGACATCGCCGGTGATGACCGCCTTCGAATCGAAGCCTAGGCGGGTGAGGAACATCATCATCTGCTCGGAGGTGGTGTTCTGGGCCTCGTCGAGGATGATGAAGGAGTCGTTCAGGGTGCGCCCGCGCATGAAGGCCAGCGGGGCGATCTCGATCGTCCCCCGCTCGACCATCCGGTTCACCTTCTCGGCCTCCAGCATCTCGTAGAGGGCGTCGTACAGCGGCCGCAGGTACGGGTGGATCTTCTCGTACAGGTCGCCGGGCAGGAAGCCCAGCCGTTCCCCCGCCTCGACCGCCGGGCGGGTCAGGATGATCCGGTTGACCTCCTTGCGCAGCAGGCTGGAAACGGCCATGGCCACCGCCAGGTAGGTCTTGCCGGTGCCGGCCGAACCGATGCCGAAGACGATGTCGTTGTCCCGGATGGCGTGGATGTAGCGCCGCTGGTTGGGGCTCTTGGGCGCGATCTGCTTCTTGCTCGAGGAGACCAGCACGACGTCGTCGAACATGTGGTCCAGATCCTGTTGGCCCTCCTCAAAGAAGGAGGCGGCCGCGACGCGGATGTCACTTTGGTTCAGCATCTTCCCGTGCCGCCGGAGATCTTCGAGCTTGCGGATGAAGGCTTCGACCCTCTGAACGCGTGCGTCCTCGCCGACCAGATGGATCTGGTGGCCGCGGGAGGTGATATGCACCCCGGCCAGTTCCTGGATGAACCCGAGGGTGTCCTCTCCCCGGCCGTACAGCCAGGTGGGGTCCTCCTCCAGGTTCAGATGGTATTTTCGACCGTGGCTCTCGGACACGTACGGCCTGCCGCTGCCTCAGCCGATCACCTTGTTGAGGGGATACTCGACGATCCCCTGGGCGCCGGCGGCCTTGAGCCGGGGAATGATCTCACGAACAATCTTCTCGTCGACCACCACGTCGATGGCGATCCAGTCGCGGTCGGTCAGGTCGGATATGGTCGGGTTCTTCATCGACGGCAGGATTTCGAGCACGGCCGCGACGTGGTCCCTGGGGGCGTTCATCTTCAACCCGACCTTCTCCTCCGCCAGCAGCGCCCCCTCGAGGAGAAGAGCCAGGTTCTGGATCTTGCGACGTTTCCAGGGATCATCCCAGGCCGCCCGGTTGGCGATCAGCTTGGTAGTCGAGACCAGTACCGTGTCGACAATGCGCAGGTTATTGGCCCGCAGTGAGCTGCCGGTCTCGGTCAGGTCGACGATGGCGTCCACCAGGAGCGGCGGCTTGACCTCGGTCGAGCCCCAGGAGAATTCCACCTCGGCATCGACCGAGCGGGCGGCGAGGAACCTCCGGGTGACATTCACCAGTTCGGTGGCGATGCGCTTGCCGGCCAAATCCTCGACCTTCCGGCACGGGGATGCTTCCGGCACGGCAACCACCCAGCGGACGCTCCGGAGACCCTCCTTGGCATATAGCAGGTCGGTCACGGTGACCACGTCCGAATCGGTCTCCATGATCCAGTCGAGACCGGTGAGGCCGACGTCGAGCACCCCCTTGGCGATGTAGGGAGCCATCTCCTGGGCCCTGATCAGCAGGCCCTCCAGCTCGGGATCGTCAAAGGTGGGCACGTAGGAACGGCCGCTGACTGAGATGTGGTAGCCGGCCTTGCGGAACATCTTGAGAGTCGAATCCTGGAGGCTCCCCTTTGGAAGTCCCATGCGCAGCTTGTCGGACATGGTGTCAGTCTACCAAAAGGCGGGCCGATGTCAACCGTCACCCTGCGGTGGCGGGAGCCCCCGTCAGCGCCCCCCCTTGCGCTGGCGGAAGAGCCGGGCCGAGGTGGTGCGCAGGATTTCGGGGACGTTCCTGTTCTTGGAAAGGATTCCCAGGTCGGTGGTGTTCAGCTTGCCGACCATCGGCAGGCTGATGTCGATGGGCGTCTTGGCGTTGAGCACCAGGGCACGCAGAATGAGGTACTTGGCCATCCACTCCTTCTTGTTGGCGATACCCCGGAGAACCTCGGCGCAGACGTTGGTCATCTTGGCGAACATCTCCACCTCGCTGTCGGACAGGCGCGGGCTCTCAAGGACCTTGGTGGCGACCTGCTTGTTGCTGTCGCGGACCAGCAGATAGCGGGCCTCCTTGTTCCCCTTCTGGGCCAGGATCAGCTTCTGGCCGGCGTTCATCATCTTGATCATCTGGAAGACGCTGACCAAACGCTTCTCGTGGATCTCGCGTTTCCGCTGGGGGTGCAGCGAGGCATCCTCGCGCTCGAAATCGTGGGTCAGGACCTCGTCGAAGTGGACGTCGGCCTCGATCCGCTCCTCGGCCGTTCCCCCCGACGACGCCTCCCTGCCGCCCCGGTGCCGGTCCCGCTCCTCCATGAGCCCTCCGCGCAGTTTCGCGGGCAGGGCCGGATTCGTCAGCAGGGCGGTGATCGCCTCGTACAGGCGGCGCAGCCGATCCTGGTTGCGGGCCAGCGCCTCGATCACCTCCGGCGCGGACGAATGGCAAAGACCCAGGAAGAGGTCGTCCGGCAGGGACGGGTTGGTGGCCAGGAGACGCAGCAGTTCCGTGTCGGTCGCGAAGGCCCGCTTCAGCAATCCGAGGATGTGCCCATTCGTATCGCGGTCGCCGGCGGCCAGCAGGACCAGGGCCCGCGGCAGGGCGGCGGTGCTCTGCTGGGCCTGCCCGGCTATCTTCTGATCCTCGTCGTCGGCCAGGGCGGCCAATACTTGCAGCATGCGCTCCGGCGGGAATGGCATCATCCCCTTTGACGCCATCTCCTTCATCAGCGGCGGCGCGTTCCCCCCGACGATGATGTCGAACCCCAACCGGATGTCCATCGACACTCCCTTTTGGCACGACGGTTTACAAACCCGGGCTGAATTGTATACTACTTCCCATGCACAGTGGCCATCCGAATCACCCGAAGCGCCACCGGCCGGGCGCGATGCCGGACGGATTGCCCCGCCCGTGAGAATCGCCGTCGTCGGCGCCGGCAGTTGGGGCACGGCCCTGGCCGACCACCTTGCCCGGCGGGGTCACGCGGTGAGGCTGTGGGCCTTCGAACCGGAAGTCGTCGGGGGTATCCGCGACCGCCGCGAGAACACACTCTTCCTCCCCGGATGCCTGCTGCACGACGGCATCCTGCCGACCGCGGACATGCCCGAAGCCCTCGATTCGGCCGAGGCGATCCTGTTCGTCGTCCCTTCCCACGTGGCCCGCTCGGTGCTGGCCGGCATGGCCATGCACATCCCCCAGCGCATTCCCCTGGTCAGCGCCACCAAGGGGATCGAAACCGAGAGCCTCATGCTTCCAACCGAGGTGATCAGGGATGTCCTCGGGTCGGCGTGGGCGCCGTGGATCGGCTCCCTGTCAGGGCCTTCCTTCGCGCGCGAAGTCGTCAAGGGGCTGCCCACGGCGGTCTCCCTGGCCATGGGCGACCAGAAGCTCTCGCGCCCTCCCTTCAGGAGGCGTTCAGCTCCCTCACGCTGCGGATCTATACCAACCCCGACCTGATCGGCCTGCAGATCGGCGGAGCGGTCAAGAACGTCATCGCCGTCGCCGCCGGCCTCTCCGACGGGCTGGGCTTCGGCAACAGCGCCCGGGCGGCTCTGATCACCCGCGGCCTGGCTGAGATGCGCCGGCTGGGAACGCTCATGGGCGCCCGGCCGGAAACCTTCGCCGGCCTCTCCGGCCTGGGCGATCTCGTGCTCACCTGCACCGGCGACCTCTCCCGCAACCGGACTCTCGGTGTCAAGCTCGGCCAGGGGATGTCCGCATCCGAAATCCTGGCCGGCAGCCGCATGGTAGCCGAGGGGTATCACACCTCGGCGGCGGTGGTCCGGCTGGCGGAAAGATTCGGCGCCGACATGCCCATCTGCCGTCAGACCCATGCCATCATGCACGATGGCAAGGCCCCCGCCACGGCCTTCCAGGAGTTGATGTCCCGCGACCTGAAAGACGAGGCAGCCGACCGGCCCCTCGCCTGAACCCGCCGCCCTAGTGGGCGAAGAAGGAGAGGAGCCGGGAAAGGGTGCTGCGGAGGTCCTTCCGGGAAACGACCAGGTCGAGCATGCCGTGCTCCAACAGGAACTCCGATCGCTGGAAGAGCTCCGGCAGGTTCTGCCCGATGGTCTGCTTGATGACCCGGGGGCCGGCGAAGCCGATGAGCGCTTTCGGCTCGCCGAGGGTGATGTCGCCCATCATGGCAAAGCTGGCGGTCACGCCGCCGGTGGTCGGATCGGCCATCAGGGAGATGAACGGCAGCCCCTTCTCCGAAAGCCGTCCGAGCGCGGCGCACGTCTTGGCCATCTGCATCAGCGAGACCAGCCCCTCCTGCATGCGCGCGCCGCCCGAGCAAGCGATGATGATCAGCGGGAGGTTCTCTTCGGCCGCCCGCTCGGCCGCCCGGGCGATCTTCTCACCGACCGCCGAGGCCATGCTCCCCCCCATGAAGCCGAATTCGAACACCACCATGACCACCGGGTTGCCGCCGATGGTCGCGTGCCCGGTGATCACGCCCTCGCGCTGGCCGGTCTTCCGCTGGGCCTCCGCAAGGCGCTCCCCGTAGGGCGCCCGGTCGCGGAAGGCGAGCGGATCGGTGCCGACCAGGTTTTCGTTGAACTCCTGGAAGCTCCCCTCGTCGACCGTCAGCTTCAGACGGGCGTTGGCGCTGATGCGGAAGTGGTACTGGCACTTGGGACAGACGTCAAGGTTCTTCTCGACCTCCTTGCGGTAGATGATCTCCCCGCAGTTGTCGCACTTGACCCACAGGCCCTCGGGAATCCTGGATGTCTTCATGACGGTCATGGAAGCTCCCTCGGTGACGGCACGTGGCTTCGGCGCTCAGAAGTCGAGCGTCTGCCCCTGGACGAGAGGCGTGACGCGGGTCGACATCCGCCTGAGGTCGCTGGCGACCTGCTCCTGGAGGGTTGGCTTGATGTGCGAGATGAAGACGGCCACGTCGGAGCGCCCCAGGATGGCCAGGCCCTCGGACAACATCGTGGGAGTCAGGTGGCCGCTCTCGCGTGCCAGGTCGGCCAGGTTGTCGGGGAAGGAGCATTCCGCGACGACGGCCTTCAGGTTCGGCACGGCGCGGATCGTTTCCCAGAACGACCCGGTCCTCCCGGTGTCCCCGGTGAAGGCGACCGCCGAGGCGCCGTCGTCGATCACGAAACCCGCGGCCGGGATGGTATGCGACACGGCCACCGGGGTGATCCCGAGGGAACCGACCGCATGGACCCGGCCGATGGCCAGGGGCACGTAGGATATGATCGGGCGTTCCGGCGGCAGGCGGCTGAAATCGGGCCAGATACGGTCATTGAAGAAGTGCTCGCGCAGGGCATCGATCACCTCCGGGATGGCCAGGATCCTGATCGGGGCCGCATGGGCGGGAAAGAGACCATCGGCCAGGAAGGCCAGTTCCTTGATGTGATCGAGGTGGGCGTGGCTGATGAGAACGTCGGTGATTTCCGCCTGCTCCTCGCTCGACAGGACCGAGGTGACCGTCCCGGCCTCGAAGAGGAGGTTCCGGTCGATCAAGTAGCCGCTGGCGCGGAGACCGGAGAATTCCCCGCCGGAACATCCGAGGACGCGCAGCTTCATATGTTCATTCCCCCTGGCCGAGTTCTTCCTTGAGGAACAGGAAGTTCTTCAGTTTGTCGAGCTTGGTCCGGTCGACGATGTCGATCGCCGTGTCGGTCACCCGGATGATGCCCTTGGCCTGGAGCTTCTGGGTGATCTTCCTGATCCTCTCCAGCGGGATGGCCAGTTCGTACGACACCTGCGACAGGGAGAGGGGCACGGTGTCCATCTCCTCCGATTCGAGCATCTTGACCAACCGGGTGGTGGCGTCGGCAAAGAGGAGGACCTCCAGGCGGCGGTCGGTGTCGGCCAGGCGCGACGTCAACTGCTCCATGATACGCATGCTCATGTCGAAGTCGGTCCGCAGCAGCCGGAAGAAGTTCTCCGACGACAGGACGATGACCGTCGAGTCCTCGATGGCGGTGGCCTGCGCGCTCCGCGGCCGGTCGCTGATCAGGGCCATCTCGCCGAAAAAGTCGCCCTCGGTCAATGTCGCCAGGACGCGCGGATTGTTGCCCACGGTGCGACCGATCTGGATCTTGCCGCTCCGGATGAGGTAGACCTCGGCGCCCTGGTCGTTCTCCTTGAAGATGACCGTCCCGGCCGGATAGCGCCGCTCGTTGTCCTGGGGCCCGGCGGGAGCGCCCGATTCCTTGGCTGTCATGGTTTTTTATCATGTCATACGGGCATGACAATTGTCAAACCATCCGAGAGCCTGGGTAACGTATCGTAGTTTGTGTCAGGGCAGAGGGGTACCCCCTATGATGGTTGTGTCGAGCAACCGGACAGGGAGGAGGCACCCCATGTCGCTAGGAGCGACGGTGACAAGCCTACCGCAGGCGATGCGGATGATCAAGCGCATGGATTTGCACGGGTATGAGTGGGGCACGGAGTATCGGGAAGCGGGACGGGCGGCGATCAAGCGGACGCTGGAGGCGGCCATGCGGGGACACGTCGACCGGCACCTGGAGGAGATCGGCCGCTGGGAGGGTGCGGATCGGCGGAACGGGACCTTCAGCCGTCACCTGCTGACCGAACTGGGCGACATCGAGCTGCAAGTGCCTCGGACGCGGCACTACAGTGCGGTGGGAGTGCTGCAGGCCTACTCTCGGCGCTCGCCGCAGATCGACCGGATGATCCTGGCCTGCTTTGTGTTGGGGCTGTCGACGCGGAAGGTGGCCCCGGCGTTGCTGCCGATCCTCGGTGAACGGGTGAGCGCCACGACGGTGAGCCGGGTTGCCCGGGTACTGGACGAGGCGGTAACAGCCTTCCATCGCCGCCGGTTGGATGACCGCTACCGGGTGCTCCTCTTCGACGGCGTGGTCCTGGCCCGCCGGACCGGCATGGGAGCCCTCCGCCGTCCGGTCTTGGTCGTGCTGGGCATTCGCGAGGACCGGCGGAAGGAAGTTATCGACTTCCGGATGGCGCCTGGGGAGAGCGCCGAAGCCTGGGAAGCCTTCCTGCGCGACCTCTACGACCGGGGCCTCCGGGGAGAGTGCCTGGAACTGGCCTGCGCCGACGGCGGGAAAGGGCTGCGATCAGCCCTCGCCATCGTCTATCCCCGCATGCAACTGCAGCTCTGCTGGGCCCACAAGACCCGCAACATCACCGACAAGGTCAGGCGGACGGATCGTGACGCCGTGAAGCGAGATGTCCGGCGGATCTACCAGGCCAAGAACCTCCGCCATGCACAGTGCGCCGCCCAACGATTCGCGACGACTTGGCAAGCCATCTACCCCGCGGCCGTCGCCTGTCTCCGCGCGGATCTCGAGCACCTGCTGCACTTCCTCCGGTTCAAGGATGAAGCCTGGCGCAAGGCCACCAGAACCACCAACGCCATCGAACGCAGGTTCAGGGAAGTACGGCGACGGACCAGACCCATGGGTGTCTTCAGCGACTCAACCAGCATCGAACGCATCCTCTTCGCCGTCTTCACCCACGAGAACACCAAACAACTTACCGGTGCCCCTTGGCTACTGACACAAAACTCTTGACGTTACCGAGAGCCTGCCCCTCTGCGCCTCATATCCCCTTGACAAGCCTCTCCAGGCTTCGGTAAGGTATTGGCATGGGATACCCGACGGCTTGGATATGGCGTTGCGGCCGTGCGTCCGTCCGGACGGCGGCCAGTGACCTCGGGTGTCAACCACCCCGGAACTGAATCCACCGAACTCGACAGATCGCGGCCATGGCTCCCGGACGGGGTCATGGCCTTTTCTTTAACCGTAGACCAAGGAGGGCACCCGCATGAGCGACACGGTGGCGATCCCGAAGCAGTGGTACAACATCATGGCCGATCTTCCCTCGGCGCCCGCCCCGCCGCTGCACCCGGGGACCCATAAGCCGCTGGGGCCGGACGACTTGGCGCCCATCTTCCCCATGTCCCTGATCGAACAGGAAATGAGCCCGCAGCGCTGGATCGACATCCCCGACGAAGTCCGTGACATCTACTCCCTGTGGCGCCCCACCCCCCTCCGACGAGCCAGGCGGCTGGAGGCCTTCCTCGACACGCCGGCGATGATCCTCTACAAGAACGAGGGGGTCAGCCCGGCGGGCAGCCACAAGCCGAACACGGCCGTCGCCCAGGCCTACTACAACAAGAAGGCGGGCGTCCAGCGCATCGCCACCGAGACCGGCGCCGGCCAGTGGGGCAGCGCCCTGGCCATGGCCTGCAACATGTTCGGCCTGGAGTGCACCATCTACATGGTCAAGGTGAGCTACCACCAGAAGCCCTATCGGCGCTCGTTGATGCGCCTGTGGGGCGGCGAGGTGATCGCCAGCCCGAGCGACCGGACCAACGCCGGCCGATCCATCCTGGCCGAGCATCCCGACTCGCTCGGCAGCCTCGGGATCGCCATCAGCGAGGCGGTCGAGGATGCCGCCACCCACGCCGACACCAACTACTCCCTGGGGAGCGTGCTCAACCACGTCCTGCTTCACCAGACGGTCATCGGCCTGGAACTCAAGGAGCAGTTGGCCGCCCTGGGCATCTCCCCGGACGTTGTCATCGGCTGCGTCGGCGGCGGAAGCAACTTCGGCGGTCTTGCCTTCCCGTTCGTGGCCGACAAGGCCGCCGGCCGCAAGATCCGGATGGTGGCCGTCGAGCCCCAGGCCTGCCCGACCCTGACCAAGGGCATCTACGCCTACGACTTCGGCGACACGGCCAAGCTGACGCCGCTGGTCAAGATGTACACTCTGGGGCACGACTTCGTCCCCTCGGGCATCCACGCCGGCGGCCTGCGCTACCACGGCGAATCGCCCCTGGTCAGCCAGCTCTTCAACGAGAAGGTCATCGAGGCCGTGGCCTATCACCAGCGGCCGGTGTTCGAGGCGGCGGTCACCTTCGCCCGCACGGAGGGGATCGTGCCGGCGCCGGAATCGGCGCACGCCATCCGTAGCGCCATCGATGAGGCGCTGCGCTGCAAGGCGGAGAAGAAGCGGGAGGTGATCGTCTTCAACCTGAGCGGCCACGGCCACTTCGACATGGCTTCGTACGACGCCTACCTGGACGGCAAACTGGAGGACTACGAGCACCCGGAGGAAAGCATCCAGGCCGCCCTGGAGAAACTGCCGAAGATCTGAAGCAGACGGGCGCGGGGGCCTGCCGACTCCCACCCCCGCGTGGTGCTCGCAAACGGCCTGCGCGCCACGTGGGGGTTACCCGGAGTCGTCACCCCGCCACCCCTCCGGGACGGGTCATTCGACCGGCGCTGGACGTTTAGGCACGGCGCAATTCGTCGATGATGGCATCGGCCACCTCCGAAGTGCCCACGGGTGGCGGCAAGGCGCCAGCGTCCTTCATGTCGTAGGTCACCCGCTCGCCCCGGCGGATCACCTCGGCGATGGCCCGCTCCAGGCGGTCGGCGGCATGCCCCTGGCCGATGTGCCGGAGCATGAGCATTCCCGACAGGATCATGGCCATCGGATTGACCTTGTTCATCCCCTTGTACTTGGGGGCCGAGCCGTGGGTGGGCTCGAACAAGGCCACCTCCCGGCCGATGTTGGCCCCCGGCGCCATCCCCAGGCCGCCGATCAAGCCGGCCGCCAGGTCGGAGATGATGTCGCCATAGAGGTTGGGCAGGACCAGCACGTCGTACAGTTCCGGCTTCTGGACGAGCTGCATGCACATGTTGTCGACGATCCGGTCCTCGAACTCGATGTCCGGGTAGTCGCGGGCGACCTCCCGGGCAACCTCCAGGAACAGGCCGTCGCTGAACTTCATTATGTTGGCCTTGTGCACCGCGGTAACCTTGCGCCGCCCGTTCTCCCGGGCGTAGGTGAAGGCATAGCGAACGATCCGCTCGCTCCCGTAGCGCGATATGGGTTTGATGCTGATGCCTGAATCGGACCGGACGGCAGAACCTTTCCGGGCAAGGAACTCGACCAGTTCCGCGGCATCGGCTGAAGCTTCCTGGAACTCGATGCCGGCATACAGGTCCTCGGTGTTCTCCCGGATGATGACCAGGTCGATCCCGGCGTACTTGGAGCGCACCCCCTCATACGTCTTGCACGGACGGAGGCAGGCGTAGAGATCGAGCATCTTGCGCAGAGAGACATTCACCGACCTGAAGCCGACGCCCACCGGGGTCGTGATCGGGCCCTTGAGTCCGACCTTGTTCCGCCGCAGCGACTCCACCACCCGCTCGGGCAAGGGCGTCCCCTCACGCTCGAAGACGTCGATCCCCGCCTCCTGGACGTCCCACTCGACGGGCGCGCCGGTCGCCTCGATCACCCTCCTGGTCGCCTCGGCGATCTCCGGCCCGGTGCCGTCCCCCGGTATGAACGTGATCTTCATCGTACGTCCCCCTCCTCTAACTGGTTTCTGGTCGGATCGCCCGTCGGGCAGCGCACGCGCGCCAAGTAGCCGTCAGGATCGAAATCGGGCGACCATCGCCGGGTATGGCATTCACGGCAAATCCGAGTGATGATACACGGTGGGCAGTTACGGTCAAGCCCTCCGGACGGCCGCGATGACTCCGGCCTTCGCGCGTGACCAGCCGACGGGCCATGGCAGGCCTCGCACCCGACCTCACCCAGTCCCCGCTCATCACCCGGGCGGTATCCGCTCCGGCGACCGTAGCCGGTCGCGTGGCACCGCAGGCAGGAAGAATCGGCTGTCGCGGCGGCCGGCAAAACCCGCAAGCTCGAGGCATGGCCGGTGCTGGCCCAAAACGCCGCCTGCGCCCGATGACAGGGAAGACAGGCAGGCGTGCCGGCAAACATTTCGACGTCATCGGGGCGCGCCGTGGTGTAACTGACGTCCAGCGGACGGTCGGAGTGGACGGACCCGCTTCCGGAAAACGGGAAACAGCCGGCCAGCCACCACGGTCCAGCCAGCAGCGCCACCGCCACCCTCCGGGCGAAGACGCGCCTCACGGCGGACGCTTCATCCCGCCCCGGCACCGCGGTGGCGGTCAAGGCTGGCGCTCGACCCTGTTCCTTCCGGCTTCCTTGGCAGTATACAGCGCTTGGTCGGCGGCGCGGATCAGGTCGGCGGGGTTGCTGATCGGGTGGCTGGGGATTCCGGCCAGGCCCATGCTGACCGTCACCCGCATCGCCCCCTCCTTGGCCGGGAACGGATGCTCTTCGATGGTCTTGCGGAGGCGCTCGGCGACCCGCAGGGCGTCGTCGAGCGGGGCATCCGGCATGATGAGGGCGAACTCTTCACCGCCGTAGCGGGCGACCAGATCAAGGTTCCGCACCGTCCGTTTCAGCAGTCGGGCAAGCTCCGACAGGATGAGGTCGCCCTGCTGGTGGCCCATGGTGTCGTTGACATGCTTGAAGCGGTCGATGTCGATCAGGGCCAACGACAGGGGCGACTTGTGGCGCGCGCTCCGGTTGAACTCGCGCAAGAGCGCCTCCTGGAAGTAGCGATGGTTATAGAGCTTCGTCAGGCCGTCGGTGATCGACAGCTGCTTGTTCCGTTCGTACAGCCTGGCGTAGTCGACAACGATGTCGAGCTGCTTCCTGAGCACGCTGAAGATGTGGATTGAACCCGGGGAAAAGCCGCTGGCGGTCCTCCTGAACAGGCCGATGATGCCGCTGGGCCTGTCCTTGGATTGCAGCAGGTGGAAGTGGGTCGAGGCGACCTCGGCCCGATTGTCTTCCGGGGCCAGGCGGTTGCTCGAATTGACCACCCCGACCGTTCCCCCGCTGGGGAGCCCGTGGGTAAAGACCTTCTCCATCTCTTCCCGGGTTTGCCGTCTGGCCTGATGGATGAAGCCATCGCCCACCGGACCGTTGACGAACAGGTAGTGCTCGCAGGCCTCGTCTTCGAGCAGGACGATCATCCCGAGATCGAAGTCGATGACCTTCGACAGGATTTCCAAGACGCCGAACATGATCTTGTGGTGGTCGTCGAGATTGCCGACCAGCGTCGAGATCTCGTTGAGGACGGTCGACTCGAACAAGGTCTTGTCCATCAGTTGCAGCACCTGGGCAATAATGTCCCCCGACAGCCCCGTCGCCTCATCCGTCCGTTCCGGGGAGCCGCCGCCAACGCCGGCCGACAGCCGCCGTTCCTTGACGAATGCCATGATGTCTTCGACCAGGGCGCCAATGTCGGGCACCTTGTTGAGGTAGAGGTCGGCGCCGGACTTCAAGCCCCAGAACATGTCCTGCTTGGCGTCCAGGCTGGTCAGGAGAACCACGGGGATGTGCTGCATCGCCTGGTCGTCCTTGAGCAAGCGGCAAACCTGGTAGCCGTTGAGACGCGGCATGACGATGTCCGACACGATCAGGTCCGGCTTCATGCCGTAGGCCCGCTCGATGGCCTCGATCCCGTCGCTGGCGACCACCACGTCGTGCCCGTGCCCGACCAGGCCGCGCCGGAGGAGGGCCGCCTGGGTACGGCTGTCATCGACCAGCAGAATCCTCAACGGTTCCTGTTCCATCTTTTCCACCCGTCAGGCGTGGTTGATGTACGTTTCGATCTGGGTGGCGATCTTCTCGATCGGCAGGACGACGTCCACACCACCCATGGCAATGGCCTCCTTGGGCATGCCGAAGACGACGCTCGTCTCCTCATCCTGGGCGATCCCCCTGCCGCCGCTCCTTCTCAACCGGGCCATCCCCCGGGCGCCATCGCTGCCCATGCCGGTCAGGAGAACGCCGACGCCATTGGACCCGTAGGTTCCGGCGAAGGAGTCCATCATGGCATCGATCGGCATGGTGCTCCTGTCCATCTTGCTTCCCTCGACGGCGATCGCGGTCCGGTTGGCCACCCTCATCACCCTGTCATCCGGCGCGAAATAGACCACTCCCGGCTGGATCTGCTCCCCGTCCGCGGGAATTCTGACTTCGATCTTGGCATTGCGACCGAGCCAGTCGGCGCACCCCCGTCCGAATCCTTCCGAGATGTGGAGGGTGACGAAGACCGGCGCCGGGAAATCGCGGCTCAGCGAGGTTATCACATGGAAGAGCGCCGACGGACCGCCGGTTGATGCGCCGATGGCCACTCCCCTGTTCCTGGTCTTGGCGATCATCCTCCGGGAGGTATCGGCGGTCCCCTGGAATTTCGGCGTCAAGTGCCGGAAGACGCGTATTCCCGCGATGAGCTTGACCTTCCTTATGATCTCCTGGCCGAGGTGGTAGTAGTCACCGGCAAGGTTTCCCCGTGGCTTCTCCATGATGTCGAGTGCGCCCGCCTGGATGGCGTTGAAGCTGATGCGCAGGTCTTCTGCGTGAACGGATGAACTGACCACCAGGATGGGCGTCGGGTTCTCGGTCATGATCAGCCTCGTGGCCTGGAAGCCGTCCATCACCGGCATCCGGATGTCCATGGTGATGACGTCCGGGCGCAGGAGCCTGGCCATTTCGACGGCCGTCTTGCCATCCTTGGCGACGCCGACGACCTGGAGTTCCGGGTCGCCCTCCATGATCTTCACCAAGACCCGCTGGATGAAGGCCGAGTCTTCGGCGATGAGCACGCGCTTGACCTTGGTCACGACCATATCAGAGGTAACTCCTGATGGTTTCCAGGAACCGCTTCTGGTCGAAGGCGCCCTTGGCGAAATAGGCCGTCGCGCCGACCTCGAAACCGCGCAGCTTGTCCTCCTCGGAGTCGAGCGAGGTCACCAGGATGACCGGCAGGTTGGCGAGCGCAGCATCGCGACGAATGGCCTCGATCAGGCTAAAACCGTCCATGCGCGGCATCTGGATGTCTGAAATGACCAGGTCGACGGCGGCGGCATGCAGCTTCTCGAGGGCGTCCGCTCCGTTGATGGCGCTGATGACGGTGAAGCCGTTCGACTCGAGGATGTTCTTCTCTAGGGTCCTGGTGGTGATCGAGTCATCGACGACCATGATGATTCTCTTCTCGGGAATCACGGCCGCGCTGACCATCCTCTCCCAGATCCATTTTCCCGGTGTCCTCGGGGCGTTCTTGATCAGGTCGAAGACGTTGAGGATCATCACCGGCGTCCCGTCGGCCAGGATGGTCGCTCCGGCGACGTTGGGAACCCTGGTCAGGTGGGTACCGAGATTCTTGACCACCACCTCCCGCTCGCCGATGAAGTCGTCGACCAGGAAGGCGACCTTCTCCTCAACCGCCGAGAGGACCATGACCGAGAGCATGGCCTGACGTTCCTGGGACGCATCGGGCAAACCCAGCACCTCCGACAGGCGCACCAGACTCAGTATCTGCTGGTTGATCTGGACCGTCTCGCGCCCCTCCACCAGTGAAACGTCGTCGAGTTCTATCTCTCCGGTCGACTCGACCGCGGTCAGGGGAATGGCGTAGCGTTGGCCCTGGCACCTGATGAGCAGCGCCTGGGTGGTGGCCAGCGTCAGGGGGAGCTTGATCGAGAACTTGGTGCCCCTGCCCGGCGAGGAGAGTGTGTTGATCTTTCCCTTGAGGCGCTCGATGTTGGTCAGGACGACATCCAGGCCAACCCCCCGCCCGGACATGTCGGTAGCCCCCGTCTTGGTGGTGAATCCCGGCTGAAAGATGATCTGGATCAACTGCGCCGGGGTCATCTCGGCCAAAGCGTCGGGGGACATGAAGTTTCGCCGGATGGCCACTTCCCTGATGGCATCGGGATCGATCCCCCGGCCATCGTCCTCGAGTTCCACCAGGACGCTGTTCCCCTTCTGGTAGGCCGACAGGGTAAGCCGGCCGATGGCCGGCTTGCCCGCGGCCATTCGTTCGTCGGGGCTTTCCAGGCCGTGATCGATGGAGTTGCGCAGGAGGTGCGTGAGCGGGTCCTTCAGTTCCTCGAGGATTCTCTTGTCGAGCTTGGTTTCGGCCCCCCGGAGGACGAGTTCAACTTCCTTATCCTGCTCGCGGGCTATGTCCCGGACCAGGCGCGGGAAGAAATTGAACAGCGCCGCCAGGGGCAGCATCCTGATGCGGTTGACGCCCTCCTGCAGGTTGGTCGAGATCAGGTCAAGGCGGAGGTTCTCGTCGGACAATCCGTCGGCCAGCCTGACCATCTGGTCGTTCAGCTCTTCGATGGTCCTAGCGTTGGCGGCCACGAACTCGGCCAGGCTCCGCTGACGATCCTCCACGGCCGTGACCCGGCGCGAACCGCGACGGACCTGACGGTGCCAGTTCCTCTGGAAACGGGCGAACTGGCCGAGGAAGTCGCGCAATTCGGCAAGGTGTTGGTCGGAACGGATCTTGACCACCAGCACCTCCCCAACCTGGGCCATCAGTTCATCCAGCTTGTCGACGGATACCCGGATCGTCTCTTCGTACTGCGATCCGCCGGCTCCCATCTCGTTCTGCCTCTTGCGGATCTTGATCTTCTCCTCGACCTGCCTGATGCCCCGGCTTATCTCCTCCCTGACACCGAGCGACACGCTGATCCCATCGCCGAGGGGCGAGGGGCTCTCCGGGGCGGACATCGGGACGAGGTCCGCCTCGCCGGGCTCCGGTTGGGGCTGCACCTTTGAATCCTTCTCGTCCGGCGAGGTCGTCGTCTCCAGCGGCTGCCGCCGTGGCTCCAAGCGTTCCGCGGGCGGTTCGGGATACGCCTCGACCCGGAAATCCGTTCCCATCCCAACCGGCTCGGCGGCTCCCACCCCGCTGGAGACAGGCTGGCGCTGCAGGTAGTCTCCCAGGCTGACCGCCGCCCCTCCACGACCCCGCAGGCGCACGTTGACCACCTTGTTGATCAGGTCGAGGCCCTCCAGCAGGTAGTCGGTGACCGGACTGACCAGTGAGATCTTTCCCTTCCGGGCGTCGTTGAAGATATCCTCCATGCGGTGGGCGACCTTCTCGATCTCCTCGAAGCCGATCATGCGCGCGGCGCCCTTGAGGCTGTGAGCCTCGCGAAAGATCTCTTCGATGAGGTCCCGCTTGGAGGGGTCCTGCTCGAGGGCGAGGATGCCGTCGTTGAGCTTCTGGAGGTGTTCCTCGCTCTCACTCTTGAAGATGGTGAGGATTTCCTGGAGGTCGTCGTCCTTGAAGACCATGGGTCAGACCGGGTCGGAAGTGAACGTCACCCGGCGGAGGGAATCGGCCATGCCCTTGTACCGGTCGACCACCTCTCGGAACCGGGCCATGTTGTCCAGCGATTCCTTCATCATCCGGTCGATCTCGTTGATGGCCATGGCCACCTGGCGAGCGCCAACCGTCTGCTCCTGGGAGGCATTGGAGATCTGGTGGGCGGATTCGACCACCTCCTGGAACTTCTCCATGATGTGCTGGAATGAGTCCCGGAGAGAGTTGACCAGCAGGACGCCGTTGTCGACCCTCTTGGTGCCGTGCTCGGTGGCGATGACGGCGCTGTTGGTCGTCTGCTGGATCAGGGCGATGATCTTCTCGATCTCCTTGGTGGCCACCGCGCTGCGCGAGGCCAGTTCGCGAATCTCCTTGGCCACTACGGCGAAGCCCTTGCCGTGGTCCCCGGCTCCGGCCGCTTCGATGGCCGCGTTCAAGGCCAGAAGGTTGGTCTGTTTGGAGATGTCGGAGATGGTTTCGATGATCTTGCCGATCTCCTGGGACTTCTCGCTCAAATTCAGGATCTCCAGGGCGATGGCGTTGACCTGTGCGGTGATGCCCTCCATACCACTGATCACCATCTCGATCATATTGTGCCCTTCTTCGGCCGTCTCCATCGCCTCCTGGGCCGACCGGAAGACGTACTCGACCATCTGCGAGGACTGCTTGGCGGCCACTGAAACCTCGTTGACCGAGGTGGCCGTCTCATGGATGACCCGGTATTCGTTCTTGAACGCCTTCTCCTGCATGACGGCGTTTTCGGCGATGCTGGCCGAGGCGCCATGGAGGGCGTCGGCATCCCGCCTGATGGCCTCGATGGTCCGCCGCATCTTCTCCCGCAATTCGACCAACTCCCGGGCCAGTGGGGTGAGCGGGCCGTCGTGGGCCGACTTGCCGAGCTTGGCTTCTCTTCCGCCGATATCCGTCCGGAGGTACCGGGTGATGGCGGCGATTTCCTCGTCGAGGTCCCAGTTGCTCGCCTTGGACGAGGCCAGCATGGCGTCGATCCTCCCCCGGAGCGAGGCGATCACCGCGGCGGTCTCTTCGGCCGTGCCGATGAGTTCCTTCATCAGCGGATCGCTCGACGGCGGGGGATTCTCCATGGCCATTCCGCTCATCGATCCCTTGAGATGGGCAATGACCTCCCGAACCCGCTTTTCCCTGCGGCCGGCCCGGAAACGCATGTCCTCGAGAATGGCCTCAAGTTCCCCGGCCGACCGGTTGAATACCTCCATGACGTTCTTGTGATCATCGAACCCGTCGATGGCCAACCGCACGCTGGCATCGGCCCCGCCTATCCGTTCGAGCCCCTTCATCAGCTTCTTCGACGACGCCCGGCTCCCCTTCAGGGTTCTCATGCCCAGGATCAAGCCGGCCAGGGAGAAGAGGGCCGAGCCGGCGGTGAAGGTGACGACCCACCTCCGGTCGGCGGCGATGGCCGCCTTCATCGCCGCGGTGACTTCGTCGCCGCTCAGCTTCTCCAACTGCTGCCACTGTCCGATGAAGGCTCGGACCTTCTTGACGCCGCCGTCGGTCAGAACGGGCGTGCCGCCGAAACGGAATCTGATGTCGTCGAGCTGCGGGTCGAGAAGGAGATTGACGTCTCGCCTTGCGCCGGCGGGCATGCTTCCCAAGGCGCCCCTCAACGAACTGCCGACCGAGCTCAGGAGTTGCAGCACCTCCGCGGAGTGGACCTGCGGGCGATCCAGCAGTTCCTCGAGACGGTTGACCTTCTCGTTGACGGCGTTCATGACCTGATGGTGGACCACCACCATACGGAGGGCCTCTGCCTGGCGACGATGGTGCATCAGAGTGGCCATCATGGCCAGCGCTGCTGCCGCGGCCATGATGATCACGAAGAAGGCCGTGTTCCACCAGTCGCCCCCCCGGGGGGTGGCAACCGGCTCGTGGACGCCTCCGCCCGGCCCAATTCCGCCCGTCCGAATATCCGACGCTGCTTCGCTCATGATCTTCGGTCAGCCCGATCAGACGAGCTTGTACCTCCTGGCCACGTCGTTGAGCTGTTCGGACAGCCGGGTGAAATCCTCGGCTGACCGGTTGAGTTGCTCGGCGCTCTTGCTGGTCTGGTTCATGCCGGTGTTGATGTTTGCCATGGCCACGGACACCTGCTGGATGCCGACCGACTGCTGCCTGGCGATGGTCGATATCTGCTGAACGGCATCGACCGTTTCGTTGATTGTTCCCATCACCTTCTGGATCGTCTCTCCGGCCGTGGAGGTGAGGCGGACGCCGTCCTCGACGCCGCGGGCGCCTTCCTCGGTCACTTGGACGCACGTCTTGATGGCCTGCTGGACCTCGCTGATCAGGGCCGAAATCTTGGCCGTCGCCGACTGACTCTGCTCGGCCAGCTTCTTCACCTCCATGGCCACCACGGTGAACCCGCGCCCGTGTTCCCCGGCCCGGGCCGCCTCGATGGCCGCGTTCAGGGCGAGGAGGTTGGTCTGCTCGGCCAGGTCGGTCACGGCGGTCACGATCGAGCCGATCTGCTGGGCTTGCTGGGAGAGGTCGAGAATCTGCTCGGCGATGCTCTCCACACGGTCCCGGATGGTGTCCATCACCTTGATGTTCTCGTCGACCGAGCGCTGCCCCTCGAGGGCGATCTCGACCGTGCGCTGCGCCGCCCGGGCGACCCCCTCGGCCTTCTCGGCGGTCTGCTGCGAGGTGATGTCCAGTTCCTCGATGGTGGTGGCGACTTCCTTCACCGAACTTGACTGCTCGGCGATGCTCAGCTTCTGCTCGTCCGAATTGCGGACGATGTCCCGGGCCATGCCGGTGATGCTGTCGGAGGCTTCCTGGACGTGTTTGAGGACCTCAAACAACCGGTTGACGTTCCGTTGTTCCTCGGTGACGTCCCGCAGGATCTCCAGGAAGCCGACATTGGTGTTGTCGGCCGACATCAGCACCGAGCCGGAGGCGCGGGTGAGGTACTCGAGGCCGTCCCTGTGCTCCAGGTTGCGCTCCACGCCGTACACGCTGGAGCGTTCCCTCAGGCTCCGGTCGAACAGGCAGCTCTCCCGGCAGATGTCGCTCTTGAAGATCCGGTGGCACTTCTGCCCGATGGCCTCCTCGCGGCGGTAGCCGCTCATCTCGGCGGCCTTCTCGTTGATGTAGGTGACGTTCTTGTCGGCGTCGACGGTGAACATCGGGTCAGCCACGGCCTTGATGACCGAGCCCGACCATGAGACCTCATCGGCCAGCTTCTGCTGGGCCTCCAACTCCTTGGTGACGTCGCGCAGGATCGAGATCGCCCCGATGATGTTCCCGAGCGAGTCCTTCAGGGGGGAATCGCTCGCCACCACGGGGATCTTCCTGCCGCTGCGCGACTGGATGGACATCTTCTCCCGGGCATCCTCGCTCTTTCCCTGGACGATCCGCTGCAGGAGACACCCTTCGCGGCATTCGCCGCATCGCAGTAACTCGCGGCAGGTGAGGTGCCCCACCACCTCGTCGGCCTTGAAGCCGGTGATCTCCTCGAGCGGTTCGTTCATGAAGGTCACCGTCAGGTCGACATTGACCGTCAAGAGCGGGTCGGAGATGCCCTTGATGAGGCTGACGTTGCGCTCCTGG
The DNA here is from genome assembly GCA_963793725.1 of uncultured bacterium. Taxonomy (GTDB): domain Bacteria; phylum JAUVQV01; class JAUVQV01; order CAWCAY01; family CAWCAY01; genus CAWCAY01. Next base: position 105,151 of record CAWCAY010000005.1, read on the forward strand.
GCATCGCTGACGTTGACCAGCATCTGGTTGAAGGCGTGTCCCAGATCGCCGATCTCGTCCCTGGCGTCGACGTCCACGGCGATCTTTCCCCTGCCCTGGGCCATCAGCTTGGCCGCGTGGGAGAGGAGGGCGATGTGGCGCAGCACCGACTGGTGCAGCAGGATGAAGAGGGTCGTGCAGACCACCACGACCATCAGCAGGCCGGAGATGAAGATGATCCGCCTGGTCTTGGCCATGAAGGCGACCGTGTCGCTGATCGACAGGCTCAGGTCGATGTACCCGAGGACCGCCCCCGGCGACAGCTTGTCATGGCACTTGACGCAACTCGGGGAGTTGGGCAGCGGCTTGAGCAGCCTGAAGACCTCGGCCTCCTGGTCCATCTCCCACTGGTCCCCGGCTTCCTTCCCGGCCTTCTGGTAGAGGCTGTCGGCGATCAGTGTCCCGACCTCCCGGGCACTGCTCGACTGGGTCACCCGCCCGTCGCTGTTGATGATGCGAATCCTAGAAACCTGCGCCGCCCGCCCGACGTCCTCGACGATCAACTGGATGTCCGTCATGTCGCCCTGGTTCATGGTCTGGTTGAGCGTCTTCTCGACGGCCGAACCGATGATCAAGGCCTTGTCACGAGTGGCGTCGGTGTTGCGCCTGCCCTCGCTGTCCAACAGCACCAGGGTGAAGAGGAGGAACAGGACCGAAAGCGTCGTGGCGATCCAGATCATCAGCTTCGTTCCGAGTCTGGTCGGTGCGAATTGCATGCGTGCTCCTCTCTGGTGGATCAGCGAACGTATCCCGCCCGGCGGCCGCGGGCCGCCGCAACATCATGTCATTCCACCCTCATTGTATCATCTTCGAGCAACCGGGCGGAATCGAGCAGCACGACCATCTTCTTGCCCAGGTTGAAGACCCCCGACGCATAATCCTCGTGCTTCGACTCACCGCGGCGAATCGGCGCCTTGATGGACTCGAGCGGAATGGCGACGAGTTCGTCGGCGCCCTCCACCAGGAACCCGAGCCCCAGTCTCCTCCGGGTCAGGACGACGATCCGGCTGTCGTCCCTGACCTCGGTCCCCTCGCCGCTGAAGAAGAACCGCAGATCGACGATCGGCAGGATGGTGCCCCGCCGGTTGATCACTCCCATGAAGTGAGGCGGAACACAAGGCACCGGCGTGATCGGGTGCAAGCGCAGGATCTCTTCGACGTCCCTCACCAGGAAGGCGTACAGCTCGTGGCCGAGGCGCATGACGATGCCCTTCTCGGCCTGCATCGACTCGCCGATCTGGGTCGCCGGCCGTGCCAAATCCTCGGCCCGGCGCCGCCATACGGCATCGAGCGCCCCCCGGGAAAGCTGTTCGTCCTGGCGCGCCTGGTCGTTCATGTGGTCCAGGACATTCCTGATGCGCTGCCAGACGTTCGCCGCTGCCGCTGGTTCCATGTCCGCCAATCATCCGCCGTGAAGAAGCGGTCCCTGGTGTTCGATTTCCTCGAGATCCCTCTGAATGATCTGCCGCAGCCGGCTGACATTCATTCCCTCAATGCCTTCTATGTAATCCATTTCGCCCCACTTCTCAAGCAGTTTGAGGGCGTTGTGCAGGAACTTCCTGGCCAGGGGGTAGGTCCCCTCGCGGAGGTAGTAGACGCCCAACTGGAAGTGCCCCAGCACGAAATCACGGTTGATGTAGAGGACCTTCTTGAGATACTCCAACTCCTTGTCGCGTACCCCCTCTTCGCGGGCGATGACCGCCAGGAGATAGTGCGCCTCGAGTGACAGAGGGTGGGCCTCGATGGCCGCCAGGCAGTATTCCTCGGCCTTGCGCAGATGGTTCTGGTCGGCTTCCATCATGGCCAGCATGTAGAGGGCCCGGTGGTTCCTTGGGTTCATCGCCAGCACGTCCCGGAACTTCTCCATGGCCAGCCTGTTCTTGCCGGCACGGTGCGACGTCACCGCCTCCTCGAACAGGATCGTCTCGCGGGTGATGGGGACGCGGTTGCTGTCGTCGGCGGCGGCCACCTCCCTGGGCGGGGCGGCCTTCCGGCGCCATGTGGGCACGGTGTTGGCGGGCAGGTGGCCGGTGCCGCGGAACCTGATCCGCAGGCCACGGTCGGCGTCGGACCACTGCTCACGCTTCTGGAAGATGCAGGTGCCGGGGTGCAGTTCCTTCTGGAATCCCTGGTAGACATAGTCGGCCGACTCGGTGTGCCCGACGAGGAGGTAGCCGCCGTTGTTGAGCGACCGGTAGAACCTCCTGGTGATGGCCGTATTGAGGGCCGGCTTGAAGTAGATCATGACGTTCCGGCAGATGATCAGGTCCATGAAGTTGGTCGAGTTGGCGGCCAGGGGATAGAGGTCCTCGATCAGGTTGAGGTAGCGAAAGGTGACCATGCTCCGGATGTCCGGGTTGATCTTGTAGCCATCCCCGCTGCGCGAGAAGTAGCGCTCCTTGACTTGCGGGGCGACGTCGCGGAACGACCACTCGCGGTACTCTCCTTGCTCGGCGACCTTCAGCGAGTCCTCGCTGATGTCCGTCGCCAGGATGAGGATGTTCCAGCGTGAGATCTGGGGCACCATCTCGTACAGCATCATGGCCAGGGAGTAAGGCTCTTCCCCGGTCGCGCAGCCGGCGCTCCAGAAGCGCAGCAGCCTCTTCGTCCGCAGGCCCTGCTCGATCAACCTGGGAAGGACGAGGCTGCGCAGCAGATCGAACTGCTGGCGATTGCGGAAGAAATAGGTTTCGCCGACGGTCAGCCTGGCCACCAGGCTCTTCAGCTCGCGGCGGCTGATCATGTCGGTCTCCAGCCGCCGGATGTACTCCTCGGCCGACGGGTAGGCCGACGACTCGGAGAAACTCTCCAGCAGGCACCGCTCCAGCTCGGTTTCGCGTGCCTTGGAGAAGACCAATCCCGTGCGCGTGGCGATGATGCGGCTGATGCGTTGACGGTGCTCCGCGGACAGAACGCCACCTTGTCTAGTCATATCTGAAATTTCTACGGTCAAGCCGTGAAAATTGTTACTCATGCTGGCCATCCGACCGGGCTGGCGCACAACCGCACCGACGTGGCCGGGCCGACCGTTCGGCCGGCCTGGTTTGACAACCGGGGCATTTTATTCTAAAACGTCGTCCGCATCCATGTCCCTTGCGAAAAGTATCCGCTCGATCAGGAACATCGGCATCATGGCCCACATTGATGCCGGGAAGACGACTGTCACCGAGCGCATCCTCTTCTTCTCGGGGAAGTCCCACCGGATCGGCGAGGTCGACGACGGCCAGGCGACCATGGACTGGATGCCCCAGGAGCAGGAGCGGGGCATCACCATCACCTCGGCCGCCACCTGCCTCTCCTGGCACGAGTGCGTGATCAACCTGATCGACACGCCCGGGCACGTCGACTTCACCATCGAGGTCGAGCGATCCTTGCGGGTCCTCGACGGCGCGGTCGCCGTCCTGTGCGGAGTTGCGGGGGTCGAACCGCAGACGGAGACCGTCTGGCGGCAAGCCGAGCGCTACCGGGTGCCAGCCATCTTCTTCGTCAACAAGCTCGACCGCATGGGGGCCGACTTCGACAACGCGGTTGACATGGTCCGCCGGAAACTCGGCGTCACCCCACTGCCGCTGCAGATGCCGGTCGGCATCGAACGCGACTTCTCCGGGGTGATCGACCTGATCGGCATGCGCCGGATCGCCTTCGCCGACGATGACCAGGGGCGCACCGTGAGCCTGGAACCGCTTCCGGATGGCCTCATCGACGAGGCGGCCCGGCGGCGCGCGGCGTTGCTCGACACCCTGGCCGACCACGACCAGACTTTCATGGAACATTATCTCCGAGCCGACCAGCCTGACGAGGACCAGATCATCGCCGCCGTCCGCCGGCTGACCATCAGCCGCGAGGTCTACCCGGTCCTGTGCGGCGCGGCGCTGCGGAACAAGGGCGTGCAGCCCCTGATGGACGCCGTGACCCGCTACCTCCCCTCCCCCCTCGATCGTCCCCCGGTCGTCGGGCACGCCCCCGGCAGCACCGACCCGGTCATCTTCCCACCCGATCCCGACGCCCCCCTGGCGGCCCTGATCTTCAAGGTTTCCCAGGAACACGACCGACGTGCCTGCTACGCCCGCATCTATTCCGGGCGCCTGAGAGTCGGCCAGGACGTCACCAACGCGGTCACCGGGACGAACGAGAAGGTCGCCCGGATCTTCCGCATGCACGCCAACAAGCGGGAACGTCTCGAGTCGGCCATGGCCGGGGACATCGTCGTTCTGGCCGGCCTCAGGAACGCCTCCACCGGCCACTCCATCTGCGACCCCGGGACGCCGGCCGTCCTCGAGAGCATCCTCGTCCCCGAGCCGGTCATCTCGGTGGCCATCGAACCCAGGAGCGTGCAGGAATCGGAGCGCCTGGCGGCCAGCTTGGCTAAAATGGCCGACGAGGACCCCACCTTCCGGGTCCGCGAGGACGAGGAAACCGCCCAGACGGTCATCTCGGGCATGGGGGAGTTGCACCTCGAGATCATCATCGACCGGCTCAAACGCGAATTCAACGTCCGGGCGAATATCGGCCGGCCCCAGGTCATCTTCCGCGAAAGCATCTCCGATGAGGCCGAGGCCACCGGGGAATTCCGCAGGGAGATCGGCGGACGGCTCCACGCCGCGGCGGTCCGGCTGCTCATTTCCCCCCTGCGGCGCGGCCAGGGGATCGAGCTCAACGTCTGCCCGGAGGCGCTGGGCGAGAACCCGCTTCCATTTGCCGGCGACGTCGAGCAGGGAATCCGCGAGGCGATCGGCTGCGGGGTCATCAGCGGCCACCCGATGGTCGACCTGCGGGTGACCGTGACCGGCACCACCGGCGACGAGTCGACCGCATCGCCGATGGCCTTCAAGGCCGCCGCCTACACCGCCGTCAAGGAGGCCTGCCGCAAAGCCGCACCGCTCCTCCTCGAGCCGGTGATGGAGGTGGAGATCGTCTCTCCCGAGGAGTACGTCGGGGAGATCATCGGCGACCTGAGCGGGCGCCAGGCGATGGTCGAGGCGGTGGTCGCCAAGCCGACCTTCAAGGTGCTCCGCGCCAGGGTCAGGCTCCGGGAACTGTTCGGCTATTCGACCGTCCTGAGGTCGGTGTCACAGGGCCGGGCCTCATTCTCGATGCACTTCCACGGCTACCAGCCGGTCAGGACCCCGTAGGCCGTCCGGCACGTCACCAGAAGCGCAGGGGCGTGAAGAGCTGCTTCTCTGTCCCGGCCAGCAAGCGGTCGATGTTCTCGTGGTGCCGGAGGAAGATGATCACCGCCGCCATCCAGGAGAAGGTCAGCATGCCCGGCACAGGGTTGCGCGTGAGTTCGCTGAAGAGGGGCGTCGCCGCGGCGGCCGTCAGGGAGGCCAGGGACATCCTTCCCTGGAGGAGCAGCACCACCAGCCAGATGATGATGAAGATCAGGAAGACTTTCGGGCTCAGGGTCAGCAGGATGGCCACGGTGGTGGTCACGCCCTTGCCGCCGCGGAACCGGAGGAAGAGCGGGAAGCAATGCCCCAGTACGGCCGCCAGCCCGACGACCGCCGGCCACTGCGGCTCGATGTCGGCCGAACGGGCCAGGATGACCGGCAGGACGCCCTTTCCGAGATCGCCGACGACCGTCAGCACCCCGGCCGCCCACCCCAGGTTGCGGTAGACGTTGGTCGCCCCGATGTTCCCGCTGCCGACCGAACGGATGTCCACCCGGTAGAGATAACGGGCCACGACGTACCCGAAGGGGATCGAGCCCAGCAGGTAGGCCAGCAGTACGTAGAAGGTGCCGAAGATCATCCCGTGCTCATCTCCCGCCGGTCAGCGTATCGCCTCCCGCGCCGCCCAATTATCATGTCGACAGGGACACCAAGTCAATCGCCCCCCAGGCGCCTAGGGTCCGCCCGTGCATGACCACGGCACCCCGAACGCCGGGCAAGCCGGACACCCATCGCAGGGCGTCGCCAATGTCCGATTGCCGTCGCACCCGGTTGCCTAGGCCGGTGGCCGCGGCGTCAGCCAGGGCCGCATCGGCGGCGACCACGGTGGCCACCCTGGCCGTCCCGCCGCTCAACGACGGCCCGATGACTCCCGAGGAGGTGCAAACGCCGACGGGGCCGCCTCCCGCGGGAATCCGCAGGCCGAATGATTCCCTTCCGTCACCCTCTCCAGCGTAGATGCCGACGATCCGCTCCTCGTCCGATTGCATCCAGATGTCTCCGCCGTTCTCGATGATGACCGTCGGCGAATGTACCAGGAGGTCTTCGCCCACGCAACGGGCAATCGCTCCGGCCACGGCCGCCATGGGGCCCACGCCAGCCAAACGCCCGGCGGCTACCATCAGGTTGACCACCCGGGGTGCCGCCGGTATCGACTCGACGGGTTCGAGGCTCTCCCGGAAGGAAGGGTGGCTGCGGATGACCCCTTCGAGTCCCAGGCGGTGGCGCAACAGGGCGTTCTCCGCCTCCGTGGCGAGACTTCTCGTGGCGGACACCTGCAGATCGCTCTCCTTGATGGTCACCGTGACGGTCACCAATCCTCCGGCGGTCACCCGGGATCGGTAGAGGTCACGGTCTTCGTAAGTCCTTGCGGAGATAGTCTTCATGTGGCTATGCACAGCCCCTGTGGAAAAGTGGTGCATAATTTTGTGGACGAGAATTGAAAGCAAATGAAAATCTAACCTTCTTGGTCTGTTGCTTAAGAAATAGGCATCGCATATTTGTATTTAATAACAAAGTGTTACGCTACACTATTAAAGCCAGATCGTCCACGGTGCCGGCGAAGTGGAGGTCCATCCCCTGGCCGTCTTGACCGACGCGCTCTGACGCCGCCCTGGGCAAGAAACAGTGCCGGAATCCAAGCCGTTTGGCCTCCCGCAAACGGAGGTCAACCGAGGGGACCAGCCTGACCTCGCCGGTCAAGCTCACTTCGCCGAAGGCGGCCGTCGAAGGACCCAACGGCCGCCCGCGGTGGCTCGACGCCAGGGCAAGCAGGATGCCCAGGTCGGCGGCAGGTTCCAGCAGGCGCATCCCTCCGGCCGCATTGACATAGACATCCATGGAACCGAAGGAGAGCCCGGCGCGCTTCTCGAGGACCGCCAGCAGCATGGTCACCCGGTTCATGTCCAGGCCGGTGACGCTGCGCCGTCCAACCGCATACGAGGAGGACGACACCAGCGCCTGGACCTCTATCAGCAGCGGCCGGCGGCCCTCCATGCAGGGCACGACGGCCACCCCCGACTGGGGAGCCGAGCGCTCGCCCACGAAGAGGGCCGACGGGTCCTCCACACCGGCCAAACCCGTGTCGCCCATCCTGAAGATCCCCACCTCGTTGGTCGAGCCGTAGCGGTTCTTGCTCGCCCTGATCATCCTGAACTGCTGCCCGGTGTCCGTCTCGAAGTAGAGCACCGTGTCGACCATGTGTTCGAGCACCTTGGGCCCGGCGATGCTCCCATCCTTGGTGACGTGGCCGACAAGGAAGACCGCCGCGCCCGTTCCCTTGGCCAGGGTGATCAAGCGCGCCGCAGCCTCCCGCACCTGGGCGATGGTCCCCGGCGGGGATGGACTGCGGGCCGACTGGACCGCCTGGACGGAATCGAGGACCAGCACTTCCGGCCGGCTCCCGCAGGCCGCCTCCAGGATCGCCTCCAGCCCGCTCTCGACCAGCACCAGCAGGCCGGGGTCGAGGGCATCGATCCGTTCCGCCCGGAGCCTGATCTGCCTGGCCGACTCCTCCCCCGAGACGTACAGAACGCGCTTGCCGGCGGCGGCCATGCCGGAAAGTACCTGAAGCAGGAGGGTCGTCTTGCCTATCCCCGGCTCCCCGCCGACCAGCACCACCGAACCCTTCACCAGCCCCCCGCCGAGGACGCGGTCCAGTTCGCCCGAGCCGGTCGGGATCCGCTCCTCCGACTCGAGGGCCACCTCGGCCAGCGGGCGTGCCTGCCCCCCTCCGAAGCCCTGGAGTTGCGCCGGGGCCGGGCCGGGGGTCTCGGCCTCCTCGACGAAGGTGTGCCAGCGACCGCACGAAGGGCAGTTGCCCCGCCACTTGACCTCGGCGTGGCCGCACTCCTGGCAGACGAAGAGGGTCCGCGGCTGGGCCATCTACTGGGTGAAACCGCTCAGGCCGAAGAGGTACTTGATGTCCTGGTCGGAGAAGAGGAGCCCCGCGCCGGCGAAGAAACTCCGTCGGTCCTGCTCGAGGATGTCGTCCACGCCGATGTTCAGGAAGAGGTCGCGGTAGACGTTCCAAGTGCCGCTGAGCTTCAGGTGCAGGTCGCCGTCGGGCCGGTTGAAGTCAAACGCCTCGGCGCTCACCCTGAGCCGCCTGTTCCCGGGCATCCAATCGGCGGCGACACCGCCGGTCGACTCGATCATGCCCCCCTTCAGGGCGAAGTCGTCGAAGCGCTTGCCGACCAGCACGGTGAACTTGAGGTCGTCGTCGACCTCCTCCTCCTGCTTCACGACCTGGTGCGTCTCGCCGTCGATGGTCTCATTGGTCGTGGTGGTCGTGCGGGTGTAGTTGCCGGACGGGTCATCGACCGCCTCGATCAGGTAGAACTTGTCGTCGCTCGGCTCGATGCGCAGCGTGAAGTAGCTCTTGGTGTCCGCGGGGTCGAGCAGGTACTCGCCCCGGTAGCCGATCTTCAACTTGATGTCGTCGCTCTTCTTGATGAACTTCTCGATCGACCCGAAGGCCGAGGTGAGCGATGTGTAGGCGGCGTCATCGGTCAGCAGTTTCCCAAGTGTCCCCTGCCCATCCTCCATCTTCTTGATGATCGAGTTCAGCGAGGCGAATGTCTCGTTGACATTGTTCAACACCGTGTCGTCGTTCAACAGCTTGCCGATGGTCCCCTCGCCCCGCCGGGCTTTCTCGATCACCTGGCGCAGCGACTCGGCGGTCTCACCGATGCGCGCGGCGGCCTGCTTGATCTCTCCGATGCCGTCGTGGAAGTCCTTGCCCGCCCCCTCGACGGTGGTCGACACGGTGTCGGTGGCCTTCTTGAGCCTTTCGGCAAGGGCGGCCACCTCGGCCTTGAGGGTGCCGGTCGTCTCGCGGAGGTTGCGGACCACCTCGCGCACGTCCTGCTCGTTGTCGGCGATCAGCTTGTCGGCCCGCCGAGCCACGCCGTCCACCCCCCGGACGGCGTCCTTCAGGCCGGCCCGGTTCTCGTTGATGGTGTCGGTGATAACCGCCGCCATCTTGTCGAAACGGACCACCAGGTCGTTCAGCGGCGACTTCCCCTCCTTTTCGCCGAAGAAGTTCCGCAGCGCCTCCGCCACCGCCTTGATGTCGACGGCAATCTCCGAGAACTGGCCGATCAGCTTGTCGAGGCTGACCATCTCGGTGCCCCGGACAATGCCTCCCGGCTTGACCGCCGGACTGTTGCGCGAACCGGAGGTGATTTCGATGTACTTCTCCCCGAGCATCCCCTGCGCGGCGACGCCGATCTGGGAATCCTCCCGGACCACCGCCTCGGGCACGAGGCGGATGACCACGTTGGCCAGGCCATCCTTCAGGAACACCTTCTCCACCTGGCCAACCCGCACCCCGGCCATCCGCACGGGCGAATCGCGCTCGATCCCGGAAACCGAATCGAAGGTCCCCGTGATGGTGTACCCCTCGGGCTCACCCCACTTGAACTTGCCGATGATGGAGACACCGATGGCCAGCGTGATGGCTCCCAGGATGATGAACAAGCCCACCTTGACATCCGTGTCCCAACGCGTCTTCATGCTTCGTTCCCCTTCTTCGTTCAGCCGTCGGTGATCGGTCCCCTGGCGCTTCCGGTGATGAACTGCCGGACCACCGGGTTGTCGGTCCCACGAATCTCGTCGGGCGTGCCTACCTGAATGATCTTTCCCTGGTAGAGCATGGCGATGCGGTCGGCGATCTTGTAGGCGCTCACCATGTCATGGGTGATGGCCACGGAGGTCATGTGGAGCCGCTCGCGCAGGTCCACGATCAGGTCGTTGATGGCGTCGGCCCTGATCGGGTCGAGGCCGGTGGTCGGTTCGTCATACAGCAGGATCCTCGGCTCCATGGCGATGGCTCTGGCCAGGGCGACTCGCTTCTTCATGCCGCCCGACAGCTCCGACGGCCAGAGTTGGCCGATGTCCCCCAGGCCGACCATGTCGAGCTTCTCGCGGACCACGGTGTCGATCTCGGAACGGCTCCCGCCAGTGTGCTCCTCAAGGCCGAAGGCCACGTTGTCGCGGACATTCATCGAGTCGAACAGCGCCGCTCCCTGAAAGAGCATGCCAAACTTCTTCTGGAAGCTGACCAGGCCGCGCCCCCGCAGCCCGCTCAGGTTCTGGCCGTCGACCGTCACCTCTCCCGAGTCGGGACGCATCAGGCCGATGATGTGCTTCAGCAGGACGCTCTTGCCGGTTCCGCTGCCGCCGATGACCACCATGCTCTCCCCTTCCTCGACGGTCAGGTCGAGACCGTCCAGGACGACGTTGTCGCCGAACGCCTTGTGGAGGTTGCGCAGCTCGATCATCAGAAGAAGATGGCCGTCATGATGTAGTTCGCCAGCAGGATCAGCATTGACGCGGTGACCACCGCCCGGGTCGTGGCCCGTCCGACTCCCTCGGCCCCGCCGGTGGCGTAGAATCCCTGGTAGCAGCCGATCAGGGCGATGATCAGGCCGAAAACAGCCGCCTTCGCCAGGCCGGTTAAGACATCGTTCAGTTCGAGAAAGTCGGTCGTCCTTTGGATGTAGACGGTCGAGTTCGTGCCCAGCAGCACGACGCTGACGAAGTAGCCGCCGAAGATGCCGACCAGGTCCGAGAAGACGGTCAGAATAGGGAGCATAATCGCCCCGGCTAGCAGACGGGGGACGACCAGGTAGTGCACCGGCTCCACGGCCATGGTGTAGAGGGCCTCGATCTGCTCGGTGACCCGCATCGTCCCCAGCTCGGCGGCCATCCCCGAGCCGACCCGGCCGGCGACCATCAGGCCGGTCAGCACCGGCCCGAGCTCGCGGCAGATGGCCAGAGCGACCACGGTGCCGACCAGTTCCTCGGCATTGAAGCGGCGAAATCCGGCGATGCTCTGCAGGGCGAGGGTGGCGCCGGTGAAGAAGGCGGTGATCAGGGCGACCGGAATGGAGTTGACCCCGATCATCTCCATCTGCCGCAAGAGGTTTCCCAGGCGGTATGGAGGGCGAAACATCCAGATCAGCGCGGTGGCAAACAGGCGAGCGATCCGTCCGGCCTCCGTCACCCCGGTGATGGTCTTCTGGCCGACGATCTTCAGGAAGTGCGTCATTGCCCGGTCAAACCTCCCCGCACCCTCGGAACCCGCCCGGTCACCGAACAGAAGACCTCGTAGGCGATGGTCCCGCCGCGCGCGGCCACCTCTTCGGCCCGGATCTCCCCCTCCCCCTGGCGGCCGATCAGAACCACTTCGTCACCCTCGGCCACCAAAGCAGCATCGGTGACATCGGCCATGCACAGATCCATGCAGATCCTTCCCGCCAGCGGAGCCCTCGCCCCGCCGATCAGCACCTCGCCGCGGGCATTGTAGCGCATGAACCCGTCGGCGTACCCCACCGGGAGCACCGCCAGCAGGGTCGGCCGCCCGGCGGTGAACGTCCCGCCGTAACTCACCCGCCAGCCGGCAGGCACCCGCTTGACCAGGGACACGGCCGTCCGCAAGCGCATCACCGGCCGCAACTCCGCCATCCTGGCCCTCGATATCGCGGCGGAAGGGCTGGCCCCGTAGAGCATGATGCCCGGGCGTACCAGGGTGCCACGGAATCCCCGGGAGTTCAACAGGGCCGCCGAGTTGCGGGCGTGAATCCAGCGCGGTCGCAGGCCCCGGCGATCGAGCACCTCCAACGCGCCGACGAAGAGTCGGTCCTGCGCCTCGGTCGGCGAAGGGTCGTCCTCGTCGGCCCGGGCGTAGTGGGTCATGCAGCCGTCGAGACGCAACCGTCCGCAAGACTGCAGTTCATCCACCGCACCGGGAACGTCGGCGGGCATGAATCCCAGACGGCCCATGCCGGTGTCGATCTTGAGGTGGACCGGATAGTCGGTGCCTGCGGCGGCGGCCGCCGCCTGCAAGCGCCGCATTTCGCCGGCCGTTGACACCACCGCCGAAAGCCGGGCCGCCAAGGCACTCCCCTCCTCGCCTGGGTGGATTCCCCCCAGTACCAGGATTTCCGCTCCCGCGCCCGCGCGGCGCAATTGGAGACCCTCGCCGACGGTGGCCACGCCGAGGATCGGGCAGCCCGAGGAGACGGCCTCCCGGGCCAGGGTGGCCGCGCCGTGCCCGTAGGCGTCGGCTTTGACGACCGCCATGACCGCCACGCCGTCGCCGGCGAACCGGCGGGCCAGGGAGAGGTTGCCGGTGAAGGCGGCCGCGTCGATCTCGGCCCGGGTCGGCCTCTCTCCCTTGCGTTCCGTCATGACATCCACAGCCTGTCCGCTGGGAATCCGCCGCTCAATCGGAGACGATGCCGCTGTCGGCCAGGTTCTCGAAACGGGTGTACTCGCCGAAGAAGGCCAGCTTCACCATTCCCTGCGGACCGTTGCGGTGCTTGCGGATCAGGATCTCGGCCTTGCCCTTGTCGGGGCTGTTATCGTCATACACCTCGTCCCGGTAGATGAAGGCCACCAGGTCGGCGTCCTGCTCGATGGCGCCCGACTCGCGCAGGTCGGCCAGCACCGGTCGGCGAGAACCGCCGCGCTGCTCGACGGCGCGCGACAGTTGCGACAGGGCCATGACCGGCACCTTCAGTTCCTTGGCCAGGGCCTTGAGGCCGCGGGAGATGTCGGACACTTCCTGGGTGCGGTTGTCGGTCTGCTGGTGCCCGGTCATGAGCTGCAGGTAGTCCACCACCACCAGCGACAGGTCGCCCCGCTCCCGCTTCAGCCGGCGGGCCTTGGCCCTGATCTCCAGCACGGTGGCCGAGCCGCTGTCGTCGATGTAGATGGGGGCCTCGGACAACCGGCCGCAGGCCAGAACGAGAGTGCTGAAGTCATCGCGCCGCAGGTGGCCGGTGCGGACTCGCTTGGAGTCGATCCGGGCTTCGCTGCAGAGCATCCGCTGCACCAGTTGGTTGCTGGCCATCTCCAGGCTGAAGATGGCCACCGTCTTGCCGTACTCCACGGCCACGTGCTGGGCGATGTTCAGGGCGAAAGAGGTCTTGCCCATGCTCGGCCGTCCGGCGACGATGATCAGGTCCGAAGCCTGCAGCCCCGAGGTGAGTTCGTCGACGTACTGGAATCCGGTCGGCAGTCCGGTGACATGTTCCGGCTTGCTGTACAGCTCCTCGATCTCGTGCAGGGTGTCCTTGATGATCCCCTTGATCGGCTGCATGACCTTGCGGATGCCCTGCTCGCCGATGCGGAAGATCCTCGACTCGGCCTCGTTGATCAGACTCTGGATGTCGTCGCTCCCCTCATACCCCATCGAGGCGATGCCGGTGGCCTCACGGATCAACTGCCGCAGGACGGACTTCTCCCGGACGATGCGGGCGTGGTAGGGAGCGTTCGCGGCGGTCGGGACGGCATCGACCAGCGAGGCGAGAAAGGACGCCCCGCCGACCGTTTCCAGTTCCCCGGTCTGGGCGAGGCGCTCGCTCAACGTCACCAGGTCGGCCGGCTGGCCGTTCGAGCAGAGGTCCCGGATGGCGCGGAAGATGATGCCGTGGGCCGGCCAATGGAAGTCGTCGGACTCCAGGACGTCGGCAATCTGGTCGAATACGGCGTTGTCGAGCAGCAGCCCGCCCAGGACGGAAATCTCCGCCTCCCGGCTCTGGGGCGGAAGCCGGTCGAATCCCCCTTCCGCTTTCCTGCTTTCAGACTTGGTTCTGGCGATCTCAGGCGCTCCGGACTACTTCGAGCTGGACGGCGGCCTGCACCTGGCCCCGCAGCTTCACCGTCACCGTGTAGGTGCCGAGCGACTTGATCGGGTCGGCGACCACGATCTTGCGGCGGTCGATCTCGACCCCCTTGGCCGCCAGAGCGGCGGCGATCTCGGTGTGGGTGATCGTGCCGAAAAGGCGGTCGCCCTCCCCGGCCTTCTTGGCCACCGAGATGGTCATCCCGTTGATCTGCCCGGCGAGTTCCTCGGCCTGCCGCTGCAGGTGGTCGTACTTCTTCTCCCTGAAGCCCTTCAGGTTGGCCAGGTACTTGAGGTTCTCGCCCGTGGCCGGCTGGGCGATGCCCTGCGGGATGAGGAAGTTCCGGGCGAAGCCGTCCTTCACCTGGACGACGCTCCCCGCCTCACCCAACTGGGGATTCGACTTGCGCAGTATGACCTTCATTATTCCTCCTTGTGGACTGCTGTGGAATATGGCATATTGTATTTTCGATGCGTGATCTGTCAAGAAGATACTCGTCATGTGTCGATGCGGACCCAACCGTTTCGAGATGATGATATGAGAGAATCGCCGCGCATAGCCGTCATCGACGACGAACCCGACGTGCTCGAACTCTTCCACCGGCAACTGCACCCCGACTTCACCGTGCGCGGCTTCGCGGACGTGGCTTCGGCCATGGACGGCTTCCGCAAGGAGCGCTTCGACGCCGTCTTCGTCGACATCTACCTGCCCGACGGCAACGGACTCGACCTCCTGCGCCGCTTCCACAAGGCATCCGGAGCCCCGGTGCTGATGATGACCGCTTCCACCGACCGGGCCAACGTCATCTCTGCCCTGCGCCTGGGGGCCCGGGACTACCTGGAGAAGCCAATCGACTTCCTGATGGTCCGGAAGAGGCTCGTCGAGCTGCTCGACCGCCAGCCGCGCTGGTCGAGGGACGACATCCCGGCGGCCCTGGAACTGGCTCCCGACGTAACTCTGTCCGTCGACGCGCTCGACCCGCGCCTGCGCCTCGCCCTGGCCTTCGTCCACCACGAGCACGTCCGGCGGCTCTCCCTGGCGGAAGTCGCCAGGGCCTTAAACCTGAGTCCCTACTACCTGAGCCGCCTGATCAAGATCGGCACGGGACGGACCTTCAAGGACATCCTCTGCCGTCACCGACTCCACCATGCCGGCATGCTGCTGCGCACCACCAACCAGCGCGTCAGCGACGTCTCCCGGGCGTGCGGGTTCTCCAACTTCCACTACTTCTGCCGCCTCTTCCGCCGGGTCTACGGACACGCCGCCGGAAAACACCGCGAGAGCCACTAGCGCCGGCGCCGCGTTCAGCGGCCCGCCTCGCCGTTTCGCCGACGCATCAGGATGTCGAGGTTCTCGGCCGCCCGCGAGGAGGCGGGATCAGTCGCCAAAGCCTCCCGGAACTCTCTTTCGGCGCCGTCGAGATCCCCGATCCCGGCCAGGAAGATGCCCCAGTTGTTCCGGATCTCGACCGACCTGGGGAAGAGCTCGGCCGCCTTCCGGTAGGTGGCTTCCGCTTCTCCGGCCAGCCCCGCCAGCGACTGGGCCAGGGCGAGTTTTCCCCAGTGGGCGACGCGTGACGGATCAAGATCGACTGCCAGGCGATACTCGCCGAGGGCCTCCGCCGGCATCCGGTTCGCCTCCAGGGCCACTCCCAGGTTGAAGTGGGCCTGTCCGTCGGCCGGGTCTGCCTTGACTGCCATGGTGAAGTGCTCGACCGCCATGGCCGCCTCCCCCCGCCGCAGCAGGATCTCTCCCATGCCGGCGTGGGCCTCCCCCAGCACCGGAATGATGCGCAGCGTCTCGGAGAAATGCGTCATGGCGGCGGCGTCCTCTCCCCGCGAGCGCATGAGCTTGGCCAGCATCAGGTGGACGGTCAGGTTGTCGGGGTCGGCCGCCGCGGTCCGCTCGAGTATCCCCTTCCCATCCCGCCACAGGCTGATCTGGAACGACGTCAGGAGGGTCAGCGCCACCAGGACGACTCCCGCCGCCGACAGCGCAGCCACCCGCCGGCGTGCGGCCACTCCCTCACCAAGCCCGAGCCAGGCGGCCGATATAGCCAAACCCACCGACGGGAGGTAGGTGTAGCGGTCGGCGGCCGCCTGCGCGCCGACCTGCACCAGGCCGATGACCGGCACCAGCGTGCCCAGGAACCAGAACCAGGCGACCGGCGGGAAACCGCGACGCCACCCGCGCAGGACGATCACCGAGAGCACGACAAGGAGAACCGCATGCCCCAGTGTTCCCCAGACCGGGTAGCCGCCGAGCGGGTGGGCATAGGTGAACCCGAGCCTTGACGGCCAGAGGAACTGGCCGAGGTAGCGCACATAGGAGGCGCAGGCCGCTCCGAGCCGTTCAGCGGGACCTATGTAGACCAGCCCGGTCATTGCCCCCTTTCTCGACTGGGCCGTCCAGGTCAGCCAGGAGGCCACCGGCGGCTAATGCGAACCGGGCGCCTTCTCGAGGATGACCCGGCCGACGTGTCTCCTCGACGCAGGCGCCCCAGCGGCCACCAATCGAGCAACAGCAGACAGACAGGGAAGCGTCACCGCCATCGGCTTCGAAGCCATGCGCCGCGAAGATGCCCAGGCTGACCATCGCATAGCGACCCGGGGAGGGCCGACGGAGCCACGCCAGGTAGAGGAGCAGCGATACCTGGACGAAGAGGCCGCAGAGGATGTCCTTGCGCTCGGCGATCCAGACCACCGACTCGACCCGCTGAGGATGCAGGGCAAACAGGGCCGCGGCGGCGAAGGCCGCGACACCGGCCCCGGTCATGGCCTGCAGGGCAACGAAGAGGAGCGCCGCCGAAAGGGCGTGGATCGGCGGCCGAGGAGAGGTGGTGGCCGGCGGGGGTGAGCCCGAAGAGAGAAACGTCTGCCATGTGCGAGATCCACGTCAGGGGATGCCAGTTGGCGGCGTAGCCGACGGAGGTGAACGCCCAGCGAATGCCGGCCGGGGAGAGGCCGTCCCGCACCATCGGATTGCCGGTCACGTACTCCTGGTCGTCCATCTGGAAGAAGGGGTGCCCGATGACCGGCAGGTACACGAGCAGCGTCGCCATCGCCAGGACAGCCGCCGGCAGCAACTGACGCCGGATGGAGGTCATGCGGTCTACTCCCTCCCCCGGCGCGAGGCGGCCAGCGCGGCCAGGGCCTTCCGCGAGGGCTCGAAACCCGGCTGGGCGGCGATCGCCTGTCGGTAGGCCTCGACCGCCTCATCGATACGCCCGAGCTGATCCAGGGCGTTGCCGAGGTTGTGCCATCCGGGGGCATAGCCCGGCTTCAGCTTGATCGCCTGGCGGTACTCGTCGATCGCCTCGGCGAGTCTCCCGCGGTCGGCCAGGAGGGCCCCCAGGTTGACGCGCGTCTCGGCCAGTGACGGCTTGCGCCGCAAGGCCTCACGGTAGAGGCTCTCAGCCTCGTCGAGACGTCCCCGGTGATAGGCGATCAGGCCCAGGTCGGCACGAGCTTCGGCAAGTCCTGGGCGGTGGCGGATGGCCGCGTGGTACAACTCCTCGGCCCGCTCGACCTCGCCCCGGCGTGCCAGGTAGCCGGCCAAGTTCTGCTCGACCAGCCAGTTGCCTGAAGTAACCGCCAGGGCATGCTCGAAGAGGGTCGGCGTGTCCCGCCAGAAGCCGACCTGCCGGCGGGCGACGACAGCCATGCAGAGGATGACGGCCATGACCCCCGCCCGGCACATCGTCCGACGTGCCGGGAGCCTCCAAGCGGTGTCGACCAGCGTGATCGCAGCCAGGAAGATGCCCACCAGCGGGAGGTAGGTGTACCGGTCCGCCCTAGCCTGGGCGCCCACCTGGACAATTCCCGAAACGGGCAGCAGGGTGGCCAGGTACCAGCGCCAGCCGGCCAGGAGTGCCGGATGGCGTCGCCGCACCAGGCAGGCGAACAGGCTCAGGAACAGCAAGCGGGACGGCCGCGGCCAGGACGGCCGCCGACCGGGGGGCGGTGCCGGGGTGCGGGTAGAAGACCGCCAGGCCGGTTGGCCAGAGCGTCTTCCACAGGTAGGTCGACCGCAGCCGTCACGGCGGTGGCCGCCCGCGCCGGGAGGGAAAGGATATCCGAGTCGCCGACGGCCCCCCACGCCCGCTGGGTCCGCAGGGCTACCAGGCCTGCCGCCGCCGAGAGGAGCAGCAGGGGGACCTTCTCGAGAAGCATGCGGCGTCTCCCCGACCCGCTCCGGAACCGCCCCAGCGGCCACCAGTCGAGCAGCAGCAGGGCCACCGGGAAGGTCACCCCCATGGCCTTGGCCGTCAGCCCCGAGGCGGCGCACAGCACGACCGGCAGGAACCTCGGCCGACCGACGGGCGGCGGAGGTAGCCCGCAGTAGGCCGCCAACCCGGCCATCCAGAAGAGCGCCGAGAGGACATCCTTGCGCTCCGAGGCCCAGGCCACCGATTCCACGTGGAGCGGGTGGATGGCGAACAGCAGGCTGACCGCCAGGGGACGCCAGCGGGAACCGGTCACGGAGGCCAGGAAGGCGAAGAGAAGCAGCGTGGCCGCCAGGTGGCAGGCCAGGTTGACCAGCTTGATGCGGCCCGGCATGGCCCCCAGGACGGTGACGTCGGCCATCAGCGAAAGCCAGGTGAGCGGGTGCCAGTTCCCGGTCCAGGTGCTCGACCAAGCCCAGGCGACACCCCTGGCGGTGAGGCCTTCTTGAACGGCCGCATTCCGGGAGATGTACGGGGCCGTCGTCCAGATCCACGAAGTCCTGGCCGGCGACCGGCAGGTAGACGGCCAGGGTCAGCGCCGCAATCACGATCACCGCCGGCAGATTCCGCTTCACGACGTCCATGCCCATGCGACCATGATACCAGCCAGCGGCACCGGCGGGGATGTCACCGTTGCCTCTCCGCCGCCGGGGCACCCAGACGCCGCAGTCCCTCACGGGCGCCCCTCCGTCCCGGGTCGAGCCGGAGTGCCTCGCGGTAGTGGACCAGGGCGGCGGGTACGTCCCCCAGGCGCTCCAGGGTAAGACCGGCATTCTCGCGCGCGTCGGCGTACCCGGGATTGACGTCCAGGGCGGCCCGGAACTGTTCGAGGGCCTCGCTGAGCCGGAACGATCGCAGCAGCAGGACGCCGAGGTTGTTCCGCGGTTCAGGGAAGGACGGGGCTACGGCGATGGCGTGGCGGTAGGCGTCGGCGGCGGCGGTGGTCTCCCCCAGGCGCTCCAGCGCGACGCCGAGGTTGAAGGCGGCCAGGGAATCGGCCGGGTTGCGACCAAGCGCCTCCACGTAGCGGGCCCGAGCCTCGTCGAAACGCCCCGCTGCCTGGGCGAGGTTGCCCAAGCCGCGCAGCGCGTCGGTCATGGACGGTTTGTCGGCCAGGGCCCGTTGGAAGTGATCGGCGGCCTCATCGAGCCTGCCCTCCTTCTCGAAGCGCGCCCCCAGGTTGTAGTGGATGAACCAGTTCCGCCGGTGACCTCGAGGGCATGCCGGTAGAGGGCATGGGTGTCTCGCCAGATCCCATCCTGGCCGCGGTGACGGCAGGCATCATGACCGATCCAGGGACCGCCGCGCCGGCGGAGGGACGCCGCCGGCCGGCATAGGTGGCCGGGGAGCCGAGGGCGCCCCTGCCACCGCCAGCCCCAGGCCGACCATCGACAGCAGGGTGTAGCGGTCGGCCATGGCCTGCGAGCCGACCTGCACCAGCCCCGAGACCGGCAGCAGGGCCGACCAGGTACCAGCGCCACGCCGAAGAGGAGGCCCGGTCGCTCGCGACCCAGCGCCAGGCCAGCGAGGTCGAGGAGCAGCAGCACGCCAGCGAAACCCACGCCCGACCCGTCCCAGGCACCGCCGCGGGATGTGGGTAGAAGACGGCCAACTGCCGGCGCGAGCATCTTCCCAGGTAGCCGGCGGCGGCCGACACGGCCACCGCAAGCGATCCCCACTGCCAGCCGGTCGAAGGGCGCCACGGCGCCGCCGCGGGCCTGGGCTACGATACGTCAGAACGGCCGCGGCGACCGAGGCGGGACGGCAAGCGGAAGTTTTTCGGCTGCGACCGACGGGCAACTTCCCGGGCGGGCTGCCCTCCCGGCGTCCCAAGCGCCCCAGCGGCCACCAGTCGATCAGGAGCAGCAGCAGCGGCAGTACCACCAGCGTCGGCTTGGCCGACACGGCCAGGACGTGAAGATGACCGCCGTGGACCGGGCAAGGCCGTCGCGCCGACGAGGAAACGGATCCAGGCAAGAATGGCCAGGACACCGAAGGAAGAGCGCCAGGAGGTCCTTGCGCTGGGAGGCCCAGGCGACCGATTCGACACGCAGGGGGTGGACGGCGAAAATGAGGCTGCCAGGATGCGCCGCCAACCGGCTGCCGGCCAGCCCGCTCCAGGCCAGGAAGAGCAGCCCGCCGTGGCCGCATGGAGCGCAACGGAGACGAGGTGGTGTCCCCGCGGGTCGAGGCTGAAGAGGGAGATGTCGGCCATGTGGGAGAACCAGGTCAAGGGGTGCCAGTTGGCCGCTTGCATCGGAGGTCAGGGCCCATGTGAGCCCCCGGCATTCAGTCCCGCCGAGGACGTGCCGTTTTCCAGAATGTAGACGGGATCGTCCAGATCGACGAAGCCGTTCAGGGGATCGCCGGGGAAAAGGTCAGCGGCACGGCTGCCGCCACGGTCGCGGCAGCCAGATCCGTACCGCCCGGCCGGGGCTGGCTGTCATGGGCCCGCCCCCGCCGCGAGCCGCGCGAGACCCTCGGCCGCGCCGCCGTTCACAGGCTCGAGCCGCAACACCTCGCGATAGACACTAAGTCGCCTCGCCCGGCCTGCCGGTCTGCTCCATCAGCAGGCCAGATTGCGCCGGGGTTCGATCAAGGCGGGGTTCGGCCCGGAACGCCTGCCGAAACTCGTCTCGGCCTCCCCGAGCCGGCCCGAGCCGGCCAGCGCCGTCGCCAAGGTGTTCCGCACGGCCGCATTGAGGGGATTGGCCTCCAGACCGCGCCGGTAGCATCGACCGCCTCCCTGTTTCGACCACGCCGCAGGAGGAAGTCGGCCCAGGCGAAAAGGATTCGTTCGTCTCCCAGGCCGGCCTCGATCATCCACCGGAAATAGTTGTCCGCCTCGCGCTCCAGGTCGCATCTCCTCCATGACCTGGGCCAGGCCGATCGCGGCATCGACCAGGCGGGGATCGAGGCGGAGCGCTTGCTGGTACTCGGTCGCCGCCTCGCGCAGCATCCCGCTGGCCGCCAGCGTCCTGGCCAGGGCCGCCCGGCCCGCGGGAAATCCCGGGCGCAGCCGGACCACCTCGCGCTGGTGGGTGAGCGCCCCCTCCGGTCTCCCTTTTCGAACAGGGCCGATCGCCAGATTCCCGTGGGCCAGCCAGTTGTCGCGGGTCACCTCCAGCGCCCGCCTGAACAGGGTCGTGCTGTCGCGCCAGTAGCCCACTTCCCGCCCGGTTCTCGCGGCCAGTCAGCAGCAGGCGGCCAGGGCGACACCGGCGGCTGCCCGGCTCACCCGGCGCCCTCCGCCCGCAAATCGCTCCATCCCGGCGGCGACGGCGATGAAGATGCCGATCGTCGGCAGATAGGCGTAACGGTCAGCGGTCGCCTGCTCGCCAACCTGCACCAGACCGATGACCGGCAGAAGGGCCACCAGGTACCAGCCGAACCCGCCCAGCGCCGCCGGGAACCGACGGCGGAGGACCCAGCAGGCGGACGCCGCGGCCAGGATCACCACGGTGGAGAAAGCCACCCTGCCGGGGGGCCAGCCGTGCGGCATCGGGTGAAAGACGGCTAGGTCGTCGGGCCAGCCAGCCGGCGCAGGTACGTCGCCGCACCGACGGCGGCGTTGGCCAGACGCCAGCGCAGGGGATAGTATCCCACTCCCAGAATGGCTTCCCCCCGGCTCTGGGCGACGAGGGTGATGACTCCCGAGGCGGCCGAGGCGAGGAGCAGGGGGACCTTCTCGACCAGCAACTGCGATGTGCGGACGCCGGAGCGCCAACGCCCCAGCGGCCACCAATCGAGCACCAGCAGGATCACCGGCAACGTGACCGCCATCGGCTTGGCCATCAGCGCGAAGATGAACAGGACCGGCGCCAACCAGGCCGTCAGCCGCGCGGCGGGACGCCGCAGGTGGCCCCACCAGGCAAGCAGGGCCAGAAAGAGCAGCAGCGTCGACAGTACGTTCTTGCGCTCGGCGGCCCAGGCGACCGACTGGACATTCTGGGGATGCAGGGCAAACAGGGCGGCCACGGCGAGGGAAATCCGGACGCTGCCGATGAGGCCCTGGACGACGAGCAGCAGGGCGGCCACGGCCGCCAGGTGCATGCCCAGGCCAACAAGGTGGTGCGCCCCGGGGCGAAGCCCGAACAGCTCCACGTCGAGCAGGTGCGACAGCCAGGTCAGCGGGTGCCAGTTGGCCGCATAGCCGATCGAGGTGAATGCCCAGCGGACACTGGCCGGATTGAGGCCGGTGACGACTACCCGGTTGCCGGTCAGGTAGAGCCCGTCGTCGTAGTTGAGAAAGGCGTTGCCCGCCAGCCCGGCGTAAGCCAGCACGGTCGCCAGCAACAGCAGGATGGCCCCCGCCCGGAGTCGGCGCCGATCACCCGGCGATCCCGCCATCCGGCTCACGGGGACGCCGTACCCCTCCGGGCCAACTCGTCGGCCCGCTCCAGATGCCGCCGGGCAAGGTCGGCGTTCCCCGCCGCCCAGAGGCACCGTGCCAGCCGGCGATGCAGGTCGGCCGATTCCGGACCCTGGCGGAGAGCTTCCTGGAAGTGCTCCGCCGACTCCGCGTGCCTGCCCCACCCGGCCAGAATCTCCCCCAGGAGCGCCAGGGCCTTCCGATAGGCCGGATCGATTCTGACCGCCTCGGCCAGCTGGACGGCGGCCTGGTCAACCTTCCCGGTCTGGTAGAGGGCCAGGCCGAGATTGAACCTGGCTTTGGCGTAGCCGGGAGCGTAATCGATCGCCCGGCGGTAGTGGACGATGGCTTCCTCCTGCCGCCCCATCTTGGCCAGGACGGCGCCCAGGCTGGTATGCGCCGCCCAGTTCCGCTCGGTCACCGCCAGCGCGTGCCCGAAGAGCGCCCGGCTGTCGATCCAGTGGCCGGCCTGGAACCGGGCCGCCACGCCGAAGGCCGCCAGGAGCGCGGCCGACAAGACCAGGGCAAACCGGGCGCGCCATCGTCCGCCCGCGCGCACCCATCGGTCGGCCTCCCAGACGACGCCGACGAAGACGCCGACCAGCGGGATATAGGTATACCGGTCGGCCATGGCCTGCGACCCGACTCGAACCAGGAGGCCGCTGACCGGCACGAGTGTCCCCAGGTACCAGAACCAGCCGGCAAGGAGCCACGGCCGTTGCCGGCGACACCCGACGGCGACGAGGGTAACGGCCGCCAGGACCAGGGCCGACGAGGCAACGCGCCAGGCGGCGAAACCGCCATCGGGCACCGGGTAGAAGATGGCCAATCCCGCCGGCCAGGCGGTCTTCAGCAGGTAGGTGACCGCGGCCACGGCGGCCATGCCCACCTGGTTCGTCAGCCCATCCCCGCCGGCCAACGGCTCGACCGCCCCCCCGGCCCGCTGGGCCGCCATGGTCACCACCGACGAGGCCAGCGAGAGGATGAGCAGGGGTACCTTCTCAACGAACACCCTGCCCCGGAGATGCCCTTCCCGACGGAGCCTCCCCAGCGGCCAGAAGTCGAGCAGCAGCAGGACGAAGGGCATGGTCACGGCCATCGGTTTGGCGGTCAGCCCCAGGACCTGCAGAACCACCACCGCCAGGTAGCGCCCCGCGCCGGGGCGCCGCACGTAGCCGGCGTATGCCCAGAGGACCGCGCCCCAGCAGAGTGCCGACAGGACGTCCTTGCGCTCGGCAATCCAGGCGACCGACTCGACATGCAGCGGGTGGACGGCGAAGAGAAGCGCCACCAGGGCCGACGGCCACGCAGACCCGCTCATGGCCGCCAGGGAGACCAGCAGGAGCAGCGACGCCAGGGCATGGATGGTCACCGACACCAGGTGGTGCCGGCCGGGATCGACGCCGAGGAACTCGACGTCGGCCATGTGCGCCAGCCAGGTCAGAGGGTGCCAGTTGGCCGCGTGGAAGGAGGTCAGCGCCCAGTTCAGCGATCCGGCGCCGAGGCCCCGGAGGACGGCCTGATTCTGCAGAACATAGTCGAGGTCGTCGTAGTCGACGAAGCCGGCGACGCTCAGGGGGGAATAGATTGCCCACACCATGACCAGCAGCAGCGCGGCCGCCGCCACCAGGCGTGCCTCGCGGCGGGTCGCCTGGGAATGCAGCCACTCAATCCGCCGGATCATCCCCGCCCCGTTCGGCGCCCGCGCCCGGCCCGGCAACCGCCTCTCCGCGGATTGCCCGCTGGTAATCGTCCCGGATGTCGAGCCGTCCGGGAGCCATCGACAGTGCCCGGCCGAGGAACTCGATGGCGCCTGCCCGGTCCCCTTTCCCAGCCCGCACCAGCCCCAACTGGTGGACGATCTCGACCGAGTCGGGTTCCAGTTCCAAGGCCCGCCGGAAACTCGCCTCGGCCTCTTCCAGCCTCCCCAGCCGCTGGTAGGCGATGCCCGCCCGGTAGTATGCCCGGACGTAGCGGACATCCAGTGCGCAGGGCATCCTGGTAGTGCACCAGGGCCTCCTCCCACTTTCCCCTGATGGCCATGGCGTAGCCCAGGTTGAAGTGGGGGCGGGGCGCCCGGTCGTCGATGGCCAGGGCGGTCCGGTAGTGTGCGATCGCCTCGTCGATCTGGCCCCTCTTGGCCAGTATGGTGCCGAGGCCGTTGTGCGCCGGCCAGTTGCCTTGGGTGACCCGGATGGCCTGGCGGAAGAGCGACTCGCTGTCCCGCCAGACCCTGACCTGCCGGCCGGCCAGGATACCCAGGACCGCCACGAGCACCCCTCCGCCGGCCAGCGCGGCCGCCTTCCGACCCCTTGGCCAGCATACCCGCCCGCCCAGACAGGCGATGCCCAGGGCCACGAAGATGCCCAACAGCGGAAGGTAGGTGTAGCGGTCGGCCATGGCCTGCGACCCGACCCGGACCGGGAAGCCGATCACCGGCACCAGCATTCCCAGGAACCAGCACCAGCCGACCGTCCACCAGGGCCTCCGCCTGAACGCCGCGGCGGCCAGGGCGCTCCCCAGCCCCAGGGCCGCGGCCGACACCGCCACCAGCGGCCAGGAAGGGCCGCCCTCGGGAACGGGATAGAAGAAGGCCAGCCGGATTGGCACGACGGTCCTGGCCAGGTAGCCGGCGGCAGCCACCAGGGCGGTCGCGGCGCCGTTGTGCACCGGGAAGTCCTCCCACGTGCGCACCGCCCCGCCTCTCGCCTGGGCGACGTAGGTGACCGCCGCCGAAACCGCCGAGAGAAGGAACAACGGGGCCTTCTCCCCGGCCACCGCCAGCCAGGTCTTTTCCCCTCCCCTGCCCCGGCCGGGAATGCCGACGCGCCCGAGCGGCCAGTAGTCGAGCAGCAGCAGGACGAACGGCAGCGTCACCAGCATCGGCTTGGCCATGCAGCCCCAGGCGCAGAGCGAGAACGACGACCGCAGGTAGCGCGCCGCGCGCCGGGCCGCCGCAGGTAGCGCACGTAGGCCAGCAGGGACGAGCATGAAGAACAGGCCCGAGAGGACGTCCTTGCGCTCGGCGACCCAGGCGACCGACTCGACGTGCAGCGGGTGGAGGGCGAAGAGCAGCGGCCGCCAGCGCTGCCGGCCACGTGCCGCCGGTCAGGCCGACGAGGACCGCGAAGAGCAGCAGCGACGGCCGCGACGTGCAGCAGCAGGCTCGTCAGGTGGTGCCCGCCGGGTCGGGACCGAACAGGGACAGTCGAGCGTGCGAGATCCAGGTCAGCGGATGCCAGTTGGCCGCGTGGAAGGTGGTGAAGGCCCAGCCGCAGGAAGGATGGGGCCAGCCCGTGCCGGATGTTCTGGTTCTTCGAAACGTAGCTGCCGTCGTCGAAGTCCACGAAGCGGTTTCCCAGGGCGGGCGCGAATATGGCCGCCGTGACCACGGCCAGCAGAAACAGCAGCAGAGCCTTGCGCCGGGCGACGCTCACCTTCCGGATTTCCCCGGGGCGAGCATCCGGTCCTCGGCCAGCCGCAGGTTCCGCCCGGCCACTTCGATGCCCGGATCGATCGCCAGCGCCCGGCGGTAATAGGTCGCCGCCAGATCCGGCCGGCCCCTGCCGAACGCCAGGTTGCCCAGGTTGACCATCGCTTCAGTATAGCCCGGATCGAGCGCCAGTGCCTGCTCCAGGATCGCCGTCGCCGCGTCTCCGTTCCCCTGGCGGATCATCGCCAATGCCAGTGCGCCCTGCACCCTGGGGGAGTTCGGTTTCGATTCGAGGAAGCGCCGGTAGATGCGCTTCCGCCTCGGCGTACCGGCCGGCCGTCGACAGGAGTTCGCCCAGGCCCACGACGATCCGCTCGTCATCCGGCCCGGCCGCCAGCGCGTGACGGTACTCCCTCTCGGCTCCGGCCGCGTCCCCGATGCGGGCCAGCGAGGCGGCCAGCCCCCGCCTGGCGTCGGCGGCGGCCGGATCGGCCTCAAGAACCTGCCGGAACTGGAAGGCCGCCTGGCGATCCCTGCCCCAGGTCGGCCAGGGCGGTGGCCAGGTTCCGCCGCGCCTTGGTAAACGTCGGCGAGATCCTGACCGCCGCGTCGAACTGGGCCAGGGCCCCCGCCGTGTCACCCCTCGCGGCCAGGGCGGCGCCGAGCGAATTGTGGGCCAGCCAGTTCCCCCGGGTGACCCTGATGGCGTGGGAGAAGAGAGTCATGCCGTCACGCCAGACGAGGGTCTGCCTGGCGGTCGCCAGGCGGCCGGCCACGGCCAGACAGAGGAGCGCCGCGGGTCGAGCCCCGCAGCACACGCCGTCTCCCCCGCATCGCCAACCAGAGGCCGGGCAGCAGCAGCGCCAGGCCCGCCTGCGGCAGGTAGGTGTAGCGGTCGGCCTTCGCCTGGGCGCCCACCTGGACCAGCCCGAGGACCGGCAGCAGCGTGACCAGGTACCACGCCCACCCGGCAATTCCCGCCGGGAACCTCCTATCGAGAAGATTGCGGCCAGGTGAGCGCCACCAGGAGCAGGCCGGCGGCGACCACCTCGCCCGGGGCGATGCGGTGGCCGGGTGGGGGTAGAAGAAGGCCAGGCGGACCGGCCGGACCGTCCGCCACAGGTAGGCACCGGCGGCGAGCACGGCGTTGGCCAGCCGGTAGCGCCAGGGTATGAACTCCCACAGGCCGACCGCGCCGCCCCCCGCTGCGCCGTCCAGGCGAGCGCCGCGGCCCCCAGCGACATGGCCATAAGCGGGACCTTCTCGGCCAGGACCCGGCCGGTCGACCGCCGTATCCTCCCCAGCGGCCAGGCGTCGAGGAGCAGCAATACCAGCGGCAGCGTGACCCCCATCGGCTTGGACAGCAGCCCCGCCGCATGGCAGCCGCAGACGAGCAGGTAGCGCCCCCATCCCGGGCGTCTCAGATAGACAGCATAGGCGGCCAGGGCGGCCATCCAGAAGAAGGCCGACAGGAGGTCCTTGCGCTCTGCGGCCCAGGCCACCGACTCGACCCGCAGGGGATGGAGGCCGAAGAGCAGGGCGGCCAGGAAGGCTGCCGTCGCCTCGCCGGTGAGGAGGTCCAGGACGAGCATCAGCAGGATCACGATCGCCGCGTGGATGGCCAGCCCGACCAGGTGGTGACCGGCAGGATCGGTCCCGAAGAGCGACAGGTCGACCATGTGCGAGAGCCACGTCAGGGGGTGCCAGTTGGCGGCATGGAAGGTCGTCGCGGCCCAGGCAATCCCGTCCGCGGTCAGGCCCTTCCGCAGCCCCTCGTTGGCGGTGATGTAGCACGTCGTCGTCGTAGGGGACGAAGCCGTTGCCGGCCGCGGGGGCGAAAGCGCCGGCGACAGCCAGGGCCAACGCCAGACCCATGACCGCCATCCGGGCCCGCCGCGGCACGGTCATCACTCCTCTCCCCGGTGGGCGCGCCGTATGGCCTCGTCCAGCAGGTCGCCGTCGACAACCCCGGCGTCGAGAGCCCAGGCGGTGACCCGGTCGATGATCTCTCCCAGCCGTCTCCCCGGCGGAAGGCCGGTCACCTCCATCACCCGCCGGCCGGAAACCGCTCCCTTGATCGTCCTCCGATACCGCTCCTCGGCCGTCCGGGCGATCTCCTCGCCCCGCCGAATCTCCTCCCGAAGGCGTTCCAGCCTCCCCACGTCTCCCCGGGCGGCCACGTCGGCCAGGGCCACCTCCCGCAGGTGCCGCCATCCCGGGATCGGCCACCAGCCGCCGGAGCGTGGAGGGGCGCAGTTCGCCCAACCGGTGGAGCAGCATGTGCCGGTCAGCCACGAAAGCCAGTGACTCCGCCCATGCGCCGGGAAGGCGGAGGCGCCCGACAAGCTCCGGGACCATCCCCGCGCCCGCCCGGGCGTGGCCGGGATAGCGGCCGGCCCCGCCGACACGAGACCCCGCCGGCCCCTTGCCGATGTCGTGCAGCAGGATGGCCAGCCCGGTGAGCGGATCCCTCCCTTCCCAGGAGCGCAGCGCGGCCAGCGTGTGGCGGTAGGCGTCACCCTCGGGGTGGTGTTCCGGCCGGTGTTCGGCGCCGTCCAGAGCCGCCATCTCAGGCAGGACGACGGCCAGTGAGCCGTTCTCCCGCATCAACTCGACGCCCCCCGCCAGGGCGCTCCCACCGAGGGAGGCCATCTTGGTCAATTCCCTGGCCAGCCTCTCCCCGGGCACCCCCGCCAGGAATCCGGCCCGGGCGGCCATTGCCCGGGCGGTCACCGGCTCGATGGCAAAGCCCAGCTGAACCGCCAGACGAACGCCGCGAAGGATCCTGACCGGGTCCTCCTCGAACCGGCGGACGGGATCGCCCACGCCGCGAATGATGCCGGCCTGCAGATCGTCCCGGCCGCCGACACAATCGAACACCCGCCCGTCCTGATCCAGGTACAGGGCGTTGACGGTGAAGTCGCGGCAGCCGGCATCGGCCGACAGGCGGGCATCCACCGGGTCTTGCCCGGACGTGCCGCCCCGGAGCTCCGACACCTCGAAAGGGCGATCGCCGACGACAGCCACGACGGTTCCGAAATCCCTCCCCCGCCCGACCGCATGGATCCTGAGCAGGCGCCCCAGATCATCCAGGGGCAGGTCGGTCACCAGGTCGATCTCGTCCACCGGCCGGCCGAGGAGTATGTCCCGCACGGCGCCGCCAACGACCCAGAGACTCCGCCCGCATGCCGACACCTCCCGGGCAAGTTCCGCCAACTCCCGGCCGCCGGGAAGCTCTCCGAACGCATCCCGGGCGCTCATCGCGCCCCCGTGGAATTGAGCAGGCGAGCGAGGTTGGCGGCCAGGACGGGATTGCCCGGGTCCAGGGAGATCGCCCGCCTCAACCGGGCCACGGCTTCGTCGTGCCGGCCGCTCCTCGAGAGCGCATAGGCCAGGTTGCTTTGGATGCCGACATTGTGGGCATTGAGACGCGCCGCCTCCTGCAAGTGCGCCACCGCGTCGTCGAGACGTCCCTCTCCCAGGGCGAGGTTCCCCAGCACGAAATGGGCCATCCAGTTCTCGCCGGTCACCGACTGGGTGTGCTCGAAGAGCGTCCGGGTGTCGCGCCAGAAGCCGATCTGCCGCCACGAGAGCGTCCCCGAAACGGCCATCAGCGTCACCAGGGCTGCGGCCGCCCATCTCCGGCAGACCTTCCGCGGGGGCATGCCCGGCAGGCCGTAGACGATGGCCATGAAGAGCCCGGCGTGGGGCAGGTAGGTGTATCGGTCGGCGTGCGCCTGGAGCCCGAACCTGACGATGCCGCTGGCCGGCAGCAGGGCGACGAGGAAGAACGTCCAGCCTGCCAGCGCCGCCGGCCGGCGCCTCGAGGAGAAGCCCAGAACGACGGTGACGGCCAGCAGGAGCGCCACCCCGAAGAGCATCGACGACACCGAAGCCCCTCCATCCTTCCTGGGATAGAAGACTGCCAGGCCGAGCGGCCAGGCGGTTTGCCAAAGGTAGGTGGCCAAGCCCACGGCCGCATCGCCGATCCGCGCCGCCAAGGGCACGGGCGCGATGGTCCGCAAGGCCTCCCCGGATGCCTGGGCCCGCAGCGTCAGGGCCATCACCGGTGCCGCCATCACTGCCAGCGGAACCTTCTCCAGGAGAAGGCGTCCCAGGTCGCGCCATCCGCTCCGCCACCGGCCGAGAGGCCACACGTCCAGCGCGATCAGGAGCAACGGCAGGGTGACGCCGGTCGGCTTCGAGAGGAGCGCCAGGGCCGCCGCAAGCAGCGCGGCCAGGTAGCGCCCGGCGGAGGGACGGCGGACATAGCGCAGGTACGCCCCCATGGCAGTCACCACAAAGAAGACCGACAAGACATCCTTGCGCTCCGCCGCCCAGGCGACCGACTCCACCCGAAGGGGGTGGAGCCCGAACAGCGCGGCTACCGCCAGGGCGGGAAAGATCTGCCCGGTCGCCCCGGCCAGGATGGCGAACAGCAATGCCGATGACAACGCGTGGATGCCGGCGCCGGTGAGGTGGTGAAACGACGGATCCGTCCCGAAGAGGGTGACGTCCAACATGTGCGAGATCCAGGTCACCGGGTGCCAGTTCGAGGCATAGCCGACGGAAGTGAAGGCCCATCGGATTCCGGCCGGGGTGAGCCCGTTGCGGACCACGGCATTGCCGCCGATGTACACGCTGTCGTCGTAATCGACGAAACCGTTGCCAGCAGCATGCGCGAAGACGCCGAACACCACCAGGGCAAGCAACAGGGCAGTCGTGGTATTCCGGTTCCGCCAGGTCACGGACGCGACCCCGTGGCGGAGCGTTGATTGAGTGCCCGCGCCTCGTCAAGCCGTCCCGCACGCTCCAGGGCCAGGCTCAGGTTCAGGCGAAACCGGTCCGACGCCGGATCGAGGCGGACCGCCTCCCGGAACGAGGCGATGGCGTCATCCAGGAGCCCCGCGGTGATGAGGGCCAGGCCCTGTTCGTTGCGCACCGCAGGATCGCCGGGGGCGATTTCCACCCCCCTGCGGATCGCCCCCAACCCCTCCGCCTGCCTGCCCATCTGGATGAGGGCACCCCCCAGGAGCGTCCACCCTTCGGCGTAATCCGGCTTGAGCCCCAGCCCGATCCGGTATTGTTCGACGGCCGCATCCAGCCGCCCCAGCGCCCGCTCGGCGTCGGCCAGGCAGAAGCGCGCCCGGTCCGAATCGGGCTTGATCCGCA
Source organism: uncultured bacterium (assembly GCA_963793725.1). Taxonomy (GTDB): domain Bacteria; phylum JAUVQV01; class JAUVQV01; order CAWCAY01; family CAWCAY01; genus CAWCAY01. The sequence continues at coordinate 136,196 of CAWCAY010000005.1, forward strand.
GAGCTCCCCGGAACGACTCGCGCGCCTCGGCATATCGCCCGGACTTGAACTGGATCACTCCCAGGCCGACGAGCGCCTCGTCGTAGCCGGGCCGCAGGTCGATGGCCATCAGGTAGTGGCTCTCGGCCCGCCGCGGGTCGCCGGAGCCCTCGAGCGCCCGGGCCAGGAGGAGGTGGGTCCGGGCGAAGGTGGGGCGATGAACGAGGGCCCGGCGATACTCCTCGATGGCTAGGTCCTGCCTCCCCTCGGTGGCCCAGACCGAGCCCATGTTGGTGTGAGCCAGCCAGTTGGAGTCGTCGATCTCGATGGCATGACCGAAGAGCGATCGGCTGTCCCGCCAGGTGCGGGCCTGGCGATTGGCGATCACCGCCAGCAGCAGAATAGCCGGCAGGAGGATGGACAGTCGGACGGCGGGCTTCGCCGGCACCCTGGAGCAGACCAGGACCGCCGCCAGGTAGATCCCCATCATCGGCAGGTAGATATAGCGGTCGGCCCGCGCCTGAAGGCCGATCTGCACCAGGCCGATGACCGGCACCAGCATCCCCAGGTACCAGAACCAGCCGGCGGCGAGGTACGGCGCCCGGCGGCGCAGGCCGATCACCGCCACGGTGGCGGCCGCCAGGAAGAGCGCCGCGAGCGCCACCCGCGCCCAGGAGATGCCGCCCAACGGGTGCGGGTAGAAGCAGGCCAGACGGGTCGGCCAGACGGCGTCACGCAGGTAGGCCACGTACGAGAGGAGGGCGTTCCCGACGCGCATGCCGGGCGTGACGCTCCCCAACGGACTGACCGCGCCGCCGCGCTGGGCCACGAAGGTGAGCACGGCCGAAGCAGCCGCCGCGGCCATCAGCGGCAGTTTCTCCCCCAGGAGTCGCGACCACGATACCATCCCGCGGCGATCCCGGGACGGCCAGCGCCCCAAGGGCCACCAGTCGAGGATCAGGAGCAGGAAGGGCACGGTGACCAGCATGCTCTTGGCCATCAAGCCCAGCCAGAGGGCGACCAGCACGACCACGTAGCGTCCCGCTCCCGGCCGCTCCAGATAGCGGTGGTAAGCCAGCAGGCAGAGGAGGAAGAGGAACCCCGACAGGACGTCCTTGCGCTCCGAAATCCAGGCCACCGACTCGACGTGCAGCGGATGGGCGGCGAACAGCAGGGCCACGGCCAGCGCCGGACGGAAGGAGCCGGTCACGACCCACACCAGGCGCAGCAGCAGCAGAGCGTTGGCCAGGTGGAGCAGCACGTTGACCAGGTGGTGCGCCAGCGGGTCGAGCCCGAAGGCGCCGCCAACGGCCAGGTGTGACAGCCAGGTGAGCGGGTGCCAGTTGAACGACTCGAAGGTGGTCATGGCCCAGGCAACGTTCGCCGGGGTCAGGCCGCGCGGCACCCGCGGGTTGTCGCCAACGTAGATGGGGTCGTCGTAGGCGACGAAGCCGGCCCGGGTCACCGGCCAGTAGGCGGCAGCGACCACGACGGTGATGATCAGGGCGGCCACGGCCAGGCGGAATCCCCCTGCAGGGGACCGTCCTCTCGAACCGACCGCCCATCGCTGTCCGCTACGCTTCATCAGGCCGCCATCCTCGGTTTTTCCCCGGAAGCCGTTCCCCCCGCCGCTGTTGACAGCGCGCTGGAATTCTATATAGTAGCATGAGTTGGACGATCGAGCGGGCGTAGCTCAGCTGGTAGAGTACAAGCTTCCCAAGCTTGGTGTCGCGGGTTCGAACCCCGTCGCCCGCTCCATGTTCCCGTCTACTTCCCGGAAGGAGGGCGTCATGACCGCCGGCGGACACCACCCCCTCAATGAACTGATCCACCTGCAGGAGCGGATGAACCGTATGCTGGGCGACCTGGGCATTCACGGGCAGGGGCACGAAGAGTTCGCCCCGGGGACGTGGGCCCCTCCGGTGGACATCTACGAGGCGGGGGAAAACCTGATACTGGTGATGGACCTGCCCGACGTCGCCCTGCGCGACGTGTCGATCACGGTTGAGGGCCCGGTGCTCGTCCTGAGCGGCGAGCGGAAACCCGACCCGTCGGTCCCGCCAACCGGCCATCACCGGCGGGAGCGCCCGATGGGCAGGTTCAACCGTTCCTTCAACCTCCCCGGGAGCGTGGACCCGGAACGGATCAAGGCCACCTTCCGGGACGGGGTGCTTCGCGTCGTTCTCCCGCGGAAGGCGGACACCGGCCACCATGAGGTCAGGATCGAGGCCGATTGACGGTCAAGCCCCGGGGATCGCCGGCTACCGGCGCGGGGCTATCCTGTCCAGCATGCCGGCCTCGTCGATTTCCTCGGGGGGAATGACCCGCAGTATCTCCTCGGGGGTGGTCCAGCCCATCAGCGCCTTGCGCAGGCCGTCCTCCTCCATGGTGCGCATGCCGCCTCCCCTGGCGGCGCGAAGTATCGCCCGTTCCGACGACCTGCCCAAGATCAGGTCGCGCGTCTCGCCGCTCATCCGGAAGACCTCGTACATGCCCACCCTGCCCCGGAAGCCGATCATCCGGCAGTGGTCGCACCCGGCTCCCTTCTGGAACTTCCCGTCGCCCTCTTCCGCGGGGATCTTCAGGTCGGCCAGCACGGTCTCCCCGGGCACGTAGGGCTTCAGACACCGCGGGCAGTTCCGCCTCACCAGGCGTTGGGCGATCACTCCGACCACCGATGAGGCCACCAGGAACGGCTCGATGCCGATATCCACCAGCCGGGTCACCGCCGCGACGGCGTTGTTGGTATGCAGCGTCGACAGCACCAGGTGTCCGGTGAGGGCCGCGTGGAAGGCGATCTCGGCCGTCTCTTTGTCCCTGATCTCGCCGACCATGATGATGTTCGGGTCCTGTCGCAGGATGGACCGCAGGCCGGAGGCAAACGTGACCCCGGCGCGCTCGTTGACCTGGACCTGGTTGACGCCGGAGATCTTGTACTCCACCGGGTCCTCGACGGTGATGATGTTGGTCCCCGGCGATCGGACCTGGTGTATCGCGGCGTACAGGGTGGTGCTCTTGCCGCTGCCGGTCGGCCCGGTGACCAGGATCATCCCCTGCGGCCTGGACAGGAACGCCCTGATCACCGACAGGTCCTCGGGCATGATGCCCAAGTCCGAGAGAGTCATCACCCGCCTCCCCTTGTCGAGCACGCGGACGACGATCTTCTCGCCGTAGATGGTCGGCAGGGTCGACACCCGCAGGTCGATCTCGCGGTCCCCCATCCTGATCCGGGCGCTGCCGTCCTGGGGCTTCCGGCGGTCGGCGATGTCCATCTTGGCCATGATCTTGAGCCGGGAGATGACCGGTTGCTGGACGGCCGGCGGCAGCACGGTCATGTCCCGCAGGAGGCCGTCGATCCGGTAACGCACCAGCAGTTCCCTCTCCCGCGGCTCCAGGTGGATGTCGCTCGCCTCGACCTTGACCGCCTCGATGATGAGCGAGTTGACCATGCCGACGATCGGCGCCGCCTCTGCCCCCTGCTGGAGGGCGGTCAGGTCCTCCTTCTCCTCGTCGCCCCCCTCGATGACCTCGATCCGGTCCGCCGGCTGTATCCTCCGGAGGGCCTCCCGGACACCCTCCCCGGTGTCGACCGAGGACTTCAGGTAGTCGTCGATCAGGTCGTTGGTGGTAACCGCGCTCCTGACCGTCTTCCCGGTCAGGAACTGGACATCCTTGACGGTCACCAGGTCGAGCGGGTCGACCATGGCCAGGGTGATGCTGTTCTTCTCCATCGCCGCCGGAAATACGCGCCGTTCCTCCATGAACGACCGGGGCAGCATGGCCCCGTTGCTGTACGTCACGCCCTGCAGGGACGACACCAGCGGGAGGGCTAGCTGCTCGGAAAGGTGCCCGGCCAGGACATCGGCCTGGATCATCCCCTCCTCGACCAGGATCCGCCCGAGGCGCTTGCCCGTCGAACGCTGCTTTTCCAGGGCCACCCGGAGTTGCTCTTCGTTTAATAGGCCGTGGCTGGCCAGGATATCGCCGAGTTTCCTTCGGTTCATGCGTCCACTATACCCGAAGTCCGGGCCTGATTCATCAGCGTCGGCACTATCATTTCGACCCCGCGCCCATGATACTGTTAGGCTAGGATGGTCGACATGAACGCCATGGCGGACAGGAATGCGGCGGACAGGGCCGAGGAACTCCGGCGCGAGCTCCTCGAGCACAACCGGCGGTACTATGTGCTCGACGCACCGACCATCAGTGACGTCGACTACGACGCCCTTCTGCGCGAACTCGAGGCGATCGAGGCCGCCTTCCCCGAATTGCGGACCGCCGACTCCCCGACGCAGCGCGTCGGCGCGGCGCCGGCAGGTTCGTTCGGTCCCGCCGAGCACGCCCTGCCGATGCTCTCCCTGGCCAACGGCCTCACCCGGGAGGACGTCGTCGACTTCGACGCCCGGGTCAGGCGCTTCCTCAAGGACGACGCCGAGGTCGAGTACTTCACCGAACTCAAGCTGGACGGATTGGCCGTCGAGCTGGTCTATCGGGACGGTGTCCTGGCCACCGGCTCCACCCGCGGCGACGGCTTCCGGGGCGAGGATGTCACCGCCAACCTGCGGACCATCCGCAGCCTCCCCCTCCGCCTCCTCGACGTCGGAGGGCAACCTCCCCGGACCGGTCATGGACGCGCGGGGCGAGGTGATCATCAGTCACCGCGACTTCCGCCGCTTGAACGAATCACGCCTCGAGGAGGGGCAGGAACCGTTCGCCAACCCGCGCAACGCCGCCGCCGGTTCCATCCGCCAACTCGATCCCGGCGGTGACCGCGTCGCGCCCGCTGGACATCTATTTTCACGGCGTCGGCCGGACCGGAGGAGCCGCCTGGCGAACCCAGGCGGAGATCTACGCCGGGCTGTCGGCCCTGGGGCTCAAGACCGCGCCGCATGCGGCCCTGGCGCTTGGCATCGGGGCCGTCCTGGAGCGCTTCTCCGCCGCCGAGGCGCTGCGCGATTCCCTCCCCTTCGAGATCGACGGCATGGTCGTCAAGGTCAACGACCTGGGCCTGCAGGAACGCCTCGGCAACGTGGCCCGCAGCCCCCGCTGGGCGCTGGCGGTCAAGTTTCCCCCCGCCGGGCCCACAGCCGCGTTCGTCAGATCGTCGTCCAGGTGGGGCGGACCGGCTCCCTGACGCCGGTGGCCGTCCTCGATCCCGTCCAGGTCGGCGGGGTGGAAGTCAGGCGGGCGACCCTCCACAACCAGGGCGAGGTCGATCGCAAGGACATCCGCGTAGGCGACATGGTCGTCGTCCAACGGGCCGGCGACGTCATCCCCGAGATCGCCGGAGTGGTCGCCGGGGAACGCCCCCGGGACACCCTTCCGTTCCAGCTCCCGCCCCACTGCCCGGTGTGCGGCGCCGTGGTGGTCCGCATCCCCGGCGAGGCGGCCGTGCGCTGCCCGAACATTTCCTGCCCGGCACGGGTCGAGGAGTCGATCAAGCACTTCGCCTCCCGCCGGGCCATGGACATCGACGGCCTGGGGGATCGACTGGTGCATCGCCTGGTCGCCTCGGGCCTGGTGGCCGACGTGGCCGATCTCTATTTCCTCGAGCGGGACCAACTGGTCGGCATCGAGCGGCTGGCCGAGAAGTCGGCCGACAACCTCCTGGCGGCCATTGCCCGGACGAAACGCCCGCCCCTCCATCGCCTCGTCTTCGCCCTCGGCATCCGTCACGTGGGCGAGCAAACCGCGCGCCTGCTGGCCGACCGGTTCGAGCGCCTGGAGGACTTGGCCGACGCCGGTCAGGAGCACCTCCAGGAGATCCGGGACATCGGGCCGGAGGTGGCCGCCTCCATCCACCTCTTCTTCAAGGACCAGAACAACATGGCCCTGCTGGCCAAGCTCCATGCGGCCGGGCTCGCGCCGGTGCCATCGCGGGAGGGCGTCGGTCCCCTGTCGGGCACGAGCTTCCTTTTCACCGGCACGCTGGCCACCTTCACCCGGGACCAGGCCGCGGCCGAGATCGAACGCCTCGGCGGGCGCAAGGCATCCTCGGCGACCCCCGGGGTCGACTACGTGGTCGCCGGAGCCGACGCCGGCAGCAAGCTCGACCGGGCCAGAAAGCTGGGCCTGCGGATCATCGACGAAGAGGCTTTCACTGCGCTCCTGCGGAAGGCCGCCGGATGACGCAGCGGCACCGGGCACCGACCGTCCTCATGGCCGCCAGCGAGGCCGTGCCGATGGTCAAGTCGGGCGGCCTGGCCGACGTCGTCGGCGCCCTGCCGCCCAGCCTGGCAGCACTGGGCGCCAGGGTGTTCGTGGCCCTTCCCTTCTACCGTTCCATCCTCCGCTCGCCGTTGGCCCGCAAGACCCTGATCCCCTTCATGGCCGTGCGGATGGGACCGCACACGCGGCGGGTGACCATCTACTCTGCCCGGCTCTCCGCCGGGGTCGAGGCGCTGCTGGTGCGGCACAACCCCTCCTTCGACCGGGACCACCTTTACGGCCCTCCGGGCGGCGCCTACGAGGACAATGCCCGCCGTTTCGGCCTCTTCTGCCACGCCGTGGCGGCCGCCATCCCGCTGCTCCCCGGGCCGGTCGACGTGGTCCATTGCCACGACTGGCAGACCGGCGCTCATCCCCCTCCTGCTCCGCGGGCGGACCCCGACCGTCTTCACCATCCACAACCTCGGCTACCAGGGGAATTTCCCAGGCCACGAACTGGGGCAGCTCGGACTTCCCGAGTCGGCATTCACCCCCGACGGGCTGGAGTTCCACGGCCAGCTCAACTTCCTGAAGGCGGGCATCGTCTGGAGCGACGCCGTCACCACCGTCAGCCCCCGCTACGCGCTCGAGATCGCCCGGCCGGCGGGTGGTTTTGGCCTCGACGGTCTGATCCGGAAGCACGCCGGCAAGCTCTCCGGCATCCTCAACGGGGCCGACTACGACCACTGGAGCCCGGCCGCCGACCGGCACCTGGCGGCGCGCTACCACATGGCCAACCTCGACGGCAAGTCCGTCTGCCGGCGGGCGCTCCTGGCCGAGCTTGGGTATCCTCCCGAGTCCCCCCTGACGGTCGCGGCCATGATCGGCCGGCTGGTCTGGCAAAAGGGCATCGACTTAGTCCTCGAAGCCCTCCCCGCCCTGATGGAGCGCGACCTGATCCTGGTCGTCCTCGGCTCGGGCGAGGAGCAGTACCGAATCGGCCCTGCGAATCGCCGCCGAACGCTTCCCGCGCCTGCGCCTGGTGCACGGCTTCGACGATGCGCTTGCGCACCGGATCATCGCCGGTTCGGACATCTTCCTGATGCCTTCGCGCTACGAACCGTGCGGCCTCACCCAGATGTATGCCCTCAAGTACGGCACCATCCCCGTCGTCCGCCGCACCGGCGGGCTGGCCGACACGGTGGAGCCGTTCGATGCCGGGCGGGAAACGGGAACAGGTTTCGTTTTCGAGGAGGAATCGGCGCAGGCCCTGGTGCGCGAGATGGACCGCGCCCTGGACGCCCTCCGGCAGCGACAGTCCTGGCGGCCCCTGATGCTGAACGCCATGTCGGCCGACTTCTCCTGGGAACGGTCGGCGGCGAAGTACCTCGACCTCTACCGGCGCATTTCGGGGAGACCCGCCACATCCATACGGGAGGATGCATCATGAGAAGCAGAGTCCTCGGCCTGATCATGGCCGGCGGCCGCGGGGAGCGCCTCTACCCCCTGACCCGCGACCGGGCCAAGCCGGCGGTACCCTTCGGCGGCAAGTACCGGATCATCGACTTCGTGCTGTCGAACTTCATCAACTCCGGCATCTACTCGCTCTACGTCCTGACCCAGTTCAAGTCGCAGTCGCTGGCCCAGCACATCCGCCAGGCCTACCAGTTCGGCAAGGTGCTGAGCGACCACTTCATCATCACCGTCCCGGCCCAGATGCAGACCGGCACCGACTGGTACCGGGGGACCGCCGACTGCGTCTTCCAGAACCTGAACCTGGTCCAGGAGTCGGCTCCCGACATGGTGGCCGTCTTCGGCGCCGACCACATCTACCGGATGGACATCCGCCAGATGGTGGCCGACCACCTGGAGAGCAACGCCGAGATCACCATCGCCACGCTCCCCATCCCCCGCGCCGAGGCCCGTGCTTTCGGCGTGGTCAAGGTCGACCGGGACTGGCGGATCACCGGCTTCCAGGAGAAGCCCCACGATCCGACCCCGATGCCCGAGCGACGCCTCATCCTGCCTGATCTCGATGGGCAACTACCTGTTCAACACCGAGATCCTCACGGAGTTGATGGAAACCATGGTGTGCCAGGAATCGGCTTTCGACTTCGGCCGGGACATCTTCCCGCGGATCATTCACGACCGCCGTGTCTACGCCTACAACTTCGCCAACAACACCATCCCGGGGTCCCTCGCCGGCGAGCAGAACTCCTACTGGCGCGACGTCGGGAGCATCGACACCTACTTCCAGACGAACATGGAGCTCAAGAGCGTCAATCCGCCCCTGAACCTCTACAACCACCAGTGGCCGATCATCACCGACGAGATCGACGGCGCCGCCGGTGAAGTTCGTCTTCAACGACGAAGGACGGCGCGGCTTCGCCGTCGACTCGCTCATCAGCACCGGCTGCATCGTCTCCGGCGGGCGGGTGGTCGACTCCGTCCTGGGCCGCAACGTCTTCATCCACAGCTGGGCCGAAGTGCGCGAATCGATCATCATGGACGGCGTGGACATCGGCCGGCACTGCCGCATCCGCCGGGCGATCATCGACAAGAACGTGGTCATCCCCCCGGGAACGGAAATCGGCTATAACCTGCAAGCCGACGCCCGTCACTACCACGTCAGCCCGGGAGGGGTGGTGGTCATACCCAAGACTCCCGCCGGGAGCAACCGCAATCCCTGACCACGGGGACTGATCGGCCGGCCGCGCAAGCCGGCGTCGGTGATCGTCAGATGTGCACGCCGAGCACGAAGCGCTCGATCTCCTTGCGCAACAAGCTCGCCTGATTGCTCAGCACCTCGACCATCCGGTCGAGCTTGCCCACCGCCTCGAGATTGATGTCGTTGATGTCCTTGATGTTGACCACATTTCCGAGGATCATTTCGATCCCCTTGCCTTCCTCCTCGGTGGCCCGCAGGATGCTCTGCGACATGCGGTGGGTCGTCTCGCCGGCCATGCCGATCTGCTTGATCCCCTCGGCCTGCTCGATCGTAGCCCGTTTCACCCGGACAGCGAGGTCGCGCATGTCCTCGGCGGCCTTCATGATCAGGGTGCTCCCGGCGGATTGTTCCCTGGTGGCCCGGCTGATTTCCTTGGACATCTGCGTCATCGTCTGGGCCGACTGGGCCACCTGCTTGATCCCCTCGGCTTGCTCGGCGGTAGCCCGGGCGATCATCTTCGTGGCAGTGGCGGCGCGCTCGCTGTCGGCGCTCACCTTGTTCAGGGTCTTGCCCATCGCCCTGATGGCAGCCACGCCCTCCTCGACCCGCTTGGAACCCTCCTCGATGGCCGACACGGCGTTGGCCGCCTCGGACTGGAGGTTCTGGATGATCCGGGCGATCTCCTTGGTCGAAGCCGAGGTCCGGGCCGACAGTTCGCGGATCTCGTCGGCCACCACGGCGAAGCTCCGTCCGTGTTCGCCTGCCTGGGCGGCGATGATGGCCGCGTTCAGGGCCAGCAGGTTGGTCTGCTCGTTGACCTCCTTGATGACCGTGAGAATCTCGCCGATATCCTGTGACTTCTCACCCAACGATTGGATGACCCTGGTCGCCTGAGCCACGCTCGCCTGAATATGCTCGACGCTCTCGACCGACTTCCTGACCGCCTCCTGCCCCTCCCCGTTGACCGTCCTGTTGACCATGTCCGAGAGGCGGTTGGCCTCCTCGGCGCTCATCTCGACCTGCTTGATCGACGAGTCCATTTCGGTGATAGACGAAGTGGTATCGGTGATCAGGCTCGACAGCGACTCGATGCTTCCGGCCACGCGCTGTATCGAGACATTCATCTGGGTGACCGAGGTCGACGTCTGCTCTACGGCGGCCGACAGGCTCTCCGCGCTGCGGGCCACCTCGTCGACAGATGCCCCCATCTCGAGGATCGATAAGGAACTCTCCTCGGACAGGGTGGTCAACTCGCCGACCGTGCTGTTGACCGACTTGATGGTCATGTTCATCTCGGCGATGGAGGAGGAGACGCTCTCGACCGACTGGGCCTGGCGGCCGGAGCCCGAGGAGATGTCGCTGGCGACCCGCGAGATATCCCGGGAGACGCTCTCGAGGTCGGCGAACGTGGCGTTGACGCGGGAGACCACGTCGCGCAGGCCGCCGACCATGTCATTGAAGGCCAGGGCGAGATCGCCGAACTCGTCCCGGGCACGGGCGGTCACCAGGACGTCGAGGTTGCCCCGCGACGCCTCCCCGACATCCTCGATCATGTGCTTCAGGTCGCGTTTGATGAAGACGACCACCAGGGCCGAAATGACCGTCAGCAGCACGACGACGGTCCCGACGAGACCGAGTCCGACACGCTGGACGAGACTCTCGAGCTTCTGCCGGATGCCCTGGTCCGAGTAGTGGATGGTGACCTTCAGGACGACGGCGCCATCCTCGACGATCTCGCCAGTGTACGGCCGGAATGGTTTCCGCCGCTCTTCGCCGACTTCCTTGCGCTGGGCCAGCTTGTCTCCGCAGTCGACACGGATGTAGTAGAGGTTGGCGTTATACGAGAGCTGCTTCCTCAGCTCGCCGTCGATCGCTTGGTAGTCGAAATAGGTGACGTGCTGCTTGACCTGGTTGCCGATGGCCAGGACGAGGTTGGCACCATCGGAGTCGAACCACCGGTAGATCTCCGTCCTGAGCCCGGAGTAGGCCGAGTAGACGGCGATCCCCGCCAGGGCCGAGCAGACGGCCATGACTATCAGGATCGACAGGCTGATCTTGGTGACGATCTTCATGCCCCAACCCATCCTTCCGGAAAGTGCTCAGAATCGGATCTCATTCCCTCCCCGCTGGCTAGAAGGAGAAGTTGAAGGTGGCCGGGTTGATGTGCGCCTTGTCGATGATGCGGAAGGTGTGCAGGAAGTCCTTCTCGACGGTCGGGATGAACCCCGAGCACCCGAAGGCGTTCTTGACGGCCGCGGCCTTGTCACCGCCGTCCTTGCCTAGTTTGACCAGGATGCTCCTGAGTTCCTCGCCGTAAGTGGCGTGAGCGGTGTTGCCTAGAACTAGCGTGCGGTCGGGGTTTTCCTCGTCGTCGCCGCCGACGACGGCCAACCCGGGATACCTGGCCGGATCCCAGATGGTGTTCTTGACCACCGCGTAGTCTGCCTGCCCCGCCTGGACGGCATTGAGCGCCGCCTGGTGGGATGGGGCGATGATCTGGATGAAGTGCTTGTCGGGCGCGTCACCGGGCGGCAGGAGCGTCCTGGCGTACACCTCACCCGAGGATGCCAGGGCGCTATAGGCCACCTTCTTCCCCTTCCAGTCATCGAGCCCCTTGAAGGCTTTGGTCCCCTCCTTGGCCACCACCAGCGCCTTGTAGGTCGAGACGCCGGCGGCAGTCACCGGACGGGCCACCGGCTTGGCCAATCCCTTCTTGATCAGGATGGCGGCCACGAAGGAACCGGCGAAAATCCCGTCGGCCGAGCCGGTCTGGAAGAGTTGGACGGCTTCCGGGTAGTTCTTGGCCATCCGGAGATTGATTTTGTCGACCCGCGCGCTGCTGACCGCCAGGTACTGGGCAAGGGTGTCATACATGGCGCCTTCCTTCTTCGGATCCTGGGCGGCCATGACGATCAGGTTGAGGATGTCGCCCGACCATGCCTGAGAAGAGACGGACAGCATCGTCAGCACGCCCGCCGCAAGAACCGTCAACTTGCACACCTTCATGATTCTCCTCCTGTCTTCTCCGAACCATGGCTGATCGGGTCAGTTGAAGCGCGGTGCTCCCGTTCATTGAACAACCGATACTGTCTCTTGTCAACAGCATTAGCCCTCTGCATTGCCGGTTGTTCCATGCTGAACGTGAGCCGACCGCCCCGACTCCGCCGGCCGATGATACCAGCGCCGGGGGTGATCTCCGGGTATTGAACTTCCCTTGATTCCGTGCATGATGTCCTCCATGAATTTTCTGCCGACCGTCCTCCTGGCCGCGGCCATCGCCGCGTCCCCTTCCCAGGGGACGGCGGATTGCCTGGAGCGCTTCGACCGGCTCGACCGGACGGTCCGCGAGGGCACCATCGAACCCGGCCGGGCGCGGGAGTTGATGATCCCCTTGCACGCCGACCTGCGCGACCACTTCTCCCTTCAGGGCGCAGACGGACCCGTCCCGCGTGTCTTCCCGGTGGCCGGCTATGGAACCCGGGACATCGGCGGCATGCGCGGCAGCGGCTTCGTGCCGCGTGGGTATCGGGACCACGACGGTCCCCGCCACGGCGGCCATCCGGCGCACGACATCTTCGTCCGGGACGGCGATCATGATTCCCTGGACGATTCGACCGGCCGGCCGGTGGCGGTCCTGGCCTTCGCCGGCGGGTGGGTCATCGGGGTCGAGAAGGATTGGCAAACCGGTTCGGCGACCCGCGGCGGGAATCACGTCTGGATATTGGGGGACACATCCGACACCTACTACTGCTACTCACACATGGGCTCGGTGGCGGTCTCGCCCGGCCAGCGCGTCATCGCCGGCGACCGGCTGGGCAGCGTCGGGAGAACGGGCAGGAACGCCCATCCACGACGGTCGCCGACCCACCTCCACTTCATGGCCCTGGCCTTCGATGGCGGCGTCATGACACCGGTCGACACCTACCGCGACCTGCTGTCGGCCCGCAGGAATCCGCCCTCCCGCGACTGATTTTTTTCTCTTGACCTGCCATCGGAAGGTCTTATAATCCTCCCCGTCGGTAGTAAGCGAGACCTGAGTTCCCAGCCGCGGGGTTAGGTTGCACTACCCGGCGGCTTTTTTGTTTCTCGCTTGCTGCGATTCTTTGGGGAAAGGAGGAAAATAGTCATGGCCAAAGGAACTGTGAAGTGGTTCAACGACCAGAAGGGATTCGGCTTCATCACCCCCGCAGAAGGCGGCAGTGATGTTTTCGTTCACTACAGCGCCGTTACCGGCAGCGGCTTTCGTTCGCTGACCGAAGGACAGGAAGTCGAGTTCGAAATCGAGCAGAGCCCCAAGGGGCCTGCTGCGCGGAACGTCGTTCCCAAGTAGGGACGGTTCGTCCGTCAAGACGGGGCCTGGCCACAGCCGGGTCCCGTCTTCTTTTTCAGCAGCCGGGCCAGACGGCGCGGCTCGAAGCCTACCAGGATCTCGCCCCCGACGTCAAAGGTCGGCACGATCATCTTCCCCCCGGCCCATCCTCTGACGAGGGCGGCCGCCTCATCGTCGGCGTAGATGTCGATCTCGCGGAAATCAGCCCTCTTCTTCCGGAACCACTCCCTGGCCCGCTGGCAGTCGGGACACCGGGTCGAGGCGTACATGACGACCTCCGGGTCGCCGTCGGCCGCCTTCGCCTGGCGGGCGCTTCCCGGCCGGACCCGTTCCCCGCGCAGCGCCGCGGCAATGGCCGGTTCATCAAAAAGGCTCCCCGGCCGCCCGACGGCGCGGTAGGCGATGATGCCGGCCCGGTCGACGACGAAGAGAGCGGCGAGCGGGTTACCGGCGGAATCCAGAACACCCCATCGCTCGCTCACGGCGCCGTGGGGCCAGAAGTCGGAGAGCACCGTGAAGGGCAAGCCGCCCAGGGAGGCGGCCCACGCCCGCAGGCAGGAAATGCCGGCCGTGGAGACCGCCAGCACGCGGGCCCCGGAACCACGCGTCGCCAGCTCCCGCAGCGGCCCAACCAACGATGCGCCGTCGTTCGTCCAGGGCGACGGGATGAATCCCACGACCACCGGGCCGCCCCGGAAGTCAGCCAGTGCGGTCGTTCCGCCGTCGTGGCCCGCCAGGGAGAATTCGGGCGCCACCTGACCGACCCGCGACCCGCCCGCCATCCCCACCGTCGACCTCCCGTCCGCGGTCCGCTCCCGATCACCGACATGGTGCGGGACATAGCCCTTCGTGCTATAGTATCGCATGCTCTTCGATCGCGGAAGACTGCGGCTCAAACCGCTGGCCGAGCGGGTCCACGACCTGGACCTCTCCTTCCTCCTGCCGCTGGCGCCGTCGGACTTCGCCCACCCCTCCCTGGCGGAAACCGCCGCCCGGATCGCCGCCGCCCGGGAACACCGGCGCCCGGTTGTCCTGATGATGGGCGGCCACGTCATCCGCGCCGGCGTGCAGCGCCATCTGATCGACCTGATGGAGTCGGGACACCTGACCTGCCTGGCCATGAACGGGTCGGGCATGATCCACGACTTCGAACTGGCCCTGGCGGGCGCGACCACCGAGAGCGTCGCCCGCTACATCAGCGAGGGGCAGTTCGGCCTGTGGCGCGAGACGGGGGGGATCAACGACATCGTCAACCGGGCATATCGCGAGGGCGATCCGGGGGCGGGACTGGGGCTGGCCGTCGGCCGGGCCATACTGTCGGGCGCCTTCCCCCACAAGGAGATCAGCCTCCTGGCGGCGGCGGCGCGCCTGGGTGTCCCGGCCACGGTCCACGTCGGCATCGGCTACGACATCATCCACGAGCATCCCAACTTCGACGGCGCAGCCACCGGCGCCCTCTCGTACCGCGACTTCCTGACCCTGGCCTCGGTCCTGGAGGGGCTCGAGGGAGGGGTGGTGATGGACTTCGGCAGCGCCGTGATGGCCCCGGAGGTGTTCCTGAAGGCCCTGGCAATGGCCCGCAACGTGGCCGGCCAGGAAGGCCGGCGGATCACCGACTTCACCACCCTGGTGGCCGATCTCCACGACCTTCCCGCCGACCCGTCCACCGAACCGTCCCGCGACAGCACCGGCTACTACTTCCGCCCCTGGAAGACGATGCTGGCCCGGACCGTGGCCGACGGCGGACGCGGCTTCTACCTGCGGGGGCGGCACCGCGACACCATCCCCGCCCTCTGGAGGCTGATCCGTGAAACTCGTTGACCTGGACGAACTGGCCCGCTACACGGCCGAGCAGCGGGCCGCCGGCAGGACGGTGGTCCACTGCCACGGCTGCTTCGACCTGATGCACCCGGGCCACATCAAGTACTTCCAGGCGGCCCGGGGGATGGGCGACGTCCTGGTGGTCACCGTCAGCCCCGACCGCTTCGTCGACAAGGGGCCCGGGCGGCCGGTATACAACGAGGTGCTGCGGGCCGAGTGCATCGCCGCGCTCGAGTGCGTCGACCGGGTGGCCGTCAACCGATGGCCGACCGCCGAGAAGACCCTGCGCCTGCTCCGGCCGGATATCTACGTCAAGGGGCAGGAGTTCGAGAACCTGGAGGACAAGACCGGCAAGATCCAGCGCGAAAGCGACGTCGTCCGGGAGATCGGCGCCGAGATGCGCTTCACCCACGAGATCGTCTTCTCGTCCACTCAACTCCTCAACCAGCACTTCCTGAAAGGCCATGGGAACAACTGACACGTCCGACAAGATCGTCCCCCTGAACGAACTGATCGAGCGCGTCGAGCGCCTGCGCGCCGAGGGCAAGACGGTGGTCCAGAGCCACGGCGTCTTCGACATCATCCATCCCGGCATCGTCCAGCACCTCCAGGCGGCCAGGGAGCAGGGGGACGTCCTGGTGGTGACCATCATCCGCGACCGCGACGTCCGGCGGGGCCCGGGGCGGCCGATCTTCCCCGAGGCCCTCCGGAGCCGCGAACGTGGCCGCTCTGGCGATGGTCGACCTGGTCGCCCTGGTGGACGACTCCCCGCCGTACCAGTGCGTCCGGGAGATCAGGCCCGACCTCTTCGCCAAGGGGCAGACCTACCTTGACCGCGACCGGGAGATCCATCGCAAGATCTTCGAGGAAGAGCGCGAACTGTACTTCGGCGCCACCCGCCTGCTGCGAGACCCAGGGGGTATCTTTCAGCGCCTCGTCGATCATCAACAACTTCCTCGACATCTACCCCGAGGAGACCAAGAGCTTCCTGCGCCAGTTCAAGGAGCGCCACTCGTTCGACGACATCCGGCGGCGGATCGACGAGGCGCGCCGCCTCAAGGTCCTGCTGATCGGCGACGGCATCATCGACGAATACCACTACTGCGCCTCGATGGGCGTGTCGGCCAAGTCGCCCCTGGTGGTCAACCGCTACCTGAACCACGAGGTCTTCGCCGGCGGCGCCTTCGCCATCGCCAACCACCTGGCCGGCATCTGCGACGAGGTGCACCTGGTGAGCCTCCTGGGGGAGGCCGACTCGCGGGAGGAGTTCATCCGGCAGACTCTCAAGCCGAACGTCAGGCCGACCTTCTTCATCCGGGCCGACGGCCCGACGGTGGTCAAGCGGCGCTACCTGAACCAGTACCTGAACCAGAAGCTCTTCGAGGTCAACTACCTGAACGACCAGTACATCGGCGGCGAGCTCGAGCAGCGGATCACCGACGACCTGGCGTCGCTTCTGCCCGCCTACGACCTCGTGCTGGTGTCCGACTTCGGCCACGGCTTCATCACCGGCCGGATCATCGACACCATCCAGGGCGGGGCACGCAAGCTGGCGGTCAACACCCAGAACAACGGCGCCAACTCGGCTACAACATGATCACCAAGTACCGCCACCCCTACCTGGTCTGCCTCGACGAGACCGAGTTGCGTCTGGCCGCCCAGGACAAGTACACCGACATCGACACCGTTTCCCGGCGCATGTACGAGCACGATCGGGGTGGAGAACCTGATCGTCACCCTCGGCAAGCGCGGATCGCTTGCCCTGGCCGGCGCCGAGTCGGTCCGCACGCCGATCTTCTCGTCGAAGGTGGTCGACACGGTCGGCGCCGGCGACGCCTACTTCTCGTTCACCGCGCCGTGCCTGGCCATGGGTCTGCCGCTCGACCTGGTCGGCTTCATCGGCAACGCCGTCGGCGCCCTGGCCGTCCAGATCGTCGGCAACCGCAAGCCGGTGGAGAAGCACGAACTCCTCGAGTTCATCCAAGGCCTGCTCAAGTAGCGAGGGACGCATGAGCGAACACGTCAGGGAGTACTTCAGGCAGTTCGGCGAGACGCTCGGCTCCGTTTCGGCGCGCAACGCCGCCGGGGCCGACCTTGATCTCCACCAGGCCCTCGACGCCGCCGCACAACTGGTCGTCGGCACCGGGGCGGCCGGCGGCAAACTGATGTTCATCGGCAACGGCGGCAGCGCCGCCATCTCCAGCCACATGGCCACCGACTACACCAAGAACATCGGCATCCGGGCCATGGCCTTCAACGACCCGGCGCTCCTCACCTGCCTGGGAAACGACTACGGCTACCAGTTCATCTTCGAGAAGAGCGTCGGTTACTACGGCTCGCCGGGGGACCTCCTGTTCGCCATCTCCTCCTCGGGGCGCTCCGAGAATATCTTGCGGGGCGTCCGCTCGGCCATCGCCCTGGGCGCCCGGGTGGTCACCCTGTCGGGCTTCGACCCCGACAACCCGCTGCGGTCGATGGGGGCGATCAACCTGTGGGTGCCGTCGCACCGGTACGGGCCGGTGGAGGTGATCCACCACGCCCTTTGCCACTCCATTCTCGACACGGTGATGCACCTCCGCCGATAGTTCGGGACGCCCGCCAATCCCTTCCGACCGCAGGAGAGACGACATGAGCGATGCGCGCAACGACCGGGTGGTGGTCATCGGCAGCAACTCCTTCTCCGGGGCCGATTTCATCGACCTGCTGCTCGAGAGCGCGACTACGAGGTCCACGGCATCTCCCGCTCGCCCGAGAAGGGCCCCGTCTTTCTGCCCTACCTGCGGCACGGGAAGGGCGCCCCGTTCACCTTCCACCGTCTCGACCTGAACGAGAACATGGCTGCCATCCACGGCCTGATCGACTACTCTCGCGCCCGCCTACGTGGTGAACTTCGCCGCCCAGTCGGAGGTCGGCCCCTCCTGGAACACCCCCTGGGAGTGGTTCCAGACCAATGCCGTCGCCCTGACCCGCCTGGTCCACTTCCTGAGCGGCAAGGCGTACCTCCGGCGCTACGTCCACATCTCCTCCCCCGAGGTCTACGGCACCTGCGTCGGCACGGTCAGGGAGGAGCAGCCGATGAACCCCTCGACCCCGTACGCCGCGTCCAAGGCCGCCGGGGACTTTTCGATCTTCACCTACGGCAAGAAGCACGCCTTCCCGTACGTCATGATCCGCTCCACCAACGTCTACGGGCCTCACCAGCAGCTCTTCAAGATCATCCCGCGCGCTTTCATCAACCTGCAGCTGGGACGGACCATCGAGCTGCACGGCGGCGGCCGCGCGGTCAAGTCGTACATCCACATCCGCGACATCTCCCGCGGCGAGCTGGCGGCCATGGAGCAGGGGCGCGCGGGGGAGATGTACCACCTGTCGCCCGACGCCGGGGTGTCCGTGCGCGATCTGGTGGGCAGGATCTGCGCCGCCGCCGGGGTCGACTTCGCCGCGGCCACCCGCGACGTGGCCGAGCGCCTGGGGCAGGACGCCGCCTACGTGATCGACTCCTCCAAGGCGCGGGCCGAGTTCGGCTGGCAGCCCGAGGTCGGCCTGGACGCAGGGGCTGGCCCAGGTGCGCGACTGGATCGACCGCTACTGGGAAGAGATCCTGGCCCTGCCGCACGTCTACGAGCACCGGCCATAGGAAGGCGGCTTAGGGCGGTGCACATCGGCCTCGATTTCGACAACACCGTCGTCACCTACGACGAGCTCTTCCACCGCTGTGCCCTCGAGCGCGGACTGATCGATCCGGCCGTCAGGCGCCACAAGAAGGACATCCGCGACTCGATCCGGCGCCACGTCGACGACGGCGAGCGCAAGTGGACCGAGCTGCAGGGGGTGGTCTACGGCCTAAGGATGGACGAGGCCGAGGAAGCCCCGGGGATCGAGGCCTTTCTGCGCCAGTGCCGCGCCCGCGGCGTCCGGGTGTCGATCATCTCCCACAAGACCCTCTATCCGGCCATCGGCCCGCGGGTGAGCCTGCGGGCAGCCGCCCGGCGCTGGCTGCGCCATCAGGGCTTCACCGCCCGGTTCGGCATCGCCCCGGGCGACATCCACTTCGTGGGCACCCTCCCCCGGAAGCTCGGCGCTGATCCGGACGACCGGCTGCACGCACTTCGTCGACGACCTGGTCGAGGTGCTCGGCCACGAACGCTTCCCGGGCGGCGTCGAGCGCATCCTCTACGCCCCCGCCGGCTGGCACGACCTCCCGCCGGGGTCGTCCCCTTCGCCTCCTGGGAGGCGATCGAAAGGCGCCTGTTCCGATGAGCCGCCCCCTCGAGGAGATCGTCGCCGATGCGCTCCGCCTGCGCGGGACGACTTCCCTGTCGTTGACGCCGATGACCGGGGGGGCCAACAGCGAGGTCTTCCGGGTGGACGCCGACGACGGGCGTTCCTACCTGGCCAAGCGCTACGTCCGGCGGCCGGGGGACGAGGCCGACCGTCTGGAGACCGAGTTCGGGGCCCTGGCGTTCCTGTGGGACCGGGGGCGTGCATTCCGTCCCCGAGCCGGTGGCCGCGCACCCGGCCGAGGGGATCGGCCTGTACGGTTACATCGACGGGCGACATGTCGCCCCGGGCGAGGTCGACCGGGAGGCCCTGGACGAGGCCGCCCGCTTCCTGGTCCTGGTCCACTCCCTCCGGAATGACCCGGCGGCCCGCCGCCAACCGGTTGCCAAGGAGGCCTGCTTCTCGCTGGCGGCCCATCTGGCGGTGGTCGACGGGCGCCTGGCGCGTCTCCTGGCCGACGCTCCGGCCACCCCGGACGGCGCGGAACTCCGTGGCTTTCTCGAGGATGCCTTCCGCCCGGTGCTGGAGAGGATCCGGCGGGGCCTGACCGAATCCGTGGGCGGCCCGGCGGGATTGGCTCGGGAGGTGCCACGGGAGTCGACCACCCTGTCTCCCTCCGACTTCGGTTTCCACAACATCCTCCGCCGTCCCGACGGCTCCCTGTGCTTCATCGACTTCGAGTACCTGGGGGTGGGACGACCCGGCCAAGCTCCTGGCCGACTTCTTCAACCAGCCCCAGGTGCCGGTCCCGCCCGGCCTGCGGACGCACTTCATCGACCGGCTGGCCGGCTGCTACGGCGACGACTGCACCCTGGCGCGGCTTCCCCTGGTGCTGCCGGTCATCTCGCTCAAGTGGTGCCTGATCATGCTCAACCAGTTCGTCCGCCGCCCCCTCCCCGACCCGGTGATCCTGCGCCGGCAGCTGGGCCATGCCCGCGCCCACCTGCGCGGCATCTCCGCCCCCGGCATCTCCTGATCCTCCCCGATGGTTGCCACCGCCGCCACGGCGGCGTAATATGACGGGTAAGGTCGTCGGGCACGACGGAAACCGCGCGAAGCGACTGCCGCCGGCGGCGGGAGTGATCGCCCGCATCGAAAGGAGTTCCTCATGAAAGCCAGACTGCTCATCCCGGTCACGTTCGGCCTGCTGGCCGTCGTGGCAGCCTGCGGACATCCCCGGACCCGCCCCGCGGCTACCGGATCCGCGCCGGCGCAACGCTATGCATCGGTCGTCATCCGTCCCTTCTCCCTCCAGGGCGCCCGAATCCAGGAGAATCCGGCCGTGAAGAATTTCGCCGTCGGCCTGCCCGATCTCATCGCCAGCGACATCAAGGGTTGTCTGCTGTCGCGACGCAATCCCCCGACGGTGTCCGTCGGCGGGAAGGCAGGGGCCGGCGTGCTGGTGGTCGAGGGCGCCTTCCTGGACATCAGCGCCGGCAGCACCGCCGCCCGCTGGATCGTCGGCATGGGCGCCGGACGCTCGACCGTCTCGGCCAGCTGGGTCATCAAGGACGGCGCCACCGGAGATACGCTGGCCACCCACCAGGAGGCCTCGCATACCGGCGGGACCTACACCGGCATGACCGCCCTCGAATCCGACGCCGAAGCCCTGGCGCGCAAGGTGGTCAACACCCTCGGCCGGCTCCTGCGCTGACCGGGGAACGGGAGGAGGATCGCCATATGAAGCGGGCGTATCTGTCACGGGCATTCGGGGCGGCGCTTCTGACCGGCGCCGCCGGTCTGATCGTCGGCTACCTGATCTTCGGGCGGGTCGCCGGGGAGTATGTCAGCATCAGCACCATTCTCTCGTCCGGCGGGAACGTCTTCGACCGGGTCGTTCGCGAGGTCGCCGGCATCGACGAAATCCGGACGAGGATACTCGGTTGCGGGGGCATTGGCGCCCTGGTCGGATTCACCCTGAAGCTGTTCTTCTAACTGTCGGGAGGAGACCATGCGAAAGCCCGGGGGTAGGAACGGATGGATGCTGGCGGCGCTCCTGTTGGCATTTCCCGCGCTCTCCTGGGCGGCCCAGCCGGAGCTGCTCCCCCAGAAGACCTTCGACGTCGAGGTGGACACCTCCTCCTCGCCGGCCGAGGTCCAGGTCACCTTCGCCCTGGCGCTGTCCGACTCGTCGAACTATCCGGTGACCGTCACCGCCATCAGCGGATCGGCCGAGGAGGTCCTCTGGGAGGGCAGCCTGACTGAGGGTGTGTACCGTCTGCGCGCCCCGCTGACCAAGGCGGGAGGTCCGGGTTCGCCCCTGCGCGTCGTCCTCAAGACCAAGGTGGCCAACCGGGGCGACGGCACGGCCAACCTGATCTACCTCAAGTGGGAGGGGTCGATCCGGTAGGGACGCCTCTTCCGTTTTCCGGCGGCACCGGGTATCATCTCCGCCATGGCTACCCCGTCCCCAGCATCGTCCGGCCTCGACCACCGCTCCCGCGAATTGCGCCGCGAGGTGCTGCGCATCGTCCAGTCCGCCCGCAGGGGGCACATCATCTCGGCCCTGTCGCTCGTCGAGATGCTGCGGGTCCTCTACGACGACATCCTGCGGGTCGACCCGGCGCGGCCGGACTGGCCCGACCGGGACCGGTTCATCCTGTCGAAGGGCCACGGCTGCCTGGCTCTCTACGCCATTCTGGCCGACCGGGGCTTCTTCGGCCGGGAACACCTGCCGACCTTCAGCGAGACGGGCTCGATCCTCGGGGGACACCCCCAGCTCGGCAAGGTCCCCGGGGTCGAGGCGTCGACCGGCTCCCTGGGACACGGGCTGCCGATCGGCGTCGGCTTCGCCCTGGCGGCCCGGCTGAAGGCGCAGGACTACCGCACCTTCGTGCTGATGGGGGACGGCGAACTGGACGAAGGGTCCGTCTGGGAGGCGGCCATGCTGGCCTCCAAGCACCGCCTCGAGTCGTTGACCGCCATGGTCGACTACAACAAGATGCAATGCTACGGACCGACGGCCGTGGTCCAGAACCTGGAGCCGCTGGCCGACAAGTGGCGTTCCTTCGGCTTTGCGGTCCGCGAGGTCAACGGGCACGACCTGGCCGCGCTGCGCGGCGCCCTCGGCTCGGTGCCGTTCGAGGCAGGGCGTCCGTCGGCCATCATCTGCCACACGGTCAAGGGGAAGGGCGTCGCCTCGATCGAGGGGAACGCCGCCTGGCACCACAAGAGCAAGATCCCCGACGAGGAGATGGACTGCCTGATGCGCGAAATCGACTGCGGGTGCGACTGATGCGCAAGACCTGCCTGAACCAGATCCATGAACTCGCCCGCCGGGACGATCGCGTCCTCTTCTTCGGCTCGGACATCGGCGCCGGGACCCTCGACGCGATGAAGCAGGAGATCCCCGGGCGGTTCTTCATGGAAGGCGTGTCCGAGGCGGCCATCATCGGGATGATGTCCGGGATGGCCATGAACGGCTTCATCCCCTACCTGAACACCATCGCCGTCTTCCTGACCCGGCGCTGCTACGAGCAGGTGCTGCTCGACGCCGGCATGCACCGCCTGCCGATCCGCCTGTGCGGCTCCGGCGGCGGCTTGGTCTACGCGCCGCTCGGGGCCACCCACCTGGCCTTCGAGGACATCGCGCTGATGCGGGCCATCCCCAACATGACCGTGGTCGCCCCGTGCGACGCCGAGGAGATGAAGCGCCTGGTGCCCCAGACGCTCGACTGGGAGGGGCCGATGTACATCCGCTTCGGCAAGGGGGGAGACCCGGTGGTCAGCGATCCGGCCCTGCCCTTCCGCATCGGCCGGGGAATCCTCCTCCACGCAGGCTCGGACGCCCTGGCGGTGACCACCGGCATCACCCTCAAGCTGGCCCTGGCCGCCCGCCGGGCCCTCGCCGCCGACGGCATCGACCTGGCCGTGCTCCACCTTCCGACGGTCAAGCCGCTCGACACCGGCCTGCTGATCGAGACGGCCGCAACGGTCCGGGCGGTCATCACCGTTGAGGAGCACTCCATCATCGGCGGCTTGGGAAGCGCCGTGGCCGAAGTGCTCATGGAAGCCGATCCGGGCATCCGCCCGCGTTTCCGTCGCCTCGCACTGCCCGACCGGTTCCCGGTTTCCTACGGCTCGCAGGACTCCGAGATGGCCGAGTTCGGGGTCACCGCCGAAGCGGTGACCGCCGCGGCCCGCTCACTGCTGGGCGCCTGATCCGTGGCGACCATCCGCCAGGAAGCCCTCGCGGGATCGGTCACCGGCCGGATGGCCGAAGTCGCGGTCCGGGAGAGTGTCGATCGGGAGTTCGTGCGCCGGGGCCTGGCCGACGGGAGCCTGGCCGTCACCGCCAACAAGGCTCGACTGCACGTCCCCCCCATGGCCGTCGGCAAGGGCCTGCGGGTCAAGGTCAACGCCAACATCGGCACTTCCCCGCGCCAGGCCGACTTGGAGACGGAACGCCGCAAACTGGCCGCGGCCCTCACGGCCGGCGCCGACGCGCTCATGGACCTGTCCGTCGGCGGCGACCTCGACGCCGTGCGACGCATGGTCTTGGCCGAATGCCCGGTGGCCGTCGGCACGGTACCGATCTACGACGCCGTGGCCAGGCTTCGCGCGGCCGGCAAGTCACTCCCGGAGATGACCGCCGACGACCTCTTCGAGGCGGTCGCCCGCCACGTCGAGGAGGGGGTCGACTTCATCACCGTCCACTGCGGCGTCACCCGGGAGACTCTCGGCATGCTCCGGGAACGTCCGCGGGTGATCTGGGGGTGGTCAGCCGCGGCGGCGCGCTGCTGCAAGAATGGATCGAAACGACCGGGCGCGAGAATCCGCTGTACGAGCATTTCGACCGGCTGCTCGATATCGCCCGCGAGCACGACGCCATCCTCTCCCTCGGCGACGGGTTGCGGCCCGGCTGCCTGGCCGACGCCACCGATCCGGCCCAACTGGCCGAACTGGCGCTGCTGGGCCGTCTGACCCGGCGCGCGCTGGGACGCCGGCGTGCAGGTCATGGTCGAGGGGCCCGGGCACATCCCGCTCGACCAGATCGAAATCAACGTCCGTCTCCAGAAGGCGCTCTGCGGGGGCGCGCCGTTCTATGTCCTCGGCCCGTGGCCGACCGACATCGGCGCCGGGCGCGACCACATCACCGCAGCCATCGGCGGCGCCCTGGCCGCCATGGCCGGGGCCGACTTCCTGTGCTACGTCACTCCGGCCGAGCACCTGCACCTCCCCTCCCCCGACGACGTCCGCGAGGGGGTCATGGCCACCCGCATCGCCGGGCACGCGGCTGACGTCGCCCGGGGGATTCCCGGCGCCCGCGAGCGCGACCTGGCCATGTCCCGCTGCCGCCGGAACCTCGACTGGCAGGGGCAGCGGCGGCACGCCCTCGACCCCGAGCCGTTCGACGCACTGCTGGCCCGCGGCGAACTCCCCCCGGGAGAGGGCTGCACGATGTGCGGCGAGTTCTGCCCCTTCAAGCTCCCCGGCCGCGCATTCGGACCGGCAGCTTGACCAACTGCGGCCCGGGCCGCCGTCGATTTTTCCTTTGCATCCCGGAGGCCCCTTTGCCGTATAATGAAGCGTTTCACGAACTATTTTCCAAGGAGCTGACATGGCCTACGTCGATTTCCTGAGCGTCATCCACAAGAGCACCAAGCGCGACTACCTGGCGCGGGTGAACGAGTACCCCAAGGCCGAGGCGATGAAGATCGCCCGGCGCTACGACCGCGAGTACTGGGACGGCGACCGCAAGTTCGGCTACGGCGGCTACCGCTACGACGGCCGCTGGCGCAAGGTCGCCCGCGCGATGGCCGACCACTACGGGCTCAAGGCCGGCGACCGGATCCTCGACGTCGGCTGCGGCAAGGGCTTCCTGCTCCACGACTTCACGCTCGAGGTGCCCGGGCGTCGAGGTGGTCGGGATCGACATCTCCGCGTACGCCATCGCCAACGCCAAGGAGGAGGTCCGCCCGTTCCTGCAGGTGGCCGACGCGCAGAAGCTGCCCTTCCCCGACAAGAGCTTCGACCTCGTCTTCTCGATCAACACGCTGCACAACCTCTACTGCTACGACATGGTCGAGGCGGTGCAAGGAGATCGAGCGCGTCGGGCCGCAGGCACAAGTACATCGTGGTCGAGTCCTTCCGCAACGAGGAGGAGCAGGTGAACCTGATGTACTGGGTGCTCACCGGGCGCTGCTTCTTCTCGCCCGGCGGAGTGGGAGTGGTTCTACAGCCACGCCGGCTACACCGGCGACCACTCCTTCATCTACTTCGAGTGAGCCGATGAAGGCCGCGCATCCTCGTCGAGACGCGGCAAGCCGCTCGTCGTGGCGGACGTCGAGCTGCCGGAGCGCCTGGAGTACGGCCAGGTGCTCGTGCGCGTCCACGCCAGCGGCATCTGCGGCTCGCAGACTCGGCGAGATCGACGGCGTCAAGGGCCCGGACAAGTTCCTGCCCGCACCTGCTCGGCCACGAGGGCGGCGGCGTCGTCGAGGAGACCGGCCCGGGCGTGCGGTCACGTCAAGAAGGGCGACCGGGTGGTGCTGCACTGGCGCAAGGGCGCCGGCATCGAGTCGCCGACGCCGAAGTACCGCTGGGGCGACCGCACGGTGAACGCCGGCTGGGTGACCACCTTCAACGAGCACGCCGTGGTCTCCGAGAACCGCGTCACGCCGATCCGCCGACGACGTCGACTTCGAGGTCGCCGCGCTGCTGGGCTGCGCGGTCACCACCGGCCTCGGCGTGGTCGACCAACGACGCGCAGCTGCGGATCGGCGAGTCGATCGCCGTCTTCGGCGTCGGCGGCGTCGGCCTGACGTCGTCCAGGGGGCGGCGCTGGTCGTCGGCCTGGCCGATCATCGCCGTCGACCTGTACGACGACGAAGCTGGAGATGGCGCCGCCGCTTCGGCGCCACCCACGTCATCAACGCCGCCGCCGGGGACACCGACGCGGAGATCCGGCGCGATCGTCGGCGAGCGGGGGCGTGGACGTGGCCGTCGACACCACCGGCGCCGTCGCGCTGATCGAGACGGCCTACGAGGTGACCTCGCCGCCGGCGGCCGCACCATCCTGGTCGGCGTGCCGCGGGCCGGGGAGAAGATCAGCATCTACACCCTGCCGCTGCACTTCGACAAGGTGCTGACCGGCTCGCACGGCGGCGAGGCCGATCCGGCGCGGGACATCCCGCGCTACGTGAACCTGCACCGCCAGGGGCGGCTGCGCCTCGGCCGGGATGATCACCCACCGCTTCCCGCTCGAGCGGATCAACGAGGCGATCGCGGAACTGCGCGGCGGCGGAACCGCCGGACGCATCCTGATCACGCTGATCTAAGGGCGCCATGGCCGACACGCCTGCCGACGATCTCGTTCATCGTCACCGCCCTCAACGAGGAGGCCCACATCGAGGAGACGGTCCGCACGGTCAACGCCGCGGCGGCCGGCTTGGTGTCCGAATTCGAGATCGTCCTGGTCGACGACGGCAGCACCGACCGGACGGGCGAGCATCATGGACCGCCTTGCCGCGGCCGACACCCGCACTGCGGGTGATCCACAACCCGCGCAACCTGGGGCTCGGCGGCGCCTACAAGGTCGGCATCGCCGCCGCCCGGATGGAGCACGTGATGTGGGTCTCGGGCGACAATGCCGAGACGACTGGAGAACCTCCGCAACATCCTCCGGCACGTCGGCCCGAAGGACATCGTCATCCCGTTCCTCGAGACGCAGCGGAACCGGCCCCTCTTCCGGCGCCTCACCTCGCGGACCTTCGTCCTCCTGGTGAACCTTCTCTTCGGCCTGCGGATCCGGTACTACAACGGCGCGGTGGTCCACAAGACGCGCATCATCCGGAGCGTCGACATCGGCACCAACAGCTTCGCCTACCAGGCCGAGGCGCTTGATCAAGCTGCTGCGCGCCGGCCGACTCGTACGTCGAGGTGGGGTACGAGAGCGCCAGCTACTCGGGCGTCTTCTCCTACGCCATGAAGCCGAAGAACCTTTGGGGTGTCCTGGCTGCCCTGGCGCGGATCTTCCGCCAAGTCCACTTCGGCGCGAAATAGCCGATGGCGGTCCTCATCTGGGGTGTCGGGCCATTCCTGGCCGTTCTGGCGCTGCATGTGATCGCCTGGCGCATCCGTGTTCCGCGGGCCGGCCGCCGACGCCTCTTCCAGATCTTCCTCGGCTTTCTGCCGGTCGCCCTCGGGCTGATGCTGGCCGGCGACCGCCTCTTCCCCGCCCTCTCCGGCCTCCTGCCCGAGAGCCCGGCCCGGGCCGTCCTGGCAACCGTGCTCTACCTCTCGTGCGCCCTCGCTTATCTGGCCCTCTACGTCGCGCTGGAAGGTGACAGCCCGACCCTCTCGCTGACCCGCCTGATCGATGGGTCGGAGCCGGCGGGGGTGACCCGGGACGCCCTCGAGGAGCGCATCAGCCTGGGCAGGCACATCCTCTCCCGGCTCGACCTGATGGTCGTCGACGGCATGGTCGACCTGCACGGCGGGCGTTACCATATCGCGCCCAAGGGACGGCGGCTGCTCGCCTGGTACGACGCCTATGACCGGCTGGCCGCCCTGGGCCACGAGAAGACGGTCTGAGGACGCATGGCCGCGCCGATGAACGAGTGGCTCCTGCTGGTGGCACTGGCGGCCGGCCTCCTGGTCAACGGCGCGCTACAGGTCCTCGCCTGCCGCACCGGCCGCGCAGGCTGGATGGCATCCTTCTTCCTCGGCTTCGCGGCCGGCCTGGGGGTCGCCGCGGCGGGGGTGCTGCTGATCACCCTGCCGGCGGGAGCGCCGGTCATCGACACCCTGGCGCTCCTGGCGACCGTGGCCATCGCTTACGGCGCCTGCGGCTTCTTCTACTTCAACATCGTCAACGGCCGCAAGTCTGCCCTGCGGGTGCGCCTTCTGCGCGAACTGCGGGAGTCTCCCGGGGGATTGTCGGCCGCGGACGTCCTCGAGCGGTACCCGCCCGGAGAGATGTTCGCCACCCGCCTGGGACGGATGATAGCCCATCGCCAGGCGGTCGAGACCGACGGCCGACTGCACGTCCGGCACGGCGCGGTCTGGCTGATCATGATGGTCATGACGTCGATGAAGCTGCTTCTCTTCGGCGCCCCGAGCGAGTTCGACCGAAGGGACCTGCCGGCTCCCGAACGGCGCTGTCCGACCTCCCTCGGCGAATTCATGGCCCGGCTGCCGGTGCGCCAGTTCCTGATCTTCCTGGCCGTCGGAGGGCTGGCCACACTGTGGGACTGGGTCGTCTTCTACCTGCTGGCGGTCAGAGTCGGCTGGCACCATCAACCGGCGGTGGTCGTCTCCCTGGTCTCCTCGGGAGTGGTCCACTTCAGCCTCAACAAGCTGCTCACCTTCCGCTGCTCGTCGCGGCGCATCCTCCGCCAGGTTGCCATCTTCGCCCTCACCTCAGCCGTCTATACCTTGCTGAGCATGGGCTGCATGTACCTGCTGATCGACCTGGCTGGCCTCCCAAAGATGGGGGGCAAGATGGTCACCACCGGGGCAATGCTGGTGGTCAACTTCCTGCTGCAAAAGTTCGTCACCTTCAACCGGCGTTTCTTCCCGCAGGAAGACTGACCGTACGCTCGGCGCTTCCTGCACCATCCCTGAAGATCCGCCCATCAACCACAGGTCCTGCCGGCATCTATGGATGCTGGCAATGTAGGACAAATTAGGACAAGCATTCGGTTGAATATCTGAAGGACAAAACCGATTCCCTCCGATTAATACTTTGCGGTCACGACCTTATAATACCATCAGAGACAAGAGCAGCACCTAGAGGGAGGAACGGTCATGGAATCGCAAAGAACCAAGATTCTGGTCGTGGACGACGCGCCTTTGCTTCTCGAAACCATCAAAAATATTCTGCAGAATCAGGGGTACGAGGTGACCACCGTGGGTGGCGGCATCGCCGCTCTCGGCAAGATCAGGGAGGAACGGTATGATCTGGTCATCACCGACAATATGATGCCCGAACTCACGGGACTGGAACTCACCGCCAGGATCCATGCCCTATATCGCAACCTGCCGGTTATCCTTATGACCGGCTATTCCGACGTGAAGACGGCCATTGATGCCATCAAGCAAGGAGTCTTCGATTTCGTCACCAAGCCCTTCCAGACCACCTACTTGGTGAACACCGTCAAGAAGGCGGTGGAATATTCGAGGCTCCTGGAGATGGAAAAGAACTACAAGATAATGTTGGAGAATTCCCTCCAAGCCAAGACGGCGGACTTGCTGACCATGACCCAGGAGATAATCAGCCTCATGGGCACGGCCGCCGAATTCAGGGACGCCGATTTGGGACCCCACATTACCCGGGTGGGGCACTACGCCGCAGTCATCGCCACGGCCATGCATCTGCCCAACGATTACGCCGAAAGCCTCCGACATGCAGGGGCCCTCCACGATATCGGCAAGATCGGGATACGCGACGCCATCCTCTTGAAACCGGGACCGCTGACTTCCGACGAGTCTGAAACCATGAAGCAACACACCGTCATCGGCCACCGGATGCTCTTGAAATCATCCGAGCCGATCATGCGATTGGCCGCGTCCATCGCACTCAATCATCACGAGAGGTGGGACGGTTCGGGCTATCCGCAGGGGTTGAAGGGACAGGATATCCCGTTGGAGGCAAGAATTGTCATGATGGCCGACCTGTATGACTCCCTGAGGAGCTCCAGGCCATACAAGCGCGGATTAACGCACGAAGAAGCCCTGAGGGTGCTGATCGATGGCGACGAACGCACCAAGCCGGAGCATTTTGATCCCCAGGTTTATCAGACCTTCATCAAGTTGGCCCCGACCTTTGAGAAGATATTCAGCGGCGCCGTTGTTCCGGCCGATGTTCCGTTGCCTCTCGGCCGAAACAGGGAAGCCGCCAATCTTCTGCCCGCTGGCGTAGCCCTCAACGCAAGCATCGCCAGGGCCTCGCCAGGGAAGGAATTTTCCCTCAATTAGGAATCCAGCCCGGCACCCGGATGTCGAATTACCGGGGCGGAACGGTCGAGAGCTCCGGAAGCGGGACGATGAAGCGGCCGCCGGCTTCCAGGTAGGCCGTGTTCTTCTTCACGATCGGATCGGCGTAGGCCCAGGCCAGGATCAGCACCGCCGCCGGACGGCGGTCGGCCAGGGCCGACGGCGGGAGGACCGGGATGTGGTGCCCCGGGCTGTAGGTCCCCTGCTTGACCGGGTTGTCGTCGACGATGAAGCCGAGCCGTTGGCCGAGGTCGAAGTGATGCAGCAGCGTGGTCACCGTGGCCGAGGCGCCATAGCCGGCGACCACCCCGCCGGTCGACCTGATCCGGTCGACGGCCTCCAGGGTTCCCTCCTTCGCCAAGTCGATCTTCCGGGCGAACTCCCGGTAGACCTCCGGCCGGCCGAAACCTTCCCGCTCCTCGAAGGCGAGGAGGTCGCCTACCGCCGCCGTCACCGGCCGCGTCCCGTCGGCTCTCCTGGCCCAGCCCCTGATCGACCCTCCCTTGGTGGAAATACGCTCGACGTCGAAGAGTTCCATCCCGTGGGCTCTGAAGAAGGCCACGAAGGGGCGCGCGGCGTGGTAGCAGAGGTGCTCGTGGTAGACCGTGTCGAAGAGCATCTTGCGGACGATGTCGGGCATGTAGGAGACTTCGAAGACGAAGATCCCCTCGGGCGCCAGCAGTTCGCGGACACCGTCGGCGATGCCCGCCAGGTCGTCGGCGTGGGCGAAGACGTTGTTGGCCACCACCACCGTCGCCTCCCCCCGCTCCCGCCTGATGCGGCGGGCCAGCTCGGGGGTGAAGAACTCGGGCATGGTTTCGATTCCCGAGGCGGTCGCCGCCGCGGCGATTTCCGTGGCCGGGTCAATCCCGATCACCAGCCCCCCGGCCATGGCGAAGAAGCGCAGCATCGACCCGTCGTTGCTGCCGATCTCGGCGGCCAGACTCCCCGGTCCGAAGGAGGTGCGCCCGATGATCGCCTCGGCCGCCTTTCGGAAGTGCTCCACGAGCCCGAGCGATACCGAAGTGCGGTAGGTGTAGTGGCGGAAGAGGACCTCCGGGTCGACCACGTCGAGGAGCTGGGTGTGGCCGCAGGAGCGGCAGAGCCATATGTCGAGCGGATAGGCCTCCTGGGTTTCCGACAACCGCCCCGGAGGAACGTAGTCGTCGGCCACCGGCGTGGGCGCCAGCGGGAGGACCAGTTCCACCTCCCGGGAACCGCACAGGCGGCAGGTATCGCGATGTCGCACGGCGTTGCTCATGCTCGTCTCCTCGGGAGGGCGTGCGGGCCGGTCAGGGGGCTTCCGCCGGATGGATCAGGCTGGCCTGCGCCAGGAGTGACAGGCCCCCGTCGACCTCAATCACCTGGCCGGTGACGATGCCGAAGGAGGGACCGCACAGGGCCAGGATGACCCGGGCGATCTCGTCGACCGTCGGAACCCGGCGCAGGGGGGTGGCCGCGGCCACGTCGCGGTAGCGCTCCAGATCACGCTGCCGGCTCTCATCCTTGATGAAGACCGCCGGCGAGACGGCGTTGACCCGGATGCCGCGTGGCCCCAGGGTCACCGCCAGGTAGCGGGCCAACTGGACCACCCCAGCCTTGGCCACGTGGTAGCCGGCCGGCTGTTCCTCGGCAATAAACCGGGCGGCGGCCGAGGCGACCATGACCATCGCCCCGCCGGGTCCCATGACCCGCCCGAGCGCCTCGGCAATCCTGCGGGTGGCGGCCAGGCCGACGGCCAGTTCCCCTTCCCACGAATCGCCGTCGCCCCGGTGGCGCTGCAGGAAGACGAGCCGGTCAGGTGGATTCGGAGCGTCCAGCACCGGCGCCAGGGCGCGGTCGATCGAGGCGGGGTCGAGCAGATCGACCGACGTCCGGCTCACCCCCCGCAGGTCGGCATCCTCGGCCAAGGGCGCCAATCGGTCGAACACGGTCACCGCCAGGCCGGCGTCGGCAAAGGCCCTCACGACGGCCCTCCCCAGACCCCGGGAGCCGCCGACGACCAGGGCATGTCCCGTTCCGGTGTCCATGGCGCCGATTATACCACCGGTCACTTCGGTCTCCCCGCGCAGAACCGTTCCACTGCCGCCGCCAGTTCGCGCCGGTACCTCGACACATCGCCGGCGTCCGCGTCCTCCGGCGGCGCCCAGGGTGCGAACAGGGTCTCCTCGCGCCGGAAGGGACCGGTGGTGGCCTCGTGGAAGAGGAAGCGGGGCGTGCGCAGCAGCAACGTGTGGTGAACCGGCCGGTCGACCCGGTAGAAGAAGGTCTTCCCCGAGGCGAAATCCCCCAGACTGACGATGTCGGTCACCCCGCCGTCGTCATCGAAGAAGACCGCCTCGGCCTCGCCGGCCAGCACCAGCAGCGACTCGGCCTTGCCCGAATGGGCATGGGGGCGGATGTAGGTCCGGTCGGAGAGGAGGATGAACATCTCGTGCAGCGGCAGCGAGGCGTTGGCGTGGGCGCACAGGCGAACCCGGCCGGCGGCCGCCCCGGGCAGGCTGGCCTCCAGAAAGGCCAGATCGGCGGCGGCGACGGCCACCGGATCGTCGACGGCCACCCAAACGCCGGGAGCAAACTGACGGGGCTTTCTGGTCATTCAGCGCACCTCCGTGGGCAGCAGGGCCCGGGGACTCTGGGGAAAGATGGACGCGAACCGCCCTCCCCGGGCGGCAAAGGCTGCGTGCCGCTCGAGAACCCGCGATTCGATGCCTGAGCTGACGGCCAGAAGGCACAGGCCGATGCTCTCTTCCTGCAGCGCCGGCGACGGGCGGATCGGCAGGCGTGAACCGGGCATCAGCATGCCCTGTTTGTTCGGATCGTCGTCGGCGACGAAGGCGATGAACCGGGCCGCGGCCATCAGGTTCACCCAGGTCGCGGCCAGGTGGCCGGCGCCGAGCAGGGCGATGCCCCGCTCCTCGTCGGCAAGCAGTTCACGGCAGCGACGACGGGTCTCCGCGAATCCCGAGACGAATCCCGCCCACCGGGCGAGCTCGGGGGCCGGCGGCGGGGGCAATTGGCCATCCTCCGGGTCTTCCACGCGGCGGGCCAGGATCACCAGGGAGTCTTCCGAGGCATACGGGTAGCGGATGCTGCGTTCCGGGACGAATCCGCCCGCCCGCAGGACGGCCGGCAGGGTGGCCTCGGTGCAGTAGAGGACGTGCTCCTCCCAGAGCGTGGTGTAGTCGCGGTGGTCGAGCGAGCGCCCGGCGTCGGGCGCCTCGACCACAACCAGCCCGCCGGGACGAACCAGCTTCCGCAGGGCCGCCAGGAAGGCGCCCGTGTCGTGGGCATGCTCGAGGATGTGACGCGCCACCAGGATGTCTGCCGCGGGCAGCCCCCCTCAACGGCCGCTTCCGCCAGCTCCGGAGTAAGCCGATCCTGGACCGTCTCGATCTCGGCCCGGTCCGCGTCGACCCCGAGGTGCCGGCGGGTGTCCAGCCGCCAGGTGCGACCGAAGGCCCGCTCCTCGAAGCGCCGCAGCGTCGTGTCATCCTTGTAGCTCACGCCGCCGATCACCGCTTTGGCCGCGCGGCCGGCGAGCGGCAGCAGCGTCTCCACCAGCCCGTCGAGGTGGTCCTCCGGCTCGCGGTAGGAGATCCACGGGAAGCGCGGGGCGAGTTCCGCGGCCGGCGGCGGATCGATCAGTTGGACCGTGCCGCAGGCGGGGCAGATTCCGGCGGCCAGCGGATGGCGGTACTCCTCCTCGTCGGCGCGCCGCAGGTAGCGGTTGCAGATGGGCTGGGGGCCGCAATCGAGGAGGTCGCCCACCCGTCCGCGGCGGCAGACCCGGCAGCCGGTCACGGAGCGATCACCCCGGCGGAAGTCTCCTCCCAAACCGCCCGGATTCCCTCCTCCAGCGTGGTGAACCCGAAACCGGGGAGGACCCGCCGCAGGTGATCGCCGCTGAAGGCGTTGTCGACCTTCAGCCGGGAGCGTGGCCGGGTGGCGATGACCGTGCCGGGACCGGCAAGTCGGGCGACGATACCGGCCACCTCGCGGAAGGTGCGGCTGCGCCCCGACACGACGTTGAGGATCCCCCCGGCGTCGTTCGCCAGGAGCCGGCCGATCACCCGGGCCAGGTCGCCGACGTACAGGAACTCGCGCAGTTCGTCCCCCTCGCCCCAGAGGACGATCGGCGCTCCCTCCCTGGCCAGGCGCATGAAACCCAGCGGGCCGTAGATTCCGCCGGCGTCCCCAGCCCCGTAGACGAAAGGCAGGCGCAGGATGGTCAGCGTGCCGGTGCGGCCTGCCGCGGCCGCCTTGGCCATCAGGCACTCGACGGCGTGACTTGGCGATGCCGTAGTAGGAGGTCGGCCGGGCCGGAGTCTGCTCGTCGATGGCCGTGTTTTCCCGCTCTTCCCCGTAGACGTCGGCGGTGCTGACCAGGATGAGGCGGCCGCAGGGGCGTCGCTCGAGGAGCAGGGCCAGGTTGACCCCCATGGACACGTTGCGGGAGAAGGTGTCGAGGGTGTCGCCGTGCTGCTTCTTGATCCCCGAGAGGACTACCACCGCCGTCCCCGGATCGACCAGCGGCGAGAGCGCGGCCGCGTGCTCCAGCTTGGTCAGGTCACAGTCGGGGTACGAGCGCCCGACCAACTCGGCTTCCGGAAAGGCGTCCGCCAGGTGGCGCATCAGGTGCCCGCCGATGAAGCCCGAATGCCCCAGGACCAGGATTCGCCGGGGCGGCATCGCATTGACCGGTTCGCTCATGGCCGCATCATACCCGGCGCGCCCCCGCAGCGCAATGACCGGCGGGATAAGCAAAGAGTCGAACTCCAGCCAACTTGGGGTCTCTGAAAGACCCTCGCACGGAAGCGATAGAGCATAAATATTGCATCAGGTTGGCTAGAAGATACCGTAGAGCCCTCAAGATCCCCCGGTCCTGGCGACCATGAGGGTTCGATTCCCTCCCCCGGCACCACCTCCTCCTATTGCGGTAGTGAACGCGAATTGAAAACACCCATAATGGGATCTATCATACCCATCATGGGAACAATGAAGACGCGAGAAAGGGATACCGCACATTCCGATTCCGGTGTGGCTGATGCCCTCTTCCCAAAGGAGAAGGAAACATGAATAGGGACCTGGCGATTCCGCCTGTCTATGATTTCGGAGATGGCAAGGGAGTTGTCGTCTTGACATCGCTTCCGGCCTCCTTTGCGTATGGCGGCAACGACCATGTGGGAACTGCGCAGGTTCTTCTTTGTTTCCTTCCAGCGCCTGGGCTCATCATCAGTGGAAAATTCGATGGGGTGCCGCAAGACATTCCGCTCTCTATGATGGGAGGAGAACAGGCATTCACGTACTACGTGTAGGCAACAAGGACATCCCCGGATTTGCGGCGAACATTGGCGGATAACTTAAGCGGGAGCCTCCAATTCGATTGGCATCCCAATTCTGAGCCTATCGTTGGGGTCGGAGATGATCAATCATCCCTTAAGGAACTCACCGTTCATCTGTTCAACCTAGAGAACTTCCATGGCACAGACAGAAGGCTGAGTTCATATGGTGGGGAGACCATTTCTCTTGAGCGAATCAAGCTTGAGGGGGATGGCTATACTGTCCTGCTAAATTCTTTGGAGTCGACTCCGCAGACGATTCAGAGACTTAAGAACGAAGGCGGCTTTGGCTTGACACACGTTTGTCGAGTTACAAGAACCGACAGCTCGCCAATTTCAGGCAAAGAAGCGCTTGAACTGCTTGAAGCGCTTGACTTCTTCTTTTCGTTCGCTGGAGGTGGCCGCTGCAGTCCAGTCTGTTCAGTTGGCAGGGCAATGGACGGCACCACGGTTTGGGAATACTGGAATTCGCCACGCGAACAATGGCAACAGCGTGTCACATGGTTCGATCCACGTCATGGTGAGCACCTCGAGAAGCTCCTTCCCGGATTCATGGCAAAATGGCAGAAAGAGAACTGGCGTGACGCGCTCCATGAGGCGATATATTGGTACCTTCAGAGTAATAATCCAGGGAGAGGTATTGATACCGCTATTATCCTCACCCAAACCGCTATTGAGCGTCTTTCGTATGAATACGTGGTCAGAGAAAAGAAATTGCTTGAGATTAACGGATTCAAGGATCTCAGGGCATCTGACAAATATAGGATACTGTTCTCTTCTTTGAGTATACCAATTGACATACCAGTTTCCCTGCCAAAGATGGGCAGTAAGGCAAGACAGTGCCATTGGCTGGACAGCCCGCAGGCGCTAACTGAAATAAGGAATTCCCTGGTGCATCCGGAACACAAGAGGAAGGCGGCCTTACAGGAGTGCATTGTCGAGGCGTGGAAATTCGGACTTTGGTACCTAGAGTTATGTATTCTTCGTCTTTGCGACTATCAGGGCTCATACAGCAATCGACTGACTGCAAGATATGTTGGCCAGATTGAAGATGTGCCCTGGGCTGACTCGTGAAGAAGGATTCTTCGCATGGCGAGCCCAAGGGCCTAT
Source organism: uncultured bacterium (assembly GCA_963793725.1). Taxonomy (GTDB): domain Bacteria; phylum JAUVQV01; class JAUVQV01; order CAWCAY01; family CAWCAY01; genus CAWCAY01. Next base: position 172,812 of record CAWCAY010000005.1, read on the forward strand.
CTAGAATTTTGTGTGTGAGGCATATGATGGCACCTGAAAGGAGCCCATATGCCGAGGAAGTCGAAGAAGGCAGGACCTGAGCGGGAAGTGCCGAGCCCAATACCTTTGAGGAGGCACATATGGGCATAATGAAATGCCCCACATGCAACCAGTACTATCATAGCAGGATGACCGCTATCCTATTGAATCCAATTTCTCAATCAATCCTTTTCCAACGTCTTCTGCAGTTTCAAGCTTTGCGATAACAGGTATCAATGAGAGAGATGACAACGCCCTACTAAACTGCCACTTATCACCAGAAACCCCAATAGCCACCCACGCCCTTCCGTTTTCCGCTTTGACTTCTAAAGTGATGTTGTCAATCTTCCCAACGATCTTTGAGAATGTCCCTGAGAATGTCCGCTTCTCAAGAGTAAGCACTCTCCTCTGAGCCCCTTTCAAGAACCTGACCAGAGTCTTGACACCCTCTGGGTCCAATCTTGCTTGAGCCTTCTTGTATCGAGCGTCTGGGCCGGCGAAAACAAATTCTAGCCTCCAAGAGTACCAAGAGTGCCAATCCTCCCAAGGAGGGACCCTCCCTGGTTCCCGCCACACAATAATCTCTCCGCCAATTTGCGGCAGGTTGAGGACTTCCTTGAGTTCTGTCATTAGTCACTCCCTAGTTGCCGAGGCTTAAGGAATCGTAGGGTTGATGAGACCAGCTTTACCAAGGACGGTCATTCGCCTTCGTCCTTGACGCTGCCTACCGTAGGAGTCCTACCAGTGTCGCCATGCGTGATGCTGCCAACCTGGTCAGCTGGCCTTCAAGGCGTTAGGATACTCCCTGCGGTGGTCCGGGGCAAGGACTGGGTGCGCGTTTGCCGGGAGGGGCGGCTTGGGGTATCATGTCGGCCCATGAAACCGCCTTTCGGGCTCACCCGTCGCGACGCGCCGATGCTGGCGGCCGTCGTCCTGGCCGCGGTGGTCTTCTTCGCCCCCTTCCTCTTCTCGGGCAAGATCTTCCTTGCGGCCGACACCCTCTACACCGTCTTCCCTTGGCGCGCATGGGCGCCGGAGGGTTTCCGCCCGCACAACTCGCTGATCACCGACCCGGTCAACCACAACTACGCCGAACTGTACAACCGCCAGCTCAAGGCGGGCGAACTTCAGGACTGGAACCCCTACTTGCTGGGGGGCATCCCGGCCACCGGGGCGACCGCCATGAGCGGCATGTCCGGGCCGCTGGTACCCGCTGAAGCTGCTGCTCCACCGCCTGCTGCCGACCCCGGTCGCCCTGACCTCGCTGCTGTTCATCCACATCTGCTGATGGGCGTGTCGATGTACCTCTTCCTGCGGGAGATCGGCGCCGGCCCGCCGGCGCTGCCTCTTCGGCGGCGCGGCCTACATGTTCAACGGCTGCGCCATGGTCTGGCTGGAGTTCGAGAGCACCGTGGCCAGCTCGCGGCCTACCTCCGCTTCCTGCTGATCTGCCTGGAGCGGCTCCGCTTGCGCCGCGCCCCGCTGGACAGCCGCCTTCGCCGGCGGCCCGGTGCTGGGGATCATCTGCCTCATGGGGCACCTCCAGTACATGGTCTACATCGGCCTGCTCATGGGCGTCTATCTGCTCTTCGTCCTGGCCCGCGAGTGGCGGGAGGGGCGGCCGGGGCGACATCGGGCCCACGCTGGCCTGCCTTCGGCGTGATCTGCGCCTGGGCGGCCTCATCGGCGGGATCGAACTTCTGCCGGTGCTGGAACTGCTCGGGAACAGCGGCCGGATCGGGCGCTCCTTCACCTTCGACTCCTACTTCGTCACCCTGGGCCGGGTCCCCTGGCGCTGGCTGCGTGACCCTCGTCTTCCCCGACTGGTTCGGCAGCCCGCCACTCCGCTTCAACCTCGTCCCGGCCACGCCCGGCCAGGAATACATGAACTACTGCGAACTGGCCCTGTATGTAGGCGTGCCGATGCTCTTCCTGCTGCTGGCCGCCTTCGCCGTCCCCGGGAACGGGCATCGTCGCTTCTGTCTCGGCGGTGACCGTCCTGATCGTCGCTGCTGATGACCGGCACCTGGGCCTACTATCCCTTCTTCCTCTTCGTGCCGGGGATGAACAAGATGAATCCCACCAGGATCGTCTTCCTCTTCGCTGGCGGCCACGTGGGGGCTTCACTGGGTTTCGACGGCCTCACGCGCCTCGACCGGCGCCGTCGGTTGGTCGTGGCATCCATCGCCGGGGGGCTCCTCGCCGTGACGGTGTTCCTGGCTCTCTTCGGCACCTCCCCGGCGCTGATCCACTGGTTCAACAGCGAGCTCTTCACCCTGGCGGAGGAACGAACCGAGCGGCTGGTGGCCATGATTGCCGGGCTAGCGGGGCCTCTCCTCGCCCATCGTCTGGCAGCCGCTGGCGGCGGCACTGCTGACGGCGGGCCTCCTGGGCGGCATTCTCTTCCTGCGGCAACGGCGCATCGTCCCCTGCCTGCAAGGGGCGCTCATCCTCCTTCTCGGCATCCAGATGATCTCCTTCGGCCGGGGGTACAACGCCGTCGTCGACCGGTCGATGGTCTATCCGACCACCCCGGCCATCGAGTGGCTCCAGGGGCAGCCCGGCATCTTCCGGATCGTCCAGGGGCAGGGCTTCATGACCAACACTTTCGGCCCGTTCGGTCTCCAGGACCTGGGGGGCTACAGCAGCTTCTACCCGGCCAGGACCAACCGCCTCGCCTCGTACCTGGAGATGGGGCCGATGGCCATGCAGGGGGCCGCCTTCGACCGCTGGGTCACCTTCGACAACAACGCCTCCCGCTTTCTCGACCTTGCCAACGTGAGATACCTGCTGACACCGCCCGGGGACGGCCCCCGCCATCCCAAGTGGCGCGAAGTCTACCGCCAGGAGGTCGGCATCTGGGTGAACACCGCCGCGCTCCCCCGGGCCTTCGGCGTGCACCGGCACCGGGTTATGCGGGATGACGGGCACGATCCTGGCGTTGATCGACTCCGGTTCCATGGACATGGCCGGCGAGGTGATCCTAGAGGATGAGCAGGACCCCGCCTTCGTCGCCGGCATCGGCGCGCCCGGCGCCCCGCCGCGGGTCGACATCACCGCCTACACTCCCGACCGGGTGGAACTCGCCGCCGACCTCTCGACCGCCGGCTGGGTGGTCCTGACCGACACCTGGTACCCCGGGTGGAAGGGCTTCTTGGACAACACCGAGACCGAGGTCCTGCGGGCCGACTACAACTACCGCGCCGTGCGCGTCCCGGCCGGCCGCCATCGGATCGTCTTCGAGTACCATCCGTCCGGCGGTTTCCGTGGGAGCATCCTCACCCTCCTCGGATCGATCGCTTCATTGGTCGGCCTCGGCTGGATTGCGTTCCGGTCGAAACGCCCCTCACCGGCTGCCCACGGGCCGGGGACCGCCGGGCCGACCTGATCCATCGCTCCCCTGCCGCTGGCGCAGCAGGGGCAATTCCCTCCGGGCGGCGGCATTCCCCGGTCGATCCTCAGGCCGCGGTGATACTCCTCGACGGCCGCCTCGGCGGGAGGAGGGACACCGGGTAGATATCCCGGTAGCGTTCCAGGAACCAGCGGAGGGCCTCGTTGTCGGGGTCGAGCCGGTGCGCGGCGTAGATCTCGGGCAGCGCCTCCTGAGCCGCCCCTGGTTCCAGAGGGCGTAGCCCAGCGTTGCCGTGGGCGACGTAGTTGTCGCGGGTGACGGCCAGGGCGTGGCGGAAAAGGGTCTCGTCGTCCCGCCAGACCGCCAGGTAGCCCGACGTCCCAGCCGCCAGGGCCGCCAGCACCACCGCCACCGCCGCCGCCCGGGCCGCCGGCGGCACCCCAAGCGCCGCCGCCAGAAGCGCCCAGACCCCAGACCACCGCCACGGTCACCCCCACCAGCGGCAGGTAGGTGTACCGGTCGGCCCGGGCCTGCATCCCCACCTGCACCAAGCCGATCACCGGCACCAGCATCACCAGGTACCACGCCCAGCCCGCCAGCACGGAACGGCGCACGGCGCCACGCCAGCACCGCCCCGACCGTCAGCCAGCACCAGCGCCGCCCCGCACACCGCCACCAGCCACCACGCCAGACCCCCCCGCGGGTGCGGGTAGAAGACCGCCAGGCCCGTCGGCCAGACGAACGTCGCCAGGTACATCCCCGCCGACACCACCGCGTTCGCCGCCCGCGACCAGAAGGGATAGTCCGGTCCAGTCCTTGACCGAGCCTCCCCCGCCTGCGACCAGGTAGGTCACCACCCCCAGCGCCGCCGAGAGGGCCAACAGCGGCGCCTTCTCCACCACCCGCCGGACCGCCTCCCCCCGCCGCAGCCGCCCCAGCGGCCACCAGTCGAGCACCAGCAGCACCACCGGGAAGGTGACCACCATCGGCTTCGACAACAGCCCCAGCGCGTGCGCCCCGACCACCCCGGCATACCGCCCCGCCGACGGCCGCCGCAGCCACCAGCCATAGGCCGCCAGCCCCGCCAGGAAGAAGAACGCCGACAGCACGTCCTTGCGCTCCGCCGCCCAGGCCACCGACTCCACCCGCAGCGGGTGCAGCCCGAACACCCCGGCCACCGCCAGCGCCACCCCACCAGCTCCCGGTCAGCATCCAGACCACCCCGGCACACCAGCGCCACGTTCACCGCGTGCAACCCGGCGCTCACCAGGTGGTGCCCTCCCGCCCACATCCCGAAACACTCACGTCCGCCATGTGCGACACCCACGTCAACGGATGCCAGTTGTCGTTCGGCGCCGCTGAGACGCCCCTCCAGACCGCCCACCGTGAGCCCGCCCGAGACCAGCGGGTTCCGGGTGATGTAGACGTCGTCGTCGTAGCTGAGGAACTGGTGCCGCCGAACCGGCAGGTAGAGCAGGACGACCAGGACGGCCGGCACAGCAGCCCGCCCGCCGGCGCGCCTCACTTCGCCTCCCCGGCCAGCAACTCCTCGGCCCGCTCCAGATTGATCCTCGCCCCGGCGTCGCCGGGGATCGAGACGGACCGCCCCCTCGAATGCCCGCCGCGCCTCGGTCCAGGCTTCCGCCTGGGCCAGCGCGATGCCGAGTTTGTTGAACGCCGGAGCCGATCCCGGACGCAGGCGCACAGGCGCCCGCAGGGCATCGGCCGCCTCGGCGGGCTTGCCGGTCGGCATCAGGAGTGTGGCCAGGTTGTCGAGCGCGTCGGCGTTGTCCGGGTCGATCTCGAGGGAGAGCCCGGTACTCGGCCGCGGCCTCGGTCAACCTCCCCATCCGTTGCAGCGTGAACCCGAGGTTGTAGCGGGCCTCGGAGTGCCGCGGGTCGATCCCCAGGGCCTGCCGAACCGATCCTCGGCGCCGGCAAGGTCACCGGCGCGGGCCAGGGCGATCCCCAGGTTGTTCAGGCCCGAACCTGCTTCGGGTCGAGCCTGACGGCAGCGCGGTAGTGCCCGAGCGCCTCGTCCCACTTCCCGGAGCGCTCGGCGATGATGCCCAGGTTGTAGTGGGCCACGGCATTCTCCGGGTCGTATTCGAGGGCTAGGCGGTAATGCCGGGCGGCGCCGGCGTCGTCCCCCCGCGCCAGGAGCGCCACGGCCAGATTGTTGTGGGCCAGCGCGTTGCCCTCGGCCACCGCCAGCGCCCTGGTGAAGAGGCTACGCCGTCCTTCCAGTAGGTCACCTGCCGCGCGGAGAGGAAGGCCAGGCGATCAGGGCGACCACGCGCATCCGACGAGGAGCATCTTCCTGGCCCCCGGGCCGGTCAAGGCCAGCATCGAGACCCCAGGCGGCGGCGATGAAGATGCCCACCAGCGGGACGTAGGTGTATCGGTCGGCCATCGCCTGCATCCCCACCTGGACCAGGCCGATCACCGGCAGCAGCGTCCCCAGATACCAGAACCAGCCCATCGCCAACCACGGCCGCGACGCGCGCCGCCGGGTGGTCGACGACGGAGCCCACCACCGCCAGCAGCAGGACCGAGAGGAGGCGATCTGCCATGCCGGGAGCCCCGCTCCCGGATGGGGGTAGAGGATGGCCAGACCCTCGCGGCGCGACCGTCAGCCGAAGGTAGTCGACGTACGAGACGAGTGCGTTGGCGAGCCGCTGCGCGAACGGAAGGTCGCGGAAGTCGCTGACGCTCCCCCGCGACGCTGGGCGACGAAGGTGATTGCCGAGGAGGCGAGCGACAGCGGACCAAGAGCGGCACTTCTCCAGCAACACCGCCCCATTCCCGCCGCTGCGCCCCGTCCCCCGCCCAAATCGCCCCAGGGGCCAGGAGTCGAGCAGCAGCAGCACCGCCGGCAAGCGTGACCAGCATCGGCTTGGCCGCCAGCCCGAGGCCGAAAAGGACCACGACGGCCGCGTAGCGGGCAGGGGCCGGCCGCGGAGGTGATACAGGTAGGCGGCCATGGCCGCAAGCCAGAGGAAGGTCGACAGGACGTCCTTGCGCTCCGACACCCAGGCGACCGACTCAACGTGCAACGGATGGAGGGCGAAGAGGCCGGCCACCACCAGGGAGGGGACGACGCGCCCGGTCATCCGGGCCAGCACGCTGGCCAGCAGTAGGGTGTTGGCCAGGTGCAGGACCAGATTGACCAGGTGGTGGCCGAAGGGGTCCGTCCCCGAAGATGGTCGTGTCGAGCATCAGCGACAGCCAGGTCAGCGGGTGCCAGTTGGACGATTCGAATGCCCCAAGGCCCAACCGACGCCCTCGAGCGCTCATCCCCCGCCGGACGTGGGGGTTGTCGCCGGCATAGAGGCCGTCATCGAAGTTGACGTAGCCGTATCGCACAGCCGGCAGGTAGACGACGGCGGTAAGCGAGCAGGACGGCCGACAGCCACGCACACCAACGGAGAATCCCGGCGTCTCCTGCACCGGCTTCGCGAGATGACCGCGGGCCGCGCCTCACCGGACCCCGAGGATGGTCCGGCCTTGGTGTCGCCCGGCCGCAGGCGGAGGAGCTTCCCGGTAACTTGCCATGGCCTCCTCCCGCCTTCCTTGGGCGTAGAGAACGTCACCCAGGTTGGAGATGGCGGTGACGTAGCCCGGACGGATGCTGATGGCCTGGCGGAACAGACCGCTCTGCCTCCGCCAGTTGGCCTTTGCCCATCATCATCGCCCCGAGGTTATTCATCGCCTCGACGTTCCTCGGGTCGAGCCGGACCGACATGCGGTAGTGGTACTCCGCCTCCTCGTTGCGCTCCAGCTTGACCAGGGCGATGGCCAGGTTGTTGTGGGCGTTGGAGTGTGCCGGATTGAGGCGCAGCACCTCCTGGTAGAGTTCGATGGACCGCGCCGCGTCCCCCCCCGCAGCAGGATGTTGGCCATGTTGTAGCGGGAGGGGACGTTCCCGGGGTCGGCCTCGATCGCCCGGCGGAGGTAGTACGCGGCCTCCTGGGCACGGCCCGTCTTGTCGAGCAGGTTCCCCAGGTTGGACATCAGGTTGGGGTCGGGCAGGATGCGCACCGCGTCACGGAAGTGCGCCTCGGCTTCATCCAGCCGCCCCTGCTCGTCCATGATGACGGCGTAGTTGCTGTGGGCCATCCAGTTGTCTTCGGTGACCGCCAGGGTGTGCCGGAAGAGGGAGGCGGTGTCGCGCCAGACGCCGATCTGCCGGACGGTCATGACTCCGCAGCCCGCCAGCAGCACTACGGCGGTCAGCCGGCGCCACCGCGGACGGCAGACGACCCCGGGCGAGATCGTCGGCCAGCCATGCCACCGCCGCGACCACCCCGATGAGCGGGAGGTAGGTGTATCGGTCGGCATACGCCTGCCCGCCCACCTGGACCAGGCCGATGACCGGCACCAGCGTGCCGAGGTACCAGAACCACCCGAGCGCCAGGTAGGGACGCCGCCGCCACCACCACAGGCACAGGATGGTCACCGACAGGAGGCCCGCGCCCACCGACAGCGTCATCCACACCGGCGGTGGCTTGGGCGGCAGGGGGTAGAAGATGGCCAGCCGTTCGGGCCAGGCCGTCTTCAGCAGGTACCGGCCGTAGGACATGACCGCGTTGGGGATGCGCATGATCAGGTGCTGGCGCCCGGCCATGTTCACCGATCCGCCACGCGACTGGGCCAGGTACGTGAGCACGCACGAGACGGCCGACAGCAGGAACAGCGGGACTTTCTCGAGAGCCACCAGCGCCGGCCGGTTGTTCCCCGCCGCGGACGGCGCGAACAGCCTCCCCAGGGGCCAGACGTCGAGCAGCAGCAGGACGAACGGCAGGGTGACCACCATCGGCTTGGCCGTCAGCCCCAGCGCGAAACCGGTGACAAGGACCAGGTAGCGCCGGCAGGACGGGCTTGGCGAGGTGCGCCCGGTAGGCGAGCAGCGTCAGCATCCAGAAGAGGCCCGCCAGCAGGTCCTTGCGCTCCGATGCCCAGGCGACCGACTCGACCCGGAGCGGGTGGAGCAGGAAGAAGGCCGCCACCGCGGCCGGAAGCAGGGCCCTGCCGGTCATGCCCCGCAACAGGGTGAAGAGGAGCAGGCCATTGGCCAGGTGGATCAGCAGACCCACCAGGTGGTGCCCCCACGGCTCAAGGCCGAACAGGGAGACGTCGGCCATGTGGGAGATCCAGGTGAGCGGGTGCCAGTTGGATGACTGGAAGGTGGTCATGGCCCGGCCGACGGCGCTCCATGTCAGTCCGCCGTTGACCAGCACGTTGTCGGTCACGTACTCCTTGTCGTCATAGTCGACGAAGTCGTTCCGCACCACCGGCCACCAGACGCATAGGCCGGAAAGCGCCAACAGCAGCGCCAGCAGCATGGCTTGGCGCCCGGTTGGCAAGGGTCTGGATGATCCGACGGGTCACTGTCTCGTCGAGCATGGCACTCCCGAGTGCGATGGTGTTCGGCCGCCGATCCGGAATCGACATTCTACCTCAAAACAGGCCGGCCGCCCCGCAACAATCACCCGCCCGCGACCGGTGGTGATCGGCCCTCATTTCCCGTATAATGCCGCTGCCATGAGACAGCCGCCGCCGGAAACGGTTTCTTCTTCCACCTCCCCTACCACCGCTTCGCCGCGGAGCCGACCGGCACCTGGGCCGGGGCATCGGCCCGGAACTCTACTTCTCCTCCGACGACGTGGCCTCGTTCGACCCGGCCGACGGCAGCGCGCCTGGCCGGGATAGCTGGCCGATGCGGGCCTGACGTGCACCTTCCATGCGCCCTTCCTCGACCTCAATCCCGGCGCCTATCGACGAGGACATCCGCCGCCTGTCGGTCGACAAGTACCTGGCCGTGCTGCGGATCGCCGCGATCTTCTCCCCGGGCGATCGTCTTTCACCCCGGCTACGACCGCTGGCGGTACGACGGCCAGATGGACGTCTGGCTCGAGAAGAGCCTGCTGACCTGGCGGGAGGTGCTCGCCCGGGCCGGCGAAGACGTGCCCGGACACCCGCGTGCTGATCGAGAACATCTTCGACGAGGACCCGGAGGCGATCGCCTCGCTGCTCGGGGCGCTGGACCACCGCCGGGCGGGTTTCTGCTTCGACACCGGCCACTTCACCATCTTCTCGCGGGTGCCCTGGGTGGCCTGGCTGGCCGAGCTTGGGGACCGGATCGTCGAACTCCACCTGCACGACAACGCCGGCGCCGCCGACAGCCACTCGCCCCCGGGCACCGGGGTCTTCCCCTTCGATCCCTTCTTCGCCGCGCTCTGGGGCCGCGTCACCGGACCGCTCTGCATGACCATCGAGGCGCACTCCGAGACCGATCTGGCCGACTCGATCGGCTACTTGCGCCCGCGCTTCCCCGGCCTCCTCGACGGCAGCGACCAAGGGTCCCGGACCGATGAGATCGCCGTCGTCCCGCCGTCGCCCGCTCCGGCATCCGGTCGTCGCCTGCATCTCACTCCTCCTGCTCGCCGCCCTTCCTCCACTCGCCTTGGCCGGCCCGGAGGCCATGCCCGACCTCCTCTCCCGGACGCCGATCAGCGAGGCGGGCGTCCCCATCGCCGGCCCAGCTCTCGCTCCCGGCCCGCCCCGGTCGCCGGCCAGACCTACACCGTCCGGCCCGGGTGATTCACTGTACGCCATCCTGGGGAGGCTCGGAGTCAGCAGGGAGCAGCGCGGCGCCTACATCCGGGAACTCAAGGCGCTCAACCCGAAGATCACCGACATCGACCACATTCCCCACGGCAGGATCCTGCGGCTGCCCGATCCCGAGAAGCGGCGACGACACCCCACCACCCGTCGTCCCTGCCCGCGCCGCCGCTGCCCGCGTCGCCCCGCCACCATTCTCGGTGCCCGCGCCTAGGGAGCCCGCGCCACCGGCGGAGCGCCCGTCGGTGGAACCCCTGCGTCTCCTGACGGAGGCATTCACCGGCCTGGGCGAGCAGGTCCACACCAGCGGGGACCTCTACCTGCCGATGGCCGCCGCGGGGTCGATGAAGCTCGACGGATCGAGGTTCCCCTCGATCGACCTGGCCAACGGCACGACCATCATTTTCGACACCGCCGACATGTTCCCCGCCGACTACGAGAAGCAGCGTCGAGGCGAACTGGCCCGGGTACCGTTTCATCGACCTGCGCCCGGGGGACGACCCCTTGGCCATGCTCGACCAGGCGCTCCGGCTGAGCGGCTACCTCTCCGTCGAGCGCCGGCGGCGGCTCGTCCTGGGGAAGGGCGCCCGGATCTCGCTGACGGCCGACTGGCTGGTGCGCAAGGAGGCGGGGACCGGCCGCACCTACGCCATCAACCTGGTCGCGGACGGAAGGAGTGGAATCCCGCTGCTGCTGCGCGACTACCTGGCCCGCTTCGACATCATCGCCGTCAACCTGCCCGGCATCGGTGACGAGGCGCCGGCGGGCGGTTTTCCCCCACCTGAGAACCTCTCCGGCCTTCCCCACGAGTCGTTCGTGGCGGCGGTGGCCGACATCTTCGGCATCCGCGTTCGAGAGGAACCGGATGCTCAGGATCCCGAGCGACATACCGAGAGGGACCGCGGCGGTCAACATCCCGTTCGTCCTGTCGCTCGCCGGCAGCGAGGTCCTGGTCAGTTTCTCGGCCATCGGCGAACGGGTGTCGGCCTGGATCAAGTCGCAGGGGATGTCCCTGGTCAGCTTCCCTCCGGGGATTCCCGGCGACGTTCGTGGCCTCGGTGCTGGAGTTGGCGGGCACGCCCCACATGACCCCCGAGATCGACATAACCCGGCGAGGGCGGGGCCCCGGGAAAGCCGTAACCCTCAGCCTTCAGGGGATTCTGGTCACCCAGAACGGCACCGGCCTTCTCTTCACCGGCGAGACTTCCGGAGGGCGAGGTGCTGGCCTACCTGGCCAGTCGGGGCATCGGGGTGGTGGTCTACTGAGAACCGCCGGGAAGCCGGCGCGAGTCGGTCTCCCGCAAGCGCCGCAATTCTTCCTCCAAGCGCTCGACCCGCTCCCGCAGACCGCGGATGACTCCTGTCCGCGGTTCTGCCTGCCCCCCGCGCTGGACAGGTTCCGGGCGGCCCGCGCCGGCGGCGGGACTCTTCTCCCCAGCGCCGTGGCCGCCCAGATTCGCCGGACCGGAGGCGAGCCGGGGTTCCTCCAGGCCAACCGCCCGCTGCAGGTGCGCCTCGGCCTCGGCGGCACGGCCCGCAGCCCGGTAGGCGAGCCCCAGGTAGCGATGCGGGACGGGATCGTCCTCGCGCAACCGCAACGCCTCTTCAAGATCCCTGATCGCGCCGGCATGGTCGCCTTCCTGGTATCGGATGACCCCCAGCGAGAGCCTCGCCCGGTGGTGCCCGGGTCCAGGGCGCAGACCAGCTGGAAGGCCGCCGTGGCCAGTTGCGCGTCCCCGTCCTCCCAGGCGCTCCGCCCCAGCGCCGCCAGGTGCTCCGCGGCCTCTTCGGTGGCCGGAGGGAGCGCTTCCAGGGCGCCCACCGGGTCCCCCTCGAGTTCCCGGAGGAGGGCACGCTCCAGGGGCATCCGGGCATCCCCCGGAAACGCCCTGGCCAGCGCGGCGTATTCCGATTCGGCCTCGGCCAGGCGTCGGGCCCTGGCCAGCGCGCGGGCCAGGTTGAAGCGGATGTCGACGTCCCCGCCGGAAAGATTCAGCGCGCTGCGCAGCGGAGCGAGGCTTCGCCGGGCCGGCCCGAGCGCACTAGAGCCTGCCCGAGGTTGTTCAGCGCCGCATGATCGTCGTCGTGGCGCTCCGCGAACCGGCGGAATTCGTCGGCCGCGGCGGCGTGTTCTCCCCGCCGGTAGAAGACCATCGCCAGGCGCCACCTGGCCAGCATGAATTCGGGATCAAGCCGCACCGCCTCGGCATACCCCGCCAGCGCACGTTCCTGATCGCCGTCGGTTTCGGCCCCGGCGAAGGCGGCCAGGGCGGTATCCGACCGGCTGATCGGTTCGCGTCGCACCTTGTCACGGACGGACAGCGGCAGGGCGGCGGCGATGAATGCCGGCACCTTCTCCAGCGCCGCCGCCACTCCCCCGTCGAGCCCGAAGATGCCCTCACGGGCGCCGGTGGTGACGTCCGCGCCGACGAGGCGCACCAAGATGGCCGGCGAACCGCCCGCTTCGGCCACCCTGACCGTCAGCCGCGCGGCCTCCCTGCCGGAGGCCCCTCTCCGCCCGCCATCGGCGATCTCCCACCCCGCGGAATCGACGCACCAGCGTACGGCGGCGACGGCAGCCGCCGGAATCCAGTCGAGTTCGGCCCGGCCGGTGTCGTTGACCGCCGTGTCAACCAGGATTGCCTTCGCCGCCCCGGCCGCCATCGCGGCGTCCGGCAGGCCGATCAGCAGACACAGGGAAATGACGGAAAGGTAACGGATCGCGAGATGCGCCGGCCGGCCTGATACCCGGCCGGTCAGCCGCGCGAAGGGGCGTCTCAGTGGCAACTGCCGCAGTTGTGGGATGTGCATCCGCCGCACCCGCCGCCGCCCGAAGACGGCGTGAATCCCGACGAGGTCTTGGCGGCGAAGGCGGAAAACTTCTTCCGTACCTTCGCCGAGCCGCACCGTGGGCAGGCGACCTCGGTCGATGGAGCCCGCACCAGTTTCTCGAACTCCTCCTGGCAATCCCGGCAAACGAATTCGAAGATGGGCATCGTCGCGCTCTACAGGGCGCCCTGCGCCTGCCCTTCCAGCTTGACTCCGGCGGCCTTGCGGGCCTGCTCGACCCAGGCCTCGAAGAACCGGGACGACTTCTCCTCCAGCAGCCGCTCGGCAATCCCCTTCTTCTCCTTCTCCCAGGCTCCCGCCTCGGGCGAGGTCTTGGCCGACACCCGCCAGACGGCGATCCCGCGAGGCACATCGACCGGGCCGCCAGCGGAGCCGACCGAGGCCCCGAAGGCCTTTTCGAAGAGCTCGCCGGAGGCGCCCATCTCGGGCACGAATCCGTTGACGGCAAAGGGCGCGGTCGTCCCGGATAGGTGCTTCCCGGACGCCTTCTCGGGGGACGTCCCGGAAGCCAGGTCGCGTCGCACGCCCTCGGCAGCGAGGCGGGCCCGCCCGCGCGCCTTCTCGTCCCTGACATCCTTCTCGACCCGGTCGCGAACCTCGGCAAGCTGGGCGGCGTGGGCTTCCCGGCGGTCAACCAGCCGGAAGAAGTAATAGCTCCCGCCCCACTGGATCTGCTCGCTCAGTTCATCCTTGGACAAGTCGAACAGGCGGTCGCGGACGTCCTTGGTCAGGGCCAGCCCGGTGACCGGTTCGTCGGCCGCGAAGAAGCCGGTTTCCCTGACCTCGATCCCGAACTGGCCACCCGCCTGGGCCAGGCTCTTGTCGAGGATCGCCTCGCCGACCGCCGCGGCGAGCTCGCGGGCCTTCTCCTTGCCCTTCTCCTGGCGGAGCCTGGCCGTCACCCGGTCGCGCGCCTCCTCGAAACCGGGCGTGCGCGCCTCCCGGATCTCCTCGACCTTGATGATGTGGAAGCCGTACTGGGTCTTGACCAGGTCGCTGATCTTCCCCTTCTCGAGTGAGAAGACGGCCTGGCCGAACTCGGGCACCATCTCATCGAGCGAGAAGAAGCCCAGATCGCCCCCTTCCCTGGCCGAGCCGTCCTGGGAGAACTCCTTGGCAAGGGCTGCGAAGTCGGTCCCTTTCCTGGCCTTCTCGAGGATCGTGGCCGCACGGTCGCGGAGCTTCTGCTCCTCCTCGGGCGTTGCCGCCGGGTCGAGGCGGAATAGGATGTGGCGGGCCCTGACCTGCTTGGGGGTCTGGAACTCCCGCTCGTTCTCGGCGAAGTAGGCCTCGGCGTCCTTCTGGTCGACCGACACGCCGGCGGCCATCGCGGTGCCGTCGATGCGCAGGTACTCGACCTTGATCCGCTCGGGCTGGGCGTAGTCGGCCTTGTTGGCCTCGAAACGCGCGGCCAGATCCGCCTCGGTGACGGTGATCCCGTCGCGGAACGATTCCGCCGGCAGCAGGACGTACTGGAGGGCGACCTTCTCGGAGGTTCGCCGGAACTCCTCCCGGACCTCGTCCTCGCTCACCTTGACCCCCTGCTTGACGATCTCCTCGACCTTCTGGGCCAGGAGGTCGACCTTCAGGCTCGCCTCGAATTGGTCGGGGGTCTGGCTCATGGCCTCGACCATCTGCAGGTAGAGCGACCGATCGAAGGCGCCGTCACGCAGGAAGGCAGGATTGGAGACGATCCTCTGGCGGACCTCCTCGTCGCTGACGGTCAACCCCATCCGCACCGCCTCGTCCAAGGCGACCTGACGGGCGATGAGGCTGTCGAGGGCCGACTTGCGGATGTCGAAGCGCTTCTCGATCTCCCCGGCGGAGATGTTCTGGTAGATGTTCTGATAGAAACGGACCATGTTGATGACCATCAGTTCGTGCTCGCGGCGGGTGATCGGCTTGTCGCCGACCCAGGCGGCCGCCGGCTCCTCGACGGCCTGGTCGCCGCCGCGCCCCCAGACAAGAAAGATGGTGCCGATGAAGGCCGCCACAACGAGCAGGACGACGCCCATGACGACCTTCAGGTTGCTGCGAATGAGCTGCATCATATCCGTCAATCCTCCGTTGGGAATGAGTGATCTCTTAGGCTTTGGACCTGCGCCGGATATTGTAGTCGTCCGGCCAATTATTACAAGTCAAATATCACCCGTCCCGGCCGGGCGGGCCCCCGCAAAACCATGTCAAGCAGCTTCCGATCATCTTTGACATGATCCCCTATTGCACATATCATGAATCATTGAGAGAAGGTCGCCCTCTCGCAGACCTTCCATGAGGAGCCGAGAGCCATGAAGAGAGAATTCGACGTCGTTATCGAGCGGGACATCGAAGGCTATTACGTAGCCTCCGTCCCCGTATGACAACCCGGCCGGGTTTGACCTCATCCCGCCCTCCTTCCGCAGGCCACCAGTATGACAACTTTCTCCTATTCGGTGGCACTACTTTCGGGGAGCAGGTCCCCATGGGCCATAGCCACGACATCCTTGTTGGTGGGCAGATGAGATGCTAGCGCCTGTCAAACGAAGTCGTGAAGTCGCACACTATGCTTCATTTGTTGAAGAAGTTGCCGCTTGGGCCAGGGACTTCCTCCACATTTCGATCTCCGTGCGGGTTGAGGTAATACCGCACAAAGTTATCTAACCCACCATAGATCTTCCCATACAAGAACTTGCCCGGCATCCTACCTTCTCGAGTTCGTTGTATTCGAAAGTAGAGGATCGACTCTTGTCTATTCTTCCGGGAGTGCTATTCCCTTCCACTGTGTAGTCTCCGTTCTTGAATACGAGCAAGTAGTTTAGCGAGAAGCACTTCTGATACCCGTCTTCAGGGGCCATGTAGTCAGAATACAGCCCGCTATTGCGGTCTTGCTGTGACTTCACCAGGCCACAATCATCCTCGACCATGCATATTCTGCTTGTTCTTCTCTCATACTTACGGTGGGTTCCCGGGATGTCGACCGAGTTGTTATCCACAACATACTCATTGAGGTACTCCATGTCTGCGAATCTTCCCTTCCCATAGGGAGGGAGCCAATCACCATCCAAGAAATCATAGTACGCTTTGACCGATTTCACGGTCGTGGCTTCTCCTCTCGAGGCCTTGGCACTCTCCTGGAAGAGACCATGGAGGAAGATTTCTTTGATATACATCTTCACTGGAGAGCGCTTCTTCTTCAGCATTATTTCACGGGGGACCACAAGCCCCTCCCCATCATTCAAGACCCTCGCCGTCTTCTTGTCATACAATGGAGGAGGGCGGCGGATCTTTGTCTCTTGCGGGTAATACCCATCCTTTGAGACCGTCACGTCGATGTAGTCGACTTCCCGGATGACAGAGAACTTGCATTGGCCGTTTGGGGCAGTCTGTGTCTTCAACCCGCTATGACCACTACGCACATACCAGATGGTCCCTTCAAGCAATGCTCCAGGTACACCTTCTCCCTGATCGTCAATTACTCTGAGTTCAATCTCCTGGCGGGCGCAGGCCACCTCACATGTCAGCCCTACGCAGAGTGTCAAGACAATTGTAAACCGTATGAAATCGATCGAGGCTCTCACTTGAGCCCTCCTCTGAGAACAATGTGATCAAACAGCGGGAACGTAAACAGGTAAGCCATATCCTTCATGTCGTTATGCAGCCATCTGGCTCCATATGGTTCCCCACGCGAAGGATACTGCGCGCCCGCCGTAAGAATATCCCCCTTCATGTCTAGACTACGGAGCTTCGCTAAACCGTCTATCCCCAAGGCTCTTGTTATTGCAGGAATACCCATTGCAAGCATCTTCTGAACATCTGCCTCCCACCTATTCCGAAACGCAGGTTACTGTTAAGTTGTTCCTCAGTCATTACCCATGATTCCTCAGGCGTGTACCTTGGCAGAACTCAAGCCTATACCATCCCTCGATCTTCTCCCAGATCGTCTCCGCTCGAGGTTCAATCCCCCAGCCCATGAATTCCGTTGTGCCCAAATCATTCAGTCCCGGTATCCCGTCATGCGATAGCCCCTTGCGCAGTTCCTGAAACTGCCACGCGTATCTACCACCCTCCAACGCGAGATCCGACAGCTTCGATATTATCGTCCCTGCCTCAAATATCATATATGCGAAGTCACCGTAATGATCCGTCAGTTCAAATACTTCGTCTCCATTTGAGAACAGATTCTCCACACCATCGAGTCCTGCAATACCTGCATATCTGCCTCCCCAGGTTAGCCCTTTTCGCCAGTCTAGCTGCGCGGCAGGGAGATCGTGCCAGTTTGTCGACCATGCCCTTGGATTATAGAGTGACCAGATTTCGGGAATCATCGTAGAATCAAAGCGATAGTCATCTTGATATGCGCCTGTCGGCACAGCCCCATTACATAGGTACACCTTCGAGAACCTAAGGTTTCCATGTCGCAGTGCTTCGGATACCAATAGACAACCTAGGCTATGGGCCACTATCACACAAGCCGGATCATTAACACCACGAATGTACTCGGAAAATGGCTCACTTGCCATGAATGCATTCCATGCGTTTCTTTGAAAATTCGTAAGGCGCCCCTCACCAGATCTCCATAGGATACCGTGGAATCTGCCTTTGGATCCACTCCAGAAGAAGTTCTTGAACATCTCTGATAACCAGGAAATTTGCGTGCCATCAGCGCGATCCGCTTTATATCCATGGACGAAAAAGAGATTTCTTGGCGGACTTCCTGGCGTGTCGATCTCTGAATCTGGCCAGTTATCAGGTGATTGACCCGAGGAGTCCGGCCATCCCGAACCGTCACCGCGCAGGTTCTTGACCCGCATCATCTTGTTGATCGGAGATAGCGATAGCCTGAGAGTCCTGACATCTGTCTCTTCTGTGATCTTGTTTCGGACAATCATCTTGAGTAGCACGGGGCCCGCCGCTCTTCCTTCTACCAGAATGAGTCCACCCGAATTCCTGAATTCGTCTGGCACAGGAACGTCAAACTCCTCGAGGCTAATTACTGGCACTTTGACCACGCCTCGTGCCACTGTTCCGTTTCTTTGGTACATGATTGCTGGCCCCTTTATCAAGTCCAGTGGCAAACACGACGTTCACATTGGCGTTTTTCTCGATTATATACTCATTGGCAAGACGCCAGCAGCCACCGACCTCCTTGTCCATCGCATTGAAATCGAAATATACCGGAAAGAAATCTGTCAGATCCTTCTCCCCGTTAATGAATCCGTCTCTGAAGTTCTGGGAAGTGGTCGAGGGATCATCGCTTCCACCGTAAGCCCCCTCATCCTTGTCATCATTGACCCAGAAGCGGAACAGAGTATTGGAAGCTTTTCTTGCCTGGTCTTGACTATCAATCTTGCCGTCTCGATTATAGTCTGGTATGAGACCGATGTAGCTTAGAGCGATGTCAACTTCCGCTGTCAGCGCTACCCCGCCATTGTCCGTCTTCTGCTCCACTATCACGCCAAGATGGATGTTCGCGTCGTTCACGCCATACTGAAATGATTCACCTTCGTATAGCTGCTGTCGATTCTTCAACCATCTAATGGAATTGACAAACACCCCTCCATTTTCTCCGAGCCTGAGTATCTGACTTGTCAACACCTTCGGATTGGCAGGCGACCAGCACAATCCTCCAACCTTCATGGTTGTGCTTGTTTCCATGTAGTACGTGTAAGGCAAGCTGTTCCAGCTCTGTGCGTTACCAGCGGAAAGATCAACACTGCTTGGGAGTTTCCGGCCTTCTGGAATGATGTAGACCATGACGATTCTTGGTGTCTCGGCCTGCAGATAGAACGTCTCTGTCTGCTGCGCGCCAAGGATGTCGCGCCAAGAGAAATTGACAACGTAGAATTTCCCTATATTGTCATACTTCATCATCTCGATAACGAATTCAACTCCCATGTTTCCGGATAGCCATCCTCCCGCCATTCCCCCCGAGATATAGTAGCCACCCGCACCGGTGTTGGGATCCCAGAGGATGTAGCCCCAGCCATTCCAGCCCTCCAGGCTGGTCGATTTGGTCGGGATGATCAGCTTGAAACTCTGCCCCATCACCCGGTTCACGATTTCTTCCCGCTGCTCCTGAGTCAATGGCAGCCCTTGCAGGGTGGTGGTCAGATTCGACGAATTGCCATCCAGAATCAGCGGCTCGTTCCCGAGGGAGCGCTCATGCTTCAAGATACGCACCGCCGAGACCGCCGTTGTCTGGAAGACGTCCGCCAGCACCTTGTGCTCGTTGTAGGAGGACTGCATGCCCACCAGGAACATGAAGGCTCTTTCTCGAAGTGGCCGCGTCCGATCCCACCGGGCCATGTCCGTCCGCGACACGAAGGCCAGCATGTACTGGTTGCACATCGAAGAAGATCCCCGCGGTATCCAGGTTCGGCGTCGGATGCACCCCGCAGAGCATGAGTGTCGGCTCCTCGATGTGCCGCACCCCCACGAAAGCCGCGAAGCTCTGCGCCGCCAGGGTCGTCTTGTGCAGATACTGCTGCGCCGCCAGCGTCAGCGTTCCGGCCAATACCTCCTGGGTCGTCCCTTCGGTCTGCAACCGCCTCAACTCCTCGGCTCCCGCCTGCATCCTGCCGGCGGTCACCATGCCCCCCGGTGCATCCCAGGGCATAGGCGCCACCGACCTTCAGCTTCTCCTCCACCACACCCCGACGGGATCCCGGCTGCGAATCGGCCGGATCGGTAGCCGGCAGGAGCGTCTCCACCAGCAGAGTCTGCTCCTTGTTGATGTTCCCATTGATTCCTTCTATGGTGGGAACACCCGCCTCTAGAAAATATCCGGTGAAGAACTCGCTGATCGGCTTGCCGTCAGCCAGCAGCTTCGGGCGCATTTTGATCTCGTAGCGGATGGTGGCATCAAGGGGTGAGCCGGTCGGAGAGTTCTCCGCCAGGGCCTGGTCTTCGGCGGTAGCCGGCTCATAGAGCACCGACAAGGCATGATGGGAGAAGAAAGCCGTCGGGATGGTCACCTGCACGTCTCCCGGCCTCACTCCAAGGCGTGTCATCCTGGCCATCCCACAGGGTCATGCGCAGCCGGTGATGATAGACCGCCGGAATGACCGGCTCTTCCCAGATGACGCCCAGGACATTCAGGTCCGGAGGGAGACCGGTGGGCAGGGCTCCGGCTTGGAAGGAACGATGGAGAGCTGGAAAGCCGCATCCCGCAGCGAGTTTCTATTGCCATAATCGGCCAGCTTTCCTCTCAGCATCTCCCGGAAGTAGTCCTCCGGGGAGAGATCCTCCTCGGTCTGGAGATAGTCCAGGAGGAAGTTCTCCTCCTGGAATGCAAGGTCTCCGAAAAGATCCAGCGTGTCTCCAGGTATCGTGTGCTTCTTGTATGACGGATCAAGCGGAATCCAGACCGGCTCGCCCGCTCCTTGGTAACCGGGGTTGGTATAGGGAAGCCGGGCTTCCAGCCAGCAGTGGTTCATCTCCACGTACTTGACTATCCCCGAAACCTCGATGCTTCGGACCGGCACGCCACCCTGGATGAGCAGCTCCAGCGCCTTCTCGGCCGTGGCCATGCCGCACCAGTCGGCAATCACCTTCGCTTCTACTCGAACTACTCCGTAGACGAACCGGGTCGGATACCCTTGGGAACGCAGCAGCGCCGCCAGCAAAGCCGCCTGATCAAAATCGTTCCCGATCCGGCTCCAGGCGGTTCCTTCCGCGCCGGTCTTGCCCCCGAAGTATGGAAGGTACTCGACGTTGTCCCGCACCCAGCGGTAGGCGGCCAGAGGATCCTGCCCCACTTCCATGAGAACCTGCCGCACTCCCGGACCGATCTTTACTTCCCAACCGGTCAGAGCGGTATCTTGAGCGCCCACCGCCGTGCTCGGATGCCCGGCCCGGCGTTGGTAGGCGGGAACGAGTCCTCCCCCGGGATATGCCTGGACCTGGGTGCGTATCACCCGACGGCATGGCAGCTCCGGCGCGGCGGAAGCCGGTCACCAACACCGACTGAGATAATCACCCCCAGAGAAACCGCCCCAAGAAGTCGCCTCATCCATGCACCTCGCCCTGCCAGATCAGTTTCAGTTACGGATGGATCTTCACGTCCCCATGAATCAACGGCTCCCACTGGTCCATGAAGACCGGCTCATATGGCACCCCATCGAGGTACCGCACTTCCAGCCGGAATGTGTCCGGTTCCAGATTGGCATCGCGGTCTTCCACCGTGAGTACGAATCTGAGATTCCCCTGGCCCGAGAGATACGCCTCCGTCACGAGATCGTAAATCTCCACGTTGCATCTGCCTTCGGCGATGGCCGTGGGGGTCCCCGGTGGATTGCCGACCGGGAAGCCCAGGGCATTCAAGGCATTGCTCTTCACCCGGGTCCTCGTGCCCGCTGTCTCATCCTTGAAGAAGAGGATCAGGTTCCCTTGAGGACGCTTCTTTTGGGCATAGCGAAGCGCAAAGCTGAAATGATCCTCACCGGTCGTCGGATCTTCCACCGTTCCAGCGCCGGTGATGAAGCTGCCGTCGGGATCGTATACGGCAAGAGTAGACTCGGTCTTGGCAGCGCCCAAGTATTTCTCGTCGACCAATGAAACCGCCACGGTATAGTTCTCCTCCGTGGCTCCGAGGACCGAAAGAGGCAGCGTAACCGTCGCCACACCGATACCCGCGTTGACGGAGCTGTTCTCCACCCGGATGGGGCTCGTCACGTAGTAGGGCAGCGTCATCGGCCCCGGCACCTGGGTGAACTTGTAGAAACTGAACTCCACGTAGACGGGATTGGTCGTGGCGTCGAAATCGATGAGGATCTCCATCCTCCTCGCCGGTCTCTTGGTACACCGTCGCCTGCAACGCAACGCTGTCCGCATTGATGGACACGACACGATTTCCACTGTAATCGAGCCGGCCGCCTTCCGGAGCCAGAGCGAAGGGCACCTCGATCATGCGCGGCGCGAAGATGCCATTCCCATCCTCAAACTCGACCCGAATGACATAGTCGCCGGCCGGCATGGCAGGATCGATGAACTGGTGTTCAGCCCAGGCGAACCCGTCCGCATCGGTGGCCGCCACCACGTAGCGGTAGCGTTCCAGACCATTCATCATCACCCTGAAGGTGACCGGTCCGGCTCCGGCCAGCGGCACTGGGGCCTGGCCCTGCGTCACGTCGGTAATCGCCACATCGAAGATCGCCCGGTCTGACCACTGGGTGGTGGTCTCACCGGTATAGGCGAGCTCGGCCTGTCTGGGCATGACCAAGACTTGTAGGGTGTCAGTGCCAATGTTGCCGAGGTGATCGGTCCCCTGCAGAACCAGGTCATGCCGGCCCAACGCGAATTCCTGACTAAACGCCGGAGCAGTCGCCAGGACCAAGCCATTCTCGGACCACTGCACGACCGGAGAAGGATCATACCCATCTCCATCCGAGACAATTCCCTGAATGGCCGCTATCTGGGTCCCATTCATTTCCGCAAAGACGGCAATATCATTACCGGCATCAACGGCGGGAGGCGTGTCGTCGCGTTTGACCACGATGGTGCCGGCGGTTTCCGTGTTTCCGAGATTGTCCCGCCCTCGGTATTCAATGTCGTATACACCGTCCTCGGCAATCCCCGCGCCGGTCAAGGTGACTGGAGCAGCGTATGGTTGCCACAGACCCGCTGGCAATACGCGATACTCGCTCACCGCGACTCCACTGGCGGCATCGCGGCTTTCCAGGGTGATGGGGGTCGTCCCCTTGACGAACAGCCAGCCACCTTGGTGCTTCGGTTCGCCGACCGTAACGGTAGTCGTAGGAGGCGTGGCATCCACAACGACGCTCACCGCCCCTTCTGGCGACACAAGTCCCAGCAGATCCCGGCTCCGGTAACCAATCTGATGCGGCCCCTCGGAAACCACCGTGAAGGGGGCGGCATACGACTGCCAGACACTGCTGTCAATGCGGTATTCGATGGCAGCCATCCCGCTCCCGGTATCGCTTCCCGTCAGGGTAATTGAAGTTGTCGGGCCGATATACAGCGCTGTTCCTTGATACTGCGGAGTTCCCACCTCGACTTGCGCCGTCGGCGGTGTGTTATCGACCATCACCGTCAAGGTGGCCCCAGTTTCCACCAGTCCCAGCCGATCCACACTGCGGTATGTGATCTGGTGGTTGCCTTCACCCGCCAAGGTGAATGGAGCGGCATACGGCAGCCACGCACCGCCATCGATACGGTATTCGGTATAGCCGACACCACAGCCGGCATCGTGAGCCGACAGGCTGATGGGAGTATCGGCCGGATGTACAGTTGGACGGCGGTATGATTCGGTTCCCCAACCGATATGTGGCTTGTCGGCGGCGTATCGTCGACGAGTACGGTCAATGTGCCTACTATGCTGACATTCCCGGCATGATCCTGGCACCGGTAGGCGATGGTATGAGTTCCCTCGCCGGCTATCGAGAACGGCTCATACTGGGTCCACGCGTTTTCATCGACGCGATACTCGATCCGAGCCACGCCCGTCCCGACATCAGTCGCCTCGATAATAAACGTCGTCTGCGACCGCACCGCAGTAATGTCTCCCAGATAGCGCGGTGTCCCGACTTGAATCGACGACACCGGTCGGGTGAAATCGGCGGTGACCGTGACCGCCTCGGAAATCGGTCCGAAGTGGCCACGACCATCGCCCAACCGCGCGGTGATGATATTCTCTCCTTCGACGAGTGAACCAATAAGGAGGCTGAAGCTTCCACCGTCTCCCACGACGGCTTGGGCAATTTCCACCCCGTTCAAGGATCCATAGGCGATACTCCCCGTTAGGCCCTGGCCGGTGACCGTGATAGTTGACTGGGAGACAGGTGACATTGGCGGATCGAGTGTTGGTGCCGTCAGATTCAGCACGGTCACCCACTGCTGGAGTTCGGATCGGTTACCGGAACTATCCCCGGCCTCGATCACCAGCAACCACTCCCCATCCAAACCAACCGTATCCCACTCAGCCAGGACATTGTCCTCAAGAGAAGTCGTCCCGTTACCAAGAAGGAGCTTCCCTTCGACGTTTCCATTGGGGAGAGCCCAAAGCGTCCAGCCGGTCAAGCGGGAATCCGTGACGGTGCCCAGGATCTCAACCATTCCCCGGAGCGGCTGTGTCCCGAGGTCGGCATCAAACGCCAGCACCGGGGCTTCGGCATCCACCCATGTATCAAGCGCTTCGAAGATATGGACCTTGCCAACATATTCGAAGGTAAAGAACCTCCCCGCTCGACCAGCCAGCGGACCCGTATAGACATAAGTGTTGTCCTTACGGCCTGGATACGGGCCCATGGCCCCGGTGGACCAGAGGTACTCTCCCGCCGGTGAGTACCTTGTCCATCTTCAAACCCGACAGCAGGAGGAATGAACCGTTCCCATCCACCGCCAGATTGGTGTAGTAGCTGGACTTCCATCCACCCGTGGGTGGATTTACGGTCCGCAACAAGGTTCCCTCAGGCGAGTAGACTTGAAGGATCATGACTCCGCTGGCATTGCTCACCGGCAGAACAATGTTTCCTTCGGGATCGACAGCGAAGACACTCATCCGAGAAATACTGTAATAGGATGCTTTGGCGGGAGCTGCGAGGGTCCGAATCAGACCCTGTTCGGGTGAGTAGACTTTGATCCACCAAGAACTCGACGAATTATTGCCCCAGAAGGCCACCGACCCGTCGCCGAGCGCCTGCATATCAACCCATGTGCCAAGGCTGCTTGTTCCGCTGGCTGGAATCAAGTAGCTTCTAAGCAATACCCCGTCCGCCGAATATTTGAGGAGCTTGGTTCTACCATCTCCGGTGTTGCTTCCGACTACGAACAGTTCGCCATTCCTGGCAAATGAAACAGCCGCGATCTGGAATGAGGCATATCCGGCATCCGGGACAGGTGCAATGTCACGGATGAATTCAAAATTCTCCGTGTAGATGGAGACATTAGGAGCACTTTGATAGGTAGCCGCTACTCTGCCGTCTCGAGAAGCTGACGCGAGGAATGGATAGTATAAGCTGCCGTTATAATTGAACGGCGTGAAGCTGATATCGCGGACAAACCGCAATGGATGACGGGAGACATCCCGGTTGACAACGGTAAGATTGTTGGCCAGGTCGATAGCCATGGTCTTCAAGCGGAACACGTCCGGCGTGAGGAAATTGGATTGCCACGTGGCGAGTGTTCCACCCGCGGGGTAGCTGGAACCAGAGGCAATCGTCCACCACTCTTGATTAACTGAATACTGAGACTCGGCTCCATCGTACTTGAGGCGATATGATGCGGGATGGGCATCGGTGATCGATCCAAGAATCGACGCCGATTCATGTAATACAGCTCGGTCAACCGGCTGATCAATGATGACCTCAGGTGGAGTCTTGTCCACCGTGACGATTCGCCGCACTTCGGTCTGAGTTCCATCTCCATCACTGGCCATGAGCCGAAGGGTATAGATTCCATCCGGCAAGCTGCGTGCATCGAGCTTGGCAATGATCCCGGCCTCGACCCCCCCGCTTCCATCGGCTACCGGCATCCAGGCATTCGGTGACGTTCCTTCACCAATCTCCACGCTCCAGGCAACCGACTGGCTCCCGATAATCTTGCCTTGAATCCAGCTTTCCACGGGAACGTATCCTTGATTCAGCGGCTGATAGACCGCTACAGATGGTATCGTTGGCGTCAAACCATCCCAATCGATATCGAACACTTGGAACGTACAACTCAGGTCATCATATGAATACGACTTCTTGTCGTAGGTCCAAAGATATCCCCGGCTGTCAAATGCCATGGCGATATTGGATTCGAAGGCACCGGGAATCCAACCGAAGACCCCGGGATAGGTGCCAAGGTAGGTGCCGTCTGAACGGAATATGTAGAAGCCGGCATATGTCGACACGAAGAAGTTGCCATGGGGATCTACCACAATTTGCCTAGCTGAATAGATAGTTGTTCCCTTCGCATCCTTGAGATCCACCTGGCCACGATACTGGCCATCGACTGAATAGAAATACAGCTTCCCAAGCGCATCGATGAAACAGAGCCGGTCGAACTGGTCCTTCACGCCTCCGACAAGGCCGTAGAATTCGCCCGCGTCCCCCCGGCCAAATTCTCCCCATGTCGTTACGTACACGCCATCCAGAGTGAAGACTTCTATTTCATTCCCCTCGACGATGAATACGCGATCACCGGCGCCAATAATGGTCTTGCAGTAACGCACCATGCTTTGGCCATCGCCCAGGGGGATGGTGAACCAATGCCGTACGGAGGCATCTTGCGCGAGGTCAACCACATAGAATGTCGCGCCCTTGCCACAGAGCATGAGAACGCCGTCCTGCGTTGACGTCATGGCCATGATCTGCAGCCCGGTTACCGGCGGCGTCCACGGGAAGGCGCCCATATAACTTCCGTCAGCAGCCCAATGAGCCAACTGGCCCGAACTGTTGACCATCAAGAAGGAATCGTCAGGCAACATGGCTATCATGGCGCTGTAATTGGAATACCCCGCTTGATCAGGCAACACCTTGATGATATCCGTGAGTGCCACGTAGCCAAGACTGAACACGACTTCATCTTGAGCGGAGTTCCCCGCGGCATCCTCTGCCCACAGGCGCAGCTTATAGACACCGTTGACATAGCCGGCCGGATTGAAGATCACCAACTGCCCAACAATCGACGACGTTCCTTGCGCCAAGGTACTCCACTGGTAACCTTGGTAGCTCACCGGCTTGCCCAATTCCAATGTCCACTTGGTCAGGTTGGCATCCGTTGCTTTTCCCATGATCGTGGTTGTCGCCGTGACACTTCCATAGTCAGCCGGAGAATCCAGTGAAACAACCGGCCCAGACGAATCGAGCAGGACCGATCTTCTGACTTCCCGTGTTCCCTCGGCGCTGGCCACTCTCAGAATGATTTCGACCGGCCCGTCTTGGAGGCTCTCGCAGTGGGCGACACCCAATAGACCCCGTACAATCGCCGCTTGACCTGAAGATACCGAGACGATATTACTCTCCCCCTGCACCGACAGCTCATAGGCATCACCCTGGGCTGTGCCGGTCACCGCGAAAATGGGCCGAACCAGGGAACCGCTTGTCGGCGAGTCAATAGCCGCCATTGGAAGTTCATCACCATCAAACAGTTTGTCGGGATCAAAGAAACTGACCAAGAATGTGCTCGAGCTGTTCTTGCGCCCCAAATGGAGAAGTGCAATTCGCCCATTAGACATCCAGATTGCCTTAAGGGGCATGATGAACCATCCTTCGGCGTTTCCAGATCCGGAAGTACTTCCTTGGAACTGACCCACCGGCGACCAGAACGACAGCAACGTCTTATAGTAGTAGGCCCCGGCGACCCCTCCCTCGCCATTATCGACAATCATCTGGTGGCCGGTGCGATCAACTGCTTCATCATTCAGACGAATGAAACGATACGGTTCAGGCCCCCACTCTCCGAAATATGCGATTGTCTGTCCAGAACGATCCTGTACCTCGACCTTGGTAACACTCTTGCGGAGAGTATAGATGTTTCCTGATGCGTCCCTCTCCATGGAAAGCACATCGGTCTTGAGCGTGCCCAGGAAAGATCCTGATAGTGAATAGCCAATAATCGTTCCCCCGTTGTTGATGAGGATACGATTGTCGGCGTCCACTACTTCGAGGGTGGCATCCGATCGGATATATCCCCACGATGGCGAATCCGGTCCAAAGGATCTGAGTAGCTGACCCTGACGGTTGTAGATAATGATATGCGGTGCATATCGGAACAGACAGATCAACTCGTTGCCAGCGACAAGCACGTCTTGAAGATTCGATAGAGAAACTGCCCCAAGCGTCGGTCCCAGATATGTTCCCGTTGACGAGAAGGTGTGCATCCCTCGATTGGTGACAACTATGAGGTTCTGCCCATCCGGCCTCATCATGATTGGTGTGCCATAAGCATTGAAGTCAATCGAGAATTGGCCGGCATAACGCACCTGGCCGGTGGAAACGATTCTCGACTCAACGGTGTAGTTGCCGGCGGCATCAATGGCGGTGACCGAGATGCGATACGCCCCGGCCGGGAAATCAACGGTGTTCCAATTCGCCGGGAGATCATCAACATTTTCTGCACCTTCAAGAAGCACCTTGCGCTTTGATGGTTGTGTATCATCCCTTCCCATCGAACAGGTATAGCGAACGCCTTGTTCGTCGGAAACGCGAATGTGCACTTGCTCCCATTCATGAAGCAGGCCATAAGCTTCCGGAGAAAGAATCTCCACTTCCGGCGGCGTGCCGTCAAGGATGCATGTCACTTGATGCTCGGAGACTCGACCATCCACCGCAGTTGCCACAAGGTGGAGGGTGATTTCGCCGTCTGGGAATGACGAGGCATCAACGGTGCCCAATACGCCATTGGCAATCGATTGGTTCCCGGTTTCCACTTCAACCCATTCCGTTGGAGTTGCCCCGGATCCCACGAATAGTTGGTAACCAGAGAGACCTGGAGCCGCCGCTGTTCCAACCACTCGGAACCGCTCAGGCACCAAGCTGCCTGCAGTTGGTGTGGAAATCTCCGCGTGCAGATCCATCGGTGCGGGCAAGAGGGCGGAAAGATCGTATAGGAATAGAGCATCCTTCGTTGCATCCACCACGGCGGCAAGACTCTCTCCCAACCATATTCCCCGCGGATACATGAGACAGCCGTCCGTCGAACCATGGCACCCAAAAGTCGTAATGGGTGTTCCTGACGGAGACAAGATCCCAACATGATCGCTGTTTGTCCCATATAAATTGGCCATCAAGACCGCCATATCACCTGCTGCATTGGCCGAGAAAGAGGTGACCGATTTCCCCTTCCACGGAGACTGCATAGGGATGATCTCCATGAGTGTGCCGAGATGGTCGAAGACCTGGAACCGATCGAGTGAGTCATCCGCCATGACGATATTACCCACTGCATCGGTTCCGACACCAATCGGTGTTTCGAACTGCCCCGGATTCGCACCATACCCTTCAACTGTGAACTGGTATCCCCCTGTTTCGCTGAACACCTTGAATCCGCTCGAATCGAAGTAATACGACATCCGGTAGGCGACAATTACCCTGTTCCATCGGTCAACCGTCAGACCTACCGGATAACTATTACGCAAATCACCTTGACCATCGCTTTCACCGAAGCTCAATATTGGCTGACCCTGCCCACTAAAGATAGATACCCGGGTGCCATCGAGTACCGGCGAATCTCCCATCAGCGAACGCTGCCACACCCTTCAAGTCCGAGAATGGTTGAGAACGATCATTGACGCTGATCGTCTTGAGCAGGACACCTTCCGCTGAAAGCATCAGAATCGACTTGCTTCTATCGGCGATAATCCACCGCCCATCCGGAAGCCTGGTCACTCCCACCGGTTCACTCAACAGTCCCTGGGCGATGGCTCCCAGATAGACTACTCCCCCAATGTTCACCGTAACTTCATCCCTCGTAACATTGCCCGCTATATCACCCACCTGCAGTGCAAGGGAATAGATTCCATTGCTCAAGAGGGTGGTATCCCAATAAGTGATTTGGCTATTGCTTATTGAAGTCATCCCGGTTGTCAGCACGACCTCCGCTCCGGTAGCCGCATTAGTGACCGTGAGCCGATAGTAGTCGATATTGGCATCCGAAGCAGTCCCGATAATTGGCACTGCGCCGGTAACAACGCTGCCGGTGATGGGGCTGGTGATGTCCGCTACCGGCAGCTGATTGTCCACGAGCACGGAAACCGTGGACACAACGGGAGCACCGCCCTGGCCAGTGACCGTCAGCCGGAGACTCCACCATCCATCAACCATGAGACTGCTGTTCCAGGGAGCCAGCGCACCGGAATGCATCACTCCCGTTCCCTGGGACAACCGGGTCCATTCAACCGGCGTCTTCCCCTGGCCTATATCTACAAACCATGATGTATCCGGCTCGTGCGCGGCCGTCCCGGTAATCATGATGCCGCCGTGCACAGCCTCTCCATCTCGCGGATAACTGATCTGGGCAACGGGAATATCCGGCTGAGTATCCTTGAAGATCGGTTCAAAGGCGGTCAGTTTCCGGTAGTTGTCCACCGCCATCACCGCGGTTCCAACCGGCATTATCTTTTTGACGTATCCCATTTCCTGGTATTCGCTACCGTACAGACCGAAGGCCATGATGTAAGCCCCTGAAGGAGCCAATATGGACACCACCTCGCCACTCTGAGATGCCACAAGGAGAATATGCCCGCTGGAGTCGATCTGGATCTGGCCTGCCTGCAGACCCTGGACTGGCTTGGTATACGTGGCAAAGAGTGTTCCCTGCTCACTGTAGATTCGGATGGTGCCTGCTGAATCCAAGAGATAGAAATATCCAAACCGATCGACTGCCAGATCGAGGGAATCAGGAACCGTGAAGGACATGGTCTGGTTGCCGGTAGTATTGAAAACAAGAATCTTGTCCTTGGTAAGCACCACGGGTGAACCATCCATCTTCACAGCTAAGGAACGATAATCCGGTATACTCACTCCTCCGGTAATGGGATTCCCTTCAAGAGAGAGGGCGCGCAACGTACCATTCAAGAACCACAACCGGCCAGGAGTGGCTTCTAGCTTCGCGTCACCAAAGTAAGCAGGAATAGCGGTCTGGTACGAGGCGAGGAGCCCTCCCTGCGCGTCTACGTGATGCAGCACGGTGCCGTCCATGATGTACACCGTCTCGCCCAATGCCGCGGCGCCGGTAACACTCATGGGAGTATTGTCTGCCCGGGTGAGTTGCCATTGACCAAGGAAGTGAACCGGGGCGACGTTCACCCGCGACTGTATTCCCTGGCTCTTGCCGAATGCGTCTGAAGCATTCAGATAAACACTGTAAACGCCTTCAGGCCACTCCCCAATATCCAGAATGGTCGTCGCGTTGCTGACCGGTTGCGCCCACGAAGCTAGCTGAACCGTTTGCCATGGCTGAGGCAAACCGATGGTGAGCTTGGCATTGGTCAGATGGGCATCTTGAATGGTCGTCTCCACCAAAGTCGTATCACTTGGATTCCAATAGCGATCGGGAATACGCATCGTCACCCGGGGAGCCAGGCAATCGATGCTGGTGAATATCGAGTCTGATGCCACTAAACCACCCTTATCGGTCACGGTCAGTCGAAGGGTGGCATCAAACTCCTCCGCGGCAGTGATCCATTGGGTGAAGTCTTTCCCCTGAATTGACACGCTGCCGTTCGCGATCGACAACCATTCCGCGGGATCAGAACCCCTCCCCCAGGAAAGGTCCCAGTGATCGATGAACGGATCGGCAGCGATCCCTTGAATCCGTGGTCCGCAAGCAACTGCTGACCCATCAGCCGGAGAGGTGATCTTCGCTTGCGGCGGTATATTGTCAACAACTGCCGGAACCGAAGGATCGCTTTCATTGCCGGCGATATCCACCGCTGTCACCCTATAGGCGAATTGATAATCCGGTAGTTCCTTCACAGTGAATGAGGTGCTGGTAATGGTATCGGACCACGAATTCGAGACTCGGATGGCAGATACCAGGAAATGCTGATACGAGGAAGAAAGAACCGGCTCGCTGATGACGATCCGAACCTTATTCGTGTATTCAGGATGCTCCAGATCGAAAGCAGCTTGCTCTATCTCGTCGCCTTCGAGTTCATCCGCCACATGCCAAACCGTTCCTGTCCAGACTTCCAAGGAAACCTTCTTCGGCAAAACGGCGTGATACCCTTCCGCGAACGTTACCTCAACTTGCGCCACCTGCGGCCGATATGCAAAGGAGACCTCCATGCCGGCAGGCGCGCCGAACACTTGCCCGGAGAGAGCGCCTGACGCGTCCTTCACCAAAGCCTCTCCTTGAAGAGTCTTGGCTTCCGCAAAAACGGTAATGTCCCCGAAGAGAAGATCTCCGTCCCGATAGACTCGGTATCCTCTCACATCGATTTCCGGGGATGGATTCCAATGCAGCACCATCTCGCCTGAAGCAACTTCGGCATGCACTCCGGTAGGTGGTGCCGGCGGATCAGCATCAACCGTCATCCCCACTTCAGTAACCGCCTGATTCCCGGCAGCATCAACGGCTGACAAGCGAAGCCTGCCCGGCCCTTGATAACCCCTGGTCGGATTCCAAGCCGCCAACGTTCCCGAGTCGATCTGAGCGATGCCATTGGCGATGCTCTGCCACTGGCTTCCACCAAGGGAACCCTCCAAGCGCCACTGGGTCAAGAGCGCATCGACAACACTTCCCGTAACAGTCGCCGAGGCGGGCACCAACTCCCCTTCCTGGGGGGCATAGATAGCCACCAGGGGCGCGGAATTGTCATAGAGCTTCGTGCCCGAAGGAAGACTGACGTTCCCCGCATGGTCAATAGCCGTGACATAGTAGGCGGCTTCTTGTGGGTCCCATCCTTCCAAAGCCATGTCCCTATAGCAAGTGGCTTGGATCAGGCCGGTCCCCGTTGATTGAACTGCGACTTCATGAAGTACGCTCCATCGTTGCACTGGGTCTACGATCCAAATCCTGATACCATCCGCGGCTACCGGCGGCTCGATGGGGTAATCCGCTTCCGCCTGTGTCTCGTTCTCCACACGACGAACCGTGACCCAGTCCCCTCCCTGGGGTACTTGGATCAGGAAGTGTTGGGGAGCACCGACCTGCTGATGGAAATACATTCCCTTCCAAGCGCAGCGAACGGAAGTAAAGAGTAGCGGTGTTGGATAGGAAAGACCCCACCATGCGGTGTCGGCACCATATGCCACACCTGCTCCCGTGGCAATCGTCCCATCTCGCGCATATTCAGGATCTGTCATCCCCTCAGATATCACTGTGCCATGCGGAGCCAGGTCGACTTCCTGAAGAGGAAGGTTATTGCGATACACGACGTACCCGACGACATCATCATCGGCAGGCGGATTCCAGCAGACGCTGATACCCTCGGCAGTATTCGCCACCACTGGTGTCGAAGGCGCCCCAGGAGCCTTGGTATCAATCACCACTCTTCTCGTGAGCGTCGATTCGGCTCCGCTGGTATCTCGGGCGGCCAACTTGATCGTCCCCTCCCCCTCGATATTGTCGGCAGGATGCCACGTGGCAAGAACACCACCGGACACTTCATGGGTGCCTCGATGGATTTCCGATTCAGTCGAGCCAATAAGGCTAGAGAGAATCCACTCGGCAACAAAGGGATCTTCAATCGTCCCGATGATCTCTGCCTCTTTCCCTACCAAGGCCATTTCCGCCGGAGCCGTGATCGATAGCCTTGGCCCGCGAGTATCTATCCGTGCCGGAAGTGATCGGTCACCAAGATTGCCGGCTCGATCGACTGCCGCGACTTGCCAGACATGCTCTTGGGAAGACACATCGGCTATCGCGGCATCTACGTAACTCAAGGCCGGAAGCGGACCAACAGGACCATCAGGAATGACTCTGACTTCGCTAAGATAAACCTGCGGCGCATAGTCGCCGGTCGTCGGGAAGCGGAGTTTTAGTCCGGTCACCGTCACCGAGTCGAACGTAACAATCCTGGTACCGGCGGAGTTATCGGCAAAGCTTCCCAATACCACCCAGGTACCGTTCACGAGACCTTCGATGTAGGTGGATTCCGAAGCGGACCAGATTGAAGGGAACGTCAGTGATACCCCGTGAATCGAGAATGGGTCCTTGAACTCCACCCACCATGAGACCGGTCCGAGGGCAGTTCGATCGTTTGTCCATACCGTGGACGGGTTGTCGTCAATGGCGTTCCCGGCATAGTAGATCGTATCGTGGTAATACCATGGCTCGATATACTCAGATGAGGCAGACGCCGTGCCAAAATGCGAGATATCACCATCAGTCAGGCAGTGATCGTCTCGATAGACATGGTATCCACTGATATCGGGCTCCGGGTTGGCGTTCCACGATAGGGCGACACTAGTTCCCTGTGATGTGGCAATCAGCCCGGTGGGTGCCGCAGGGGGATGCCCATCGACAAAGAAGGTCAGTCGATCCTCTGCCGCGTTGCCTGCCTGGTCCACCGCCGCAAGCTTGACCGTAACCTCGTCCTCGATACCACGGGTATTCCAGTCGTACCCTATGGCCCCGGTTCCGCTCCCTCCCTGTGTCAGTGTTGTCCAAGAGCCTGGTACTCTTCCGCGCCCCCATGCCAATGACCACGGCCCGGCATTAGCGTCTTGGAGAGATCCCACAATACGTGCGGTGATCCCCTGAAGAGAACCTTCTGATGGCTCGATGAGGGCAACTCGGGGTGACAATGAATCAATGAAAGCCGGTGCCGAATCCTGCCCGATATTTCCCACTGAATCTTGCGCGACAACTCGGTAAGCGGATTCCTCGGCGGCCAGCGATGTATCTGTGTAGGAAAGAGTATTGATCAAACCAGTTCCACGAACTGATACCTCCACGATACCAATCACATATGGCTTTGATGGATCAGCATCCTGCCCTCGGGTTACTTTAACTCTGATCCGATTGGTAATCACAGGTGTGGAGAAGAGAAATCCCCTCCACTCATAATCTGGGCAACTTGGGGGGCCCTCATGTTCCACATTGGCAATGACATTCCACGTGCCATCCTGCCACGCCTCCAATGAATACTCCTTGGGGAAGCTCCCTGGACCGAAGAGCGTATGCATAATCGTTCCAGAGAAATAGATGTCCACTGAACTGACCGTCGTCACAACGGGGAAGGCGACTTCAAAGTACTTCGGGTCGGCATTGTATTCCGACCACCAAGATGTCTGGTAAAGATTATCGATACCGGACGATGGCTGATGCTGCTGCAGATCCAGATAGACGGTCGATGCCGAGGCAACTGCCGCCTCCACAAGATTCCCGGGATTCAAAGTGGTACCATTACGTCGCACATAGTAGCCGATAGCATCCAGTGACGTTGAAGCAGCCCAATGGAGTGAGACCATGGCATTGCCCACCAGCGACGCAGACAAAGAACCGGGTGGTTCCGGCGCAATGGTATCGACGATTACTGGGATCGTCGCTTCCGTGAAATTGCCCGCTTTGTCGATTGCCATCACCTGCAACAATGCCGGGCCTTCGTATTTCAGGGAATACGGCAGCCCAATATCGCCGATCTTGCCGGTTTCGCTCTGTTCAGTCAGCCACGTAATCCTTTCCCACGGCCCCCCACCACAACTCAGGTTGACCTCGATCCGGGAAAGAGTCCCATCGGCAATCGTTCCGAGAAGCGAGAAGGCTCGCGGGATACGGCCACCCTCCCTTGGATAGTCAACCGCCACCCGGGGCTGATGGTCATCCACTACAAGCGTCGCCGGTTCTCCCTCTTGCCCATAGCCATCCACGGCGCGTACCGTATACACTCCTTCCACTAACGTCAGACCATAATCAGTGAAGGATGTGCCGGCAATCAGATCCTCGCGGTCCGCGGAAAGAACCTCGAACTCCTGCAATATCCCTACCCAATCCGAGTCCTCGCCCTTGGTAATGAAGAGCCGTATGCCGTTCGTCATGACCGTCTTGGCGAAATAGTCGGTGCGTACCACCCGATCATTGTTCTCGATGAAGACAACCGACTTCCAGTCATCTCCTTCCTTGATTTGAATCTGATAATCGCGAGCATTGAACTTGCTCTCTAGGATAGTCTTGAACCATGAGAGAGTGACGCCTTGGATAGCCATGGTCTGATTGAACTGAATGCCGATCCACACGGGAGAGATGAACGGTTCGGGCATCCACTTGGTTGTTAACGACTCATCATTCACTTGTAACGCATCAAAGCTCTCACGAAGAAGGCAACTTGGCTGCTCCGACGAAGCAACAGCCGTGCCAAGGGGGGCTATGTTGACTCGGTTCAGTTTCTCCCCGTTCCGGTAGACGTTGTAGCCAACCGCTTGCCCCTGAGCCGGCTGAGTCCATTCCAGACGAACGGAACCGTCGAAGACTGTCGCCGTCAGTTCTTCTGGACGAGATGGCGGCAAGGTGAGAACTCTTATTGCCACGCGTGCTTCGGCATACTGGTTTGCACGATCCATCCCCGCCAAGAGCAAGATGTACTCTTGATCAGTATTCTCAGGCGGTTGCCACTTGACCAGAACCTTTTCCACTACCGAAGTACCGCCAAATCCGATCTCCGTCCATGCGGACGGATTCGATCCCTTGCCAACTTTGAGATGCCACGAGAGCAGGTTACTGTCCTGCACGCTCCCCAGGATTTCGATTGATCCGGAGACAACTTGTCCGGAAGACGGCGAAGCAATACTTACCGCCGGCGGGCGCGTATCAATCATGACCGGAGACGACATGCTGCTTTCATTCTCGAGATCATCGATGGCGGACACCTGATATGACCAACCGATCTCACTTAGGCCATCATCAAGATATTGCGCATCGGTAATCGGCGCGGCGCGTGATTCGTCCCAGAAATGAACCTCGCCAAGACCCACCGCATACTCCACTCCCTCACGACTACGATCTGGACCCGTAACGAGAATCCGGAAGGCAGCCCCGGACGCCGGCACCGGCACAGAGTGAATCCGATGCTCGAAGGCATTGTCCCAGACCATCAAGTTCGTGTGCCAATCACCATCGATATACACTTGGAACTCATAATCACGTGGCGGGCGAACTCCTGTAGTGGATATCCAGAAGAGTTCCACGCGACTGATCGAAACCGCGGATGGGAAAGATTCCGACCAATGATATGGAGCCGCGATCGCCCACCAATAGCTGCCTCTGTTACCATCTATAGCCTTGCCGGCATTCTGGTGATTATAGGATGCTGCAACTGCCCCCCAGGTCGTGACGGACGGATCATTCAGCAACTTGCCCTGCCGATAGACACGATACCCATAGAAATCGGGTGCTGATACCGGCTGCCACTGCAATTGCACCGCCGTTTCTCCTACTGGCCGAGCGGTCAGCCCAAGGGGAGTTGACGGTGCCATGGTATCCACCTGCACCGTACGTTCCACACTAGTGGTTTGATTCGCCAGGTCCCTGGCTTCTATCCGAATCCGCCACGTACCGACTTCGCCCAGGGGAGGATCCCATACGGCGATGACATTGTCGTCAATGGGGCGTTCCCACAACCCCACTTGCGTCCACGTCAAGCTTCCTCCCTTGGAGACAAATAGCCGATAGTCCAACAAACGCGCATCGGCGACAGTGCCAAGGATTTCCACATGCTGGCCGACACGCTGATTCTCGGCCGGTTCCGTTATCACCACCCGTGGCGGCATGGTATCCACGTGGACGTCAGACGACGGAATGCTCTCATTCCCAAAGCCGTCAACCGCCGTTACTCGGTAGGAATACTCAAGATCCCCTACGGCATCATCAAAGAATGCTGGCTGAACCGGTGTCTCCGCGCCAGGCCCCCGAAGCACTTCGATCTCAGTGATCCCGAATTCCTTCGGGTCAACCCCTCTGGTCATGTAGAGACGTAATCCCTCGACCAAGATGGGTTGCGGGAACGTAATCCGGTATGGATTCTGGTCGCAATCTTCAACCTTTTGGATATCTACCCAGGAAGCAGTCGTCCGATCCCATGACTGAACTATGAAGTCCCGTGCCAGAGACCAAGGCCTGAATTGAACCGTGATTCCCGTCACCGGGAAGATCCCATTGAAGAACAATCGGTGCCAGGCGGGGATTTGAAATTCCATGCTGCGCCAATAGGTCCAGCTCTTGCCATCAATTGCTCTGCTTGGTCCAAAATCACATCCCGCATATGAACTGGCCTTGGCTTCGGCATGCTTGACGATATTAGAGACATCCAGTTGCTCGCCATTGCGGTAGACGTGATACGCAACAACGTCGGAATCGCCCGGCTGCCAGTTCAACTGCACCCCGCCATTTTGGATAGCCGAGACAAGCCCCGTTGGCATCGGCGGGGGGCGTGTATCCACCCGGACCACAACTGAAGCTTCGCCGCGCCGGTCTCCCTCATCGAGGGCGGTCACCCTGATGGTGTACTCGTCCTCGAGATCAGCAGCGATGTACCATGATGCCAAGTAGGCAGGGGTCAGGATGGGACGCAGATCGCCTTGTTGCCTGGACAGGGTCTTCCACACATAGGGAGGATTGCCCGTGCCTACCTCAACGATATATTCCCGCAGGATGGAATCATCGATAGTCCCTATGATCGGCACCCTGGTGCCAGCCTTGACTCTCAAGTCCCCCGCCACCGGTGAGGTAATGATCACTCGAGGGGGAGCGTGATCGATTCGCACCCGATTGCTCTTGGTACTCTCGTTCCCAAACGCGTCAACCGCAGTCACCCGATAGGCCGCTTCAGATCCCATCTGTCCATCGACATACTCGGTATCCGAAACGAGGTCCGCGCTCTCAGCTCTCCAGAAATGCACCTCGGC
The DNA here is from genome assembly GCA_963793725.1 of uncultured bacterium. Lineage (GTDB taxonomy): Bacteria > JAUVQV01 > JAUVQV01 > CAWCAY01 > CAWCAY01 > CAWCAY01. The sequence goes on from CAWCAY010000005.1 coordinate 210,924, forward strand.
GATGCTGCCCAGGCTATAGGCCGTCGGTCCTCGCTTGAGCGTGATCTTGACCCGATTGGTTGTTCGCGTCGGGAAGGGGTGCTCGACCCGGGGTGCAATACTGGAAGTGACATCCGCCATCATGAGCCAGGTGCTCGTCCCCTGGTCCCAGAATTCAATGCTATAGTCTCTTCCCCACTCCCAATCCGTCTGCTGCCAGACGATCTCGACTTCATTCAGGTCATAGGGATGTGGCAGATCGAAGATAAGCACCGCTTCCGTAGAAAAGGGAATGGGATGCCAAACGCTGCGTTCTATGCCGTCGACCATGTACTTCGGTAAGCCTTGCTCTGTCTTGTCCTCAACCGGCGCGGTAATGGCCGCCAGGAAGGCCACATCCGTTACAGTCATTGGGATCTCGTTCTTGTAGATCCGATAACCGGCCAAGTCCAGGTGCGGCCCCGAACCATCCGCCTCCAAGACTGAAGGAGCCCAACTTAGGGATACGCCATCACCGACCTCTTCGGCTACCAGATTGGAGGGCGGTTCCGGCGGCATTGCGTCAAGGAGGAAATCATGCCGCGCCTCGGAAACAAATCCGGCCTGGTCCCAGGCCCGTAGACGCATTGCCTGCCACCCTTTTCGGAACAGCGGATACCAAGTGGTGATCTGACCGCCCCATGAAACCGGACTCATGGAGCGATGGATTTCCTCCCATTCGTTAGGTATCTCCCCGGGATGCTGGATCGAAGCAACCTCGACGACGTACTCCTTGAGATACCGATCCGTGACCATGCCGGTAATAGCCACCGCCCGGCCCAGGCTTTCATACTGCCGGGGAGTGATGAGGGCCACCCGTGGTCCCCTCACATCGACAACCGCCGCTTGCGAAACCGGCGACTGATTCCCTAGATCATCAACAGCCGTCACGGTGAATCCATACTCGCGGGATTGATCCAACGTGGTAATGAACACTGGCTCCGTGAGGAGGTCCTCCGCCAAGATCGAAACCTCCGCCAGAACCGGGTAGGGTGCCGGCGGTTCCACGATATTCCCGGGATCGTTCTGACCGCCTGCTCCCAAAATCCGCCCTTCCAGAATGGTGACACGCACGGCATCCACCATGGCCGAAGAGGCGAATTGGATGGTGTTGCGAACGCTGCTATTGTCGTCGGTCGCCCATCGTATCGACCACTCCCCGTTCGCATTCCTGGTCTCGATTCGGAACCGCCGGGGCACGAACGGATCGCGCCAGTCAAGCATGACCTGTCGCACTGGCCGTTGCGCCCAAAATTCGACACTCCACCAACAGGGATAGGAATCATCGGGAGGCCGCCAGAAGGTATCGGGATCGTCATCCAAGGCATCCGCCGGAAGATGTTCGACAAAGTCATCCACATAGGATGCCGACGCCGAAGCGCCGCCGGAAATACCTTGGGAAATCTCCGAGAGCCCCTGTTCACCGTTGGTTGTGATCAGATACCCCGCCAGATCGGATTCCTGGTTGGCCTGCCAAGTGAGGGTCATCTCCTCACCCGACATGCTCCACGAGAGACCAGTCGGCATTTCCGGAGGCACTGTGTCCACGATGACCGTGACCCGTGCTTCCCGGTTGTTGCCGATCCCACCTCCATCAACCGCGGTCAGCCGAAGCGTATATGAGCCATTCGCATCGGCGGGAGGATGCCAGGTGCCAAGCCAATCGTTTTCGACCGGTTCGGACCGTTGAGCAGCCCGGTGCCATTCGGTTGGATTTGCGCCGATTCCCCAATCAAGGTAGTACCCTTGAAGAAAATCATCCTTTGCGGTGCCGCGTACCACCACCTCAGGCCCGATTCGTTGACCATTGGAAGGCGACGAAATGGCCACTTCCGGAGGTGTGCCATCCTGGAGGTGGAATGCCGAGGATGGAACGCTTTCGTTCCCGGCAGCGTCCACCGCGGTTACATGGTAATCGGCCGGCAGTGCATCCAGACTGGTGTCATCGAAGGTGGTCCCGGTGACCACCATGCCGGGCCCCCCTTCAAGAATACTCACTTCCCGGATAGCAATGAACGATGACGTAATCCCTTTGGAAAAGAGAACTCGAACCTTTTCGGTCATGACCGGCGCCGAGAAGATCTCGACGGAACGGTCCAGGATGTTTCCCCTGGTTACCGTGGCGTCAATCCAATCGATGCCGTTCCATGTCTGAACCCGGTAGTCCGCCGCGCCCCAGTCGAAGTTGTACCATTTGATGATCACCCCCCGCACGCTCTTGGTGGCGGGAAGCGCGAATTGGACGAAGCACGGTTCCCGCTCCCAATCCATGACTGGATCCTGAATCGACCACCAGGAGGTGTCCGGATTGCCATCGTTCAAGTTGGGCGGATCGAAGGCGGCAATCTCCATCATCCCCGGGGGGAGGTAGTCTTTCAGACTAAAGGAATCCGACGCAGACGCTGACGACTGCTGAGCCAGATCAATAGTATTGACAGGCACTCCATCCCTGAAGACCCGGTAGCCAACAACGTCAGTCGAGGGAGAGTGTTGCCAGGTGAGCACCACCTTGTCCTTCGAATCAATCCGGACCATCAACCCGGTTGGAGGAGCGGGCCTTTCGGAATCCTCGGACCGCACGATGATAGGTAGATCCACTCGGTCGTCGGTTCTTTGAGTCTGCGTGAGAATCGCCCGTGGATCGACGTTGAGGGAGAGAAACCCTTCACCCGTGGGCGATGCGACCGTCCAGGAAATGGTGATTACCCGCTCTTCGCCGGCGGCGAAAGCCGCCAGAGACACTTCGTCAACAATCGCTCCCTCAGCGGGTTCTCCCCGGAAGACCATGAACTGCACCGGACCGGAACCTGCGGTTCCATCACACCTTACCTTCGCCTTGATGAGCACATCAGTTCCGATAGCCAGATTGCCCGCATCCAATGCCAGCAGCCCGTCGGCGGTATAGATCCCGGTGCCGTTGTTGTCGATGGCCAGATTCCTCCAGCCCCCGACCGATATCGTTCCGGTAGCTACATTGTTCCCTTCATCGCCTTCCACGACCCGATTGTCCGGGTCGATTTCCAGGTGCCAGGAAATGGCACCCGAAAGGTTGGCCATTGAAAGTCGGAAGGTTACGGTCGCTTGCCCACCCGGCGCCAAAGAGTCGATGCTCCACTCCTGAGGAGTTCCAATCTCGACACCGGTATCACTCCGCAAGGAAACACGGGCGACAACCGGCTGGGCCGTTTCGGTACCCAGATTGGAAATCGTCCCGGAGATCTGCCAGATGTCACCGGGAACGGGATTTGGGTCGGGAATGACACTGCCGGCGACAAACGTCACGTCGGGTAGTCCCGCGGGAAGAAGCGCCAAGAGTACCGAGGCCGTTGTCCAAGGATCTTCCTCCCAGGACCCAGACCCGTCCTGAGTCCCCAACAGGAATGTCACTGCCTTGGCTTCCACTGCTGGAGAACACCCCAGCTTCCTAAGACTAATCAGCACCTCCGCCGTCACACCCGGGAGACTCGCATCGGCCGGCCCCCAACCACCGTCTGCATGTTGTTGATCGAGTAGCCACTGCTTGGCTTTGGTAATCTGTGGTGTTGCCGAACTGTCTCGCGTCAAAGAAAGCGCCTGGGCAACCGTCGCTGTCACTACGAGAGTCTCTTGTCCTTTCTCCCCTACCGGCCAGCTTCCATCCGAAAACTGGAGGCCCTGGAGGTAGGTGATCGCGGCGGAGGGAGCGTCAATCGCTTGGCCTCCCTCTGATAACGCAATCAACGCCAGAGCAGTGTGATATGCACTTGGCGGTGTGGACGGAGCACTTCCCCACCGCCCATCAGCTATCTTCTGGTCGGTCACCGCCATGAAGAAACTCTCAGGCGCACCGGTCCGAACGGCGCTGATCCCATCGTTAGCTTCTTCCAGGTTTTTCGGGCCCTGACTAGTAAGCCAAAGCGTCGTATCCGGCGGAACCTCTTCCCTAAGTGCCCGCATGACCCGAGCGGTGCTCCGGACACCCCGCGGATCACGCAACGATCGCCATGAACCGTCGCTCCCCTTGACGCTCAGCAGCCATGCTTTGCCAGTGTTGATTGCTGTTTGATTGCCATGAGCCGGCGAGGCACCCAGAAACACAACGACGCTGGTACAGAGCGGTAGCAGGAACGAGAGAACTCTGGAAGAACGCTTCACGGTTGATCCACGACCTCCCGCAACGGCTGGAGATCGAGATGGATATCAACTTCCACCGAGTCTGTAGTGGTAAAGCGGACCGCTTTGATGGAGGCACTCTGAATCACCAGGAAGATCTCTTCCCGGAGTGCTTCATCTTGCGCGACTAACGATCCCAACGTCTGGCCATCCTCCATGGATAGGCCATAGACCGCGGCGGTCAACTTCTCAAGAGCGTCGTAGGTCGCGTCCTTCTTCGCCTTCAGCAACCGTTGGGAATACTCCATGGAGAGATCATCGCTGGGAATCGCCGTACCAGTGATGAGGAGACTGTCGACCCCTAACCCGCTTGTTTCAGCCACTTGGCGGGATAGTTCCTGTGCCGACGACTCCGCCAGGAGATCCGGAGCCCCAGAGAAGAACGTGAAGAAACAAATGAGTGCAACAAGATAGCGCATGAGCCGACCCCTCGAGAGGTTTCGCAATTTGGATTATCCCCGAGGCTTCTGTACTCTTGTCAATCGGGCGAAAGGGCTGTTTATGTGGAAGGTGATGTACTCCTTTAGGCTGGTCAAAAGAGTCTTTTGGAGTACAAGCCAAAACGAACGTTAGAACTTCGGGATTAATGCGGAGCCTATCGGCCGCGAAATCAGAAACGCAGACGCTGCATGGCCTCGATCTTACTCTTGACTCCTAGCTTCTTGTAGATCCGCTGCAGGTGACCCTTAATAGTATACTCCGAGAGGCATAACTTCCTGGCCACGTCCCGGAATTTCAAACCGGATGACACCAGCGCGAATACTTCTCTCTCTCGATGGCTCAGAGATGTCTTTCCCTTCTCATGCATGCAATTCAATCGGTCTGCGACGGACATCCTAATGGCCGCGGAAATCACCTTGCGCTCGGCCCAAATCTGGTCTTGACTTACGACCTCGACCGCTTGTATCAGTCGTTCGGGCGAACTGTTACCCTGGATATACCCCGCTGCCCCGTCGAGAAGGTACTGAATCTTCACCGTGTCGGGTGTCTCCGGCGGCAAGAGAAGCAATATTCTGATCTCGGGATACTTGGCGTAAATGTCCCCCGGAAAGGAGCTGTGGTTAGGTTCCGTGGTTTCGATCACCAGGATGTCGGGCCGATCTTTCGCGAGAACTTCAAGCCACTCATCACCCAAGGCAGACTTGCAGGTTGCCTTGGGGAAGAAACTACTGATCGTGTGGCACAAGGATTGGCAGAAGAGTGGATTCGCAACGCGGATAAGGATAGTCACGGAGTCAACCTGAGAGCCTTGGCCGGCTGGCTGAGGGATATTCATCTCATCTTTCCGCTGGTGACAGCTTCCCTTTGTACTCTTCCTTCGTGCCCACGTCAATATGTCATGGTCCTGATTGGCGAAATTGGCCATTTCCCTGTTGAAGGTGCCAGTTTGGAGTTGACCGGCGGGGCCACATCGCTACAATCCTGGGCATGGGACTCAGGGACCTCGGCGCTTACGGGCGCATGGTGACCGAGATGCGTCCGGCACTCGACCTGGTCGACCGGGCCATCGCGGCGAACCTCGCCTCGGAGGTGGCCGACACCGGCGACATCGTCCGCCACCTGCTGAGCGGCGGCGGCAAGCGCCTCCGGCCGCTGTTGCTGATCGCCTCCACCCGCCTTTGCGGCCATCGCCAAGACGACTTCGCCGTCCTCGGGGCGGTCATCGAGTACCTCCACTCGGCCACGCTGCTGCACGACGACGTCCTCGACGAGGCCGCGCTGCGGCGGGGCAAGCCGTCGGCCAACGCAGCCTGGGGGAACACCCGGGCCATCCTGGGCGGCGACTTCCTCTTCGCCCGGGCGTATTACCTGCTGGCCGACCACTACCCGAAGGAGATCGCGCTGCTGATCAGCCGCACCGCACAGGATCTGGTCGAGGGGGAGATCCTGGAGCTGTCGTTCCGCAACAACCCGAAGCTCACCGCCGACGCCTACGACCGGATCATTCTGCTCAAGACGGCCAGCCTGATAACCGCCAGTTGCGAGGCTGGGGGGTTGCTCGCCGGCGCGCCCGCCGATGACGTTGCCGCGCTGCGTCTCTTCGGCACCAACGTCGGCCTGGCATTCCAGATCATCGACGACGTGCTCGACTACACCGGCGACCAGGCCGCCTTCGGCAAGGTCAAGGGGGGCGACCTGCGCGAGGGCACGGTCACCCTCCCTCTCATCCTGCTTCGGGAGGGGGCGTCGCCCGACGAGCGGCAAGCCCTCGATGCGATGGTCACCGACGGGACCGCCGGGGATGCCGACGTGGCCGGCATCGTCGACCGGATGACCCGCGAGGGCATCGACCGCCGGGCGATCGACCGCGCCGCCGCCCTGGTGTCGTCGGCCAAGGCCGCTCTGGACCGCTTCCCCGACTCGCCTTACCGGCGGATGCTGCGGATCGCCGCCGACCACGTCCTCTCCCGCTCGACCTGAAACGTCCCTTTCGCCGAAGGGCCTTCCCAGCATGACCCAAAAGGTATATCCTTCCCGCCCATGAACTTCGATCGGCATCACCGGCCACCGGGGTTGTGCGGGTGAGCAGGCACTTCAACTTCGGCGTCCTGGTCTTCCCCGGCTCCAATTGCGACCACGACTGCTACCACGTCCTCAAGCACGTCATGGGGCAGGAGGCCCGCTTCGTCTGGCACAAGGACACCTCCCTCGACGGCCTCGACGCGGTCGTCGTGCCGGGCGGCTTCTCCTACGGCGACTACCTGCGGTGCGGCGCCATCGCCCGCTTCTCGCCCATCATGGGCGCCCTGACCGCCTTTGCCGAGCGGGGCGGCCTTGTCCTGGGAATCTGCAACGGCTTCCAGATCCTGCTCGAAGCTGGGCTCCTCCCCGGGGCGATGCTCCGCAACGACCGCCTCAAGTTCATCTGCGAGCACGTCCACCTGCGAGTCGAGAACGCCGCCACCCCCTTCACCAATGCCTGCCGCCCCGGCCAGGTGCTGAAGATCCCTATCGCCCACATGGAGGGGAACTTCACCATCGACGAGCCCGGCCTGCTCGAGCTGCGCCGCCGCGGGGGGACGATCTTCCGCTACTGCCATGCCGACGGCACGGTCGACCGGCAAGCCAACCCCAACGGGGCCACGGACGGCATCGCCGGGATCGCCAACGCGGCCGGCAACGTGCTGGGCATGATGCCCCACCCGGAGCGGTCGGCCGAGGAGATTCTCGGCAGCACCGACGGCCGGTTGATCTTCGAGTCGATGATCGCCTGGCTCGCCCGAAAGGAACGGACATGAGCGACCAAGGCATAAACCCCAAGCTGGTCGAGGAGCACGGAATCACCCCCGACGAGTACGCCCGGATACTGAAGATCCTCGGCCGGGAGCCGAACTTCACCGAGCTGGGGATATTCTCGGTCATGTGGTCGGAGCACTGCTCCTACAAGAGTTCCCGGGTGCACCTGAAGACCCTGCCGACCACCGGCCCCCGCATCATCCAGGGCCCCGGCGAGAACGCCGGCGTGGTCGACATCGGCGACGGGATGGCGGTGGTCTTCAAGATGGAGAGCCACAACCACCCGTCATTCATCGAGCCATACCAGGGCGCGGCCACCGGCGTCGGCGGCATCCTGCGCGACATCTTCACCATGGGGGCGCGGCCGATCGCGTCGATGGACTCGCTCCGTTTCGGCCCGCTGGAGCTGCCCAAGAACCGCTTCCTGCTGGGCGGGGTCGTGGCCGGCATCGCCGGCTACGGGAACTGCATCGGCGTCCCGACCGTCGGCGGGGAGATCAACTTCCACGAGGGGTACAACGGCAACCCGCTGGTGAACGTCTTCAATCTCGGGCTGGCCCATTGTGACAAGATATTCCTGGGACGCGCCTCCGGCATCGGCAACCCGGTCTTCTACGTCGGGTCAAAGACGGGCCGCGACGGCATCCACGGAGCCACCATGGCCTCGGAGGAATTCGACGAAACGAGCGAGGAGCGGCGGCCGACCGTCCAGGTGGGCGACCCGTTCTGCGAGAAGCTGCTGCTGGAAGCCTGCCTGGAGCTCTTCCGCGAAGACTTCCTGGTGGGCATCCAGGACATGGGCGCCGCCGGGCTGACCTGCTCCACGTGCGAGATGGCCAGCCGGGCCGGCACCGGCATCGAGATCGACATCGCCCTGGTGCCGCGGCGCGAGAAGGGGATGACCTCGTACGAGGTGATGCTCTCCGAGTCTCAGGAGCGGATGCTGCTGGTGGTCGAAAAGGGGCATGAGGACGACGTCCGCCGGATCTTCTCCCGCTGGGACCTGGAGGCATCCGAGATCGGCCGGGTGACCGACGACGGGCTGATGCGGGTCCGCGACAACGGCGCGCCGGTGGCCGAGATCCCGGCCCACGCGCTGGCCGAGGAAGGACCGGTCTACCACCGGCCGATGGCCCGTCCCGACTGGCTCGACGGCGTCCTGGCCCGCGAGATCCCGCCCGAGCCGGCGGCTTCCGAGGCGGGGAGCATCCTCCGCCGGCTGCTGGCTTCGCCCGGCATCGCCTCGAAGCGCTTCGTCTGGCGCCAGTACGACCACATGGTCAGGATCGGCACGGTCACCCTCCCCGGGGCGGCCGACGCCGCGGTGGTCAGGATTCCCGACAGCCGCAAGGGACTGGCCATCTCGACCGACGGCAAGGGGATCTTGGTCTACCTCGACCCCCGCAACGGCGGCAAGGCGGCCGTGGCCGAGGCGGCCCGCAACGTGGCCTGCGTCGGCGCCCGCCCGCTGGCGATCACCAACTGCCTCAACTTCGGCAACCCCGAGCGGCCGGAGATCATGTGGCAGTTCGCCGAAGCGGTCGCCGGCATGGGCGAGGCCTGCCGGACGTTCGGGACGCCGGTCACCGGCGGCAACGTAAGCCTCTACAACGAGACCCTCGGCACGGCCATTCCGCCGTCGCCAACCATCGGCATGGTCGGGCTGCTCGAAGACATCGACCGGCGCCTGGGGATGGCTTTTGCCGGCGAGGGGCTGGCGATCGTCCTGCTCGGCCCGTCGGATGACGCCCGGCTCGGCGGGAGCGACTACCTAAAGGTGATCCACGGCTTCGAGGGGAGCCCGCCGCCGGCGATCGACTTGGATCTGGAGAAGCGCCTGATCGACTTACTCCTCGACCTGAACGACCGCGGCTTGCTTCGCTCAGCCCACGACGTTTCGGACGGCGGCTTGGCTGTCTGCCTGGCCGAATCATGCTTCGGCGACGAGGCACATCCCATCGGGGCGTCGGTCTCCATCCCCTCGTCCGGGGCACGACTGGACGCCCGTCTCTTCGGCGAAGCCCCCTCCCGAATCGTCATCTCCTGCGCCCAGGGCGACGTCGCGGCGGTCGTTTCGTCGGCCGCATCCGCCCGCGTGCCGTCACAGCAACTCGGCACGACCGGCGGTGACCGCCTGACCATCGTGGACGCCGCCGGCGGGCCACCGCTCATCGACGAGCCGGTCGCCGCGCTGGCCGGCCTCTGGGGCAACGCCATCGACCGGCTGATGGCCTGAACGAATTCCGCCACCCTTCGTGGCGTTTTCGCCATTCAAGGCCCATATTGTCCTTTCACTGAACCAGACACCTCAAGGAGACACCATGATGAGACGCTTTGTTCCGCTGGCCGTGGCCGGGGTACTGCTCCTCACCGCCGGGCGAGCTCCGGCATTCCCAACCTCGAAGCCGGGCAGTTCGAAAGGAGGAGAAACCCCGCTCGAGCAGATGCCCACCGTCAAGGCCGCTGGTGAACTGATCGACAAGGTGCTCGAGACGTACGGCGGAGCCAAGGCAGTCAAGAAGATCAAGAGCTACCGGATGAAGGGCACCATCGAGTCGTACCAGAACAAGGAGACCGCCCCGTTCACCCGCAGCTTCCGCCGGGATGGTGACGGCCTCTTCGTCGACATCCGCTACACCGTCAACCCCGAGAAGCGCTTCCTGCTCGAGAGTGAAGGGTGGCGGACCGGCAAGGAGGGGAAAACGGCCAAGGTGGAGGGCTTCCAGCTTCACGCGATGGTCATCCAGGCCGCCCGGGCCGACATCCCCTGGATTCTCCACGAACGGCGGGAGGAGTTGCGGCAGACCGAACTGGTCATGCAGGACGGGCGCAAGGCGAACGTCCTCCTGCTCGACCTGAAGGACGGCATGAACATGCGTTACTTCGTCGACGCGGAGACGAATATGGTCATCTCCAGCGAGGGGATCTTGACCGGCGGCCCGATGGGTTCGCTCAGTTTCGCCACCTACTACGAGGACTTCCGCCCGGTGGCCGGAGTCCAGGTGCCCCACCGCGAGCTCAACTTCGTAGCCGGCCAGAAGTCGGGAGTCACGCTGATCGAGTCGGTGGAGGCGAACCCGAAGCTGAAGGACAAGGAGTTCAAGCCCTGACGGCGACGTTCCTGGCCGCCACCACCCTGACGGCGACGTTCCTGCTGGGTGGCCTGCCGGCCCCCCCGCCCGGCGGCGCCGATCCGCCGCCACCCCGGGTCGCGCCCTCGCCCGTGGCCAATCCGACCTGCTGCAAGACCGGGCGCAGCGGCATCACCTTCGTCCGCGACATCCAGGCGGCCCCCCTGGCAGGGCTGGGAGAAACCGACAGCGAGGTCCGGCGAACCTTCTTCCACCTTCCCCCCTCCTTCACGCACCGCAAGCCCTTCACCTGGGTGATCTGGCTCCAGCGCCCGGGTGAAACAGTCGGGCCGTACCTTGCGGCGCCTGGCGATCCCTGACCAGATGGACGAGTCGGAAGGCAACGCCATCCTAGTGGCACCGCAACTCTCCCGGCGCGGCCGGCGAGGCCCTGCCCGGGCGATTCTCAACGCCCGGCGGCCTGCGCGATTTTCTGAACGAGGCGGCCGTGGTGGCCGAGGCCGAACTGGGCATCCCGCGCGGCAGCCTGCCGCCGACGGCCCCGGTCATCCTGGTGGCCCACGGCGAGTCGGATGCCGTGGCCGAACGGATAGTGGCCTCCGGGGGCCGGGAGATGAAGATCGCCGGGGTGCTCCTCCTGGCCCCGGTGCTCGCCTCCCCCGACGGGCTGGCCGAGTGGCTCTCGATCACTCCCGACGGCGGCATCGGCTGTCTCTGGACAACCGGGAACGAGTCGGGGATCGCCCGATTCAAGGAGGCGCTCTCCCGCCGGCACGTGGAAATCCTGGAGGACATCCCCTTCGGGCGGCATCCCGGCCGCGCCGTCCTGCACCGGTCGTCCTCGGACGCCGCGCGGACACCGCTTGACGGGGCAGGCGATTCCGCCCCGCTTCTCCGATTTCTCCGCTAGGGCACACCCGCGCCGCGCTGCGCGCCCCGGCGACTCCTACCCCGCCTTCGAAGCCGAGCGGAGGAACTCGGCGATCCGCTCCCTGACCCGGTCGCGGATCTGGTCGGCGGTCATCCCTTCCGGCCTGACCGGAGGGAGGAAGTTGACCCCGATGGGCGCCAGCCAGCGCGGCAGCCTGGATCCTCGCGGCAGGGCTTCCCAGGCCCCGACGATGGCCACCGGCACCACCGGCACGTCCATCTCGCGGCTCAGGACGGCGAAGGTCTTCTTGAAGGAACCGAGCGAACCGTCACGCGTGCGGGTCCCCTCGGGAAAGACGATGACGCCGTGTCCCCGCCGCAGCACCGAAGCCATCTTGCGCAAGGCTCCCCGAAGGTCCAGGTCGATGTTCATGGTGATGATGTTGGAGTGCCGGGCGAAGTAGCGGCGCAACGAACGGCGGAAGTGCTTCTCCTTGGCGAAGAAGAAGGTCCGCCGCATCTTGCGCAGCGGAATGGAATTGCCCACCAGGAGGCCGTCGGCCACGCTCTGGTGATTCGGGGCGATGATGAACGGCGGTTCCGGGAGGTTGCCCATTCCGCGAACCTTGACCCGGAAGTAGAGGCGCATGGCCAGCTTGCTGGCAAAACGCAGCAGCATGTGGAGCAATCCGCTGCGCGGTAGCTCTTCGCCCTCATCCCCGGTCAGCAGATCCCCCCAGTCCGCGCCGGCGGCCCGGAAGTCGGTCTTCCGGGCGGCGGCGAATTCGGCCAGGGCGCGCACCGTCGGGTGCTCCATCAGATCCTTCTCGCTCATCTTGATCCCGAAGACCGAGCCCATCCAGCCGATCAGGGCCACCTTGGCCAGCGAATCGAGCGCCAGGTCGAGCTCGATGTGATCGTCGGGCCGGACCGGTTTCTCGGCCAGGCTCCGGAGGTATTCCTTCAAGACCTCGTATTCCGGCAGGTCCGGTTCCGCTTGTTCCTTGCCGCCGGCGGTGCCGGGGGCGCCGGCGTACGATTCGAGCATGAACCGGCGCAGCTTCCCCAACCGCGTCCGGGGGAGCTCGTGCCGAACCAGCGTGAACCGCCCGATCCGCCGGTAGGACGGCGCGCGCTTGTTGTAGGCATCCAGGATCTCGTTCCGGAACGCCTCGTCGAGGTTCAGGATGCCCTGCTCCCGCAGCCGCTCCAGGTCGGGCACGATGACCGCGCACAAGACGTCCCCGGCTGGCGTAGACCCCGATTTCCTTGATGACGTCGGTCATCGCCAGGATGCTCTGCTCGATCTCCTCCGGGTTGATCTTCTTGCCGCTGGTCAGCACCAGGAGTTCCTTCTTGCGGCCGGTGATGAAGAGATTCCCGTCGCGGTCGATGCGGCCCAGGTCGCCGGTCCGCAGCCAGCCATGGTCGAGCGCCGCGGCGGTTTCGGCGGGCCGCTCCCAGTAGCCCGGCATCACGTTACGGCCGCGGAAGAGGATCTCGCCGTCCTCGAAGCGCACCTCCCCGCCGGGGATTATCTCGCCGGCCGAACCGACTCTCCCCCGCCCGGGGCGGGTGAAGGCGATCATCGGCGCCGCCTCGCTCAGGCCATAGCCGTTGAGCAGGTCGAAACCGAGCGCCAGGAAGTTCCGGTGGGCTTCGGTGTCGAACGCGGCGCCGCCGCACACCATGATGCGCAACGCGCCGCCGAAGCGCTGGTGGACCGCCGCGAAGACCTTCCGAGAGAGGGAGCGCGAGCCGATCATCCTGGCCAGCCGGAAGACCGCTCCGGTGCGCCAGGCGGCTTTCGATCTTCTCCATGATCGCCTTGTGGAAGAGATGGTAGAGGCGGGGCACGCCGATCATGATCGTGATCCGGTGCGCCTGGAAGGTTGCCAGGATGTCCTGCGGCGCCAGCGAGGGGGAGAAGACGAGGGACGACGCCGACGCGGAGGGGGGCGATCACCGTGCCGACCAGCGGCAGGACGTGATGGAGCGGCAGCAGGACCAGCACCCGGTCGTCATGGGGTGAAGATGCCGGTCCGTTCGGTCACCGCCTCGACATTGGCCAGCAGGTTGTCGTAGGTGAGCATGACCCCCTTCGATCCACCGGTCGTGCCCGAGGTGTACATGATCAGCGCCAGCCCGTCGGGAGCGGCATCGGGCATCTCCGGGACGGCCGCCCCGGTCACCGGCGGGCCGACGTCGTCGAGGTCGAACAGGCGCGGCGCCGGATCGATGCCGCGCAGGGCTTCTTCCAGGACCGCCCCGGTCGAGGCGCTGTGGATGACCGTCTCGGGCCGGCAGTCGATGACGACGTGCCGGACCTCGTCGACGCCGCTCATGGCGTCGAGCGGGACGTTGACCGCCTCCCCGCATCCACGACCCGTAGAACGCGGCGATCCAGTCGGGACGGTTCTCGGCAAAGATGACCGTGCGCGCCCCGGGGGCATCCCCAGGAGGCGCCGCCACCGGTCGGATTGCGCCAGGAGGTCGGCGTAGGTCCAGGTCGTCCGCCCGACGGTCAGGGCCGTCTTGCCGTGGTCGCGCAGGAAGCGCATGCGCCGGATTCTACATGAGATTCGTCCCGGGGCGCCACACTCTTCTCCGCGACTCCGAAATTGGGTGACCGGCGGGCGGCATGATGCTAGAATTTGCCGGTATGACGTTGACCAAACCGTCGATGTCGGCAGCCTTTCGAAACCTATCGACCTTCCCGCGGGATGGTCGCCGCGCTCCTGCTTGGAGCGCACTGTGTCCTGTTCCTGGCCGCCTGCGGCAGGTCCTCCTCCACCGGGCGGACCGAATCCCTCACGCTGGCCGGGTCGACCTCGGTCCAACCCTTCGCCGAGAAGCTGGCCGAGGAGTATGAAACGGAGCGCCAAGACCTGTCTGATCAACGTGCAGGGGGGCGGGTCGACCGCCGGGGTGAAGGCGGCCGAAACCGGCACCGCCCAGATCGGCATGTCCTCGCGACAACTCAAGAGCAGCGAGAAGGGCCTGACCAGCATCGTCATCGCCCATGACGGCATCGCCATCATCGTCCACCGCGACAACCCCGTGTCGGGGCTCGGCCGGATGGCAAGTCGCCCGCATCTTCGCCGGCATGGAGTCCGACTGGACCCCCTTCGGCGGGTCAGGCCCGATCCACTTCGTCACCCGCGAGGAGGGCTCGGGCACCCGCGGGGCCTTCGAGGATATGGTCATGGGGAACCTCTCCATCTCCCCCCGTGCCCTGGTGCAGGATTCCAACGGGGCCGTCCGGGAGATCGTCGCCGGCGACCTGCGGGCCATCGGCTACATTTCGCTGGGCCTGGTCGACCGCCGGATCAAGGCCCTGTCGGTCGACGGCGTCGCGCCGGACGTCGAGGCCATCCGCTCGCACCGCTACGCCGTCGTCCGCCCGTTCCTCTTCCTGTCCAAGAACCGCCCGATCGGCGGGGCCGCCGCGCTTCATCGACTTCGTCCTCGGCCCCCGCGGCCAGTCCATCCTGGCCGCCGAAGGCCTGATACCGGTCGACTGACGATGCCTCTCAACGGCCGCCAACTGCGCGAGAAACTGATCGAGAAGGCGATCACGGTGGTGGCCTTCTCATCCATCGCCATACTCTTCACGATCACCTTCTTCATCTTCAAGGAAGGGACCCCCTTCATCGCCAAGATCGGCCTGGGCAGGCTTCTGTTCGGGCCACATCTGGCAGCCCACCAGGGGCTCGTTCGGCCTGCTGCCGATGATCGTCGGCTCGCTTGCTGGTCACCGGCGGAGCGCTCTCGCTGGGCGTGCCCCTCGGCCTCTCGTGCGCCGTCTTCCTGGTGGAGTTCAGTCCGATCCGCATCCGGCGCGTCCTCAAGCCGGCCATCGAACTGCTGGCCGGCATCCCGTCGGTGGTCTACGGCTTCCTGGGCGTGCTCTTCCTGGTGCCCCTGATCCGCGACCACCTCGGCGGCCCGGGCCTGTCGCTGCTGGCCGGGGCGATCATCCTCGGCATCATGATCCTGCCGACCGTCATCAGCATCTCGATCGACGCCCTCGAGGCCGTCCCCCGCACCTACCGGGAGGGCTCCCTGGCGCTCGGGGCCACCACCTGGCAGACGGTCCACATGGTCGTGATCCCGGCGGCCCGGTCGGGCATCGTCGCCGCCATCATCCTGGGCATGGGCCGGGCCATCGGCGAGACGATGGCGGTCATCATGGTCGCCGGCAACGCCGTCTCGCTTCCCTCCTCCATCCTCGATCCGGTCCGGACCCTGACCTCCAACATCGCCATGGAGATGGGCTATGCGTCAGGCGATCACCAGCAGGCGCTGTTCGCCACCGGCGTGATCCTGTTCGTGATGATCATGATCCTGAACCTGGCCGCGGCCAGGTTCTCGCGGAGGAAGCGGTGAGCATCCCCGTCCAGCGGCACATCCAGCAACTGGTCAAGGCGGCTGCTCATCCTGCTGACCGCGGCCACGCTGTCGATCCTGGTCTTCATCATCACCTACATCCTCTTCAAGGGCCTCCCCGTCCTGACCCCCGGTTTCTTCTCGCAGAACGCGGTCGACATGGGGCGCGCGGGCGGCATCTTCCCGTTCATCGTCAGCACCCTGTTCATCACCCTGGTGGCCCTTCTCGCGGCCACGCCGCTGGGCGTCGGCACGGCCGTCTACCTGACCGAGTACACCCGCGGCGGCACGGCACCCGCATCATCCGCTTCGCCGCCGACTGCCTGGCCGGCGTCCCGTCGATCATCTTCGGCCTGTTCGGCTTCGTCTTCTTGGTCATCTACCTGGGCCTGGGCTGGTCGATGCTCTCGGGCGGCCTGACCCTGGCCATCATGATCCTGCCGACCATCATCCGCACCAGCGAGGAGGCCATCCGGGCCGTGCCCGAGGCTTAGCGCGACGTCAGCTACGCGCTGGGCGGCACCCGCTGGCAGACGGTCACCCGGGTGGTCCTCCCCGGCGCCTGCCGGGCATCGTCACCGGCATCATGCTGTCGATCGGGCGCTGCATCGGCGAGACGGCGGCGGTCATCTTCACCGCCGGCTCGGCCCTCAAGACGCCGTTGACCGTCTTCGACTCCGGGCGCACGCTGGCGGTCCACTTCTACATCCTGGCCCGGGAAGGGATCTCCCCCGAGATGGCCTACGGCACGGCGGCGGTGCTGATCATCTCGATCCTGGCCATCAACGCCGTGGCCTACTGGATCATGCACCGGATCGTCCGGAGGTTCTCGTGACCGCGACCAATCGGACAGGCCGCTCCGGATTCCACCGCCGTCAACGACGTCATCAGGGTTGACCGGTACAGCTTCATCTACCCGGGCGAGAAGTACAGCCTCAGGGAGGTCTCGCTGTCGGTTCCCCGGAACCAGATCCTGACGCTGATGGGGCCGGCCCAGAGCGGCAAGAGCACGCTGCTGCGCAGCCTGAACCGGATGACCGACCTGATCCCCGGCGTTCGGCGCGAGGGAGTCATCACCCTCGACGGCAAGGACATCCACGATCCCGACTGCGACCCCTCCGAACTCCGCCGGCGCGTCGGCATGGTCTTCGACACCCCCGTCCCACTCTCCCGAAGCATCTACGAGAACATCGTGTTCGGGCCCCGGCTCAAGGGCATCCGGGACAAGGCCACGCTGGACCGCCTGGTCGAGAAGTGCCTCCAGGCGGCCATCCTCTGGGACGAGGTCAAGGACCGCCTCCAGAGTCGGCCACGCGCCTCTCCGGCGGCCAGCAGCAGCGGCTGTGCATCGCCCGGGCCCTGGCGCTGGAGCCGGAGGTGCTGCTGCTGGACGAGCCCACCTCGGGCCTCGACCCGATCTCGACGCTCAAGATCGAGGAGGCCCTTGCCGAACTGAAGAGCCGCTACACCATCATCCTGGTGACCAACAACACCAAGCAGGCCGCCCGGGTGGCCGACCGGTGGCCTTCTTCCTGATGGGCGAGCTGGTCGAGTACGGGCCGGCCAGCCGCGTCTTCACCGTTCCGGCCGACTCACGCACGGACGACTACATCTCCGGGAGGTTCGGCTGATGGAACCGGTCATCCGGATCGAAGACGTGAACCTGCACTACGGCGACTTCCACGCCCTGCACGATCTCAATCTGTCGATCATGCCCAACCGGATCACCGCCTTCATCGGCCCGTCCGGCTGCGGCAAGACGACGCTGCTCAGACGCTCGACCGGATGAACGACCTGATCGACGGCGCCAGGGTGACCGGCCGGATCCTGTTCGACGGGAAGAACATCCTCGACCCCGACGTCGAACTGATCACGCTGCGCAAGCGGATCGGCATGGTCTTCCAGCGGCCCAACCCCTTCCCGCTGTCGATCTTCGACAACGTCGCCTACGGCCCGCGGGTTCACGGCAACCGCAACCGCCGCAAAGCTGGAGGAGATCGTCGAGCGCAGCCTCGGCGCGGTCAAACTGTGGGACGACTTCAAGGACCGGCTGGACCACCCCGCCCTGTCTGCTCTCGACCGAGCAGCAGCAGCGGCTGTGCATCGCCCGGCTGGTGGCCGTGGAGCCGGAAGTGCTGCTGATGGACGAGCCCTGCTCCGCCCTCGACCCGATCTCCACCATGCACGTCGAGGAACTGATGCGCGACCTGAAGCGCAACTACACCATCGTCATCGTCACCCACAACATGCAGCAGGCGGCCCGCATCTCGGACGACTCCGGCTTCTTCTACCTGGGCAACCTGGTGGAATTCGCGCCGACAACGATCATCTTCACCAATCCGAAGGATACTCGCACGGACGACTACATCAACGGCCGGTTCGGCTGAGGCGGAAGCCATACGGAGAAAGGAAGGCGGCGGCAGCCATGACCAGAGAACACATCAGCACCCAGTACGACAAGGAACTTGCGGAACTGAAGGATCGGATCCTGAGTATGGGGCACGACCTGATCCAGATGATCAACTCCACCATGAAGTCCTTGCTGGATCACGACGCTGACCTGGCCAGGAAGATGATCGAGTTCGACCACTCGATCAACCGCCAGGAGGTCGACATCGACGAGCTTGCCCAGCGCGTCATCGCCCTCCGGCAGCCTGCGGCGGGCGACCTGCGCTTCATCATCATGGCCCTCAAGATATCGACCGACCTGGAGCGCATCGGCGACCTGTGCGTCAACATCGCCGAGCGTGCCCTCGAGTTGAACGCCGAGACGCAACTCAAGCCCTACATCGACCTCCCCAAGATGGCCGAGGCGGCCGTGTCGATGATCGACGACGTGCTGGACGCGTTCGTCCAGGGAGACGCCGAGAAAGCGGCCAGGGTTTCCGAGCGTGACGACTACGTCGACCAGCTCAACGAGCAGATCTTCCGCGAGCTGCTGACCTTCATGATGGAGGATCCGAAAACCATCGGGCGGGCAACCCGCCTGATGTTCATCTCGAAGTACCTCGAGCGGATGGCCGACCACACCACCAACATCGCCGAGATGGTCGTCTTCATGGTCAAGGGGAAGAACATCCGCCACATGGGACACCTATAGGCGGAACGAACTACTCGTGGAAGTCCTCCCCCAGCCCCATCTCCAGGTTCATCTTGGCGTTGTTCAGGATTTCGACCAGCTTCTGGAAGTCACCCGAGTAGAAGTTGATGTCCAGGAAGTCGAGCTGGACCTGGACGACGTCGTCCTCCTCGTCGTACCACACCTCAACCGTCTGGTCGTTCTCGGGCAGCTCACCCTCGCCGAGATTCTTCATGCCGTTCCTCCGTGTGGACTGCGATGATCGTGCCGGCCTTCGCGCGTGACGATTATACCACCGGCGGACACACATGCTATACTGCCCGCCACAAAGGAGAATTAGCATGGCGCTCATCAAGCACGGCACGGCCTACCAACCGCAGAAGCGGATCGTCAGAGCGCGCATCCTGACCGATGGAGGGTGGGTCTCCGGCAACTTCAACCTCCCCCAGACGGCTTTCTTCCTCGACTTCCTCAATCGGGGCTCGGTGTTCGAGACCCTGACCGACGTCAGCCTTCCGGACAGTCCCCAGGAAATTCCCTTCTTTCTCCTGAACCGCGTTTCGATGGTGCTCCTGATCGTCAGCGAGGAACGCGAAATCACCGCCCGGCCCTCCATGAACCTCACCTCCCGGCGGGTCCGCTGCCTCTTCCGCCAGGGGAGCCTCGAGGGTGACGTCGACATCCTGCAGGGGGCGAGGGTCTCCGACCACTTCGGCAACCGCCGGGGGTTCGTGGTCATGAGCGGCTGCCGCCTGCTGATGCACAACGTGCAAGGCGAACTGATCGAGACGGAACACCGACGGCTGGTGGTCAACACCGATACCATGATCGGCCTGTCCGACGCCCCCGCAGACGTCCAGGCCGCTCTTTCCTGAGGATTGCCGAGGAGCATGGACCCAAGCCACCCACCGGCTTTTCCCGAGTCGGCGCCTTCCGAACCGGTCGGACTCCTGGTGGGCAACCCCAACGTCGGCAAGAGCGTCCTGTTCAACCAGCTCACCGGGCGCTACGCCATGGTCTCGAACTACCCGGGGACCACCATCGAGTTGATGTCGGCCCGGATGACCCTCCCCGACGGTTCCCTGTGCCTGCTGATCGACACACCGGGCATCAACGGGCTTCTTCCCTTCTCCGAGGACGAGAAGGTCACCCAGAGGATCATACTCGAGCGGAATCCCGCCTTCATCATCCAGGTGGCTGACAGCAAGAACCTCGCCCGAACCCTGCAGTTGACCCTGCAGTTCATGGACCTGGATGTCCCGCTGGTCCTGGCGCTGAACATGAGCGACGAGGCCGCCCTCAAGGGAATGGTCATCGACGGGGCCGAGCTCTCCCGGCTCCTCGGCCTGCCGGTGACAGCCACGTCGGCCCCCCGGGGCGAGGGCATCGTCCGACTCCGGGAACTGATCCCCACCGCCGGCCACCCGTCGCGCCGCCCCTGCTACCCGGCGGCGATCGAGAAGGGCTTGGAGGAACTGGCTCCCCTCTTCACCAAGCATCCGGGGAGCGCCCATCTGCTGGCCATGCTGGTCATGGCCAACGACCCTTTCATCAACGACTGGCTGGCGTCATCCTATGACGCCGACACCCTGGGGAAGGCATCTTCCGTCGCCGGCGCGTCCAGGCGCAGTTCACCAAGCCCCTCCACCTGATCATGGCCCAGTCGCGCGACAAAGCCGCCGCGGAGCTTGCCCGCCAGGTCATCCGCCGGCCGGAAGAGGTCACCAGCGGCCTGGCCGAGCGGATCGGTGTCATCACCCGGCGCCCGCTCACCGGCATACCCATCTTCCTGTTCGTGCTCTGGCTGCTGTACGAGATCGTCGGGGTCATGGCCGCCGGGACCCTGGTCGACTTCATGGAAGGGACCCTCTTCGGCCGGTGGATCAACCCCTGGCTGGTCGGCCTCTTCAGCCACCTGCCCTGGGCGTTCATGCGAGACCTCTTCACCGGCGAATTCGGCCTGATCACCATGGGGCTGACCTACGCGCTGGCCATCGTCCTGCCCATCGTCGGCACCTTCTTCCTTTGCTTCGGCTTCCTGGAGGACTCGGGCTACCTTCCCCGGTTGTCGGTCATTTCCGACCGCCTATTCCGGGGGATCGGATTGAACGGCAAGGCTATCCTGCCGATGGTCCTCGGCCTGGGATGCGGCACCATGGCCACCCTGACCGCCCGGATCCTGGAAACCCGCAAGGAGCGGTTGATCGTCACCCTCCTCCTGGCCCTGGGGATTCCCTGCTCGGCACAGCTCGGGGTCATGCTGGCCATCATGGCCTCACTGAGCGTCCCGGCCGTCCTGACGATCGTCGGCGTGCTCCTGCTTCAGTTGCTGCTGGTCGGCTGGGCAGCCGCCCGCCTCCTTCCCGGCGAGAAGTCCGATTTCATACTGGAGATCCCCCCGATACGCCTCCCCCGGCTGTCGAACATCCTCCGCAAGACCTTTCTGCGGGTCGACTGGTTCCTCCGGGAGGCCATCCCCCTCTTCCTCGTCGGCACCTTCGTCCTCTTCCTGGCCGACCGCTTCGGACTGCTGGCAGCTGCTGGTGCGGGCCGCCGAGCCGTTGATTTCCGGCTGGCTCCGCCTCCCGGCCGAAACAGCCACCGTCTTCATCATGGGCTTCTTCCGCCGCGACTACGGCGCCGCCCAACTCTTCCAGATGGTCAAGGCGAACCTGGTGACCCCCAACCAAATGGTCATCAGCCTGGTCGTCCTGACCCTCTTCATCCCCTGCATCGCCAACTTCCTGGTGATCATCAAGGAGCAGGGCTGGCGCAAGGCCGCGGGAATCGCCGCCTTCATCTTCCCCTTTGCCATCCTGGTGGGCGGACTCCTCGGACACGCCCTGGAACTGCTGGGCGTCGTCTTCTGAACGAGCCGCCGGCCGGCTTCAAGTGGTATACTGTTGTCCATGACCCACCAACGGAAGAACGCCCGCCGCGAGGAGGAACTGCTGGAGGCGATCTGGTCGGCCCGGGAGAAGGGGAGCCGGTCGCTGTCCTTCATCGGCACGCTGGCCCACGTGCCGGTCGAGGAGAGCCTGCTCAGCGGATGGTCTCCGAGGGCTGCTCGCCCGATCCGGGGATGACGTGGTGATGACCCCGGCCGGCGAGGGGAAGGCCCGCTCCATCATCCGCCGCCACCGGCTGGCCGAGCGGTTGCTGCACGACGTGCTGGCCATGCGCCTCGAGGATGCCGAGAGCGGGGCCTGCGAGTTCGAGCACATCCTCGCCCCCGGGGTGACCGACGGCATCTGCACCCTTCTCGGGCACCCGCGCGAATGTCCCCACGGCTCGCCCATCCCCGAGGGGAACTGCTGTCAGGAAACCCGCCGCCAGGTGTCATCCCTGGTCTTTCCGCTGACCGAACTGGCCCGGGCGAAAGTGCCCGGATTGCCTACATCACCACCGCCCACCACCCCCGGCTCCACAAGCTCCTGTCGTTCGGCGTGTCACCCGGATCGGTGGTCAAGATTCACCAGAAATTCCCCTCGCTCATCATCCAGAGCGAGCAGACCGAGTTGGCCCTCGAGGAGGCGGTCGCCCGCGACATATTCGTGCGGCGGGACCGCTGAAGGTGGAACTTTCGAACCTCACCTCGCCGGCCTTCTCCGACGCGGTCGCCGGCTGTCCGGCGGTGATCATCCCCTTCGGCTCGGTCGAGGCCCACGGCGCACACCTGCCCCTCTCCACCGACACCGCCCAGGCCTCGCCGTGGCGACCGCGGCGGCCGACGAGGCCGGAATCCTGTGCGCCCCCCCGGTTCACTATGGAGTCTGTACCAGCACCCGAAACCACCCGGGCACGATCGGAATCTCGCCTGCCACCCTCCGGCGGCTGACCCGTGACCTGATTCGCTCGTTCCGAAGCCAGGGAATCCGGGTCTTCGTGCTCATATCGGGGCATGCCGGCCGCTCGCACTTGATGGCCCTTCGAGACGCCGCGCACGACCTGGTCGACAACGAGCCGGGCCTCCACGTGGCGGTCATCTCCGAGTACGACCTGGTCAGCCGCGAGGGAGCCGGCCTTATCTCCACGCCCGACGACCGGCACGCCGGGGAGATCGAGACGTCGAGAATGCTTCACCTCGATCCGGAATCGGTGCGGGGCTGCTCCCCGGCCGGGCGCCCCTCCTTCGCCGACTGGGTCATCGAACCTGATCCCGTTTCAGTCTGGCCCGGTTCCGTCTGGGGCAACCCTGCCGCGGCGACCACCGAGAAGGGACGGCGGCTTACCGAGGTGTCGGTAAGGGCCGTCGTCGGGGTCATCCGGGCCATGCTGGATCGCGCCTCCCCGGCCAGCCCTGCCCCTCGGACCTGACGTGGACATCATCGCCCTGATGGACCTGGCCACGGAAATCGAGGAGGACGACTGCCGCGCTATACCGCGGCTTCTCGAACCAGTTCCAGTCGAATCCGGAAGGCTTCCGCTTCTGGGAGGAGATCGCCCGGGATGAGCAGCGCCACGCCGACACGATCAGGGTCTTCAGGCGGAAGCGCTCTGTCGATGATCCTTCCGCGAAAGACCCACCCGAAGACCGGCGGCGATTTCCGGCAGATGCTGTCGGAAGTCAAACGCAAGGCCGGCGTCGCGGAAGCCGTCAGCATCGGCCAGGCCCTGCAGGCCGCCCTGGAAGTCGAGCAGGGCCTTCGGCGCATCCACACGTCGACCTGCCGAGGGATTTCCGATCCAATGTTCGTCAGGTTGATGGCCCGTCTGGGGGATGCCGACACGGCTCACCTGCACAGGATCAAGGCGATCGCCCGGATAATTTCCGGCAGTCACTGACCGCCGCGGCCAACCCGACGGACTAGCGGGACTGCCGGTGCGGCGTCACGACAAGCGTCAGTTGCACCTTCCGACCCGGCCCGTCGAGGACGACGGGCATCAGCTTCCCGTTCCGATCGCTCCACCGACCGGTCAGTTCGCCCTCCTGGGGCGCCCCTCCCGGGTTCTGTCTGGCGACCGAGTAGAAAGTCCCCGGGGCGTCGACCGGGATGTTGAACCGGCCGTCGCCGCCAGTCGCCGTCGAAAGGTGGGCCGGCTTGCCGGTCGCCCCGGAATCCCGGTAGAGCAGCAGGTGAATCCCCGCTACGCCGCGCCCCATCTGGTCGCGCACCACGCCCTCGACGGACATGCCGGCCGCAGCCCCGCCCCCCTGGGCCACCGCGGGGTCGTCGACGACGTCGGTGACTTCCAGTTCGATCCGCTCGCATGCCGCCACCCGGCACGACCACCGGATTGCCGTGGTAGTAGCCCACCCGGTCACCCTTCCTGAGCGCTCCCAGCATCCCGCCGGCTTGCCGCTGGCGAGCCACCAGGTAGTATTCCCCCGGCGGCAGCCCCGTCCTGAACGTCCCATCCTTGCCCACCGGAACGACGGTGTGCCCCATGCCCCTGAAGCCGTCGCCGGCGTCCTTGTAGACGTACAGGTAGAGCTTTCCGAGCGCCTTGCCCTGATAGACGATCCGCCCCTCGACGCCGGTGGCCGAACCGCTGGTGACGGCCCCATCGCTGGGGACCTTCACCAGGTTGAAGCCCAGGTCGATCCGCTGGTTTCCCCTGACGGTCACCGGGTTGCCGCTGTAGAACGCAAAAAGATCCCCCGGCGCAGGCATGGCGGACTCGCCCTGGCCGGCCATCAGGTACCACGTGCCGTCGGGAAGGGCAAGGGAGAAGACGCCCCCGGCATCGCTCGTGGATGTTGGCATGCCGGCGCGGAGCGGCTCCGGGCGTGGCGCACGCTGGGCGCGAACCAGGACACCCGGGACGGGCGAGCCGCCCCTGGTCACCACTCCGGTGACTGTGGCGCCCATGGCCCCGGGACCCGGGAACGAAATCGCCAGCGCCACGGCCAGCCAGACTGCCGGCGTGAACCGGCGACCCTTGCCGGAAGAAGAAAGGGCGGGACCGT
The DNA here is from genome assembly GCA_963793725.1 of uncultured bacterium. Classification (GTDB taxonomy): domain Bacteria; phylum JAUVQV01; class JAUVQV01; order CAWCAY01; family CAWCAY01; genus CAWCAY01. The sequence continues at coordinate 235,672 of CAWCAY010000005.1, forward strand.
CATGGCCCCGCCCTCGACAGATCGACAGACATGAATCCCGCTTAGCCGTCGGCATCCTTTTCCTTGCCCGCCGGGGCTGCCTTCCGGGCGCCCTTGCCGGCTGGAGACGACTTCTCCGTGGGCTTCTTCTTCTGGGCGGCAGGTTTGCGCGCGGGCGCCTTCTTGGCCGACACGGCCTCCCGGGCGGCCTGGACGGGGGACTTGGCCTTCTTCTCGGCCTTGGCCTTTGTCTCGGGGGCCTTGACGGCCGTGCGCTCGGTCAACTCAATGAGGGCCATATCGGCGTTGTCGCCGGGCCGCTTGCCCAAGCGCAGTATCCGGGTGTAGCCCCCCTGTCGCTCGGCGAACAGGACCGCCATCTGCTTGAAGAGCTTGTACACGATCTCCTTCTTCCGAATGACCGCCAGGGCCCTTCTCTGCGACGCCAGGTCGCCTTTCTTCCCCAGGGTGATCATACGCTCGGCCACACGCCTGACCTCCTTGGCCTTGGGGAGCGTGGTCTCGATGCGCTCGTAATCCAGCAACGACGTCACCATGGTGCGCAGCATGGCGTTGCGGTGGGCGGATGTCCGGCCAAGTTTTCTCTTTTCGACTCGGTGTCGCATGATCGACTATTCTCCCTTGTCCTCACGGGCCCGCGCCGGATAGGCGGACAGGTCCATGCCCAGGCTGAGCCCCATCTCACCGAGGATGACCTTGATCTCGTCGAGGGACTTCTTGCCGAAGTTCTTCGTCTTGAGCATCTCCGCCTCGGTCTTCTGAACCAGGTCCCTGATCGTCTGGATGTCGGAGTTCTTCAGGCAGTTGGCGGATCGCACGGTCAGCTCCAGTTCACTGACGCTCTTGTCGAGGTAGCGCCGGACGACGTCCGAGATGCCGTCGGGAGACGCGGCCGACTTCTCGCCGGCGTCGGTGAAGGTTCCGAAAAGCTCGAGGTAGGACCGGAAGAGCCCGGACGCCTTTGACAGGGCGTCGGCCGGCCTGATGCTGCCGTCGGTGGTGATTTCCATGATCAGGCGGTCATAGTCGGTGGCCTGGCCGACGCGGGCGTTCTCGATCTGGTAGCTCACCCGGCTAACGGGATTGTAGACGGCATCGATGGGGATGACGTCGAGGGGCTTGCCCTCGGACTTGTTCAACTCGGCCGGTACGTAGCCTCTGCCACGGCTGACAGTCATCTCCATCTTCAAATGGCCGTTCTTGCTGAGCGTGGCGATGTGCTGGGCCGGATTCATCACCGTGACGAAGGCGTCGGCGTCGATGTCGCCGGCCGTGACCGGCCCGGCGCCCTTCTTGTCGAGGGTGATCACCTTGGGCTCCAACGCGTCCAACTTGACCCGGACCTTCTTCAGATTCAGGATGATGGCGGTGACGTCCTCGAGCACTCCGCTCAGGGAGCTGAACTCGTGCAGGACGCCCTTGATCTTGACCGAGGTGATCGCCGACCCCTCGATCGACGACAGCAAGATCCGCCGAAGCGAATTGCCTATGGTAACGCCGAAGCCCCGCTCGAGGGGATCGGCCACGAAGCGCCCGAACGTGTCGCTCGAGGACTCGACGTCGAACTCCACCCTCTTGGGCTTGATGAACGAGGTAGTGTCTGTGCTCATGTTCTCTGTCCCCTTTGGAACGGTTTCGTGTGCCAGGTCACTTGGAGTACAATTCGACGACCAGTTGCTCCTGGACCGGCAAGGCAATCTCTTCCCGGGTCGGAATGCTCAGGAACTTGGCCGCCATGGCCCCGGTCTCGACCGCGATCCACTGGGGGAAACCCCGCTTGCCCGCCGCATCGAAGGCCTCCTTGACGACCGCCATCTCGCGGCTCTTCTCCTTGACACCCACCGTCTCCCCGGCCTTGACCAGGTAGGAGGGGATGTTGACCTTCCGGCCATCGAGGGTGATGTGGCCGTGCAGCACCAACTGGCGGGCCTGGCTGCGCGACGAAGCGAAGCCGCAGCGGTAGACAACGTTGTCCAGCCGGCGCTCCAGGAACTGCAGCAGCACCTCGCCGGTGATGCCCTTGGCCTTGTCGGCCTTGAAGAAGTAGTTCCGGAACTGCTTCTCCATGACGTGGAATATCCGCTTCACCTTCTGCTTCTCGCGAAGCTGGACCCCGAAGTCGGACACCTTCTTCACCCGTTGCCCGTGCACGCCGGGCGGGTACTTGCGCCGCTCCATGGCGCACTTGGTCGAAAGGCACCGCTCACCCTTGAGGTGGAGCTTCATGCCCTCGCGACGGCACTGCCGGCAAACCGCTTCTCTGTATCTGGCCAAATCATTCCCCTCCTGGGAAGAGTTATTTCCTGACTTACACCCTGCGCCGCTTCGGAGGACGACACCCGTTGTGCGGTATCGGCGTGACATCCTTTATCAGGCTGACCTGGAGGCCGGCCGCCTGGAGCGACCTGATGGCCGCCTCGCGCCCCGATCCGGGGCCCCTGACGAACACCTCGATCCTCTTGACCCCGTGCTCCCGAGCCTTCTTGGCGACATCCTCGGCGGCGATCTGGGCGGCAAAGGGCGTTCCCTTCCTCGAACCCTTGAAGCCCATGTGGCCGCTGCTGGACCAGCAGATGACCTGCCCGTCCGGGTCGGAGATGGTGATGATGGTGTTGTTGAAGGTCGACTTCACATGGGCAACGCCCATGGGAACGTTCTTCTTCTCCTTCTTCCTCTTGGTGGTCTTGGCTTTGGCCATCGCTATTCCATCCCCTCCTGGCTATTTCTTCACCTTGCCGACGGTGCCCCGGCGCTTGCCGCGGCGAGTGCGCGCGTTGGTATGAGTTCTCTGGCCCCTGACGGGCAGGGAGCGCCGGTGGCGTATGCCCCGGTAGCACCCGATGTCCATGAGCCGCTTGATGTTGAACGCGATCTCCTTGCGCAGGTCGCCCTCGACCTTGCACTCGCGGTCGATGACCGTACAGGATCCGGCTGACCTGTTCCTCGTTCAGATCCTTGACCCGGAGGTCGAGGTCAACCCCGGCCTTCTCGAGGATGACGAGCGAGGTGTTACGGCCTATGCCGAAGATGTACGTCAGCGCGATCTCGACCCGCTTGTTCTTCGGTAAGTCTATCCCGGCTATGCGTGCCACGAGGGTGTCTCCTCTCTCAGCCCTGGCGCTGCTTGTGCTTGGGGTTCTCGCAGATTATGCGGACTACCCCGTGTCTCTTCACAATCTTGCACTTGTCGCAAATCCTCTTGACTGACGACCTGACCTTCATCTCTGTCTCCAAATCTCGATGTTACTTGTAACGGAAGATGATTCTTCCCCGTGTGAGATCGTACGGGGAGAGTTCCACCTTCACCCGGTCGCCCGGCAGGATGCGGATGAAATGCATGCGCATCTTCCCGGATATATGAGCCAGAACCCGGTGCCCGTTGTCCAGTTCGACCCTGAACATGGCGTTCGGCAGGGGTTCGACGATCGTTCCCTCGACCTCAATGGCTTCTTCCTTAGGCATATGCTCCCACCATGCTCGGCTTGGTTAGGATGTCGGGACCATTCTCGGTCACCGCGACCACGTGCTCGAAGTGCGCTGACAGACGCCCGTCCTTGGTCACCACCGTCCAGTGGTTGGGCAGCACCCTGACCTCCCAGGTGCCCTCGTTGACCATCGGCTCGATGGCTAAGACCATGCCGGGGAGGAGCCGCACGTTTCCCGCCCCCCCCTGCTGCCGGAAGTTGGGGACTTGCGGTTCCTCGTGCAGGCTGGCGCCGATGCCGTGGCCGACGAAGTCCCTGACCACCGAGAAACCCTCCGCCTCGACGCACGTCTGGACGGCGTCGGCAATGTCCAGGAGGCGGTTTCCCGGCCGGGCGACCTCGGCGCCGCGTGCCAGGGCCTTGCGGGTGACCGCGATCAGCCGCTTCGCCTTGGCCGACACCTCGCCCACCGGCAGGGTCACGGCGGAGTCGCCGTAGTAGCCCTCGTAGCATGTGCCGATGTCGATGCTCACCAGGTCTCCCTCGTTGATCGTCCGGTCGTCCGGTATGCCGTGCACAACTTCATCGTTGACCGACACGCACAGGGCCGCGGGAAAGCCACGGTAGCCCTTGAAGGCCGGTGTAGCGCCGTGCGAGCGAATCATCTCCTCGGCTAGGAGGTCCAGGCCCCGGGTGGTCGCCCCCGGCACTGCCGCGGCTCGGAGAGCCACCAGCACGTCGGCGGCGATCTGGCCGGCGTGGCGCATGGACTCGATCTCCCGCGGAGTCTTCAGGTGTATCCGCTCGCCCTGACGAAGGCTCATTTCCTCTCCAGTCCGGCGATGATCCTGCCCAGGATTTCCTCGACCGAACCCAGGCCTTCGACCTCGAGCAGGGCACCCTTCTTCCGATAGTAACCGATCAGCGGGGCGGTCTTCTCGCCGTACACCCGCTGACGCTCCCGGACCGTGTCCGGCTGGTCGTCCACCCTGATGACCAGCGCGCCGCCGCAGGCGTCGCACACCCCGTCAACCTTCGGGGGGCGGGCCGTGACGTGGAACATGGCGCCGCACGCCGGGCAACTGCGCCTGCCGGCGCTCCGCTGTACCAGTTCCTCGGTCGGAACGGTCAGCGAGACAACCCGGTCGATGGCCGTGCCCTGGGCGGTCAGCATTTCGTCGAGCGCTTCGGCCTGGGGGATCGTCCTGGGGAACCCGTCCAGGATGTAGCCATTCCGGCAGTCGTCCCGGGCGGTGCGCTCCCTGATGATACCGATCACCAGGTCGTCGGTCACCAATCCCCCGGTGTCCATGAAGGCCTTGGCCTTCTTGCCCAGCTCGGTTCCCTCGCGGACGGCTTCCCGAAGCATGTCGCCGGTGGATATCTGCGGCAGGCCGAGACGCTCCGTCAGGAGCTTGGCCTGCGTTCCCTTGCCGGCGCCCGGAGGTCCGAGGAGTATCAGTTTCATGACCGCTTCCCCGTCATCTGTTGATGATGCCCTTGTAGTGCCGGGTCATCAGGTGCGACTCGATCTGCTCGATGGTGTCCTTGGCCACGACCACGCCGATCATGATCGATGTCCCGCCGAAGTAGAAGGGAACCTTGAACCAGGCCATCAGGACGTCCGGCAGGACGCAGATGGCCGACACGTAGAAGGCGCCGCCCAGATTGATCCGGGTGAGCACCCGGTCGATGTACTCGGCCGTCTTCCGGCCGGGCCTGATGCCCGGGATGAAGCCGCCGTTCTTCTTCATGTTGTCGGCCAGGTCGACCGGATTGAAGACGATGGCCGTGTAGAAGTAGCAGAAGAAGAAGATCATCGTGACGTAGAACGTCTCGTAGAGCAGCGCGCCGGGCGACAGGCTCTTGGCGACCGCTTCCATGAAGGGATTGCGGAAGAACTGGGCAATGGTCCCCGGGAACATCAGGATCGACGAGGCGAAGATCGGCGGGATGACGCCCGACGGATTGATCTTGAGGGGTATGTAGGTGCTCCCCCCGCCCACGACCTTCCGGCCGATGACCCGTTTGGCGTACTGGACCGGAATCTTCCGGTGGGCGCTCTCGACGTAGATGATCACCCCGATGACCGTCGCCATCAACGCCAGCAGGGCGATAATCATGGCCGCGTGGATTTCGCCCGAGCGATAGAGACGGAAGGTGTTGAAGATGGCCACCGGCATCCGGGCGACGATTCCCGCGAAGATGATCAACGAGATGCCGTTGCCGATCCCCTTCTCCGTCACCTGCTCGCCCAGCCACATGATGAAGGCCGTCCCGGCGGTCAGGGTGATGATGGTCAGGATTCTGAAGGCCCAGCCGGGGTGCGGCACGACCGGCGCTCCGCTGGGCGACCGCATCGTCTCCAGTCCGTAGCTGATGCCCAGGGACTGGATGATGCCGATGACGATGGTGCCGTAGCGGGTGTACTGGATCAGCTTCTTCCGGCCGCTCTCGCCTTCCTTGGCCAGCTTCTCCAGGTGCGGAATAACGACCTGCAATAGCTGGAGGATGATGGAGGCGTCGATGTACGGCATGATCCCCAGGGCGAACAACGACAACCGCCGGAGGGCGCCGCCCGAGAACATGTCGAAGAAGCCCAGCAGGGTGCCCTGGGCGGCCTTGAAGATCTGTTCCAGCGCCTGACCGTCGATGCCCGGGATGGGGACATGGGCGCCGATCCGGTAGACCGCGACCATCCCCAGGGTGATGAGGATGCGCCGCCGCAGCTCCTGGATGTTGAAGATGTTCCGCAGGGTGTCGATCAAGCGAGCACCTCCACCGTTCCGCCGGCTTCCTCTACCTGGCGGCGCGCGGCCTGGCTGATCTTCTGGACGTTGACCTTCAGCGACACGGCGATGCTGCCGCCCGCGAGAATCTTCACCGGCTGGCGCTCGTTGCGGATGAGCCCCTTGGCCGCGAGGGTCTCGGGACTGACCTGGCTGCCGGCATCAAAGGAGGCCAACTGCCCCAGCCTGACCAGGGCGTAGCGAACCTTGTCCGGATTGCGGAAGCCCTTCTTGGGCAGGCGCCGCTGGAGGGGCATCTGGCCGCCCTCGAACCCCGGGCCCTTCACTCCGCCCGCACGGGCCTTCTGGCCGTTCTGCCCCTTGCAGGAGGTCTTGCCGTGCCCGCTTCCCGGCCCGCGTCCCACCCTCTTGCGGGTCTTCTTCGACCCGGGTGCCGGCTTAAGTGTGTGCAGCATCTTCTATCTCCTTCTCACGTCGCTGGACGTTACGCTGACGATGTTCAGCCTTCGGCGGCGGTCTTCTTCCGCGTCTTCTTGGCGGCCTCTTCGATGACCGACCAGACCACCATGTGGGACACCTTGGCCAGCATCCCCCGCACCTGCGGCGTGTCCGGGAGCGTGACGCTCCGATTGGGCCGCTTCAGGCCCAGACCGGCAACGTTGGCCTTGATCTTTGCCGGCTCGCCGATGGGACTGCGAAACAGGGTCACCTTGAGCTTCGATTTTTTCACGACTCCACCTTCCCGGCCTGGGGCCGGATGCCGTCCAGCCCCCTGATCCGGGCGACCTCGCCGGCGCTCCGCAACTGCGAGAGGCCCTCGAAAGTCGCCTTGATGACGTTGTGGGGGTTGCTGGTGCCGAGCGACTTGGTCAGTATGTTCTTCACCCCGGCCACCTCCATCACCGCGCGCACCGGCCCGCCGGCGATGATGCCGGTCCCTTCGGAGGCCGGCTTCAGCATGACCCTGCCCGCTCCGAAGTGCCCCAGGACCTGGTGCGGCACCGTGCGATTCACCAGGGGCACCGACAGCATCCCCTTCTTGGCCTGCTCGATGGCCTTCTTGATGGCGCTGGGCACCTCGTTCGCCTTGCCCAGGCCCCAGCCGACGCTGCCCGCCTCGTCGCCCACGACCACCAGGGCGCTGAAGCTGAACCTCCGGCCGCCCTTGACCACCTTGGCCACGCGGTTGATGAAAACGATCTTTTCCTTCAACTCATTCTGTTGCCCGTCATTCCGCTCCAAGAATCCACCCCCTTAAAACGACAGTCCCTTTTCTCTGGCTGCGTCGGCCAGCGCCTTGACCCGGCCGTGGTAGATGTACCCGCCCCGGTCGAACACGACCCGGGTGATGCCCTTCTCGATGGCCTTGACGGCCAGGGCCGCGCCGACCGCCTTGGCGGCGGAGATATTCCCGGTGCCCTTCAGGTCGCCCTTGACCTCGGCGGACAGTGAGGAAACCATCAGCAGGGACTGCCCGGTGCGGTCGTTGATCAGCTGGGCATAGATGTGCTTGTTGCTCCTGAACACCGCCAGCCGCAACCGTTGCTCGTTCCCGGAGACCGTCTTGCGCACCCTGCGGTGCCGCTTTCCCCTGGCGACCTTCTTGTCAATCTTCTGTTTCACCGTTCGGCTCCTCCTCTAGGCGCCCTTCTTGCCCACCTTGCGGCGGATCTGCTCGCCGACGTACTTGATTCCCTTCCCCTTGTACGGCTCGGGCGGCCGAACCTTCCGGATGAGGGCGGCCACGTGGCCGACCAGTTGCTTGTCGATGCCCTTGATGACAATCTGGTTCTTCCCGGCCAGCTCAATGCTGATCCCCTTGGGGATCGGGAAGGCGACCGCGTGCGACAGCCCCACGGTCAGGTTGAGCCTGCTCCCCTCCAGCTGGGCCTTGTAGCCGATGCCGTTGATCTCCATAACCTTCTCGAATCCCTTGGTGACTCCCAAGACGGCGCCGGCCACCAGGCTCCGCATGAGGCCGTGCGCGGCCCGGTCGACGTCGCGGTCGGTGGGGCGCTGGAAGGTCACCTTGTCCCCGGCGATCTCGACGCTGATCCGCGGGTGCATGCGGTGCCGGAGTTCGCCCTTCGGCCCCTTGACAACGATGTCACCCTCGCTGGCGGCCACCTTGACCCCGGCGGGAATGGTTACGGGCTTTCTTCCTATCCTTGACATGTGCGTATCCCCTGGATTTCGTTGGCTTACCAGACTTCGCAGAGGATCTCGCCGCCCACCTTCTCGCGCCGGGCATCGGTGTCCGTCAGGATGCCCCTGGGAGTTGATAGGATGGCGATGCCAAGCCCGTTGAGCACCTTCGGGATGTCGTCCTTGCCGACGTAGATCCGGCGGCCGGGGCGGCTGACCCTCTTGAGCTTGGAGATGACCCCCTTGTTGGCGGTATCGTACTTCAGGATGATCTTCAGGATGGAGAAGGCATCCTCCTGGATGATCCGGTAGTCCTTGATGTAGCCCTCCTGCTTGAGGACCCTGGCAATGTCGGTCTTGATCTTCGAGGAGGGCATGTCGACCTTCTCGTGTCCACGGATCATGGCATTCCTGATCCGGGTGATCATGTCAGCGATGGGATCGGTCACGGACATCTCGTTCTCCTTTTAGCTCTTTGCCTTCACCAGCTGGCCTTGATCACGCCGGGGATGTCACCCCTCAGGGCGAGGTTCCGGAAACAGATGCGGCACATGGCGAACTTCCGCAGAAACGCCCGCGGACGACCGCACAGCGGGCACCGGGTGTACTTCCTCACCGCGAATTTCGGCTCCCGCTTGGCCTTCGCGATCAATGATTTCTTCGCCACGTCATTCCTCCCTGGACATCAGTCCCGAAACGGCATGCCAAGCTCGGACAGCAGGCTGCGGCCCTCGTCATTGGTCCGCGCCGAAGTCACGAAGACGATGTTCATGCCCTTGATTGTCTCAACCCGGTCGTAGTCGATCTCGGGGAAAATGATCTGCTCGGTCAATCCGAGGTTGAAATTCCCCCGTCCGTCCATGCCGTTGATCGAGACGCCCTTGAAGTCCCGCACGCGGGGGAGGGCGATGTTGACCAGCCGGTCGAAGAATTCGTACATGCGGTCACCCCGGAGGGTCACCTTGCAGCCGATCTGCATGCCGATCCGCAGCTTGAAAGCGGCGATGGCCCGCTTCGACTTGGTGATCACCGCCTTCTGCCCGGTAATGGCCTCCAGTTCGGCCACCATCGAGTCCATCAGCTTGGCGTTCTGGGTGGCCTCGCCGATGCCCCGATTGATGACGATCTTCTCCAGCTTGGGCACCTGCATGACGTTGCCGTAGCCATGCTTCTTGCGAAGCAGCGGCACGATCTCCTTGTGGTATGTTTCCTTTAGTCTGGCCATGTCCAATCCGTCCTAGAAGGTTTCCTTGCATCGGCGGCAGAACCGCTGCTTTTTCCCGTCCTCGAGAACCGTCTGCCCGACCTTGGTGCCCCGATCGCATTTCTTGCAGTAGACCATCACCTTGGAGACGATTGAGCGGGCCCTCCTTCTCGACGATGCCCCCCTGCCGCTGCTTCTGGCTCGGTCGACGGTGACGCTTGACGAAGTTGACCTGCTCCACGATGACCCTGTTCTCGGCCGGCTGGACCTTGAGGACCCGGCCCTTCTTCCCCTTCTCCTTGCCGGCGATGACCACCACCGTGTCGTTCATCCGAATCTTGGTCTTTCCGCTAATCATGTCTCTTTCCTCTTCCGCCGGCGGCAGTCAGATGACCTCGGGAGCCAGGGAAATGATCTTCATGTATCCCCTGGAGCGCAGTTCCCGGGCCACCGGCCCGAAGATGCGCGTGCCGATCGGTTCGCTCTGGTTGTTGATCAGCACGGCGGCATTCTGATCGAACTTGATGTACGACCCGTCGGGCCGCCGCTTCTCCTTGACGCACCGGACGATGACCGCCTTGGCCACGTCCCCCTTCTTGACGTTGGCGCCCGGAAGGGCCTCCTTCACCGACACCACGATGACGTCGCCCACGTAAGCGTACCGCCGCCTCGTGCCACCCAGCACCTTGATGCACTGGATCTTCTTGGCGCCGGAGTTGTCGGCGACTTCGAGCATGCTCTGCATCTGGATCATGTTGGCCTTCCCCGTCCGTAGTCTGTCTACTTGCTCTTCTCGATGACTTCCAGGAGCCGCCAGCACTTGTTCTTGGAGATCGGCCTGGTCTCGATGATCCGCACCCGGTCACCGACCTGGAGCTGGTTCTCCTCGTCGTGCACGGCGAACTTCTTCGTCTTGCGAACGAACTTCTTGAACTTCGGGATGCTGCTGGAGGGTGCTCACCTTCACCACGGCCGTCTTCTCCATGGCGTTGCTCACCACCTCCCCAACCTTGGTCCTGCGGTTGCTCGTGGCCAATTACCTGCCCTCCCCGCCCTTGTTGGTCGGCGCGGAGGTGGCGGCCCCGGCCCGCTCCTTGCGGATGGTCAGGACCATGGCCAGCTCCCTCCGGGACAACCGCATGCGCATCGGATTCTCCAGTTGCCCGGTGTGGTGCTGGAAGCGCAGGTTGTAGAGCTCCTGACGGAGATCCTTCTCCCGCTTCTCCAGCTCGACATCGGAGAGTTCCTTGATCTTCTTTCGCGTCTTCACTTTGACTCTACCTCCGGCTGACGAACTTGGTGGCGATGCCGAACTTGTGCGAAGCCAGCCGGAACGCCTCGCGGGCGATATCCTCGGACACGCCCTCGATCTCGAACAGGATGCGGCCGGGCTGAATCACCGCCACCCATCCGTCGGGCGCGCCCTTGCCCTTCCCCATGCGTGTCTCGGCCGGCTTGTGCGTGACCGGCTTGTCGGGGAAGATGCGGATCCAGACCTTGCCGCCGCGCTTGACGTGCCGGGTGATGGCGATACGTCCGGCCTCGATCTGCCGGTTGGTGATCCAACCGGGTTCGAGGGCCTTGAGCGCGTAGTCGCCGAAATTCACCTGGCTGCCGCGGCTGGCGAGGCCCTTGGTCCTCCCCTTCTGCCTCTTCCTGAACTTCACCCTCTTGGGCATCAACATGATGACTCTTCTCCCGCTCTGGTATCCTTACGGAGTTCGCGCGATCCCGCCGTTCACCCGACGTTCGATCGCGTGCCGGCCGAACCGCGGTATATCCACACCTTCACCCCGATGACCCCGTAGGTCGTCTTGGCGATGGTGGTGCCGTAGTCCACGTCCGCGGAGATGGTGTGCAGCGGGACCCGCCCTTCGCGGTACCACTCCCGCCGGGCGATCTCCGCCCCGGCCAGGCGACCGCCGCAGGCCACCTTGATCCCCTCGGCCCCGAACCGCCGGGCCGACACGACGCTCTTCTTCATGGCCCGCCTGAAGGCCACCCGGCGCTCGAGCTGCATGGCAATGTTCTCGGCCACGATCTGCGCCTCGGTCTCCGGCTTGACGATCTCCTTGATGTTGATCGACAACTCGCTCTGGGTCAGCTTCTGGACTTCCTTCATCAACCGCTCGATCTCAGCCCCCTTGCGGCCGATGACGATGCCGGGCCGCGAGGTGAAGATGTTGATCCGGCACTTGGTGCCGAACCGCTCGATCTGGATCTTCGAAACCCCCGCGTGGTAGAGCCTCTCCTTGATGTACTTCTTGAGCTTCAGGTCCTCGTGGAGAAGCTTGGCGTAGTTCTTCTTGGTGGCGAACCACACCGACGACCATGTGGTCGTCGTGTCCCAGCCTGAAACCGATTGGATTGACTTTCTGCCCCAAAACAAGCCCCCTTCTTGTTAAGCCTTCTCGTCGAGAACGATGGTGATGTGACTGGTCCGCTTGCGAATCCTGCCCGAACGGCCCATGGACATGGAGCGCATCCTCTTGAGGGTCGGCCCCTCGTCGACCACGATGACCTTCACGAACAGGCGGTCGATGTCGTCCAGCTTGAAGTTGTTCTCGGCATTGGCCACCGCCGACTTCAGCACCTTCTTGATCAGGCCTGCGGCGCGCTTCTCCGAGTAGTCGAGGACGGCCGTGGCCTCGTTGACCTGCTTGCCCCTCACCTTGTCCGCGACGATGCGCGACCTTGCGCGGGCTGATTCTCAGGAAACGTCCAATCGCTTTGTATTCCATCCTTTGGTCCCGTCCTCTCACTTGACCGAGGTGGTCTTCTCGGCCTTGGAAGCGTGCCCCTTGAAGGTCCGCGTGGGGGCGAACTCTCCCAGGTAGTGCCCGACCAGGTTCTCGGTGATGTAAACTGGGATGAACTTCCTCCCGTTGTGGACGGCGATGGTGTGTCCCAGCATCTCGGGAATGACGGTCGACCGCCGCGACCAGGTCTTGATCACCGCCTTCTCTCCCTTGTCGTTCATCCGGGCGATCTTGCCCATCAAATGACCGTCGACCCACGCCCCTTTACTCAAGTGACCGCGCCATAGGTATCCCCCGCCGTTACTTTCTCTTCTTGACGATGTACTGGTCGGACTGCTTCGTGCCCCCGGGTCTTGTAGCCCCTGGTGGGTATGCCCCAGGGAGTGACCGGATGCCGGCCGCCCGAGGTCTTCCCCTCGCCGCCGCCGTGCGGATGGTCGACCGGATTCATGGCCACGCCCCGAACGTGGGGACGGCGCCCCAGCCAGCGCTTCCGGCCGGCCTTGCCGAGCGACACGTTCTCGCGCTCCTTGTTGCTGACCTGGCCGATGGTGGCCCGGCACTCCAGCAGGACCATCCGCACCTCGCCCGAGGGGAGGCGGAGCTGGGCGTACTTGCCGGCCTTGGCCACCAGCTGGGCGAATGATCCCGCCGAGCGGACCATGCGGCCACCCTCGTCGGGCCGCAGCTCGACGTTGTGGATGAGCGATCCCAGGGGAATGTCCTTCAGCTTGAGCGTGTTCCCCGGCCTGATCTCGGACCCGTCGCCGGACATCAGGAAATCGCCCACCTTGACGTCCTCGGGCGCGAGGATGTAGCGCTTCTCGCCGTCCGCGTAGTGGAGCAGGGCGATGTAGGACGTGCGGTTCGGGTCGTACTCGATCTGGGCGACCTTGGCCCTGATGCCGTCCTTGTCCCGCTTGAAATCGATCACCCGGTACAGCTGCTTGTGTCCCCCGCCGCGGTGCCAGGCGGTCACCCGTCCGGTGTTGTTCCGTCCGCCACTCTTGTGGAGGCGTCTGGGTCAGCGGCCGGCAGGGCCGGACCGAGTCGACACCCTGGTAATCCAGGGTAGTCTGGAACCTCCTCCCCGGCGATGTCGGCTTGTATGTTTTTATGGCCATTATTCTCTACCCCTGATGTTTCAAGCGCTTTGTTCTAAACACCCTCGATGAAATCGACCTTGCTTCCCTCGGCAATCGTCACCACGGCCTTCTTCCAGTCCGGGCGCTTGCCTTTCCTCAAGCCGATCCTTTTCACCTTGCCCTTGACGTTCATCATGTTCACGTCGACAACCTTGACCTTGAAGACGGCCTCCACGGCCGACTTCACCTGGGTCTTGTTGGCCCGCGTGTCGACCGAAAGTATGATCTTGTTCTGCTTGCCCTTGAGCCGGTCGCCCTTCTCCGAGAGCAGAGGCATCCGGATGACCGTATGCGGATCCATCATTTGCCGAACACCTCCTCTATCCTGGCCAGGGCGTCCTTGAAGATGACCACCACGTCGTGGTAGGTGACCAGGTACGGGTTGAGGGCCTCGGGCACCACGACCATCAGATCGGCGTGGTTCCGGGCGGCCCGGGCCATCTTCTCGTCGATCGCCGGGGCGACCATCAGGACCTTCTTCCCCAGCAGGCCGAGCGCCTTTAGAAGGGCGTGGATCTCCTTCGTCTTGGCCTCGACCGGATCGAAGCCGGCGAGCACTTGGAGGGTCCCCTCGGCCAGGTGCAGCTTGAGCGCCGACTGGAGGGCCAAGCGGCTCTTCTGGCGCGGGAACCGGACCGCGTAGTCCCTCGGCTGCGGCCCGTGGATGGTGCCGCCACCGACCCACACCGGTGATCGCGAACTTCCCGACCGGGCCCGTCCCGTGCCCTTCTGCTTCCAGGGCTTCCGGCCTCCGCCGGAGACTTCGGAGCGCCCCTTGGAGGCGGATGTCCCGGCCCGCTGTCCCCGAAGCCACAGGGTGACGGCCTCGTGCAGCAAGTGGCGGTTCACCGGACCCGCGAACACGGCTTCCGGCAACTCCACCTGTGCCTTCTTCTTGTCTTTCAGGTTGACCACATCAATGCTCGGCATGTCTCTCTCCAGATCTCCCTAGCTTCCCGATCACTCGGCCGACGAGCGCCTGGCCACGACAACCACCAGCCCGCCATGCGACCCCGGAACGGCCCCCTTGACCAGGAGCAGGTTGTTGGCGGTGTCGACCCGCAGGACGGTCAGGTTCTTGGCCGTCTTCCGCACGTTGCCCAGGTGTCCTGCCATCCGCATCCCCTTGAACACCCGCGACGGGTAAGAGGAGGAGCCGATGGAACCGGGAGCGCGGTGGAACATCGAACCATGCGAGCCCGCTCCGCCGCGGAAGCCGTGGCGCTTGATGACTCCGGCAAAGCCTTTCCCGATGGAGGTGCCGATGACATCGACCAGGTCGCCCGGCTTGAACATGTCGACCTTCAACTCCTGCCCCAATTCATAGGCTCCCGACTTCTGCACCCGTATCTCCCGCAGATGGCGGAAGGGGGTGGGGGAGGCCTTCTTGCAGTGACCGGCGACGGCCTTGGTCACCTTGCTATCCTTAGCCGGCTGGAAGCCGATCTGGATGCTCTCGTAGCCCTCCTTGCCGGTTTCCTTCTTCTGCACCACCCGGCAGGGGCCCGCCTGGATGACGGTCACCGGGACGAAGTTGCCCTCGCCGGCGAACAGTTGCGTCATGCCGATCTTCTTTCCGAGTATGCCAATCACCGCAGGTTCCTTTTCGTCTGGTAGTGGTTGTTGTCGCCGCTCACTGCTTGATCTCGACATCCACGCCCGCGGCCAGGTTGAGGTTCATCAGGGCCTGCAAGGTTTCCTCCGACGGCTCGATGATGTCGAGCAGCCGCTTGTAGGTCCGGACCTCGAACTGCTCCCGCGACTTCTTGTCGACGTGCGGCGAACGGAGCACCGTGTACCGACTGATCTGCACCGGCAGGGGGATCGGCCCGATCACCCTGGCGCCCGTTTCGACGGCCTTGTTCAGGATCTCGCGCGTCGACTGATCGAGCATGCGATGATCGTACGACTTCAGCCTGATTCTAATCTTCGGTGTATCCATGATTCCGCTTGCCGCCTCTATGCTATGACTTCGACGACGACGCCGGCGCCGACGGTGTGGCCGCCTTCGCGAATGGCGAAGCGCAGCTCCTTCTCCAGGGCGATCGGCGTGATCAGCTCAACCGTCATGACCACGTTGTCCCCCGGCATCACCATCTCCGTGCCCTCGGGCAACTGCGCCACCCCCGTCACGTCCGTCGTCCGGAAGTAGAACTGCGGACGATACCCGTTGAAGAACGGCGTGTGACGGCCGCCCTCCTCCTTCGTCAGAATGTACACCTCGGCCTTGAACTTCGTATGCGGCGTGATGCTCCCGGGCTTCGCCAACACCATCCCGCGCTCAACGTCCTCACGCTTCGTCCCCCGAAGCAGTACGCCCACGTTGTCGCCCGCGCGCCCCTCGTCCAACAGCTTCCGGAACATCTCAACGCCCGTCGCCACCGTCTTCTGCGTCGGACGAATGCCCACGATCTCCACTTCCTCACCCACCTTCACGATCCCCCGCTCAACCCGCCCGGTCACCACCGTCCCGCGCCCCGATATGCTGAACACATCCTCGATCGGCATCAGGAACGGCTTCTCCACCGGACGCACCGGCTCCGGTATGAACGAGTCCACCGCGTCCATCAACTCGGCGATGCACTTCGTGTCCGGCGAATTCGGGTCTCCGCTCTCCAGCGCCTTCAGCGCGCTCCCGCGGATCACCGGTATCTTGTCACCCTCAAAGTTGTACAACGTCAGCAGGTCCCGAACCTCCAACTCCACCAGGTCCAGCAGCTCGGGATCGTCAACCATGTCGCACTTGTTCAAAAACACCACGATATGCGGCACGTTCACCTGACGCGCCAGCAACACATGCTCCCGCGTCTGCGGCATCGGCCCGTCCGCCGCCGACACCACCAGGATCGCCCCGTCCATCTGGGCCGCCCCGGTGATCATGTTCTTGATGTAGTCCGCATGACCAGGACAGTCCACGTGCGCATAGTGCCGCTTGTCCGTCTGATACTCCACGTGCGCTATGGCAATCGTGATCCCGCGCTCCTTCTCCTCCGGAGCCTTGTCAATCTGGTCAAACGGGATGTACTCCGCATATCCCTTCTTCTCCAGCACCTTCGTGATCGCCGCCGTCAGCGTCGTCTTCCCATGATCAACGTGACCGATCGTCCCAATGTTCAGGTGCGGCTTCGTCCTCTGAAACTTCTCCTTGGCCATGGCTCCCTCCTTGCCCTCGTCCCGATTCCGTTGCCCGACTATCTCTCAGCCGATGCGGCCTTGCCCTTGTTCTTCTCGATGATCTCCTCGGCCACGCTGTTGGGAACTTCCCGGTACACGTCGAACTGCATGGTGAACGTTCCCCGCCCCTGGGTCAGCGAGCGGATGTCAGTGGCATACCCGAACATGTTCGACAGCGGCACGGTCGCCTTTATGACCCGGTAGTTGAGGCGCGCGTCCATGCTCTCGATGCGGCCACGCCGGCTGTTGATATTGCCGACCACCTCGCCCATGTACTCGTCCGGAACGATGACCTCGAGCGACATGATCGGCTCGAGGATCGTCGGCTTGGCCTTGGCCGCGGCGTTCTTGAAGGCCATGGAGCCGGCCACCTTGAAGGACATTTCCGAAGAGTCGACGTCGTGGTAATCGCCGTCGTAGATGGCCACCTTGACATCGACCACGTGGTAGCCGGCCAGGACGCCCTTCTCCATCGTCTCGACCACGCCCTTCTGCACCGCCGGGATGTATTCCTTCGGCACGACCCCGCCGACGATCTTGTTCTCGAAGATGAAACCCTCGCCGCGGGGGAGGGGCTCGATGGCCAGCCAGACGTTCCCGTACTGCCCGCGCCCGCCGGTCTGCCTGACAAATTTTCCCTGGGCCTTGGCGGCCACGGCGATGGTCTCTCGGTAGGCGACCTGCGGCTTGCCCACGTTGGCCTCGACTCCGAACTCCCGGAAGAGGCGGTCGACAAGGATCTCCAGGTGCAGCTCGCCCATGCCCCGGATGATGGTCTGGGCGGTCTCGGCGTTGAAGGCGATCTTGAAGGTCGGATCCTCCTGGGCAAGCTTGTGCAGGGCCATCGAGAGCTTCTCCTCGTCGGCCCGCGTTTTCGGCTCGATGGCGATGTCGATGACCGGCTCGGGGAAATCTATCGACTGGAGCAGGACCGGCCTCTTCTCGTCGCAAAGGGTGTCCCCGGTGACGGTCTTCTTCAGGCCGACCACGGCGACGATGTCCCCGGCGTAGACCTCCTTGATCTCTTCCCGCTTGTTGGCGTGCATCTTCAGCAACCGGGCGAAGCGCTCCTTGTCGTTCCGGGTCGGGTTGTAGAAGGTCATCCCGCTCCTGGCCGTGCCGGAATAGACGCGCATAAAGGTGAGCTGACCGACGAATGGGTCGGTGACGATCTTGAAAGCGAGGGCGGCGAACGGTTCACTGTCGTCAGCCTTGCGAATCTCCTCGGAGCCGTCGTCGGGGTTCTTGCCGATGATCGGCGGGATGTCCTCGGGCGACGGGAAGAAGTTGACCACGGCGTCAAGCATCGGCTGCACGCCCTTGTTCTTGAACGAAGCGCCGCAGAGCACCGGGACGATCTCGTGGTTGATGGTCCGCTGACGGATGCTGGCGATGATCTCGTCCACGGTCGGCTCGTGCCCGTCGAGGTAGCGCTCGAGGAGGTGGTCGTCGTGGTGGACAACGTCCTCGATCATCTTCTCGCGATAGGCGTCGACCTTCTCGACCAGGTCGGCCGGCACGTCTTCCTCGTGGAACTTGGCTCCCAGGGTGTCCTCGTCCCAGATGATGGCCTTCCTGCGGATCAGGTCGACCACGCCCCGGAAGGAATCCTCCTGCCCGATCGGGTACTGCAGCGGCACCGCCACGGCGCCGAGGCGGGTGCGGATCTCGTTGACCACGCGCTCGAAGTCGGCTCCCGTCCGATCCATCTTGTTGATGAAGGCGATCCGCGGGACGCCGTACTTGTCGGCCTGCCGCCAGACCGTCTCCGACTGCGGCTGGACGCCGCCGACGGCGCAGAAGACGGCCAAAGCCCCGTCGAGCACGCGCAGGGACCGCTCGACCTCGACGGTGAAGTCGACGTGGCCCGGGGTGTCGATGATGTTGATGCGGTGGTCCTTCCAGAGGCAGGTCGTGGCGGCGGAGGTGATGGTGATCCCCCGCTCCTGCTCCTGCTCCATCCAGTCCATGGTCGCGGCGCCGTCGTGGACCTCGCCGATCTTGTGCGAAACCCCGGTGTAGTAAAGGATTCGCTCGGTGGTGGTCGTCTTGCCGGCGTCGATGTGGGCCATGATCCCGATGTTCCGGGTCTTGGCCAACGGTGCCATTCTAGCCACTTGTATCGTCTCCCCCGTTCCCGTTTCCTGGACCTACCACCGGTAGTGCGCGAAGGCCTTGTTGGCCTCGGCCATCTTGTGCGTGTCTTCGCGCTTCTTGATGGCCCCGCCGGTGTTGTTGTACGCCTCGAGCAACTCCGCCGCGAGCTTCTCGCTCATGGTCCGGCCGGAGCGGCTCCGGGAGTAACCGATGATCCAGCGGAGGGCCAGGGCAATGCGCCGGTCGGGCCGGACGTCGACCGGCACCTGGTAGGTGGAACCGCCGACGCGCCGCGACTTGACTTCCAGGACCGGCTTAACGTTCTCGACCGCCTTGTTGAAGACCCTGATCGGGTCCTCGCCGGTCTTCTCCTTGAGGACCTCGAGGGCGGCGTACAGGATCTGCTCGGCGGTGCTCTTCTTGCCCCCGCCCATCATGACGTTGACGCACTTGGTCACGAGCGTGCTGCTGTAAAGGGGGTCCGACACTATCTTGCGCTTGGCGACTACTCTTCTTCTGGGCATGGGATCGATTCCTCTAGCTCTTGGGCCGCTTGGCGCCGTACTTCGACTTGCCCTTGCGCCGGTCCTGGACACCCATGGTATCGAGAGTCCCGCGGATGATGTGGTAGCGGACGCCAGGGATGTCCTTGACACGGCCGCCGCGGATGAGCACGATCGAGTGCTCCTGGAGGTTGTGCCCCACCCCCGGGATGTAGGCGGTCACCTCGATGCCGTTGGTCAGTCGCACGCGGGCGACCTTCCGAAGGGCCGAGTTCGGCTTCTTGGGGGTCGTGGTGTAGACCCTGACGCACACGCCCCGCTTCTGCGGGCAGGCCTTCATGGCCGGAGTCGTCGTCCGGTTCTTGACCTGCTTGCGCCCCTTGCGCACCAACTGATTGATGGTCGGCATTCCTCTCTCTCCCAATTCATTTCCACGGCCACAAGGCCGCCGGTCGGGAATCCCCGACGGGGCATACTGCCCCCTTCACGTTACCGACATGAAAGGAAGGCGCTCGTCGCGCTCCGCCCTTCGAACCGTCCGATTGGTCCGGGCCTCTCACTGCGCGGGCCCGGCATCCATCACCTGGATGGGGTTGCCGTTTCTAGATTCACGGCAACGGATCAATATATATACGCGCCTTCGCCAAGCGTGTCAATACCTATTTCGGAGAACCTCGGCCGCGGTCACTCTGCGGCCGTTTCCTCCCCCTCGGCGACCTCGTCCCCCGCCTCCTCGGCAACGGGCTGACCGCCTTCCATCTCCATCTGGCGGTACCTGCTGAATCCGGTTCCCGCAGGCACGAGACGTCCCATGATGACGTTCTCCTTGAGTCCCTTGAGGAAGTCGACCTTGCCGTTGATGGCCGCTTCGGTCAGGACCCGCGTCGTTTCCTGGAAGGACGCCGCCGAGATGAAGCTCTCGGTGGCCAAGCTTGCCTTGGTGATGCCCATCAGCACCGGCTTGCCCACCGCCGGGTTGGGCGTGCGCCCGGAGGCCGGCGACCCACCCTTCTCCATCACATGGGCGTTGGTCCGGTCGAGCGCCTCCCGCCGGACGGTCTCGTTGACCTTGTGCTTGGTGTCGCCCGAGTCCTCGATGACCACCATCTCGTTCAACTGGGCGTTGGCGTCCCGGAAGACGAACCGGTCGACGTGCTCGCCCAGCAGGAAGTCGGTGTCGCCGACGTCCTCGATAACCACCTTGCGGAGCATCTGCTTGACGATCACCTCGATGTGCTTGTCGTTGATCTTCACGCCCTGGAGGCCGTAGACCTCCTGGATCTCGTCGACCATGTACTTCTGCAGGTCGCGCACCCCCAGGATTCGCAGGATGTCGTGCGGGTTGGCGGCCCCGTCCATGAGCGGCTCGCCGGCCTTGACCGTCTCGTTGAGCTGGATGTTGACGTGCTTCCCCTTCGGGATCAGGTACTCCTTCCGGGTCCCGTCCGGCGGCTTCGACGACGACGTTGCGCACGCCCTTCCCCTTGACGAAGTCGCTCTCCACCACCACGCCGTCGATCTCGCTGATGACCGCCTGCTCCTTCGGCTTGCGGGCCTCGAACAACTCGGCCACCCGGGGGAGACCGCCGGTGATGTCCTTGGTCTTGGTGGTTTCGCGGGGGATCTTGGCGATGATGTCGCCGGCGTCGACCCGGGACCCTCGGAGACGAAGATGTGGGCGCCCGGTGGGCAGCAGGTACCGGCCGATGGTCGTGTGCCCGTTGCACCCTTGATCGACACCCGCGGACGCCGCTCGACCTCGGTGGTCTCGACGATGACCTTGCGGTTCAGCTTGGTCGCCTGGTCGACCTCCTCGCGGACGGTGACGCCCTCGATGATGTCGCCGAACTTGACCGTGCCGCTGACGTCGGTAATGATCGGCAGGTTGTACGGCTCCCACTCGACCAGGGTCTGGCCCGGCCTTGATCTTGGCGCCCTCCTCGACCTGGAGGATCGCCCCGTAGACCACCTGGTACTTCTCCTTCTCGCGGCCGCTGGCGTCCTGCACGGCGATCATCCCGTTGCGCTTCATGACCACCTGCTGCTGGTCCTTGTTGCGCACGGTGTGCAGTCGTGGAACTTGACGATGCCGTCGTACTTGGCCTCGATGGTGGTCTGCTCGACGATGCGGCTGGCCGCACCGCCGATGTGGAAGGTCCGCATGGTCAGCTGCGTGCCCGGCTCGCCGATCGACTGGGCGGCAATGGTGCCGACCGCTTCGCCCAGTTCCACCAGCCGGCCGCGGGCCAGGTCGCGGCCGTAGCAGCGGGCGCAGATTCCCTCGCGCGCCTCGCAGGTCAGCACCGAGCGGATCTTGACCCGCTCGATGCCGGACGTCCTCGATCTTCTCGGCCAGTTCCTCGGTGATCTCGTCGTTGGCTTCACCAGCACCACCGGCTTCAGCGGATCGGCGCTGAAGGGATCGGTGATGTCGTCCAGGGTCACGCGGCCGAGGATGCGGTCCTTGAGGGGCTCGATGATCTCGCCGCTCTCGACGATGGCGCTGACGGTGATGCCGTCCATCGTGCCGCAGTCCTGCATGCTGACGATCATGTCCTGGGCCACGTCGACCAGGCGGCGGGTCAGGTAGCCCGAGTTGGCCGTCTTGAGCGCGGTGTCGGCCAGGCCCTTCCGGGCGCCGTGGGTCGAGATGAAGTACTGGAGCACGGTCAAACCCTCGCGGAAGTTGGCCGTGATGGGGGTCCTGATGATCTCGCCCGACGGCTTGGCCATCAGGCCGCGCATGCCGGCCAACTGGCGGATCTGCTGCTTGCTGCCCCGGGCTCCCGAATCGAGCATGATGTAGATCGGGTTGAAGCCGCCGTGGTCGCCCTTCAGTTCCTCGAGCATCTCCTCGGCGATCCGCTCGGTGGTCTGGGCCCAGATGTCGACCACCTTGTTGTATTCCTCGCCCTTGGTGATGTATCCCTCGGTGTACTGCCGGTCGATCTCCTCGACCAGGGCGGTGGCCTCGTCGACCAGGGCCTGCTTGTTGGTCGGGATCTTCATGTCGTCGATGGAGATGCTTACGCCCGAGTATGTGGCGTAGCGGAACCCGATTGCCTTGACGTCATCGAGAAGCCTGGTGGTGACCTCCAGGCCGTGCTTCCGGAAGCAGAAGTTGATCAGGTTGGAGAGTTCCTTCTTGTTCATCGTCCGGTTGACCAGGGTGTAGGGAATGCCCGGCCGGGAGGATCTCGCTCATGATGATCCGTCCCGGGGTCGTCTCGACGAACTCCGTCTTCCCCTCCTGGTCTTCCACCGGCAGGCGCACCTTGATCAGTGCGTGCAGGCCGACCACCTCCGAGTCGTACGCCCGGCGCACGTCCTCCGGGTCGGCAAAGAGCATCCCGGCGCCCTTCTGCTTGGGCGCGTCCTTGGTCAGGTAGTAGCAGCCGAGGACGATGTCCTGCGAGGGGGTGGCCAGCGGCCGGCCGTGGGCCGGCGACAGGATATTCTTGGTCGACAGCATCAACTCGACGGCCTCGTTCTGGGCCTCGCGCGACAGCGGCACGTGGACGGCCATCTGGTCGCCGTCGAAGTCGGCGTTGAAGGCGATGCAGACAAGCGGGTGGAGGCGGATGGCCTTCCCCTCGATCAGCACCGGCCAGAAGGCCTGGATGCCGAGGCGGTGGAGCGTCGGAGCGCGGTTGAGCAGGACCGGGTGCTCCTTGATGACCTCCTCGAGCACGTCCCACACCTCCTGGACCTCCTTCTCGACCATCTTCTTGGCGTTCTTGATGGTCGTCGCCAGACCCTTCTCCTCGAGCTTGTGGAAGATGAACGGCTTGAAAAGTTCCAGGGCCATCTTCTTCGGCAGGCCGCACTGGTCGAGGCGCAGCTCGGGCCCGACCACGACCACCGAGCGCCCCGAGTAGTCGACGCGCTTACCCAGCAGGTTCTGCCGGAAGCGCCCCTGCTTCCCCTTGAGCATGTCCGAGAGGGACTTCAGCGGGCGCTTGTTCGGCCCGCGGATGACCCGGCCGCGTCGGCCGTTGTCGAACAGCGCGTCGACCGCCTCCTGGAGCATCCGCTTCTCGTTGCGGACGATGATGTCCGGAGCCTTCAGGTCGAGCAGCCGCTTGAGGCGGTTGTTCCGGTTGATCACCCGGCGGTAGAGGTCGTTCAGGTCGGAAGTGGCGAAGCGGCCTCCGTCGAGCGGCACCAGGGGACGCAGCTCGGGCGGGATGACCGCCAGCACCTCGACGATCATCCACTCGGGCCGGTTGCCCGACTTGCGGAATGCTTCGACCGCCTTGAGCCGCTTGACGATCTTCTTCCGCTGCTGGGTCGACTTGGCCTCGAGCATCTTCTTGCGCAACGACACCGCCAGCTTCTCGACGTTGACCTTCTTGAGCAGCTCCTTGATCGCCTCGGCGCCCATCATGGCCTTGAAGTCGTCGCCGTGCTTGGCCTTCAGCTTGCGGTACTTGTCGTCGGGGATGATCTCCTTCTCCTTGAGCCCGGTCTCGCCCGGGTCGATGACCACGTAGGCTTCGAAGTAGAGGACCTTCTCCAGCTCGCGCAGGCTCAGGTTGAGGATGGTGCCGATCCGGCTCGGGAGCCCCTTGAAGAACCAGACGTGGGAAACCGGGCAGGCCAGCTCGATGTGACCCATCCGCTCCCGGCGCACCTTCGACTGGATGACTTCGACGCCGCACTTCTCGCACACCACGCCCCGGAACTTCATCCGGCGGTACTTGCCGCAGTTGCACTCCCAGTCCTTGGTCGGGCCGAAGATCTTGGCACAGAAAAGGCCGTCGCGCTCCGGCTTGAAGGTCCGGTAGTTGATCGTTTCCGGCTTCTTGACCTCGCCATGCGACCAGGAGCGTATCTTGTCGGGCGAGGCCAGGCCGATTCGGACCGCGGCAATGCTCGTCGGGTCCTTGTGCTTCTCGAACAGACTGAAAATACTTTCCAAGGTTTCCTCCTTACGGGGAAAGGATTCCAACCGTTATTCCTGTTCGGGCTTCTTCTCCAGGAGTTCCATGTCGAGTCCCAGCCCCTGCAACTCCTTGACCAGGACGTTGAAGCTCTCGGGAATGCCCGCCTGGTGGGCATCCTTTCCCTTGACGATCGAACCGAACACCTTGGTCCGGCCGACCACGTCATCCGACTTGACGGTCAGCATCTCCTGGAGGATGTAAGCCGCCCCGTAGGCTTCAAGGGCCCAGACCTCCATCTCGCCGAAACGCTGCCCGCCGAACTGCGCCTTGCCGCCCAGCGGTTGCTGGGTGACCAGCGAGTAAGGCCCGATCGACCGGGCGTGAATCTTGTCGTCCACGAGGTGGTGCAGCTTCATCATGTAGATGTAGCCCACGGTGACCTCCTGATCGAACTTCTTGCCGGTGCGCCCGTCATAGAGGCTGGTCTTGCCGTTCTTGGCCAGGCCGGCAATCCCGAGGAGATCCTTGATCTCCGTCTCGTCGGCCCCCTCGAACACCGGCGTGGTGACCGGCACTCCCTTTACCAGCAGGGAGGCATACTTCCGGACCTCATCATCGGAGGCCTTCTTCGGCAGATTGCCCAGTTCCCCGGCGGCGTATATCTGGTTGAGCTTCGCCCGCAAAGCCTTGGTCTTCTCCTCATGCAGGAGGACCTCGATCTGCCGCCCCAAGCCCTTGGCAGCCCACCCGAGGTGGGTCTCCAGGATCTGGCCGACATTCATTCGGGACGGAACGCCCAGCGGGTTAAGGACGATGTCGACCGGCGTGCCGTCGGGCATGAAGGGCATGTCCTCCTCGGGCAGGATCATCGACACGACGCCCTTGTTACCGTGGCGTCCGGCCATCTTGTCGCCGACCGATATCTTGCGCTTGATGGCCACATACACCTTGACCATCTTGATGACCCCCGGGGGAAGCTCGTCCCCCTTGCGGAGCCGGTTGATGCGGTCCTCGTACTGGGCGCTGAGCTTGCCCTCCTGCTCGACCGCCTTGTTGCTGATCAGGGCTACGCTCCGGCGGGTGGCATCGTCACCGGCAAGCTTGCCGATCAGGTCCTTGGTGAGATGGACCCGTCCGAGAACCTCCAGCGTGAGCACTGCCCCCTTCTTGAGCAGCGTCTCTCCCCTGCGGTCCTTCAGCGGCACGGGGGACTTCTTCCCCGCGAACAGCCGGATCAGCCTCGAGTGTTCCTCGTCCTTGACGATCTTCAGCTCCTCGGACAGGTCGCGGCGAAGCTTTTCGGCTTCCTCCTCCTCGATGGCCTTGGCCCGCTCGTCCTTCTCGGCGCCGCGGCGGGAGAAGACCTTGACGTCGACCACCGTCCCCTCGATCCCCGGGGGAACGGTCAATGAGGAGTCCTTGAACTCGCCCGCCTTCTCGCCGAAGATCGCCCGGAGGAGTTTTTCCTCGGGGGTCAGCTGCGACTCGCCCTTGGGGGTCACCTTGCCGACCAGGATGTCGCCCGGCTTGACCTCGGCGGCGATGCGGATGATGCCGCTCTCGTCCAGGTTCCGCAGGGCGTCCTCGCCGACGTTGGGGATGTCGCGGGTGATCTCCTCCTTGCCCAGCTTGGTGTCGCGGGCCTCGAGTTCGAACTCCTCGATGTGGATGGAGGTGAACACGTCGTCGCGGGCCAGGCGCTCGTTGAGCAGGATGGCGTCCTCAAAGTTGTAGCCGCCCCAGGGCATGAAGGCCACCAGGACATTCTGACCGAGGGCGAGTTCCCCGTCGCGAACCGAAGAACCGTCGGCCATGACCTGCCCCTTGCTCACCCGGTCCCCCTCGCGAACGATGGGCGTCTGGTTGAGGCAGGTGTTCTGGTTCGACCGTTTGAACTTCTTCAGGGGGTAGACATCGACGCCCCCGGGGAGCCCCTTCTCGGGATCGACCCGGACGAAGATCCGCTGGGCGTCGACCTTCTCCACCACGCCGTCGCGGCGGGCCAGGATCACAACGCCCGAATCGCGGGCGACGATCTCCTCCATTCCCGTCCCGACCAGCGGAGCCTCCGCCTGGAGGAGCGGCACCGCTTGGCGCTGCATGTTCGAGCCCATCAGGGCGCGGTTGGCGTCATCGTGCTCAAGGAAGGGGACCAGGGCGGTCGACACCGACACGATCTGCTTCGGGGAGACGTCCATGAACTCGACCTCTGCCGGCACCACCTGCACCCAATCGTTGTTCTTCCTCGCCGAGATGCGCTCCCCGACCAGCTTCCCGTGCGCGTCAACCTCGGTACTGGCCTGGGCGACGACGTATTTCTCGCCCTCGTCGGCAGTCAGGTAGACGATGTCGGCGGTCGCCTTCCCGTCGGCCACCCGGCGGACGGGTGTCTCGACGAAGCCGTACTCGTTGACCCGGGCGTAGGTGGAAAGCGAGGTGATCAGGCCGATGTTCGGACCTTCCGGCGTCTCGATCGGGCAGATGCGGCTGTAGTGGGTCGGGTGGACGTCGCGAACCTCGAAGCCGGCCCGCTCGCGGGTCAGGCCCCCGGGACCGAGGGCCGACAGGCGGCGCTTGTGGGTGATCTCCGACAGCGGGTTGTTCTGGTCCATGAACTGCGACAGCTGGCTCGACCCGAAGAACTCCTTGATGGCCGCGTCGACCGGCTTGTTGTTGATGATGTCCTGGGGGGAGAGTTCGCCGGCATCCTGGATGCCCATGCGCTCACGAAGATTCCGCTCCATCCGGATCAGGCCCATCCGGAACTGGTTCTCCAGCAGCTCGCCGACCGCCTTGACCCGGCGGTTGCCGAGGTGGTCGACGTCGTCCGGAGCCACCTGGTCGGCCTGGCCCTTGAGCAGGAAACGCAGCGACAGGATGATGTCCTCGCGGGTCAACGTCCGGGTCTCGAGGCTTGTCTCGAGCCCGAGGCGGCGGTTCATCTTCATGCGCCCGACGGTGGACAGGTCGTAGCGCTTGGGGTTGAAGAAGAGGTTCTCGAAGAAGACCGTCGACGTGTCGATGGTCGGCGGCTCGCCGGGGCGCAGCCGGCGGTAGATCTCCACCAGGGCCTCCCCGCGGGTGCCGATGGCGTCAGCCGCCAAGGTATCCCGGAGGGACGTCGACAGGGATGGCCCCTCGGTGATCAGCAACGCCATTTCCCGGATGCCGGAGCCAAGGATCTTGTCCAGCAGTTCCTCGGTTATCTCCTGGTTGGCCTCGGCCACCAGTTCGCCCGTCTTCTCGTCGATGCAGTCGGCCGCCAGAACGCGGCCGTGCAGATCCTTGCCGGCCACCGGCACGACATCGATGCCGCTGTCGGCCAGCTTCCGGAGGGATCGGGCATTGATCGGAGCCCCTTCCTTGGAGAGAATCTCGCCCTTCTTGGGATTGACCACCGCCCACGGGTACTTCATCGGCGTGAACGGCTCCGGGCGGGTCTTCCTCCCCTCCTTGACGATCAGTTCGCCCTTGCTCCAATCGATCGATACCTGCGGTTTGACATATCGCTGCACGGATTCGATGTAGCCACGGATGGAGCGGGTCGTCGTGCCCTTCTTGTCGATGGTGATCGTTTCCGTCGGGTAGTAGGTCTTCAGGATCTCCTGCGAGGAGAGATCCAGCGCCTTCAGGAGGATGGTCACCAGGAACTTCCGCTTCCGGTCGATCCGGGCGTAGACGAGGTCCTTGGCGTCGAATTCGAGGTCGAGCCATGAGCCGCTGTAGGGGATGATCCGGGTCGAGTAGAGGGTCTTGACGATGGTGCTGGTCTTGCTGCGGTTCGTCTCCAGGAAGAGCCCCGGCGACTTGTGCATCTGGCTGACCACCACCCGCTCGGTGCCGTTGATGATGAACGTGCCGGTCTGGGTCATGAGCGGGATTTCGCCGAAGTAGACCTCGTTCTCGATGATCTTCCGGGCGCGGCGATCGGCGCCCTTCCCTTCCTGCTCCCAGTACTTCATCCTGATGGTCACCTTGAGGGGGGCCGAGTAGGTGGTCCCCCGCTCGTGACTCTCTTCCTCGGAGTACTTCGGCGGGCCGATGGTGTAGCTGACGAATTCCAGGGAGATGAGTCCCTTGAAATCATGAATTGGGAAGATGCTGTTGAACACACCCTGGAGCCCGGAGTCTGGGCGCTGGTCCGGCGGCACGTCTCTCAGCAGGAACGCGTCGAACGATCTCCGCTGGACTTCCAGGAGATCGGGGACCTGGATGATGTGCTGTATCTTGCTGAAATCCTTGCGCACCCGTCGACGACAGGTCAGCAGTTTTTCCATTTCTAACCTCTTTCTCCCGCCATGCGGTGACGATCTGTCCTTCCTTCAAGACCGGCTACTGCCGGCCATCAGTCACTTCGAATGCCACAACCCCCGTCAAGGGAAAAGGGACGGCCCCCGAGGAGCCGTCCCGTTCTGGTCTTCCATCGGGGCCACGCTACTTGATTTCGACGGTTGCCCCCGCCTCGACAAGCTTCTTCTTGATCTCCTCGGCCTCTTGCTTGCTGACCTTCTCCTTGACCGGCTTGGGAGCGCCATCCACCAGGTCCTTGGCCTCCTTGAGGCCGAGGCTGGTGACGCCGCGGACTTCCTTAATGACCTGGATCTTCTTTTCGCCGGCGCTCATCAGGATGACGTCGAACTCGGTCTGCTCCTCGGCGGCGGCCGGAGCGGCGGCGCCAGCAGCAGCGGCCACGGCCACCGGTGCGGCGGCGGAAACGCCGAACTTCTCCTCCAGTTCCTTGACGAAGTCGGCCAGTTCCAGAACGGTCATGTTCTCGATGAAGCCGACGACATCCTCTTTGCTGATCTTGGACATGCTCTCGATCCTCCCTTGCTCAGACAGCGAATGTTGATGACCATGAAGGCGCACCGAGACAAGCTCAGGCGCCCTTCTTCTCCTTGTAGGCGTTCAGGACGCCGACCAGGCCGCGGAGCGGATTGCCCAGCGTGCCGACCATCCTGGTGAGGGGCGCGGTGAGCGACCCCAGCATCTTGGCCAGCAGCACCTCTCGCGACGGCAGTGTGGCGATACGGCCCAGTTCCGCCGACGAGAACACGCTCCCGCCGAGGACGCCGCCCTTGATCTTGAACGACTCGTTCTCCTTGGCGAAGCCGGTCAGCACCTTGAGCACCACAACCGGGTCGCCGCTGCCAATGGTGATGGCCGTCGGCCCCTGGAGGAAGGTCGAGATCCCGGCGAACGGCGTCTCGGGAACGGCCTTCTTGGCGAGGGTGTTCTTGATCACCTGCAGCCGGGCTCCGGACTTGCGGCAACTCCGGCGCAGCACGCTGATCTTTTCCACGTCCAGCCCTCGGTAGTCGGCGACCACCATGAGGCTGGCCGTCCCGAGCGACTCGCGCAGCTCGGTGACTAGGTGTTCCTTCTGTTCCTTCTTCAAATGACCTCCTTTCCTCTCAGCAGGGTCAGGAGACCACGTGTACCCGTTGTGGGGTGTTCACGGTCTCGGCAGGCGGCCCTTGCCATTACCCTCCCGCAATCCCGGGAGGACCTGCTGTCTACGACCCGCCCTGATGCGTCACGTTATCTCGACAGGCCTACTTGGCCTGCAAACTGGCCGTGTCCAGCTTGATCCCCGGGCCCATGGTCGAGGAGATGACCACGGCCTTGAGGAAGGTGCCCTTGCTGGTTGCCGGCTTGCTCCTCATGATGCTGTCCATCAGAGTCCGGAAGTTCTCGGCCAGGGCCTGTTCGTTGAAGGAGACCCGGCCGACCTGGGCGTGGATGATGCCGCCCTTGTCAACCCGGTACTCCACCTTGCCCGCCTTGATGTCGCGGATCGCCCGGGCGACGTCGACGGTGACCGTGCCGGTCTTGGGATTGGGCATCAGACCGCGGGGGCCGAGCACCCGGCCGAGCTTTCCGACCAAGCCCATCAGGTCGGGCGTGGCCACTGCGGCGTCGAAGTCGGTCCAGCCCTTCTGGATCTTGTCCACCAGGTCATCCGCCCCGACGATATCGGCGCCGGCTTCCTGTGCCTCCCTCTCCTTCTCGCCCTTGGCGAAGACCAGCACCCGGACCGTCTTGCCGGTGCCGTGGGGCATGACCACCGCGCCCCGGACCATCTGGTCGGTCTTCTTCGGATCGACGCCCAGCTTCACGGCCACGTCGACCGACTCGTCGAACTTGGTGTACTTGGCCTGCTTGACCAGGGCAACCGCCTTCTCAAGCGGGTATTTCTGGGCCCGGTCGATGGCCGCCGCGGCGGCCTGGTATTTCTTGCCTCTCTTCGGCATGGCGCGTTCCTTCCCTAATCGGTTATTTCGATGCCCATGCTGCGGGCCGTCCCGGCGATGACCTTGACGGCTGCGGGCACATCATTGGCATTGAGGTCGGGCAGCTTGAGGCGGGCGATTTCCTCGACCTGCTTGGCGGTCACCTGTCCGACCTTCTCCTTCAGCGGATTGGACGACCCCTTTACCACGCCGGCGGCCTTCTTCAACAGAATCGACGCCGGGGGAGTCTTCTTGATGTAGGTGAAGCTCCGGTCGCTGTATACGGAGATGATCACCGGGATGATGGTCCCTTCCTGGCTCTGCGTGTCGGCGTTGAACGCCTTGCAGAATTCCATGATGTTCACCCCATGCTGGCTGAGGGCCGGCCCGACCGGAGGGGACGGATTCGCCTTGCCGGCGGGGAGCTGCAGCTTGACTTTGGCCACTTCTGTCTTCGCCATGACAATACCCTCGTTTCGTGATTACAGCTTCTCCACCTGGAGAAAATCGAGCTCCACCGGCGTGGAGCGTCCGAAAATGCTCACCATGACCTTCAATTTGCCCCGCTCCTCGTTGACCTCGTCGACCACGCCGACGAAGGTGGAGAAGGGGCCGTCGACGACCCGGATCGGCTCGCCGTGGCGGAACTTGACCTTCGGCTTGGGCTTGGTGCCGTCCTCGGTCATCTGGTCGACGATCTCGCGGATCTCCTCCTCGGAGAGCGGGCTCGGGGTCATCTTGCCGCCGAGAAATCCGGTGATCTTGGGGGTGTCCTTGACGATGTGCCAGGTCTCGTCGTCGAGCCGCATCCTCACCAGGAGATAGCCCGGGAAGATCTTCCGCTCGGAGACCCGCCGCTTCCCCTTGTGGAGTTCGACCACCTCCTCGGAGGGAACGAGAATCTCCTGCAAGTCCTGGCCGTGCCCCGAGGCCTTCATCCGCTCCATCAGGCTCAGCTTGACCTTGTTCTCGAAACCGGAGTAGACGTGGATGGCGTACCACTGGTAATCAGCGGCCACGCCCTCATCCAGTTTCTGTTCCTCGGCAGTCATGCGTCCGTTACCTCGTATTGGCTCTAGGAGTTATCCGATGATGATGCCCATGATCTTGGCCAGGGCGCCATCGATGATGGCCAGGAAGACCCCCAGCATGAGGATGAGCGCGATGACCACCACCGTCGAATTGACCGTTTCCCGGCGCGTCGGCCAGCTAACCTTCCGCAACTCGACGGCGGCATCCTTCAGGAACGCCTTGATCTTCTCAAACATGTTCGACCCCGCTACCCCCTTCGAGAACATGGCAGGCCAGGAGGGATTCGAACCCCCAACACCCGGATTTGGAGTCCGGTGCTCTAGCCGTTAGAGCTACTGGCCTGCGGCAACTACCGTTTTCCAACGAATGCCCTACTTCGACTCCTTGTGAGGAGTGTGCGTCCGGCAGAAGCGGCAGTACTTCTTCAACTCCAGCTTGTCCGGAGAGTTCTTCTTGTTCTTGGATGTCCGGTAGTTGCGCTGCTTGCACTGCGAACATGCCAAGGTGATGTTCTCCCTCATGTCGATCCTCGCTTAGGCTATGACTTCGACGACGACGCCGGCGCCGACGGTGTGGCCGCCTTCGCGAATGGCGAAGCGCAGCTCCTTCTCCAGGGCGATCGGCGTGATCAGCTCAACCGTCATGACCACGTTGTCCCCCGGCATCACCATCTCCGTGCCCTCGGGCAACTGCGCCACCCCCGTCACGTCCGTCGTCCGGAAATAGAACTGCGGACGATACCCGTTGAAGAACGGCGTGTGACGGCCGCCCTCCTCCTTCGTCAGAATGTACACCTCGGCCTTGAACTTCGTATGCGGCGTGATGCTCCCGGGCTTCGCCAACACCATCCCGCGCTCAACGTCCTCACGCTTCGTCCCCCGAAGCAGTACGCCCACGTTGTCGCCCGCGCGCCCCTCGTCCAACAGCTTCCGGAACATCTCAACGCCCGTCGCCACCGTCTTCTGCGTCGGACGAATGCCCACGATCTCCACTTCCTCACCCACCTTCACGATCCCCCGCTCAACCCGCCCGGTCACCACCGTCCCGCGCCCCGATATGCTGAACACATCCTCGATCGGCATCAGGAACGGCTTCTCCACCGGACGCACCGGCTCCGGTATGAACGAGTCCACCGCGTCCATCAACTCGGCGATGCACTTCGTGTCCGGCGAATTCGGGTCTCCGCTCTCCAGCGCCTTCAGCGCGCTCCCGCGGATCACCGGTATCTTGTCACCCTCGAAGTTGTACGACGTCAGCAGGTCCCGAACCTCCAACTCCACCAGGTCCAGCAGCTCGGGATCGTCAACCATGTCGCACTTGTTCAAAAACACCACGATATGCGGCACGTTCACCTGACGCGCCAGCAACACATGCTCCCGCGTCTGCGGCATCGGCCCGTCCGCCGCCGACACCACCAGGATCGCCCCGTCCATCTGCGCCGCCCCGGTGATCATGTTCTTGATGTAGTCCGCATGACCAGGACAGTCCACGTGCGCATAGTGCCGCTTGTCCGTCTGATACTCCACGTGCGCTATGGCAATCGTGATCCCGCGCTCCTTCTCCTCCGGAGCCTTGTCGATCTGGTCAAACGGGATGTACTCCGCATATCCCTTCTTCTCCAGCACCTTCGTGATCGCCGCCGTCAGCGTCGTCTTCCCATGATCAACGTGACCGATCGTCCCAATGTTCAGGTGCGGCTTCGTCCTCTGAAACTTCTCCTTGGCCATCGACCCCCTCCTTGCCGAAAACCCGAAGACATGGAGCCCAGGACCGGGATTGAACCGGTGACCTCATCCTTACCAAGGATGTGCTCTACCGACTGAGCTACCTGGGCCCTTCCCTTGAACCGGTCACGTTCAAATGCCACGGGCCCCCCCGTGGAATAACTGGAGCGGGAAACGGGATTCGAACCCGCGACCCTCAGCTTGGAAGGCTGATGCTCTAGCCAACTGAGCTACTCCCGCCCGAGCGTTCTGGTCGATCGCCCCGCCGCATCGTAATGGTGGGGAGGGGAGGATTCGAACCTCCGAAGGCGTCCGCCGACAGATTTACAGTCTGTTCCCTTTGACCGCTCGGGAACCTCCCCATGCCTGCGACCCTAAGCCGATGAAGGGAATCGAACCCCCAACCTACTGATTACAAATCAGTTGCTCTACCGTTGAGCTACATCGGCGCACACTACGACGCGAACAATCAATTTACCCTGCAAATGCGGGGGTGTCAAGGAAATTTATTGACCGGCCGAGACCCTCTCTCTTGCCTTCCTGGTACTCCGTGTTTCCCGGCAGCAACTTCGCCGCCCGGCCATAGAAAGTCCCGGCCTCGTCCAGCCTTCCCTCGGCCTCCCGGATCCTCCCTTTCAAGTAGAGCATCCCGTGATCCCCCTGGGCGAGCGCTTCGACCGGTTCAATTACCCGCGCCGCGGTCAGGTACATCCCGTGCCCGACGAGGAAGGTGGCATACTCCTTGCGATGATCGAGGTTCATCGGTTCCTGCTCGACGACCTGCCGGAGCAGCTCGGCGGCTTCCTGCCAGGAACCGCCCGAGGCGATGACCGTCCGGGCGAGCAGCAGCCGGCTCGCAGCATCGGGACGCCAATCGACCACTTGGCGCAGGATGCTCACCGCCGGCCCGTACTTCCCCCGGTTGACCAGGCGCCGGGCGACTGACATCAGGAAGAACGCCTTCTCGGGAGTCCAGGTAAGCCCCTCGATCCCCATCCGCCATCTCTCCCATGCGTCCCCTTCGACCGCCTCCTCCGACAACCTCCACAGCCCGGTGATCGCCGTGCCGTAGATGCTCACGCACTCCGCCGGGGAGAAGAGACCCGAACCGACCAGGGAGTCGTAGCGTTCCACGGGAATCCAGCCCCGGCCCGCCAGGAAAGCCCCCGTGTCCACCACCGCCCGCCGCCTCGGCTCATCCCCGAACAGGCCGCGAAGCCGCGGAGTGACGGCCACATCCTCGGCCAGGGCGAGGAACCTGAGCGCCAGCGTGGGTTCGGCCGGATACCTCCTCGCCAGGGCCGCCGCCCGATCGAAGGCGAGGGCCGCCCCCTCGGCGGTCCGGGATGCCAGGAGGTCGACGTGGTGGATGCTCATCAGGAGCCGCATGTCGGCCGGAGACCGTTCGAGGGCCTTCACCAGGTGCTTGCGGGCCCGATCGAGGAGCGCCGGACTCGGGTTACCGCGCCGGGCGAGGGTGAAGAAGGCCTCACCGACGCCGCGCTCCCCTTCGGCGCCCCCCCCAAGGCGACCGGAGACCTTCGAGTAGACCGATATCGCTGCGGCCACATCCCCCCGCTCGACCAGTTCCCGGGCCGACTCGGCGTCCCGGTCGGCCAAGCCGGCAATGCCCAGCCACCAGCTCGCCAGGAATGCCGCCACCAGGATCACGGCGGCGCCGAAGCCCCTCGCCAACCGGCCGGGGCGGCCCGATCCTCCGCGATCCACCGCCACCGGGACGTTCACTGTCCCCCCGTCTCCCGGGCCGGCGCGACCGATTCGAACTTCCGGACGCGGATGTTCAGCATCTCGACCAGGAGCGAGAAGGCCATCGAGAAGTAGATGTACCCCCGCGGGACGTGCCGCCCGAACCCTTCGGCCACCAGGACCACGCCGATCAGGATAAGGAAGGAGAGGGCCAGCATCTTCATTGTCGGGTGGTGCTCGATGAACTCCGAAACGGCGCCGGCGAAGAACATCATCACCCCGACCGCGGCGACGATGGCCGCCACCATGACCGGGATGGAACTCGACATGCCCACGGCGGTGATGACCGAGTCGAGCGAGAAGATGATGTCCAGAAGCATGATCTGGATGACCGCGCCCCGGAACGACGCCGCCTCGTGCGCCGCGCCGGCGTGGTGCTCGAGAGGGCCCTCGATCTTGTCGTGGATCTCGAAGGTCGCCTTGCCGACCAGGAAGAGGCCGCCGATGACCAGGATCAGGTCGCGTCCCGAAACCGGGTGCCCCATGACGGCGAAGAGCGGCTTGACAAGGCGCATCACCCAGGCGATGCCCAACAGCAGCAGGACCCGGGTGGCCATGGCCCCGACCAGGCCGATCTTCCGCGCCCGGTTGCGCATCTTCGCCGGCAGGCGGCCGGTGATGATGGCGATGAAGACGATGTTGTCGATGCCCAGGGTGATCTCCAGGGCGATCAGCGTGAGCAGCGCCAGGGCGTTCTCCCAGGTGAACAGCAGGCTCATCGGCTCTCCTCTCTCTCGTCGGTTCCGGTCCCCGGGTCAGGCGCCGGCATGACGGCGGCCCCCTGGGCATCGATGACAGCGGGGCGGTATTCGGGCACCAGTTCGGCGGCGGCGGCCACGATCTCTGCGGCCGGAGCGCTCTCCCGCGCCAGGGTCTCTATCCGGTCTAGCAGTTCGGCCACCCGCCCCGGCGAACCCTGTCCGTCCCCCCGCAGCACCATGATCTTCTCGTGGGGCGTCGGCATGACGCCCTCGGACCCGATCATCAGTTCTTCACGGAGCTTCTCGCCCGGCCGCAGACCGGTGAAGACGATCGGCACGTCGACGTCGGGCTCCAGCCCCGACAGCGAGATCATGTCCCGGGCCAGGTCGAGGATCTTCAGCGGCTCGCCCATCTCGAGCACGAAGATCTCCCCCCCCTCCCCATCGTGGCCGCCTGCAGGACGAGCTGGACCGCCTCATGGATGGTCATGAAGTAGCGCACCACCTCCGGGTGCGTCACCGTCACCGGCCCGCCGGCCTCGATCTGGCGCCGGAAGAGGGGGATGACGCTCCCCTCGCTCCCCATCACGTTGCCGAAGCGGACCGAGACGAATTCCGTGTCGCCGAATCGCCGTTCCATGTCGGCCACCAGGATCTCGGCCGTCCTCTTGGAGAGGCCCATGATGCTGCCGGGATTGACCGCCTTGTCGGTGGAGATCATGACGAAGGTGCGCACGCCGGCGGCCGCGGCCGTCTCGGCGGTCACCCGCGTGCCGGTCAGGTTGTTCCGGAAGGCCGCCTGGACGTTCGACTCCATGAGCGGCACGTGCTTGTGGGCGGCCGCGTGGAAGACGACGTCGGGCATCGCCTGGCGCATCACCGTCTCCATCCGCCGGCGGTCGGCGATGTCGGTCACCACCAGGTCATAGGGCGGCCCGTTCCCGACGCCGCGAAACTCCTGGTCGAGGTGAAAGAGGGGGTTCTCGGCGTGGTCGAGCATGATGACCCGCGCCGGCTCGAACCTGGCCACCTGCCGGCAGAGTTCCGAGCCGATCGACCCCCCGGCGCCGGTGACAAGCACCCTCTTGCCGCGCAGGTGGGCGCTGATGGCCTTCCGGTCGAGACGCACCGGCGGCCGCCGGAGGAGGTCCTCCAAGAGCACCTCGCGCAGGTTCCGCACCGACACCCGCCCGCCGAGGATGTCGCCGGCTCCGGGAACGGTGCGGTAGGGGACGCCGGCCTCGCGGCACCGCTCGACGATCCGCCGCATCTGCGGCCCGGTGGCCGAGGGGATGGCGATCAGGATCTCCTCGGCCTGCTTGCGGGTGACGAGGCCGGGAAGGTCGTCGACCGACCCGAGGACCTTCACCCCGTGAATCCGGTGATGCTGCTTCTCCGGCTGGTCGTCGACGATGCCGACCGGCTGGAGGCTCAAGCGGGGGTTCTGGAGCGACTCCCGGATCAGGTCTTCGGCGGCGTCGCCCGCACCGACAATGATCACCGGCCGGCCGGTGCGCCGTCGGCGGGACGCCAGGAGTTCGCGGACGCTCCGCCAGGTAAAGCGCTCGCCACCGATAGCCACGACAACCAGGATGGCGTCGATCAGGAAGACCGACCTGGGGAAGTTCTCCAGGCCGCGGGTGAAGACCACTCCCAGCACGCTCGCCACCGTTCCCACCGCCGTCCCCTTGATGATGTTCAGCAGGTCGCGGACCGAGGCGTAGTTCCAGAGGCCCCAGTAGACTCCCGACAGGTACATGCTGACCACCCGCAGGACCATGACCAGCGGCACGGTCCGCAGGAAGATGCCCAGGTAGCCGCCGAGGTCCAGCCGCTCGAGGCGGAGCAGGAAGGCCAGGTAGTAGCAGCCGGCGAAGATGCTCATATCGAGCATAAGCAGCAGCGTCCGCCGGGGCGACGCGA
The DNA here is from genome assembly GCA_963793725.1 of uncultured bacterium. Classification (GTDB taxonomy): domain Bacteria; phylum JAUVQV01; class JAUVQV01; order CAWCAY01; family CAWCAY01; genus CAWCAY01. The sequence continues at coordinate 273,140 of CAWCAY010000005.1, forward strand.
GGATGTGCATCATCGGTGTCCTCCCAGGACGGTCCTGAGGATCAGGGCGAGGTCGCCGGCGAAGGTGCGCCGGTCGAGGTAGGCCTGTGAAAGGCGGATCTTCTCCGGCAGGATGGTCTCCACGTAGCAGCGTTCCCGGTCGGGGGCGGCCGACAGCAGCCGCTCCTCGTCGATGAAACGGAGGGAGGCCGGGTCGGTCATGCCGGGCGGGACGACCAGCAGCCGGCGGTACTCATCGCGAAACATGGCGACGTAGCGGGACACTTCGGGCCGCGGCCCGACGAAGCTCATCTGGCCGGCCAGGATGTTGGCCAGTTGCGGCAGTTCGTCGAGCTTCAGCCGGCGTAGCAGGCGGCCAACCCGGGTGATCCGGGCATCCCCACCGGCGGTGATCAGCGGGCCGTTCCCGTCCGGTCCGTGGGTCATGGTGCGGAACTTGATGATCCGGAAGGGTCGGAAGTCACGGCCAATCCGTTCCTGGAGGAAGAAGACCGGCCCCGGCGAGTCGATCCTGACCGCCATGGCAATCAGGGACAGCAGGGGCAGCAGGAGGATCAGCCCGGCCAGCGAGACGGCCACGTCGAACACCCGCCTGGCGACCTGCCCTCCCCCGGCGCTCACGGCTTTCCCCCGGCGACGTCGAGCACCGCCGCGATCACCCGGTCGACCTCCCCGTCGGTCATGCCCGGATAGATCGGCAGCGACAGCGTCCGGGCATAGAGGTCTTCGGACACCGGGAAGGGCACGTCGCGGTAGCCGAGCGTCGCGGCGTAGAAGGGGTGGCGATGCAGCGGGATGAAGTGCACCGAGGTGCCGATGCCGCGGCGGCCGAGTTCGTCGATGAAGGCGCCCCGGTCGGTTCCGCCGACCCGGGAGGCCAGCCGCAGGGGGTAGAGATGCCAAGCCGTCTCCCTGTCCGCCTTGACGACCGGCGTCCGAAGCGCTTCCACTCCCGAGAAGGCCGCCGTGTACCTCCCGGCGATCTCCGCCCGCCGGCGGTTCATCCACTCGAGTTTGCGGAGCTGCGCCAGCCCCAAGGCCGCCTGGATGTCGGTCATGTTGTACTTGTAGCCGGCCTCCTCGACCTCGTAGTACCACGTCCCCTCGGCAGTGTAGCGCTTCCAGGCGTCCCGGGAGATGCCGTGCAGCCGCAGCGTGCGCATCCGCGCCGCCCAGGCCGGGTCGGCGGTCACGGCCATCCCACCCTCGCCGGTGGCCAGGGTCTTGGTGGCGTAGAAGCTGAAGCAGGTGACGTCGCCGATCGACCCGATCGGGCGGCCCCGGTACGAAGCCGGCAGGGCATGTGCGGCGTCCTCCACCAGCGGCACCCCCGCCCGCGAGGCGATCGCCCGCAGTTCGTCCATGTCGCACGGCTGCCCGCCGAAGTGGACCGGGATGATGGCCCGGGTCCGCGGCGTCAGGGCCGCCTCGACCGCCGCCGGATCGATGTTGGCCGTGTCGGGCTGGACATCGACGATGACCGGCCGGGCCCCCAGGTAGCAGGCCACCTCGCCGGTGGCGGTGAAGGTCATGTCGGGGATGATCACCTCGTCCCCCGGGCCGACGCCCAGGACCACCAGCGCCAGGTGCAGGGCGGCGGTGCAGGAGCTGACCGCGACCGCGTGGGGCGCGTCCACGACCGCGGCGAAGGCCTCCTCGAAGCGGACCGTCTTGGGACCCATGGTCAGCCAGCCGGAGCGGAGCGAATCGACCACTTCGGCGATCTCGTCGTCGGTGACGTAAGGGCGGTGGAACGGGATCGGCTCGCTCACGCCCGGACCCTCCCCAGGAAGGATTCCATGACCGCCACGGTCCTCTCGGCGGCCCGTCCGTCCCACAGCGGCGGCATGCGGCCGGCCGGCCACCTGCCCCGAGAGGGCGTCGTCGGCCAGGCGCGCGACCTCGTCGGGATCGGCTCCCACCAACCGGTTGGTGCCGGCAGTGAGGGTGACCGGCCGCTCGGTGTTTCGGCGGAGCGTCAAGCAGGGAACCCCCAGGGCGGTCGTCTCTTCCTGGATCCCGCCCGAGTCGGTCAGTACCATCGCGGCCCCGGCCATCAGCCCGAGAAACTCGAGGTACGGCAGCGGCGGCACCGTCCGCACGCCATCGGGCGCCCCGATGCCGCTCTGCCGCATGCGCTCGGCGGTGCGCGGGTGGACGGGGAAGAGCACCGGCACGCGGCTCGCGACGCGGCCGACACCGTCCAGCGTGCCGCGCAGGAGTCCCGGCTCGTCCACGTTCGAAGGCCGGTGGAGGGTCAGCAGCGCATAACCGCCACGGCCGAGCCCCAACCGTTTCCAGGGTTCCCGGCCCACCGCCCGCTCCCGGTGTGCCATGAGCGAGTCGACCATGCAGTTGCCGACGAAGTGGATCCGCTCCGTGGGAATTCCCTCCCGAAGCAGGTTGCCGCCGGCCGACTCCTCGGTGGTGAACAACAGATCGCTGATCTGGTCGGTGACCACCCGGTTGACCTCCTCGGGCATGCTCCGGTCGAAGGAGCGCAGGCCGGCCTCGACGTGGGCCACCGGCACGCGCAGCTTGACCGCCGCCAGGGCCGCGGCCATGGTCGAGTTGACATCCCCCCCGACGGCCACCAGGTCGAATCGGTTCTCCATCAGCACCTTTTCGAAGGCCTCGAGCACCCGGGCGGTCTGGGCCCCGTGGGAACCCGAGCCCACGCCCAGGTGAATGTCCGGCCGGGGCATGCCGAGTTCGTCGAAGAAGACCTCGGACATGGCCTGGTCGTAATGCTGGCCGGTGTGTACCAGCACGAAGGGGATGCCCCGGCGCGACAATTCGCGCACCACGGGGGCCATCTTCATGAAGTTGGGGCGTGTGCCCACGACGGCGCAGACGGTCATCGGGTGATGATAGCCGATCCGGCCGGCTCGCGCCAGAGTGCCGTCGTCCGCGCCTCACCGGACGAGACGGGTGATGACCCCCTCGAAACCGCGGGCGATCGCCTGCCGATCGAAGCGTTCCTCGACCGCGTGGCGCCCGGCGGCGCCGAGCTTCCGCCGCAGGCCCTCGTCGGCCGCCAGCCGGCGCACCGCCCCGGCCACACCCGCCGCATCCCCGGGATCGACGGCGATGCCGGCCCCGCGGACAATCCCGACCGCCTCACCGGAGGCCGCCAGGACCACCGGCAGCCCCGAAGCCATGGCCTCGTAGATTTTCGACGGCACCGCCCCGACGATGCGCGACCGGAGGCCGACCAGCGCGCCGTCCATCGAGGCCGGTCACCGCGGCCACCCGGTCGTGGGGAAGCGGCGGGTGGAAGGAGACGTTGCCCAGGTGCTCCGCCTCCGCCCGGGCCATCAGCCCCGCCTTGAGCGGCCCGTCGCCGAAGAACAGGAACCGCACCGGCAGGCCGTCGAGCATCCGGGCGGCTTCGAGGAAGGTGTCCAGTCCCTGGAAGAGGCCGTGGAGGCCGGCGTAGACGAAGCCGATCTCGCCCGGCCGGAGGTAGCGCTCCCGCAGGCCAGGGTCTCGGCGGGTGGGTGAGAAGCGGGCCAGGTCGACCCCGTTCGACAGGTGCCAGACCCGGGCGGACGGCGCCTGGCGGAGCACCTCGGCCACGATCTCGGCTGACTGCCCGGTGACCAGGTCGGCCCGGCGGTAGAGGAATCGGGCCAGGGCCGCCAGGCACCGGTAGGCGGCCGAGCGCTCGGAGAGCATGCCGATGGAGGCGGCCGAGTCGGGCCACAAGTCGGAGACGTTCATGATCCACCGGGCGCCCTTGAGCCTGGCCAGGAGGAAGCCCGACGGGGCCAGGAAGAGGGGCGGGCTCTCGGTGATCACCAGGTCGGCCGGGCCGGCCTTCAGCAGGCCGACCGCCAGGGACGAGAGGGCGAAGGAGAGGTACGACACCAGGCGCGGGACGAGCGCCGGCGCGTTCGACGGGATGATCCGAGAGCGGTGCACGCTGATTCCGTCGATCTCCTCCCGGTGGTAGCCGCGGGGGGAGCCGGGAAAGATCCGCCCAGTGGGGTAGTTGGGCACGGCCGCCAGGACGACCACCTCGTGCCCCATCCCCCGGAGGCGCCCCGCCAGGTCCGACAGGCGGGCCTGCGGCGCGCCCATCTCGGGCGGATAGAATTGGGTGTGGATCAGGATCCTCATCCCCTCCCCCCGGCGGCGAAAATCCTCAGGGAGACACGCCCCGCCGCGCTCCCCTCCCCTTCCCAGGCCAGCACGAGCCGACGGTTCGGGACCGGGCGGTTCCACCCCCCCGGAACGAAGCTCTCGTCGACCCGCCAGGAAGCCTGTTCCGGGAATCCCTCGTGACCGCAGGCGAGCACGACCCCGTCGGGCCAGCGGGCGGAGGCGATGCTCCCCTCGACGGACACCTCGGCCCCGGGAGCAAGGGGGAACGACACAGCAAAGGAGTGCCGCCCCCGGGCATCCACCGGTCATCGATCAGCCAGGAGCCCTCCCCGCGCAGTTCGACCCGCCGGCGATGCGTGACCGGATCGGCCAAGCGACGGTAGCCGTCGTGCTCTCCCTCCGCGTGGAGCGCGGAACTGGAGATGATCCGGGCGGCCGGAGGCCAGGCCACCCGGAAGGGCCCCCAGAAGAGGCACTGGTCGCGCCCGTCAACGGCGACCGTGGCGTGGGCGGCGGTGGACCGCAGGGCGTTGCGCAGCGCGGGGTCGTGGTACGAAACCGTGCCCGGGTCGGCCACCAGCCACCGGCCGCAGCCGTAGAGGCATATCGACAGGGTGTCTGCGTGGCCATGGCCGGGCAGGTGCCGCGGCCCCATCGGCCCGCAGTCGAACCAGAGCGTCCCGCCGGCGCCGTCCCGCAGCACCGCAAGCCCGGCGTCGGCCAGGAGGTCGATCGCCCGACCGGCCGGCGGCGGGTCCCCGCACGACTCCAGCCCCTCCGGGTAGCCCGGCACGCTGTCGTTCCAGAGGGGGATCGACCCATCCGGGGCGGCGACCCTCCGGCGGAAAGCGGCCATGCGCTCCAGGGCCCCCGTTAGATCGTCGGGGGTGGGGCAGCCGACGGCGGCGGCCAGCCGGACCGTGCCGGCGATGTCGTCCCGGACGATGGCCTGGTAGCTGGCGCTTCGCTCGAAGTGGGCCCCGTCGGGGAGGATCTGCCGGCGGCACTCCTCACCCAGTCCGCGCAGCCCCTCCGCACGCCAGGCCGCGGCGCCAGGCCAATCGGGATAGAGGAGCCCCATCCTGGCCAGGGCGCAATAGTCGGCCAGCAGGTGGTTGTTCCCCAGGTCGCGCTCGAGGTTCGCCCCGAGCAGGTCCGCTTGCCGCCGGAGGCTCTCGGCAACCGCTTGACGCGCCGCCGGCCATCCGTCGTCGCCGGTCAGGACCAGGTCGGCCATGGACCAGTTGACCAGACGGCGGGCGACCGGGTACGGCTCCCAACCGGGGCGGCTCCCGGGGCGGTTCCCGGCCAGCCAGTCGCCGGTCAGGCGGACCAGCGCCCGGAGATACCCCCCGGCCGGATCACGGCGGTGCGCCAGGGCCAAGTCGAGCGCCCAGCCGCCATAGTGGAGGGTGTACAGCCAGAGTGGGTCGTGCCCGGGGCCGCCGCGCCAGTCGAAGCCGGTGCCGTGGCGGACCGCAGGCATGTTAAGCAGTTCGAACCGTCCCTCGCGAAGCGCCGCCGCCCTCTCGAGCGCGCCCTCCCCCGCCGGGGGGACAACCGTCGAGGCGCGTCCGTCTGGCGGGCCGAGCCGCGCAGTCGAGGGACGTCCCGGCGGAAGACACGGGTAGATCCAGCGGTAGCGGACGGCACGCCAAGCCCGGCGGACGACGCGGCCGGCACCCGCCCGCGCGGCGGTGTCCAGCAGAGCGCCGACCGGCATCTTGTCAGTCGCCCCGTCCGAGGGAGTCGGCCAGCTCGATCGTCGTCCTGGTGGAGGCGACCAGTTCGGCGAATGGGATGGGCGACGGACCGCCCGCCCGCACCGCGTCGAGGAAGGCCGTCAACTCGCCCCGGTGCCCCTTGTCCTGGGTCAGGCGGGACCGGGTGGTCGCCGTCCGTCCTCCCCGGGAGAGGGTCAGTGAACGGAAGTTGTCCAGCACCGCCGTCATGCCGCCGCCGAAGACCTCCACCCGCTCCTTGGGGAACGAGCGGTCGCCGCTGGCGGCGTAGAGGATCGTCCCGACCGAACCGTCGGCCATCTCCACCAGCACCTGCAGGTTGTCGCCCCGGTAACGTCCGCCGTCCGGCAGGAGCCTGCCGCGCGCCCTCGCCGGCAGCGACCCGGTCAGAAAGATGAGGTAGTCGATGAAGTGGCAGACCTCGCCGATCACCCGGCCGCCCCCGACCTCGGGATCGTGCACCCAGTGCTCCGCCGGGATGTGGCCGGCGTTGACCCGGTAGTGGACCAGCAGGGGCTCGCCCATCCCGGCGACGAAGGCCCGCAGGCGGACCGACAGCGGCGCGAAGCGGCGGTTGTAGCCCACCATCAGCAGCGGGCGCGGGTCGCACCCGGCGTAGGCCTGCTCGATCCGCTCGAGTTCCGTGCCGGTCATGCAGAGGGGTTTCTCGACGAAGACGTGCCGGCCGGCGGCCAGGGCGGCCAGCACCTGGCGGGCGTGGAGGTTGTGGCGGGTGCCCACCAGCACGGTGTTGATCCGGTCGTCGCCGATGAGCCCCGCCTCGTCGGTGGTGGCGTACTGGAAGCCGAACTTGCCGGCCGCGTGCCGGGCGCTGACCCCACCGCCGGTGCAGATGCCGACCGGCTCCACTCCCGGAAGGCGGGACAGGACGGGCAGGAGCACGCCGGTGGTGAAGGTCCCGGCGCCCAGCACTCCCAGGCGGAGCGCGGCCGCCGGCCCGGTTACCCGCGCGGCGGACTTCATGTCGATCCGCCGCCCGGGGGAGGGTTCCGCGGGGTAGTCGAGGAGGATGCCCAGGTAGGGGCCCGGGGCCGTTCCGGTCAGCAGGTCGTAGGCCCTTGAGGCCTCGGCCACGGGGAAGCGGTGACTGACCAGCCGGGCCGGGGTGACCTTCCCCTCGGCCAGCAACGCGACGAAGGCGACCATGTTCCGGTTCTCGGTCCAGCGGACCAGGCCGAAGGGGTAGTCGCGCCCCTTCTCCTCGTACTCCGGGTCGTAACGCCCCGGACCGTACGAGCGGGACACCCGGAAGACGAGTTCCTTGTCGAAGTAGGGTTTGCGCGGCAGGCGCATGCCGACCGCCCCGACAACAACCACCGCCCCGTGCATCCGGGCGATCTCCCCGGCCAGGCTGACCGGCCCGTCGCTCCTCGTCCCGGCGGTGACCAGCACCCGGTCCGCCCCCTGCCCGCCGGTCAGGCGCGACACCAGGCGGGCAAAGTCGTCCGGAGCGGTTTCCGCGGCCGACGCGCCGAGCGCCAGGGCCAGGTCACAGCGGGACGGGTCGGGGTCGGTCCCGATCACCCGGCAGCCCGCGGCCCGGGCCATCTGCACGGCCAGGAGCCCCAGGAGGCCCAGCCCGACGACCGCCACCGTCTCGCCCAGTTGCGGCTCGGCCAGTCGGAGCCCCTGCAGGGTGATGGCCCCCAGCGTGGTGAAGGCCGCGTCCTCGGCCGGCACCCCCTCGGGAACGCGCACGGCCAGGTTGCGCGGGATGAAGACGAACTCGGCATGAGCGGCGTGACCCGCCCCGGCGCAGGCCACCCGGTCCCCCGGGGAAAATCCCTCGACTCCCTGGCCCACCTCGACCACCCTGCCCGCGCTGGAGTAGCCGAGGGTGATGGGCGTGTCGAGACGGCGGCGGACGGTTTCCACGGTCGCCGCCAGGCCGTCGCGGCCAATCTTGGACAGGACCTGCCTGACTAGGTCGGGACGCTCCCGGGCCTTGCCAATGAGGCTTCGGCGGGCCAGGTCGACCATCGACTTCTCGGTCCCGGCGCTGACCACCGAGTGTTCGGTGCGGACCAGGAGCCCTCCCGGGCGCACCGCCGGGGCGGGGACTTCGACCACCTCCAGCCGCCCATTGCCGTAGTTCTGCACGACCGCCCTCATCGCCGTCTCCCCGGCACGCCGATCACCATCGGCGCAGCGAGTAGAGCCCGGTGGCACAGTATTCCCGGATGCCGATCCCCAGCCGCCACCAGGCCTCGGCCGTCGGCACCCAATCGGTCCACGTCCCGGTGGCCGAGGAGAGGAAGTCGACCGGATAGGGAACCGGATCGAGGCCGGCGCGCCGGAAGGAAGCCATCGCCCGCGGCATGTGGTAGGCGGAGGTGACCAGGGCGAAGGGCTTGGCGCCGATCAGCGGCTTGACGTTGGCCGGGTGCTCGGCGGTGCTCCCCGAGCGCGACTCGGACATGATCTCGCGACCGGGCTGCAGAATCCTTGCGAGTTCCTCCATCACGCCGGCCACCCCCAGATCGCGCCTGGAGCGGCCGGCCGAACCCGAGAAGATGATCCGGCAGCCGGGGCCCAGCGACGAGGCCAATTCGAGGCCGCCGACGAAGCGGTACATCGAGCCGTGGGGAAGGGCCGCCGAGCGCTGCTCCCGGGTGGTGGAGTAGCCGCCGCCGGTCAGGACCACGACCGTCCCGACTCCACGTTCCCGGAGGTGCGCCACGGAGGGGGCCGGGTAACGGTTCTCGATACGCTTGAGCACCGGGTCGATCACTCCCCGCGAGCCGCCGGCCCACAGCAGCACGACCGCCAGGAAGCCGATCCCCTTGACCGCCCGCCGGCCGTTGTCGACCGCCAGCACGGCCACCAGGACGGCCAGCAGGAGCCACGGGAGAGGGTCCACGGCTTGGGAGACGACGCGGGCGATCAGGTCCACGCCCCACCCCGCACGGCACGACCGCCCGATGTCCGCATGGCGCGATTATACTCCCCCATCCCCCGGCGCGGAAGGGTGTCCGCTGAAGCGGCTGCGCCTCCGCGGAGTGGTCGGAGAACGTGGCGGCGGCGGGGCCGCTGTGGTAGATTGGCCTTGATGGATGCCTTCAGACGGCGTTCGCCGATGTCCCGGCGGCTCCTCACGGGGGCCGTGGCGGTCGCGCTGTCATTGGCCACCCCCGCGGCGGCGGCCGACGAGGGGAGCGGCAAGCTTCTCGAGAACGTCGGCCAGGCCTACCGCTTCTTCGTCGAGCCGGAGGTGGTAGACTTGGTCGACAACATCAGCGCCACCCTGGCGTCGGTCTACCTCGCGCCGAGGAACGCCTACCACGTCCACATCCTCGACAACGGAGACACCAACGCCTTCGCCACGCCCAGCGGCGACTTCTTCATCTTCACCGGGCTCCTATCCCAGCTTCGCTCGGAAGATGAACTGGCCGCCGTCCTGGCCCACGAGATGGCCCACAAGGAGTCCGACCACTTCTCCCGCATGGCCAAGCGCAGCGCCATGATCCTGCTGCCGAGCATCGCCGCCATGATCATCTCGGGCGGCGAGGGCGCCGTCGTCGCCTCGGCCATCGCCGTGGCCCAGTCGTACCAGCTCGGCTTCTCCCGGGAAATGGAGCGCGAGGCCGACCAGCTTGCCCTGCGGGTCCTGCGGCGCACCCGCTACGACCCCCGGGCCATGGCCGGAGCGCTGGAGGTGCTCGAGATGGGCGACCGGTTCAGCTCGGTGGAGATCCCCGAGCACCTCTCCACCCACCCCACCCTGCTGACCCGGCGGGCCAACCTGGAGGACCTGCTCGGCTCGCCCCTCGACCAGGTCGGCTGGAAACCGGCCCCCGACGCCAACTGGAGACGCCTGCAGGCCATCCTCGCCGGCATGGCCAACCGGATCGCCCCCCTGGCCGCCGACGCCACCCCCGAGGAGCGCTACCTCCACGGCCTCGCCCTCCTGACCTCCGGGCGCCCGGCCGAGGCCGCCGAGACGATCGCCCCGGTCCTCGGGGCGCTCACCCTCCCCCAGGGCCCGCTCGACTTGGGACGGGCCCTCCTCCTGTCCGGCAAGCGCGACGAAGCGAAGCACTACCTCGAGTCCGCCCAGAGAAGCCTCCCGCAGTCCTCCCTTCCCCTCTTCTACCTAGGCGAAATCGAACGCGAGGAGGGGCGCATCGACCAGGCCCTCTTTCTCTATCGCCGCGCCGCCGATCGCCGCCCCGAACTCTCCGACGCCTGGATGCGCCAGGGGACGATCCTGGTTGAGCAGGGAAAGAATGGCGAGGGGGCCTTCGCGCTGGCGGTGGCGGCCATCCTGCGGGCAGATTTCACCCAGGGAAGGAAGCTGATGGATGAGGCCTCGCGCCTGCTGGGGGAGAGCCCCTTCTGGAAGGCGCAGATCGACGCCCGGATGCGCGTTCTCCAGTGATGGCCCGAGTGCCCGCCGGAAGGTACTGTGCTATACTTCGGCATCGCCTGATGGTAACCGGAGGTGCGTCCGATGAAGTCATTCTTCCTGATCCTGATGCTGGCCGGACTGCTGGTCCTCTCCTACCTGGTCATCACCAGCCTGAACGCGCCCAGGACCGGGGGGCCGGCCCCCATGCAGACGATCGACCGGGCCCAACGGGCACGTGACAATGCCGAGCGGGCGGCCAAGGACACCGAGCGGTTCGTCGGCGAGGCCGCCAAGGAGTAAAACCAATCCACTCCAAAGGAGGAGAACGCCATGGAGAAGACCTCTCTCGGTATCGACGAGAACATCGAATCACTGCTCTGCTACGTCCTCGGTTGGGTGACGGGGCTGGTGTTCTTCCTTCTCGAGAAGGAGAACAAGACCGTCCGCTTCCACGCCGTCCAGTCGATGGTCGTCTTCGGGGCGCTGTCGGTCCTGCAGATCGTCCTGGCGGCCTTGCGCCTGCCCGGAACCCTGCTGCTGCCGGTCATCGGACTCATCGGCCTGGTCCTGTGGGTGCTGCTGATGGTCAAGGCCTACCAGGGCGAGCGCTTCAAGCTTCCGATCGCCGGGGACATCGCCGAGAAGCATAGTTGATCGCCTACTTCTCGATGGAGGTCGGTCTCTCCCCGGAGATGCCGACCTACTCCGGCGGCCTGGGCGTGCTGGCCGGCGACACCATCAAGGCCGCGGCCGACCTGGGCCTCCCCTTCGTCGCCGTTTCCCTCATTTCGCGCAGGGGCTATTTCCGCCAAGTGCTGGGGGAGGACGGCGCCCAGGCGGAGGAACCGTCGTCCTGGGACCCGTCCCTCTTCATGGAACTCCAGACGCCGCGCGTTTCGGTGCGCATCGAAGGAAGGGAGGTGTCGGTCTGTTCGTGGCGCTACGAGCAGCGGAGCGCCTTCGGCCGCTCGGTTCCGGTGATATTCCTCGATACCGACCTGGCGGCCAACGCCCCCGAGGACCGGGAGATCACCCACTACCTGTACGGCGGCGACGACACCTACCGGCTCAAGGCGGAGATCGTCCTGGGAATCGGCGGGTTGCGCATGCTCGAAGCGCTCGGGTTCCACGTCGCCCGCTACCACCTGAACGAGGGGCACGCCGCGCTGCTCACGCTGGAACTGCTGCACCGGACCAAGAAGAGCATCGAGAACGTCTGGGACGAGCGGCTCATCTGGGACCTGCCGGCGGTCAGGGAGAAGACCATCTTCACCACCCACACCCCGGTCGCCGCCGGCCACGACCGTTTCCCATACGACCTCGTCGCCCGGGTGCTGGGCGACTACGTTCCCCTCGAGCTGCTGCGCAAGCTGGCCGGGGAGGAGTCGATGAACAACACCCTGCTGGCCATGAACCTGTCGGGCTTCATCAACGGAGTGGCCAAGAAGCACCGCGACGTCTCCCGCTCGATGTTCCAGGGTTACGCCATCTCGGCGGTGACCAACGGCGTCCACTCCGTCTCGTGGACCCACCCGGCCATGGCCGCCCTGTTCGACCGCCACATCCCCGCCTGGCGCGAAGACCCGACCCTGCTGGCCTGGGTGGACAAGATCCCCGACAGCAAGATCCTCGAGACCCACCGCCTGGTCAAGCGTGAGCTGGTCGAGTTGATCCGCCAGTCGACCGGGGTGCGCTTCGACGAGGATGTCCTGACCATCGGCTTCGCCCGCCGGGCCACCGGCTATAAGCGGGCCGATCTCCTCTTCTCAGACCCCGAGCTGCTGCGCCGGATCGGCGCCGGCAAGCTCCAGATCGTCTTCGCCGGCAAGGCTCACCCACGCGACCAGGAGGGGAAGGAGCTGATCCGCCGGGTCCACCAGCGCATGGCCGAGCTCGAGGGGACAATCCCGGCCGTCTGGCTCCCCGACTACGACATGCGCCTGGCTCTGCAAGCTGATCGCCGGGGTGGACGTGTGGCTCAACACCCCGCTGCGCCCGCTGGAGGCCTCCGGGACCAGCGGCATGAAAGCAGCCCACAACGGCGTGCCCAACTTCAGCGTCCTGGACGGCTGGTGGATCGAGGGGCACATCGAGGGGCTGACCGGCTGGTCGATCGGCCCTGCCCCCGACGAGATCGGCATGGTCGAGCGGGCCGACTCCGACGCGGCCGACGTCGCCGACCTCTACCGAAAGCTGGAGAACAAGATCATTCCCCTCTACATGGGCGATTCGCACGGCTGGGCCCGGGTGATGAAGGGTGCCATCGGCAAGAACGCCTACTACTTCAACGCCCACCGGATGATGAGCCGCTACGTCACCGAAGCCTACCTGGGGAGCGGACTCTAGACCACCGCCGCGGGTCATGCTACACTCCACGACCATCTTCGCCAGACCGGCGTCGTCATCAAGGGGGGAGTCATGTACGAGACATCGGACATTCGCAAGGGACTGAAGATCCAGATCGACGGTGAGCCATACATCGGTGGTCGACTTCCAGTTCGTCAAGCCGGGCAAGGGGAACGCCTTCACCCGCACCCGCATCAAGAACATGATCACCGGCGCCGTGCTCGACAAGACCTACAAGACGGGCGAGAAATTCGAGCCGGCCCAACTCGAAGAGCACAACATGCAGTTCCTATACGCCGAGGCGGGCATCTATCACTTCATGAACACCTCGACCTACGAGCAGGTGGGCATCCACGAGGACAAGGTCGGCGACGCCAAGGACTTCCTGATCGAGAACATCGCCGTCGACATCCTCTTCTTCAACCACGAAGCCGATCGGCCTCGACCTGCCGCCGTTCGTGGTCATGCAGATCGTCTACTCCGAGCCGGGCATCAAGGGCGACACCGCCACCGGCGCCACCAAGAAGGCCAAGCTCTCGACCGGCGCCGAGGTCATGGTGCCGCTGTTCATCGAGCAGGGGGAGTGGATCCAGATCGATACCCGCGTCGGCCAGTACGTCGGCCGGGCCAAGAAGTAGCCCCTCCCCGCCGCCCGTGGCGCGCAGCCTGGGGGATGTCCTCGAGGCTCGCCGGGTCGCCCGGGACGGCATCCGCGACTTCTTCCGCGCCCGCGGCCACCTCGAGGTCGAGACCCCGCTTCTCTGCCGCTCACCCGGGATCGACCGGCACATCGACGCCCTGGCCGTTGCCGGGGGCGGCTACCTGGCCACCTCGCCCGAGTTCCAGATGAAGCGCCTGCTGGCCGGCGGCTCGGGGCCGATATTCCAGTTGACCCGTTCGTTCCGCGCCGGTGAGCGCGGCCGGCTCCACAATCCCGAGTTCGCCATGCTGGAGTGGTACACGCCCGGCCGGTCGCATATCGACATGATGACCGACACCGAATCGCTGGTGCGGGAGGTCGCCGCTGCCCTCGACCGGGCCGGGTTCCTAGCCCGTCGCTTCGAGACGGGCCCCTTCCGGCGCATCAGCGTCGACGAGGCTTTCGGGGAGCGGGCCGGCTGGCAGCCGTCACGGAAATTCGACGAGAGGCGCTTCTTCGCCGACCTGGTGGACCGCGTGGAGCCCTTCCTGGCCGGCTTGGGAGGCGTCTTCCTGCACGGCTTCCCGATCGCCCTGGCCAGCCTCGCCCGCCCTTCCCCGTCCGACCCGCTGGTGGCCGAACGCTTCGAACTCTACCTCGACGGGATCGAGATCTGCAACGGCTTCGGGGAACTGGGCGACCGGGGCGAGCACGAGCGGCGCTTCGCCGAACACAACCGCGCCAGGGAGGCCGCCGGCAAGGAACCCTACCCGCTCGACGAGCGTTTTCTAGACGCCCTCGAGAGCGGTCTGCCCGACTGCTCGGGGAACGCCCTCGGGATCGACCGCCTGCTGATGGTCCTGAGCGGCGCGGCGTCGATCGACGACGTCATCCCCTTCCCCCACGCCGGCCATTCCCCCCCCTGAAGCCCGCCCCCCGGTCGCCGGCGATCCGCTCCGCCGTATATGCCGGCGGGTGCGGCGGTCCTCACGGCTTAACCTCCTCCCACGCGTCCAGCGGTGTCCCGTCACGGGCGGCGACATAGAGCTGGAGGACCTTCCTGAAGTACGACTGGTCCTCGACGGCCGTCGACAGGAAAGCGTCGTCCCCCGACAGGGCGGCCAGCAGCACGCGCAGCACGTTCACGTGGCTGGTCCCCCTGAACCGGCCGGTGTCACCGGCGGGGTAGCGGACCGCCAGGAAGGCCCCGAAGAGGTCCAATGCCAGCGTGCTCCCGCGGACCCCGTTCCGGGCCAGGATCGCGTTAGCTCGTCGGCTCCGTGCCACGCCTTGCGGTACCGACACGCCCCGTGGTCGCCGTAGATGATGACGACCGCCCCGGGGTCCCGCCGGACGATCTCCCGCGCCAATCCTAGGTAGCCTGGATTTGCCTTCCGGATGATCCGCGGGTACTCCTCCTCCCAGGAGGCTAGTTCGTCCCAGTTCTTGTCGATCGGCGAGTGGCCCATCCCCGCCAGCCCGAGGATGCTGAAGTACGGCTTCCGGCTCCCGGCGGCGGCGGCGATCCGCGCGTTGAGGAGCGCGTCGAAATCCCTGACACCAGAACGGCGGGCCTGGACCGCGTCGATCATCCGGCCGAGGAGGGCGCTCTGGTATATGCCGAAGACCTTGACGTAGTTCCGCCCGGGGTAGAAGTAGTCCCACGAGCCGTCCGGCTCGAAGAAGTAGTCGCCCGGGAAGACGATCTGGCACGCGTAGCCGTTGTTCCGGAACGCCCGCAGCACCGGATTGTACCTCCTTGCCCCCCACCAGCCTTCTGGCCACGAGGGCGTCGTCGTTCCCCATCGCGATCATTTGGTAGTGGTGGCGCATGGCCAACATCGACGATATGCTCACCAATGTCCAGGGGTAGTTGGCGAAATGACTTGGGAAGACGCTGAAGCCGATGCGCTCGAGCTGGCCCAGGAACTCCTGGTTATCGAAGCCATACAGCGTCCGCATCGCCTCCTGGCTCTGGTAACTCTCGAGATGGATCAGATAGACGTTCGGCTTCCGGGCGAAGGCCAGCCGCTCGATGCGCTCCCTGTCGGCGGTGTTCCAGTTCACCGGAACGGTCTTCCTGGCCCGCTGCCAGGAGCCAACCCAGCCGAATCCGGCCATCACGATCATGACCGCCAGCATCATCGTAAGCGTCTGCAGGCCGGTGACGGCGACCACCAGCACCAGTAAGCCTGCCACGAAGAGATACATCGCCGCCTTCAGCCACATCGGATCGTAGCGGATGAAGATCGTCGCTTGCAGCAGGAAGAAGCAGACCATGCAGGCGTACAGCACGCACAGGCCGTCCCCGGCGACTCTCCCGGCACCAGGAAGACGGCACGACAGCCTCTTCCAGACCGGCAATCTGGCCGCCCTCTTGCCCGCGGCGAGCAGCAGGGACCCTGGCAGCATCGACGCGGCAGACGTGCCGATAATCAGCAACCACGCCTCCCCGGCGGTGTAGACGAACCAGTTGCGGCTCAGCAGGAACACGGCCGGGTAGAGCCCGGCCAGCAGGAAAAGCGTCAGCGGGCTCCGGAGGAAGGCCTTGAGGGAGAACCCCTCCAGGGAAACCGGCATCTCAGTCGCCATCGGCAGTGGGGAGGAGGGAGGGGCGGGGGCGCTCGACCATGATCTGCAGCAGTTCCAGTTCGTAGGGATCGAACCAGGTCAGGCGGCAGCGGGCGCACCGGTCGACCCGCAGGAAGAACTGGTAGCTGTAGTGCTGGCCGCGCATCGGGTCGCCGCAATCGGGGCAGCGCCGGGAAGGCACGCCGTTCTCCACATCCGTCCGGCGGCGGAAAGCGTGCTCGCTTCTCGAACGACTCGGCCAGCTGGTGCAGGTCGTCGCCGAACCGCTCCTCACGGCGCGACAGGACCCGGTAGTCCTGCCCGTGGCGGAGCAGCTTGCCGCCGCACGAGGCGCACTCGCGGACGGCGATCCCCTCATAGTCGCGCTGGCGCAAATGCCCGCCGCACGCGGGACAGTCGCCCGTCCCTTTCCCTTCGGAGCGCCGGCCGCCGGCGGCGAATTCGCTGACCAGCTCGCCATCGTCGGCGGGCGTCTCGCCGGGCCCGCCGCCGGATCTCCCGCATCGCGCTGCCCGCACCGTCCCCCGCGGCTTGACCACCGCGGCGCCCGGCGCCCTCCGTCTGCGTCCTCGGTCCGCATCCGCTCGTCGAAGGAGCCATACCCGCTGCCGGGCCATCCGCAGCAAGGTCCATGATCCGGCGGCGCAGCGGCGGGTGGGTGGAGAACAGGTCGGCCAGGCGCCCTTCCCGCTCGTCCAGCCGGCCGCCGCCGGGCGAGACGATGAACAGCGACCCCAGCTCCCGGCGCAGATGGTCCGCCCCGCGCCGCCCCATGACATGCAGCGCCTCGGCCAGCGCCAGCGGGTTGCGGGTCAGCTCCACCGCGCCGGCGTCGGCCAGCGACTCGCGCTGCCGCGAGATGCCGACGTTCAGCAGGTAGGCCCCGAGGGTGATCAGCCAGAGGACGGGCACCATGCAAGTCGAGCCGCGCCTCGCGCTCGTCGCGGTTCTTGACGCTCCGGAGCGACTCGAGCATCTGGGCGAAGACGCCGAAGAGTGAGCAGGCCATCGTCGCCAGCAGCGTGTCCCCCTCCCTGATGTGGGTCATCTCGTGGGCGATCACCGCCTGCAGCCGGTTGCGGTCGAGAGCGGCCAGCAGCCCCTCGGTCACGCCGACGGTCGAACGGCCGGATGGGTCGGTCACGGCGAAGGCGTTGAGGCTGGTGTGGTTGATGACCCGGATCTCGGTAGCCGCCGTCCCGGCGGCGATCTCCATCTCGCGGACGACGTTCTCCAGCTGCCGGTGGAACCGGTCGTCGGGATCGAGGGGCCGCGCGCCAAGGGCATCGAGGATCCGCTCGGTGCCGCCGCACATCGCCCCCCACCAGTGCAGCGCCGCGGCGATGACCGAGATCGATCCCACCATGGCCAGGTCGCGCCAGGTGAGCCACGGGTGGCGGAGGACGACGACGATGTGGACGGAGAAGAACGCCTTGAGCGTCAGCCAGAGGACCTGGAAGGCGGCGAAATAGAAGAGGAGCAGCAGAGCGAAGAGGATGCGCGACGCCCTGCGGCGGCGCGACTGGATCTCCCGGAACGACGGCGGGAGGGGGCGGCGGCTAGGGCTTGTAGCCGCCCCAGCCAATGACGCTCTCCGCACGGGTGGCGGTCCTTCTCGTGCGGCGCCAGCGGCTCCTCGGAATACCCGAGGGCGACCAGGCGCCACCGGGTCGACCTCCGAAGGGAGCTTCAGCAGGCGCCTCGCCTCGGCCGGGTCGAAGGCGGCCACCCAGCAGGTGCCCAGGCCTTCGGCCGTGGCCGCCAGGATCATCTCGGTCAGGGCGATGGTCGTGTCGACCCAGGCGTAGTTGATCCCGTCCCCCTTCCGCACCCAGGCCGGCCGCCGGTCGGCCAGGCCCATGATCAGCACCGGTGCGTCGACCTGCGAGCGCCCCTCGAGCAACCGGTGGAGGGGATGCCCGGCCGACTTCTCGGCCACGACGAAATGCCACGGCTGGCGGTTGGCGGCCGACGCGGCCCGGCGCCCGACCTCCAGGATCCGCTCCAGCGCCTCGCGGGGAACCGGGTCGGGCCGGAAGGTGCGGACGCTCCGCCGGCTGTGGACGACCGGTAGAAAGTCCCTCTCATTCATCTCGCACATGGGTCATGGCTCCCTCCGTGGCAGGGTCACACCCTGGTGTACGGGTCGAACAGGCGCCGGTACTCCTCGAGGGCGAAGCGGTCGGTCATCCCGGCGATATAGTCGCAGGCGATCTTCTTCGGTGACTCGCCGCGCATCGCTTCGCGCACCGGCGGCGGGATGATCTCGATCCGGGTGACGTAGGCGGTGAACAGCTCGCGGATGATCCGCTCGGCCTTGGCGGCCATCCTGCAGCACCCGCCAGTGGCGGTACATCTTCTCCATCAGGAAGGCCTTGAGCTGGCGGTAGTCGGCGTCGACACCCGGACTGAAGGCCATCAGCGGCTCCGGGGGCGTTCCGCACCCCGTCGAGGCTGTCGACGCCCCCTGTCGACCAGCCGGCCGACGACGGTCGCCAGCGCGTCGCTGACCAGCAGGTCGATCGTCCGGCGCACCAGGTGCGACTGCCACAGGCCGCGCCGCCGCCCGGGGTAGCGCTCCCGGGCCTCGTCGAGGAAGCGCTTGCCGAGGGCCACCTCGTCCAGTTCGTCGAAGTTAGAAGATGCCCGACGACAGGCCGTCGTCCAGGTCGTGGTTGGTGTAGGCGATCTCGTCGGCCAGGTTGACCAGCTGCGCCTCCAGCGACGGGATAGCGCCCGTCCCACTCGCGCTGCTCGGGCGTGTCGTACTCGCTGGTGTGCCTGGCCAGCCCCTCGCGCACCTCGTAGGTCAGGTTCAGGCCGCGGAAGTCGCGGTAGGGGTGCTGACCAGGTCGACGATGCGCAGCGACTGGCGGTTGTGCTCGAAGCCGCCGTCGTCCGCCATCAGCTCGTCGAGCACCGTCTCGCCGCTGTGGCCGAACGGCGGGTGGCCCAGGTCGTGCGCCAGGGCGATCGCCTCGGCCAGGTCCTCGTTCAGCGACAGCGCCCGGGCCAGCGTCCGGGCGATCTGGGCCACCTCCAGCGTGTGCGTCAGCCGGGTGCGGTAGTGGTCGCCCTCGTGGTGGACGAAGACCTGCGTCTTGTACTCCAGCCGGCGGAAGGCCTTGGAGTGGATGATCCGGTCGCGGTCGCGCTGGAAGGCGGTGCGGTAGGCGTGCTCCTCCTCGGGGTGGCGCCGGCCGCGGCTCCGGTCGCTGCGGCAGGCATAGGGGGCCAGGAACTCCGCCTCTCGGCGCTCCCAGTCGGGCCGGTTGATCATGCCGCCCGCCTCACCGGAAGCATCCAAGCCGGCAGCCCTTGACGCGGATGCCGAGTTCGTTCGCCAGCCGTCCGACCTCCGTCTCGGGGACGCCGGCCTCCTCGGCCACCCGGAACGCGTCGGCGCAGGAGATCTTGCCGTCGGCCCCGGCGGCCGCGCGGATCCTCTCGATCAGCTCGTCCCGTTCCACGTCAGTGCACCCCGTCGTCCGGATCGGCGCGGACGGCCTCGCCGGCGATCCTCGGCCAGGCGGGTCTTCTCCACGTCGACGATCGAGGCCGCCATCTGGAAGGAGCTCTCGGAGATGAGGATCAGGCAGTTGATCAGCTGCGCCACGGCGGCGCACATGTCGGGAGTCATCGCCTGCCCGGCGGCCGACAGTTCCTCGAGGTTCTTGCTCACCTTGCGCGCCTCGTCGAAGACCGCCCGGGTGTTCTGGAACTGCTCCAGCACCTTCCGGTACTGGTCGACGAATTCGATCTCGTTCATCCCGGCCCCTCCCTTCGATGCGCGGTCAGGCCCGGGCCAGGATCTCGGCCACCATGGTGTAGTCGCCCACCGGCATGATGTGGACGCCGGCCGTCCTCCCCCGGAGGCGGCGGACGATGTCGGCGCAGATGTCGATCGACTCCTCCCGGACGCGTTCCGCGGGAGCCGCCAGGATGCGCTCCCTGACCGCGTCCGGGATGACGATCCCGGGAACGTTCTCCTCCAGGTAGCGGAGCATCCGGTGGCTCTTGATGGGCAGCAGGCCGGCCAGGCAGGGGATGCCCATCGATGCCGGTCTCCTCCAGGAAGGGATCGAGGGCGGCTCGGGTCGTAGATCGGCTGGGTCTGGGTGAATCCCGCCCCCGCCTCGACCTTCTGACGGAAACGCGCCGATCTCCCTGCTCCGGTCGTCCGGCCAGCGGGTTGACCGCCACGCCGATCAGGAAGCCGGTCGCTGCCGTTCAGCGCGTTGCCGGCCAGGTCGTGCCCGGCGTTGAGGGTGGCGGCGATGCGCACCAGGCCGACGGCGTCGACGTCGAAGACCCCGGTGGAGGTCGGGTGGTCACCCTTGCCCGGCGGGTCGCCGGTCAGGGCCAGGATGGTCCGCACGCCCAGTGCCCAGGCCCCGAGCAGCTCCGACTGGAGCCCCAGCAGGTTCCGGTCGCGGCAGGTGAGGTGGAAGATCGTCTCGATCCCGCGGCGCTCCTTGATGATGGCCGCCAGGGCGATGGGGCTCATGCGCATGCGGGCCATGGGCGAGTCGGCGATGTTGATCGCGTCGACCGTGCCGGCCAGCGCCCCGGCCTGCTCGAGGATGGCCGGTCCAGGTCGGGCCCCTTGGGGGGGTCGAGCTCGACGGTGACGACGAAGCGCCGCCCCAGCAGGGCCGTCAGGTCGGCTAGCTCGTGGCCATGCGCGGGCCCCGCCTACTCCTTGACCAGCCAGGCGTCCTTGAAGCGGCTCTGCTTGACCACCGCGGCCAGGGCCTTGCGGGCGTCGGCCTCGACGGCGGTCTGGGAGACCCGGACGACGAACTTCACCCTTGCCCTTGCTGGTGACGACCGCCGGGAAGCCGAGCTTGCCCATCTCCTCCTCGGCCTTCTCGGCCTCGGCCCGGCTCGCTGGTCGTCAGGACCTGGACGCTGAACTTCCGCCGCCGGCCGTCTTCGGCGCCGCGGCGGGCGGCGCGGCCTTGGCCTGCTCGGCGGGCTCGGCTGTTCGGACGGCCGCCTTGGCGACTTCGGTCTTGGACGCGCCGCCGGCGCGGCACCTGCGGCTTGGCGGGCTCGGCCGGTGCTGGCGCGGGCGCCGGGCGACCTTCACGGCGGGCTGCGCCGGGCTTGGCGGCGGTGATCTGCGGCGACCACCTCCGACGCGGCGGCCGGCTCGGCCGGCTGGGTGACCACCTGGCTGACCGACGGAGCCGGCTGGGTCGCCTTGGGGGGCGTGGTCGTCTGGGGTCTGGTCGCCTCCGGGCAGGGTGTTGTAGAAGGACATGTCCTCCCCCTTCACCTGCGGTCCCCTTGGGCTGCAGCGGGACCACCTGCCGGCTGTCGGCCGTCGGCGGGCGCCGGCGTCGTTCGACGCCTGCCGCCGGTGCCGCGTCGGGCAGCTTCAAGCTGCGTCCCGACCATCACCCCGAGGGAGAAGACCACCACCGATCCGAGCACCAGCAGTGCCAGAAAGAGTGCCTTCATCTTGCCGCCTTCCTTCCAGTCGAATGACATGATCCCGCTCCGTTCACATGCTTTCCGGCGCCGACACGCCGACGATGCCCAGTCCGTGGGCGATGACCCTGCCGACCATGTCGAGCAGGAAGAGCCTGGCGCCGCTGAGGGCCTCGTCGGGCGAGATGACCCGGTGCCGGTTGTAGTAGAGGTGGAACCGCGAAGACAGGTCCTGCAGGAAGAAGGGGATGCCGGTGCGGCTCGAGCACTCAGCGCGGCCTGGGCGACGACGTCCGGGTAGAGGGCCACCTGCTTGATCAGGGCCATCTCCTCCGGGTGGCACCAGCCGGGCACAGGTCGGGCGCCGGCGACGGCCCGCTCGATCCCCTCCGGGCAGCTTGCGGAAGATGCTCCTGATCCGGGCGTGGGCGTACTGGACGTAGTAGACCGGGTTGTCGCTCGACTGGTGCTTGGCCAGCTCCAGGTCGAAGTCGAGCTGGGCGTCGGCCTTGCGGGTCAGGAAGAAGAAGCGGGCGGCGTCCCGCCCGACCTCGTCCAGCACCTGGCGCAGGGTGTCGAACTCCCCCGCCCGGGTCGACATGGCCACCGGCTCGCCGCCGCGCAGCAGCCGGACGAGCTGGATGAGGATGACCGACAGCGAGTCGGCCGGCTTGCCCAGGGTCTGGACGGCGGCCTTCATCCGGGTGACGTAGCCGTGGTGGTCGGCGCCCCAGATGTCGATGACCCGGTCGAAGCCGCGGCGGAACTTGTCGCGGTGGTAGGCGATGTCGTTGGCGAAGTAGGTGGCCTGGCCGTTGGAGCGGACCAGCACCCGGTCCTTGTCGTCGCCGTAGGCGGTGGTGCGCAGCCACAGCGCGTCCTCGGCACTCGAAGGCCTCGCCCCTGGCCGCGCAGGTCGTCCAGCAGTTCGCCCAGGGGGTGCGTCCTCCAGCAGCCGCTTCTCGCTGACCCAGGCGTCGAAAGTGACCCCGAAGTCGGCTCAGGTCCTTGCGGATGCCGGCGCAGGATCCAGTCGCACGGCGAAGGCGGTGGCTGCGGCCGCCGCCTCCCCCTCGTCCATGGCCGACCAGGGCCTCGCCCTTCTTGAGGATCAGGTCGCGGGCGACGTCGAGGATGTAGTCGCCCTTGTAGCCGTCCTCCGGGAGTTCCGAATCCTTGCCGAGCGTCTGGCGGTAGCGGGCCAGCACCGACTTCCCCAGCAGGCTCATCTGCCGGCCGGCGTCGTTGATGTAGTACTCCCGCTCCACCTTCCAGCCGGCGGCCGCCAGGAGGTTGGCCAGCACGTCGCCGACCGCCGCCCCGCGCCCGTGCCCGACGTGCAGCGGCCCGGTCGGGTTGGCGCTGACGAACTCGACCTGGATCCGCTCGCCCGCCGCCGACGTTCGAGTTGCCCCAGGCGAGGCACCCATCCGGGACGGCGGCGGCCAGGTCGGCCAGCCAGTTGGCCCGGGAGACGAAGATGTTGATGAAGCCGGGGCCGGCGACTTCGACCCTCTCGAAGAGCCCGCCGGCGTCGCCCAGGGCGGCCACGATCCGCTCGGCCAGCGGCCGCGGCGGCACCCGCATGCGGGAGGCGCAGACCATGGCCAGGTTGGTGGTGAAGTCGCCGAAGGACTCCTCCTTGGCCGGTTCGACGATCGGCACGACCCCCTCCGGCAGGAATCGCCCTCACGCCCCAGCCGCGCCGCAGCCTCCCCAGTGCCCTCTCGACCCGAGCCTTCATGCCGTCGTCAGCCGTCTCTTTCCATGCGTGCCGGTTGAAGGGGCGGCCGCCGGTGGCACTGCCGTGATCGCTCCAGTATACCCGCGGCGCCCGCAAAGTCAATTGCCGCGCGCATCCCCTCCATGCCGCCCCGCCTGCTTGCGGAGCGGCACCATCGCGTATACTGCGCTCGAGACCATCATCATCGGAGAGCAACGCACCGTCATGAACATCAGTTCGGCATTGCCCAAGCGCGTCCTGATCGCCGACGACGAGTTTTCCATCCTGTCGGCGCTCCAGTACTACTTCAACTCGCAGGGGTACGAGGTGCTGACCGCGTCATCGGCCACGGAGGCGCTGGATCTCTTCAGGCAGCACTCCCCGCCGGTGGTCATCACCGACCTGCGGATGCCGGGCATGGGCGGCGATACCCTGCTGGCCGAAATCCGCAAGATCGACGAATACGCCCAGGTGATCATCATCACCGGCTTCGCCACCCTGCAGAGCGCCATCACCACCATGAAGTCGGGGGCCTTCGATTACATCACCAAGCCTTTCCGCCTGGAAGTCGTCGGCCACTCCGTCCAGAAGGCCATGGAGCACGTCTCGCTGATGATCACCAACCGCCATCTCCAGGAGAACTCGCTCCACGTCCTGGAAGCCATGGTCAAGACGATCGAGCAGCGAGACTACTACACCGCCGGCCACTCCCTGCGGGTGACTTCCTGGGCCGACGCCGTGGCCGAGGAACTCGGGCTCCCGGAGACCGAACGCCGGGTCATCCACCTCGCCGGGCTGATCCACGACGTCGGCAAGATCGGCATCGACGACTCCATCCTGCGCAAGCCCGGGTCGCTCACTTTCGAGGAGTTCGAGATCATCAAGGGGCACCCCGAGAAGGGGGTCAACATCGTCGAGCCGCTGGAGTTCATGCGCGACACCATTCCCATCATCAGGCACCACCACGAGCGTTTTGACGGCTCCGGCTACCCCGATCGCCTGGCCGGGCAGGACATCCCGCTGGGCGCCCGGATCCTGACCGTGGCCGACACCTTCGACGCCATCACCTCCTCCCGGGCGTACCGCGACGCACGATCTCCCGAGACGGCCGTCGACGAGCTGCGCCGGTGCTGCGGCACCCAGTTCGACCCGGAACTGGTGGCCGCCTTCATCCGTATCGCCCCCAATGGCACGCCCCTCTCCCCGGGCTGACCGCCGGGCGGCAAATCCGACGTACAAGGTCGTCGAGACGAGCACCGTCACCGACGAGGAACTGGAGTCGATCCTGAACCGTCACGCCGCCCTGGGATGGCGCTTCGACGGTTTTCACTTTGTCCTGCAGGGAGGCCAGCCGGCGACCGGCCATGGCCTTCGTCCTGTTCACCCGCGCACCCGACCAGGACTCGCGCTAGCCCGGAACAGCCACAAGTGGAAAGGAATTCCATGCACTCACACCACCGACTCACACGGTTCCTTCTGACAGCGGCCATCGTGGCCCTGCCGGTCGCGCCGGCCGGCGCCGCCGTCGAGACCAAGCTGCTCAAGACCTTCCCGGTCGACGGCACCCCGTTGGTGGTCGAAAACTCCGCCGACGGCCAGTCGATCTATGTCCTGACCGACAAGAGCGAGGTCCTCGTCTACGGGGTCGACGGCCTCGTCAAGGAGCGCATCCGCCTGGGGGAGCCGGCCGACGGGATGATCATCGCCCCCACGGGCAACGCCCTCCTGCTGACCAACCGCTCGAAGAAGACCGTTCGCGTCCTGGCGCTCGACTTCATCAAGGTGATAGACCTCGCCGGGGCGCCCACCAAAGGCCCGGCCGACGCGCCGGTGACCATCGCGCTCTTCAGCGACTTCCAATGACCGTACTGCGCGGGCATCGGCCCGCTACTCGAGCAGGTGCTCGAGCAGAATCCCAAGACGGTCAAGGTGGTTTTCAAGCAGTTCCCATTGCGGATGCACAACATGGCCCTGCCGGCCGCCAAGGCGTCCCTGGCGGCGCACCAGCAGGGGAAGTTCTGGCAGATGCACGACCTGATCTTCAAGCTGCCCGGGAACAAGCTCTCCGAGGAGAGCCTGCGGAAGACAGCTGAGGACCTTGGCCTGGACATGAAAGCCTACGACGAGGCGGTCAAAAGCTCCAAGGTGGCGGCCCAGGTGGAGAAGGACGTGAAGGACGGACTCGACGCCGGGGTGCGCGGCACGCCGGCGCTGTTCATCAACGGCCGGACGCTGCAGGGCGGCGACCGGTCGGCCGAGGGGATGCAGCGGCTCATCGACGACATCCTCAAGCGCACCGGCAAATGACACTCCGGTAAGGAGGCTCGCCTGGGTACGGGTCGTCCGACATTGCTGCGTCTTGCCGGCGATCCATCTTCGCCGGTCTTCCGGCGGGGGCTGATCCGCTCCCTGGCGATCGGCCTGGCCATCTCGCTGGCGGTGCTCTTCCTGTCGCGCACCCACCTCCTGCGGACATTCGAACTGCGCACCCTCGACGGGCGCTTCCTGCTGCGGGGAGAGCGCCCGGCCTTGTCGCCGGTGTCGGTGGTCTTCATCGGCGACGACAGCATCGACGCCCTGGGGCGGTGGCCCTGGTCGTGGGACTACCATGCCCTGCTGATCGACATCCTGACCCGGGCAGGGGCCAAGGCGATCCTGTTCGACATCCTCTTCACCGAGAGCCCCGGGGCGGACGCCGACGCCCTGCTTGCCCTGGCCGCAAAGTCCTCCGGCAGGGCCTACTTCTGCTCCTTCTTCGAGCCCGACCCGAACGCCAGGGAGGAACCATCCGGCACGCGGCTCACCAGGGCGAAGGGGCTGCACCTCCCGCTGGAGTCGATCCGCGCGGCCGCCGCCGGAGTGGGGCACTGCGTCGCCTGGCCCGACATCGACGGCAGCACCCGCCGGTATCCCCTGGCCGTCCGCCACGGCAGTTCGATCCACCCGTCGCTCCCCCTGCTGGCCGCCGCGGCGTCGCTCGGCATCCCACCGGACCGTTTCGACCTTTCCCGTCCGGACTCCATCGTCCTCCCCGTCCCCGGCAAGCCGGTTGTCATCCCGGTCGACGCCGAAGGGCTGACCCAGATCGACTTCACCGGCGGAATCGAAACCTTCCCCTCCTACTCCTTCACCCAGGTCCTGCAGGCCGACCAGTTCCCTGACCGCGCCCCCTTCGACCTGTCGGTCTTCCGCGACCGCATCGTCCTGGTGGGGGCGACCTTCACCGGCAACACCGACATGCGCCCGACGCCCTTCTCGTCGGCCTTCCCGATGATGCTCATCCAGGCAACGGCCATGGAGGACATCCTCTCGGGGCGCTTCCTGCACCATCCGCCTACGTCCCTCTTCGTCGCCGTCTGGCTTCTTTCGGGCACTCTGCTGGGCGGGCTGGTGTTCATCTTCCGCCCGTTGATCAGCGCCGCCGTCGGCCTGGCCGCCGGGTGCGGCGTACCTCGGCGGGACCATCCTCCTCTTCAACCGCTACCAGCTGCACGTCGAGATGGTCGGGCCGTTGCTGACCGTGGCCCTGGTGCAGATCGCCGTGGTCACCATGCGCCACTTCATCGAGGAGCGGCAGGCCCGGGAGATCCGGGGGATCTTCTCGGCCTATGTCAGCGATGTGGTGGTCGACCAGATCATAGCCAACCCCGAACTGGCGCGCCTTGGCGGCGAGCGCCGGGAGATCACCATCCTCTTCTGCGACATCCGCGGTTTCACCACTTACGCCGAGCAGAACTCGCCCGAGGTGGTGGTCGAGGTCCTGAACCGAGTACTTCGGGACGATGACCGAGATGATCCTGAAGTGGCAGGGGACCCTGGACAAGTTCATCGGCGACGCGGTCATGGCCTTCTGGAACGCCCCGTTGAAGCAGGAGAACCACGCCGAGCGGGCCGTCCGCTGCGCCCTCGACATGGCCCGGGGCATGGACGAACTGCGCCGGCAAGTGGTCCGCCGAAGGCAAGACGGCGCTCGACTTCGGCATCGGCATCAACACCGGTGAGGTCCTGGTCGGCAACGTCGGCGCGGAGCGCAAGATGGACTACACCGTCATCGGCGACCATGTCAACCTGGCCGCCCGGGTCGAGTCCCTGAACAAGGAATACGGCAGCCGCATCCTGATCACCGAGGAAACCGCCCTGCGCTGCCCTGGCCTCCTCGACGGAACCGCCTTCGGCCACCTCGATGTCCAAGTGACAAGCGTCGGCGCGGTGACGGTCAAGGGAAAGAGCCGGCCGGTGACGATCTACCGTCTCCTTGGCCTCGACCACCCGTCCGATAACCGCACCTAGGGGTTCCCCGGCAGCAGATTTTCCTTGTTTCGTCGACAACTTTGCATTATAATGTGAAATTAGGAATATGGACAGCACTCCCAGGGGGCGAGAGAGTTTCCGCCGGAGGTTAGCCGGACGGCTGCCGTGGCGCTGGCTGATGTTGCCGGCAATTGTGCTCATCGGCGTCGCGGCCTTCCTTGGCGGAACCTACCACGGCAAGTGGGTGGTCGCCGGGCGCACATCCTTCCACGACACCCAGACAGTTCCGACCGAGGCGTACGTCGACCTGGTCAGTCCGCGCTGCCCGGTGGTCAGGAAATGCGCCAGGAACTTCACCTCCCTCGAGTGCGCCTACAACTTCGTCCGGGACGAGATCTCCTTCGATCCCTCCGCTCCGGTCGCGTCACCTTCCGAGGTCATTGCAGCCCGGCGCGGCAGTTGCCTGGGGAAGGCCATTCTCCTGTGCAGCCTGTACCGGGCGATGGGAGTGTCGCACGAGCAGGTCCGGGTGGTCACCGGAGAGGTGGCCACGCCCCGAAACCTAGTGGAACACGCCTGGGTGGAACTGGAGAAGGACGACCTCTGCCTGCAGCAGGATGCCACCAGCCTGCTGGGCAGATTCTTTCCGAGCAGTTCGTCAACGACGACTATACCGATGCCTTCATCCGCCGCAAGCGCTTCTGTTTCAACGATGCCGGCTTCGCCCTCATCTCCCAGTTGGACACCTTGCCCGACGGTGTCCACCCCCCGATCCCCGACTGACCCGCCCCCAACCACTCCTCAAGTCCTTGACTTCACCACCGGGCCGCGTATAGTCCCAAGCAACTTCCGCGAATCGCCAAGTGAATCACTCCTTTCGAGGAGGCGTTGTGCGACCGCATCCGTCCCTCGGCCTACCCGCCCCACGCCGGGCAACAACACCCCAACTGCAACTACAGCCTCTCGTTGAAGCCCCAATCTACGTGCCATACCGCATGGGTAGTTATCGTGCCATACCGCACGGGCCATTAACAACTTATCAAGCGCGGGCCAATAACAGTTGTCACCTGAGCAGTTCAATCAACAGTTAGAACCTAGAGAAAGGATGACAACATGCAGAACCAGTACACTGCGGTTATCAAGCGAGATGGCAAGTGGTGGATTGGCTGGATCGAAGAGGTACCTGGCGTCAACTGCCAAGAACTGACCAAAGAAGAACTGATTGTCAGCCTCCGCGAGACGCTCAAGGAAGCACTTGATCTGAACAAGGAAGAAGCAAAGACTTTCGCCGGTGTCGACTTCCACGAAGAGAAGATCGCCATATGAAGCGTTCGGCACTGCTCAAGCACCTCAAACAGCATGGTTGCGAGCTGTTGCGTGAGGGCGGGCGTCATTCCTGGTGGCACAATCCCCAAAAGAACACCAGGTCTTCAGTGCCAAGGCATACAGAGATATCCAACACCCTTGCCATCAAGATATGCAAAGATCTCAGCATCCCAACATTCAAGTAGGTTCTAACCAGAGGGTCAACACGGACGCACTTCGCTTCGCGGCGCGCGCCGGTTACCTTATGCGTAGACCCTGAGGAAACTAATGTGATGAGTCTCGAGCTCAAGATACCCCCGGCCCTGATTGCGCTGCTAATCGCGGGTATCATGTGGCTCGGCTCGCTTGTAGCCTCCGATCTTGACGCCCTTTCACCGAATCGTTATTGGATAGCCTTGGCCTCAGCTCTTGCGGGGACCAGCCTGATAGTCGCCGCGGGCATTCAGTCCAGAAAGCACCAGACCACGGTGAATCCCATGAGACCCCGGAAGACAAGTCGAATCGTGACGTCTGGAGTCTATCGGTTCACGCGTAACCCCATGTATCTCGGTGGCCTGCTGATATTAGTCGGATGGGCCGCGGTTCTCGGCAGCCCCATCGCCCTGGTCCTTTCTGGTGCATTCGTGTGGTACATGAAACGCTTCCAGATCGGACCTGAAGAGCAGACGCTCCTCTCCCTTCCAGGACCGGAATACAGTGAGTACATGCGGCAGGTCCGGCGATGGATCTGAAAGAATGAAACGCCTTCTAGTCATCGCGTGTCTTGTGCTCGCGTCGTCTCTGGCGAGCGGCGCGCAAACGAATCGGCCACCCTCTTGGGCCACGCCCATGGCGATGGACGGCGTCCCCAACCTCCACCGGGTCAGCGACGTCCTGTATCGAAGCGCGCAGCCGACCGACGCCGGGATGCAGCGGATCAAAGAACTCGGCATCAAGACGGTCGTCAACCTCCGCTCTTATCATTCGGACCGCGATGAAATGGATCACACCGGGCTCGGCTACGAACACCTCTACATGAAGACGTGGCACCCGGAGCGCAAGGAAGCCGTGAGATTCCTCCAGATCGTCACCGACCCCGAACGCGCTCCGGTGCTGGTGCATTGCCAGCACGGCGCGGACCGCACCGGGACGATGTGCGCGATATACCGAATCGTGGTCCAGAAGTGGACCAAGGAAGAGGCGATCCGGGAAATGAGGGAGGGAGGCTTCGGATTCCATGAAGTGTGGTCGAACCTCCCCAAGTGGATCGACGAACTCGACGTCGAGGCACTGAAGAAAGAGTCGATACCCCAATAGTAGCGGCTGGCGGGAAGGGTCGGACGCGTGAGCGTGGGAGCGGAGCGATCCCCCGGCCACCCTCCGGCAAGATCGGCCAGCCTCATTCTAGAAGCTCCAGGAGAGGCGGGCTTCGACGCGTGTTGCCGAATCGCCGAACTCGCCCGAGCGGGGACCGGTGGGGATGATGGCCATCAGCAGGAAGTCGAGGTCGTTGGCCAGCGAAAAGGTTGCCTGCGGCTGCACCAGAGCCGAACCGTCGTCGAGATTCCACCAGAGGCCCAGGTTCCAGGTGACCAGCGGGTTGAAGTTCCGGCTGAGGCGGGCGAAGAGGTACTGCCGGGCAGCAAAGGGGACCAGGCCGGACTCGTATGCCTCCCCTTCCCTGACGGCTTCGTACTCGGCGGGATCCGTGGAACCGGTGCCGCAGTAGAGATACTCGGCCGCCAGGTAGGCGCCACCGGCGAAGCGGTAGTCGGCCCCGGCGATGACCACGCCGCGACGCTCCGACGGATCGCCGTCGCCGTCCTGGTCCGACTCGAAGATCACCCCCTCGGCCCGGAGGCCGATGCCGCCGGCGTCTCCCATGGCCGACCCGCCCAGGACCGCCCGGTCACGCACCCGCCCGCCGATCAGGAATCCCTCGCCTCCCCCGATGGGAAAACGCGCGTGGGCCAGCAGCGCGTCGTTCCCGCGTTCCTCCGCCACGGCCCAGACAACGCCGGTCACGGCCAGGTTGCCGGGAGCCCAGAGGAGACGCAGCGCGTCGCTGCCCGGCCGGGTGTCGCGGTCCGGCTCGAGGTATGAGAACGGAGCCACCAGGTCGGTCGGCGCCCAGAAGAGGCTGGTCCCGAAACCGACCGGCTGGCGGCCCATGCTCGCCTGCCACTTGCCGAAGTCAGCCGACGCCCAAAGGCGGTCGATATCCAGCGTGCCGTCGAAGTCGGTCTCGTCGGCGAATTCCCAGGAAAGGTCGTGGCGGAGGTCTGTGTCCGATTCGTCCGATTCGTCGCCTTCCACCGTCGCCCCGGTGGCCAGCCGCATCTCCGGGGCTAACTCGAAACGGAAGGGCCCGGACGTTTCGGTCACCGAAAACCTGGTACGAATGATCCCGGCATCTTCGGTCGCCGCCGGCTGTGCCTCCCACCAGGTCAGCGTGACCTGGCCGCCGGTCTCCCAGGCACCGGCCTCCCCCGCCAAGACCGCAAGCCAGCCCGCCACCAGGAGGGCCGGCCACAAGGGGCGTCCAGCCCTACCTGCCCGGCACGCGGTCATCGGAGACGATCCGGCCGTCGGTCATCCGGATGATCCGGTGGGCCCGGTCGATCACCCGCTGGTCGTGGGACGAGAAGAGGAAGGTCATCCCGTGGTTGTGGTTCAGGTCCTCCAGCACGTCCAGCAGCGCGAAGGCCGACTCGGTGTCGAGGTTGGCCGTCGGCTCGTCGGCCAGCACGATCGCCGGCCCGGCGGCGATGGCCCGGGCAACGGCAACACGTTGGCGCTGCCCACCGCTCATCTGGTGCGGGAAGCGCCCCTCGAACCCGGTCAGCCCGACCTCGGCGAAGATGTCGGCCACCCGGCGGCGGCGCTCGGCCACCGGCACCCCGCGCAGCATCAATACGAAGCCGGCGTTCTCGCCGGCGGTCAGCACCGGCACCAGGTTGTAGGCCTGGAAGATGTAGCCGATCTTCTGCAGCCGCAGGCGGGCCAGATCGGACGGCGACTTCCCCCCCAGCGCGACGCCGTCGACGACGACCGACCCCTCGTCGGGCGTGTCCAGGCCTCCGGCCAGGTTCAGGAGCGTCGTCTTGCCGCTCCCCGACGGGCCTGCCAGCACGGCGAATTCCCCCTGATCGATCACCAGGTCGATCCGGTCGGCCGCCCGCACACTCAGCCCGTCTGTGCGGTACGACTTGCTCAAGTTACAAATCTCGATCACCGGCGGCATCGTCCCTCCGAAGTCCCTTTGGTTCAGGTGTGGCGCATCGTGTCGACCGGCCGCAGCCGGGTCACTTTCCAGGCCGGGTAGACCGACGCCAGCGGGTAGAGAAGCAGCACCGCCACGGCCGTCCAGAACATGCTCAGGGGGGACCACGTCCCCCTCATCACGCCCGAGAAGACGACGCCGGTCACCTCGATCCGGTCGGCGCCGTAGAGGGCGGCGATGTCGACCCCCTTCTCGACCAGCCAGGCGGTCACGCCGCTCCCCAGGAGGGTGCCGCCGACAGCCGCGGTCAGGCCCATCAGGAAGCCCTCGGCCAGCACCATGCCGACCAGGAAGAGCGTCGGCACGCCCAGCGCCAGCATCACCCCGAACTCGCGCGAGCGCTCCAGGACCGACATCAGCTGCGTGTTGACCATGCCGATGCCGACGATCAGGAAGATGAAGACGATGATCAGCTTCATGCTGAAGGTGTCGACCCGGATATGCCCGGCCATCTCGGGCATCGCCGTCTGCCAGTCGACCGCCTCGATCCCGCCGCCGGGGGGAGAAGCGCCACCGCCAGCGGCAGTACCTCCGCGATCACCCGCTGGTCGTCGAGGATCACCGCCAGCTCGTGCGCCTCGCCCACGCGGCCCGACAGGCGCCCGGCGAAATCGAGGGTGGTGTAGACCGTCCGCCCGTCGATCTCCGACATGCCCGTGTCGAGGATGCCGGCCACCCGCAGCAGCTCCCCCTCGATCTCGCCGTCCGCCGCCTGGGCCATGACCACCAGCTTGCCGCCGAGCTTCAGCTTCAGCGTCTCGACCAGCTCGCGGCCGACCAGGCACTCGCGGTCGGAGGCGCCATCGAGCAGCTTCCCCTCGGCCAGGCGCTTGGCGAACGGGTTGACCGCCCACTCTCTCGCGGGGTCCACGCCGACCAGCATCACCCCGCGCGACCCGCGGGCCGCCTGCGCCAGGCCGGTGATATAGAGGCGCGGCAGGACCGTCTCGACCCCCGCCAGCGCGGCCAGGCGCTCCGGCAGGCCTGCGACGGGAAACGACAGCGCGGCCTCCCGGGTGGCCCGGTAGCCGGTGCGGTAGAGCGTCACGTGCCCCGAGGCCGACCGGACCCCCTCGTCGATCATCTGGGCGTAGATGCCGTTGGCCCAGTTCGAGGTACGCCTGGGCGAACATCAGCCCGAGACTCCCAGCGGCCAGCGTGATCAACGTGCGGCGGCGGCTGCGCCACAGGTTGCGCCATGCCATCAGCAGCAGATCCCTCACCCGGCCGCCTCCTGGATGTCGGCCGCCGGGGCCCTGCGGCCGCCCGAGAAGGCCGGGATGGCCACCGCACCGAGGCTCATGACCAGCAGGCCGCCTACCGGGTATGCGACTACCCTGGCCGTAAGCTCGGCCCGGATGACCGGCAGCATCGTCCCGCCGCCGAAAGAGATGGCGCTCATGAAGGCCGACACGTCGATGCCCCGGTGGAGGGCCATGGCAAAGGCAACGCCGATCAGCCCCCCAGCGGCCGAACCTGTCAGGCCGAGCAGCACCGCCTCGGCCAGCAAGAGACGGCGCACCTGCCAAGGGGTCATGCCGACGGCCATCAGCACGCCGAACTCCCGGCGGCGCTCGTGGAAGGCCATCAAGAGCGTGTTGACGACCACCATCCCGGCGGCGAAGTACAGGATCACCGTGGTGATGATCATCGACGCGTCGAAGATGTCCATGATCTGCGCCAGGACCGGCAGCAGGGTCTGCCAGGGGACGGCCCGCAGGTTTGGGTCGACCGACCGGACTGCCCGGTCGAGGCGGGCGGCCACCACCGGCGCGCCGGCCGGATCGCCCGTCGCCAGAGCGATTTCGTGCGCCTTCCCGGCCAGCGCGGTCATCTCTCCCAGGCGCCCAATCCCGGCCATCACCAGGTACGAATCGCGCCCCGGGTCGCCGGTCTTGAAGATCCCCTCGACGCGGTAGAGGTCGTTGCCGACCGAGCCGTCGGCCGCCTGGGTCAGGAAGACCACCTCGCCGCCGAGCCTCGCGCCGAGCTTGGCGGCCAGCCCCTCCCCCACCAGCACGCCGTCGGAACCCGGGTCGGCCGGCGCCTTCCCGGCGATCAGGTTCCGGTGGATGCTGGTCACCGCCGCCTCATGCCCCCAGTCGACCCCCAGCATCTCGACCGACACGGTGTCGTTGCCGGAGGAGACGAGGCCGTAGACGTGCAGCCTGGGCGAGGCGCCCTTGACCGACGGGTCTTCGGCGACCGCCCGCAGCACAGCCCCCGGATCGTCGATGACGGCGAAGAAGTCCTGCTCGCGCCGGTAGTCGGCCGTGGCCACCGAGGCGTCGCCGGTGTACTGGCGGGTGGTGTTCACCAGCAGGTCGACCATCATCCCTTCGTAAGTGGCCAGCGTGACGATCAGCAGGGCCGCCGAGAGGACCATGGCCAGCAGCGTCAGCAGGGTCCGCCGACGATTGCGCCAGACGTTCCGCCAGGCCAGACCCCAGAGCATCCCCTCAGGGCCTCCGAAGGTTCTGCAGCGAGAAGAAGTCGGAGGCGATGGGCAGATCGAAAGAGAGTTCCTCGTAGATCATGACGGTCGACTCCCCCGGCTTGTCGAGCGGGACGACGACCAGCCGCGCCGGGAGCCTCCGGCCGCCGAAGTCCCGGACGTCCTCGAAGCGCATCTCCCGGGCCGCCCGCCCCTCCTCGTCGTAGTAGACCGCCAGCTGAGGCAGGAGGCTCTTCTTGCCGATGCGGTAGACGATCTTCCCCCAGACGACGGCCGCGTCGGGGCGCGGCATGGCCTCGATCACCAGCACGGTCTCCGCCGCTCCGGCCGCCTCCTCCAGCAGCCGGAAGTCGTAGTCCTCCTCGACCCGGTTCTCCTTGACCAGGTCGTCGTTGGTCAGGTGGCTCCCCATCCACCCCTCGCCCATCAGCGAGGCGGGCACCTTGATCGTCCGGTCGACCTTCGGCAGGTAGTTCCAGATGCCGCCGCCGGTCTTCAGCGTGGCCACGCCGCGGTCCTTGGCCGGCTCCAGGACCCGGATCAGGAAATCGTCGTCCCCGCGGCTCCAGGCCTCCATCACCAGGGTGCGCTTCCAGTGGGCGGTGGATACTTCCATGCGCATGACTCCGCGCGACGAGCTGCTCCAGTACTGCTTCTCGACCCGGCGGATGATCTCCCGCAGCGTCTCGTCCCCGGCGGCTCCCGCCGGCACTGCCAGGGCGCACCAAGCCATGGCCCCGGCGGCAAGGCCGAACGCGATCCTCCAGGCGAGGCCCACCCCGACCGCTTTGTCCGACGGGCCATGTCTCATGTTTCACACTCTAGGCCCACCACCCGAGGCCCGTCAAGTCAGTCCGAGGACCGTCGGGACGCTTGATTCCCCGGCGTGCCGGCACTATCCTGCTGGCCATGAAGATCGCCTGCAGGGAAACGACCTTGATGGCCACTGCGCTCGTCATCGCCTGCCTCCCGGCGCTGCTGCTGCTCTTCGCCTCTCCCGCCTCGGCCGACGTGACCGTCGAGCGCCACGTCAGGACCTCCGGCATGGGCGGCTTCGGCGGCGGCGAGACGAGCCTCACGGTCAGATTCAGCGGCCTGCGCAAGCGGGAGGTCTCGACCACCAGGGTGGCCGGCGCCCTGGGGGGGTTCATGAACCAGTACGGCGGCGGGGACGTCTCCAGCGACACCCTGACCGACGCGGGCAGCGGCCTCTTGGTGCGCATGGACCACCGGCGCAAAACGTACACCGAGGCGCCCCTGTCGCCTCCGCCCGCGGCGGGGGGGGCGCCGGCCGGGGGGAAGATCGTCCGCAGCCAGCTCGACTTCAAGGAGACCGGCGAGACGAAGTCCATCTCCGGCTTCGACTGCGCCCGCACCCGGGTCACCTGGACCGTCGAGACCGAGGACGGCGAGAACGGGGAACGCACCACCGGCACCCTGACCATGGACGTCTGGAGCACGCCCGAGACGCGGGAGACGAAGGCCCTGCGGGAGCAGGAGTCGGCCTTCGCCGCCGCCTACCGGAGGAAGCTCGGGATCGACCAGGCCGACGCGGACATCCAGCGCTTCGGCCTCGGGGCGATGGCCGGGCTCCTCGGCGGGACCGCCCGCGTCAAGGGGGGGATGCGGGAGTTCTCTTCCCGTATGCAAGCGCTGAAAGGCTTCCCGATCGCCTACGCGGTCACCTGGAAGTCCCAGGGGGGCGCCCCCGGCGCGAAGGCGACGACCGTCTTCGACAGCTACACCGAGATCAGGCGGATCGACCAGGGCGCCATACCGGCCCGCGAGTGGGAGATCCCCTCCGGTTACACCAGGGTGAATTGAGACGGCCATGACCGGCTACCGGGACCGCCTGCGCCAGGCCGCGGCCATGCTCCGCGCGGCCCGCCACGCGATAGCCTTCACCGGGGCGGGGATATCGACCGAGTCGGGCCTGTCCGACTTCCGCTCGCCCGGGGGCGTCTGGACGCGCCACCGGATGGTCACCTACCAGGAGTTCACCGCCAGCCGCGAGGCCAGGCGCGAGTTCTGGGAGTTGAAGACGGCCTTCCAGCGGGAACTCCAAAACGCCCGGCCCAACCCGGCCCATGTCGCTCTGGCCGAACTGGAGCGTCGCGGGAAGCTCGCGGCGGTGATCACCCAGAACATCGACGGGCTCCACCAGGAGGCCGGCTCCTCGCCCGACCGGGTGATCGAGCTGCACGGCACCGGCCGGCGGTGGACTTGCATCTCCTGCGGCCGGCGCGGCCCCATCGGCGAGCTCCAGGCCCGGATCGAGGCCGGGGAGGATGACCCGCGCTGCCCGACCTGCCAGGGGCTGGTCATGCCGGCCATCGTCATGTTCGGCCAGTCGATGCCCGTGCCCGAGCTCGAGAGCGCCTTCGCCCACGCCCGGCAGGCCGACCTGGTGCTGATGATCGGCTCGTCGCTGACGGTCGAACCGGCCGCCTCGGTTCCCCGGGAGGCGGCCCGCACAGGCGCCCGGCTGATCTTCGTCAACCGCACCGAGACGCCGCTCGACCAGCTGGCCGACCTGATATTCCAGGAGTCGGCCGGCGCGGTCCTGTCCGACATCGTCGCCGCCATCGACGCTGACGGTTGACACCGCCGCCCGCCGGACCTACCTTTCCGATTCACATCGGGCGGCACCGGCGACGTGCCGGGTCATCCGCCCGCGGCAAACCCTTCAAGGAAAGAGACGCACATGAAGATCGGACCCGGGCAGTTCGTAGCCATCGACTACACCCTTACCCTCGAGGACGGCGAGGTCGCCGACCACTCGGAGGCCGGCCAACCGCTGACCTTCATCCATGGCGCCGGCCAGATCATCCCCGGCCTGGAGCGAGCCCTGGAAGGGATGTCGGAAGGCGAGTCGGGTTTGATGACCGTCGAACCCGAGGACGCATACGGCCCCCGCGATTCCGAGATGCTCAAGACCGTCCCGCGCGACCACTTCCCCAAGGACGCCACCCTGGTTCCCGGCATCGCTTTCGAGGCCGAAGGCCCGCACGGCGAGATCACCTTCTGGATCCACGCGGTGGAGGATGACTCGGTGGTGATCGATTTCAACCACCCGCTGGCCGGCCGTCGCCTGACGTTCGAGGTGAAGGTCATTGAGGTCCGCCCGGCCACCCCCGAGGAACTGGCCGAGGCGGCCGAGGCGGCCGAGGAAGACGCTTGCGGCTGCGGCGGCGGCTGCGGCAGCGGTTGCGGGGAAGAAGGGGACGACTCGCCGTCGGGCTCGTGCGGCGGCGGCTGCTGCGGCTGAGCACCCGCGAAGAGCGGCGCCTTGACTTCCCGGCACCTATCGGGTAGAAAACGCACTGCATTCAGGGTCGGCACTCCAACTCTCTTGCAGGAGGACGTTCCATGACGCTCGGTCAGCGCTCCACCCGGTTGTTGAGCCTTTTACTGGCACTGTTCGCGCTGTCGATCGTCGGTGCCTGCTCGTCGTCGGACGATTCCGGTGACAGTTTCACCGTATCGGGGCCCGGCGACCGGATCGAGGTCGACCTCGGCGCCGGCACGGCAGGCGAGTTTCACTTCGAGGCCAGGGGCTTCGAGAGCGCCCTGCAGACCGAGTACTACCAGGCCCAGCGCGATTTCTTCTGGCTGTATGACGGCAACTACGACCTGAACACCAGCGGCTTCCTCTACAAGGCGATCCAGTACATCCGGGCCAACTACTCCTGCTACGGCGGCAAGATCAAGGCATACCACAACGGCACCGGCGACATGTTCGGAGAGACATGCTTCAGCGTCAACTGGGACAAGAACAAGTGGTACTCGTTCGACCTGGTCTGGGACGGGGCCAGCATCACCTTCTACATCGACGGCGTGGCGCAATTCACCTGCGCCTACGGCTCCAACACGCTGCCGCTCATCGCCGGCATCGGCTGGCCCCCGGCCGGCGGTGAGAACCCCGGAACGGTGGGCATGGAGTACCGCAACTGGAAGTACACCGCGCGATAGACGACGCAATCGAGGACGACGAAGCCCGGGAGATCATTGGTCCCCCGGGCTTTTTCCTGCCTGGTCAGCGGGTGAGCTTGCGGTAGCGGATGCGGTGGGGCCGGTCGGCCTCGGTGCCCAGCCGGACGTGGCGGTCGGCATCGTACTCGGTCCAGTCCCCAAGGAAGAAGCGCGCCTGGCTCTCCCCCTCGAAAGCCAGGATGTGGGTGGCCACCCGGTCGAGGAACCAGCGGTCGTGGGAGATGACCAGGGCCGATCCGGCGAAGCTCTCCAGGGCCTCCTCCAGCGCGCGCAGCGTGTTCACGTCGAGGTCGTTGGTCGGCTCGTCGAGCAGCAGCACGTTGGCTTCGCTCTTGAGCATCCTGGCCAGGTGGACGCGGTTGCGCTCGCCGCCGGAGAGGGTGCCGACCTTCTTCTGCTGGTCCGAGCCGGAGAAGTTGAACCGGGCCACGTAGGCCCGCGAGTTGACCTCTCGCTTGCCCAGCATCAGGACATCCTGCCCCCCGGTGACCACCTCCCAGACGGTCTTGTCGGGATCGAGGGCGTCGCGCGACTGGTCGACATAGGCCAGCTTGACCGTTTCGCCCAGGCGGATCGAGCCAGAGTCGGGCGTCTCCTGGCCGGTGATCATCCGAAAGAGGGTCGTCTTGCCCGCCCCGTTGGGGCCGACGATGCCGACGATCGCGCCGGGCGGGATGACGAACGACATGTCGGCCACCAGCACGCTGTCGCCGAAGGCCTTGGTCACCCCATTGACCTCGATGACCACGTCACCCAGGCGCGGCCCGGGCGGGATGTAGATTTCCAGCTCGGCGGCCCGTTTCTGCGTTTCCTGCGACAGCAGCATCTCGTACGACTTGACCCGGGCCTTCCCCTTGGCGTGCCTCGCCTTGGGGGCCATCCGCACCCACTCCAGCTCGCGCTCGAGGGTCTTCTGCCGCTGGCTCTCCGACTTCTGCTCGCGCCGCAGCCGCTCCTGCTTCTGCTCCAGCCAGGACGAGTAGTTCCCCTTCCAGGGAATCCCCTGCCCCTGGTCCAGCTCCAGGATCCAGCCGGCCACGTTGTCGAGGAAGTAGCGGTCGTGGGTCACGGCGATGACCGTGCCGGGGTAATCCTTCAGATGGTGCTCCAGCCAGGCGACGCTCTCGGCGTCGAGGTGGTTGGTCGGCTCGTCCAGCAGCAGGATGTCGGGCTCCTGCAACAGCAGACGGCAGAGGGCCACCCGCCGTCGCTCTCCGCCGGAGATGATCGACACCTCGGTCTCGCCGGGGGGGCAGCGCAGCGCATCCATGGCCATGTCGAGGCGGGAGTCCAGGTCCCATGCGTTGTGGGCGTCGAGCTTCTCCTGCACCTCCCCCTGGCGGGCGATCAGCTGGTCCATCTCGTCCGCCTCCATCGGCTCGGCGAACTTCTCGTTGATGGCGTTGAACTCGTCCATCAGGGCGACCAGCGGGGCGACCCCCTCCCGGACGATGTCGCGGACCGTCTTGCCCGCCTCGAGCTGCGGCTCCTGCGGCAGGAAGCCGACGGTGAAGCCGGGGGAGAGGGCGATCTCGCCGTGGATTTCGGTGTCGACGCCGGCCAGGATGCGCAGCAGGGTGCTTTTGCCCGAGCCGTTCATGCCGATGACGCCGATCTTGGCCCCGTAGAAGTACGACAGGTAGATGTCCTTGAGCACCGCGCGCTTGTCGTGGAACTTGCTGACGCCCACCATGGAACAAATGATCTTGTTGTCCGGCTCGGCCATGAAATGTTTCTCCCTTGAGGATGAAGGCGTAGCGGCGGGGCGCCCAGGTCAAGAAGGCCGGGCGCCCCGGTGTTGTCAGAGGATGACCGGCAGACCCTTGCCGGCCAGGTAGTTCTTGACCTGGCGGATGGAGAGGAGCCTGAAGTGGAAGACCGAGGCGGCCAGCAGGATGTCCGCCTTCCCCTCGACCGCGCCCTGGAGGAAATGCTCCAGCGTGCCCGCGCCGCCCGAGGCGATCACCGGCACGTCGACCGCGTCGGCGACGGCCCGGGTGAAGGGGATATCGTAGCCGGCCTTGGTGCCGTCGCCGTCCATGCTGGTCGGCAGCACCCTGCCGACACCCATCCGGCCGCATTCGGCCGCCCAGGCGATGGCGTCCTTGCCGACCGGCTTGGTGCCGCCCGAAACTACCAACTCGAAACCCGATGGCATGGCCTGGTTGCGGCGGGCGTCGACGGCGACCACGATCCGGTCCCCGCCGAACTTCGCCACCGCCTCGGCCAGCAGCGCCGGGTTGGCCACCGCGGCGCTGTTCATCGACACCGCCGATGCTCCGGCATCGAGCACCATCCGGACGTCATCGAGGCTGCCGATGCCGCCGCCGACCGTCAGCGGGATGGAAATCACCGAAGAGACGTTCCGCACCCATTCCAGCCTGGTCTTGCGGTTCTCCAGCGTGGCGGCGATGTCGAGCATGGCCAGTTCGTCGGCCCCCTCGGCCTGGTAGAAACGGGCGTTCTCGACCGGGTCGCCGGCGTCGCGCAGGTCGACGAAGTTGACCCCCTTGACCACCCGGCCGTTCTTCATGTCGAGGCAGGGCATGATCCTGATGGTGTTCATGGTCTTCCTCCCTGGAGATGTTTTTTGACGACGGACCATGGTAGCCGCACCGCCCGGCAAAATCAACCGTGGAACGGCCGACTACGCCAACGTCCTGGGGACGCTCCAGATGCCGAAGGACTGACTCAAGCTCCCCTTCTCGTGAGCGGGGCGTAATCGCGGATGATCGCCTCGGCGGCCCGCAAGCCGTCGACCGCGGCCGAGACGATCCCCCCGGCGTAGCCGGCCCCCTCTCCGGCAGGGTAGAAACCACCCAGGGGGCTCGACCCGTCGGCACCCCTGATGATCCGCACCGGTGACGAACTCCGCGTTTCAACACCGGTCAGCACCGCGTCCGGGTCGGCGAATCCCCGCAGCTTCCGGTCGAAGGCGCGCAGGGCGAGCCTGATGGCCGCGATCACTTCCTCCGGGTAGGCATCGGACAGATCGCCGGGCACCCACCCCGGACGGTAGGTCGGCTGCACCCCGCCCATGCCCCCGCTCGGCTTGCCGGCCAGGAAGTCGCCGACCCGCTGGACGACGGCCCGGTATCCCCCGCCGGCCGCGGCAAAGGCCTGCTCCTCGCTGGCGCGCTGGAAAGCGATCCCCGCCAACGGTCCCTGCCGGGCGAAATCCTCCGGCCCGACGTTGACCAAGAGGGCGCTGTTGGCGTTCGCCCCGGCGCGGGCGTGAAAGCTCATGCCGTTGGTGACCACCCCGCCCGGCTCGCTCGAGGCGCCGATCACCACCCCGCCGGGGCACATGCAGAAGGTGTAGACGGAACGGCAACCCGGCTCGCGGTGGACCAGCTTGTACTCGGCCGCGCCCAGGCGGGGGTGCCCGGCGAAACCGCCGTACTGGGCCCGGTCGACCATCCCCTGGGCGTGCTCGATCCGCAGGCCGACGGCGAAGGGTTTGGCCTCCATCGGCACCCCGGCGGCATGGAGCATGGCGAAGGTGTCGCGGGCGCTGTGGCCGATGGCGAACACGGCCGCACCGACCTCCAGACGCTCGCGGCCGCCGATGCGAACGGCCGCCAGGACCCCGCCCTGCTGGTCGATTCCGCTCACCCGCGAGCCGAACCTGACTTCGCCGCCGGCCGACTCGATCTCCCGGCGGAGGGCGGCCACCACCCCGCGCAGGCGGTCCGTGCCGATGTGCGGCCGGGCATTCCAGAGAATATCCTCCGGCGCGCCGGCGTCAGCTAGCTCGCGGAAGATCCGGCCGATCCGGCCGTCATGGGTGGCGGTGTAGAGCTTGCCGTCGGAGAAGGTCCCCGCCCCTCCCTCGCCAAACTGGACGTTCGACTCCGGATCGAGCGCCCCGTCGGCCCAGAAGGACTCCACGTCGACCGCCCGGTCGTCCACCGCACGCCCCCGCTCGAGGAGCACCGGACGGTACCCCTGGCGGGCCAGCAGCAGCGCGGCCATCAGGCCCGCCGGGCCGCCGCCGACGACCGCCGGTGGATGCGCCAGGCGCCGCGAGCCGGATTCGGGCGGCCGATACCCGGCATGCTCGGCCGGAGTGATCCGATCGGAGCCGCGCGGCGGTTGGTACCCGGGCGGGGGATCGACATCCAGCGCATAGACGAAGGCCACGGCGCCCTTCTTCCGGGCATCGATCGACCGGCGGTGGATGCGCCACGCAAAGGGCTCTCCCGGCCCTATCCCCAGCAGACGCGCGGCTTCCTCCCGCAAGCGCGCCTCGTCGTGATCCGGCGGCAGCCTGATCCCCGAAACCCTGAGCATTCCGGCGCTGTTCACCGGGCGGCCGCGGCGCCGGCGAGGAAACCGGACGACCAGGCCCACTGGAGGTTGAAAC
This sequence comes from uncultured bacterium, assembly GCA_963793725.1. Lineage (GTDB taxonomy): Bacteria > JAUVQV01 > JAUVQV01 > CAWCAY01 > CAWCAY01 > CAWCAY01. The sequence continues at coordinate 315,748 of CAWCAY010000005.1, forward strand.
CGCCGCAGTCGCCGTCTACGTCAAGGATCTCGCCGGCCAGGTGGAGGCCGGGGGCCATAAGCGAGGCCATCGTCCCGGGGTCGACCTCGGAGGTGTCGACTCCCCCGGCGGTCACCTGGGCTTCCATCCAGGAGCCGGTCCCCGAGACCGGCAGCCGCCAGTCCTTCAGCAGGCGTGCCAGGCGTCGCGCCCCCTCCCGCCCGACCACGTCGGCCGGCTGCGCGGGCGCAATGCCCGCTTCCGACAGCAGGACCGGGATGAGCCGCTTGTTGACGAAGCCGACCAGGGCGAACTCGGCATTCATGCCGGGGCGGGCGAAGCGATGCGCCAGGCGGTCTTCAAGCGCCGCCGGATCGATGTCCGGGGCCAGGTCGAGCGACAGCGCGATCGCCCCGGCCGCCGTGCTCCCGCCCACGATGCGGCTCAACTGGAGAATGGGCGGCCCGGAGACGCCGGTGTCGGTGAACAGGACTTCGCCGGCCTCGCGCCGGCGCAACGTGCCGTCATCCAGCAGCGAGGCCGCGGCGTTGAACTTGACCCCCTTCAGCCTCTTCAGGAAGGGGGCCGACAGGCGGATCCTGGTCAGCGCCGGGAAGGGCTCGACGATCCGGTGTCCGACCGAGCGGGCCAGGGTGAAGCCGGAGCCGTTCGAGCCGAGGTTCGGCGCGGCCTTTCCCCCCGCCGCCAGGATCAGGCGGTCGGCGTGCAGCTCCCGCTCCCCCGTGGTCGCCTTCCAGCCCCCCTCGCGCCGGGCAAGCCGGGTGACCGGCGCGGAAACGAACGCCTCGATCCCGAGGCGGGCCATCTCGTGGCGCAGGACGTCGAGCACCGACGATGCCTGCCCCGAGCGGGGAAAGACCTTGTCCCCCTCCTCGACCACCGGCTCGATGCCCAGGGAGGCGAAGAAGTCGAGGGTCCGCTCGAGGCCGAATGACGCCAGGACCTTGTCGACGAAGCCAGGATCGCCGCCATGGTAGCGACGGAGATCGAGGTTGGCGTTGGCCAGGTTGCAGCGGCCGTTGCCCGTCGCCAGCAGCTTCCGGCCGACCCGCTCCATGCGCTCCAGCACGACGACCCGCGCCCCGCCCCTCGCCGCGGCGATCGCCGCGATCATCCCGGCGCTGCCCCCGCCGACCACCGCGACACGGTTCACCCGGCCGACACCCTTTCAGGTGAGCGCACGGCTATTGGAGGCCCGCGATGGCCTGCAGCAGGTCCTCCGGCGGGTCGATGAACTCGATTCCCATGCCCGGCTTGGCCATCCTTATGAACTGGTGCTCGACCTTGAGCGCGTGGCGGACGACCCCGCGGACCCGGTAGGTCGCCCCCTTGATCTCCACGTCCATGACCACCTCGACCCCCTTGGCATAAACGACATCGTTGGTGGGAATGAAGAGGCCGCAGATCGACGGACGCTGGGCCGGGGCCTTGTAGAGCGGCTTGTCGAGCCCGTAGGTCACCCGGTGGACCGAATACCCCCGGTAGTGCCGCCTCTTGCCGTGTCCCGAGACATCTCCCGGCTTGACCGCCATCACGAATCCTCCGCACGACCGGGGCGGCACGTCGCCCGTTCAAGCATCCCCGGTTACTATACCGTGCCCAGCGCAGGAGTTCAAACTTCCTCGCGAGCCGAGGACGCGCTATAATTGACAGATGCTTTTCCCGACCATCGAATTCGCCCTCTTCTTCGCCGTCGTCTACATCGCCTGGTGGGCGCTGGAGGGGCATGAACTGCCGCGCAAGCTGGTGCTGCTGGCGGCGTCCTGGTTCTTCTACGCGGTCGCCGCCGGACCCGGATTCCTTCTGCTGCTGGGGGTGATGACCCTCCTGCCGTGGCGCCTGGGGAAGCTGGTGGCCGGCGAACCTCTGCCCGCCCGGCGCCGTTTCTTCGTCCTCCTCCACGTCGGCACCGCCCTCTTCGCCCTGTCGTGGTTCAAGGACTACGACTTCCTGCGCGAATCGCTCGACGCCACGCTGGGGTGGATCTCGCCGGTCATCTCGCCGCCGGCCCTGGAGATATTGCTGCCGATCGGCATCTCCTTCATCGCCTTCCAGGGGATCACCTACACGGTGGACATCCACCGCGGCCTGGCCGTGCCGGCCCCGCTGATCGACGTGGCCCTCTTCACCGCCTTCTTCCCCAACCTGCTGTCGGGCCCCATCGCCCGCGCCGGGAGGATGCTGCCCCAGTTCGCCGGGGCGGGTCCGCGCCGAGTCCTGACGCCCTACCTGGCGGTGGGACTCTTCCTGACCGGCCTGCTGAAGAAGCTCATCCTCTCGACCTACCTGCAGACCCACGCGGTCGATCCCTTCTTCGCCGACCCATCCCTGTACACCGCCCCGGCCGCCGGCATGGCCATCCTGGCCTACGCGATCCAGATCTACTGTGATTTCTCGGGCTACAGCGACATGGCCATCGCCTGCGCCCTGCTGCTCGGCATCCGCCTGCCGATCAACTTCGACCGCCCGTACGCCTCGCTGAACCTGCGCGACTTCTGGCACCGCTGGCACATCAGCCTGTCGACCTGGCTGCGCGACTACCTCTACATCCCGCTGGGGGGGAGCCGGAAGGGGCCACGGCGCACACTCATCAACCTGCTGGTCACGATGCTCCTGGGAGGCCTGTGGCACGGCGCCTCGTGGACCTTCCTCGCCTGGGGCGCCCTGCACGGCCTGGGGCTGACGGCCATCCACGCCGTCGGGCAGCGCCGCTGGGCCATTCATCGTCTAACGCCGGGCCGGAGGAAGGCGGTTGCCTGGGGAATGACCTTCGCCTTCGTCAGCTTTGCCTGGGTCTTCTTCCGCGCGCCCGACATGACCACGGCCTTCGCGGCGCTCCGGGCGGCCATGTTCGGCGGAGGTCACCAGGGGATCGAATTCTTCGTCCCGGTGGTCATCGTCATGGTGGTGGCCGCGCAGCTCTGGGGGCGCCCGGTGCCGGAGCTCCTGGCCGGGTGGCTCTGCCGCCTTTCCCTGCCGGCCCGCGGGGCGGCCGTCGCGGCGCTGCTGGTGCTGATCCTGAAGATGAGCCCGGCCGATATTCCACCCTTCCTGTACTTCAAGTTCTGAGCCGATGGACACCGAACTGGTCGACCTCGCCGACACCGCCGAACAGGCGCTCGAGTCCCCGGCCCCGGCCGTCGTGGCGCCGCCCGCGGAGGGTGTCCTGGCGCCCGCCTGTTTCGAGGCGCCGTGGGCCTTCCTCAAGGCCATCGGCATCGCCGTGGCCCTGACCATCCTGGTCTCGCTTCCGGAATTCTCCTTGTGGAGCCGTGACCGGGCGCCGGTGGCCCTCCGCCCCATCCTCTCCGCGCTGGCCGACACCTCTCTCGCGGCCGGTTCCGTCATCGGCCTCGACCAACTGGCGGACGCCTCCCGGAATCTCCTCGGCTGGACCGATCGGTCGCCCGACGTCCTCGGGGGACCGGTGCCCCCCCGGCTGGCCATGCTCACCTCGGCCCGACCGCTGCAGGCCAGGCCGGCCGACGTGGCCGCCGTCGTCCGGTCGCTCGACCGCCAGGCGATCGTCGGGCGCGCTCGGCCGGTAGTCGTGAAGACCGCATACGCCCGCCCGGCGCCTCGACCGGCGGCCATCACCCCCCGGCCGAGGACACCAGCCGGCCAGATCTCCTCGGTGCTCCTCGTCGGCGACTCGATCGGCGTGGGAGTCGGCTGGAGCCTGGGCAGGCTGGTCAAGACCCGCGGCGTGACACTGACCCAGAAGACGGTCACCTCGTCCGGACTGGTCCAGCCCGAGTACCACGACTGGAACGGCGAGATCGCCGACCTGCTCCGCGAGCGGGAGTTCGACGCAGCGGTGGTCGTCCTGGGCGCCAACGACTGCCAGGCGATGATGGTCGCCCGGGGGAAGCCGGCAAGGTTCGGCACGCCCGACTGGGACGCGGCCTACCGGGTCAGGGTGCGCTCGATCATCAAGACCCTGCAGGAGGCCGGCATCACCACCTTCTGGGTGGGGCTGCCGGTGATGCGCGGCGAGACCTACGACCGGCACGTTGCGCACCTCAACAGCATCTACGAGTCTGAGGCGGCGTCGGGCGGCGCGTTCTTCATCTCCACCCGGGAGGTGACCGCCGGCGAGGACGGCTCGTTCTCCTCGTTCCTGCGCCTCGACAACGGCCATGAAGTCAGGATCCGCCTCGACGACGGCATCCACTTCAACCTGCGCGGCTACGACTTCCTCGCCGGCCACATCATCGGCGAACTGCAGCGCCGACTACCGGCCGTCATGGGGGACTCCACCTCCTCGTGACAACCTCGCCGCGACTCCTTGCCGCGGCCCTGGCGGCCGCCCTGCTGGCGGCGCACCCCGCGGTGTGCGCGCCGGTGCACCCGGTCCCCGTCGAGGGCCAGGCCGCGGTTGCGCCCTTCTTCGGCCGCCTCTCCTCGCTCGACAGCCGCACTCCCGTCCCGCCGGTGCGCATCCTGGTGCTGGGCGATTCCCACACCGCCGGGGAGAGCTGGACCGGCCGGCTGCGCGACCTCTTCCAGGAGCGCTTCGGCGGCGTCTCGCGGGGCACGATCGCCCCCGGCAAGCCGATGCGTTACTACCGCCCCCACCGCCTCCGGGCCGGCCACACCCGCGGATGGAGCGTCCGCAACAGCCGCAAGGGCGCCCCGGGGCCGTACGGCCTGACCGGATTCCGGCTCGTCGGCCGGACGTCGGGCGAGTTCGCCTGGGCCGAGACCCTCTCGCCCGGGACCTTCGACAGGGCGGTGGTCGAGGTGGTCGGCGGGCCGGGATACGGCACCCTGGTGGCCCGGATCGACGGCCGGCGGGTGGGGCGCCTGGCGACTTTCTCCACCCGGCTCGAACCCCTCTTCATCCCGGTCGAGACCGGCGGCCGCCCCGCCCGACGCCTCGATCTGTCGCTGGTCGGCGATGGGCCGGTGGAGATCCTCTCGGTCACTCTCGAGTCGGGGTCGGCCGGGATCGTGCTCGACTCGCACGGCCTGGTCGGCGCCACGGTGGGGGTCATCGACGCATGGGACCCGGAGCTGGTCCGGCGCGAGCTCGGGGAGCGTCCGCCGTCGCTGATCGTGCTGGCCTACGGCACCAACGAGGGGTTCGACCCGACCTTCGACCCGGCCGCCTACGAGGCGCAGTTCCGCCGCAGCCTCGACCTGCTGCGGGAGAGGGCTCCCGGCGCATCGATCCTGGTCGTCGGCCCGCCCGACGGGGCGCTCGCCTCCGTCAACCGCCGGCGGAAGCCGAAGAAGACTGAGTGGGTCACGCCTCCCTTCCTCGCCCAGGTCAGGGAGATCCAGCGGCGGGTGGCCCTGGCCGAGTCGTGCTCGTACTGGGACTGGTCGGCGGCCATGGGAGGGCCGTCGGCCATCCACGAGTGGCGCGCGGCCTCGCCCCCGCTGGCCGGCTCCGACCGGATCCACCTGACCGACGAGGGGTACGCCGCCAGCGCCGACACCCTCTTCGACTCCCTGCTGCGCGCCTACGACACCTGGCGGGACATCCGCGCCAGCCGCTGACGTGCCGCCGTTCGCCTGGCCCAGGATCGAGATCGACACCCCGGACGGCCGCGTTTCGGCGACCGCGCCGCTGATCGTCTCGGCCAGCCGGGCGACCGACATCCCGGCCTTCTACTCCGACTGGCTGGTGCGGCGCCTGCGGGCCGGCTGGGTCCGCCGGACCAACCCCTTCAACCGGCGGGAGGAGTTTGTCTCGCTGGCCGCCGCCAGGGTGATCGTCTTCTGGAGCAAGGACCCGGCGCCGCTGATCCCCCGCCTGGACGAGATCGACGCCCGCGGGGTCAACTACTACGTCACCTGCACGGTCAACGACTACCAGGCCGAACGGCTCGAACCCGGCTTGCCGTCATTGGACGAGCGCCTGGCGACCTTCCGCCGCTTGTCAGGGCGGATCGGCCGGGACCGGATCGTCTGGCGGTTCGACCCGATCGTGCTGGGGGGCGGGCTCACGCCGACGAGGATCCTCGAGCGCATCGCCCGCGTCGGCGAGGCCCTCCACGCGCACACCGGGAAGCTGGTCATCAGCTTCGCCGACATCCGGGACTATCGCAAGGTCGAGGACAACCTCCGGCGGGCGGGCCACGGCGACCTCCGGGAGCCGATCCACCAGGAGGTGGTGGCGATCGCCGCCGGCATAGAGCGGCTGAACCGTGACTGGGGGCTGGAGGTGGCCACCTGCGCCGAGAGCGTGGACCTGTCGGCTTACGGCATCGGGCGCAACCGCTGCATCGACGGCGACCTGATGCGGCGCTGCTTTCCCAATGACCGGGTGCTGATGGAGTTCCTGGCGGGCACCCCGGACGACTCGCTGAAGGACCGGGGGCAACGGAAGAACTGCGGCTGCATCGTCAGCCGGGACATCGGCCGCTACGACACCTGCCCGCACGGCTGCGTCTATTGCTACGCCAACTCGTCCCCCGGCCTGGCCGACCGCCGCCACGCCGAACACTCGCCCACCGCCGACCGGATCTAGGTGGTATCATGTCACGCGGACATAGGGTGTCCCCCGGACGAATTCAACCCCAACCGCGGAGGTCGACGTGCAGCCCGATCCGTCGTTCCTGCTCGCCAGCCTGGACATCGCCATCCCACCCACCGGGATCTACGACGCGCCCGAGGCAGCCCCCTTCGAACCCCTCGTCGAGCTAGAGAAGGGCGAAGGGCGCCCGCCCTGCATCTTCGCCTTCTTCGAGCGGTGGCGCCGCGGCGGCACGCTGGCCCTCGACGGCGACGACTTCCGCTGCTGCGGGGGGGCGGCCCGCTCTCTGATGGGTCTCCAGACGCGGGCGCGGGACGAGTTCCTGCACTTCCTGGCGGTCGAGGAGGGGCTCAAGGAGTCCGAGGAGTTGATGGGGCGCTGGGTCGACGCCAACCCCGGCTACCGGCCGGTCAACCGCCGGCTGTTCATCGGGCCGCTCAAGCCCGCCGCGTACGAACACCTCCGCAGCGTGACGTTCTGGGTGAACGCCGACCAGCTCGCCGCCCTGACACTTGGCGCCCAGTACCGGAGCGCCCCCGAGGATCCGCCCCCGGTCATCGCCCGCTTCGGGGCCGGCTGCGGCCAGATGATCAACGTGTTCGACTCGCTCGACATCGCCCAGGCCCAGGTCGGCGCCACCGACATCGCCATGCGCCAATGGCTGCCGCGGGACCTGCTGGCCTTCACCGCCACCCGGCCGATGTTCGAGCAGCTGTGCGGCTTCGACCAGACGAGCTACCTTCGCAAGCCATTCCTGCAGCGCCTCAGGAAGGCCCGCGGCGGCACGCTGGCCTGAATCACGCCAGGATCCCCTCGGCGGCCCGGATGCCGCTGGCCCAGGCGCCGGTGATGCCGCGCGACGTCCCGGCGCCGTCGCCGATCATGTAGACGTTGGCGCTGACCCGGAAGTGGCCGTCGAGGAAGGCGGGCTTGTTGGCGTACATCTTGATCTCCGGGTAGTACATGATCGTGCCCGGGTGCAGGACGCCGGGGACGATGGTGTCGAGCTGCTTCATGGCCGACCAGATGTGGCGCATGATCTTGGCCGGCACGGCGAGGCCGAGGTCGCCGGCCGTGACCTGGCAGCTCGGGGGGAACGAGTAGAGGTCGTCGTTGAAGCCCTCCAGAGTGGACCGCTTCCCCATCCGGAAATCCCCCACCCGCTGCATCAGCGGCTTGCCCCCGCCGATCTCGTTGGCCAGCCTCCCCAGGAAGACGGCCATTTGCTGGCCGCTCCGGACCGGGTCGCGAAGGCCGATCGTCTTCAGGAGGGCGAAGTTCACCAGGTTGTTCCCCGCCCGTTCGCTGGAGAGGGCGTGGCCGTTGACCAGTTGGAATCCCTGGTACCGCTCGAGCACCACCCGCGCGTGCCCCGAGTTGGTGCAGAAGGTGCGCACCCGGTCGGGGAAGAGGAACTTGGGGTCGTAGTAGTCGCGGACTATGGCGTAGTTGTCGGCCGTCGTCTCGATCCGGATGCCCACGTCGACCACGTTGTCGACGTAGGCGATGCCCATCCGCTCCATCACCCGCTGGAGGAAGCCGAAGCCCTTCCTCCCGGGGGCGACGATCACCTTCCCGGCCCGCACCGTCTCGGTGCCGGTGCCGGTGCCGGTGCCGGCGACGGCGATGGCCGGGCCGGACGGGCCGTCGGAAACATCGGTCACCTCGCGGCCCAGGCTGAACCGCACCCCCCGGCCCTCGAGTTCGCCCCGCAGGCGCCGGATCAGTTCCCGGCTCCGGTCACTACCGACGTGGGCCTGGCGCACGTCGAGCAGCGTGACCCCGACCCGCTCGGCCCGGCGCCGGTAGACCTCCAGGTTACGCCGCTCCTTGATGGCCGGCTGCAAGTGGCGCTCCACCAGCGGCAGAAGCCGCTCGGCCTCCTCCCGGCCCCAGTTCTCGGCGCTGAACCCAATTGGGTAGGTATAGTTCTGCTTGCAGTCGTTCAGCAGGCCGCCCGAGCTGACCTCCTCACGGTCGACCATCATGACGGACAGCGCGGGAGAGAGGTCGGTCAGGTGGAAGGCCGCGCCCAACCCGGCCGGCCCGGTGCCGACGATGATGACGTCGCAGTCGCGAGAGGGCATCGGAGGCTCCTCCAAGGGGAATCCGTGCCTGATTATACCCGCTTGTGGCGGGGAAGGTCGGCCGGGATGTCGACGACGATCTCGACCAGGCCGGCGAACTCCCCGTCGCGGTACCAAGGCGCTTGGTGCACGAAGCGGCAGCGCTCCCCCTTCTCGGTGATGTAGGAGTTCGGCTTCCTCCCGGCCAGCAGTGCGGCCACCTTCGACCGGGAAGGCTCCGGGTGGCAGTCGAGCAGGCTGCGGCCGATCAGCGCGCGCCCGCCGTCCCTGGCGAACGTCGCCGCCGAGGCGTCGTTCATGGCCACGATGGTCCCGTCGGTGTCGCACACGGTCACCGAACCGGGAAACCCGTCCCACCATGCGCCGCCGCTCAAGCCGGCTCCGCTTCGGATGCGTCGAACCGGCACTTCCCCCGGGCGATGTCCTCGAGGCGGCCCAGGCTTTCCATCCCCCCCAGCACGATCAGCCGGTCCCCCTCGTCCAGCACGCTCGACGACGACGGGTTGAAGACCATGTGCCCGGACGACTTCTTGATGGCCACGACGATGATGTTCAGCGTCTGGCGGATGCCCGGCGGGAGCGTCACGCCGCACAGGCTCGATTCGCGCCTGACCTCCACTTCCTCCATCTGCAGGTCCATGTGCTCGCTGCGGGTCACCAGCTCGATGAAGTCGACCACCGCCGGACGGAGGATGGCGTGGGCGATCCGCCCACCGCCGATGGTGTACGGCGAGACGACCCGGTCGGCCCCGGCCCGCAGGAGTTTCTTCTCGGACCCCTCCTCGCCGGCCCGGGCCACGATGTAGATATTCGGCGCCAGCTCCCGCGCGGTCAGGGTGATGTAGACGTTGGCCGCGTCCGAGGAGACGACGCTCACCAAGCCCTTCGGCCTGCTGGATGCCCGCCTTGAGCAGGACCTCGTCGCGCGAGTCGTCGCCGTGGATGGCCAGGATGCCCTCCTCGATGCCCTCGAAAACATCCTGGTTCTTCTCGATGACCACGAAGGGTATCCCCTTGCGCGCGAACTCCTGGCAGATGATCCTCCCCATCCGCCCGTAGCCGCAAACAATGTAGTGGTTCCTCAGCTTGGCTATCTCGCGTTCCACTTTGCGCCTCCCGACGATCTCGTTCAACTGCCCTTCCAGGATCAGCTTCGACCCGGCGGACACCATGCCGGCGATGGCCACCACGCCGAAGGCGATCAGGAAGAGGGTGAAGACCCGGCCGGCCGGCGACAGCGGGTGCGTCTCGCCGTAGCCGACGGTGGACATGGTGGTGGCGGTCATGTAGACCGCGTCGAATGCCGACCACCCCTCGATCAGCATGTAGCCCGCGGCGCCGGCGGCGAACACCCCGCCGAGGGCGGCCAGCGACAGCAGGAAGTGCCGCTGATTCTGGCGCGAGCCGGTCACCGATCTCATGACCGGTGCCGGGCGACGTAGGACTCGATCCGCCCGAGCCCCTCGGCGATGTTGTCGATCGAGGTGGCGTACGAGAAGCGGAGGTACCCTTCCGCGCCGGGCCCGAAGTCGATTCCCGGCGAGACCGCCACGCCAATCTCCTCGAGGATGTGGAAGGCCATCTTGTACGAGTCCTCGCCCAGGAAGCGGGCGTTGGCCAGCACGTAGAAGGCCCCGGTCGGCTCGACGGTGATACCGAAGCCGATCTCACGCAGGCGCTTGATCATGAAGCAGCGGCGCTCGTCGTAGACGGCCACCATGCGAGCCACGTCCGGGGCGGCCCGGCGCAGCGCGGCCACCCCGCCCCACTGGACGAACGAGGATGCCGAAATGAAGAAGTTCTGCTGCACCTTCTGCATCGGGCGGATGAACTCCGGCGGGGCGATCACGTAGCCGAGCCGCCAGCCGGTCATGGCGTACTTCTTCGAGAATCCGTTCAGCACGAAGGCCCGGTCGGTGTGCTCGAGGATCGACCCGGCCCGGTCGCCGCCGTAGACCAGCCCGTGGTAGATCTCGTCGGAGATGACCGGCACCCCGAGCCCGGCGATGGCGGCCATCCGCTCGGCCGACAGGATGTTGCCGGTCGGGTTGGCCGGCGAGTTGACGAAGATGGCCTTGGTGCGCGGGGTGATCCTGCGGCGGATCTCCTCGGGGCGGAACTGGAAGCCGTCCTCCTCCGACACCGGAACCGACACCGGCCGGCCGCCCAGGAACTCGATGAAGTTCGGGTAGCAGGCATAGCGCGGGTCGGAGATGATCACCTCGTCGCCCCGGTCGAGCAGCGCGGCGAACAGCAGGAACATCGCCGGCGACGTGCCCGACGTGACCAGCACCTGCTCGGGCACTATCCGGACGCCGTACTCGTCGCGGTAGTGCTGGCAGATCGCCTCGCGCAGCTCGCGCAGGCCGAGCGAGTGGGTGTAGTGGGTGCGGCCGTCGCGGATGGCCTCGATGCCGGCCTGCTTGACGCACTCGGGAGTGTCGAAGTCGGGCTCACCGACCTCGAGGTGGACCACCGCCCGACCCTGCCGCGACATCTCCTCGGCCTTCTCGAGGACGTCCATGACGATGAACGGCGGTATCCGCTCGGCGCGCTCGGATGTCATCACCCTTCTATCCTCAGGGGAGGGAGATCGTGAAATCCTCGATGACCGGGTTGGAGAGGATGCGCCTCCCCATCTCGGCCAGTTGCGCCTCTGCCTCGGCCCTCGAGCCGGCCGTCAACTCCACCCGGATCACCTTGCCGACCCGCACGTCGGTAACTCCGGCGAAGCCGATCGAGTGGAGCGACCCGAGGACGGCCTTCCCCTGCGGATCCAGGACGGCCTTCTTCAGGGTCACCTTCACCTCGGCAACGAACGTCTGGTCGCTCATGCTGCCTCCCGTGTCTGTCTGTCGGTTGACCGCGGCGCCGTGAGTCAGGCTTCGCCGAAGATCCGTTCGAAGATCAGGGGCACCTTGTCCAAGGCCTTGCGCGGGTCGAACAGGCTATCGAGCACCGCCATCGGCACCCGGTTGGTCACCTCCGGATCGGCCGCCAGGGCATCCCGCAGCGGCACCTTCCGCTCCAGCGCGCCGTGGGCGTTGCGCTGGACGATCGCGTAGGCCGCCTCGCGCGGCAGGCCGCTCTTGACCAGCGCCAGCAGCACCGACTCGGAGAAGATGCTGCCGCCGGTCGACTCGAGGTTCCGCTTCATGTTCGCCGGGAAGACGGCCAGGTTGCGGATCATGGCGGCCGTCTTGGCCAGCAGGTAGTCGACCAGGATGGTCGTGTCGGGCAGGATGATCCGCTCGACGGACGAGTGGCTGATGTCGCGCTCGTGCCACAGCGCGATGTTCTCCATGGCCGCGTGGGCGTTCCCCCTGACCAGCCTGGCCAGTCCGCAGATCTGCTCGGCGGTGATCGGGTTCTTCTTGTGGGGCATCGCCGACGACCCCTTCTGCCCCGCGCCGAACGCCTCCTGGGCCTCGGTCACCTCGGTCCGCGCGAGCAGGCGGACTTCCAGCGCCAGCCGCTCCATCGACGAGGTCAGCAGGGCCAGGGCGTTCATATAGGCGGCGTGCACGTCGCGGCCGATGATCTGCGACGAGTAGGGCGCCGGCCGCAGGCCGAGGCCGTCGCAGACGTGGACCTCGATCGACGGGTGGAGGTGGAGGTAGGTGCCCACCGCGCCCGACACCTTGCCGACCGCGGCCTCCTCCATGGCCAGCGCGAAGCGGTCGCGGGCTCGCCGGATCTCGTCCCAGTGGCCGGCCATCTTGAGGCCGAAGGTGGTCGGCTCGGCGTGCACCCCGTGGGTGCGGCCGATCATCAGCGTCGCCTTGTGGCGGAAGGCCTGCTCGCGCAGCGCGTCGAGCAGCCCGTCGATTCCTTCGAGGATCATCTCCCCGGCCTGCCTCATCTGGACCGCCAGGGCGGTGTCGAGCACGTCGGACGAGGTCAGCCCCAGGTGGATCCAGCGCGAGGCCGGCCCGACGTGTTCGGAGACCGAAGTCAGGAAGGCGATCACGTCGTGCTTGACGGTGCGTTCGATCTCGTCGATCCGGGCGACGTCGAAGGCGGCTTTCTCGCGGATCACGTCCATGTCGGCGTCGGGTATCACCCCCAGGCGGTTCCACCCCTCGGCGGCCAGGATTTCGATCCGCCGCCAGATGTCGAACCGGTTGGCGTCGTCCCAGATGCGGGCCATGCGCGGCCCTGGTGTAGCGCGATATCATGCGGTTTCCTCCCGGCGGTCGGTGTCGATGCGGATTCGGTCAGCGGCCGCGACTGCTCGGCCGCGTCGACCCGGGCGTGCCGCCCGGCGTCCCCGGGGAGGGCTTCCCGGGCGGCGGCCAGGGCCAGGCGCGGGGTGTTGTTCTTCTCGGACAGGTGGGCCAGCACGATGCGCCGCAGCGCGGGGTGCCAGACTTCGGTGATCGTTTCGGCGCACTGCGCGTTGGAGAGGTGCCCCTTGTCCCCCTTGATGCGCTGCTTCAGTTCCCACGGGTAGGGCCCGTCGACCAGCATGCGCGGGTCGTGGTTCGACTCGATCACCAGCGCCCGGCAGCCGCGCAAGTGCTGGCGCACCAGGTGGGTCACCCTGCCCAAGTCGGTGACGATGCCCACCCGGTAGCCGTTGCAGGCGACCGAGAAGCCGACCGGGTCGGCGGCGTCGTGCTCGGTGCGGAAGGCGCGAATGATCAGCGGCCCGACCGGCACGGCCTCGCCCGGCACCAGCGGTTCGATGCGATCGAGTTTTGCCCAGGCGCGGGCGGTGCGCTCCTCCGGCGACTCGCCCGCCGGCGCCCGGCGGCGGCGCGGGGCGGGGTTCAGGATGGCCTCCCGGGTGGCATCGGCCACGTACACCGGCAGGTCGTGGTCGCGGGCCAGGAGCGGCACGGCGGCGATGTGGTCGGTGTGCTCATGGGAAATGAAGAGGGCCGAAACGGCCGACAGGTCGACCCCCACGGCCGCGGCTCGCCGCTGGATCTCCCGGCGCGACAGCCCGGCGTCGAATAGGATGGACGTCCCCCCCGCCTGGAGGAGGACGGCATTCCCGGTGCTGCCGGAAGCCAGGAGGGTGATGACGATGTCCATGAGCGCTCAGACTATACCACAGCCGCGCCCGCCGGTGAACCGTCCCCGATGCTTGCCCGGGACCACCGCCAGGAGTATCCTGACTGCGTCGAAGGCTCGGCGGACTTGCCGGGTCTGAATCCGCCGCTACCATCGTTGCCGCCCATCCCGGGCGATTGCAGCAGCCGCACAGTCAACTGTTAGGCATAGAATATGGCTCAAGATGATTTGGCAATGGCACGCACCCACTTGGCAAACGAGCGGACGCTATTGGCATACGTGCGTACGGGACTCGCTTTTCTGGCCGGCGGGGTCGGCCTGATTCAATTTGCCCCATCACTTGTGGCGATAGGGTGGCTCTTGCTCGGCGCTGGGTTGGCTATGATCATCGTGGGCAGTGTCAGATTTTTCATCGTTCGCTCTCGAATCTCAAGATTTCATGCCTGACGGCATCGTGACCATCGACCAGGAGCTGTGCACCGCCTGCGGTGCGTGCGTCGACATGTGCCCGAAGAAGATCCTGTTCATCGACCAGGCGGCCGGGGTCTGCCGGGTGACCGACGAGTCGCGTTGCGACAGGCTCGGCGGCTGCGAGCGCGTCTGCCCGACCGGCGCCATTACGATCCGCCGGGACTGACCGGCTATCCCGGTTGACGCGCGCCCTTCTTCCTGATACGTTTTACCAATGTCGGCCCGACCCGGATCGATGACCACCCCCCCGGCGCCGCCGCCCCGACGAGCATTCGGGGCGCCCTGGTGCAGGGGCTCGGCGTGGCCATCCACACGGTGGCCCTGCAGGTGCGCCACCTGCGCCACTACCTCCCCCAGATCGACGGCTACTACCCGGCGACGATCAATCTCCACCTCGAGGCGCCGGTCTGCATCGTCGAACCAGACGTGCGCACGCCGCCGCTGGTCTGGCTTTCGAGCGTGCCGCCGGAGATCTTCAGCCTGGTGTCCATCCGCCTCGAACCGCTCGCATCGTCCCCCCGTCCGGCGGTCGCCGCCCACATCTACCAGGCGCACCTCTCGCCCCACATGGCCGACCCGTGGGTGATCGAGGTGCTCGCCCCGCGGCTCGACCTGGCCGGGGTCAGCGAGTGCCGGGTGTACCTGGAACGCCCGGCTAGCCTGGTCCCCTTCACGGTGATCTGAGCATGGCCGGCGAACCCGCCGGGGACGATCTGCTCCGCCGCCTGTCTCGCTGGTTTCGAGTCGACCGCGAGGAGATCCTGACCCATTTCGCATCCCTCCCCGGCGCCCTGCGCGGCGGCGGCGACGGCACCGGTTTCGTCTGGATCCCCGGGAAGCGTTCCGACCGGGTTGTCCTGACGGCGCACGCCGACAGCGTATGGGACGACCGCCCCGATTTCCCGGCCGGAATCACCTGGAGCGACGGCCGTGGCCGCTCCCGCGTGGCCGGCTGCGGTTGCGGCGCCGACGACCGGGCCGGCCTGGCCATGCTGTGGGAATTCCGCCGACTGGGCCACTCACTGCTGGTGACCGACGGCGAGGAGCGGGGGAGCCTCGGCAGCCGGGAGATCATGGAGAGGGAGCCGGCGCTGGCCGGCGAGCTGAACCGGACGCACATGTTCATGGTCGGCTTCGACCGGCGCGGCGGGGGCGATTTCAAGTGCTACGACGTCGGCACCGACGCCTTTCGCGCCTATATCGCCCGCGCGACGGGCTGCGCCGAGCCCGACCGGCTGCGGACGACGGACATCCGCGTGCTCTGCCGGGAGATCTGCGGAGTCAATTTGAGCGTCGGCTACCACGATGAGCACACCCCGGCCGAAAGCCTCGACTACGGCGAGTGGCGGGCGATGCTGGAAAGATGCCGGAAATGGCTGGCCGGCGGCCCCCTGCCCCGCTTCCCGCTCCGGGTAGCCGGATGAAATCCACTTCACCGGATCGCGCCGGATCGCGCCTGCGCCGGAGCCTGCGCCGTTCCTTCTACGACGGCATCGCTTACGCAGTCATGTTCGGCGTCGGCGACTCCTTCCTGAATCCGTTCGCCGTCGCGCTGGGGGCCACGGCCGGCCAGATCGGGCTGCTCA
The DNA here is from genome assembly GCA_963793725.1 of uncultured bacterium. GTDB lineage: Bacteria > JAUVQV01 > JAUVQV01 > CAWCAY01 > CAWCAY01 > CAWCAY01. The sequence goes on from CAWCAY010000005.1 coordinate 331,395, forward strand.
CCTCGCTGCCGCAGCTCGCCGGGAGCCTGTCGCAGGCCGTCGCCACCCGGGTGACCGGCTTCCTGGGACGCAAGCGGACGGTGATCACCTTCGTCGCCCTGCAGGGGATCACCTGGCTCCCGATCCTCCTCGTCCCGTGGCTCTTGCCGGAACGGCGGATCCTCTGGCTGATCCTGCTGGCCACGCTGTACGCCACCTTCGGCGCCCTGCCGAACCCGGCCTGGTTCTCGATCATGACCCAGTACATCCCGCCGGGCAAGCGCGGCGCCTACTTCAGCTTCCGCAGCCGCTGGACCGGGGGGATCACCGTCCTGTCCGGCTTCGTCGCCGGGGCCGTCCTGTGGCTGGCGCCGGCATCGTGGGGGCCGGCGTCGTTCAGCCTGCTCTTCGCCGTGGCGCTGGTCTGCCGCATGGCCTGCGTCGTCTTCCTGGCCGGCCAGCACGAGCCGCGGCCGCACCGCCAGGCCGCCGCGGACGGTGACGCCGCCGGCCAGGCACGCCCGCTCGGCGGCAACTTCCGCCACTTCGTCCTGTTCGCCGCCGCCTACTCCTTCGCCGCCTACCTGGTGGCCCCCTTCTTCCCGGTGCTGACGCTGCGGCACCTCGGCTGGGACTACCTGTCGTACGTCACCGTGAACACCGCCCTGTCGGCGGCCACCTTCCTGACCGTTGTCTCGTGGGGCAGGCACGCCGACCGCGCCGGGAACGTGGCCGTGCTGCGCATGACCGGCTTCCTGGTGGCCCTGGTGCCTGCGCTGTGGCTGGTCTCGACCCACAAGGCGTTCATCTTCGCGGCGAACGCCTTCGCCGGCTTCGGCTGGGCGGGCTACAACCTGGCCGTGGCCAACTTCGTCTTCGACGCCGTGCCGGCCGCGGACAGGGTGCGGGGGGTGGCTGTCTACACGCTGGCCAACGGCGCGGGAATCTGCCTCGGTTCGCTGGCCGGAGGACTGCTGGTGCCGGTCCTGCCGGCCATCAACGGGTCGCCGATCTTCACCCTGTGCGCCATCTCGGCCCTGCTGCGCCTGCTGGCCTGGGCATGCTTGCTGCCGGGCGTCCGCGAGGAGCGCTCGGTCGAGCGGGTGAGCCGGCGCGACCTGCTGCTGAGCGTCGCCGGCCTGCGCCCCCTGCCCGCCCCCGGCGGCATCGCCGAACCCCTGCGCGACTGACCCCGCCCGCTCTGTTTCCTTGACACGACCGGGGAGGAAACCTAAGATGAGACTGCTTCCATCCAAAGAGGGAACCCATGTTCGGCATCGGCACTCAGGAGATACTGGTCATCCTCGCCCTGGCGATCATCGTCGTCGGGCCGCGGCGCCTGCCCGAAGTGGCCAACACCCTCGGCAAGAGCTTCGGCGAGTTGAAGCGGGCCTTCGACGGTCTCAGGGAGAGCGCCGCCAACGACCTCCGCAACGACCTGAAGGGGACCTTCGACTCGGTCGCCAAGGCCGCCTCGATGGGCGACCTCTTCCCCGAGGGGCACGGGCCGACGCACGTCTCGGAGTTCCCGGTGGCCTACCCGAAGGAGGCCAACGAACCGGCGCACCCCGAGGGTGAGCCGTCGCCACCAACGCCAGCGCCGTCGCCGCCGAGGCCGGACAGACACCGCAGGCCGCCGAAACCCGGCCCGCGGCCCCCACCGCGGAAACGGAAGCCGCCACGCCGATCGACGAACTGACCCCCTCCTACAAGCCGGAAGAGATCGAATCCTGATGGCCGACGTTAACGACCGGATGTCCTTCCTGACCCACCTGGAAGAGCTGCGCAAGCGCCTCATCAGGATCTTCATCGCCGTCGGCCTCGGCTTCGCCGCCTGCTGGCACTGGGGCGGGAAACTCCAGGACTTCCTGACCCGGCCGCTGCTCGCCGTGCTGCCCGATGGGCAGCGCCACCTGATGGCCCTGAAGGTGACCGACCCGTTCGTCATCCAACTCAAGCTCGGCTTCTACGCCGGCCTGCTGCTCACCGCGCCGTACATCATCTACCAGATCTGGGCTTTCGTCCGGCCCGGCCTGTACGCCCGCGAGCGCCGCTACGGGGGGGTCTTCACGCTCTCCTCGATCCTGCTCTTCTGGGCCGGCCTGGCCTTCGGCTACTACGTCTTCCTGCCCCTCTGCTTCAAGTTCTTCGTCACCTTCATCAGCGGTTACCTGATCCAGGGGTACAACCTGTCCGACTACATCTCATTTACCGTCTGGTCGCTGCTGGCGTTCGGCATCGTCTTCCAGACCCCGCTGGTGCTGCTGCTGCTCAACCTGATCGGCCTGGTCGACGTCAAGTTCCTGAAGCGCTTCCGGAAGTACGCCTTCCTGCTGGCCTTCCTGATCGGGGCCATCCTGACGCCGACCCCCGACATGATCAACCAGACGGTCATGTCGCTGCCGATCTATATCTTCTACGAGATCTCCATCGTGCTGATCTGGCTCTTCGGAAGGAAGCCGGCGCCGGCGGAGGGGGATACGGAAGAGACCAAGGCCTCCCCGGCGGGATGATCGGCTTCGTTATCGGCACGGTGCAGGTGCTCGTGGAGGTGCCGGCGTGATCGAAGACATAGTCCTGCTGACCGCGGACTTGGTCCGCTTCCGGTCGACTGCCGACCGTCCGGACCAGTCGGCGGCGGCGCTGGAGCATTTGCTGGCCTACCTGGACGTCCCCGGCGTGGCCATCGAGCGGCGCGAATTCGACAGCGTCCCGTGCGGCGTGGTCCGCCCGGCGGGCGTCGACCGCCCGAAGGTCATCCTGTGCGGCCATCTCGACGTCGTCCCCGGCGAGGAGAGCCAGTTCGAAGCCCGCCGGGAAGGGGACCGGCTGTACGGCCGGGGGACCCTCGACATGAAGGGAGGGATGGCCGCGGCGGCGGTCGTCTTCCGCGAGACGATCGGTCTCGGCATCCCGTGGTGGCTGGTGGCGGTCACAGACGAGGAGACCGGCGGCGAGCAGGGGGCGGCGCAGTTGGCGGCCGAGGGGCTGGCGGCCGACCTGTTCGTCGTCGTCGAGCCGTCGGAACTGACCCTGGCGCTGCACTCGAAGGGAGCCCTGCGGGTCCGCCTGACCGCCCGCGGCCGGCGGGCACACGCCTCGACCCCGTGGCTTGGCGACTCGGCCATCGAGAAGCTGCTCGGCTTCGGCGAAGGCCTCCGCCGGGCCATCCCGGCGGCGCACACCGAGGTCTGGGAGACAACCGCCTGCCCGACCCTGGTGCGCGGCGGGGCGGTCATCAACCAGGTGCCCGACGAGGCGAGTCTCGACCTCGACATCCGCTACGTCCCGTCCGACTCCCCCGAGGCCATCCTGGAGCGCCTCCGGGCGGCCCTCCCGAAAGCCGAGATCGCGGTCCTCAACAGCTTCCCGCCGATGGTCTGCCGCGCGGACGCCCCGCTGGTGAGGCAACTGTCGGATGTCTACCGCGAGGTGCTCGGGCGTGAAGTGTTGCTCGGCCGCGAGCACGGGGCGACCGACGCCCGCTACTTCTCCGACCGGATGGATGCCCTGATATTCGGCCCGTCGGGTCAGGACCTGCACGGCCCCGACGAGTGGGTCAGCGTCTCGAGCCTCGAGTCGGTCGCATCGGTGCTGGACAGCATGGGGGCGGAGCCTGGCCGGCTGATCAGGCCCCTCCGGGCGATGAGCCGGATTCGCCACCCTCCCCCCGCAGCTCCTTCCGCAGGCCCCGGATCAACCCCTGCTTCTGCTCCCATAACCGCCCGCTCAGCGCGACGTGGTAGCCGTGGGGGTTCATCAGCCGTTTCACCCCGGCATCCAGGCAATCCAGATCCGCCTTCCTGCGACGGCGCATCTCCTCGATGCCGACCGGTTCGCCAACCCGTTTCCCGTCCCGGAGCACCTCCACCAGCAGCGGCTCCACCCGCGAGATCTCCGACGCCGGCATGACCCGCCACTTGGAGGGGTCGACCGGGTGCCGCAGGACGATCTCTCCGGCATCCCCGGGCAGCTCGTCATCAAGCCCCACCAGGTCGGCCACGGCCACCTCGCGGCGGTCGTAGATCCGCCAGACGCGCTTGGCCCCGGCGGCGGTAGTCTTGCTCGGGTTCTCCGACAGCTTGATGGCCGGAATCCAACGCCCGGCGTCCTCCACGGCGGTCAGCTTGTAGACCCCGTCGAGCGCCGGCTCCCCGTGCGAGGAGATCAACCGGGTGCCCACCCCCCAGGTCAGCCGGCCGATCAGCCGGTCGGGATCGACCCCGTGGCGGGAGGCTTCGTGGCGGATCTGGGTGACGATCTGAAGAATCACCAACTCGTCGAGCTGGTTGGAGAGGACGATGCCGACGTCGGGGAACCCCGCCGCGTCCAGCATCCTGGCCGCCTGGATGGCCAGCCAGGCCAGGTCGCCCGAGTCGAGGCGGATGCCGACCGGGGCGTGCCCGCGACGCCGCAACTCCTCGAAGACGGTGATCGCGTTGGGCACGCCGCTGGCCAGCGTGTCGATCGTGTCGACCAGCAGCAGGCAGTCGTCCGGGTAGAGGTCGGCGTAAGCCCGGAAGGCACCCAGCTCACCCTGGCCGAGGGCCATGAACGCCTGGACCATGCTGTGCGCGTGGGTCCCCTTCGGGTCGAAGCCCAGGACGTGGGAAATGCCCACGTTGGACGAGAAGTCGCACCCGCCGATCAGCGCCGCCCGGGCGCCGTCGAGCGCTCCCCGCCCCTGCGCCCGGCGCATGCCGAACTCGAGCACCGGCCTCCCCTCCCCGGCCTCCTTCACCCGCGACGCCTTGGTGGCCACCAGGATCTGGTAATTCCAGTGGTTCAGGAGCGGCGTTTCGAGGATCTGGGCCATGGCCAGCGGCCCGCGGGCCACCGCCAGCGGCTCGTCGGGGTGGACCACCCTCCCCTCCGGCACGGCATCGAGCGAGATCCGGTCGAAGTTCCCCTCCCGGCGCAGCCAGTCGAGGAAGTCGGGGGCGAAGAGGTGCGTGCCCATCCGTCCCTTCTGCCCCGCGAGCAGCGAGATTTCCCGGTCGCCGAAGCGCGCCTGCCCCATCCAGTCGATGACCGACTCGAGCCCGGCGTTGATGCAGTAGCCGGCCTTGTGCGCCCCGTAGTCGGGGTAGTGGCGGAAGAAGTAGTCGAACTGCGCCCGCCGCTCGTGCAGCCCGGCCCGGAAGTAGAGCTGGGCCATGGTCAACTGGTACTGGTCGGTGTAGAGGATTCCCTCGGCCAGGGCCCGGTCCTCAGGACGCATGCGTTCCTCCAGTGGCCGGGGCATCGGGGGAAGCCGGGGTGATCACAATCGGCGTCCCCTCGCTGACCATCCGTCCGACCGGGCAGCGGTAGGCGATCTCGGCCAACCGCCGGCGCTGCTCCGCGGACAGGTCCCCGGCGAGGTCGAGGGTGATCTCGATCCGGTCCTTGCCGGTCTCGATCTCGGGGCAGTCGGCGCAGTCCTTCCGGGCGTCCCGGGCGTACCGAAGCGTCACCAGCACCTCGGCCAGCGGGAACTTCCGGGAGGCGGCGTAGGAGTGGAGCAGAATCCCGGTGCAGGTGCCGATCCCCGCCAGCACCATGCCGTAGGGGGTGAGTTCGCTGATCCCATCGACCTCCGCCGGCCCGTCGCCGGCTTGCGGGTGAAGGGCCGTGTAGCCGACCGAGAAATCGGGCTGCATCCGGACCGTGACCACCTCGTGATCGGCCATCCCTCCACCTCCCGCATCCATTCTATACCGGTTGTCGAGGCGCGTCAGTCGAAGAAGAGATAGGGGGCGATCTTCCGGGCGGTGGCCGGGCCGATCCCGCTGACCCGCTCCAGGTCGGCCTCGCTCCGGAACGGCCCGCCGCGTGCGCGATCCTCGACCAGCCGCCCGGCGAGCGACGGGCCGATGCCCGGCAGGGATTCCAGTTCGGCGGCGGAGGCCCGGTTGACGCAAATCGAGCGCATGTCGATCGTCTCCCCGGGAAGCACCCGCAGGGGGTCCGGCCCGTACGGGTGGCGCAGCCGGTCGAGCAGGTACGGCCCGGTGCCCACCAGCAGCAGGACCAGGGCCAGAAGCAGCAGGGCGTTCCGCCGACCCCGCCGGCGTTCCTCGGGGCTCCGGCTGTCGCCGTCGATCGGTTCGTCGGCATCCATGCGGGCCTCCGTCGGGGATACTCCGAGCCGGCCGGTCGCGTTCAGATCCCGGCCACGCCGTCCTTGATCAGCTTGTACTCGATGCTGTCGACCAGCGCCTGCCAGGAGGCCTCGATGATGTTCTCGGAGACGCCCACGGTGCCCCACCGGTCGACCCCGTCGCCCGAGTCGATCAGCACCCGCACCTGCGCGGCGGTGCCCGCCTGGGCGGTCAGCACCCGCACCTTGAAGTCGATCAGGCGCACCTCGCGCAGCATCGGGTAGAACTTCTCCAGCGCCTTGCGCAGCGCGTTGTCGAGGGCGTTGACCGGGCCGTCACCCTCGGCCGCGGTGTGCTCGATCACCCCGCCGACGGCCACCTTGATGGTCGCCTCGGAGATGCACGCCTCCCCCTCGCGGCGCTTCTCGACGATCACCCGGGCCCCCTTCAGGTCGAAGAAGCGCTGGTGGGTGCCGAGGATCTTGTGCGACAGGATCTCGAACGACGCCTCGGCCCCCTCGAACTGGAAGCCCTTGTGCTCCAGCTCCTTCAGCTTGTCGAGGATGCGGCGGGTGTCCTCGTCGGCGTTGGGCAGCGGGATGTCGAGCTCGGCCGCCTTGTGGAGGATGTTGGCCGTGCCGGAGAGGTCGGAGACCAGCACCCGGGAGCGGTTCCCGACCGTCTCGGGCCGGAGGTGCTCGTACGTCTCCGGGTTGCGCTTGACGGCGCTGACGTGCACCCCCCCCTTGTGGGCGAAGGCCGAGTCGCCGACGTACGGCTGGTGGCGCAGGGGAGCCAGGTTGGCCAGCTCGTTGACGAAACGCGACAGGCTGCGCAGGCCGGCCAGCTTCTCCGGCGGCACCACCGGCAGGCCCATCTTGCACTGCATCGCCGGGATGATCGAGCAGAGGTTGGCGTTGCCGCACCGCTCGCCGATGCCGTTGATCGTCCCCTGCACGTGCCTCACCCCCCAGGCGACGGCCACCAGGGTGTTGGCCACGGCCGTCTCGGAGTCGTTGTGGACGTGGATGCCGAGCGGGGCCTTGATGCGGCGGCGCACCTCGTCGAGGATCGGCGCGACCTCGTGCGGCAGGAGGCCGCCGTTGGTGTCGCACAGCACCAGGCAGTGCGGCGCCGGCCCCGGCGGCCGCCTCGAGCGTGGCCAGCGCGTACGCGGGGTTGCGCTTGAAGCCGTCGAAGAAGTGCTCGGCGTCGAAGAACACCTCGTCCACGCCGGCCGCGAGGTAGGCCACCGAGTCGGAGATCAGCTCGAGGTTGCGTCGAGGCTGATGCGCAGGGCGTCGGTGACGTGCAGGTCCCACGACTTGCCGAAGATGGTCACCACCGGCGTGCCGGCCCGCAGCAGCGCGCGGATGCCGTCGTCATCCTCGACCCGGTTCTTGGCCTTGCGGGTGCTGCCGAAGGCGGCCAGGCGGGCGTTCCTGAGCTTGAGGCGCCTGACCTCGCGGAAGAACTCCTCGTCGCGCGGGTTGGACCCGGGGAAGCCCCCCTCGATGTAGGCCATGCCGAAGTCGTCCAGCCGCTCGGTGATGCGCAGCTTGTCGCCGACCGAGAAGGTGACGTCCTCGGCCTGGGAGCCGTCGCGCAGGGTGGTGTCGTAGACGGCCACCAAGCCTTCGGCCGGCCGGGCCGGGCACGCGCCGCCCGCGGGAGGCTTCCGCCCCCTATGAGGCTTTCTCTCCGCCCTTCCCAAGGCCGAATTCCTCGTGCAGGAGGCGCACCGCCAGCTCGGCGTACTTGGCCTCGATGATGCAGGAGACTTTGATCTCCGAGGTGCTGATCATCTGGATGTTGATGCCCGCGCCGGCGAGGACGTTGAACATCCGCGAGGCGACGCCGGCGTGGCTGCGCATGCCCGAGCCGACGATCGACACCTTGGCCAGCCCGGTGTCGGAGGAGATCTCGCGGCCGCCGAACTCCTTCAGAACGGCCCGAGAATCCCCGGCACCTTCTCGCACGTCCCCTTTCGGGACGGTGAAGGTCATGTCGGTGTGCCCCTCGGCGCTGATGTTCTGGATGATCATGTCGACCACGACGCCGGCCGCGGCCAGCGGGGCGAATATCCGGGCGGCCATCCCGGGGCGGTCGGGCACTCCCCGGATGGTGACCTTGGCCTCGTCCTTGTTCAGGGCCACGCCGGCGACCAGCACGTCTTCCATGGCGGAATCCTCCTCGACGATGAGCGTCCCCGGGTCGTCCGAAAAGCTCGAGCGGACCCGGAGGGATACGTTGTACTTCATGCCGTACATCACCGAACGGGTCTGCATGCACCTTGGCGCGCCGAGGCTGGCCAGTTCGAGCATCTCCTCGTAGGAGATCTTGTCCAGCTTGCGGGCATTCGTCGACGATGCGCGGGTCGGCCGTGTAGACGCCGTCGACGTCGGTGAAGATCTCGCACGTCGGCCCCCAGCGCCGCGGCCATGGCCACGGCGGTCAGGTCGGAGCCGCCCCGCCCGAGGGTGGTCACGTCGTCCTCGGCGTTGATCCCCTGGAAGCCGGCGACCACCGCCACCTCGCCCGCGTCGAGCGCCGCGACGCACGCGGTCGCCCCTGATCTCGCATGATGCGCGCCTTGGTGTGCAGCGTGTCGGTGACGATGCCGCACCTGCCGGCCGGTGAAGGATCGGGCCGGGACGCCGCTGGTCCGCCAGGGCCATCGCCAGCAGGGCGATGCTGACCCGCTCGCCCGAGGAGAGGAGCAGGTCCATCTCGCGCTCGACGGGCCGCGAGGCCACCCCCTGTCGCCAGTTCGATCAGGCGGTCGGTCTCGTGCCCCATGGCCGAGACGACCACGACCACCTGCTTGCCGCCGCGCCAGGCCTTCTCGATCCTCTTGGCGACGTTGACGATCTTCTCGGTGGTGGCCACCGAGGTGCCGCCGAACTTCATCACCACGATACCCGATTCCGCGCTCATCAATGCAGGCCTCCGTTGGAACTGTTTATGTTACCGGGGGGGCGCCTGCCCGTCAAGCCGGATCAGGACATAATAGTTCAACTCTTCCTTGATAAGTTCTTGACTTGACAACTGTTTCAGGCGTAGAGTCTTTCATCATGGAGACTTTGAGGCAGGCCGGTCGGGGACCATCCGATGCGATTTGAACACTGCTGGGAGCATCGTCAATGCACCCGCTCGTGCCCGGTGCGGGAGACGCAGACCATCTTCTGCTGGCGCATGGCCCAGAAGGAGAACCTCTGCCATCCCGACCTCTGCAACAACTGCACCTATCGGCAGAACTGGATGTCCAAGAAGTACGACCTCCAGGAATACCTGGCCAGGGCCGAACAGCAGCAGCGCCGTCCGAAAGCGCGACTGGTGCTGGCCATCGATGACGAACCGAACTTCCTCTTCGGCCTGGAGGAGACGGTCCGGGACATGGGCTTCACCTGCCTGACGGCCGAGGACGGCCAAGAGGGGCTCCTCTTCGCGCAAGTGACCCGGCCCGACCTGATCATCGCCGACATCCAGATGCCCAGGATGAACGGCCTCGATCTCTGCCGGGCGCTGAAGGCCGATTCGAGGACGGCCGACATTCCGATCATCTTCGTCTCGGTCCTGGTGTCCGACAAGGAGCAGGAAGTAGGATTCGCGGCGGGCGCGGCCGCCTATATCGTCAAACCCTTCGACCTCCCGGACCTGACCTCGCAGATCCGCCGCCTGCTTCCCCCATCCATCGAGTCCTGACGAATGGCGACCTTGACTGATTTCGCCTGAGGTGCGCGGGCGATGGTCAGAAGCCGAGTTCGTCCAGGCGCCGTCTGAAGAGTCGGTTGCCGGGATCGGCGCTGAGCGCTTCCCGGTAGTGGCCGGCTGCCTCCTCGATCATCCCCCGGCGCAGCAGCAGGTTGCCCAGGTTGTAGTGGGCAGTGCCGTAGTCGGGGCGGATGGCCAGGGCTTTCCGGTATTCCGCATCCGCCTCGGCCAGGCGGCCGCGGAAGGTCAGTTCGGTTCCCAGGTTGTTGTGGGCCATCCAGTTTCCGCTCGTGACCGCTGCGGCCCGGCCGAAGAGGCTCAGGTTGTCATGCCAGACGCGCTGCTGGCGGACGGTCGCCGGCAGCAGCAGAAGCACAGCGGCGGCGGCCAATCCGGCGAGGGCTGTGCGGCGGATCGGACGGAACAGTCCGGCCAGGCGCTCCAGCTCCCAGGCCAGCGCCGAGATGAGGCCGATCGACGGCAGGTAGGTGTACCGGTCGGCCCTCCCCTGCGGCCCGACCTGGACCAGGCCGATGACCGGCAGCAGCAGCAGCACGAACCAGAACCATCCGAAGGCGGCAGCCGGGATCTTTCCCTGCCCGACGGAGGATGACGCATGAGAGCGCCGCCAGGCATGCCCCGGCGGCAGCCGCGCCCCAGCCGACGGCCGCGGCTCCCGGGTGCGGGTAGAGGGGGGAGAGGCCCGCCGGGAAAAAGCGTGTCGCGCAGGTAGGCGAGTACGACCGGAGGGCATTGGCCAGCCTGACCGCGGCCGGATAGCGTTCCAGGCCGACGACCGCCCCCGACCCTGCCTGCGCCCAAAGCGTGGCCGCACCGGTCGCGGCGGCCATCAGCCAGAGGGGCCATTTCCCGGCGACCGAACGGGCGAGACCGGCGCGGCCGCCTCCCGCGGTCTCCGCCCGAAGACGCCCCAGCGGCCAGTAGTCGAGCAGCACCAGCATCAGCCGGCAACACCACGGCCATCGGCTTCGAGGCCATCGCCGCGGCCGCGGCCGCGTACAGCCCGGCCAGGTTCGCCAGGGTCGGCCGCCCGAGGCGCCGCGCGTAGGCGATGGCCGCGAGCAAGGCAGAAGAGCGCGCACAGCAGGTCCTTGCGCTCGGCGATCCACGCGACCGACTCGACCCGCAGCGGGTGGAGCGCGAAGAGGAGCGCCGCGGCGAGCGGCGACGGCCCGGCGCCGCCGGCGATCCGCGCCAGCAGATCGAGCAGCAGGGCCGCGCAGCGGCGTGCAGCAGCACGTTGACGGCGTGGTGGCCGGCCGGGTTCAGACCGAAGAGGGAGACGTCGAGCATGTGCGACCACCAGGTCAGCGGGTGCCAGTTGGCCGCGTGCCCGGCCGTCAGCGCCCAGGCGAGCCCCGTCGACGGTGACGCCCCGGTTCACGTCGGTGTTGCCGGTGACGTAGATCTGGTCGTCGAAGACGAACCCGGACCAGAGGGATGGGAGGTAGGCCGCCAGCACGACGGCGAAGAGCGAGCGCCGCGGCGACGATCCTCCGGCGCGCCGGGAGCGTGGGTACGGGGGCGCCGGCCACGAACGACTCAGCCGAGCCGGAAGGTGCGCGCAAAGCCGTCGTCGACGACCGTGATGGTCACCTCGACCATGCCGGCGGCGGTGCAGCGGTAACGCTCCTCGACCTCCCGCCCCTGGTCGGCGCGCCTGACGGGCACCCGGCGCAGGTTCTTCTCGCCCGCAGCGACGGGTCGAAGGGGAAGAAGACCTCCCCCTTCTGCAGGATCGCCCCGACCGGCAGGCCGCCGCTGACCCGGCCGCACTCGGCGTACCGGAAGTGGCCGACGTCGTGGGCCGAGCGGTAGCTCCTGACCGCGGTCAGCGGCTCGGCCGGGTCGAGCAATGATCCCCCGGGGAAGAGCACGTCGAAGTTCACGTCGCGGCCGCACGATGACTCGCGCCAGACGCCGAAATCCCCCCAGAGGCGCTCGGTGAGCCGGAAGCCCCTGGCCCGGTCGAGATAGATCGCCGCGCCGATAGCCGTCGAGGCGAACGGATGGAGCGAGCGCTTCACCCGGTGGTTGCCGAAGCGCTCGCGCAGCGTGCGGTAGATGGGCGGGAAGCGGCTCGCCCCGCCGGTGATGTAGATGGCCGCGACGCCCTCCCAGGTCAGTTCGCCGCCGTCGGGCGTGCCGATGCCCCGCAGCAGCGTGTCGAGGACGGCCACCGACCGGTCGACCAGCGGGCCGCAGGCGGTGAAGACCTCCTCGACCGGCAGCACCAGCGCCTCCCGCCCGAGACAGGCCAGGTCGATCACGAAGCGCCGGCGTGTTCGGCTCGATCCGCTCCTTCCCGCGCCGGCACTCGTCCAGGAGCAGTTGCCGGGTCGCGCCGTCGACCGGCCGCCGACGCCGATCTCGGCCAGGACCCGCTCCAGGATGGCGGCGTCGAAGTCGTCCCCGCCGAGGCGGGGGATGCCGGCGTTGTTGACCACCGCGTGGGTCCGCTCGGTCATGTCGATCAGCGAGACGTCGAACGTTCCGCCGCCCAGGTCGTAGACGGCCACGTGCTCGCGACGGCCGGAGAGCTTCGGCGCGAAACGGTGGGCGAACTCGAAGCCGGCGGCCGAGGGCTCGTTGAGGACCGAGACGACCTCGAAACCGGCCCGGCGGAAGGCGTCGACGGTGATGAAGCGCTGCGCCGCCATGGCGTTGGCGGGGACGGTCACGGCCGCCTCGATCCGCTCGCGCGGCGCGAGCCCGGCGTTGGAGGCGTGCCGAAGGTCGGCCTTGAGGACCGACAGGAAGCCAACCAGCAGGTCGGCCAGCGGGAAGCGGTGCCCGGCCAGCTCGACCTCGTCCTGCGGGCCGGCGTCGGCCAGCAGGCGCTTGAGGGAGCGCTGCACCAGCCAGTCGGCCGGCTCCAGTCGGCAGGCCTCGGCCGCATGGCCGAAGCGGAGCTCGCCGCGTGGCCCGGTGGACGGCCACCAGCGACGGGAAGGTGTCCCCCGCCTCGAACGACACCGCCGGGTAGCTGCCCCGGTCGGCAAGGGCCACGACGGTGTTGGTGGTGCCGAAGTCGATGCCCGCTCTCATGCTTTTTAGTCTACGGGGATGCCCCCGGCCGTCAACGCGCCGGCCGGCGCGGGCGGGGCGGGTCCCGGAGCGACCGCGACGTGTTCGCGGCCATCACCGGGCGGCGGTCCGGGCGAATGCCTCCCAGAAGGGGTCCACCCGCGGGTGCTCCAGAGCATGGTCCACCCCGTCGCTCGTGAGGACGACAGGATCCCCGGACTCGGTCATCTCCCCCACCGCCTCGGCCACGATCCCTTTCTGTCGCAAGGTCCGCATGATCAAGTCGGCCTTCTCGGCGACGCACGCAAGGATGAGGGTCCCCTCGCTGATGGCCGTGTACGGGTCCATGCCGAAAGCTCGGCAGACGGCCTCCACTTCGGGCAGGACAGGTATTCGCTCCTTCACCACCCGCATGCCGCACCCGGAAGCCTGGGCCACCTCCACCAGGCCGCCGAACACGCCGCATTCCGTGGCGTCGTGCATGGCGGTCACGCCGTTCTCCCTCACACCGACGGATGCCGCCAACAGGCAATCATCGACCACGGACATGCTCCAGAAGAGTTCTTCGGCTTGCTGCTGGCAACGGTGGCCCACCGCATCGGCCACGGCGCGTGGAAAGGAGGCGCCGAAGATGGCCGTGGCTTCGATGGCGGCGCCCTTGGTGACGACGACCACGTCACCGGGGCGGGCCATGGTGGGTGTCACGTAGGCATCCGAGGGCCCGAGGGACATCACCACCGCACCCCCCACCATGGGGAAGTCGGTACCGTGATAGCGGGCCGTGTGGCCGGCGATAATACTGATGCCAAGCTTGGCGCACTCACGGTGTATGGCACTCCAGAGGACCGTGAAATCCTCCTCCATCATGCTGATGGGCAGGTTGAGGTCGATGGCCATCCACCGCGGGGGGAGCCCCGAGGTGGCGGCATCGGAAGCAAGGATGTTCACGGCAAACCAGGCGGCCCGTTCCCAGCCGTAGGCGGGAACGATGAACACCGGATCCGAAGTGACGGCCATGACGGTGCCGGGGGCCACCTCAACCACACCCACGTCCACCCCGTGCTTGGGGCCGACCAGCACGGCTGGGTCAGGGCGTCCCAGTCGCGGGAAGATGACCTTCTCGAAGATGTCACTGGAGATCTTTCCGACTTCGGGGAACTTGAAACCGGGGTGATCCTCGCGGGAAACGTCTCGACGAGCCATAGCCTTCCTCCCGGCCGGGGTGGAGGGAAGGAGTGGTCGTCGCGTCGGCCATTCCCTGCGCGGGCATTGTCCCACAGGTTCCAGGGGTCGATCCGTTGCCGGATCCTCTCAGCCCTCTCGAGCTCCCCCAAGCCAGGAGGCAGTATAGCAGAGGATGACGGCGAGCAACAGGATTACCGCTTGAGCCGCGCACCCCTGATTTTGTCCAGGAGGATGGTGGAATAGACGAATGAGCCCAAGTTCTGGAGCGCCTTTTGCGCCGCCGTCGGGCGGACGGACCTGGAGACGGCCGGGTGGGCGAGGGGCGAGGAGGGGAGCAGGTGCGGCGGAGGTCGAGAAGGTGGTCGGCGCGCGCACGCTCGCCGAGTGGGAGGAGTTGCTCGCCGGCAAGGACCTCTGCTGCGAGCCGGTGCGCGAGGGCGACGAGGTGCTCGAGAGCCTGCGCTCGACCGCGCGCGGCGCGTTCTTCGAGGTCGACAGCCCCATCGAGAAGCGGCACATCGGACAGCTGCGCACCCCCGTGATGGCGCCGGGGCTCGAGCCAGGCCGCCGCCCGCGCTCGGCGAGCACACGGCCAGGTGCTCGCGAGAGGCGGGCTTCAGCGAGGCGGAGGTCGCGGAGCTTGCTGGCCCGGATTGAAGCCCCCTCGCCCGCGCAGCGGGGAAGAGGGGGTGTGGGGGAGAGGGTTCGCGCAGGGCAGTCGGACTCTTCGACAACGAAGCCCCCGCGCTCGGGCCCACCCTGAGATGGGCTTCAAGCCTCGGCCTGCTCGACTCGAACCTCTCCCCCACACCCCCTCTTCCGCTTCGCTTCTCGCTCCGCGGAGAGGGGGCTTCAACGCAGGGCAGTCGGGATTCTTCCACAACGAAGCCCCCGCGCTCGGGCCCACCCCGAGATGGGCTTCAGGCTCGGCCTGCTCGACTCGAACCTCTCCCCCACACCCCCCTTCCGCTTCGCTTCGCTCGCGGAGAGGGGGCTTCAGGCCCCAGGCGGCTGACAGTCACGAGCTCGCGTCGACCTCCCGGCACGTCCTGCGGACGCTCGACTTCGCGAGCGCGATCTCGTCCTCTGTGAGGTCCACCTCGATCACCCGCTCGACGCCGCTCGCTCCGAGGACGGCAGTTCCTCACTGGGCAGCCCCTGCACGCCGTACTCGCCTTCGAGGAAAGCGCACACCGGCAGGACCTTGTGCTTGTCGAAGATGATGGCTTCTGCCACTCCAAGGGCTGCGAGCGCGGGCGACACGAAGGCCGAGCCACGACCCGCAGGCCGACCATCTCGCCGCCCGCCTGGCGCGTGGCGGGCCTTGATGGCGCGGGCGAGCCCCATGGCGGAGGTCGCCCCGCGGCAGGGCTCGGTGACGTCGAGATAGGCCTCGTCGAGCGAGAGCGGCTCGATCAGGTCGGTGTAGCGGCGAAGATCGCGCGGATCTGCGCGACCCTCCCGGTAGGCGTCGAAACGCGGCGCCACGAAGACCAGCTCCGGGCAAGGCGAGCGCGCGGGCCGACGGCATCGCCGAGCGCACGCCGAAGGCCGCGCCTCGTAGCTGGCCGCAGCACCACGCCCGCGCCTCGCCGCCGACCGCGACCGGCCGGCCGCGCAGCCGGGATCGTCGCGCTGCTCGATCGCGGCGTAGAAGGCGTCCATGTCGACGTGGATGATCTTGCGCACGCAGCGTGCCGGATGTCGTGACCGCGACCACACATGGCCCATGTCAACCGCCTGCGCCACGACTGGGGCAAGCTTGCCACGGCCGTCATCCGACGCCTAGCTTCCGCCGACAAGGCAGCGAGTGGGTCGTGGCGATCGCGTCCATCGACGCGGTCAGGGAGAGGAAGCGGATGTACGGCTTGATCGGCCAATTGCGAAGCTCGGCCGCGCGTTCTATTGCGCTCGCCGCGGCTGGCTCGCCGTGAGGCCACCCCGCCACGGCGGTGACCTTGCGTGAGGCTCTGGTCAGACCTACCTGACCAGCCCGCGCTGGAAGCGGGCCGTTCGGAGCTGCGCCAGGTCGACGAGCTGGTGCCGCAGGCGCCTCAGCGGCTACCGGCCGAACGTGTTCCTCGACGGCGGGCTCGAGGGGGTCGAGGCGGACGCCAAGGTCGACGGGTGTGACCTCGACCAGAACCGCGACACGCAATCGGGTCGGCCTGACCTGCGGCAAAACCTCTACGCCGGCGGCGGGACCCAGGCCCGGTGAGCCGGGCGGAGAACCTGGTCCGGGCGCAGCGGGCCGCAACTGTACGCGCTGGAGCAGCAGGTTCTTCTGGACGCGGTCGACGCCTACACGGCGGCCTACCGCGACCAGTCGTGCTGGACCTCGCGCTCAACAACGAGGAGCGCCTGCCAACGGCAGCTCGAGGCGACCCGTGACCGCTTCGAGGTCGGCGAGGTGGCTCGTACCGACGTGGCGCAGGCGGAAGCACGCCTTTCCCGCGCCCGTGCCGACATCGAGGCTGGCAAAAGCTGATCTCGCAAGCTCGCGCGCCTCTACGAACGGGTGATCGGGAGCTCCGAGCAAGCTCGAGGAGCCCAAGGTGCTTACGGAACTGCCCGAGACGGAGCCGAGACCCGGGCGTTGGCGGCGCAGAACCCAGACATCATCGCAGCGACCTTCGACCTCTATGCCGCGCGCGACAAGGCGGACGTTCATTCGCCGACCTTCTGCCCAGCCTCGACCTCCAGGGCAAGCTGGAATAGGCGGAGGATCCGACCGCCAGCATCGAGCGCAGTCGGCGCAGCGGTCGGGCTGACTCTCTCGATCCCGCTTTATCAGGGCGGGGCGAGTACTCCCGCGTCCGCGAGGCCGGCAACAGGTGCGGCAGACGCGCGACCAGCTGGAGACCGCGCATCGCAGCGTGCAGGAGCTGGTGACCTCCTCCTGGGAGCGCCTGCTGGCAGCGACCGCGGCCATCGATGCGTTCAACGCGGAGGTGCGCGCCAACCAGATCGCGCTCGAGGGCGTCCAGCAGGAGGCGCTGGTCGGTGCGCGCACGGTGCTCGACGTCCTCGACGCCGAGCAGGAGCTGTTCACCTCGCAGGTCAATCTGGTCCGCGCCGACGCAAGGAGGTGCTGGCGAGCTATCAGCTCAAGCTCGCCGTGGGGCAGCTCACCGTCGAGGGGCTGGCGCTGCCGGTCCAGTCGTTCGACGCCGAGGCCTACTACGATCGCAACCGCACCCGTCTGTTCGGCGTCGCCGAGTAGTCAGGCTGGGCCCGGCCTCGGGGTTGGTGCGCGTCGTGCCAGAGCTTGCCGCCCAGCACGACCCGGCGCGCAGGCGGAATTTGCGCTCGAAACGTCGCCGTGCGCCGGTGACGTCGACCGGCTCGAAGCTGCCGTCCTCGATCGCGAAGCACGGCAGCGTCGCCGGTACTGCCGACGGCGAGGCTGCCGAGGTCGGGTCGCCGGAGCAGGCGGCGGCGTCGCCGTGACCGCACGGACGATCTCCTGCAGCTCCATGCCCAACCCCAGGAATTTCGACATGGTCGCCAGATTGTCGTAGGCCGGGCCGTCGATGCACAGGGCGTGGACGTCTGAGCTGATCACGTCGGCCGGGAACCCGGCGGCGAGCATCGTCTCGACGTGGCAAAGCCGAACGAGCCCATGCCATGGCCGACATCGAACGCCACTCCCCGCTCGCGTGCCGCCACCACGGCCGGCCGGACGCGCCCATCGGGCAGCACCGGGGCGTTCGGCGCCGGCCGGAAGCAATGGGTCAACACGTCCCCTGGCCGCAGGCTGGCCAGGACCGCGTCGAGCCGAGGCACAGGCCGGTCGATATGGCACATCACCGGTAGACCGGCGAGTTCGGCCGCCTCCAGCGCGAGATGCAGCGGCTGGATGCTGTTCGGGCCGCTGGTGCCGGCGCCGACGCGGACCTTGATCCCGCGCACGAGATCGCCGTGCTCCCGGGCGACCCGCGCGCAGACCACCGGATCCAGCAGCCGCAGGTCCCATGCCTCCCCGACCATGACCTCGCGCGAACGCGAGATGCCGGCTAAGCGCAATGTGCAGGAACGCGAGCACGCGCGTGTCCTGGCGCTCGATCACGTGCCGCCAGAACCGCGAATTGCCGGGCCCGGCGAGCCGGCATCGACCCAGGTCGTCGTGCCGGCACGTCGGGCCAATCGGTCCGCGTCAATCCCAGCGAGATGCCGCCCCACTAGAGCATATTCGGTCAGACCGAACACGCTCTAGCTTTCTGGCCGCCTATCGGCCTTTGGCCTGCTTGAGGCAGAGCGTCTTCGCTCAGCGCGAAAACGCTCTAGACGTGCGCGCGGAAGTCGATCATGCCCGGGATGACGAGGCAGCCGGCGACATCGAGGCAGGCCCGGCCGGGAATCGGCCCATCCCCGACCGCGGCGACCTTGCCGTCGCGAAACCGACATTCGCGACACGGTCCACCGCGGCGCCCAGGTCAAGCACCCGACCGCCCCGTAGGACCAGATCGTGGCCGGTCACCGTTTCCCCCGGCGGCCGCGCGCCAATTCACCGGGTGTGTAAGGGCTGCTTAACCCGGCTGTGGTCAACTGACCCGGCGCTGGGTTCGGCCCGGCCGCCCAAATCGATCCAGTCCTGGCCGAGGAGCTTCGATCGTGGCCTTTGCTGCCCGCCTGCCGTTCTTGCCGCCGTCCTGACCGTCGGGGTCGGTGGTCCGGCCATCGCGTCGACCGCTACGGGCACGCTCAGTGTCCGGGTGCTGGTCCAGCCGAATGGGCACGGTGTCGAGCACCACGCTGGATTTCGGCACCGATGTCAGCACCCAGGCGGCCGCGCTCAACGGCGCCGGCAACTCGCCTACACGAACTGCCCGGCGGGCCAGCTCAGGTTCGAGCTCGCGATGGCGACGCCAACGGCACCGTAACGGCGCGCAAGATGAGCAATGGCGCCGGGGGCCTGCTCCTCAATTACGGGCTCTACCGGGATGCGGCGCGGACGCAGAGCTTCGCCCAGGGCACGAACGCGAAGACCGTCACGCACACGGCCACGGGCTCGGGTACGGTCCCGGTCTACGGCGCCATCCCCGGCGCGCAAGCGGTCGCCGAAGGCACCTAGACGGACACCGTCCAGATCACGCTCACCTTCTGATCGCATTGCCACGCCTCGGGGTCAGCCGAACGTGGGCCGGCGCTTCTCCAGGAACGCGCGGCGACCC
Organism: uncultured bacterium; assembly: GCA_963793725.1. Lineage (GTDB taxonomy): Bacteria > JAUVQV01 > JAUVQV01 > CAWCAY01 > CAWCAY01 > CAWCAY01. The sequence continues at coordinate 350,578 of CAWCAY010000005.1, forward strand.
TCGGCGAAGTCGGGATGGCTCACCGCACCGTCCCGCAGCGACCGGCTCTCCGCGGTCTCCGCCCGTGGCGCCGTCCAGGATCAGCCGCGTCAGGCGCTTGATCAGCCGCTGCGAGTTGCCCGACAGCGCCAGCAGGCCGACGCACGTAGTCGCGCACCGTCGCCTCGAGCTCGCCGGTGGCCACCACGTGGTCGAGCAGCCGATCCGCAAGGCCTCGTCGGCTGGCGAGCAGCCGGGCCGAGAACAGGAGATCCTTGGCCCGCGCCGCGCCGACGAGTTCGATCAGGCGCTTGATCTCGCCGAGGCTGTAGGCGAGCCCGAGCCGCGCCGGCATGATCCCCAGGCGCGCGTCCGCCGCGGCGAAACGAGGTCGCAGGCCACCGCCAGGCCGCAACCGCCGCCGATGAAGTTGCCGGTGATCTGGGCGATGGTCGGCTGCTGGAGCGCCCTGCCAGGGCCGCGAGGGCGTCCTGCACAGTCTCGTTGTAGTCGTGCGCGGCCGTCTCGTCGGCGAAGACCTGGGCGAACTCGGCGATGTCTGCCCCCGCCGAGAACGACGGTGCCTCGCCACGGACGACGACGACGCGGACGGCCGGATCGCATGCGATCGTCCGGCAATGCTCCGAGAGCATCCGCCACATCGCAGCTGCGACAGGGCGTTCTGGCGCAGCGGGCGCGCCAGCACGAGCTCAGCCACGGCCCCGTCGCGCGCCAGCCGGAGGCCCGGGTCGCCGGTCATGCTGCTGCCACCGTCAGGCCATGAAGGCCTGCAGCCCGGTCTGCGCGCGGCCGAGGATCAGCGCGTGGATGTCGTGCGTGCCCTCGTAGGTGTTCACCGCCTCGAGGTTCATCACGTGGCGGATCACGTGGTACTCGTCGGAGATGCCGTTGCCGCCGTGCATGTCGCGCGCGACGCGCGCGATGTCCAGCGCCTTGCCGCAGTTGTTGCGCTTGATCAGCGAGATCATCTCCGGCGCCGCCCGGCCCTCGTCCATCAGCCGGCCGACCCGCAGCACGGCCTGCAGGCCCGAGCGCGATCTCGGTCTGCATGTCGGCGAGCTTCTTCTGGATCAGCTGGTTGGCGGCGAGCGGCCGGCCGAACTGCTTGCGCTCCAGGGTGTAGTTGCGCGCGCGCGTGCCAGCAGAACTCGGCCGCGCCCAGCGCGCCCCAGGCGATGCCGTAGCGCGCGCGGTTGAGGCAGCCGAACGGGCCCTTCAGGCCCTTGACGTTGGGCAGCAGGTTCGCCTCCGGCACGAACACCTCGTCCATCACGATCTCGCCGGTGATCGAGGCGCGCAGCGAGAACTTGCCCTCGATCTTCGGCGTCGCGAGGCCCTTCATGCCCCTCTCGAGGATGAAGCCGCGGATCTCGCCGTGCGTCGTCCTTGGCCCAGACCACGAACACGTCGGCGATCGGGCGATTGGTGATCCACGTCTTGGCGCCGGTCAGCACGAAGCCGCCGTCGACCTTGCTCGGCCCGCGTCGCCATGCCGCCCGGGTCGGAGCCGGAGTCGGGCTCGGTCAGGCCGAAGCAGCCGATCCACTCGCCGGTGGCGAGCTTCGGCAGGTACTTCGTGCGCTGCGCTCTCGTCGCCGTAGGCGTAGATCGGATGCATCACCAGCGAGGACTGCACGCTCATCGCCGAGCGGTAGCCGCTGTCGACCCGCTCGACCTCGCGCGCGACCAGGCCGTAGGCGACATAGGAGGCGCCGGCGCCGCCATAGTCCTCGGGAACGTCGAGCCGAGAAAGCCCAGCTCGCCCATCTCGGTCATGATCTCGCGATCGAAGGTCTCGTGGCGGAAGGCGTCGAGCACCCGCGGCAGCAGGCGCGCCTGGCAATAGTCGTGCGCCGCCTGCGGATCATGCGCTCCTCCTCGTCGAGCTGCTCGGCGAGATGGAACGGATCGAGCCAGTCGAAGCGCGGCGAGGCTCGCCGAAGCGGCACCGGCTGCGTGCTCCTTGGCCATGGTGGGATGCTCCCTTGTGTCGAGGTCGGGCTGCCGAGCTTGCGCGATGAAGCCGCACCGGCCGCCGCGCGCACGCTCGGTGTCCAGTGTCGAGTCGGGCATTCCGTCCTTCGCCGCCGCCCCGACCGCGAGCGCAAGAACCGGGTCGGTGGCCGGCTCCTTCCGGGCTAGAACCGGTACCGCAGCCGCCTGGAGAGAGACGATGGGACACCCACCTGGGCACGGGGCGCGGGACTACGACCGGGTGGCCAGCGCCATCCGCTTCATCGCCGCCAACCGGCTCGAGCAGCCGTCGCTCGAGGAGGTCGCCGACGCCATGGGGCTGAGCCCGTTCCACGCGCAGCGCTGTTCACCCGCTGGGCCGGCGTCAGCCCGAAGCGCTTCTGGGCCTGCTGACGGTCGAGCACGCCAAGGCGCTGCTGCGCTGGCGACGAGAGCGTCATGGGCGCCGCCTACGAGGTGGGCCTGTCCGGCGGCTCGCGGCTGCACGACCTGTTCGTCAGCCTCGAGGCGATCACGCCCGGCGAGTACAAGGCCGACGGGCGTCGACTGATCCTGCGCTGGGGCGTGCACGAGACGCCGTTCGGGCCGGCCTGCTGGTGTCGCGAGCGAGCGTGGCTCTGGCTCGGCTGGACTTCCTCGACGGTCAGCGGCTCGACCCGGCGCTGGCCGAGGCCCGCGGCGGACTGGCCGCTCAGCCGCTTCGTCGAGGATCGCGGCGGCGACCGGCCCTAGCCGAGGCGGCGTTCGGCGCAGGCGGCGAGGCAGCCCCGCTGCGCCTGCTCGCCAAGGGCACGCCGTTCCAGGTCCAGGTCTGGCGCGCGCTGCTCAAGGTGCCGCAAGGCGTGACCGTCGCCTATGGCGATCTCGCCGCCGAGCTCGGCCGGCCCGGCGCCGCGCGCGCGGTCGGGCGGCGCCTGCGGTGCCAATCGCATCGCTGTTCTGCATCCCGTGCCATCGCGTGATCCGCGAGACCGGCGCGCTCGGTGGCTATCAGTGGGGCATCGAGCGCAAGCAGGCGCTGCTCGCCTGGGAAACCGCCAGGCGCTGGCAGGCCGAGGCGGTGCCGCTAGCGGGGTGAGCGGTCGAGCCGGTGGTAGGTGCGATCGTGGTGAACGAGCGCACCGGCCCGCCGGTCCTCCCGCACGGCCTCGACCTCGCCGATGAAGATCGAGTGCGTGCCGGCGGTCATGCGCCTCGACCAGCCGGCACTCGAACACGGCCGCAGCGTCGGCCAGGACCGGCATGCCGGTCGCGCCGACCGCCCAGTGCGCCGAGCCGCGAAACGTGCCGGACCGTGGCTGCCGTCGCGTCCGCCGAAATGCTCGGCCAGATCCGGCTGCTCCGGGTCGAGCACGTTGACCGCGAAGGCGCGCGCTGGCGAGGATCAGGCCGTGCGCGTCGGCGTCGCGGTGGATGCAGGCGAGCAGGCGCGGCGGCTCGGCGGTGAGCGAGCAGACGGAGGTCGCGGTCAGGCCGGCGCGCAGCCTCGCCCAGGCGGCGTGGTCACGATGGTGACGCCGCCGGCGAGCCGGCGCATGCCGGCGAGGTAGTCGGCGGTGGGGACAGGCACGAGGTCGGCTCCAGGGGTGGCCAGCCTCGCGGGCCCCGCGCCGGCCGATCCTCAGTAGGCGTTCGGGTGCGAGAAACCGACGAGCAACGTGCGCAAGATAATGCGCAGATCGAGCAGAAGCGACCAGTTCTCGATGTAGTGAAGATCGTAGCGCACCCGCTCCTGCATCCGCGCCAGCGTGTCGGCCTCGCCGCGCAGGCCGTTGACCTGGGCCCAGCCGGTGATCCCGGGCTTGACCCGGTGGCGGGCGAGATAGCCGTCGATCAGGCCGGCATAGCGCTCGTGGTGCGCCACGGCGTGCGGGCGCGGGCCGACGATCGACATCTCGCCGCGCAGCACGTTGAGGAACTGCGGCAGCTCGTCGAGGCTGGTCCGCCGCAGGAGCCGGCCGATCGGCGTGACCCGCGGATCGTGCGCGCCGTGCCGAGACCACGGGCGCCGGCATCGTCATCGCACTGCTCGACGATACATGGTGCGGAACTTGAGCACCTCGATCGGCCGGTTGTCGAAGCCGTAGCGCCGCTGCCGGTAGAGCACCGGCCCGGGCGAGCCGAGGCGGATCAGCAGCGGCGATGCCCAGCATGACCGGTGCCGCCAGGACCAGCACCAGGGTGGCCAGCACCCGGTCCTCGACGCCCTTCGCGAGGCCGACCAGCCGGCCAGCGGCCGGTCGAACACCCGCAGCAGCGGCATGCCCGCGAGCTCGGTCATGCCGCGGCCGGCCAGCTCCAGCCCGGGCAGGTCGGGGCTGAGCCGCACATCGACGGGCAGATGGCGCAGCTTCTCGAAGCAGGCGAGCCGCCGGCTCGCGGCGTGCTGCGGCAGGGTGATGACGATCTGGTCGACGGGCTGCGGTCCGGGCGAAGGCCAGCCAGATCATCGAGCGTGCCCAGCACCGGGCAACCCTCGACCTGCGCCGGGACGCGGCTGCGCCGATCGTCGAACATGCCGACGATCACGCATCCCGGGATCCTGCTGGCGGACCTGGCGGATGAACTGGGCCGCCTGCGGCCCGGCCCCGACCAGGACCAGCCGGGTGGCCAGCCAGCCGGCGCGCTGGCCGCGGGCGACCGACGAGCGCGGACGCCGACGTGCGCCGGCCAGCGAGCAGGGCCAGCGCCACGGCCCACCAGAGCATGAACAGAACCGCAGCGGCAGCTCGCCGGTGCTGCCGGTGGCGGCCGCTAGCATGATCAGCAGCGCCTGCACCGACGCTCCAGGCGACGACGACCCGCGCGGCCTGCGCGCCGGCGCGCCCAGGTCGCGCGGCCGGTAGATGCCGGCGGCGGCGAACAGGTCGAGGGCCACCAGCCCGGCGCAGGCGACGGCGAACCAGAGCAGCGGCCCGGCGCTGGCGGCGCCGACGAGCCGCTTGGCCGCCAGCGCGGCGGCACGATCAGGCCGAGATCGGCGACCCGCAGCGCCGTGCCGATCCCTGCCGGGGTCAGCCGCAGCGATGGGACCGACGGTTCCCCGGTTGGCCCGGACAACGAGCTCATGTCAGCTGCAGACCACTACTGAAGATACCAGCTTTCAACCATAAATAGGTATTTCCATCAAGTCTGTTGCGTGGGCTTCCGTCCGAGCCGATCCAGCAATGCCACGAGCGCGTCGGCCTCGCCGTCGGCGAGCCTGCCACCGACGTGGCTTTGGATTGCCGGGCATAGCAGGGCCACATCTGCGCCCGGCGCTCCCGGCCCGCCGTGGTGAGCGTCACCCAGTGGCCGCGCCCGTCCTCGCCGCACGGCTCGCGTCGCACCAGCCCGGCGCGCTCAAGGCGGTCGAGCAGCCGCGACAGGGTGTATTGCGCCAGCAGGAGGCGCCGCTCCAGTTCGTGCGGCCGCAGGCGTCCGTGCTCGGCGCGCTCGAGCTCGAGCAGGACGTCGTACCAAGCCAATGGCGGCTGCCCGGCCGCCTTAAGGTCATGCTCCACGACCGCCAGCAGGGCTTGCTGGACCCTGACCAGCCGCGCCCAGGCGCGCACCGCGGATTCGGACGGATCGGTATCCATGACGACAGGCTAGGGGTCTCATGCAGATGCATCAACCTTGACAATCATGCAATTGCATGTATCTTCGCCTGGAGCTTCGCGGTGGAGGTAGGCATGCTGGCCGTCATCGAGTCCCAGATCAAATCGCCGGCGGGCCTGACGCTGGTGAGCCATGCGCTCTGCCCCTACGTCCAGCGCGCGGCGATCGCGCTGCGCGAGAAGGGCGTCACCTTCCGCCGCGTCGATATTGATCTGGCGGCGAACCGGGCTGGTTCGGCGCCATCTCGCCGCTGGGCCGGGTGCCGCTGCTCCGCGTTGGCGATGCCGTGATCTTCGAGTCCGCAGTGATCGTTGAATATCTCGAAGAAACGCAGCCCCGGCCGCTCCATCCGGCCGACCCGCTGGAGCGCGCCGAGCATCGTTCCTCGATCGAGTTCGGGTCTGCCGTGCTGGCCGACATCGCCGGCCTCTACACGGCACCCGATAAGGCCGGCTTCGAGCGCAAGGTGCTGGCGTTGCGCGAACGCTTCGCCCGGCTGGAGGCCCGCCTCGGCGACGGCCCGTGGTTCGCCGGCGGCCGGTTCGGCCTGGTCGACGCGGCGTTTGCGCCGGTGTTCCGCTACTTCGACGCTTTCGACCGCATCGGCGCGTTCGGCATCCTGGACGGCCAGGTGGCACTCGCCCGCTGGCGTTCGATCCTGGGAACGCGCCGTTCGGTTCAGGACGCGGTCGGCCAGGACTACGCGGAGCGGCTGCTCGTCTTCCTGCGCACGCGCGGCTCGCACCTCTCGACGCTGATGGCGTGAGCACGGTGCGGCCTCGATTTCGGGATGGACGTGTCCCGCCGCATCCGGACATGCTCGATGCCCGCCTCGTCGAACGGTTCGCCCTCGGGGACGAAGCCCAGGCGCCGGTAGAAGTCGGTGGCCGCCGTCTGGGCATTGAGCACGCTCGAGCGCAGGCCGGCGGCACCGAGCATGGCCAGGGCCCGATCCATCAGCAGACTGCCCAGGCCGAGGCCGCGTGCCTCGCGCAGCACCGCCACCCGCTCGATTTTGGCCGTGCCCGGCGTCGGCACGCGCCAGCGCAGCGTCCCGAGCGGCCGGCCGTCTTCGACCGCCAGACAGATGCGTCGCGGCCACGTCGTGCTCGTCGAGCTCCTCGCCCAGCGGCACGCCCTGCTCGTCGACGAAGACGGCCATGCGGATCGCGAAGCAGTCTGCCGGTCGGCTTCGCTCGCCGCCAGCCGGACCAGGACACCGCTCATGGGCCGCGACGCAGCAGGTTGAGCCGCATCGGCTGGGTGAAGACCCGGCCGGCGGCCGTCGGCTCGCCGAGCGTGGCGAACAGGCGCTCGAGCTCGGGCTCGACCTGCGCCAGCGCGACACGCGCGCCGGATTCGCGCCGAGAAACTCGCGCGCGCATGGACGGCCAGTCCAGCTCGACCAACTGCGTGTCGTAGAACTCCTGCGCACCATGCGCAGGCCCAGGGTCGCCGCCGCGTGCAACGCGCGAAAGGCCTCGCGCCGGACCTCGGTCTCGTCCTCCAGCGGCTGCAGCAGCCCGAACTGGTCGCCCTGCGGCAGCGGCTCGACGGCCAGGAGCTGACCGCCGGTGCCCAGCACGCGGCCCGCCTCCGCCAGCGCCTGCCATTGGCTGGCGATCGGCACATGATGCAGGCTGTTGAAGAACAGCACGAGGTCGAAGCAGCCCGAGGCGAACGGCAGCGCCTCGCCGCAGCCAGCGACCAGCGGCACTGCCGGGGCCTGGAGGCGCGCCTGCGCCAATTGGCCCAGGCCGGGATCGAGGCCGACCGGCGCGGCACCCGCGCGTGCGAGCCAGCCCAGCAGCCGGCCGGCCCCGCAGCCGATCTCCAGCACCGACTGGCCGGCCAGCGCGACGGCCTCGCGCAGGACGTCGGTATGGCGGCGAAAAGGTGGCGGCATGGCGGAACCCGTCCTAGCCTAGCAGGCACGCCAGCCACAAGGGGAGGCTCGTCGATGCCGGACCGCCTCGACAACACGCGCCGCATCCGCGCCCCGCGCGGCCGTACGCTGAACGCCCAGAGCTGGCTGACCGAGGCGCCGTTGCGCATGCTGATGAACAACCTCGACCCCGAGGTCGCCGAGACGCCCGCAGGAGCTGGTCGTCTATGGCGGCATCGGCCGGGCCGCGCGCGACTGGGCGCTGCTACGACACGCATCGTCGCCAGCCTGAAGCAGCTGAGCGACGACGAGACGCTGCTGGTGCAGTCCGGCAAGCCGGTCGGCGTGTTCAAGACCCACGCCGACGCGCCGCGCGTGCTGATCGCCAATTCCAACCTGGTGCCGCACTGGGCGACCTGGGAGCATTTCCACGAGCTCGATCGCCAGGGCCTGATGATGTACGGCCAGATGACCGCCGGCTCCTGGATCTATATCGGCAGCCAGGGCATCGTGCAGGGCACCTACGAGACCTTCGTCGAGGCCGGCCGCCAGCACTATGGCGGCGACCTCGCGGGCCGCTGGATCCTGACCGGCGGGCTCGGCGGCATGGGCGGCGCGCAGCCGCTGGCGGCGACCATGGCCGGCGCCTCGATGCTGGCGGTCGAATGCCAGCCGAGCCGCATCGAGAGGCGCCTGGAGACCGGCTATCTCGACCGGCTGGCCGACGACCTCGACGAGGCGCTGGCGATCATCGACGAGGCCGTGCCGCGACGGCGCGCGCCGTGTCGGTCGGCCTGCTCGGCAACGCCGCCGAGATCTTCCCCGAGCTGGTCCGGCGCGGCGTGCGCGCCGGACATGGTCACCGACCAGACCAGCGCCCACGACCCGCTCAACGGCTACCTGCCGGCCGGGCTGGACGCTCGCGACCATGGGAGCGGCGCCAGGCCACGCGACCCGGACGGCGGTCGAGCGCGCGGCCAAGCAGTCGATGGCGGTGCAGGTGCGGGCCATGCTCGACTTCCACCGCGCGGGCGTGCCGACGCTCGACTACGGCAACAACATCCGCCAGATGGCGCAAGGAGAGGGCGTCGCCGACGCCTTCGACTTCCCCGGCTTCGTGCCGGCCTATATCCGGCCGCTGTTCTGCCGCGGCATCGGCCCGTTCCGCTGGGCGGCGCTGTCGGGCGATCCGGAGGACATCTACCGCACCGACGCCAAGGTGAAGGAGCTGATCCCCGACGACCGCACCTGCACAACTGGCTCGACATGGCCCGCGAGCGCATCCACTTCCAGGGCCTGCCGGCGCGCATCTGCTGGGTCGGCCTCGGCGAGCGCGCCACGGCTCGGCCTCGCCTTCAACGAGATGGTGGCCAAGCGGCGAGCTCAAGGCGCCGATCGTGATCGGCCGCGACCACCTCGATTCCGGCTCGGTCGCCAGCCCCAACCGCGAGACCGAAGCGATGCAGCGACGGCTCGGACGCGGTGTCCGACTGGCCGCTGCTCAACGCGCTGCTGAACACGGCGCTCGCGGCGCCACCTGGGTGTCAGCTGCATCACGGCGGCGGCGTCGGCATGGGCTTCTCGCAGCATGCCGGCATGGTGATCGTGTGCCGACGGCACGCCGGAGGCCGGCGCGCCGGCTCGAGCGCGTGCTGTGGAACGACCCGGCGACCGGCGTCATGCGCCACGCCGATGCCGGCTACGACATCGCCATCGACTGCGCGCGCGGAGCAGGGGCTCAACCTGCCGATGCTCGACCACGGCGACACTGCATGAGAGGACCATCGCCGCGTGGCCACGCTGCTCGGGCTGCTGTTGGCAGCCGGCGGTGTCGCATGGTGGGGCTGGAGCCAGCTCGGCGACGTCGATATGGGCTGGCATGGCTACATCGCGTTGGCGCTGGGCGTCATTGCCACTACGGGCCTGGGCGTCGGGTTGATGTGGTTGGTCTATTTTAGCCACCGGCACGGCTATGACGACGAGGTCGGCCGCGACTGAGGTTGCATCGCCGGTATTTGCTGCAGTTGTTCTGATTGACTGTATCGACTAACGTCGAGTTGTATCCTGAACTGGCGCCAGCCAATCGAAAGCTGTAGACCCTCCGACCAGTCGCGCTCCACGGGCGCGTTCCGCTTGCATCGCAGCAGACCAGCGCTACCGTGGACACGTCAAGCCAAAGTGCCGCGGCGACGCGCAAGGATGGTCGGCAAGAAAGCCAGCTTCCAAATCGCCCCTTACAATTTATCGGACGCGGTATTATATCCCCCGCTTGCGCAGGGTGGTTGCGGTGGGCCTGCCGCCGCGACTCATCGCAATGCTTAGCAGGTGATTTTAAGCTGTTGCAGCACGTCGTTTGAGGACAACCATGCTACCGAAGCCACCGCTGCTCTCCGTCGCGCCGTCGAGACCGTTCGCGCCCAATCCCGAAGGGCGAGTTGACCCTGGCGAGTGTCGAGCGCCTGCTCAAGGCGGCCGAGGCGGTCTTTGCCGAGCCTGAGCCGGTGGTGCGAACCGCGGCGATCAAGCCCTCGCCGCAGGTCACCAAGCGGCAGGAGGAGCGGCGCGAGTGGGCCAAGATCGCCAAGCAGAACGAGCGCGAGGCCCAGTCCCCGCCCACCGGCACTGATTAGCGCCGAGCGGCTCTGCGCCCACGCGAAGACGCCGCCGCCGCCTATTTCAGCTGAGCCGCTGCTTCACGTAGGATCCCGGTACGTCCTCAAGCACCGGAACTTGCCCGCGCCGGGTTCGGCGTCGGCACCTTGTCGCCTGCGAAGCCGGCATTCCACGGTGCCCAAACCGTCCACCACGAGCCATCGTGATGCTGGGCCGACGCGAGCCACGTCTCGGGGTCCGGTGGCAGGGTGTCGTTGAGCCAGTAGCCATAGTTCCCGGACACTGGCGGGTTGACCACGCCGGCGATGTGCCCGGAGCCCGCGAGCACGAACTTCTTATGGCCGCCATATAGCTGCGTCGCCGCGTAGGTGCTCTTCCA
>CAWCAY010000006.1:0-296159 GCA_963793725.1 uncultured bacterium
ATGTTTATGTACGTGTGCCTGACCAGTACGTATTGCTAAGACGATCAGCAGCCATCGGACCAACATCCTGCTGAAGACGCGGATGAAGAACAACGCCGAACTGACCCACTACGCCATCCAAGACAAGCTGGTCGACTGACCCGTCCCCTCCCCGGCGCCCTTTCCTGCCATAGGACAAACACCAGTCCGAGAATCGGACAAAGAGCGGTTAGCGTTTCGGACGGAACCGGATATCCTCCTCGGGGAAGAAGACCTACGATACGGATATGCCCAGAGTTCCCACACACCGACCCTGAGGAGAAGTGCCCCATGAGGCAGACGCCGGTCCTCGCCCGGCGACGATCGTGCTGCTCGCCGGCTGTGCCGCGAAGACGCCGTCGCCGGTGGTCTTTCCCCATGCCGAACCGGACGATCGATTACAGGAGCGAGGTGAAACCCCTCCTCGACAAGCGCTGCGTGGTGTGTCACTCCTGCTACAATTCCCCCTGCCAGCTCAAACTCGACTCATTCGAGGGCGCGGACCGCGGGGCGACAAAGAAGGCGATCTACAATGGCCACGCGGCTGAAATCCATGGACCCCACGCGGCTCTTCACCGACGCCCAGTCCACCGAGGAGTGGCGGGGAAGTCGTTCTTCAGCGTCACCGAGAGCAAGGCGCCGGGCGGGTTGAACGACTCCATCATGATCGAGCTGCTCTCCCACAAGATGAAGAATCCCAAGAGCGTCGGGGAGTACCGCTCGGAAGCGGAAGATCTGACCTGCTCCGAGGACCAGGCGGAGCTGGGGGGGTACCTGGAAGAAGCACCCGAACCGCGGCATGCCCTTCGGCTTCCCCGCGCTCAAGCAGGAGGAGTTCGAGATCATCGGGGGCTGGCTGGTCCAGGGCGCGCAAAGGGCCGTCCGCCGCCGAGCAGGCGGCGCTCACCTCGCCGAAGGCGGCCGACGCGCAGGCCATCGAGCAGTGGGAGGCGTTCTTCAACCAGGACGATGCCAAGCACGCCATGACGGCGCGCTACCTCTACGAGCATCTCTTCCTGGCGCATCTCAAGTTCGGCACCGCGACCAACGAATTCTTCGAGCTGGTCCGCTCGAGGACTCGCACCGGGAGAGCCGCTCGACCTCGTCGCCACCGTGCGCCCGTATGACGACCCCGGTTCGACGCCGGGTCTTCTACCGCTTCCGGAAGATCCACTCCACGATCGTCGTCAAGACGCACATGGTGTTCGTCCTCGACGACGCCAAGCTGCGGCGCTTCAACGAGCTGTTCATCCAGCCCGCATGGCTGCAGCCCCCGCACCCGGTGGGCTATGACCCGATACTGAGCGCCAATCCCTTCGTGGCGTTCGAGCAGATCCCCCGCGCTCGCGCTACCAGTTTCTCCTGGACAACGCGCACTACATCATGATGACCTTCATCCACGGCCCGGTCTGCAAGGGACAGATCGCCCTCAACGTCCTCGACGATCATTTCTGGGTCATGTTCATGGATCCCGACCACGATCTGAGCGTCGCCTACCCGGCATTTCTGAAGCTGCACGGCGACAACCTGCGCATGCCCATCGAGAAGGGGAGCGATTACGGCATCTTCGACGCGCTGACCGACGAGTACCGGCAAGGCGGCCGTGGAGTTCTACAGGGCGCGGCAGGACCTGTACATGTCGCACAACTACGCCGGTCTCGGCTATGAGTCCATCTGGAAGGGCGCCGCCGCCTCGGACACGCCGGCGCTCACCATCTACCGTCACTTCGAGAGCGCCTCCGTGCACCGTGGTCTGCTCGGCAACCTGCCGAAGACGATGTGGGTCATCGACTACCCGCTGTTCGAGCGCGTCTACTACGCGCTGGTCGCCGGTTTCGACGTCTACGGCACGGTCGGCCACCAGTTGGCCCTGCGGAACTACATGGATGCGCTGCGCGTCGAAGGGGAGAGCTACTTCCTGGACTTCATGCCCCCGGAGCAGCGGCGGGAGATCATGCAGTCCTGGTACAAGGGATGTCGATCTCGAGAAGATGCCACTACTACCCGAGCGCCTTGCCGGCGAAGATATCCTTCGTCACCGCCGACCCCAAGCGCGAGTTCATCGAGGAGGTGGTGGGCAGCGCACTTCGCGCCCGCCGCGAAGATCGGTTTCGACCCGGTGAACTACCTGCGGGCGGGGAATCCTACCCGGCCTGCCGGGGAAATACGAATCCCCGACGACTACCTGCAGGCCTTCCGCTCCCTTTCCAGCCTGGCGTGCCGATCCTGTCCGTGATCGACGACTACGGCGTCAACCTGGCCTACGTGCAGGATCCGCATGAAGAGCGGCAGGGACGTCGCCGGTTCCATCGTGATCAACCGGTGGCACGACAACGTCGCGTTCCTGTTCGGCGAGAGCGGCGCGCTCGATGCGTCGAAGGACCAGCGCCGAATTCATCCCCGGCCTCATCGGCTCCTACCCGAACTACTTCTTCGACGTCCGGGAAGAGGACCTGCCGGACTTCTTCGACCTCCTCGCGCACTTACGAGAAAGGCCCGAGGGACGCCGGGCGGCTGTCCACGGTACGGCGTCAACCGGGCCGAGGAGAGGTTGTGGGACGCCTACGACTGGTTTCAGGCCCGTTTCCTGGAGGATGAACCGGTGGACGGCGGGCTGTTCGACCTGAACCGGTACTACTACCTGGCCCAATGATCAGCCGACATCCACCTCCCGGACCTATCCGCGCGCCCGTCAAACTGATGGCGGTCGCCGTGGGCCGCCAGGTGATTCTGGCATGGACCGAATGCGGGAGCGACGGACTCGGCTTCCGTATCGAGCGCGCCACCGGTATCAGCCCGGCCCATCCGTATGTGGACATAGGCGGGGTGGGACCGCATGTGGCTGCCTTCCGCGACGAGTCCGTCACGCCGGGCACGGCATACTCCTACCGGGTGCACGCATGGAACGCCACCGGCGTCACGTCGCCGTCCAATGTGGCGGAGGTCACGACACCGGTAGCCGTGGCGGAACTGGCGGCCGATTAGGACAGACCCCGGTTCGAAAATCGGACAAACAGTGGTTCGAGTTTCGGACGGATGCGGATATCCGGCGCAGGCGTACACGGCTTAGCATGAGTTTATCGGCGGTGAATGAACACTGCCGCATCACGAAAGGGAGGTGTCGGAAATGCTCTGGACAATAGCGGTCATTCTGGCTGTCCTCTGGCTGCTGGGTCTGATCAGCTCGTACACGCTGGGCGGATGGATCCACGTTCTGCTGGTCATCGCGGTGGTGGTGATCGTGCTCAATCTCCTCACGGGGCGAAGGGGCTGAAAGGGGGGGACCCGGGTGGCATCCCCATCGCAGGTCCCCTAAAGAAGGGAGACAAGATGAGTTCAATCAAGATCGTGGCCGTCGTGCTGGTTGTAGTCGGCATCCTGGCATTGGCGTACGGCAGCTTCAGCTACACCAAGGACACCCACGGATTCAAGGTGGGTTCGCTCGAAATGTCCTTCAAGGAGAAGCAGCGGGTCAATATCCCCGTCTGGGCGGGCGTGGCGGCCATCGTGGCCGGTGCGGCCCTGCTCGTTGTTCCGCTGAAGCGGTGAGGAGGAACTGATGATGAGAACACTCCTGGTAGTCCTGTTGGCGCTGATCATGCTCACGGGTTGCCTGCTGGGGCCCGGGCCCCATGGCCCTGGTGGGTCTGGCGGCTCTGGGGGATCTGGCGGCCCTGGCGCGTCCAGCGGGCCAAGCGGGCCTGGCGGCGGTAGCGGGCCTGGCGGCCCCAGCGGACCTGGCGGGCCCAGCGGACCTGGCGGGCCTGGCGGTGGTAGCGGGCCTGGCGGCGGTCATGTGGTTGGCCCACCGAATCGGTAAGGAGGAGATCATGAAGAAGATACTCTTGGTAATCCTGCTGGCGCAGATCATGCTCACGGGTTGCCCGTTTGGGCCCGGACCCCATGGACCTGGCGGGGGCGGCGGCGGTCGTGGCGGGCGCGGGCTCGTGGTTGTCCCAATGAATCGGTAAGGAGAAGCACGGCATGAAAATCACATTGTCACTGACTTTGGCAGTCGCTGTAGCCCTGATGTGCGTCGCCCCCTCCCTCTCGGCGGCGGAAGGCCCACCGAACTACCTGGTGCTCAAGGCTGGCATCTACTCGCCCAGCGAGTCGTTCGACGTCGAGAACGTCAACGGCGGGGAAACCGACCGTATTGATCCCCAAACCGGGTTCAACGGCGAGATCGCCATCGGGCATTACTTCCTCCCGGTTTTCGCCACGGAGCTGGGAGTTGGATACTTCGAGAGTGAGGGTTCCCCGGCGGCACTGCCCGGCGAGGTGAAGCTGAAGGTCGTCCCGGTGACCTTCACCGCGAAGGCTTTCATCCCGCTGGGGCTGGTCGAGCCGTACGGCGAGTTCGGCATCGGCGCCTACATCGCCGACCTCGACGTAACCGGAAATATCGGCAACTTCAGCAGTTCCACCAAGGGCGTCTTCGGGTTCCATGCCGGGGGCGGGGTGAACTTCAATATTACGCCAGTCGTCTTCCTGGGAGTCGAGGGAAGATACCTCTGGGCCAAACCCTCCTTCGGCGGCCAGGACATCAAACTGGACGGGTTCACCGTGACGGCCGACCTGGGCTTCAGGTTCTGATGATGGCGGACAACCGACGACATGGGGAGACGACGTGATGAAGACCTTGCTCATGGTTGCGTTCATGGGAGTCTTGACCGCCCTGCTGCTGACCGGTGTGCCGGTGCGCGCGTCCGACTTGGATGACCAGATCGAGTCGTCCGCCAAGAATCTGTATGTCTTCAAGACGTACCTGAAGGGAGACGACGTGAGGATCAACTCCAAGGACGGCGCCGTCACCTTGACCGGCACCGTTTCCGAAGAGACCCGCATACTGTTGGCCCAGGAGACCATAGCCAGCGTGCGCGGGGTCAGGAGCGTGGACAACAAGCTGGAAGTCAAGGGCGAACGCTACGCCGAGAACTCGGATGCGTGGATCGGCGCCCGGGTGAAGACCGTGCTCTACTTCCACCGGAGCGTCAGCGGCTTCGACACCGAGGTTTCCGTCAAGGACGGCATCGTGACCCTCCGGGGCGAGGCCGCCAACCAGGCGCAGAGGGAATTGACGACCGAATACGCCAAGGACGTCCACGGGGTGAAGGACGTCAAGAACGACATGACGGTGGCCAAGACCCCGGGCACGGCGAAGCAGACCGTGGCCGAGAAGTTGGACGACGCATCGATCACCGCCCAGGTCAAGCTGTCGCTGCTATTCCACCGCTCGACCAGCGCCATCAAGACCCAGGTCGACACGAACAACGGCGAGGTGACACTGGGTGGTGCGGCCAGGAACAGGGCGGAGATAGACTTGGTCACCAAGCTCGTCGACGATGTTCCCGGTGTCACCAAGGTGAACAACCGGATGACCATCCAGTAGTCCAGGCGGCCAACCGTGAGAAAACGTAACTTGATCGTCATCGGGATTGCCGCCGTCCTGTTCCTCTGGTGCGCCATCCCAGCTTCGGCCCGGGTAGACATCGGTTTCTTCCACCAGGAACTCGACCCTTATGGGGACTGGGTCCAGGTCAGCCACGGCTGGGGCTGGGTTCCCCGGGATGTGCCCCCGGGGTGGCGGCCATACACCACCGGGCACTGGGTGTACACCGAGGAGGGGCCCCTCTGGGCGGCCGACGAGGCCTGGGGAGCGATTCCCTTTCATTACGGCCGCTGGTTCTTCGACTCCCGGTACGGCTGGGCCTGGATTCCCGGCGGGGAGTGGGCGCCGGCCTGGGTGGTCTGGCGCAACGGCGGGGGATATCTGGGCTGGGCTCCCCTCACCCCGGAAGTGGGCTGGAGTCAGTCATCCGGGCTGGTGTGGGGGGGGTTCGCTTTCAACGCCCTCGACCCCCTCTCCTGGGTATTCGTCCCCGAGCGGGAGATCTTCGCCCCCTCGATCATCCGGGTGGCTGTCCTGCCTCCCCGGAACATCACCATCATCCGCCAGACGAAGAACATCACCAATGTCGCTGTGGACCGGGAACGGGTGGTGGACAGGAGCTTCAGCCCACAGAGTCTTTCCCGGTGGGTGGGCCGCCAGGTGACACCGCTGCGGCTGGACGAATTGAAACAACCCAGCCGGGGGCGCGGGCTGGAGATACGGGAGAAGGAGAAGGATGTCCGTGTCTACCGCCCCAACGTCACCGTGGACATCAAGATGGGGCCGCCGCCCAAGCCCCAGTTGCCGCCCGACAAGATCGCGCCGCCGCGGCCGGCCCAGAAGGATCTGGAGATGCTTCAGGAGAAGATCAGGATCGATCGGCAGGAACTGGAGCGTCAGCACAAGATGGAACTGACGAATCCTCCCCCGATGGTCAGGCCGGAGGAACTCCGCAAGGGGCAGCAGGAGGAGATGGACTATCTGGACCAGTACTACCAGCGGGAAAACAACCGGTTGGAGCAACGCCTCCCACCGGGGAAGGATCCCGGTCCGCCTTCCCGGCCTGACAAGAAGCGGGATTGACGCTATTCAGTCAAATTGGAAAGGAGGCATGTCATGATGAAGAAGATCGTGGTTCTGTTGATGGCGGCGTTGTGCTTCGCGGCGATGTCGGGCTGCAACGCCTGGCGCGGCGCAGGCAAGGACGTCGAGAAGACCGGCCAGCAGATGCAGAAGAAGTAACCCGGCTGGCTGCCGCACGGAGGAGAACCCTCCTTAGGGCAATGACGGGGGAAGGGGCATCTCTTCCCCCGTTTCCGTTCCCCTTGGTTGATCGGCGCTATCGGGCAAGGTTGACTTTTGTCTGCCTTAAATGTACGTTTGAGTCATGACAATGCAGAAACAGCCCATCTTGATTTCCACGGTCGAAGCGCGGAACCGGTTCTCCGAGTTGATCAACCGCGCCGCCTTCGGCAGCGAGAAGATCGTTCTTACTCGCCGGGGCCGTGGCATCGCGGTCATCAGCCCCCTGGAACATCTCGAAGTGGATGCGGAACCTGCGAGCCCGGCTCGGACGGAGCCCCGCGCGGTAAATGCCAGGTCGTCTCGTGGTGCAACTGCCCGGCGAGGCCGTTCCGCCGAACCACGCGCCATCTCCGCGGAAACCTCGACCTTGATCACCCCCGCCCTGTGGGACCTGACGCTCACTCCCCGGGAATTCCTTGGCATCATTGGGGGGGACATCAGCCGGCCCTGGCCTTCGCGCGGCTGGTGCGTCGCCCGCCTGCTGGAGAGCGTCGGCTGGTTTGACGTGGTGAAGATCGTGGAACCCTCAACCTTGTGCGCCGTCTGGCCGGAAGCCAGGCCATTCGTCAGGGCGTCGTCATTGCGGGAGGGAATGGACTATGCCTGCACGGTCCTATCGTAACGTCCTATATCCGCTCCAGGACAGGGTGATGACGGCATTCCGCGAGAGCCCGTTCTACCTCACCGGCGGCACGGTCCTTTCACGCGCCTATTACCGGCACCGCTATTCCGACGATCTCGATTATTTCGTCAACGACCTCGCCGATTTCAGGCTTTGGGCTGAGCGGCTGATCGGGCGGCTGACCGAGGCGACCCCGCCGGTGACGGTCGCCCTCCGCGACGAGCGTTACTACCGTCTCTTCACCGGTCCCGAGAAGATGAAGGTGGAGATGGTCAATGACGTGGCCGCCCACGTCGGGGCCATCGTGGAGCATGCGACTTTCGGGCGGATAGACACGAGGGAAAACATTCTGGCCAACAAGATTACCGCCCTTATCGACCGGTCAATGCCGAAGGATGTAGCGGATATCTACGTGTTGCTCAGGGATGGCCTCGACCTGCGGCGGGCATTCGGCGAGGCCGAGAGCAAGGCCGCGGGAATCACACCCCTGCTGGTGGCCAAGGTTCTTTCGGAGTTCGACTACCGGCTCCTGGATACCGAAATCCGCTGGGTGCGGAAGATTCCCTCAAGTACTATCGGCGCCTACCTGCAGGACATTTCCCAAAGGATCGTCACCGGAAGACTGTAGCCGCCCGGCGGAAGCGGGGCCCTTCACGCCGGGCCGGACGGAGAGTCCCCCGCCGGCCGGCTCTCCTCCGTCTTCCGATCGTCCGACATCTCGACGGCAATCGCGGCGGCCTGCTGGGCGGGCACGCCTTCCGTCCGGCGCTCATACTCTTTCTCCGCCCGCTCGTCCCCGACTCGCTGCTCCAAGTCCGCGGTCTGCTCCTGCTCGCCCGGAAGCTCGACGCGGAGCTCCGCGATGAGCATCATGACGGTCGCGGCGACAGGGAGCGCCAGCAGCGCGCCCCCGATCCCCATCAGCGTCCCGCCCGCGAGGAGCGCGACCAGCACGACGGAAGACGGGAGGCGCAACGCCCGTCCGTAAATGCGGGGCACGAGCACCCGGCTCTCGAACTCCTCGTACACCAGCATGGTCAGCAGGACGATGGCCACGACCAGCGGGCCGCGTGACAGCGCCGCGAGGACCATCGGGCCTATCGAGAGGATGGCTCCGATGTACGGCAGGACATCCGCGAGGCCCGCGAACACGGCAAGCGCCAGCGCGTGCGGCACGCCGCACGCCGCCAGCAGGGCGAGCGAGAAGACCGCAATGAACAGGCAGGTGATCAACTGCCCGCGGATGTAGGCCCCGACGATCGTCTCCAGGTTCATCATGACGCGGGCTAGGCGGATATGGTGCGAACGGGGGACGACCGCGAACAGCCCGCCGCGAAGACGGTCGCGGTCGATCATGATGTAGAGCGCGAGAAAGACGGCGCTCGCGCAGTACGCGGCGAGCTTGAAGACGCGCATCGAGAAGGCGATGGTCGTGGCGCCGACGGCGATCGCCGGAGTGTTGTACTTGAACTGCCGCAACCAGTCCGCGAGCGGCGCCGTCAGGTTGGACCGATCGAAATACTGCACAAGGCGGGCGCGAAACGCGGGCTCCTGCTCGACCAGCGCCGAAGCCTGCGCCACGAGCGACGGTAGCGTCAGGATCGCCGCGAGAGTCGCGAAGGCGAAGGAAATAACGAAGACGATGGCGATCCCGAGCCAGCGCTTGACACCCCGCGACTCCATCCAGGTGACGGCCGGGCTCATCGTCCCGACGATCAGCAGAGCGGCGACGAGCACCAGGAAGACCGGCCAGAGCCGGATCAGCAGCCACAGGCCGGCCACGGCGAGGATGAGCTGGAGCATCGTCGCGGGCGGCACCTCGAAGCGCACTACGCGCGTCTTCGCGTCCGGGGAGAGCCGTCGATCGCGGAACGATGGAATGCTGACCGCACTGGATTGGCTTTCGCTTTTCACGTTCTCCTGCTCCACGTCACCGTTGCCGCCGGGAACTCGCCCCTCCCGGCCGAGGACGCCGGTAACGAGCGCGATGCCGGTCAGGTCTCTATTCCGTCGTCCTGCCGTCGAAGTGCTCGTCGTCCTTCTCCGCTTCAGCACGGGTGTGGTGGACGACGGCGTCCCGATGATTCGGCGGCGCATAGAGCGTGTAGAGCTTCAGCGGAACACTGCCGGTATTGATGATGTTGTGATTCGCCCCGGCCGGAACGAGCACCGCGAAGCCGGCGCTGATCGGCGTGCGAACGCCGTCGAGAACGGCCTCGCCTGTCCCTTCCTCCACCCGGAAGAACTGGTCGAGCTGGTGCACTTCCATCCCGATCTCCTCCTTGGGCTTCAACGCCATCACAACGAGCTGACAGTTCTTGGCCGTGTACAGCACCCGGCGAAATTCCTCATTCTTGACGCTGATGCCCTCGATGTCCCGCACGAATCCCTTCATCGCGATTCCTCCGATGAGTCCTGTTTCCGAAGACTCCGTTCATGCTACTTCCCGAAAACCTTCTTGACCTGGCCGATCTTCGCCTGAAGCTTGCCGGCCATCCTTTCGTCGGACCCGGCAACTTCCAACTTTGGGTTGTCGCTTAGTTTCCCGGCGATCTCCTTGGCCTTCCCCTTCAGTTCGTGAAACGTGCCTTCCGCCTGGTCCTTCGTGCCGGATTTCATGGTCTTCCTCCTCTAGGATTTCGATTGTCCGGAGGCCCCCCCTCAGGGCCTGTTGTTGCCCCTCGCGGACATGTATCAGGATATTCCGGCTCGCCATCCTCGCGTATCCGCATCTGTCCGAAACGCGAACCGCTGTTTGTCCGATTTTCGGACCGGTGGTTGTCCTACCGCCGGCCGGGTCCCATGACGACCCGCACGCGGTGCTTGATGAAGGCTTGTTCCAGCGGGACGGTGTTGCCTTCGAGGGGGCGGCCGTCCAGCTCCAGCCGGAGCAACCTCCGGCACTCGTTGACTTTCCGGCTATTACTCGTATCATGAGGATCATGAAGACTAAGGCGACGAACCCCATCGAACTTGCCCGAAACTCCAAGGAGTTATCGGTTTTCTGCAACCGCAATCAGATACGCAAGCTCTCGCTCTTCGGTTCGGCGCTCTCTGATCGCTTCGGTCCTGAGAGCGACGTGGATCTACTCGTGGAGTTCGAACCTGGGGCCAAGGTCGGACTCTTCAAACTGGCCGCCCTGCGGTTGGAACTCGAAGGACTCATCGGGAGGAAGGTGGATCTGCGCACCCTCCAGGATCTGAGCCGCCATTTCCGCAACGAGGTAGCCCGCTCCGCCGCCGTCCTTTATGCAGCCTGACGATCGCATCAGACTGACCCACATGCTTGAAGCCGTGCGGGAAGCTCGCGGTTTCTCGCATGGCCGTTGCCGGGCCGATCTCGACAAAGACCGGATGCTCATGCGAGCCTTGGTCAAGGACATCGAGATCATCGGCGAAGCGGCCTCCAGGGTCTCCGATGAGATGCGGGCTTCGTTGCCTGCCATTCCCTGGCCCTTGATCATCGCCACCCGTCACCGGCTGATCCACGCCTATTTCGACCTTGACCTCGACCTCCTCTGGGACACCATGGAGATCGATCTGCCTGCCCTCGAGACAACACTTCTCGATGCTCTGGGAAAAGACCGGGCAGGATGAAGGTGCTTTGCACCGCTGGAATTTCTGGCCGCGGCAACAACCCATATCCTTTCAAGCCGGGCCGGTGGTCGTCTCCCCCGGTGATCTCGTAGACGGCCTGGCCTCTCTTGTAGCGCAGGCTGAAGCCCGGCCAGTCGCCGGGGATGACCGGGTCGAGCGTCATCTCGTCGCCCTGGATCTTCAGCCCCAGCATCTCCTCGATCCAAACCCGATACATCCAGCCGGCTGCCCCGGTGTACCAGGTCCAGCCGCCCCGGCCCACCTGCCCGGCCAGCCGGTAGACATCGGCCGCCAGGATGTAGTTGATCAATGCCGATGCACATGGAGTGGCCCTAGACCAGGCATTTGAGCTCCTTGTGGAGGGGCTGTTCGTAACCGCTGGCCTCCTCGTTGAGGATGACCAGATCGGCCTTCAGCCCGTGGCGGTTCCAGTAGGTGTGTGGGCTTCGAGCACCTCCCTGACCAGGCCCTGGTCGGCCGCCTGGGCGATGGTGACCACCGCCAGCGGAAGATCACCCGAGATGCCCTGAGCCCAGAGGCGCGACTGGCCCAGGCGGTTCCGGCTGATCCGGTCCGCGGAAGCGCGCAGCTTGGCCGTGGGATAGATCAGGTAACTGGCCAGGTGCTGGAAACGCCGGGCCTTGCTAGATTCGAATAATTTAATGTAAACTCATCAGCAGCGGCCCGACCTGGGTCGCCCGCAAGATTGCCGGAGGCCGTCGCCGTGTATCTGAAGAGTCTGCATATCAAGAACTTCCGTGGGATCAAGGAAACGACCATCCAATGGCATAAGGGTGTAAACGTCCTCGTAGGGGAAAACAACGCCGGCAAGACTGCCGTCCTCGACGCGCTGAGATTGTGCTTGGCCTTCGGCGATAGCCAAAGGGATATTTGGGTGCGTCGAGAGGACTACCACAGTTCGGCTGACGGAGTGATAGCCGATGTCATCCAATTTGATCTTTCGTGGGCTGATCCCACCGACGAGGAAAAGGGCGTGTTCGTTGACCTGCTCACGCTGCCCGCCAATGGGGAAGCAGAGCTTCGGTTTCATGTACGTTTCGAGTATGACCAGGAACGTGACCGACCGAAGCGGCCCGTCTACTGGGGAGGAGAGCTTGAAGGCCAGCCCATTAGCCCAGAGGTTCTTGAGCTCTTCGAGCACGTATACCTTGGGGCACTTAGGGATGCCACAAGGGATTTGGCACCGGGTCGTGGCAACGAACTTAGTCGCCTGTTTCTAAAACTCGCGTCCAAGGAAAAGGGCAGGGAAAAACTGGCCAAAGAAATCAATGACCAGATACGCGCCATACCTCGCTGGCGGCGTTTCCTGGACCGCGGGAAAATACGCATCAATTCTCACCTGACCGAGATATCCTTTCATGACTCACCTCAAATAGTAGAAATTGATTTTGTCGAGAGCCAGTTCAGCCGGATTGTTGAAGGCCTCAGGCTGCAAGTGCCAGGACCCGCAATCGCTGCTGATGTGCCGTCCTTCTTCAATATCGGGCAAAATGGATTGGGCTATAACAATCTCATTTACGCGGCTACAGTTTTCGGTGATCTACTGAAAAGACGCGAACGATCTCGATTCGCTTCCATCTCTCTTATCATCGAAGAGCCGGAAGCCCACCTTCATCCACAACTACAGAATGTCATATTTGCATACTTGGAGAAAATCGCCTCAAGGGAAATTCAGGTTTTCGTATCGTCTCATTCGCCGACGATTACTGCAAAAACCGTTCTTGATTCGGTCATTGTCCTTCGATCTGATAAAGGACAAGTCACCTCCACGCCGGTCAGCGGCATCGAGTTAACCGATCATCACAAGCATCTTCTTCAACGGTTCCTCGATGTCACGAAATGCCAGCTCTTCTTTGCTAAGTCCGTGGTCTTGGTTGAAGGCATATCTGAAGCGCTCCTCCTGCCATGTTTTGCGAAGGCTCTTGGTGCCGATTACGAACTCGACAGGTGCGGTGTCGAGGTGGTCAATATCGGTGGGGTCGCGTTCGAACCTTTTGTTCGTCTCTTCAACTCGGTCACAATAGACCGTCGTCTCGAAGTTCGGTGCGCTGTAATCACTGATGACGATCGTTGTGACACCTCAGGGAATGGCAGCGGAGAGATCTCCAGTCGCGCCGCCAAGGCTAAGGCTCTTGAAGGCGGTTTGCTCAAGGTCGCCTTGGCCAGGAACAATTTTGAGTATGAGCTCTATATGAGTAACAAGGATCTTGTGAAAGCGACCTATCAAGAACTCCACCCTCAGACAGACCTCGCCTTCAGCGGAACACCTGAGGAAATCGCCGTTCAGTTCGCAGACAAGGTTTCCGCTCGGCGCGACAAGGCCGTCTTCGCTCAATTGCTGGCGGCAAAGATACGGAAGGGCCAACCCCTAGAACTGAATGTGCCAGAATACATTCGGGATGCCATTCGGTGGGCTGTTAAGGGCGACTGGCAGGAAAGTGATGGCTCTGGAACTTAGTGATAAACAGAAAGAGGTTGTCTACAGCAAGTCGGGGCTTTTCGTTGTCAAGGCGTGCCCTGGCAGTGGTAAGACGTTAACAGTCGCTGCCCGCCTTCACAGGCTTTTGGCTGAATGGCGCAATTCTCATGCGGGCATTGCTACCCTGTCTTTTACAAACGCAGCCTGGCAAGAAGTCCAACACTACCTTGCGCATGACTACAGCGTTCCGGTGCCCCTCGGATACCCTCACTTCCTGGGCACAATAGATAGCTTCATCAATCGTTTCATTTTCTTGCCCTTCGGGCACAAGGTCATGGGCTGCACCGCCAGGCCTGAACTCACAGGACCGCCCCATGACGATTACGAGCCGATTGGGCGTTGGCTATTCTGGCAGGAAGGCGAGTGCCATAAGAATAGGTGTCAACTTAATGACTTCAGCTACGGCGAGAATGGGGAATTGGTCCACCTTAGGGCTCTAAGCCATTTCAACGGCTGCCAAGGGAATCATCAGTCTTGCACCTCAAAGAAGAAGCAGTTTAATTTGGCGGGAAATGCAACGCAAGCGGACGCAAACTATTACGCCATGAAGCTCCTTGAGCAGAACCATGAATTAGCAGCAGCCATTGCTCGAAGATTTCCCATCATTATGATCGACGAGGCCCAGGACTCTTCGTCTATCCAGATGCGGATTCTCGACGCTTTGATTGGCGGTGGGGTCAGAGAAGTCATGCTTGTAGGTGATCCCTACCAAGCAATCTATGAGTGGCGACAAGCCAAGCCACAGCTCTTCGAGGAAAAGTTTACTGAATGGCAGAGTAATTGTGTATGGCTTGAAGAGAATTGGCGCAGCACGCAGACCATCTGTGATCTTGCGTGCAGGCTGGCGGCTCGATCAGAGCGGATCACCGCGAGAAACCGAGAGGTTGAGGCTTGCGATTATCCCCCACCGATATACGGTTACGGCAACGACTCCGACCTGCCAGGTTTGCTGCAAGCGTTCCGCCAGCATTGTGTCAACCTGGGAATAGATGGAGACACAATCAGCGTCCTCACCAGGAGTAGCGAATTCATCAACAAGATTATTCCGGGAACACTGCCGAAATCGGGACTTGTACCTTGGCGCGATGGAGATACCCTAACCCCACAGGTGGCTCATGCCAAGTACCTCTTTGATCGGCGCGATTATAGAGGCGCTATCAAGAAGATAGAAGTTGCGGCCTATACGCACAGAACCGACAAATCAACGCATCGCCACGAAGAATTGAAGGCGTTCGTACGTTCCGAAGGTCTTGGAAGATGGCGAAGCCAATTGTTTCGACTCTTAAGCGAGCTCCCTGAAAGCACGGGCATCATCTCCGATTGGCTACCGGCTGCCAATGAAGTCTTATCCAATAGCAGCTTGCTGCCGAATTGCCGACTGCAGATCAAGAATGACAGGCAGCCCAACATCTACTCGGCAATCCGGTTTGATGAAGTCTTCGCGGCCCCTACCGCTCCCCAAGAAACGGTCTCTCCTGCCCTGGGGACGATACATTCCGTGAAGGGCAGAAGTCTTGAGGCGGTTTTTGTGGCCCTGAAGACAAAGGGGGCAATTGGTGGCAATTACACGAATCTGCTCGGTAGGGACCTATTGGAAGAGGAAGAGCTCCGCATCGTATACGTAGCTGTGACACGCGCCAGAAAGGCACTCGCCATCGCGGTTCCCATGGAATCTCTCGGCCGGTGGAAGGAAGTCTTGTTACCCCCGAAACTTCATTGAAGATGGGTTTCGGCCTAAGAATGTGAAATCGAGGCTCCTTTCAATCAGCTTGGAATTCGCAGCCCGCTACAGGTTCTCGAGTACCTCGATTTCATCCACAGTAGGCGTGTTTCGCCCCTCGACCTCAAGAGCTATTTCCTTTGTGCGGTCGCGCAGCTTGGCCCGAGTGTCGATCACACTTCGAGTTTCCCTGGTGATGTGCGCCGCCAAATCAGAGTCCTTGGGGATCGGCAATAATACCTCGAAGAGTCGCTTGCCCAGGGTGTCGATGATGTCGCGGGTAAATTGTTTGGAACGCATCTGTCGGCGGACAATCGGGGCATTCAGGAGGGCCAGCAAAAGGTACGGGTCCACTCGGTCCGGCTTTTCAACGCGCAGTTTGTAAAGGCCGCCGCAGTAAAGAATCTTTGTGTCCTTCTTGGTGAGGATGCAGGAGGTACCGACGAGATACGTGCCGTCCCGGACTACGAAGATATCGCTGGCGCGGACGTCTTGCTTCTCTTTCTCGTAGATTTCCTCGCTGACGTTCTGCTTGGGGTCTCCCTTTAGCTCCCAGTTGGAAATGTCAGACGTGCGAATGAAGGGGATGTCGCCAGTCCCGTAAGCCATCTTGCCAACCTCGATCCCTGTGTCCCAAGAGAGAACCCCATCCTTTACCAACTTGGCTAGGGATACCAGACGGTGTGATCCACCCAACGCGGCAATGTCCGCCTCTAACTCAGGGTCATAGTACCTCGGCATGAAGACGCTGTTGCGGAGGCTTGCAAGCGTTCGGACGAAACCCGGGTTGCCGTGCTCAACGACTTCCGCTACCGCGCTGTCCGGAACAGCCTCGTCAATCGTCTTGATGTGGCCCTGGACCCAATACGGAATCTTGCGGATCTTGTCGCGGAGGCGCGATCTCTCCGTAACCAACTCCTTGACTTCGTGCGCAATCTGCGCGGCAAGCGACTTGTCCTTCGGGACCGGGAGCACCAACTCACGGAACCGGTCGCCCACCGTATCGATGATGTCTGCTGTGAACTGCTTGGCGCGAATCTGGCGTTTGACGATAGGTGCACTCAGACACGCCAGGAGTAGCCAGGGCGAAAGCGGCGAGTCTTTTTCCACGCGGAACTTGAGCAAGTGCGATTGGTAGAGCAACGGCAGATCGGATTCAGTCACAAGGGCGACTTGCCCGATCAGATAGGTTCCGTCGCGGACAAAGAGGATGTCTCCGGCCCGCACATCCTGGGATGGCCCGTACTCCGCGTAAATATCTTCGCTGACGCCTTGCTTTGCGTCCGTCTTGAGTTCACCATTCGAGACGTCCGAGGTTCGAACAAATGGGATCGTGCCCGTGCCGTATGCCATCTTGCCGATTTCGTCGCCGGTCGCGGCCTGAATGTGCTTCTTCGCCAGGAGTTCGCCCAGTACAACGAGGTCGTGTGTCTTCCGCAATTCGGCGAGTCTCGCGGTAATCTCGGGGTTGTAGTACTTGGGCAGGAACACGCCGCGGCGAATGGCCCCGAGAGTCATCATAAAACCGGTGTGGTCTTGAGTGGGGGTTGTGGTCATGATCGCGGCTCCTCACCACTTCCCGATAATTTTGGCCCATCTCTCCTGGACGGTGGGCACTTCATCCAACAGAACGCCATTCCCAGCCTTGTCCTTCCGGATGGTCGGATTGCCGCGCGAGTCGTGCCCGCACCACTTTACGTCCGCCATGAATATCTCGTAGTCCTCGTTCTTCTTGGGCTTGGTGTTCTCCACGAACAGAACGCAAACCTTGGCGTGGGTGCCGCCCTTGCCGCTGGTTTTGAAAAGCGCTTCGGGCATCGACACGACGCCACGAATCTTAGCCCGGCCCCTCAGCCAAGTGACGACATATTCGTAGGTCGGCATGCCGAAGACAGCTTCGGGTAACACGATGCCAAGCCGTCCACCCGGCTTGAGCAGTTGCAGGCACCGTTCGAGGAACAGGATCTGGGGCGGCTGGTCGTCGTGGAGCGTGACGTCTTCTCAACGGTTTTGGTTTCCTTATTCCGCTTCCACTTGTAGCCCAAATCGAACTGTGACAGGATCGGCTCGCCTTTGACAACGATTTTCTTGCCGAAGGGCGGATTGGTCATCACCACGTCGAAGTGCCCGGCTTGATCTTCTGCTGCATCGCATCGGACCAGGACGTCAGCGGCTCCAACGTATTCTCGCAGAACACCCCGCCCCGCCCGTCGCCGACAAGGGCCATGTATGCCTTGCAGACTTTGGCAAGAAAGGCGTCCTTGTCGATACCCCGGAAGCAATCGGTGGCCACCTCAAACTCTCGCTTGGCCAACTGGCGTTCGGACCACCCCTTGCGTTTGGCCTCCTCGCGTAACCTGCCCCCACACGTGCGCCAGCGCCGTAATCAGAAAGCCGCCCGATCCGCACGCCGGGTCGATGATCCGCTCGCCCGGCTTGGGGTCCACGATCTTGACCATCATTTCAACCACGTTGCGAGGAGTGAAAAATTGCCCCTCAGACCGCGCAGGGCCGGGCCGATAAACACCTCGAATGCGTCGCCGATCGCGTCGCGGTCGGCCTCCATGATGGCAGTAGTTCTGGAGTTCGCCGACGACGTAGGTGAGGCTGTCGGGATCAAGTTTGATCGTGTCGCTGGCCTCGAATACGTCGCCGTATAGCGGCGTCCTTGACACGTTCGAACATCGCCTTGATACGCTTCTGGACATCCTTGGGCGACTCGTCCACGCCGGCGCGGAAGGAAACCGTATCGTCGGGGTCCGTCTCCTGTTCGTCAAGGATCTTGCAGAACAAGACGTTGATGATTTCTTGGGCGAACGCTTCGTCCCGCGTGATCCCGGTGGTCATACCGGCCAAGTGGTTCCGCAGATCGCGGAACACGGCCTTGAGGTTCGACGGCTTCTTGAGATCCTTCCTCTTGTAGAGGCCGATGTCCTCGATCCGCTGGCCCTTGCGGGGGATGTTGGGAAGCGTCTCGTAGGTGCGCTTGCCCCCCTTGTGGTGGACTTTGTGGAGATATAAGTGCGCGTCGCCGTTGAACCACACGCCCACTTCGGCGGCGGACATGTCCATGTAGAGCCGTAGTTGGTGCTCGCCGTCCTTTCGCTCTTTCTTCTTGCACTCCACTACCATGAACAACTCGTCCTCAGTTCTTTTGGCCGAGTTGAACACGGCGATATCGACGGGATAGGATTTCTCCTCATCCGACGGGCGGATGCGGACCCGGTATTGGGGGCGGGTCTGAATCTGGCTCTTGGCATACCCGTAGTCCTCTACCAATCGCCGGGTAAAGATCTGGACGGCTTCAACTTCTTCCGGGCCAGCTTTTACCCAGTGACCCGAGACGAAATCCTGGATCTGTCCTTCTCGGCCCTCGACTTCTTCTACCTTCTCAAACTTTGTTGTCTTCGTCATAGACTGTTCCTCGCATCAAGCTCTTTGGCGTATTGATCAATCAGCCCTGCATCCGCGAAGCTGAACTTGTTATTGTCTCCGATGATAATATGGTCGTGTACCTTCATGCCGATCAGCAGACACGCAAAAACAAGATCCCGTGTAATCCTCTTGTCATTCTCGCTAGGATCTGCCACACCAGACGGGTGGTTATGAACGAAGACGAGGGCTGCAGCGGAGTATCGGAGCGCGTGTTTGACGATTTCTCGCGGATAAATCTGGGCGGCCGTAAGCGATCCTTTGGTCACCTCCACGATCTTCAAGATGTGGTTCTGCCCGTTTAATAGGACGATCTTGAAAACCTCTTGGTCTAGGTCTCGCATCTCCTGATAGAGGAACTTCAGAACGTCATCCGATGACTCGACGTAGGGTCGGTTCTGGAAACCTTCAGCAAGATACCGCTTGCTCATCTCAATTACCGCTTTGAACTGGGCGATCTTGGCTTGACCGATGCCCAGTACGGTCTGTAATTCCTCTATCGGGGCCGCGTAGAGTCCTCGAAGTGAGCCGAAGCGGGAAAGTAGCTCCTGCGCCAGGTCAATAGCACTCTTGCCCTTTACACCTATCCTAAGGAATATTGCCAGGAGTTCAGCATTTGTGAGCGATTCTGGGCCGTTCAAGAGTAACTTCTCTCGTGGGCGTTCTTCCACCGGCCAGTTCGCTATTGCCTGCGTGAATCCATTTCTTGGTACAGATGTCATTTCGAGGGCCATCCTGCAATTACTTAGTGCTCCGTGGAGGCGTTGTCGCTATGTGGTACGTTAGAATTTGTCCGTAAGTGCAATAGCCACTTTAGCAATATCTTCGGGGCTTACGACGGCCATCAAAGTATCCCTACAATCGGGGTGGCAATAGATTCTAGCCTTCGCTGCAACTTTCATTAATCGATAATGGAATTGTTCCCACACTTCAGACATTCTTTGCGCGGCCTCCATTCTCGTGGAGTAGTTTCTCTGTAGCCTCTCTGGCTCAGGGAGGACTTTTAGAGGGTTTGTGCTTCCGGGTACGGGTCGTGGCGCGTCCAACAAAAGCGAGCCATCAGACAATAAGACTTGGCGAACCCGTGATAGATTCCCTTCAGTAAGAAGTATTGACTTGCTTGATCGGCCACTAAGTGCGGCCTCATGCTGAGTATATATTTCACGAATCTTATCGCAAAGAGCTTGCCGGTATGTCGCTTTAGAAAGTGCCCCTCTAAACTTCTCAATTGGAGTATCTTGCCCCTCAAAAAAGGGGCGGTCTTCGTGAAATGTGACAATCCTTTTATAGAAACGTCTCTCCTTAATTAGATCGATCAGCATCTTCCCGACATCGTCAGTATGCTGGTAGATAAACAGAAGGACGTCACTTACGGTCCTAGGGGATGGGGCGCTAGAGACACCAAGATAATTAGTCAAATCAGCAATAAGATCCTTTTGCTTCTTGGCTCCCTTAGGACGAGTGTCAATTAGACTTATTGCACGCCTTAGAGCTTCCTGGATCATCGATCTGATGGCGCGCGAAGTATGGTGCCAATAGACAGACTGATACAATAGGTATCGCGCAAATATCACTGATTCAGCAGCTGATTGAGCCTTCTCATAAACGCCGAGGGAGACATCGACTCTATGGTTGTGCTCCTTAGTAATAATAATAGTAAGATTCTTTACTAATCTGTCAAAGTCAACCAAGTCTCCATACCGCAATCGGCACTCTTCGCTATCGCGAATTAGGTAATCTAGTTTATCAACATCTATTGGGCCATCAATAATCGAGGCAAACAATTGTTCTTTGATGTTGGCTACAAATAGGCCATCAGTATTTGCACCAGAGAATGACAAAATGCTCTTCACCTTATTGATAGGAATGCCCCAGCCCCAATCCTCGTTCTGTATAATGTCCTTAATTGTCTCTCCATAGGTGTTCGGAGTGGGATTGTCTAAGAAAAGGAGCGAGAGAGATGTATGCCTAATACTTGATACCTCTTCAATCTCGTGAGCTAAAGGAAACTGACCAAGATCGTGCAATAGACTTGCCAACAAAATTGCCTTAATATCAGATTCATCGGCAATTTGGCAGAAGAACGGATTGTATGGGTCATTAAGCAAGGATTCGACGTATAAACAGCAATTGCGGAAAGAACCGATAGAATGTTCCATCCTACTATGTGTTGCTGTTGGGTAAATACATCGGACCAAGCCAAGATGGGCAACGTCACTAAGGCGTGTAAACACGGGATGCTCAACTATCCGCTTAACTCTTTTAGTAAACAAGGCTGAATGGCCTCGGGAGGTTTGAACACGATGAGGATAGTATTGGGATATTTCTGGTATGGTCTTGATGAAAAAGTCGGGGCTCAGCATCTTCTCAAAATCTGATTGCAATTGGTAGATATTAGTGTACATAAGATCAGGTTGACCAAAGTGGTTGCTAGATAGAGACATCCACGATTCGCCATAGCTCAAATTCTCAACCTGCGAAAGACTTTTGCCTAAAAGTTGATCCTTCATCATGCGATCAACTTGATCATCTGATAAGTTGCGACCATCTAGGGCGCGGCACGCGATGAGGTGCAGGGTGAGAAAGGAGCGGTCATAACTAACTGATTCCGGGAAGAAATGATCGATAAATGCGAGCAATTCAAGAATCGATTTTCCGAGGGAATAAATGTCCCATGTGTACTTGAAATTCCGCGGAGATAGGTCTTTACGGATGCGATTTTGATTTGAGCCTTTGAGATAATAGCGGGCCAGGTCGGGGTGGGCGTAAAAGAGAGTAAATCCAACTACGATTGTTGGTTCTAAGTCGGTCTTCTTCTTCGCGAAGCCCAAATCAGCAAGAATAGGTCTTCCTTTAGCATCTATGAGAATATTACTTGGCTTGATGTCAAAGTGTATCACTTCATTGCTGTGGAGAAAAGCTAACGCACGCACACTATTATATAGAATATGAGTGAGCCAGCGCGTGACAGATGGCAAGTCAGAACTCCCTTTTGTCTGTGTAAGAAGTTCCAACAATCCTTTGCGAAGATCCTTAGCGCCCTCTATGTAATCCATAACGAAGTACGGATAGGAGATACCGTCAACTGGAACTTCATTCATTGTATGAAGGGCAATTATATTTTCATGTCGAAGATCTATGAGATGCTGAATTTCTTGTTTTACAGAATCCATGAGGTCTGTGGTGTTCGTTGGTCGAGGAAACTTCAGCGCCCGATCTATCCGCAATTTCTTTTCAAAGACACGCCATACGATTCCTGTTCCCCCAATTCCGAGAGCATGATCAAGAGAATAGTCCCTAAGATCATCTTGTATTGCATTAAGGATTCGCAGGACATGTGGCATTTCTCGGGAGGTGACCTCGGGGGCGATCCCATTTTCCTGGTATAGCGTTTCAATTTCAGCTCTTAAGGTGTCTGTTTCCAATATATCCCCTCTTGATGAATCCTTATGATATAGGTCACAGGCGGCCGATGTCCAAGACTCCATTCTCGCAAAGAAGACAGCCTTCCCCCGCGAAATTGGCTAATATTTACTCCTCTTGGGAGCGTAGTGTCAACTTCCAAAGATCCTTCAGGAACCACTTGATGTGTTTGCGAGGCTTTGGATGGGGAGTTCGGATGCACCACTCACTCTCTCCCGTCACCCTTCAAGCCGGGCCGGACGTCATGTCCCCCTGCGGTGGGGATCCCATGACTACCCGCACGCGGTGCTTGATGAAGGCTCGTTCCAGGGGCACGGTGTTGCCTTCGAGGGGGCGGCCGTCCAGCTCCACCCGGAGCACGCCGCGCGTTCGACGCCTCCCCGGGTTCTCCACGGTGATCTCGTAGACGGCCTGGCCGCGGCGGTAGCGCAGGCTGAAGCCCGGCCAGTCGCCGGGGATGACCGGGTCGAGGGTCATCTGGTCGCCCTGGATCTTCATCCCCAGCATCTCCTCGATCCAGACCCGGTACATCCAGCCGGCCGCCCCGGTGTACCAGGTCCAGCCGCCCCGGCCCACCTCGGCCCGTCAGCAGCCGGTAGATGTCGGCCGCCACGACGTACGGCTCCACCAGGTAGCGCCGGGCGTCCTCCTCCTCCCGGGCGTGCTCCACCGGGTTGACCAGCGACAGGATCCGGGCGGCCCGGTCCCCGTCTCCCCGCCGGGCGAAGGCGGCGGCCAGCCAGAGCGCGGCGTGGGTGTACTGGCCGCCGTTCTCCCGGACCCCGGGGGGATAGCCCTTGATGTAGCCGGGTTCCTGGCATCGACCGTGTCGAAGGGCGGGGTGAGCAGCAGCACCAGCCCCTCGTCCTCCTTCACGAGGTGCTCCCAGGCCGATTCCAGGGCCTTCCCGGCCCGCTCGCTCGCCTGCCCCGGAGCTCAGGACCGCCCACGACTGGGCGATCGAGTCGATGCGCGCCTCTTCCGCCGACGAGGATCCCAACGGCGTGCCGTCGTCGTAGAAGCCCCGCAGGTACCAGTCGCCGTCCCAGGCCACCCGCTCGACGGTCCGGCCCAGCGTCTCGGCCTGCCCGAGATACTCCTCCGCCTCCGTCGCCCATCCCCAGCAGCCGGGCCAGGTCGGCCATGTCCCGGAGCACGGTCACCAGGAACCAGGCCAGCCAGACGCTCTCGCCCCGGCCTTCGATCCCGACCCGGTTCAGGCCGTCGTTCCAGTCCCCGCCGCCGATCAGCGGCAGGCCGTGGGGCCCCGCGGTCAGCCCCTTCTCCACCGCCCGGCGGCAGTGCTCGAAGAGGGTCGCCCGCTCCCCGGACGACCGTGGGGGTGACGTAGAGATCGTGCTGGCCCTGCGCCAGGGCCGGCGCCGCCAGGAAGGGAACCTCCTCCCGCGAGGATCCCGGCATCGCCGGTGAAGCGCACGTACCGGGCGGTCACGTAGGGAAGCCAGAGCAGGTCGTCGGAGCAGCGGGTGCGGACCCCCGCCCCCGCCGGCGGATGCCACCAGTGCTGGACGTCGCCCTCGGTGAACTGCCGCCCGGCCGCCAGCAGCAGGTGCTCCCTGGTCAGCTCCGGGGCGCCGTAGAGCAGGGCCAGGGCAGTCCTGGAGCTGGTCCCGGAAGCCGAAGGCCCCGCCCGACTGGTAGAGGCCGGTGCGGCCCCACATCCGGGAGGAGAGCGTCTGGTAGGGCAGCCAGCGGTTGAGCATGAAGTCCACCGAGGCCACCGGGGTCTTGACCTGGACCGTCCCCAGCAGCCGGTCCCACCAGCCGCTGGTGGCGTGGAGCGACTTCTCCACGGCGTCGGGCTCGCGGTATTTCCGGACCAGCGAGCGGGCCTCCTCTTCGGACCCGGCCTGCCCCAGCAGGCAGACCACCGCCGTGCTCTCGCCGGGCTCCAGGGTGACCGTGGTCTGCAGCGCGGCGCAGGGGTCGAGGCCCGCGCCGCAGCGGCCGGAGAGGCGGACTCGGCGCATGGCCGCCGGGAAGGCGAGCGTGCCGTTGCGCCCGAGAAACTCCGTCCGGTCGGCGGTGAAGCTCTCCGGCGGCCGGGCTGACGGCGGCGAAGGCGACGCGGCTCGGCGAAGTCGGGGTGGTAGCGGTTGCGGGCCGTCAGGAATCGCTCCGCGGCGTCCCAGCGGGTGACGACGTGCATCCGGGTGTCCTCCCGGTCGTCCCCCAGCGTCCACTCGACGTAGAAGGTGACCGAAAGCCGTCCTGCGTGCGCGAGGAGTCGTTGCGCAGGCGCAGCAGCTGGACCCGGACCGGTTCGCCGCCGTCGTCGTTCATCGGCACGAAGGTGATCAGCTCCTGCTCGATGGCGTGGCTGTTGTGCTCGAAGACGGTGTACCCTGCGCCGTGCCTGGCCCGGTAGGCGTCCAGCTCCCGGATGGGCAGCGGCGGTCGGGGTCCAGAGCCAGCCGGTCTCCTCGTCGCGCAGGTAGATGGCGTCCGAGGGGGTGTCCTCCACCGGGTCGTTGGACCAGCCGGTGAGGCGGTTCTGGCGGCTGTTGCCGCACCAGGTGTAGCCCGAGCCCGATTCGCTCACGAGCGTCCCGAAGCTGCGGGTTGGCCATGACGTTGACCCAGGGCGCGGGGGTCCGGGTCCCGGGGCCGAGGTAGATGGCGTACTCCTTCCCGTCGGGGGTGAAGCCGCCCAGGCCGTTGAAGTAGGAGCAGCTCCATGAAGGGCAGGGGGGCGGAGGGCTCCTCCGGGGCGCGCCGCGTGGCCAGCGGCTCGGGGAATTCGACCGGCTTCCCGGGGATGCCGAACTGCTGGGCCAGGGACCCGCGGGCGGCCACCAGGACCACCCGGGCACACGGCGAGGATGAGGGTCAGTTCGTCCGCCGGGATCTGGTCCGCCCGGCGCAGGAAGACCCCGCCCGGCTGATCGATGCCGGTGTACATGGAGTGGCTCTGGACCAGGAGCTTCAGCTCCTCCTGCAGGGGCTGGTCGTAGCCGCTCGGCCTCCTCGTTGAGGATGACCAGGTCGGCCTTCAGGCCGTGGCGGCTCCAGTAGGTGTGGGCCCCGAGGACCTCCCTGACCAGCCCGATGTCTGGCGGCCTGGGCGATGGTGACCACCGCCAGCGGCAGGTCACCCGAGATGCCGTGGGCCCAGAGGCGCGACTGCCCCAGCCGGTTCTGCCTGATCCGGTCCGCCGAAGCGCGGAGCTTGGCCGTGGGATAGATCAGGTAGCTGGCCAGGTGCTGGAAGCGCCGGGCCTCATCGGCCTGGATGCGCAGGCGGCGCAGCTCGAGCTGGGCATGGGTCCAGGCCAGCTCCAGGCAGCGGCTCGACCGCCGGCGGCCCGCTGAACCGGTCCAACAGGGCCAGGATCTCCTCCC
The DNA here is from genome assembly GCA_963793725.1 of uncultured bacterium. Lineage (GTDB taxonomy): Bacteria > JAUVQV01 > JAUVQV01 > CAWCAY01 > CAWCAY01 > CAWCAY01. Next base: position 25,373 of record CAWCAY010000006.1, read on the forward strand.
GGGAATCGGCCGCCGCCAGGATGAGGGACACCTGGACGCTCTGCCCCGGATCGAGCTTCACCCCGGTGCGCAGGCTGAAGACGGGATCGAGGACGTGCCCGGACGAGTTGGACAGCTCCCCCTCCAGGGCCGCCGGGTTGGCGGCCGACCGGCCCCGGCCGATGAAGCGTCCGCGATCGGTCTCGAACCGGAACGGTTCCGGCGACGGCGAGCGTCCAGGACCATCCGGTGCCCGGCCCAGATCGGCTCCTCGCCCGGCTCCCGCGGCCGCCGGTGGGCCAGCAGGACGCGCCGTTCGGGATCGGCCTCGGTCTCCACGAAGAGCTTGGAGAAGGCGGGGTGCGGACGGTCGGCATCGTGGGGCGCCAGCGAAAGTTCGATGTAGCTGGTCAACTCCAGTTCCCGGGGCTTCCGCGAGCGGTTGGTCAGCGTGAGGCGGCGGATCTCGACGTCCTCCTCGGGCGAGACGGTGATCTCGCTGACGGTGGCGATTCCGGCGTCGACTGCGCCTGAACTCCGCCCGGTCCACGGCGAAGTTGACGGTGAACTCGTCGGCTTCCCGGCCCACCGGGTGGTGGGTGTTGGACCAGGTTTCGCCGCTCTTCGCGTCGCGGATGTAGCAGAAGCTGCCCCAGCGGTCCCGGGTGGTGTCGGATCGCCAGCGGGTGATCTCGAACCCCTTGTAGCGGCTGTACCCTCCCCCGGCGTTGGTCACCATGAGGGCGAACCGGCCGTTGCCGAAGACCTGGGTCTTGGGGGTGCCCGAGTGGGGGGTGTCGAACCGGCTGACCGAGGGCGCCAGGGCGGCCGGCATCACCCGTGACGGCGCCCGCTCGCCCACCGGCACCTGGTAGAGGGGCGGCGCGAGGGGGACCCGCTCGTAGAGCAGCGGTTCGGCCGCCCTGACCCGGAAGTCGCGATGGAACCGCCGCGTCATGACCCCGTCGTTGATGAGGTTGTCGATGGCCAGCAGGCCCATCCCCTGGTGGTGGGCCATGAAGGCCTGGACGATGACCTGCGGGCTCCCTTCGTGCCGTCTCTGCCGGGTGAAGTCGATGGCCTCGTACAACCCGTATTTCCCCCGGAGACCCAGGCGAGGACAGGTGATCGAGGTTGCGCACCGCCGCGCCGGGATTCACCGCCAGGGCCAGCAGCGTGGCGTAGGGCGCGACCACCAGGTCGTCCTCCAGGCCGCGCTTCAGGCCGAGGCCGGGGACGCCGAAGGCCCGGTACTGGTAGGTCTGCTGGGCGTCCAGGTCCCCGTAGGCCGACTCCGAGATGCCCCAGGGGACGCCCCGCCGGCGGCCGTAGTCGATCTGCAGCTTCCAGCGCCTCCCGGCAGGCCTGGTCCAGGAGGGAGTTGGGATAGGCCCGCATCAGCAGCAGGGGCATGAGGTACTCGAACATGGTCCCGCTCCAGGAGAGGAGCACCCGCCGCCCGCCCGCCGAGCCGTAGGGCCTGGCCAGGGCCAGCCAGTGCTCCACCGGCGCGTCGCCGCGGGCCACGGCGATGAAGCTGGCCAGGCGGGCCTCACTGGCCAGCAGATCGTAGTACGAGGTGTCCGGACGATCTTGGCTCACGTGGTAGCCGATGGAGAAGAGGCGCCGCTCCCGATCGTAGAGGAAGCCGAGGTCGATGCCCTGCGACAAGGCCCGGATTTCTTCCCGGAGGGTTCGCGCCCGGGCCAGCATCTCCCCGGACAGCCACCGGGCCTGGGACAACTCCTCGCACAGGCGCCCCATCCAGGCCTTCCGGGGACCGGGCTGGGCTTCGGGCGATTCGCAGGCCTCCTGCAGCGGCTTGATGGAGGTCTGGTGTCCCCCCGCCAGGTCCCCGAGGTCGGGCATGGCGGAGAGCGCGCTTTCCCGGGCCCGCCCCCAGGATTCGCCGGGAAGCGCGGCGCCGGGGTCTTCGGCCAGGATCTCCATCCATCGCAGGTAGCGGTCGACGATCTGCTCCCAGGCCGACACCTGGGCCTGGAGCCTGTCCCGCCCAGTAGATCGATTCGGGCCCGGCCCCGGAGTCCGGACCCAGCAGCGCCGCCAGCTCCCGGGCTGGAGTCACCGCGGACCTGAGCCGACGGACCAGGTCGATGGCCCGGCCGGGGGGATCGCGCGAAGAGCGGTCCAGCTCGTCGACGAGCCGGGACAGATGCCCCTCGCGGCGGACGTCCCGGGCGAGAGTCCCATTCAGGATTCGGAGGGTGTCGTTGAGGCCCCTGAGGGATTCCGGGTCCCACCACCGGCCGGCGGACCACCTCGCGAATGCCTTGCTCCAGGGTCCACAGGGCCCCGAGCAGGTTCCCGCTGTCCACCGTGGAGACGTACCGGGGATGGAGGGGTTCCAGCGTCTTCAGGTCGTACCAGTTCAGCAGATGGCCGCGGTATCGCTCCAGCCCGTCCAGCGTCTGGAAAGACCGGCTGAGCCGGTCGATCAGTTCGTCGGGGGAGAGGTAGCCGAAATCCCAGGCCGCCAGCGTGCCGAGGAGACCCAGACCGATGTTGGTCGGGCTGGTCCGCATGGCCAGCTCGTCGCGGGGCGACTCCTGATAGTTGTCGGGAGGGAGCCAATGGGTCCGGTCTCCGACGAAGATCATCGAACGTCCGCCAGGTCTCCCGGGCCAGACCACGCAGCATCCTGGCCTGGTCGCCGGACACTTGGCGGTGGCCCGGGCGAACTTTCGGGGAGTGGTTATAGCCGCCAGGCGATCAGCGGGCTGGCCAGCCACAGCAGCAGAAAAGGGGCGGCCGCGGCCACGGCCGCCGGCTGCGCGGTCCATAGCGACGCCGCCACCCCCAGCGAGAAGAGGCTGCCGGCTCCCATCCTGACCAGGCGCGGCGTGTCTCCCGCCGATCCCCTGGACTGACGGGCCTGGGCCGTGGTCCAGGCCAGCAGCCCGCGCCGGCTGACGAGGCGGCGGAAGACGGTCCGGGACACCGCTGCCAGCGAGATGGCGGCCTGGTGGGGGATGAGCGCCGCCTCCGCTGCCGCCCGCGCCAATCCGTGGACGATCTCCCTCACCGTCACCTTGCCCGAGCCCAGGCGGGTGGTGATCAGCGTCGCCAGTTGGGAAAGGGGCGAGAAGACCAGGGTCAGGCCGACCAGGACGCCGGCCGCGGCGGCCGCCGCCGGCCCGCTGAACCAGGCGGCCAGCAGGAACAGTATCCAGGCGGGAGGCACCAGGCTCCGCCGGAGGTTGTCGAGGATCTTCCAGCGGTCCAACGTGCCCAGGGGATTGGGCTTGCGGACTCTATCCCCCGAGGGGACCCGGGGCAGGATCCAGTCGGCGATCTGCCAGTCGCCCCGGATCCAGCGATGCTGCCGGGTGGCGAAGGAGAAGTAGTCGCCGGGAAAATCGTCGAACAGCTCGATGTCGCTGGCCAGCCCGACCCGCAGGTGGGCGCCCTCCAGCAGGTCGTGGCTCAGGATTCTCTGTTCGGGGAACCTCCCCCCCAGCACCCGGTGGAAGACGCGGGGGTCGTAGATCCCCTTGCCGATGATAGGAGCCCTCCCCCGAGAGGTCCTGGTAGACGTCGGAAACCGCCCGGGTGTAAGGATCGGTTCCCACCGGGTCGGTGAACAAGCGTGAAAAAGGCGTGGCCGTGGAACTGGGGAGGGAACCGGTGACCCGGGGCTGGATGATGGCGAATGTCCCCTCTTCCACGGTGCCGTCCGGGCCCAACCGCGGCTGGTTGAGGGGGTGGGCCAGGGTTTCCACCATCCGCCGGGCGCTGTCCCGGGGCAGCTGGGTGTCGCTGTCCAGCGTGATGACGAACCGGATGCCCGAAAGCCGGCCCGGATCGCCGACCCGGACTATCCCCCGGTCATCCCCCTTCACTCCCTCGACCAGGAAACGGTTCAATTCCTCCAGCTTGCCCCGCTTCCGCTCCCACCCCAGGTAGCGCTGTTCCGACTCCGTCCAGACCCTGGGGCGGTGGAACAGGAAGAACCGGTCCCCCCCGTGGCGGCCGTTCAGCTTCTCGACCCCTTCCACGGCCAGCGCCAGGAGCCGGGAATCCTCCTCCCGGTCGAGGGTGTCCGAGTCGGTGAAATCGGTGAACAGGCTGAAGAGGAGGTTGGGGTCCGGGTTGGCCAGCGAGCGGATCTCGAGTTTCTCCAGGTCTTCCCGCACCGTCCTGGGGTTGACCAGCAGAACCGGGACCACCACCAGGGTTCGGAAGGCATCGGGGATCCCCTCCTTCTCGAAGGACATCTTGGGCAGGGTCCGGGGCGGCACCAGGCGGGTCACCAGGTAGTTCACCGCCAGCGCGGACAACTGGCTGGCGGGCAGCAGGGCCGCCGCCGCCAGCAGACCGGCCCATCTGCCGGCGAGGGAGGCCGAACCGGCCACCGCCAGCACCGGTGTCAGCGTCCCCAGTCCCACGGCTCCCAGGTAGAGGGGGATGTGGTGCCGGTAGACCCATTGCAGGACCCGGTGCCGAAGGGTCTCCCGGCACCCGATCGTCTCCGCCAGCCGGGACCGGCCCGGCCCGATCAGGAAGTAACCGACATGGCCGGGTCGGGAGTCTTCCGCCCTCCCATCGCCCGGCCCGTCCGACATGGCGATGGCGGCCCGGGCCACCTCGTCCTCCGGCCGCCCCGATCCCCGCGACAGTTCCTCGACCGCGTGCCGGTACCGGTCGTGGGTGTCGAAATCCATCCGGGGGTAGATCCCGCCGGGGTCCGCGCGGAGCATCTTCTCGACGACACTGTGGCGTTCGAACACCTCCCGCCAATCGATGAAGGTGAGCTGGCGCAGGCTGCTGACGGCGTTCCCGATGGACACCTGGGTGGCAGCCTGGGCGTTCTGCTCCCGTTGGATGACGTCGCCCAGCTCGCCGGCGAGCCGCCTCTCCAGCCAACTCCTGACGGGGGCCAGGGCGGCTTCCTCGTCGTACAGGTGCTCGGTCAACTGGGCGGCGAAATAGGGGCTGGGATCGTCCTGTTCCCGGGCCAGTTCGGCCAGGAAGAAGAAGAGCCGGTCGGGGTCCCGGCGGGCGACGGTCAGCAGGCGATTGGCCCAGAAATCGGCCGTTTCGCTTTCCCTGAGTCGGCGGCTCACCTCGTCCGCAAGATGCCGGAGGACATCGACCAGGGCTATGCGCAGCATTAGCGGCAGGGCCCACAGTTCCCCGATGGTCAGGCTGCCGACCTCCTGGTACGCCGCGAGGTACTCGTCGAACAGGTGCGGGGTCCAGCCGGGAGTCGGTGTGCAAGACCAGGTCCCCGGCGATGGAGAAGGCGCGGGATTCCCCCCGATGCAGGCCCCTCTCTCAGGATGGGAAGCTCGTGGTAGAACTCCCGCGGAAGGTTCTTCCTGACGTCGTCGATATGCCGCTGGACGATGTAGGCGTTGTCCAGGATCCACTCGGCGGAGGTGGTGATGTTCTGCTCCAGCAGGGAGGCCTCGGCCAGCTCTTGGCGGACCTGCTCGATGACTCCCTCGCACAGGCCCAGCAGGCGCAGGAGGGGTTCGCCCCGCCCCTTCACCCGCGCCACCCGTGTCCCGCGGCCAGTTCCCTGGCGTGCTCCCGGAGGCGGTCGGCGTCGAGGATATCCCTCAGTTTCGGCGCCGGCCCGGCCGCGGGTTTCCGCGGCGGATGGAGCACGAAGAGGGCCGGCGGGGTCTCGCCGAAGGTCCGCAGGATGCCGATTGCCCGGGCCAGTTCCTCGGGCCGGGCCTCGATGATGACCAGGCTCTCCCCGGGAACCAGCCAGCGGGAGTGCTTCCGCAGCAGGCCGGCCGCCGCCCCCCGACGAAGCCGGGCCGGGCCGAAGCCGGTTCGGGTCAGCACCCTTCCTCCGGAGGTCTTGCGGGCCAGCGCCGGACGGCGGAATCCTCCACGCTTCAGGGCCCCGATGGCGGCATCGGCGTCCGTCTCGCCCTGGAAGTAGCCGAGCAGGACTCCCGATCTGGCCATGGTTCTCCCGAGTGGAAGGGCGTGGAAACGACGAGTGTTCTCGAACTCTATACTACGCCGGTAGCCTGACAGTTGACACTCCTATTGAGGCCGCCTGAATAGACGATCTCCCCCCTGAGGACCGGGGCAACCACCCCGGCCGACCTCCGATAGATCCCTGATAGGACAAACACCGGGCTGAAAATCAGACATACGGTGGCTCCCGATTCGGACAGATGCCGATTCCCGAGACCGTCGGAGAAGAATAGTCTATGGATTGACGCCGACGCGTGCATCCCGCACCAGCCGCCGGCAAAGTCCGGCATGACGAAAGGAGCAGCGCCATGAGTATCGGAACGATTCTGCTGATCGTGTTGGTTCTTGTCTTCTTGGGCGCCCTACCCACCTGGCCCCACAGCAGGAGCTGGGGATATTTCCCGAGCGGCGGGCTTGGGCTCATTGTCTTGATCCTGCTCATTCTTGTTCTCACCGGCCGGCTCTAGAAATCAAGGCGGCGGCACTTTCGCAAGAAATCGACCACAAGTGACCCACGTCCGGTGCGATCCTGCCGGGAGGGAAGATGTCGTCACCGAAGCGCAGGGCCGCTGACAAGATCACGGAGAGCACCAGGATCGAGGTCTACTTCGCCGCGGTCCTGGTGCTGTGGACGGCCATCGCCGCGGGATCATGGCTCTGGAACTGCTCCCAGGTGCGGCAAAACACGCTGGAGGAGGCTCACATCCAGGCCCGCGTGGCCTATGAGAAGGACATCATCTACCGCCACTGGAACACGCTGCATGGCGGGGTCTACGTCGCGGTGACCCCCGAGAACCAGCCGAATCCGTACCTGGCGGACAACCCCGACCGCGACGTGACCACCACCTCGGGCAAACAACTGACGCTGATGAACCCCGCTTACATGACGCGCCAGGTCAACGAAGTGGCCCGCCGCATCATGGGGGTCCGGGGTCACATCACCAGCCTGAATCCGATCCGCCCGGGGAACGCCCCCGACTCCTGGGAGCGGGAAGCGCTGCTGTCATTCGACCAAGGGGCCAAGGAAACCCATTCGATCGAGTTGCTCGACGGCGTCGAGTACATGCGCTTCATGCAGCCGATGCTGACCGAGGAGGGGTGCCTCCAGTGCCACGCCAAGCAGGGATATCGAGTCGGGCAGATCCGCGGCGGTATCAGCGTGGCCGTCCCGATGAAACCGCTGCGGGTCATCGAACGCCGGGACATTGTCCGGCTCAGCGTGGCCCACGGGATGCTGTGGCTGGTGGGCATGCTGGTGATCGTGCTGGGCGGCCGGCGCCTGATAGACAGCCAGCGACAACGCCGCCTGGCCGCGGAGGAAGTCGAGCGGTACGCCCGGGAACTCGAGGAGGCCAACGGCCTCAAGGAACTGTTCATCGACATCATGCGCCACGACTTCCTGAACCCGGCGACGGCCGTTCAGATGTTCAGCATGTCTCTCCAGGAAAAGGACGGCGACCCCAGGATGAAGGAGATGGCCTCGCGCATCACCCATGCCAACACCAAGCTGATCGAGATGATCCAGGACGCGGCCAAGCTGTCACGGCTCTCGGAGGCGAACAAGCTGGAGTGCACCCGCCGCGACCTCGGCCGGCTGATCCGCGAAGCCGTCCGGGACATCGAGAGCCCCCTGGCCATCGACTTCCCCCCGGCCGGCGAGTACCCGGTCACCGCCAACCCGATACTCGGTGACGTCTTCGTCAACCTGCTGACCAACGCCGTCAAGTACGCCCCCGGGGGAGGCCGCGTGGAGTTCGGCATCCGCGACGAGGGCGCCGACTGGGTGGCCACCGTCAAGGACTATGGCCCCGGCATCAGTGACCAGGACAAGCTGAAGGTCTTCACCCGCTTCGAGCGCCTAAAGAGGGAGGGGGTCAAGGGGACGGGCCTCGGGCTGGCGATCGCCAAGCGCATCGTCGAGTTGCACGAGGGCCGAATCTGGGTGGAGGACAACCCGGCGGGCGGAAGCGTCTTCTGCGTCAGTCTCCCCAAGGCCGCTCCCGCGGCTCCCGGGCCCGCGGCACCGCCGCCCCCCGCCGAGCACCCGGCGACAGGTCTAAGCGGGGGACAGACTTAGATCTATCCCCTATTTGGCTGGCCCCTCTAGCCCGGGCCGTCCTGCGGCAGCTCGAACCAGAAGGCACTCCCCACGCCGACCTCGCTCTCGACCCCGATCGTCCCGCCGTGGGCCTCGACAGCCATTTTGCAGAAGGTCAGCCCCAGCCCGCTGGAGTACTTGAACCCTTGCTGCCGAGCCTCTCCCTGCCAGAATTTGTCGAAGACCTTCTCCTGGTGCTCGGGGGGGATGCCGGGACCGTTGTCCCGGACGGTACAACGGACCCGGCCGCTCCCCGCCTCCAGACCGATGTCGATCCTCCCCGTGGTGACGGGCACGAATTTCAGAGCGTTCCCGACGAGATTCTGGACCAGCCTTGACAACAGCTGCGCGTCGCCCCTGACGAGAACCGGCTGCTCGGGGAGGGCAAGCGCGATCTGACGCTCGCCCTTCAGGGCTTCCATCCTGGAGACGGCCTCGCGGGCGATAGCGCCGAGATCGCATGCCGCGAGATTCAACTGCATCTGGCCGGACTCCATCTTGCTCACGTCGAGCATCGAGCTGATCATCTCGATCAGGAAGTCAGTGGATTTCATGATGAGCCCGACGTAGCGCCGGCCTTTCTCGGAGAGATTCTCCCGCTCGGCGGTTTCGAGGAGATAGGCGAACGTGGTGATGGCCGTCAGCGGATTGCGCAGGTCGTGGATGATCATGTGGACGAGGCTGTCCCGGAGGGCTTCGAGCTCCCGCAGCCGGTCATTGGATTCTTGCAGCGCTTCCTCCGCGCGCGTGCGGTCGTCGCTGAGTTCCTTCACCTTCAACAGCATCTTTATCCTGGCGAGCGCCTCCGTCTGGTCGAAAGGCTTTGACAAGAACTCCTCTGCCCCGGCCTCGATGCCGCGAATACGGTCTTGTTTGGCGGTCAATGCCGTAATCATGATGACCGGTATGTTCCTGAGCTTTTGGTCTTCCTTGATCTGCCGGCAAACCTCAAAGCCGTCCATCCCCGGCATCATAGATGTCCAGAAGTACGAGGTCGATGGTCTCGGCTCTTGATCTTCAGCAGGGCGTCTTTTCCGCTTGCGGCGCTGACTACCGCGTAGCCTCTCGGAACGAGTATGTTTTCGAGCAGCTTGAGATTCGCCTCTTCGTCGTCAACGCAGAGGATGATCGGATTCCGTGGGTTCATGGTTGCATCCGAGACAGGACTTGCCTGACCAGCTCCGGGAATTTCCGGGTATCGATGGGCTTGGTGACGTATTCGTCAAAACCGGCCTGCAGCGCCTTTTCCCGGTCGCCTTTCATGGCAAAGGACGTGACGGCAATCGCCTTGATCTTGCTGAGCTCAGGATCATTCCGCAACTCACGGATGACCGCAAAACCGTCCATCACGGGCATCTGAATATCCAGCAGGATCAGAGCGGGCATGTGCGCGCGGGCCATCTCCAGCCCCGTCAGCCCATCCGCCGCTTCCAGCACCTCATAGCCGTGGTGGGTCAATATCTGTCGCATGAGTATCGCGGTTTTGCTCGTTGTCTTCCACCACAAGGATCTTCTCAGGCATCTGTTCTTCCTCGCTTGCCTTACTGGTATGACAAAGGCAAAGCGGCTGCCCTTGCCGAATTCGCTCGACACCTCGTATGCGCCCGCCATGCAGTTCAACCAATTTCTTGGTGAGCGCCAGTCCGAGCCCCGTACCCTCGTACTTTTTATCATAGACAGAATCCAATTGAGAGAACTCCTTGAAAAGCTTCGGGATGTCCTCCTGCTTGATCCCGATGCCGGTATCCTCGATGCTGATTTCGATTTCCTGTGCTCCGGTGATTGCCCTCGCCATGACCCGCACGGAGCCGCCGTCGGGCGTGAATTTCACCGCATTGCTCAGAAGATTGAACAGTATCTGCTTGAGTTTCCTTTCATCAGCCTCGATCACCATATCCGTGACCGGTTCCATCTGAAAATCCAGACTGATCCCGTGCCGCAACGCCTTCTCCCGATGCATGACCAGCGATGCATCAAGCATCCCTCTCAATGACACCTCGGTCCACTTCGAGCTCCATCTTGCCCGATTCCACCTTGGAGAGATCGAGGATGTCGTTGATCAGGCTGAGCAGGTGCCTTCCCGCTTTGAGGATGTACTGCACGTTTTCGCGCTGCGACGCATTCAGCGAGCCGAGCAGTTGGTCCTCCAGCACCTCCGAAAAACCGATGATCGAATTGAGCGGGGTCCGCAGCTCATGGCTCATGTTGGCCAGGAAGTCGGACTTGGCCCTGGTTGCCGCTTCCGCCTCGGATTGCGCCTTCTCGGCGTCGCGTGTCCGCTCCGCCAATTCTCTTTGCAGCCTCATTTTCTCCGTGACGTCTTCTATGGCCAGGAGGATCAGCTGGGAACCGATTTCCTTTTGCGTGATCCGGCGGGCATTGAGCAGCATGATTTTGTGCCCGATGTTCGAGAACTCGTGTTCGACTTCATAGTCATCGAACTTGTTGTCCTTGGGCAGGATCTCTTCCAGCAGCGTCCGAAGCTTGGGAATGTCCCATTGCCGGTTTCCGAGGTCATAGATGAGATTGCCGATCGTTTCCTGCGGCGTGACCTTGAAGGAATCATAGAAACTGCGGTTGGCCTTGACGACCCTCAGGTCTGAATCCAGCGCCAGAAGGGGTTCGCGGACCGTCTCTATGATATCTTCATTGGCTCTGGTTGCCGCCTCCGCCTCGGATTGCGCCTTCTCGGCGTCCCGCGTCCGCTCCGCCAGTTCTCTTTGCAGCCGCATCTTTTCGGTGATGTCTTCGATCGCCAGGAGGATCAGCTGAGAACCGATTTCCGTTTGCGTGATCCGGCGGGCATTGAGCAGCATGATCTTGTGCCCGATGGTTGAGAACTCGTGTTCGACTTCATAGTCATCGAACTTGTTGTCCTTGGGAAGGATCTCTTCCAGCAGCGTCCGCAGCTTGGGAATGTCCCATTGTCGGTTCCCGAGGTCATAGATGAGATTGCCTATCGTTTCCTTCGGCGTGACCTTGAAGGAATCATAGAAACTGCGGTTGGCCTAGAGGACCCTCAGGTCCGAATCCAGCACCAAGAGGGGTTCGCGGACCGTTTCTATGATGATCTTCGTTGGCTCTGGTTGCCGTTTCCGCGGCGGCTTGCGCCCTCTCGGCGTCCCGCGTCCGCTCCGTCGAGTTCTCTTTGCAGCCGCATCTTTTCGGTGATGTCTTCGATCGCCAGAAGGATCAGCTGAGAACCGATTTCCGTTTGAGTGATCCGGCGGGCATTGAGCAGCATGATCTTGTGCCCGATGTTCGAGAATTCGTGCTCGACTTCATAGTCATCGAACTTGTTGTCCTTGGGCAGGATCTCTTCCAGCAACGTCCGCAGCTTGGGAATATCCCATTGCCGGTTCCCGAGGTCATAGATGAGATTGCCTATGGTTTCCTGTGGCGTGACCTTGAAGGAATCATAGAAACTACGGTTGGCAGAGAGAACCCTCAGGTCAGAATCCAGCATCAGGATGGGTTCACGTGCCGTCTCTACAAATTGCTCAAACATCTTGTTCTCTCTTTTCTTGTTTAACCTTGACCTGCTTCGCCCTTCGACAACATCAAGTCTCCTGCTACCGGAGGCGAAAGTCAATCCAGTCCTCGATCTCGGCGACGGTGAGCCCATGAGACCGGGCCGGATCTGGGTGGAGGACAACCCGGCGGTGGACATCGCCCGCAGTCTCCCGGCGTGTCAGGCGCCGGTGATCGCTTCCCGCATCCTGGCGCCGTAGTCCTCGGGCGTGGCGGTGTGCACCTCGTCGCCCACGAACTTGGGCGAGAACCAGGTGTCGTAGTTGGTGTACAGCGGCTTGAAGGCCGGCCGGGCGCAGAGCTTGACGTGAAGCGAGAAGTGGTCCGCCGCGCCCGCCTGGGGCGACGAGAAGAAAGCCATCGTGAAGGCGTAGTGCCCCTCCTGCTCGTAGAACGCCGCCAGCCGGGCGATCCCTTGGCCGAAGTCCCCGGCGATGCGGTCGTCGATCTCGGCCAGGCTGCCCGCGCCGGGGAAGATGCCCCAGGCCTCCTTCTGATGGGCCGGCGCGAAGGGGACGATCCACTCGACCGCGCCGGTGGCCCCCAGGTAGCGGCGGAACTCCCGCTTCTCCACGTCCAGCAGCTCCCGCCAGTAGCATGCGCCGTTGGCCTGGCGGAAGACGCTGCCGGCCTCGATGAGCCGGTACACACCCGAGTAGGCCATTCCCCGGGCATTCACCTGGAGGTGGGGATGGGGGACGCTGGAGCCGCCGGGGTGGAGGAAGTTCATGCCCACCAGGTGGTGGATGAAGCCGTAACGGCCGGCGGCGCGCCGGACGAGGTCGACGGCCACCTTCACCGCGTTGCCGAAGTCGTCCGATTCGATGCGGGAGGGGAAGAGCTCGTGCCGGCGGTGGTTGACGATCACCACCGCGTCCAGGCCCGCCTTGGAGAAGAGGTTGGGCACGCCCAGGGAATCACCCCGGCGCACCATGCCCCCCTGGCAGAACTCCTCCGGGAAGCGGGTGCCCCGCTCGGCGGCCACGCAGAAGGGGCAGGTGGCCCGGGACTCCTCCTGGAGCTTCCGGAGGAAGTCCACGTCGGCCACCCCCAGGAAGGCCTTGGCCTTCTCGCCCAGGAAGCCGTTGAGGCTGCAGACGGTCGAGGTGAGCGGGTCACGGCGGTGCTCGATCTGCTGCACCATCGGCTCCCCAGCCGGGCCGGTCATGATGGCCCTCTCCATCAGTGACTCGAACTTGATCATGTCTTCCTGCGGGCCGCCGCCGCCTGTCTGATCCCCTCAATGAGCGCTGCCCGCTCGAACGGTTTGGCAATGTAGACATCGGCGCCGCAGTCATAGCCGCGCTGGACTTCAAAGGGCATGGTCCTGGCGCTCAGGATGGCTATCGGCAGGTCCCGCGTAAGCGGGTCGCCCCGGAGACGCCGGCAGAAGGAGTAGCCGTCCTCCCCGGGGAGCATGATATCGAGCAGCAGTACGTCAGGCTTGGCGCGCCGCATGGCCAGTAACGCCGATTCCGTGTTGGGAACACACTCGATGGTCATCCCCGCATCCTGCACAAAGCGACTCACCAGCCGGGCGATGTCGGGTTCGTCCTCCACATAAAGGATATGCATGAAACGCTCCGATCTTCATGAATTGGCCGCGCTCGGGATCCGCCTCAGATCGCGTTCTCCTCAATGGATGACTTTCCCTATTTCGCGGTGCAGCAATTCGGGCGTGATTGGCTTGCGAAGGAATGAAGTCGCTCCCATCTGCATGACCCTCAAACGGCTCTGATCCCCCTCGCTGGCGGTGATAACGATGACCGCCATCTGGGCGTAGTGGGGATCCGACCTGACCAGCTTCAGGATGTCGTAGCCAGTTATCCCCGGCAAACGGAGATCGAGGATGAGGAGGTCGGGGACCGATTCCTCCAGGCACGTCTTGGCTTCTTCTCCAGAGCGGGCACACGTCACCCTGTAATCATGGTGTGTGAGATCCGCTTCCAAGTACCTGAGGATGTCCGGATCGTCATCCACCAAGAGAATCGACTTCCCCTTGATGCCCGGGATTGCGGGTCCGACCAGCGCGCTGATCTTCTCGGCCACCTGCTCGTAGTGCGCCGGTTTGCTGTAGAAGGCCGCGGCTCCCATCGCCATGCCCCTTGCCCTGGCTTCACCCTCCATCACGGTCAGGAAGATGACCGGGATATCCCGGGTGGAAGGATCGCTCTTCAGGATGGTGGTCACGTCGAAACCGTCGATGTCGGGAAGCCTGATGTCCATGGTGATGCAGTCAGGGTGACCGGTCCGGGCAAGTCTCAGGGCCTCCTGGGCCGTGGCGGCCTGGAGGACCTCGATACCTCTCTCCTGCAGGTACTCTGGACAGGATCTTCCTGACCGCCTCCTCATCTTCCACCACCAGCACCCTCTGGGCAATCCTGTGCCCGGAGACGACCTCGGGGGCGGCGCTTTCCCGGTGGGCAACCTGCGCGGCCATCTCCCTGGGCAAGGTGAATCGGAAGGTGCTTCCGCCTCCCGGTGTGTCCTCGACCCAGATGCGCCCCCCATGACCTTCGATGATGGCCTTCGAAATCGTCAGGCCCAAGCCGCTGCCTCCGGTGCTGCGCACCGAGGACATGTCCACCTGGTAGAACTTGTCGAATATCCTGGTCTTCTCCCCATCCGGAATGCCGATGCCATGGTCGATGACGGTGAAGGTGTATTCACCGCGGCCTTGCTCCACTGACACGCGGATCTCTTTCCCTCCCGGGCTGAACTTGATGGCATTGGAGATGAGGTTTACCACCACCTGCTCTATCTTCGAAGCGTCACCGGTGGCGTCCCCGATTGTTTCGGGCACATCGAGCACCACGTTGACCCCGTGCCGGGCGGCGACTGCGGACACTTCCTGAAGACTCTCTTCCAGCATGGGCCTGATGAAGAATGTGCCATGGTCGTAGAAGACCCGGCCCGATTCGATCTTCCCCAGGTCCAGCAGGTTGTTGATGAGGTCGACCAGTCGTTCCGTGTTGGCCAGGGCGATAGTCAGGAATTCCTTCTTCTCGATCTCGTTCACCCTGCCTTCCGCCAGCAAGGTGATGGCGCCCTTGATGGAGGTGAGCGGTGTGCGAAGTTCATGGGACACCATGGCCAACAGGTTGGTCTTGATTTCGTCTATCTCCCGCTCCCGGGTGATGTCGTGGAAGGTGAAGACCCTGCCGGAATCCTCCCCTTCCGGCCCAACGATCCGGTTGCCGGAAACCTTGAAGGTTCGCCGCTCGGGCTGTATCTGTTCGATGATGCCCAGATACCCATCGGTCTTCTTCCCTTTCTCGAGAATGAGGTCCTCAAACTCCCCGGGGCGGTTGAACTGCGATGCGGCCGCCTTCACCGCCTCCTCGAGAGGCATGCCGGCCGCTTGGACATCACTCCGTCCGAGGATCTTGGTCACCGGGATGTTGAGCATGTCTATCTTGCCGTCCGAGTCCACCGACAGGACCCCCTCGACGATGGAACGGGCCATCGATTCGGAATGCCTCTTCTCCTTCGACAGGAGTTGGTTGGTGGCGCTCAACTCAGCGGTGCGCCGGGCCACCTGTTCCTCCAAGGCGAGGTTCCACCTCTCCAAGGCGGCATGGGAGTCCTTGATCCGGTCGGCCATCTGGTTGAAGGACTCGGCCAGGTATCCCATCTCGTCATCAGGCTGCAGGGACACGTTTGCCTTGTAGTCTCCTCCGGCCAGGGCCTGGTGCGCCCGGACCAATGCCTGGACCGGCTTCCTGATGATCCGGTTGACCTGCAGCACCAGAGAGAAGGTGATTACCGAGAAGATGGCCAGGGCCAGGAATATGAAACGCCTCGACTGGAGCCGGGCATGAGTTCGCATGTTGTCGGTGTGTAGGTCGTTGACCATCAGGCCAAGGACTCTTTCCTGGTGGCAGGTGTCGCACCCGGGCTTGTTGAATATCGGGATGACGCTGCGCAGCACCTCCTCCCCGTTCGCCTGGCGATAGGAGTCGACCAACTGGCGGGGCCGGGGCGTCTGGGTGTGGCACCGCAGGCATATCGCGCCGCCAGTCGAGAAGAAGGTCCCCTGCAGGGATGGTTCCGAAGCGATGTCGATCTGCCCGGTCGGATCGGTGATGAGCAGGCTGTGCACCAGGTTTGTCCCAGCCAGTGTCTTCATGATGTCCTGGGTGTGGTGAGTGTCCCTCCCAGCTCCGTGGTTGTTGAGGTTGTCCGTCATCGCGTGCTCGAGGCTGGTCATGATGATGGACGAATCCTGGAAGGCCTCATTCCTGAGGGTGTCGGTGTACTCCCGGCGCTCGACATAGAAGAAGTATGTGACGCCCAGGGCGAGGGTGACGGCTACGGTCAGAAGCACTGTCTTGATTAGCTTCAGGGACACCGACTTCAGCAAGGGCATCTTCGGAGCCTCCGGCGAGGTGGTTGGCTCATCTGTCCCTATTGAGCTATATTACGAGGATGCGATGTGATTATCAAGTTGGCGGTTTCGTCACGGCCGGCTTTGCCCGCGGCGAAGGACTTGGAGGAATTCGGGAATTCTGAAAAGGATGAATCTTGGGAAGAGACCTTTCTGAAATGCTTCGTTTGCACAAGCTATGGTCGGCGCACGACGAGCACGGCAGGCAAGCCGATTTGGGGGGCGCAGATCTGGGCGGGGCAGATCTGAGCGGCGCCTTTCTCTACAGCGCCAATCTGAGCCGGGCCAACCTGAGTTGCGCCAACCTGATCGACACTAACCTGATCAGGGGCGACCTGTCCTGTGCCAACCTCGGCGGGGCCGACCTGTGGGGGGGGCAATTGCATGGGGCCAACCTCAGCGGTGCCAACCTCAGCGGTGCCAACCTCACCAATGCCGACCTGACCAATGCCGACCTGTCCCGTGCCAACCTCAGCGGTGCCAACCTCAGCGGTGCCAACCTGACCAATGCCAACCTGACCAATGCCGACCTGTCCCGTGCCAACCTCAGCGGTGCCAACCTCACCAATGCCAGAATGCGGCACTTGCAATCCGGGTCGTAGCCAAGCCTCCCTTCCCCTCCCCTACCCCCGGCCATCCAGCGCCATCGGGAACGAGGACGACCTCAGAACTGCACCTTGATCTGGACCGCCGGAATCACGCCGGCATCGTCATTCGGCACCTGGAAATTCGTTTCCGGAATCTGCAATCCCACGGCCGTCCTGAATCCGTTGGCTTTCCCGTCGGGATTCAGGCCGCCGAGCACCACTGGTGTGGTGGCCGGAACGGCGCCGAAACTGACCAGCATCCTGGTCTGGCTCTCCCATCTCATGAAGTAGAATGGCACCGTCTGGGCAACATTCCAGAGAATGATGTGCCTCCCCGGGTCGGCGGTGGCATGGGCGGAGGATGGGACCAGAGAGAAGGGGAGGAGGCGGGCTGCCTGGGACCCTTCCGGAAAATTGGCGTCCATGGGCTCGGAGAAATCAAGGTAGAAGGAGAAACCGTCAGTCGGTGACGTCGAGCCGTCACCATCGCCGCCGGAGCAGGTACTGAACGGACAGGGACAACAGCGTGACCAGGGCCAGTGTGCCGATCCTCTTCAGGGATTTCACGATCCACCTCCTTGGTGATGTGGCTCATCCCGGACAAGTTGCCGATGAGTAAACCATCTTGTTTCAGGCAATCTTGGCACCACCTAGTCACGGATCTTCACGGATCGACAAGGTGCGCTTGATTGGCTGTGGCGAAATCTTTCGACTCATTGCCGACAGGTTGAAACTGCCCTGCGTCTTCCCGACACCCCCAATAGAGCTGGCGACCGCTAGGATGAACAGGCCCGCAGATTCACCCTTTCGTCATCTCCCTGTCGCCACAAACGAAGCAGATGATCGTCGGCGGCGTCCTCCCCGACATGGCCATTGCCATTCTCAGGACCTTCAGAACAAATAGTTCCCGTTTTGCCGTAGGCAGGGAGATTTCCCCCCGAATGGCCCGCCGATTGACGTCGGCGACCAGGGCGGTGATGTCCAAGTCAGGAGAGTCGGCGGGTTCGGGATTCGTCTCGTCCTGAACAATGGCGTCGACGACCTGCCCACCCCATGACATGCGGATCGGCTGGTCCCATTCCGCGGTGTCCTGGCCGTCGGCGATACGCTCCAACTGGTTCCGAATGATGACCGCGTCGGCATAGGCATTGATTGCCCCGATCCTTCCCTCGCGATAACCGGCGTACGTTCTTGCCAGACGACGCAAGGCGGCGGTCGATGCCGTCACTCTGTCATTCAAGCCTTCCATCCGTGCCCACCGTCGGGTGTGTCGGCGCTGAAGTCGAACGTCGGCTGGTCGGGTGCGGCGAATAGTTCCAGTTGGCGGGGATCTACTTGCCCTCCGCGCCTACCG
The DNA here is from genome assembly GCA_963793725.1 of uncultured bacterium. GTDB lineage: Bacteria > JAUVQV01 > JAUVQV01 > CAWCAY01 > CAWCAY01 > CAWCAY01. The sequence goes on from CAWCAY010000006.1 coordinate 43,267, forward strand.
CCTCTACCGGGTCCCGGTCTGACGCTTTCCGGGCGACTTGATCTTCCCTGGATACCGGCTTCCGCACTGCGTCTAGTCGCTGACACGGCTTCCCTCCCCTCGCAGTCAGTCGTTCAATTGCATGAAGTATCCATCATGTTCCCGAAATGTCAAGCATGATTGGCGATGGCGCCGGTTGTGGGCACGCCGCTATTTCACCCGGCAGTGTGATGCACGTTACAGACTGGCATCCTGGCCGAGGGTAGGTTGATCCCATGAGCGACGCGCAATGGATGATGATCGTCGGACTGGTGGCCGGTGTAGCCCAGTATGTGTCCCTTTGTGTCCTGAGACTGAACCAGACCAGGGGCAAGAAGTAGCGCACCCGGCCGGTCGAGGTTTCGGCAAGACCCGCAGCGAACCGCGGACCGGCCGGCTATTCCAAATGCGGATGTCGATGGTAGACCCTGCCCGAAACGGAGAAGGAGTCGTCGGTCAAGACTATGATGGTGTAGAACCACCCCCTGCCGTTTTGGTCGATCAAGGTCAGGTTGCTCCCATTGAGGCTCCAGGAGTCTCCCCGAATCGTGACTCCGTCTTCAGTGGAGGCCCAACCTCCTCCGCTGGCGAATGTGAAGATCTCTTCTTCGCCGTTGCCAAGGAAGTGCCACGTGCCGACAAGGCTGAAGTCATCGCTGAAGTCAACCCCTTCCGAGTCCGATTCCCATTCCGCACACCCACACACCACGAGAAGACCACACATCACCAGCGAGCAGAGAAGCAACGACAGGACAGCCGCCTTGCCCTTCGCCATCGCCATCATCTTCGACTCCTCCCTGTTGAGGTTCTCCAGGCAACAATCATAGCACCATTGAGCCAACTCTTGTCGCCTTCGACAGCCATTGCTGGATAGGCCGGGCCGGGGGGGGATTCCATCGATCGGAAGAGATTGGTCCTGAAATGCGTGGATGGTCTGGAACTGCATCCCGGGACCTGCTCGGTGACGGTCAAAACACAAACGCCGGAAAGGTTGCCCTCCCCGGCGTTCTCATTGGAACTGGTAGCGGGGGCAGGATTCGAACCTGCGACCTTTGGGTTATGAGCCCAACGAGCTACCGGACTGCTCCACCCCGCGTCAGGTCTTACAATATATCCTTCGCGAACCCCCTTGTCAACCTCCGCGTCCCCCTCTTGACCCGGGGGGCGTTCTCGCCTCTAATGAGGCATGGGAGGACGGCCATGATCATCGTCGGGTTGACCGGGGGCATCGGCAGCGGCAAGAGCACGGTGCGGCACTTCTTCGCCGAACTGGGCGCCCTCACGGCCGATGCCGACGAGATCTCCCGCGAGCTGGTCGTGCCGGGAAGCGACGCCCTGGCCGAGATCGTCGACCGCTTCGGCAGCGCTTGCCTTCTTCCCGACGGGCGGCTCGACCGCCGCCACATGGCCGAGACGGTCTTCACCGACCCGGAGGCCAGGCACGACCTCGAGCGCATCCTGCACCCGCGCATCGGCCGGGCGATCGACGACTTCATCGCCCAATGCGCCGAGGAGAATCCCGGGGCGGTGGTGGTGGTCGAGGTGGCCCTGCTGTACGAGGTCGGCCTGGAGGAGAACTTCGACCGGGTGGTCCTGGCCTACGCCGACGAGTCGACCCGTATCGAGCGGCTGATGCGTCGGGACGGCCTCGCCCGCAACGAGGCCTACACCCGGCTGCTGGCCCAGTTGCCGCTGGAGTCGAAGCTCGACCCGGCCGACTTCGTCATCGACACCGGCGGTTCGTGGGAGGCCACCCGCCAGCGGACGGCGGCTATCTACAACGCCCTGGAGAAGTACGAACGGCAGATGCCGGGCGGCTAGGAGGCCTTCTCGTAGACGACCACCGGGGGCTGCCTTCCTTCGACGACCTCCTCGGTCACCACGCACTGGCTGATGTCCTTGCGGGAGGGAAGCTCGTACATGATGTCGAGCATGACCTCCTCCATGATCGCCCGCAGGCCCCTGGCGCCGGTCTTGCGCTCCAGCGCCTTCCGGGCAATCGCCCGGACCGCCTCGTCGGTGAACTTGAGGTCCACCCCCTCGATCTCGAAGAACTTGCGGTACTGCTTGACCAGGGCGTTGCGCGGCTCGCGCAGGATCCTGACCAGGTCGGCCTCGTCCAGGTCGTCCAGCACGCCGATCACCGGCAGGCGGCCGATGAACTCGGGGATGAGCCCGAACCGCAGCAGGTCGCCGGGCTGCACCAGGGCCAGCTCCTCGCCGATCCGGCGGTCCTTCCGCCTCTTGTTCTCGGCCCCGAAGCCGACCACCTTGCGGCCGGTGCGGTGGCGGATGATGTCCTCCAGGCCGACGAAGGCGCCGCCGCAGATGAACAGGATGTTGGTCGTGTTGACCTGCAGGAACTCCTGGTGGGGGTGCTTTCGGCCACCCTGGGGCGGCACCGAGGCGACCGTCCCCTCGATGATCTTGAGCAGCGCCTGCTGCACCCCCTCGCCCGAGACGTCGCGGGTGATCGAGACGTTCTCGGTCTTGCGGCTGATCTTGTCGATCTCGTCGATGTAGACGATCCCCCGCTCGGCCTTGGCCACGTCGTAGTTGGCCGACTGCAGGAGCTTCAGGATGATGTTCTCGACGTCCTCGCCCACGTAGCCGGCCTCGGTCAGCGAGGTCGCGTCGGCAATGGCGAACGGGACATGGAGGATCCTGGCCATGGTCCTGGCCAGCAGGGTCTTGCCGGCGCCGGTCGGGCCGATCAGCAGGATGTTCGACTTCTCCAACTCCACCCCGTCATCGCCGGGGGGATGATCGATCCGCTTGTAGTGGTTGTGAACGGCCACTGACAGGATCTTCTTGGACCGCTCCTGGCCGATGACGTACTCGTCGAGGGTGGCCTTGATCTCGGCCGGGCTGGGCAGCGTGCCCCCCTTGCCGATCTTGGGGGTGGCCGCCGCCTCGGTCAGGATCTGGTTGCACAGGACGATGCACTCGTTGCAGATGTAGACCATCGGGCCGACGACGATCTTTCGCACCTCGGCCTGGCCCTTGCCGCAGAACGAGCAGCGCACCTCGCCGGGAAGCTGTTTCTTGGCGGCCATCTACTTCTTCTTGATGATCTCGTCGATCAGGCCGAAGTCCCTGGCCTCCTCGGGCGAGAGGTAGCGGTCGCGGTCGGTGTCCTGGGCGATCCGTTCGAGGGTCTGGCCGGTGTGCTCGGCCATGATCCCGTTCAGCATCTCCCGCATCTTCAGGATCTCGCGGGCGTGGATGTCGACGTCGGTCGCCTGGCCGTAGGCCCCGCCGGACGGCTGGTGGATCAGTATCCGGGCGTGCGGGAGCGAGAAGCGCTTCCCTTTCGTGCCGGCGCACAGCAGCAGGGCGCCCATGCTGGACGCCTGGCCGATGCAGATGGTCGACACCGGCGACTTGAGGTACTGCATGGTGTCGTAGATCGCCATGCCGGCGGTGACCGCCCCCCCGGGGGAGTTGATGTACAGGTGGATGTCCTTCTCCGGGTCCTCGGCATCGAGGAAGAGCATCTGGGCGATGATCAGGTTGGCCATGTGGTCCTCGACCTCACCGCCGATGAACACGATGCGGTCCTTCAGCAGGCGCGAGTAGATGTCGTAGGAGCGCTCCCCCCGGCTGGTCTGCTCGATGACGAACGGTATCATGCGTTCTCCCCTTCCCCGGTCGCGGCGGCCGCCCCGCCGGTGGCCATGGCGACGACGTGTTCGACCGTCTTCTCCTCGAGGAGCATCCGGTGGAGCCCCTCGATCGCCCCCGATTTGACCATCTCCCGGCGGACCTCCCCCACCGGGCGCTTCTGCAGGCCGGCCAGTTCGGCCAGGGCCTTCTCGATGTCGGCCCGCTCGATCTTCAGCCCCTCCGCCTTGGCGACCTCGGCCAGGATCAGCGACAGCCGCACGTTGCGGGAGGCGGCCTCCTTGATCTCGCCCCGGGCGGCCTCGATCTGCGCCTGCCCCTCCTCCACCGTGGCGCCGCGCAGGTGCAGGCGCCGGGCGAAGTCGCGCAACAGGCTGTTCTCCTCGGCCTCGGCCAGGCTCGGCGGGATGACGAAGTCGGCCCCCTCCAGCAGCTTGGCGGAGGCCTGGTTCTTCAGCTCGGTCATGGCGTCCCGCTCGCGGCCGCGGGCGATCGACTCGCGCACACGCGCCTTGAGCTCGTCCATGGTGGCGCAGTCGCCGGCATCCTTGGCGAAAGCATCGTCGAGGGCCGGCAGCACCCTTTCCTTGATCGCCCCCAGGGTGACCGTGAAGCGGGCCTCCTTGCCGGCCACCTCCTTCCGGGCGTAATCGGCCGGCAGGGTCAGGTCGATGACCTTCTCCTCCCCCGCCCGCATGCCCGCCAGGGCCTCCTCGAAGCCGGGGATGAAGGTCCCGGAGCCGATCTCGACCGGCACGTCGACCCCTTCTCCCCCGGGCATCGCCTGGCCGTCGATCGTCCCCTTGAAGGTGATCACCGCCACGTCCCCGGATGCCAGCGGCCGGCTCTCCTCGACCGTGCGGACGGGGGCCATGTGCTGGCGCAGGTTCATGATGGCCGCGTCGACCGCCGCGTCGGGCACGGCCGCGTCGGGCTTGGAAAGGGTCAGCCCCTTGTAGTCCGGCAGGGCGATCTCCGGCCGCACTTCGACCTCGGCCGCGTACGTCATCGGCTGCCCCTCCGAGAGATCGAAGGAGCTCACGTCGGGGTCGGCCACCGGCCGGATGCCGGTCTGCTGGACGGCCAGGTGGTAGGAGTCGGCGAAGAGGTCGCGGGCGACGTTCGTCTTCAGGTCCTCGGCGTAGAGCTGGCGGATGACATGGGCCGGGGTGTGGCCCTTGCGGAAGCCGGGCACGGCCGCCTTCCGGCGGATCTCCCTGAGGGCTTTCTCGAAGGCGCGGCCGACCTCATCGGCGGGGATGGTGACGTTGAGCTTCTTCTTGACGGTGTCGAGGGATTGGATGTCGGCCTTGATTTCCACGGCCAGCGGGACCTCCTGCAATGGTGGTGGTGCGAAAGGGGGGAGTTGAACCCCCACGGGTCTCCCCACCGGATCCTAAGTCCGGCGCGTCTGCCAGTTCCGCCACTTTCGCAGATAGAGAAATGGTGAGCCGCGAAGGAATCGAACCTTCAACCTACGGATTAAGAGTCCGTTGCTCTGCCAGTTGAGCTAGCGGCCCACCGTCATTTCCCGCAACAGCCTTCCGGCCGTCACTTCCTGCTGCGAACTTGGCGCGCCCGGCAGGGCTCGAACCTGCGACCTGCGGCTTCGAAGGCCGACGCTCTATCCGACTGAGCTACGGGCGCGGGCTTGCCTGACCGGGACACCGGTCGTCTTCTTTCAACTGGGGTGAGTGATGGGGCTCGAACCCACAACCCTTGGAGCCACAGTCCAATGCTCTACCAGTTGAGCTACACTCACCACAACCGCAACGGCATATTATAGGGCCGGCGGCGGTGTTTGCAACACTTTTTCCCGGAATCCGGGGCCGTGCGCATGGCGCGCCTGGCAGGGATCGAACCTGCGGCCTACTGCTTAGAAGGCAGTTGCTCTATCCACTGAGCTACAGGCGCCGGCGGGTTTCACTCTACCGGCCGGCCGGCGGCCTGTCAAGGCGCGGGGCGGCGCGGGCCGCGCCTCATGACGGCGGGGCGGAGGGACCGCCGGCGAGGTCCTTCTTGGCCACCTTCTGCCGGTACATGGCTTCGTCGGCCCGGCCGAGCAGCGCTTCCAGCGACTCGGCCCGGCCGAGATCCGGTTCGGCCACGCCGACGCTGAAGGAGAGTCGCCAGGGTCGGTCCCCGCGCTCCGCATTCACCCGGTCGACCTCGCCGGCCAACCGCCCGAGCATCGCCTCCATGGTCTCCCCGGGCATCCCCAGGGCGATTACCCCGAACTCGTCGCCCCCCAGCCTGCCGACGACGTCGGAACTCCGGAAGACCCGCCGCAGGACCTCCGCAGCGAGCACCAGCAGGCGGTCGCCCTCCTGGTGGCCGTAGCGGTCGTTGACCGCCTTCATGCCGTCCAGGTCGGCGAAGATCAGCACGAAGCGCCGGGCCAGGCGGTCGGCCAGGCGGAATTGCTGCTCACCCAGGGTCATGAATCCCCGGCGGTTGTAGAGGCCGGTCAGCTCGTCCGTCAGCGAGAGTTCAGCCAGCTTGTCGGTCAGCCGCCGGTGCCGCCGCTGGTTCCGGGCGTCCATGGCGATCAGCGTGACGCCCAAGAGCCACAGGAAGAACGCCGCCGGCACCAGCCTGCGATGGGCCGACCGGCGGGCATCGAAGAGCTTGCCGACCGGGATGACGATGCTCAGCGCGCCCCGCACGTCGCCGACGCGGTACCCCTGCGAAGCATGGCATGCCAGGCAGGCCTCCTCGGTCATCAGCGGGGCCATGTAGCGATAGACGGGGACCCCGTCGTCCCCCGCGGCGAACTCGGCCCACTCGCGCTCGCCCGCCTCAAACGCCTCCAGGACCGGCCGCTCCCAGGCCAGGGGGCTGTTTCCCGGACGGATCGGATTGGAGCTGGTGATGCGAATCCTGGCATGGCCGCGCTCGGTGGCAATCTCGCCGATCTGCCTGGTGGCGTAGGAGGGATTGACCATGGTCAGGGCCACCCCGCCGGTAGTGCCCACGTCGCGGTCGGGAACGGCGAGATACGGATTCGGCGGCGTCTCCGGGGTGACTTCGCGGTAGATCCGACCGTGGCGGGAGATCCACGTGCGCGTGTCGACCATCAGGTCGAAGATGCCCCTGGCCTCCCCGTGGGCGATTTCGTGAAGCTTGGCCGACTCTTCGATGACGGTGTAGAGGATGGCTGCGCCGATGGCCGCCGTCCAGAGCAGGGCCAGCGCGATCCCGCGCCATGTCCCCCGGGCACCCCTCCAGTCGTCCGGGAAGGGCACTTCGGTACGGGAGTCGGTGTCGGTCAAAGGGTCGTGCATGGTGCGTGGTCCCCCATGCCGGGCGCCGGCGGTGCCGGTCTGCTCAGAGTGTGACGTTGATGGTCGCTTCGGCGAAGCCGGAAAACGAGCCCTCGGCGTCCTCGAGCCAGATGACGAGGGTGTGGGGGCCCTGCTGCGATCCATTTAACGTCTCGATCTGCCCCTGGGACACTCCGGAACTGCCGGGGAACGGGTTGATGGGCTCCAAAGTGAGGGGGTCCTCGGTTATCTCGAGGGTGTACTCGTTGCCGCTGTTCTTGTCACGGAGGTGGGCTGCGATGATGTCCGACCCGGTGTCGGCGTACTCGAAGGTGACCAGGACCGGATCCCCCACCCTGATCTCCCCCGGCGCCAGGACCAGGTTGGAGACACTCGGGGGATGCGGATCGTTGGACGGATTATCCATGATGTCGCTGCAACCGCCGACCAGCAGGGGCAGCAGCAGGCATCCGAGAAGAACCCATCTGCAGACCACGCGTTCTCTCTCCTCCACTCGACCTTGTAGGAAAAATAATGGCGTCCCCACGGGGATTTGAACCCCGGTCGCCGCCGTGAAAGGGCGGTGTCCTAGGCCGGGCTAGACGATGGGGACGCGTCTACAGTTCTTTCGAGCTCGATGGTGAGCCGCACAGGGATCGAACCTGTGACCCTCGGCTTAAAAGGCCGATGCTCTACCAGCTGAGCTAGCGGCTCTCGAAAGCAGTTAATGTAGCACGGGACCGCGAAATGTCAAGCTGCCGGCTGCTGGAACACGGGGCGCGTGACGATCGTCCGGGAGCGTTCTGCGCCGACCGACACCAGGGCGACGGGCATGCCGGTCAGCTCCTCGATGGCTTCGATGTAAGCCCTGGCCTCGGCGGGCAGGTCGCCGATCCGGCGGACGTCGCCGATGGGCGACTTCCAGCCCGGGAAGACGGCATACTCGGGGGTGACCTGGTGCTGCGCGGCGAAGGAGGCCGGGAACTCCCCGACCGGCGCCCCGTCCAGGCGGTAACCGGTGCAGATCTTGATCTCGTCGAAACCGTCGAGGACGTCGAGTTTGGTCAGCGCCAGCGAGTCGATGCCGTTGATCCGCCGGGCGTACCGGGCGACCACCGCGTCGAACCACCCGCAGCGCCGCGGCCGGCCGGTGGTGGCCCCGTACTCGCTGCCGCCGTCGCGCAGACGGGTGCCGGTGTCGCACCCCAGCTCGGTCGGGAAGGGTCCTTCCCCGACCCGGGTGGTGTAGGCCTTGACCACACCCAGGACGGTGCCGACCGCCGAGGGACCGAGCCCCAGGCCGGTGCAAATGCCGCCCGTGGTGGGTGACGACGAGGTGACGAAGGGATAGGTGCCGTGGTCGACATCGAGCATGGCCCCCTGGGCGCCCTCGAAGAGGATCTTCCTCCCTTCGGCGAGGGCCTGCTCCAGGAAGAGCGACGTGTCGGACATGTGTGGCAGGAGGCGCTCGGCAAACCGGCGGTAGGAGTCGAAGATCTCCTGGAAGGGGAACTCCGGCAGGCGGTAGAGGTTCCGGAAGACGACGTTCTTCTCCTCCAGGTTGTGCTCCAGCTTGTCGCGAAAGACCGCCTCGTCCATCAGGTCGACCAGGCGGATGCCGATCCGGGCGATCTTGTCGACGTAGGCCGGGCCGATGCCCCGGCCGGTGGTGCCGATCTTCCGCTTGCCGCGCAGGCGCTCGCTCTGCTGGTCCATGGTCTTGTGGTAGGGCATGATCACGTGCGCCTGGGTCGAGATGAGCAGGTTCTGCCCAACCTCGTGTCCCCGGGCGACGACCGAGTCGATCTCCTCGAGCAGCGCCTCGGGGTCGAGCACCACGCCGTTGCCGATGACACAGGTCTTCCCGCGGTGCAGGATGCCCGAGGGAAGGAGGTGGAAGACGAATTTCTCGCTGCCGACCAGGATGGTGTGCCCGGCGTTGTGCCCGCCGCTATACCGGGCGACGACGTCGGCCTCCTCGGTCAGCAGGTCGACGATCTTCCCCTTCCCCTCGTCGCCCCACTGGGCGCCGATGACGGCTACCGTCCGTGCTCGTTCAGCCATCTCTTCTCCCATTTCCCACCCGGGTCGTCGAGCGCCTGGTGGATCAGGTCCAGGTCGAGGGCGAAACCGATGGCCGGCGCCGGCCAGCCGAACCGCCCCAGCAGGTTGTCGTAGCGCCCCCCCTTGCAGATCTCGCGCCCCAGGTGGGGGGTGATGACGTGAAACATGACGCCGGTGTAGTAGTCAAAGCCCCTCGGTTCGGTGAGGTCGAACAGCACGTGCCCGGCCGCCGGACCCATGGCGTCGAGTATACCACGAAGCTCCGCGGCCACGGCCTCGCCCCCGGGCCCGGCCAGGGTGGCCGCCTCGTCCAGGATGTCCCGCCCGCCGATCAGGAACAGGGCCCGCCTTATCCGGTCCGCAGCGCGTTCGGACAGGACCCCCTGGTCGACCAACCGGAAGAGCGCCGAGACGTCCTTGCGGGCCAGGACCTCGTGGAGCGCCTCGCCGGCGGCCGCCGGGACGCGTGACCTGCGGCGGAGGGCCTCGACGTAGCCGACGTGCCCGATGACCACCCGGAAATCCCTGATGCCCGCACCCCTGACCAGGTCGACGGCCAGGGCGATCAGGCCCGGTGTCTCCCGGCGTGCGTCCTCCCCCATCAGTTCGGCGCCGATCTGGTACATCTGCCGCTGCATGCCCGGAGTGCTCGCGCACCGTCCGGAAGACGTTTCCCCGGTAGCAGAGGCGGTGGCTGCCGCCGTCCCGGCGCAGGCGGGCCGCCGCCAGGCCGGCCATCTGGACGGTGAAGTCCCAGCGCAGGGCCATCGTCCGGCCCGGTGAGCTGGTCGGGGAATTTCTGCACCAGGGAGTCCACGCCGGCATCCCCCGAGGGGACATGGTAGTCGAGGACCGGGCGAGATGACCTCCTCGTGACCGGCCCGGGCGAGCAACCGCATCAGCCGCTCCTCGACCTGGCGGCGCCGCCGGGCGGTCCGGCCCGTGTAGTAGCTGACTCCCGCGGGGAAATCCATAGGCGGTCGTCGGCCGCCCCCGCTTCGAGGCGGCCGGTATCCCGTTGCCCTTCCTACAGCCTGACCTGGCGGGCGAAGTGGATGAAGGGAAGCTTCCGGATCTCGGCCATCACCGCGTCGGGGATGACGTCGTCCACCCTGACGATGGCGATGGCCTTGCCTTGCTTGCGCTGGCGGCCGAGCTGGAAGTCGGCGATGTTCACCCCGGCATTCCCCAGGATGGTGCCGAGCTTGCCGATGACCCCCGGTTGGTCCTCGTTGGAGAAGACCAGCATGCTCCCCTCGGTGATCGCCTCGAGGTCGAACCCGTTCAGGCTGACGATGCGCGGCGTCCCTCCCAGGAAGAGGGCTCCGGCGATCGACGTCTCGCTCTTCTCGGTGACGATGACCGCCTCCAGCGTGGAAGAGTAGATGTCGCACGTTTCCCGCTTCGTCTCCGAAACCTTCACCCCGCGCTCGCGGGCCAGGAACGGGGCGTTGACCAGGTTGACCTTCTCGCCCAGGATCGGTTTGAGGATGCCGGCCATGAAGGTCATCGACAGCGGCCGGATGTCGACCGCCGAGATGTCACCGCAGTAGGTCAGCCGGATCTCCTTTAGACCGCCGTCGATCATCTGCCCCAGGAAGAGGCCCATCTTCTCGGCCAGGGCGATGTAGGGGCGCAGCTTGGCGACCACTTCGGGGTCGAGCGAGGGCATGTTGACGGCGTTCGCGGATGATCCCCCTGGCGAAGTCGACCATCTGCTCGGCGACGGCCGTGGAGACGTTCTCCTGGGCCTCGGTTGTCGCCGCGCCGAGGTGCGGCGTGCAGACCACCTGCGGCAGCCCCACCAGCGGATTGCCCGCCTCGACCGGCTCGTTGACGAAGACGTCGATGGCCGCGCCGGCCACCTTGCCCGACATGATGGCCGCGGCCAGGTCGGCCTCGTTGACGATGCCGCCGCGGGCGCAGTTGATGATCCGCACCCCGTCGCGCATCTTGGCGATGGTCTCGGCCCGGATCAGGTTCCGGGTGTCGTCGGTCATCGGCGTGTGGATGGTGATGAAGTGGGCCGAGGCGAATAACGTGTCGAGTTCGACCAGTTCGACGCCCAGGCTCTCGGCCTTCTCGCGGGTGATGAACGGGTCGTAGGCGATGACCTTCATCTCGAAGCCCTGGGCCCTCTTGGCGACCATCTTGCCGATGTTGCCGATGCCGATCACCCCCAGGGTCTTCTGGTAGAGCTCGACCCCGGTGAACTTGGTCTTTTCCCAGGCGCCGGCCTTCATCGAGGCGTCGGCCTGGGGGATCTTCCGGGCCAGGGAGCACATCATCGACACGGCGTGCTCGGCGGTGGTGATGATGTTGGCCAGGGGGGTGTTCATGACGATGATGCCCCGCTTGCTGGCCGCGTGCACGTCGACGTTGTCCACGCCGATGCCGGCCCGGCCGATGACCTTCAGCTTGCCGGCCGCCTCGAGGATCTCGGCGGTCACCTTGGTCCGGCTCCTGATGATCAAGCCGTCGTAGGCGCCGATGGCCTTCTTCAGCTCCTCGGGGGTGATGGTCGGGCTGCAGGTCGACCGTCGAGCCCCGGCGAGGCCTTCAGGATCTCGACCCCGCGGGCATCGAGCTTGTCACTGACCAGGATCTTCATGGAATCGTCGTCCTCCTTCGCGCTCGGCGGTTGTCAGTCCAGGGCGGCCAGGATCGGCTCGGCGGCGGCTACGGCCGCGCCGCGCTTGAGGCCCGTCCAGCCCAGGTCGGCCAGGGACATCTCCACCGAGACCAGGGCGGTGATGACGTCCAGGCGGTCGAAATACCCCAGGTGCGCAACGCGGATGATCTTCCCGGCGAGCTGCTCCTGGCCGCCGGCCACGGTGACGCCGTACTTGGTCACCAGGTGCTTGACCAGTTTCTTGCCGTCGATCCCGTCGGGCACGATGGCCGCGGTCAGCGCCTCGGACGGCGACGACTCGCCGTAGATGCCCAGACCCATGGCCCGGAAGCCTTCGCGGGTGGCCTTGGCCAACGCGGCGTGGCGACGGAAGAGATGATCGAGCCCCTCCTCCATGATGGAGGACAGGACGTCGTCGAGGCCGATCAGCAGGGAGACGGCCGGGGTCCAGGCGGTGGTCCCCTTGTCGCGGTTCTTCTTCTCCCGGGCAATGTCGAAGTAGAAACGGGGCATCTTGGCCGCGGCCGCGTGCCCCCACGCCTTCTCGGACAGGGCGATGAACGACAGGCCGGGCGGCAGCATCAGCGCCTTCTGGGCGCCGGTGACCACCACGTCGAGGCCCCACTCGTCCATGGGCATCGGGAATACCCCCAGGGCGGTGATGGCGTCGACCACCAGGACGGTGTTGGGGCGCTTGGCGCAGATGGCGCCCAGGGTCTTGATGTCGTGCCGGACCGCGGTGGAGGTCTCGCTGGCCTGCACGTAGACCGCCCGGATGGAGGGGTCGTCGGCCAGGGTCTTCTCGACTTGCTTCGGGTCGACCGCCGTGCCCCATTCGACGTCGATGTTCACCGGCACGCCGCCGTAGGCCTTGACGATGTTGGTCCAGCGCTCGCCGAACTTGCCGCCGCGGATGCAGATGGCCTTGTCGCCCGGCGAAAGGATGTTGACCACCGAGGCCTCCATGGCGCCGGTGCCGGACGAGGCGAAGAAGAGGACGTCCTGCTTGGTCTGGTAGAGGGTCCTGAGGTTCTCCCAGATGCGGGCTAGGATGGCCTCGAACTCGGGCGTCCGGTGGTGGATGATCGGTCGGGCCATGGCCAGCAGGGTCTGCTCGGGCACCGGCGTCGGACCGGGGGTCAACAGATATCTCTTCCGCATGGTCGCTCCTCCTTGAATGGTCGACAGCCTGTTAAAAAGGACACAGCAACGTCGAAAATTACCAGACCACCCCATCTGGTGTCAAGGAGAAAGGGTGACCTCGCGGGGGGGGGTGTAGCCGACGATGGCACCGTCCCGGACGGTCAGGAATACCGGCGGGCGCGAGGCTTCCCTGGCGGCGTCCATGCTGGTCGGGCCGCACACGCCGGGGAAGTCCTTCAGGCCCGACAGCGCCCTGCGGATCGACTCCGGGTCGCGGTTGCCCCACCGGATCAGGCTGATGACGATCGTCGCCGCGTCGTACGCCTGGGCCGCCATGACTTCGGGAGCCTCGCCGAACCTGGCCCGGTAGCGTTCCACGAATCCACGCGCCCGTTCGTCATCCGAGCCGTCGAAGAAGGCGTCGAGGAAGACCACCCCCTCGACGTCCTTTTCGCCGATGCGCATCAGGTCCGGGTGGTCGAGGCCGCTTCCGCCCATGAGCACGTAGTCTTTCCGGACGATGTCGTGGAAGGTGAGCTGCGGCGCGATCAGGGCCACCCGCTGGTGGGTGTCGGGCACGAAGAGGGCCTCCCAGGTGGGGTGGAAGGCGTCGGCCGTGCCGTCGTCCTTGGTGATGTCGTTCTCCCCCTTGATGGCCCTGATCTCCTTGGCGAAGTCGGTCTGGCTCAGGGCGTAGGTGGCCGAGTGGGTGATCCGCCCCCCCAGGCTGGTCACCTCCTCCCAGAAGGCCCGCGAGAGGATGCGCCCGTAATTGTCGTCGGGAGCCAGCACGGCGAAGCGCGTCAGGCCCATCCCCTGCATCGCCAGGCGGGCGATGTGCCTCCCTTGCTGGCCGAGGGTCAGGCAGTTGCGGAAGAGGTACGGGCTGAGGGAAGGCAGGAACGGGGCCTGGGCCGCAGGGGTCAGGACGGGTATGCGCCGCTCGGCCGACAGGGGGGCGATCGCCTCGGCCACCGAGCTGAGCACCGGGCCGAGGATGGCCACCGCCCGCTCCTTCTCGACCAGGTCGATGAAGCCCGCCCTACCGGTTTCGGGATCACCGGCCGTGTCGTGGACGGCCAGCGTGGCCCCGGCAACCTCGCCATACTCCTCGAAGGCCAGCGTGAATCCCTGGAGGATGCGCCGGCCGAAGTACCTCGTAAGTGCCGTTCAGGGGGATCATCGCCCCCACGGTAAGCCCTTGGCTCGACTGCCCGTCTTCCCTCGAAGCCGGGGGGGCAGCCTCGCTTCGCGCATGGCCGGCATCGATGCCCCGCCCCGCGAGCCACTCCCAGCCCTCGCCCCGGCGGGACGATTGCAGCCGCCGGACGAGTTGCATGGCGCCGGCGTTCTCGTGCTTCGCCTCCAGGGTCTCCACCAGGCGGCGGGCTACGACGGGCAGGGTCGGCTTGCCGTTCCCGTTGCGGGGGAGGACGGCCTGGGCCTCCTTTTCCTTCCCCCGCTCGAGCAGGCAGTAGCCGAATGCCAGAGGCAGGACTTCCCGGTCGACTTCCGGCCCGGGCAGGCCGTCCTTCAGCGGCCTGAGGACCTCGGCCGAGCGGGCGCAGTCGCCCTGGAACAGCAGCGCCAGGCCGTGGTGGTAACGCAGCGCGTCGTCCGGCATGGCCTTCCGGGCTATGGCTTCGTAGAGCTTGATGCTGATGGAGAAATCGCCCCGGCGGTAGTAGCGTTCCGCCTCGGTCTCCAGGTCGGCCGCACGGAGAAGGGACGGCGCAAGGATCGCGGCGACGATGCATAGGCCGGCGAGGACGCCGGGCAGGGTGGACCGCCTGAACACGAAGGGGCTATGGACGAGACTAGCCGTCCATCTCCTTGAGGAAGTCGAGCGCCTGGATCTCCTCGGCGTCGAGTTGACCGGCGGCCTTCTCCTGGGGAGGGGCGGGCGGCGCCGGCTCCGGCACGACCACCCCGTTGGCCGCCAGCCGCTTGAGGCCCAGGTCGTCGGCCACTTCGTTGACCAGGTCCACGCCGATCTTCTTCTCCTTGAGGAGGAAGGCTTCGAACAGGGCGTTGTCGCACAGGATGTTGATCAGGCGCGGGATGCCGCGGGAAAAGTCATGGATCGCGTTGAGCGCCTCGGCGGAAAAGAGCGGCTGGGTGCAGCCGGCCACCTTGAGGCGGTGGGTGACGTAGGCAGCGGTGGCGGCCGGTTTCATCGAGTCGAGCCGGTAGCGGAAGGCCACCCGCTGCTTGAGCGGTTCGTCCAGCGACAGGAACTGGTTGATGGTCGGCAGGGCGAAGAAGATGAAGGTGATCAGCTTGGCCCCCGGCTCCTCGAGGTTCAGCAGGCCGCGAAACTCCTCCATCAGTTCGCGGGTCTGGAGCATCTGGGCCTCGTCCACCAGCACGACCGCCTTGCGGCCCGAGTCGTGTATCTCGGCCAGCCGCCGGCACAGGGCGCTCAGGAGTTCAACCTTTCCCTCGGACATCTCCTTGACGCCCAGTTGGACGGCGATCTTCCGCAGCAGCCACTCGGCGGTGACGGCCGAGTGGACGATCACCAGCAGCACCGATTCGTACTCCTGCTCGCCGAGGTTGTCGAGCATCTTGCGGGCCAGGGTCGTCTTGCCGGTGCCGATGTCCCCCTCGAGGATGGCCAGCCCCTTCATGGTCGACGCGGCGTACATCAGCCGCAGCATGGCTTCCTGGTGCTGCTGGCTGTCGAAGTAGAAACGGTTGTCGGGAGTGTTCG
This sequence comes from uncultured bacterium, assembly GCA_963793725.1. Classification (GTDB taxonomy): domain Bacteria; phylum JAUVQV01; class JAUVQV01; order CAWCAY01; family CAWCAY01; genus CAWCAY01. The sequence goes on from CAWCAY010000006.1 coordinate 58,724, forward strand.
AGAACGGTTGTTCCTTGAGGTGGAAGAATTCCTCGTAACTCATGTCGCGTCAGCCCTCCACGATGAATGGCGTGCCCGTCACAGGTAGCTGACCTTGGCCTTGCCCTTGGCTCTCGGTTTCGGCGCCTCGGGAGGAGGCTCCTCGGCCGGGGGCGGCTGGGGCGCCGGTTTCTGGACCGTCACCCCCACGGGCTCGATCAGCGAGGCTTCCCCCGCGATCCGGTCCATCACCCCCAGTTCGCGCAGCTTGTCCTGGATGGACTGGAATTCCGAATCGATGTCATAGATGTTCAGGTAGAGTTCGACTGCCTTGTCGTGATCGCCCATGTCCTCGTACAGTTCGGCCAGTTCCCACAGCAGCCCCTTGCGCGCCACGTCCTCCTGGCCGAGCCTTGCCAGGGCGCTCAGGAAGGCCTGCATGGCGGCGGCCATGTCGCCCCGCTCCTTGAAGATCAGCGCGGTCATGCTGACGGCGTCGGTGAAGAAGGCGGGCGACCGTGCGGCCAGGTCGAATTCCGTCAGGGCCTCGTCCAGCAGGCCCATCTCCTTGTAGGCGATGCCCAGGTTGTAGTGAGTCTCATAATCCTCCTCGGGCAAATTCTCGCGGACGCTCTGCTGGAACTCCTGGAAGATGTCGCGGAGGCTCTCGTCCTCGAATGTCGAGGCCGGGACGGGCGGCTTCTCGAGTTCCGTCCGGAGGTCATCCAGGAAGCTGGAGAAATCCGCGGCCGGAGGTGTGGCGGCCGAAGGGGCGCCCTCCCCGCCTCGGATGGTCATCTTGGTCTTCTGCTTCGGCTGGGGCATCTCGACTTCCAGGTCGCGCCCGAAAGCCTCGAGGTCCTGCTGGTCGATGACCAGGAATTCCGGCTCCTGCGCCGGGGGTGGTGGAGGCGGCGCCTCGGGCTTCTTCCGGCCGGCCTCGAGTTTGCGCAGGCGGTCGGCCGCGCCGGCATGGCCAGGATTCTTGTCCAGGATCGCCCGGCAGGCCGCCTCGGCCTCGTCGACAAGCCCCTGCTGGAAGTAGAACTCGGCCTCGGCCCACTCCTCGTCGACCGAAGCCATGGCGGGGACGGGCTCGATCAGCCCGGGCTCCAACTCCGCAGCTCCGGTCACGGCCGCCGACGGTTCCCGGGCCGGTTCGACCTCCTTCTCGAGGACGGGCATGTCCAGCAGGCTGTCGTCCAGCTCGATCTCGTCCTCGTCGAACTCGACGACGCCCTCCGGGACGGTCACCGAGGCGCTCTTGCCGCTCGGGACCTGCTCGAGATCCTCGGGGCCGTAGGTGACCACCAGGTCGGCCAGGGCGTCCTTGGCCTGCTGGTTGTTCCGTTCGATACTGAGGATCTCCCGGGTACTGGTCGGTGGCATCGGCGATCCGCCCGGCCTTGCGGTGGAGGGCGGCCAGCTCGAAACAGATCTTCACCTGGCCGGCGGACCGGTTCTGCTGGCGATACAGCTCCTTGAGCAGGTCCAGCGCCTCGATCGAGGGAGACTGGAGCACCAGCCTGTTCAATTCCTTCTCGGCATCCGAGAATCGCCCCTGGGCGAGCAAACCCTGCGCCACCCCCATGGAAGACCCGGCGGAGGGGGCGGCGGCCGCCTCTTCTTCCTCGACGAGGGTGAGTTCCTCCTCGTCGGCCTCGGTCAGCAAGGGAATCTCGTCGAAGACGACCTCGCCGGCCGTCTCCTCGGAAGGGGGTGGCGGCGCCGGAGCGGCAAACGTCCCGCCCCCGGAGCCGGCCAGGCGCGCCCACTCGGAATTGCCCGGATCGATCTGGGCCAGCTTGCCGTATACGCCGCGGGCGTTGGTGGGCAGCCCCTTCTGCTGGTAGAGCAATCCCAGGTCACGGTAGGCCTCGATCAGGCCGTCGGTATTGCCCGACTGGGTACGGATCTCTACCAGTTTCTGGAGGACAGCGTGGTCATCCGGCGAGGCTTTCCTGACTTCGAGGATCAAGGCCTCGGCGCGGTCCCAGCGGTTCTCCTTGAGGTGCTCGCCGACCAGCTTCATCAGCAGTTCGACGCCTTCCTTGGCCTGACCGGCCCGGAGCAGCACGAGACCGAGCTGCTCCCGCGACGTCGTGACGGTCGGGTCGCGCTCGACCAGCTTCCGCAGCACGCCGATCGCCTCGTCGTCGATCCTGAGCTTGATCAACACCGAGGAGTAGACCTTCAGGAAGTCGCCGTCGGCCATCCCCGCCTCGCGAACCGGCCGGAGGTGTTCGAGGGCCTGCTCCGGCTGTCCGGCCTTGACTTCCTGCCCAGCCACCAGCAGGGCCGCCCGGAGGTTCTTCGGCTCGACCTCCAGCACCCGCGCCAGGAGCTTGGCGGCGTCCTCGGTCTTCCCCGCAGCCAGGCACGCCTCGGCCGCCCTGGCCCAGGCCTCGGCCGCCTGGGGGAGCATCTTCTCCCTGAAGTACATATTGCCGAGCTTGCTCCTGACGGCGATATTGCCCGGCTCGAGGTCGGCCAGTTTGCTGAAGATCGCCAGGGCCTTCTTGGTGTCGCCCTTCTTGTCGTAGATGCTGGCCAGCTCGATGTAGTACTTGCGGGCGTCGCCGATCATCCTCTGCTTGGCGCACAAGTCTCCCAGGAAAGCCTTGGTGTCGAGCTGGCCGGGGTCGATCTTGAGGACCTTCTGGCACATGGCGATGGCCTTGACCGTCCAACCGTCGGCATCGAACAGGGTGCCCAGCTGCTGGAAGATCTTGACCGCCTCGGCGTTGCTGTTCTTCTTGAGGTATAGGTCGCCGAGGTTGTTGAGGACCCGGGTGTCCTTCGGGTTCAGCTTGAGGATCGCCCGATAGACCTCGATGGCCTTGTCGGGCTTGTTGTCAGCTGTGAACTTGAGTGCCTGCTTGAGCAGGTCCTTGACGCTGTCGGCCATCGTTACCCCGCGAAGAGAAATGAATGCACACAATAATAATAGAATGACGCGGGCGAAAGGTCAATCATCCTGCGGCGGCCGCGGAGGACGCCGGGGACAGCGCAAGGTAACCGCGCGCGGCGGCCCGCGCCGCACGGTCCAGGTCCGTCGGCACGGTGGCCTCATCCCATCCCCCGCCGGTGATCCCGGCGAGCCCGGCCGCGAGGGCGTCCTCAACCTCCCCGGCGGACACCGGACGGTCGAGGATTTCCCCGAGCGACGCCACCCCGCGGGCCGCGCCGGGGCCGAAGACGCCTTCCCACAGGCCCGCGTCGACCTCCAGCAAGACCGACCCGTGCTGCAGGAATCCCGCCGGCGAGCGCACCTGGGCGCTGCCGACCAGCTTGCGCCCCTGGTGGACGATTTCGCACCGGGAGGGTGATCGGAAGCAGTTGGCCGATCGGGGCGGGGCGGGACCGCGGCGGTCGGCAGATCCGGCGGACACGCCCAGGAGCGCGAACGCCCGGAGGAGCCCGCCGGCAATCCGCTCGTACAGGTCGGTCACGCCCATCGGCGGGAAATCCTCCCCCCAGGCTGCGGCGATCGAGTAGGTCACCTCGCGGTGGTGGAGGACCGCCCGCCCGCCGGTCATCCGCCGCACCAAAGGCAGGCCGAGCCGGCGGCAGGCGCCCAGGTCGATCCCGGCGGACACGTCCTGGAAGCGGCCGATCGACACCGCCGGGGGGTTCCAAGAGTAAAAGCGCAGCGCGGCGCCGCCGTTACGGCAGCACTCCTCCAGCAGCAGGGCGTCGAGGGCCATGTTGTAGCCGGGTTCCCCCGGACCGCCGCGGATCAGGCGCATCGTGCCGCCCACGGCCCCCTCCCGATCCTCAGGCCCCCGGTTCGGGGGGTGTCCAGCGGAGGCGCGGCCTGCGCGCGGCCGCCGTCTCGTCCAGTCGGCCGAGGCGGGTTCCCTCGGGCGCCCCCTTCAGCAGTTCGGGGGCCTCATGGGCCTCGCGGGCGATCTCCTGCATGGCGGACGAAACGATCCAGCGTCTCGTTGCTCTCGGTCTCGGTCGGCTCGATCATCAGCGCGCCGGAGACGATGAGCGGGAAGTAGATCGTGGGCGGGTGGAAGCCGTGGTCCATCAGCCGCTTGGCGATGTCGAGCGTCTTGCCGTCGTTCTGGCTGGTCGCGTCCGAGAACACGCACTCGTGCTTGCACAGCCGGTCGTAGGGCAAATGATACGCGCCCTAGCTGATGCATGAGGTAGTTGGCGTTCAGGACCGCCGTTTCCGCCGCCTGCGCAGGCCCGCCGCCCCGAGGCTTCGGATGTAGGCGTAGGCCCGCACCATCACGCGGAAGTTGCGGCGAAGGAGCGCACCTTGCCGATGGCTCGTGGCCGGTCGAGTCCTCTGCCAGGACGAACGCGTCGCTCCGCTTCTCGCGGCACCGGCACCGGCAGGAAAGGTGCCAGGTGCTTCCGACACCCACCGGCCCTGCGCCCGGGCCGCCCGCCGCCATGGGGCTGGAGAAGGTCTTGTGCAGGTTGATCTGGATCACGTCCACGCCCCAATCGCCGGGCCGCGTGACTCCCATGATGGCGTTCAGGTTGGCGCCGTCGCAGTACACCTGGCCGCCCTTGGCGTGGACGATGGCGGCGATCTCGGCGATGTGCTCCTCGAAGAGCCCCAGCGTGTTGGGGTTGGTGATCATGATCGCCGGCGACCTGGTCGTCCATGGCCTCGGCCACCGGCTGCGGCTCCACCACGCCCCGCGGGCCCGACTTGACTGGCACAACCTGGTAGCCGCAGAGGGCTGAGCTGGCCGGGTTGGTCCCGTGGGCCGACTCGGGGATGAGGATCTTCGGCCGCGGGATTGCCCCTTGGACTGGTGGTAGGCGCGGATCATCATGACGCCGGTCAACTCGCCGTGCGCCCCGGCCGAGGGATGGAGCGACACGCGGTCGAGGCCGCTGATCTCCGCCAGGTACCGCTCCAGCTCCCACATCAGCTCCAGCGCCCCCTGGGCCAGCGCGTCGGGCGGGTAGCGGATGCGCTCTGGCAAAGCCGGGCAGCCGCGCCACGTCCTCGTTCACCCGGGGGTTGTACTTCATCGTGCACGAACCGAGCGGGTAGAAGCCCAGGTCGATCCCGAAGTTCCACTGCGAGATCCGCGTGTAGTGGCGGACCACGTCCACCTCGCTCACCTCGGGCAGGCCGGGGATTCCCGGCGGACCAGGGCCGGCGGGAGCAGCGCGGCGGCGCGTCCGGGTAGGGACTCGTCCAGGAAGGGGGAGGCGCACGCGCCCGGCCGGCCCCTGCTCGAAGATCAACGGTTCGTTGAAGTCCAGCCCCCGGGCGGCCTCGATCCGGGCGCTCATCGCACGCCTCCCAGCGGCTGCGAAAGTCAGCGCGTCGATCTTCGCGTCTTCTGCTCCGTCACGCAGAAGCAGGAGACAGTCCGGAAGTTCCGGGTGGGCGAGGCGACCCAGATCCCGCCGCTGAATCCGTGCTTCCCGGAGGCGCGCTTGCGGGATCGCCGCCGGCTTCTTCGCCACCGGCCACGAACTCGTTGAAGGTCGGTCCGCCCGAACCGGAGTGCCGCACCCCGGCACCTTGCCCAGGCGTCCCTTGGCGCACGCCGCCTTGCGCAGGTTGTGGGCGCCAGCGCCGCAGTCCCTGCGGTCCCATGCTCACCAGGTAGATGGTCGCCATGAGGGCGATCAGCGCCTCCGTTGGTGCAGATGTTGGAGGTGGCCTTCTCGCGACGGATGTGCTGCTCCCGGGTGGCCAGGGTCAGGACGTAGCCCCGGGCGGCCTCCCGATCCACCGTCTGCCCCACCAGGCGGCCCGGCAGGTGGCGCACGTACTGCTCGCGGGTCGCCAGGAAGCCCAGGGCGGGCCGCCGAATTCATCCCGGTGCCCAGCCCCTGCCCCTCGCCCGGCACCAGGTCCGCGCCGCACTCGCCGGGCGACTTCAGCAGGCCCAGGGCGATCGGCTCGGCACCACGCCACCAGCAGAGCGCCACCGGCGGCGTGCGCGGCCTCGGCCAGCGGGCAGGTCCTCGACGCCGCCGAAGAAGTTGGGGTACTGCACCACCAGGCAGGCGGCCGGGGCCGCAGCGCCGCGCTGCACCGCGTCCAGGTCGGTCACACCGGCCTCGCTGGATGCGATCTCGCGGAAGACGAGGCCGACCTGCGGGCGCGTAGGTCCGGGCGACTGGCGGTACTCCGGGTGGAGCGCGCGGCCCACCACGACCTCGGTCCGCCCCGTGATCCGGATGCGCCATCAGGATGGCCTCGGCCGTCGCGGACGCCCCTTCGTACATGGAGGCGTTGCTCACCTCCATCCCGGTGAGCTGGCAGACCAGGGTCTGGTACTCGAACAGCGCCTGCAGCGTCCCCTGGGAGATCTCGGGCTGGTACGGCGTGTAGGCGGTGAGGAACTCCGACCGGCCGGTCAGGTGCCGGACGACCGAGGGAATGTAGTGGTCGTAGCCCCGCCCCCCATGACGCAGGCCCGCCGGTCGCTCGAGGCGTTGGCCGCCGCGAGGCCGGCCATGTGGGCAGCCAGGCTGGCCTCGTCCATCGGCTCGGGCAGATCGAGGGGGCGTCCCAGTCGGTATTCGGCCGGGATCGGCACGAAGAGTTCCTCGGGAGCGCCCAGGCCCACCTCGGCCAGCATCCGCTCCCTGGTCGTCCGGTCGTTCGGGATGTATCGCATGGCCGCGTCAGTGTTTGGCCGCTTCCTCGGCCACGTAGGCCGCGTAGGCCGCGGCGTCGAGCAGCGACTCCAGTTCGCCCGGGTTCTTCATCGTCACGGCGATCAGCCAGCCCGCCCCGTGGGGGTCCTGGTTGATCAGTTCCGGCTTGGCCGTCGCGGCGGCGTTCAGCCGGGTCACCGTGCCGGAGACGGGGGCGTACAGGTCCGACACCGCCTTGACCGACTCGATGGCCCCGAAGGTCTTCATCTGGGTGATCTCCGTGCCCGGCTTCGGCAGGTCGAGGAAGACGATGTCGCCGAGTTCGTCCTGGGCATGGTGGGTGATGCCGATGACCGCCTCCGAGCCCTCGATTCGGACCCACTCGTGCTCCTTGGTGTAGCGCCGGTCCTTGGGATATTCCATGGTCTCCTCCTTGTCGTGCTTCGTTGGGATGAATGGTCAGCGGGCGCGGGCGCCCCGGTGGAATGGTGGCTTGACCACCCGGGCGGCCGCCTCCCGGCCGCGGATGACGACGCTGACGACGGTGCCGGGACGGACATGCTCCGACGGCAGGAAGCCGAGCCCGATCCCCTCGCGGAGTGTGGGCGAGAGCGTGCCGCTGGTCAGGACCCCGACCGGCTCGCCGTCGACGCGCAGTTCGTATCCCCGGCGCGGCACCCCCGGCTCGGTCATCCTGATGCCGACGATCTGGCGGCTGACCCCTTCCATCCGCTGCCGCTGGAGCGCCTCGCGGCCGATGAAGTCGCCCTTCTCCATGTGGGTGATCCAGGCGAGACCCACCTCGAGCGGGGTGACCGTGTCGTCCATGTCCTGGCCGTGGAGCAGGTAGCCCATTTCCAGCCGGAGCGTGTCCCGGGCTCCCAGCCCGCAGGGCGTCAGCTTCCCCTCGCCGGCGGCCATGAGCGCCTCCCACAACCCGACCGCCCGGTCCGCGGCGACGAACAGCTCGAAGCCGTCCTCGCCGGTGTAGCCCGTCCGGGAGACGATCGCCGGGACGCCGGCCACGGTCGACTCGACCAGGTGATGGTCCTCGACCGGGCCCAGGTCGGCCTCGCACAGGGAGCCGACCAGGCCCGCAGCCGCCGGCCCCTGCACCGCCAGCAGGGCGGTTTCATCCGAGCGGTCGGTCAGCTCGACCCCGGGGAACCGCCTCATCTGCTCCCGGAACCAGGCCAGGTCGCGGGCGGCGTTGGCCGCGTTGGCGCAGATCATGTAGCGGTCCGGCGCCAGGGCGGAGACGAGCAGGTCGTCGATGATCCCGCCGCCGAAGTTCAGGATGGCCGAGTCCTGGACCCGGCCGGGGTGGAGCTTGGAGACGTCGTTGAGGGTGACATACTGCAGCGCCTCGGCGGCCCCGGGTCCCTCGACCAGGAACTCGCCCATGTGGCTGGCGTCGAAAATCCCGGCCCGGTTGCGGACCGCCTCATGCTCCTCAATGATGCCGCTGAACTGCACCGGCATCTCCCACCCGCCGAAGGGGACCAGCCGGGCTCCGTGGCGGGCGTAGACGGGGTGCAAGGGAGTGCGGCGGAGGGAAGTCTCGTTCATCTACGCTCTCCGTTGGTTGATGGCGTTCACCACTGTCGACAGAAGTCCTGCCGCGGCCCCCCGCGGATCGGAAGTCCGGAAGACGGCCGAGATGACGGCCACCGAGTCGGCCCCGGCGGCAACCACCGCCGCCGCGTTTCCCGGTCCGATCCCGCCGATGGCCACCACCGGGATGGTCACCGCCCGCCGCACCCGGGACACGGCCTCGAGCCCGACCGGCGCGAGGCCCGCCTTGACCGGCGTGGCGAAGACCGGTCCGATGGCGACATAGTCGGCCCCGGCCGCCTCGGCCGCCCTGGCCTCGTCGGCGTCGGCAACCGACACTCCCACCACGGCGGCGGGAAGAAGCCGGCGCGCGTCCGCCGGGTGGGCGTCGCTGCCGCCGACGTGCACGCCGTCGGCGCCCAGGATCCGGGCGATGTCGGGGCGGTCGTTGACGATGAACAGCGCCCCCCCCTCGCGGCACACGGCGGCCATGGCCCGGCCCTCCGCCAGCAGCCGCTCGTCGGGCGCGTCCTTCAGCCGGAGCTGGACCGCCCCCGCGCCCCCCGCCACCACCAGCCGCGCCTGCTGCTCCAGGGGCATGTCGAGGGCGGGATCGGGTATGGCGTAGAGCCTGGCCGAACCCGCGTCAAACCCCATGCGACTTGCTCCGGAAAGCCTCCAGGAATGAGGTGCTGATGCGCCCGCCGATGAAGTCGGGGTGCTCGAACACCCGCTGGTGGAAGGCGGTGTTGGTCTTGATCCCGGTGATGACCAGTTCGTCGAGCGCCCGGCGCATCCTGGCCATGGCCTCGGCCCGGTCGGTCCCCCGGACGATCAGCTTGGCGATCAGCGAGTCGTAGTAGGGCAGGACGCTGTAGCCGGCGTAGACGAAGGTGTCGACCCGGACGCCGGGGCCGCCCGGCAGCGTGGAACACGTCGATCATCCCCGGGCAGGGGGTGAAGTCGACCGGGTCCTCGGCGTTGATCCGGCACTCGATGGCGTGCCCGCGGATCTCGATGTCCTTCTGGGTGAAGGGCAGCGGCTCGCCGGCGGCGATCCGGATCTGCTCCTTCACCAGGTCGATGCCGGTGATCATCTCGGTCACCGGATGCTCGACCTGGATCCGGGTGTTCATCTCCATGAAGTAGAAGTTGCCGTCCTTGTCGAGCAGGAACTCGACCGTCCCGGCGCCGGTGTAGCCGATCGTCGTGGCCAGCCTGACCGCCGCGTCGCCCATCTCCCGGCGCAGCCTGGCGGTCAGCGCCGGGGAAGGGGCCTCCTCGACCAGCTTCTGGTGGCGGCGCTGGATCGAGCAGTCGCGCTCGCCCAGGTGGACCACGTTGCCGTGCTTGTCGGCCAGGATCTGGAACTCGATGTGGCGGGGCTCCTCGAGGTACTTCTCGATGTAGACGTCGGCCGAGCCGAAGGCCGCCTGGGCCTCGGGCGGGGCCAGCAGGAAGGGGTTGCCGAAGTTGCCTCGTTGTGGACCACCCGCATCCCCTTGCCGCCGCCGCCGGCGGCGGCCTTGATGATCACCGGGAAGCCGACCTCGTGGGCGAGCTTCAGCCCCTCGGCTTCGGTCAGGACCGTCCGCCGGCTGCCCGGCACGATCGGCAGGCCGGCCCGCTTGGCCAGGCGCGCTGGCCTTGGACTTGTCGCCCATCAGGCTCATGACCCGCGGTGACGGGCCGATGAAGGCGATCCGGCACGTCTCGCAGATCTCGGCGAAGTGGACGTTCTCGGCCAGGAAGCCGTAGCCGGGGTGGATGGCGTCGGCGTCAGTGATCTCGGCCGCGCTGATGATGGCCGGGATGTTCAGGTAGCTCCTGGCGTTCTCGGGCGGGCCGATGCAGACTGCCTCGTCGGCCAGCCGGACGTGCAAGGAGTCGCGGTCGGCGCTGGAGTAGACGGCCACGGTGCGGATGCCGAGTTCGCGGCAGGCCCGGATGACCCGCACGGCGATCTCGCCGCGGTTGGCGATCAGCACCTTGCGGAACAGGCCCTTGTTGTTTGTTTTTCGGGTTGTGCCGGTCACTACCTGTCCCCCGCCGGCGCCCTACTCGACGGGACCCAGCTCGAAGAGGGGCTCGCCGAACTCGACCGGACGCCCGTTCTCGGCGAAGATCGCGCGTCACCTTGCCGTCGCATTCGGCCTCGATCTCGTTCATCAGCTTCATCGCCTCGATGATGCACAACACCTGGCCCCGGGCGACGATGTCGCCCACCTCGACGAAGGGCTTGGCGTCGGGGGATGACGCCGCGGTAGAAGGTGCCCACCAGGGGCGACCTGATGATCGTCCCGGGCGGCTCCGCGGGGGCCACGGCCAATTCGCCCGGGGAAGCCCCTGGCACCGCACCGGCGATGCCGCCCGCCTGGTCGGTCGTGTGGTGGAAGGACGGCGGGAGGACCGTCGAACGACGCCTGATGTGCAGACGGTCCTGTCCCCGGGTGACCTCTATCTCCTCGATGTCCGTCCCGATCAGGACCTGGATCAGCCGCTCGATTTCTTTCTGGTTCATCCGTTCACCGCCATTCCCTCATGAGGTGATCGATCGCATGGTGGCGCCCGTCGGCAAGGCGCGGGTCATGACTTCCCGGCCGTCCCCGGTGACCAGGGCCATGTCCTCGATGCGGACACCGCCGACACCCGGCAGATAGACGCCCGGTTCGACGGTGACCACCATCCCCGGCCGGAGGATCTCCTTCCCGCCGGACCAGAGGTTCGGGCCCTCGTGGACGTCGAGACCCACCCCGTGGCCGGTGCCGTGGCCGAAAGCGTCGCCCTTTCCGGCGCCGGCGATGATCTCCCTGGCCGCGCGGTCGACCTCGGCCGCCGAAACGCCGTCGCGGACGGTCGCCAGGGCGGCCCGCTGGGCATCATACACCAGGCGGTGGATGTTGGCAATTTCGTCACCGGGGGGCCCCAGGGAGACCGTCCGGGTCATGTCGACCGCATACCCTTCGCCCGACGAGCCGAAGTCGATCACCACCGCGTCGCCCCGGCGCATCTTTCTCCGCCCGGGGTGGTGGTGCGGCAGGGCCGAGTTTGGCCCCGCGGCGACGATGATGTCGAACGGCGGCGGACCCGACCCCCGGCGGCGCATGATCAGCATCAGTTCCAGGGCCGCCTGTTCCTCGGTCACGCTGGGGTGCAGGGTGGCCAGGAATTCCTCCAGCGACGCGGCGGCGATCCGGATCAGCCGCCTCATGATGGCGATCTCGACGGCGTCCTTGACCCGGCGGATTTCCTCGACCAGTCCGTCGGTCATCCGGAGGCGCCGCCCCCGGGCAACTCCGCGTAGCCGCGCGGCAAAGGCGGCCGTGACCGTCGCCTCGTACCCCAGGGTGCCCGGCCCCGCTTCCCGCAGCAGGCCGCCCAGCCACCGGTCGGATCCTCCCTGCTGCTCGACGCGGGCGAAGCCGGCCACCTCCCCGTCGGCCAGCAGCCGGTAGCGGAAGTCGGTCAGGAACCAGGCCCGGTCATGCCCCAGCAGGAGGGCGCCGGCCCCGCCGGAGAAACCGCTCAGGTAGCGAACGTTGCGCAGGTTGGTGACCAGCAGGAGATCGAGCCCGCGGCCGGCCATGGCCGAACGGACCGCTGCAAGGCGCGCGGCCCGCGGATCGGGCCGGGCACGCCCCATCAGGGCCGGTCCGACAGGCGTCCGACGAGGCCCCGCAGGGCCAGCAGGTAGACGGCCGGGCCGAGGCCGGAGACCATCCCCACGGCCGCCTCGGCGGTCACCGAGCGACGCCGGTACTCCTCCCGGGCATGGATGTTGGCCAGGTGGACCTCGACCGTCGGCAGGGAGACGGACCGGATGGCGTCGGCCAGGGATATGCTGGTGTGGGTCAGCCCGCCCGGGTTGATGATGACGCCATCGGCGTTCCCCCGCGCCCGGTGCAGGGCGTCGATCAGCTCACCCTCGTGATTCGACTGCAGGAACTCGAGTTCGACGCCCAGGGTGGCGGCCTCGGTCTCCAGGTCGCGGTTGATCTGCTCGAGCGTGGTCGTGCCGTATATGGCCGGTTCGCGCACACCCAGGAGATTCAGGTTGGGGCCGTTCAGGACGAGGATTTTCACTGCCGCCTCCGATGCCCGGTCGTCTTGGGGGAGTCCCGCGGTCAGCGGGCGAAATCAGCCGCCGTGGCGGCGATGGTCTGGCACATGCGCCACACCCCTTCGCCGTGGAAGCCGCCGGGATTCATGGCCAGAGCCAGGAAGTAGTCGTCGTTGATCCGCCGGAAGAGGTAGCGGTGCCGGTCGGTCAGGACAGACAGCTCCTTGAGCGAGCCGTCGCCGACCGAGTCGGCCATCCCCGCGGCCGAGCGGAACGCCTGCATCATCTCCACGAAGGCCATCTCCAGGTCGTGCTGGCCCGGCGCCTCGGCCCGCTCGACCACCAGCCCGTCCTTGTCCATGATGAACAGGCCGACACAGCCGCGTGTCCGCGACAGCACCCGGTCCAACTCGCTCTTCAGGTCCATGTCAGTACCCTTGTCTTGAGTCTGGTGAGCCATTCCTGGAGGGTGTGGAGCGCCTCGACCTCCCGCGCCGAGCGTGCCGGCGCGACCGCCACGGGTTCGGTCTTCGTGTCCTCCCCCGCCGCCGCCCCGGAACTCATGCGCCGCTCGATCTCCCGGATGCGCTCCCCGATCCTGGGGTCGGCGGGCCGGGTCTTCGCCAACTCGCGGTAGATGCCCAGGGACTCGGTCAGCAGCCCCTGCTGGAAGTATATCTCGGCCATGGTCTCGGTCCGCACCCCTTCCCCCGGGGGGACGGTCTCCGCAGCCGTTTCGGGCATATCATCGAACCGCGGCCGGCCGAAGACGTACGAGTCCTCCTCGGCAATCTCCTCGGAAACCTCCTTGGCCGGTTCGGCGGCCGCCACCGGTTCCCAGGCCGGCCGGGGTGGCGGGGCGGGTTCCGCCGGCGCTTCCTCGGGCGCCAGCAGATCGGGCAGGGGCTCGAGCGGCTGCGGCGGCTCGTACTCGCTGAAGGCCGCGTCGAAGATCCCGTCATCGCCGAAGACCGGCTCCGGAGTGGACGGTTCGTGACGGCGCGAGAGTTCCGGCTGGTGGATCATTTCCTGATCGGTCATCACCTCCAGGACCGGCTGCTCCTCTCCGGGCGCGGCGAGTTCCTCCACGTGACGATGGCGCTCCATCACCCCCTCCATCGGCGCGTCGGAGGGGGGACGGGGAACGGTCGCCGCCTTCGGAGGCGGAGGCGGGGGAGGGGGAACCGGAGCCGGCTTCGCCCGGACCGGCGGGGACGGTGACGGTGGCGGCGCCAGAGCCGGAGCCGTGACGCTCGCCGGGACGGGCCGTGGCGGAGACGGCTTTGTCGGGGGCGTCCCCGGACGATCGGGGGCGATGGCCTGCAGGCGCATCCGGGACTGCTCGTCCCGCGGATCGAGCAGGGCCACCATCTTGAGCGACTTGGCCGCGTCGGGGAGCCTTCCTTCCCCCTGGTAAATCTCAGCCAGGTGCCGGTGGGCCATCAGATTGTCGGGTGCAGCCTTGACCACCTGCTCGAACTCGGCCTTGGCCTTCTGGCGATCGCCCGAGTCGAAGTAGGCCCTGGCCAGCGCGGACCGGCCACTCAGGTAGTGGGGAAAATTCCTGAGGCCCTCTTCGGCCACCCGGATGGCGTCCTGGAGGCGCCCCGCCTTGCGATAGGCTTCAGCCAGCAGCGCGAACGCCCGGGACTTGGGGTCCTGGGCGATGGCTGCCTCGTACTTGGTGATCTCCGCCGCCAGGGCACCGTCCCGCTCCGCCGCGGGTTCGTTCCCGCGGACGTGATCGGCACACACTACCGTCGACCCATGGGCTTATCGCTCCCGCATCCGCCGCGCGCCGGGCTGATCCAGCCGATCAGCCGGCCCTACAGCAACTCGACTGTGACTTCCCGCTCCAGGCTCTGCTCCTGGCCACCGCTGGTGTTGTAGTAGAAGGTTACCTTGCAGTTGACCAAGAACGGAGTCGAAGGGTACTGTCCCTTGTTGTTGTACATCTGGCGGGTCTGCTCCAGGGACCAGAGGGAAACAGGCACCTGGATCTTCTCGGAACCGGTGATCAGGCTTCCCTTGTCGGCCGCCGGGATGTCCACGGCCATCGTCTGGTAGTGGTTCGGAATGGCCGGGCCCCTGGGGGGGGTGTACTCGACGATCATCCGGTTCAACCGCACGCGGTTGAGCGAGTAGTTGATGAAGGTGAACTCGACGTCGATCACATTGGCCGTCGACTCGGCATTGGAGATGTACACCCTCGGCAAGGCACATTCCTTCGCGTCACCAACGCCGGCATCGTCATAGACGATGCACAGCATCTCGGTGATGTCGACCGGCCCGCCGTAGTCGCTGCTGTCCGTGCAACCCAGGTAGAAGGGCGACGTGACGACAAGGAATACGAGACATGCCCTGATCAGCCGCTTCATGCTCTCCCCCTTTTCAGCGCCGTCTCACCGGCGTTTCGATGATCTCCTCGCGGAGCGCCGCCACCACCTCCGGCGCGGACAACCCCTCGATGACCTTAGCACTCCCGATTCGCGGTGTCAATATGAATCTTGATACTCCCTGCCTGAATTTCTTGTCCAACTTCAATGAGTTAACGACCTTTTCCAAAGGTATGTCTGAAATAGTGGTCGGTAACCCCATGCGATTCAGCAGAATTATCTGCCGATCTCGGCACCTGCGGCTGCACACTCCCAGGCGGGCGGACAGCCGGGCCGCAGCGGCCATGCCGATCGACACCGCCTCCCCGTGGCGGAGGCGCTCGAATTCTCCGGCGGCCTCGACGGCGTGCCCCAGGGTATGCCCGTAGTTCAGCAGGATTCGCCTGCCCCTCTCCTCCCTCGGGTCGCGGGAGACCAGGGTGATCTTCACCGCCGCCGCTCGGACAACCATCTCGTCGACCATCGCCGGGTCCCTGGCAAGCACCCGGTCGAGGTCCTGCTCCAGCAGCTCGAACAGCCGGCGGTCGCCGATGCAAGCCGAGCGGACCACCTCGGCCAGCCCGGCCCGATAGTCGCGCTCGGGAAGCCGGTCGAGAAGCGAGGTGTCGGCCAGGACCAGGCGCGGCTGGTGGAAGACGCCGAGGACGTTCTTGGCTCTCGGGTGATTGATAGCCGTCTTTCCGCCGATGGACGAGTCGACCATGGCCGTCAGGGTGGTCGGGACCTGGACCACATCGATGCCCCGCATGTACGTCCCGGCGGCATAGCCGGCCGCGTCGCCGACGCTCCCCCCGCCCAACGCGCAGACCATCGACTGCCGGTCGAAGCCGGCTTCGACGAAGGCATCGTGCAACGCGGCGACCGCCCCGGCGGTCTTGGCCTCCTCCCCCTCCGGCAGGCGGTGGAGCAGGGGCTTTCGGCCGGCCTTTCCGAGGGAGGAAAGGAAGGTGTCGACGATCGGGGCGGGAATGCCTGCCTGGGTCACGACCATCACCCGGCTGCCCCGCATTATTTTGGCCACGGCCCCGCCCGACCGGCCCAGGAGGCCCCGGCCGATCAGCACGTCGTAGGGGGCTTCCCTCAGTTTCAGGGTCAGGCACGTCCGGTTCGTCACGGCCGTTCCTCCGCCAGGCGGCCCAGAATCTCCCCGGCGATGTCGTCCGGCGTCCGCCCGTCGGCGTCGATGACCAGGCCGGCCCGCAGGTACCATGCTTCGCGTTCGGCGATCAGCCGGTCGATCCCCACGGCCGACACCTTCCCATCGGCGCCCCGGGGAAGCAGGGGCCGCCGGCTGTCGGCGGCCAGGCGCGCGGCGGCCGTCCCGGCCGAAACCCGCAGGTAGGCCATCGTCCCCGTTCGGGCGATGAGCGACATGACTTCCTCGCGGCAGGGGGCGCCTCCGCCCAGGGCGATCACCGCCTCCCCCTCCCCGGTGGCCCGCTCAAGCGCCGCCAACTCGCGGGCGCGGAAGGCGGCTTCACCCTCGCGGGCGAAGATGTCTGGAATTTCCATGCCGGCCTCCCGGGCCACCTCCTCGTCCAGGTCGACGAAGGGACGTCCTGTCAGCGCGGCCAGCCGGCGCCCAACGGTGCTCTTGCCGCTGCCCATCATGCCGCACAGGAATATGGTCATCCGGGTTAGCCGGACAGGCGGGAGAGGTAGTGCCGGTGAGCCGCCAGCGCGTCGTCGAGGGTGTCCCCGCCGAACTTCTCCAGGACCGCCGACGCGATCACCAGGCAGCACATCGCCTCGGCCACAACCGCCGCGGCCGGCACGGCACAGACATCCGAGCGCTCGAAGGCCGCCGGCGCCGCCTCTCCGGTGAGGATGTCGACCGAGGCGATCGGCGCCCCCAGGGTGGGGATCGGCTTCATCGCCCCCCTGACCAGCAACTCCTCGCCGGTGGTCATCCCGCCCTCCAGCCCGCCGGCGTTGTTGGTCCGGCGGCGAAACCGCCAGGGGACCTGGGCATCGGCCACCACGATCTCGTCGTGGCAGACGGAACCCCGGCGCGATGCGGCGGCGAAGCCGAGCCCGATCTCCACCCCCTTGACCGCCGGGATCGACATGACCGCCCCGGCCAGGGTTGCGTCGAGGCGGCGGTCCCAGTGGACGTGGCTGCCGAGGCCGGGAGGCAGGCCCGAGGCCCGCACGCTGAACTCCCCGCCGAGGGTGTCGCCGTCGGCGGCGGCCCGGTCGATCTCCCCGACCATCGCCGCCGTGAGGCGCTCATCGGGGCAGCGGACCGATGACTGTTCGATCCGCTCCCGGGTCACCCCGCCGGTCATCTCCCCGGCGACGCCGCCGATGCGGGTCACCCACGAGACGACGTCGATGCCGAAAGCCTCCAGGAACGACCGGCAGACCGCCCCGGCCGCCACCCTGGTCACCGTCTCGCGGGCCGAGGCCCGTTCGAGCACATCCCGCAGGTCGCGACGGTCGTACTTCATCCCGCCCGCCAGGTCGGCGTGCCCGGGACGGGGGCGGGTCACCTGCCGGTCCGGCGTGCCGGTCACCGGCTCGGGCGACATGGTCCTCGACCAGTTCTCCCAGTCGCGGTTGCGGACCTGCAGCGTGACCGGCGAGCCGATGGTCAGCCCGTGCCGGACTCCCGAGAGGATCTCCACGGCATCCGTCTCGATCTTCATCCGCCCGCCCCGGCCGTGCCCAGCCCGGCGGCGGGCGAGGTCGCGCGAGAGAATGCCGGTGTCGAGCCTGATCCCCGCCGGCAGCCCTTCGACGATCACCGTCTGCCCGGGGCCGTGCGACTCCCCGGCCGTCAGCACCCGCAACCGTTCATGCCACACGCTCGTCCCTCCCCTTCTAGTGGATCGTCACGGGGTCCTGGCGCCTCTCACCCCCACGAAGTGCTCGCGAAGGGACTGCGCGCTTCGTGGGGGTCCCCCGTCGGCGCCACCCGGTGACGCAATCCTGCAGGCAGGGGCGAACGCGAGTCACGATCGCCCCGGCCACAAATGAAGAAGGCACCCGGCGCGGGGTGCCTTCTCCTCTTCCGGCGGCCCGGCCGCCGACACCGTTCTTCTCCCGGTCGCGTCAGTAGTTGACGAGCTTCGGGGTCAGGAAGATCAGCAGCTCCTCTTTCTTGTCCAGGATGGCCTTCGACTTGAAGAGCCAGCCCAGGATCGGGATCTTCGACAGGAACGGGACCGAGTCGTCGGTGTCCGACTTGGTTTGCTGGAAGAGGCCGCCGATGACGCTCGTCTCGCCGTCGGCCAGCAGCACCTTGGTCTCGGCCCGCTGGGTGTTGATCGAGAACTGCAGGCCCTCGGAGGTGTTGACGTCGTCCCCCTTGGACGAGCGCTCGATCTTGACCTTCATGAAGACCCGGCGGTCGGAGGTGATCTGGGGGGTGACCTCCAGCATGATGCCGACGTCCTTGAACTCGGTCGTCCGGCTCCCCTCGGCGTCGGTCTTGCTGATCGGCAACTGGCTGCCGACGTTGATGATCGCCTTCTCGTTCTGGACCACCAGCACCTTCGGGTGCGACAGGACCTCGCCCTGGCCCATGGACTCCATGGCCGAGAGGCGCAGGTCGAGGTTGAAGGTGTCGGCGATGTGCCCCAGCGACAGGCCGATGGCCGACGTCGCGTCGGAGGCGCCGAGGTTCACCAGGTAGCCGGTGTCGGTGCTGCCGGACCCGGTCCCGCCCGTTCCCAGGCCGGTGCCGCCCAGCGAGATGTTGTTCGGGAACGAAGCCCCGGTCGGGTTGCCGTGGGCCTCGTCGGCAAAGGCGTCGAAGCCCCACTGGATGCCGAGCTGACGCTGGTAGTTGTTGCTGACGCTGACGATCCGGGCCTCGATCATGACCGCCGGGGTCGGCACGTCGAGCTGCTTGATCAGATCCTTGGCCATCTGGAGGTTCTTGGCGTTGCGGTCCTTCAGGATGAGGGTGTTGGTCCGCTTGTCGGCGCTCGCCGACAGGAGGAGTTTCTTGTCCTTCTCGTCCTTCATCCCCTCAACCAGGGCCTTCATCTCGGTGACGTCGCCGTAGGATATCGAGATCGTCTCGGTCAGGACCGGGGCGTCCTCGAGCTTGACCAGCTTGTCCTGGATGTCCTGCTTGCGCTTCATGTTCTCCAGGTCGTCCATCTCGCCCTTGCGGACCTTGTCGGCCGTGGTCACCCGGATGATGTTGTCCGCCTCTCGCACGTAGGTCAGCATCGGCTCGTTGGTCTTCAGGATGACGTCCAGGGCCTGGTCCCAGGGGACCCCGGCCAGCTTGATGGTCACCTTCCCCTTCACCTCGGGGCCGCTGACGAAGTTGACGCCGCTGGTCTCGGAAATGAGCCGCAGCACGTCTTGAATGTCGGCGTCCTTGAAGTCGAGGAAGATTTCCTGGCCGGAGTACCTCCTGCCCGAGGGTTCCTCGGTGGTTACCAGCGTGATGCCCGGGGGCGGGGGTGGCAGGTTGCCGGCCGGCCTGGCGGCCGGATCGGCCGCGGCGGCGACGGCCACGTGCGGCACGTCGATGACGATCTTCTTCCTGTCGGCCGAGTCGATCCGGTAGGGGGACGGCTCGCGGAACTGGACGATGATCCGGGCGACGGTCCGGTTGTCCTTCAGGTACTGCAGGCTGACCACCTTGCTGACCGCCCGGTTGAGCGAGCCCAGGTCCATCGTCTTCTGGGCCGCCGGGGCGATGCGCATGTCGGGGATCTCGAGGATCAGCCGGGCCGGGTCGGCCGACTCGACCTTCGAGTACTCGGTTTCCTTGGAGCAGATTATCTCGATCTGCGACCGGTCGGCCAACGGCTTGAAGAATATGTCGGTCACCGCCCCGGTGAGGGTGTCCTTGATCTTCTCATCGGCCTGCGCCGCCAGCGACCCGAAGTTGACCAGCAGCTTGTCGCCGGTCGAAACCACCTTGTAGTCGGCGGGTCGGGTCAGATCCATGACCACCCGGACCTTCCGCCGCGGCTCGAAGTGCTCGCCGATCCTGACCTGCTTGATGTAGTCGTCGGCCACCTTGCGGTTCAGCGGGGCCACCGCGTTAGCCACGTTCTGCACGTCGACCACCACCATCTTGTTCTCCACGACAAAGTACTCGTAGTCGAGGACGCCGTCGCCTTCGATGATCACCTGCGTCCCCTCCGGCGACGACAGGATGTCGAGGCCGGTCAGCTTCTTGGCGGCCGTGCCGGGCGCGGGTGGCTTCTCGGCCTTGGCCGGGGCCGAGGCCGTCGGCGCTGCCGCCTTCTTCTCGGCAGGCACCTCCTTGGAAGCCATGGCCGCGAGTTTCTCTGCGGCCGGCGTGGCCTGCTTTTCGGCGGCCGCCTGCTCGGCCAATTCGCCGATGCTCACGGTGAGCACCGCGTTGTCGGCGCTGACCTCATAGGCCGCCGGGCGGCTGAGCACGATCTCGAGGTGGGCTGCGGTGTCGTCGCCCGCCTGGACCGGCCTGATGAAGCCCACCGGCCCCTGGTTCACCGGGATGTTCTTGTCGAAATTGTCCAGCCGGGCCCCGGGCAGGTCGAGCTGCAGGCGCAAGGGCTTCTCCAGCTTGAACATGAGGTAGTTCTTCAAGGGCTGGTCGGCCTCGACCCGGAGGACCACCTTGCCTTCCTGCTCGGCCGCCTTGATGACCGTCACCAACGGACGGGGTGTCCCATCAGCCGGCGTTGCCTGCTTGGTGGCCGCGCCCATGCCGGCGCAACCGGCCGCCGCGAACAGAACCGCGAGAACAACCGCTGGAGCACCTCGCAAGAATGCTTTCCTATAGGACACCACGGTTCCTCCTCATTTCGATTGTTTCTCGGATGCCTTGATCACGGTGGTCACGAAGGTTTCCCGGTTCATGAAGTCGACGAACTTCTCCTTCACGGTGAGCCCCTGCCCGTCGATCAAAATGACCTCTCCCTCGTTTCTGCCCATGACGTCGCCCTGCTTCACCACGTAGGACTTGTTGTCGGGAGCCAGGACCATGGCCCGGTTGCCCTTCTTGGCGTCCAGGATGACACCGACCACCTTGAATGATTGCAGTTCGATCTGCTGGATGGGCGGCAGCTTCGAAACGTCCCGCTCGGTCTGCCGGAGGATGAGCAGCGACTTGAAGGGATCCCGCCGCAGCGAACCCGTGTAGTGCGTTTCCTCGTAGATGCTCGGCGCCAGGGGGGCAGCCGGTGAAGCCTGGAGAGCGCCTGCCGCGGCGTCCCTGGGCGCGGCCGGAGCCTGGGCGGGCGACTGCTCCGCGGCCCCCAGCGCGACCCACGGGGCGAACAGCAGGCCCCCGACGATCACAGAGGCGATCAGTTTTCCCGTCATGGCTCGCCGGCTCATTTCTTCGGAGCCTCCTTCTCGGTCTTCTCGATATACCGGTAGGTGACGATCCGGCCGTTCCCGGACACGAAGATGAACTGCCCCTCCTCCTTGGGTTGGCTCAAGATCAGGTTTGAGACGCTCACGATCCGGGGTAGGTGGGCCACCTTGTCGAGGAACATGCCGATGTTGTGGTACGGCCCGCGGATGCTGATCTCCACCGGCACCTCGGCGTAGAACTCCTTCTTCTCCTCGCCGGCCGGCCGGAACATGTCGAACTGGAGCCCCCCCTCGATGCCGGCCTGGGAGATGTCGCGCAGCAGGGTCGGGATCTCCTTGCTCTGAGGAAGCTTGGTCTTGAGTTCCGCCAGGGTCAGTTCGAGCCCCTTGGCCTCCTGCTTGAACCGCTCGATCTCCTTGGCCACCATCTGGAGTTGGCCCAGGGTCGACTTATTGTCGGTCAACTGGCGCTCCAGGCTGGCAATGGCAA
The DNA here is from genome assembly GCA_963793725.1 of uncultured bacterium. GTDB lineage: Bacteria > JAUVQV01 > JAUVQV01 > CAWCAY01 > CAWCAY01 > CAWCAY01. The sequence goes on from CAWCAY010000006.1 coordinate 80,073, forward strand.
CGCGCTTAGGCTGCCAGATCCCATACCAGAAGCCGGCCGCCAGAAGGACCAGCACCAGCCCCAGGATGATCAGGCGCTGCTTCGAACTAATCTCGTTGATCTTGTCGAGTAGGGCCATCGGTCATCCCCCCTGGGGAGTTTCGACTTCAGCGGTGAGCGAGAAGCTGTACATGTCGCGCACGGCACCCTTCTCCTTCGACTTCTGGGAGAGAATGAGGTTGGCGTTCCTCAGGTACGGCGACTGGTCGAGGCGCTTGAGAAACTCGGAGATGTTCTCGTTGGTGAAGGCCACCCCGCTGACCTGGAGCTTGCCCCGGTCGTAATTCATCTGGCTGAGCCAGACGTGCAGCTTGCTGTCGTCGAGGATCAGGGTCATCTCGTCCATGACGTGGAGGAACACCACCCGCTCCTTGTCGACCTCGGAGATGGCGTCCCGGCGCCTCTTCAGCTCGGCCAGGTTCTTCTGGTGCGTCTCCTTGTCCTTCTCGACGTTGGCCAGCTTCTTGATCTCGCCGTCGATGCGCGTGATCTCCTTGCGGAGGTGTGACACCTTGTTGCCCATGACGATCCAACTGTAGGCCATGGCCAGCAGGACGATGGCGATCAGACCGCCCCCCAGCGCCAGATGGCGCATGGCGGTCATCTTCTTGCGGGAGACTTTGCGCGGGAGAAGATTGATCCTGATCATCTGTCACCAACCCTTCTCAGTGCCAGGCCGACCGCCACGGCAGCCGTCGGAGCCATCTTCCGCATCTCGACCATGTCGAACTTCCGCTCGTTGATCTTGATGTTCTGGAAGGGGTTGTTCACCACCACCGGGATGCCCAGCCGCGAGGAGATGAACTCGTCCAGCCCCTTGATCTTGGCCGTGCCCCCGGAGAGGACGATCCGCTGGATCTCCCGCTCGTTGGCGGTCGCCCGGAAGAAGTCGAATGACCGCTGGATCTCCATGGTCAGGTTGTCCGAGACCGACTCGATGACGCTCTGGACCATGCTCATGTCGACGTCCTCGATCCGCTCGCCGCGCTTGAGGGCTTCGGCCTGGTCGTAGCTGATGCCCATTTCCTTCTGGATGGTCTCGGTGAACTGGTTGCCGCCGATGGATATGTCGCGGGTGAAGACCGAGATGCCGTCGCCGATGACGTTGATGTTCATCACCCCGGCGCCGATGTCGATCAGGGCGATGTTCTTCCCCGGTTCGACCTCGTAGTTGACCTCGTAGGCGTTCTGGAGAGCGAACGCCTCCAGGTCGACGATCACCGGCATGAGGCCGCTCTGGACGACCAGGCTGACGCTCTCGTCGACCTTCTCCTTCTTGGCCGCCACCAGGATGACGTCCATTCGCCCTTCCTCGTGCGGCATGCCTGAGTCGATGATCTGGAAGTCGAGATTGACGTCTTCGATGTCAAAGGGGATGTACTGCTCGGCCTCCCAGTGGATCGACTCCTCCAGTTCCTCGAACGACATCTCGGGGAGGGGAATCTTCTTGACGATGACGGTGTTGCCGGAGATGCCGATAACCACGTTGCGGGAGGAGATCTTGAAATCACGGAAGAGATCCGTGATCGCCTCGATGACCGCGCTGGCGTCCATGACCGCGCCGTCGACGATGGCCTGGGGCGGGATCGGTTTCACGCCGAAGTTGACCAGCTGGTATCCCTTGCCCGATTCCCTGAGTTCTACAGCCTTGACCGAGGAGGTGCCGATATCCAGCCCTACTATTCCTTTCTTGCCGAAAGAAAGCATATGTTATCCCCCTTCGTTTGGGGAGCCTACCCCATGCAGAATGCGTTGTCAAGAACAAAGATAAAAAAAATCTTGCGCGGGGTGAGGTTAGTCACATTTCGTTAACCCTTATCCTCACCTCGAACTCGTAGCCCTTTCAATTTCAACGGAAATCCGCCGTGATGGCAACCGCCGTTCCGCTGCCGGCGGCGCTTCAGTTCTCCAGTCCGTGCCGGTCCATCTTGGCGTAGAGCACTTTCCGGCTGATGCCCAGCAGCCGGGCGGTGCGGCTCTTGTTCCCCCGGCAGCGGACCAGCGTGGTGCGGATGATCATCCGTTCCCACTCGGTCAGCGTCCTCCCCTCGGCGAAGGAGAAGCCGGGCAGGGGCGTCTCGGAGCCGCCTTCGCCGTAGCCGCGCCCAAGGTGGGAGGGCAGGTGGGCCGGCCCGACGCTCCCCTCCCCGGCCAGGATGACCGCCCGGTGGAGGACGTTGTCGAGTTCCCGGATGTTGCCCGGCCAGCGGTAGCCGAGGAGGACTTCCAGGGCCCGCGGGTCGATGCCGTCGACCGGGCGCCCCTCCCGCTCGGCGTTCCGCCGGATGAGGCGCACGGTCAGGGCGGGGATATCCTCGACCCGCTCCCGCAGGGGCGGCAGGCGGATCTCGAAGACGTTCAGCCGGAAGTAGAGGTCCTCCCGGAAGGCGCCGCCGCGGACGGCTGCCTCCAGGTCCCGGTTGGTGGCCGCCAGCAGGCGGAAGTCCGACCCGATCCGGCGGTTCGAGCCGAGCCGCGAGAACTCACGCTCCTCCAGCACCCGGAGCAGCTTTATCTGGAGTTCAGGCGGGCAGTCGCCGACCTCGTCCAGGAAGATGGTCCCGCCGTCGGCCTCCTCGAAGCGCCCCGCCCGGGCGGCGACCGCGCCGGTGAAGGCGCCCCGCTCGTGTCCGAACAGCTCGCTCTCCAGCAGGTTCGTCGGCAACGCCCCGCAGTTGATCCCCACGAACGGCCCCTCCCTCCGGCGGCTCCCGGAGTGGATGTGACGCGCCAGGACCTCCTTGCCCGTCCCGGTTTCGCCCAACAGCAGCACCGGGGCGTCGCTCCCGGCGACGGCCCGGGCGGCCTCCAGCACCCTGCGGAAGGCGGCCGACTCGCCGGTGGCCATCCCGCCGGCCGACTCCCCCTCCAGGCGCTCCTTCAGCCGGGCCACCTCGCGGGTCAGGGCCACCTGCTCGCGCGCCCGGTCGGTGATCGACCGGAGCTGCTCGGGATCGGCCGGTTTGACCAGGTAGTGGAAGGCTCCGTCGGCCATGGCGCCGACGGCCGAGTCGACCGAGCCATGGGCGGTCAGGATGATGACCGGGATGTCCGGCCGGTTCGACCGCAGCCAGCGGAAGAGGAACATGCCGTCGGGGGGCGGCATCCTCAAGTCCACCAGGGCCGCGGTCAGGTCGGGGACCGACTGGGCGATCTCCATGGCGTCCAGGCTTCCGGCCGCCGTCAGCACCTCCCAGCCCCACTCCTGCAGGAGTTCCGCGTAGACCATGCGGGCGTTCGACTCGTCGTCCACCAGCAGCATCACCTCACGCCCCATGCCGATTCTCCTTCCCTGATGGTGATTCCGCCCCGGCCAAGGAAGGGCGAGGCGGCGCCAGGGGCAGCACGACCCGGAACGAGGCCCCGCCGGCCGGCGGCGATTCGACCGAGATGCTCCCCCCGTGGGCCCTGGCGGCGCCCTCGGCCACGCACAGCCCGAGGCCGGCGCCTTTGGCCTTGGTGGTGAAGAAGGGGTCGAACACCAGATCCCGCAGGTGCGGCGGAATCCCCGGGCCGTGGTCGGCCACCCTGATCTCCACCGACGAGGCCGCGGGCGACACCGCCAGGTCGATTGTCCCGCCGTCGCCCATGGCCTCGGCGGCGTTGCGGCACAGGTTTCCCAGGAGCTGCTCCAGCAGCCCCGGGTCGACCTCCGCCCAGACGGCCCCTCCGGATGTCCCGCACCTGACCGGGTGGCCCGGTCGTCCGGCGGTCCAGCGGATGGCGTACTCCCGGCACCACGCGGCCAGGTCGATCCGGCGGGGGTGGACCTCGGGCCGGCGCGAGGCATTGAGCAGCCGGTCGATGAACCGTGACGCCCGGCGGACCTCGGCGCCGATCACCTCGGCCATCCGCCCGCCGTCGTCACGGCGCGTCTTCAGGCAGGCGACCGCCCCCTGGATGACGTTGAGGGGGTTGCGGATCTCGTGGGCGATGGTGGCCGTTGCCCGGCCAAGTGAGACAAACCGCTCGTGCTTCTTCCACCGGTCGTGGTACTCCAGCGCCTCGACGGCCGCCGCCAATTGCCCCGAGAGGGCCTCCAGGAAGGCCCGGTCGGACGCGCCATAGTCGCGCGGGTCGGCCGGCGGCCCGAGCAGGCAGTGGCCCAGGCACCCCTCCCGCCCCGACAGGGCGACCGCCATCCGGATCCGCCGGGCCGGGGTCCAGCCCCCCACCTCCGGGACGTCGGCCGCGAGCGCACCCGGACCGCCGGGGCCGTCAAGGAGGCCGGCCAGAGCCGCCCGCTCCTCCCCGGTCATCCCCTCCTGGTATTCCATCCGCCATTTCCCCTCGCCGGCCACGGTCAGCAGGGCGAACCAGGCCGGGCAGAGCACCGCCCGGACCGCCTCGCCGTAGCGCCGCACCAGGGCCTCCCGGTCGGCGGCGCCGCGCGCCCGGGCGGCGAACCGCGACAGGACCTGGGTGGGGTGGCCGTCCCGGCCGAACAACCGGTCGAGTCTCGCCTGGACCCGTTCCTTCACCCCGTGAAACATGACCGCCACGACCAGCGCCGGGACGAGCGGGACGAAGAACGACCGGGTGTCGGTGTACGGCCGGAGCAGGCGGTCGGCCACGAAGATGAGCAGCAGGTACAGGAGGCTGAGCACCAGCGTGGCGACGGAGTAGATCAGGCTGGTCCGGATGAGGGCCGGGACCTCCAGGAAGCGGTGCCGGGTGATCGCCCAGGCGACGATGGCCGTGTAGAGCACCACCGCGCCGCTCCCCAGCGGGTACGACTCCCCGCCGTAGAGAGGGAGAAAGTTGTCGGCCGAGAGGATGCCCAGCACCAGCGTGGCCGCCAGGAGCCAGTCGACCTGGGTGCGCCGGACCGGATCGGCGGTCCGTCGGCGGGCCGCCAGGAGCATGACCGACACCAGCGCCACCGCCGCGGCATGCTCGGCCACGAAGAGGATGTAGCCGGGGCCGGCCAGGCCGTAGTGGCCGAATTCGAGCACCCGCATCTCCCGGATGAGCAGCGGGGTCGGCGCGAGGCATGCCAGGACGGCGCTCCAGGCGCCGAAGACGGTCAGCAGGCGGCGGCGCGGCGCCCGCAGGAAGACGGCGATGAAGTTGACCATGAGCGGCGGGATGGCCGCCAGGGCCGGCTGAAAGAGGCGGTCGACGAGCAGCGCCACGGTCCGGTCGGTCACCAGGGCGAGCAGCAGGACGTCCAGCTTCCAGAGGGCCAGGGCGGCGGTGAGCAGGACGAAGGCGCGGTGCGTCTCCTCCAGCCGTCCGCGTCGGCGGACCATGACCACCAGGCCGGCCAGCAGCAGGAATCCGGCCAGCGGCGGGACGGCATACCAGTTGAAGCGCATCCTCCCCTCCAGGCACCGTGTTCATCCGCCACTCCGGGACTCCCCGGCGACGGGATCGACGACATCGGCGGAACTGGCGGAACTGGCGGAACTGGCGACGCGACGGTTCTGGCGGAACGGCGGAACCCGGGGGGCGAACGCCCTCCGGCACTGCCACGGGAGCATAGCAGCCGCGGCGGCGGTTGGCAAGCGCCGGGCGGCGGCTGACGACTTAGTGCAGGAAGTCGGCCAGCATCCGGACCTTGGCCTTCTTGAGCAGCTTCTTCTTGGCCTTCTTCTCGATCTGGCGGATGCGCTCCCGCGACAGGCCGAGCTTCTCGCCCACCTTCTCCAGCGTGAGGGGGCCGTCGGCGCCGATCCCGAAGCGCATCCGGATGACCCGCTCTTCGCGTTCCGACAGGTCCTTCAGCAGCTTGCCGATCTCGTCGTTCAGGGAGTCGTCGATCAGCTCCTGGTCGACCGGCGGGATGTTGTCGGCGGTCATCAGGTCGAGGTAGGCGGTATCGGAGTCCTCGCCGATCGGCGCCTCGAGGGAGAGCGCCCGGCGGGACACGCGCATGATCTCCTCGACCTCGTTTTCGGTCATGTCCATGGCCGCCGCCACCTCGCGGGAGTAAGGTTCGCGCCCCAGTTCGCGGGTCATGCGGGACATCCTCTCCCGGATCCGGTAGAGCAGCCCGGCCTGCTTCAGCGGCAGGCGGACGGAGCCGCACTGCTCGGCCAGGGCCTGCATGATCGCCTGGCGGATCCACCAGACGGCGTAGGAGATGAACTTGACCCCCTTGTCGGGATCGAACCGGCGGGCGGCCTCCATCAGGCCGATGTTCCCCTCGTTGATCAGGTCGAGCAGCGCGATGCCGCACGAGCGGTACTTGTTGGCAATGCTGACCACGAAGCGGAGGTTCGCCTCGACCATCTGCGACACCGCCTCCTCGTCGCCCGCCCGGATACGCAGGGCGAGGGCGATCTCACCCTCGCGGGTCAGCAGCGGAATCCGCGATATCTCCTTGAGGTACGTCCCCAGGCTGGTTCGCTTGACCAGCCGGGAACCGATGTCGGTGTCGGTCTCAGCCATGCTCCTTCCCGCCCGGTTCGCGCGAACCGCCCGGGCTCCCCGGCCTCGGCGACAGCGGCACCAGGGCGTCACGTGCCTCCATGAGCCGCACCTCGCGCTGCACCTCGCGCCGGATGTACTCGGTCAACCGCAGGTTCTCCTTGCGCATCTCCTCGAGCTTCCGCCGCATCTCCAGAATCACCTCGACCCCGGCCAGGTTCACCCCCAGGTCGCGGGTCATGTGGAGAATCCGTCGGATGTCCTCGACATCATCGTCCGAGTAAAGCCGGGTGTTCCCCTCGGTCCGGCCGGGCCGTATGAATCCCTCCCGCTCGTACAGCCGCAGGGTCTGGGGATGAATCTCCAGCATCCCGGCCACCACGCTGATCATGTAAAGCGGTCGTCTGTTTCTTGCCATGGTCAATTATCCCGATTTGGACACGTTTGACCAGAAAAAAGTGCCCCGGCTCATTCCGATTTCACTCGGGCCGCGCGCCGAAGGCCAGGGCCAGGGCCCGGTAAGCCTCGGCCTGCTGGGGGGTGACCGGCTCGGGCACGGTGACTCTCAGTTCAACGAATTGGTCGCCGCGTCGACCCGACTTGAGATTGGGAATGCCTCGCCCCGGGAGACGGATCCGCTGCCCGGGCTGGCTGCCGGGCGGCACCGTCACCTCCAGCGGGCCATCGATGGACGGGACCGTGCCGACGGTTCCCAGGGCGGCTTCCCAGGCGGTCAGGCTCATCGAGCCGTAGAGATTGTCCCCGCGGCGCTCCAGGTCGGGTCTCCCTTCGATCCGGGTGATGACGATCAGGTCCCCCGGGCGTCCGCCCGGCGGACCGCCATGGCCCAGGCCGCGCTTCCGGATCTCGCTCCCGGTGGCCACCCCGGCCGGAATGAGCACCCGCACCCGGTCGGTCCGCTCCACCAAGCCGGTGCCGCCGCAGGCGTCGCACCGCCGGTCCACCTCCCGGCTCCCCCCGCAGGAGGGGCAGGCGAGCTTCCGCCGCACGTCGCGGTGTATCTCGGCCCCGCGGGCGGCCTCGATGATGTTCAGCGCGACCAGGATCCGGATGTCCTCCCCGGCGGCCCCGAAGCGGATGCCGCCGGGCGGTCCGCGGCCGTCCGGTCCCGCGGTCGGCGGCGGACACCCCCGCCATCTCCGGGTGCTGACGGAGGAAGCCGCCGTGCCCGAGCCGGTCGTACTCGCTCGCGGCGGCCGGGGTCGAGCAGCACGTCGTGGGCCAGGCGCAGTTCGAGGTAGCGGTGCGCTTCGGCCGCGTCGCCCGGATTGACCTCGGGATGGCACTTGCGGCGACAGCTTGCGGAAGGCCTTCCGGATGCACTTCGCGTCGGCCATGCTCGGCACGCCCAGGCAGGCATAGAAGCTGGCCATGGACTACAGTTCCGCGATGGGGATTGCGGTCCCCCCCGACCGCCCGCCTTGGGCAGGGTCACCCGCAGCACCCCGTCCTTGAGGACCGCCCGGACGCCTTCGGCGGCGACCGCCGTGGGGAGGGCGAACGACCGCTTGAACGAGCCGTAGCCGCCCTCCAAACGCTGGCAGTCCTCCTTCCGCAAACCGGGCGGCGGGAAGTGGCGCTCGCCCGAAAGGGTGACGCTGCCACCGTCCACCTCGATCCGCACGTTGGCCATCGGCACCCCCGGCAGTTCGGCAGCCAGGTGGAAGGCGTCGTCCGTCTCGTAGATGTCCACCGACGGCGACCAGGTATCGAGATCCACGTCGGCCAGCGACGGGGAGAGGCCCTGCAGGTGCTCCTCGAAGAGATAGTTGATCCGGTCGTGAAAGTAGAGCAGATCCTTCAGCACGTCGCGTGGAAGATACATTGATTTGTCTCCAGTTTTATCCTTTGCGTAATATAAATATTGAGTCGTCCATAGTCAAGTACATCCGCCGGTTGGGAAGATCGCTTGCATCGGGTCGGCCGGTCGTGCTATATGTACTTTTTTACAATGAAGCAAAGATTTCCTAACGTTGACCGACTTGACCAGGGAGGATCTGCTCCGCCTCCTCCACTTGGCGCGCGCCCTCAAGGCGGGACGGCTGGCCTTCCCCTCGCCGCCGCTGGCCGGAAAGACCCTGCTCCTGCTGTTCGACAAGCACTCCACCCGGACCCGCATCTCCTTCCAGGTGGGCATGTTCCAGTTGGGCGGGCTGGGCATCGAGCTGCGCAGCCAGGACACCCAGATCACCCGCGGCGAGCCGCTGCGCGACACCGCCCGGGTCATCTCCCGCTACGCCGACGCCCTGTGCATCAGGACCTTCTCCCAGGAGGACCTCGACGCGTGGGCGGCCGCATCGTCCATCCCGGTCATCAACGCGCTGTCGGACAGCTACCATCCCTGCCAGATCATGGCCGACCTGCTGACCATCCTGGAGCGCTACGGAACGCTGGCCGGGCGGAAGGTCGTCTACATCGGCGACGGGAACAACGTCCTCCACTCGTGGATCAGCGCCTGCTGCCTGCTGGATATCGAGTTGGTCATGGCCGTCCCGGAAGGCTACGACCCCGACCAAGGCGTGATCAAGGCCTGCGCCGCCATCGGCTGGCGGGGGAAGCCGCCCCGCCTGGTGCGCGACCCGCGCGAAGCGGTTCCCGGGGCGCACGCGCTGTACACCGACGTCTGGACCAGCATGGGCCAGGAGAGCGAGCGCGACCGGCGCCTGGCCGACTTCCGGGGCTACCAGATCAACCGCGAGCTGGTAGCCGCCGCGGGGTCCGACCCGATGGTCCTGCACTGTCTCCCCGCCCACCGCGACGAGGAGATCACCGACGAGATATTCGAGTCTTCGGCGGCGGAGATCTTCCGCCAGGCCGAGAACCGGCTCCATGTCCAGAAGGCCCTGCTGCTGAGCCTCCTGGCGCCGGAGACGGCCGCGCAGTTCAACCGGGAGAACCCCGCCGGCGAGACCGTCTGACCGCCGCGCATCATTGGGAGGCACGGGCATGACTCCATCCGTCAAGAAAGTCGTTCTGGCATATTCCGGGGGCCTGGACACCTCGGTCATGGTCAAGTGGCTGATCGAGAACTACGGCTGCCAGGTGATCACCCTGTCGGCCGACCTGGGGCAGGACGAGGACCTCGAAGCGATCCGCTCCAAGGCCCTGGCCTGCGGCGCCTCGAAGGCGGTGGTCGAGGACCTGCGCGAGGTCTTCGCCCGGGATTACGTCCTCCCCGCCCTGCAGGCCGGCGCCGTCTACGAGCGCAAGTACTTCCTGGCGACCGCCCTGGGCCGGCCGCTGATCGCCCAGCGGATGGTCGAGCTGGCCCGGCGCGAGGGGGCCGACGCCGTGGCCCACGGCTCGACCGGCAAGGGGAACGACCAGGTCCGCTTCGACGTCTCGATCATGGCCCTCGACCCCGACCTGGCCATCCTGGCCCCGGTGCGCACCTGGGAACTCAAGTCTCGCGACGAGGAGATCGAGTACGCCCAGGTCCACGGCATCCCGATCCCGGTGACCAAGGAGAAGCCCTACAGCATCGACAAGAACCTATGGGGGATCAGCATCGAGGCGGGCAACCTGGAGGACCCCTGGGTCGAGCCGCCCAAGGACATCTACCACATGGTCACCCCGCCGACCCTCGCCCCGGACAACCCGATCCACGTCGAGATTGCCTTCGAGGCCGGCGTCCCGGTGGCCATCAACGGCCGCACCCTCGGCCTGCCCGAGCTGATCGCCGAACTGAACCTGCAGGCCGGGCGCAACGGCGTCGGCCTGGTCGACCTGGTCGAGAACCGACTGGTGGGCATCAAGTCGCGCGAGGTCTACGAGGCGCCGGCGGCGACCGTGCTGCACGCCGCTCACCGCGAGCTGGAGTGCCTGGTGCTCGACCGCGAGACGCTCCACCAGAAGGAACAGCTGGCCATCCGGTACGCCGAGCAGATCTACTACGGTCTCTGGTTCGCCCCGCTACGTCGGGCGCTCGACGGCTTCGTCCGCGAGACCGAGCTCGACATCACCGGCACCGTCCGGCTGATGCTCTACAAGGGGAACTGCGTGCCCACCGGCCGCAAGTCGCCCAATTCCCTGTACGACCTCCACCTGGCCACCTACGACGCCCGGGACACCTTCGACCACCGCGCCGGCGAGGCCTTCTGCAAGGTCTGGGGGCTGCCGCTGCGGACCATGGCCCGGGTCAAGCGGGGAGACCTGCGGGACTAGGACGGTCCCGGTCCGTCCGGGAGGAGGCTGGGGTTGACGCCCCGGCTTTCTTCTGCGATGATATCCGGTACTATGGCCGCAGGCATGAGCAGTTTTCCACCGGCCCCCTTCCCGTCGTCCGATCCCGCGGAGGAATCCCGATGAAGACGCTGTGGGGCGGCCGCTTCTCCGAAGAGCCGGACGCCCGGATGATGCGTTTCTCCGAGTCGTTCTCCTTCGACGTGCGGCTCCTCCCCCACGACATCCGGGGGAGCATCGCCCACGCCCGGATGCTCGGCGCGGTCGGCATCATCACCGCCGAGGAGAGCCGGCTGCTGGCGGAGGCCCTGACCGGGCTGCTGGCCGAGGCTGACGGCGCCCCGGCCGAAGGCTCCGGCGCCGAGGACGTCCACAGCTACGTCGAGAACCGGCTGCGCGAGCGGCTCGGCGACCTGGCCGGCAAGCTCCACACCGCCCGCAGCCGCAACGACCAGGTGGCCCTCGATCTGCGGCTCTACCTGCGGCACGTCTCGGGGGAGACCGCGGCCGGGCTGCGCAGGCTCCGGCGGGTGCTGATCGACCGCGCCCGGGAGCACGCCGATGCGATCATGCCCGGCTTCACCCACCTGCAGCCGGCCCAGCCGGTCCTGCTGGCCCACCACCTGCTGGCCTACGAGGAGATGTTCCGCCGCGACACCGGCCGCGTCAATGACGCCCTGGCACGGGCCGACGAGCTGCCGCTGGGCGCGGGCGCCCTGGCCGGGACCACGCTGCCGATCGACCGGGAGGCGGTCGCTCGAGAACTCGGCTTCTCCGCCGTCTCCCGCAACAGCCTCGACACGGTCAGCGAGCGTGATTTCCCGATCGAATTCGCCGCCGCCGCGGCGCTGATCATGGCCCACCTGTCGCGCCTCGGCGAGGAACTGGTCCTGTGGTCGTCGCCGGCTTACGGCTTCGTGGTCCTCCCCGACCGCCTGGCCACCGGCAGCAGCATGATGCCCCAGAAGAAGAATCCCGACATCGCCGAGCTGATCCGGGGAAGGAGCGGCCGGGTCTTCGGCCACCTGGTCGCCCTGCTGACCATGGTCAAGGGGCTGCCCCTGGCCTACCAGCGCGACTTGCAGGAGGACAAGGAGGCCCTGTTCGACCTGGTCGACACCCTCACCGGCTGCCTCGACGCGGCTTCGATGCTGCTGGCCGGGATATCCTTCGATCGCGGGCGGATGCTGGCCGCCGCCGGGAGCGGGCACACCGTGGCCACCGACCTGGCCGAGTTCCTGGTGTCCCGGGGGATGCCCTTCCGCTCGGCCCACGAGGTGATCGGCGCGGTCGTCCGCACGGCCATATCCCGCGGGGTCGAGACGGCCGACCTCTCCCTCGACGACCTGCGCGCCCATTCGCCCCTGTTCGACGAGACGGCCATGGGCCTGCTCACGCCGGCTGGGTCCGTCGCCGCCAAGCGATCCTTCGGCTCGACCGCGCCGGAGCTGGTGTCCGAGGCCATCTCCGCCGCCGGGAAGCGCCTGGCCGGGGAGGAATCCCAACGGTGACGAAACCGTGCCGGATGTTCCTCTTCCTGGCCTTGCCGTGGATCGCGGCGTGCGTCGCCCCCCACGTCATCTCCGACCGCCTTCCGCCCGACCCGCCCGACCCGCCGGAGATCGCCGTGGCGGAACCGGCCGCCGAGCCGGCCGCCATCATCCCCGATCCGGCATCCCTCCAGGTGACCGAACCGCCCGTCGAGGCCGCCGTTCCCCCGTCCTTGACCGCCCCCACCGCGTCGGAGCCGCCGGCCGAGGCGACCGGGGCCCCGCCCGACTTGGCATCGTACGTCAAGGAGGCCGTGGAGCGCGCCCTGCCCGAAGCATCGGACGAGTCGGTTTCGACCATCGAGGAACCGGTGCGCGATGACTTCGCCGAACTGGTCGGCCCCGAGGACGACCGCCTGATCGAGAACATCACCCACAACCTGCCACCTCCCGCCCCGCCGGTGGAGGTGGCCTCGCTGCCGCCCGAGACGGCCGCGCAGCCTCCGGTCCAGCCCGTTCCGCCGGCGGTTCCTCCCGCGGCCTCGCCCGCCTACGACATGCCGATCGAGACCGACCACGTCCAGGTGCTCGGCTACGTCGAGCTCTACCGGACGGTCAAGCGCCCGGCTTTCGAGCGCGGCCTGGTGCGGGCGAAGGTGTACGAGAAGATGATGAAGGAGATCCTGGCCGAGGAGGGCGTCCCGGGGGACCTCTACTACCTGGCGCTGATCGAGAGCGCTTTCAATCCCAAGGCTTACTCGCGGGCCCGGGCGATGGGCCCCTGGCAGTTCATCGAGTCGACCGGGAAGCTGTACGGCCTGCCCCGCGACTGGTGGGTCGACGAGCGGCGCGACCCGGAGAAGTCGACCAGGGCGGCCGCCCGTCACCTGCGTGACCTGTACACCGATTTCGGCTCGTGGCCGCTTGCCCTGGCGGCTTACAACTGCGGCGCCGGGCGGGTCGGACGGGCGCTGAAGGCAAAACCGGGCGCGGATTTCTGGTCGCTGCGCCTCCCCAAGCAGACGCGCAACTACGTGCCGGCGTTCATGGCCGCCACGATCATCGCCAAGGACCCGGAGCGCTACGGGTTCTTCCTCGACTACGAACCGCCGATCGAGTATGACCGGGTGACGGTCACCGGCTGCACCGACCTGGACATCGTGGCCGAGTGCGCCGGCTGCTCGGTCGACGAGATCCGGGCGCTCAACCCCCAGATCCTCCGCTGGTGCACCCCGCCGGTGGACGGCGAGTACACCCTGGCCGTGCCGGCCGGCGCCGGGGAGCGCTTCGCCGAGGCCTACGCCCAGGTGCCGGCGTCCCGCAAGGTCCGCTGGAAACGTTACCAGATCGCCCCTGGGGATTCTTTCTCGACCATCGCCCGGCGCTTCGGCATCCCGGCCGCGGCCATCGCCGAGGCCAACGATCTCAAGCTGACCTCGATCATCCGGGCCGGCGCCTACCTGCTTATCCCGCTGCCGGGGAGCGAGGCGGGCGGAACCATCGACCGGGAGGAAACCCGCAAGGTGGCGGCCATCGTCTCGCCGGCCAGGAAGGATACCGAGGCGCGGGTCCAGATCGCCTACCGGGTCCGCCCGGGGGACACGCTCTGGGACATCGCCCAGCGCCACGGGGTGACGGTGCAGGAACTGCGCGACTGGAACCCGGGCGCCGAGGCCCTGCGGCTGGGGGACCAGTTGACCGTCTGGTCGCGGCGCGCCGGCGTGACCGAGCCGCCCCCATCGACCCGCAACCAGCGGCGGCAGACGACCTACCAGATCAGGCGCGGCGACACTCTCTGGAGCATCTCCCGGAAGTTCGACACCGACATGGACGAACTATGCCGGGCCAACGGCCTCAGGTCCCGGCGGGTCACCCTGACCCCCGGCAGGACCCTGACCATCCCCGGCAACCTCTGATCCTCCCCCCGACGGGGCGGCCTCGGGCACAACCGCGGCGGCACTCCGGGGCGCCGCGGTCTGGACCGCCAGCCGGCTCCAGACCTGGTTGACCCCGCCGACCAGGCCGATCAGCACCCCCAGCCAGATGGCCGCGGCGAGCGCCCCCATGAAGTCCGTCCCCCGCAGCCTGGATGCCTGGAGGATGGCCGAGGCGACGCCGATGGCCGCCAGGACCGTCAGGGAGCGGGCGTCGAAGGCCGTCCCCACCGCTCGGCCGCAGGCGGCCACCATGTCGGCGAACGGGACGAGCCACAGGAGCCACAGCACGCCCGTGGTGATGGCGCAGGGTATCCCCAGCCGGGGAGGCAGCTCCATCCCCCCGGCCGGCCCACTGAAGGAGGCCACCACCAGCCAGCCGAGGTAGAACTGCCCGACGATCGAGAAGCCGAACAGGAAGCGGACCGTCCCCGGCCCGACCCCCCCGGGAGGGAAGCGGAACGACTCGCCGATGTCGTAGATGCTCCGGAGAACCCAGTAGACGAGGTAGAGCGTCCCGGTCAGGAAGGTCAGCACCAGCACCCGGAGGAGCGACCGCTGCCTCCCATGCCTGACCGCCAGCGGGACGACCTCGGGTGTTCCGACCAGCTCGTGGCTCATCACGTCCTCCCCGCACATTGGGCTTGAAGATCGCCCCATTCCGTGTATACTATTTCCAGTGCCGAAGTGGCGGAATTGGCAGACGCGCATGATTCAGGGTCATGTGGGCCACAGCGCCTGTGGGGGTTCAAGTCCCCCCTTCGGCACCAACCCTTCCCCCTAGTAGCGCACCGCCACCGTACCCTCTGCCCGGTAGTAGGCGAAGAACGAATCGACACCCTCTCTCGACCGGTCGAAGATCTTCACCCGGAGGACCACCTTCCAGGGCACCGACGGCTGCCAGTTGGCGATAACGTCGAACCGCTCGCTCAGGCTCCAGACCCCCTCCCGAAGGCGGCCGTTGAACGACTCCACGGTCGCGTCGCCGACGCTCACGGTGACCGTCACCGGGTAGTCCTTGACGTCACTCATCATCAGCCCGAACCTGGTCGTGACCACCAGCCGGCTGCCGGGGGCAAAAGATTCGCCCGGGTTGCCGGACAGGTCGGTCAGGGTCACCTCGAAGAGCTTGTCGTCCAACCTGACCGGCTCGGCACCGATGGCCGTCCCCGGCACGACCTCCGGCGCGACGGCCAGGCAGCAGGCCAGCACAAGCGGGCCGGCAAGCCGGGCCGGCAAGGCACGCCGGGCCACGACGGCCTTCACCCGCCGCCCCGGGAGCCGCCATCCGCCTCCCAGCGCCACAGGTTCAGCCCGGTGAGCTCGTCGGGCATCCGCTCGGGAGCCTCGCCGCGCAGCTCGCGCAGGTGCGCCTCGGCGGCGAAGACGATCGTGCCGGGCATCAGGTGCCCTCCCCGGGCGTGCCCCCGGGAATCAGACAGGACCAGGTGGACGTGGCAGAACGGGGCGCCGAGCCTGGCCGACACGTTGCCGATCCCGGCGGCGATCTCCAACGGTTCGTCGACGGCGAACGCCTCGTAGCGGCGGGTCTCCTGGTGGTAGTAGCCGAGCACCGCCGCCGAGACCGAGCCGATGAGGGTCACGGTGCCGCACGACACACCCTCCCGGCGGCAGAAGAGTTCGAGTGATTCCAGCAGGTCCTCGCCCGTGGCAAAGCGGATGAGGAAGGTGCGGCGGTCGCGATAGGCGCGTGATTCCATCTCTGGACGGTATCCTATGCCCGCGGCTCCGGCAGTGTCAAGGCGCCCGGTCAGTCGAAGATGGCCGCCGCCCGCGCCGGGGCGCCCTCGGCGTCGGCCAGGGGCAGCGGCAGGCAGAGGAAGGTGAAGGGCCCGGCCGGCAGGGCCTCCAGGTTGGCCAGGTTCTCGACGATGACCAGCCCACGGCCAAGGAGCAGCCGGTGCACCGGCAGGTCGCGCGAACCGGGCGCGTCGGCGGACGGCGCATCGACGCCGATTCCCTTCAGCCGGAAGGCGGCCAGCCGGGCGGCCGCGCCGGCGGACAGGACCGGGTACCCGGCGTCGTATCCGGGAGCGCCCCAAAAGCGGCTCCACCCGGTCCGGAAGAGGACGAAGTCGGCCCGTTGAAGCCGGCTGCGGAACGGTTCCAGTTCTCCCGGCAAGACCTCGCCCGCGGCCCGGTCGGAAAGATCGATCACCACCGCCGGTCCGACGAAGGCCGAGAGGGGCATCCGGTCGAGCGTGGCCCCGCCGGGGATGAGGTGCGCCGGGGCGTCCACGTGGGTGCCGGCGTGGGTGTCGAAAGCGATCCGCCTCCCGGCGTAGCCGTCCCGCTCGATGGTCGCGGTCGGGGTGAACGCGGTCGGTTCATCGCCCGGGTAGACCGGCATCCCCGGGAAGACCGGGTGGCTCAGGTCGATGACGGTCATGCGCCCCGGGGCGGCCCGGGTGACTGGCTCGACGGGCACAGGGCGGCGATCGGGCAGATCCGGCAGCCCGGCGCGCGGGCCTTGCAGTGGCGGCGCCCGTGGCCGATCAACAGCAGCGAGAAGCGGGCCCACTCGGCCTCGGGCACGACGGCCATCAGGTCGTATTCGACCTTGACCGGGTCCTCGTTGACGGTCAGCCCGAGGCGGCGCGCGAGGCGCCCGACGTGGGTGTCGACCACCACGCCGGGAGTCCCGAAGGCGTTCCCGAGAACCACGTTGGCCGTCTTGCGCCCGACCCCGGGAAGCGACACCAGTTCATCCATCGTCCGCGGCACCCGGCCGCCGAAGCGGCTCGCGATTTCGCGGCAGCAGTCGCGAATGTTGCGGGCCTTGTTGCGGAAGAAACCGGTCGATCGGACGGCCTCCTCCAGTTCGCCCAGATCGGCACGGGCATAGGCCGCCGCGTCGGGGAAGCGCCTGAAGAGGGCCGGGGTGACCAGGTTGACCCGCTCGTCGGTGCACTGGGCCGACAGCATGACCGCCACCAGGAGTTCCAGCGGGTTGCGCCAGTCGAGCGACACGCGGGCGTCGGGGAACTCGCGGCCGAGCGCGTCGATGATCCGCCGCACCCGTTCCTTCCTTGCCGCCGCCGTTTCCCTGACCAGACCCGCCTCCCCGGTTGTAGTGGACGACGATTTCGCTTAGAGTCTACCCGAAATGGGACGACCGATCCACGCCAAAAGACGCCGCCGCGGCCCGCCACTGATGGTCTGGGCCGATGCCTCGGGGAACGTGGTCGAGCAGCCCGGTTGGCTGGCGGCCGGCAGGCGCGGGCACGAGACGGTCCCGCTCGACCCGGCCGACCTCATCCCGCTCCCCGCCGGGAGCGAACTCTTCCTGCTGCCGGGGCGCCGGCCGATCGGCTACCAGGGCAACGCCCCGCGCGTCTTCACCGGCACGCGCGGCCGTGATCCCGTGGCCGTGGCCGCCTTCCTGGCCCCGGCCCACACCCAGTACCTGCTGCCCGCCTTCGCCCGCGACCCCGACGCGCCCCTCCTCCCGCTGTACGCCTACACCGCCCTGGCCTTCGCCGACGGGGAATTCCTGGTGCCCGGCGTCCGGGTCGACCCCGACGCCCGCCAGGAGCCGGGGAGCTTCGACTGCGCGGCCACCGAGCGGGGCATCGGACGCGTCCTGGGCGAACGCCCTGACAACCGCCTGCTGGTTCACCTCGCCCGATGCGCCCGGGAGTACTTCTGCCCGGCCGCCCGAAACTTCTTCCTGGCCCGCCACGAAGCCCCCCTGCCCTCCTCCCCGGCCTGCAACGCCGCCTGCGTCGGATGCATATCGCTGCAGCCGTCCGGCTGCTGTCCCTCGACCCAGGAGCGAATCGCCTTCGTGCCCGAGCCGGAGGAGCTGGCCGGGGTGGCCGTCGGCCACTTCACCCGCGTCCCGGGTGGCGTGGCATCGTTCGGGCAGGGGTGCGAGGGGGAGCCGCTGCTGGTGGCCGACACGCTCGAGCGGGCCATCAGACTGATCCGCCGGGCCACGGGCAACGGAACGATCAACTTGAACACCAACGGCAGCCGACCTGGGGAGATCGGGCGTCTGGCCGCGGCCGGGCTGCAGTCGGTCAGGGTCAGCCTCAACAGCGCCCGCGCCGAGTGCTATCGCGCCTACTACCGCCCCACCGGGTACGACTTCGGCGACGTCGTGGAGACGATCAGGCGGGCGCGCGCGGCGGGGCTCTTCATCTCACTCAACTACTTCGTCTTTCCCGGCGTGACCGACCAGCCGGCGGAAGTCGAGGCTCTCATCCGACTGGTGGAGGAGGGTGGCGTGGACATGATCCAGTGGCGCAACCTGAACATCGACCCCGACCTGTACCTGGCCTCGGTCGAGGCGCCGCCGGGGGGGATGGGAGTCCGCCGGGCGATGGCCGCGGTGCGCCGGCGTCACCCTGGCCTGCGCTTCGGCTACTTCAACCCGACGACCTTGACCAGGATCACCTTGGAGTCGCCCGGGGCGTAGAAGTCCTCGATGACCGCCTCGGGACGGTAGCCGCAACGCTCGTAGAAGGACCGGGTGGGCAGGTACTGCTCGCGGGAGGATGTCTCGGCATAGACCCGCCCCCCACCGCACGCGGCGATGCGCGCTTCGGTCTCGGCCATCAGTCTGCGGCCCAGGCCGGTCCGCTGGCAGTCCGCCCGGACCGCGATCCAGTAGAGGTCCCAACTCGACCGGGTGCCAAGAATCCTTCCATAGCAGGTGTAGCCCGCCAGCTCCCCCTCGCGGTCGGCCAGCAGGAAGCGGTAGCAGCTCTCGTCGCCGCGGTCGATCCGGTCGCCGATCAACTCGACGGCGATGTCCACTTCCTCGGGGTTGAAGAAGCCGGTCCCGGCGGTCAACCGGCGGACGGCCTCGAGGTCGTCGTCGGTCACCTCGTCACGCAGGGATGCCGCCGCGCGAGTGCTCATCAAATGTAATTGAATCCGGGGAGGGAGTCCTGGATTATCCGCTCGATGATCCCCGAGTAGTCGAGGCCGATCTCCTGGGCGGTGTAGACGAAGCCGCTCTCGGGGTTGAGGCACGGGTTGGCGTTGATCTCCATGATCAGCGGCCTCCCGGCCTGGTCGATCCGGAAATCGACCCGGGCGTAGCCGCGCAAGCCGAAAACCCGCCAGCATTCGCTCGAGATCCGCTTCAGCTCGTCGACCAGTTTCAGGTCGTCCCCCTCGAACTCGTGGGTGCGCGGCGTGTTCTCGTACTCGAACGAGTCCTCGACCCACTTGGCCGTGTAGTCGACCAGCTTCGGCTTCCCCTCGGGGTAGTTGGTGAACTGGATCTCCGAGACGGGCAGGACCTCGACCCCGCCGTCGCCGCCAAGCATGGCCACGTTGAACTCCCGCCCGTCGACGTACGGCTCGAGGTAGAGCCCCCGGCCAGTGCCGTCGGCGCGCTTGTCGAGCAACGGCAGGAGATCCTCGCGGCGGGAGATGAACGACTCTTCGTTGATGCCGATGGAGGCGTGCTCCCAGGATGACTTGAGCAGCCAGGGCGGATCGAACGGCACCTCTTCGCGCCGCATCATCGCTTCGGTCGCCCAGGGGATGGTCAAGAGGCCGTTGGCGGCCATGACCTCCTTGGCGATCAGCTTGTTCGACGACAGGAACATCCCCTCGGTGGGGGCTCCGGTGTACGGCACGCCGAGATAGTCGAGCAGCGACGGGACCATGTGGATGAACCGGCCGCTCCCCTCGATCGACTCGACCAGGTTGAAGACGAAGGTCGGCTTGTGCTTGACCACCGACGCGGCCACCTTCTTCAGGTCCAGGGTGACCGGCACGGCCACCTGCGAGAATCCGGGGCGGGTCAGCACCCCGGCGATCCCGCCGACCTCCTCCAGCACGTCCTGCTCGTCGGCCGGGGCGTCGGGCGCAACCGCGCCGTAGAGTATGACCGCCTTCACCTTCTCGTGGCCTGGCTTCATGGATGTTCCCCCTAGTCAGTTCAGACGACGGTTGGCAGGCGCCCGAGGGCGCTGTCGAGGATCATTCCGATCAGTTCCCGGTAGGGAATGCCGGCCTTGCCACAGATGATCGGCAGGTCGGAGTGAATCGGGTGGAGGCCGGCCAGCGGGTTGACCTCGATGAACTGCGGCTGCCCGGCGTCGTCCGACCGCAGGTCCACGCGGCCGGCGTCCCGGCAGTCGAGGGCGCGCCAGGCGGCCAGGGCGACGTCGACCGCGCGGCGGGCCTCGCCGTCGTCCACCAGGCGGTACTCGACCAACTCCTCGCACTCCTCCTTGTTGCGGTACGAGTAGACCTGGGCGTCGGCCGCGGGGAGGAGTACGACCTCGACCACCCCGACGCTCCGGGCACGCGGCCCGGTGCCGACGACGCCGACGGTGAACTCGCGGCCCGGGAGGAAGGTCTCGACCAGCACCGGCTGCCGGTAGGCGTCCAGGAGTTCGCGGCAGACCAGGTCGAGCTCGCCGGGCGTGGCGATGCGCGAGGCGGCGGTCACCCCCTTGCCGGTCCCCTCGGCCACCGGCTTGGCGAACAGCGGGTACGGGAGGTCCACGGCGGCAATCTCCTCCGGCCCGGCCACCAGGGCGAAGTCGGGTGTCGGGATGCCGAAGGACCGGACCACCCGCTTGGTCAGCCCCTTGTGCAGCGTCAGCGCCATGACCAGCGGGTCGGAGAAGGTGTACGGGATGCGGTAGGCGTCGAGCAGCGCGGGCACCTGGGCCTCGCGGCCGAAGCCGTGCATCCCCTCGGCGATGTTGAAGACCAGGTCCCACCGGTCGCCCCTGGCCAGACGGCTGACCAGCGCCCGGACGTGGCCGATGCGGTCGGTCCGGTGGCCGAACGAGGCGACCGCCGTCTCGATGGCGTCGATCGTTTCGGGCCGGTCGAACTCGGCCGTCTCCACCTCGCCGTGCCCCTCGGCCAGGTAGTCCTGTCGGAGGTCGTACGTCAGGCCGATGAGCATTGCGGCTGGATCAGATGACGTAGTCGGAGCCGGCCGGGGGTTCCGCAGCGGTCTGGTGATCGGGGTAGCGGTAGACGCCGCCGGCGTAGTTGCGCAGCAGCAGGTCGCCGCCGTCCCGGCCCGTCACCGGATCGGGAATGAGCGGG
The DNA here is from genome assembly GCA_963793725.1 of uncultured bacterium. Lineage (GTDB taxonomy): Bacteria > JAUVQV01 > JAUVQV01 > CAWCAY01 > CAWCAY01 > CAWCAY01. Next base: position 101,161 of record CAWCAY010000006.1, read on the forward strand.
ATCTTGCCGCCGCCGCCGGGGGCGTCGATGACGTAGGTCGGCACCGCGTAGCCGGTGGTGTAGCCGCGCAGGCCGCGGATGATCTCCAGCCCCTTGTCGACCGGGGTGCGGAAGTGCGACGACCCGGGGATCGGGTCGCACTGGTAGAGGTAGTACGGCTTGACCCGGATCTTGCAGCAGCCCGTGCATCAGGTCGCGCATGGTCTCGACCGAGTCGTTGATCCCGGCCAGCAGCACCGTCTGGCTGCCCAGGGGGATGCCGGCGTCGGCCAGGCGCGCGCAGGCCTGGGTCACCTCGGGGGTGATCTCGTCGGGGTGGGTGAAGTGGATGCTCATCCACAGCGGGTGGTAGCGCCGCAGACGGCGCACCAGCGCGGGGGTGATCCGCTGCGGCAGGACCACCGGCACCTTGGTGCCGATGCGCAGGAACTCGACGTGCGGGATTCGCGACAGGCGCCACAGCAGCCACTCCAGCTTGTCGTCGGGCAGGGTCAGCGGGTCGCCGCCGGAGAGCAGGACGTCGCGGACCGACGGGTGTCGCCTCGATGTAGGCGATGGCCTTCTCCCACTGCTCGGGGTTGAAGCGGTGCTCGTGGTGGCCGACCATCCGGGAGCGGGTGCAGTAGCGGCAGTAGGTCGAGCAGAAGCCGGTCACCAGGAACAGGACCCGGTCGGGGTAGCGGTGGACCAGGCCGGGCACCGGGCTGTCGTCGTCCTCGCCCAGCGGGTCGTAGGCCTCGCCGCGGGAGAGGAGGAACTCGTCGCAGGTCGGCACCACGGCCCGGCGGAGCGGGTGGCGCGGATTCTCGGGGTCGAGCAGGCTGGCGTAGTACGGGGTGATGGCCACCGGCAGGGCGCTCCCACGGCGGGTCAGGGCCGACCGCTCCTCTTCGGAAAGCTTGAGGATGTTCTCCAGGTGGGCAGCGCTCTTGAAGCGGTGACGCAGCTGCCAGCGCCAGTTGTTCCACTCGGCGTCGGTGGCCTCGGGGAAGAAGTGCCGGCGGAATTCCTCGCTCCGCTGGCTGACCTGGATGCCGCCCGCCCCGGGCAGGCGGAGGGTGAGCTGTCCGGGGGGAGTGCGCAACGTGACACCCCTCGGCATGATGCCGGTCTTGCCGGCGGTCCTGGAAGAAACGCGTTTGGCGGGAGCTACATCGGCGGGAGAACCCGGAGGTTCGGAGTCCTCGGTTGGATCGACAGTGTCCGTGACAAAACTTGGAGGTTCAGCATCCTCGGTGGTGAAGACCGTCACCTTCTTCATCGTTGCCGTGTCTCCTCTCGCAGCGGACCGGATTGTCCGTCCGCCCTGTTTCCGAAAAAACCGCGTACCCAATTTGAGGATGTATTATCGACCTCTGTTTCAGGATTTCAACTCTTTTTTTCAATCGCCTCCCGACCACTGCGACGGGACCGGGAATTTGGCTCCGCGCCCCGCTCGCGACCCCGCCGCCGGGGTGACAAAACCAATCTGAAGTGATATGGTGTCGATCCGAATCTGATGCCGGCGGCAATGGCAACAACGTCAAGGAGCAGTGACATGTCCGCTTCAACTCGCGCCTCGGCCATGGTCTTGGTGGGCCTCCTCGCGGCCACCCCGGCGGCCTTCGGCGGCGAGTGCCTCGATTGCCATGACCGGACCTCGGCGGCGGTCAGCGTTCACCAGCCCTACCAGGACGGCGAGTGCACCGCCTGCCACGGCGAGCACCCGGAGGACGAGGGACGGCTGGTGCTCAATGAGAGAGGGAGCGCCCTCTGCGCCCAGTGCCACGGCCTGTTCGATGACGACTTCAAACGGGCTCACCGGGGCATGACCGCCGGCAAGATCGACTGCCTCTCCTGCCACAATCCGCACGCCTCGTCCGCCGGCAAGTTATCCCGGCCGGTGACATACCTGCACCGGCCCCTGGTCTCGGGCGACTGCGGCGCCTGCCACAAGGAGAGCGGCGGATTGCGCGCCCCGAGCATCATGCTCCTGTGCGGGCGCTGCCACGAGTTGTCCAAGTTCCAGGGGGCCTCGCACCACGCGCCCGTGGCCGACGGGGACTGCACCGTCTGTCACGACCCGCACGCCTCGAAGTACCTCGTGGCTGCTGGTCGCCCGGCACCCGGTGAACCGGCTGGTCCCGTTCGATGCCGAGAGCTACGAACTCTGCTTCACCTGCCACGACGCCGATGCCTTCACCACCCCGGGGCCCGAGGCGAACACCAGGTTCAAGGACGCCACCGGCAACCTCCATTACCGCCACGTGGTCAAGCGGGGAGGGTCGAGCACCAGCAAGATCGCGCCCGACGGGCTGGCCTGCCGCAACTGCCACCTGACCCATGCCGCCACCCAGCCCCGGCTCATTCGCGAGGACCTGATCAGCGCCGACGGGGTGCTCTTCCTCAAGCTCCGTTTCAAGGTGAAGGCCGGCAAGGCAACCTGCTCGGCCGGCTGTCACCAGCCGAGCACCTACGCCTCCGAGGACGTGGTCGAGTTCGCCCAGACGGCCGCACCGGCGCAACCGACCGTGCCCGGGAGCAGCCAGGGTGCCGGATCATTCGGCGTCCCGGAAGCCAAGAAGTCGGCCTGCCCCGATTGCCACGCGGAGGCGATCAAGGCTTTTGGGACGGCCGCCGCCCAGCACGCCCCGGTCAGGAAGGGGAACTGCGACGATTGCCACGCCGACCACGGGGAGGACCCGAAACTGGTGCTGATCGCCCAGGAGGGGCGGCTCTGCTCACGGTGCCACGAGGCCTCGGGCGAGAAGTTCACCTCGGCCCACGGCGGGCTCGACGCTTCGAAGGGGGGCTGCATCACCTGCCACGATCCCCACTCGTCGAGCGCCAAGGGTCTGCTGCCGGACGTCCAGCACGACCCATTCTCCAGCGGGTCATGCGGCGACTGCCACGAGGGGCCGTCGACAAAGATCGGGCGGCCGGTCAACGAGCTTTGCGCCGACTGCCACGACGAGCAGGGCTCGATGAAGTTCCTCCACCAGGCGACCACCGAGCGGACCTGCGTCTCCTGCCACGACCCGCACGGCTCGAAGTGGGCCAAGGTATTGAAGGCCGAGAATCCCGGCCTCTGCTACCGGTGCCACGACCGGAAGAAGTTCGACCAGGCCTGGCAGCACCAGCCCGTCGCCGACGGCGACTGCGACGTCTGCCACGACCCGCACGGTGGACCGCGACCCAACCTCCTGGTGGCCGACTACCCGGCGGAGCGCTACCAGGATTTCAGGGCCGAGGACTCCAAGCTCTGCTTCGAGTGCCACGGGGAGGAACCGTTCAGCGACAAGGCATCGACCGACACGGCCTTCCGGGACGACTCGGTCAACTACCACGAGCTCCACGTCAACACCCAGGTGACCGAACGGGCGGGGGTGAAGAAGTCCTCGCTCGGGACGACCTGCCGGAACTGCCACGAACCCCACGCCACCGACCAGCCGCGCCTCATCCGCCGCGAACTCGACTGCGGCGGCGTCCCCTGCCTCAGCCTGGAGTTCAAGGTGGACGGGGACACCGGCAAGTGTTCGCGGGGCTGCCACACGCCCAAGAACTACACTCCCTCCAAGTAGTTCGGGCGGGGCCGCCGCCTCACACCCCCACGTGGTGCTCGCGAACGGACTGCGCGCCACGTGGGGGTCCCCCGTCGGCGTCACCCCGCCCGACATACTGCGGTGAGAACTCTGAACTACAGCTGGTGGCAGTCCTGGCAGACGGGCGAGTCCTTGTTGACCAGGAGCCTCGGCGACATCGAGTAGTGGCTGCGGTGGCACTCCCGGCAGTCGACCACCCTCCCGGCCAATGGCCCCTCGGCGTAGGTCACCTGGTCGGCGCGCGTAGTTGTGGTGGCTGCCCGCTGCGAGCTTGGGGTGGCATTCGCGGCACAGTTGCGACGTCCCGCCCTGCTTCACAGTTTCTCGCCGGGGGCCCCGTGGGCGGCGTGGCAGGCGCCGCAGTCCCCCTTCTTGGCCGGCTCGTGGACCGATTTGTTGTCCGACTTCTCGATCGCCTTGATCACCCCCGCGTGGCAGTTCCGGCAGACCGACACGGCCTTCTCCTTGAGCAGCGACGGGTACTTGCGAGAAGTGCCCCACGTGGCACTGCGCGCATGTCCCGCCCTTGGTCGCCTGGTGCTGGTTGGGGAATGGATTGCCGGCGGCGTCCAGGAAGAGCTTGGCGTGGCAGCCGAGGCACAGTTCCGGCCGCCGGCTTCTTCAGCAGCTTCTCGTTGCGCCCGATGTGAGCTGTCGTGGCAGTCGCCGCACTTGCCGGTCTTGAACGCGGTGTGGACCGACGTCGGTGCGAAGGTCTTGGTCTTCTTGACGAAGCTGTGGCAGTTGCCGCACAAGTCGATCGGGTCGGACGAGAGCAGATAGGGGTAGTCGGAGTTGTGCGGCAGGTGGCACGAACCGCAACTGGCTTTGGCGAAGGGCTTGTGGATCTTGATCCCGGCCGTCGACTCGGGAATCCGGTAGGTAGGATGGCAGTCGAAGCAGAGCTTGTCGCCGGCGCCCTCCTCCAGTGCCGCCAGATCCTGCCCCAGCTTGTCGTGGCAGGCGGCGCACTTCTTCTCGGCGAAGGGGCGGTGCATGACCGGGTAGGTCGAGGTTCTTGGTCGACGCCCGGTGCGGCGCGTGGCAGGTGGTGCAGCGCGCCTCGTCCATCTGGATCGGGTGGGCCGCGACGTAGGCTGGGTCCTGGTGTGGCAGCGGAAGCAGACCTCGGACTGGCTACTTGGCCATCGACTTCTGGTGGAACTGGTGGCACTCGAAGCAGTTCTTCTCGGCCAGCGGCTTGTGGACGAACTCCCCGCGCCCCAGGTTCTCGTGGCACTGGAGGCACAGATCCTTGCTCTGGTTGTTGATCAGGTGGGCCGCGTCGGGCTTGTGGATGTCGTGGCAGCGCCCGCAGACGTAGATCGAGAAGCCCTTCTCCTCGTGGAAGTTGGAGGTCTTCTCGGGGTGGCAGTCGACGCACAGGTTGTTGACGATCTTCTTCATCATCCGGACGGTGCTCGAGGCGTGGGCGGCGTGGCATGGTGGCAGCGCCCGTCGGCGACCCCGGGGTGCTTGCCGGTGACCGCCGGGTCCTTGGGCAGGAAGCTCGACTTCTCGTGGCACAGGGAACAGATTTCCAACTCCGTCTTCTTGAGCAGGAACGGCTCCGAGCTGGAGTGGGTGCCGTGGCACAGGTCGCAGGTGGCCACGTTGATCGGCCCGTGGACGTAGGGCTTGGTCTTGATGTCCTCGATCAGCTTCTGGTGGCACTGCTCGCACAGCTTCTTCGGTTCGTCCTTGAGCAGGGCCTTCTTGACCGAGACGTGGGGGTCGTGGCAGGCGAGGCACTTCCCCTCCTCGGTCGGCCTGTGCAGCGACCAGCCGGGGGGCTGCTTCTTCGGCCGGGTGATGCCGAAGTGGCACCAGTTGCAGAGGGTTTCGGGCTCCTCCTGGAGGACCACGGCGATGGGGTCGTCGAGCTTGTTCGGTCTCCTTCGCCTCGTGGCAGCCGTCGCAGGTGTCCTCGCTGGCGAAGTGCCCGGACATGAAGGCGTACCCGGAGGCGGCCTTCTTCCGGTCATCGCCGGCGAAGACCATGACCGAGGACTTCTCGCCGGTGGAGATGGTGTTGGCCCCGTCGTCCAGGTCCACCTCACCGGCGAAAAAGTAGCCGTCCTTGACCGGGAAGGAGTACGACCGCCCGGCCGCCTTCACCGTGACCGTGGTGTCCTTGCTCTTGGACACCAGGCCCATGACGGTGATGCTCCGGTCGGTGGTGTAAGCCTGGTTGACGGGCGAGATGATCCGGACCTCGGCGCGTGCCAGGCCCGGGAGGAGAATCCCCGGCAGGACGGCGACGACCACCGCCAAGGCCCGGCGGGCGGGCGTGAAAACCTGATCGAGCCGCATCACGTGGCCGATGATACCACACCCGCGACGGGCTACATCTTCTTCCAGAGGAGCTTGATGCCGAAGCCGACCTGCACGAACTGGTTGATGGCGTCGCAACTGTAGATGATCGTCGGCGACCCGGTGCCGGTGTTCTGCACCTCCAGACTGCTGAGCGAGACGATCGCGCCGATGATGTTCGGCGTGCCGGAGAGCCTGACCACCGTGTCGGCGATGATGACCCCCTTGAAGGTCCGGTTGCTCGACAGCGTAAAGATGGCTGGGGAGTAGGCCGGGTCGTAGGTCTTGCCGCCGCAGAAGGCCGGCAGCGCGCCGGTGCAGTTCGAGTCGGCATAGGCGTTGTAGTCGGCACTGCCCGTGTTGTAGTTGGGATTGGGGGAATTGTCCCAGAGTCTCGGCGAGGAATCTTCCCAGGTCACCGGGTCGAAATTGGGGTTGTGGACCATCAGGATGCCGTTGGTGTTGGAGTCCATGTCGATGTTGAGGCCGGCGGCGGCGGTGATCGGCTCGAGCACCCCGTCGGCGTCGGTGTCCTTCATCCCGGCCACCCAGTGGTTGCCGGTGGCCGGGAGGTCGTAGCTGTTGCCGGTGGGAATCTCCATCTCGAAGTACGACTCGAAGCCGGCCTGGTCGATCCCCAGCACGTCCCACGGATAGCGCGGCATGGTCACGCTGCCGTCGTTGGTGGTGGTCACCAGGCCGCCCTCCTCGTTCGAGGCGTTGCCACCATTGGTGACTGCCATGCCGCTGTCGACGAAGACGTCCGGGTAGCCGGTGCCGCAACTGCAACTATCGTCGGCCGTGACTGGGTCGATGCACGGCTCCGCCGACTAGTGTTGTGACCGTCGCCGTCGATGGTGATGTTGCCGTTCAGCTCGAACGCCCGAGTTGGCCGTCAGCGCCCCCTCGACGGCTTGACGTCGAACGGCTGGCGCCCGACCTCGATGACCACCTTGCGCTCGGCCAGGATCTCGTTCGGGTCGGCCGACCAGGTGCCGTCGGTGGTCAGGATCCCCTCGCCGACGATCTGGACCACCGGGTAGCCGTGGTCGTCGAGGTTGTCGAGCACGCCGTCGGAGTTCGAGTCGCCGCCGTCGAAGAAGGCGTCGACGTAGCCGAACGACTTGTTGTAGTAGACCACGTCGCCGGTGTCGTCGGTCTTCCACTTCAGGTACCAGCGGCTCTGGACCTGGTTGCGCAGCTTCAGGTCCCCGTCGACCACCGCGTCGATGTACTGGGCCGCGTTGGACGGGTAGCGCCAGTCGGGGTCGATCATCGTCGGGTCGTAGACGGGCAGCTTCGAGTCGTTCGGTAGCGGCAGGCCCTGGCCGCCCGGGTAGGCGCCGGGGGCGGAGGCCGGCAGCGTGCCGGCGTTGAGGACCGCCATGGCCGACTGGACGGCCCCGTCGGCGGCGTAGAGGGCCTGGTTCCCCTTGTAGTCGTTGTCGGCGATCTTGTTGTCGATGGTCGAGTTGAGGATCGACGTCGTGCCGAGCAGGGTCAGGATGAACATGATCAGGATGGCCAGGACCAGGATGAAGCCCCGCTCGTCCCGGCGTGCCCCCCGTCCGGGGGCGGCGCCGCCGGCCCTGTGTCGCGTGTCGATGATCGTCGTTCCCATGGCTGTCTCTCCTAGTTGTTGCACAGGTCGGCCACGGTGCCCGAGGACGGCCCGACCTTCCGGTCCAGGCCGCACGCCGCGTTGACCGCCTTGACCGCCCACCGGTAGACCTTGTTGGAGAGCTTGAAGGGCGTGCTGTCGGTGAACGAGTTGGACGGGGTGGTGAACTTGGCCGAGCCGGGGGCCGGGTTGAGCGGGTCGTAGGCGAGCGGGTCGCAGCCGTCGCCCATGCAGCGGTAGACCTCGTAGCCGGTCACCTGGTCGTTGCAGGTCCCGCCCATGGCCGGCGCGGCCCAGGTCAGGTTGGCGGCGTAGCCATTGCAGGACGGGGAGCCCATCGGGGGCGTCACCACCAGGTTTGTCGGCGCGCCCGGCGTGACCGGGCTGAGGCACGGGTTGCAGGCCATGTCCACCTGGCCCAACATGGTCCGCGGGCTGTTGGTGGCCGCCGGGTCGCTGATGGTGATGGTGAAATTGTGCATGCCGTCGCTAAGGCCGGTCGGGTCGATGGTTACGGTGATCTCGTCGCACTCGCCGAAGATAGCCGAACCGCTCGACGGCGAGACGGTCACCCAAGGTTCGCTGGTGGTGATGGTGTAGTTCAGGGTCCCGCCCCCTGAATTCTTCAACTGGAACGTCCTTACCTGAGGAGGCGTGGTCTGGTTGGCATTCGGAATCCACAGGTTCCAGTCCCACGTGCAGAAATCAATCTGGGGCGGCATCTCGACCACCGGCCCGACGTCGATCGTCTTGCTGCCGATGACTCCCAGACCACCGCAGAAGCCTTCGCCCGGCTCGGGCGAACCGGCGGCGAAGACGTTGATCCTGATCTGGTCCACGCCGTCGGCGTCGACCTTCAGGTCGAGGGCGGTCGGCGCGCCCGGGTAGTCGCACTGCCCCGGCTTGTAGGTGGCCACGAACCAGCGCCCGCCGTAGAAGTCGCCGTCGATGTTGTACTGGCCTTCCCACCCCGACCACTTCAGCCTCACCGGGTCATAGTCGCCGCCGTCGCGCGAGCAGGTCTGGCTCCAGAGCTGGTCGCCCGCGGCGCGGCACACGTCCACCAGGTACCACAACTGGGTCGGCGCGTTGGTGGACGGGTTGCAGGAGAGGAACTCCCGGCGGTCCCACCAGTTGGGCGAGTTGGACGAGACCGACATGTGCGCCCCGTCCCCCAGGCACTCCCACGGGAAGGGCCCCGCTGACCACCCCTCGTGCGGGGTGATGCAACTGTCGAACGGCCGCAGGTAGTAGCTGTTGCGGGTGGTCAGCAGGTCAGCCGACGCGTCGGTCCAGGTGAGGACGTCCGGGTCGTCGATCGAGGCCACCTCGCTCCATATCCAGCCGGTCCAGCCACCCATCGCTTCGCTCCAAGTTCGTTGCTCGCGCATGACCCGGTAGCCGGCCAGATCAGTCATGGCCGAGCCGTCGTTGTTGGTCGTCGGCCGGGTCCAGGTCAGCGTGATGGTGTTCGACAGCGGATCCTCGGTCAGCGTCGGCGCGTCCATCATCCCCGGCCAGGTGTTGCACGGGTCCCCCTCCTGCTGGAAGTACTGGAAGGCGCCCGCCTGCAGCTCCGGCTCGCGGTCGAAGTTGCCGTCGCTGTCCTTGGCCAGCAGGTAGTACCAGACCGAGGAGTTGTTGCAGGCCGGGATGCGGTGGTCCTGCCCGTCGATCGGGTCGACGTCGTAGAGCCTCCAGAGCGACCCGGAGACCCGCCGCATCGGCAGTTGCGTGTAGAGCGTCGGCAACTGGTTGAAGGGGGGCTCCTGCAGCGTCCCGCCCGGGTCGCAGTAGTAGTAGAGGTCGACCGTCTCGGGGTTGATGATGCTGTAGACCAGGTCGTTCAGGTTGTGGCCGGTGGCCGGCGTGGCGTTGGCCCCGCGGGTGCAGCCGGTGAAGTTGGTCGCGTCCCGGCCGGTGTAGGTCACCTGCTCGCCGCCGATGACCAGCGTGCCGGCGTCAGTAAAGCCGGAGGTGGAGTAGACCGGCAGCGTGCCGGCGGCGGCGTCGATGGCCGCCGAGAGGGTGGTCGACGAGCCGGGCACCGGGAAGAAGACGTTCGACTGCACGGTCACCCTGGTGTCGCCGCCGACCAGCACGTTGTCCTTGGTGTTGCTGCCGCCGTAGCCCGGCACGGCCCAGGCGAAGGTCGGGTTCTCGGGCTGGTCCTGGATGACGTTGCCGGCCACCGGCCCGCTGGGAACGTCCAGCGTCATGACCGTGGCGCAGGCGCTGCCGGTGCTGGTGTTGGTGTAACTGAAGGTCAGCTCGAGCTGGTCCTCGCGCATGTCGGCGTTGCTGTCGGCGCAGCCGCTCTCGTTGCCGAAGAAGAGTTCGACCGGGATTTCGCCGTCGAGCGGGCGGAGTTCCTTGGGCACGGCCAGGGTCACCGTGGTGGGGGTCAAGAGCCCGCCGGTGGCGCCGCCGGTGCACCCGGAGACGGCCGCGGTGACCTGGTAGACGACCGTGCCGGCCGGGTGGTCGGCGGCCACGGTGCCGCCGGTGCCCCGCGACAGGCCGCTGAACTGGCCGGCCCCGAGAGCAGCGTAGTCGATCTTCTCGCCCTGGATGTAGATCGAGCCGGAGGCGGTGAAGTTGGTCGTGCCGCCGACGAAGGCGGTCGCATCGGCCGCCGCCAGGTCGCCCGTCAGCGTGGTGAAGACGCCCCGGAAGTGGACCTGGTCGCCCATCAGGTGGGCGTCGGCCACGGTCGGCCCGATCCCGCGGACGCAGTTCTGCAGCGAGGCGGCCGTCTTGCCGTTGTAGGCGATCATCTCGCTGCCGATGCCGACCACGCCGGACATCGGCAGGGCGGCCGTCGAGGCCACCGGGATGGTCACGTCGCCGGCCGCCAGCGGCAGGCTCAGCGTGGTGGTCGGGGTGGAGAAGGCGGTGATCACCGGCTGGACGTCGGACGTCCCCCAGACGATCTCCTCGGGGGTGGTCATGTTGTCGCCGATGCGCACGCCGTAGAGGCGGGCCAGCGGGTTGACCCACGAGAGCCGCAGCTCGTTCAGGGCCAGCGGCACGCCGGCCGTGTTGCGGACGCCGACGGTGACCTTGTTGTGGGTGTAGACCGCCGGGGAGGTGGCCAGGTCGCCGGTCAGGACCGGCACGGCGCTCTCGTCCACCACCGCGCCGATGCCGACGTTCTCGACCTTGCCGCCGTCGAAGTCGGGGTTGGAGATGTTGCCGCCGTTGCTGTTGGCCCAGGCGCAGTCGAGCCACTTGACCGCGTACCGAGTAGACCTGGCCCGGCTCGGCCGAGGCGTCGACCCACAGGTGCTCCGGGAACCACCCCGGCGAGCCGCCGGTCAGGTCGACGGCCGTGGCGTCGTCGTAAGTCGCCCCCACGCTGCGGAAGATCTGGAAGCCGGAGAAGTCCTGGACGCCCGGGTTGGTCACCGGGTCGTAGTTCTTGAGGCACTCCCCGTCCCAGGTCAAGTTGATGTAGCCGAGGCAGCCGTCGACGTCGGCGGCCAGCGTGATCGGCGGGGAGCACTGCGGCAGGCCCGCAGGGTCGTCGCCGCACAGGTCGGACAGCGTCGTCGCCTCGGTCTTCTCGGTGGTGCAGTTGCCGCACTGGTCGTACGAGATGGCCAGATAGCGGTAGGTGGCCGAGTTGGTCAGCCACGGCTCGGCCGGTTTCGGTTCGGTCTCGTGCTCGTGCCTGATGGTCGGCACGTTGCCGGGCGCGGTGATGCGGCCGTCGACAATCAGTGTCTCGGGCGCCTTGATCCACCCCTTGAGGGTGTCGCCGCTGCCGGTATCGAAATTGCAGGTCCCGCTGATGAGCCCCGGAAATTCGGCCCCCTTGCTCCAGAAGAGGTCGGTGTGGCTGAAGTCGGGGTCGTCAGTCAGGTTCGGATTGCGCAGCGTCAGAAAGACCCGCTTCCAGCCGGGGAGCGAGGTGATCATCGGCACCGGGACGGGGTCGTCGTCGATGCTGTTGGTGTCGACCGCCCAGGTGTCGCTGACCGTCGGCGTCGGGACGTCAACGTCGATGCCGGGGGGCACGTCGCTGGCCATACGGGCGCCGTCGCCCCAGGTGAAGCCGTAGTCGCCCACCGCGTAGTTCGGGACGATCCCCTCGTCGCAGTTCACCGAGGCGATCTTGTAGTAGTGGGTTACGCAGCCGACCAGGCCGGTGTCGGTGTAGGTGAGCACGGCCGGGTTGGTCACCTCGGCCAGCCTGTATGGCTCGAGCGCCCCGCCAGCCAGCGCCGCGAAGCCGGAGCAGTCTTCGTTAGGGTCTTCCCGGCCGGTCATGGGGTCCTTCCTCGGGCAACGGTAGAGCAGGTACTTGGTCACGTCGGGGCTGGCCGACACGGTCCAGGTCAGGACGGTCTGGTTCTCGGCGCCATCGCGCGAGTCGAAGGCCGTCGGCGGGAGGGGCTTGTCGGGGTTGACCGTGGTGTCGTCGATCCCCACCCAGTGCTGGTCCACGCCGTCCGACGGGTCCGTGTCGGGGTCCCACAGGCGCACGCTGGTGGCCGGGTTGCCGGAGATCGGCGGGGTGGCCGCGTCGGTGCAGTTGGCGCGCCGGCCGGTGAGGTCGCTGGCGTTGGCCGAGGTGTCGTACGACCTGATGCCGATCTTGTAGACGATCGGCGGTGCGGTGGTGGACAGCGTCGACTCGAGGTCGGTGAACCTGTATATCGTCGTGCCGGCCGGGACCTTGACCTGCCGTACCCAGAGGTCCGATCCCTCCTGGCCGAGGTAGAGCAGGTAGTAGGCCAAGTCGGGCGCCGTGCAGGGGTCCCAGCGGACTTCCAGGTCGCCGCAGTCCTTGGGGTTGATGGCCCGCAGGTTGATCGGCGCATCGGGCGCCGTGGAGTCGGCCGAGCTGGTGGCGATGTCGAGGTTGCGGGCCCGGACCGTCCGGCTCATGGTGATCGTCTTGTAGCCGGGGCCGCCGGCGGCCAGGGGATCCCTGTCGTAGCTGCGCACCGTGGCGCTCACCTTGACGTTGTGGACCCGCTTCAGGTTGTCGGCGTTGCACGGGCAGGTGGGGCAGACGTCGGCCGGCGCGGCCGCCAGCGTGCACGGGACGATGGCGTTGTTCTCCCGGTCGAAATACTCGAAGGTGATCCCCTGGACGAACTCGGCGATGGTGTACGGCGTGGAGGTCGTCTCCCAGTCGGGCGTGCCGGTGGGCGGGCGGCGGTAGCGCTTGACGTCCTTCACCAGGCGCGACACCCCGGCCACGGCCGGCTCCATCGGCAGCAGCTTGTAGGTGATCCGGAAGTGCTTGTCGAACCAGGGGGAGGTGTCCTGGGCGGTGTCGTCCCAGTAGTCGAAGGTGAGGCTGTTGGCCGAGGCGCAGGAGAGGCGGACGATCTTGTCGGGCGGGCCCAGGTCGGCCGGCTTGGGATTGATGTGGCCGGCCATCAGCAGGTCGCGGTTCAACTGGTCGAGGACGAAGCGCATGTTCCCCTGCAGCTCCGAGGCGATCTTCTCGGAGATGAACTGCTTCTGCTGCTGGTTGAAGAGGAAGTAGAGGGCCACGCTCAGGATCAGGGCGATGGTGATGGCGATCATCGCCTCGATCAGGCTGAACCCCCCCGACGATCCCCGTTGGTGACCTCTCTGTCGCCGTGGCATGGTGGCTGGCTCCTCTTTCAGGTACAGGCCGATGATGGTGGCCAGGGTGGTCGTCCGCTGGCGTCGGAAGGCGTCCCTCCAGAAGAGGTCGACCGACATGGAGCTGCTCAAGGGGGCGTTGTTTTGCTCGCACACCAGGACCCACCGGGTGAAGACCACCGCCGGGTCGGTGCAGTCGACGCCCGTGCCGTTGGTGTCATAGCAACTCCGCAGGAAGGTGTCCGCGGCGTGGCCGACGTGGGCCTGGTAGGCCGTGTAAACCGGGTGTGTGGCGGCCACCATGGCCCCGATGGAACCGAGGACGTTGGCCGCCGGGATCGTATCCTCGATCAGGCCGCCGGTGCTGGTGGGGTCCCCTCGCTTGGTGAAGGGCGTGTTGCGGGCCACCTCGATCCGGGTCTGGGCCAGGTTGACCGCCGTGGTCAGCCGCCTCGAGAAGGCGTTGCTCCGCGCGGCCGTGCCGAACATGGCCAACACGGCCAGCATCTCGAAGCCGATCAGGGCCGAGGCAATCATCACCTCCACCAGCGTGAAACCATCCTGATTCCGGGACACCGTTCCGGTCTTCATCGATCCTCGGCCTCCGCTAGTTCTTCATCCGGGTGCTGTCGATCCAGGTACTGCCGCGGGCCCACTGGAAGACGGTCCGCCCGGTGATCGACTTGATCGCCAGCCGGCTCTCCAGGCCGGCCACGCCGGCGGGTCCCTTCAGGTGGATGTAGCCGTCCTGGGCGTTGCCGACCTCGCTGGCGCCGTTGAAGAAGCGGGCGCTGCCATCGGGCAGGTAGACGACGGTGGTCATGTCGGACGTGCCCGCGCCGGTGTTGGCCTCGAGCTTCCAGATGTCGGCCGCTCCGCCGGCCATCCGGTTGCCGCCGCGCCCCGTCCAGGAGGTCGAGCCTGAGGAGAGGTTCCCCTCGGCCATGGTGTAGCTGTCGTCGGAATCCGAGAAGACGATCTTCATCTCGTGGTTCCGGCTGATGGCCGTCAGGCGGGCATTGTTGACCTCGGACTGCAACATGGCGACCGAAGTGTTGAACTTGTAGCGGGGAACCAGGCGGCGGATGCTGGGGATGGCCAGGGCGGCCAGGATGCCGATCAGGGCCACGGTGACCGACAGTTCCACCATGCTGTAGCCTCTCGACAAGCCGAATCTCGGTTTCATCGTCCACCTCGCATGCTTGAATGAGCAGCAATCATCGTGCCAGTGGCGATCATATCAGTATTGCCTTTGGAAATCAACAAGTTGTAAAAAAATGTCTCACGAAAAACTTGCACCGGAAGCGTCCGGCGACCGCAAGATCGTGCGCAAGTGCAATATTCTGCATCATCCAGCCGTGCCACCGGCACCGTTTTTCCCCCGTCTCGACCGCCTGCAGGATTGGCTCTATAGTATCCTCTATTATGGTGGTGCTCCGGATGAAACAGATCGTCTTCGCCCTGCTGCCGGCGCTCCTCATCTTCGGGGGGGCGGAACTGCTTACCAGGCTCCTGCGGCTCGACCGGCCCACCCTCTTCGCCGGCGGCCAGGCGGTCATCGGCCCGGATACGCTCATACGCGCCGATCCGCTGCTGGGGTGGTCGCTTCGCCCCGGCTTCCGGGGCCGGACGAAACGCGGCCAACCCGTGTCGGTCAACTCCCGGGGGATGCGTTCGGGGGAGATTCCCGTGCCCAAGGGGAACGAGTACCGCATCCTCTCGCTGGGCGAGAGCACTACCTTCGGCATCGAGGTCGGCGATGACGAAACCTACTCGGCCAGGCTCGAGCAACTCTTGGGGATGCGACCGGGCGGCGGCAGGCCCGTCAGGGTGCTCAACGCGGGGGTGTCGGCCTGGTCATCCACCCAAAGCCTGCTGTGGCTGAAGGAGCGCGGCCTGGAGCTCGCCCCCGACATGATCCTCTTCTACCACGAGGTCAACGACTACCTGCCGGCCACGCTGCGCGACACCGAGATGACCGAACGGGAGCTCTTCCTGACCGACCGCCAACTCTACCAGTCGCCCCTCCACAAGGTATCCCGTTTCCTGGTGGCGCACTCGGCCCTCTACCGCGGCGCGTCGTACGCGCTGGCCAGGCGGCGGATCGTCCGCCTCGACGACAACCAGATCGATGCCCGCATCGAGGCCAACGCGCTGGCCGACATCGGTTTCCCGCAGCAGACCACCTTCGACTTCCTCGAGGTGCATGCGCGGGACGGGGACCGGCGCGGCGCGGCCGAGGAGGAGATCATCCCGGAACTGCTGGGGCGGCGGGTGTCCGAGAAGGAACGCCGGGAGAATCTCGAATCGCTGGCGGAGATCTGTCGCCGGCTCGGCATACCCCTGGTGCTGATCCATCCCAGCTACCGGCTCAGCGCCCCCCACGAATGCCTGCTGACCCGCTTCTGCCGGGAACGGGGCGTTCCCCTTTTCGATGCCCACCCCTTCCTGCATCCGGCCGACCGGCCGATGGGGTTCTACCTGGACGGCATGCATCCGTCCGCCGAAGGGCACGAGCATCTGGCGGCCGGATTGGCGCCCTTCCTGTCGGACATCATCGGCGGTCCGCCTCCCCGCTGACCGACCGCACCCGGCCGGCCGTCATTGCCGGTTGTCCGGGCACGTCTCCTGTGCCATACTATGGGTTCGATCTGCTTCCTCAACGAGAAAAGGAGCCGGGCATGTCGCAGGAAACGTACCAGGCGGTGGTCGTCGGCGGTGGGCCGGCCGGCCTGGCCGCGGCCATGACCATGGTCCGTCACGGCCTCCGGGAGGTCCTGCTGCTGGAGCGGGGGGCACACCCCGGCTGCAAGAACGTCTCCGGCGGCATCCTCTTCACCCCCACCCTGGAGCGCCTGGTGCCCCGCATCTGGGAGACCGACGCGCCGCTCGAGCGGCCGGTCACCCGGCGCACCTTCTCGATCCTGTCAGAGCGCGACGCGGCCTCCTTCAGCTTCGCCGCCGGCGACTGGAGCGAGCCCCCCTACAACCACTCCTTCACCGTCCTGCGGGCCCCCTTCGACCGGTGGCTGGCCGCCAGGGCCGAAGCCGAGGGGGTCGCCATCCTGTCGGGGGTGACCGTCGACGGGCTGGTCAAGGACGACCGCGGCCGGGTGACCGGCGTGCGCACCCGGGTCGAGCCGGGGAGCGACCCCGGCGAGGGGATCATCGGGACCGGCCTGGTCATCCTGGCCGAGGGGGCCAACGCGCTGATCGCCGAGAAGGAGCTGCTGCGCCCGCGCATCCTGCCGCAGGATTCGGCCGTGGCCGTCAAGGAGATCGTCGCCCTGCCGGAGGGGGTCATCCGCGACCGCTTCTGCCTGGGCGAGCGGGGGGGCGAGGGGCGCGAATACTACGGCGAGTCGGTCCGGGGGATGTTCGGCTCGGGCTTCGTCTACACCAACCGCGATTCCCTCTCGGTCGGTGTGGCCGTGTCGATCAAGGACCTGTCCGCCTCGGGGCTGACCCCCAACGACCTGCTGGAGCACTTCAAGGCCCATCCGGCCGTGGCCCCGCTGCTGGCCGGCGGCGAGACGGTCGAGTACGCCGCCCACATGATTCCCGAGGGGGGCTACCACCGCCTCGGCCGGCTGGTTGCCGACGGGGTCATCGCCGTCGGGGACGCGGCCGGGCTGGTCAACGTCTCCCCGTATCACGAGGGGGCCAACCTGGCCATCGCCTCGGGGATCATGGCCGGCGAGACGGCGGTCGAGGCGATCGGCCGGGGCGACCTGTCGGCCGCCTCGCTGGAGGGCTACCGGCGGCGGCTGGAGGAGAGCTTCGTCCTCCAGGACATGCGCAAGTTCGCCGGGATGCCCAACTTCCTGCACGAGAACCCGCATGTCTTCTCGGCCTGGCCGAAGGCCGCGCTGGCCGCGCTGGGCGACCTGCTGACCATCTCGGAAACGCCCAAGCAGGCGGCCGAAAACCGGGCCATGGGACGTCTCCAGCGCGAGGTCGGCCTGCTGCCGATGCTGACGACGCTGTGGGGCTGGCGGGAGGCGACCCGGTCGCTCTGGTACGACGGCACCGAGAAGGCCATCGACTATCTCAAGCGCAACTGGTGAGGAACGGGCAATGACCGAGGAGAAGAAGCCGATGACCCTGGAAGAGAAGATCTTCCTGGTGAAGATCAACAAGTACCGCGCCAGCCACCTGGCCATCGTCGACGCCCGCGTCTGCCGCGACTGCGCCCGCCGCGAGTGCACCACCGTCTGCCCGGTGAAGACCTACACCTGGGAGGGGGAGGGCGCCGGGGGCGAGGTCAAGGTGTCCTACGAGAACTGCTTCGAATGCGGCACCTGCCGGATCGCCTGCCCGTACGACAACATCACCTGGGAGAACCCGCCGGGGGGCTTCGGGGTGGAGTTCCGCCGGGGCTGAACCTAATATTGCGCCTGCCATGACCGAGCCGACCGTCAAGCCCGCCACGCCGCCCGCCACGGAGTTCATCCCCAAGTGGATCGCCTGGGAGACCACCCAGCGCTGCAACCTCCACTGCGTCCACTGCCGCTGCTCCTCCGACATGGACGCCGCCCGTGGGCGACTTCACCACCGCCGAGGGGAAGAAGCTGATCGACGACATCGCCGAGGTCTCGCAAGCCGGTCATGGTCCTTTCCGGCGGCGAGCCGCTGCTGCGGCCCGACATCTTCGAGCTGGCCGAGTACGGCACGTCGACAAGGGCTTGCGGATGTGCATGGCCACCAACGGCGTGCTGGTCACCGACGAGGTCTGCCGGCGGATGAAGGAGGCCGACATCAAGATGGTCTCCCTGTCGCTCGACGGTCCGACCGCCGCGGTGCACGACAACTTCCGCCAGTGCCCCGGCGCCTTCGACGGGGTGGTGAGCGCCGCCCGAGCTCTTCCGCGAGCACGGCATCAAGTTCCTGATCAACTCGTCCTTCACCAAGCGCAACCAGCACCACATCGCCGCCACCTTCCAGGCTGGCCAAGGGGCTCGGGGCCACCGCCTGGTACATGTTCATGATCGTCCCGACCGGCCGCGGCGAGGAGATCATGAGCGAGCTGATCTCCAAGGAGGACTACGAGGAGATCCTCACCTGGCACTACCAGCAGGAGCGCGAGGAGCCGGAGATCCTGATGCGGCCGACCTGCGCCCCGCACTACTACCGCATCGTGCCGCAGATGGCCAAGGCCGAGGGGGTGCAGTTCACGCGCCGCTCCCTGACCTTCTCCACCGGCGGCGGCAAGGGGTGCATCGCCGCCCAGACGATCTGCCTGATCGACTGCTTCGGCGAGCTCAAGCCCTGCTCCTACTTCCCACTGATCGCCGGCAACGTCAAGACCGACCCCGTTCCGGGAGCTCTGGTTCGACAGCCCGCTCTTCAACGACCTGCGCGAACTTCAAGGGGTACAAGGGCAAGTGCGGCGCAGTGCGAGTTCATCAACGTCTGCGGCGGCTGCCGGGCGCGGGCCGACGCGGTCTACGGCGACTACATGGCCGAGGAGCCGTTCTGCAACTACGATCCCCCGCTCGCGCTCGCAGACCGGAACATGAGTTCCCCGAGAAGCACCCGATGAACGACCGATTCCTGAAGGCCTGCCGGGGCGAGGCGGTCGACGCCACCCCGGTCTGGCTCATGCGCCAGGCCGGGCGCTACCTGCCCGAGTACATGGCGGTGCGCGAGAAGGTTACCTTCCTGGAGCTGTGCAAGACCCCGGAACTGGCCGCCGAGGTGACCATCCAGCCGGTCGATGTCCTCGGCGTCGACGCGGCGATCCTCTTCTCCGACATCCTCACCCCGGTGGAGCCGATGGGGCTGAAGCTCGACTTCGTCCCCGGGCCGGTCTTCGAGAATCCGGTGCGCACCATGGCCGACGTCGAGCGCCCTGCGCGATCCCGGACCCGGCAGACCGACGTCCCCTTCGTGCTGGAGACGATCCGCATCCTGCGCCGCGAGCTCGGCCGACCGGGTGCCGCTGATCGGCTTCGGCGGCGCGCCCTTCACCCTGGCCTGCTACATGGTCGAGGGGAAGGGGTCCAAGGACTTCGCCCTGGTCAAGAAGATGATGTACGCCGAGCCGGACGTCTTCGACGCCCTGATGGACAAGGTCACCGAGATGGACCTGGCCTATCTCAACGCCCAGGTCGAGGCCGGCGCCCAGGCGATCCAGATCTTCGACACCTGGGGGGGAATCCTCTCGCCGGCCGACTACGACCGCTACGTCCTCCCCTACACCACACGGCTGATCGACGGCCTGGACCGCACGGGGTGCCGGTGATCCACTTCGTCAAGGGGGCGGGGGCGATGCTCGACATGGTCAACCAGGCCGGCGGCGACGTCGTCGGCCTCGACTGGCACGTCAACCTCGGCCGCGCCCGCGACATCCTGGGGAGCCGAAGATCGCCGTGCAGGGGAATCTCGACCCGACCGTCCTCTTCGCGCCGCACGAGCTCATCGAGCGGCGAGGTCAAGCGCATCCTCGACGAGAACGCCGGCCGCCCCGGGCACATCTTCAACCTCGGCCACGGCATCCTCCCCACCACCCCGTCGGAGAACGCCCGGACGCTGGTGGAGATGGTCCACGAGTTCTCCGCCATCAAGTAGGTTTCAAGCACCCAGCCGCCTCGCCCCACCAGTAGTCCAGGGCACGCCCGTCCGTTTCCGGAAGACGGGCGGGGTGACGGCGGTGGGGGACCCCCGCACGACGCGCAGGCAGTCCGCGAGCATCGTGCGGGGGTGGGAGTCGGCAGGACCCCGCCCAATCGTCCGGCTGACGGGCGCTACTGCGGGATCTGGGAGGTGTCGAAGACGGCGATCAACCGCACCGACTGGTAGCGCTGGTGCTCCTCCATGCTGACTCCCTTGGGGCTCAGCGTGTCGCCGGTGCCGTAGGTCTTGTAGAACTCGTACGGGGTGTTCACCAGGTAGCGGGCGATCACCTCGCGCGGCGTCTCGGAACGCTTCTTGGCGAGATCCTCGTTGACCTTGGCCGACCCGAAGGCCGAGGCGCTGCCGACGGCGACGAAGAGGACCTTCCGGCCGGCCGCGTCGCGGGCCAGGTAGTCGAGGAAGTTGACCAGCCGGTTGTACTCCAGCGACCCGGTTGGAATGGCCGCCTGTCCGGCGCCGAAGAAGATCGTGATCTCGCCGCTCCCCTGGTTGCGGGCCTGCTTCTCCATCTCGGCCAGGAGCCGCCGGTCGTTCTCATCGCCCTTGTTGCCGATCTCCGACAGCCGCTGCTCGAGGCGTCCCGAGGTCGTCTCCACCTTGGCCAGGACCTTCTCCTGGGAGTCGCGGACGCCGGCTTCGAGCTTGCGGGTCGACGACTCGACCGAGTCGAGGCTCCCCTGCATCTTCAGGTCGGTCTCCTGCATCTTCTTCAGATCGCTCTCCATCCGCTGGGTGGTGCCCTCGATCTTGGACGCCATGCCGTCGGTCCTGGCCACGGTGGCGTTGATCTCGCCCATGTTGGCCATGGTCTGGTTGTGCGTGTCGGCGGTCAGGCGGGCCAGCGCCTCGGCCTGTTCGCGCGACACCTTGCCGGTCAGCGTACCCTTGGGGAAGACGACTTCCTTGGACGTGCCGCCCGAGCCGGACACCTTGAGCGGCACCGGCTTGCCGGCGCAGCTCCAGAGCAGGGCCATGCCGGTCAGCAGGGCCGCAATTCGCATGCTGTTGGTCATTTGAACATCCCCCCGGTTGAGAATCATTAGATACTTATATCACATTTGACCCCCGTCGTCCGCCCCGGTTCCACGGCTTGACGCCCCCAAGGCGCCGGGGTAACCTTTCACCATGCGCCAAACGGTCGATCCGCGGGTGACCCGCATCCTCGACACGGTCAACGGGGTCATCCTCGGGAAGGACCAGGTGGTCCGCCTTTCCCTGGCCTGCCTGCTGGCCCGCGGGCACCTGCTGCTGGAGGACCTCCCCGGCGTCGGCAAGACCACGCTTGCCCTCGCCCTGGCCCGCACGCTGGCCCTGCAGTTCGGGCGCATCCAGTTCACCTCCGATCTCCTCCCGGGCGACATCGTCGGGGTCACCGTGGTCAACCCGGCTGACGGCGCCTTCTCCTTCCGCCCCGGGCCGGTCTTCCACCAACTGGTCCTGGCCGACGAGATCAACCGGGCCACGCCCAAGACCCAGAGCGCGCTGCTGGAGGCCATGGCCGAGGGGCAGGTGTCGGTCGAGGGGGTCACCCGCCAGCTGCCGCGCCCCTTCTTCGTGATGGCCACCCAGAACCCGGTCGAGCACTACGGCACCTTCCCGCTGCCCGAGTCGCAGATGGACCGGTTCATGATGGCCGTCTCCATGGGGTATCCCGACCGGGCGGCCGAGCGGGGCTTGCTCGAGTGCCTCGACATCCGCCGGCGGATCGACGGCATCGCCCCGCTGGAGGACCCATCCGAGGTGCTGCGGCTGCAGGAGGCGGCCGACGCCGTGCGCGTCTCCCCGGCGGTGATCGACTACGTCCTCGACCTGTCC
Organism: uncultured bacterium; assembly: GCA_963793725.1. Taxonomy (GTDB): domain Bacteria; phylum JAUVQV01; class JAUVQV01; order CAWCAY01; family CAWCAY01; genus CAWCAY01. The sequence continues at coordinate 122,713 of CAWCAY010000006.1, forward strand.
GCGGCATCACGCGAGAGCCCCCGCCTGCTGGTCGGCGTCTCCCCCCGCGGCTCGGAGCTGTGGGTCAAGGCGGCCAGGGCCTGGGCTCTGATCCACGGCCGCGACTACTGCCTGCCGGAGGATGTCCAGGCGGTCGCCCGGGGGGTGGTGGCCCACCGAATCCTCCCGGCCGGCGACTTCGAGAAGATCGACCGGTCGGCCCTGGTGGACGACCTGCTCCGCTCCGTCCCGGTCCGGTGAACGGCGGCCTGCGCCTCACCCGCGTCCACGTCAGGCTGACCCGCTCCGGCACGCTCTACATCCTGCTGACCATCGTCATGGGCGGCGTAGCGGTCAACGCCGCCAACAACCTGCTGTACATCGCCGTGGCCGCGCTGCTGGCGCTGATGTCGGTCTCGGGCATCCTGGCCTACATCAACATCCGCGGCCTGGCGGCGGTGGTCCGCCCGCCCGACGAGATCTTCGCCGGCCGCCCGGTCGGCCTGACGGTCGACATCCGCAACCGGAAGCGCCACTTCCCGTCGCTGCTGATCATGGTCGGCGCCCCGACGGCCGGCCACCCGGTGCTGCTCATCCCCCCCGGCGGGTCGGCCCCGATCCGGATCGAGAAGGTCTTCGACCGCCGCGGCCGCCAGCCGCTGGGGGAACTGATGCTCCTCTCCCCCTTCCCTTTCGGCCTCATCCTGCGGGGGGGTAGTTTCGACCCGGGGATCACCTGCCTGGTCTACCCGGCGCCCATCGCCATCCCCTGGCGGATGGTGTCGGAGACCGAGCTGCGCGGCGAGGGGACGTCGATCAACCTGGCCGGCATGGGGGGAGACCACCGGGGCCTGCGCGACTATCTTCCCGGTGATCCCCTGTCGCGGATCCACTGGAAGGGGTGGCTGCGGCACCGGCGCCTGCTGACCCGCGAGTTCGATGCCGAGGGGGGGCCGCCGGTGGTGCTCCGCTACGAGGCCATGCCCGGGCCGGGGAACGAGGAGCGCCTCGGCCAGCTGGCCTGGCTGGTGCGGACCGAACTGCGCCGCGACCGGGCGGTCGGCCTGCACCTGCCGGGGGCGAGTTTCCCGCCCGGCTCGGGATCGGGCCACCGCCGGCGCCTGCTGACCGCCCTGGCGCTGCACGGGGAGACGACGGATGCGCCCTAGGACGCCGGTGCTGGCCCTCGATTACGCGCTGGCCCTGGTCGGGGCGGCCGGGGTGGCCCTGTCGCCCATCCCGCGGGCCTACCCGCTGCTGGTGATCGGCGCCGGCGCGGTCGGCCTCCGGTGGGACCTGCGGCCCGGCCACCTCATCCCCCGCTGGCTCTGGACCCTGCTGGGCGCGGCCGGCTTCCTGATCAGCCTGCTGCCGTTCAGCCCGGAGACGCTGGCCGAGCAGTCGCTGGCGGCCATGACCGTGCTGCTGGCGGTCAAGCTGCTGGAGCCTAAGGAGGAGCGTGACCACCTGCAGATCCTGGCCCTGTCGCTGATCCTGGTCGCCGGGGCGGCCTCGCTCGTTCCCGAGATGGTCTTCGCCGGGCTGCTGCTGGCCGTCCTGGCGCTGGGGACCATGCTGCTGCTGTGGCTCCCCTTCGCCCGCCGGGTGACGCTGGCCGACCGGCCGCTGCTGATCATCCTGGGCAAGATCGCCGCCGGGATGACGGCGACGACGATTCCGCTGACGGTGTTCTTCTTCCTGATCCTCCCCCGGACGATGAACCCCTTCTGGCAGGGTATCGGGCATGCGCCGGCAGGGGTGAGCGGCTTCTCCAACCAGCTGCTCGCTGGGGCAGATCAGCCGCCTCTCCGTCTCCGGCGCAACGGCCTTCCGGGTGGAGATGGAGGAGCCTCCGGGACGCCTGCGGGAGACGCCCGTACTGGCGGGGGGCTGTGCTGGAGATGACCGACGGGCGGAACTGGACCCCGCTCCCCTCGACGGCCAGCTTCGGGGTCGGCCGCGGCGGGTCGGTGCGGGCGGTCTACTACCTCGAGCCGCACGGCGAGCGGGAGCTCTTCCTGCTCGAGCAGCCGCTGAGCGCGGTGGCCACCTTCCGCTTCCTGCCCATGGAGACCGGCCGCGTGCCCCGCTTCCCGACCCCGCTGCGACGGGCCATCCGCTACACCGGCTACTCCAACGCCGGGCCTTCCCGCGTCGAGCGGATCACGCCGGCCGAGCGCGACCGGAACCTTCAGCTTCCGGACGACCTTCCGCCAAGGATTAGGGAACTGGCCGCGCGCCTGACCGACGGCATCGACGACCCGGAAGGGAAGACCCGCCGCCTGGTGGAGCACTTCGCCACCGGCTTCAGCTACTCGCTCGAGGTCCCGGCCGCCTCCGGCAACCCGGTGGAAGCTTTCCTGTTCGACCACCGCACCGGTTACTGCGAGTACTTCGCATCGGCCCTCTGCATGCTGCTGCGGGCCTCCGGCGTCCCGGCGCGGGTGGTCCTCGGCTACCTCGGGGGGGAGTTCAACGACGCCGGCAACTACTACCTGGTCCGCCAGTCAGAGGCACACTCGTGGGTCGAGGCACACCTGGGCGAGTCGTGGGTCCGGCTCGACCCGACGCCGGCCTCGGAGACCGGCATCACCCTGGCCTCCACCCGGACCCGGCGGCCGCGGCTGTGGCTCGACGTGCTGCGGATGCGCTGGAATGCCTGGGTGGTCCAGTTCGACACCGAGAACCAGGCCGGGATGCTCCGCTCGACGACGCAAGGGGCGGGCCGCCTCTTCTCCCCCGGCCGCCCCGGAAGGCGGGCCGCGGCTTTCCTGGCGGCCATCGCCCTGTGCCTGGCGGCGTTCCTCTTCCACCGCCGCCGGCGAAGGTGCCGGGGGAACCGCTGGCGCGGTTGGCGGCCGACTACGACCGGATCATGGCCGCCCGCGGGCTCGGGCGGCACCCGTGGGAGGGTCCGGCCGACCACGCCGCGAGGGCCCGCCTGGCCTGGCCGGCCGCGTCGGGCGTGATCAGCCGCTTCACCGACGCCTGGTGCCGCTTCCGCTACCGGGGCGACCCGTTCGGCGAGACCGACCTGGACGCCCTCACGCAGTCGCTGCGGGACCTGCGCCGCCTCCCCTGACCCGCTACCGGCGGCGCTCCTTCCGGTGGCAGCGCAGGCACTGCTCCTTGGGCGGGTGCGCCGGCCCCAAGCTGGCCGACATTCCCGCGGCGTGGCAGGCGAGGCAGGGGACGGGCGACTTGTCCGGGCCGGCGGCAGCCAAGGCCGCCAGGTGCTCCCCGTCGGATGGCAGGAATGGAGGCTTGTCGGTCGAGAGGGCGAAGAACACCCCCAGTACGACGGCCACGAAGACGAAGAACATCAGCACCTGCTTCATGCGAATTCCTCCGCGATGTTGTCTCCGGTTACAGGGTCATGCCGGGTGAGAGTGCCGGGCTCCCCGGCAGGTTCCCCAGGACGGGGACGGCCGGCTCGAACCCGGCCCGGCGCAGCGCCCCGATCACCGGCGGCAGCGGCAGCCCGACGACATTGCTGTAGGACCCCTCGATGGCGGCGATGATGGCCGCCCCCTCCCCCTGGGCGGCGTACGCCCCGGCCTTGTCGCGGTACTCGCCGGTCCCCAGGTAGGCCTCGATCCGGTCCGCCGGCCAGGGGAACATCGTCACCCGGCTCTCCTCCAGACCCCGCTCGACCCCCCCGCCCGAGAGGAGCGCCCACCCGGTCAGCACCCGGTGGGTCCTTCCCTGCAGCAGGCCGAGCATCCGCCGGGCGTCGGCGAGGTCCGCGGGCTTGCCCAGGATCGTCCCGTCGACGACCACCGCCGTGTCGGCCCCGAGCACCACTCCGCCGGTGAAGCGCTCGTCCGCCAGGCGGGCCTTCTCCTCGGCCAGCCTGACCACGTGGACCTCGGCCGGTTCATCCCCCTCGGCCTCCTCGGGGTGGTCGGGCACCTCGACCACGAACGGGATGCCGAGCAGGGCGACCAGTTCCCGCCGGCGGGGCGAGGATGAGGCCAGGACCAGCAGGGGTTCGTCGGGCTGCGCCATCAGAGGCGGCGGCCCAGCCAGAAGGCGGCCAGTAGGCCGAGCAGGGCGGTGACCGTCAGCCGGAGCTGGAAGCCGAGGGTGACCGAGAGGAACTTGAGTTCCAGCGTGAAGGGGGGGACGAGGCCCAGCGGGAACGACCGGGCCAGGATGTCGCGCAGCGTGCCGGTCGGCAGCAACATGACCAGCAGTTCACCGAGGAAGAGGCCCAGGATGGTGCCGGCGATCATCAACAACGCCCATCGCCCCTTGCCCTTCGCCATGTGCCGACCCTCCCTGGTCAGGCTATCGTTCCCAGTCGTGCGGCAGATGCCGCGCCGCGGCCATGGCCACCCAGCCGACCGCCGCCCCGGAGAGGACGGCGACCAGCAGGAACGGGGGTGCCAGACGCAGCATCGCCCCTTGGCCACCGGCCAGTATAGAGACCAGCAGGAACTGGGTCAACGTGTGGGCGAAGGCGCCCCCCATGCTGATCCCCACCGGGCCGAAGACGCGCAGGCGGGCCAGAACACCCATGACGACGGTCGAGACGACGCTGCCGGAGAACGACAGGACGAAGGCCGGCCCGAGGAAGCCCCCCCGGACCAGCGAGGCGGCCAGCGGCCGGAGAAGGGCCACGGCCATGGCGGGCCGGAAGCCGAGCAGCAGCAAGGCCAGCAGCGTGAAGGCGTTGGCCAGGCCGAGGCGGACCCAGGGGACCGGCCAGGGGAGGAGGCTCTCGGCCGTGCTGACCGCCGCCCCGGCCGCGGTGAGCGTGGCCAGGAAGATGACCGTCCGCAGGCGGGCGACGCGGCGGTTCACCGGCTCACCGCGTCGACGCCCCGGGGGCGCCCATCGAGGATGACCGCCACCCGGTTGGGCAAGCACACCACGGCCGCCCCCGGTGAATCCTGCCAGCCGGCCTTCCGGCACTGCCCGTTGGGACAGGGAGAGGAGACGATCCGCACCCGGCCCCGCCCGACCTCGACCACCGTCTCCCCGAGCGGCCCACGATAGCGCCGGACGCCGGGCCGATCGAGGCGGAACTCCTCCACCGTCGCCCCGCCGACCGTCACCCTGGCCGTGGCCGCCGGCGTCACCGTGGCCCACGGGCTCCACCACCAGAGCGACGCGGCAGCCAGGACGATGCCCAGCAGCAGGTCGGCCGGGGTGATCCGGTGGGGCACGCGATCAGCCGGCAGGCGTGAAGGCATCGTTCAGGGAGGGGGAGACAAAGAGTTTCCCGCCGGCATCGACGGTCACCACCCCGATCTCCGGGTGGGCAGCCAGGTAGTCGGCGGCGCGCCGGGGGCCCATGGCGCTGATCGCCGTTGCCAGCACGTCGGCCTCCTCGGCCGTCGGGGCGATCACGGTGACACTCCGGTAGTGGCCGGCCGGCTTGCCCGTCCCCGGGTCGAGGATGTGGGAGTAGGTGACCCCGCCGGCGGTGAAGCTCCGCTCGTAGTCGCCCGAGGTGACCACCGCCCCGTCCCGGTCGACCCGCAGCCTGCCGAGCAGTTGGTCGGGCATGCGGGGGTGCTGGATGCCGACCAGCCACGGGGAGCCGTCCGGCTTGCGCCCCCACAGCAGCAGGTCGCCGCTGATGTTGATCAGCGCCGCGGTGACGCCGCGCGAGCGCAGCAGCTTGCCGGCGCGGTCGGCGCCGTACCCCTGGCCGATGCCGCCCAGGTCGACCGACACCCCCGGCCGGTCGAATGAGGCCGCGCCGTCGGGGCCGAGGACAAGCCGGTCCCAGCCGGAACGCGCCCGGGCGTCCTGCAACTCGGCATCCGAAGGGACGCGGCCGCCATGGTCGAAATCCCACAGCCGCATCAGCGCCCCGAGCGTGACGTCGAAGGCCCCGCCGGTGGCCACGCCGGCCCCCCGGGCGCGTTCGAGAAGCGCCGCCGTCTCGGCCGACAGGCGGACCGCCTCCCGGTGGCCGCGGTCGTTCAGCGCGCCGATGTCCCCCTGCTGCCGGTGGCTGCCGAGGAGGGCGTCGATCCTCTCGATCTCGGCGAAGGCGGCCGCCAGGTGGGCGTCGGCGGCGGCCCGGCCGGCGGCCACCAGCGAGATCTCGACCAGCGAACCCATCGTGAAGCGCGTTTCGCGGAAGACCTCCTCCCGCCCCGCGAGGCGACACGACGGGAGCAGCGCGGCCAGGCAGACCACCCCGGCGAGCAGGCGGCGGCGGACGGACGGCACGGATGTCGGCACGATCATGGGCGGGAGAATGGTAGCACATGCCCTTGGGGTCAGGTCTTGAAAATGACCTTGGGGTCAGGTCTTGAAGACGAAGGTCGTCTGGGAGAGCTTCGCCGATGGCGCGACCGCTGAGGCTTGAGTTCGAAGGAGGGCTCTATCACGTCACCTCGCGAGGGGACGGGAGAGAGGCCATCTTCCTTGTTGACGCGGATCGGGAGAGTTTCCTGGAAGTCCTCGGGAAAGTGGTACGATACTACCGCTGGCTGGTTCACGCGTATTGCCTCATGGGGAACCATTACCACCTCCTGTTGGAGACTCCCGAGGCGAACCTCTCGCGGGGCATGCGCCAGCTCAATGGTGTCTACACCCAACGGTTCAATGCCCGTCATAGGCGGGTGGGACACGTCTTCCAAGGGCGCTTCAAGGCGATCGTCGTCGAACGGGACGGACACCTCCTTGAGTTGTGCCGGTATGTGGTGCTCAACCCCGTCCGTGCGGGGCTGGTCAAACGCCCCCAGGATTGGGGGTGGAGCAGTTACCGGGCGACCGCGGGGATGGCCGGGGAGCATACGTGCCTTTCCGTCGAGTGGGTGCTGGAGCAATTCGGCGGCGATCGCGAGGAGGCCGGAAAGCGGTATCGCTCTTTTGTCCAGGACTGGCTGACGAAGCCTTCGCCGTGGGAAGAACTGAAGGGACAGTTGATCCTCGGAGGCGATGGGTTCTTGAAGCGGATGGGGAGTGTGCTGGACAAGCGGAGGGCGGTAAAGGAGTTCCCCCGCTCGCAGCGGCTGGCGTCCCGTCCTGCGCTTGGAGAGTTGCTGACGGAGCGGCGCAAGGGGGGCAGCAAGGATGTGCGTGAGTCTGATCATCCGCAATCGCAACGGGTGAATCTGCGTTTTCAAGACCTGACCCCATGGCGTATAATGGTGCCGTGAACTTCATCAAGATCCTCGAGCAGGCTGCGGCCCCTTTCTTCCTCGACCGCCGGGGCCTGGGCAAGCTCATCTGGGGGGCACTCCTCTTCTTCTTCCCGGTGGCCGTCTTCTTCTCCCTCGGCTTCATCCTGCGGATCCTGGAGGAGCGCCTGCGGGAGGGCGACCGCGAGCGCCTGCCCAACTGGGACGGCTCCGGGCAACTCTTCCTGCGGGGGGTGGTCTTCTTCATGGTCATCCTGACCTACTCGGCCATCCCGGCCGTGTTCACCTTCGCTGCCGTCCGGATGCTCTCGATGGGCTTCGTGTTCCTCCTTCCCGGGATCGTCATCCTGGCCCTGGCCGCCTTTCTGTGGCTGGTCTGTCTGTACGTCACGCCGATGGCCATGGCCCTGCTGCTGGTGCGCCGGCGCACGCTGGACGCCTTCGCCCTGGGCGAGATCTGGCGCCGCACCTCGATGAACCTGCCGCACTATCTGGAGGCGGTGATGCTCAACCTGGCCTTCTTCCTGCTCTCGGTCATCCCCTTCCTGGCCAACCCGGTCGGCTACATCATCTCGTCGCCGCTGATATTCCTGTCGATGGTCCTGATGGCCTCCGTCTACGGCGGGGTCATCCGGGAGATCATCCCCATCTGACCGCCTCGGCGGAGGGGGCGACGTCCATGTCCGATACGCCGCTCCTGGTCGATGTCCTCTTCCCGCTCAACTTTCCCGGCACCCTCCAGTACCGCTGCCCGGCGGGCCTGGTCGACCGGGCCCGGCCCGGCATGCGGGTGATCGCCCCGCTGCGGGGCAGGCCGACCACCGGGGTACTGGCGGGGGTGGGCGGGCCCCCGGCCGTGGCCCGCCACGTCGACCTGCTGGCCATCCCCGACCGCGAAACCCTGCTCGACCGTCGCCTGCTGGAGATGGTCGACTGGATCAGCCGGCGGTGGCTGGCCCCTCCCGGCATGGTCCTCCGGGCGATGCTCCCGGAGCGGATCCTCGCCGCCGGCCGCCCGGCGCCCGACGAGGGGGGCTTCCTGTCGGCCTCCCTGGCACGCGATCCCGGTTTGCTTGCCGGCCCCCGCGGGCGGGTGCTCGACATCCTGCGGAACGGGGGCGAGATGCCTGCGGCCGCGTTGGCCGATCGGGCCGCGTGCGGCTACGGCGTGCTCCACGCGCTGGCCGGCGCGGGGATCATCACGCTGCGGCGGCAGCTCCCGCCCGACGCGCCGGCGGCGGACGGAGCGGAAGAGGATGCGACCGTCGGGCCGCTGGCGGGCGGCCTGCCCGGCGGGGTCCACCTGGCCCGGGCCGACGACGGGGAGGCGGTCCCCCCGGCGCTGCTGGCTTGGGCCCTGACCCTGCCGCCGGAGCGCCAGGGTGTCTTCCTGGTCCCCACCCGGGAAATGACCGGCCCCCTGGCCGCCCGCCTCAGGGCGAGGCTGGACGGGGAGGTGGCCGTCTACCACGGGGAGGTGGCCGCGGGGGAGCGCCGCCGCTCCTGGTGGAACTGCCGTGACGGCCTCGTCCGGTGGGTGGTCGGCTGCCGCTCGGCCCTCTTCCTGCCGCTCCCCGATCCGGGGCTGGTGGTCGTCGCCCGCGAGGAGGACCAGGGGTACCGGGCCGAGGAGACGCCCCACCACCAGGCCCGCGACCTGGCGGTCCACCTGGGCGGGACTCCGGGGGTGACCGTGCTGCTCGCCTCGGGATCGCCCTCGGTCGACACCGCGGTTCGCGCCCGGCGGGGCGACTACGGCGTCGTGGTTCCCGTCACGCCTACGGTCGAACGGGTAGGGAACCGGGTGGGCCTGATCGACCTCGACCTCGACCGTCCCCTCCCCGGTTCGTTCCTCTCCGGCCCCCTGCGGGGGGCCATCAAGGGCTGCCTGGGCTCCGGGCGGCGGGCGGCGCTGTTCGTCAACCGGCGGGGTTTCGCCGCGACCGCCTTCTGCGCCGACTGCTTCTTCCATCCCCGCTGCCCCGGCTGCAACCTGCCGCTGATGCAGGCCGGCGAAGACGGGCGCCTCGACTGCCGCATATGCGGACACACCGAGGCAATCTTCGCCGAGTGCCCCCGCTGCGGCGGACCGTCGGTGCGGACGGGCGGACCGGGCACCAAGGGCGTCGCCCGAGAGGTCAGGAAGCTCCACCCCCAGGCCCGCGTCCTGCTGGCCGACCGGGAGGCGCTGCGGACCGACACCCTTCTCGACCGGGCGGCGGCCGAATGGCAACAGGGCCGGTTCGACATCCTGGTCGGCACCCAGCTCATCCTGCAGCGCCGCTGGGCGGGAGTCGCCCTGGTGGGCGTGGTCGATGCCGACACCGCCCTGCACCGCCCCGACTACCGGGCGGCCGAGCGGACCTTCCACACCCTGCGGCACTTGTCCGGCATGGTCGGCCCGGGCGGGAAGGTGGCCATACAGACCCGGCACGCCCACCACCCCGCCCTGCTGGCCGCCGCCGGAGGGGACGAGCGCCTCTTCTACGCCGAGGAGGAGACCGCGCGCCGGGAAGCCGGCTTCCCGCCCTTCGGCCGGATGGTCCTGGTCACCGTCCGGGGGCGCGACGAGGCGGCAGTCGAGGCGGCCGCCCGGCGCCTGAAGGGGGAGCTGGAGGCCGGGCTCGCGCCGCTGCTGGGCGCCGACGGGGCCGGGGGGGTCTTCGGTCCCAGCCGCCGGCACGAGCGCCGCGGACCGCAACGGCTTCACCTGCTGGTCAAGGGGCCCGACTCCCCGGACTTCGATCTGCGTCTGGCAAGCCTGCTGGCGGCTGCCCGCGCCGGACGCCGGGACCGGGTCGACATCCTCACCGAAACCGACCCCGACGATCTCCCCTGACAAGCCCCCCGGGGCCATTCCGCGGTTGACTTTGGGCGCGAAACTTGGAAGAATCCCCGGGGAACATCCATGGCTATCGATCCAGTCAAGCGGGTTTACATCCTGGCACACCGGAGCCTCGAGGGGGATCTCCTCGCCCGTCTCCAGGCGCTGGGATTGGTGGAGCTCGTCCGTCTGCCCGAGCGGGAGAAGGCGTCCGCCCGGCCCGACGCCGAATCCGGCGACGAGCGCGTGGCCGAGCGCATCCGCAAGGCCCTCGGCATCCTCGGCCGTTTCACGCCGCCCCGCGGGATGCTCGACGGGGGGCCACGCCGGGTGCGTCTCAGCTGCGGCGAACTGGACGCCCTCGAGGCCGGGGACTTCCTCGAGACGACCCTGGACGAGGTCGTCTCGCTCGACGACCGCCTGACCGACATCCAATCCCGCCGCGCGCGCCTGCTGGCCGAACGCCGCGAACTCCTCCCCTGGGCGTCGCTCGGGGTCGACCCGGCCGACCTCCCCGGAACGAACGTCGTCAGCCGGTGCGGCCGGGTGCCGACATCCCGGTGGGCCTCCCTCGAAACCGCCCTGGCGGCCATCCCGGCGGACACCTCCGTCCACCCCCAGGGAACCGACGGGAATGCCCAGCGGGTGATCCTCTTTGCCCACCGCACGGCCGCCGCGACGCTGGACGAGATCCTCAAGCACCATGACTGGAAGCCCCTCGAGACGGCCGGCTCGGGATCGCCGCCCGGCGAGACGCTCGAAGGCGTCGAAAGTGACCTGGCCGGCCTCGACCGGGAAGAGGCCGGTGCCCGGGAGCGCCTCGTCGCGCTGTCCGCCGCCGCGCCCCGGCTGATGGTCCTGGGCGATCACCACGCCAGCCTGGCGGTCAGGGAGCGTGCCCGCCGCGAGGCCGCCCGCACCCGCGACACCGTCTGCCTCACCGGCTGGGCGGCGGCCCGCGACACCGGCCACCTGGAGGGAGACCTGCGCCGCCTGTTCCCGGAGGTCGAGGTGCTGACGGCCGAGCCCGACCCCGGCGAGGCGGTGCCGGTGATCCTGCGCAACGGGCCGCTGGCCGAGCCGTTTGAGACGATCATCGACCTCTACGGGCGGCCGGTCTACAGCGGGTTCGACCCGACCGCGATCCTGGCCTTCTTTTTCGCCACCTTCTTCGGCTTCTGCATGACCGACGCGGGCTACGGGCTGGTGCTGATGGCCGTCACCTGGTTTTTGCTGGCCCGCGGCAAGGCCGACATGTCTCCCGCCAAGAGGAAGTTCCTGCAGCTCTTCTTCCTCGGCGGGGTCGGCACGGTGGTCCTGGGCGCGGTGGTCGGCGGCTGGTTCGGGGTGACCGTTTCCTGGAAGCTGTTCGACCCGCTGGAGGACCTGTTCGTCTTCTTCGGGCTGGCCATCGCCCTGGGGCTGGCGCACCTGCTGACCGGCCTGGGGATCAAGATGGTCCGGACCATTCGGGAGGGCGACTGGGTGGCCGGGCTGTGCGACCAGGGGCTGTGGATGCTGATCATCCTTTCCCTGACCCTGCTGGGCGCCGGAGCCGGGGGGATGATCCCGGCCGTCTGGAAAAGCGTCGGGGCGTTCCTCTCCCTGGCGGCCGCCCTGGCGATCGTCTTCTTCCAGGGGAGGCAGGCCGACCGGACTCCCGGCCGGCTCGGGCGCATCGCCGGAGCCGCCTACCAGATTCTCTGGCTGGCCCTGACCGTGACCCTGGCCGCCGCCTGGCTCGACCTGGGCGCCCCGGTCAGCGCCGTGGCCGCATCCGTCCTCGCCGCGGCCATCCTGGCCGTGGGCCGGCGGGGTGTCGGCGGCATCCTGGCCCGCATCGGCCTGGGGCTCTACTCGCTTTACGGCATCTCCGGCTACCTGGGCGACACGCTGTCGTACTCGCGCCTGGTGGCCCTCGGGCTGACCACCGGCATCGTCGGCATGATCGTCAACACGATGGCCGGCATCGCCCGCGAGACGCCGTACATCGGCTGGCCCCTGGCCGCCGGCATCCTGATCGGCGGGCACATCTTCAACCTGGTCATCAACCTGCTGGGGGCCTTCGTCCACTCCTGCCGCCTCCAGTACGTCGAGTTCTTCACCAAGTTCTATGAAGCCGGCGGGCGGGCATTCAGGCCGTTCCGCCGGGTGGACCGCTACAGCGTCGTCAACGAGTAGTCGCCCGGGGAGGACACGGAAGATGGAGAATCTGGGATTGATGTTGGCTTACGTAGCCGCGGCCATAGCCGCCATGGGCTCGGGCGCCGGCAGCGCCGCCGGGGTGTCGATACCGGGCCGGGCCGCCAGCGGCCTGTTGAGCGAGGAGCCGGAGAAGTTCGGCAACACCCTGATCCTGGTGGCCCTGCCCGGCACCCAGGGGATCTACGGCTTCATCACCGGGGTGATCATGCTTATCAACCTCGGGGCCATGGGCGGCGGGGAGCTGAAGCACCCGACGGTGGCCCAGGGGATCGCCTTCCTGGGGATCGGCATCTTCCAGGCGGTGGTCCAGTCGGTCTCGTCGATCTACCAGGGGAAGGTGTGCGCGGCCGGCATCGCCATCGTGGCCAAGCACCCCGAGGAGTCGATGAAGGGCGTGGTCAACGGTGTCATGGTCGAGACCTACGCCGTCCTCGGCCTGCTGATCTCGCTCCTCCTCCTCTTCAAGGGGGTCGTCCCGACCCTGCAGTAGCCTCCTAGTCGGGACGGCGGTCGAGGGCGTGCTCCTTGATCTTGTAGAGGAGCGAGCGGACGCTGATCCCCAGCAGGGTGGCCGCCCGGGAGCGACTCCCGCCGGCGGCCGCCAGCGCCCGGGCGACGGCCCGCTTTTCGGCCTCGGCCACCTGGTCCCGCAGCAGGTAGCCGCCTGACGGTTCCGCCTCCGGCGGGGCCGCGGCGGGACCGGCCGAGCGCACGGCCTCGGGCAGGTCCCCGGGGCCGATCACCTCCCCCTCCGACAGCAGGACCGCCCGCTCGATGACGTTCACCAATTCACGCACGTTGCCCGGCCAGGGATAGGCCACCATCAACTGCAGCGCGCGGGGCGAGATGCCCGACACGTCCCGGCCGCTCTTGGCTCCGAAAGCCCGGAGGTACTGGTCGGCCAACAGCGGGATGTCCTCGGTCCTCCGGCGCAGCGGCGGCAGGGCCAGGGCGACCACGTTGAGCCGGTAGAAGAGGTCCTCCCGGAACCGGCCCGACCGGACCTCCTCGTCGAGGTTGCGCACCGTGGCGGCGATGACCCGGACGTCGACCTTGACCGTGCGGGTGTCGCCCACCTTGCGCACCTCGTCCTCCTGCAGCACGCGCAGCAGCTTGACCTGGAGCGCCGGGGGCATTTCGCCGATCTCGTCCAGGAAGATGGTCCCCCCGTCGGCCTCCTCGAACAGGCCGCGCTTGTGGCCGACCGCCCCGGTGAAGGCCCCCTTGACGTGGCCGAAGAGTTCGCTCTCGAGCAGGTTCTCGGGGATGGCCCCGCAGTTGACCGGGACGAACGCACGGTCGCGGCGGGGGCCGGCGTAGTGGAGCGCGCGGGCGACCAGCTCCTTGCCGGTGCCCGACTCCCCGGTGATCAGCACGGTGGCCTTCGACGGGGCCACCCGGGCGATCTGGTCGAACAGCGCCCGCATGGCCTGGCTCTTCCCCAGGATGCGGTGGAAGGAGTACTTCTCCCGGACCTCGGCCTGCAGCCTGGCGTTCTCCTCGCGCAGCCGCTCCCCCTCCTCGGCCTTGTGCATCCGCAGCAGGACCTCCTCGGGGGTGAAGGGCTTGGCCAGGAAATCGTTTGCCCCGCGCCGGACCGCCTCCATGGCCGTGTCCATGCCGCCGTACGCCGAGATCATGATGATCACCGCCCGGGAGTCGAGTTCCCGCAACTCCGCCAGCAGCTCGAGGCCGGAGCGGTCGGGCAGCCGGACGTCGCACAGGACGACCCCGAAGCGGCCCTCGGCCATGGCCGCCAGCGCCTCTCCGGCGGTGCCGACGGCCCGGGGTTCGTAGCCCTTCATCCGGAGGGCGGCGGTCAGCATGTGGCGGATGTTCGGCTCGTCGTCGACGATCAACACCGGGGTCTTCTCCATGGCTCCCCTTATATCACAGGCCGCCGGCGCGTTCGGCGCCCGCCGGCAAGTCGATGGTGAAGACGGCGCCGCCCGAGGGGCCGTTGGCCGCCGTCAGCGTCCCGCCCATCTCCTCGACGATGCGGCGGGAGATGGCCAGGCCCAACCCGACTCCCCCTTCCCGGCTGCGCGACGAGAAGAATGGGTCGAAGACCCGTTCCAGGTGCCCCTCGGGCACGCCGACGCCATCGTCCGCGAAGACGATCCTGATCCGGCGATCCCCGGCTTCACCGCCGGAGAGCGAGGCCCTGATCTCCAGCCTCCCCTTCGGGGCGGTGGCCCGGACGGCGTTGGTGATCAGGTTGATGAACACCTGCTCCAGCCGCTGGGCCGAGCCCGGCGGCTTCGGCAGGTCGGGATCGACCGACAGCGCGACCTGGAGGTTACCCAGCGTCCCGTCGTGGCGCAGCGTCTCGATCAGGTTGCCGAGGGTCCCGGCGAGGTCCACCGGGACGGCCGCTTCGGCCGACGGCCGGGCGAAAGAGAGGAGTTCCTGCATGATCCGCCGGATCCGGTCGAGGTCGGCCGCCGCCCGCCGCAGGTAGTCCTCCCGCTCCGCCGGCGAGGCCTCCCCCGAGTGGAGCAGCGATAGATAACCGACGGCCGCCTGGAGCGGATTGCCGACCTCGTGGGCAACGCCCGCGGCCAGGGAGCCCAGGGAGGCCATCTTCTCTGCGGCCACCACCCGTCCCTGGGCCTCGACCAGGTCGCGGTTGGCCCGGCGCATCTCGTCGAGCTGCCGGTCGATTGTCTCCCGGTTGCGCGCCAGGGTGGCCGCCATGGCGTTGAGCGAGTCGGCCAGGAGGCCCATCTCGTCGTTGGTGGCCAGCGTCACCCGGGTGTCGAGCTTGCCTTCAGCCACCCGCTCGGTGGCCGCCCGAAGCTTCTCCAGCGGCCGGATGACCATGACCGTCAGGATGCCGAACAGGAACAGGAAGATGAACAGGGTGGCGGCGACCATCTGCAGCACCGACCTGGCCTGGACGGCGGCCAGGAGGCGGTTGGCGGAGACCGGGGAGTAGTCGACGACCAGTTCGAGGACCCCGCCGGAGGTCCTGACCGGCGCCTTGGCCTTGATCCGCGGCGGGGGCCCCGCGCTGAGGTGGTAGCGCACCCCGCCTGCGCCCGCCCGCCAGTCGCCGTCGGGCAGATCGAAGCCGTTGCCGTAGCGCCCGACCACGCTCCCGTCCGCCCCCAGCAGCAGGGCCCCCATGACGTCCTCCTGGCCGGTCAGGATCAGGGCGCGCTCGAACAGGCGCCCCGGTGGCACGAGATCGAGGCCGGCCGTCCCCTCGTGCGCCAGGGCGATGACCCGTTCCACCGACCGGGCGGTCAGCGCGACCTCCGCCAGGATCCGGCCGATCGTCTGCTCGCGCACGGTGATCATGAAGGGAAGGAAGAGCGTGGCCATGGAGAGCGCCACGCCAAGGAGGATGCTGACCGCCAGCCGCACCCGCAGGCTCAGGAAGGGAACGCGCCGCGCCTGCGTCATGGGTCCCTCCGGCGATCAGTAGGCGTGCTTGTTGACCAGGCCCTTCCAGACGGTCATCCAGAGGATCTTGACGTCGAACGACAGCGACCAGTTCTCGATGTAGAAGATGTCGAACTCGAGGCGCTTCTCGATCGACGTGTTGCCGCGGAAGCCGTTCACCTGGGCCCAGCCCGTCAGGCCGCACTTGACCCGGTGGCGGACCATGTAGCGGGGGATCTGTTCGCGGAACTGCTCGACGAAGCAGGGGCGCTCCGGCCGCGGCCCGACCAGGCTCATGTCGCCCTTCAGGACGTTGAACATCTGCGGCAGCTCGTCCAGGCTGGTGCGGCGCAGGTAGGCCCCCAGCCTGGTGCGGCGCGGATCGTCCTTGACCGCCCAGACGGCGCCGGTCTCATCCTCGGCGTCGACCCGCATGGAACGGAACTTGTACATGGTGAAGATCGACCCGTCGAGGCCCATCCGCTCCTGGCGGAAGATGACCGGCCCGGGTGAGGTGAGCTTGACCAGCACGGCGATGACCAGCAGGACGGGGGAGATGAGCACCAAACCGAGCAGCGAGGCGGCGATGTCGACCAGGCGCTTCAGCGTCCCGTACCAGCCCGACAGGGGGGTCTCGGAGAGGTTGACGATGGGGATGCCGTCGAGATCCTCCAGGCCCGTTCTCAAGGCCACGAACTGGAGCAGGTCGGGGACCACCTTGACGTCGACCATCTCGTGCTCGAGGGACTTGAGGACCTCCTCGGTCGTCTGGTAGGCGTCCCGGGGGAGGGCCAGCAGCACCTGGTCGATCCGGCGCTCGGCGATGAGGGAGATCAGGTCGCCCGGCTGGCCGATGATCTCCGGCTTGATCCGCTCGCTGCGCGAACCGCCGTTGCCGGCGTCGATGAAGCCGACCAGCCGCAGGCCGAGGCCCGGGTACTCCCGGATCTTCTGCCCGACCAGTTCGGCCAGTTCGCCCGCACCGACGACCACCAGGTTCTTGACGTTGATTCCCCGCCGGCGCAGCGCCTTGAGGACGCGCCGCATGAGCAGCCGGTTGATCGAGCAGAAGATCAGCGCCGTCGCCCAGAAGAGGACGATGACCACCCGCGAGAAGGTGTGCTGGCGGTAGAAGAAGGTGGCCGAGACGAGCGCCAGCGTGGCCGCGCTTCCCCCCTTGACCAGGGCCAGGACCTCGTCGATCAACTGGCCGCCCCGGCGGAGGGCGTACAGGCCGTTCACCCGGAAGGCAAAGATCCAGACCGGCACGACCACCAGCAGCAAACCGCCGTAGAGGGTGAAGGCCGGGATGCCGTAGGTGACCGGGAGGACTTCGATTGAGAAGCGGAAGTAGTACGACAGGAGCCAGGCCAGGCTGATGGCCACGGCGTCCGAGGCGATGAGCAACGATTGGATGAACTGGTGCTGCCGGGTCACGGCGGCATTATATCAGAAAGGCCCCCGGTTTACCCGCGGGACGTCTTCTCCCGGCAAATCCGCTCGACGGCCTCGCGCACCGCGGCATCGAAGCGCTCCGGGGCGAACTCCAGGGCCCGCCGACGGCAGGCGCCGGGGTCGATCCGGCCGCGCGACTCCTCGAAGCGACGGACCGCGGCGGCCAGGGCCTCCGGATCCTGGCGGTCGAACAGGATGCCGGTGGCCGAGGCGTCGTCGCCACCCCCGAGCGGCACGACGCTCTCCCCCAGCCCCCCCTGGCGTATCCGATCACCGGGCGGCCGCACGCCATGGCTTCCACCGGCGTCAGGCCGAAGTCCTCCTCGCCGGGGAAGAGGAACGCCCGGCAGTCGCGGTAGGTCTGGCGCAGTTCCTCCCTCGAGAGCCACCCGGTGAACTCGACATTGCCCCGGGCGAGGCTCCGCAGGCGGGCCTCCTCCGGCCCGCAGCCGGCGATCACCACCGGGTGCGGAAGGGCGGGCGCGGCCCGCACCACCAGGTCGAGGCACTTGTAGGGGACCAGGGCCGAGACGACCAGGTAGTAGCCGCCCTCCGCCGGCGACGGCGACGGGGTGAAGAAGTCCGTCTCGACCGGCGGGTAGATGACCTCCGCCTCCCGGCCGTAGCAGCGCCGGATCCGCTCGGCCACGAAGCGGGAGATGGTCAGGTAGCGATCGGGCCGGCCGGCGGTGGCCAGGTCCCAGGCCCGCAGGTAGCCCATGAAAAGGCGCATCCCGCTCCGGGTGGGCCAGTTCATCCGCGCCAGGTAGGCGTGGTACTGGTCCCAGGCATAGCGCATCGGGGTGAAGCAGTAGCAGACGTGGCTGGCCGACGGGGGGACGAGGGCGCCCTTGGCCACGCAGTGGCTGAGGCTCACGACCAGGTCGTAGCCGGCCAGGTCGAGCGACTCGACCGCCCGCGGGAAGAGGGGCAGGTAGTGCCGGTAGTGGCGCGCCGCGCCCGGGAGCCGGCCGATGAACGAGGTCCGGATGGGGCGCGCCTCGATGCTTTGGGAGACGCTCCCGGGAATGTGCAGCAGGGTGTGGATGTCGGCTTCGGGAAAGACCGCCAGGAGGGCCTCGAGGCATTTCTCCCCGCCCCGCATCCCGGTCAGCCAGTCGTGCACCAGGGCCACCCGCCGCCCGCCGCTCATCGCCCCAGCACCTCCCGGTACACGGCCAGGGTCTCCCGGGCGCATCGGTCCCACGAGAAGGCCGCCGCCCGCTCCAGCCCGGCCGCCGCAAGGAGCAGGCGCTCCTCCGCGTCGGCCATGAGCCGGCCCAGTTGTTCCTCCAGGTCCCCGGGCCGGTCGAGACGGAAGGCCGCCCCCGCCGGGCCGGCCAGCTCGGTCAGGGCGGACGGGGCCGAGACCAGCACCGGCACGCCCGCGGCCATGGCTTCCAGCACCGGGAGTCCGAAGCCCTCGTAACGGGAGGGGCAAACGAACAGGGAGGCGCCCCGGTAGAGGGCCGGGAGGTCCGCCGGCGGCACCGGGGAGATCACCCGGAGGCGGTCGCCCAGGCCCGCCGCGGCCACGGCGGCCAGGACCTCGTCGCGTCCCCACCCCCCGCCGCCGGCCAGGACGAGCTGCCAGTCGGCGCACTCCGGGCGGCCGGCCAGCCGGGCGAAGGCCCCGACCAGATGGCCGACGTTCTTGCGCGGCTCGAACGCCCCGACGTAGAGCACGTACGGCCGGCCCAGCCGGTAGCGCCCGGCGATCCGGGACGTCTCGGACGGGTCCTCGGGACGGTGGAATGCGGCGTCGCAGGCCAGGGGGATCACCCGGACCCGGCCCGCGGGCACGGCAAAGCGCTCGAGGATGCTCTCCCGCACGAAGGCCGAGTCGGTGATGACCGCCGCCGCCCCGCGCACGGCCCGGCCGATGAACAGGGAGAAGAGCGCCCGGTGACGCCGGGAGACGGTCTCGGGGTGGAGGAGCGGGATCAGGTCGTGCACCGTGACCACCAGCGGGCAGGGGCGGACGACCGGCGCGTCGTGGTTGGCCACGGCGTGGAAGAGGCCCACCCGGTTCGCCGCCAGCGCGCCGGGGAGGAGAAGCTGCGTCCAGACTGCGCGCTTGCGCAACGGCAGCGTGACCACCCTGAATGCCGGCCGGCGGCGACAGCGGCCGGTCGGTGAAGAGGACGTAGTCCCCATCCGGATCGAGCCGCGCCAAGGTGGTCGACCAGATGCCCGGTGTAGACGCCGATGCCGGTGTGGTTGCCCTGGTAGAGCCGCCCGTCGATGCCGACGGCTGGAGCGCCGGGTCATCCGGCGATCGCCCGCCAGGATGGCGTCGATGAACGTCGCCAGGCGCTCCTCGACCACCTCCCAGCGGTACTCCCGCTCGACCCAGGACCGCCCGGCCGCGCCCAGCGAGGCGCCTAAGCCCGGCTCGTCCAGCAGGCGGTCGAGGGCGTCGGTCGAATCCGTCGCGCCCGGCGTAGGCGAGCCCCCCGCCGGAGCGCGCGCACTGCCCGGCGAGGACCGCCGAGCGGCCGTTGGCCAGCACCGGGACGCCGGCGGCCCAGGCCTCCAGCGCGGTCATCGACAGGCTCTCGTGCGGCGACGGGACGATCATGGCCGTGGCCGCGGCCAGGAGCGGCGTGCGCGTCTCGTCGGTGACGCACCCCCGTCCGGACGATGTCCGGGTGACGGGGGAGGCGCATCTTCTCCTCGCCGGCCAGGAGCAGCCGGAGCCGCCTCCCCGGGCGCGGACGGCGCGCCAGCCGAGGTAGAAGTCGATCAGCTCGGGTATCCCCTTGGCCACGTCGATGCCGCCCGACGTACAGCAGCGACGGGTCGGCGCCCGGCCGGGCGGCGCGTGCGCCGGCGACCGGCGGCAGGTCGACTCCGACGCCGACGATGGTGTGCGGCACGTGGCCGCAGCGGAATCTCCCGAAGACCAGGTCGCGCTCCTCGGGGGTATTGAAGATGAACCCCCGGACAAGCGGGAAGAGGTAGCGGAAGATGCCGAAGGCGAGCGGCTCCTCGGGGTGGGCGGTGGGGATCATCAGCGCCCGGTCGGCCACCAGCGGCAGTCCCAGGAAGGTGGTCGCGTACAGGTAGGTGAAGAAGACGAACAGGTCGTGCTCGTCGCGCCGCGCCGGCCAGGTGGGCCAGCAGTCCGGGGGCGTCGGGGCCCTGGCGCTCCATCCACTCGACCTCCTCGGAGAGGGGTGCGGGCGCCGGTAGAGGCGGGTCGACAGGCGGCCGAAGGAGCGCACCCGGCGCGTCCGGGCCACCGGGAAGCGGATCACCCGGACCCCCCCCTCGACCGTCTCGCCGGGCGGGTAGTGGTTGGCCCAGGTCAGGTAGTCGTGGGCGCAGGTGGTCAGGACGGTCACGTCGTAGCGGCCGGCCAGGCGCTCGGCCACCAGCCGGCAGTGGCGCTCGGCCCCGCCGACCACGTCGCGCCCGTAGCGCTGGACGACGAAGCAGACCCGGCGCGGCCGGCCGTTCACGCGTCGGGGCCGGCCGTCCTGCGCTCGAACCGGGGCATCGGCGCGCTGGGCGGCGAAGACGCGGGATTGAATATCCTGAAGTAGTCGACCGCCGAGACGGCGGCGAAGACCATCCCGACCACCAGCCCGGCCAGCCCGGCCCAGTGGATCCAGCGGCCGAGGAGTTCCCAGCCGTCCCAGGGGATGAACCGGTCGATCGGCGGCACGCCCGGGGCGCCCATGACGAAGCAGATCGAGACGATGTAGACGCTGCTCTTCCACTTGCCCCACCGCCCGGCGGCGATGATGATGTTCTCGGCGGCGGCGATCATCCGCAGGCCGTTGACCAGGAACTCCCGGCCGAGGATGACGATCCCCATCCAGGCCGGCACCAGGCCGCGCCCGATCAGCGGCAGCAGCCCCCCCAGCAGCAGCATCTTGTCGGCCACCGGGTCGAGCAGCTTGCCGGTGCCGGTGACCTCGCCCCGGCGACGGGCGATGTAGCCGTCCAGCAGGTCGGTCAGGGCCAGCATGATGAAGAAGAGGAGCGTCACCCAGGCCATCAGGAACCCCTCGCGGTACAGGAAATAGACCAGCAGCGGCAGCAGCAGGATTCTCATCATGGTGATCTTGTTGGCCATGGACAGGTCTACTTTCCCTTGTCGGCGTATATCCACGGGGTGTTGGTGTAGATGGTCACCCCGTCGGGCCGCTTGACCGCCACGATCGGCCTCGGCTTCGGAGCCGCGGCACTTGCGGGTGGCGCCGGACGACCCGCCGCCGAAGCCGTTCTGCCGGTAGCACTCCAGATTCTGTCCGAACGGACTTCACGTAGTTCTGCGTCTCAGCGTAGGGCGGGATGCCGCCGTATTTGATGACCGCGTTCTCGCCGGCGTTGTAGGCCGCGGCGGCCAGCTCGACGCTGCCGAACTGGCGCACCAGGGTGCTCAGGTACTTGATCCCCCCCTCGATGTTCTCGGCCGGGTCCCAGGGATCGGCGACGCCCAGCCGCTGGGCAGTCTCGGGCATGAGCTGCATCAGCCCGATGGCGCCCTTGTTCGACAGGGCATGGGGGTCGAATCCCGACTCGGCCTTCATGACCGCCTTGGCGAGGGCGGGCTCGAGTTCGTAGGCGTGGCATTGGGTCAGGATGTGCTCGTCGTAGCGCCCTTCGGCCGGGCCGACGCGGATCGTCGCGAAGGCGGCCGGGTCGCGCTGGTGGACCTCGTAGCGCTCGTCAACCGGGGCGTTGGTGAAGTGGGTCACCCCCGGTCGTCAACGTACCTGAAGATGTCGGCCGAAGCCGGACCCGCCGACAGGGACAGGACGGCCAGAGCCGGCGAGGAGACAAACCCCCGCCAGCCGCATCACCCGGTCTCTCTCCTCGGTCTTCACCCGCGGCCTTTCTGGTACCGGTTCACGGCCTGGTTGTGCTCCCGCAGCGTCCGGGAGAACTGGTGTGTACCGTTATTCTTGGACACAAAGTAGAGAAAGTCAACCGGCGCGGGGTTCAACGCCGCCTCGAGCGACGCGCGGCCCGGGGAGGCGATCGGCCCCGGCGGGAGCCCCTTGTGCAGGTAGACGTTGTACGGGCCCGGGGGTTTCCAGGTGCGCCCTGGTCAGGTTGCCGTCGAAGCCGGCAATGCCGTAGATGACCACCGGGTCGGTCGCCAGCGGGATGCCTGCGCGAGCCGGTTGTGGATGACCGCCGAGACAGCGGGCGCTCCGCCGGCCTCGGCGGTCTCCTTCTCGATGATCGAGGCGATGGTCACCAGTTCGAGCAGGTCTCCCGGCGTGACGCCGCCGTGGCCATAGGCCGTCCTCCCAGACCTCCCGGAAGCGACCGACCATCGCCTCCAGCAGGCGCTCGGCCGGGATGCCGCGGGGGAAATGGTAGGTGTCGGGGAAGAGGAATCCCTCGGCCGTCTTCCCCGGCAAACCGAGGCGGCGGAGCAGTCCCTGGTCGGCGGCGGCACGCAACAGGTCGTCGGCCTGTCCCAGCCCGGCCTCCTCCACCCGGCGGGCGATCTGGCGCAGCGACAGCCCCTCCGGGATGGTCAGCTTGTGCAGGACGACCCGCCCGGCCGCCAGGTCGTCGAGCAGCAGTCCAGCGTCGCCGGCCCGCGGAAGCGGTACTCGCCCGGGCTGATCCTCACGTCGAGACTGCGCGCCTTCCCGAGGGCCATCAGCAGGCGGCGGTCGCGGATGACCCCGGCCTCCTCGATCAGGGCGGCGGCGGCGGCCAGCGACGCCCCTTCGGGGATGGTCACCACCCGGTCGACCCCGGCCGGGATGCGCGCCGCGTCACGGAAGCGGCGTGCGGCCATCCGGGCGGCGACAACGAGCAGGATCAGCGCGGTGACGACGACGAGCGAGGGCCACCGGCTTCCCCGGCGGCGGGTCACGGCTCCCTCCGGGAAGCGTCGAGGAATCCCTGCAGGATCAGCCCGGCGGCCATGGAGTCGCGAACCTCCCGGCGGCGGGCGCGGCTGACGTCGGCTCCGACGAGCGTCTTCTCGCCCAGGCGGTGGTCAGCCGCTCGTCCTCGAGGCTCGCCGGGAGGCCCGTCGCGGCGGTCAACTCGGCGGCGAACCGTTCGGCGCGGCGGGCCTCGATCCCGGCCGAGCCGTTCAGCGACAGGGGGTGGCCGACGACCACCCGGACCGGCCGGTGCTCGCCCACCAGGGCGGCCACCCGGGCGAGGATGTCCTTCCGGGAAGTGCACGTGGACGGTGGTCAGCGGGAGGGCGACTACGCCGTTCTCGTCCGACAGGGCCACGCCCACCCGGCGCGCACCGAGGTCGAGGCCCATGACGCGCTGCCGGACGGTCCAATCCCGGTCATGCCGTCAACCGGCCCGGGTCGTGGTAGATGATCCCCCGGCGGCCCTTCAGGTTGCCCACCAGGGTGATCGACAGGCGCCGGGCCAGCTCGATCGACAGCGACGTCGCCCGGGAGATCGACACGACCACCGGCACGCCGAGCTTGCCCGCCTTGATGAGCATCTCCGACGACACCCTTCCCGACAGGATCAGGCAGCACGAGGCCGTCGGGCGGCCGTCGAGGAAGCATCGTCCCTTCAGCTTGTCGACCGCGTTGTGCCGGCCGAGGTCTTCGCGCAGCAGCAGGATGTCATGGCCGTCGGTCAGCGCGGCGTGGTGGATCCCGCCGGCAAGGCGGTGCAGGGGCGCTTCGCGGGCGACCCGGACGGCCAGCGCGGCCAGCGTCGCTCATCGCGAAACGAACATCCTCCGGTGGAGGCGCGAGGCGCAGGGCGTCCAGGGCGTGGTAGAAGGTGGTCCCCTTGCCGCATCCCGAGGTGACCGTCCGCTTTTCCAGCAACCGCTCGACCATCTCGCCGGCCGAGCGACCGGTCACGTCGGCAAAACCCCCGGCGGTCGTCGACGGCCACCGACCCCAGGTCGCCGGGACGCTCCAGGAAGCCTTCCGAGGCCAGGAAGCCGACGGCCAGTTCGTCCAGGTGCTCGGGGGTGGCCAGGAGGGTTATGATCTCGCGGCCGTTGTAGCGGATGGTGAGCGGCGACTCGGCCGGGACGGCGGCCTCCTCGGGAGCGAGGACACCATCGTCGTAGCGCGTCGTCTGGACAATGCGGACGGTGTTTGTCATGATGTCAGTCGATCGCGCCAACCTCCGCAGCGCGGATCATAATGGTATGCCCCAGCAGGCCAAAATGCAAACCGGAGGCAGACCGGAGAAACTGCGCGTCCGGATGTCGGGACGGCCGGGACTGTTCGCCGCCGGCCTCGTCCTGGTGGTAGTTGTCTGCCTGGCCTTCGGCCCGACGGCCGGCCAGGGCTGGTTCGCCATGGACGACGAACTCTACGCGGCCGCCAACCCGATGGTCTCCGGCGGCCTCTCCCCCGAGTCGTGCCGGTGGGCTTTCACTTCGGTCGGTTACGCCGCCAACTGGCATCCCCTGACCTGGCTGTCGCTGATGCTCGAGGCCGGCCTGTTCGGCTCCACGCCGCGGGTGCACCACCTCGGGAACGTCTGCCTCCACGCCGCCGCCTCGGTGCTGCTGCTGGTCTTCCTCGCCGCCGCCACCGGCTCCCCGGGCGTCGCGGCCGCGGCCGCCTTCCTGTTCGCCCTCCACCCGCTGCGGGTCGAATCGGTGGCCTGGATCGCCGAACGCAAGGACGTCCTGGGGGCCGCCTTGTGGATGCTCGCCATGACCGCCTGGCTGGCCTGGCTGCGCCGCCCCGTCCGGCGGCGGTGGGCGGTCGCGCTCCTCCTCTTCGGCGCGGGGCTGCTGGCCAAGCCTATGCTGGTCACCCTCCCCTTCGCCCTGCTGCTGCTCGACGTCTGGCCCTTCGGCCGCCTGCGCGCCCTCCGGGACCTGCCCCGGCTCCTGGCCGAGAAACTCCCGCTGTTCGTCCTTTCGGCCGGCGCTTCGTGGATGACCCTGCTGGCCCAGGAGCGGGGGGGCTGGTCGCTCCGGCCGAGGCGATCACGCCGGCGGTGCGCCTCGGCAACGCCCTGGTGTCGGTCGTGTCCTACCTGCGGCTGACCGTCTGGCCGTCGGGGCTGGCCTTCTACTATCCCCACCCGGGCCGCCGCCTGTCGGTGGCCGCGGCGGTCGGCGCGGCGCTCCTGCTGGCCATGGTCACCGCCGCCGCGGTGGTCCGCCGGCGCCGGCAGCCGTGCCTGGCCGTGGGATGGCTCTGGTTCCTGGGGACGCTGCTGCCGGTGCTCGGCCTGGTCCAGGTCGGCACCCAGGGAATGGCCGACCGCTACACCTACCTGCCGCACGCCGGCCTGCTGCTGGCCATGGCCTGTGGCGGGGCCAGCCTGGCATCAGGCATGCGCCTGCCTGCCTGGCTCATCCGCGCCGCGGTCCTTGCCGCCGTGGTCGCCTGCGCGCTGCTGACCTTCCGTCAGGTGCGCGTCTGGGAAAGCAGCGAGTCTGTCTACCGCCATTCGCTGGCCAACACCCGCCGCAACTGGCTGATCCATGCCAACCTGGCCGACCTCCTGCTCGATTCCGGGCGGCCGGAGGAGGCCGTTGAGCACTACCGGGCCTCGCTGGACATCCGCACCTTCGCGGCGGCCACCAGGCTCAACCTGGGCATCGCCCTGGCCAGCCTCGGCCGGGCCGACGAAGCCGCCGCGGAACTGATGGCCGTCCTGCGCTCCAACCCCGATGGGGTGGAAGCGCTCTACAGCTTGGGAAACATCCGGGCCGGTCAGGAACGCCTGGCCGAGGCGGCCGACCTCTACCGTCGTGCCCTGGCGGTGCGGCCGTCGGACACCGTCCACAACAACCTCGGAGCGGTCCAGAGCCGCATGGGCGACGCCGAGGGGGCCCTGCGCAACTTCGCCGAGGCGGTCCGGCTCAACCCGGCCAACGCCGAGGCGCGGAACAACTACGCCGCCATGCTGGCCTCGCGGGGCATGCTCGCCGAGGCGGTCGTGGAATACCGGGCCGCCCTGGCCGCCCGCCCCGACTATCTTCGGGCGATGCTCAACCTGGCCGGGCTGCTGCGCGGCATGGGCAGGATGGACGAGGCCGCCGGGTGGTACCGCCGGGCGCTGGCCCTCGACCCGGCCAACCAGGAGGCCCGGGCCGCCCTCTCCCCCCCTCCCCGTTAGAACCTCCAGTCAACCATCCAATCAGCGTGCGGCACGTCGGGGTGACGCCGACGGGGGACCCCCACGGAGCGCGCAGTCCGTTAGCGAGCACTCCGTGGGGGTGAGAGGCGGCAGGACCCCGACGTGCCGCACGCCCTTCTTCGGCCGAGAGTCAGCGGAATTCCAGCAGGGGGTAGAGGTCGCGCGCCAGCATGGAAGTGCCCTGGGCGGTGAGCGCGCCGGGGCGGTCGGCGTCGGCGAAGAGCGCCTGCCTGGCGGCCGCGTCGAGCTTCTCCAGCGACTCGGCGAAGTCGACCAGTAGTGCCCCCGTGCCGGGCACGTCGCGGTGGAGGAGCCGCCTGACGTGGTGCATCCGGGGCTCCTCCAATTCCGCCCGCGAAGGGAGGTAGAGGACCACCAGCAGCCGGCCGCCGGCCCGAACGTCGGCGGCCAGATCACGGATGGCGTCGGTCAGCAGCCGGCCGACTTTGGGATCGACCACCAACCGGTCCACGGGACGGGCAAGGTGGCGCAGCGGGCGGCCGGCCAGCGATAGGGCGGACGGCCCACGCAGCTCGGCCAGCGGCGCCAGCGCCCGCCGGAACGCAATGCCGAGGGGGAGCGGCGCGGCGCGGAGGCTCCGGAAGCCGCCCTCCGACGGTCGGCATTCGCCCGCGGCCGCGGCCAGCCGAAGAAGGAATCGTCCCGGATGGCCGCCGGATCGTCGCCGGTGACCGCCAGCACGACCGTCCGGTGCGGGATGCCCCGGCCCTCCGCGAGGTACCGCAAGCGCGATTGGCCGACGGAGTAGCCTTCCTCGCCCAGGTTGGCCACCCGGAGCTTCCGATCGATCCCCTCCAGCATCGCCGGCCAGGTCCGGCCATCGCCCAGGCCGGAGCCGAACGTGGCCGAGCCCCCCAGGCAGACCACTCCCGCCGATCCGCCGGGGGATGGGTCGCTTCGGCCACTCCCGATCCTGCGCCCCGCGCCGTCGACGGTCAGGGCTCCGCCGGGGCCGTAGTATCCGGCATCGGCGAACCCCGGCCGGGACCTCCAGCCGAGCGCCGGATCATGGACGAGGTGATCCAGGCGCGGCCCGGCCGGCCGATGCCGCCCCAGGACGAAGAGCAGGTCCATCGCCCCCTCGACCACCAGCAGGACGAGGAGCGTGGCCAGGACGAACAGTAGGAGCGACGTGACCGGCTTCCGCCGGCGTGCGCGAACCGGCGCGGAAGCGTCGCCCCGGAGGGCTTCGTTCATGCTCTTCACCATGAGCCGCCCTCACGCAGGGCGCGCAGGATGAGGGAGGCGACGAAAGCCTGCCCGTCGGCGTTGTAGTGAAGCGAGTGAATGAGCTGGTGCCCCTCGTCCAGGAAGAGGGCATCGCTGCGCCATCGCGGAAGAGCGGCGAAGTCGGCCGTCAGGTCGAGGTACGGGTTGCGCCTTTCAGCCATCCACCGGCGCAGCGAAACCCCCAGGGAACTGGACCTGTCGGCATTGACAATGTCGTCCAACGACGGCAGATAGACGAACACGACCGGCCGGCCGGCCTTCCGGCACGTCTCGGCAATTTCGGTGAAGACGCGCATGCCGACGGTGTGGACCCGGGAGAGGTCGACGATGAACTCTCCCTCGTGCGACCCGCCCCCCCAGAACCATCCGGCCGGGATCGACACCGACCGGAGCTGTCGCGAGGCCGACGAGAGGCGCCGCAACCCCGAGAGCCGGGAGCGCCTCGGCAGTTCCCGGCTCTCGGGCGTCAGGCGGCCGTTCTCCAGGACCAGCAACGGCTTCGGGTAGCCGAAGAATTCGGGCATGGCCGCCCGCATCAGGTCCTGCTGGATGAACGCGACGATCAGCAGGTCGTGGTCGAGAATCACGGCGTCGCGCAGGTACCAGAGGTACATCTGGTCGACACCGTACCCCTCCTGGCCCATGTTGACCATTTCCAGACGCGGCTCGAGCCGGGCCACGACCGCAGGCCAGGCCTGGTCGTCGCCGACGCCGTGGCCGAAGGTGAACGAATCCCCCAGGCAGACCACCCTGATCCGGCCGGGGGTCTTCCCGTCGGCCACCTCCCCGCTGCGCATGCCGCGCGAGTTGGTGCGCAGGCCGATGCCCGGGCCATAGTAGTCCGGCAGGTTGACCGACGGCCGGCCGGCCCAGCCGAGCAGGGGGTCGTGCCGGGTGTGGGAAATGCCCGCCGCCGGATCGAGGAAAACGGACCCGACCAGCAGGAAGCCGGCCAGCCCGTCCAGCGCCAGCAGCAGGAGCATGAATGCGATGACGGCGGCCAGGAACCAGGCGGCCGCCCTTCTCGCCGACATCAGCGACGGGCCGTCACGCCCGGTCTGCGCCGGATGACGTGGCGGGCACCCTTCCTTCGAGCGCCTCCAGGTGGGTGATCACCGACGCCCCCGGCAAGGCGGTCCGGATGGCGCCTTCTACGCGATCGAGCATCTGGTGCCCCCGGCAGACCGTCCACGCTCCCGGGACGTGCACGCACAGCGACACGAACCTGCCGGCGCCCGCCCGGTGCGTCATCAGGTGGCTGAAATCGATCCCCTCCGGCCGGAACGATTCCAGGACCGCCTTCACCCGGACAATGTCCTCCTCCGGCAGCACCTCGTCCATCAGGCCGGCGACCGACTCCCGGATGATCCTGACGCCCGACCAGACGATGTTCGCCGCCACCGCCAGGGCGAGGATGGGGTCGAGGATCCGCCAACCGGTCACGACCACCGCTCCCAGGCCGGCCACCACCCCGGCCGAGGTCCAAACGTCGGTCAGAAGGTGCCGGGCGTTGGCCTCCAGCGTGATTGAGCGGTGCCGCCGCGCGGCCCGGAGGAGAACCAGGGCGACACCCAGGTTGACCAGGGAGGCGACCACGGAAACCACCACGCCGAGCCCGACCTGCTCGAGCAACCGGGGGAAGATCATGCGGCGGACGGCGGTTACGGCGATGCCGGCCGCGGCCACGATGATCAGCACCCCCTCGACGCCGCTGGAGAAGTACTCCGCCTTGCCGTGCCCGAAGGCGTGGTTCTCGTCCGCCGGCCGGGCCGAGATGGTCAGCATGGCCAGGGCCATGACCGCCCCGGCCAGGTTGACCAGCGACTCCAGGGCATCCGACAGCAGTCCGACCGAACCGGTCAGGAGCCAGGCCCCGCTCTTCAGGGCGATGGTGGCCAGGGCGGCGGCGGTCGACAGCCAGGCGAACCGGGTCAGGGACCGGCCTTCAAACACGTCTTCGCGCATCCTTTCCATATACCCGACGGCGGCGCCGCGCGTCAAGCGTCACCCCGCGCCGCCACAGCCTCACCCGCCCGGCACCCGGGCCATCCCATCATTGACCGGTCGTCGCCCGCCAGGGTACAATCCGTTGCCGCGGCGCCATGAAGTTCGGGTGGCCCTCCGGCTCCGCTCGATGGAGAAAGGATCTTGGCGGGAATGGTTCCCATGGAGACTGACCCGGGACCCAGACAGGGAATGTGGGCCTGAGCCCGAGAAGGTTGCTGCGGCAACTGGAGGTCGACCAGGCCGTCTTCTTCTCCCTCTGCCTCCGCCTCTGGCAACTGGCGGCCGGCCCGGTCAGCGTCCTCCTCATAGGCATCTTCTTCACCCCCCAGATCCAGGGCTTCTACTACACTTTCGCCAGTCTCATGGCCCTCCAGAGCTTCTTCGAGCTGGGCCTGACCATCGTCATCACCAACACCTGCAGTCACGAATGGCTCCATCTGGCGCTGGACGGACAGGGCCGGATCACCGGCGATTCAACTGCCCTTTCACGTCTGGTGAGCCTGGGGCGTCTCATCTTCCGATGGTATGGCTGGGCCTCCTTCCTCTTCCTCGCGTTGGTGGGAACGTGGGGCGGCGTCTTCCTTTCCGGTCAGGCCGCGCCCGGCATCGACTGGCTGGGCGGCTGGGTGGCCCTGGTCATCCTCCAGGCACTTCTGCTGTGGGTGATGCCCTTCGTATCGATCCTGGAAGGGTGCGGCCAGGTGGGGACGGTCACCCGCTACCGCTTCTACCAGGCGATCGGCATCAACCTGGCCATTTGGGTAGCCATCTGGCAGGGAGCCGGCCTTTGGACGGCCGCCATCGCCGCCGCCGCCAGGTTATCGTGGGATGTGGTTCTGGTGGCGGGCCGTTTCCGCCGCTTCTTCGCGCGGTTCTTTGAACTGCCCCGCGGACCGATCATCTCCTGGAAACGCGAGATGTGGCCCATGCAGTGGCGGCTGGCGATCGGCGGCGTCTTCGGCTATTTCTCCTCCTCGCTGCTGACTCCGGTCGTCTTCCACTACCATGGCCCGGAAGCCGCCGGAAGGATGGGCATGACCTGGCAGATGGCGGGCATGGTGCAGGTGATGGCCCTGGCCTGGGTGCAGACCAGGGTGCCTCTTTTCGGCCGCCTGGTGGCCAAGCGTGATTTCAGGGAGCTGGACAGGATCTTCTTCCGCCTCTCGGCCATATCCCTGGCGGCGGTGGTCGGCGGCTCCCTCTTGGTCTGGTCGGCGGTGATCGCGCTTCACGCAACGGGGATGCGGTTTGCCCAGCGCCTGCTCAGCCCCCTGCCCACGGCGCTTTTCCTGGCGGTGGTGGTAGTGTACCACCTGCCCTACTGCCAGGCGTTCTACGTCAGGGCCTTCAAGCGTGAACCGTTCCTGGTCCTGAGCGTGGTCACCAACCTCCTCATCGGCCTGGCCATCTGGCGGTTCGGCAGCCTTTACGGGCCCCTGGGCGCGGCATCCGGCTTCCTGGCGGTGGTGCTGGTGGTGGTGCTGCCCTGGCAGACCTGGATCTGGTGGCGCTGTCGCCGGGACTGGGGAGGGGCCGGTCCCCGGGAGGAGGCGAACGGGCGCTAGCGGTTCGTCGTGTAGGAGTGGACGATGAACTTCTGGCCGCCCCAGCCGTAGGAGCCCCAGTCGCTGAAACTTACCTGGTGTCGCGCCACGGCCTCCGACCATGCCCGGCGCTCGCCCAGGTCGGGTGACGCCCGGTTGGGATTCCAGTCGTCGAAGAAGACGGCCGCCCCGGGGGCCAGGAGGGCTCGGGAGAAGATCCCTTCCAGGATGTCCCGGGCGGACTCGTAGAGGTCGGCATCGATGTGAACCAGCCCGAAGCGGGTGTTCTCCGGCACCCGGGGCAGGGTGTCCTTGAACCAGCCTTGATGGATGTGTATGGCCGGTGGCGAGAGAAAGCGGGAACATTCCCGCTTCAATTCATCGGCAGTGAGACCCCGGCAGGTTCCGGGACCCCAGACGCCTGACTGGACATGCGGGGAGTTCCGGTCGATTTCGCTCTCGGCCGCGGGCAGGCCTTCAAAACTGTCGAAGAGGTGAAGGCTGCGGGGGAGCATCCGCCGATCAGCCCGGTGCTCCTCGGTCCGGGCCAGTTCGTGGAACCAGGAAAGGCTCCGGGAGAGTACCAGGGCCGACGAGCCGGTCATGGTGCCGAATTCGGCCAGGTCCCCCTCCACACCGGCGAAGTGGACATACTCGACGCCCATCACGAGATTCCTGAACACCTCCTCCTGAGATGGCAGGGCATGGCGCCGCTCCCTCCGGGGCGCGGTCAGGTAGAAGCGGCACACGTCCCTGAGGTTCCTACCCAGGATGGCCGCCGGCCGCAGGATGGCCGGCAGCCTCAGAATGTTCGGGCCGGCACTCCAGTGGAGGCGGTACAACCTCAGGCCATTGCGGCTCCAGCGTCTCAGGGTACATGGCTGCTCACCGGGATTCTCATGGACGGCCACGGTTCCTGTCAAGCGCGGCGATTTCCCGCGACACCGGCGCCCCCGGGGGGTATAATGACGGCCATGAAGAAGGAGATCATCATCAACTCGACCCCTCAGGAGACCCGGGTGGCCATCCTCGAGAACGGCCTCCTGGTGGAGGTTTTCATCGAGAGCAAGCGCGAACGGGGAATCCTCGGGAGCGTCTTCAAGGGGAAGGTGCTCAAGGTCCTCCCCGGCATGCAGGCCGCCTTCGTAGACATCGGCATGGCCAAGGCCGGTTTCCTCTACGTGGCCGACATCCAGGAGTTCACCGAGAACTACGAGGACTACTTCCTCGACAACGAGACGCCGCTCGAGGAACCCCAGCAGGACATCCTCGACCGCCCCCCCTGCGGATCGAGGAGATGCTGCGCGAGGGGCAGGAAATCGTCGTCCAGGTGGCCAAGGAACCTCTGGGGACGAAGGGGGCCCGGCTGACCAACCGCCTGGCCCTTCCCGGGCGCTACCTGGTCTTCCTGCCGGGCGACGACCACATCGGCGTCTCCCGCCGCATCGTCGAGGAAGCCGAGCGCGACCGGCTGCGGGCCATGATCCAGGGCCTCAAGCCGGCCCAGGGGGGACTGATCATCCGGACCGTCGGCGAGGGGTCGGCCGAGGACGAGTTCCGCCAGGATCTCGACTTCCTGCTGAAACTGTGGCGGCGGATCAAGGAGAAGAGCGACAAGTGCCACGCCCCCCACCTGATCCACGCCGATCTCGACCTGGTCCTCAAGACGATCCGTGACCACTTCACCGCCGAGGTCGACCGCCTGCTGGTCGACAACGCCGAGGACCACCAGCGGATTCTCGACTTCGTCCAGACCTTCGTCCCGCAGCACCAGGTCCGCATCGAACTCTACCAGCAGCCCGAGCCGATCTTCGACGCCTTCGACCTGGAACTGGAGATCGGCAAGCTGCTCGATCGCAAGGTCTGGCTCAAGTCGGGCGGCTACATCACCATCGACCCGACCGAGGCCCTGGTGACCATCGACGTCAACACCGGCAAGTACGTCGGCCGGGAGGACTTCGAGGAGACCATCCTCAAGACCAACCTGGAGGCCGCCCGCGAGATCGCCTACCAGTTGCGGCTGCGCAACCTGGGCGGGATCATCATCATCGACTTCATCGACATGGAGAAGGAAAAGAACCGCGAGCGCGTCTTCAAGGCCCTGGAGGAGGCCCTCTCGGGCGACCGGGCGGCGGCCAGGATCCTCCAGATCTCCGAACTGGGGTTGGTCGAGATGACCCGCAAGCGCAACCGCCCGCCGATGGAGAAGACCCTCTGCCAGCCCTGCCCCCACTGCAAGGGGAAGGGGCAGATCAAGTCGGCCCAGACCGTTTCGGGGGAGATCTTCCGCGAGCTGGTGCGGGCGGCCCACCAGACCAAGGTCAGGAACCTGCTGGTCGAGGCCCACCCGTCGGTGGCCGACGTCCTGACCGAGGACGAGCGGGCCTACGTCGAGGCGCTGGAGAAGGACCTCCAGTGCGGCATCATCATCAAGTCCAACCCTTCCCTCCACCATGAGCAATACGACGTCATCCCGCTAGAAATTCCCCCGCGCGACTGATCTCCCGGACTACCGTTCGAATCGTATGGCCGTCCCGGTCACCCGGGTGACGGTGCGCGAGAAGAGGATCCGGTACCTGGGTGTACCCATCCACGGTCACGTCGATCAGGGCGTCCCCCCCGGCGCTGGTGATGGCTTCCTCGACGGCTTCACGGACGGTGTTGGGGCCGGTTAGGGGCAGGATTCCCAGGAAGGCGATGCGGTTGCTGGAACCGGCCGCCTTGCTCAGGATGGAGTACTTCCTCCCCTCGATGGGCGTCGTGGATGCCGCGAGCCCGCCGGGGACGGTGGCGCAGGCCGCCAGGGCGAGCATGGCCGCCAGCAGGAGGATGGACGACGCGCGGACGAGCTTCCTGTTCATGTCGGGCTCCTTTCTTGCCGCTCGACGGGATTGTCGGCGGCGCCAAGGCCGATTATGGAAGCTCGGGCGGCGCGCGTCAACGCGAAACCTCGCCCCGCCGGCCGGCCAGCCAGGCGGCCGCCTCGCGGTTGGCCGGATCGAGCCCCAAGGCCTCCCGGAACGAGGCCTCGGCTTCGCCCAGCCGACCCTGCTGCTCGTAGAAGCGGGCCTGGTTCATCCTGATCCCTGGTTCGTCCGGAGCCAGCGCAACGGCCATGCGAAAGTGGGCCTCGGCCTCTTCCGGTTGCCCGGAGAACGCCAGGGCGACGGCCAGGGCGCTGTGCAGATCCCCGCGCATCGGCGCCATCCGGACCGCCCGCGAAAATCCCTCGGCCGCCTCGCGGGGCATTCCCCGGACGAGCAGGTCGGCGGCTTCCCGCGCTACGGCGTCGGCGTCCCCGCCGGACCCCGTCACCGGTGTCAGCCCGAGACGCTTCTTGGCCCTGACCGCCTCGGCGAAGTAGGCCTCCGCCGTGGCCCGGTCGCCCCGCCTCGCGGCTTGTCCGCCGAGGTTGTTCAGCGCGATGTAGTTGTCCCGGGTGACCGCCAGGGCGCGCTCGAAGAGGGCCTGGTTGTCGCGCCAGAACGCCAGCTGATGGCGGGTGGCCATGGCCAGGGCGATTGAAACGACCATCACCACCGCCGCCAGCGCCACGCCCGCCCGGCGCCGGACGGTTCTCCCCTGGCCCGCCGGGGTCGTCGCCGCGACCGCCAGGCCGACCAGCAGGCCGGCGTGCGGCATGAGCGAGTAGCGGTCGGCCACTCCCTGCCCACCGACCTTGACGACGTCGATGACCGGCAGAAGGGCGACCAGGAACCAGGCCCAGCCCGCGGCCAGAGACGGCAGCTGCCGGCGCGCCAGGAACACCCCGACGGAGAGGATCAGCAGCGCCGCCGCGGAGAAGGCCGCCGCCGCCCATCCCGGAGGATGTCCGGGCTGGGGGTAGAAGACCGCCAATCCGGTTGGCAGGACCAGCTTCCCGAGGTACCAGGCGTAGTGGACCGGCGTCCAGAGGAGGCGCAGCGCCAGCGGGTAGCCCACCAGGGTGGAGATCGACTCGCTCCCCTCCTGGACGGCCCAGGTGACCGTCCCGACGACCGCCGCCATGGCCGCCGCCGGGGCCTTCTCGGCCACCAGCCGCGCGGCTGAAACGCCCCCCCTCCCGGGTCGCCCCAGCGGCCAGAAATCGAGCAGCAGCAGGAGCGGCGGCAGGACGACCGCCGACGGCTTGGCCATCAACGCCAGCGCATACACGCCCGTGAAGGCGGCCATCCGGGCCGGTCCCGGGCGGCGCAGCCAGGCAATCCAGGCGCCGAGCGAGGCCATCAGCAGCAGGAAGGCCAGGACGTCCTTGCGCTCGGCCACCCAGGCCACCGACTCGACCCGCAACGGGTGGAGGCCGAACAGGAGGGCCGCGGCGAACGGCGCCCGGAAAGAGCCAAGCAGGGCCACGAAGACCAGGAAAAAGGCGGCCGTGCCGGCGGCGTGGAGCAGCACCGACGTCAGGTGGTGCCCTCCCGCCGCCATGCCGTGGATCTCGACGTCGGCCATGTGCGACAGCCACGCCAGGGGGTGCCAATTCGAGTGCTCGGTCGAGGTCAGGGCCCAGGCGATTCCCCCGCACGAGAGGCCGCGGCCGACGATGGGGTTGTTCCAGACGTACACGTTGTCGTCGTAGTCGACGAAATCGAATCCGGCCGCCGGCAGGAAGACGGCCACAACGACCGCCGCCAGGGCCAGGGATGCCGCCGCCAAACGCAGGGAGTGCCGCCGCATGTTGTATGATACCCCAAAGTCGCCGGCGGGCGTCACCCCCCCGATCGGCCGGCCCGGCTGCGGCCCGGCTCATTTTTCTCTTGCGCCCCGCCAAAGTCGCGGATATATTTAATGGTTCCAGAAAAGGAGAGGTCACCATGTTTGCCATTATCAGGACGGGCGGAAAACAGTACCGGGTCGGCATCGGGGACGTCATCGAGGTGGAGAAGCTGGCCGCCGAGGCGGGCAGTGCCGTTTCCTTCGATGAGGTGCTCATGGTCGGCGTTGACGAAGCCTATCAGGTGGGTCACCCCCTGGTCGAGCAGGCCAAGGTCACCGGCGAGGTGGTCGAGCAATTCCGGGGCGAGAAGGTCCTCATCTTCAAGCACAAGAAGCGGAAGAACTACCGCCGGACGAATGGCCACCGCCAGGACCTGACCCGGGTCAGGATCACCGCCATCAACGGCTAGGAGGCAGCTTCCATGGCACACAAGAAAGGTCAAGGTTCCTCACGTAACGGCCGCGATACCGAGGGCAAGAGGCTCGGCGTGAAGCGCTTCGCCGGCCAGGCGGTCACCGCCGGCAGCATCCTGGTGCGCCAGCGCGGCACCAAGTTCTTCCCGGGCGAGAACGTCGGCAAGGGCAAGGACGACACCCTCTTCGCCACTGCCACCGGCACCGTGGTCTTCGAGACCAAGCGGAACGAACGAACGTTCATCAGCGTCCGCCCGGCCTAGTTCGGGCCGGCGCGCCGGGAGGCCCCCGTGCTCGTCGATGAGGTCAGGATCTTCGTCAAGGCGGGTGACGGGGGGCGCGGCTGCATCAGCTTCAGGCGCGAGAAGTACGTCCCCCGCGGCGGACCCGACGGGGGGGACGGCGGCAACGGGGGGAGCGTCATCCTCGAAGCCAACCCGCAGATTCACACCCTGTTCGATTTCTCCCACCGGCGCCACAACAAGGCCGCCCGCGGCGAGCACGGCGGCGGCAAGAAGTGCCATGGCGCCTCCGGCGAGGACCTGGTCCTCAAGGTTCCCTGCGGGACCCTCGTCTACGACGACGGAACGGGACAGCTCCTGGCCGACCTGGTCGAGCCCGGCAGCCGCCTGATCGCCGCCCGGGGAGGCAGGGGCGGACGAGGCAACGCGCGCTTCGCCACGCCGACCGACCGGGCTCCCCGCCGGGCTGATCCGGGCATTCCCGGCGAGGAGCGGATGCTCCGCCTGGAGCTGCGCATCCTGGCCGACGTGGGCATCATCGGCTTTCCCAACGCCGGCAAGTCGACCCTGCTGTCGCGTATCTCCATGGCCCATCCGAAGATCGCTTCGTATCCCTTCACCACGCTCGAGCCCCACCTCGGCGTCGTCCGGGGCGAGGATTACACCGGTTTCGTGGCCGCCGACATGCCCGGGCTCCTTCCCGGGGCGTCCCAGGGCGTCGGCCTCGGCACTCGCTTCCTGCGGCACATCCACCGCACCCGGGTGCTCCTTCACCTGGTCGACCTGGCCCCCCCGGGAGAGCGGGATCCGGTCGCCGACTGGCGCACCATCCAGGGGGAACTCGAGACCTACGACCCGGCTCTGGCCGCCAAGCCCCAGGTGGTCGTCGGTAACAAACTCGACCTGCGCGGCGCCCGCGAGGCGGCCGCCCGGCTGAAGAGGCTTTGCCGGAGTAAGAAGCTTCCCTTTCACACCGTCTCGGCCGCCACCGGCGAAGGCATCGACGAACTGGTGACCGACCTCTTCGCCCTGCTGGAGAAGCATCCCCGCGGGGAGGACGCATGATGCGAACGGCTCATCACCGGCCGCCCGATCGCGCCACGGTCATGGCTGGAGTGCGCCGTCTGGTGGTCAAAGTCGGCTCCAGCCTGATCGCTGACCCCGATCAGGGGATCCTCGAGAATCCCCTCCGGGTTCTTCTCGGCGACCTGGTCAACCTGCCGCCGAGGGTGACCGACCTGGTCATCGTCAGTTCCGGGGCGATCGCCGCGGGGAGGGGCAAGTGCGGCCTGGGGAAGCCGTCGACCATCCCCCAGAAGCAGGCCCTGGCCGCCCTGGGCCAGAGCCGCCTGATGTGGGCCTATGAGAAGATCCTCTCCGAGCATGGCCGCAAGGCTGCCCAGATCCTGCTGACCCTGGACGACTTCCGCGACCGGCGCCGCTTCCTCAACGCCCGCAACACCATCTTCACGCTGCTGGCCTGGGGAATGGTGCCGGTGATCAACGAGAACGACACCGTGGCCGTGGACGAAATCAAGGTGGGCGACAACGACAACCTCTCCGCCCTGGTCACCGGCGCGGCCGAGGCCGACCTGCTGGTCATCCTGTCCGATGTCGACGGTCTCCACGAGTCCGACCCGCGGATCGATCCGGCCGCCAAGAGGATTGCGGTTGTCCGCCGGATCGATTCCGCCGTCCTGGCCACGGCCGGCGGGGCCGGATCATCAGTCGGCGTGGGCGGGATGGCCACCAAGTTGGCCGCGGCGTCCAAGGTGAACGATCTCGGCGTGCCGGTGGTCATCGCCGCCGGCACCAATCCCGGCGTGGTCGGCCGGATCATCGCCGGCCAGGACGTCGGCACACTGTTCCTGCCGCGCCAGCGGCTGGCCGGGCGCAAGCACTGGATCCTCCACACCCAGCGCCCCAAGGGGACCCTGCGGATCGATCCCGGGGGGGTCGAGGCGATCGTCGCCGGGGGCGGAAGCCTCCTTGCCGTCGGCATCCGCGAAGTCGAAGGGACCTTTTCCGCCGGCGACGCGGTCAGGCTGGCCGACCGCGACGGACGTGAATTCGCCCGGGGGCTGGTCAACTACGGCTCGCGGGAGGTGCTCCTGATCCGCGGCCGGCGGACGGATGAAATAGAGGCTGTTTTGGGGTATAAGTACTTCGACGAGGTGATCAACCGCGACGACCTCGTGCTGACGGGCGAGCCGGGCCACCGCGCCGGCGGCTGATCCGCACGGAGCGGGTTGATCCTCAGGAGGGGACGATGGATGCGCGGCAGCAGGTGACGGCGATAGCCGGGGCGGCACGCGAGGCCTCGCGGCTCATGGCCATGGCGGGGACGGACGAGAAGAACCGTTTCCTGCGGGGCATGGCCGAGATGCTCGAGCGGAAGGCCGGCCTGGTGATGGAGGCCAACGCCCTGGACGTGGCCGAGGCCCGGGGGAAGGGCCTCCCGCCGGCCTTCGTCGACCGTCTCACCCTGAACCCGGCGCGCATGGCGGGGATGTCCGACGGCCTGCGCCAGGTGGCCTTGCTGCCCGATCCCGTGGGGGAATTGACCGGCGGGCGGACCCGCCCCAACGGCCTCCTGGTGACCCGCATGCGGGTCCCCCTGGGAGTGGCGGCAATCATCTACGAAGCGCGGCCGAACGTGACCGCCGACGCCATCGGCCTGTGCCTCAAGGCGGGCAACGCGGTCATCCTGCGGGGCGGTTCCGAGTCGCTCCGGTCGAACCTGGCCATCGGCGCCATCGCCGCCGAGGCGCTCGCCGGAGCGGGCCTTCCGCCGGGGGCGGTGGGCATGGTCCCGACGGCCGACCGCGAGGCGGTCCTCCACCTGCTCAAGCTCGACACCCTGGTCGACCTGGTCATCCCCCGCGGCGGCGAGAGCCTCATCCGGATGGTGGTGGCCAACTCGCTGATCCCGGTCATCAAGCACTACAAGGGGCTCTGCCACACCTACGTCGACGCCGAGGCCGACCTGGGGATGGCCGCCGAGATATGCTTCAACGCCAAGGTCCAGCGCCCCGGCGTGTGCAACGCGATGGAAACGATGCTGGTCCACCAGGCGGTGGCCGACGCCTTCCTGCCCGGCATGCTGGCGCGCATGGCCGCCGCCGGCGTGGAGATCCGCGGCTGCCCCCGGACGGTCGCCCTTTTCCCCGCTGCTCTGCCGGTCACCGAGGAGGACTTCGACACCGAGTACCTCGACCTGAAGCTCTCGGTCAGGGTGGTCGAGTCGTACGGACAGGCGGTGGAACACATCACCCGCCACGGGTCACAACACTCCGAGGCGATCGTCACCCGGAACATCGGCACCGCCCGACGGTTCACCCGCGAGGTGGACGCCTCGGCCATTTTTGTCAACGCCTCGACCCGGTTCAACGACGGCTACGAACTCGGCCTGGGGGCGGAGATCGGCATCAGCACCCAGAAGCTGCACTCGCGGGGACCGATGGGGCTCGAGGACCTGACCTGCCTCAAGTACGTGGTCCTCGGCGAAGGGAACGTCAGGGGCTGACAGCCGGTGCGCACCGGTCTCTTCGGCGGTACCTTCGATCCCGTCCACCTGGCCCACCTGGCCGCAGCCGAGGGCGTGGCCGACCGGCTCGGCCTCGACCGGGTGCTGTTCATCCCTTCGGCCGTCCCGCCCCACCGGCGCGCCCCCTACGCCTCTCCCGAACACCGCCTGGCCATGACCGTGCTGGCCGTGGCCGGCAATCCCCGCTTCGAGGCCTGCGATGTCGAACTCCGCCGCGGCGGCGCATCCTATTCCATCGACACCCTGGATGAGTTGCGGCGCCGCTGGCCGGACGACGTGTTCTACTTCATCATCGGCAGCGACGCATTCCGCGACGTAGCCTTGTGGAAAGACCCCGTCCGGCTGTTCGAGCTGGCCCGGTTCGCCGTCCTGCCCCGCCCGGGGATGCCCCTCGATCCGGCGGCCGTGCGTCTGCCG
Source organism: uncultured bacterium (assembly GCA_963793725.1). Taxonomy (GTDB): domain Bacteria; phylum JAUVQV01; class JAUVQV01; order CAWCAY01; family CAWCAY01; genus CAWCAY01. The sequence continues at coordinate 162,882 of CAWCAY010000006.1, forward strand.
TCCGGGCTGGCGCTCGAACCCGATCCGTCTGACGGCGCCCCCGACGGCGTCCGTCGTTACCGGGTCGGCGCCGGCGGAGAGATCCTGCTGGTCGACGTCCCCGCCCTTGCCGTCTCGGCCTCGGATATCCGGACCCGGATCGCCGGGGGGCGGTCGATCCGCTACCTGGTCCCGGACGGAGTCATCGACCACATCGCCCGACACGGGCTATACCGGCCGGATTCCCGCAGCCGGTCCGCTGATCCTTCCCACAATGGCCTGGAGGCGAAATGCAGCCACGCGACGCGGCACACATCAACCGGATCCTGACCGCAGCCCTGGATAAGAAGGGGCTCGACCCGGTGGCTCTCGACGTGCACGCGGTGTCGTCGGTGACCGACTGGTTCGTGATCGTCGGCGCCACCTCCGACACCCACGCCAGGGCGATCGCCGACGGCATCCGCGAATCGCTCGAGGAACTGAGGATTGAACCGATCGGGACGGAAGGGTATAATGACGGCACTTGGGTCCTGATCGATTACGGCGACGTGGTGGTCCACGTGTTCCATCATCAGAAGAGGGTTCTGTACGCCCTCGAGGATCTCTGGAGCGACGCGCCCCGGCGACATCCCTGACGACAGGCGAGCGGCGCGGAGGAACAACGGGCAATGAAAGAGTCTAGAGTCAGATCGTTCCGCGAGCGGCTCCTGGCCATGCGCCGCGCCAAGCTCGTCGTGCACGGGTCCCCGGACGCGGACGAAGGCCCGGCATCCCTGACCGGCGACGCGGCCGACGCGGCCGCCTTCAACGACGACCGCGAGCAGATCCTGAACCTTCGCGGCGAAGAGAAGCGTTCCTTCGAGGAGATAGAGTCCGCCTTGACCCGCATCGCCGCGGGGGAATTCGGCATCTGCGAGGAGTGCGGCCTGGAGATCCCCGAGAAGCGCCTCCAGGCCATGCCGCAGGCGCGACTGTGCCTGCCCTGCCAGGAACTCCGGGAAAGGGAGCAGCTCTGATGAGCGTCCGATGGTTCGCCATTCTCGTCCTCCTGTTGGCCCTCTTCGTGGCCTACCTGGCCGTCCTCAACCCCGCCCCGGTGGTGGTCAAGCTCCCGTTCATGGGCACGCTCAACCCCACTTCCGGCTCGCTGATGATGCTGTCGTTCGCCGCGGGCATCATCGGCACACTGGTCTTCTTCGCCGTCCGGGACTGGCAGGAGTACTTTCGCAAGCTGGCCGAGGAGAAGCGCCGACGCCAGGTGGACATCGCCCGCAACCGGATCAGGCGCGCCCGCAACTTCCAGCAGATCGGGCTGGAGGAGGCCGCCCTGGGCGTCGCCCGCGACACCGCCGCCCGCGTCGGTGAGATGGCCGAGGCGCACGAGTTCCTGGGCGACATCCTGATGAACCGCGGTGACTTCTACGGCGCGGCCACCGGTCACAGCCAGGCCATGGCCCTCGACTCGGCCAACGATACCCTGGTCTGGAAGCTGGCCGAGGACTACCTGAAGGCCGGCAACGGGGTCATGGCCCACAAGGTGCTCAAGGACGGCCTGGTGGCCCATGAGAAGAGCCCCTACCTGTTGTCGCGCTACCGCGACCTGCTGATGGTCGAGAAGGACTGGGCCGGGGCCATCTCACTCCAGACCCGCCTCGGGCGAATCAAGGAGTACCGGGCCTCGGATGACTACAAGCGCACCCTTGCCGGGCTGCACCTGGAGCGCGGGAAGAGCCTCATGTCCGAGGAGAAGGCCGAGGAAGCCGCCCGCGAGTTCGAGGAGACGGTCAAGCTCGAACCGACCATGGGCATCGCCTACATCCGCACCGCCGAGGCCTTCCTGGCCCTGACGAAGGACAAGTCGGCCCTGAAGATGCTGGCCCTCGGTTACCGGCGCACCGGAGACCCCGCCATTCTGTCCCGCTTCGAGGAGTACTACCTGACTCACGACGACCCGTCCCGGATCATCAACATGTACCTGCGCCACCTCGAGGAGAAGCCGCAGGACGTCGATCTCCGCATCCAATTGGCGACCCTTTTCCTGAAGCTCGAAATGCGCGAGGAAGCCCAGACGCAGATCGAGGAGGTGCGCCGGATCAAGGGGGAGGACTCCCCGCGGGTGGCCCTGCTGGCCTACCGTCTGAAGATGAAGAGCGGCGACCAGGCCGGGGCGATGAACGAGTTGGCCTACCTGGCCGAGCACCACCCGGCCGCCGGCACCGCCTATGCCTGCTCGTCATGCGGCGCCGAGACCGACCTCGCGGGGGACCGCTGCCTCGCCTGCGGCCGGTGGGGAACCCTCCGGATCTTCCCCTAGGCGGGCTGCCCCGGGGGGGAGCCACCGCCATGCGCATTCTCGAAGTCGTCGAACGCCGCCCAGACACCACGTCCCGCCTGGGCGAGGCATGGGCCGGCGGCGACCCGCGCGCCCTTCCCTTCCTCGGCCCTTTCCCGCCCGATCTCGAATCAGCCGCCCGGGAGGCGGCCGGAGAGCCCCGCCGGATCGGCTTGGCGTCGGCCGTGGAGGCTGACTGCCGCGCCTGGGGTGCCGGGGAGGCGACCCGCGCGGCCATCGCCCGGCTGAACGAGCCGGGTGCCGTGGCCGTGGTCACCGGCCAGCAGACGGCTCCCTGCCTCGGCCCCCTCTACACCGCCCTCAAGGCCGCCGGGGCGATCCTGCTGGCCCGCGACTTGGAGCGCCGGCTGGCCCGTCCGGTGGTGCCGGTCTTCTGGGCCGAGGGGGACGACCACGACGCGGATGAGATCAGCCGGGTCGGCCTGGGGTACGACGCCGGCGGGACACGATGGCTTGAAGTCTCCTGGACGGCAGCCGGCGGACCGATCGGCGACCTCCGGCCGGCTTCCTGGGAGGCCATCGACTCCTCCTGCCGGGACCTGCTCCCGCCGAGCGAGTTCCGCGACGCCGCCGTTCTGTCCCTCCTCGCCGGGACCGGATCCGAGACGACCCTGGGTGACTGGTTCTGCCGGTCGCTTCTATCCGTCTTCGCGCCCTGGGGGCTGGTCGTGGTCCACTCCCGCTCCCCCGGGCTGCGCGCCCTCCGGCGTGAGTTCGCGGCCGGATTGGTGCGGCGCACCCCGGAGCTGGCGATTGCCATCGACCGGATCGCGGCCGGACTCGAAGCGGCCGGATTCACTCCCCAGGCGCGCCGGGCGCCCGGCCGGGCACCGTTTTTCGTCATCCGCGATGGCCATCGCCTGCCGGTCGCCTGGGAAAGCGGACGCCTGGCCGTCGGCGGGCAGGCGACCGACATCGACCGCCTGGCCGACGACGTGGCCGCCGGCCGGGAGGACTTCTCCCCGGGCGTCCTGCTGCGCCCCCTGGTCCAGGACCATCTCCTGCCCACGGCCGCGTACGTGGCCGGCCCGGCGGAACTCTCCTACCTCGGGCAGTGCCGCGAGCTGCGGCGGTTGCTCGGCCTGCGCATTCCGGCGGCCATGCCGCGGCCGTCGCTGACCGTCCTCGAGCCCGGGCGACGGCGGGCGGTCGAACTCATGGGTGTCCCCGCATCCACCTTCCTTTCGGACCCGCCCGAGGCCATCTTCGGCCGTCTGGCCGAGGGTGCCCAAGAATGCCTCGACCACGATTTGTGGCGGCGGGCCGAGGATGAGACGGTCGCCCCCATCACCCGCCTGGCGGGACTCCTGCCGCGCGAACTGGCCTCGCTCGAGGGGGCGGCCGAAAAGACCGCCGGCCAGATGCGCCACCTGCTGCGAGCCTTCCGCGAAAGGGTAGCCCGGGGAGCCCGCAGCCGCGAAGAGGACCTGCGCCGGCGGGTATTCGACACCGCCGCCGCCATCCGACCCGGCGGCGCCCCGATGGAGCGGACCCTGTCGGCATGGTACTTCCTGGCCAAGTACGGCCCCGGCTTCACCGGGGAACTGATGGACGTCATCGACGGCGCCCCGGCGGGCCACCTCGTCGTCACCCCGGAGAGATGACTGATCCGCGCCGCCGGGCCCTGTCGATCGCCATGGTCTGCTACCCGACCTACGGCGGGAGCGGCATCGTGGCTACCGAACTGGGGCAGGCCCTGGCCGAGCGCGGCCACACCGTCCACTTCGTCTGCTACAACCAGCCGGCCCGCCTGCGGGGCCTGGGCGGCACGGTCCATTTCCACCCGGTCGAGGTGATCACCTACCCGCTCTTCCGGTTCCCGCCGTACACCCTCGCGCTGGCCAGCAGGCTGGCCAGGATCATCAACGAGGAGGGGGTCGACCTGATCCACGTCCACTACGCCATCCCCCACACGCTGGCGGCCCAGACCGCCCGCGACATGACCGGCCGGAACGACCTGCCGCTGGTCACCACGCTGCACGGCACCGACGTCCAACTGGTCGGCCTCGACCCCTCCTATCGCGACATCACCCGCTGGCTGATGGAACGCTGCTGCAGCCTGACCGCCGTGTCGCGCTACCTGGCCGAGGTGACCGAGCGGGAGTTCTCCCTGACCAAGCCGGTCGAGACGATCCACAACTTCGTCGACCTGGCCCGTTTCCGCCGGCGGAATGACCGTCGCCTCCGCCGCCGCCTGGCCCCCGGCGGAGAGAAGATCGTCATGCACGTCTCCAACTTCCGGGAGGTCAAGCAGACCGGCGACGTCGTGCGGGTCTTCAACCGGATCCGCCGCAAGGTGCCGGCGGTCCTGGTGATGATCGGCGAGGGGCCCGACCGCCCCAAGACGGAGGCCCTGGCGAAGCGCCTGGGGATCACGGACTGCGTCCGCTTCGTCGACTTCGTCCCCGGGGTGGAGCGGTGGCTGGGGACGGCCGACCTGCTCCTTCTCCCGTCGTCGATGGAGTCGTTCGGCCTGGCGGTGCTCGAGGCGATGGCCTGCCGGACGCCCGCCCTGGCCTATCGTGTCGGCGGGCTGCCCGAGGTGGTCGGCGACCGCGAGGGGGGTGTCCTGGTCGATCCGGGTGACTGGCGGGCGATGGCCGACGAGGGCATCGCCATCCTGTCCGACGACGCCCTGGCCGCCGATCTCGGGGAGCGGGGACGCCGCCGGGCGGAGCGCTGCTTTGACCGCGAACGTATGGTCGACGCCTACGAGGACCTCTACCGGCGGATCCTGGGACGGCCGTCGTGAAGGTGGCCATCCACACCCTCGGCTGCAAGCTGAACCGGATGGAGGGGATCGCCCTGGGGGAGGCCTTCATCGAGGCGGGCTTCGAGGTCGTGCCCCTGGGCGGCGAGTCGGACGCGGTCATTCTCAACACCTGTGCGGTCACCGGCCCGGCCGAGGCCGAGGCACGGAAGCTGATCCGCCGCCTGGCCAGGGCCGGCGGGAAGCCGGTGGTCGTCGTCGGCTGCATGGCCGAGCGCGACCGGGCCGCGGCCGCCTCCCTGCCGGGCGTGCTGCTGGTCCACGGGGTGCGCGACAAGGCGGCCGTGGTCAGCCGGGTGGCCGATCTGCTGGGGCGGACGGCCGCGGTCCCCGAAGCCCGCCGGGGCGACTTCCCCCCCCTGGACGGCTTCGGCGGGCGCACCCGGGCCTACGTCAAGGTCCAGGATGGCTGCGACAACCGCTGCACCTACTGCGTCGTCCATGCCGTGCGCGGCCGAAGCCGCAGCCAGCGCCCCGACCTGGTGGTTGCCCAGGTCTCACGCTTCGCCGCCATGGGCTTCCGCGAGGTGGTGCTGACCGGGGTGCACCTGGGCGCCTGGGGCAGGGATCTCGACCCGCCCGACTCCCTGCCCGAGCTCCTGCGGCGGCTGACAGCCCTGCCCGACCTTCCCCGGCTTCGCCTCTCGTCTCTCGAGCCGCAGGAGATAGACCTCGGCCTGGCGGAGGCCGTCTCGTCGCATCCGGCCGTCTGCCGCCACGCCCACGTCCCGCTGCAGAGCGGCAGCGACCGGGTCCTGTCGGCCATGAACCGCAATTACTCCGCGGCCGAGTACCGGCGGCGAGTTTCCTTGCTGACCGGGCGCTGGCCAGGGATGGGCCTGGGGGCCGATGTCATCGTCGGCTTCCCGGGGGAAACGGCCGGAGACTTCGAGGCCACCCTTGCGCTGGCAGACGAACTCCCCTTCACCTATCTGCACGTCTTCCCCTTCTCCCCCCGCCCGGGCACCCCGGCGGCCTCCCTGCCCGGCCGCGTCTCCCCGTCGATGACCACCGCCCGGGCCGACCGCCTGCGCGCCCTGGCCCGCGACAAGGGGATCGCCTGGCGCCGCGGCCACCTCGACCGAACGCTCTCCTGCCTGACGGAATCGCGGCGGGATCCCGAGACCGGCCTGCTGCGGGGACTGACTGATACCTACCTCCGGGTCCTCTACGACGGGCCCGACACGCTGATGAACACCATCCAGGAGGTGCGCGTTGAAAACCAGGAAGGCTTGCGTCTCTTCGGCGCCGTGGCGCCGTAGGGCGGCGATGGCCGCGGCGGTGGCCCTGCTCATCTCCGCCGCCGGGTGCGCCGGACCGAAGAAGGACCCGTCGGCGCTGCTGCTGATGCACCCGATTCCCCCCGAGCGGGGGGCTTACGCCATGGTGGCCGGGGCACTGCGGTACGAGGACTCCGGCCTGACGGTCGAGTTGCGGCCGATCGACCCGCGCTACTTCGACCGGTCCCTGACCGAGGCGGGACAGCGGAATCCCTTCGGCGTGCCGCCCGACGACGCCCGCCACCCGCTCATCTTCGGCCTGTCGGTCACCAACGCCGGGACGGGAATGGTCTATCTCAATCCGACCCAGGTGCGGGGGCTGGACGACCGCAGGGGGCGCCACTATCCGGTGTCGTTCACCGACCTCTGGCAGATGCTCGCCGACAACCCCGAGCGGGAGGCCAGGTTCAAGACGTTCAGCCGGTCGTTCCTGGACACGCCGGCCCAGATCCAACCCGGAAAATCGCTCCGAATCCTCCTGGCCCTCACCCGCACCAAGGAGGAACCGGAGCAGATGACCGTCATCCTTCCCCTATCCCTGGGCGGGAAGGAGACCCGGACGCTATCCTTCCCGTTCGAGGTCTTCCACGAAGAGTAGCGGTCGATCGACAGATGGCGGTGAGACCTCCCTTGGGGTCAGGTCTTGAAAATGAAGAAACTGTGTTTTCAAGACCTGACCCCAGGTGCGGGCGCGATTGACAGGGAGGGGCGGATGACGCATAGTATGCACCGCGTGCGCCCGTGGCTCAGCGGATAGAGCACTGGCCTCCGGAGCCAGGTGTCGCAGGTTCGATTCCTGCCGGGCGCGCCAACCCTTCCCCCCGTTTCCGGCTTCTCCCGTCAGACCGTCCGGCTGCCCGCGCGGCGGCGATCCACCAGGTCCCGGGCGGCCTGCTTGAGGAACTCGTTGGACGAGGCGTCGAACAGCAGTTCGCGGAGATCCTGTTCGAGCAGGTAGCGCAGCAGCGGCACCGACAGGTGGATGGGTGTGTCGGGATTGTAGACCAGCGCCTTCTTGACCGGGTAGCGCACGTTCCACCGGGGGTGGGCGGCGATGACGGCCAGGATGGCCGGGGTGCTCGGCCGCCGGGCGGTGATCTGGATCACCTCCCGCTCGGTGATCCGGGGGTTTCCCAACAGGATTCGGATGACCTCGGCGTCGTTGTCGTTGGTCAGCCGCTGCAGCACATGAATGATCCCGGTGCGGGCCAGCGACCGGCGGCGCCCCAGCGGAATGTCCCGGATGTCGCGCGGCATCGGGTGGACCCCGGCAAGGCGCGCGTCGGGCGCGCTGGTGTACAGGAAGAGTTCGGTGATCCGCTGGTAGCCGCGCAGCCTGGCCACCCGCCAGATGTCGTCGATCACCCCCGGGGGGAGCACCTCACGGACCATCCGTTCGTCGAGCAGCGCCAGCAGGATGCTCTGGGCCGGCGGCAACCGGAGGGTGGCCATCCGTTCGAGGGCGGCCAGGGCCTCCACACCCACCGTGGTCGGCAGCCCCTTCAGGCGTTCCAGGAAGGCCCGTCCCCGGATGCCCGGGTCGGCGACGCGATCGAGGCCGTCGACCATGCCCCGGACCAGGGCGTCGGACAACGGGATGAGGCGCCGGCGCAGGACCGTCACCAGCGTCCCGATCAACTCATCCCGCCGAAATGGCATCGCCCGGCCCCGCCGACCCGCGCCGGTCAGGGAGAAGGCACCGGCGCGGCGGGCGTCTCCTGGGCGCGGAGGTAGCGCTCGTAGATGGCCTTGAAGAGGAACATGCAACTGTACTCCATCTTCTCTTCGGTCAGCAGGTAGGCCGCCTTGGGACGCACCTCCAGCTCCAGCCATGGCCGCCAGACCCGGCCGATCCAGCGCACCAGGCCGAACACCTCCTCCGACCCGTCGTCCAGGGTCTCACCCGCCAGCGAGTCGTAGACCACCCCCACTTCATACGACATGGCCGACGATTCGCCAACCCGGTGCTTCAGGCTGGCGACGTGGTCCAGAAAGAGCCCCGGCTGGCTCTCCTTCACCGCCACGCCGGAAGCCAGTCGCAGGTAGCCGACGTCCCCGAGCGCGTAGTCTATGTTGCCGGCGAGCGAACCGCACCACCTGTCGTCCAGGTCGTAGAAGACTTCCCCCCGGGTGTACCAGTGCCAGGGAACCTCTTTCCCCTCGAGACGGACGAACGGTCCCAGGGCCGCCTTGAACCCGCCGGACCACTTCATGCGGGTGAAGAACCCGATGTCGGTGGCTTCCCGCAGCTCGTACAGGAACTGCAGTCGCGCGCGAACGTCGCGGTCGTCTGACGAGGCGTAGGACGTGCCGTACGAATCGTCCGCGGACGGACTGGCCGCATCGGACTGTTCATCGACGGTGCCCTCGCTGTCCAGGTCGAGGAAGAGGTGAAAGCGGCGCTGTATGGCCGGGAACGGGACACGGGCGTTGACTGACGCATTGACGTCGAGCCACTCTCCATCGGTCCAGGTGGTGCGGAGCCGGGTGTAGACGCGGACCTTCTCCTCGCGGTCGTCCATCCGGGGGTCCCCCAGGGTGCGGTCGATGCCGTCGATGACGCCGATGCCCTTGTCATAGGTGTTCGACAGGAAGGCGTAGCCGACGTCAAGGGTGTTGCCGAACGTCGCGCAGCCTATCAGCATGGGCGACATCGCCCCGAGGAGGACCCGGAAGACGAGCATCGGCGCCGGAAGGAAGCCAACGGCCAGGCGTCTCGGTCGGGGCATGGAGACATCTCCTCGAGCAGGTTCGGTGGGCCGATTATGCCCTTCCGCCGGGGTGAAGACAAGCGTCCGATCGGGGGCCGGTGACCGGGGCGGAAAGAGTTGACAGGGAAGGGGCGGAAGAGTACCCTTGCGGTGGAACGTGCGGGGCCAGTCCAAGACTGCCCGGCAGACCTGGAGGCACCCCCCGGATGAGCATCGCCAAGTCCGATTTTGTGCATCTGCACACCCACACCCAGTACAGCCTGCTCGACGGGCTCAACCGCATCGACCGCCTGGTGAACCGGGCGGCCGAGTTCGGCATGCCGTCGCTGGCCATCACCGACCACGGGGTCATGTACGGCGTGGTCGACTTTTACGAGCAGGCCATCCACGCCCGGGTCAAGCCGATCCTCGGCTGCGAGATGTACGTCGCCCGGGGCAGCATGCGCGAGAAGGAGGGCGGGCCGGAGTCGATCAACCACCTGACCCTGCTGGCGTCGGATGAGAAGGGCTACCGCAACCTCCTGGCCCTCAACAGCGCCGCCCACATCGACGGTTTCTACTACAAGCCGCGGGTCGACAAGGAACTGCTGGCACAACACGCCGGCGGCCTGGTGGCCCTCTCGGGCTGCCTGAAGGGGGAGATTCCCCAGTCCTTCGCCGCCGACCGGCCCAACGACGCCCGGGCCGCGGCCATTTTCTACCGCGACCTGTTCGGCCCCGGACGTTTCTTCCTGGAACTCCAGCAGAACGGCCTGGCCGAGCAGCAGAAGGCCAACGCCGGAATGTTGGCGCTGGCCGCCCGCGACGGGATCCCGGTGGTGGCCACCAACGACTGCCACTATCTCCACCGCAAGGACGCCACGGCCCACGAGATCTTCCTGTGCATCCAGACCGGCAAGACGATCCAGGATCCGACCCGGATGAGGCTCTCCACCGATGCCTTCTACTTCCGCTCGCCGGAGGAGATGAAGGAGCTCTTCGCCGAAGTCCCCGAGGCGATCGCCAACACCATCCGCATCGCCGAGATGTGCAACGTCAAGCTCCAGTTGGGGCAGTTCCACCTCCCGTCGTACACCGTGCCGGAGGGACACACGCTGTCGTCCTACCTGCGGGAGCTGGCCAACGCCGGTCTGGCCGAGCGCCTGCGGGAGGTGCCTGCCGAGCGCCACGCCGCCTACCGGGAGCGCTTCACCTACGAACTGGACGTCATCGAGAAGATGGGTTTCCCCGGTTACTTCCTGATCGTCTGGGACTTCATCAAGTGGGCCCGTGATCACGGCATCCCGGTCGGCCCCGGGCGGGGATCGGCCGCCGGTAGCCTGGTGGCCTGGACCCTGGGCATCACCCGGCTCGACCCGATCAGGAACGGCCTCCTGTTCGAGCGCTTCCTGAACCCGGGGCGCAAGAGCATGCCCGACATCGACGTCGACTTCTCCGACGACCGCCGCGAGGAGGTCATCCAGTACGTCCGCAGCCGCTACGGCGAAGACCGGGTGGCCCAGATCGTCACCTTCGGCACGCTCAAGGCCAAGGCAGCCATCCGCGACGTCGGCCGGGTGCTGGGGATGCCCTTCGCGGAGGTGGACAAGATCGCCAAGCTGGTCCCCTTCGACCTCAAGATGACCGTCGACAAGGCCGTCGAGGCGGAGCCGCGCCTCAAGGAACTGGTCGGTGCCGACGGCCAGATCGCCCAATTGGTGGAATACGCCCGGGAACTCGAGGGGCTCAACCGCAACGCCGGCACCCACGCCGCCGGGGTGGTCATCGCCCGGGAACCGCTGAACCGGATGGTGCCGCTCTGCCGGGGCACCGACAACGCCGTCTGCACGCAGTTCGCCATGAAGACCATCGAGCGCATCGGCCTGCTCAAGTTCGACTTCCTGGGGATCAGGACACTGACCGTCATCAGCGACGCCGCCCGCATGGTCAACGAGGGGCGGCCGGCCGCGGAGCGGATCGACATCGACGCCATTCCGCTGGACGATCCGACGGTCTTCGCCCTGCTGGGAGAGGGGAAGACGGCCGGGGTCTTCCAGATGGAGAGCGACGGCATGACCGAGTTGACCATGCGCCTCAAGCCGACCTCCTTCGACGACCTCGTGGGCCTGATCTCCCTCTATCGCCCGGGCCCGATGAGCTACTCCGACGACTTCGTCAAGCGCAAGCACGGCAAGGTGCCGATCACCTATGCCCACCCGCTGCTGGAGCCGATCCTGCGCGACACCTACGGGATCATCCTCTACCAGGAGCAGGTCATGCGCATCGCCAGCGACATGGGCGGCTTCACGCTGCCCGAAGCCGACGACCTGCGCAAGGCCATGGGCAAGAAGGACAAGGACAAGATGGGCTCGGCCCGGGAGAAGTTCATCACCGGGGCGGTGGCCAAGAAGATCAAGGAGAAGCTGGCCGCCGATGTCTACGACCAGATAGCCAAGTTCGCCGAGTACGGCTTCAACAAGTCACACGCCGCGGCCTACGCCGTGGTGGCCGTCCAGACCGCCTGGCTCAAGGCCCACCACCCGGTCGAGTTCATGGCCGCGCTGATGACCAGCGAGGCCGGCGACACCGACAAGATCGTCAAGTACATGGGCGCCTGCCGCGACATGGGCATCACCGTCCTGCCGCCGGACGTCAACCGCAGCGGCCACTCCTTCTCGGCCCGGGAGGGGACCATCTACTTCGGCCTGGCCGGGGTCAAGAACGTCGGCTCGGCGGCCATCGATTCGATCCTGGAGGCCCGCGGGCGCCTGGGGACCTTCACCTCGCTGCAGCAGTTCTGCCGCGAGGTGGACACCCGCAAGGTGAACAAGCGGGTCATCGAGTCGCTGGTCAAGGCCGGCGCGTTCGACTTCACCGGCACCAACCGGGCTCGCCTGCTGGCCGGGATCGACCGGTCGCTGGAACTCTCCCAATACACCCAGCGGGACCGGCAGTCGGGGCAGGTCAGCATCTTCGGGGCCATGGCCGCGCAGCCCGACGACGAACCCCTGCCCCAGGTGCCGGAGCTTCCCGAGCACGAGGTCCTGGCCTTCGAGAAGGAGTGCCTCGGCTTCTTCATCAGCGGGCACCCCCTGGCCCGGCACGCCGAGAAGATCAAGCTCTTCTCGACCCACGGCACGACCGCCCTGAGCGACCTGCGCCCCGATACCACCGTCACCGTCGGCGGGATCCTGGCCGGGCTGACCACCAAGAAGACCAAGGCCAAGGCGGTCATGGCCTCGGCCATGCTCGAGGACCTGGACGGCGCCGTGGAGGTGGTCTTCTTCCCCAAGGTCTACACCCAGGTCGCCGCCGGTCTGATCGTCGACCAGCCGGTGCTGGTCACCGGCAAGGTGCAGTTCGGCGACGGCGCGGGGGGAAACGGCACCCGGGTCAAGATCCACGCCGACAAGGTCATCCCCCTCGACCAGGCGGCCCAGAAGGTGGCCAAGCAGGTTCATCTGCGCATCAACGCCACCGGCCTGGGGCCCGACGACATCGGCGCCCTGCGCACACTGCTGGCGACATTCCAGGGAGCCTCGCCGGTCATCCTCCACCTGATCATCCCCGAGCATTCCGAGACGGTCATCGAACTGGGGCACGACCTGCTGGTCGCACCGGGGGAGGCCTTCGTGACCGAGATCCAGACACGTTTCGGCCCGCATGCGGTATACTTGAGGTGACCATGCTCCACCTCTACCTCGATTTCGAGAAACCGATCGCCGACCTGGAAGCCCGGCTTGAGGAACTCCGCGTCGACCGCCATCCCGACCACAAGAAGGTGGCCGAGATCGCCAAGGTCGAGAAGAAGCTGGACCAAGCCAGGGCCGGCATCTACGGCAACCTGACCGCCTGGCAGCGCACCCTGATCGCCCGGCACCAGCACCGGCCCTACTTCCTCGACTACACCACCCTCATCCTGACCGATTTCATGGAACTGCACGGCGACCGCCTCTACGGCGACGATCCGGCCATCGTCGCCGGCCTGGCAACCCTCGAGGGGCGCTCGGTGGTGGCCATGGGCCACCAGAAGGGGCGCAACGTCAAGGAAAACATGTACCGGAACTTCGGCATGCCCAATCCGGAGGGGTACCGCAAAGCCCTCCGGGTGATGCGGCTGGCTGAGAAGTTCGGCAAGCCGGTGCTGACCTTCATCGACACCCCCGGCGCCTACCCGGGCCTGGGGGCCGAAGAGCGGGGGCAGGCCGAGGCGATCGCCCGCGCCATCTACGAGATGGCCCGCCTGCGTGTGCCGACGGTGTCGGTGGTCATCGGCGAGGGGGGAGCGGCGGCGCCCTGGCCATCGGCGTGGCCGACCGGGTCTTCATGCTCGAGAACGCGGTCTACTCGGTCATCTCGCCCGAGGCGTGCGCGGCCATCCTGTGGCGGGACGACAAGGGCAAGATACCCGACGCGGCGGCCGCCCTGCGACTCGACGCCCCCAATGCCCTGGCGCTCGGCCTGATCGACGGCATCATCCCCGAGCCGCAGGGGGGTGCCCACCGCGACCGGGCGGTCACCGCCGCCAACCTGAAGAAAACCATCCTGGCGACGCTCGACGAACTGCGCGGCATGCCGGTCGACGAACTGGTCGAGGCCCGCTACCGGAAGTTCCGGGGCATGGGCAAGGTCGTCGGGTGAACCGCCCGGCCGCATGAGCAGCAACCGCGACTTCTACGATATCCTCGGCGTCGGCCGCGACGCCGGACCCGAGGAGATCAAGAAGGCCTTCCGCCAGCAGGCGGTCAAGTTCCACCCCGACCGCAATCCCGGCAGCCAGGAAGCCGAGACACGCTTCAAGGAGGCGGCCGAGGCCTACGAGGCCCTGGGAGACCCCGAGAAGCGGCGCCTCTACGACACCTATGGCCGGGCCGGCCTCAAGGGGACCGACTATCACGACTTCACCTCGGTCGACGACATCTTCAGCGCCTTCGGGGGGCTGTTCGGTGACCTGTTCGGTTTCGGCCCCACCCGCCGCCAGCCCGACCGCGGGGCGGACTTGAAGTATGACCTGTCGGTGAGCTTCAGCGAAGCGGTCAAGGGAGCCAGGAAGGAAATCACCATCCCCAAGCCGGATGTGTGCGCCGAGTGCTCCGGCACCGGGGTCGATCCGGCCCACCCGCCGGAGACCTGTCCCGACTGCCGCGGCCATGGCCAGGTGATCCGCCAGCAGGGCTTCCTGACCATCTCGACCACCTGCCGGAAGTGCCGCGGGAACGGCAAGGTGGTCACCCACCGCTGCACCTGCTGCAAGGGGGACGGTCTCCTCCCGGGGGAGAAGAAGCTGACCATCACCCTGCCGGCCGGCATCGACGACGGCAACCGCCTCCGCCTGCGCGGCGAGGGAATGCCGGGGGAGCGCGGGGGGCCGCCCGGCGACCTGTACCTCGACATCGCCGTCCAGCCGCACCCCCACTTCCGCCGCCACGGCGAGGACATCCTGCTGGCCTACCCGGTGTCGGTCGCCCAGGCCGCCCTGGGTGACGAACTGGAGGTCCCCACGCTGGACGGCTCGCGCAAGCTCGACCTGCCGGCGGGCACCCAGACCCACAGCGTCTTCCGGGTCAAGGGCGAGGGGGTCGACGTCGGCCGGCGCATCGGCGACCTGGTGATCCAAATCATGGTGCAGACCCCCGACGACCTGGGCCGGGAGGAGAAGAAGCTCTACCGGAAGCTGCGCGAACTCGAGCTGAAGCGCGAGCAGGTCCCCTGGTGGCGAAAAGTCCCGGAGGAGAAGGCCTGATGGCCGACGACTACTACGCCGTCCTGGAGGTCGAACGGGGGGCCGACGACGAGGCGATCAAGAAGGCCTACCGGAAGCTGGCCATGAAGTACCACCCGGACAAGAATCCCGGCAACGCCAAGGCCGAGGAGAACTTCAAGAAGGTCAGCGAGGCCTACGCCGTCCTGTCCGACCCGGAGAAGCGCAAGCAGTACGACCTGATCGGCTCGGCCGGTTTCCACCAGCGCTACTCGTCCGAGGACATCTTCCGGGGGGCGGACTTCTCCGGCTTCGGCTTCAACATCGAAGACCTGCTGGGAGGGCTCTTCGGCGCCGGCGGTGGCGGCGGCCGCGGGCGGCGCAGCGGCGGCTTCCGGGTCGACTTCGGCTCCGGCGGCGGAGCCCAGGGGTTCGACCTGGGTGACCTGATGGGCGGCGGGCGCCAGCACCAGCGGGGCCACGACCTGTCGTTCGAGCTGCCGATCACCCTCGAGGAGGCCGCCCACGGCCTGGAGAAGACGATCCACTACTCCCAGGCCGGCCAGTCCCGGGACCTGACCGTCAAGATCCCCGCTGGCATCTCGACCGGCAAGCAGGTCCGCTACCGGGGGAAGGGTGAGCCGGGGCCGGGGGGCGGGCCCGCCGGCGACCTGTACGTCCTGGTGACCGTCATGGACCACCCCCTCTACAAGCGCGACGGCGACGACCTGACCATCGAGCGCGAGGTCGCCTTTTCCGAAGCCTGCCTGGGCGGGACGATCGAGGTGCCCACGCTGCAAGGGCCGAAGAAGATCAAGCTGCCGGCCGGGAGCGGCTCGCAGACCAACATCCGCCTCAAGGGCTTCGGCATGCCGCGCCTCAAGCAGGGTGTGCATGGCGACCTGTACGTCAGGATCAAGGTGGCCGTTCCCAAGAAGCTGACCGGGGCCCAGAAGAAACTCCTCGAGTCACTGGCCGACGAGGGCTTGTAGCTGCGGCCATCCGTTGGACTGCCCCGATGTCTTCGAATATCATGTGGGCGGCCCGGCGCCGGGACGAAGGGTCCGCGGTGCCGGGTGGACAACGGCCGGGAATCCGGCACCAGATCGGGAGGGGACGATGCGCAAGGCAATCGGCGTGTTCGTGGCACTGGCAGTGATGTGCGTGAGCCTCCCCGCGCTCGCGGAGGACGTCATCAAGGTCGGCGTCATCGCCGAACTGACCGGCGACATGCCGGCCGTGGGCGCCTCCTGCAAGAACGCCGCCGAGATGGCCGTCAAGGAGATCAACGACGCCGGCGGCCTGGAGGTCGGCGGCAAGAAGTACAAGGTCGAGCTCTTCGTCGAGGACAACGCCGGCAAGGCCGACCAGTCGGCGGCCTCGGCCGCCAGAAGCTGATCACCCAGGACGACGTGCTGGCCATCATCGGCCCGAACGCCAGCCGCGTACGCCATCCCGGCCTCGGAGATCGCCGAGAGCCGAACGGACGGTCCTGATCACCCCCTGGTCGACCAACCCCAAGACGACGCTCGACGCCACGCACCGGCAAGCCCAAGAAGTACGTCTTCCGCGCCTGCTTCATCGATCCCTTCCAGGGGCGCGTGCTGGCCAAGTTCGCCTGCGAGAACCTGAAGGCCGAAGAAGGCCGCCGTGCTCTACGACGTGGCCTCCGACTACAACAAGGGCATCGCCGAGGTCTTCAAGGCAGACTTACGAGAAGCACGGCGGCAAGGTCGTCGCCTTCGAGACCTACACCACCGGCGACAAGGACTTCTCCGCCCAGCTGACCAAGATCAAGAGCGCCGGGCCCGGACGTGATCTTCCTGCCCAACTACTACAGCGAGGTGCCGCTGCAGGTCCAGCAGGCCAAGCGCCTGGGCATCAACGTGCCCTTCCTCGGCAGCGACTCCTGGGGCAGCCCCGAGCTGCTCAAGCTGGGCGGGCGCCGACTGCGAGGGCTACTACTTCAGCACCCACTACGCCGCCGACACCGCCACGCCCGGCGGCCAAGAAGTTCATCGACGGCTACAAGCAAGATCTACGGCGACACGCCGGACGACGTGGCGGCGCTGACCTACGACGCCTTCGGGCTGCTCTTCCAGGCGCTGAAGAACGCCGGCAAGACCGACCGCGAGGCGGTCCGCGACGCGCTGGCCAAGATCCCCGGCTACGAGGGCGTCACCGGCGACATGCAGTTCCAGGAAGGCTCGGGCGACCCGATCAAGAGCGCCGTGATCCTGCAGATCAAGGGCGGCAAGTTCGTCTTCCACTCGGTCGCCAACCCGTAGAACGATTCGGGACGCACGGACTCCGGTCGCGGGACACGCGCCGATGCCGCCATGGCGCGACGCGTGTCCCGCGATGTCCTGACCCCCGTGAGGCAACGTGGAGCAACTGACCTACTTCCTGCAGCAGGCGCTGAACGCCCTGCAGCTCGGCAGCATCTACGCGCTGATCGCCCTGGGCTACACCATGGTCTACGGCATCCTGACGATGATCAACTTCGCCCACGGCGACATCTTCATGGTCGGGCGCCTTCCTCTGCTTTATCGCCGCGCACGTTCCTGGGCCTGCCGTTCGTGCCGACGCTGCTGCTGGCCATGGTCGGGCGCGGCGCTGCTCGGCGTGCTCATCGAGCGGCTGGCCTACAAGCCGCTGCGCCAGGCGCCGCGCGTCTCGGCCATCATCACCGCGCTGGGGGTGGGCATCTTCCTGGAGAACTTCACCCTGGCCCTCAGCCCCTATCCGAAGCACATCCCGACGCTGCTTCCGAACAGTCACCTGGAACGTCGGCGGCGTCTCCGTTCTCGTCGCTGCAGGTGCTGATCATCGTCCTGTCGCTGGTGCTGATGCTGCTGCTGGACTTGGTCGTGCGCCGCACCATGGTCGGGCATGGCCATGCGCGCCATCTCCTGGGACAAGGCCGTCGTGCCGCTGATGGGCGTGCCGGTCGACCTGGTCATCTCGCTCACCTTCGCCATCGGCGCCGGCCTGGGCGGGGCGGCCGGCACGATGTACGGCCTGGCCTACCCGGTCATCGACCCCTACATGGGCATCATGGTCGGCTGGAAGGCGTTCATCTCGGCCGTGGTCGGCGGCATCGGCAACATCCGCGGCGCGATGATCGGCGGCTTCATCCTGGGCGCGGTGGAGATCATGGTGGCCGCCTTCCTGCCCTCGACCTACCGGGACTTCGTCGCCTTCGCGCTGCTGCTGGTGCTGCTGATCTTCCGGCCCTACGGCATCCTGGGCAAGCCGCGGGTGCAGAAGGTATGAGGCGACGTGACCCGCATCCTGGCCCGACGTGGCACTGGCTGATGACCCGCGCGTGGCTCCTGCCGCTGCTGCTGGTCGGCCGGCTTCGTGCTGTCGCTGCGCCGTACCGCGCTACGACCTGCTCAACCCCTACGTCCAGCTGATGCTCATGTACGTCGGCATCAACATCATCCTCGCCGCCAGCCTGAACCTGGTCAACGGCTACATGGGCGAGTTCTCCGTCGGCCACGCCGGGCTTCATGGCGGTCGGCGCCTACATCGCCTCCGTCCTGACCGTGCAGGGTCTTCCCCGCCGGCCGCACGGCCGTGGCTGTTTCCCGCTGGCGGTGCTGGCCGGCGGCGTGGTCGCCGCGCTCTGTCGGCCTGGTCGTCGCCATCCCGTCGTTCAAGACGCGCGGCGACTACCTGGCCATCGTCACCCTGGCCTTCCTCATGATCGTCAAGTCGGTGCATCGAGAACATCGATGCCGTCGGCGGGCCGCGCGGCTTCCTGGGCATGGAGAAGCTGACCACCCTGCCCTGGGTCTTCTTCTGGACGGTGCTGTCGCGTCTGGCTGATCCGCAATTTCGTCTATTCCAGCTACGGCCGCGGCGTGCTGGCGATCCGCGAGGACGAGATCGCCGGCGACCTGATGGGCGTCAACACCCGCGGGTCAAGATCCTGGCCTTCATCGTCTCGTCCTTTTTCGCCGGCGTGGCCGGCGGCGCTGTTCGCCCACCTGCTGCAGTTCATCAGCCCGCGCGTCTTCGACATCGTCAAGTCCACCGACATCCTGATCATGGTCTACCTGGGCGGCATCGCCTCGATCGGCGGCTCGATCCTGGGCGACGCTCACCGTGCTGCTGGAGTACTGCGCTCGACAGCGGCGCTTCGCTGGCTGCCGACGCTTCGCTGCTCGGCCCGTCTCGCATGGACATCTGGCGCATGGTCTCATGCCGCTGCTGCTGGTGCTGCTGATGCTCTTCCGGCCGCGCGGCATCATGGGCCTGCGCGAGTTCCGCTGGTTCGTCCCGCCGGGCGCGACCTGCCGCCGGACGGACGCCGGCGCCGGCGGGAAGGAGGCGGCCGATGCCGCTCCTTGAAGCCCGCGAGCGTCACCCATTACTTCGGCGGGCTGTGCGCCGTCTCCGACTTCAACCTGGACCTCGAGCCGGGCGAGCTGGTCGGCATCATCGGCCCCAACGGCGCCGGCAAGACCACCGTCTTCAACCTGATCACCGGCGTCTACCGGGCCACCGGCGGCAGCATCCGCTTCGACGGGACCGAGCTGGTCGGGCAGACGCCGCACCAGATCACCGCACTGCGGCATCGCCCGCACCTTCCAGAACATCCGCCTCTTCCGCGACCTGACCGTGCTGGACAACGTCCGCATCGCCCACTACGCGCCAGCCGGCTACTCGCCCGCTCGAGGCGCTGCTGCACGTCGGCCGCTACCGCCGCGAGGAGGAGCGCGATCATCGAGCATTCGCTGGAGCTGCTGGCCGATCTTCAACCTGGCGCACCTGCGCCGGCGAGACCGGCCGCGAACCTGCCCTACGGCCTGCAGCGGCGCCTGGAGATCGCCCGCGCGCTGGCCACGCGGCCCGCGCTGCTGCTGCTCGACGAGCCGGCCGCCGGCATGAACCCGAACGAGATCGGCCAGCTGATGGAGTTCATCCACTGGATCCGCACGGAGTTCAAGCTGACCATCCTGCTGATCGAGCACCAGATGCGGCTGGTCATGGGCATCTGCGAGCGGCTCAAGGTGCTCGACTTCGGCGCGACCATCGCCGAGGGCACGCCGGCCGAGATCCAGGACAACCCGAAGGTGCTCGAGGCCTACCTGGGCGAGGAGGAGCCGTCGATGAGCGGCGACATCGCTGCTCGTCGGTGCGCGACCTGACCGTCTCGCTACGGCGGCATCCAGGCGGTGCAAGGGCATCTCGTTCGACGTCCGCGACGGCGAGATCGTGACCCTGATCGGCGCCAACGGCGCCGGCAAGATCCTCGATCCTGCGCGCCATCTCGGGCCTGATCCCGCTACGGCGGCGCGATCACGCTTCCAGGGGCCGCGACCTGCGCGCGGTGCCCGCCCACCGGATCGTCGCGCTGGGCATCGCCCACGTGCCCGAGGGGCGCGGCATCTTCGGCAACCTGACCGTGCTGCGAGAACCTGAAGCTGGCCACCTGGCAGCGCCGCGACCGCGGCCGCAGATCGCAAGCCGACTACGAGCGGGTCTTCGCCATCTTCCCGCGCCTGGCCGAGCGACGCGACCAGCCGGGCGGCACCCTCTCCGGCGGCGAGCAGCAGATGCTGGCCGTGGGCCGGGCGCTGATGAGCCGCGGCCGGCTGCTGCTGCTGGACGAGCCGTCGATGGGCCTGGCGCCGCGTGCTGGTGCGGGAGATCTTCCGGGTCATCGACGAGATCAACCGGGCCGGGCACGACCATCCTGCTGGTGGAGCAGAACGCCAACATGGCCCTGCGCGCCGCCCACCGGGCTACGTGCTCGAGACCGGCGAGATCATCCTGTCCGGCACCGGCCAGGAACTGCTGGGCGACCCCCGCGTCCGCGAGGCCTACCTGGGCGGCTGACATGGCTGCGAAGGCCGGCAAGCCCAGGCGGCGAACGCCTCATCCGTCCGCGCCCATGCCCCGCCGGACATCCCGCCCGTATGCCATGGCACTGGCCGTGTGCCTGATCACCGCGGCGCTCTTCCTGCCCGTGACACGAAACGATTTCGTGGCCTTCGACGACGGAGAGGACCTGCTGCGGAATCACAATATCGGAGAAGGACTGACCCTGACGGGGATCGGGTGGGCCTTCACCACCGGTTACGCCGGCAACTGGCATCCCATGACCTGGTTGTCGCACATGCTGGATATCCAGTGCTTCGGCCTGAATCCTGCCGGGCATCATCTCGTGTCGGTGCTGATTCACGCGGCCACGGCCGGGATGCTCGTCCAGGTGCTGACGAACCTCACCGGGCGCGCCGTCCCCAGCCTCCTCGCGGCCCTCCTCTTCGCCCTCCACCCGCTGCGGTTGGAGTCGGTGGCCTGGGCATCCGAACGCAAGGATGTCCTGGCGGGCTTCTTCTGGGTAGCAACCATGGCCGTCTGGATCCGCTACCTCCGACGGCCCGGGGCTTTTCGCCTGAGCCTGGTCGCCTTGTCCATGTGCCTGGCGTTGATGAGCAAGCCGTCGGCGGTCACCCTGCCGTTCGCGCTGCTGCTACTCGACTGGTGGCCGGCCGGACGATTCCGCCGGGTGCCAGGCGAGGGTTCGGGTTCGCAGCCGCTCACGGCCCGGCCGTGGGTCGCCCCGGTGGTCGAGAAGTTGCCCCTGCTGGGACTCTCGGTGGCGGCCGCCGTGATCACCCACCGCGTCCAGACGGCCGGAGGAATCGTGATTCCTTTGGCGCTCTACTCCTGGCCCGCCAGGATCTCCAACGCCCTGGTGGGCTACGGACGATACCTCGACAAGACCTTCCGGCCTCTGTCCCTGGCCATCTTCTACCCGGAGGCCACACGGGGCGCTCCCGGCGGTCAGGTCCTTTTCGCGGTGCTGCTGCTCGTAGCGGTGAGCCTGCTCGCCTGGCGCGTCCGGCACCGGATACCGGCGGCGCTGGTCGGTTGGCTCTGGTTTCTCGGCACGCTCGTGCCGGTCATCGGCCTGGTCAAGGCCGGACCCCAGTCGATCGCCGACCGGTACACCTACCTGCCGCACATCGGGCTCTTCATGGCCCTGGCCTGGACGGGTGCATCGGGGCTGCAGAAGAGAGTGCCCCGGGGCGTGCCGGCCGCGGCCGCGGTGATCGCCCTGATATGGCTGGCCTTCCTGACACGGGCCGGCATCCCGGCCTGGAAGAGCAGCGAGTCCCTCTTCGCCCAGGCCGTAGCCGCCGTTCCCGACAACTGGTGGGCCCACCACAAGATGGGCCAGATCCGGGCCGGCCAGGGGAGGCTCGATGAGGCCATGCATCACTATCGGGAGGCGGTGCGCATCGGCCCGGGCCTGGACATGTCGTGGAACAACCTGGGGGAGGTCTTAGACAGGCTCGGACGGGCGGACGAGGCCGAGGCCGCCTTCCGCCAGGCGCTTGCGCTGCGGCCGGAGGCGTTCCAGGTCCTCAACAACCTGGGCGTGCTGCTGATCAAGCGGGGTCGCCTGCAGGAGGCCGGGGAGAACCTCGACCTGGCCGTTCGGCAAAACCCGGAATACGCCGAGGCCCGGAACAACCGGGGAGTCCTGCGCCGGGCCATGGGACGCCCCCAGGATGCAATTCAGGACTATACGGAAGCGCTCCGCCTGCGTCCGGACTATCTCTCGCCAATGATCAACCTGGGAGACATCATGCGCGAGGAGGGCCGAATCCGGGAGGCGATCGGCTGGTACGACCGGGCATTGAACGTCAATCCCGGCCGCTCGGACGTGCGGCGCAAGAGAGAGGCCCTGGCCGGGGCGGCGGGCACCTGACCCGCCAGGGGCTGTCCGGCGGCCGTGCGGCCCGGCGTCCGGCCCGATTGACAGGCGAAGTGCCAGGTAGTACAAACTCCCGAGGAGGTTCGAACAGCCAATGGAACAACAGATCATCTGGTGGCACTGGCTGGCCTTCGGGCTCGTGCTCGGGGATCCTGAGCTGGTCGTCCCGTCGTTCACCATCGTCTGGTTCGGCCTGGCGGCGTGCGTCGCCGGCTTCTCCTGCTCCCCTGGCCGTCGATGCCGCTCTGGCTGCAGCTCTTCGTCTGGGCCGCGGCCTCGAGCGGCCTGCACCGTCTCTGGTTCCGCTACTTCAAGCCGAAGATGGCCGACCGCACCACCTCCGGCATGTCGCGGGAGGCGATCGTCGGCGAGACCGGGATGATCGTCAGCCGGTGGCCGCGCCACCTCGACGGGGCTGCATCCGCTTCGCCGTGCCCGTCCTCGGCGCCGAGGAGTGGGACTGCATCTCGCGCGACGCGCTGGCCGCCGGCGACTACGCCCGGGTGACCGGCATCGAGGGCCACGTGCTGAAGGTGGAGAAGGCCGTCAACCGCTGATAACCAAGGAGGCTCGTGCCATGCCCGGCAGTCTGATCGTCATCGGCATCCTCGCGTTCCTCGTCCTGCTGACGATCTTGTGGGGCGTGCGCATCGTGCCGCAGGGGTACAAGCACGTCGTCCAGCGCCTCGGCAAGTACCACAGCACGCTGAACCCCGGGCTGAACTTCGTCATCCCGTACCTCGACGCGATCGCCTACAAGGTGCTGACCAAGGACATCTCGCTGGACATCCCGACCCAGGAGGTGATCACCCGCGACAACGCCGTCATCATGACCAACGCCATCGCCTTCATCAACGTCATCGACCCGCAGAAGGCGGTCTACGGCATCGACGACTTCCGCTTCGCGATCATCAACCTGATCACCGACCTCGCTGCGCAGCATCGTCGGCGAGATGGACCTGGACGACGCGCTCTGCTCCCGGGAAGTGATCAAGGCCAAGCTCAAGACGGCGATCTCCGACGACGTCGCCGCCGTGGGGGATCGTCGTCAAGACGGTCGAGATCCAGGACATCAAGCCCTCGCCGACGATGCAGCAGTCGATGGAGCAGCAGGCCGGCGGCCGAGCGCTTCCGCCGCGCCGCGATCACCGAGGCCGAGGGGAAGAAGGCGGCCGCGATCCTGAACGCCGAGGGGGCGAAGGAGGCGGCGATCCGCGAGGCCGAGGGGAAGCTGGAGGCCTCCCGCCGCGAGGCCGAGGCGAAGATCATCATGGCCGAGGCGACCAAGGAGGCGATCGTCCGGGTCACCCCGGCGCATCGGCGACAAGGAGCTGCCGGCCGTCTACCTGCTGGGCGAGCGCTACATCGAGGCCCTGAAGGTCCTGTCGACCTCGCCCAACGCCAAGACGGTGCTGCTGCCGGCCGACATCCTCAAGACCGTCGAGGGGCTCCTCGGGCGGGGGAAATAGGGACCGTCGGGTGACCTTGGCACGGCCGATAGACTTCCACGCCCACCTCTTCCCCGACCGGATCGCCGCCCAGGCGATGGAGTTCCTGAGCCGGACCACCGGCGAGATCCGGCCCCGGACCAACGGCACGCTGGCCGGCCTGCTGGCCTCGATGGACCGGGCCGGCATCGGCCGGGCGGTGGCCGCCAGCATCGCCACCAAGCCGGGGCAGATCTTCCCGATCCTCGACTTCAGCCGCCAGATCGCCTCCGACCGGATCATCCCCCTGGTGTCGTTCCACCCGGGCAACACCCCGGACGAGGTCGCCAGGCTGCTGGCCGAGGCGGCCACGAGCGGCATCCGCGGGGTCAAGCTCCACCCGATGTACCAGGACTTCACCCTCGACGACCCGGGGATGTTCCCGTTCTATGAACAGGTGGCCGACGCCGGGCTCTTCCTGCTGTTCCACAGCGGCGGCGGACATCTCCTTTCCCGACGACGACCGGGCCGACACCGAGCGGATCGCCCGGCTGGCCGCGCTCCTCCCGCGTCTGACCATCGTGGCCACGCACACGGGCGGGTGGCAGCAGTGGGACCGCGTCGGCGTCCTGGCCGGCCACCCCAACGTCTGGGTGGAGATATCGATGACCTTGCGCAGCATCCCCGACGAGCGCTTCGTGGAGATCCTGACCGGCTTCGATCCCGACCGGGTCCTCTACGGGAGCGACAGCCCCTGGGACGACCAGGCGGCGACCCTGGCGCACATAAGGCGCCTGCCTTTCCCCGGCGGACTGCTGGAGAAGCTGCTGCACGGCAACGCGGCCCGCCTGCTGGGCCTCCCTGACTAGCATCCGGCTGATGTCGGAACGGCAATCCCCACTCCTCCCGTTCCATTACGGCTGGGTCATCGTCGGCACCGGCACCCTGTGCCTCGTCGCCTGCCTCGGGTTCGGCCGGTTCGCGCTGGGCATGCTGCTGCCGTCCATGGCGGCGACGCTCGGGCTCTCCTACTCGCAGATCGGCTTCATCAGCACCGGCAACTTCATCGGCTACCTGATCTCGGTTCTCCTGTGCGACCGGATAGCCCGCAGAATCGGCTCCCGCAGCCTGATCGTGGCGGCTCTCACCGGCATCGCTCTTTCCATGGCCCTCATCAGCCGGGCGACCAGTTTCCTGGCGGTCCTGTTGCTGTACACCGCCACCGGCATCGGGAGCGGCGCCGCCAACGTCCCGGTGATGGGCGTCGTCACCGCCTGGTTCGACCGGCGCATACGCGGCAAGGCGGCGGGCTTCGTGGTCAGCGGCAGCGGGCTGGCGATCATCCTGTCGGGCAGGCTCATTCCGGCCGTCAACGCGCGCCTGGGGCCCGAAGGGTGGCGGACTAACTGGCTCATCCTGGCGGTTATCGTGGCCGCCATCGCCCTGGCCGCCCGTTTCCTCCTCAGGAACCGGCCGGGGGATCTCGGCCTGCAACCCCTCGGCGGCGGGCACGCGGCCGCCGCGCCGACCGGCCACGCCGCCGGGCCGGAGCGCAGCATCTACCGCAACCGGATCCTCTACCAGCTCGGCACGGTCTACTTCCTCTTCGGTTACACCTACGTGATCTACGCCACCTTCATCGTCACCGCCCTGGTCAGGGAGCGGGGCTTCTCCGAAAGCTTGGCCGGCAACTTCTGGGCCTGGGTGGGCTTCCTGAGCCTCTTCTCCGGCCCGGTCTTCGGCACCCTCTCCGACAAGATCGGCAGGAAGGCCGGGTTGATGCTGGTCTTCTCGTTCCAGGCGCTGGCTTACCTGCTGGTGGCGCTCGACCTGCCCCCCCTCTTCCTCTACCTGTCGATCGGCTTCTACGGCATCGTGGCCTGGTCCATCCCGTCGATCATGATCGCCGCGGTGAGCGAGTACGTCAGCGTCGACCAGGCCCTGCCGGCCATCGGCCTGATCACCTTCATCTTCGGCCTGGGGCAGATAGCCGGCCCCTCGGTCGCCGGCGCCCTGGCCGAGCGGAGCGGCAGCTTCTCCTCCAGCTTCTTCATGGCCTCCGCGCTGGCAGGGCTGGCCATCGTGCTGACCGCCTTCCTGAAGAGACCGGGGCACGCCGGGTGACGGCGCCCTCCCCGACGGGTTGACACCCCCGCGGCGGGGTGGTAGGAAAATACACATCTCATTCCTCAACAACAGGGAGGGTCACGCCATGGCGATGGTGTCTGAAAAGGACTTCACGAGAGCCCTCGAGGTCGGCCGTCCCCCCAACGTGGTGAGGCTCTTCCCCAACTCCCGGGCGCTCATCGTCTCCGGCAAGGCGATCGACCGGGCCTCCGGGCCAAGGGGCAAGCGCGATGACCATCGCCGCCAACGCCCGCAACCGCTTCATCATCTACGGGGCCCTGAAGGCGGCCCAGCGGGCCAACGCCGCGCTCATCATCGAGATCGCCAAGTCCGAGGGGGGCGCGTCCGCCTACTGCGCCGTCAACCTCTGGAACCTGGCCACCTTCGTCGACCAGGCGGCCAACGAGCTGGGGATCACCGTGCCGGTCGCCGTCCACGCCGACCACTACGGCATCAAGGGGGAGAAGGACATCAAGACGGCGAGGACCGAGATCCCGTCGCTCTTCGACGCCGGGATGACCTCCATCGCCATCGACGCCTCGCACATGCCCGACGCCGACAACCTGCTCGCCTCGATCGAGCTGGCGAAGCTCGTCCCCGCCTGGGCGGGGCTCGAGACCGAGGTGGGCGAGATCAAGGGGAAGGAGGGGCTCTCCACCCCGGAGGAGGCGGCCTTCCTGGTCAAGGGGCTGAACGCCCACGGGATCTTCCCCGACTGGATCGCCCTGAACAACGGCACCACCCACGGCATCGAGGAGTCGGACGCCGGCATCCAGGTGGACCTGACCAAGCGATCCACGAGGCGATCGCCGCCTACCAGGTCTCGGGCGCCCAGCACGGGACCTCCGGCAACAGCTCCGAGCGGCTCCGCCGGATCGCCGCCGAGACCCACACCACCAAGGCCAACGTCGCCACCGCCCTGCAGATGCTCACCTGGGGGGTGCAGGTGAACGACTACGGCAACGCCATCCTGGACGACAAGGGGGAGTTCGCCAAGGTCGCCGGGCCACGGGGTGACCGAGGAGACCTGGGCGGCGATGGTCGCCTACGCCAACGAGAAGGGGCTCAAGTCGGGCGACTACAAGAAGCTGAACCTCCCCTTCGAGAACCGCTTCTGGGGGCAGGAAAGCCGCGGTGCGGGCGCGGATGATCGACGCCGTCGAGGAGTTCGTCTACGGCCTGCTGACCAACGGTCTTCAACGCCGCAGGACACCGCCCCGCTGGCGATCGAGGCGATCCTCGAGGCCGGCTCCCACGACCTCGGCCCGAAGTCCGGCCGGATCGAGGACGCGGCCGACTGGACGCCGGAGAAGATCCGCGAGCGGGCCACGACGCTGCACCCGGAGAAGGGGCCGAAGGGCAACTTCGAAGACTAATTGGCTGCGGTGGCGACGGCCCGCCAGGCCTCCAGCTTGGCCGCCATCGTCATGCCGGCGTTGGCCGGGCTGGTCGACGGGAGGCGCTGAAAGCGAAACGGCGGTCCGGCGGGAGCTTCCCGGCCACGTGGCGACGGAAGAGCGCCTCCGCCTTGGCGCCGTTGAAGAAGACCGCGTCGATGCCAGGGTGGGCGGCCAGCAGGCCGGCGATGTCGTTCGGGACCTCGGAAGCGGGGGCGATCGCCTGAGTCGAGGCTGCCGTCGCGCTCGGCCGCGTGGAGCACGTCCCACAGCGCCACGCCGGCACTGACCAGCATTTCCGCGCGCGCCTGATAGTCGAGCTCGCGCGCCGCCGGCGAAGAGCGCCTGCATGATCGGCCAGAACGCGTTGCGCGAGTGGCCGTAGTACTGCCCCAGTTCGAGCGACCGCGCGCTCGGTATCGTGCCGAGCACGAGCACCCGCGCGCCCGGCCCGACGATCGGATCGAATCCGCGTATCATCGGCGTGACAGGCTCATGGTTTGCCGAGGGACTTCACCACGCCCTCGATTCCGGACAGCGGGCGGATGGTGACCTTCTCGTGCGCGGGCCATGACTTTGTGCCGGGATGGATCACCCAGAGGTGGTCGAGCCGAAGGTCCTCGATGGCGACATGCATCGAGCGCGTCAGGGAAGGCGCATCGGCGTACTTGAACTCGAATCCATAGCGCTTGCCGCCACGAAAGACCAGCAAATCCAGTTCCGCCCCGGCGTGTGTGGCCCAGAAGTAGGCGTCCCGCGTGTCGAGCAGCGTGAGAAGCTGCTCCAGGGCGAACCCCTCCCAGGAAGCCCCGAGCTTGGGATGGCCCTGCAAGTCATGGAGGCTGGCAACCTGCAGCAGGGCATGAAGGATGCCGCTGTCGCGCAGATAGACCTTGGGCGCCTTCACCTGTCGCTTGCCCAGGTTCTCGAACCAGGGGGGAAGCACACGAAGCATGTATGCGCCCCCCAGGATGTCCAGATAGCGCCGCGCGGTATTCTCCGCCGACCCGAGCGACCGGGCGAATTCGGCGGCGTTCCAGACCTGCCCGTGGTAGTGGGCGGTCATGGTCCAGAAACGCCGCAATGTCTCGGACGGGATGCTGATCCCTAATTGCGGTATGTCCCGCTCCAGGAAGGTGCGGATGAAGTCCCCCCGCCACCCGAGGCTGGCTTCCTCGTCCGGGGCGAGATAGGAGCGGGGGAAACCGCCGCGAACCCAGAGCCGCTGGATTGTCGTTGCGCCCGCTTCCCCCACGCTGAGGCCGCTCATGTCCACGAAGCCGACACGCCCGGCCAGGGATTCGGTGACCCCCCGGACCAGCGAAGGCGAAGCCGAGCCGAGGACGAGGAAGCGTGCCTTGACGCGCGGCCGGTCCGCCAGTACACGGAGAACCTCGAAGAGCGCCGGTTGCCGCTGCAACTCGTCGATGACCACGAGCCCGCGCAGGGGCTCCAGGGTTTGCAGCGGACTGGACAGCCGGGCACGATCAGCCGGGCTCTCCAGGTCGAAGTAGGTGGTCGGCTCACGCGCGGCAAGCATCCGGGCCAGCGTAGTCTTGCCGCACTGCCGCGGCCCCAGCAGCGCCGTGACGGGATGAACGCGGAAAGATTTCCGGATACGTTCGAGGTAAAGCGGGCGATCGATCATGGGGTAAG
Organism: uncultured bacterium; assembly: GCA_963793725.1. Taxonomy (GTDB): domain Bacteria; phylum JAUVQV01; class JAUVQV01; order CAWCAY01; family CAWCAY01; genus CAWCAY01. The sequence continues at coordinate 192,000 of CAWCAY010000006.1, forward strand.
ACTATTACTTGAATATCGTCATGTCAACTGCTGATTTTCAATGATTCCCTCTGCGCGTGCCGTGTCATGGCCATCCTTTTGGCGTTCGGCCCGCAGGCTTCTGCCAAGCGGTACAGGCTCATCGAGGATAAGAGTACTCCGTTCCGATGCAGTGCCGCCTCGGTGGCCCGTCCTGTTCAGACCGTCTTGTTCAGGGGCCAGAGGTCTTCTCGGTATAGTCCAACTCGGTCGTGCAGCCGGCCTCCTTGAAGAGGATGTCGTCGATATTCTTGAAAGCCTGTTCAAACATGAGTGCTAACCCCTCTTTGGAGGCCCTGTGTTTGGCCGCGCCTTCTTTTCGGAGATACCTCCAGCGAAGCGGTTCGTCTCGCGCGAAGAACGTGCGTATGAATCCTGGCCGGCAACCGCGCATGTAACAGGTCAATCTTCGGCGGGAAACGCCCCGATTGACGCTCCTTCTCGAAATGCTTCAACATCGACTCCTCGGTGAAGACCATGAAGAGTTGAGTGGCGCCCCTGACGTTCAGAAGGTACAGCGCATCGGCTTTCAACTTGAGATACTTTCCGATCGCTGGTCTGCCGGTTGCCGTACGCGAAGCACCTGTGGAAATCAGCCCGACGATCTTCCCGTCCTCGCTGACCGCATCGAAAGCAAATTGCCCCCCCACTTCAAGGTCAGCTTCCGGCCGATAAAGGAAAGCCCTTTGAAGTGCTTGGGAAGGAATTGGGATACCACCCATTCCTCCGCCCGGCGCTGCGCCGAAGTATCAGCCATGAGCTATCGGACGTTGGCCATCAGCCGCCAGCGAAGTCGGTCGGCTGCATGGCTTGGTTAAATTGAACATTCATTATGCGGCGTGATCGTACAAGCCAATTCTAGGTACATGTGGACGTAGCATTCGTATATATCAGGCCACTGGCAGTCCTTAGCCTCCAGCCATGTCTTGTCGAAAACAATCTCCGGCTTGTTGTAGATCAGGTACTGTCCCGGAGAGAAACCAGGGTCCAGCGCGGAATCACCAGGCGACCCAATATTGGCATTCGCCATTCTCTTGAAATTGTTACGTGCCGCAGATGACGAATGTGCCACCCTGTTTCTGATCACCTGGGCATCCTTCAGTCTCTGCCTAAAACGACCACTTACACGCGCATATGGGGCAGCTCGTTGAAAGAATATCTCTGCCTTATCAATAACCCAATCATAATCGTTCCACCGCATGGAACGAATTGCCTCATTCATATTCTTGTTACCTGTAAGAACTTGCGCGGCATGCGTTGAATTAGCGCATTTCCCAATTCTCAGAGTCGGAGAATAACCCGCTTCTGATTGTGCACCTGCCATATATCGCAGGAAGGAATCCTTGAGATACTCTTCCCATGCAACAACTATAGATAAGAAGGAAAGCCCGACAATCTTTGCAGCAACTCTTGGATGGAATGTGCCCTCGTTGATAGATTCATAATTCCACACACATTCTTGGCGTACTGGACCATATATTCTGATAGCAGTATCAATGGCTCTTGCGAACGCAAGACGGACAGCTCGCGTAGAGAGACCGCCTGTATCCGCTATCATTTATGTTCCGCCCTTGTCAATTTACCGTATGCCTCACCGGTGGCCGGACGCAGAAGGCAGCCGGCCATCCTTGTACAGGCAGTTGTTGGGCAGATTGATTTCAACCACCTTTTTGTCGAAGGAAGAGGTTCACACCTTCTAACATCAGGCGAATGCGGTCTCGATCAGATACCTCTGCCCATTCTCCATGCGCAGCATGATTACGGATGCCAGCCCATGCTGTGATGTCTTTGACGTCCTGCTTGGTGATGAGGTCTGCGGTCTTGAGACCTTTGCAGTATGCATCAATACCTGGCTTTGAATTGCCAATGGAAATACTGTTCTCCTCTACCCAAGTCCGAAGGAATTCCTCCAGAGATGCACCAATCAAGACAGCTGCTGATGCGGGGTGCATCCTTGGATCTTCAAGGATGGTGTTGGCCTGCGCAAGAAAGTCGGAGACAACGTCAAGCTGTGCTTTTCGTTCCGGAGAGATGCCACTTGCCAAGCCAGCTTCCAGATACTTGATGAAGGAATTCACGATTGAGTTCAAAGTGGATACCATGTAGGCAGAGAATCCAGAAGCTGCCTCTGCCTGTTTGAAGAAAGCACTTTTCGCTCCAGCATAGGTTCGAAGGAACTCACAGACTTGAGCCTTCGCTGCTTCACCATGGGAGCCCTCAAGGTCTTCAATGGCATATGCCCGAATCCGTTTCTGAATTCCCCGTGCTTGTTGCACTACTTCTTGAACGTTCATGAATTCCTTTCTACTGCCCAACGTTAAGGCTCAGCGGACGGCGAAGCCGTTCCGCTGCAGCCGGTGGTTATGCATGTTCCATTGGTCGCCATGCAAAACCACGTGTTTGGACGAAGGTTGTTACTATTTCGTAAATGGCTCTATGCATTGTGTGAAGAAGCTCTGACTTGCCGTCAATAAAGGAATGGGCGGTATCATCGGTTGTTCTTCCAAACATATAGCCTTGTACTGCGGCATCTGCGAAGTAGAAACGTGTACTTTGAAGATTGTTGCCTCTGGAGATGTACGGTCGACGTTCCTTTGCGCTGTCGAAGAAGCAGCTCTTGTAACCTCGTTGAATCTCTTTGCGGTCATAGTGAAAGACTATCTTATTCCTTAAGAAGTACAGGGCCCGCGATAGCGGGTCATCATTATTGCGGCCCAAGGCTGACAAGTGGAGCATTTCCCAGTCATGGCGGGCATGCTTAGGAATCTTTCGCAGGACTTCCTGAAATGCTGGTTCATCAATGGCATTCCGGGATTCCTCTAGCAAGCGGAACAACTCATGTACAAGACCGGCCTGAAGCCGGATGAGATGATTCCCAAGACCACCAAACTCGCCCCATCTGGGAGTTTCTTCCTGAGGTTCACTTGGAATGGATGCATTGAGAGCATCGTGGCCAAGGAAGATATCCTTGAAGTCATTGAAGACGACCGCCAAAGAGAGGACGAGATCGCAAACAGATTGCGGACATCTATCGTCGCCAATGAATGCGGACGGGTCAAAAGACTCAAGGCTTGCCAAGTTGTCGCTTAGCATATCGCAATTAGTTCTTGTGCATAACCGTTGATTATGCGGTAGTGGCATAACCCAATATTGGCCCAGGCGGTATGTACCAGTATCGACCGTCTTGGCAACCAAGAACGGTGTCGCTTGACAAGATCTTCATGGTGTCCCTTGGGTGAAGATGGATGAGAAGTCGAGAGTGGCATCTCGCTTCACATGTGGCGAGGATACTCCTGGGGGCGGGCGGGGGCAAGGCGTTGGCGGATGAGGTCGCCCAGGGAGGGGTGGAGGGGGCCGGCCAGGACGTGCGACTCGCGGCCTTCCAGCGGGGGCAGGCCGATGCGGGCTATGGCGATGCTTCGCTCGCGGAAGATGGCCACCATGCCTGAGACGACTTCGATGGTCTCGTCCAACTCCCACGGGCGGTAAGTGCCGTTGCGCCAGAGTCGCTCAAGTTCGGTGCCGACCAGCACCAAGGTCGGATAGACGCGGACGAACGCGGGGTTCAACTCGGCCGTCCCGTGGGCGCTTGCCAGCGCCGTATCGGGGGTGTCGGCGGGGAGGCCGGTCATCAGTTGCAGGCCGAGGCGGATGCCGGCTTCGCGCACCATAGCGGCGCCGCGGCGGGCGTCGTCGGCGGTGTGGCCACGGCCCGAGGCGGCCAGCACGCGATCGTCGAGCGACTGCACTCCCAATTCGACGGTGGTCACGCCGCGCGCCGCCAGGTGCCGCAGGCGGGCGGGCGAAAGCGTGTCCGGGCGGGTCGACAGGCGGATTCCCCGTACGGCGCCCGAATCGAGAAACGGCGCGGCCTCGTTCAGCAGGCGCTCCTGCTCGGCTTCCGGCAGGTTGGTGAAGGTGCCGCCGTAGAAGGCCAGCTCGCCACCCACAGCGCCACCCGACGCGGCCAGCATCGTCTCCATCTCGCGTCGCACGTCGACCGGCCCGGCGGCGCCGGTGATCGCCCGCTGGTCGCAGTAGACACACCGGTGCGGGCACCCCCGGAAGGGGATGAACAGCGGATAGACGACCTCCCGCGGGCGGGACACGTCACGGGGCCAGGCTGAAGGGCGCCGGCGTGAAGGTCAGCGCCAGCACGGCCAGCGCGACGTAGCCCAGCACCAGCCGGCGCCGGTCGAGCGGCACGTGGTCGTCGAAGACCGGGGGGTGCCGCCAGCCGAGGAAGAAGAGAACCACCGCCCAGATGAACCAGCCCTCCCACAGGAGGCCCAGCGGGAGCAGGGCGGCCAGCGCGACCTTGGAGATCGTCTGCTGGCGGCGGCCGAAGAGGGCCCGCACGATGTGCCCGCCGTCGAGCTGCCCGACCGGCAGCAGGTTCATGGCCGTCACCAGCATCCCCACCCAGCCGGCGAAGGCCACCGGATGCAGCACCAGCGACATGCCCGGCCCCTCCGGCGGCGCGAAGAGACGGGCCAGCAGCGCGAAGGCCAGCGACGAGCCGAGGTTGATCCCCTCGCTCCCCAGCTCGGCCGCGGGCTTGACCTCCGACAGCAGCAGCCCGAACGCGGTCACCGGCAGGGCGATCACGAAGCCGGCCAGCGGTCCCGACACGCCCACGTCCAGCAGCGCCCGGCGGTTACCGATGTGCGACTTGATCCGGATGACCGCGCCCATCGTGCCGATCATCGACGGCGCCGGGATGAAGTACGGCAGCGTGACCGACAGGCCGTGGCGGCGCGACAGAATGTAGTGGGCCGACTCGTGCACTCCGAGGATCAGCAGCAGCGACAGCGAGAAGGGGAGGCCCCGCCAGATCAGGCCCGGCTCGGCCAGCACGTCGGCCCCGTCGAGGAAGGCCCCGGCCACGGTCGTCGTCACGATGGTCGCCAGCAGCAGCAGGCCGTTGATCCAGCGGCGCTCCGGCCGCGGCGGGGGCGTGACAATCACCTCCCGGGGGTGGGGCGGATACGGCGGCGGCTCCCACGGGGGGTATGGCCCCTCCGGGCCGGCAGTGCCGGGCTGTCGGTCGAACGGGTCCGTCGGCTCGCCCATGCCGCTAGCTCCTTGCCTTGCGCGAGCCGCGGACGGGGCGCCGCGCGGGGGGCGCAGGATCCGTCAGGCCAAACTCGCGCCGCAGCCGCCGGGCCTCGTCGGCCCGCCCGCGCCGATCGAGCAGCGCCGCCAGCTCTTTGGCGACCTGCACCTGGTGCGGCCCCGGAGGCGTCTCCGGCTCGATCTCCGGCAGCGCCTCGGCGACCGCCAGGAGATCCTCCCCGTCGACCGCGTAGGCAATCTCGGGGGGTATGCCGAGGGCCGGCCCCTCCCCCCGCGCAGCCATCGCCGCGACGCCGGCCAGCACGATCATCGACCTGACATCGAGCAGGTTGTGCCCCAGCACTGCCCGCAACGGCCCCCGGTCGCCGGTGGCCAGGAACTTCAGGTAGCGGCCGGGGATCAGCCTCCCCTCGACGTCCCCCCGCCGGGCCAGCCCGAGCACCTCGCGCTCGACCGTCCCCAGGCGGCACGACGGGATGCTCCCCCGCCAGAGGCGCCGGGCGGCCATCAGCAGGTCGAGGTGGAAGTCGAACGCGAACTCCTCGCAGACGCCGTGGCAGCCCATCCGCCGGGCCACCGCCGGCAGGTCGAACGACCGGCCGTTGTAAGTGCCGACGCCGTCGAACTCGCGGAAGAGGGCGTGCAGCTCCCACAGCATCTTGGCTTCCGCCGCCGGGTCGGTCAGGAAGAACTGGCGCATCTCGAGCGACTCCCCCTCCACCCAGGCGCAGCCGACCAGGAACGGGAAGGTCATGTCGTCGTCGATGCAGCTCGTCTCGATGTCGAAGAAGAGCGTCCCGGGGAGGTGGTAGGCGGCCAGCGTCCGGTCGCCGGTGACCGACACCAGGTGCCCGGCCGAGAGCCCCCGGGCAAGCGAGAGCGGGTAGCGGCCGTGGCGCAGGTCGAGCGGGAAGCGCATCGAGCGCAGTTCCCACCCGCCGTGCGACACGCTTCTCACTTGGAGTAGCGGGGGGCGAAATCGCCGAACTGGTCCGGGACGACCTCCACCCACGGCGTGACGGCTTCCTGTTTCCAGGCGGGCACGAACTGGCTCGAGTCCGACATGGCCACGAAGTCGCCGCCCATCCCCTGGTAGGTCACCTGGGCCATCGGGGTGACCTCGCTGGTCTTCCAGGTGGGCGGGAACGCGGCCGTCGAGTTGACCGGCTTGAAGGTGTCCAGGCCATCATACTTGACCATGACCACCGCCCGCACGGCGTCCTTGTTCCAGGTTGGCAGGATGGCCGCCACCACCGGCGACAACAGCGATCCGACCGCCACGCCCACGGCGAACATCACCAGGCATCTCGTTCTCATGGCCGCCCTCCCCTCATCTCGGCGCCACTCCACTGCGACAACCGTACCCATTGTACATTGACACCGCCGCATCCGGGTAGGTTTCCCCGGTCACAGCCCAAGGTAGGCGCGGCGGACGGCCTCGTTCTCGAGCAGCGCGGCCGCGGTGTCGGCCAGGATCACCTGGCCGTTCTCGATGACGTAGCCGCGGTGGGCCAGGCGCAGGGCCAGGTTGGCGTTCTGCTCGACCAGCAGGATCGTCGCTCCCTGCTCGGCGTTGATCCGGCCGATGATGTCGAAGATCTGCCGCACCACCAGCGGGGCCAGCCCCAGGGAGGGCTCGTCCAGCAGCAGCAGGCGCGGCCGGGCCATCAGCGCCCGGCCGATGGCCAGCATCTGCTGTTCGCCGCCGGAGAGCGTCCCGCCGGCCTGGTGCCGGCGCTCGGCCAGGATCGGGAAGAGATCCATGACCATGTCGGCGTCGCGACGGATGCCGTCACGGTCGTCGCGCAGGAAGGCCCCCATCTCGAGGTTCTCGGCCACCGTCAGGCGGGGGAAGATGCGCCGCCCCTCGGGCACCTGGACGATGCCCGCGGGCGACGATCCGGTCGGGCGCCAGGCCGTGGATCGCCTCCCCTCGGAAGAGGATCTCCCCGGCGCGCGGGGTGACGAGGCCGCAGATGGACATCAGGGTGGTGCTCTTGCCCGCGCCGTTGGCCCCGATCAGCGTGACGATCTCCCCGGTCGCCACCGACAGGTCGATCGCCGCGCAGCGCCTGGATGCTGCCGTAGGAGGTCTCGACGCCCGTTCAGCTCAAGCACCGGTCTCCTCCCCCAGGTAGGCCTGGATCACCGTCCGGGTCGGCCCGGACCTCGGCCGGCGTCCCCTCGGCGATCTTCCGGCCGTAGTCCAGGACGACGATCCGCTCGGAGATGCTCATGACCAGCTTCATGTCGTGCTCGATCAGCAGGATGGCCATCCCCAGGTCGTCGCGGATGCGGCGGATCAGCTCGTCCAGGTCGCGGGTCTCCTGCGGGTTCATGCCCGCCGCCGGCTCGTCGAGCAGCAGCAGCGACGGCTCGGTGGCCAGCGCCCGGGCGATCTCCAGGCGCCGCTGCAGCCCGTAGGGCAGGTTGCGGGCCGGCTCGTTCACGCAGCCGGTCGAGCCCCACCCGCCGCAGCAGGTCGTGGCTCCGGGCGACGATGCTCGCGCTCCTCCGCCCGGGTCCGCGGGTCGCGCAGGACCGCGCCGAGGATCCCCGCGCGGGTGCGGCAGTGGCGGCCGACCATCACGTTCTCCAGCGCGGTCATGCCGGGGAAGAGGCGGATGTTCTGGAAGGTGCGGGCCAGCCCCAGCGCGGTGACCCGGTTCGGCTTCAGGCCGTTGATCCGCCGGGGCTGCGCCGCCGGGCGGCGTGATCAGCACGTCGCCCTCGGTCGGCGCGTAGATGCCGGTGACGCAGTTGAAGAAGGTCGTCTTGCCGGCGCCGTTGGGGCCGATCAGGGCCACGATCTCGCCCGCGGCGCACCTGCAGGTCGAGCTCGTCGCAGGGCCCGCAGGCCGCCGAAGTCCATGCTCAGACCCGCGTGACCTCGAGGATGGTCGCGCCGGCGCTCACGGCGCTGCTCCCGCGTCGCCGTCGCCCGGCTCGTAGCGGTAGACCCGGCGCACGTCGCTGAGCAGCCCCTGCGGCCGGAAGACCATCATCAGCACCATCACCGCGCCGAAGACCAGCATCCGGTACTGGGCGAAGGCGCGCAGGTACTCGGGCAGCAGGATCAGCACCAGCGCGCCGGCGATCACGCCGGGGATCGAGCCCATGCCGCCCAGGACCACGATGGCCAGGATCGATGGCCGACTCCATGAAGGTGAAGCTAGGCGGGGTTGATGAAGGTCGTCTTGGCGGCGAAGACCACGCCGGCCATGCCCGGCCCAGGTGGCGCCCAGGGCGAAGGCGGCCAGCTTGGTCCGGGTCATGTCGATGCCCATCGCCTGGCAGGCGATCTCGTCCTCGCGCAGCGCGATCCAGGCCCGGCCGAGGCGCGAGTTCTGCAGCCGGTTGACGACCAGGATGGTCAGCAGCGTCAGGCGCGAGCATCAGGTAGAAGATGTAGATGGTCGACTGGCGCATGTTCATCGGCCAGGCCGAAGAGGCCGGGCTGGGGATGTTGGCGATGCCGCTCGGCCCCTTCGAGAAGGCGCTCCAGTTCTCCAGGACCAGCCGGATGATCTCGCCGAAGCCCAGGGTGACGATGGCCAGGTAGTCGCCCCGCAGCCGCAGCACCGGGAAGCCGAGCAGCACGCCGAAGAGCGCCCCCAGCAGGCCGCCGAGCGGCAGCGCGACCCAGAAGCCGAGCCCGAAGTGCAGGTTGCAGCAGCGCGTAGGTGTAGGCGCCGACGGCGTAGAAGGCCACGTAGCCGAGGTCGAGCAGGCCGGCCAGGCCGACGACGATGTTCAGCCCCAGGCCGAGCATGACGTAGATCAGGGCGGAGATCATGATGTTGGTCTGGTAGGTCGAGCACGAGCCACGGGAAGGCGACGGCGCGCGCCGACCGCCAGCGCCGCCGAACAGCGCTGCGGGAGAGCGCCGGGCGCGGCCGCTGACGCGAGCGCACCAGCGGCAGGCTGCGCCGCCGCCGCCCCGGGCCGCCCCGGGCGCGCCGGGCCATCAGGAATCGCCACAGCGCCGACAGGCAGAAGGCCCCCAGGGCCGACCCAGAGCATGTTCATCCAGCGCCACCGGACGATCTTCTCGATCGGTGTTCGACTTTGACCACCATGATCGGGAAGGTCAGGAAGATGAACCAGAGGGCCGCCAGGGCCGACCGCGCGCACCTCCCCGGCGACGCATGCCCGCGACCGCTGCCGACCCAGTGCATCATCCCGGTCACACCTTCTGCGTCGTCGAGCGGCCGAGGAGCCCGGCCGGCCGGAAGATCAGGATCAGCACCAGCAGGCCGAAGGCGAAGACGTCCTCGTAGTCGCTGCGAGATGTAGCCGGTGGCGAAGCTCTCGGTCCAGCCGAGGACCAGGCCGCCGAGCACCGCGCCGGGGATGCTGCCGATGCCGCCGAGCACGGCCGCGGTGAAGGCCTTGATGCCGGCGAGGAAGCCGATGGCGGAGTTGATCTGGCCGATGTGCGAGGCGATCAGCACCCCGCCGATGGCGGCCAGCGCCGAGCCGATGACGAAGGTGGCCGAGATGACCCGGTTGACGTCGACGCCCGGCCAGCATGGCCATCGTCCGGTCCTGGGCCACGGCCCGCATCGCCTTGCCCGATGCGGGTGAACTTGATGAACAGCGTCAGGCAGAACCATCAGCGGCCGCGGTGACCAGGATGATGACCAGCTTCCGACGAGCCGGACGTGCATCCCGAGCCGAGCGGCTCCATCCAGGTCGAAGTCGGGGATCAGCGCCGGGAAGGGCAGGAAGTCGGCGGTCTGGGCCAGCAGCACGTAGTTCTGCAGGAAGATCGACATGCCGATGGCGCTGATCAGCGGCGACAGGCGCGGGGCGCTGGCGCAGCGGCCGGTAGGCGATCTTCTCCACGGTGAAGCCGTAGGCCGCGGCCCAGACCACGGCGGCCACCGCCGCCAGCAGCCAGCACCGTCGGGCCGTGGCCGCCAGCCCGACAGCGTCAGCACGCGCGGCGACGATCAGCGCGGTGAAGGCGCCGATCATGTAGATCTCGCCGTGGGCGAAGTTGATCAGCTCGATGATGCCGTAGACCATCGTGTAGCCGAGGGCGATCAGCGCATAGATGCTCCCCTTGGTCAGGCCGCCCAGGAGGAGTTCCAGGAAGTACTCCATTGAAGGGCAATTATACCCCGCCACTGCTAACGGTGGAATGCCCGCGTTTCTCCCTGTGGCCTTCCGGGAAGGAGGGTTACGACAGCAGCGATAGGTGCAGTAAACCGCTAAAGAGAAAGTTGCCTGACGGGGAATTCCATGCCGGCGCCGGCAATCTGGCGTGCCTGACGACTACCTCTCGATAAGGCAACCCTGCCGGATGCAATCCATATGAAGCGCAATGAGATTCGTTGAAGTTCTGGCGCATAAGAAGCGAGCCATTGTCTTAGCCACCTCAACTTGGCGATCATGTCACTCACATGACCGGAAGAGGCGGAATGTACCTCAATCCAAAGCGCACGTTCATTCGGTGATGTCTGAAGGCCAATTCCATAATCCCAACGTGAATCGTTAGGAAAACTGACGCGGAGAGCGTCGTCCAGATTGATGCTGCCAGTTAGTCGTCGGGGTTCGGCAGTTGAGATTAGGGTTGAGTGGTTACCGGTCAGCGCGCCAAGACCATCACGAAAGGCACCTGCAACTGCGGGAGTGGCGAGCACTGCATCTTTGAAGGTTCTCGCTCGCCTCCTCATGGATTCACCCCGGCCATTACTTTCGCAACGATGTCCGCGGCCCTGCCGCTGAACTCACTGAGGCCTCCCCACCCAGCCTCCGCACCTGTGTCTGAACCGGGGTCCAGTGCCGAGATGTCGGTCGTCGTACCTGAATCTCGGTCAAAGTAATAGACACTGGTCTCTTTCTTAAGGATTCCCTTGGCCCATTCGATCATGCTCTGCCCTTTCCCCGTTTGGAAAAGGTCGAGCAGAAGATCCGGTTGTCCACCATGCTCCTTGATGATATTCAGAGCCCATACCACATCAAGAATATGGGGAGAATGGGTCGAAAGACAGACCCGGTATCCCCGCGAGAGAAGGTCCAGAACCATGAAAAGGACCGTGGAGATGGCTTTTGGGTGGAGACCCATCTCGGGTTCCTCGATGACCACCCACTCGACATCCTTGCGTCTCGGTACGAAGCCCTTGGGAAGGAGCCAATAGAGACCGAGGAGAAGTGGCACGAACTCACGTTGCCCTGCCGACCATACCATATAGGGCAGCGGTTCTGACTTGTCCCCGCTTCCCATAACGAGCCGCTTCTGCGATCGGTACTTGTCCACTTTCAAGCCATAACCGCTGAATATGTTCTTCTCCAATTGTTTGCGGATATCCGGCTTGAGCCTTCCTGAAGGAGGGAACAACTGCTCATTGGCGCTGAATTCCAGTTCCATGAGCCGCCGCAGCTTGTCGCTGAACTCACGGACGGCGAATGGGTCGCCCGGACCGTAGTCACTGAAAGGGCGTGGCCAGCCGTCCCGAAGGGTTAAGACTCGTTGCGCCGGTATGAAGAACATGTGTTCTTTCTTGCTTCTCTGCTTCCGGCGGACAAGAGCTGGAAGGTCCACCTGTTTACCTTCGAACGATATCGAGCTTTGTTGAGGACGCCAGATGTTCTTCATGCCTTCGCCGAGGTATGCTTCGAGGAAGTCGCCAACCTGACCGCCCCAATCCCGACCGTATTGCGTAAGGGATGCCTGAATCACACCCGTATCAATCACCAACTTGAAAAGTTGCAGCAGAATGCTTTTCCCGGTTGCCTGCGGGCCTACAAGAACCGTGAGGTCGGCGAACGAGATGTCGGCTTGTTGGATTTGGCCGACTTTGTGAATTCCCAATCGTGTTCTTGTCATGTCATGATCCTCCGAAGAAGAGAAACCGAAGCCTATCCTCCCTATTTCGAATCATACTCTTTGGATGGTTCCGCAGCGATAGAAAGACTTCCCGGTTGCGCCGTGCTCGCAGAGGGTTGTGTCGAAGCGAAAGCGGCGGGCCAGCCGCCGTGGGACTCGATGACCCGGTCGATCTCGGCCATGAGGCGGATGGTCTCGTGCAGGGCGACGACGATCTTCTGGTAGTGGGCCAGGTCTTCCTTCGTCAGGGTGCGCCCCTTGCGGTCCTTGAGCCACTTCTCGCACACCTGGTAGCCGCCGATGTGAAAGTTCCAGACCTCCTCGGGCACCCCCCGAAAGCCGATGGTGCCGGGAGTGGCCGGCTGCCCTTTCTTCGTCGCCGCGGCATCGAGCCAGACAGTGCCGTCCGACCACCCGACCCGCCCCACCTCGGGGTTCTTCGACCCGACGTAAGTAGTGATGAACCGCTCGAGCTTCGGCGACTCCATCAGGTGCAGCGCTACCAACTTTCCCCCCAGCTTGGCCAGTTCCCGGAACAGCACCAGCGACCCCGGCAGCGGTATCCGCGGGAAGTCGATCTTCAGAAACTCGGCGTAGCGGTTCCGATATCTGGGACTGTAAAAGATTGCGTAGGCGTAATGGAGGATGTCTTCGGGCGTAGCGCTGCTAGTCGCAACTCCCAACTTCTGGCGAACGGCTTGTACGAACTCTCGTGTGAAGTTCGGCTCCCGGGAAGCATTCGGCGTTAGTGGGTTGTCGTGATAGAGGTACAGCGGGAAGAAGTTGCAGTTATCTGCAGACGAAATGATTTCGCCCATGCCAATACGATTCACAACGAAGAAGTGGGCGTAGTCTTCTGCACGAATCCGTCGCATTGTGAGCAGGCAAAGATTTTGTTTACCATGAACGTGGCGATTGACGGTCGGACGTGTGTTAAACACAAGGGAGGGATGGAAGTAGAGCCAACGACGGTCGAAAGGACGAGCCTCCACTTCTGTGTAATGTGCTGGATTGTAGGTGGAGCGGAATTCGCCAAGTGCGTCATTGAACTTCCACTGCGTGTTATCTGAAATCGCAAACTGCTGTCGAAGCCGTGTTGCGCTGAATGCAGGATTTCGCAAGCAGTCGATTCGATCTATTACTGCTGCCTTATCGAAGTCTAGAACCAGGTGGTCGCGAGCAGTCTTGATACCAATGCTCGTTACAACGAAAGCGCGGTCAATCGGAAACCCTTCCTCGTATTCGTCACCGAATGATGATTCAAACGCCATAAACAAGAATTGTTCGTGTTTCGGGTGGAACTCAGTCATGCAAAGCGCTGTCGATGTGGTTGAGAGTAGTTTCTGATACTTCGATGTCCTTGATCCTGCCAATCTAGTAAACCGCCGATTATGTACGGCTCCTGGACTCGAAATCATTATCGAGATAGCGACACTAGTGTCGATTTCGAAGACGTTTTCATCGTCATCTACGCCGGCCTTTGACTGTCCTCCCAAGTCTGCCGCGTGGATAAGAGGGAACTGTCTCTGGAGGGCGTAGCGAACACCACGCAAGACTGGATTCTGATAGCAGTTGGCGTTGGTAATCATTCCAACAGCACCAAGGCCTGTCACGCGAAGAGCATTCTGGGAAAATCCGAGAAATTTGACGTAGTCGTCCTGCAAAATTACCTCAGACTTCAGCGCCCCGCGTTCTTTGATGCGCACGTCATCAATGAAGCGATATTGCTCAACGACGGCCTTTGCCGCATCAGACATATTGGCTGAGAAGATCGAATACGGTGGATTGCCAATGACCATTGTGAAGCGCTGGTTCCGCTTTACCTCGTTGACGGCTTTGGCTTCGTGGGCGAGGGCGGGGGCGTCGAACTCGAGGCGGTCGGAGAAGTCCTGGGGGGGCTCCAACGAGTTGGTCAGGTAGATACGGGCGCGTTCGTCGGACTTGAAGGTGTAGCCGGTCTCGGCCAGCTTGAGGCCGACCTTCATGTGGGCGATGGCGTAGGGGGCCATCATCAGCTCGTAGCCGAAGAGTCGCGGCAGGAGGTGCTTGGGGACGTAGCTGTTCCAGAGCCGGTCGAAGTTCAGCGGCAGCTCTCCGTCGCGCTCCCACTTGGCTTCCATGTTCTTCCTGATCTGCTCGATGGCCTCCACCAGGAAGGTGCCAGTGCCGCAGGCCGGGTCGAGGATGGCCACGAAGGGGGATGAGGGCGGGGTGCCATCGGGGATCTTCAGCTCCTTGTTCCGCTTGGCCATCTCGCCCCAGGTGACGGTCGAGGCCAGGCCGTCTTCCAGGCCGAACTCGGTCTTCAGGAGTTCGTCCACGCTGCGAACGATGTACGAGACCACCGGGCGCGGGGTGTAGAAGACGCCTCGCTGCATCCGCTTCCTGGGGTCGTACTCCTTCAGGAAGAGTTCATAGAAGTGGATGACCGGGTCTTCCTGCGGGTTCTTGTCGTTGAAGTCGTTGCGGATGGCGTCGAACTTCGTCCGGGGGCTGTTCATCAGCGCCTCGATCTCGCCCACGCCTAGCTCGTCGAAGTCCATCAGCCCCTTGCGGCGGCCGATCCGTCGGCACTGCTCCAGCAGCTCGGCCAGGAAGGGGTTGGCCAGGCGCAGGGCGTCGCCGCCCGAGCCGGTCAACTTCTCGGTCAGCAATCCGTAGGCGATGGTCTGGGCGTAGGTGTCGGCGAAGTCGTCCTCCGACAGGTCGTGGATGAGCGATTCCCGGAAGCCCTTCATCAGCTTGCGCAGCGGTCCGCGCTCTGATTCCAGGGCGATGATCTTGTTGACCCTTTTCCTAACCACCGTGGCCAGGTGCGCCAGGGCCTTGGCCAGCTCCCTGGACGTGGTGATGGCTTCGCGATAACCCAACTCGAAAGCCGACGACCAGGAGGCGCGCCACCCTTCCACATCGGCCGCATCCTTCGGCCAGCGCAACTTCTCCATCAGCGTCTCGTGGGCATGGTCAAGGTGCAGCGCCGTGTCCTCGTCGTCCCAGCCGAGAACTTTGAGCGAGGGGAGGCCGCCGCCCTCCTCAGCGAAGTGGGCGAAGGTGATGTCGCGGTGCTCGCTC
Source organism: uncultured bacterium (assembly GCA_963793725.1). Lineage (GTDB taxonomy): Bacteria > JAUVQV01 > JAUVQV01 > CAWCAY01 > CAWCAY01 > CAWCAY01. The sequence goes on from CAWCAY010000006.1 coordinate 207,001, forward strand.
TCGCCGTAGGTGGAGATGAAGAGCAGGTCGTGGAGCTGCCAGGTCTTGCGGTGGGCCTTGTCGGCCGACTGGCGCTTCTGCAGCACCAGGTGGCCGAGGATGCGGCGCAGGGCCACGATGGGCAGGCGCTTGGGCTCGAAACTGACGAAGAAGATGCCCCAGGGCTGGTTCGTCTCAAGGGGGCGGAGCTGCTTTATCTCCCTGAGGTCGGCGGCCGTCTTCGGGTCGAGACCGAGGTCGTCGGCGGTGTAGTCAAAGGTCAGGTCGTCAAAGTCCTCGCGGCCTATGGGCCAGCCCAGATCGTCGCGGAGGTACTTCACCAACGAGGGGAAGGTTCTGATCTCCCTGAGGCGCTCACGGTCGTGTTCCCTGGTGGTCATTCTCATTCCCCCAGTGTATAATTACTCCATGAAAACAAGCCTGCTGAAGAGCAATCCATATCTTGCCGCACCGCGCCTCATGAAGCGTCTCCTGCTCATTTCCGTGGCCTCTTCGATGGCCATCGAGGGCGTGCACCTGCGACCTGCTGATTTGGCTCCGGAAATTTATCAGAGCAAGGTTGTTCGACTTCGGCGGCATTCTGGCAAGTCCGCCGAATCACGGAAGTAAAGAAGCGCTCCATAGGGGCGTAATCCCGTTCAAGTCCGGTTCGTACCGCCTGGAAGTACTCCTGCCGTTTCTTCCCTTTGACCCCTGAGAAGTCTAGCGGAGGCAATCCTGCCTGTGCGGCCATGAGAACGGCCAGGGAACGTGCAGTGCGACCATTGCCGTCCCTGAAAGGATGGATGAGAAGCAGCTCGCAGTGTACGACGGCCAGGGCACCCACTAGCTCCGGGGTGGTCATCTTGTAGCAGGGTGTATTCCGGCCAAGGATGTCGCGCCCGAAAGCGTCCATTAGATGGGGCACCTGGTTGGCGGCGGCAAAAGGAAAGTCCCCCTTGGAGATGTTTACCTGGCGGTAATTTCCCGCCCACTCATAGATGGAGGAGAGCCATGTGCGGTGAATGTGCCGGATGTTATCGGCGGTGAACCTGTGCCGCGGGCCATATTCGCCGAAGAGGTATTCGAGGGCATGTAATTGGGCCCGGGCTTCGGCTTGATTCATCTCGCGCTTGCTGGTAATCCCCTGCAGGTTCCGCAGGACGCCGCCATGGGAGCCCGGCTGGGAATGTGCTTCGGTCAATCCGGAGACATCATACTTCCGGGGAATCCTCACGGCGTTCACGACAACTCCAGCCAGGCCTTTAGGATCGGGTGGACGCCGATGGGGGCCTGCACCTGGCGCAGGTAAGTGTTCTTGATCTGCTTCTCGACCTTGGCGCGAATCTCCGACAGCGTCGGTTCGAGGAGGTCATGCTTGCGGGGAGTCTCCGGCGTGCTGCGGATGAGATCGATGATCTCGGTCGGCTCGCTGATGATCACCTCGTTGGCCAGGTTGAAGAGGTACCACTGGACGTAGCCGGCATCCTCCGTCCAGACCTGCTCATTCTCCCGCTCCCCATCGCGGTCCTGAGCCGAAGGGGCCGGCAGGGCGTAGCAGAAAAAGACCGCCCTGGCGGCCGGTGACGGGTGTGCCTTGCCGCTGAAGACTCTCCCGGGAAGGGCATTGAGCCTGCCGGCGAGGTCGGGGTGCTCCTTGAGCAGCTTCTGGTATTCCAGGTGCATCTCCTCCAGGGCTGAGGCGGTGCCTTCGTGACTGTTCGGTAAAGTCGCGCAGGGCCTCGTAGTCGTCCTCGGGGCGCAAGCAGCTTCTTCCCCTCGATGCCGAAGGTCTTGGAGATGAGCAGGGTTTTGTGGGAGACGCGGTGGTAGAGCTTGAGCAGGTTGTCCAGCTCGTCGGGCGGCAGGAAGTTCCAGTAGGCGACGTTCCCGCGGATATCCTTCTGGTCCGGGTGATCGGCCAGGATCTGCTTCTCGATGTCGGGGTTCATGCGGCGGTCGACGCGGCCGATGCGCTGCATGAGCCGCACCGGGTTCCAGTGCAGGTCGTAGTTGATGAGGCGGGTGGCGTCCTGGAGGTTCAGACCCTTCGGAGAGCACGTCGGTGGAGATGAGCACCCGCGTTTCGCTCAGCCCTTCCCTGGCCAAGTCGGCGCTGGTCGACCCGTTGTAGTAGGGCGCGAACTGCCGGATGATCTCGCCGCGATCCCCCTTGGAGAGGCTGTCCACTTCGTCCACGCCGGCGATATCCGCCGCCGTGAGCTGCATCGAAAAGGTAACGCGCCGTGGCCATGAACTCGGTGAAGATCATCACCTTGTGCTTCTTGAGGACCGGATCGTTCTTGAGCAGCTTGATGAGGGCCTTCAACTTGTCATCGTGGGCGGGCTTGAACTTCTTCAACTCTTTCAGGAACTCGGCGATCTGGTCGAGATCGAGGAAGGTTTCGGCAAGTATCTCCTCGACCTTATATTCATCCCGGGGAAGCTCCTCGATGTCCGCCAGCATCTCGTCGTCGATGACGTCCTCTTCTCCTCTTCGTCATAATCCTCCCCGAAGAACTCGTGCTGGTCCCGATGGACATAGTCGATCAGTTCGGCGTTCTGGCGCTTCCAGCGCTCCAGGCGGCTCTTTTCCATCTCCGTCTGGCTGTGCTTGGTGACCCACGCGAGGAGCTTGAGAAGCAGGTTCTCGCAGGACAACTCAAAGGCCTTGGCTGAGCTCTCGAAGCGTTTGAGGAACAGAGTGCGGATGAGGCTGACGACCTCCTTCTGCCGCTCTCGCTCGAAGGAGTCGATGCTTCTTGTCTGGTCCCTTGTAATAGGCCAGGGGATAGTAGATGGCCAGCGAGAAGAGGGGCTTCTCTTCTTGAAAGCCTTTTCCACCATGTTCAGCAGACGGCCGTAGGTCTTCTTGACTGAATAGTCGGCCACCTTGGGGTCTTCCCGTGTCGGGAAGATGGTCAGCGTTGCCGCCTTGCTGCTCCTGGCTCTTCTTGACATAGGCCCGGCTGCGCTGGACGACCAGTTCGCGGAAGAGGGCGTCGCTCGACAGCACCTTCTCGGCTTCCGCCTGGTTGGTCTCGACATCGCTGCTGGCGATCGCTCCTGCTGCATGACGAGCGCCTTCCAGCGTCCTTTTCCAGCTTCGCGGAAATGGCCCGGCAGAGAGTGGATGCCGAGCGGAGCATCTTTGAAATAGTCGGCCTGGCGTCGGGAGAAGAGCTCGATCATGTGCTGCAGGTCGGTCAGGCTGATTGTTGACCGGAGTGGCGGTCAGCATGAAGACCGTCTTGCCCTCGGCCATGTCGTAGAGCTGCCAGTAGCGGCTCTGGCGTTCATCCTCCTCGCCCTTGACCCCCGGATTCCGAAAGTGATGGGCCTCGTCGATCAGGATGACATCTGCCATCTCCTTGACCTTCTTGAACCGCTCCGGATATTCGCCACCGCGGAGCAGGTCGGTATGGTTGAAGATCACCAGGTTGCTGAAGTCCCCGATCAGGTCGGGGAGATACCGCTTCAGTTCCTTTTCCCAGACCGGTTTGCGGGCGGCCTTCGGCACGAAGAGGGCCACGCGCTTGCGCTCGAACATAACCAGCCGCTCGATCAGCATCAGGCCGATGAAGGTCTTGCCGAGACCGACGCCGTCGCACAGGAATGCTCCGCCGATACTGCCGGCGCGCTTCAACAGGGCGTGGTATCCCTCGCGCTGGTACTGGTCGAGGATCGGGTAGACTCGGGACTCTTGCCGCTCCCACTCGCCCGCAGTCAGCTCGTGGCCGCGAAAGAACTCCTGGAGAGCCCTGGCATAGACCTCGAAGGGTGAATACTCGCGGACATGCCGCTCGATGATCCGCAGGATGTCGGGGGTCACATCTTCGGCTTCGTTCCAGTGCTCCTCGAACCATTCCTGCAGGACTGCCACGGGCTGCGCCAGTGATCTGGACATTGAGTTCGATGTTCTCGGTGAGGCCGGGATAGGTGAAGTTGGCCGAGCCGACCAGGGCGGACGAGCCGACGACCTCCAGCCGGGCATGGGTGATGTAGGCCTTGGCGTGGAACTTGTCTTTCCGGTAGACGCGGCATGGAATCTTGCCGGAGCGGATGGCCTCGACGATGGCCGGCACGCCGACTAGAAAGTCGTTCTTATCGCTTCTCGGTCTCGAGGCTGGTATCGAGACGATCAGTCAGCCGTTTCTGGCCGTCGGCAAACGCCTTGTGAGTGCGCTGGGAGACTTCATCCCCCATGAGAATGCGGATATGGTCGACCTTCTGCCAGGCATCCTTGAGCGCCAGCAGGGAGCCGATCTCGAAGTAGCCGGTGGCGATATCGATTGACCGGGATAACTGGCACCAGTCGTGTAGATAGCGCAAAACCTTCCAATCCTCGACACTGTTATCGACGATGAAGAGTTCGCTCCCGGTGGGGCTGATTTGTTTTGGCATCAGCGTCGCCTCAGAAAGGCATCAGCAAATCCGCACTTCAATGTGTTCACGTCCTCCTTCCAGACCATCGTGTAGCCTGGGGCGATCAGGGCGTAGTCGCTCCCCTTGGTAAGGCCGCCCAGGAAGAGTTTCAGGAAGTATTCCATTGAAAGGCGATTATACGCCACCCCCTCCGGCCGCGTAACAGCGACGTTGGCCCCCGCATGGTGCTTGACGGTCAGCCGGCTCGGGGCATAGAGTGCCTCCATGGAAAGATTCGACACGACCAGGAGGCGGCGGCGATGAGATTCGCCTGGTCGGCACGGACGTTCGTCCTCTGGGCGGCTGTTGCCGTCTGCCTGGCGGGATTGGCGACCACGCTGGTTCTGGGCTTCGGCTACGTCGCCGACCGGCGGCAGCGCCGGGACGAGGCCAGGGCCTTCGCCTCACGGCAAGCCGAGGCGGTCCAGCGGACCATCGACGCCGAGTTGCGCGACCAGATGGCGGTGGCCGGCGAGCTGGCGGCCGCCCTCTCCAGCGGCGCCGTCGGCCCCGACGGAATTCTCCCCGCGATTCGGGAAGCCCTGGACAAGAAACCCAATCTCTTCGGCCTCACGGCCGCCTTCCAGCCGTTCGCCGCCGACCCGAAGCAGCGCCTCTTCGCCCCCTACTATCGCAAGGACGACACCGGGGCTTTCGTCCTCACCCGGATCGAGAGCCAGTACCGACTACACCGATCCGGCCCTGCCCGCGGCGGTCTGGTACACCACCCCCGCCGCCAGCGGCCGGCCCGAGTGGGTCAAGCTCTACGGCAAGGCCTCGGGAGACACGGTGATCCTGCACGCCGCTCCCTTCTTCCGCCGCGACCCAAAGACAGGCACGCCCGTTCTGGCCGGGGTCGTGGCTGCCGTCCACTCGGTCAACCGCACGCTGCGGCACTTCTTCCAGTCCCTCGACCTGGGCGAGGAGGGCTACGCGGTCATGGCCACCGGCACCGGCGAGATCATCTTCCACCCCAAGCCGGAGCTGATCGGCAAGACCTACTCCCAGGTGGCCAGCATGCTCAACGACGGCGTCCTCAGGGCGGCCGCGCCGCGGGCCCAGGGCGGCGATGACTTCGTGGTCGAGCGGACCGCGGCCAGCGGCCGCAAGTCGTGGACCTTCTTCAAGCCGCTGGTGGCCAAGGGTTGGAGCGTGGCGGTGCTGATGTACCGCGACATGCTCGACCTGAAGCCGGATGAGAAGATCCGGCGGCTGGCCCGCTTGATCGTGGCGGCCATCGTCTTCCTGGCCGGCCTGGCCGCCCTGGGATTCCGCGTCCACCGGGGCACGGCCGGCGGCATCTGGGGGTTCTCGACCTCGGTCGGCATCAGCGCCATGCTGGGCATCGCCATGATGTGGTACGCCGTCTACACCAACCCCTCCCAGAACTCGGTCAAGGACATGCTGGTCAACCAGGTCGACATCGAGCGGGTCCTCAAACCCCTCGAGAAGACCATGGGCGAGACGGGGCAGGGCACGCCCCTGCGCATCCCCACCGGGGTGATCATCCAGAACATGTCGCTGTCCACCACGTCGGCGGTCATATCCGGGCACCTGTGGCAGAAGTTCCCGGCGGGCATCCCGGGCGAACGCCCCGGACCGCCGCAACTGGTCAACCTGGCAGGCCCGGTGCAGATCCGCGAGACGTACCGCTTCCGCAAGGGGAACACCGAGGTGGTCGGCTGGTTCTTCAACGCCGCCTTCAGCCAGCGGTTCGACGTCGGGCGGTACCCGCTGGACGTGGAGATCGCCAGGCTGCATATCGATCCGGCCGACTACGCCGCCAACGTGGTCCTCGTGCCGGCCATCGAGGACTACGAGTACATGGCCCCGTCGCAGACGCCGGGCGTCGCCGAGGACATCTGGGTGCCGGGCTGGAAGATCGAGAACAGCTTCTTCACCTACTACCGGCAGAACTATAACGCCGATTTCGGCGGCACCCGCGAGGTGCGCAAGAATGCCGCTCCGGGGCTCACTTTCAACGTGCGGCTTTCCCGGGGAATCGTCTCGCCGCTGATCGTCTACTGCATCGTCATCTGGGTGGCGCTTATACTGGTCTTCGGCCTGGTGGTGCTGCCGATCGAGAATACCTTCCAGGTGCTGTCGGTCTGCTCGGCGCTCTTCCTGGTCAGCAAGATCGCCCACAACTCGCTGCGCAGCGACCTGAACGCCACCGGCACGGTCTACCTGGAGTACTTCTTCATCCTGCTCTACGTGGTCATCGCGCTGGCGTCGTCACGGGCGCTGTCGAAGAGCTCGACCGGCAACTTCCTCGCGCCGGGGGGAAATTCGGCACTGATATTGAAGGCCCTCTTCTGGCCGGTCTACTTCGTCGCCGGCCTGGTCATCACGCTGCTCGTCTTCTACCCCCGCTGACCGCCCGTGGCTTGACAGGCCCACCTTACCGCAGTATCGTAAATGGTAAGGACCACGGAGGGATCTGCATGCTCGTCAAGATCACCGCCAAGCGCCAAGTCACCTTCCCGGCCAGGGTTCTCGACGACCTGGGCGTCAAGCCCGGCGACCGTCTGGAACTCCGGGAGAGTTCCGCCGGGTACATCCTCTCGCCGCGTCGCATCGACGCCTCGCGGCTGGCTCCGCTGCGCGGCAAGCTCCGACGGGGCAAGGGTTCGTTCAATCTCAAGAAGTTCCGCAGGGAGGCCAATGAGCGCGCGCTTCGGGATTGACACCTCGATCCTGGTCCGCCTGCTGACCGGTGACCCGCAAAAGGGTTTCGAGTCGTCCGTGCGGGCGCTGACCAGCCTGATCGAGGAGGAGGACGCCGAGGTGTTCGCCTCCAACCAAGTCATCGGCGAGGCATACGTCGCGCTGCAGCACCACTACGGTGTCACCAAGGAGGAAGCCCGCGGCGCGCTGGCTTCGGTGCTGACCAGCGGGCTGGTGGCGCCCCGGAACGGCGCCGGCGTGCTGGCCGCCATCGAGGCCAGGGGAGGCGGCGGACTCCTCGACCGCCTGATCGCCGACGACTATCGCCGCGCCGGCCTGGTCACGCTGACCCTCGACCGCAAGATGGCCGGCCTCCCGGAAGCCCGGCTGCTGTAGCGACAGCCGCCCGATGCCGATATTCGTCAGCGACGCCGGGGGCCTGGAGGAACTGGCCGGCGCCCTCTCCCGCGAAAGGGTTGTCGCCGTCGACCTGGAGGCCGACTCGCTCCACCACTACCGCGAGAAGGTCTGCCTGGTGCAGGTCTCGGCCGGGACCGTCGACTGGCTGGTGGACCCGCTGGCGGTTCGCGACCTGTCGCCGCTGGCGGCGGTCCTGGCCGACCCGGCCATCCGCAAGATCTTCCACGCCGGCGACAACGACTTGCGCAACCTGCGGCGCGATTTCGGCCTCCGGGTGAGCGGCCTGTTCGACACCATGGTGGCCGCCCAGCTCGTCGGCGAGGAGAAGATCGGCCTGGCCGACCTGTTGGCGCGCCATTGCGGGGTCACGCTCGACAAGCGCTTCCAGCGGGCCGACTGGTCGCTGCGCCCCCTCCCCCCCGGCATGGTCGATTACGCCGTCGAGGACACCCGCCACCTGGCCCGCCTGGCAACGACACTGGAGGTTTCGCTCGCGGCCCGGGGGCGGCTCGACTGGGCGGCCGAGGAGTGCCGCCTGCTGGAGCAGGCCCCGCCCACCGCCGTCCGCTCCGGGCCCCTCTTCACCCGCGTCAAGGGTGCCGCGGGGCTTGATCCGCGCGGTCTGGCGATCCTGGAGGGGCTGCTCCGATGGCGCGAGGGGGAGGCCGAGCGCCGCGACGTCCCCCCCTTCCGGGTGCTGGGCAACGAAGCCCTGCTGGAGATCGCTCGCTGCGTCCCGGCCGACATGGGCGCCCTGCTGAAAGTCAGCGAGCTTCCCCACCGCATCGCCGACCGTTACGGACGGTCGCTGCTGGCCGCCGTGGCACAGGGCTTACGCGTGCCTGACGACCGTCTCATCGCCTACCCGCGGCCCGAACGCGGCACCCGCGACCGGGAGGCCGAGTCCCGCCTGGACAAGTTGAAGGCGTGGCGCACGATCGAGGCGACCCGCCTGGGGATCGCCCCCGGCATCCTGATCAACAACGACCTGCTGGGCGAGATCGCCCGGGCGGTGCCCCGGGAGCCGGCCGACCTGCTGCATCTGGAGGCCATGAAGGCCTGGCAGCGGCGCGAACTCGGCCAGGCCATCCTCTCCCTGCTGGCGGCGGCTCCCTAGGGCGCGCTTGCCAGGCGCAGGAGGTCGGCCACCAGGACGTCATCAGTGCCGGGCGCCGCGCCGACGTGGCAGCGGACGAAGCCGCTTCCCGGGACCATCTTGTTGAAGGTCAGCAGCCACGAGGAGGCCAGGCCTTCCCCGGCCCGGGCGAGGACCACGGTCACCTCCCCCTCCCGTTGCGAGCGGTGCCCCGCACCGGCGTCGGCCAGGCCCCACGACCGGCCCTCGTCGGTCACCTCGGGCGTGACCGGCGACTCCCGGTAGGAGTCCAACCCGAGGACGCCCTTCTGCCCCTCCACGCCCCAGCAGACCCGCGAGCCGTTGGCCCTCCCCTGGTAGTAGAAAGGGACGTCGCCGGGCCAGACCACCCGCCCGCCCGCCTCCATGTAGCGGCGGATAACCGCCCGCGGAGAAGGCTCCTCGCACACCGTGTCGGGGACGATGTCCCGGGCCATGACGCAACAGGTCCCGGCGGCGCCCTCCTGTATGGCCAGCAGCATCCAGGCCCGGAGCCCATCGGCGTCCAGGGCCTGCAGCCCTCCGGCCGCCAGTCGTTCGCCCAGGAGCGTGTCCCCCAGCCACGAGGCGGGGTAGCGCGGGTCGCAGTAGGCCACCCAGCCGCCCCGCTTGACCTCCCCCCCGGCGGCGGGCGCGGGATAGGACTCCCCCTCGGCCAGGACCTTGACGAACCGCTCCGGCACGTGCTCCACGTACCACAGCCCGCCCGGCGCGAGCAGCCGGAAGACGGCGCGATAGAGCCCCGGGGGAAGCCCGGAGAAGTCGGCCACGCCCCGGAAGCCGGCCAGCCGGTAGGCCGGCTCATTCAGGTGGTCGGCCACGTCATGCCGCTCAACCCTGGCCGCCTGGGTGTGGCAGTACTCGTCCCCCCGCCCGTCCCGCAGCAGGAAGGTCACCGTGCCCTCGCAGTTCCTCCGCTCCTCGTCCACGATCCACCCGGCCATGGGCACCACCCGCGGGTCGCCGGGGAAGAGGGGGATCACCCGCGCGCCGACATCGTACCCCCCCAAGCCGTCCAGCCAGCCGCGCCCTCCCTTCTTGAGCACCGGGGAGAAGTCCCTCTCCTCCACCAGCTCGATCCAGACGCCGGCGTCCACCTCGACGTAGGCGGCGCGGTCGGCGAAGAGGCGGCGTACCAGGCAGCGGTACCTCCCGGCGGGAATCTCCGCGGGCACCAGCAGCCCGGCACGTCCCGCGCCGGTGAGGGCCGTGTCCAGCGCGGCCAGGTCAGGCCGATTGGCGCGGACGGGGGCCGGGATGCTTCGTTCGCTGCGCTCGTCGGCCAGCACCAGGAATGCCTCACCTGCCTCTCCCCCCCCGGCGGTGTCGCCGATGACGCAGTCGAACGGCAGCGACAGTCCCGGGCGGCGCGGGATGCGGATCGGGCCGAGGTGGGTTGCCCAGGGGATCATCCCGATGTGATCGACCCACCCCTTTCCCCCGGGGAGGAGCCGGAGGCGGCTCCAGGCCACCCCGGCCTCCTCCTTGGGAGACGGCCCGAACGGGTCGCGCACCATGACATGCAGGGCCATGGACCGCTCAGACGGCCACTCCCGGAGGTTCGCCAGGACCAGCCGGCCTTGGTCGACGAGGTCCTCGATCGTCCCCGCCCGGCGAGGATCCTCCCCGAGGTCGCACAGGATGCCGTGCAGCAGGGCGGCTGTGACGGCCCGGTTGTCCCTTCCTTCGTAGCCTGGCTCGACCACGAAAGCCAGGACGGCCCCCAGGCCCCTGCCGATGGCCTCGGCGTTGTCGCCCGGCAGGAGCAGGTGATGGATGCGGCCGCTGTCGGACGGCGCCCCCCCCGCCCCGGCCGACAGGAAGGCGTGGGGCGCCCCGCGCACGACCCCCTCGATCACGTCGGTTCGGGTGACCGCCAGTTGGCCTTCGGCCCCCCGGGGTGGCCCCGCTCCGCTCCCGGCGAGGGCGAACGGCCCGTAGAGCCTGCCGGTCAGGAACACCGGGTCGTTGGCTCCCGAAGCGTCCGCGAGGGACTCCAGGCGCTCGACCGCCATCAGGTGGATTTCCGCGGCGCCGGCCAGGAGGCGGGGGAGGCGCACCACCTCGTTAGCCGAAAGGATGGACCTGAGAGTAGCCGACAGTAGGTGGCGCTCCCCGATGGGGAGGATCTGCAGCGCGCCCCCGGGGTCGGCGACGACGGCAAGATCGCGCGGCGGTTCGCCGGGGGCCGCTGCCGGCAAGGCGAACAGGTCGAGGAGACCGCGGAGGCGCCCGGGCGACGCCGGCTCAAGTGGAATGCCGGGACCGGATGGCACGAAGTGCCGCAGGTTCACCGGCCAGACGGCATCCACAGCTTCTTCCCTCCTCTCCCGCGTCCCGCCGCCGAGTCGCCCGGCGGAACGTCCCCAGTGTAGCAGAAACGCCGGGCACTTGACCTGTTTTCGCCCGCGGGCGTAAAGTCCCGGGCAGGAGGCAGCGGGAGGTCGCCATGAAGTTCATCATCGCCGTCGTCTGCGGCTTCCTGGTGGCGGTCATCTACCTGTGGCTGCGCCAGGATTCGTTCATCTTCTTTCCCGACCGGTATCCCCTGGACCGGCTCAGGCCGTCCATCGCGGGCCTCGGCCTGGAGCCCTGGCCGGACGCGACGGCTTCGCTCCGGGGTTTCCTCGGGCCGGCCCCGGAGGGGGTGCCGCGCGGCCTGGTGATCGTCTTCCACGGCAACGCCGGCTCGGCCAGGCATCGCGAGTACCTATATCGAGGCCCTCACGCCCCTCGGCTTCCGGGTTCTGCTGGCCGAGTATCCCGGGTACGGGGTCCGGCAGGGGAAGACGAGCGAGGCCTCGTTCGTCACCGACGCCCTGGAGACGGTGCGCCTGGCCCGCCGGGAATTCCCCGGACCCCTGGTCGTCTGGGGCGAATCCCTGGGCTGCGCGGTGTCCTCGGCCGTTGCCCGGGAAGGAGGGGATGACGTGGACGCCCTGGCCCTCCTCCTCCCCTGGTCGGACCTGCCGAGGCTGGCGCAGGCGGTCTATCCCTTCCTCCCGGCCCGGTGGCTGGTCAGGGACCGCTGGGACAACGTCGCCAACCTGAGGAATTTCCGGAAACCCACGGCGGTCTTCATGGCCGGGGCGGACGAGATCATCCCGGAGCGGCACACCCGCCTGCTGTACGATTCCCTCGCCGCTCCCAAGCGCCTCTGGACGTTCCCCGCCGCCGGGCACAACACCTGGCCCGCCGAGCCGGGGGAGGAATGGTGGCGCGAAGCGGCCGACTTTCTTGTGCCACTGCGGTAACGCCGGCACGGCGCGGCCGACTCGGAAAACCCCGGCAATCCAATCTTCCCGGCCCAGAATGTGATGGTGATCACGGTCATCCGTTCCGGCCGGAGCTAAGCTTCGTTCATGATCATTCGCTTGAGAAATCGTTCACGCCCTTGAAGGAGGATCTGCCGTGAAACGCCTCATCGTCGTCACCGCGGTGCTGCTGGCATCCGTCTCGCCCGCTTTGGCCACGCCGGTCGCCGAGTGGCAGTCCTGGTTCGGCGGCCCGGCCCAGCAGTGGGCCAACTCGGTCGAGCAACTCCCCGGCGGCGGGTACCTCGTGGCCGGCACGAACCTCGTCCAGCCTGGCAACCCCGTCTACGGCGGATCGCAGGCCTTCATGCTGGCCCGGACCGACGCCAACGGCAAGGCGGTCTGGCAGCGTCAGTACCGGCTGACCCTGATGAACTGGGGCGCCAACGCCGTCGAGGCCGGTGACGGCGGCTTCGTGATGGTCGGCACGGCCCACGTGCAGTCGAATTACTTCGGCAGCCGCATCGCGCTGATGAAGACCGACGCCAACGGCAACCCGATCTGGACCAGGTTCTACTCCGCCAACCAGCAGTCCGCCGACAGCACCTATGGCGTGCACGTCCAGCGGACGGCCGACGGCGGCTACATCATCCTCGGTTCGTACCACGGTTACACCGTGGCCGGCAGCACCATCCTGCTGATCCGTACCAACGCCAGCGGCTACGAGTTGTGGCGCACCCGCCCGGGCGATCCGCTGAGCGTCGGCTCGCAGGTCAGGCAGACGGTCGACGGCGGCTTCGCCGTCTGCGGCAGCGTCTCGTCCGACGAGGACAACTACGGCACCTACGACCTCTATCTGCTGAAGACCGGCGCCAACGGGGCGCGTGAGTGGAGCGCCTCCAGCGGCACGGCGATCTACGACGCCTGCAACTCCCTGCGCCAGACCGCCGACGGCGGCTTCGCGCTCTTCGGGGAAACGCTGGACTTCGGCGTCGAGAACTCGGCCGATTACATATTGGCCAGGTACGACGCCCTCGGAACGCTCCAGTGGCAGACGGTGTGGGGCGGCAGCGGCGACGACTGGTCGGGCGGCGTGGCCGAGATCGATGGCGGCGGCTTCCTGACGACTGGTTCCGCGCGTTCGTTCGACTACACGAGCGAATTGCAGGTGCAGATCGAGGTGTCGCAGGTCACCGCCGGCGGCCGGGCATTCTCTTCGATCTTCCTCGGCGAACCCACCTCGTCGGGCTTCCCCTACGCCGAAGGGATGAGCGTCGAGAAGACGGATGACGGCGGCTTCATCGTCGGGGGGATGATGGTCAGCAATGACTACGACGTCTACCTGGCGAAGCTCGCGCCGGTGTCCTCGGGAGCCCTCGGAGTGGCCATCGACATCAAGCCGGGAAGCGCCGCCAACCCGATCAATCTCGCTTCGAACGGGACCACGCCGGTGGCCATCTTCGGCTCGGCCGGCTTCGACGCCACTCAGATCGACCCCTCCACGGTGACCCTGGCCGGTGCGCCGGTGGCGACCAACAGCTGGGGGAAATGGAAGGCCAACGCCACCGACATCGATGAGGACGGCACGACCGACCTGCTGGTCCACGTGGTGACCGCCCGCATGGCCGTCTCGGTCGGAGACACTTCGGCCACGCTCGCCGGTCAGTCGTACGACGGCACCCCAATCGAGGGGAGCGACCGGATCACCGTGCTCGGGAAACGCGACACGCGGGGCACCCTGAAGCGGCAAGCCCGGTGATGACCGGCGCCCGGGATCAGTCGGGCACCCGTAAGCAGTAGTCCCAGCCGAGCCCGCCCGCACCGTGGGTGACCGGCCGAGTATCAGGCACAATTCTGGTCCTCCGCACCCGATTGGCTCTTGACAACGCTCTGATGACTTGTACAATTGTCCAATATGGGCATGTCACGCAACTTGGTGATCGACGCTTCGGCTTTGCTGGCAGTCATTCTGGATGAACCGGAGCGGGAACGACTGGTTACATTGACCATGGATCGCCGCCTCGCCAGCCCGGGATGTCTTCCGTGGGAGATGGGCAACGCCTTCTTGGCGCTGGTCAGGCGGAAGAGCATGACGGTTGCCGATGCGGAACGGGGACTGACCATTTTCAAAGGGATCAGGATTCGGCTGTTGGGTGTAGACTTGGCAAGTTCCATGCACACCGCCGCTGAAACCGGGCTGTACGCCTATGACGCCTACTACATCGAATGTGCCCGGAAAATGCGCGCCCCGTTGTTGACCCTGGACCGCAGAATGCGCCAGGTGGCGAGAACCATGGGCGTTCCCGCGCCGGAGGTTTGAAATGGCTGTCTACACGTACTCCGAAGCCCGACAGAAACTGGCGCTGGTTCTGAAAGACGCCGATGCCGGCGAGATAGTGCAGATCCTCCGGCGGGATGGAAGAAGCTACCTGATCGTACCTGAAAGCCCAGCGCCGCGGTCACCGCTCGACGTGCCTTCCGTCCCCGGAAAGGTCACCACCGCCGAAGTAGTCCGGGTCGTGCGTGAAGGTCGGCGGCGCGCGGCGACAAGAAAGGGTAGCCGAACCGGCGGGTGACGGGGAGTAGTCAGTTTGAATCGCGAAACTGGCCGGTCTGGATCGGGATGGCCACCTTCAGCAGCAGCGTGTAGACGAGGGCCCCGGTCGCCCAGACGCCGGCGGTGACCAGGATCTCCACCGTCGTCGGCCGGTAGGTGAAGTAGAGTTCTCCCAGCACCCCGGGAATGAAACCGGGGACGATCAGCCCGATCCCCTTCTCGATCCAGACCCCGACGAAGATGAAGACGCAGGCCAGGTTCAGCGTCAGGAATCGCTTGCGTGTGGCCGGGACGAGGAAGAGGACGAAGGCGGCCAGGTTGAGCAGCGTCGCGGTCCAGCTCCACGGGACCAAGTCGTTCTTGCCGTGGAGCCCGAGGTAGAGGTACTCCATCGGCGCCAGGTGGATCGTCCCCGAGTAGAACTCCTTGAAGAGCTCGGCGCCCAGCAGGAAGAGGTTCAGGAACATGGCCACGGTGATGATCTCGGCCAGCTTGAACAGCGCCTCGTCCTCGATGGTGATCCGGGTGGCCCGGCGCACCACCTGGAAGATCAGGATGGCCAGCGCCGGCCCGGAGCAGAAGGCCGAGGCCAGGAAGCGCGGCGCCAGGATCGAGGCGTTCCAGAAGGGGCGGGCGGCCAGGCCGTTGAACAGGAAGGCGGTCACGGTGTGGATGCCCACCGCCCAGGGGATCGACAGCAGCACCAACGGCAGCGCCCAGCTCCAGTTCGGCTCCCTTCCGAGGTAGCGGCGCCACAGGAGGTAGACGGCCACGACCAGGTTGATCAGCCAGGTAGCCGTTCAGCACGATGATGTCCCAGGAGAGGAGCGAGGCGGGGAAGTTGAGCCGGCCGATTCCCGGCACCAGGTGCAGGAAGCGCTCCGGGTGTCCCAGGTCGAGGGTGACGAACAGGAGGCACATCAGGATGGCCGACACGGCCAGCAGCTCTCCCAGGATGACGATCTCCTTGATCGGCCGGAAGTGGTACAGGTAAGCCGGGATGACCAGCAGGACGGCCGCCGCGGCCACCCCCACCAGGAAGGTGAAGTTGCCGATGTACAGGCCCCAGACGACCTCGTCGCGCATGCCGGTGGCCAGCAGGCCGTAGCGGACCTGGAAGGAGTAGGCCCATGCCCCGGCGGCCATCACCGCCAGGAGCGAGCCGACCCAGGTGTAGTAGCCCGGCGAGCCGCGCAGCAACAGGGCCAGCGCCCCCTTTGCGAATCTCGGCAGCCTCACGTCATCCCTCCCTCCGGCGGAAGCCCGTCCGCGTGTCTGGGGGCGGGGTCCTGTCGCCGTTCACCCCCACCGTGATCACTCCGTTGCGCGCGGCGGGGAACCCCCGTCCGGCGCCACCCCGTTCCCCGTCACAGCGAGAAGAAGTAGTAGAAGTTCGGTTCGGTGTTCAGGTCCTCCTTCAGTCGGAAGACCCGCTTGTGCTCCAGGATGTAGCGCATCTCGCCGGCAGGGTCGAGCATGTTTCCGAACTTGCGCGCCCCCACCGGGCAGGCCTCGACGCAGGCCGGGTAGCGGCCGGTGCCGTCGGCCCCCCGCACCCGCTGGATGCAGAAGGTGCACTTGTCGGCCACGGCGCGCGGCCGGGGACGGTTCCCCAGGTAGTGCGTGCCGGGGTTGATCTCGCCCGCCGGGATGACCGGCTCGGCCCAGTTGAAGGTCCGGCCGCGGTAGGGACATGCGGCGATGCAGAAGCGGCAGCCGATGCACCAATCGTAGTCGACCACCACCAGGCCGTCGGGCTCCTTCCAGGTGGCTTTCACCGGGCAGGCCCGTACGCATGGCGGGTTGGCGCAGTGCTGGCACTGCACCGGCAGGTAGAAGTGCCCCTCCTCGGGGACCAGGGGAGGGTCGTAGTGGTGGTCAGCCTCGTCCAGCTTCACCAAGTTCCCAGTGCGCAGTCGCAGCACCCTGATCCAGTGCCCCTGCCCGGCAACCCGGGAAATGTTGTTCTCGCGCACGCAGGCCCATTCGCAACGACGGCAGCCGATGCAGCGGGAGAGATCCAGGGCGTAACCGTAGCTGACGCCGGGGAGTGCAGGCTCGGCGGTGACCCGGACGTCGCGGCCGTACCGCTCCCGGCCTCGGCGTTCGAGGCGTCGCAGCGTGGCCTCCAGCTTGGCCGGGGTCAACTCCTGGAAGTGGCGCTGGAAAAACTCCTCCAGCGAAGCGGACCACGCCCGACCGGGCGTGAGGGCGCCGGCTGCCAGGCCGGCGGCGGCACCGAGGAATGCCCGTCGGTCCTTCTTCATGGCCAGCGCACCGGCAGCGGCGGCGGCGGTTCGGGCTTGATCGGCTTGAACTTCGGCGCGTGAGGGTCGTGGCAGTGGGCGCACAGCAGGTACTCCTTGGGGCCGTTCCAGAAGCCGGTGCGCTTGCCGTGCACGCCCGCCTTCCAATCCCGGTAGGTCGGCCCGTGGCACTGCCCGCAGAGCCGGTGCGACTCGTCGAACCCAATCCGGTCGCCGTTCTGGAGATGGAGCTTGTCCCGGTCGGCGGCGTCGTGGCAGTCGAGGCACCAGCGCACGGCCTCGGCGTGGTGGAGTTTGATGCCGGTGTGCTCGTCGGTCAGCTCGCGGCGATTGGGGTTGGTCTCCTGCCCGGCGTGGCAGTCGGAGCAGGGGTATATCCCATCGGTGAAGGGGGGCGGCGGCACCGGGTACGAAACCGCCTGGGGCGGCGCGGCCATCGACCGGAAGGGAACGGCGAGGGCAACGGCCAAGACAAGCCGCAGGCAGGCAGGCCGTCTTCGACCCGTCTTTCCGACCCTCTCGTCACGCCCCATGGCGATCCCCCCGCGACCTTGTCCGATTATCGGCACGATCGGCGGCGATTGCAAGCCCGGCCCCGTTGCTCTATCCTTGCCGGCATGTCCGACGCCCCGCGGAACCGGATACTCCCCCTCGCCTGGACGCTGACGGCTCTGTTGACGGCATTGCGCGTCGGGGCCATGATCTCGCTGCCGCTGGCTCCGGATGAGGCCTACTACTGGAACTGGAGCCGCCACCTCGATTGGGGCTACTTCGACCACCCACCCATGGTCGCCTGGCTGATGGCCCTCTTCGGCGGCGGGAGCGAATTCCGGGTCAGGCTTGGTGGAAGCCTGACAATCCTGCTCGGCATGGCCTTCCTCTTCGCCGCCTGCCGGACCCTCTTCCCGGAACGCCGTCGGCTGGCCACCGAAGTGGTCCTGCTGGCCAACCTCCACATCCTGCTGGGAGCCGGCCTGGTGGTCCAGACACCCGACTCGCCGCTCATCCTGGCGTGGAGCATCGCCCTCCTCGCAGGCGCCCGCGTCGTCTCGGGAGGCGGCGGCAGATGGTGGTACCTGTGGGGGGTGGCCCTCGGCTTCGGTCTCCTCGCCAAGTACACTATGGTGCTGCTCGTGCCGTGCACCGTTGCGTTCCTGCTTCTGTCGCCCGGACACCGCCGCTGGTTCGCCCGCCGTGAGCCATACCTGGCCGTAACCCTGGCTGCGGCGATCTTCCTGCCGGTGGTGGTCTGGAACGCCCGCCACGGGTGGATTTCGTTCCTCTTCCAGTTCCGCCACGGCATCACGCCGTCGAAGCAGGCCGCCTGGTCGCGCCTGCTCGAATACCTCGGCGGGCAGGCCGGTCTCTGCACGCCGATCTTGTTCGTCCTCCTGCTCGGCTATGGCCTGGTCGGTATCTTCGGCTCCCGCTTCCGGTCGCGCCCGGACCTCCTCTATCTCTTCCTGCACGGCTGGCCGGTGGTAGCCTTCTTCGCATTGACCTCGTTGACCGGCCGGGTGGCCGAGGGCAACTGGCCCGCGCCGGCCTGGCCGTCCATCATCCTGCTCGGCTGGGCGGTTTACCGGGAGGGTTTCGACCGACGGACCGGGCAGCGGCGGGCGATGACGGCCGGGATCTGTTTGATGGCCGTGGCAGCGGTGGCCCTCCACCTTCACGTGGTGACGCCCTTTCTTCCCATCCCGCCGGCGCGCGATCCCCTCCGGCAATTTCACGGCTGGCCGCAACTGGGGCGACTGGTCAGGGACGTCGCCGACGGGATGTCACCCGAGCATGGGTGTTTCATCCTCGCCGACCGGGGGACGACCGGGGCCGAGGCGGCCTTCTATGCCGGCGGAGGGCTCGAGACGGTCGACTTCAGCAGGCCGGAGCGGGTCACATACCTCGACCCAAGGCGCCTGGAGGGGCATGACGCGGTTATCTTGATCCACCGCTCCGACCCGTCGCCGGACCTGGAACCGTATCGCCGGCTCTTCCGCCGGGTCGAGTACCTGTCGACCCACACCCCGGTCTACCGCGGCGAATCGATCACCCGATTCCGGGTCCACCTGGCCCGGGGGGAAGGATTTATCGGCCTGCCGGCACGGGAGGGTGGCCCGACGGCTCGATGATCGCCAGCGCCTCGGCCAGCACCTCGGCCGGGGTGATCGACGACAGGCAGCGGTTGTCCCCGTCGCACGGCGACTCGCGGTGGTTGTAGGCGGTCAGGCAGGGCGAGCAGCTATACCCCCGGAAGAGGTGGCGGGCCCGCCGGTTGAGGGTGCCGTACAGGACGGGCGTCTCCGGGCCGTACAGGACGACTGTCGGCAGCGGGGTCATGGCCGCAAACTGGGTCGGGCCGCCGTCGTTGCCGATCAGCAGGTCGGCCAGGTGGTAGAGGGCCAGCAGGTCGCGCAGCGCCGGCGTGAAACCGGTCAGGTCAACCGCCAACTCACCCGGCAGCCCCGACAGGACCTGTTGTGCGGTGGGTGCGGCGTCGGGCGTGCCGACGACCCCCACGACGCAGCCGCGGGCCACCAGCTCCCGCGCCAACTCGGCATAGTGCGACAGGCGGCCAGGCCCGGATGGGCAGCGCTCCCCCGTCGGGATGGAGCAGGATCAACCTTCGGCCGGCGAGGCCCGGGTGACGGTCGTGGAGGCGCCGTCGGATGGCGTCGACCTCTCCCGGGCGGGGCTGGAATGCCGGCGGGGCGAATGCCTCTGCCGTGCCGACGGCCTTCGCCTTGGGCACCGTGGCCGAATCGATCGCCTCGGCCAGGGTGACCATTTGCGCGGCGATGTGCCGGTATGGATTGTAGAGCACGGGGCGGTTGATGAAGCCGCCACGGTAGAGCCCCTCCTGGGTGTGGGGGTGGAATCCGACCCGGATCGGCGCGCCGACCAGGGCGCTGATGACAGCGCCGGCCCGGGCGAAGAGTTCCCCGTCGATCACCACGTCAAAACGAAGCCCCCGGAGCCTCCGCAGCACCGTCAGGCTGGAACCGAGAAACGCCATTGGAGCCCGGTCGTCGAGGGTGTGAACGCACTCCGGCGGAACCAGCCCTAGGAGATCTGCCATCTCGCGGTTGCGCCGGAACATCAGCAGATGGATCTCCACTCTCGGGTACTTCCGCCGCAGCCGCTCGAACATCGGGCCGGCCAGGACCAGGCTTCCCACCTCGGACAGGATGATCACCAGGATTCTTCGGGGAACGGCGCCGGCCACGGGCCGACGTTGCGGCAGCAGCGACAGGCACCGGCACAGCGGAACACCCACCAGACGGTCCACCCGGCGCATCAGGCGGATGTTCACCAGGCGTCCGCCACGGGGGCCGGACACGGGGCCTGACGACCCTCCGGAAGAAGGTATGCTGATGCTTGCATCGCTGGTCGCAACAGTTTAGCATACCCGGGATCATGATTCCCCACTGGCGCGCAACCCCCGCTTGATGAGCCCCGGCACGTCCCGCCCTTCTCCGGCCATCGTCGTCCCCGTCCTGTTGACCCTCTTCGTTGCAGCCGGGGCGCTGGCTCCCATGACCGGCCTGATCGACCCCATCGGGGGCGGGCCGGTTACCGGCGTCCATCTCGAGAAATCGGCGGCCTACATCCTTCTTTCCCCCTTGTGCGAAGTGCTGGATGGCGTCACCGCCCTGAGCCTGCGCCAGCACCGGGCCCTCCTGGTCTCGACCATACTCCTGGCGCTGGCCGTGTCGTTTGTGCTGGCCCGCCGGTGGAAGCGGGGCTGGATCGGGACCGGCGCCGCGATCATCGCCGGCCTGCCTGTCGGAGCGACCGCCCATGTGCTGCTGCTGGGGTCAGTCGGATGGCTTCCAAGACCGATGGCCGCCTTGCGAACCGACGATCCCGGGCAGATGGTCATCGACTTCCACTCGCACTCGGACCACTCGCACGACGGCAGGATCGGGCTGTCGATCGCATCCAACCGGTACCTGGCACGCCCGGACCGGCTACCACGCCGCCTACCTGACCGACCACAACTCCCAGAGGGGACTCCCGGCCGCACTCGCCGGCAACCCCTCCGTGGCCGGAGGGGGCACCACCCTTCTGCCCGGCGAGGAATTTTCCATCATGCAGTTGCATATCGTCGTCCTGGGAGATTCCGTGGAGCCCCCGTCCAAAGCCATCCGGACGCAACGCTCGGCGAGTATCGACTTCCTCCGCGATCTCACCCGCCGGAAGGACGTGATCACTATCGCCTCCACCCCCGAATGGTCGGTAAAATCCTGGCCCCTGGTGCCCTGGCTGGGCGGCGAATTGACCCACGGCATGGAGATCATGACCGGCATCCCCCAGGCCATAGACGTGCCCGTGGAGCGTCTCCGGACCGTGGAACGCCTTGCCCGGGAGAAGGATTTCTTCCTGGTGACGGGGAGCGACTACCACGGTCTCGGGAAGGCCGCTTACACCTGGTCGGTGATGGACCTGCCCGGGTGGCGGACGCTTTCGCCGGCCGGATTGCACCAGGCCATTGTCAAGACACTGAAGGGGGGCCGCGCGCCGGTCAGGACGGTCATCCGCTCACCCGCCTGGCCAAGCGGCTCCTGGAAGACCCCCCTGGTGGCCGTGGCCCTGCCGGTCGGCATCGCCCGGGGCTTGACCCCCGCCGAGCGCCTAAGCTGGCTGGCCTGGATCTGGGCCGGGTTCCTCGGCCTCCGCCTCTGGCGCCACCGCGTCAGGAGTTAGCCCGCGCCCTACTCCTCCTCCGACACTCCCATCACCTGCTGGCAATGCTTGGGCAGGTCCTGCGACCCGCAACTGCTCCCCATCCAGCAGACCAGGGTCGCCTTGCCGCCCGCCGTCTGGACGACTTTCATCGGCTTGCCGCAATGGCTGGGAATCTTCTCCTTGGCACCGCACTTGGCGCACAGCAGCATGGTCATGTCCGATTCTCCTTTTCGGGTGTTGGTAACTGCGCCTGTACACATATTACTACGCGTCGCCAGCCGTCCAGTCAATACGACCGCCGGCGATTGAATTCCCCGCCGGCCAGGCGCCGGAGGACGGCGCCTTCCATGCGGCGGGCCGGCTCCAACCCGGGCTGGAGCGCCAAGGACTGACGGAGCGAGTCGAGCGACTCGCGCAGACGCCCCATCCGGAAGAGGGCCACGCCCAGGTTGTACCAGGCTTCGGCGTGCGCCGGGTCGATCTCCAGCGCCCGACGGTATAGTTCCTCCGCCTCGTCGAACCGCCCGGCTCCGGCCCGCAGGTTCCCCAGGCCGTTGAGCGAAGACGCCCACCGTGAGTGAAACTCCAGGGCCGACCGGTAGTGCGCCTCGGCCTCGTCGTGCGCCCCGCCGGCGGCCAGGGCCACGGCCAGGTTGTGGTGGGCCATCCAGTTGCCCCGGGTCACCGCCACCGCCCGACGGAATAGGCTGGCGCTGTCCCGCCAGTGCCCCGCCTGGCGGAACGATACGGCCCCGGCGGCGCCCAGGGCCAGCAGCAACAGCGCCGTAACGGCCCGGGCGAGCCATGGCCGCCGGAGCGCGACATCAGCCGCCTCCCAGACGACGGCCACCAGGAGGCCGCCCAGCGGGAGGTACATGTAGCGGTCAGCCATGGCCTGGCCGCCGACCTGCACCAGGCCGATGACCGGCAGCAGCATGACGGTGAACCAGATCCATCCGGACGCCAGCCAGGGGCGAAGCCGGCGGGCCGCCACAACCAGCAGCGTGACGGCCACCAGGAACGCCGACGCCAGGATCACTTTCCAGGCCGGCGGCGGAGAACCGAGCGGGTACCAAACCGCCAGGCCGGCCGGCCAGAGCGCCTTGCCGAGATAGGCGGGGTAGGCCGTCAGGGCGTTGACCAGCCTGGCCGCGAGCGGCAGTTCTTCGATCCGCTGGAGCGCCCCCCCGGCCGCCTGCGCGCGCAGCGTGACCACGGACGACACCGCCGACAAGGCAAGGAAGGGGACCTTCTCGAGCAGCCGGCGGCGGAGGTCGCGGCGCCCCAGGGGCCAGAAATCGAGCGCCAGGGCCACCAGGGGCCAGGTGACGGCCATCGGCTTGGCACCCAGGGCCGCGGCGAAGGCCAGCAGCGCGACGCCGAAACGGCCGGCGCCCGGCCGCCGCAGGTAGCGCACGTATGCCAGCGAGGTCAGCAGCCAGAAGACCGACGACACCAGGTCCTTGCGCTGGCTGATCCAGGCCGCTGACTCGACGTGGAGGGGATGGACGGCAAAGAGCAGGGCCGCCCCCCAGGAGAGGTTCACCCGTCCGGTGATGCCTTCCAGCAGAACGAAGAAGAGGCAGACGGCCAGCGCATGCCACAACAGGCCGGCGGCGTGGTGGAGTCGGGCGTCCATCCCGAGGACCTGCACGTCGGCCATGTGCGACAGCCACGCCAGGGGGTGCCAGTTGCCGGCGGTGAAAGTGCCGAAGGCCCACGCCAGCCCGCGCCAAGTCAGACCCTCCTGCACCACCGGGCTGGCGGTGACGTAGGCCGGGTCGTCGAAGTTGACGAAGCCGGCCGACAGCAGCGGCAGATGCGCCAACACGACCAGCGCAACCAGGAGGCCGACACGCAGGGCCGTCCGCGCACCGGTGCCGCCCATGGCCCCGATGAACTCGTTCATCTGTCGTTCCTCCTTCCGCTCTCATCGCCCAAGATGATTCTACCATCTCGGCCGGCAATCCGGCTTTCCACGGGGCCGGCGACCGGCCGTAGCCGGGCTCGGCGCTTGACTTTTGAAAAGGGAATATAATGCTCAATTATTTCGGCCGCCGACCGGTTGGCCGCCCCGATCCTCGGGCACCCGTTCCGCGCGGCATCATCGGCAACCGTGCATGAGGAGCAAGCCATGACCACCGAGCAGAAACTCCTGAGCGAGATTCTCGGCCGCTGCCTGCGCATCGAACTGGCGGCCGAGGGTATCTACCGCCGGCTTTCGGAGCGGTGCGAGGACAAGGGACTGCAGCGCTTCTGGGCCACGATGGGCGATCAGGAGTCGGTCCACGTCGAGTTCTGGAAGTCGCTGCTCCAGACGGTGCAGTCGGACGGGATGCCGCCGGTGTTCGACGATCCCGAGGAGATCCTACGGGAACTGGACGACCTGGCCGGCCGCCTGGCTTCGCTGGATCGCCTCAGCCGCAGGACCAAGACGGCCAAGGATGCGCTGCTCCTCTCCTACCGGCTCGAGTTCTACCTGCTCAACCCGGCCCTGACCGCGCTGCTGTCGTACGTCCGGACCTCCTCGGGGCGGACCACCGCCATGGCCCTGTACGAGGACCACCTGAACGGCTTCATCGGCGCCCTCAGGAAATACGGCAGCGGCTCGCCCGAGATGGACGTCCTGGGCGAAACGATCCACCACCTCTGGCGCGACAACCGTCGCCTCCAGCATCAGAACCACGTCGACCCGCTGACCGGCCTGCTGAACCGGCGAGGCCTCCAGCACGCGATCCTCCCGCTGGCCTACCTGGCCCGTCGGAACCGCTACCCGGTGGGGGTCTTCATGGCCGACATCGACAACTTCAAGGCCATCAACGACCGGCTGGGGCACATCATGGGCGATGAGGCACTGCGTGATGTCTCGGCCACGTTGAAGGGGCAGTTCCGCAGTTCGGATATCGTCGGGCGCTACGGCGGGGAGGAGTTCCTGGTCTTCCTGTCGCCGGTGGAGGAGGCGTCGGCGGCCGCTGTGGCCGACTCGATGCGGCGCCGCATCGAGCAGCGCCAGACCACCGACATGCCGTTGACCATCAGCGTCGGCGTGGCTTCCGGCCTGATCACCGGCGAGGTCGAGACTGCGGTCAAGGAACTGATCGACCTGGCCGACCACCGCCTGCTGGTCGCCAAACAAGCCGGCAAGAACACCGTCGTCGCCGCCTAGGGCATCTTCCCCGCTTCATCGTAGGCGGCGCCCCTGTTCAGCATCTCCAGCCCTGTGCACATCGGCGGATCACGCCGGTGGCGCCATCACCGAAGGGAAGGCGTCTACATTCCCCGGGGGCGAAATCCTACGCCAGATAGGAAACCTGACTGACATATTCCAAGCCTCTCGGAATCTACTATCAATGTAGAAAGGTGAGGCGCAGGGCCGAACCGACAACCGATGAGGTGAGGATCATGAAACAGAACATCATGAAGTTCGCGATGGTGCCTTGGCTGTTCATCATCTGTTTGAACGGGACGGCGCTCGGGACCGATTTCCCGGTACCGAATCCGCATGATTTCTTCAACAACAAGACCGACTGTCAGCAATGCCATTCGTATGATGAAGAGATCGGAAGCACGATGGATCACTCATTCGTCAAGGACGTGACGAGCATCTGCCGCCAGTGCCACAGCACCAAAAGTCTCGGCATTTCGCATCCCGTCGCCGTGCGCCCCGAGGATAATTACCCCGACATGGACGTCCCGGAGGTGCTGCCCCTGGATGTTGAAGGCGCGCTGACATGCGGGACTTGCCACAATCCTCACCTGCCGTACTTCACCATGGACCGCTTCTTCTCCATACAAGATCCGCTTTTCTGCACCCTTGATCCGTTGCCGGAGCCGGAAGTCGGAATGGTGCTTGCCATGGCGGCCGAACCGGAGCCGGAAGACGCCGACGGGGCGGAGCCGAAGTGCTTCTACCAGACCTACTTCCTCCGAGTGCGCGAAGTCGACAAGGGCAACGATCCGACTTGCAGGTCGTGTCACGATAGATAGGCGTACCGCACCCCGGCCGTCTTGAACACCTGCGGCCGATGGGTGTGCACCAGGGGCGACCGCTCTTTGGGCGGCCGCCCCGCCTCTTGTGGGGCACGAGTTCCTGCGCCGGAATTCTTGGCAACCTCTTCAGGACGATCTGGTTGTCGGATTCCGGCCGACAATCCGACAAGCCATTGGCCTACGCTGCGACACCCTAAATTCCTTTGTAAATATAAGCACTTGGACGATATTTTAAATGCCGATGCCGACCCATTATTAAGCCCAGGAACAGCGGAGAAAGCCCCTTCGGACTCCGCGAACAACTTGGGAGGTGGGCATCATGGCACGAGAAGAACAGAATGGATCCCGGACAAACACCATCGTGATGGGGTTGGCCCTTATGCTGCTGCTTGGGGGTTGCAGTTCGCTGACGACTTCAGCGACGTCGGTCTCCGATCAGACGAACTCCGGCATCAGCATCGTTGGCGGCGGCGAGGAGCTCTATGGGCAGATCGACCGTGATTGGCAGGAAACCAATACCTGCTGGGGATCGAACTACGAAGGAGCCGGCATCTCCGTCCAGATCATGCCGCAGGCCTTGAAGGATTCCGGTGGCCTGCAGGTATTCCAGTATGAAGGAGGCTACTACTACGGCCTCCGCCAGGGAGACAATGTCAAGGTGTGCAACGATCTGGCGGCGCTCAAACACGAGTTCTCCCACGTCATCGGGGAGCGGGTCACCGGGAAGCTGGTTGCAAACAATTCGGGCAAGTGCTGGTTATGATCTCCGGTCAGCGATTGGAATGCCCCGGTCAGGTGACGAGTTGCTGCTGGAAAGCATAGTGGGTCAGTTCGGCGTTGCTCCGCATCTCCATCTTCTCCAAGACCCTGGCGCGATAGGTGCTGATGGTCTTGACGCTGAGGTTCAGCTCCAAGCCGATCTGGCTCACGGTCTTGCCCTGAGCGATCAGGATCAAGATCTGATATTCGCGGTTGGAAAGTATGGCATGCAGAGGCTGATCGGCGTCATGTTTGACCTCGTCGGCCAACTTCTCGGCCACGGCCGGGGTGATGTAGCGTCTTCCGGCGCTGACCGTCCTGATGGCCGTGATCAGTTCATCGGGCACGCCCTGCTTGGTCAGGTAGCCCGAAGCTCCCGCTCGTATGGTGCGGATGGCGTACTGGTCCTCGGGATGCATGGTCAGGATCAGAACCGGCAGGCGGGGCATTTCGTCCTTGAGCTCCTTGAGAGTTTCAAGTCCGCCCCGGCCAGGCATGGACAGGTCGAGGAGTACGACATCACAGATGCCCTTCCTAACTAGGCCGATGGCCTCCTGGCCGTTGTTGGCCTCGGCTACCACTTGGATGTCGGCGGTGTCGGCCAGGATCTGCTTGACGCCTGCCCGGACCACGGCATGATCATCGGCGATCAGCACCCTGATCATGGTTTGGCTCTCCTTTCGCTATGGGGAGGCGGGCAATGACGGTCGTGCCCTCGTTATGTCCGGTGATGATCTCAAAATCGCCATGGAGAGCGCGTGTGCGTTCCATCATGCCCATCAGGCCGTAGGACGTGGTGCTTCTCCGGACCTCCTCGGGCATGCCACTACCGTTGTCGCTCACCAGCAGGATGAGCTTCCCCGGCTCCTCGATCAGGCGCACTCTGACCTTGCTGGCCGCGGCATGACGCAGGATGTTGGTCAACGCCTCCTGGAGAATGCGGAACATGGCTGTCTGACAATCCCGACCGGGAACAGTGCCAAGGGCGCCGATCGTCAGTTCGCACGGCATGCCGCTCCGCTTGCGGAACTCCTCGATCTGCCACTCGATGGCCGCGGCCAGACCGAAATCGTCAAGAATGCCCGGCCGCAAGTTGGCCGTGATCCGCTGCACCGTCCTGATGGTCTGGTCCAGGAGATCGGTCATCGACTTCTTCTTCTCCGCGACCGCCTCGGGCTCTCGCTTGGGATTGAGCCAGGCGATGTCCATCTTCAGCGCGGTGAGCGCCTGTCCCAGTTCGTCGTGGACCTCCCGAGCGATGGAGGAGCGCTCCTCCTCGATGACCGACTGCAGGTGCGACGAGAGTTGCCGGAGCCTCTCCTGGGAATGCTCGAGTTGGTGCTCAGCCTCCTTGCGCGCGGACATGTCGCGGGCTATCACCTCGAGGGCGATGATCGTGCCCTGGGAATCGAGAATGGGCACGCTTCGCTGCTCCATCCAGACCGTGGACCCGTCCCGGCGATGCCACCGCTGGACCAGCGGGTTCTCAAATGAGCGTTTCCCGGCCAGGACATCGTCGAGAAAGCGCTTGTCCTCCGGGTGAACGATGCGCCGGATCAGGTCGGGATCCTGGTAGAACTCCTCCGGGGTGTAGCCGATCAGCCTGATCGAGGCTGGGCTGATATACTCGAACTTGCGATGAGGTCGTAGCCTGAGGCGGTAGATGAGGTCCTGGGCATTTTCCGCCAGCAGGCGATAGCGTTCCTCACTTTCCCACAAGGCCTGTTCGGCTCGCTGTTTCTCACTTCGGATCGTCTTCTGTTCCAGGGCGCTCTTCACCGCCATGCCGAGGCGCGTGATGTGTTCCTTGATGACATAGTCGATGGCCCCGGCCTTCATGCACTCCACGGCGGTATCCTCGTTCATGGACCCGGTGAAGACGATGAATGGGACAGTTGGGCAATGCAAGAGGGTCAGTCGGAGGGCCATCATGCCGTCGAACGACGGCAGCTTGTAATCCGAGAGGATCAGGTCGGGGCTGAATTCCTTCAGGGCCCGAAGAAAGTCCTCTTTGTTCTCCACCCGGCAGGATACGCAGGCGATGCCCGCTTTCTTGATTTCCCGCTCGGCCAGCTCGGCATCGGAGGGGACATCTTCCACTATCAGCAGCCGCAGCGACCCGTCAGTCGCCATCTGTTTGCCTTGATCGGTGTCAAGCCTGGTCACCGGAGATCACCTCCATAAGGCGCCACCTCATTGTGGGGCAAAGCGAAGGAGAACGTGGCCCCGGCCTCCACCGCGCCCTCGGCCCACACTCGCCCGCCGTGGCGCCGGACGATCCGCTGCACGGTGGCCAGGCCGGCGCCCGTCCCCTCGTACTCCCCGGGTCCGTGGAGGCGCTGGAACATCTTGAAGAGTCTCCCGGCGTACTCCATGTCGAAACCCGCGCCGTTGTCGCGGACGAAATAGACATTTTCGCTCTCCTCCCGGCGCCCCCCCACCTCGATGGCCGGATGCTCCCGGCGTGATGAGAACTTGACGGCATTGGAGAGCAGGTTCGTCCAGACCTGCCGGAGCATGATCGAATCCCCTTGGCAATCGGGGAGTTGCCCGATGACGAAGGTGATCCCGGCCCGCTCCTCGGGCGATGTTATTTCGCAGAACATGGACCGGGCAAGGTTCGCCATGTCGATGGTGGAAGGGTGCAACTCGCTCCGGTTGAGACGTGAGAAGGCAAGCAGGTCATCAAGGAGGCGGCCCATCCTGTCGGTGTTCTGCCTGACTTTCCCCAGAAGCCTCTGCCCTTCGACATCGAGGCTCCCGGCATGATCCTCGAGAAGAATTCGCGAGAAGCCGTCGATGGCCCGCAACGGAGCGCGGAGATCGTGTGAGATGGCGAACGTAAGGGACTCGATCTCGCGATCGGTGGCTTCCAGCCGGGCGGTCAACTCCAGTATCCGCTTCTCCAACTCCGCATCTCCGGACCGACCTGTTGTGCCTGGCTTCATGATCGACCTTCCAGTCTTTCCAGGATGGTGAGTTTCCGTCGGTGACTATAGCAGAAACGTCGCTGGTCCGCCAGATTCCCCTTCTCCATGGATGATCGTCACAGTAGTGAAGTTGGTAGCATTTCCTTGCATGGGGAGTATAATCGTTTACAGGGCTAGAGTTGGTAGTGTTTTCGGGCTGTCTGGTCATATGTTTTCCACTCAAGAGGTTGTGAAGATTCCAGCCAATGAATCCTAATAGACTTCTTCAAAACATTCGATTGGGCTGGTCGCCTTTGGCTGTAATTGCCGCCACAACACTCGCCACCATCGCCATAAGCGTCTATTGCCTGTTCTCCGGCTGGGTCATCATTTTTCAGAATCTCTTCTACGTCCCCATTATCATTGCTTGTGTGTTCTATGCGAGGAAGGGTTTTGCTTTTTCTGTCGCTCTTTCATTTGGTTATCTCTTGCTCATCATTGCTTTTACAAGAGATTCGGCAGTCATCATACAAGCTTTGATAAGAGTCTTTATATTTGTGGGTGTCGCAGGAGTTACCACGTTCTTGTCAGTAAAGCGCAAGCAGATAGAGGAGGAGCTGAAGCAACACCGCGAGAATCTTGAGAAGCTGGTTAAGGAGCGTGCCGCCGAGTTGAAGCAGGCGGTGGAGGAGGCCAGGCGGCTGAGGCAGCAGATGGAGTTAATCATTGGTGCGGCGAAGGCCGGCTTGGGCATCATCGACTCCGAGCTGAATATCCGCTACATCAACATCGAGTGGCAGAAGGTCTACGGCGATCCGAAGGGCAGGAAGTGCTACGAGTACCTTATGGAGCGGAGCGACGTATGCCCTGACTGCGGAGCCCTCAAGGCGCTGGCGACCAAGCAGGTGATTGTGACCGAAAGGGTGATGCCGAAGGAGGGCAATCGCCCCATCCAGGTGACGGCAATCCCCTTCCAAGATGAAAAGGGGGACTGGCTGGTTGCCGAGGTCAACGCCGACATCACCGAGCGCAAGCGGGCCGAGCAAGCTCTGCGCGTCCTCTCCGCGCGCCAGGAGGCCATCCTGGACGCCGTTCACGACATCATCATGGAGGTGGACGCCAACAAGGTCTACACCTGGGCCAATCAGGCCGGCCTGGAGTTCTTCGGCCAGGACGCCATCGGAAAGGAGGCCGCGACCTACTTCGAAGGCGAGCAAAACACCTACCAGACGATCCAGCCCCTCTTCAACGGTAACGAGGACATGCTCTACGTTGAGAGCTGGCAGCGACGCAAGGACGGCCGCAAGAGATTACTCGCCTGGTGGTGCCGCGTGCTCAAGAACGACCAGGGCAAGGTCACCGGCGCCCTCTCCTCGGCCCGCGACATCACCGACTGGCACCAGGCGCAGGTCACCCTCGTCGAGAGCGAGCGCAACTTCCGCAGCCTCTTCTTGAACATGGAGGAAGGCGTCGCCCTGCATGAGATCATCCACGACGCCTCGGGGAAGGCCGTGGACTACCGCATCCTAGACATCAACCCGGCTTTCGAACGGCACACCGGGGTGTCCGCCGAACATGCCCGTGGGGCCCTCGCCGGCGAGCTGTACGGCCCCGGCGGACCTCCGTACCTGGAAGAATACAGTCGGGTGGCCAACGGCGGCAAGCCCATCACTTTTGAAACCTGGTTCGCACCCCTGAAAAAGCAGTTCAGCATTTCCGTCGTCTCGCCCAAGCCGGGACGATTCGCCACCGTCTTCGAGGACATTACGGAGCGGAAACACCAGCAGGAGGAGCTGCAGTCGAAGAACGCCGAACTGGAGCGCTTCATCTACACGATCTCCCACGACCTCAAGGCCCCCCTGGTAACCATCAAGACCTTCCTGGGGTACCTGGAGGCCGATCGGCTGGAGGCCGACGCCGTGCGGGTCGAAAGAGACATGTTCTTTATGCGTTCCGCGGCCGATACGATGGCGAAACTGCTCGATGAGCTGCTGGAGATGTCGCGCATCGGTCGCGTCGTCAATCCGTCGGTGCGCTTCACCTTCAGGGACCTGGTCGAGGATGCCCGCAACACGGTGGCTGGGCTCCTCGCCGAGCGCGGGGTGGAGGTCCGGGTGGGGGACCAGCCGCTCACCCTCTTCGGCGATCGCCGGCGACTGGCGAGAATCTGGCAGAACCTCCTCGAGAACGGCGCCAAGTTCATGGGCGACCAGGCCGCCCCGCTGATCGAGGTTGGCCTGGAACCGGCGGGCCAGAAAACTATCTTCTTCGTGCGCGACAACGGCGTGGGCATCGACCCGCGCCACCAGGAGAAGATATTCGACCTGCTCGAGAGACTCGATTCGAAGACCGAGGGCACCGGGCTCGGGCTGGCGCTCGTCAAACGCATCGTGGAGCTCTACGGCGGGACCATCACCGTGGAGTCAAAGGGCGCGGGAAGCGGCAGCACGTTCCGCTTCACGCTGCCCCATGCCGCGGTGAGCGGACCCAAGGTGGAGACGCCGTGAGAAGAGGACTCGTCAATGTTCCGCGGGTGAAAGCCGCGAGAGGCTGATGACCGGCCCCGGGGAAGATGTCCGCCCGCGTATCCTGATCGTCGAGGACGATCCGGCCCACGCCGAAGCCATCCTGCGCTCCCTGGAGAGGGCCGGCATGGCCGCCGACGTGCGAGTGACCGACACGCTGAAGACGTACCGCGAGGCCCTGGCCGCCAGTGCCCCTGACATTGTCCTTCTCGACCTGAACCTGCCCGACGGCCGGGCGGTCGAAGCACTGACCTCCCCGCCGGAAACCGGCCCCTTCCCGATCCTGGTCATGACCAGCTATGGCAACGAGCGGATTGCCGTGGAAATGATGAAGGCGGGCGCCATCGACTACGTTGTCAAGTCCGCCGAAGCCTTCGCCGACATGCCCCGCACCGTTGAGCGCGCCCTGCGCGAGTGGAAACTGCTCCAGAATCGAAAACAGGCGAAGGAATCGCTGCGGGAGAGCGAGGAACAGATTCGGCATGCCAAGGAGGAGTGGGAGAGCACCTTCGACAGCGTGCCGGATCTCATTAGCATCCTCGACGAACACCACGTGATCCGCCGGGCCAACCGGGTCATGGCCGCCAGGCTGGGGCTTCGGCCCCAGGACCTGGTGGGCAAGACCTGCTACTCGCTCGTCCACGGGCTTTCGAGCCCTCCCCCGGATTGTCCGCACGCCCAACTGGTGCTCGACCATCTGGAGCACACGGCGGAGATCCACGAGGACCGGCTGGGCGGCGATTTCCTCGTGACCTGCGCCCCCTTGCACGACAAGGATGGCCGTGTCACCGGGGCCGTCCATGTCGCCCGCGACATAACCGCCAGCAGGAAGTTGGAGGCACAGTTTCAGCAGGCCATGAAGATGGAGGCCGTGGGACGGCTGGCGGGGGGCGTAGCCCACGATTTCAACAACATGCTCAGCGTCATCCTCGGTTACACCGACCTGGCCATGAGGCGCATGAATCCCCTGGACCCGCTCTACAAGGATCTACAGGAAATCGATAAGGCGGGCCGCCGATCGGCCGATATAACGCGGCAACTTCTGACCTTCTCCCGCAAACAGGTCGTGACTCCGAAGGTGATCGATCTGAATGAGGTTATCGCCGGCCAGCGGAATATGCTGGGGCGGCTGATCGGGGAGGACATCAACCTGAGCTTCGATCCCGCACCGGAACTCTGGCCCGTGAAGGTGGACCCGTCGCAAATCGACCAGATACTGGCCAACCTGGCCGTCAACGCCCGGGACGCCGTGACGGGAGTGGGCGCCGTCACCATCGCAACGGCCAACGCCGTCCTGGATGAGACCTACACCCGCGGGAACGCCGATGTGATCCCCGGAGAATACGTCATGCTGATCTTCAGCGATACGGGGGCCGGCATGGACGTGGAGACGAGGGAGAGGATCTTTGAGCCCTTCTTCACCACCAAGGGGGAAGGGCAGGGTACCGGCCTGGGACTTTCCACAGTCTTCGGGATCGTCACACAAAATGCCGGCGTCATCCATGTCTACAGCGAGCCGGGGATGGGGACGACGTTCAAGATATACTTCCCCCGCTTCCGGGGGGAGGCGGAGAAGACCGTCGAACAACCGCGGGAATTGTCCCTTGCCGGCAAGGAAACCGTGCTGATCGTCGAGGACGAGGAGCAGATATTGAACCTGGCCCGGGAAATTCTTTCAGATTGCGGTTACCATGTGCTGACGGCCCGGTCGCCGGGAGAAGCCTGCCTGCTGGTGGAAAAACACGCCGGGAATATCCACCTGCTGGTTACCGACGTGATCATGCCGGGGATGAACGGCAAGGAGCTGCAGGAGCGGGTGACGAAGCTCAAACCGGACATCAAGACCATGTTCATGTCCGGCTACACGGCCAATATCATGGCCCATCGCGGCCTCATAGGTGATGACGTCGAGTTCCTCCAGAAACCCTTCTCCGTCCAGGGGCTGGCGGAAAAGGTCCGCCGGGTGCTGAACGGCTAGACAACTCCCCGGGGGGAAGGCCGTAATTCACCCGGCCGGCGGATTTTCCCGTGGCGTCGCGTCGTCGAAGGCCTGGCTGAAGGATGCCACCATATCCTCGTGGCGGAACGGCTTGGCTATGGCTCCGCTGAAACCGTGGGCCGCGTATTCGAGCATGACCGGGTCATCTTCGTAACCGCTGCAGACGAATGCCTTGACTGCAGGATCGATCGCCCGGAGCCGGGCGAGAGTCGCCACGCCCCCCATTCCTCCCGGCACATTCAGGTCGAGGATGACCACGTCATACCGTACGCCTTGATCGAGAGCCCGGACGAACAGGTCGACCGCCTCACTCCCCTCGATGGCGTAATCCACGGCGTATCCCATCCCTTCGAGGATCCGCCCGGCGATGGCCCGCACCCCCTCCTCGTCATCCATGAGGAGCAGTTTCCTACTTCCGGACCGCTGCGTTGTCTCCACGTCGAAATGACCTCCCTAAGTTTCAGGTTACGGCACTCGAAAGATGAACTATCGCCAAGATCATACCTTAAAACGCGGGGCGCTGTAATCGACCATAGGTGGTCCTACATCGGCCGCTCCGATACGCCTACGTGAAGATCAGATTCGCGCTCATTCCGATCGCCGCCGGCCGGGGCTATCATCAATATCAGGAAGAAATGGTGTCACTCGATCGGAAGGAGATCGCATCGTGAAAGCCATGGCCACGAGTTATCCGGAATCGGTTCTCTCTCCCCCAACGCTGCAGCCCCTCCCCACCTGGGAAAAGATAACCGGAGCACTTCGCCACCGCTTCAACCTTTCGCCTCTGCAGGTTCATCTGCTCAGCAAGCGGCAGGTGATCGTTCTCCTCAGATGGCTTCTGATCATCATCCTCGGTTACATCCTGTTGT
Organism: uncultured bacterium; assembly: GCA_963793725.1. Taxonomy (GTDB): domain Bacteria; phylum JAUVQV01; class JAUVQV01; order CAWCAY01; family CAWCAY01; genus CAWCAY01. The sequence continues at coordinate 241,442 of CAWCAY010000006.1, forward strand.
TGGCCGAGGGAAAATCAGCGTCAACGGGGTTCGCCCTGGCATTGCTGGGGCTCTTCGCGGCCAGCAACATCGGCCTGTCCATGGTCAACGATGAGGCCGCCGGGCGATACCGGCTTGAATACGCCTGCGTCGTTCTCGACGTCCTGTTCGTTTCCATCGGCATCTACCTGTCGGCCGACCCGGATCTCTACATCATCTATTTTCTCACCATCCTCATTTCGGCCTTCGGGCGCGACATCCGCATGAGCCTCCTGAGCGCCGTGGTCGCCACCGCCGTCTATTCGCTCATCTCGTATCACCTTCTCGGGAACCTGTTCTTCCTGAGCGGCAATTTCCTGTTCAGGGTGGTCTTCTTCTATGTGGTGGCATTGATCATCAGTATCTTTTCCCAGGAAGCCAAGGCCGACCAGGACCGCCTCGAGCATACCGAGCGTCATCTCGACATCATGCGGGCCATGGCAACCGCCAAGAGCATTCCCGACCTGCTGAGGAAAACCGGCGAGGCGGTCTTCCAGGGACGACGCCTCAAGAGCCTCGACCTGATCGCGCTGATGCCCGGAGGGTTCGAATTCGCCCACTACAGGCTCGGCATCTCCGGCAGCAACGCCGGAATCCATCTCCTCGACGAGATCGCCGGGTACCTCCCCTGCGCCTCACCCGTGAATAACGCCACGGGAAGAGGGCTCACGGGCGAATGCGTCCTGTCGGAGAACGCCTCCGACGTGCTGAAGCTCCAGGACGGTTCAAGCGTCGTTTCGGTGATGAAGCATGACCGGGTGATGGCCTGGATCGTGGCCCGCAACCGGGAGATGAACGAATTCGACAAGCGGGACGACGATATGCTGAGATTCGCGGCGGCCAACCTCTCCGCGCAGCTTGTCAGGATCGGTGAGGAGATGGCCATTGCCCAACGCAACATTGAACTGGCGGCCCTGATCAACGTCAACCAGACCATCAACCAGACGATGGCGCTGGAAGATGTACTCGACCGCATCGTGGAGATCACCACCACTCTCATTGAAGTCGAGGCGGCTTCAATTCTGCTGGTGGATGAAGAACGCCGGGAACTGGTGTTTCAGGCGGCTTCCGGCCAGAAGTCCGGCGAGGTCAAGAAGATCCGCATGCCCATGGACCGGGGAATCGTCGGTTGGGTTGTCAGGGAGGCACAGCCGATCGTCGTGGAAGATGTCTCCAAGGACGCGCGGTTCTTCCAGGACGCGGACCGAAAGACCGGCTTCACCACAAAGTCGCTGGCGGCCGTCCCGCTTTCGAGCAACGGCACGGTTATCGGCGTCCTAGAGGTCATCAACATGCGCGACCCGCAGTCGTTTGGAGAGCACTATCTGAACATACTCAAGGGCATGGGTTTCCAGGCCGGTATCGCGATTGAGAGGGCCAGGATGCGCACCCGCATGGAAGCCGAGACAAATGAGGCCATCGAACTTTCCCGCAGGCTGGAAAATGAAAAGAGCCGGGTGGAGACGATTCTGACCAGCATGGGAGAAGCCGTGATGGTCTGCGACGAGCAGGGAAACGTAACCATGGTCAACCGACGCGGTTTGGCCTTGACGAATGAAAAGTGCCGAGCGGCCGACCGGGAGGAAAGAACCATCGGAGAGCTGGAAACAATGCTGCTTCGGGAAAGCATCGAAACCCGGGAAGCGCGAGTCGTCAAGGTGAGCCTCCCCGACGCGGGCGAGTCCTTCCAAATGAGAACGGTGCCCATCATCACGCTGTCCGGTCAGGTCAAGGGCGGCGTGGCGGTCATGGAAGACGTGACCGAACTCCAGCATCTCAATGAGATGAAGACCGAGTTCACCTCGCAGGTCTCTCATGAACTCCGGACGCCGCTCACCGCCATCTCGGGCGCGGCGCACCTGCTTCTGCGGGGCAAGGGAGCGGGGCTCAGCGAGCAGCAGGTCACCCTGATCGATGTGATCCATGAGGAATCAGAACACATGGCCAGCATGGTGAACAATCTCCTGGACCTCTCGCGGTTGGAGATGGGGGTGTCCCGGTGGAAATTCGAGTCGGGAAATCTCGAGAGCATTCTGCGGCAGGGGATAGACACGATCACCCCCCTGGCCATCGAGAAGGGGATCAAACTGGACGACCATGAGATCGTCGGAAACCTGCCCGCGGTTTCAATGGACGCCGACGGCATCAGGCGGGTCATGGTGAACCTTCTGGGCAACGCCGTGAAGTTCACCCCGGAAGGCGGCACCATCCGGGTGGGCGCGGCGGTGTGTGCCCCGCCGGACAATCAGGCTTCCACCGAATTGCGGGTCTGGGTCAGCGATACGGGTATCGGCATCCCCCCGGAGGAATTGCAGGGGGTCTTCGAGAAGTTCTATCGGAGCAGTCTGGCTCGGGAACGGGGAATCGAGGGCACCGGCCTCGGCCTGACCATCAGCCGGGAGATCGTTCAGGCCCATGGTGGGAGGATGTGGGCCGAGAGCCGTCCCGGCGAGGGTAGCACCTTTTATTACATACTGCCGGTCATTTGAGGCATAATGTCAACAAGCCGGTCCGCGCATTCCACGCTGAGGCACCGCCGGGATGATCCGCCTGGCCGTCAGCAGAAGGAGAACACCATGCCCGCCACCATCCTCATAGCAGACGACAACCGCAATATCAGGACCGTGGTCAAGATGGATCTCGAAGCCCAGGGGTATCGTGTTCTAGAAGCCCAGGACGGATTCCGGGCGATGGAACTGGTCAAGACGGCCAAGCCGGACCTGGTGGTCCTCGACGTGATGATGCCGGGAATAGACGGCTTCGAGGTCTGCTCCCGCATCAAGAATGACGAAATGCTCCGCGACACGCAGGTCATCATGCTGACCGCCAAGACGACCGCCGAAGACAAGTTCCTCGGGCGGGAAATGGGTGCCGACGAGTACCTGACCAAGCCGTTCGATCCCATGGACCTAGAGAAGCTCATCCGGCGTATCCTCGACGCTCGCGGCCGGGGAGAGGCCCTGCATCCGCTGACCGGCCTCCCCCTGTGGCAGGCCGTGGAACACGAAATTGCGCGAAGAAAGGGACTCCCTGAGTCCTTTGTCGTCTTCCATGGATTCTTCGAGGAAGAGTCCTTCGACGTTTTCCAGAAGAAATACGGCGCCATCAGGTCCGATGCCGCCATAAAGTCCGCCGCGGAGGCGTGCAAGTCGATCGTCGACTCCTTCCCGGGGATCTTCCTGGGCCAGAGCGGCAACAATGTCTTTTTCTTTATCGGCCCGCCCGAGGAGATGAAGAAGATCAAGGCCGCCCTGACACAGGCCATGGCCGAGACGATTCTCACATTCTATGACCCGGCGGATCGGGAAGCTGGTTCCATCAACCTTAAATTGCCGGACGGAAGCTCCACCAAGATAGGTCTCATGAAATGGATCTGGCGGCTCAATGACGTAGGATGACCTCCCGATTGATCCTTGAAGAGGACCTGATGCCATGATCACGCAATTCCTCCTCCGGCAGATGGATTACATCTTCTTCTGCTACGGGTTCTCCTTCATCCTACTGGCGTTTGTCTGCTACTCCCTGCGCAACGAATCCCGGTTGCACCTCCCCTGGATCTGGCTCGGACTCTTCGGAATCACCCACGGCGTCAATGAATGGCTGGACATGCTGGCCCTGGAATTGGGAACCGGCAGGGTGTTCTCGGCCGTGCGCCTCGGCCTGATGACCCTGTCGTACGTATGCCTGCTGGAGTTCGGGCGGGACGGTTCGCGCGCGTTGGGGGTGAAAGGACCCGGCAGATGGATCCATCTCCCGCTGCTGGCCGCTGTCGCCGCCGGCGGTCTGGCGGGGATCTCGGGACTCAACTCCGCCGCCCGGTATGCCTACGGATTGACCGGCGGCCTCTGGGCGGCCCTGACCCTGTTTCGCGCTTCAGAGGATGACCGCGAATGCCGGCGGGTCTTCTCGTCGGCCGCCGTGATGATGGCCTGCTACGCCCTGGCCACCGGCATCACCGTTCCCAAATCCACGTTCTTCCCGGCCTCGGCGGTCAACCACGATTCCTTCCTGGCGCTTACCGGAGTCCCAATCCAACTGATCAGGGGGATCCTGGCCCTGCTCATCACTTATACGCTGTGGATGTACTACGAGCATTCGAAACGGCGGGGGTTGCCGGAAATCGCCCGGATCCAGAAAGATCTTCTCTGGAATCGGATCCTCTTCACCGGCATGGTGGCGTTGATCTTGACCGTGGGCCTGATCTTTGTCGAGATTGTCCGGATGGATGCCGAGCGGGAAGTGCGTTCCGACCTCATTAACATCACCAAGATGGCTACCGCGTCGCTTGACCCCGACAAGGTCAAGCCTCTGACCGGCGACGCCTCCGATGCCAAGCTCCCGGAATACCATTCGCTGCGGGGTAAGTTGCTGGCCATGGGAATGTCTAATCCCCAGTTCCGCTGGCTCTACCTGATGAGCCTCCAGGGCGGGAAGATCCTGTTCACCGCCGATTCGGTCCCCGTGGGTGTCTATGGCCATGGCGAGCCGGGCGAGGAGGCGGATTACGAGCAACCTCCGCCTGAGTTGTTCGCGGTCTTCGCGGGGGGTGAGGCGGTTGCCGTGGGACCCTATGCCGATGAATGGGGAACCTTCCTGTCCGGTTTCTCCCCGATCAGGGACGCCTCCACCGGCCGGATCATCGGCGTCCTCGGCATAGACATCGACGCCGCTGACTGGCACCGGAACATTGCCAAATACCGCTTGGCGTCCGTATGCATCACGCTCCTGGTAGCTCTGATGGCCATGGGCTTCTTCATGGCCCGTCTGCGGGCCTGGGAGAATGCCCAGCGCCTGGCGGCAAGCGAAAGCAGCCTGGCGGAGGCCCAGAAGATCGCCCATGTCGGCCACTGGACCCTGGATACCAGGACCGATGAGGTGACCTGGTCCGAGGAGATGTTCAGCATCTCCGGCCTCAATCCCGCGGGCGGGGCTCTCCCCTATGCCGTGTACCGGGAGCTGATCCATCCGGAAGACCGGGACCGGGTTGACGCCATGACTCAAAAAGTGCTGTGGGAGGAGGGAGTCGACGAGCTGGAATATCGTCTGCTGCGGCCGGACGGCACCATCCGTCATGTCCTCTCGAAGATGACGGCCAGGAGTGGGACGAGAGGCGGGATTCTATTGCTGGGAGCCCTGCAGGACATTACCGAGCGCAAGCTGATCGAGCAAGCCCTTCAGGAGAGCGAGAACCGCTTCAGGCAAGTCGCCGATATCGCCGGCGAGTGGATCTGGGAGGTGGATGCCGAAGGGCTGTATCGTTACTCCAGTTCCGCCGTGGAGAGGATCCTCGGATACTCGCCCGATGAGCTGGTCGGGCGGAAACATTTCTACGACCTGTTTCCTCCGGATGAGCGGGAGGCATTGAAGGCCGGGGCTCTGGCGGCAATGGAGCGCCGGGAAGCGTTGAAGAATTTGGTCAATCCCAATGTCCACAAGAACGGCTCCATGGTCCTATTGGAGACCAGCGGATTGCCGATTCTGGATAAACGGGGCATTCTCCTTGGTTATCGCGGCACCGACACGGACATCACCGCGCGCAAGCAGGCCGAGGACGCCCTCCGAAAGAGCGAGGAGTACTTCCGGAGTCTGCTGGAAGTATCGCCTGACGGGATAACCGTCATCGATCTCCAGGGGAGCCTCACCTACGTGTCGCCCCAGAGTCGCAGACTATTCGGGTTACCCGCCGCCATCGATCTTCAGGGGACACCGGCAGCGAATTGGATCGCCCCCGAGTATCGCGAGCAAATGCAGGATAGGATCCGCAAGTTGGCCACGGGCCAGTCGGAGTTAGAACCGTCTGTGTACCAGTTGTTGCGGCACGACGGGACCAGGTTCTGGGGCGAGATCATTTCCGCGGTCATCCACGACCCTTCGGGGCAGCCGGCCGGGATCATGTCGCTGATCCGGGACGTCACCGAGCGGGAGCAGGCGGACAGCGAATTGCGATCGGCGAGAGCCTTCCTCGACGGTATCATCGACTCGATCGCGGACCCGGTCTTCGTCAAGGACGCGGCACGTCGTTTCGTGCTCGTCAATGACGCCTTGTGCGCGGCCGTCGGCTGTCCGCGAGAGAGCCTCCTCGGCCAGAATGGCGATGACCTCTTCCCGAGGGAACAGGTTGACGTCTTCCGGAGGGTGGATGCCATCGTTCTTGAAACGGGTGAGGACAATGTAAACGAGGAATTGCTCTCGAATTCCTCCACCGGCGAGGTGCGCACGATAATTACGCACAAGAGCCTTTACATCGATCCCGGCGGGCAGCGATTCATCGTCGGGGTGATCCGCGACTTCACCGAGCGCAAGCAGGCCGAGGTGGAACGCGAAGAGACTGATTGCCGAGCTCCGGGTGGCCATGTCGAAGGTGCGGACGCTGAGCGGGTTCCTGCCGATCTGCGCGCACTGCAAGAAGATTCGCGACGACCAGGGCTACTGGAGGCAGATCGAGAGCTACATCCGGGACCACTCGGCAGCCGAGTTCGGCCACGGCATCTGCCCGGAGTGCAAGAAAGAATTCTTTCCCGATCACTCCGAGAAATGAGAATGGATAAGAAGGTAGGCAAGAGCACCAGACGGAAATCCCGCTCGGCTGAAGAGAAACCGCCGGTCACCCCGGTCACGACCCCGGTGGAGGCGGACTCGATTGTTCCCCCGGAGGCGCGCTTTCCCGTCGTCGGCATCGGCGCTTCGGCGGGTGGGTTGGCGGCGTTTGAAGCCTTCTTTTCCGCCATGCCCGCCGACGCCGATCCCGGCATGGCCTTCGTCCTGGTGCAGCACCTGGCTCCGGACCACAAGAGCATCCTCTCCGAACTGGTCAGACGCTATACCCGGATGGAGGTCTTCGAGGTCGAGGACGGGATGGTGGTGCGGCCCAACTGCGCCTACATCATCCCTCCCAGCCGCGATATGGCATTCCTGGACGGCACATTGCAGTTGCTGGAACCCTCCGCGCCCCGGGGCTTGCGCCTGCCCATCGATTTCTTCTTCCGCTCCCTGGCCCAGGACCAGCGTGAGCGAGCCATCGGTATCGTGCTCTCCGGCACCGGCAGCGACGGCACACTGGGCTTGCGGTCGATCAAGGGGGAGGGGGGCATGGTCATGGCGCAGAATCCGGAATCCACCGAATTCGACGGCATGCCGCGCAGCGCCATCGGCACCGGCCTGGTGGATTACGTGCTGCCGCCGGCCGAGATGGCGGCCCAGTTGATCGCCTATGTCTCCCACGCCTTCGGCCATAAGCCCCGCCCGCCCGCACCCCCCCCGCCCAGGGCCGAAAACACGATCAGGAAGATCTTGGTCTTGGTGCGGGCCCAGACGGGACACGACTTTTCCCAGTACAAGCAGAACACCATCGTCCGGCGCGTCGAACGGCGCATGGCCGTCAACCAGATCGATGACCTTGACGGCTATCTGCGCTTCGTGCAGCAGAACCCTCAGGAGATCGATGGGCTCTTTCGCGACCTCCTGATCGGGGTCACCAATTTCTTCCGCGACCCGGAGGCCTTCAAGGCGCTCGAGGTCCAGGTCATCCCGCGCCTTTTCGAGGGCAAGCCGCCCGGCACGCCGGTGCGCGTCTGGGTGCCCGGCTGCTCCACCGGCGAGGAGGCCTACTCCATCGCCATCCTGCTGCGGGAGCACATGGAGGCCCTGAGGCGGAATTACATGGTGCAAGTGTTCGCCACCGACATCGACAACCAAGCCATCGAACAAGCCCGCGCCGGCTACTACCCCGCCAGCATCGCCGGCGACGTTTCGCCGAAACGCCTGGGACGGTTCTTCGTATCCGAGACGGACGGCAGCGCCTACCGCATCCAAAAAAGCCTGCGCGACCTGCTCGTCTTCTCCGTGCAGGACGTGATCAAGGACCCGCCCTTTTCCAGACTCGACCTGATCAGTTGCCGCAACCTGCTGATCTACATGGGGGGGAGCTTCATAAGAAGCTCATCCCCCTCTTCCACTACGCGTTGCAGCCGGGCGGCGCGCTCTTTCTGGGCACCTCCGAGACCGCCGGCGAGTTCGCCGACCGGTTTACCGGTACTGGACCGCAAGTGGAAACTCTACCAGCGCATGATGGATGTGCCGGGCGCGCACCATGCGGGGTTAGGCACATTTCTCCCGCGCCCGGCGCACGACGGGCCGGCGCCGCAATCATCGAAGAAGACTCCACCGGACAGGAAGAATGAGCTGCGCGAGTTGGCCGAGCGCGCTCTGCTGCAACAGTACACCCCGGCCGGGGCCCTGATCAACGAGCGCGGCGACATCCTCTACCTTCACGGCCGCACCGGCCGCTGGCTGGAACCCGCGCCGGGAGAAGCCGCCATGAACATCCTGAAGATGGCCCGCGAGGGCTTGCGGCGGGAGTTGACCGGCGCCTTGCACAAGGCGGCGACGCGCAAGGAGCCGGTGCGCCGCGCGGGCCTGCGGGTCAAGACCAACGGCGACTTCGCCGCCGTCAATCTGACGGTGAGCCCGGTGACGGGCGCGGGAGGGACGGACGCCCGACTGTTCCTGGTCATCTTCGAGGAAATGCCGTTGCCGGAGCCGGCCGAGGCCGTCCCGGTTGGAGTGGTCGCGGAAGGGGGCGGGGCCGGCGTTGAGGTCGACGCGCGCATCGCCTCCTTGCAGCAGGAACTGCGGGCCAAGGAGGAATACCTGGTTGCCACCAACGAGGAACTGGAGACCTCCAATGAGGAGCTGAAATCATCCAACGAGGAGATGCAGTCGGTCAACGAGGAACTTCAGTCCACCAACGAGGAACTGGAGACCTCCAAGGAAGAGCTGCAGTCGGTCAACGAGGAGCTGAGCACGGTCAACGCCGAACTGCAGAACAAGGTGGCCGACCTGTCGCGGACCAAGGACGACATGAACAACCTGCTGGCCGGCACGGACATCGGCACCATCTTCGTTGACCACCAATTGCTCATCCTGCGCTTCACCCCAGCCGTCACCCAGGTGATCAACCTGATCCAGTCCGACGTGGGGCGGCCGGTGGGCCACATCGTCTCCAAGTTGGTGGTCTATGACCGCCTCGTGGAGGACGTGAAGGAGGTGCTGGACAACCTCGTTCCCAAGGAATGTGAAGTGCAGGCCAAGACAGGCGCGTGGTTCCTGTTGCGCATACGCCCCTACCGCACCGTGGAAAACGTGATCGAGGGCGCGGTGATCACTTTTGTGGACATCACTGAGATAGTCAAGGCGCGGGAGTTGCTGAAAGAAGCTGAAGTCATGCGCCGCATGGCCGTGGTGGCGCGTGACTCGCATGATGCCGTCACCATGCATGACCTGGAGGGCCGCATATTGGCCTGGAATCCCGCGGCCGAGAGAATGTACGGCTGGAGCGAGGCCGAGGCGCTGGCCATGAACATCCGCGACCTGGTTCCGGAAAGCCGGCGCGAGGACGCGTTGGACAAGGTGCGGCAGCTTGCCGGGGCCGCGGTTTTGGAGCCCTACCGCACGCAGCGGGTCGCCAAGGACGGCCGGATCGTGGAGGTCTGGCTGACTGCCACCACCCTGGTGAATGCGTCCGGGAAAGCGTATGCCATTGCCACCACCGAGCGGGCACGACGCCCGGAAGACCAGCCATGACCTGGGTGATACCATCCATCATCGCCGTCCTGGTGGGCAGCTCCATCCTGACCCTGGTCTATTTCTACCTGGCCATGCAGGAAAGAGATCGCAGCCTCCTGATCTGGGCCTTTGCTTGGGGGTTGCAGGTTATCAGGTACCTATTTGACCTGGTTCATACCCTTACGGAGGGGCAATCTCCGGCCTTTCATTCGGCTCTCCAAACCGGCAACTACCTCGCCGCCATCGCCACCGGCTTCCTGCTCCTTTGGGGAACCCATGTCTTCATGGGGAAGAAGCTGCCCAGGTGGTGGGTGATGGTTTTCCTGGCCACATCGGCCTGGGTCCTCGTTTCCGGTTTGTTCTTCTTCTCCTTCATGGCTTCCACCCTGCCGACCTTCACCTTGCAGGGGATCATCTTCATCATGACCGGGACGGCTTTGCTGAGGCATCGGGAACTGGGGAAGGCCGCCAGAACAATAGCCGGCTGGGCCTTCATCATCTGGGGTGCCCACAAGCTGGAATATTTCATCGCCAGACAGATCAAGGCGCTGGTACCCTGGGGGTATCTTCTCTCGGCCGTCCTGGAGGTCGTGGTGGCCCTGGGCATCATACTGGCTTATTTCCAAAAGACCCGGGATAAGCTGAAAGAGTGCGAGGAAATGTACCACAGCCTTTTCGAGAAGTGCCAATCGATAATGCTCATCATCGACCCTAGAACCGGCGCCTATCTGGATGCGAACACCGCTGCCTGCTCCTATTACGGTTATACCCGCGAGGAGATGAAGAAGAAATTCCTCTGGAACATCAACACCCTTTCCCGGGAGGAGATCCTTGAACAGATGGAATTGACGTTGAAGGGGGAAGGTACTTTCTTCCAGTTTCAACACCGTCTGGCCGGCGGAGAGGTTCGCGACGTGGAAGTGTATACCGGCCCCATCAAGTACGATGGGCAACAAGTTCTTTACAGCATAGTTCATGACATTACCGACCGCAAGCGTGCCGAGGATGCGCTGAGAACTCGCGAGATCGTGCTGCAGAAGATCTTTGACATCCTGCCAGTGGGGCTCTGGTTTGCCGACAAGAATGGAAAGCTCCAGCGCGGGAATCCTGCAGGTGTGAAGATATGGGGTGCGGAACCTAAAGTGGACCCATCTGAATACGGTGTCTTCAAGGCACGGCGCCTTCCCTCCGGAGAGGAGGTGGCACCGGATGACTGGGCGCTGGTGCACACCATTAGGGATAAGGTGACAGTTGTTGACGAACTGCTGGAGATCGATGCTTTCGATGGCAAGAAGAAGACGATTATCAATTACACTGCCCCAGTGCTTGATGCCAAAGGGGATATTCAGGGCGCGATCGTGGTTAACCAGGACGTTACCGAACGCAAGGAGTTCGAGGAGGTTCTGAAAAACGCCTTGGCGCAGTGGAACGCCACCTTCGACGCCATCAGAAGCCCTGTCTTGCTCCTGGACAAAGAGAGAAATGTCCTGAGGTGCAACGCGGCGGCGGCGAAGATACTTCAGAAGCCTTTCTCCGAGATCATCGGCCGGCACTGTTATGAATTGTTTCACGGCTTGGCTGACCCCCCCGAGGAGTGCCGATTTACCTACATGATGGGAACTGGCGGGGAGGATATCAGAGTGGTTCAGTTGGGCAACCGGACTTGCGAGATGCTTCTCTATCCCTGGTTGGAAAGTGACGGCAGGATCCAGGGAGCGGTCCACATTCTGACTGACGTTACCACCAGGAAGGAGGAGGCGGAAAAACTTCGGGCGTCTCGGGAAGAATTGAGAAACCTCGCGGCCCATCTGCAGAACGTAAGAGAGGAAGAAAGAACCTGTGTGGCCCGTGAAATCCACGACGAGCTCATACAGGCGCTGACGGCCCTGAAGATGGACGCGTCCTGGATAAGGGACAGACTGGAGAAATCACCGGCACGGGACAAGATACTGGTCATGATGGCCCTGATCAACAATAGCATGAAGACAGTGCATAGGATATCCGCCGAGTTGCGGCCCGGCATGCTCGACGACCTCGGCCTTTCCGCGGCCGTTGACTGGCAAGTGAAAGAATTCCAGCAAAAGACCGGCATAAGATGTCATCTCAGAATGGAACCGGACGAAATCATTCTTGACCGGAAACGCTCTACGGCCCTCTTCCGTATCTTGCAGGAATCCCTGGCCAACATCTACCGCCATGCCAAAGCCTCAAGAATTGACGTGCACTTGCAGTTGCAAGACGACTTCCTGACCATGGAGGTCACGGACAACGGCCTGGGCATAACTGAGGAACAGAGGATCGCCTCCAGATCCTTTGGTTTGATCGGCATGCGTGAGAGAGCCCTTGTGCTGGGGGGAGACATCGGGATAAATGGAGTCCCCGGCAAGGGGACCACTATCTTGGTGCGCATGCCGGTAAGGGCGGAGGAGGGAATGTCGGATGATAAGAATACTCATAGTTGACGACCATCCCATTGTCCGCCGGGGCATCCGGGATATCCTGTCGGAATCGCTTGATATCGGCGCCACCGATGAGGCCAGCCATGGGCAGGAAGCCCTGAGGATGATTCATGACAGTAATTATGATCTGGTGCTGCTGGACATCGCCATGCCGGGCCGGAATGGATTGGAGGTCTTGAAAGATATCAAGCGTGAAAAACCAGGCCTGCCGGTGCTTGTATTGAGCGTATACCCGGAAGAACAGTATGCCATTCGAGCCTTGAGGGCTGGGGCATCCGGATATCTGACCAAGGAAAGCGCCCCGGATGAGTTGATCAGGGCTATCTGGAAAGCATGCCGTGGCGGCAAGTACGTTACTTCTTCCCTGGCCGAGAAACTGGCCTCCCATTTGGATGATCCTGGAAAACTGCCGCACGAGACCCTCTCCGAAAGGGAATACCAGGTGCTGTTCATGATTGCCTCAGGAAAGTCGCTGACGGAAATTGCCGAAGTATTGTTGCTGAGCGTCAAGACCGTCAGCACCTATCGTTCCCGTCTCCTGGACAAGATGGGCATGAAGAGCAATGCCGAGCTGGCACGTTACATGTTGGAGAATCATTTGGCTCTCTAGGCCACTTCATAATCTTCTCCTGTAGGACAATTCCTACAGGATGCTGCTCTACAATCCTACCTGAGAATCCGATAGATCCTACAGCTTTTCACGATTGCATAAGCGAAATTAGATTGTGCATTGCCGCACAGTTGCCCCGCCTAGACGGGCGCGTGGTTCCTGATGCGCATACGCCGTTGCCACCACCGAGCGGACACGACACCGAAAATCCATGCTGCTTATGGAGAAGGCGAAAGAAAGGGAGCTCGGCCATGACTGCACAAAAAAACCGTTCGGGAAAGCAGGACGATCTGCGCCGGAGAGCGGAGGCAGAGGTCCGGGGAAAGACAGTGCCGATGCCGGAAGGCCTGGAGGAGCTGCCTCCGGGGAAGCGCGGAAGGTGTTGCACGAGCTGCGGGTGCACCAGATCGAGTTGGAGATGCAGAACGAGGAACTGCGCCGGGCACAGAACGAACTCGAAGCGGCGCGGGCCCGGTATTTCGACCTGTACGACCTGGCCCCGGTCGGCTATCTTGCGCTAAGTGAGCAGGGTCTGGTCCTGGAAGCCAACCTCACCGCCATCGTCATGCTGGGCGTGGCCCGAAGCGCCCTGCTCAAACAGCCGCTCACCCGCTTCATCCTTCCCGAGGATCAGGACATCTACTACCTGCACCACAAACAGCTCCATGCAACAGGAGAGTCGCAGGTGTGCGAATTGCGTTTGTTGCGCGCTGCTGCCAGCCCTTTCTGGGCGCAGATCGAGGCGACCATCAAGCGGGATGCCGGCAATGGAGCCCCCGTATGCCGCACCGTCATGATCGACATCAGCGCGCTCAAGCGGGTGGAGGAGGTGCTGCGGCACAGTGAACGTGAATTGGCCGAGAAGAACGCCGTGCTTGAGCGCTTCACCTGCGCGGTGTCGCACGACCTGAAAAGCCCCCTGGTTACGGTCACTACCTTCCTCGGCTTTCTGGAGCAGGATATACGCAAACAGGATGCGGAAGAGGTTGACAAGAACGTGGAGGTCATCCGTAGGGCGGCCAACAAGATGTACCGACTGCTGGATGAGTTGAACGACCTGTTGTGCGTCGGGCACAAGAAGAATCCCTTGATGGCAGCGCCACTGCAGGATGTCGTGAAGGAGGCCCTCGACCTGGTGGCCGGGAGTGTCGCCAAGCGGGGCGTCGAGATCGTGATCACCGGGGAGCCGGTCGTGCTCCATGGCGACCGTCCGCGCCTGGTGGAGGTCTTTCAGAACCTGGTGGACAATGCCGTCAAGTTCATGGGCGATCAGAAGGCTCCGCGCGTGGAGATCGGCGTCGAACACGCCGGGGACGAGACGGTGATCTTCGTGCATGACAACGGCGTCGGGATCGAACCACAGCACCAGGCAAAGATCTTCAACTTGTTCGAGAAGCTCGATCCGGGCATGAATGGAACGGGACTTGGCCTGGCGCTGGTGAAGCGCATCGTGGAAGTGCACGGCGGCAAGATCTGGGTGGAGTCGGAAGGCGCGGACAGGGGCGCCACCTTCCGTTTCACGCTGGCGAAGACCGAATGCAGGGGCACGTGAGGGGAATCCATCATGAGCGAGGGCGAAGCGATCGACATCCTGCTGGCAGAAGACGAACCGGCGCACATTGAAGCCCTGCGGCGCCATCTCAAGGATACCGACAGGAATGTCATCCTCCGGGTGGCCGGCTCGCTGCGGCAATATCGGGAGGCCGTGGCTGCGCGTCAGCCGGACATCGCCCTGCTGGATCTGAACTTGCCGGACGGCCGCGCCGAGGAGGCCCTGACCGCCCCGCCTGAAGCCGGTCCCTTCCCCATCGTGGTCATGACCAGTTACGGTAACGAACGGATCGCCGTGGAGGCCATGAGGGCGGGCGCCCTGGATTACGTCGTCAAGTCACCCGAGGCCTTCGCCGGCATGTCTCGCACCCTCCAGCGCGCCCTGCGCGAGTGGAACCTGCTCCAGGAACGGAAGCAGGCGGAGGCCCAGCGCAAGAAGTTGATTGCGGATCTCCAGGAGGCCCTGGCGAAGGTTCGGATGCTGAGCGGGTTCCTGCCGATCTGCGCCAACTGCAAGAAGATACGCGACGACAAGGGTTACTGGAACCAGATCGAAAGCTACATCCGGGACCATTCGGAAGCCGAGTTCAGCCACGGCATCTGTCCGGAGTGCGCGAAAGAGCTTTATCCCGGCATACCCGTGACGTAAGGTTGCCGGCGATTTCTCCCCGAGTATGCCCACCATGGAAAGGAGCATAACGAGATGAAAGGCGATCGAATCACGATACTGCTGGTCGAAGACGACTTGGCGCACGCGGAGATCGTGCGCCGCAATTTGGCCGAATTCCGGGTCGCCAACCGGATCATTCATGTAACGGACGGACAGGCGGCGCTCGATTATCTCTTCCACAAGGCCGCCTATGCCGACCCGAAGTCCAGCCCGAGACCGCACCTGATTTTGCTGGATCTGCGCCTGCCCAAGGTAGACGGCCTGGAGGTGCTGCGCCAGATCAAGGCGGATGAGGGCTTGAGACACGTGCCGACGGTCGTGCTGACCACCTCGTCGTCCGAATCGGACACGCTCGATGCTTATGCCAACGGCGCCGGCAGCTACCTGGTGAAGCCGGTGGATTTCGAGAAGTTCCACAAACTGATGGACGCCTTCGGCTTCTACTGGCTTGCCTGGAACCGGTTCCCGGATTGAACCGTGCGAGGCTGTGACCTCCATGGCGACGGCGGAGATGAGAGAACCGGGCCCCGGCTACCGCAAGCTGCTGCTGGCGCTCGCGTCATTGGCGGCGGCGGTCTGCGCCGTCGGGTTCTACTACTACCGGAATTTCGAGAGAGGCCTCCGGGCCGAGGTGGAACGGCAACTGAGCGCCATCGCCGAGTTGAAGAGAGACGACCTGGCGCGCTGGAGACGGGAGCGCCTGAGCGACGCCGAAACGATTTTCGGGAACAGCATCTATTCCGGACTGGTGCGGCGCGTTCTCCAAGGGCCGGAAGACGCCGAGGCGCGGCGGATGCTTCAGGACTGGATGAACAAGCTCCAGGCCCGCTCCGACTATGAACGAATCCTGCTGCTGGACACCGGTGCCGCCATACGCATGTCGGCCCCCGAGAAGACGCCGCCCATTGCGCCACACCTGACCGGAGACGTCGCCGCAGCCGTGCGGGCAGGGCGGATCGAATTCCTCGATTTCCACCGGGACATTCCCGATGATCCGATTCATCTGACTATTCTCGTCCCCCTCTTCGGCGAGCGGGACGACCGCAGGCCCCTGGGGGTCCTCGCATTCCGCATCGATCCCTTCCGCTTCCTCTACCCCTTCATCCAGAAATGGCCCACGCCCAGCCGGACGGCCGAAACCCTGCTCGTCCGCCGGGAAGGCAACGACGCGGTATTCCTCAACGAGCTGAGGTTCCGGAAGAACACCGCCCTCAACTTGCGCATTCCGCTGGAGAAGAAGGCAACACCCGCGGTGCGAGCCGTCCTGGGTCACGTCGGCATCATCGAGGGCATCGATTATCGCGGCGTCCCGGTGTTGGCCGACGTACGCGCCATCCCCGAATCCCCCTGGTTTCTGGTTTCGCGCATGGATATCGCGGAAGTGAATGCGTCGTTGCGCCAGCGGATCTGGCTGACGATCCTGCTCATGGCTGCCCTGATGGGCACCGCAGCCACGGGAATTGGCCTGCTTTGGTGGAAGCAGCGCCTTCATTTCTTTCGCCTGCGGCTGGCGGCGGCCGAGGCGCTGCACACGTCGGAACAGCGGTATCGCCGGCTTTTCGAGTCGGCCAAGGACGGCATCCTGATCCTCGATGCCGAGACGGGAACGGTCGTCGACGTCAATCCGTTCCTGATCGAGTTGCTGGGCTTCTCACACCAGGACTTCCTGGATAAGAAGATCTGGGAGCTGGGATTTCTCAAGGACATCGTCGCCAACCAGGACAACTTCGCGGAACTTCAGCGGAAGGAGTACCTCCGCTACGAGGACATGCCGCTGGAAACCCGTGATGGGCGGCGGATCGAGGTGGAGTTCGTCAGCAACGTCTATCTGGTGAACCAGCGCAAGGTAATTCAGTGCAACATCCGCGACATTACCGGGCGCAAGCGGACGAAAGAAGAGCTGCAGAAGAGGAACGACGAAATGACGCGCTTCACCTATGCCGTGTCGCACGACCTTAAGAGCCCGCTGGTGACGATCAAAGCCTTCCTCGGCTACCTGGAAAAGGACACCCGCGACCAAGACACCGAAGCGGTGAAAAAGGATCTCGGGTTCATCCACGGCGCGGTGGAAAGAATGTCCCGTCTTTTGGACGAACTGCTTGACCTCGCGCGCGTCGGGCACACCTCAAACCCGACCGAGGACGTGACGCTGCAGGAGGTCGTGAAGGATGCGCTCGACCTGGTGGCCGGGCGAATCACCGGGCGGGGGGTAGCGGTCGCGGTCACCGCGGAACCGGCCACCCTTCACGGCGACCGCGAGCGCCTGGTGGAGGTCTTCCAGAACCTGGTGGAAAACGCCATCAAGTTCATGGGCGACCAGTCGGCCCCGCGCGTGGAGATCGGTGTGGAAAAGACTGCGGATGAAATGGTGTTCTTCGTGCGTGACAACGGCATCGGCATCGACCCACGGCACAAAGCGAGACTTTTCGGCCTGTTCGAGAAGCTCGACCCGGGCGCCGAGGGCTCGGGCATCGGCCTGGCCCTGGTGAAGCGCATCGTGGAGGTGCACGGCGGTCGGATCTGGGTGGTGTCCGGCGGGCTCGGCCAAGGCTCCACCTTCCGCTTCACCCTGCCTGGCAAGGATGGGGTGTAGCGCAAGCTGACGTTGGATGCATGGTGTAGGACATCCATCGACATCCGGCCGGTTACCGCGCCGTCATCCATTTCAGACGTGGGGTGACAGATCACCGACGCAAGTTGACGTAAGTTGTGTTCATGATCAATGAAATAGGGAAAGCTCGCATGACCGGGGAACAAAGGGAACCGAGGAGCCAGACCATGGACGCGAAGCAGTCAGTCAGCCAGGCAGTCCGGGAAGATGGAACATTCAACGTGCTGATTCTCGAGGACCAGGAATCGGACGCGGAGATCATGGTGCATGCCCTGAGGAAGAGCGGCATCGCGCCCAAGTTCCGGCGTGTCGACAACCGGGACGACTATCTGGCCGCGCTCGAGGAGTTGCCCGATGTCATCCTGGCCGATTTCCAGTTGCCCCAGTTCGACGCCCTGCGGGCCCTGAGCCTCCTGAAGGAACGCAAACTCGACATTCCCTTCATCGTCGTCACCGGCAACGTCGGCGAGACCACGGCCGTGCAGTGCCTCCAGGCCGGGGCGGATGACTACCTGGTCAAGGATCGCCTGGGGCGCCTGGGGTCGGCGGTGACAAACGCCATGCGGGAAAAAACGCTCCGGCAATGGAAAGGAACCGCTGAGAAAGCGGCTGAGCATTCGGCCCAGCAATGGCAGTCGACCTTCGACGCCATCGCTGCTCCGGTTTTCCTTCTCGACCAGGACGGCAGAATCGTGAAGTGCAACCAGGCCGCTGAAATCAGTTCGGGGAAACCGTTCGCCCAGATGGCCGGCAGCGCCCCCTGTCCGCATCTTTCCTGCCCCTTGGCCGGCCGCGACGAGTGCCCGGTGGGGCTGATGTGGGCTTCGAACCGCCGTGAAACCGCCGACATGCGGATCGGCGACCGCTGGTTCACCGCCTCCGCCGATCCCGTCTTCAGCGACGACGGAATCGTGACCGGAGCGGTTCACATCATCACCGACATCACCGAGCGCAAGCACCTCGAGGCGCAGCTCAACCAGTCGCAGAAGCTCGAATCCCTCGGCCGCCTGGCGGGGGGCATCGCCCATGATTTCAACAACCTCCTGACCGCCATCATGGCCAACGCCGAACTGCTTATGATGAAAGGCGGAAAGGATGCGCGGGAGCTTGAGAAACTGCGCATCATCCTCGAAACCTCCGAGCGGGCATCCCATCTCACCCACCAACTGCTCGCCTTCAGCAGCAACCAGGAGATGGAGCCGGTCTGCCTGGATGTGAACCAGATCATCAGGGAAATGAAGAAGATGCTCCCCAGCCTCGTGGGCGAGGACATCGAATGCCGCTTCGAGTTGAATCCGGAAGCGGTGTCGGTGAAGGCCGACCCCAGCATGATCGAGCAGATCATCATGAACCTGGTGGTCAACGCCCGTGACGCCATGCCCGGCGGAGGGATGCTGTCCGTCACCACGAGGGAGGTCGCCCTGGATACCTCGTTTGCCAGATTTCACTCCGGCATCCCGCCGGGACGGTACCTCATGATCACCACCGCCGACACCGGGGTGGGGATGCCCCCAGAGGTGAAAGACCGCATTTTCGAGCCGTTCTTCACCACCAAGGGGGACAAGGGAACCGGGCTGGGACTGGCCACGGTGTATGGCCACGTCCGGAAGCTCGGCGGGCATATCTCCTGCTATTCGGAGGTCGGCCACGGCACGGAGTTCAAGATCTACCTGCCTGTCTGCCACGAAATTCAGGAACAGCCGTTCAGCAAGGCCCCCGTGGTTTCCGAGATGCCGCGCGGTACAGAAACCATCCTGCTGGTCGAGGATGAAGAGGCCCTGAAGGTCAGCGTCGCCCAAGTGTTGACGAGTCTGGGCTACAGAGTGCTGCTTGCCTCCGATCCCGAGGAGGCGCGGTTCAGAATCGAAGAAGCCGGAAACCACATAGACCTGCTGCTGACCGATGTCATCATGCCGCGGAAACGCGGGGACGTGTTCGCGGCCGAGATGAAGAGCACCATGCCATTGCTGAGAGTGATTCTCATGTCCGGCTACACTTCCGACCGGCTGATCTGGGATGGACTTGAAGCCGAGGCCAGCAACTTCCTGAACAAGCCGTTCGATGCCATGACCCTGGCCACCAAGATCAGGGACTGCCTGGACGGCTGAGTTCTCGGCTCCGCCCTGCGCGGGATGAGGGTGTCACTTCAGACGGTCCGGCTCGAGCGGCAGCGGGGCATACTCCCACCCCCCGGCGTCCTTGCGGCCGAATAGGAGGCGCTTGCCGCCGGTTTCGATCGAGACCCCCTCGACCACGTCCTCGAACGGCGGCACACGGTATCCGGGCAGCCCCCTGGTCTCGCGGCTAAGCAGGTTGAAGGCCATGAACCGGCGCGTCTCCGGCACCCAGTAGACCAGGTCGTCTCCCTCCATCCTCTCGTAGTGGGACGTTCGCGCGACCCGGACGTACTCCCCGCCGGGAGCGCGGATCCAGAGCCAGACGTCGCCGTCCGCGCCCCTCCCGGAAGCGACCGCCAGGGGCTTGGTGATGAAGAGCATCGTCCCCCGCGCGTCGACCATGTACATCTCGGTCATCTCCAGCCCCCGTTCGGCCAGTTCACCCCGCCAGTCGAGCGGCTCCGCCGTGCCGGTGGAGGCGTCAAGCAGCCAGTCCTCGTAAGCGGTCTTGGCCAGGTCGCGCCGGAGCTGGCCGGCTCGGGTCACCAGCGCCACGGTCCCCCTCGAGCGCTGGATCGCATACTGCCCCTGGCCGTCGGTCCAGCGGCGGTTCCGCTCGCGGCGCAGTATCCGCAGCGCGCCCGAGGGGACGTGGAAGGTGCCGAGCACGTCCTCGTCCTTGAGGTATTTCGGCACGCCTCCGTCGGGGAAGGCCGCGATCCCCTGCGCCGGGCGGTAGACGAGGTGCTTGAACGAGAAGAGGATGGTCTGGTCGGGCATCAGCACGGCGCCCTCGAAGCGGCTCTGGTCCTGCGCCGGGCCGTAGCTGCAAGAGAAGATGCAGCCGCCGGACGTCAGCAAGAGAGCGATCACCCCGGCCACGACAACCACTCGAATCCCGTTTGACGCCGTCATTTCGCGACCCTCCAGACGAGCCGCGCCCCTGCTTCCGAAACTCGAACCTGGTTCCCAGTATAGCCGGTCATTCATCCAGCGTCACCGTCCACCCGTTCCCGGTTCGGCTGCTTTCAGTGTCATAACCGGAAATCCCCTTCATCAATCGGACCAGGCCATAACTGAGCCAGCTCATGAAGCGGAGGAAGGCGGCCTGCTGTCTCCAGTTGTCTGTCGAGATCCGCCGGCCATCAGTCTCCAGGGTCCGTTTCAGACTCCTGGACAGGGTCGAGCCGAATGCCTCATCGTCAACGACAACATTCGCTTCCCGTGCAAGCAGCAGGCTGAAGGGATCGATATTGGAGGACCCCACGGTCGCCCAATGCCCGTCGATTACCGCCACTTTGGCGTGCAAGAACCCCTTGCGGTATTCGTGGATCTCTATTCCCGCATTGAGAAGACTGTCGTAGAGCGCCCTCGAGGCATGATACTGAAGAAGATATTCCGGCCTCCCCTGCAGCAGCAAGACCACCTTTACGCCGCGTCCGGCCGCATTGATCAGCGCACGACGAAAATCATGCCCCGGCAAGAAATAGGCATGGGCAAGCAAGATCTCGGATTTTGCCCGCTCTATCGCCCGCAAGTACGCCACTTCAATGTCACGGCGATGGCGAAAATTGTCCCTTTCCAGGAATGCCGCGTTCATCTGCCCGCCGGAGAAGCCTGAAGCAGGCAGTGCGCCACCGCGGGCCACCCCTCTATGAAGATGTCTTCTGGCCACCATTGACCACAGACGCTGGGCGGAAAGCCGGATCACATCCACCAGCGGCCCTTCCACGGCTACTGCGTAGTCATAGCGAGGGGGCAAGTTGCCCGTCGTTTCCGTGTCGTCAATGATGTTGAGCCCCCCGACAAAGGCCATCTCTCGGTCCACGACCACGACCTTCCGGTGCATCCGGCGCAGGCGCTTGCGCCTGAACGTCAAGGGGGAAATCTTGGGATGATAGACGAGCATCTTCACGCCGTCCGAACGCAGGCCATGCAGCACGGTCCGCGGCAGGTCCTTGGAACCGTAACCATCAATCAGCACATGGACGTTCACGCCTCGCCGAGCGGCCCGCTTCAGAGCCTCCGCAATCCGTCGTCCGGTGGCGTCATCCTCGTATATGTATGATTCAAGAAAGACATCGTGCCTTGCCCGGTCGAACGCTGCTTCGATGGCGGGGAAATAGGCTTCTCCGCCCTGCAACAGCGTGACCCGATTGCCCGGAATGAAGTGAGACACCCCCGCCGGAAAGAAGCCTTGATTCATTTCTTGGTGAAGTCGCTTCCCTGTGGGCATGGCAATTACCTGCCAACCTCAGGCTCCAACGACCACTCGATAGCTGGTCGCCAATGCAGTGGCGCGGGGAGAATCTTCCTGGTCCGAAGGGATTCCAGGGTCAGCAGAAGGGGCTTGGCTTTCGGGAATTGCGCCGCGGCGTCGACCAGCGCGCCTACCTCCCGCTCCCAGGTATCTTCGCCGGTAACGTCCGCCGAGACCTGAATGAGGGTCAACCGTCCGCCGGGGTCCCGGGCGAGAAAATCCACTTCACGACCATTGTCCGTGCGGACATAGGTTACTTCGCACCCTCTGCGCAGAAGCTCTATGAACACGACGGCCTCCAGGGCATGCCCTGTGTTGGCCCGTCCCGTGCGCTCGTAGATGGGTATCAGGCCCGGATCGATGGGATATGCCTTGCGCGGATTAACCATGCGCTGGCGCTCGGAGGCGGTGTGCATCAAGACCGTCTGGATGAGGAAAGCATCCTCCAGATACCCCAAGTAGTCATGGAGGGTATCTTTGCCCACGGGAATTCCCTGGGCTTTGAGGATCTTGAAGAACTTCATCACGCTGAAAGATGAAGCCGCGTTGGCCATGAGCTCCCGCTGCATCCAACGCAGGGCGGTCGGGTTGGAAACGGCATGCCGCTCGATGACGTCGCGCAAGACGGCTACATCTACGTTGGTTCGCAGGAGCGCCAGCCGGTCGCGTTCAAGGATGCCCTGCACCTCCGGGAATCCACCCGCGGTGAGGTAGTCGAGAAACCGCTTTTCCGTCTCCGAGCGCCTCGCCTTGGGAAGCGCGGACCAGGTCTGTGACGGCTCCGCGCCCTGATGGCGGAGCGCCTCGCGCAGACTGAAGGGGTAGACGGGCACTTCCAGGGCCCGGCCTCTCATGCTGGTGGCCACCTCGCGGCTCAGCAAGTGGGCCGATGAACCCGAGAGGAAGATGTCAACTTTCTCAGTGTCGAGCAGGCGGCGGGCGAACTTCTCCCAGCCGGGAACGACCTGGATTTCGTCGAGGAAGAGGGTCACGCGCCGGCGATCGCGCAGTTCCGGATGCAGACGGTAATATTCCTCGATGAGTACCTGGAGATCCTCGGCGGCTAAGCCCGTCAGACGCTCATCCTCGAAGTTGAAGTAGAGGAGCGACTCTCGGGGAGCGCCGGCCTTGAGGCGGTCGGCCAAGCATTGCCAGAGGAAGAAGGTCTTGCCGCTGCGGCGCATGCCGATTATGGCCAGCGCCTTGCCGGGGACGGCTGGGAGCCGAATGTCGCGGCGAGTCAACTTCGGCACCGGCGTGGCCAGCGAGTCAACGACCTTCTGGCGGATGATCTCTCTTAGTTGTCCTTCCATGGAGGACATAATAAGCCTTTAGCGTCCTTTTGAAAAGGACTATTCCATGAACAATTTTTGCGGTCCTGGGGTGGCCAGGCTGCTATGCGCCATGCGGAAGGCCGCCCGGGGAGCTCAGCGGAATCGACAGAATGCATGGTGGCACGCCGTTGTGCCGTCTGCCATCACGGGGGGTCAGCCTCGGGGGAAAAAGGCAGCCCGGATGCGCTCGGCGGCCAGGCGGTGGGCTCGCTCATTGGGGTGCGAATCGAGCGGCCCCGCCCACAGGTCGTCCGGGCCGTGGCCGAAGTAGGCGTCCATCAAGTCAAGGAAGGGAATGCGTCGGGAGGCGCAAAACCCCTCCATGGCCCGGTGGATCTCGCCCACCTTGTAGGCGTCCCGAGAGCGGTAATCCATGAGGGGGAAGACCACCACGGCTAGGCCGGCTCCCATTTTCCGGCACTCCTCAACCACGCCCTCCAGCTCGAGCCGGTGCCACTCGCGGCGCTTTGTGCCGCGGAAGAGGTTGAGGCAGATGCGCCCGTAGTCTTTTAGGACGGGGTTGCGCAGGGCTGCCAGCCGCCCGTACACAAGGTTGAGCAGCAGGGAGTTGTCCACGAGGGGCGCGAGCCACGCCGGGCGGTGCCCGGTGGCCTCCAACGCCTCGCGGTAGTCGGCCGGCATGTCCTTTCCCGAGAAGTGATCGTTGGGAACGTAGGCCAGGATGACCAGATCAAATCTGGTCAACTTGGCCACTTGGCGGAGGCTGTTCAACTCTGCGGACGTGTTCCAGCCGGGGCCGCTAACGTTGACCACCTCCACGCGCCTCCCGTCGCGCTGGAGCAGCTCACCCAGCACCTCCCCGAAGCGGTCTTCTTCGTCCTCGATACCCTGGCCGAAAGCTACCGAGTCGCCCAGGACGCAGATGCGATAGGGGGCGGGGGCGCCCGGCGGCGGCGAAATAGGGAGGCGGCCACGCAGACCAAGTTTGTTCAGCCGGACGTTCCGCTCGACCCAGAGGCGGCTCACCAAGAGGTTGAGCCCGCCGTCGGTGGTGTTGCTGGCCAGCAGCGCCCCCTCCCCCAACAACAGGACGAGGAGCGGTCCAAGGAGGGACAGGAGGACATGGGAGAGGGCCTCGCAGCACCGGCTCCCGCCCCGCGCCGTACGCGACAGGATGACCAGCGCCCCCACCCCCAGCAGGAAGAGGGCGGCCAGAGTCAGGAAGAACCGGTAGTAACCCACGGCTGCCTCAACTGTCCTCGTGCACCCGCCGCACCGGAGGGGGTTGAGGGTCTGGCGATACTGCCGCCATAGGGGCATGAAGCCGTCCGATCCAGTATTCGTCATCCTGGCGGCACATGTATTTCATCGTATTCATGACATACTCCTCCTCACGAACCACCTTGTGCATTCGGCGAAGATGACAGTGTGTATCCGTATGGCGTATCTGGAAGTCATGGTGATACCGAATAGCGCTGGCGCTCCTACCGGTTGAGCCTCGGGTCGGTGGCGTCGCGCAGGGCCTGGCCGACCAGGTTGTAGCCGGTGACCGTCAGGAAGATGGCTGCGCCAGGGTAGACCGCCAGCCACCAGGCGAACGAGATGTAGTTCTGCGCCTGCGACAGGATGTCGCCCCACGACGGCGTCGGCGGCGGCACCCCGAATCCCAGGTACGACAGGCCGCTCTCGGTCAGGATGGCCCCCGACACGCCGAAGGCGGCGATGACCAGCACCGGGGCAATGGCGTTGGGCAGGATGTGCCGGAACATCACCCGGAGGTGCGACGCCCCCAGGGCCCGCGCGGCCAGCACGAAGTCCTGCTCGCGCAGGCGCAGGAACTCGCCCCGGACGATCCGGGCAGCGCCCGTCCAGCCGGTCAGCCCGATGACCGCCATGATGTTGTAGATCGACGGCGGCAGGAAGGCGATGATGGTGATGATCAGGAAGAAGGTCGGGATGTTCATCATCACCTCGATCCCGCGCGAGATGACCATGTCGATCCGCCCGCCATAGTAGCCGGCGGCCGCCCCCAGCAGGATGCCGATCAGCACGGCGATCCCCTCGGCTATCAGCCCGACCGACAGCGACACCCGCGCGCCCCAGATCATCCGGGCCAGGACATCCCGCCCCCGGTCGTCGGTCCCCAGCCAGTGGCGCCGCCCCGGTTGGTACGGCGGGCTGCCGATTTCGGTGAAGTCGCTCTCCTCGGGGCGGAAGGGGATCGGCGGCATCAGCTTCCAGTCGACCGACGGCGCGCTCCAGTCGGTCAGCCCGGCAGCCCGCAGCGACCCCTCGGCCATGAAGACCGGCATCACCCAGCGCCCCGCCACGGATGCCACGACCGGCCGGCTGTTGGCCAGGAGCGGCGCCAGCAGGGCCGCGGCGACCATCAGGGCCACCAGGATCATGCCCGCCACTCCCAGCGGGTCGCGCCGGTAGCGCCGCCAGGCGAGGAGCCCCGGGCTGGCGTGAACGGTTATTCGGCCGTCTTTGCCCATTTCTACCAGACAGTTTCGACCATCGGACAGGCCTGCAACCGCTCGTCCCGGGTGACGAGCGGAGCCGACAGGACGATTGCCGTGGCAACGATGAGCCGGTCGGCAGGGTCGCCGTGAAAAGCCTCACCAAGGCGGGTGGATCGCACGGCGATGGCCGGCGTGAGCGGCAGGATGTCGATACCCAGGGATTGGCAGGAGTCAGTGATCCAGTCCAGCGGCTCGCGGTCGAGTTCGATCCGCCCGCGGGCTGCCAGCGTGGCAAGTTCCCAGCAACTGATGGCCGCCACTCCCTTCCGCCTCGCCCTCCCGATGGCCCTGGCGGCCTTCCTGTCCAGGCGCTGCGGTTCGCTGGCCAGCCAGATCCAGGCGTGGGTGTCGAGGACGATCACTTTTCGGCTTCCCAGGATTCCCCGGTCGGGGCGACGATGTCGCCCTTGCAGACAACGCTTCCCAGCAGCGGCTTGCCCGCGCCGGGAGTCTGCACGGGAACCACTCTGGCCACCGGCCGCCCTCGCTTGGTGATGACGAACGATTCGCCCGCCTCGCACACCTGGTCCAGCAGCGCCAGGCACCGCGCCTTGAACTCCCCCGCCCCGATGTGCGCCTCGCCGCTCTTCATGGTCATCATGATATGACCATGCTCCGGACGTGTCAAGTCGGGCCGGACCTTGGCCATGCTACCGGCGCTCCAGCGAGTCGAAGCTGACCCGGGGGTCGACCAGCACGTAGGCCAGGTCGGACAGCAGGATGCCCACCAGCGACAGCAGCGCACTGACGAAGAAGAGCCCCATGATCAGCGGGTAGTCGCGCGACAGCACCGCCTCGAACCCGAGCTTCCCCATGCCGTTGATCGAGAAGATCTGCTCGATGATGACCGACCCGCCCAGCATCTCCGGCAGCAAGCCGGCCAAGATGGTGACGATCGGCATGATCGCCGTTGCGCAGCGCATGCTTGTAGACCACCCGCCACTCGGGCAGCCCCTTGGCCCGGGCGGTGCGGATGTAGTCCTGCCGCAGCACCTCCATCATGCTCTGGCGCGACAGGCGCGACAGGAAGGCGAAGCCGCCGACGGTGTAGACGGCCACCGGCAGGGCCAGGTGCCACAGGCGGTCGGCCAGCCACTTCCAAAAGGGGAACGCTTCCGCCCCCTGGGAACCGATGCCGTAGATCGGGAACCAGTCGAGCCGCACCCCGAACAGGGCGATCAGGATCAGCGCCAGCCAGAAGCCGGGCACCGAGTAGAGGATGAACAGCAGCACGGTCAACGCGCGGTCCCACCACGACCCCTCGTGGGTGGCCGACCAGACGCCGATCGGGATCGAGATCAGGTAGACCAGCAGGATCGAGATCAGGTTGAGCTGCAGCGTGATCGGCAGGGCCTCCAAGACCTTGTCGATCACCGGGCGGTGGTCCTTGTACGACGCGCCGAAGTCGAACGTGGCCACCTGTTTCAACCAGACCAGGTAGCGGACCGGCAGCGGCTTGTCGAGGCCGTAGAGGCGGCGGGTCTCCTCGACGATCTTCAGCGCCCCGGCGTCTTCGGCCCGGATACCCCCCTCCCCTCCCTGGGCCATCCGGATCTTCATCATCGGCCGGGTTGCCGGGGGCGAGCTGGATGATGGCGAAGCCGATGACGGTGATCCCCAGCAGCGTGGGGATGATCAGCAGCAGTCTGCGAGCAACGTAACGCCACATGCCGGCCAGTCTACCCGGTCACGCCCCTCCCGCCAAGAGGGACCCGGCCATGGCATCACGTGGTTGGCCCGGGGAATCCGTTCCGCTCACACGCTCACGCGTCCGACCCTTGCCGCCCGCCCCGCCGTGGAAGCCTTCCCGCAGTTCGCGGGCTTTCCACGGCGGGCCGTGCTGGCTGGGTCCCCGGCCGCTTGCCGCTACAGTTCGCTCCAGGATTCCCCGGGCCAACCTCAGCGCGAGGCGGCGGGAGATTACGGAGTCTGGTAGCGCTGGGCGGGCTTCGGGACCGACCACTCGCGCGAGTCGACGCCCAGGGCGTGGACCAGCACGTTGCGGAAGCGGCCGTCGAAGATGACCGACGACGGCGAGCAGAAGAGGAAGGTGTACGGCTGCTCGTCGTGCTGGATGGCGTGCAGGCGGCGGTACATGGCCACCCGCTTGGGCTTGTCGAACTCGGTCCGGGCCTGCTCGATCAGCTGGTCGGCCTCGGCGTTCTTCCAGCCGACGTGGTTCGAGCCCCCCTTGTCGGCCTGCGACGAGTGCCAGATCTGGTACGGGTCGTCCTCCACCGCCAGGCTCCAGCCGAGGGTCACCGCGTCGTAGTTGCGCTCGTCGAGGAACTCGGTGAAGACGGCCCACTCCAGTTTGCGGATGGTCATCTCGATCCCCTCCTTGGCCAGCGCCTCCTTGAGGATCGTGGCCAACTGCTCGGCGAACTGCGAGCCGGAGGAGATCAGGAACTCGAAGCGGAAGGGCTTGCCGTCCTTGTCGCGGACGCCGTCCTTGTCGCGGTCGATCCAGCCCGCCTCGTCGAGCAGCTTGCGGGCCGCGACCGGGTCGTACGGCCAAGGCTTGATCGACTGGTCGTACTCCGGGCCGTTGACGTAGAAGGTGCCGCGAGACGATCTTGCCCAGGTTGAAGCGAAGCTTCTCCAGCAGCGTCGGCCGGTCGATCAGCAGGGTCATCGCCCGCCGGACGCGCTTGTCGGAGAAGAACGGGCGGCGCTCGTTCCAGCCGATGTACGAGAAGTTGGGCAGGTA
Organism: uncultured bacterium; assembly: GCA_963793725.1. Taxonomy (GTDB): domain Bacteria; phylum JAUVQV01; class JAUVQV01; order CAWCAY01; family CAWCAY01; genus CAWCAY01. The sequence goes on from CAWCAY010000006.1 coordinate 269,832, forward strand.
GTACTGGGCCTTGTTGAACGGCGCGCTGGAAGGTCCGCGGCTCCAGTTCGCGCACCCACTGGTTCGGGCGCACGCCCATCAGGTCCAGCTCCCCCTTCTTGAAGACCTGCAGCGCGGCCGTCGCGTCGGTGATGATCCGGAAGACGATCCGCGCCAGGTGCGTCTTCCGGCCCGTGGTAGGCGGGGTTGCGCTCCATCACGATCTCCCGGCCGGTGTCCCACTTGAGGAACCGGTACGGCCCGGTGCCGACCGGAGGGCGCGCGTTGGGGTGGTTGTTGAAGTCCCCCTTCTCGAAGAGGTGCCGGGGGATGGCCGGGATGCCGCCGATCATCTCCAGCGCCTTGAAGTACGGCTTGGCCATCCGGAAGACGCAGCGTCCGGTCGTCCTTGGCGTCGCACGAGACGACGTCCTGGAAGTAGTTGCGCAGGTGGGGCGCGTCGACCTTGGGGTTCTTGATGGTGTCGAAGGCGAACTTCATGTCGCGGGCGGTGAAGCGGCTGCCGTCGTGGAAGGCGACCCCCTGCTTCAGCGTGAAGGTGTAGGTCAGCTTGTCGGGCGAGATGGTCCAGCTCTCGGCCAGCTCGGGCTCGAGTTCGAGCGTGTCCTTGTCCGGGTCAGCAGGCTTTCGTAGACGTAGCCGTTGACCGACGACTCGTACGAGTCGGAGGCGGTGATCGGGTTGAGCGTGCCGGGCTCGGCCTCCAGGTGGGAGATCAGCCAGTCGCCGTCGACCGGCTGCGCGTCGGCCGGAGAAACGACCGTCGGCGGGGCCGCCCAGGCGCCGGGAACCGCTCCGCCGGCAAGGTGCGCGCCGGACGCGAGCAGCGCGCCGAGAAACGCCAGGGTCAACCGTCTTCGAGGCATCGCCGCCTCCCGCGCGTGGTTCATGCCATCGACCGTCCGGCGGCCCACGGACGGGACGGGGGCCGGGATCGGGAACGACCGGACGTTACGGAGTCGCCGGGAGCCGGCGCCGGAAGCGGTACCGGGGCCGTTGCGTGGCGTCGCGGCGGGGGCCGACTCGGTGATGATCCGCGAGGTGGCTGTCTTGCGGGTCGACAGACGGCCAGGGTCAGCGAGGTGACCATGAAGAGCACCGCCGCCAGCGTGGTCACCTTGCCCAGGAAGGTGGCCCCCCCGGTGCTGCCGAAGAGGGTCTGGTTGGAGCCGGCGCCGAAGCCGGAGCCCATCTCGGCCCCCCGGCCGTGCTGCAGCAGCACGATGAAGATCAGGGACAGGCAAACCAGGACGTGGATGGTCAGGATGAACGCATACATCGCTACAACCTCCTTGGAGCCGGGATCGATGCCCGGGTGGTCGTGAATGCATCTATATATATCTCCGGCTCCGAAAGCGCAAGGGGTATTCGCCGCTAGAAGCGGGCGATGGCGGCGAACGAGTCGGCCTTCAGGCTGGCCCCGCCGACCAGGGCGCCGTCGATGTCCGGCTCGCGCATCAGTTCGCCGATGTTGTCCGGCTTGACGCTGCCGCCGTAGAGGATGCGGATGCTGTCGGCAGCGGCGTGGCCGAGCAGCGCGTCGAGCAGCCTGCGGATGGCCGCGTGCACCTCCTGGGCCTGGGCCGGCGTCGCCGTCCGGCCGGTGCCGATGGCCCACACCGGCTCGTAGGCCACGGCGAACGAGGCCGGCTCGGGAGTGATCCCTTCGCAGGCCGCCGCGCACCTGCCGCTCGACCACCTCCGAGCGTCCGTCCCGCCTCGCGCTCGGCCAGGGTCTCGCCGACGCACATGATGACCGACAAGCCCGCCTCGAGCACCGCCTTCACCTTGCGGTTGACCGTGGCATCGGTCTCGCCGAAGAGCTGGCGGCGTTCGGAGTGGCCGACGATCACCTGGGTGCAGCCGGCGTCGCGCAGCATGCCCGGCGAGACCTCGCCGGTGAAGGCGCCCTCCTTCTCCCAGTGGACATCCTGCGCGCCGAGCTGGACACCGGTGTCGGCCAGCACCGAGGCGACCGCCGCGAGGGCGGTGAACGGGGGGGCGATCATGATGTCCCGGCCGTGCGCGTCGGCCACAGGCCGCGGCCAGCTTCCGGGCCGTCTCGATCGCCTCGGGGATGGTCTTGTACATCTTCCAGTTGCCGGCGATGAAGGGTCGTCTCATGATCCCTCCCCGGTCACGGTTTAACGTTGAGGGCGGCGATGCCCGGCAGCTCGGCTCCCTCGAGGAGCTTCAGGAAGGCCCCGCCGCCGGTGGAGATGTACGACATGTTGTACGACTCGCCGGCCTTGTGCACGGCCACGTCGGTGTCGCCGCCGCCGACGATCGACAGCGCGTAGGTTGCGGCGATGGCCCGGGCCATGGCGAACGTCCCCCGGCTGAAGGGATCCATCTCGAACACTCCCATCGGGCCGTTCCAGATGATCGTGTGGGCATCCGCCAAAGCCTCGGCGAAGAGCTTGATCGAAGCCGGCCCGATGTCCATCCCCAGCCACCCGTCGGGGATCTCCTGCACCGGCACGATCTTGCGCTCGGCCCGGATGTCGAACCGCTCGGCCACGATGGCGTCGACCGGCAGGTAGATCTTGGTGCCGTTCTTGCGGGCGTTGTCGATGATCTCCCGGGCGACCGGCACCATCTCCTCCTCGACGATCGAGGCGCCGATGCCGTACCCCTCGGCCTTCAGGAAGGTGAACATCATCCCGCCACCGATAATCAGCTTGTCGACCTTGTGGACCAGGTTGCGTAGCACATCGATCTTGCCCGAGATCTTGGCCCCGCCGGAGATGGCCACCAGGGGCCGTGCAGGGTTGACCATCATCTTGTCGAAATACTCGATCTCGCGGGCCAGCAGGAAGCCGGCCACGGCGTGCTCGACGAACCGGGCCATGCCGGCGGTCGAGGCGTGGGCCCGGTGGGCCGAGCCGAAGGCGTCGTTGACGTAGACGTCGCACAGTGCGGCCAGCTTGCGGGAAAAGCCTTCGTCGTTCTTCTTCTCTTCGGGGTGAAAGCGCAGGTTCTCCAGCAGCAGCACCTGCCCCGGCTTCATCCCCTCGACCAGCGCCGGGAGCGCCGGATCGAGGCAGTCGTCGGACCACAGGATCTCCTTCGACAGGAGGCGTTCCAGCCGCTTCTTGACCGGCTTGAGCGACAGGGCCGGATTGGGCCCGCTGGGGCGCCCCAGGTGCGAGGCCAGGATGATCCTGGCCCCCTCGTCGATGGCGTGGTTGATGGTCGGCAGGGCGGCCCGGATCCGGGTGTCGTCGGTGATGATCCCCTGCTCGTCGAGGGGGACGTTGAAGTCGACCCGGATGAAGACCCGCTTCCCCTTGATCGGGACGTCGGCGATGCTCAGTCGGTTGATCATGGCTGCCTCCTTGGTCGGCCTACTTCTCGAGACCGCCCATGAAGAGGAAGAGGTCGCGCAGCCGGCAGGAGTAGCCCCACTCGTTGTCGTACCAGGCCAGCACCTTGGCCATGCGGCCGCCGATCACCTTGGTGGACAAGGCATCGACGATGGCCGACCGGTCGTCGCCCAGGAAGTCGATCGACACCAGCGGCTCCTCGCAGTAGCCCAGGATGCCCTTCATCGGCCCATCGGCGGCGGCCTTGAGGGCCCCGTTGACGGCCGCGACGTCGGCGTCCTTGCCCAGTTCCACGGTCAGGTCGACCACCGACACGTCGGGCGTCGGCACCCGCATGGAGAACCCGTCCAACTTACCCTTGAGCTCGGGGATGACCTCCGACAGGGCCTTGGCCGCGCCGGTGGACGTGGGAATCATCGACAGGGCGGCCGCCCGGGCCCGGCGCAGGTCCTTGTGCGGAAAGTCGAGGATGACTTGGTCGTTGGTGTAGGCGTGGATGGTGGTCATCAGGCCGCGCTCGATGCCGAAGGTGTCAAGCAGTACCTTGGCCACCGGCGCCAGGCAGTTGGTGGTGCAGGAGGCGTTGGAGATCACCACGTGTTTGCCCGGGTCGTAGGCCTTCTGGTTGACCCCCATGACCAGGGTCACGTCGTGCCCCTTGGCCGGGGCGGAGATCAGCACCCGGCGGGCGCCGGCGGCGAGGTGGGCGACGGCTTTCTCCTTCTCGGTGAACTTGCCGGTCGACTCGAGCACGTAGTCGACCCGCAACTCCTTCCAGGGGAGTTCCTTGGGGTCCTTGACCGCGGTCACCTTGATCTTCTTCCCATCGACCACCAGGGCGCCGTCCTCGACCGCGGCCTTCCCCTTGAGGCGGCCGAAGGTGGAGTCGTACTTCAGTAGGTGGCAGAGCGTGTTCGCGTCAGCCAGGTCGTTGATGCCGACGATGTCGATACCCGGGACGCCGTGGCAGGCCCTGAGGAAGTTGCGTCCGATCCGTCCGAAACCGTTGATGCCGATCCGCATGATGTCCCCCCCCTGTGTCGAAAAAGGTTGTCGAAGAAACCCCGGTCAGGCCGGCGACGGCGAGCCGGGGTCCAACGGAAGCCCGCGCGGGGCGGCCCGTTCTAGCGACTCAGCGTGCCCGACACCGGCAGCCAGTTGAGGTTGCCGGTCAAGGTCCAGGCGGCCGAGGTGGACGAGGCGAAGTTCACCTCCAGCTTGAACCACTCACCCTCGGCGTCGGGGGTCGAGGTGCTGGTGAACGAGTCGTCGTCCCATTCGGCGTACATGTCCGTTCCGTTGGCGTAGTCGCCGGCGGTGCTGGAGATCTCGAAGGAGATCTGCCCCTTGGAGTTGACCGTCATGGTCCACGGCTGGATGTTGTAGAGCAGGGCCGTCTTCGATCCGCCCGGGTCGTTCCAGGTCCCTTCGTAGTTCTCCCACGGGTCCTCGTCGGAACAACCCGTGACCGCGACCGTTACCGCCAGCAGCAGCGCCATGGCCATCACCGCGCCGATGAACATCCTGCGATCGTTGGTGCGCATGAGTCAGTTCCTCCCTGTCCTTCGATCCCACTTGACGTCACCATCCGCCGACTCCGCCGCAGTGGTGTCCGCTCCCTGTTTGATACCCCGTCGGGGCATGACTTGTCAAGCGGAACGGGAGAGGGGCGGATTCGTGACAGGACCTGCGGAACGTGTTGACAAACCACATACTACTATATAACATACTACTCTATGCAAGAACATGAGGTTCTGTCCCGGATCGAGACGGTGCTGCTGGCCATGATCAACCAGGAGCCCCGCTACGCCTACGAGATCGAGAAGTGCATCGAGGAGGCCGTGATGCGCCGCTGGGTCAGGATCGGCTCGGCCTCGATTTACCAGGGCCTGGAGCGCCTGGCGGCCAAGGGGATGGCCACCTACGAGTCCGAGCAGGAGGGGAAGATGCCCCCCAGGCGGCGCTACTCGATCACCCCCTCCGGCCGCAGGGCCCTGGATGACGCCGTGTGCGGACTGCTTCGCTCCGGCGAGGACCATTTCCTCGACCTCAACCTGGGCCTGTTCTGCAGCAACGTCATTCCCCCCGCCAATCTCCCGGGCCTCCTCGAACAGCGCCTGGGCGAGGTCCGCAAGCGGCGGCGACAGTTGCGCGAACTCATCAGGTCGGCCGAGCCCAGGAGGGTCTGGCGCCAGACCGCCATCCTTGGAACGCTGCTCAATCTCTGCCGGGCCGAGGAGAAGACCCTGAGCGAACTGCTGAAAACATTGCCTTCAACCAAGCAAGGGTGAGCGACATGACCAAGCCGAGATTCTGGTGGGTCCCTGTGGCCGTGATGTTCCTGGCGGCCTGCGGCGGCAAGGGGCAGCCGGCCGCCAAGGGGGGCCGCGCCGAGAAGGTCCCCAACGTGTCGGTCGAGCCGGCCGCGCTTCGCGACATGACCGAAACCATCCGGGTCACCGGGGCGCTGCACCCGATCGGCGAGGCGGTGGTGGCCGCCGAGACCGCCGGGCTGGTCGAGCGGGTGCCGGTGACCAAGGGCCAGCGGGTCAAGGCCGGCCAGGTGTTGGCCGAGATCGCCCGCCAGTCGTCGAGGAACCAGCTCGACCTGGCCGAAGCCGCCCTCGCCCAGGCGCGGCTGGCCAGGGAAGAAGCCGCCCTGGGGCAGCAGCGGGCCCAGGCGGCGGTCGAGACGACCGAGGCGCAGATCCGCCAGGCCAAGCTCGCCCGCACCCAGGCCGAGAACTCCTTCCACATCTCCGGCTTGAACCTGACCAACCGCAACGCCCATTTCGAACGGGTCAGGAAGCTGTACGACCAGAAGCTGGTGGCCCAGGCGGCTTTCGACGACGCCTCGGTGTCCCTCAAGTCGATGCAGGCCGACCACGCCGCCGCGGGCATCGCCGTCGACACGGCCAAGGAAGCGGTCACGCTGGCCGAGCAGGGGCTGGCCCAGGCCCGGTTGGCGCTGGAGGGAAGCCGGCTGGGCATCTCCCGGGCCGAGGCCGGCATCGCCGCCGCCACGGCCTCCCTCGCCCAAGCCCGGCTCCACTACGACAAGGGCCTGGTGACCGCCCCGTTCGACGGGCTGGTGGACGACCTCTACCTCGACCCGGGCGAGTACGCCAAGGTGGAGGCGCTGGTGGCCCACATCATCCAGGCCGACCGGATCAAGGTGGCCTTCGGGGCGGCCGAGCGCGACGTGACGCTGCTGAAGGTTGGCCAGGAAGCCTCATTCACCCTCGACTCGCTGCCGGGGGAGACCTTCGCCGGCCGGGTGACCTTCGTGGCCCTGTCGGCCGACACGCGCACCAACACCTACCCGATGGAGATCACCGCCCCCAACCCGGACGGCCGGTTGCGGTCCGGGATGGTGGCCCAGGTGCTCCTGACCCGCCGCACCGTGTCCCAGACGGTGGCCGCGCCCACCTTCGCCGTGGTGCCCAAGGAGGACGGGAACGTGGTCTTCGTGCTGGCCGGTGACAAGGCCGCCCGCCGGAAGGTCGAGACGGGCATCCGCGAGAACGGCTGGATCCAGGTCGTCTCCGGCCTGGCCGCCGGTGAGCCGCTGATCGTCAAGGGGCAGCGCGACCTGCAGGACGGGCAGACGGTCAAGGTCATCCGATGAACCCGATCGGCCTGGCCATCCGCAACCGGGCGGCGGTCTACGTCATCGTCGCCATCGTGGCCATCACCGGCAGTCTCGCCTACCGGGATATGCCGCGGGAGTCGAGCCCCGAGATCTCGATCCCGTACGTGATCGTCACCACGCCGTACTTCGGCGTGTCGCCCGAGGACATCGAGACGCTGGTGACCATCCCGATCGAGAACAAGCTCAAGAACCTCGGCAAGCTGGAGGAGATCCGCTCCACCTCGGTCGAGGGGGCGTCGATCATCGTCATCGAGTTCACGCCCGAGGCGGACATCGACGAGGCCCTGCAGAAAGTGCGCGACAAGGTAGCCCTGGCCGGACCCGATCTGCCCGAGGACGCCGAGGACCCGGTCATCCAGGAAATCAACCTGTCGGAGTTCCCGGTCCTGATCGCCAACATCTCGGGCGACGTCGGCCTGCAACGCCTGAAGGACATCGCCGACCGTCTCAAGGACCGGATCGAGGGGGTGCCGGGTGTGCTGGCGGTCGAGGTGACCGGCGGGCTCGAGCGGGAGATCCGGGTGGAGTTCGACCCGGAGCGCCTGGCCGCCTATCACCTGTCCCACGACGCCCTGGTGGCCGCGGTGCAGGGGGCGAACGTCAACCTGCCGGCCGGCAACATGATCATCGGCGAAGCCGATTTCCTGCTGCGCATCCCGGGTGAGTTCGCCGACCCGCGGGAGATCATGGACCTGGTCGTCTCGCAGGCCGACGGCCGGATGGTGCACGTGCGCGACGTGGCCCGGGTGGTCGACGGCTACAAGGAACCGAAGACCCACTCGCGCCTGAACGGCAAGGACACGGTCACGCTGTCAGTCCAGAAGAAGAGCGGCGAGAACATCATCGGCGTGTGCGACGGGGTGAAGGCCATCCTCAAGGAGTGGGCCGACGAGCAACCCCCCGGCCTGGGCGCCACGGTGGCCTTCGATGCCTCCAAGGACATCCGCCGGATGGTGGCCGACCTGAACAACAACATCATCACCGGCTTCATCCTGGTGGTGGCCGTGCTCTTCTTCTTCATGGGGGCCTCGAACGCCGTCTTCGTCGCCCTGGCCATCCCGCTGTCGATGCTGATCACTTTCCTGGTGCTGCATTTCAGCGGCATCACGCTGAACATGATCGTCCTCTTCTCGCTGATCCTGACGGTCGGCATGGTGGTCGACAACGCCATCGTCATCGTCGAGAACATGTTCCGCCACTACCACATGGGCAAGAGCCGCTACCAGGCCTGCCTGGTGGGCGCGTCCGAGGTCGGCGTGCCGGTGCTCACCTCGACCCTGACCACGGTGGTGGCCTTCATCCCGATGCTCTTCTGGCCGGGGATCGTCGGCAAGTTCATGTGGTACCTGCCGGTCACCGTCATGATCTCGCTGTCGGCCTCGTTCTTCATTGCGGTGGTGGTCAATCCCACGCTGGCCAACCGTTTCATGCCCAAGGGGACCGGCAAGGGGCTCGAGGTGGACGAGGAGACGGGCTTGGCCGCCCACCCGTCGCACTACGTCAACCGCTACGAGGCGCTGCTTCGCTCGGCCCTGCGCTGGAAGTGGTGGACCATCGGCAACTCCTTCGCGCTGCTGGTGGTCATCGGCGTCCTCTACGGCTTCTTCGGCAAGGGGCTGCAGTTCTTCCCCGACACCGACCCCTCCCGGGCCACGGTGAACATCAACGCCCCCGACGGCACCTCCTGGATGCGACCGACGCGCTGGCCAGGAGCGTCGAGTGCTGCCTGACCGACTCGCCCGACCTGGTCAACGTAATCACCGACATCGGCGCGGCCACCGACCGCTTCGGCGGCGGCATGTCGACCAAGTCGAACCGGGCCCGCATCTCGATCGAGTTCGTCGACCGGCAGCTGCGCAAGCAGAGCTCCCGGGTGACGGTGGAACAGATCCGGAAGAAGCTGGTCGACCTGGTCGGGGCCGAGATCGAGATCCAGAAGGAGGAGCATGGCCCGCCCGGCGGCAAACCGGTCAACATCGAGGTTTCGGGAAAGGACTTCACCGTGCTGGGGGAGATCGCCCGGAAGATCCGGGAGCGGATCAAGGACATCCCCGGCCTGGTCGACCTGAAGGACGACTACGAGCGGGGCCGGCCCGAGATCCGGGTGACCGTCGACAGGGAGAAGGCCTCCCTGCACGGCTTCTCGACTTACTCGGCGGCGTCGGCGGTGCGGGCGGCGATGAACGGCGTCAAGGCCGGCACCTTCCGCGAGGAGAAAGACGAGTACGACATCACCGTCCGCCTCCCCCGCGAACGGCGGGACGACGTGGCCACGCTGCGCAACCTGGTGATCGCCGCGCCCGCCGGAGCCCAGGTGCCGCTGTCGTCCATCGCCGGCGTCGACTACGGCGCGGGCTTCGGCTCGATCCGCCGGATCGACGCCCGCCGGGTGATCACCGTCGAGTCGGAGGTCGAGGGGCGGCTGCCGGCAACCGTCCTGGCCGACGTCGAGAAGAAGCCCTGGCCGGCATCGAACTTCCCGAGGACTACACTGTCGCCTACACCGGCGAGGACAAGGAGCAGAAGAAGGCCCAGGCCTTCCTGTCGCGGGCTTTCCTGTGGGCGCTGCTGCTGGTCTTCCTGGTGATCGTGCCGCAGTTCAACTCCATCGCCGTGCCGTTGATCATCATGACCTCGGTCATCCTGTCGCCTGGCCGGGGTCCTCTTCGGCCTGATCGTCACCGGCACCCCGTTCGGCATCATCATGACCGGCATCGGGGTGATCACCCTGGCCGGGGTGGTGGTCAACAACGCCATCGTGCTGCTCGACGCCGCGATGAAGAACTGCCAGAAGGGGATGCCGTCCCTGGAGGCGGTGGTGGTGGCCGGCAAGACCCGGCTGCGGCCGGTCATGCTGACCGCCGTGACGACCATCCTGGGGCTCGTGCCGATGGCCACCGGCGTCTCGTTTGACTTCACCGCCTTCGCCTGGGAGATCGGCGGCGAGTCGGTCCAGTGGTGGAAGCCGATGGCCGTGGCGGTCATCTTCGGCCTGGCTTTCGCCACCGCGCTGACGCTGGTGGTCGTGCCGGCCCTGTACCTGGCCTTCGAGTCGATGAAGCTGCGCCTGACCGGCAAACCGGTCTTCGAAGAGGTGACCCATGAATAAGTGCACCATCACCGCCGCTTGCCTGCTGGTCGCCTGCATGGCCTTGCCGGCGGGCGCGGCGGACTCCCCTTCCCCTGACCCTCGACCGGGCCGTCACCATGGCCCTGGTGAACGGGGAAGCCGCCCGCATCGCCGCCAAGGAGGTCGAGGACGCACGCCTGCAGCGGCGAAGGCGCCCGAGGTGCTGTGGCCCCCGACATCGCCCTGGCCGGCTCCTGGGACTATCTCCAGACCACCGCCAGTTCGGATTCGGAGGGTGACTCGTTCCGGCTACACGCTGTCCCTGAACCAGCCGGTCTACACCGGCGGGCGGGCCACCTCGGCCCTGCGCTCGGCCTACCACGGCATCCGCGTCAGCGAGTTGTCCGCCGAGCTTGACCCGCGAGGGAATCTACCTGGCGACGGTCGAGGCATACCTCGACGCCCTGGCCGCGCGGGAGGTCCTGGCGGCGGTCGAGCAGGGGCGCATCCAGGCGCGGGAGTTCCTCGACCTGACCCAGGCCCGCTTCGAGCTGGGCGAGGTGACCAAGACGGCCATGCTGCGGGCCGAGCTGGGGCTGGTTCAGGCGGAAAACCAGGTGGTCCTTGCCCGGAACGCGCTCGGCCTCTCCTTCGACTCCCTGCGAAGGCTCACCGGCGGCGATGTCGGCGAGCTGTCCACCGACGGGCTGCCCATCCCCGGCGACCTGCCGGCGGACCCCGACGCCCTGGTGGCCCGGGCCCTGGCCGCCCGCAAGGACCTGACCATCGCCGGAGAGTCGGTGGGCATCGCCCACGAGGGGGTCGTCTCGGCCAAGGGAAAGTTCCTCCCCTACGTCTACGCCAGCGGTTACTACCAGAAGAGCGATCCCGATTTCTTTCCGGCCGAAGAGGAGAACTGGGGGGGCTCATTGAACGTGGCCGTCCCGCTGTACGACCGGGGGTTTTCGCTGGCCGACCTGTCGATCGCCCGGGTGGCCCTGGAGAAGAGCGAACTGGAGCGGGCGGCTTTGCGCAAGGGGATCGACCTGGAGGTGCGGGGGGCCTGGTACCGCTTGAAGGGCGCCGAGTCGTCCCTGGCCAGCTACGAAAGACAGGCCACCCTGGCCGAGGAAAACCTCCGCGGCAGCCGGGCCCAGTACCAGATCGGCATGGCCACCTCGCTGGAGGTCTCGACCGCCCTGTCCGATCTGCTGACCGCCAAGGTGGGCGTGGTGACCGCGACCTATGACCGCATCGCCGCCGCGCTGGCCCTGAAGAAAGCCGCCGGGCTACTGGCTCTTCCCCCGGAAGCCCGTTGATCGGGCCGGTGACGCGTCCGGGCCCCCGGTTTCAGCGGTAGGAGATCTGGTCGCCGATCAGGTGCCCGCGGCGGAAGTGGTAGTCCACCGCGACGCGGTCGCCAACGGCCGCCCGCCGGCGGGGCGAGTACTTCGTCCGGAAGCCGACGGCGACAATGTAGACACGGTCGTCGTGTTCGGCCCGGATTTTGATGGACCGGCGATCCGCTTCGATGACCGTGCCGGCCAGGACCGCCGGGAGCTTGTCCGGCGATGCCGTCCTCCGCCGCCAGCGTGCCCGGGCGGCCGGCCGCGGTCGCCGACCCGCCGCCTCCTGGCCGTCCTCCCCCAGGCTGATGACGTCGTCGTCGTACGAGCCGTCGTCGCGCAGCAGCAGGTAGCCCATCGCCCCGACGGCCATGAGCAGGAGGCGCAGGCGATCGCCAGGAGCAGCGGAGGTTGCGTCGCTGCCACCCAGGTCACCCGCTGGAAGCGGGCAGCCGGGGAGTGCGCCAGGGGCTTGCCGCAGACCCCGCAGAACGGTCGAATGGTCGGGATTGTCATGGTCGCACAGGCTGCATTTCATCGGTCACCCTCCTTACAATGGCTTCATAATCCCACGTCCATCCTCTGGAAATCGGCCGAGGGCAATACCTCGGGCCTGCTCGTTCGGTCGGTTCGGTGCCCCGGCGAAAGACTTCGAAGACGGTCTTCTTGGAGCGGGGGGCGGCCAGGAGCCGCTCTCGGCGTCGACCTTGACGAAGGTCACCCCGGTCGGGACCGGGAAGATCTCCCGCGGCATGCCCCTGACCGCCTCCTCCATGAACGACAGCCAGATCGGCGCGGCGGCCTTGGAGCCGGTCTCCTTGGGGCCGATCGGCTTCTCCTCGTCCATGCCCACCCAGACGCCGGTGACCAGTTGCGGCATGAAGCCCATGAACCAGGCGTCGAGGTATTCGTTGGTGGTCCCGGTCTTGCCGGCGGCCACCCGGTTCAGGGCCTTGACCCGCTGGCCGGTTCCCTCCTCGACCACCGTCTGGAGCATGCTGGTCATGACGTAGGCCGTCCCCTCGTCGATCGCCCGGCCGGGCTGCGGCTGGTGCACCTCCAGCAGCCCCCCCGCCGGTCGGTGATGTAGCGGATGAAGATCGGCGGGGTGTAGATGCCGCCACTGGCGAAGACCGCGTAAGCCTCGGTCAGCTCGAGCAGGGTCACCCCCGAGGAACCGAGGGCGAGCGACAGGTCGGGCGCCAGCGGGCTCCTGATCCCCAGGCGGGAGGCGAGGGAGTGGACCGCCGGCAGGCCCACTTTCTGCAGCAGTCTGATGGTCGGCAGGTTCATGGAGTGGTTGAGGGCGTCGCGCAGCCGCGTCAGCCCGGTGAATTCATCCTCGTAGTTCTCCGGCTTCCAGGTCTTCAGTTCGTCCTTCAAATCGTGGTACTTGAATACCAACGGCGAGTCGACGATGACGTCGGCCGGACCCATCCCCCGTTCGATGGCCGCCGCGTAAATGAACGGCTTGAAGGCCGAGCCGGGCTGGCGGCGCGACTGGACCGCCCGGTTGAACTGCGAGCGGCGGAAGTCCCCGCCCCCGACCATGGCCCGCACCATCCCGTCCTGGGGGTCGAGGCAGACCAGGGCCCCCTCCACCAGCGGGTCCTGTTCGAGCGACACCAGCGGCCGCGCCAGGTCGCCCAGCTCCAGCACCCGACCTTGATCACCAGACCCCGGCCGCAGCACCTCCCCAACCGACGCGGGCTTCCGGCCATACTCCCCATAGATCCAGTCCATCTCCTTGAGCGGTAGGGTTCCCTCCAGGGAAGCCGACGCGGACCGTGGCCCGGGCGGGGTCATCGATCGACAGCACGACCGCCGGATGGACCTGTCCGACCTCGATCCTCCGCGGCCAATCGCTCCGCCCCTGAATCCAGGCGTCCAGGGCGCCCGGCTGGGAGAGGTCGACCCGCTCCTGCGGGAATCGGTACCCGCGGCGCCGGTCGACCTCGCGGACGCCAACGGTCGACGACCCGCTCGGCCGCCTCCTGGAGGCCGAGGTCCAGCGTGGTGTAGACCCGCAGGCCGCCGCGGTAGAGGAGGTCCGTGCCGTAGGTTTCCTCGAGGTAGCGGCGCACGTGCTCGATGAAGAACGATGCCCGGGAGGACTCCCGGAAGCCGCCGCCGACGTCCAGCGGTGCCCGGGCGGCCTGTTCCATCTCCTCCCGGCCGAGGTATCCCTCCTCGACCATCCGCCGCAGCACCAGCGACCGGCGCGCCCGGGCCGCCTCGGGGTGCTCGACGGGGGAGTAGGTGCTGGGCGCCTTGGGCAGCCCGGCGAGCATGGCGCACTCGGCCAGGTCGAGCTGCGAGACGTGCTTGCCGAAGTAGGTTCTGGCCGCGGCCTCGACGCCGTAGGCGCCCGGCGCCGAAGTAGATGTGGTTCAGGTAGAGCCAGAGGATCTCCTCCTTGGTGAATTCGCGCTCCAGGCGCCAGGCGAGGATGGCCTCCTTGATCTTCCGGGTGATCTTCTTCTCGGGCGACAGGAAGACCGCCCGGGCCACCTGCTGGGTGATGGTGCTCCCCCCTGGACCATGCCGCCGGCGGTCAAGTTGGCCAGCATCGCCCGGAGGATGCCGATGGGATCGATGCCCCGGTGGGCCAGGAAGTGGACGTCTTCGACGGAGATGACCGCGTCCTTGAGCTCTCGGGGTATGCTCTCCAAGGGCACGATCTCGCGGCGCTCGTGGTAGAAGCCGGTGATCTCGCGGTCGTTGATGTCGTAGACCTTGGTCACCAGTCCGGGGCGGTACGACCGGAGATCGTCGACCGACGGCAGGTCTCGGCCGTACCCCCAGAAGAGCCCGGCGAGCAGGCCCACCCCGCCGGCGAAGCCGAGCAGGGCGGCCGCGACCAGCATGCCAGCGAGGCACCCGGACGAAGAGACGCGAAGTCGGTCCCGATCCATGGACATTATTGTAGCAGGATGTTCGCCGACCGCCCAGGCGAGGACGCGGTCGAGCCGGCGCAACTGCCACGGCCAGTTGGCATTTTTCGTGCCAAGGACTTATATTGCCATGGCTATGAAGACACGTCATCCGCCATGGCACTCGCTGGCTGATCCTTTCGTCGACGGCGTTCGTGATGAACCTGGCCGCCTGCGCGATGACCCAGGGGCCGCGCCGCCGACCAGCACCGTCAATACGACCGAGGGCGTGGCCTCCTATTACGGACCAGAAGTTCCACGGCCGGATCACCTCGAGCGGCGAGACGTACAACATGTACCGGCTGACGGCCGCCTCCCGCGACATCCCCCTGGGGACGATGATCAGGGTCACCCGTCTCGACAACAACCGCGCGGTGTCGGTCAAGGTAAACGACCGCGGGCCGTTCGTCGAGGGACGCATACTCGATCTCTCGTACGAAGCCGCCCGGCGGCTCGACATGCTCGAGGTCGGCCTGGCCAAGGTGCGCATCGAGACGCTCGCCGCCGGGACCGGTGAAGTCGGGGCCGTGGCCGCCGCCGTCCCCGAGCCGGCCGCGCCCCCGCCGCCCACCGTCTACTGGGTCAGCCTGGGCGGCTTCTCGTCCAAGGCGAATGCCGTCTGGATGCGGGATAACCTGGTTGGCGCCTTCCCTGACGCCGCCATCCTGATCCTCCAGGAAAACGATTACGAGCTCCGCCTGGTCACCCTGGGGCCCTACAAGGCGATCGACGAGGCCAACGTGGCGGTCGCCGGCTCGAGCGGCTGGCCTTCGGGGGACGGTCCGCGAGGACGTCGCCCGCTAGCAGACCTGTCTCACCTTTCTCATGGTGGGAATGGGCTGGGGCCTGGCGCCTTCACCCCCACGAAGTGCTCCCGGACGGAGTGCGCCCTCCGTGGGGGTCCCCCGCGGCGCCACCCTGCCCATTCCCAACCTGACCGAGGGGGCAAGACGGGTGGCGAGCGCGGGACAGTCCTACGGACTCTCCTGGAATGAAGTGAGGGGGGGGTTAGGCGGGGACCATGCGCGGCAGGAAGGCCAGATTCGTCTCCAGGATGGCAGGGTGGCCCTGGAACCGGCGTTCCTCGTGGATCATGGTCCACGAGCCCGGGGAGGAGAGGAGCGCCTCCACCAGGGCGCCATTCAGGGCGTGCCCCGAGCGGACCATTTCCAGCCGGCCCAGGATCGGGTAGCCGGCCAGGGTCAGGTCGCCGATGGCGTCGAGGATCTTGTGGCGGACGAACTCGTCGTCGAAGCGCAGACCCCCTTCGTTGACGATCCCCCGCTCGTCGAGCAGCACGGCGTTGTCGAGCGATCCACCCCGCGCCAATCCCTTGCGGACCAGGTGGTCGATGTCCCTCTTGAAGCCGAAGGTGCGCGCCGGGGCGATCTCGTTGACGAACGACTCGGTGGTGTGCACGTATTCGAAGCTCTGGCGGCTGATTAGCGGGTGGTCGAAATCGATCTCGCCGGAGATGACCGTCACCGCCGAGGGGATCAGCGAGGCGCGCTTTTCGCCGTCGGTCACGGTGATCGGCTTGGTGATCTTTATGCAGGTGCGCGGACGCCGCTGCACGTTCAGCCCGGCGCGGCGGATCAGATGGACGAAGGGCATGGCGCTGCCGTCCATGATCGGCACTTCGGGGGCGTCGAGTTCGACCACGGCGTTGTCGACTCCCATGCCGGTGAGGGCCGACAGGAGGTGCTCGACCGTCTGAACTTGGGCCTTTCCGTTGGCGATGAAGGTCGACAGGGTCGTGTCCTTCAGCATCGACCGGCAGGCCCGGACCGAGTTGGCCCCGAATAGGTCGGTGCGCACGAAGACGATGCCGAAGTCACACGGGGCGGGCTTGAGGGTCATGTTGACCAGCAACCCCGAGTGGAGGCCGATCCCGTGGCAGGTGACCGCCGATGCCAAGGTTGTCTGCCGGGCTTTCCTGAACGATTGAGCCGCAACCATAATGCTCAATTAATATGCAAGTATCGTGCCTGGGGAATTGCCGTGGGGTCGATCAAAAATCTACATCACAATCAATACGATACAGAACATCCCGCAGAGGGCACCATTCGTTTCCAATAACCACTGTTGCAGAATTGCCACACTCGGCGACGGAACAGGGTGGCAGTACTGACACACTACCCGGCGATTTCTCCCAGGACGCCCGGGGAGGCCAGGTGGAGCCGGACCACCGGCCGGCCGCGACCCGCCAGGGCCAGTTCGTCCCCCCGCGCCTGGGCCAGGTGAAGGTCGTTCAGCGTGTAAGGCCTCCCGGGAATGGGCACCGGCTCCTCGGCGGCGGAAACGATGACGAAGCGCCCCGTGGACGGGCCGCCCTTGTGGATCTGGCCGGTGGAGTGCAGGTAACGCGGACCGTAGCCGGCGACGGTCGCCAGCCCGCTGCGCGCGGCCACCGCCCGACGCAGCCGGAGGAGCGCCCCGTCGGTCGACTGGCTGTACGGCAGGTAGGCGAGCATGGCCACGTACTCGCCCGCGCGCGGCGTCCGCCAGAAGGGCTCGAGGAGCCGCCTCGCCTCGGCGGCTCCGGTGACCGCCGGGGCCGGCTCGCGGGCGTCCAGAACCCGCAGGGTGTTGGCCTTGCTCTCGCCGACATTCGGCTCGTCGAAGGGGTTGATGCCCAGGAAACAGCCGAGGGCGGCCGTGGCGACTTCCCAGCGGAAGGCCTCGGCACCGATGTCCAGCGGCGAGCCGACGCGAATCTCGGTCACCCGGTCGGCGGCGACCCCTTCGGCGACCGGATCCGGGCTGCCGGCATCTTCGCCAACGCCGATGATCCTGACGAAGCACCGGTCGGCCCCCGACGTGGACCAGGGCCCCCACGGCTCGCCGGCCACGGGAATGATGCCGGTCCCTTCCTTGCCGCTGCTCTCGGCCAGGAGCTGCTCCAGCCAGAGGGCGAACCGGCTCCAGGATGCGGTCGGCAGGATGGCCAGCTTGTCGCGCCCGGCGCTCACCTGGGACGCCATCCAGATGCCCAGGTCGAGGCCGGGATTGCCGCCCGGGGGACGCGTCGGGCCGCAGGCGTCGGCCATGGCCCGGGCGCGGCGGAGCAGTTCGCCGACGTCCACCCCGAGCAGGGCCGCCGGCACCATGCCGAAGGCGGTCAGCGCCGAGAAGCGTCCGCCGACGTCAGCCGGGGCCTCGAACAGGGCGGCGTAATCCTCCCGGCCGGCCTGCGCGGCCAGCGGCGAGCCCGGGTCGGTGATGGCGGCGAAGCGGGCCGACCCCCCGGGAACCCTGCTCGAGAAGGCGCCGAATATCTCCGACAGGACCATCGGCTCGATGGTCGTGCCCGACTTGCTGGCCACCAGGAAGAGCGTGCTGCCCGGGTCGAGAACGGCCAGCAGGCCGGCCGCGGTACCCGGGGAGGTGGTGTCGACCACCCGCAACGCCGGAAAGCCGGGCGCGGACGGGAAGAGACCGGCGAGGACCAGCGGGAAGAGGCTGGAACCGCCCATGCCGAGCAGGACCACCTCCCTGATCCCCCGGCCGGCCAGCCCGCGGGCGAAGGCGGTGAAGGCGGCCGACCGCTCCGGGCGAGACCACCGGGGCGTCCAGCCAGCCGAGGCGGTTGACGATCGCTCGTTGGCGGGCCGGCATCGGCGGCGAAGAGGGTCGGGTCGCGACGCCACAGCCGGGCCGGGAAGTCGGCGGGTTGGGCGAATGGCGTCCCGGCGGCCACGGCCTCAGCCGCGCTTCTTGGAGACGGCCCCGACCAGGGCATCGAACGACTCGGAGAAAGCGCGCACGCCGTCGTCCTGAAGCCCCTGCCAGACTGCCTCCATGTCGATCCCCAGGTCGGCCAGCCGCTCCAGGACGCGCTCGCTGTCGCCGCACCCCGGCATCAGGGCGGCGGCCGCCACGCCATGGTCGCGGAAGGCATCGAGCGTGGCCTGGGGGACGGTGTTGACCGTCTCCGGCCCGATCAGCTCCTCGACGTACTTGACGTCCGAGTAGCGCTTGTCCTTGGTGCCGGTGCTGGCCCACAGCGGGCGCTGCCGGACCGCGCCCAGGGCCGCCAGGGCGCCGAAGCGCCCCGGGCCGAAGAGTTCGCCGAACCGGCCGTAGGCGGCCCGGGCGGTGGCCACGGCGGCCTTGCCCCGCAAGGCCGAGCGCGTCGGCGCCGCCGGGCAGGACCGTCGGGGCTATCTCCCCCAGCCGAGCGTCGACCACGGTGTCGATCCGGCTCAGGAAGAGCGAGGCCACCGAGCCGGATGCCGGCGAGCGGCTGGCCGGCCGCGGCGCGCTTCTCCAGGCCGCTCAGGAAGGCCTCGGCCTGGGCCTGGTAGTGTCCCGGGGAGAAGAGGAGGGTCACGTTGACGTTGATCCCCCGGGCGATGATCTCGGTCACCGCCGGCAGTCCGGCGGCGGTGCCGGGAACCTTGATCATCAGGTTCGGCCGGTCGACCGACCGCGGCCAGATCGACCGCCTGGGCCACGGTGCGCCGCGGCGTCGTGGGCCAGGTGCGGGGTCGCACTCCAGGGAGACGAAGCCGTCATTCCCGGCGGTCCGGTCGAAGACCGGGCGCAGGATGTCGCAGGCCTCCCGGATGTCGCCCACCATCAGCATCCGGACGATTGTCGGGGCGTCGTGACCGGCAGCCGCGAGGCGACGGATATCGTCGTCATAGTCGGCCGTATCGGCGATGGCCTTCATGAAGATGGTCGGGTTGGAGGTCACCCCGCTGACCCCGTCCTCGCTGACCATGCGGGCCAGGGTTCCCCGGCGGATGACCGCCCGGGAGATGTTGTCGTACCAGATGCTCTGGCCGAAGCGGCCGATCTCCTGCACTCTCGACTTGGGCATGGCGTTCCTCCGGAAGTGATGGCGTGGCGGTCAGCCGCCGGCCGCAAGACGCAAGAGCCGGGCGTAGGCGGCGGGCGGGTCAGGGTCCTTGAAGATGCGGCTCCCCACGCAGACATAGTCGGCGCCGGCCGCGGCGGCGGCCCCCAGGGTCTCCTCCGACATGCCGCCGTCCACACCCACCTCGAGTTCCGGAGCCAGCTTCTTCACCGCGTGAATCTTGCCCAGGACCTCGGGGATGAACGGGGACCCGTAGAAGCCGGGATTGACGGCCATCACCAGCAGGCCGTCGAGGTGCGGCAGGAGACCCCGCACGCCGTCCACGGCGGTGCCGGGGTTCAGCGCGCCGAAGGCCGGGTATCCCTTGCGGCGGATGGCCGCAGCCGTGGCCGCCGGCGCGGCAACCGCCTCGACGTGGAAAATGACCCGCCGGAGGCGCTGGTTGGCCAGGTGGTCGAGCCAGCACGAGGGGGTCGGTCACCATCAGGTGGATCTCGTGGTCGAAGGGGATCTCGATCTTCGCCGCCGTGGCCGCGTCAACGCTGCTGCTCGGCACGAAGGCGCCATCCATGAAGTCGATCTGGACGAAAGGGGCGATGGCCGCCGAAAGGGCCAGTTTCCGCCGGTAGTCGTCCTCGTCATTGGCCAGGAGGGCGGGGAAGACCTTCATCGCGTCACTCCTGCCTCTGGATCTGCTCCTCGAGGGAAACCCGCCGCATGAGGGAATCGAGGATCTTGGTGCGGACCGCTTCGGTGATGTCCAGGAATTCACGCCGACGTGCCACAGGTCGTCATCCTCCTTGTGGCACCAGGAGACCGCCACCTTGAGGGTGATCGGCTCGGCGCCCGCCAGGATGGTCAACTCAAGCAGGGTCCCCTTCCTTCGCCGGACCGGTGACTCGAACATCAGCCCGCCCAGGCCGACGACCTTGGCGGCCGCGACCTCGGGCTCTCCCTTCCTGACGGTCAGGGGCTTGACGGCAACGACCTGCCCGGCATGGATCCTGGGGAAGTGACGATGTTCCGGCTGATCGCTGTTCACCGGCTGTTCGGTCATGACGCCTCCACGGTTATCATTGCCTGCGATGAATTTTAATTTTACATGATTCCCCCGGAACTGCCTAGTCATCTGGACTCCGCCGAAACGATGGGGGTATGATTGTCTGGTGTAGTCCGGACAATCCCCGTCGAGGAGGATCGGCATGAGAAACGTTGCGCGTCTGCCATCGCTGTGCCTTTCTCTCGCCCTGCTGGCGGCGCCCGTCGGCGCGGCGGCCGCGGACACGATCAGGATCGGCGTGGCCGGGCCCCAGACGGGCGACCTGGCCTCCTACGGCATCCCCAGTCCCGGGCGGCCAGAGCTGGTGGCCGACGAGTGGAACGCCAGGGGGGGCGTGCTGGGCCGGAAGATCGAACTGGTGGTCGAGGACGACGTCTGCAAGCCGGAGATCGCCACCAACGTGGCCACCAAGCTCGTCTCCGGGAAGGTCGCCGCGGTCATCGGCCACATCTGCAGCGGGGCCACCAAGTCGGCCATGGGCATCTACAAGGACGCCAGGATCCTGTCGATCTCGCCGTCGGCCACCAACCCTGCCCTGACCCAGAGCGGCGACTACCCCAACTTCTTCCGGACGATCGCCTCGGACGACCTGCAGGCCAAGACCGGGGTCGACTTCGCGATCGACAAGCTGAAGGTCAAGAAGGTCGCCGTGCTGCACGACAAGCAGGACTACGGCAAGGGCTACGCCGAGTTCGCCAAGGCGTTCGTCGAGAAGTCGGGCAAGGCCCAGGTGGTCCTGTTCGAGGGGATAACCGCCGGGCAGATGGACTACTCGGCCATCGTCCAGAAGGTCAAGGACTCGGGGGCCGAGGCGGTCCTCTACGGCGGCTACCACCCCGAAGCCTCCAAGCTGGTCACCCAGATGACCAAGAAGGGGGTCAAGATCCCGTTCATCTCCGACGACGGGGTCAAGGATGACACCTTCATCAAGGTCGCCAAGGAGTACGCCGAAGGGGTTTACGCGACCACTTCCAAGGACACCTCCACCAACCCGTTGGCGATCGCCGCCGCCGAAGCCCACAAGAAGGCTTACAACGGCGATCCCGGCGCCTTCTACATCAACGCCTGGGCGGCCACCACGGCCCTGCTGAACGCCATCGCCAAGGCCGGTTCGACCGACTATGACAAGGTGACCAAGGCCCTCAGAACCGAGTTCGTCGACACGCCGGTCGGCAGGATCAAGTTCGACAGGATCGGTGACGCCGAAGGGGTCGGCTTCTCGATGTACCAGGTCAAGGGGGGCAAGTACGTCGAGGTGAAGTAGGTCGCCGGAAGCGTCAGGGGGCAGTCTTGAAGAAGTTGTCGTAGATCAGGGAAGCCAGGTAGCGCTCAGTGATCTCCAGGACGACGACATCCGGGTGCTCCTTGACGACGATTGCCTCGTCGATATTGCTCGTCCAGAGGAACACGCTTCGCGAGTAGCGGCCAATGAAGAGGGATATGATTCCCCAGCCGAACGAGTCGTGGTACATCAGCAGCTTGCCGCCTGGCGTCTCCGCCTCGTAGACTGACGACCGAGTTGCCGGATACCCCTCCGGGACCGGTCGCTGGCGGACCGCCGGCCTCTTCTTCTCCAACACCACCGGCAATTCGATGCGTGAGGGATGATCCGACACACCGGCCATGACCGCCAAGTCGGCGGTCACCACCGCAAGCGCCCGGACATAGTCCTCCTCGCGGACGGGGCGCGTCTCGGGATGGTCGGCCCTGATGCGGTTCATCAGCTCCAGGAAGCCAATGAAACCTCCCACCGGGGACCAGTGGGTGTCCCCGGGGCAGTATAGAGTGTCGCGCGCCTTGGCCTCGCGGAGCGCCGGCCGGAGATCGATGAACGCCAATTCCGGATCGTGCCGGCGCAGGTAGCCGGTGATCTGGTCCAGGCGGGTTTCCCCGGCGAGGACGGCGATGCCGTCGGGCAGCATCTCCGGATAGACGGTGTGCTTGCTGGGCGGCACCACCACATAGAAGTCAACCCCGCGGGCCTTCAGCCGGTCATGGGCCAGGCGCAGGTTCTTCCGGATGCCGGCCAGTTGCACCGGCGAGAGGGGTACCAGACCGCAGTAGTCGTCGAGGTTCTGGTCATCCCGGCGGGGGTTAAAGAAGAGCCAGGGGCCCTTGCCGATAACGACGTCGGCCTGCGGGCTGGTTCGCAGCACGAAGACGTGCAGCCGGTTGTTCAGGTCGATCAGCCGGTCGCGAAAGCCGAAGTGGTCGGTGACAAACGCGTTGACGCCGGCCAGGTATCGCTTCATACCCCCGGCCGAAACGGCGGGGGGAAGGGCGGGCCATTCCGCCCGCTTCCGTTTCTCCTCCAGGCGGGTTTCCGGGACGAACCGGAAGACCATCTGGAGCATCGGCAACCAGAGGATGGCCAGCCACAGGGCGCACAGGGCCATTCCTGCGCGGGGTCGGGGAGTGCCGCCGGATGCCGCCATCGCTTCAGAACCTGAAGTAGATGAAGGGGTTGTAGGTCCCCGCGGCCAGCATCAGCACCGACAGCGAGAAGACGACCGCCAGGGCCGGCCAGGCCAGCGCCCCCGGCACCGGCGTCGGCTCCGGGCGCTCGAATCGCTGCGCGCAGGCCGGCGGGGAGCGGGATGAAGCTCGCCAGCCCCACGGCCAGGGCAAGGATCACCTTGGGCGAGAGCGTGACCGCCACGGCGAGCGCCGTCGCCTTGTCGGGTCCACCGCCGAGGCCGGCCAGGGACCGGCAAGGTACCCAACCGTCCGGTGAAGCGAGTCGGCCCGGAAGAAGACCCAGCCGACGACGACCACCAGGGCGTGTAGACGTGGCGCACGACGGCCGGGGCGGCCGCTAGATGGCCCGGACGAGCGACAGCCGTTCGAGGCCACAGGAAGAGCCCGTGGCAGGCCCCCCAGACGACGAAGGTCCACGCCGCGCCGTGCCAGAAGCCGCAGAGCAGGAAGACGAGCCACAGGTTGACGTACGTCCGCAGCGCGCGCCGCTGCGGTTGCCGCCGAGCGGGATGTAGAGGTAGTCGCGGAACCAGGTCGAGAGCGAGATGTGCCAGCGCCGCCAGAACTCGGTGAAGCTGCGCGGCAGCGGTAGGGGCAGTTGAAGTTCTCGAGGAAGCGCGAAGCCGAACATCCGGCCCAGGCCGATGGCCATGTCGGAGTAGCCGGAGAAGTCGAAGTAGATCTGGACGCGTGTAGGCCAGGATCGCCGAGCCAGGCGGCCGCGGGGCCGAGGCTCGCCGGCGGCAGCGCGAAGATCCGGTCGGCCGGCTCAGCCACGCGTGTTGGCGATCAGGACCTTCTTGCCCAGCCCGATGCACGAAGCGCCGGATGCCGGCCACGAAGCCGCTCGACGGTCACGACGCGGTCGGACGAGCTGCCGGCCGACGTCGTGGTAGCGGACGATCGGCCCGGCGATCAGCTGCGGGAAGAGCGACGATGTAGACGGCGAAGGATCGAGCGAAGCTCCGCGGCGCGCCGTCCCGCCGCGGTAGACGTCGACGAGGTAGCGAGATGGCCTGGAAGGTGAAGAAGGAGATGCCGATCGGCAGGTGCAGGCGACCACCGGCACGGCGGGCAGGTGGAAGAGGTGGGTGGCCCGGTTAAGGTTGTTCAGCAGGAAGCCGGCGTACTTGAAGGCGACCAGTTGGCCGAGGTTGAAGGCCACCGCCCCGAGTCACCGCCCAGGTTGCCATCCGCCCCCCCGGGCACGCTCCACCAGCAGGCCCAGCAGGTAGTTGCCGAGGATGCAGACCAGCAGGACGAGGATGTAGCCCCCCTCGCCCCAGAAGTAGAAGAGCAGGTTGGCCGTCAGCAGGACGCACGTTTCTCCAGCGGCGGCCTGGGAAGAGGTGGAAGGTCAGGACCACCGGCAGGAAGAAGAAGAGGAAGGTGATCGAGCTGAAGACCATGGGCGGCATGATATCCCGCCGGCCCTCCCGTCGGCAAGCCGATGCCCTGCCTGCCCGGAAGTCATCACGGAAGGGCCTCGACGGGAAACGGGGACACCACCGAAGTGATGTCCCCAATGTCATCGGGGCGGTTACTGCTGGTTCAGGTTCTGGTATGCCCGGTACTTGATCCCCTTCTGGGCGGCCGCGGCCCCGTCCTTGCCCAGGCTCTCCATCCCCGTTATCGTCGACTGGTACGACTGGTTGGCCTTCAGTTCGGAGGCCACTGCCGGCGACGCCGGGACGGCCCGCAGTGCCTTCTCCTGCTTCTTCAGGCATCTCGATGGCGTCGGACTTCCTCCCCTGGTCGACCAGCCGGGCGGCCTCCCGCAGCCGCTCGTTCGACTCGATCACCGCCGCGCGGTCGCGCACCTCGGGGTCGTAGCCCCGCGAGTGCACCTCGGGGTCGGCCACCAGTTCGAGGGAGACCTCGCGCAGCTCCTCCTCCACCACCCGGCCGCTCCGCGGGATCCCGCCAGCGCACCCGCACATCGGCCGCCCGGCGCGTCCCGAAGGTCCGGTCGGTGGTGCGCACCCGGGTGATCAGGCTCCGCCGCGCACCCGAAGAGAGGTCCCCCAGGCGGACTATGAAAGCGTCGCCCTCCCGTCGCCACTCGTAGCCGGCGATGCCGGCCAGGTCCCAGCCGCGCCGGAGGCGGATGACGATCTCGACCTCGCCCGCGCTGAGACCGGGAGGCCAGGCCCATCTCGCGCGTCAGCGCCGCGGCCATGGCCGACGGATGCTCGAGGTAGTAGTACGACCCGCCGCCCCCGGTGGCCAGCAGCGTCAGCAGTTCCTCGTCGAACGACGCGCCCACGCCGAAGGTGGAGAAGGAGACCCCGTCGCCGGCCATCCGGCCGACCAGGCGCGACATCTCCCGGCGTTCGGTCAGGCCCCGGTTGGCCAGCCCGTCGGAGATCAGCATGACCCGGTTGACCCACCCGGCGCGGCGGTCCCCGACGACCTGGCGCCAGCCCTCCTCGACTCCGCCCCACAGGTCGGTCGCCCCGCGCGGGTAGAGCGAGTCGACGATCCGGTGCAGCTCGCGGCGGTCCCCCACCCGGCGGGAGGGGAGCGGCGTCTCGCACCTGGTGATCGTAGGCCACGATCGCCAGGCGGTCGTCGGGCGCCAGGAGGTCGATCATCTCGTGGGCCGCCGCCTTGGCATACTCCAGCTTGCCCAGCTCGGCCATCGACCCGCTCCGGTCGATCACCAGGGCCAGGTTGAGCCTCGGCCGGTCCTCCCCGATCCACTCCATGTCGGGAACGATCACCTCGATCTGGATCGTCCCCTCCCCCGGACCCGGGACCAGTATGGTCCGGTTCTCCGGCCGGGCGCTGAAGGTGAGCCCCGCCTGCGCCGCGGCCGGCGCCACCACCAACCCGAGCAGCACGCCCAGGAGTGCCGCGCGGATCATCCACCTGCCTCCGTTCCGTCCATGATCCTTCTCCTTTCCGTTCCACGTCCGTGTTGACCCGCCGTGGCCGCCTCCGGAACGCCCGGATTCCTCCGGGGGGCCGCTCCTGCCATCCATACCCGGGCTCGGGCTCATTTATTCCCGCGGACACCGGCGAGGAATAAACCGACGGCGGCCGTGGTATATTCCAGCGAGGGGAAGGAGATGCGGTGGGAGCGACCGACGAGGCCCTGGCCGCCCTGGCCGCCGGTGGCGATCGGGGGGCCTTCGAGGAACTGGTGAACCGTCACCGGATGGGCGTCTACCGGCTGGCCCGGTCGGTCACCGGCTGCCACGCCGACGCCGACGACGCCGCCCAGGAGGCCTTCCTGCGGATCTACCGCGCGCTGGGCGACTACGACCCCGGGCGCCCGTTCAGGGCCTGGATGATGCGCATAGCCTACAACGCCAGCCTGACCGTCCGGCGCACCGGGCGCGGGGCGAGGATCAGGCCGGCCGGGGACGAGCTGCCCGACCCTCCCGATCCGGCGCCGTCGGCCCTGGAGCGCCTGGACGAGGCCGAGCAGCGGTCGGCGCTGGCGCGTCGCTGGAGGGGTTGCCGGAGGACCTCCGGGCGGCCCTGGTGCTGCGGAACCGGGAGGGGATGTCCTATCGCCAGATCGCCCAGACCATGGGCTGCCGGATCGGCACGGTGATGTCCCGGCTGGCGCGGGCGCGACGGCGTATCATCGACGGGCTAGCAATACGTACTGAACCGAGGCGCCAACATAACAC
>CAWCAY010000007.1:0-459675 GCA_963793725.1 uncultured bacterium
CGGGTGCTGAACGCCGCCCACGACCGCTTCCTGAACCTGCAGCTCTACCAGGCGGTCAGCAAGGCGGTTACACCAACCCCACTGTCGCCCCGTACGACTTCGTGGGCACCGCCCCGACGGACCTGACCGAGGTCGCCATGGTGCCGGCCGCGATCAACGCCGCTCTTCCCGCCCCTCTGGCCGACCGACGGCCGCGAGGGCGGCGTGCCCGACCCGGCCACCGCCGGCCCGGCGTTCATCCAGATCGGGACCGAGGGCGGCTTCCTGCCGGCGCCGGTGCTGCTGCCGAACCAGCCGGTCCAGTGGAACCTGCGACCCGACGATGTTCAACGTCGGCAACGTGCTCCCGCAGCCCGACGGCGGCGGCACGCTGATCCTGGGCCCGGCCGAGCGGGCCGACGTCATCGTCGACTTCTCGCAATTTCGCCGGCAAGACCCTGATCCTCTACAACGACGCGCCCGACGGCTTTCCCGGCGCTCGACCCGCACTACGACTACTACACCGGCGCGCCCGGACCGCACCGACATGGGCGGCGCCCCGCCGGTCCTGCCGGGCGTCGGCCCGAACATCCGCACGGTCATGCAGATCATGGTCGTCCGGCAGCGGCGGCACCGCGCCGGCCAACGACTACGACGCGGCCACGCTGGCCAACCTCCAGGACGCCTTCAAGTCGACCGGCAGCGTGGCCGGCGGCGACTACGTGCCGGGCGTCTTCGCCGCTTCCCAGGAACCGGTCATCGTGGCCAGAAGGCCTACAACGTCGGCCTACAACATGCCTTCCCGGCGACGTGGCCGAACTGGGGCGTGTCGCGGATCTCCGACACCGCCCTCGAGCTTCAAGTCGGTCGCGACGGCGCTGCCCAACGTGCGTCGCCGATGAAGCCGAAGGCCATCCACGACGAGATGGGCGGGACCTTCGACGACTACGGCCGGATGAGCGCCAAGCTCGGCCTCGAGGTGCCCTTCGCCAACGCCGCGATCGCGACCTTCGCGCTGCAGAACTACGTCGACCCGCCGACCGAGATCCTCGACGGACCGCGAGATCCAGATCTGGAAGATCACCCACAACGGCGTCGACACCCACCCGATCCACTTCCACCTGTTCGACGTGCAGGTGATCAACCGGGTCGGCTGGGACGGCTTCATCCGGCTGCCCGACCCCAACGAGCTGGGCTGGAAGGACACCGTCCGGATGACCCCGCTGGAGGACACGATCGTCGCCCTGCGGCCGATCAGCCCCGACGTTGCCCTTCGCGCTCCCCGACAGCGTCCGGCCGCTGAACCCGGCGAGGCCCGTCGGCTCGGGACATGATGGGCTTCTCGCAGATCGACCCGACGACGGGGGCGCACCTGGCGCCGCCCGACCGAGAACGAGATGGTCAACTTCGGCTGGGAGTACGTCTGGCACTGCCACATCCTGAGCCACGAAGAGAACGACATGATGCGGCCGATCATCTTCCGGGTCGGCCCCGAGCCGCCGTCGAACCTGACCGCCGTCGAAGGCGGGACGGGTGTGGACCTGGCCTGGAGCGACAACGCCGACGACGAGACCGGCTTCACGCTCGAGCGTGCGGACGATCCGCTCTTCACCACGAACCTGGTCAGCTTCGACCTCCCGGCGGACACGGTCGCCTACACCGACGCGACGGCCGTGCCACTGACCCCGTACTACTTCCGGGTGCGGGCTTACAACGCCATCGGCGTATCAGCCTGGTCAAACACTGCCTTCACGGTTCCCGCGCCCATCACGGTGGTTTCCCCGCCGGCTCTCGCCTTCGGGCCCATCGAGGCGTTTACCAGCAGCCTGCCCCAGTCGGTGACCCTGTCGAACATCGGCAACGCGCCCCTAGTCATAACCGGCATCGCCATCGCCGGCGCCAGCCCAAGCAACTTCGCGCAGACCAACACATGCGGGGCGAATCTTGCCGTTGGTGTGTCGTGCAATATCATCGTGACCTTCAATCCGACTGCCACGGTCACGGGGGCAGCAGTGTTGGTTATCACCAGCAACGACCCGGTTAGCCCCAGCCTTACGGTGCCATTGAGCGGTACCGTCGCCGTCGCGCAGACAGCTTTCGAATACGACTTTAACGGCGATGGCAAGTCGGACATACTGTGGCGTTACGCCACGACCGGGCAGAACTACCTGTGGCTGATGGACGGGAAGGCCATTACTGACTCCGGCTACTTGCTGACGGTGCCTCTCAACTGGCGGCTGGCCAGCACGGGGGATTTCAACGGCGATGGCAAGTCGGACATCCTCTGGCGTCACGCCACGACGGGGCAGAACTACCTCTGGCTGATGGACGGAAAGACTGTCATTGATGTCGGCTACCTGCTGACGGTGGCCGACCTCAACTGGCAGCTTGCCGGCACGGGCGACTTCAACGGCGATGGCAAGTCGGACATCCTGTGGCGTCACGCCACGACGGGGCAGAACTACCTATGGCTCATGAACGGAAAGACCATCATTGATTCCGGCTACTTGCTGACGGTGTCGGTCGTCACGTGGCGACTCGCCGGCACGGGCGATTTCAACGGCGATGGCAAGTCGGACATCCTCTGGCGTCACGCCACGACGGGGCAGAACTACCTGTGGCAGATGGACGGAGCGACTGTCATTGATGTCGGCTACCTGCTGACGGTGGCCGACCTCAACTGGCGGCTGGCCAGCACGGGCGATTTCAACGGCGATGGCAAGTCGGACATCCTGTGGCGTCACGCCACGACGGGGCAGAACTACCTATGGCTCATGAACGGAAAGACCATCATTGATTCCGGCTACTTGCTGACGGTGCCTCTCAACTGGCGGCTGGCCAGCACGGGGGATTTCAACGGCGATGGCAAGTCGGACATCCTGTGGCGCAACGCCACGACGGGGCAGAACTACCTCTGGCAGATGGACGGAGCGACTGTCATTGATGTCGGCTACCTGCTGACGGTGTCCGACCTCAACTGGCAGGTCCAGTGAAGATGGAGAGCCCGCGGCCTGGTCAGGCGTTCCTGATCAGGTCGCGGAAGCGGCGCGAAGAGGTAGGCGGCGTCGTGCGGGCCCGGGCGCGGCCTCGGGGTGGTACTGGACGGAGAACAGCGGCTCGCGTGCGGTGGCGCAGCCCTTCGACCGTCTGGTCGTTCAGGTTGATGTGCGTGATCTCGACCTTCGATCGCGTCGAGCGAGTCGGGGTCCACGGCGAAGTTGTGGTTCTGCGAGGTGATCTCGACCTGCCCGCGTCTGCCAGGTCCATCACCGGGTGGTTGCAGCCGTGGTGGCCGAACTTGAGCCGGTAGGTCTTGCCGCCGCAGCGCCAGGCCGAGGAGCTGGTGCCCCAGGCAGATGCCCATGACCGGCACCTTGCCCGATCAAGCTCGCGGGTGGCCTCGATGGCGTAGGTCACGGCGGCCGGGTCGGCCGGGCCGTTGGAGAGGAAGACCCCGTCGGGCTTCATGCGCCAGCACCTCCGCGGCCGGGGTCTTGGCGGGCACGACGGTCACCGCCATGCCGCTGCGCGCGCAGGCCGCGCAGGATGTTCCACTTGATGCCGAAATCGTAGGCCACGATCTTCAGGTCCGCCGGCGGCAGCGTCTCGCGCGATGCCCCAAGCTGGCGGTCAGCGTCGCCGTCCGGATCCCACGCGATACGGCTTCGTCGCAGGAGACCCGCGCCGCGTAGTCCTGGCCGTCCAGGCCCGCCCACGCCGCGGGCCCGCGCGACGCCCTCCTCCGGCGGCGACCGTCCCGGTCGGCGCAGAGGAAGCCCTTCAGCGTGCCGCTGGTCGCGCAGCAGCGCGGTCAGCGCGCGGGTGTCGATGCCGGCGATGGCCGGGATGCCCTGCTCGGCCAGCGCCGTCGCCAGCGACTCCTCGCTGCGCCAGTTGCTCGGCTCGTTGCATCTCGTGCACGAGGAAGCCGTTGGCGAAGAACCGGCGCGACTCCATGTCGTCGGCGTTGATGCCGGTGTTGCCGATCTCGGGGTAGGTCATGGTCACGAACTGGCCGCTGTAGGAGGGATCGCTCAGGATCTCCTGGTAGCCGGTCATGCCGGTGTTGAAGACCACCTCGCCCAGCGCGTCGCGCGGCGCGCCCGACGGAATGGCCGCGCAAGACGGTGCCGTCCTCCAGGGCCAGGAAGGCCGTCCGCTCGCCGCTGTTCCTGCCAGTTCCATGTCGGCCGCTCATGACGCCTTCTCCCTTCGTGGCTGCCGCCGCTTGCGCGCCTGTCGGCAGGTCAGCCGCGGGCTGTGCCGGTGGAATTCCTGCAGGCTGCACACTTCCATGCGCTTCGTGCTGCGCGCAGCGCCTCCAGGCCGTTGATCGCCGCGCGCAGGCCGTCGAGCGTGGTGGTGATCGGGATGCCGCGGATGACGGCGTGCGCGCGCATCGCATCTCGTCCGCCTGCGGGCGCGGCGCCGCTGCGAGGGCGTGTTGATGATCCAGCCCACGTTCTTCTCCTCGATCAGGTCGAGCACGTTGGGCCGGCCCTTCGGAGATGCGGAAGATGGCCTGGCTCTTGATGCCGTTGTTCGCGCAGCACGTGCTGGTGCCCGCGCGTGGCGTAGATCGTGAAGCCCAGCTCCACCAGCTCGCTGCGCCAGCGGCAGCACGGCCTGCCTTGTCCTCGTCGCGCACGCTGAGGAAGACGTTGCCCGACTGCCGGCAGCGGGTTGCCCGGCGGCCACCTGGCTCTTCAGGAACGCCATGCCGCGCGTCGGTGTCGATGCCCATGACCTCGCCGGTGGACTTCATCTCCGGGCTCAGGACGCACGTCCACGCC
Source organism: uncultured bacterium (assembly GCA_963793725.1). Lineage (GTDB taxonomy): Bacteria > JAUVQV01 > JAUVQV01 > CAWCAY01 > CAWCAY01 > CAWCAY01. The sequence goes on from CAWCAY010000007.1 coordinate 4,773, forward strand.
CGGGAACCGGGCGAACGGGAAGCACGGCTTCCTTGACCGAGTAGTGGCGCGGCATGACCTCCTGCGGTGAAGCCCAGATCCTTCAGCTTGTACCCGGCCATGCACCAGCGCGGCCAGCTTGGCCAGCGGCACGCCGATGGCCTTGCTGACGAACGGCACGGTGCGCGAGGCGCGCGGGTTGACCTCCAGCACGTAGACCTCGCCGTCCTTGACGGCGTACTGCACGTTCATCAGGCCGCAGACCTTCAAGCTCGCGCGCCAGGGCAAGCGTGTGCCGGCGGATCGTCTCCTGGACCTCCGCTGGACAGCGTCGGCGCGCGGGATGCATGCAGGCGCTGTCGCCGGAGTGGATGCCGGCCAGCTCGACGTGCTCCATGATCCGCCGATGACCGACGTCTCGCCGTCGGAGATGCAGTCCACGTCCACCTCGACGGCATCTTCCAGGAACTGGTCGATCAGCACCGGCCGGCTCTTCGGAGACCTCGACGGCCTCGCGCCATGTACTTGCGCAGCATCGTCGTCGTCGTAGACGATCACCATGGCCCGGCCGCCCAGCACGAACGAGGGCCGCACCAGCACCGGGTAGCCGATCCGCGTCGGCGATCGCCTCGGCCTCCTCGACGGTCGTGGCCATGCCGCTCTCCGGCTGGCGGATGCCCAGGCGGTCGACCAGCTCGCTGAAGAACTTGCGGTCCTCGGCCGCCTCGATGCTCCGGGCGAGGTGCCGATGATGTTGACGCCGTTGCGCTCCAGGGCCTTGGCCAGGTTCAGCGGCGTCTGCCCGCCGAACTGGACGATGACGCCCCAGCACTTCTCGCGCCGGTAGATGTTCAGCACGTCCTCGAGCGTCAGCGGCTCGAAGTAGAGCCGGTCGGAGGTGTCGTAGTCGGTGCTGACCGTCTCGGGGTTGCTGTTGACCATGATGGTCTCGAACCCGGCCTCGCGCAGGGCGAAGGAGGCATGGACGCAGCAGTAGTCGAACTCGATCCCCTGCCCGATCCGGTTGGGCCCGCCGCCGAGGATCATGACCTTCTTGCGGTCGCCGATCCGGCGGCGGCATCTCGTCCAGCGTCGCCGTAGGTCGAGTAGAAGTAGGGCGTGAAGGCCTCGAACTCCGCCGCGCAGGTGTCGACCAGCCCGTAGACCGGCATGATGCCCGGCGGCTTCGCGCGCCGCGCGCACCGTCGTCCTCGGTCGCGCCTCAGCAGGCAGGCGATCTGGCGGTCGGAGTAGCCGAACTCCTTGGCCTGCCGGAACAGCGGCGCGGTCGCCTGCCAGCCCGTCCAGCGAGCCGGCGCCGGCGATCTCGTCCTCGTAGGCCGCCAGTTCCTCCATGTGCGCGCAGGAACCACGGGTCGATCCGGGTCAGGTCGTGCACCGCGCTCGACGCTCCAGCCGCGCCGGAAGGCCGCGCGGATCGCGAAGAGCCGCTCGGCGTTGGGCCGCGTCAGTTGCGCCGCGAGCTCCGGCGTCAGTCCAGCCCCTCGTAGCGGGCCGTCCTTGCCGTCGGCCCCGAAGCCGGCGCGCCCGGTCTCCAGCGACCGCAGCGCCTTCTGGAACGACTGCTTGAAGGTCCGGCCGATGCTCATGGCCTCGCCGACCGACTTCATCTGCGTGCCCAGGCGTGTCGTCGGCGCCGGGGAACTTCTCGAAGGCGAAGCGCGGGACCTTGGTGACCACGTAGTCGATGGTCGGCTCGAAGCAGGCCGGCGTCTCGCGGGTGATGTCGTTGCGGATCTCGTCCAGCGTGTAGCCGACGGCCAGCTTGGCGGCGATCTTGGCGATGGGGAAGCCGGTGGCCTTGGAGGCCAGCGCGCTGGAGCGCGAGACGCGCGGGTTCATCTCGATGACCACCATGCGGCCCGTTCGCCGGGTTGACGGCGAACTGGACGTTCGACCCGCCGGTGTCCACGCCGATCTCGCGCATGACGGCGATGGCGGCGTCGCGCATGCGCTGGTACTCGCGGTCGGTCAGCGTCTGCGCCGGGGCCACGGTGATGCTGTCGCCGGTGTGGACGCCCATCGGGTCGAGGTTCTCGATCGAGCAGACGATGACGCAGTTGTCCTTGCCGGTCGCGCATCACCTCCAGCTCGAACTCCTTCCAGCCCATCGACGGACTCCTCGATCAGCACCTCGCGAGGTGGGGCTGTAGAACAGGCCGCGCGCGGACGATCGTCTCGAACTCCTCGCTCGTTGCGGGCGATGCCGCCGCCCGTGCCGCCCAGCGTGAAGCCGGGCCGGATGACCAGCGGGAAGCCGCCGATCTCGTCGCGGACGCGGCAGCGCCTCCTCCAGGGTGTGGGCCGAGACCGCTGCGCGGCAGGTCCAGGCCGATGCCTGCATGGCCTCCTTGAACAGGCCGCGGTCCTCGGCCTTGCGGATCACCTCGGCGCTTGGCGCCGATCATCTCCACGCCGGTAGCGCTCCAGCACGCCGCGCGTCGTGCAGTTCCATGGCCAGGTTCAGCGCCGTCTGGCCGCCCAGCGTGGGCAGCAGCGCGTCGGGCCGCTCGCGGCGGATGATCTCGGTCAGCATCTCGGCGCGTCAGCGGCTCGATGTAGGTGCGGTCGGCGAACTCCGGGTCGGTCATGATGGTGGCCGGGTTGCTGTTGACCAGCACGACCTCGTAGCCTTCCTCGCGCAGCGCCTTGCAGGCCTGGACGCCGGAGTAGTCGAACTCGCAGGCCTGGCCGATGACGATCGGCCCGGAGCCGATGAGCATGATCTTCTTGATGTCGGTGCGCTTGGGCATCGGTCTCGCTTCCGGTCAGTACTTCTCGAGGGCCATCTTGCCGGCCGTCTCCTCCGGCTCGACAGGATAGCATCCCGAGAAGCAGGCGGTGCAGAAGTCCTGCGGGTTGGAGAACGGGGAGAGGAGCCCCTCGTGGCTCAGGTAGCCGAGCGAGTCGGCTTCCAGGAAGTCGCGCACTTCGGCCAGGCTCTTGTTCCCGGCGATCAGCTCGCCGCGGGTCGGGAAGTCGATGCCGTAGAAGCAGGGGTTGACCACCGGCGGGCAGGATATGCGCATGTGGACCTCCTTCGCACCGGCCTTCCGCAGGGCCGCCAGCCTTTGGCGGGCTGTCGTGCCGCGGACGATCGAGTCGTCGACGACGACCACCCGCTTCCCGGCCACCGCCTCGGCCAGCACGGCCAGCTTCATGTCGACCCCGCGGGAGCGGTCCTCCCAGGAAGGCATGATGAAGGTCCGGCCGATGTAGTGGTTGCGGATGAATCCCAGGTCATAGGGGATGCCGCTTCCGTGCGAGTAGCCGAGGGCGGCCGAGTTGCCGCTGTCGGGCACCGAGATGACGATGTCGGCCTCAACCGGGTGCTCCTTGGCCAGGGCCAGGCCGTAGGCCAGGCGGGTGGCGTGGACGTTGTAGCCGAAGACGGAGCTGTCGGGGCGGGCGAAGTAGACCATCTCGAAGACGCAGTGGGCCCGCTTGGGGCACTCGGCGAAGACGTGGCTGGTCAGGCCGTCGCGGTCGACGCTGACCACTTCGCCGGGGGATACGTCGCGCAGGTAATCGGCCCCCACCTGGGTGATGGCGCAGGTCTCGCTGGCGAAGACGTAGGCGTCCCCCAGCCGGCCGATGGAGAGCGGGCGGAAGCCGAAGGGGTCGCGGGCCGCGTATATGCGCTCCTTGGTCATCAGCAGGAAGGAGAACGCGCCGGTCAACTCGCCCAGCGCGCGGGCGACCCGGTGGGGGCGCATCCGGTAGAGCGGGTCGGCCAGCAGGTGGACCATGACCTCGCTGTCGGTGCTGGTCTGGAAGATGGCCCCTCCGGCCTGGTACATCTTGCGCAGCCGGGCGGCGTTGACCAGGTTGCCGTTGTGGGCCACGGCCCAGAGGCCATCGTCGCACTCGGCTATCAGCGGCTGGATGTTGCAGGCGCGCGCCGATCCGCAGGTCGAGTAGCGGACGTGCCCGATCCCCACGCCCCCCTCCAGGGAGGCCAGCGAATTCTCGGCGACCACGTCGCTGACCAGCCCGAAACCCTTCAGTGAGCTGAGCTGCTGGCCATCGGAGACGACGATGCCGGCGCCTTCCTGTCCCCGGTGCTGGAGGGAGAAGAGCCCCTGATAGATCAGCGGCGCGGCCGGCTCGTGGCCGAAGATGCCGAAGATGCCGCAGTGCTCGCGCGGTTCGTCTGCCGGCGCGGCGGTCGTGCCCCGCGGGGGGCCATGCTTCTCGAACAGACTGCCGGATGACATCCGCTGCTCCCTGGTTTCGCGTGGTGAACCGGCACGTGGCGATCGCCCCGGACCACATTCTATTATAGCAAGCTTTGTGCCACCCGGGGGAGGCGAGATCGCGGCGGCGGGGAAACGCCGCCCGTGCGGTCGGGACGTCGGCGGTCCCGAAAGCATGCGGCGGTGCCGGTTCTGATGCCTACAAAATTGTCGCGCACTGGACCGCCGAATGACATCGTTGTATGCTTGCCGGGGAGAATGCACACGGGGGGAGTGCCGATGATCCTTGCTGTTGGCCACGCGCGGCGAATTGCGGACGGCGGGCATGGTCCTTGCACCATGAGGTCGCGATGACTGCCAGGGCGCACAAGACCAAGTTCATCTTCGTCACCGGCGGGGTGCTCTCCAGCCTCGGCAAGGGGCTCGCCTCGGCCTCCATCGGCGCGCTGCTGGAAGCCCGCGGCCTGACCGTGACCCACCAGAAGTTCGATCCCTACCTGAACGTCGACCCGGGGACGATGAGCCCCTTCCAGCACGGCGAGGTCTTCGTCACCGACGACGGCGCCGAGACCGACCTCGACCTGGGGCACTACGAGCGCTTCACCCATGCCCGGCTGGGCCGGAACAACAACTTCACCACCGGCCAGATCTACCACGCGGTCATCTCCCGGGAGCGGCGCGGCGACTACCTCGGGGCCACCGTCCAGGTCATTCCGCACATCACCGACGAGATCTGCGACCGGATCCGGAAGGTGGCCACCGACGACGTCGACGTGGTCATCGTCGAGATCGGCGGCACGGTCGGCGACATCGAGAGCCTCCCGTTCCTCGAGGCGATCCGGCAGTTCCGCATCAGGGAGGGGGCGGAGAACGTCATCTTCATCCACCTGACCCTGGTGCCGTACATCGCCACCGCCGGGGAGCTGAAGACCAAGCCGACCCAGCACTCGGTGGCCGCGCTGCGCGAGATCGGCATCCAGCCGAACATCCTGCTGTGCCGGAGCGAACGGCCGATCCCGCAAGGGGCTGAAGGAGAAGATCGCCCTCTTCTGCAACGTCGACTTCGACGCCGTGGTCACCGCCCTCGACGTGGATACGATCTACGAGGTCCCGCTGCACTACCACCAGGAGGGGCTTGACGACAAGATCGTCTCGCTGCTCAACATCTGGACCAAGAAGCCGAAACTCCACGCCTGGGAGGGGATCGTCAGGAAGATCCGGGAGCCGCGGCACGACTGCGCCATCGCGCTGGTCGGCAAGTACGTCCACCTGAAGGAATCCTACAAGAGCCTGAACGAGGCCCTGACCCACGGCGGGGTTGCCAACGACGCCCGGGTCGAAGTCCGGTGGGTCGATGCCGAGCTGGTCGAGAAGGACGGCCCGGCGACACACCTGGCCGGGGTCGACGGCATCCTGGTCCCGGGCGGCTTCGGCGAGCGGGGGGTCGAGGGGAAGATCGCCGCCGTCGAGCACGCACGGGTCAACCGGATCCCGTTCTTCGGCATCTGCCTCGGCATGCAGTGCGCGGTGATCGAAGCCGCCCGACACTTGTGCGGCCTGGAACGGGCCAACAGCTCCGAGATGGATCCGGCCACGCCCCACCCGGTGATCGACCTGCTCCCCGGGCAGCGCGACCTGGCCGACAAGGGGGGGACGATGCGCCTGGGCGCTTTCCCGTGCGCCATCGAGGCGGGCAGCGTGGCTCACCGGGCCTACGGTGCCGACTGCATCCGGGAGCGTCACCGGCATCGGTACGAGTTCAACAACACCTATCGCGAGGCGCTCTCGAAGGCTGGCATCCGTTTCTCCGGCCTCTCCCGCGACGGGAAGCTGGTCGAGATGATCGAGATCGCCGACCATCCCTGGTTCCTCGGGTGCCAGTTTCACCCCGAGTTCCTGTCGCGCCCGTGGGACCCGCACCCCCTCTTCCGCGCCTTCATCGCCGCCGCCGTCGAAGCCGCCGCCTCCGGCCCCGCCGAGCCGTAACGCCGACCGCGCCGGTCGCGGCCGACACCAGGGGCTCAAACCCTATTTGAGCAATTTGAAGTGGTCGAGGGAGGCGGCAGTGCGATCGAAGGTGATCGTGGAGTCGCAGCCGGCGTCGCGGTTCCTGGCGGCGATCAGGCAGTCGGCGAAGCCGGTTTTCGAAGTGTTGAAGGCGTGAAGTGCTTCAATCGCCAGATCCTTGGCCTCGATCTCGAATTGCCGGGCGAGGAGGATGCCTTCGAGCGCCGTGGCGATCTCCTCCCGGGGATAACCATAGGTGGTATTCAGCACCCAAGTGACTTCGCACAGGACCACGTGGTTGACGAACAGGGGTTCCTTTCTGTCCGAGGCACTCTGGATGAACTCCCTGGCGATATCGGCTTGCCCGGGGTCGTCTCTGGTAAGGAAGCGGAGCAGCGCGTTGGTGTCCAGACCGATCACCTGCGGCTCCTTTTGTCTTTCTCGGAAACGGCCGCGGCGATCGCGTCGTCCATCTCCTCGACGGGCAGGGGTCTCTGCCCCTCCCGGTGAAGGATCCCGTGGAGCGACATGATATCGATGGTGGCCGGCCGGACAGTCACCGTCCCGTCGGTGGCGATCAGAAAGTCGATCTTGTCCCCCGAGTGCAGCTTCAGCACTTCCCGAACCCGTTTTGGGATGGTGACCTGTCCCTTGCTCGTGACAGTGGCGGTGGGCATGGCTGCTCCTTTCCTGAATCGTAATTCCTTACTTATGGTAAGGCTTGCGGGCGCGGCCGTCAAGCGCGGCCATGCATCAAAGGGGAGAGCGCCCCGGCCGGAATTCGCCGGGACGCCCCTCGGTTGCGGACTAGGCAGGGCGGGTGACGCCCTGGCGTTCTTCGTGGATGCGGCCGTCGCGCAGCTCGACCACGCGGTGGGCGTGGGCGGCCAGCCCCAGGTTATGGGTCACCATGACGATGGTGATGCCCGACTCCCGGTTCAGGTTGGCCAAGATCGTCCCGATCTCTTCCGACCGGCGGGTGTCGAGGTTGCCGGTCGGCTCGTCGGCCAGCAGGATCTCCGGCTGGTTGACCAGCGCGCGGGCGATGGCCACCCGCTGCATCTCGCCGCCCGAGATCTGCCCCGGCAGGTGCCCCGCCCGGTGCCCGATCCCGAGCAGCTCCATCAGCGAGCCGACGCGTTCCTCCGACCCGGGCTTCCGGAAGAAGGTCAGCGGCAGCATGATGTTCTCCCGGACGGTCAGCGTCGGGATCAGGTAGAGGTACTGGAAGATGTAGCCGAACAGTTCCCTGCGGACCTTGGTCAGGTCGCGCTCGGAGAGGTTCTTCCCGGCGGCGAAGATCGTCCGCCCGGCCAGTTCCAGCTCCCCCGACGATGGGTTGTCGAGGCACCCGAGGAGGTTGATCAGGGTCGTCTTGCCCGATCCCGAAGGCCCGACGAAGGAGACGAACTCCCCCTTGCCGACGTGCAGGGATATGTCGTCCACCGCCGCCACCTCCTCGCTGCCGCGGCGGTAGATCTTCTTCAGTTGCCTGGCCACCAGTGTGTGCTCGTTCATCACGCCGCCTCGCTTCGTATCGATTCAAGGGGCCGCACGCGCCCCGCGCGCCAGGCCGGATAGATGCCGCTGATGATGCCGATCCCGAGGACGACCACCAGCGTCGTCAGGGCCAGGCCGAAGTCGATCTGTATCAGCCCGCCCGCCGGAGCGAACGGCAGCACCCTCCGGACGAGCAGCTCGGTCACCGCTGCCAGGGCCAGCGCCAGGGCTATGCCGATCACGCCTCCCGCCGAGCAGAGGATCATCGTCTCGATCCAGATCAGCTTGAAGACGTCCCAGGGCATCGCGCCGATCGTCTTCAGGATGCCGATCTCCTGCATCCGCTCGAAGACCGACATCAGGATCGTGTTGATCACGCCGACCATGGCGATCAGGATGGCGATCGCGGCGATCGACATGACCATCACCTTGGCCGTCGTGACCAGGTTCATGATGGTGTTTTTGACCTGGGCCATGCTGACCACCTGGACGTCGGGCAGGTCGTACATCCGGGTCTCGAACGCGGCCATGTCGGCGTCCTTCTTCATCTTGATGCCGATGCCGGTCAGCTCCCCCTCCTTGCCGAAGATCTTCTGGAGGGTCTTGATCGGCACGAAGAGGGTGCCGTCGTCCTGGGTGCCGGTGCGCTCCAGAACTCCGACCACCTTCAGTTCGATGTTCACTTCCGGCAGCAGGATGCTGTCTCCCACCTCGCGTTGCTCGAGCTCGGCCGCCTCGTAGCCGATGACCACCTCGGGCGCGTCGGCCGTCTTGAACCAGGCTCCCTGGCGGAACTTGAAGTATGGCTTCATGCCCGGGAAGGTGGCCGGGTCGACACCGAGGTAGGCGGTGTTGCCGCCCGATTCACCCTTGTTCGGGTCGAAAACGACGTGCATCAGCATCGACGTGATCTTGTCCACCTCGGGCTCCTTGCCGATGGACGCGGCGATGTCTTCCTTGATGTACCGGAGGGCCGTGCCGCCTTTCAGCATCAGCGTGGCCGCCTCGTACGGGCACCCCTTGGCGGTGACGATCATCTGGAAGCCCATGTTGTCGATGTCGCGGTTCAGGGCCGCTTCGTAGCCCCGGTTGAAGCCGAGCAGGCTGACCAGGACCCACGACGACAAGGCGATGCCGACGACCGTCAGGAAGGTGCGGATCTTCTTGCGCAGCAGGTTCTTGGCCGCCACCTGGAAGGTGCTGATCATGGCTTCTGCCCCCCGGAGGTGTCGAACCGGTTTCCCAGGACGAACTCGTCCATCAGGATCAGGTTCTTCTTGACCGCCCGCAGCGCCGCGCGGAAGTCGCCGGCGGCCTGCGGGGCGGGGTTCTTGATCGCCGCGACCTTGCCGCTGGCGGCGCCCGTCTTGACGTCGTAGCCGGCGAAATCGTTCAGCGTCAGCCCGACGAACTGCGCCCCGAACTTCGGGTCGCGCATCTCCTTGCCGTACTGGCTGGTCAGCTTCTGGATGTAGAACGACCGGATCGCGCCCTCGGGGGAGATGGCCAGGAAGACCTGGATGCCGCCGAACTGCCCCTTCTGGTTGACCCCGTGGATCCAGCCGATGCGCTCCTTCCCCTTCAGGATCTCGTAGATGGTGTACGGCACCTCGGCCGACTCGAACAGGCCGGTGAAGTTGTCGCCCAGCCGGGACTCGATCTTCTTCTGCAGGGGTTGGCCCCCCTGCTTGGCGATCGACGCGAAACTCGTCTTGTAGCCGGTGGAGCCCGGAAAGAGGCGGGCCACGTCCCGGTCCGGGTCGTTGAGTTCGCAGCCGACCGCGCCCCACGACGGGGAGGCGGCCAGCAGCAGGCCCGCGGCCGCGATCAGCGATAGTATCCTGTTCATCGAGTCACCTATCCTAGAACAAGCGGTGGTAGTAGTAGAGTTGCCCCACCACGCGGTGGTCGTCGTCCGGTTCGTTCCAGCGATACATCACCCGGGCGGCCAGGTCGGGGGTTGCCTGCCACGAGACGCAGGCCGCGGCCTGGAACCCTTCTTCCTCGCCGATGCTGGTCCAGACCGGCTGGATCTCGGCCTTCCAGTTGCCGTCCGGGTCGATCTGCCAGCCGAGACGGTAGGCGGCGGCCCAGGCTTCCTGGTCGAGGACCGTGCCGCCGAAGGCGTCGAAGCGGTGCTCGAACTGGTTCCGGAAGAAGACCAGGTCGATCCCCCCGAGGGACATCTCGACCGGTTCGTCCTCCAGCACCAGGTTGCCCATGGTCATCAGCGTCTTGCCGGCCGCGGCGGTGAACCCGAGGCCCCAGTTGTCCTGCGCCGGGACGCCGACGGCCAGCCGGGCCGCGGCCAGGTAGTTCCCCTCGAAGCGCACCGGCACGCCGGTGCCGGTGGTCACCGAAGCCGACAGGTTGCCCCAGGCGGTGTCGCGCGACAGCCCGACGCCCCAGTCCCGGTCGAAGCCGAAGCCCAGCATGGCCAGCGTCGGAAGGATCAAGCCGTGGCTATCGAGCGTGTACGAGACGCCGAGTGCCGGGCGGTTATGCCCGATCCACAGGTCCGACCAGCCCGCCTTGTACTTGATGTAGGCGTTGTAGAACTGCGGCTCGATCGTGTCGAGCTCACCCTCCATGTCGTCGGCGTTCCAGGCCAGCCGGAACTGCAGGGCCGCCTGGGCATAATCGCCGGTCTCGCCGGTGAACTTGTGGATCCAGTCGAAGCCGATGCTCGGCTTCTGCATCACGTCACCCTGGAACATCGTGTAGTAGATCGGTTCGGCCGGCTCGGAGGAGTAGCCGCCGATCGCCTGGCCCTCGATGTAGAAGAGGTCGCTGCCGGCCCGGGCGGGGCCGGCGAGCATGAGGACGGCGCCGGCCAGCAGGAGGTGCCTGAACATCTTCATGGCCGTCTCACTAGATCCTGAAGCGCGTGTAACCGCGGTAGATCGTCTGGTCGCCCTGAAGCAGGACCACGGCGACTTCCCACTCGCCGCGCATCACCAGGTTGACCGGCAGTAGGTAGTCCCCCTTCTTGTTCAACTTGAATTCGACCGGTCCCGACGAATGGTGCCCACGCATCGACGGCATGTCGACTTCGCCGACTATCCGGAGGGTGCTCTGCTGGAGGCCTTCCTTGGTGAAGACGGCGATCTTGAACACGACCGTGCCCATGGTCGGGCGCTTGTCGAATTCCCAGGTGAAGTACCGGTCGCCGGGGAGGGGGATCTTCTTCCCCGCCGCCGGCATCTCGACCTGCGCCGGCTGGCTGGCCACGGCCGGCCCGGTTTGTGCCTGCGCCTGGGCCACACCCGGGGCGGGCGGCGCGCAGCAATTGTTGGCCTCGGCCGGCATGACGGCCAGAAGCGTCAGGGTCATGATCGTTCCGATTCTCTTCGCGTGCAACATGATCCATTCCTCCTCGATAGTTGTTTGTATCACACTCTCCACTATTCTAATGGCCGCTCGGAAAATGACCAGATGAAATCGGCGTCGCGGGGTCTGACGGCCGGGCAGGTGTGCCCGCCGGAGGGATCAGATGCGGAGGACGGACAGGGAGTCGTGGCGACTGGGGCCGGGCGGCGATGGCGTCATCGCCAGCCTGGCGAGGGAGGACAAGACAGCATCCGCGGTGCACCGGGCCGGCGAAGAGATCTGCGCATCCGCCTCGGCCGACGACGGAGCGGCGGGGAGTGGTCGGGTCGCCCGATCGACGCCCTCGGCACGTGTCCCGGCCGCGGCAATGTCGCACCCGCACCGGTGGGGATTCTCCCCGGTCAAGGCCGTGGTACCGGCCGACGGTGCACAGCAGCAGACCGGTTCCCGGAACGTTTCGGTGACCGGCAGGCACGTCACGCAGGCGACCGCCGGCACCGACCCGATCAGCACGATCGAGGCCAGTACCAGGCTGCCGAGGAGGCGCACTTGCCTATTGAGTCCTTTCGGACGGCCGAGTGCGGCGCTTACCATGCCTACAATCTCGATCTTCATGGTAGTGAATATACGATAGCACGGGTGCTGCGGCAAGCAAAAAATGGCGGCCGAGGGGATTTCGGTAGGCTCTTTACAGTCGGCGTATGGAAGGATAGAGTTGAATTGCTACGCATCCAGGTACGATCTCGGAAGCAGAGAGAATCTGAATGGGGTGGCCAGCAATGGCAGTGCCAGGTCAGAGGAAGAAATCCCGCAATCTGGTGTGGCTAGTCGCCCTGGTCATCGCGACAGCGGCTCCGGCCAAGGCGGACGGCAGCGACACTCCGACAGACCGGCTCTCCTCTGGTGCCAGTCTGGCTGACATGAAGGCTGTCTCCCTGGCTTGGCACCCATCGGTGGCGGCCGCCCGGGCCCGCTGGGAAGCCGCGGTGGAGAAGATCAGGACGGCCGAGGGGCTCCCCGACCCGGCGTTGAGCCTGACTCTCTGGCCAGCCGGCAACCTCTCGGACGCCTCCGTGAGCAAGACCGAGGTGATGCTTTCCCAGGCCATTCCGTGGCCGGGGATGCTCGACAGCGCTGCCCAGGTGGCCGGCATCGAAGCCCGGCTGGCCGGGATGGCGGCTGACCGGGCCGTGCGCGACTTGGTCAGGCAGGTGCGCGAGTCGTTCCATGAGTTGGCATACATCAGGGCCGCCCGAGAGATCGCCCGACAGAACGTGGTCCTACTCGACCGGCTGATACTCCAGGGGGAGGCTGCCGCCGCCCAACAGAAGCTGCCATTGTCGGAACTCTTCGGCGTCCAGGCCCAGTCGGCCCAGGCCGGCTACGACCTGCAACTGCTGGCCGAGCTGGAATCGGCCGAGACCCTGCGCCTGAACTCCCTGCTTGGCCGGCCGGACGGCGCACCTATCGGTCCCCTGGTGCCCGAGCCCTCGCGCCCGGTCAACATCACCCGGGATGAGGTCCTGCGCCGGGCGATGGAGGGGCGGCTGGAGATTCGTGAGGCCCGCCTGGGCAGGGAAAAAGCCGCCGTCGAAACAAGGATGGCCCGCCTGGCCAACCGGCCGGAGTTCATGACCGGCATTTCGTGGGAATACATCGAGGGCGAGGGGATGGCCAAGGACGAGTCGATGATCGGGCTGCAGGTCGGCCTGACGCTCCCCCTCTGGCCGGGCAAGAGGGCCGGGCGGGTCGCCGGCGCGGCGGCGGAAGCACGGATGGCTGAAGCCGACGAGCAGGCGATGATGGCCGAGACCAGGAGCATGGTGGCCGACCTCTGGTTCCGGCTGAAGAATGCCGAGCGCCTGGTGGCCCTCTACCGCGAGTACCTGCTGCCGCGGGCGACGGCCGCCCTCGAGCAGGCAGAGACCCGCTTCAGGGAGGGAATCCAGGACTACGCCGGCGTGGCCGAAACCCAGGCCGCCTGGGCAAACTTCAGACTGGCCCAGGCCCGGGCCGAGGCCGACCAGGGGAAGTACCGGGCAGCACTCGAGTCTCTGGCCGGCTCGGATCTGGCCCCAGCGGGCGAGGTCAAGCCATGAAACGCGTGCTGACGGTGGCGCTCCTGATCGCTTTCCCGGCGGTGACCTCCTGGGCGGGCTACCGGGAGGAGAGACGGGCGCTCGAAGCGTGGCACCCGGACTCCGGGACGACCCAGCCGTCGAAGACCGGCGAGGGATCCCCGGCGCAGAACACAAGACAATCAGCGGCCGAAGTCATACCGGAGACTTCGTCGCGGCGCGAGGCAATCGCCTCGGGTGCCGGTCAAGGGGAGTCACCCGTCTTCATGAGCCCCGAACCGGCGCGCGTGGCGGCGTTGTCGCCGCCGGCCGATTTGCCGGTCCTGGGCGGCGATTTCACGCTGACCGACCTGGAGATCGCCGTCCTCTCCCGGAACCAGGGGGTGGCCGCCGCCCGCGAGAACTTCCGGGCATCTCTCGAGACCTTCGGGCTGGCAACCGAACTCGAGCTGCTCCTGCGCGGTTTTGCCCCTTTCACCGCAGCCTTGATGACCGGCGTGGGGGGTGGCATGGAAGAGGGGATGGCCGGGGTCTTCCCGTCGCCCGGGCTGGCTTCGCTGCGGGCCGAGGTCGTCCGCCGGGAGGTCGAGGGTGCCCGTGAGGAGTTGGAAATCGCCCGGCGTTGGGCGGTAAGCGAGGCACGACGCTTGTTCTGGGAGCTCGGCTATCTGGCCGAGGCGCGCCGCCTTGCGGCCGCTTCGCGGGACGCCGCCATAGCCCTCGGACGGAGCGCGCTGGAACGTTACGCCGCCGGGGAGGAGATGGCCGCGGCGCCGATCGAGGGGAAGATGATGGCCGCCGCTATGAGTACCGAACTGGTCAGCCTGGAACGGGAGGAGATGGCCGTCCGTGACGCGTTGCGCCGTCTGTTGGCCGTGCCGGCCGACACGCCGCTCGGCACTCCTTCGGCCCGAGTCTCGCCCAACGGGATCCCGGAGTTGGGCCAGCTCCGTGCTCTGGCCCGTGAACGGCGCCAGGAGGTACGGATGATGCGGGCGACATTGGCCGGGATGGAGGCCATGTTTCGGATGACAACCCGCGAGGCGGTGCCGACGCTCTCGCTGGGTTTCTCCTTCTATCCCGCGCGACATGCAGTCAGTGCCGGCAGCATGGCCATGGAGCCGACCTTCCCGACCGATCCGCCGGGCGAAGCCGGTCCCCGGCAGCCCCTGTACGCGCTGATGCAAGCTTCCCGGCTGGAACTGGGGCGGCGGGTCGATGCGATGCGGGCGGAGCTGCGTGACGCCGAGGCCGAGACCGACCTGATGGTGCGCGAGGCATGGAACCGCCTCGACCGGGCGGGCCGCGAAGTCACGCTTGCCCAGGGGCTGGCGGCGTCGGCCGGACTTATCAGGGAGTCGGCGCTGGCCCGCTATCGGGCCGGAGACGCCCCATTGAAGGACGCTGTCGAAGCCGAGCGTCTTCTGCTGGACAAGTCGTTGGCCCTGGCTCGCGCCCTGGCTGACGTCGGCCGCTCACGGGCCGACTTGGAGGAAGCCGTGGGTGTATCCCCCATCACCACCCCCGCATCAGGAGAGAAACCATGAGGACCCCTCCCCGAAACCGCCAGGCAGGCAAGGCCGGCCCGCTCCTGGCCATCGTCGTCACGCTGGCCGCGGTGCTCCTGCTGCTGGGGGGGGCGTGGTTGGCCGGCTGGTTGCGGCTGGGCCCCGCATCGGCTCCCGGTGGCCCGGCGGCTTCAGGCGAGCGCAGGATCCTCTTCTACCGCAACCCGATGAACCCGGCCATCACCTCGCCGACGCCGGCCAAAGACGACATGGGCATGGACTACGTGCCGGTCTACGCCGACGGGGGGCAGCGGGCACCCGCGTCACCCGCGGAGCAGGCCGACGATTTCTTCGCCGACGATTCGAAACCAGCCCCGGGCGTCCCGGGCCTTGGCCCGGTCGTCCTCGATCAGCGCGGACTCTCGTTGGCCGGCGTGCGTCACCGCCGCGGCCCGTTCCGGAATCCTTGAGCAGAAGGTCAGGGCGGCCGGCACGGTCAAGCCCGACGAAGGGCGGGTGCATCGGGTGCAGCTCCGGGTCGAAGGTTGGGTGGAGCGCCTCCACGTCACCGCCACCGGGCAGCAGGTCCGGGCTGGTGACCCGGTGATGACCCTCTACTCACCCGAGATCGTGGCCACGGTTGGGGAACTCCGGCGCTCGGCGGCCACGGTCGGCGGGAACGGTGGCGCGGACGCCGAACTGGCCGAGGCCGCTCGTCGCCGGCTTGTCCGCTTCGGTCTGCCGTCCGAGACCGTGGCCGCCTTGGAGGCGGGGCGCGAGGATCCCGCCCGGGTCGTCTTCCGGGCCCCGGTCGGCGGCTGGGTGGTGGCCAAGGAGGTGCTCGAAGGGCAGAAGGTGGAGCCGGGCATGGAACTCCTGACCCTGGCCGATCTCTCGCGGGTCTGGGTGGAAGCCGATCTCTACCAGCAGGAGGCCGGCGCTGTCGCCGTCGGCCAGCAGGCCGCCATCAGCGTCCCAGGCCAGCCGGAGCCGCTGATCGCCCGGGTGATCCTGGTCTCGCCGTCGGTCGACCCGGAAACGCGCACGGTGCGGATGCGTTTCGCCCTCGACAATCCCGGCGCGCACCTGCGCCCGGGCATGTTCGCGGAGGTCCAGGTGCAATTGGCCTCGACCGAAGGAGTCCTGGTCCCCGATTCGGCCATCATGTCCACCGGTTCCCGGGAGGTGGTCTTCGTCCAGGCCGGCGAGGGGCGCTTCGAGCCCCGGGTGGTGACCACCGGCCCGCGCTCGGGCGGCGAGGTGCTGGTGCGGCAAGGCGTCTCCCCGGGGGAGAGGGTCGTCGTCGGGGCCAACTTCCTGATCGACGCCGAGTCGCGCCTCCGGGCGGTCGTCCCGTCAGTCGGCGGAAAATAGTATGATTCGGTCGATCATCGGCTTCTCGGCCCGCAACCGCTGGCTGGTCATCTTCCTGACCGCTGCGATGTGCGCCGTGGCCGGGCATACGCTGACCCTGATCCGGCTGGATGCGCTGCCCGACCTGTCCGACACCCAGGTGATTGTCTTCTCCCGTTGGGACCGCTCCCCGGACATCATCGAGGACCAGGTCACCTACCCGGTGGTCACGGCCATGCTGGGGGCGCCCAAGGTCAAGGCGGTGCGCGGCTATTCGGACTTCGGCTTCTCGTATGTCTACGTCATCTTCCAGGATGGCACCGATCTCTACTGGGCGCGCTCGCGGGTGCTGGAGTACCTGTCCAAGATCCAGGCCAACCTGCCGGCCGGGGTGAAGACGGAACTGGGGCCAGACGCCACCGGCGTGGGCTGGGTCTTCCAGTACGCGCTGGTCGACCGCCTTGGCAAGCACGCCCCCGAGGAGTTGCGCTCCTTCCAGGACTGGAGCCTGCGCTACGCGCTGCAGGCCGTCCCGGGGGTGGCCGAGGTGGCCTCCATCGGCGGCTTCCAGAAGCAGTATCAGATCACCGCCGACCCGGTCCGCCTGGCCGCCGCCGGCATCCCCCTGGAGCGCGTGGTAGAGGCGGTGCGGGGCTCCAACGACGAGATCGGTGCCAGGCTGCTGGAGATCAGCGGCGCGGAGTACATGGTCAGGGTGCGGGGCTACAGCCGCAGCACGGAAGACTTCGGCTCGATCGTCCTGAAGGCCACGACCGGCGGTGTGCCGGTGCTCCTGGGGGACGTGGCCCGGGTCGAGACGGGGCCCGAGATCCGCCGCGGAGTGTCCGACCTGGATGGCACCGGCGATGCCGTCGGCGGGATCGTGGTCATGCGCCACGGCGAGAACGCGCTGGCGGTCATCGAGCGGGTCAAGGCGCGGCTGGCGGAACTGAAAGCCTCGATGCCCGAGGGGGTCGAGGCGGTCGTCACCTACGACCGCTCCGACCTGATCCACCGGGCTCTCGGCACGCTCCGTCACGAGCTCCTGGTGGAGATGGTCATCGTCTCCTTCGTCATCCTCCTCTTCCTGTGGCACATCCCCTCGGCCGTCGTGCCGATCGTCACCATCCCGGTGTCGGTGCTGCTGTCGTTCATTCCGCTCTATTACCTGGGCGTCACGGTCAACATCATGTCGCTGGCCGGCATTGCCATCTCGATCGGGGTGCTGGTCGACGGCGCCATCGTGGAGGTCGAGAACGCGTACAACCGGCTCCACCTGTGGGAAGCCGGGGGGAGGAAGGGGGACTACCACGCCGTCCGCCTGGAGGCGTTGCAAGAGGTTGGCCCGTCGGTCTTCTTCTCGCTGCTGGTGATCGCCGTGGCCTTTCTGCCGGTCTTCGCGCTGGTCGACCAGGAGGGGCGCCTCTTCAAGCCGCTGGCCTACTCCAAGAACATGGCCATGGCCCTGGCCGCGGTCCTGGCGGTAACGCTCGACCCGGCCCTGCGGATGCTCTTCACCCGCATGGACCCGTTCTCCTTCCGGCCTCGCTTCCTGGCCCGCCTGGCCACCGGCGTGCTGGTGGGCACCTACTACGCCGAGGAGCGCCACCCGATCAGCCGGGCTATCCACCGGGTCTACGAACCGGTCTGTCGCCTGGTGCTGCGGCGCCCGTGGGCGACGGTGATGGCGGCCCTGGCCCTGACGGCCGTCTCCCTGCCGGTCTACTTCACCCTCGGCTCGGAGTTCATGCCGCCGCTGAACGAGGGGACGATGCTCTTCATGCCCACGACGCCCCCGGGCATCTCGGTAGCCCAGGCCCAGGCGCTGCTTCAGACCCAGGACCGGATCCTGAAATCATTCCCGGAAGTGGAGCGGGTCTTCGGCAAGGCCGGGCGGGCCGACACCTCGACCGACCCGGCTCCATTCTCAATGATGGAGACGGTGGTGGTGCTGAAGGACCCATCCACGTGGCGGTCCAAGGAGCGATGGTACAGCGGCTGGCTGCCCGGGTGGTTGGCCGCCATGACGCGCCCCATCTGGCCCGACCGGATCTCCCAGGAGGAGCTGACGGCCGAGATGAATGCCGCGCTGGTGATACCCGGGGTGACCAACTCGTGGACCATGCCGATCAAGGCCCGCATCGACATGCTGACCACCGGGGTGCGGACGCCGGTGGGCATCAAAGTGTTCGGGCCGGACCTGGCCGAAATCGAGCGGCTCGGCGGCGAACTGGAGCGCATGCTGCGGGACATCCCTGGGACCCGCAGCGTCTACGCCGAGCGCACCGCCGCAGGATACTTTCTCGACATCGAGCCCCGCCGCGACCGGTTGGCCCGCTACGGACTGACCACCGGCGATCTCCAGATGACCGTGGCCGCGGCAGTCGGCGGCGAGAACGTCACCTCCACGGTGGAGGGAAGGGCCCGCTATCCGGTGAACATCCGCTATCCCCGCGAGTTGCGGGATGACCCGGAGGCGCTGGGTCGGGTGCTGGTTTCGGCCATGGACGGCCGCCAGATACCGTTGGGGGAACTGGCCGACATCCGGTTGGCCTCGGGCCCGTCGATGATCCGGGACGAGAACGGCTTCATGTCGGGCTACGTGTATGTGGACATGTCCGGCCGCGACGTGGGCGGCTACGTGGCCGAGGCCAAGAAGGTGGTGGCCGCGCGGCTGCGCCTCCCGACGGGCTACATCCTGCAGTGGAGCGGCCAGTTCGAGAATATGATCCGGGTGCGGGAGCGCCTCCGGCTGGTGGTCCCGATCACGCTGGTGCTGATCTTCGTGCTGCTGTTGGCCAACACCGGTTCGGCCTTCAAGGCAGGCCTGGTGATGCTGGCGGTGCCATTCTCGGCCATCGGGGCGATCTGGCTCTTCAAGATCCTCGGCTACAACGTGTCGATCGCCGCCTGGGTGGGGATGATCGCGCTGCTGGGGCTCGACGCCGAGACGGGGGTCTTCATGCTCCTCTTCCTCGACCTGGCCCATGACCAGGCCAAGGCCGCTGGGCGCCTGCGGACCGTGCCGGACCTGGACGAGGCGATCATCCACGGGGCGGTGAAGCGGGCCCGCCCCAAGATGATGACCGTCACTGCCGCCTTCATGGGCCTGCTGCCGATCATGTGGAGCACCTCGGCCGGGGCCGACGTGATGAAGCGCATCGCCGCGCCGATGATCGGCGGACTGGCCACGTCATTCCTGCTGGAACTGCTGGTCTATCCGGCGGTCTACAAGCTCTGGAAGCGCCGGGCTCTTGACCATTCCCCCGCCCTGGCTCCGGAGGGGAGCACGGGCCACTAATGACCTCACAGACGAGGGAGGTGGATATGAAACACATGGTATCGCTGGTAATCCTGGTGATGTTGGTTGCCGCCCCGGCGGCTTTCGCGGCGGATCACGGAGCAACCGCCGCTGCGTTGGCGGGCACGAAGATCGCCCAACGTGAGTCGGCCGGATACTCCCTGACGTATCAACTGCTCGACCTGAAGGAACGGGCCGCCTGGATCAAGGGGATGGAAGGGATGCCGATGCCCGGCATGATCATCGGTCCGGACGTCACCCACCACCTGGTGGTCTACCTGAAGGGGAAGAGCGGCGCCAACGCCGCCGGCACGGTCGGTTTCCAGATCACCGGGCCGGACGGCAAGGTGGTCAACACGCTGACCATGGAGATGGGGGGCGGCTACGGTGCCGACGTCATCTGGAAGGCGGCCGGCACGTACAAGATCCGGATGAAGGCCAAACTGGCCGACGGCACCCAGGTGGACGACACCTTCGACTATGTCAAGAAGTGAGGCTGGCCGATCTTTCCGGTCTTGCCTCTCACGAAAGGAGAGCGCGATGCTTCGGAAATCGATGGTACTTGTCGTACTCGGTATGCTGGTGCTTGCCCTGGCGGCTCCTCTGCATGCCCAGGATGATCTGAAGGCGCAAATCGATGCCGTGAAGGGGGCCCTTCCGAAGTTCGCCATCCCGATGCGCGAGGTGGGTGACCGCTTCCAGAACATCTATTTCGCCGCCAAGGAAGGCAACTGGGCCCTGGCCGCTTACATGTCCAAGTACATGAACAACGCCATGAACCCGGCCAAGGTGACTAAGCCCAAGGAATATCCCGACTGGGCGTCGTTCTACACCGACACGTTCGACAAGGTCAACAAGGCCATCGCCGCCGAAGACTTCCAGGCGTTCGAGAAGGAGTATGACGCGGTGATTCGGCACTGCAACGATTGTCACGATGGGATGGGGTACGGTTTCATAAACGTGATCCGGATGAAGACCCCGGCCGACCAGGGAATCGACTACACCATCAAGTCCAAGGCCGCCGACGTTCCCAAGTAGAATTCAGCTCAGCGGGGGACGGAGCCTTGCGGGAAACTCCGTCCCCCGCCCCCCCCCGAGAATACGGCGGCGATCGGATGTTTCTCCCAGGGAGAACATCAGATCTTTGTTGCGTTTCTTATCCTCGTCCAGCGGCTTTCGATAAACTCCCTGCTGGCCCGGCCGGAGTTGATGACCGGCATCTCGTGGGAATACATCGAAGGCGAGAGGATGGCCGAAGACGAGTCGATGATCGGCGGGCCGGGCACGTCATTCCCGCTGGAACTGCTGGTCTACCTGGCCGCCTACAAACTCTGGAAGGGGAGGGAAGTATCAAGAATGGGGTAATCGGCTTGCCATGGCGCAATTCTCCTGCCGCGCGGAAGCAAGGAGCAGCCTCGCGGTGACGGAACCATCAAGGTGGGGGAGGTGGATGGTGACTGGTAGTGCCGGCTGGCACCAGGTGGTACCGCAGATCCTGACTTAGTATTCCTCCGAGGATGGTATCCAGATACGCCTTTTGGCAGTCAACGCCGTCAATGCTTCCCCGGCGGACGAGCTGGAGGTAGCGGCAGCCGCCGAAGCAGAGCGGAAGGTAGGCGCAGGCGAGGCACTCGGGGCGTTTCCATGAGCCGATATTGTGCGACGTCTGGTACTCCCGCACGCCGCCGGCCAGGGTGCCGATCTGCAGATCCGTCCAGCCGATGAAGGCGGGGCACTTATAGATGGACCCGTCCCAGTTGATGGTGAACTCATCATCAAGTTCCACCACGCAGGGGGTGGCGCGGAATCGCGTCGTGCGGTATCCTCTCTTCAGAATCTCCTCCCGGAGGAAAAGGGTCGCCTCGTGGAGCCAAGCCTCCTCCGTTGAACAGCAGCCACCTGAGAAATCGAGCAGCCCGGCGTTGGCGGCCGGCCGGGTGACGGGATCGAACTTGATCAAGGCAAGGCGGTCGGGGCCGATCCCTTCCTGTGTGAGATCGTCCAGAAGGCGGGGGAACATCGGGTAGTTCTCCTGGGTGAAGTTTCCCCCCACCTGGACGGGAACGAGATCGCATACCTCACGGAGGTTGGCCACGATGCCCCCCCAACTCCCGGCACCTCCCCGGAAGGGACGTGAACGATCATGCTCCTCACGGGGCCCGTCGAGGGTCACCTTGACCCCCCCCAGACCGAGCGGCAGAAGCTCGTCGACAATCCGGCGGGTCAGCAGGGTGCCATTGGTCACCAGCGTGAAACGGAAAACGACGTCGCATTTCCGGCAAGCCTCCGCCAGCCTTTTTGACACATCCTGGAGAAGAGCGGGGGAGAGAAGCGGCTCACCACCGTAGAAGGTCACATCCAGTCTCGTCTTGCCCGTTTTCAAGCGCTCGGCGATGAAGGCCACCAACAGGTCGGCGGTGTTGGGCGACATGGCATACCGGCCCTTCATCCTTCCCTCGAGGCAGTAGGTGCAGGCCAGATTGCAGTCGAAATTGAGGACGACGGTGACGTTGACCCGCTGGTTGACGGCGTTAATCCGATCCAGCACCCTCCGCATCTCCTCCCGCTCGCCGGCAATGCTGGGAACCATCATGCCGAGGCCAGCCAGGGTTGCCTCGCTGTCGGGGGAGAGTTCCCCTCGTAGCGCCGACCGGGCAATCGATTCGGAGATACGAACAAGCGAGGTCCGCTTGGTGGAGTAAAGGAGGAAAGTGCCCGGCTGATCCGGGCATGGGAAGAGTCTCAGGTAGGTTGAGGGCTGCATGAACGGGCCCGTGGAGGGAGCGACGCTCCCCCCACGGTGCCGGCTATTCCGCTATTCCTCTGATGGGCATTATGGTAGTACGGCAACAACCCAGGGATGCTTGCGGATCCACCAGCTCTCTGCCTTGGTCCAGAATGACGAGGATCTCGTCCTTCACGTTGACCACCTCCTCCGAACTCGGGGTGCACAACAATTGACCATATAATATAATTTAATACCTAGATGAAAAACTTGCTACCTTCGATACAAACCCGGGGGGCGTGCATTTCAACCGAACCGCAAGTCGCTCGGCATCAGAACCTTAACCGCAGACCCGCCTCCACCCACCTCCGGGCATTCTGGACATCCGTCACGGTGTAGTGCAAGTCGTTGAACAGGTTGTGGATGGTCAGTCCGGCCTCGGCGGTGATACCGCCGGCGGTGAAGAGCTTGCGCAGGAAGGACAGATCCCAGATGAACCCGTTGTACCGGGCGCCGCTCTCCTCCACCGGTCCCCACCAGAGGTAGCGTCCGGCCAGCAGGGCGCGCAGGGCCTTCCCCTCGTCGTAGCGGACAAGAATGTTGTAGCCGGAGACGTCGAAGCTCTCGTCGTACGTGTCATCCTTCTCATGCACGTAGTCCAGCCCGACCTTGGCGGAGAAGCCGTGGAAGGCGACTGTTTCCATTTCGGCCTCCACGCCGGTGCGGTGGACACGGCCGTCGTTGATCATGATGTCGTTACCGGGGGTGCTCCCGCCGCCCAGACTCACCGTTTGGGTGTGGTCTTGGTCGTGGCGGAAGAGGGTCAGCTTGAGCCACAGGAAGGGGAGGGTCCGGGTCTCGGCCCCGACCTGGTAGGACCAGACATCCTCCGGCTGGAGATCTGGGTTGGGATCCTTGAAGAGACCTCCGACACTGGTGCTTATGAGGCTGGGAGCGGTGAAGCCGCGGGAGACGTTGGCCCGCAGAATAGTCAGTTTGGTCGGGTTCCAGGTGACGCCGAGGCTCGGGCTGGTGAAGTCGCCCCCCGTGCTGAGGTAGTCGTACCGCAGGCCGGGCGTCACCGACCAGTCGCCAAGGATGATGGTGTCGTTGGTGTAGACGGCCCAAACGGTGCGATCCGGGCTGGCCTGGCTCACCTCAGACAGACCGTAGCTCTGCAAGAATGGGCCGTTGGTGGATGAAATTGTCGTTTGGTCATCCCCCGCGTCGAAGCCGAGTACCGCCGTCTGCATCTCGCTGTTCCAGGTTAGGCGGGCGCTCCCGCCCAGGGAGTCCTGCGACTGCGACGACTGGATGAACAGGTCGCACGGCGATCCGAACTGGCCGGTGCCCAGCACGTCGTTGGTCTGCACGATGTCCTGCCACAGCCGATGAACGGTGGCGGTGAGGCCCAGATCGGCGGTCAGTGAGGCCTCCAGGGAGGCGGTGGCGAAGGTGGCCTGAGAACTGCCCCGTGAGGTGATGTCGTCGGAGGAGTAGTCCCCGTACTTGTAGTTCGGATCACTGGTCCCGGCAGTGAAAATCAGCCGGGTCTCCTCGCCGAGGGGGAGGTTCAGTTTCCCGTAGAAGGAGGACGCGTCGAAGAAGCGGTCGTCACGGAGGCCGTCGGTCTCGATACGCCCGGCATACAGGTAGTAGCCGACGGGCCCGGCCGTTCCCGCGAGCTGAGC
This sequence comes from uncultured bacterium, assembly GCA_963793725.1. Lineage (GTDB taxonomy): Bacteria > JAUVQV01 > JAUVQV01 > CAWCAY01 > CAWCAY01 > CAWCAY01. The sequence goes on from CAWCAY010000007.1 coordinate 28,462, forward strand.
CCGGCCGTCCCACGAGGCGTGCTCGGCACCGAAGACGCTCACCGACCCCTTGGTCTGCTCCGCCTTCCCGGCCGCCTTGGTGATGATGTTGACAACCCCGCCCAGGGAAGAACCCCAGGCCGATGAGCCGGGTCCCTTGACGATTTCGATCCGCTCGATGATTCCCACCGGGATGGTGGTGATGTCGGCGACGTTCCCGTAGGCGCTGTTCCAAGGGATCCCATCCAGGAGAACGAGGACATGCTGCTCCCAGGAGTCCTGGATGCGTATGATGGCCTGGCCGGTGAAGACCTCCCCCTGGAAATCCACCATGACTCCGGTGACGTATGAGAGGAGCTGGCCGAGGGAATGGGGATTCAACTCCTCGATTTCCCGGGCCGTCACTACGGTGATATTTTCGGCCGCCCTGGAGAGGGGCTTGGGGGAGCGGGTTGCGGCGACCACGAGGTTGGTGTTGGGGTAGAAGAGCTCCAAAACCTTGACCTCTTCCTCAATCATGGCCATGGCGGAGGTGGGGCAGAAGGAGAGGATGACCAGGGCCAGGACGGCGGGGATTCGTGTGTTCATATTCCCTTGCTTCATATAGAATGCTCCGGGTGTCGTTTCATAGCTGTACTAGTTTATCACAATCGGGCAAGTGATATGAAACGGTACATTTCACTCTTGTTACTATTTCTCCTCCTCCTCGATCACGTTCCTTCCATGGCCGTGCTCGAGGGCGCGGAGAAACCCGTGGTCGCTATTCGGGCCATCCGCATCCCCCCCTACGAGGAGGCTCTGATCGGTTTCACCGGCGCCTGTGGCTGCCTCGTCACCGACTTCATCATCAACGAGCAGGAAGGGATAGATGTTGCTCGGGCGGTGCGACGGCTCAGGCCGCGGTTGATCGTTGCCATCGGCTTGGAAGCCCTCCTGGCGGTGAAGGGGATCGCCGATGTTCCCATCGTCTACCTCATGGTCCTGGACCCCGAAGCCAACCTCTCCGGGGAGCGCAACGTCACCGGCGTCAGTCTCGGTGTCCCTCCGGCCAAACAGCTTCCCTGGATCAAGAAGGTTCTCCCCGCGGCCCGGCGGGTGGGCGTACTCTACAATCCGCTGAAGATCGGCCGCCTGATGAAGGAGGCCCGCACCGCCTCCCGAGCGCTCAACCTGGAACTCATCGCCAAGGAAATCGGCAATCCGAAGGAAGTCCCGGCGCGTCTCCAAGAAATGCGAAACGAGGTGGATCTCCTCTGGATGCTTCCCGACACCACCGTCCTGACGGCCGAGACGGTGGAAGCGATGCTCCTCTTCTCCATCGAGAACCGCCTCCCCCTGGTGGCATTCTCCCCAAGGTACGTCGACCTGGGTGCCCTCTGCTCCATCGACGTCAACATCAGGGATTGCGGCGCACAGGCCGGGGAGATGGCCGCACGACTGCTGGCCGGCACCCCGATAGAGAACGTGCCCCACACGACCCCCCGCCGGGCGGTTCTGACGGTACACCTGAGAACGGCCGCGAAGATGGGCCTCGTCCTCGGCAATGAGGTCCTCAATGACCCCACTATCATCACCATTCCGTGACCATGAACATCCCTCCTTTCCCCATACGCTTCCGCTGGGACTTTAGGCCCCGGGCCTTTGGGGGACTCTCCCTGTTCGTCGTTCTCCTCTCTGTGTACGGCATTATCAAGCAGCTCTGCGGCTCCATACGTTTAAGGCCAACGCCTTGCGAATCCAACTGCTCCTCCTCGACGTCATTATGCCCATGATGAAAGGTCACCAGGTGGCCGAAGAGGTCAGACGGTTGGCTCCCGATGGGCGCTCGGCGTGGCACGGGTGAGAAGAAGACCATGAAGAGGCTCATTCCTCGATGGAAGATACGGGGCAGTTTCGCCGCCAGGAACCTGTTCATCTTCACTTCCCTGATCGGCGTGACCTGTCTCTCCTTTACCACGCTCTTCTTCTACCACCTGAGCTCCTCCTCGAAACAGGCCCTGGAGGAGGAAGGAAAGCTGCTGGTCCGACTCCTAGCCTTCAACTCGCGCCTGGGGGTCTTCTCCGAGAACGCCGAATTGCTGCGAGACCCAACGGCGGGGATCTTCCAGGAGGGGAATGTCAAGGAAGTCTCCATCTTCACCCTGGATGGTAGGTTGTTGATCAACGAGACCCGAAACGGTGGTGCTTCGCCGGAGAAGCCCGGGAGAATGGCCAGCCCTGATCATGCGGCAGCCATGCGCACCATCATCGCCACCGGGGAGCTTGCCCAGTTTGAGAACGAGGAGCTGCTGCGCTTCTGGGCACCCATCCTCTCCAGTTCACGGATGCCGATGCTGAACGACCATCTGCAGATGATCATCCCCAAGGAGGAACCCCGGCTCATCGGCTTTGTCTCTCTGGACCTGACCAAGCAGGAGTTGCACCGCAACCTCAGGTCACTCCTCTTTCGCGGCTGCCTGATCGGGCTGGTGTTCATGCTGGCTGCCGTGCCGATCGCCCTCATGATCAACTGGCGACTCACCGAGCCCCTGAAGCGACTGACGGAAAACGTCACCTCCTTCGGTGAAGGCGGCACCGTCGAACGGATGCCGGTGGACCGGAAGGATGAGATCGGCGTTCTGGCCATGGCCTTCAACGACATGACCGAATCCTTGCGGGCGCGGGAACGGGAGAAGGAAGCTCTGGAGGAACAGCTCCACCAAGCGCAGAAGATGGAGGCCATGGGCACCCTCACCGGGGGCATCGCCCATGACTTCAACAACATGATGGCCGTCATCAAGTGGTATGGGGAGATCATCCTCGCCGCCATCACCAAGGGGGAGCGGCCGACTTTCCATGCAGAACGCCTCATCGCCACGGCCAACCGGGCGATGACTCTGACCCGCAGCCTCCTCACCTTCAGCCGCAAGCAGATCATCCATCCCAAACCGCTCCATTTGAACGATCACATCCGCATCACGCAGGGGTCGCTGCTCCAGTTTCTCAACGACCGGATCACCTTGAGAACCGATCTTGGTCCACCGGAGCTCCGCATCATGGCCGATCCGGGGCAGGTGGATCAGGCACTGATAAATCTGGTCACCAACGCCCGGGACGCCATGCCGGACGGCGGCGTCCTAACCATCAGCACCCGTTCGATCAATCCGGTCGGCCTCCTCTCCAAGATGAGACTGCCCGAGAAGGGAACTTGCGCCCTCTTGACCGTGGCCGACACCGGCCGGGGGATGGACCAGCGGGTGCGGGAGAGGATCTTCGAGCCCTTCTTCACCACCAAGGAAGCGGGCCAGGGGACCGGGCTCGGTCTCTCCATGGTGTACGGCATCATCAAGCAGAACCACTGGTTCATCGAGGTGGAGAGCGAACCCGGCTGCGGTTCGACCTTCAGGATCTACATTCCCCTTCTGGAATCGGAAGGCGAAGAATCCCCTGAAGAAGGCCCCGCCACGGGGGCCCGGGGCACGGAGACGGTTCTCCTGGCTGAGGATGATGAAGACGTGCGGGCCATCTCGCGGATGGCGCTGGAAAACAACGGGTACCGGGTGATCGAGGCGGTGGACGGTGAGGACGCGGTGGAGAAATTCCGGCAGCATCGGGAGGAGGTTCACCTGCTCCTGTTCGACGTGATCATGCCCCGGAGGAACGGGAAAAGCGCCTATGAGCAGATCATGAGAGACGAACCTTCCATCAGGGTGATCTTCTTCAGCGGGTATCCCGACGGCATCATCGATCGTGAAGGGATCCGGGCGGATAAGCGCATCTTCTTCATTCCCAAGCCGATGTCGGAGAACGATCTGATCAGCATTATCCGGGAGGTCCTCGACGCGTGATCCTGCGGGGCGGAATGGCATTTTACCGTTCCACTGCCGCGATCCCGGAGGGTGAGGCAGGGCAGTGAGGTTTTTGCCACGGAGGGAGGTAGACGGATATGAGACGCATGGTATCGCTGGCAATCCTAGTGATGTTGGTGGCCGCCTCGGCAGTATTCGCGATGGACCACGGTGCAACAGCCGCCGCGCTGGCGGGTACGAAGATCGGCCAGCGAGAGTCAAGCGGATATAGCCTGACGCATCAACTGTTCAATCTTAAGGAACGGGCCGCCTGGATCAAGGGGATGGAGGGGATGACGATGCCCGGCATGATCACCAGGACGACGCCTTCGACTATGTGAAGAAATGAAGCCTCCCGGGGTTCGTCGGTCATGTCCGGGAAGCGGAAGGCATCCCGCCAACAGGGAAGGGGGTGGGCTCATCTGAGAATCGCTGTGAATCCTCGTGGTCCGGCTCTTAACGAAAGGAGAGCGCGATGCTTCGGAAATCGATAGTTCTTGCCGCACTTGGTATGCTGGTGCTCGCCCCGGCTGTCCCGCTTCATGCCCAGGATGATCTGAAGGCGCAAATCGATGCCGTGAAGGGGGCCCTTCCGAAGTTCGCCATCCCGATGCGCGAGGTGGGTGACCGCTTCCAGAACATCTATTTCGCCGCCAAGGAAGGCAACTGGGCCCTGGCCGCTTACATGTCCAAGTACATGAACAACGCCATGAACCCGGCCAAGGTGACTAAGCCCAAGGAATATCCCGACTGGGCGTCGTTCTACACCGACTCGTTCGACAAGGTCAACAAGGCCATCGCCGCCGAGGACTTCCAGGCACTGGAAAAGGAGTATGACGCGGTGATTCAGCACTGCAACGATTGTCACGACGGGATGGGGTACGGTTTCATAAACGTGATCCGGATGAAGAACCCGGCCGACCAGGGAATCGACTACACCATCAAGTCCAAGGCCGCCGACGTTCCCAAATAGAATCCTGCCTCGCGGGGGACGGAGCCTTGCGGGAAGCTCCATCTCCCCGCCAGTCTCTGGGCGAAAGTGGGGCGTCAGTCGACCAGGCCGGCCGAGACACCGGACGAGGTGACGGTGGCGCCGTCGTCCACCCAGCGGGCCTTCTTGACCCACGTTACCTTCGGCCCCGGCTCGGTGGCCGACTTCCAGAACATCTTGTTGGTCGTCGCCGGGCGCCCGTCGAGCAGGCTGGCGGCGGCCAGCAGCAGTACCGCGCCGAGCAGGCATGCGATCCGGAACTTCTTCATCGTTGTCGTCTCATTGCGTGAGTGGATGGCGTCTGTTCCCATCGGGTGATGTCGGGTGCCGGTGCAGCCGGCCGAAAGCACGAAGATGGCCGACTCCGCACGCAGCCCGGGCAGCAGCGTGATCGGGCCGCGCTCGCCCAGCGCACATACGGTGTGGACACGGATCTTCCTCCGGCGGCAGTAGTCGTGGAAGTCGCGCAGCGTCAGGAAGTGCAAGTTGGGAGTGTCGTGCCAGTGGTGGGGAAGGCCGGGGGTCACCGGCGTGCGTCCGCCGAAGAAGATCTGCACGCGCGCCCGCCAGTGGGCGAAATTAGGGAAGCCGACGATCACCCGGTGCCCGATCCGCAGCGCCTCGTCCATGACCCGGTCGACGTGGCGGACCTCCTGCAGGCTCTGGTCGAGGATGACGAAGTCGAACGACCGGTCGGGGTAGTCGGCCAGCCCCGAGTCGATGTCGCCGTGCATGACCGACAGGCCCCTGGCCACGGCCGTGTAGATGGCCTGCTCGTCGAGCTCGATGCCGTGCCCCTCGACCCCCTTGCCGGCCGCCAGGGCCGCCAGCAGCTCGCCGGTTCCGCAGCCGAGGTCGAGCACCTTCGCGCCGGCCGAGACCAGGTCGTAGATGCAGCGGTGGTCGGGGCGGAGCGTGTCAGGCATGCCCGTTTCCCTACCGGCCGGCCACCCGCTCCAGGAAGTGCCGGATCAGGTGGGTCTGTTCGGCGAACTCCACCAGGAAGGCGTCGTGGCCGAAGGATGAGTCGATCTCGACGTAGGTCACGTCGGCGCGGCGCATCTTGAGCTGCTTGACGATCTCCCGCGACATCGCCGGCGGGTAGAGCCAGTCGGACGAGAAGGCCATCACCAGGAAGCGGGTGGCCAGGCGCGTGCCCGCCGGGGCCAGGCTGGTCGACAGGTCGAAGTAGTCCATCGCCCGGGAGATGTACAGGTACGAGTTGGCGTCGAAGCGCTTGACGAAGGCGTCTCCCTGGTAGCGCAGGTAGCCCTCCACCTGGAACTCCTCGGCGAAGGTGAAGCTTAGCGCGTCCCCCTTCGTCCGCCGGGCGAACTTCTCCTCCATCGACTGTTCGCTCATGTACGAGATATGGCCGATCATCCGGGCCACCGCCAGGCCCCGTTCCGGTTGGCCGTGGCCGTAGTAGTCGCCGTCACGCCAGGCCGGGTCGGCCATGACCGCCTGGCGTCCCACCTCGCCAAAGGCGATCTGCTGGGCGGTGTGCTTCAGCGCCGTGGCGATCGGGATGGCCGAAGCCACGCGCTCAGGGTGCGCGGCCACCCACTGCAGGGCCTGCATCCCGCCCATCGAGCCGCCGGCGACGCATCTCAGGCGGCCGATGCCCAAGTGGTCGATCAGCCGGGCCTGGGCCTCGACCATGTCGGCGACGGTGATCAGCGGGAAGGCGGTGCCCCACGGCCGCCCGGTGGCCGGGTTCGTCGAGGATGGGCCGGTGCTTCCCATGCAGCCGCCGATGACGTTGGAGCAGATGACGAAGTGCCGGTCGGTGTCGAAAGCGCGCCCCGGGCCGATCATCGCGTCCCACCAGCCCGGCTTCCGGGCTCCCTTGTGGCGGCCGGCGGCGTGGGCGTCCCCGGAGAGGGCGTGGCAGATCAGCACCGCGTTGTCGCCGGCCTGGTTCAACCTGCCATAGGTCTCGTAGGCCAGCGTCAGCGGCCCAAGCCGCCTGCCGGAGGCGAGCGTCAGGTCGTCGGGCGGCTGCGCCAGCTCGGCTGTGAGGGTTTCGACTTGGCCCACGCCGGCTCCCTTCTCGGACGTCATCGGGCCTCCTTCAGATCTGGTAGTCGAGGGCGGCGGCGTCCTTCGGCAGGACGACGATCCGCGCCTTCTCGTTGACCACCAGCGAGTCTGGCGGGACGCTGTGGGTCAGGAAGACCGACGCGCCGATGGTGCTGCCGGCGCCGACCACCGTGTCGCCGCCCATGATCGTCGCCCCGGCGTAGACGGTTACCCGGTCTTCCAGCGTCGGGTGCCGCCGGGTGCCGACCAGCTTGCGGCCGCCCGAGAGGGAACGGGCCACCAAGCCGACCCCCTGGTAGAGCTTGACGTGGTTGCCGATGCGCGACGTCTCGCCGACGACGGTGCCGGTGCAGTGGTCGACGAAGAAGTGGTGGCCGATCTGGGCGCCAGGGTGCAGGTCGAGCCCGGTCCGCCCGTGGGCCCATTCGGTCATCATCCGCGGGACGAGCGGGATTCCCTCGCGGTACAGCACGTTGGCCATGCGCTGGATGGCGATGGCCTCGACGAAGGGGTAGGCCAGGATGATCTCATCCTTGTAAGCCGAGGCCGGATCGCCCCCGAAAGCCGCCTCGACGTCGGTCTGGAGTATTTCACGGATGGCCGGGAGGGAACGCAGGAAACGGGCGGTCACCTCCAGCGCCAGCGGCTCGCATCCGCCGCCGGACAAGCACTCCAGCGGACCGCACCGGAGGCTGCGGGCGATCTCCCGCTGCAGCCGGTGGCAGACCGAGTGGAGCAGCGCCGGAATCTCGCGCGGGAGGTCTTCGGCATGCGGCTGGTGTTCGCCGAAGAAGCCGGGGAAGAGCAGGCGCAGCAGGTCGCCGGCGATGTCGGCCACCATCCGCTTGGAAGGGAGGTTCTTCCCCTCCAGGTGGTTGATGCCGCCGACCTCTTCGTACGAACGCAGCAGGAGTTCAGCCGGTCCTGAGCAGGTCCGGCACTCGCCGTCCTGGTCCCGGTCGGGACAGGCACTGCCGCCGAGGTTCTTCATCCCCGTTCCTCCTGGAAGAGCCACGTGGAGAGGTACCGCTCGCCGGTGTCGCAGCCGATGGTGACGATCGTCTTTCCCTTGAACTCCGGGCGCGCGGCCACATTCAGCGACGCCCAGACGTTAGCACCGGCGCTGATGCCCACCAAGATGCCTTCTTCCTTTGCCAGTCGGCGGGAAGTCTGGCCCGCGTCTTCGTGGCCAACCTGGATGATCTCGTTCACGATCGACCGGTCGAAGTTGCCCGGGACGAAGCCGGCGCCGATCCCCTGGATCTTGTGTGCCCCGGGCTTTCCGCCGGAGAGGACCGGCGAGCCCTGGGGTTCCACGGCGATCACCGTCAGGGCCGGATTGTGCTTTCTGAGCCCCCGGCCGACGCCGGTCAGGGTGCCGGCGGTGCCCACCGCCGCCACCAGGGCGTCGACCTTGCCGCCGGTGTCGGCCCAGATCTCCTCGGCCGTGGTCCGGCGGTGGATCTCGGGATTGGCCGGGTTGTCGAACTGCTGCGGGATAAAGCTCTTCGGGTGCTGGGCCGCCAGCTCCTCGGCCTTCTCGACCGCCCCCTTCATCCCCTTGGCCCCCTCGGTCAGGACCAGTTCGGCCCCGAAGATCCGCAGCAACTGGCGGCGCTCCAGGCTCATCGTCTCGGGCATGGTCAGGATCAGGCGATAGCCGCGGGCGGCGCAGACGAAAGCCAGCGCGATCCCGGTGTTGCCCGAGGTCGGCTCGATGATGACCGTGTCGGGGCCGATCTTCCCGGCTGCCTCGGCCGCCTCGATCATCGCCAGGCCGATACGGTCCTTGACCGAGGAGCAAGGGTTGAACGACTCCATCTTCAGTAGCACGGTCGCCTCGAGCCCGGCGGTCAGGCGGTTCAGCCGCACCAGCGGTGTGCGGCCGATGGTCTTGGTGATGTCGGCGTAAATGTTGGCCATGGTCTCCTCCGTTCTCACGGGCTGGCCGCCAGGGCCTGGTCGAGGTCGGCGATGATGTCGTCGATATGCTCGATGCCGATCGACAGCCGGATGAAGTCGGGCGTCACCCCGGTGGCCGCCTGCTCCTCCGCGGAGAGCTGCTGGTGGGTGGTGGTCGCCGGGTGGATGGCCAGCGTCTTGGCGTCGCCGACGTTGGCCAGGTGCGACACCAGCTTCAGCGATTCGATGAACTTCTTCCCGGCCGCGGCCCCCCCCTTGATGCCGAAGCCGATGATCGCCCCCGCCCCACCGGGGAGGTAGCGTTCGGCCCGGGCCTTCTCGGGGCTCGAAGCCAGGCCCGGGTAATTGACCCAGGCCACCTTCGGGTGCTTCTCCAGCCAGCGGGCCACTGCCAGCGCGTTCTCGGCGTGGCGCGGCATCCGCAGGTGCAGCGTCTCCAGCCCCTGCAGGAAGAGGAAGGCGTTGAAGGGCGAGAGGCAGGGCCCCAGGTCGCGCAGCAGGGTCACCCGGGCCTTGATGATGTAGGCGATGTTCCCCAGCGGCTTCAGCGCCTCGACGAAGTTCGAGCCCGTGGTAGCTCGGGTCGGGTTCGGCGATCAGCGGGAACTTGCCGTTGGTCCAGTCGAACTTGCCCGAGTCGACGATGACGCCGCCGATCGAGGTGCCGTGGCCGCCGATGAACTTGGTGGCCGAGTAGACGACGATGTCGGCGCCGTGATCGATCGGGCGCAGCAGGTACGGGGAGACGGTGTTGTCGATCACCAGCGGGATGCCGGCCTCGTGGGCGACGCCGGCGAGCCCGGCGAGGTCGGCCACGTCCAGCTTGGGATTGCCGATCGACTCGGCGTAGACGGCCTTGGTCTTCGGGCCGATGGCCGCCTCGGAAGGCCGCCAGGTCGTTCGACTTGACGAAGCGGACCGTGATCCCGAGGCGGGCGAAGGTGTAGTGGAAGAGGTTGTAGGTCCCGCCGTAGAGGTTGTCGGCGGAGACGATCTCGTCGCCGGCCTGGGCGATATTCAGCAGGGCCAGCGTGATGGCCGACTGCCCCGAGGCGACCGCCAGCGCGCCCGACGCCGCCGTCCAGCTGCGCCATCCGCTTCTCGAAGACGTCGGTGGTCGGGATTCATCAGCCGGGTGTAGATGTTGCCGAACTCCTTCAGCGCGAAGAGATCGGCCGCGTGCTCGGTGTCCTTGAACTGGTAGGACGTCGTCTGGTAGATCGGCACCGCCCGGGCGCCGGTCGTCGGGTCGGGCTGCTGGCCGCCGTGCAGCGCGATAGTCTCGGGGTGAAGGGCTCTGCTCATCGGGACTCCTCCGCTGTGTTCGTGTCAACCATTTACTACAAAGACTATCACTGGACTAGAGAATAAGTCGATAGCCGCGTCCTGTCAAGCCATTTTTCAGCGAAACGTCGTCTCGATGATTCCCCCACCAAGGATGACATCGTCGTGGTAGAGGACCACCGACTGGCCGGGAGCCACGCCGAAGAACGGCTCGAGGAAACGGACATCGAACCGATCTCCCCGGTCGGTCACCCGGCAGGCGACCTCCCGGCCGCGATGCCGCACCCGCGCGGTGAGAGCCTCCTCGAGCGAGTCGGCCAGGCGGTTCACCGAGCCGGCCACCAGGGAGCCGACCATGCCCTCGCGATGCGGCCCGACGACGATGGTGTGGCTCGTCGCGTCGATCCGGAGGACGTACAAGCGCCTCCCCGGCGGCGATGCCGAGGCCGCCGCGCTGCCCGACGGTGTAGAGCGGGATGCCCCGGTGGCGGCCCAACAGGCGGCCCGGGGTCGATCACCGGACCGGGAAGGAGCTTCCTCGCCGCGTTCCTCTAGCAGGTCGTGGCGTCTGCCGCCGGGAAGGAAGCAGATGTCCTGGCTCTCGGCCTTGTCGGCCACCGGGAGGCTCGGCGCGCCTGGCGGCCGCCCGGACCTCCTCCTTGGTCATGCCCGAGAGCGGGAAGACGACCCGTGACAACGCCTCGCGGGGGATGGCATTCAGGAAGTAGCTCTGGTCCTTTGTCCGGTCGCCGCCGCGCAACAGCACCGGCTTCCCGTTGCGTATCTCGATTCCGGCATAGTGTCCCGGTGGCCAACGCGTCGAATCCGAGGGCCACGGCCCGCTCCATCAGCGTGCCGAACTTGAGTCGGCGGTTGCAGGCGACGCACGGGTTGGGCGTCCGGCCAAGGCGGTACTCGCGCAGGAACGGTTCCACCACCAGCCGCTCCAAATCGCCCGAGCAGTCGAAGACGTGGTGGGGGACATCGAGCCGGTCGCACACCCTCCGGGCATCGGCGACGGCCTCTTCGCCGCAGCAGACCGGGCGCGCTGATTCGGCCCGCGGAATGCCGAGGCACATCGTCACGCCGACCACCTGGTGCCCCTGGTCGCGCAAGCAGCAACGCGGCGACCGACGAGTCGACGCCGCCGCTCATCGCAACCATCACTTTCATGCGGCGCATGACGCGTTATCCCGCCTGCCTGAGTGGGTGCCCGGTCTCATCCGCTATTGCATACCTCCCGACGGGCATTATAATCACTAGTAAATATAGTGCATAAATAGATTAGGAGAGGTCGACGCGAAATGAAGATCTCGACCCGGGTCCGATACGGCATGCGGCTGATGCTGGAGCTCGCCTTGCACGACAACCAGGGGCCGATCTTCCTGAAGGACATCGCCCGGAAGCAGGACATCTCCGAGAAATACCTGAGCCAGATCATCATCCCGCTCCGGACGGCCGGCCTGGTCAAGTCGTTCCGCGGCGCCCACGGCGGGTACGAGCTGCAGCGGGAGCCGGAGGCGATCACCTTGCGGCAGGTGATGGAGGCGCTCGAGGGGGAGTCTCTGCCTGGTCGAGTGCATCGCCGACGCCGCGGTATGCGACAGGGTCGGGCCACTGCGTCACCCAGCAGGTCTGGCGCCGCCTCGGGCAGGTCATGGCCGAGACGCTGGAGAAGGCGACCCTCAAGGACCTGGTGGCCGACTTCGACGCCCGGTTCGAGCAGCACTCCTCGTACGCCATCTAGCACGATGGGCCGCAAGCTCTACGTCGTCCTGATGGGCCTGCCGGCCATGGGCAAGTCGACCATCGCCTTCAAGCTCTGCCGCAACCTCCAGCAGGAGGGGCTCGAGTCCCGGATCTTCAACAACGGCGACCTGCGGCGGCGGATGACCGCGCTGGACACCTCCAGCCCGGAGTTCTACGACCCGGGGAATCGGCACGGGGTGGAGATCCGGGAGAAGATCGCGCTGAAGAACCTGCACGCGGCCAAGGCCTTCCTGCGCCACGGCGGCCACGTGGCCATCATCGACGCCACCAACGCCAGCCCGGCCCGCCGCCGGATGATCCAGACGACCCTGGACGACCACCCGATCCTGTTCATCGAGTGCCTGAACGACGACCGGGACCTGATCGCCACCAGCATCGAGCAGAAGGCCACCCAGAACGAGTTCGCCGGCATGCCGAGGCCGACGCCGTGGCCAGTTTCCGCAAGCGGATCGACTACTACCGCAGCATCTACGTTCCGCTCGGCGAGGAGGCCAACTACGTGGTCATCGATTCGCTCCACCACCGCATCATCCGCGAGCGGCTGACCGCCGAACCGCCTCACTACTGGCTGATCCGCGACCTGCTGATCACCGACTGGATCCGCAACCTCTTCCTGGTCCGGCACGGTGAGACCTACTTCAACCGGGAGGACCGCATCGGCGGCGACTCCCACCTGACCAGGCGGGGGATCGAGCAGAGCCAGCGTCCTGGCCGAGCACCTGGCGGACCACCGGATCCCGTTCATCTTCACCAGCACCAAGCAGCGCAGCCGCGCGGATGGCCGAGATCATCGCCGAGCGGCAGCGGGGGCCAGGCTGTTCGCGCTGGCGGAGTTCGACGAGATCGACTCGGGCGTGTGCGAGGGGTTGAGCTACGAGGAGATCAGGATCAAGTACCCGGCCGTCTACCTGGCCAGGCAGCAGGACAAGTACCACTACGTCTACCCCGGGGGGGAGAGCTATGCGATGCTCCACACTCGGGTCGGCAAGGGGCTCAAGAAGGCCCTCTACATCAGCGGCAACGCCGAGAAGCTGATGATCGTCGGCCACCGGGCGGTCAACCGGACGATCCTGTCGCACTTCCTCTACCGGCCGATCCGGGACGTCCCCTACATCTACCTGCCGCAGGACCGCTACTTCCACATCATCTCCACCCAGAACCTGAAGTACTTCGAGCTGAAGCGCTACGACTGACCTGCTGTCGCCTGCGCCATGCCGAGAGTCGGCTGGTTCGGAGGATTCCGGAGCGAACCATAGCGGCAAGCGGCCGGGGCCCCAGCCAGCCCGGCCCGCCGTGGAAAGCCGCGTACTGCGGAAGGCTTCCAGCGGCGGGGCGGGCGGCAAGGGTCGGACGCGAGAGCGTGTGAGCGGAAGGAATCTCCCGAACCAGCCGCTTTGCCAGGTTGGCGAGGGCTCTAGCGGGCCACCTGGAACGACCAGGAGAAGTCTTCGGTCATCCGCCGCCCGGCCTCGTTCACCACTCCGCCGGCCCGGATGGTGACCGTCACCGTCTCGCCGGGCACCAGGTCGCGCGACGTCTCGAAACGGAGAAGCCCGTCCTGCAGCCGGGTCGTCCCGGAGACCATGCCCGAGGCGGAGCCCATCATCAGGATGGTGTCGGGGCGCAGGTGGCGCTCGTCGAGCGGCTGCGACAGGGTCGCCGTCGGCGTCACCCGGCGGGCTGCGGCAGACCGATCCGTGCGTCGGGAAGACAGACGTCACCCTGGGAGCCGCGGCCTCCCGCGCCGTCGGCTCTCCCGGCGGGGGCGGGACCGGCCAGATGACCAACTCGTGGGCCATGACCACCGGGTGGAGGAGCGGCGCCGGAGGCAGCAGAAGGTCCGGCGGCGGTGGCGGCGGGATGGGGATGTCGCGCTCGTGCATCAGGATGGCCAGGGCGACCATGACCACGATCGACGGTGACGGCGGCGGCCACGATCAGCCCGGTGGGTGTCTTCTTCAGGATGACCTTGACCTCGGCCGTCTGGCCGGGCTTCAGCTTGACGTCGGTTTCCCGGTCGCCTGAACGGACCTCGCGGATGTTGCCGCCGGCGTCGAGGACGGCCACCACCCGCAGGCGATATTTCCCCGGGAGGAGGCCATCGAGGCCCCATTCGCCGGCCAGGGAACGCTGCAGGAAAGTCTCCTGGTCGCCGTCGAGACGGTAGATCTCCACCAGCGTGCCGGTGGCGTTGGCGCGCCCTTCCTTGGCCGCGTCGGCATCGGCGAATACCTTGACCAGGATGCCGGCCGTGTCGCCGCCGCCGGTCCTGACCTGGACCGATGTGGCCAGGCAGCCGGCCAGGAACATGACCGCCACCAGGGGGGCCAGGCGCGGTGCCAGCCGGCGACGGATGCCGGGGAGTACCAGTCGGGACCAACCGATGCGTTTCATAGGTCAATAATACACCTCCTTCGTCCGGATGAGTATGCCGGTGAAGAAAGTTTTCGACCGCTTCCGCTCATCACACTGGTTTCCTCGGTGGGCTCGGGCAGCACCGAGTTGTCGGACCTGTTCAGCGGCTCCTCCCGGATGTGGAGCTTCGCCCCCGGGATCACCCTGCCCGTCTTCAACGCCGGGGCCAATCGTGCTAATCTGAAGTCGGTCGAGTTGATCCGTTCAATCCAGGCGGCCCAATACGAGAGGAAGTGACGGGATGGACTGCTGCCGGATGACCGGCACCCCTGATGTGACACCGCCGCGAGCCGGGCTCGTCCGCCGCGGGCTGCGGCTGGAGTACCTCACCGTCGGCTGGAACGTCATCGAGGGCGTCGTTTCGGTCGCGGCGGCCGCTGGCGGCGGGCAGCGTGGCGCTGCTCGGCTTCGGCATCGACAGCTTCGTCGAGACGACTTCCGGCCTCGTCCTGATCTGGCGCCTGCGCGCCGAGCGGCGCGCGCGCGATCCGCGAGGAGATCGAGCGGCTCGACCAGCGCGCCCACAAGCTCGTGGGGCTGTCGCTGTTCCTGCTCGCCGCCTACATCGCCTTCGACGCCGCGAAGGCCCTCGTCGCCCGGGAGCGGCCCGAGCCGACGGTGGTCGGCATCGCCATCACCTCGCTCTCGCTGGCGGTGATGTGGTGGCTGGCGCGCGCCAAGCGGCGGGCCGCCCGCGGCCTCGGCAGCCGCGCGCTCGAGGCCGACTCCTTCCAGACGACGGCGTGCTTCTGGCTGTCGCTGATCACGCTCGTCGGGCATCGGCCTGAACGCCGCGCTCGGCTGGTGGTGGGCGGACCCGGTGGCGGCGCTCGGCATGACCTGGTTCCTCGTGAGCGAGGGCCGCGAGGCGTGGCGCGGCGAGGAGTGCGCCTGTTCGTAAAAGATGCCTAGCCGGGGGAGGATTCGGCTATCCTCCGGGCGAAGTCGTCCACGAACGACCGCTGGCGGGGTATAAGCCGGGCCAGGGGGCGGGCGGCGATGACCATGTCCACCGCCTCCGTGGCGTTCCGGGCGGTTCCGCGCCACAGGAGGAGACATGCGGCTACGGTGGCGGTGCGGCCGTGCCCCTCGGCGCAGTGAACCAGGATGGCACCGCCCCGTCCTCGGCAGGGTTCCAGCAGCACTGACAGTTCGCCGCGTCGGGCACGTCGCCATCCATGATCGGCAGGCTCCGGTAGCCCTTCGACCGCAACGCCGGCGTCTCGCGGAACTCGGCCGCCAGGTCGACCACCGCCGACACCCCGGGCGGGATCTCGCCATCGAGAAGCCGGCGGGAGACGATCAGATCCTCCCCGATCCGGTCGAACGGCCGCTCGCGGGAGACCAGCCGCTTGGCGTGCCACACCCCGGCGTATCAGCCCCAGGTGCGGGGCGAAGAGGAGAACCCTGCCGGACTCATTGCCGCCGTCGGGGCGC
The DNA here is from genome assembly GCA_963793725.1 of uncultured bacterium. Classification (GTDB taxonomy): domain Bacteria; phylum JAUVQV01; class JAUVQV01; order CAWCAY01; family CAWCAY01; genus CAWCAY01. Next base: position 44,131 of record CAWCAY010000007.1, read on the forward strand.
TTGCCGTAGATGTCCGGCCGGCGGTGGCGCGGTAGGCCCACGAGACCGCCAGGAAGTCGAGTCCCGCCCAGAGGGGGAGCCAGCCGAGCATGCCCATCCTCGGGACGAAAGGAGGGAGGCGATGCCCAGCAGGAGGAAGGCGACCGAAGTCCAGGAGTTCCGGCTCGTCATCGGATCCCGCGGAGGCTCTCCAATGGCGTCCAGGCCGAAGAGCTGCGCGATGCGGCACGCAGTTCGTCCCGCACGCCGCGGAAGGCGTCGAGTCGTGCTTCCTCCGATCCCGGTGACGGCGGCCGGATCCGGCAGGCCCCAATGCAGCCGTCGTCGCCTGGCCGAGGAACAGCGGGCACTCCTCCTCGCCGCACAGCGTGATGACCGTGTCGACCCGCTCGGCGGGGATCTCCGAGACGTCCTTGGAGCGGTGCCCGGAGATGTCGATGCCGATCTCGCTGAGCACGGCGATCGCCTCGGGTCTGCACGCTCGTCGGCCTGGAGCCAGCCGACCAGACGGTCACCCCGGGCGGCGCCATCGCGCGGGCGATCCCCTCGGCCATCTGGCTGCGGGCCGAATTGGCGACGCACAGGAAGAGGATCCCCTTCATGGAGCGCAGGATCCCGATGGGCAGCAAGGTGTTTGCCGGCGGTCGGCCCGGGTCATCCACCACCAGGCGCCCAGGATGGAGAGGGTCGTCACGGCGGCGATGAAGGGCCTGGCGAAGGGCAGGAACCTGGCGCCGAACAGGTTCAGGTAGACCACCAGCATCGGCGAGCCGCAGCAGCCGGTGAGGTAGCAGCCGAAGAAGGCCAGCAGGCCCGAGAAGGTGGCGCCGCCGAGGGCGAACCGCCCCCCCGCGGCGGTCTTCGTCCGGATGAAGCGCCTGCAGGGCGACGGCGGCGAAGGCGAAGGAGATGCCGTAGGAGTATGCCAGCCAGTATCCGCCGCTCCGCAGGTACTGAGACATGCGCGGAAGGCTCCTCGGAGGGGAGGGACGCCCAGGGGGAATGGACGGCCACGGCTTCGGGGGGCGGCTCGTCCAGAGGTAGTGCACGGCGACCGTCGCGGCGAAGACCGCCGAGCGGGAGCAGGCTGTCCCAGGCGAAGCGTGCGCGGGGGTTTCATTTCGCCGCCCCGTCAGGCTGTCGAAGCTCTCGATGCTCTTGGCGACGAACTCCAGCTTCTCCCCGGTCCGCCTGATCTCCCCGGTCACCAGCACCAGGGTCTTCACCGGAGGCATGTCGCCGGTCCACTTGACCGGGAGCGCCTGCGGGCTGCCGCACGGGGACGGGCAGCAGGTCAGGTAGACCGCGTCGAGGAGCCCCAGCTTCTGCTCCTTCGGGAAGACCGAGAGCGACCACGCCCCGCACGCGGACGGTTCCCTTGTACTGTGTCGGGGGCCTTCATCAGCGCGTCGACCGCGACCGACGGGATCTTCTCCGCCGGGGCGTTGGCCACCGCGGCAGGTGCGGGGGAGGGCGGGGCGGACATCGCCGTGGCCGGGATGGCCATGGTCAGGGCGACGACAACCGCCGGCACCGGCGGCCATTCACAACGCGTCCTCCTGTCGATGGATGTTTCTCATCGCCGGTCCTCCCCGGCTTGCGGCCGACGACCCTGATGCTGGCTACCTTGCCGGCGAGGGCCTCGGCCACCCTGGCGACTTCCGCCTTCGGCATGCGTGCCGGATCCGCAGCAGCAGGAGCCCGCCCATCTGTGGCATCGAGCAGGCCGGTGAGCTGCGACGCATCGTAGACCAGGCGGTCGCGGACGGCGACTTCGACCAGGCCGGCCTCGCGCAACCCGGCGAGGTACTCGTCCTCGGAGATGGCGCCCGAGATGCAGGCCGAGTAGAGATTGTGCATCTCGAGGACCCAGTCGGGCATCTTCTCGGCGACGACGTCGGAGATGGAGAAGCGGCCGCCCGGCTTGAGCACCCGGTGAATCTCGGCGAAGACCCGTCGCTTCTCCGGCGAGAGGTTGATGACGCAGTTCGAGATGACCAGGTCGACCGAATCCGCCTCGACGGGAAGTTCCTCGATGATCCCCTGGCGCACCTCGACATTCGTCGAGGCCGGCCGCGGCGGCGTTTTTCCGGGCGCGCTCGATCATGGCCGGGGTCATGTCGACGCCGATGACCTTGCCGGTGGGACCGGCCAGCTTGGCGGCCAGCAGCAGGTCGATCCCGGCCCCCGAGCCGAGATCCAGCACGGTGTCCCCCTCGCGGATCTCCGCCAGCGCGACCGGGTTGCCGCAGCCGAAGGAGTTGGCCACGGCATCGGCCGGCAGCTTGGCCAGTTCTTCCCGGCTGTAGCCGGCGAGCGTTGCCAGAAAGCCATCCGGTGAGGGACCGCCGCAACACGACGAGGGACTCTTGGCGGCAGGTCGATTGACTGCCTTGGCATAGGAAGTCGAAACGGAACGTCGGATGTTATCGGCGTGCTTCATGGTGTGCCTCCCTGGTGTTGGTTGTGGTCATGCCATCCGGATTCATCTGTCGCAGCAAGGTTGTCCCTCCTCGCGTTTCTTGATTGCTTCGGAAAGCTTCCGAAGCAGCACGGTGGCATTCGGGCGGCTGGCGAGCGTGGAGCGCAGGGTCTGCATCTGGGCTGCCATAGAACCTTCCTCGATCGGGGACAGCGCATAATATTTCCACAGGCCCTCGCGCCGGTCCGTCACCAGCCCGGCGCCGTACAGAATCCTCAGGTGGCGGGAGGCCTTGGACTGCGTGATCCCCAGGGCCTCCATGAAATCGCACACGCAGATCTCTCGCTGGTTGAACAGGAGCCACAGCATGGCCAGCCGGGCCTCGTCGGCAAGGACACTGAAGAACGATGCGGCATCTCTCATGATCACCCTCCGCGAAATATACATTCGTATAACCGGGTATCCGAATACAGTCAAGGGAAATCTTCACGAGGTCCATTGAATTTCTCCTCCGCTGCATCTCTGTCTTGACAAGAGGTTTCAATTGGCTATATTGCCAAATAAGCAATAACGAAAGGGGACGACATGGACGGCACGCCGGGAACGGTACGAAGCCAGGGCAAGGATCATCAAGGCCATGGCCCACCCGACCCGCCTTTTCATCGTGGACGAGCTCTTCAAGGGGGAGCGATGCGTCTGCGAACTGACCGAAATGGTCGGGGCGGACATCTCGACCGTGTCGAAGCATCTGTCCATCCTGAAGAACGCCGGGATCGTCAAGGACGAGAAGCGGGGGCAACAAGTCTTCTACCGCCTCCTGTGCCCTTGCGTGCTCGAGTTCTTCGGCTGTGTCGAGGAGATCATAGGCTACATCGGCCAAGTCGGCACATGGCCATGGTCGGATAATGGAGGTGATCGGATGAACTGGAAAAACGAGTGGAAGACGCTGCTGTTGCTGGCCGGGTTCTTCCTGGCCGTCTTCTACCTGCCGGTCGGCCGACCCCGCTTCGACAACGCCGTCTTCGAGGCCTTGCACCTGGTCAAGTGGTACGCCCGCGAGCACGTGCTGCTGTGCCTCATCCCCGCCTTGTTCATCGCCGGGGCGATCTCGGTTTTCGTCAGCCAGGCATCGGTGATGAGGTTCCTGGGGCCCACGGCACCCAAGGGGCTCGCCTACGGCGTGGCCTCGGTCTCGGGCAGCATCCTGGCGGTCTGTTCCTGCACCGTGCTGCCGCTCTTCGCCGGCATCTACCGGATGGGCGCGGGCCTCGGGCCCGGCCTCGGCCTTCCTCTACTCCGGCCCGGCCATCAACGTGCTGGCCATCTTCCTGACCGCCCGGATACTGGGGCTCGAATGGGCATCGCCCGCACCGTGGGGGCGGTGGTCTTCAGCGTGGTCATCGGCCTGCTGATGCACTTCATCTTCCGTAAGGAGGAGCTGGCCAAGGTCGATGCCGCCATGGCCATGCCACCCCCCGAAAAAGGAAGGCCACTCTCACACACGATCCTCTTCTTCGCCTCGATGGTCTGCGTGCTGGTTTTCGCCAACTGGGCCAGGCCGACCAACCCGGTCGGTTTCTTCTCGACGATATTCGAGGTCAAGTGGATCCTGACGTCGATCTCGGCAGTCGGATTCTTCGCCATCGTCACCTTCTGGTACGGGCTGAAAGCGTGGAAGTCGGCGGTCACACTGGCAGCCACGGCAATCGCTGCAGTTGTCGCGCCGCACGAACCGCTGGTTCCCTTCGCCACGGCGATGATCGGCCTGGCGTTCTTCACCAGCACGCAGCAGGGGGAAGTGCAGGAGTGGTTCGCCGCTTCGTGGGGCTTCGCCAAGCAGATCATGCCGCTGCTGCTCGGCGGAGTGCTCTTCGCCGGCCTGATGCTGGGCCGCCCGGGGCAGGAGGGGATCGTCCCGAACGCCTGGGTGGCTGCGGCGGTGGGCGGCAACTCGTTCATGGCCAACTTTTTTTCCGCAGTCGCCGGGGCCTTCATGTACTTCGCCACGCTGACCGAGATCCCGATCCTGCAGGGGCTCCTTGGCAGCGGCATGGGGAAGGGCCCGGCACTGGCGCTGCTGCTGGCCGGCCCGGCGCTGTCGTTGCCGAGCATGCTGGTGCTGAACAGCATCATGGGCTTCAAGAAGACCTTCGTGTACTGTTCACTGGTGGTCATCCTGTCGACCTTCGTCGGGATGATGTACGGGTTCATGTTCGCGTAACCTGGATGCGGGAGGCAAGACAATGGTGAAGCTGCAGATTCTGGGAACGGGATGTCCGAAGTGCAAGAAACTGGCCGAGAACACCGAGGAGGCCGCCCGTCAGCTCGGCCTGACGTACGAACTGGTGAAGGTGACCGACATCAACGCCATCATGGGCTTCGGGGTGATGATGACCCCCGCGCTGGCGGTCGACGGCAAGGTCAAGGTGGTCGGCAAGATCCCGTCGGTCGAGGAGATCAAGCCCCTGCTGCCGGGAGGCGCCGCATGAACCTGCGCAATATCTTCAAGTATGTGCTGCTGGCCTTCGTCGGGGTCAGCCTTGTGTACTGGGGCTACACCGAGGTCCAGGGAAGGTCGGCGGGCGCGAGGACATCCGGGGGCGCATCGGGTTCGTCGGGCCGCAATGTGGTGGCGTATTACTTCCACGGCAACGTCCGCTGCCAGTCGTGCGTCGACATCGAGCGCTTCTCCGACGAGGCCATCCACGAAGGGTTCCCGAAGGAATTGGAGAGCGGCCTGCTGAAGTACGAGGTGGTCAATATCCAGAAGCCCGAGAACCAGCACTACTTCGGCGACTACGAACTGTCGTCGTGGGCCCTGGTGCTGGTCGAGTACAAGGACGGCAAGCAGGCCAGGTGGAAGAACGCCGAGAAGGTCTGGGAATACGTCCTCGGCGACCCGTCCAAGTTCCACGACTACGTGAAGGAGGAAGTCAGGGACTTCCTGGCCGGGGAGGGGTGAGCATGGAAATCGCCTACCTGCTCGGAGCCTTCTCGGCGTTCTGGCTGGGTGTGCTGACGGCCATCAGCCCCTGCCCGATGGCCACCAACATCGCCGCCATCTCGTTCATCAGCAAGGGGATGGACAAGCCGCGGAAGGTCTTCCTGAGCGGCTTCTTCTACGCCCTGGGGCGGATGGCCACCTACCTGCTGCTGTGCGCGGTGGTCGTCGCCGGACTGTTGTCGATGCCGGCCGTCTCCAACTTCCTGCTGACCTACATGAACAAGCTGCTGGGGCCGCTGCTGGTCATCATCGGCATGTTCCTGCTGGGGATGATCAGTTTCAGCACCTCCGGCCCGGGAGTCGGGGAGAAGATGCAGCGGCTGGCGGGGCAAGGCATCTGGGGGGCGGCGCTGCTCGGCTTCCTGTTCGCCTTCTCGCTCTGCCCGCCGTCGGCGGCCCTCTTCTTCGGCAGCCTCGTGCCGCTGTCGCTCAAGTTCAAATCGCCGCTTCTCTTTCCGGCCATGTACGGTTTCGGGACGGCCATCCCGGTGCTGTTGTTCGCCTTGCTGATCGCCGTCAGCGCTCGTTCCGTGGGTACGTACTTCAACAAGCTGACCGCCATCGAACTCTGGGTCAGGCAGATCACCGGCATCCTCTTCATCCTGGCGGGGATCTATTACACCCTGAGCTACATCTACGGGGTGCAACTGAAATGACATCCGACACGGGAAGGATTGACAGCATGAGTTCGGGATCGCTGCGGAGGCTCTTCCTGGTCGCCGGCCTGGCAATGGCGCTGTCGATTGTCGGGACGGGAGGGTTGGTCTTCCCGGAGAAGAGTGGCGCCGCGGGGAAGACCAAGCCGGGCTTCAACGAGACCAACGGGGTGATCAAGGTCGGGCAGGTCGCTCCGCCCATCTCCGGCGAGGACCTGAACGGCGTCAAGATCGCGCCGGAGAAATTCAAGGGGCGTCCGGTCTTCATGGACTTCAGCTCGATCTTCTGCTCCTCCTGCCAGGACACCATCAAGGAGTTCAAGCACCTGCAGGATGTCTACAAGGGGACCGACCTGGCGTTGATCATCGTCGTGGACGGGGCTGCGCCTCCCAAGGCACTGCAAGACTATTTCAGGAACCTGGGCGCGACCTATATCGTGATCAAGGACAAGGATTACGCCCTCTACGAGAGCTACGGGGTGGACATGATCCCGTTCCAGGTGGTCATCGGGAGAGACGGCAAGATCCGGAAGATCCACGTCGGCTTCGATCCGGAGATGGAGAAGGCCATGGAGCTGAAGAAGCTGGTGAAGGAATAGAGGAGGGCAATCCGATGATGGGCATGACCGAGAAAGCCGCAAAGAAGATGCGGGAACTGCTGGAAGGCCGCACGGACACGACCGGCGTGCGGATCGACGTGCAGGGGAATCCCTGCAGTCCTTCGTACAAGTTTGCCGTGGTCAATCAGCCGGCCGACGGGGATTACCGGATCGAGGACGAGGGCATAAGGATCTACTTCGATCCCGGCCACGCCCGCGATCTCTTCAACATCGAAATCGACCACGACGGCTCGCCCGATACCGGAGGTTTCAAGGTCAGGCGCACCGCGCCCTGTGGTTGAAGCTGACGATACAGCCGCCCGTCGGGCGGCGTGCCAGGCACAATGTCGTTAACCTGTTTTACGTGGAGATCGACCATGATGGCTCGGAGAGTGACGATCATCGGGCTGGTCGTCTTGGCGGTCACAGTCGTGGCGGTCCATGCTGCCCCCAAGTTCGTTCCTCTTCCGGCGAACGCGCCACCCATTGTCTATCCGGAAACCGATCCGGGCAAATTCCTGGTCACCTTCGTTGAACTCGGCTCGGTGGACTGCATCCCCTGCAAGAAGATGCAGCCGATCATGAAGGAGATCGAGCAGGAATACGCCGGCAAGGTCCGGGTCGTCTTCTATGACGTCTGGCAGGACCGGCGCCCCGCCGAGCACTACCGGATCGACATCATCCCGACCCAAGTATTCTTGGACCGCAAAGGCAAGGAAATACTCCGTCACCAGGGCTTCTTCCCGAAAGCGGAGATCGTCAAGATTCTGAAGGCCCAGGGCGTCTGAAAGGGAGGGTGAGAGACATGAAGATCATCTATCCGACCGATGGTTCGAAAACAGCCGCTGCTGCGCTCGAGTTCGCGCTGGACATCGCCAAGTGCCAGGGAGGGACAATCGTCGTCGTCTCTGTCGCCCCGGAGATGGAAGGTCCCAAGGAGGCGCTCGGTGAGATGAACGCCGTGCTCCAGGAGTTCGCCCGGGAGCAGGCCCATGACGCCGCCGAGAAGATCAGGCGGCATGGGATACCGGTGGAGGAGGTCGTGGAAACCGGCCGGCCCGCCGATGTCGTCCTGCGTGTGGCCAGGGAGGCGGAGGCCAAGGCCATAGTCATGGGCACCCACGGACGGACCGGGCTTGCCCGGGCGGTCATCGGCAGCGTGGCCGACCGGATCATCCGCCACGCCCGTTGCCCGGTCATCCTCGTCCCGTCGCGAGAGGAACTGTGACGACTTCCGTTTCGCCGTACTCCCGGCCACGCCTGGTGCTGGCTGCCATGTTGTGCCGATGCGCCTGATCCGGGTCGTTGGCTCTCACCGTAAGGAGGCCTCGCCATGACCGATGTGGGCGCATCGAATACTGTTAGCACCCGGCTGCCGCTTTTTGAGCGATATCTTTCGGTTTGGGTGCTCATTTGCATTGCCGTTGGAATTGTGTTTGGCAAGGTCTTTCCGCAAGTAGTCAGCATTCTGAGTCGAATGGAGGTCGCCCAGGTAAATATTCCGATAGCTGTCCTTATCTGGCTGATGATCTATCCCATGATGGTGCAGATCGATTTTTCGAGCATTGTCAGAGTCGGGAAAAGACCAAGAGGCCTAGTTGTGACCCTTGTTGTCAATTGGCTCATAAAGCCATTTACCATGGCGCTCTTTGCCGCGATCTTTTTCAAGTATGTATTTGCTTCATTCATTAGTCCCGCCCTGGCTACCGAATATATGGCCGGGGCGATCCTTCTAGGTGCTGCCCCTTGCACGGCGATGGTCTTTGTCTGGAGCTATTTGACGAAGGGAGATCCCGCCCACACCCTAGTCCAGGTTGCGGTCAATGACTTGGTGATCTTGATAGCCTTCGTCCCGATCGTGAAATTCCTCTTGGGGGTAAACCAGATAATTGTTCCCTATGACACGTTGATATACTCAACGGTGCTCTTTGTGGTCATCCCTTTGACCGGCGGATATATTTCGAGGCAGCAGCTTATCAAGCGTATGGGGATTGCCTGGTTTGAAAATGTCTTTCTGCGGATATTGAAGCCGGTCACAATCTTCAGCCTGCTCATGACCCTAATCTTGCTCTTTGCTTTTCAGGGCAACATAATTATCGAGAATCCGCTGCATATCCTCTTGATTGCAGTTCCGCTGACCATTCAGACCTATTTCATTTTTGCCATTGGCTATCTATGGGCAAAGAAATGGCGGATTGAACACGCAATCGCGTCTCCGGCCGCAATGATCGGCGCCAGCAACTTCTTTGAGTTGTCTGTGGCGGTCGCGATTACTCTCTTTGGGATGAAGAGCGGCGCGGCCCTGGCTACCGTGGTGGGAGTATTGACGGAAGTGCCCATAATGCTAAGCCTGGTCAATTTCTCCAATATGACCCGTCATTGGTTTGTCAAGGAAGAAGCCCTGCGTCCCGAGAGGGTAATGGCAATGGCAACGAAGAGACTGCTTTGGGAAAAGACCCTGATTGCCACCGACCTATCCGAAAGCTCCAACCAAGTGGTGGGGTGTGTCGCCAAGGAAGGCGGGGAATTTACGAGAAGTGCAAAGCTCGTTCATGTCATTTCCGTGGAAACTGCCGGAGGCCTTGATGAGACACTGGAAAAGGCAGATAGGCCGGCCATGGAAGAACAAGTTGAAAGGCTGAGGAATGCCGGGATAGATGCTTCACATGAGTTCGCCTATGGTATCCCTTCCGTGGAAATCAATCGCGTCATTACCGAAGAAGGATACCAGTTGCTGGTCTTGGGTTCGCATAGCAGGAACTTGGTCGAAGAAGTGATGCTGGGCAGCGTTTCGGATAGTATCATTAGGCATCTCGTTGTCCCGGCTCTTCTGATCAAGAGCAGGGGGGAGAGATCGGCGGTCTGCCCGCTTGCCTTCGCCGGGAACATACTGTTCCCCACGGATTTTTCCGAGAACGCAAGAGCCGCTTTTGAGACGCTCAAGGCTCTGGTCGGCAACTATCATCCCGCGGTGACGCTTTATCATGTCCAAAACACGGACATCATACCCCCGCATCTCGACCACAAGTTGGAGGAATTCAATCGCATTGACACTGATCGGTTGAATGAAATGAGGCAATCGTTGCTGAAGGCAGGTGCGCGGGATGCAAAGGTAAAGATCGAGACGGGTCAAGCCAAACAAGCGATTACAGATGAGATCAACAACGGCAACTACAATCTGGTGGTCATGGGGACACAGGGGCGCGGCTGGGTCGAAGAGGTATTTCTTGGTGATATAGCGCATGGCGTGATCAGAAAATCAAGGGCTTCGTTGCTGTTGATTCCATGGTCGAGGTCGAGGTCGAGTGCGCGGTGGCGGTTCAAACCCCGTGACTTTCAGCCCGTTGAAGGGAAGAATAGAGAGAGGAGGTAGTTCGCCATGTCCTTGATAACCGCCGAGAAGATCCACAAGGAATATCGGACCGGCGAGGTCGCAGTCCGGGCGCTGAAGGACGTCAGTTTTGCCATCGAACCTTCCTCGTTCGTCTCGTTCGTCGGACCGTCGGGGAGCGGCAAGACGACGCTCCTGAACCTCATCGGCTGCCTCGACAAGCCGACCTCTGGCACGCTGACCGTCGCCGGGACCGATGTCTCCGGCCTCGATCGCACCGCCAGCGCCCGCTTCAGGGGCGACACCATCGGCTTCATATTCCAGGATTTCAACCTCCTGCCGGTCCTGACGGTCTATGAGAACATCGAATACCCCCTGCTGATGGTCCAGAAGGTCGCCGAACCCGAGAGGAAGAGGCGCCTGGAAATCCTGCTCGAAGAGGTGGGCATGTCCGACCAGAAGAACAAGTACCCCGACCAGATTTCAGGAGGTCAGAAACAGCGGGTGGCCGTGGCCCGGGCGCTGGTCACCAGCCCCAAGCTGGTGCTGGCCGATGAGCCGACCGCCAACCTCGACCACGACACGGCCTACATGGTCATCAACCTGATGAAGAAGATGCGTGACGAGTTCAAGACCACGTTCATCTTCTCGACCCACGACCAGAAGATCGTCAGCGAGGCGGAGATCATCTACCTCCTCGAGGATGGGGAACTCAAGGGGCGCCAGGCGACGGAGGGAGCACACCATGCCTAACGTCTTCAAGATCGCGGTCAGGAACCTCCTGCGGTACCGGCGGAGAACCCTGTTCACCGCCAGCCTGGTCGCCATCGGCGTCGTGTTCGTCCTGGTGTACAGCGCGGCCAGCGGGGCCTTCAAGAGCATGATCATCGGCCAGATCACCGACTCCATGCTGGGGCACGTCGAGGTGCACCGGAAAGGCTACACGGCCTCCATCGACAACCTCCCGTTGAATCTCAACCTCAAGGCCAAGGCGTACGAGCGACTGGAAACGGTTCTTTCCCAGGTTCCCGAGATCGAGGCCTATTCCCCGCGCATCAAGTTCGGGGGGATGTTCAGCAACTTCACCGAGACCACCAGCATCAGGCTCAACGCCGTCATCCCGGACCGCGAGTTCAAGACGGTGCCGCTGCTGCCGTCGAGAATCATCGAGGGCCCCAGGGAACTCGGGCCGGGCAAGATCCTCATTCCCGGCATCCTGGCCAAGGGGATGAAGGTGAAGGTCGGGGACACCGTGGTGATCGTGGCCACCAACAAGGACGGTTCGGTCAACGGCAAGCAGTTCATCGTCTCCGGCATCCTGGACGAGGTGGTCGGCCCCGGCGGACGGGACGGCTACGTCACCTTCGAGGACGGCAACGAGCTTCTCCGGATGGAGGAAGCGGAGATCAGCGAGGTGGCCATCAGGCTGAAGGATTTCGGGAACATGAACAAGGTGGCTGCCCGGCTCGATGCCCTCCTCGCCAAGGAGCAGAACAAGGAGGGGAAACCGGTCTTCGAGGTGCACACCTGGGAAAAGCTTTCCCCGTTCTTCAACATCGCCCGCATGGTCGACATCATGTCCTTCTTCATCAGGGTCATGCTGATCGCCATCGTCCTGATCAGCATCACCAACGTCATGATCATGGCCGTCTACGAGCGTATTCGCGAGATCGGCACCATGGCCGCCATCGGCACCCTGCCCGGGAAGATCCGGTCCATCTTCGTCATCGAAGGGCTGGGATTGGGGATTCTTGGCGCCCTCGTCGGGCAGTCTGCTGGGTGCGGCGATAATCCAGACTCCTCAGGATGATGCGGTTGACCTTCGACTTCGGGCGACAGACAGGGCTGCTCCTCTCACCCCAGGTGCAGGTCAGGGAGATGATGATGATATCGGCCATCGTCATCGTCGTTTCGATCATCGCCAGCGTCCAGCCCGCCGTGAAAGCCTCACGGATGGAGCCGATACAGGCCTTGAGACATGTGTAGCCGGCACGCGGTACGGGAGAACTGATCGATGTCGAGAAGCCTTGTCTTTTTCGTTGCGTTGTTCGCTGGCGTTGCCTGCCTACGCCCTTGACGGCGCCGCTCTCCTCGAGCAGGTGGACCGGAATCTCAACCCGACGTCGTACGAATCGTACCGGAAGCTCATCAATATCGAGCCCGACGGCCGCAAGAGGGAGTACACCATGTTCACCGTGAAGAAGGGGGAGGACAAGGTCGCCGCCCTCTTCCTGGCCCCGGCCAGCGAGGCGGGCCGCAGCACGCTACGCCTCGGGGAGAACATGTGGCTCTACATCCCGAACGTCGGCAAACCGGTCCGCATCACCAGCCTGCAGTCGGTGGTGGGGGGGGTGTTCAACAACGCCGACATCCTGAGCCTTGATTACGCCGCCGAATACAACGTCGAGAAGGCCGAAGAGAGCGGCAACGACTTTCGCATGGACCTCAAGGCCAAGACCAAGACCGTGGCCTACGATCGCCTGACCATGTGGCTCGACAAGGGCAGGAAACTCCCGTTGAAGATCGAATGCCGGACCGAGGCGGGAATGCTCATCAAGACACTCTACTTCAAGGATACCAAGGACTTCGGCGGCGGGATCGTGCGGCCGTCGATCATCGAGACGGACAGCCCCTTGTACAAGGGGTATCGATCGGTGATGGTCTTCGGCCAGATCAAGAAGAGGGACTTCCGCGACGAGGTCTTTACCCAGACGTTCATGTCCAAGATCGAATCGTTGCGATAGGCCTCCCAGCGTGCCGCCAGGCTTCCGACTTCCCTATTTCCTGGCAGCAGCCATGCTGCTGGTTGTCCCTTCCCTGTCCCCGGCCGAGGAGTATTCCATCGATATTCCCGAGGTCGAGAAGTCGCCGTACCACATCGGCGGGTACATCGACGTGAAGCCCGTTTTCAGCGGCCTGGACAAGGATGCCGCTTTCTACCTGTTGAACCACTATGGCAGCGAGACGACTCCGACGGCCGACGAATACAACGGGACGTTGCACCTCGATGCAGGGTACGAGAAAGGGATAACGCAGGTATCGCTGTCGACCCACACCGAAGTCAGACACACCTACCTCGGCTGGTCTACGGATATCGCCCTGTACGAGGGGTATCTCTCGGTAAGGCCCACGTCGTATCTCACGCTGGACGCGGGGAAGAAGAGGTTCAAGTGGGGAACAGGCTATGCCTGGAACCCGTCGGCCTTCCTCGACCGTCCGAAGGATCCCGATGATCCCGAACTGGCGCTGGAAGGGTACACGGCGGTTTCCGCGGATTACATCAGGAGTTTCTCCGGCCCTTTGCGCACGCTCTCGCTGACTCCCGTGCTGTTGCCGGTCCAAGAGCATCTCAACGACGATTTCGGCCGGACGGGAAAGACCAATGTCGCCGGCAAGCTGTACCTGCTGATCCTCGACACCGACGTGGATTTCACGGTTCTTTCCGGCGGCAGCAGGACGGCCAGGTACGGGTTCGATTTCTCGCGGAACCTGGCCTCCAATTTCGAGGTTCATGGGGAACTGTGCTTCATCAATGACTTTGCGAAGAAGGTGATCGACTCCGAGGGAATCCTTCACAGCCAGACGGGTGACGCGATGAATGCCGTTGTCGGCTTCAGGTACCTCACGGAAGCCGATATCACCTGGATAGTCGAATACTTCAGGAACGGAACCGGGTACAGCCAAGACGAGATGGAGGATTTCTTCTCTGTGGTGGAAAGAGGGTTAGCGCACTATGAGTCCACGGGGGAGGATGCGCTGCTGAGAAAGGCACGTCTGGCGGCCAATAGCGGTTACGGACGGGCGACCAACATGAAGGATTATCTCTATGCGCGCCTGAGCATCAAGGAGCCTTTCGACGTTCTGTACTTCACCCCTGCGGTGACGGCCACGATGAACCTGCATGACGCCAGTTATTCCCTCTCGTCGGAATTCCTGTATACCGGCATCACCAACCTCCAGTTCAGGCTCAAGGCCATCGCGCTGGTGGGCTCACGACACAGCGAATTTGGAGAAAAGCAGAGCGACTATCGCGTCGAACTGCTGGCCGGATACTACTTCTGACGAATGAATTACCGATGAACATGTTGGAAGGATGACGTGCTGGAGAAATACATCGGCTTCGGATACCTTGCGCTGGCGACGCTCGGGTACGTCCTGACCGCGGGCAGCAGCAGGGAGAAGGCCAAGGCCGCGGCGCACGGCGCCCTGAAATCATTCACCGGCGTGGCGGTCACCTTTCTCTCGGTCTTCGGCCTGGTGGGGTTGATCGAGGTCTTCGTATCGCCGGCGCTCATCGAACGGCTGCTCGGTGCGCAGGGCGGCGTCAGGTCACTGCTGGTCGGCGACCTGCTCGGCTCGGTGGCCGCCGGACCCCCGGTGGCGGCCTACCCGGTGGCGGCGTCGCTCCTGAAAGGCGGGGCCTGGGCGCCGGGCGTGGCCACCTTCATCGTCTCGTGGACGCTGGTCGGATTCGTCTCGCTGCCGTTCGAGGCCCGCACGTTCGGCACGCGATTCGCGGTCGCCCGCAACCTGCTGTCGTTCGTCTTCGCCATGGTCATCGGCCTGTTGATGGGGTGGGTGCTGTGAGGCGCATCGGCGCGTGGCTGCGGGACGAGTCGCTCTTTGTCCTGGCGGTAGTCCTCTATGGATGGGCATTCATCGTCTCGCCCGACAAGGCGATCGAGTCCCTGGCCGCCGGCGGGCGTGCCTTCCTGGGCGTGCTGCCGATCATCGTGGCGGTCTTCGCCTCCCTCGGCCTCTTCAACGTCTGGGTCGACAAGCGGAAGGTGGCCGAGGCGCTCGGCGAACGGAGCGGCCTCGCGGCCATCGCCATGGCCAGCCTGGCCGGAACGGTCATCGTGGGTCCGGTCTACGTCATCTTCCCGCTGATGAAGGCATTGCGTGAGCACGGCGCCCGCTGGGCGGTCATCGGCACTGTGCTGGCCGCCTGGGCGGTCAAGATCCCGATGGTGCCGATGGAAATGGGCATGCTCGGGGTCAGGTTCTCGCTGGCCCGCATCGTGCTGGTAGTCATCGCCGCGGTGCCCATCGGCCTGCTGCTCGAATTCATCATGGGCCTCGGCGAACACAGGGGAGATTCTTCGACAGGCGGTACGCGCTGACTCCCGGCGGCGGGGGCGTCGGCGGGCCTCCTGTCGGAAGTCTCGCCGGTGTTGCATCTGACGCTCGGTGGCTGTAAACTGACTTCGTAAGAGATTCGCACATCCACGCTGTCCGCGGCACGGTTCCGCCAAAGCCGCAAGGAGGTGCGCCCCCGGAAAGACTCCTTCCCCCAGAACGAATGTCGCACACTTCCGTTCGGCGTCGGTTCGGAACGCTCAGTTGGAGCAGGTGCGGGTTGTCAAGGAGGCAAAGCTGCCATGGCCAAGTCTTCGTGGATTCCGACCGTTTGTTACCAGTGCAAGGCCGAGTGCGCCATCGTGGCGCGAGTCGAGAACGGCAGGGTCAAGGAGATCCGGGGAAATCCCAAGTCGCGCGGCAAGGCCTGCGTCAAGGGGATGTCTGGCATCGCCCTGGAATACTCCCCAGAGCGGCTGCTCTACCCGATGAAGCGGGTGGGCGAACGCGGCGAGGGGAAGTTCGAGCGCATCTCCTGGGACGAGGCCCTGGACATCCTGACCGCCAAACTGAAGGAGCTCCAGGCGCGCGGCGAGACCCACAAGCTGACCGCCAGTTTCTTCCCCCACAGCATCTCCGACCCCAAGTGGCGTTTCCTGAACGCCTACGGCGGGTTCATCAACACGGCGCTGCCGCACTGCGACTCGGCCAAGATCGTCGCCTTCATCAAGACGATGGGCGGAGTGCCCAACCACCACATCCCGCCCGCCTTCTACACCGTACCCAAGGGCGGGATCATGATCCTGGCCGGCCGCCATGCCTTCGGCGGCCTGGACAACGCCGCTGTCCCCCGGGACATCCTGAATGCCAAGGAACGCGGCGCGAAGCTGGTCGTGCTCGATCCCATCTTCACCGCCGACGCGGCCAAGGCCGATTGGTGGATTCCGATCAAACCCGGCGGCGACACGGCCTTCTTCCTGGGGATGATCAATCACATCATCGCCAACGACCTCCACGACAAGGAGTTCGTCGGGAAGTGGGTCCGGGAAGGCGATTTCCAGAAGCTCAAGGACTACGTGGCGGACAAGACGCCGGAAGCGATGAGCCGGATCTGCGACGTGGCGCCCGAGGTGATCAGGCAAGCTGGCCGAGGAGTGCGCCGCGGCGCCGTCAGTCGGGGTGGACAGCTTCAAGGGGATCATGCTGGGCCAGGCCCTCGACTTCGGTCACGCCTGGACCATCTTCCTGTCGATCACCGGCAACATCGACAACCCCGGCGGGCAGCCCCTGCCCGACCTGACCCCGCTGTCCCCGGTCCTGCCGACTCCCGCCCCGCCCAACCTGCACGAACTCGGCTGGCACCGCACCGGCCCTGACAAGGACGCCTTCGCCAAGTACTCCTTCATCATGGAGCCGACCTGGTACCAGGCCAAGGCCATCCAGGACGGCGGGCTGAAGGTTCTGGTGACGGCCGAGTGCAACCCGGCCCTGACCGAGATGGGGCAGGAGCGACTGGCAGCAGGCGGTGTGCGAGAAGGATGACAAGGGCAACTACAAGCTCGAGATGCTGGTCTGCATCGAGCTGATGATGTCCGAGACCTGCCGCTTCGCCGACCTGGTCCTGCCGGACCAGAGCTACTTCGAGCGCTGGGAGCTGATGTACATGCCGTGGTGGTACAACTTCGGACACGGCCTGGCGCTGCGCCAGCCGGTCGTCGAAGCGCCCGGCGAATGCCGGCACTCGAACTTGGTGTTCATCGAACTGGGCAAGCGTCTCGTCCCGGAGTACTTCGCCTTCAAGGACGACATCGAGTACTACGACATCCAATTGGCCGGCCTGGGGCTGTCCGTCGAGAAGCTCCAGGATATGGGCGGGCTCTGGTCGCCGGGCACCGCGGGCTTCCGCAAGTACGAGCAGGGGGGCTTCGGCACGCCGAGCAAGAAGATCCACCTCTACTGGGAGGACCTGGAAGGAAAACCCTGGAACCAGGCCATGCCGCGGCCGGGGCTGGCCCCGGAGTACGAGGTCAACGTCGAAGGCTACCCCTTCATCATGATCTCGTACCGGACCATTTTCCACCAGGGAACCGGGCAGTGGACGCACAACAACCCGCAGCTCCGCGACTCTGTATCAGGCTTCCACGAGAACTTCCTGCTGATGAACCGCGTCGCTGCCGGAAAACTGGGCATCGCCGACGGCGACGAGGTGACCGTGGAGGCGCCCAACGGCGGCAAGATCAGGGTGGCGGCCAGGTTGACCGAGGGCATCCGGCCCGACTGCGTGGGCCTGGCTCATGGCTTCGGTTCCACCGTCGGCCGGGTGGCGACGATGGGCAAGGGAGTGAGCGACAACGTGCTGATCCCCGACGCCGGCACATCGCTCGGCTGGCAGGACGTGGTCGGCGGCGAGTCGCACGTTTCCACTCGTGTCCGGGTTGCCAAGATGAGGAGGATGCCATGAAACAGCTAGGCCTGAGCATCGATCTGAACCGTTGCATCGGGTGCAAGACCTGCATCGTGGCCTGCCGGAACCACTATGACCTGGTGGACTACGCCACGGCCGTACCCAACAGCCTGCCGTACTACCTCCGCGTCGAGAGCCGAGGAATGGGCGTCTATCCCGACGTGGCCGCGGATTTCCGGGTCGTTCCCTGCCAGCAGTGCCCCGCTCCCCTTTGCGTCGATGCCTGCCCGGAAGGAGCCATCCGCAAGGACCCCCAGACCGGCATCGTCCGCATCCAGCAAGACTTGTGCACCGGATGCAACGCCGTGGCCGGGCCGTCCCTCGCCGAAAAGGGGAAGTTCTCTCCCTGCATGGCCGAGTGCCCGGCCCACATCAACGTCCAGGGCTACCTCGGACTGGCGGCCAAGGGCAAGTACCGCGAGGCCCTGCAACTGATCAAGCAGGACAGCCCCCTGCCCGCCATCTGCGGCCGGGTGTGCCACCACCCGTGCGAGAAGGCGTGCAAGCGGGCCGACGTGGACGCGGCGGTGGCGATTAACTTCGTCAAGCGGTACGTCGCCGACCTGGACCTGGACGCCGGGCAACGCTACGTGCCCGCGCTCGAGGACCGGAAGGATGAGCGGGTGGCCATCATCGGCGCGGGGCCGGCCGGGCTGACGTGCGCCTACTACCTGGCTCAGAAAGGCTACCAGGTCACGATCTTTGAGAAAGCGCCCAAAGCCGGAGGGATGCTGACACAGGCCATCCCCGCCTACCGCCTGCCGCCCGCCGCCGTGGAAGCCGAGATCAGGATCATCGAGGAGATGGGGGTGACGATCAAGACCGGCGTGGAAGTGGGCAAGAAGGACGTGACCATCCCGAAGCTGCGCCGGCAGGGATTCAAGGCTTTCTTCGTGGCCATCGGCACGCAGAGGTGCAAACGCCTCGGCGTCAAGGGCGAGGATCTCGACGGCGTTCTCGACGGCCTGGAATTCCTGCGTGCCGTCAACCTCGGCAAGCCGCCGGCACTTGGCGCGCGCGTGGCCGTGATCGGCGGCGGGAACGTGGCCATGGACGCGGTCCGCTCGGCCCGCCGCCTGGGCGCCGGCGGGGCGTTCATCGCCTACCGCCGCAGCCTGGACGAGATGCCCTCCCGGAAGGAGGAACTGGAAGAGTGCATCGAGGAAGGGATAGAGATCCGCACGCTGATCCAGCCGGTGCGTTTCATCGGCCAGGGCGGGCGGGTCACGGCGATGGAATGCGTCAAGATGGTCCTGGGAGCGCCGGACGCGAGCGGGCGGCCCCGGCCGGAGCCGGTGCCCGGTTCAGAATTCACCGTGGAGGTCGACGCGGTCATCATGGCCCTGGGCCAGGAGGCGGACTGGGGATGCCTCGGCCCGAAGTGCGCCTGCGAGTTGACCGAACAGGGGACCATGTCGGTCGATCCCCTCACGCGGCAGTCCGACGAGGGCGACATCTTCTCCGGCGGGGACGCGGTCCGCGGCGCCGGCTCGGTGATCGAGGCGATCGCCGACGGGAAGGAGGCGGCCATCTCGATCGACCGCTACCTCCAGGGCGCCGACCTCAGCGCGGGGCGCGCCAGGGCGTGGTTGACCGTCTCGGAACCGCAAAAGCAGAAGTACGACCGGGCCGGGCGCACCGCCATGCCGCGCCTGGCGCCCGCGGCCAGGCTGGGCGGTTTTGAAGAAGTCCAGAAGGGTTTCACGGCCGACATGGCCGCGCGGGAGGCGGGGCGTTGCCTCTCCTGCGGCAGCGCCTGCATCCAGGCCTGCCCTTACGGGGTGATCCAGTTCAGCGCCACCGCCGGCAAGACGCACAAGTGCGAAATGTGCTTCGCCGATGTCCACGGCGGCCAGGTGCCCGTGTGCGCCGAGGTCTGCCTGACCGACGCCATCGCCTTCGGCGAACTGGAGCTCCTGAGACAGGACGCCGAGGCGAAGGGGCGCACGGTGGTCGAGGAACTGAGCAAGGAGTCGGTCCTGTACATCAAGTAGAGCCGGGGCGTCCGTCGTGTCCGGTGCCGGGGCGGGGCAATCCCGCCCCGGCTAGGGCATGGCCGGCAGCTTGGCGCGAGGAGCCGGACGATGGAGATCGGGACATCCCTGCTTTCATACGTGCGCAAGTGGCGGGGTCAACGGCTCCGGTCGGGGACGGCCCGTCCCCCATGGCACCATGCCCTGGCGATCGGCGGGGGAGGCGCGCTGACCATCGGTTTGCTGCACCTTCTGACCAACGATCTGCGGTGGGTCGCCTGTTTCATGGCCCCGCTCGGCGCCACCTGCGCCCTGGTATTCGGCGTGCCGGCGTCCCCGGTCGCCCAGCCGCGCAACGTCATCGGCGGCAACGTCCTGGCGGCGCTGGTGGGCCTTGCATCGTCGCATCTCTTCGGGAAGGCGACGTGGTGGGCACTGGCCCTGGCGATCGGCGCCGCCATGTTCCTGATGGCCATCACCAGGACCTTTCACCCCCCCGCCGCGGTCACGGTCCTCCTGCCGCTGCTGACCGGGATCACCGACTGGCGCTGGGTCCTGGTGCCCGTCACGGCGGGCGCCATTATCGTCGTGGTCGTGGCGGTCGTATACGACAACCTCTTCTCCTGGCAGCAGTACCCGTTGTCCTGGTGGTAGGCGGGAGCCGACCATGAAGGGACTGCTGGATGCACAGCGACACCAGTGGCAGGAGGCTTTTTCCGAGACACCCGACATGTTCGGCGCTGCCTCAAGCAGGCCTGCCCGGGCGGCCGTGGAGTTGTTCCAGCGGGAAGGAACGAAGAGGATCCTCGAACTGGGCGGGGGCCAGGGCAGGGACACCCTCTATTTTGCCGAGAATGGATTTCAGGTGGATGTCCTCGACTATGCCGAGGCCGGCATACGTGCGATCGCGGAGAAGGCCCGCGAAACAGGCTTGTCAGAACGCATCGCTATCCGGCGTCACGACGTCCGGGAGCCGCTTCCCTTCGCCGACGAGACATTCGATGCGTGCTACTCGCACATGCTGTACTGCATGGCGCTCACGACGTCCGAACTCGGACTCCTGTTCCGCGAGAGTCGCCGAGTGCTTCGCCAGAATGGGCTTCAAGTCTACACCGTGCGCCACACGGGCGACGCTCACTATGGCACGGGCATTCACCGGGGTGACGACATGTACGAAGTTGGCGGTTTCATCGTCCATTTCTTCAGCAGGCGGAAAGTGGAACAACTGGCCGACGGGTTTGAGCTGGTCGACATCGACGAATTCGAGGAAGGAAGTCTTCCCAGGAAGCTCTTCCGGGTAACGCTCAGGAAGCGGTAGACGCATCCGGCTCACTCGTAGCGCGAGGCCCCGGTAGGAGGCAACCATGCGTTCCATGACATTCGTTAAGAGTGCCTTCTCGTTGGAGCGGAGCCGCTCATGGTGGCGGCCATGGTTCTTGATCCTCCTTGTCCTCTCCGGATGTGCCGCCCCCCGGGCGACCGTTCCGCGGCCGGTGGCCGACCTGCTGATCGTACCGCAGGATCCGGAAATCCTGCTGGCCCCGGCCGATGCGGGTGGGAAGCTGAGGTCCCCGGAGGAAGCGGAGCTTCTGGCCGCCGAGTACCGACGCCGCTTCTTCGAGCCGTGGCACCGGCAGGGCTCGGTCACCCCGGCCGAGGTGGTCGCTTCCACCGGTAAACTGACCACCGGCGCATGGTGGGGGGAGAACCTGCTGCCGCGCACCCCGGCCTTCCTGGAAACCTTGCGGGAGAATGCCGCCCCACCGGCGGCATTGCCCGCGGAACGGACGGCGATCACGTTGCGAAGCGCCGGCCTGCGGTCCCTTCCCGAGCGCCGGCCGTTCTTCCTCGATCCGCGGTTGCCGGGGGAGGGCTTTCCGTTCGACCAACTCCAGGTTTCGGGCATCGCCCCGGGCACCCCCGTCCGTCACCTGTTCCACAGTCGTGACGGCGCCTGGGTCCTGGTCGACACCCCCTTCGCCTGGGGGTGGCTGCCGGCGGCCGACACGGCCACGGTGGACGAAGCTTTCATCGACAGGTGGGAGAGCTTGCCCTTGGCGGCGGTGCTGGAAGACGGAATCCCGGCCACCCGGTCCGACGGGCGGACCCTCTTCCTGGCGGGTCTGGGGACGCTGCTGCCGTCGGTCGGCTGGGAAGGGCGGACGCATCGCGTGCTGTTGCCGGCCGCCGACGCGGAAGGGGCGGGGGTGATCGTCGAAGGCGGACTGCCCGCCACGGCAGCCATCCTCTTTCCGCTGGCCCCGGCCGCCGACACGGCGGCTTCGCTGGCCGGGGGGCTGATGGGACAGGCCTACGGCTGGGGCGGGGACTTCGGCAACCGCGACTGCTCGGCCATGACCCGCGACCTGATGACCCCGTTCGGCATCTGGCTGCCGCGCCACTCGGCCGACCAGGCCAAGGCGGGGGATTACGTGGAGTTGAAGGGATTGCCGCCCGCCGAGCGGGAGCGGGCGATCCTCGAGAGGGGCGTCCCCTGGTTCACTCTCGTCTGGGTCCGGGGGCACATCATGCTCTACGTCGGCGAGCGCCAGGGACGGGCGCTGGTGTTGCACAACCTGTGGGGGCTGCGGACCCGCGATTGGTGGGAGCGCGAGGGACGCCTGGTGATCGGCCGGACGGTCGTCACCACGCTGCAGCCGGGGATCGAACGGCACGACCTCGATCCGGCCAGGGGCGACCTGCGCTCACGCATCGAGGGGATGACCCTGCTGCTGCCCCGCTAGCCCTGGGGGAATCAGGCCGGCGGAAGGGAGGTCGAGCCCATCAGGTGGAGGTCGATCGCCCGGGCGGCGGCGCGCCCCTCGGCGATGGCCCAGACGATCAGCGACTGGCCGCGGCGCATGTCGCCGGCGGCGAAGACCCCGGGCAGCGACGTCATCCGGTTGCCGTCCGTCTTGACGTTGCCGCGCTGGTCCAGCGCCACCCCCAGGTCGGCCAGCAGCCCGGAGCGCTCGGGGCCGGTGAAGCCGACCGCCAGGATGACCAGGTCGGCGTCGAGCGAGAAGTCGCTGCCGGGCACCTCGCGCATCACCGGGCACCCCTTCTCCGGGTCGACCGGGAACTCCACCCTGACGCAGTCGAGCCGGGTCACCCGCCCGCCGTCGCCGACGAAGCGCTTGGTCAGCACCGACCATTGGCGCTCGCCCCCCTCCTCGTGCGAGGTCGAGGTCTTCAGCAGCATCGGGTAGCGGGGCCAGGGGCTCGCCTCGGTGCGGCAGGGCGGGGGCTGGTCCAGGACCTCGATCTGGGTGACCGAGGCGGCCCCCTGGCGGTGCGACGTGCCGACGCAGTCGGCCCCGGTGTCGCCGCCGCCGATGACCACCACCCGCTTGCCGGCGGCCAGGATCGACGCCTCGGCGGGGAGCGGTTCCCCGGCGACGCGGCGGTTGGCCTGGGTCAGGAAGTCCATCGCCAAGTGGATGCCGGCCAGGTTGCGCCCCTCGACGGGCAGGTCGCGCGGGGTGCGGCTCCCCCCGGCCAGGCAGACGGCGTCGAACTCGGCCCGCAGCCGCTCCACCGGGTAGCCGCCCCCCCCACCCGGGTGCCGGTCAAGAACTCGATCCCCTCCGCCTGCCAGACGGCCAGGCGCCGGTCGAGGATCCATTTCTCCAGCTTGAAGTCGGGGATGCCGTAGCGCAGGATTCCCCCCGGCCGCGCGTCGCGCTCGAAGACGGTCACCGCATGCCCGGCCCGGTTCAACTGGTCGGCCGCGGCGAGGCCGGCCGGGCCCGAGCCGACGACGGCCACCCGCTTGCCGGTGCGCGATTCGGGCGGCTTCGGCGTCACCAGCCCGTCGGCGAAGGCCCGCTCGACGATGGCCAGTTCGTTCTCCCGGATGGTCACCGGGTCGTCGTTGATCCCCAGCACGCACGAGGCCTCGCACAGCGCCGGGCAGAGCCGCCCGGTCACCTCGGGCAGGTTGTTCGAGGCCGCCAGCAGGTCCCAGGCCGCCCCCCAGCGGCCGCCCCAGGCCCGGTCGTTCCACTCGGGGATGTAGTTCCCGACCGGGCAGGCCCAGTGGCAGAAGGGGGTGCCGCAGTCCATGCAGCGCGAGGCCTGCTCCCGGGAATCCTCCTCCGGGCGCGGCAGGGTCACGTCGCGGAAGTCGCCCACCCTCTCCCCGGGCGGGCGGTAGGCCGTCTTCCCACGCTTGACCGTTCAGGTACCCCTTCGGATCACCCATCGATGGTGTCCCCCTCGGCCGGCTGCGCCATGGCCGCCAGGACCCGCTTGTACTCCGCCGGCATCACCCTGACGAAGCGCGTGACCTGGTTGTGGAAGTCGTCCAGAATGCCGCGGGCCAGCGGGCTGCCGGTCCAGCGGTGGTGGTCGTGCAGCAGCGCGTGGAGGACGCCGTGATCGGCCGGCTCGATTTCCTCCAGATCGACCATCTCCCGGTTGCAGCGCCACGACATCAGGTCGTCCGGGTCGAGAACGTAGGCGATGCCGCCCGACATGCCGGCGGCGAAGTTGCGCCCGGTGGGCCCCAGGATGACCACCCGCCCGCCGGTCATGTACTCGCAGCCGTGGTCGCCCACCCCCTCGACCACCGCGTTCATGCCCGAGTTGCGGATGCAGAATCGCTCGCCGGCCCGGCCGCGGATGAAGGCCTCGCCGCCGATGGCCCCGTAGAAGGTGGTGTTGCCGATGATGACGTTCTCCTCCGGCAGGTACGCGGCCCGGCGCGACGGGTAGATGGCGATCCGCCCGCCCGACATCCCCTTGCCGACGTAATCGTTGGCCAGCCCCTCCAGCTCGAAGGTGATGCCCCTGGCCAGCCAGGCGCCGAAGCTCTGCCCCGCCTCGCCGGTGAACTTGACCGAGATGGTGTCGTCGGGCAGGTACTCCTCGCCGTGTCGCCGGCAGACCTCGCCTGACAGCATCGCCCCGGCGGTGCGGTCGTGGTTGCGGATCGGCAGCTCGAGGCGCACCCGCTTCCCCTGTTCGAGGGCGTCCGCGGACTTGTCGATCAGCTCCCGGTCGAGCACCCGGTCGAGGCCGTGGTCCTGGGCCATGACGCAGTGGACCGCCGTCCCGGGGGCGACCTTGGGGCGGTGGAGGATGCGCGAGAAGTCGAGCCCGGCTCCCTTCCACGGGAAGAGGTCGGTCGCCGGCTCCAGCAGGTCGGTCCGGCCGATCATCTCGTCAATCGTCCGCATCCCCAGGCCGGCCATGATCTCGCGCAGCTCGCGGGCCACGAAGCGCATGAAGGTGACCACGTACTCGGGGCGCCCGCGGAAGCGGTTTTCCAGCAGCGGGTCCTGGCGTGGCCACGCCGACCGAGCAGTTGTTCAGGTTGCAGTGGCGCAGCATCACGCAGCCCATGACCACCAGGGCGGCCGTGCAGAAGCCGTACTCCTCGGCCCCCAGCAGCGCGGCGATGGCCACGTCGCGGCCGGTGCGCAACTGGCCGTCGGTCTGCAGCCGCACCCGGGAGCGCAGGTCGTTCAGCACCAGCGTCTGGTGCGTCTCGGACAGCCCCAGCTCCCACGGGAGGCCGGCGTGCTTGATCGACGACCAGGGCGATGCGCCGGTGCCGCCGTCGCCGCCCGAGATCAGGATCATGTCGGCGTGCCCCTTGGCCACGCCGGCGGCGACCGTGCCGATGCCCACTTCGGAGACCAGCTTGACGCAGATGCGGGCGGCCGGGTTGACGTTCTTCAGGTCGAAGATGAGCTGGGCCAGGTCCTCGATCGAGTAAATGTCGTGGTGCGGCGGCGGCGAGATCAGCGTCACGCCGGCTGTCGTGTAGCGGGTGCGGGCGATGATCGCCGAGACCTTGTGCCCCGGGAGCTGCCCGCCCTCGCCCGGCTTGGCCCCCTGGGCGATCTTGATCTGCAGCTCGTCGGCGTTGACCAGGTAGTTGGTGGTCACCCCG
Organism: uncultured bacterium; assembly: GCA_963793725.1. Lineage (GTDB taxonomy): Bacteria > JAUVQV01 > JAUVQV01 > CAWCAY01 > CAWCAY01 > CAWCAY01. The sequence continues at coordinate 69,558 of CAWCAY010000007.1, forward strand.
AAGCGGCCCGAGGCGACCTGCTTGATGGCCGAGCGCAGGTCCTCGGCGCCGGGCTGGTGGTGGAAGCGGGCCGGGTCCTCGCCGCCCTCGCCGGTGTTGGAGCGCCCGCCGATCCGGTTCATGGCCCGCGCCAGCGTCTCGTGCGCCCCCTTGCTGATCGAGCCGAAGCTCATCGCCCCGGTGGCGAAGCGGCGCAGGATCTCGTCCTCGGCGACGACTTCGTCGAGCGGGACCGGCGTGGCCGGCCGGAAGCGCAGCAGGCTGCGCAGCGTGGTCGGGTGGTCCGACTGGTCGTTGATCAGCGCGCTGAACTCGCGCCAGCGGTCCCAGTCCTCGCCGCGCACGGCGTCCTGCAGCGCGGCGATCGACTCGGGGTTCCAGAGGTGGTGCTCGCCGTCCTTCTTCCACTGGTAGACGCCGCCGGATGGGAGGATCGGGGCCGAGCCGGGCGTTCCGGCCAGCCCGCCGCGTGGCGCAGGGCGGCTTCCCTGGCCAGCTCGGCGAAGCCCGCCCCGCCGATGCGCGACGGGGTGCCGGCGAAGCAGCGGTCGACCACCTCCTCGCCGAGCGCCCAGGGCCTCGAAGATCTGCGCCCCGCGGTAGCTTGACAGCGTCGAGATGCCCATCTTGGAGAGGATCTTCATGATCCCCTTGAGGACCGCCTTGCGGTAGTTCCTGAGCGCCTTCTCGACCGGCACGTCGCCCAGTTCGCCGGTCTCGGCCAGGTGGGCCGACCGCCGCATGGGCCAGGTACGGGTTGACCAGGTCGGCCCCGTAGGCGAACAGCAGGGCGAAGTGGTGCACCTCGCGCGGCTCGCCCGTCTCGAGGATCAGGCTGATCCTCGAGCGGTGGCCGGTCCTGACCAGGTGGTGGTGCACCGCGCCGATGGCCAGCAGGGCCGGCAGCGGGGCGTGCGACGCGTCGACCCCGCGGTCGGACAGGATGACGAAGGCGGCCCCCTGGTCGATGGCCGCGTCCACCTCGCGGCAGATCCGCTCGATGACCGCGCGGGTAGTCTGCCGTGCCGCCCGCGTCGTGCAGGATCGACACGGTCCGGGTGCGATAGCCGTTGACGGCGATCTGCCGGATCCGCTCGAGGCGGCCGTCGCACAGGATCGGCTCGCCCACCCTAAGCTTGTGGCAGTGCTCGGGCAGCACCTCCAGGATGTTGCGCTGGATGCCGATGTAGCTCTCCAGGCTCATCACCAGGTCCTCGCGGATCGGGTCGATCGGGCGGGTTGGTCACCTGGGCGAAGAGCTGCTTGAAGTAGGTGTAGAGGAGCTGCGGCCTGTTCGACAGCACCGCGTGGGGGGCGTCGTTGCCCATCGAGCCGATCGGCTCCTCGCCGCTCTGGCCATCGGCCCGACGAGCACCCGCAGGTCCTCGCGGGTGTAGCCGAAGGCCGCCAGGCGGCTCTGCAGGGGCGGCTCGGCCCGCTCGGGGATGTCCGCCCGGGGGAGGTCGTCCAGGTCGAGCTGGTTGTCGGCCAGCCACTGGCCGTAGGGACGGGCGTTGGCCATGAAGGTCTTGATCTCGTCGTCGCCGACGATCCTCCCCTCGGCCGTGTTGACCAGAGAAGATGCGGCCCGGCTCGAGCCGCCCGGAGGTCTTGATCCGCTCCGGGGCGATGTCCAGCACGCCCACCTCCGAGGCCATGACCACCAGGTCGTCGTTGGTCACCAGGTAGCGGGCCGGGCGCAGCCCGTTGCGGTCGAGGACCGCGCCGATGCGGGTGCCGTCGGTGAAGGCGACCGCCGCCGGCCCGTCCCACGGTTCCATGAAGGAGGCGTGGTAGCGGTAGAAGTCGCGCACCTTGACGTCGAGCAGTGCGTCGTGCTCCCAGGCGCCGGGGACGAGCATCATCATCGCGTGCGGGCAGCGACCGGCCGGCCATGGTCAGCAGTTCGAAGGCGTTGTCGAGCGCGGCCGAGTCGGAGCCGCCGGGGACCACCGCCGGCTTCAGGTGGACCATGTCGCCGCCGAAGTGGGGCGAGGCCAGGGAGCCCTCGCGGGCCCGCATCCAGTTGATGTTGCCGCGAACGGTGTTGATCTCGCCGTTGTGGGCCAGGAAGCGGAAGGGCTGGGCCAGGTCCCAGGTCGGGAAGGTGTTGGTGCTGTAGCGCGAGTGGACCAGGGCCAGGGCGCTCTGCGAGCCCCGGATCGCGCAGGTCGGGGAAGAAGCGGTCGACCTGCGCGGGCATCAGCAGGCCCTTGTAGATCAGCGTGCGGCAGGAGAGGTTGGTGATGTAGAAGGACGACTTCTGCTTGATGTCCGACGCCCGGACCGCGTTCTCGATCCGCTTGCGCAGCAGGAAGAGGGCCCGCTCGAAGGTGAGCGCGTCCTCCGCCCCGGCGGGCGAGCCGAGGAAGAGCTGCTCGATCAGCGGCTGGCTGCGGCGGGCCGTCTCGCCGATGACGGACGGGTCGACCGGCACCGGGCGCCAGCCCAGCAGCGGCATGCCCGCCTTGGCGGCCAGCGCGGCTATCGTCTCGCGGCAGAAACGCTGCTCGGTGTAGTCGGTCGGCAGGAAGACGGTCCCGGCGCCGTAGCCGCAGTCGCCGCCGGGAAGGGTGATCCCCTCCTTGGCGCAGGCGGCGGTCAGGAACTCGCGGGGTATCTGCACCAGGATGCCCGCCCCGTCGCCGGTCAGCGGGTCGGCACCGACGGCGCCGCGGTGGGCCAGGCGGCGGAGCACCTCCAGCCCCTGTTCGACGATGGCGTGGGACTTCCTCCCCCTGACGTCGACCACGAAGCCGACGCCGCAGGCAGTCGTGCTCGTGCCGCGGGTCGTAGAGCCCCTGGCGCGCAGGAAAATGGCCGTGGGCCGTGGCGCTCGTGTCGTGGGCGAGGTCTTGCGAGGGCATGGGACGATCCTCAGCGGGCCCGCCGCCGCTTGGCGACGGTGGACAGGAAGTTGCGGTAGATGGTGTGAGCCTGCGCGTCGTGCAGGATGCGGTACGTCTCGAGGGCGTTGCGCATCCTCGGGAGGTCGGGATCGCCGGGGAACCACCGCCCGATCAGTTCGCGGTTCACCTCGATGTGGAACTGCAGTCCCCAGGCGGGACCGCTGCGAAAGCCCTGGTTGGGCGCGCGGGATCCCTCGACCAGCAGCGTCGCCCCGGGAGGCAGCGTGCACGAGGCGTGACTCCACGAGAAGGCCTCGATCGCGCCGGGCATCCAGTGGAAGAGGGGATCCTTGCGCCCCAAGGTGGTGAGCGACAGGGTCTGCCAGCCCTTCTCCGGGGAGCCTACCCTGGTGACCTCGCCTCCCATGGCCCAGGCGATCGCCTCGGCACCGAGGCAGATGCCGAGGATCGGGATTTCCCTGGCGGCGGCCGGCCTGAGCAGGTCGATCTCGCGGCTGAATGACGGGTGCCACCCCTCAGAGTCGAGGCCGTCGTCGGCGCCGATGGAGATGATCGCGTCGACGTCGTCCAGGGTGGTGGCGGGCTGCGTTTGGTCAAACAGACGCACCACCCGGGTGGCTTCGCCGGCGTCGGACAGGAAGTGCGCCAGCGTGCCGAGGCGGTCCTCCTCCGTGTGCTTGAGGACGAGTATCATAATAGGAGATAGAGCAAACGGCGTGCCATCTCTTCCCTCCACCTATGAACGTGGCTTCGGAAGAGAGTATACGCCCAAATAGCCGCGGTGTAGCCGCCGCTCCCCTACAGAATTGTAACCATTCCCGCCGCCATCATACGGGAATGTCACACCTGACGCCCTCCTTTCGCTAGTCCTGCTAAGCATGGCAAGGCGATATCACCGAGAGATGCCGGCCAGGACGCCGGGGAACTGGCCTCCCAACGTAATGCCTTTCTCATGGAGATTCTCAAGGGCGGGAGTCAGATCCCCGGGGAAGATGTCGGCGCAGGTCATCGGTTTCTTCGCTTCTTCTCCGATTATGTGGCTCCAGACACACTCGACTCCGCGCCGCTCTATGGCCATCTGCTTCTTATGGAAGTGACAGTACCTCCATGGCCGGTCGCTCTTCGGCGCCAGCATCACCAGCCAAACGGCCACCAAGAGAAGCGCGGCGAGGGTAGAACATCTCCTCCGCATGCCCAAGAGAAGATACCAGCCGCACCAGAGGTGGGGTAGCAGAGCAGCGATCCAGAAATAGTGGAATCTCCACTTGGCCGTGGCGGTTATCTTGCCGGCCGGAGCCGCGGCCTGTGCGAAACCGGCGCGAGCGAATGTCACTATCGCGGCGTAGGCGATGACTGTCAAACCGCTGGAGACAGCCAGGAAGGTGAGTTTCTCCCAGGAGGGATCGGTGCGGGTCCGGCGAGATAGGCACCTGGTGACGAGTCCTACCGTCGGGAGCAGCAACAACAACGTGATGAGCAGGTCGATCGTCCACCGGAGTCCCATATAGCCGCAGGCTTTGCCGAAGAGACCGATGAAGTAGAGCCAGAATCTCGCCTCGGTGGGATAGACCGACTCGACGGCGCTGTTCCGTTCGGTCAGTGATCCCTGGGCCTTCGTAATCAGGATGACCTGAAGAGCGAACGTGAGGGCTCCCCACAAGAGAAAGCCGAGGCCGGGGAGATGCCTTCGCCATCCGCCTCTTGTGCGCAGGTCGCTATGATATACCACGCCGTAGGCCAAACCAAAGCATAGAAGCATCAAGGCGCCGGAAGCGTATGCTAACCCGCAGAACACGGACAATACCGCCACCATGATCGAACGCCATGTGATTCTTCGAAGACTGTCTGTCATGTCACCTTGGATTACCAGAAGGAGGAAGGAGGCGAACAGAATTGGCAGGAATTGGTGGTAAGCGATCAGCACCGAACCCCAGTAGGCATCGCCAACTATGCAGGCCGTGAGGAGCAATATCGAATAGGATGCTTGGATCGGAGCATCCCTAAAGGCCGCGCGCATGAGGAGCGAAGTGGCAACCAGAAATGAGCCAAAGAACAAGAGAGCGAACATTCGTGAAAGACCGAAATCGAAGTTCGTCGCATGAAGCACCAGCCAGTCAATGATCTGTCCGGTCAGGAAGAATGTGTCATTCCCCGCCCGGAATACCCATTTGAAGTTGGACCCAGTAAGGTCGAAGACGCCTGGAAGGACATATCGCCAATCATCGAAGTATGGCCACTTCCTTGGATACCTCCAAGCTGCAAGAAACAGGACGCCGAAGGAAAGGGCCACAGATGCCATGGCCGTCTCTGAGCAGATTCGATCGAAGCGCCGATTGGCAAAGGCCCCCCAGACACGGGGGAGCCAAAGCAGGAGCAAGGCGCTCGGGACAAGAAAGATGGTTAGCCAGACGACGGAACCGGGCTTGCCGGCGGGGAGGATGAGACTCGGCGGGGCCCCGGTCGCCTCAATGACCACCTTGGGCCACGGCTTCTCGACCAGCGTGACCGACATGGTCGGGTCGTCAACAATACCACCCATATCCCTGACGGAAAGCACCCTGCGGAATCCCATCCAGTCCCACTCGATGTCCGTGACCTGATAGGTCCCGTCTGAAGGCCCCATGATCAGCCGTGCCGGTGCACCCTTGAAGAGGGGGAGGGGGAAGTCGAGCCAGTTGTATCCCTTTCGGATTCCAAGGCTGACCGGGATTCCCCCCCTTCCGTCACCGGCGGAAAGCAGCAGCGTGGCCGTGCCTTCGGCCGGAGCCGTGACCGTGACCATCAGATGGGGGCGGCCAAAGTTGAGCAGGAAGAGAAATGCCGGGAAGAAGGTGGCCACCGCTAGCAGGATGACGATTTCCGCCAGGACTGGACGGCCAACCCCAGTTCTCATATGGTCTTGCATCATGTCTGATCGGTGGCTTCAGCTCAGAGGGGAGCAGGATACAACTTCGAAGTGATACTCGATGCAGGGTTTCTCGATGATCAGGTAAGTGAACAGTGAGATGATATACGATGCCGCGAAGACATAGACAAAGAGCAGGTTGCCTTCGGGAACTCGCCTGGACATGTAGTGCACGACGATATAGTGCACCAGGTACATGCTGTAGCTGACGATGCCGACCGATCTGACGTATCTCGATGACAGAATCATGGCAAGCCTGCTTCGAACGTCGGCAAGCAAGGACAGGATGAGTATCATGGCGGTCACGCCAAAGAACATCGGATATGACCACCCCACATGGTCTACATCGGGCATGATGCCCAGCGCGTCCTTGTAGAACCGAGCTGATAGGAAGTAGATGGCCATGATCCCCATCGCGGCCATGTTGGAAGCCCGCCGCGCCCATCGTAATCGTGCGAAGCGCTCATACAGGGGCGAGCTGTACAAGTAGGCCGATGCCATGCCGATCAGGAATATCCCGATATAGAGCGGCAATTCCAGACTGCTGCCGTGCAGGTGGAAGACGGACGGCGTGAGATAGGAGTTCAATGCAAATCCCAGCGCCACCAAGACGACACCAAACGTCAGTCTTCTCCCCGCCCACACCTTCATGAATAGGTAGGCGGCCAGGAGGACGGGCGGCATGATGAAGTAGAAGACCATCTCTTGCTGGACACTCCAAAGATGACCATTGGCCTTCAGCAACACCGCGTGTTCGGCTAGAGCCTCACGGCTTTCGATGAAGCCAGGATAAAGGAGGTAGTACATCCCTATCGAGATGTAGTACATCGGCAATACCCTCTTGAGTCTCTTGAACATAAAGCGGCCCATCCTGGATAGGCTGAGGATTTCTTCCGGTTTCCGGGCAAAAGGCAGGGCCAATAGGAAACCGCTCAGCACGAAGAACAGCCACACTCCTATTGCACCTTGTCCGCGGAGATGAAGCCCATTCGTGTGACTGGCGATTACTAGAAACACTGCCAGACCTCTGACGCCGTCGAGCGCATCGATATTTTCGACACTTGAGGGTGCCTTGATGGCGATTCGGTCGACGAGACTAATGGACTTCAAGCCTGCTCACGCGAATCGCTGGCCACGCAACAGAAGGAGACGCGAAGGGGTGCCAGTCTATTGACCACCGCGGAACCTCCCTATGTCGGCCGACAGGAGCCGTTGCGTTTCCTCGGCCAACTCTTGGGGATGCCCGTCGATCTCCAAATAGAGAAAGCTGCGTACGATGAGAGAGGCGGCCTCGTCGAAAGGGACGCTGCGGCTCATCTGGCGGAAGACCCCTCCTCCATTACCGAAATATCCTACGCCTAGAAATGAGGCCTCGTCAAGGATGGCGGCAGAATTGTAACCATTCCCGCCACCATCATACGTGAATGTCAGACAAGGGAAGTTGACAAGTTGTCACGTATGAGCAATATTCGGCCCATGAAGAGCTACACGGTTGGCGATCTGAAGCGGGACTTCTCGGCGGTCATGGAGGCCGTGAGGAGGGGGAGGAGGTGGCCGTGACTCACGGGAGGAAGCGCACCAAGGTAGCCGTCATCGTGCCTTACGAACGGTACGCGGAGCCCCGGGGCGACCGTCCGCTGGGGATTCTGAAGGGGCGGGCCCGCTGCCGTATTGGCGCGGATTTCGGCGTCACCGACGAGGAACTGGCCGGGACGTGAACTGCCTGCTCGATACCCACGCCTTTCTCTGGATTCTCTTCGCGCCGGGCAACCTGGGCCGGAAGGCGTCCGAGGCCATTCGTGATCGCGCGAACGGGGTCAACGTCAGCGCCGTCTCCTTCTGGGAGATATCCCTGAAGTTCAATCTCGGCAAGCTGCATCTCTCGGGGATCTCCCCCGGGGAGCTGCCCGAGGCTGCGATCGAGTCGGGTTTCGACTTGATCCCTCTCGACCCGGTCGAAGCCGCTGCTTTCCACCGCCTGCCCCGGGAGCACCACACCGACCCGTTCGACCGTCTGATCGCCTGGCAGGCCATCTCCCGCGGCCTCGTTCTGGTCACCCGGGACCAAGGTTTGGAAGCCTACCGCCCCCACGGCCTGAAGACCCTCTGGTAGAGTGTCCCGACGTATCGTTTGCTGTTATACGCAGAAAAGGTCTACTCTGCGTATAAGAGCGCACGAAACGGCCGTTTTCAGCAAATGCTGAAATTGCTCTCATTGGTGAAATTGTCTTGACGCCGTGTCTTTCATTGCTTATTATGTTTTCAGCAGACGCTGAAAGGAATTACTCGAATGAAAGCAGCCGAGGTCTTGTTGGAGAATGATCTGAAGGCGGCTCTGGACTCATGCCTTGCCAAGGTTCCCTTCTTGAGGCGTACCATCCGCCGGGGGCTTCGTGGCCGGGCAACCCTGGTCCCGGACCTGCTGGTCGAATTGACCCTGCCTTCAGGCAAGCAAACACTGGTGGTAGAGGCAAGAAGCAGCGGTCAGCCGAGACTGGCCCGGGAAGCCGTCAACCGGCTCCTCCGATTTCGGGAGATGTACCCGGCGGCCTACGGCATCTTCATGGCGCCCTACATCTCGCCCAAGGCCGCCGAGATGCTGGCTGCCGAGGGAGTGGGATACATCGATCTGGCGGGTAATTGCCGGCTCTCCTTCGGGCAGGTCTACATCGAACAGGAGGGGAAGCCGAATCCTCGGCCCATGAGGAGGGACATCCGTTCCCTCTACTCGCCCAAGGCCGCCCGGATACTGCGGGTGTTGCTCGCAGCGCCGAAGGTTCTCTGGAAGACCCAGGCATTGGCAATGGAAGCCGAGGTCAGCCTGGGGCAGGTTGCCAACGTCAAAAAGTTGCTCGGTGATCGGGAGTGGCTTCGCTCCGGTCAAGACGGATTCGGCCTCAGTCAGCCGGAGGCGGTGCTGGGGGAATGGTCCCGAAGCTACTCCTTCCGCAAGAACCAGGCGCGGGACTTCTATTCGCTCAAACCGGTCCCCGAAATCGAGGCGGGCATCGCCCGCGAGTGCCGCAAGTTGAAGGGTGCGCTATGCCCTCACCGGATTCTCGGGTTCATCGCGCTTTGCGCCGGCAGTGCGCTACCAGAGAGTCATGGCATTCGTGAGCGCCGATATCGATGCCCTGGCAAGCGCGCTCAACCTCAAGGAGGTGAGCAGCGGCGCGAACGTCACCCTGCTGACGCCGTATGATGATGGGGTCTACTACGGCGCGGAGACAGTTGACGGCATGATGATCGCTTCCCCGATCCAGCTCTACCTGGATATCGTCGGCTTCAAAGGCCGGGGGGAAGAATCCGCCGCGATGCTGCTGGAAAAGGTTATCAAACCCTCATGGTGACGCGGAGGGATTACACAGCCCAGGCCGTAGAAGCCGCCCATGCGGTGCTTATCGAGTTGGTGCAGCTGTTGGGGGCGTACCGGGAAGACATCGTCCTGGTCGGAGGATGGGTGCCGCCGATCCTCATCGGAAACGCTACCAGGCCGCACGTAGGAAGCATGGACATCGACCTGGCCATCGATCACCGGAAGGTGAACGACCAGGGATACAGGACGATCCAAGAGCTGCTTCTGTCGCATGGCTACACGCCGGGGCGCCAGCCGCATGTCTTCATCAGGACGGTCGCTGGTCCATCCGGCGACATCGATGTCGAAGTTGATCTGCTGGCCGGAGAATACGGTGGCACCGGGAAGGGCCGTCGGCATCAACGCGTGCAAGGCATCACCGCCCACAAGGCCAGGGGATGCGACTTGGCCTTCGATCTGGCCGCCCAAGTCCACCTGGAAGGATTGTTGCCCGGTGGAGGAAGGGACAAGGTGACGTTACGGGTGGCGGGCATCGTGCCGTTTCTGATCATGAAAGGGATGGCCATGGCCGACCGACTGAAGTCCAAGGATGCCTGGGACATCTACTACTGCCTCCAGGAATACCCGGGCGGGCTGGATGCCATCGTTGACGAGTTCAGGCCCCAACTTGCCCACGGTCTTGTCCGGGAAGGATTGGAGAAGATCGCCGCGCAGTTCGCCTCCGAAAGACATGTCGGACCGAAATCGGTGGCCGACTTCGAGGAGGTGACAAATACCGAAGCCCGGGAATTCATCCAGAGGGATGTCTTCGAGCGGGTTCACTATCTGCTATCGCAACTGGGCATCGTGAAAGATCAACTTTCATCTTGAGATGAAAGGGTTTGCCAATCCGCTTGAGGCGGGTGGTGATCTGCCGATGATGTTCTCGGTCCGTTGGTGGAGAGGAGCATCTCCGGGCCATGTGTCTGCTGAAGGATCGCCAGCGGCCGCTCCAGAAGGAAATGTCGCGACACGGCCAGCACCCGTTTCGGCCACGTCTTCGGCCCGGGGCCGTCGCCGTCGAGAAGCTTGTCGGCTTGCTCGAAATGCGGCGCCAGGTTCTCGATGCAGGCGGGCGGCAGCATCGGTGTCAGGTGCAGCCTGGCCATGCGGAAGGCCAGGGCGGTCATCAGGTCCATCCCGGGGATGTCCCGTACCACGTCTGCCGCCCACGACCAGCCCGTGGGGCGATGCCCGTCGTCGATCAGGCCGAACGTCGTGGACAGGTCGTCCAGGTCGCGCTGGACCGTCCGGATGGTCACTGGGAAGTCGAGGTCCGCCAGCCGCTCGACGAGCTCCCGCGTGCCGATCCGGGCCGGATACCGGGGGATCATCCGCAGCATCTCCAGTTGGCGGATGATCGTCCGGTTCCCATCGTTGCCGACCGTGGTTCGCCGCCCGCCGGCAGGCGTCTTCTTCCGCCCCATAGTCCCCTTCGGCATAATGCCCCTCCCGTTCCCCTCGTAAGTATCCGATCCGCGCGACAAGATGTGTCGCCCAGCATCATGCCACATCGGGTGGCTTATGGGGAATGGGGCTGCTGCCCGAAGGGGATCAGCCGATGGCGGGGCTCCCTGTTTCGCCGGTGCGGATGCGGATCACCTGCTCGAGGTCGAGGACGAAGATCTTGCCGTCGCCGATGGCGCCGGTGCGCGCGCCGCCGATAATCGCCTCGACGGTCGGCGCGACGAAGGCTTCGTTGACGGCGATCTCCAGCTTCACCTTGCGCAGCAGGCTGCCGCTCTCCTTGTGGCTCCGGTAGACCTCGGCCACGCCCTTCTGCCGGCCGCGCCCCAGCACGTTGGAGGCGGTCACCAGGTGGATCTCCTTCTCCTCGAGCCTGTCCAGGACCTCCTGCACCCGGTCGGGCTGAATCACCGCAATGACGTATTTCATCTCTCCTCCTAGTTCGATTGTTGCCGGTCACTTCCTAGATGATGGTTCGAAGGGGTGGCGCCTCGTTGGGGTCAGGTCTTGCAAACCAGCAATGCTCGACTGCAAGACCTGACCCCATGTTAGATCCCCTAGTCCAAGACGGTGTAGGCGGCTTCGCTGTGGCCGGTCAGGTCGAGCCCCACCCGCTCCTCGTGCTCGCCCACCCGCAGGCCCACGAGCAGCGTCGACCAGCTTGAGGATGACGAAGGTCAGCGACGACCGACCAGACGATGGTCACCAGCGTGGCCTTGAGCTGGACCAGGAACTGGCCGGGATTGCCGTAGAAGAGGCCGTCGGCGCCGGCGGCGTTGACCGCCTTGGTGGCGAAGAGCCCGGTGGCCAGCGCGCCCCAGATGCCGCCGACGCCGTGCACGCCGAAGGCGTCCAGCGAGTCGTCGTAGCCGAGCCTGGACTTGATCACGACCGCCGCCAGGTAGCAGATGACCGCCGACGCCGAGGCCGATCCAGATGGCCCCGACCGGCTTGACGAAGCCCGCCGCCGGGGTGATGGCCACCAGGCCGGCCACCGCGCCGGTGATGATCCCCAGGACGGTCGGGCGCCCGTGCAGCATCCACTCGATCAGCGACCAGGTGAGCCCGGCCGCCGCCGCGGCCATGTGGGTGACCACGAAGGCGCTGACCGCCAGGCCGTTGGCCGCCAGGGCGCTGCCGGCGTTGAAGCCGAACCAGCCGAACCAGAGCAGCCCGGCGCCGAGCACGGTGAAGGGCAGGTTGTGCGGGCGGCGAGGTGGTCTTCGGGTAGCCGATCCGCTTGCCGAGCACCAGGGCCGCACCAGGGCGGCGATGCCGGCGTTGATGTGGACGACCGTGCCGCCGGCGAAGTCGAGCGCGCCCGTCGCCCCGCAGGAAGCCGCCCACGCCCCAGACCCAGTGGGCGACCGGGTCGTAGACCAGGGTCGCCCAGAGGAGCGTGAAGACAGAAGGCGGAGAACTTCATCCGCTCGGCGAAGGCGCCGATGATCAGGGCCGGGGTGATGATGGCGAACATCATCTGGAAGATCATGAAGGCCTGGTGCGGGATGGTGGCGGCGTAGTCGGCGTTCGGCTCCAGGCCCGACGCCCCTGCAGGCCGAACCAGTCGAGGCCGCCGATGAGGCCGCCCATGGTCGGGCCCGAAGGCCAGGCTGTAGCCGAACAGCACCCACTGGATGGAGATGACGCACATCATGATGAAGCACTGCATCAGTACCGACAGCACGTTCTTCCTGCGCACCAGGCCGCCGTAGAAGAAGGCCAGGCCGGGGGTCATCAGCATCACCAGGGCCGAGGACATCAGCACCCAGGCGGTGTCGCCCGCGCTGATCGCCGGACCCTCCGCGGCGGCCGCCACGGTGGCCAGCGACAGCAGGGCCACGAAGGCGGTGAAGAACCAGAACGGCATATTGGTGAGCCAGCGTCGCATGTTCGTCCTCCTCCGGTTGAGATGGCCGTCACGCCCGGCGGCCGACGGCTGCCGGGGCACGTATGCGACTAATGGATGGCAAGAGGTGTGCCAGATGGAACGAGGCGGCCTAACATGTTGGACGAAAAGGAATATTCGGGAGTGCATCCGTCGTGCGGTCGATCAGACAAACATTCCTGGCATACACAAATGTATGGAAGATGGCATGTAGATACAAGTATGTCATATTGAATGTAAGTGCTGACGGACATGTTTCTATAGGTGGAGACCAAGGGCGCCTGATGCCTGTTGGCGTCGGGCGGGGCAAGTCCGGCCGGTCGTCAGGGGGCGGGGACCTTTTCGCGCCCCGCCTCGTCCGCGCGGTTCAGTTCCGCGGCGATCCCGGCGAGCGAGGCGACCATCTCCAGCACGCGGACGTCGTCGGGATCGAGATCCCTCCAACGACGCTTCAGGAAACCTTGCAGGGTGACGTTGATGGCATCGAGGGTTGTCTCGAGGTCGGGGCCGGTGTCTCTCTCCGGACGGCGCATCGGATTCCTGCCTCCCTGATTGTCGACCGGGGTGGATGAGAAATGGGGCGGCGCGCACGGCCTGCGCCGGGCATGCCGCCCCGGTGATCAGAAGGCCAGGGACAAGGTCGCCCCGGCGTAGAAGATGTCCGACTCGCCGTCCGGGCTGAGCCCCTCCAGGACGTCCCCGGCGGCACCGCTCAGCGGGAATGCATACGCCACCCTCGGCTCGATGCCCACCCCAAGGCCCAGCGGAATCGACATGGAGATCCAGGCTTCGCCACTGTACAGATTCGTTCAGGGCATCGCCGTCAGCGTCGCTCCCCATGACGGCGTTTCCGCCGTCGTAGGAGGCCGAGGCGCCGAGTTTCAGCGACATGCCCGCCGGCAGGGCCAGGGAGTGCCCCACCGCCAGCGTGGCGAAGAAGCCGTCCCCTTCGTCGAAGTCGTAGTAGATCGTGAGGTTGGGCGCGAGAATGGTCGAGGCCCCGAGGGAGGCGTACACTTCCTGGGTGTCATCCAGCCCCTCCAGGCCGTAGTAGATGTAGCCGAGAGAGAGGCTCAGCGGGCCGACGCTCCGGCTGTAGGACAGCGTCACGTCGGTCTCGTTGAGTGTCTCCAGATCGGTGTCGTAGTTTGACCAGAGGCTGAAGCCCACCGGTCCGTCGGTGATCGAGGCCGCCGGCTGGACGACCACCGCGTCGCTCAACTGCTGCCCCCGCCAGACGTACGTCCCGAAAACCCCGACCGAGGCCGAACCGGCCGTGCTGCCGGCCAGGGCCGTGCCCGACAGCGCCAAGGTGCACAGCAATCCCAAAGTCATGCCCGTCAATGTGAGTCTCATGTCGTTTCCTCCGTTGTCACGTCGTGTCCGGAACGGACCGCCCCCGATCAGAGGGCGGTCTCCCCGCGTTCGTCAGTCCGGATCCGTACGACCTGGGTGATTTCGGAGACGAAGATCTTCCCGTCGCCGATCTCTCCCGTCCTGGCCGCGGCGACGATGGTCTTGATGACCGCCTCGACGTCGCCGTCCCGGACCACCACCTCGACCTTCACCTTGGGGAGGAGTTCCACGCTGAACTTCTCTCCGCGCCACTGCTGCATGACCCCCTTCTGCTGGCCATGCCCCACGATTTCGGTGATCATCAGGCCGGACTTGGTCGGCCTGGCCCAAGGCGCGTCGCACCTCGTCAAGCTTCTCCGGCCGAATGATGGCTTCTATCTTCTTCATGGCTCTATCCTCCTACTTGCCGTTGATGAAGGACATGGATGGTTTGCGGGTGACGAACTCCGGGTAGCAGGAGTTGCCGTGCTCGCCCACGTCCAGCCCCTCGACCTCTTCCTGCAGGCTGACCCGGATGCCCATGACAGCCTTGATGGCCAGCCAGCAGACCAGGGCCACGCCGAAGGTGTAGACCGCCGTCCCGGCCGCGCCGACCAGTTGGGCCGTCAGCAGCTTGGTGCCGCCGCCGTAAAAGAGCCCCGCGCCGGTGGCCGCACCGGTGATCTTGTCCTGGGCGAAGAGACCCACCGCCAGGGTGCCGAAGACGCCGTTGACCAGGTGCACCGACAGGGCGCCGACGGGATCGTCGATCCTGACCCGGTCGAAGAAGACCACCGCCAGCAACCACCAGCAGGCCGGCGATGGTGCCGATGACCAGCGAGGAGCCGACGCTGACGAAGGCACACGGGGCGGTGATGGCCACCAGGCCGGCCAGGCAGCCGTTGATGGTCATGCCCAGGTCCGGTTTGCCAAGCCACAGCCACGACAGCATGGTGGCGCTCATGGTCGCCGCGGCGGCGGCCGTGTTGGTGGTCACCGCCACGTGGGCGATGGCCACCGGGTCGGCCGCCATGGTCGATCCGGGATTGAATCCGAACCAGCCGAACCAGAGCACCAGGGCGCCGATGGTGGCGATGGACAGGTTGTGACCGGGGATGGGATTGATGCGGCCGTCGTTGGAGTACTTGCCGAACCGGGGCCCGAGCACCAGAATGCCCGCCAGGGCCGCCCAGCCGCCCACCGAGTGGACCACCGTGGAGCCGGCGAAGTCCCACATGCCCAGCTTGGCCAGCCCAGCCGCCTCCCCAGATCCAGTGGCCGACGACCGGGTAGATGAACATGGTCATCAGGAAACTGAACAGGATGAACGACTTGTACTTGATCCGCTCGGCCACGGCCCCCGAGACGATGGTGGCCGCCGTGCCGGCGAAGACGAGCTGGAAGAAGAATTTGGCCCAGAAGGGCACGCCGGTCCAGTTGATGGCCGAGTAGACGCCCTGGTAGGCTTCGCCGGTCGCCGGCGAGTTGTCGAGCCCCGCCGGCCATCAAGAGCCCGCTCGTCCCCAGGAAGCCGTTGCCGTCGCCGAACATGAGCCCCCAACCGAGGAAGAGGAATCCCAGTGACGAGACGGCGAAGACGACGAAGTTCTTCGACAGGATGTTGACCGCGTTCTTCTGCCGGCAGAAGCCCGACTCCACCATGGCGAAGCCGAGGTTCATGAAGAAGACCAGCATGGCGGTCACCATCACCCAGATGGTGTCCAGGGCAATCTTTAGATCCATTGACCGTCCTCCCGCTGTTGATGTCCACTGCCAGGGTGATGCCCCCCGATGGGACCTCACCATGCCGGCGCCCCCGCGCAGGGCGCCGCGACCGTCCCCCTTCCGCCGCGCTCGTCCGGGAGACCGTCGCTGCCTGGAGAGAACGCAATGGATGTGCCAGGTGGGGATGTTCTATGGCAAGGCCAGGAAAACACAGTGAAATATGAGATATCTACAGAGACTAGGCACAATTATGCATGCCAAAAGAGCTACATGTAAGTATCTCCGGTATTCAATAGATACAACTATGTAGCTACATGGCGAAATAGGACATCCGTGTCGTCAGGTCGTCTTCGACAGTAGAAGGGAGGAGGGGAGCCCGGCGAGGCTCAGCCGGTCGGGCCGAGGTTCTTCGGCTGGATACGGAACTTGCGCACCCGCAGGCCCATGAGCCGCTCGGTGATGCCGAGCGCGCGGGCGGCCTTGGCCATGTTGCCGCGCGCGGTCTTGAGCGCGTCGACGATCAGCTCGCGCTCGAGCGCGTCCAGCGTCGCCTGCAGGGTGCCCGTGGTGGACGGTGCCGCGTGGCCTCGGCCGTCTGCAGCGTCGGCGGCAGGTGGTGGCCGTGGATCACCTCGTCGTCGGTCAGCAGCACGGCGCGCTCGATGCAGTTCTCCAGCTCGCGCACGTTGCCCGGCCAGTGGTAGGCCATCAGCATGTCGATGGCCGGCGTGGAGATGCGCCGGACGTCCTTGTGCGTTGGCCTTGCCGTACTTCTCGACGAAGTGGTCGGCCAGCAGCAGGATGTCGGTCTTGCGCTCGCGCAGCGGCGGCATGTGGATCGGGAAGACGTTGAGGCGGTAGTAGAGGTCCTGGCGGAACCGCCCGTCGGCGATCAGCTCCTCGAGGTCGCGGTTGGTGGCGGCGATGACGCGCACGTCGACCTTGATCGTCTCGGTCGCCGCCGACGCGCTCGAACTCCCGCTCCTGCAGCACGCGCAGCAGCTTGATCTGCGTGGCCGGCGGAGAGGTCGCCGATCTCGTCGAGGAAGATCGTGCCGCCGTCGGCCAGCTCGAAGCGCCCCTTGCGCTGGGCGACGGCGCCCGGTGAAGGCGCCCTTCTCGTGGCCGAACAGCTCGCTCTCGATGCATGCGTCTCGGGCAGGGCGGCGCAGTTGACCTTGATGAACGGCTTGCGCGGCCCGGGGGCTGTTGTAGTGGATCGGCGTGGGCGACCAGTTCCTTGCCCGTGCCGCTCTCGCCGCGGATCAGCACCGTGGCGTCGCTCTTGGAGACCTGGGCGATCAGGTCGTAGACCGCCTGCATCGGCTTGGAGTTGCCGATGATGTTGGCCGGGCGGAAGCGGTCCTGCAGCTCCTCCTGCAGGCGGAGGTTCTCCTCCAGCAGGCGCTGGCGCTCCTCCTGGGCGGCCTGGCGCAGCCGCACCGCCTGGGCGATCATCGAGGCGATGATCGACAGCAGGCGCACGTCCTCGCTGCAGCGAGACGTCCTCGGCGAAGAGCCGGTCGGCCGACAGCGCGCCGATGACCTCGTTGCCGAGCTTGATCGGCACGCAGATGAAGGAGATGTCCTCCTTCTTGAGCGCCTTGCGCGCCCCGGTGCGGTCGAGGAACAGCGGCTCCTCGCGAGATCCGCGGGACGACCGCCGGCTGGCCGGTCTGGACGACCTTGCCGGTGACGCCCTCGCCGAGGCGGTAGCGGCCGCGCTCCTGCTGGCTCGGCGGAGAGGCCGTGGGCCGCCTCGATGGAGATCTCGCCGGTCTCGCGGTTGAGCAGCGTCAGCGTGCCGCGGAGCATGCCCATGTGGTCGGCCATCGCCTTGAGCACCGGGCCGACGCACGTCGCGCAGGTCCAGGCTGCGGTCGAGGATCTGGCTGATCTCGAACAGCAGGGACAGCTCGCTGACCTCGCGCTGCACCTTGGTGGTCATGCGGTTCCCCCTTGGATGGCGGCGATGCGGCGGCCGTCGGCGGCCAGGAAGCGCGGCCGGCCGATCCCCCAGCGGGAGAGGCGGTACCTGGACCGAGGCTCGCAGCACCCCCAGGCCGTAGACGACGCTGCGGCGAGAAGTTGATCGAGGAGGCATCCTCCAGGTAGTGGGTGGGGCAGGAGACCTCGCCGATGCGGAAGCCGAAGGCCGATCGCCTGGGCCAGCATCTGGTTGTCGAAGACGAAGTCGTCGGAGTTCTCCAGCAGCGGCAGGGTCTCCAGCACCGCGCGGCTGAAGGCCCGGAAGCCGGTGTGGTACTCCGAGAGCTTGTGCCGAGCGAGCAGGTTCTGGGCGAGGGTCAGGAAGCGGTTGGCGACGTACTTGTAGAAGGGCATGCCGCCGCGCCAGGGCGCCGGTGCCGAGGATGCGCGAGGCGAGGACCACGTCGTACTCGCCCGAGGCGACCATGGCCGCCATGGCGCGTGATCAGCTTCGGGGTGTACTGGTAGTCGGGGTGGACCATGACGACGATGTCCGCCCCTTCGGCCAGGGCCTGGGCGTAGCAGGTCTTCTGGTTGCCGCCGTAGCCGCGGTTCTCGGCATGGGCGAAGTGCTTGATGCCCAGGCGTCGGGCGACCTCGACGGTGTTGTCGCGGCTGGCGTCGTCGACCAGGATGACGTCGTCGACGACGTCGCGGGGGACCTCGTCGTAGGTCGTTCTCAAGGGTCTTCTCGGCGTTGTAGGCCGGCATGACGACGACGACCTTCTTCCCGTGGATCATCCGTTGTGGCTCCTCGCGGTTGGGCAACCGGTCATAGTATAGGCGGGGCGATGCATTTAATCAACGCCCGGGCCACCGGCCGCGCGCCGGGGGAGCTCCGGTCCCCGGCCCGCTCCCCGGTCACTCCCTCCGGGCTGGTCATCGCCTCCGAGGTCGGGTATGATGACTGCGGGATGAGTCGCCAACGAGCCGAAGCGAGTCCGTGGCGGTCGGGCATCGCCGCCCTGGCGGTGACCCTGCTGGCGGGGTGCGCCACCACCGCTGTCCTGGGGCCGGACGCCGGGAACCGGGTGGGACACCTCCTCGCGGAGGAGGCCGACCACCAGAGCCGGGTGCTCCACGCGCTGGCCAGGTCCTATGAGGAGGACCTGGGCGACCGGCAGCATGCGACGGCTCTCTATCGGCGGTCGGCCGAGGCGTCACCGGTGTCGCCGTACGCGCCGGTCGCACTTCGAGACTATCGCCGGCTGTCCGGCGGGCGCCTCTACCTCCTTGCCGATTCCACGGGTCGCAGGATCATCTGGGATGCCGAGGGGCACGAGGGGCCGATCCTGCTGGCGCCGAAAGTGCGCGGTCGGAATCTGCCGGACGTTGTCCGGATGCTGATCGGTGCCCGGACGAGCGCCTCCGTCGGCGCCGCGCCGGTGACGCTCATCCAGGGGGAGCCCTACCCCTACCTGACGTTCATCCTGTCCGACTTGGGTTTTCCGGCGGCCTGCTACGTCGACCCCGTCGGGGATCTGACGACCCCCTTGGCGCCCGGCGCTCTCCGGGAACCGGCGTCCCCGGCCGGGAGCCCACCCTCCGCCGGCCCGCGTTCAGAAGGAAGGTGACCGCATGCCGGCCAGGGTTCTCATTGTCGACGATGCCGCGTTCATGCGCTCGATGCTCAAGGGGATCGTCACCGACCACGGCTTCGAGGTCGCCGGCGAGGCGGCCACCGGCGACGAGGCGGTCGACCAGTACCGGGCGCTCGAGCCCGACGTGGTCACCATGGATATCATCATGCCGGGCAAGAACGGCCTCCAGGCCCTGCGGGAGATCATGGCCCTCGATCCGGCCGCCCGGGTGGTGATGTGCAGCGCCCTCGGACAGGAGGCGCTGATCATCCAGGCGATCGAAACGGGAGCCCTCGACTTCATCGTCAAGCCCTTCAAGCCGGCGTTGGTGGTCGACGTCATCCGACGCGTCATCGAACACTGAGCCCGGGGAGCGCGCCATGGATGTCTCGAAGTACATGGGCATCTTCCTCGTCGAGGCGCGCGAGCACCTGGGCGACTTCGAGCGGAAGCTGGCCGTGCTGGAGGTGGGGAAGGAGCCGTCCCGGGAAGTTGCGGCGGAGATGTTTCGCCACGCCCACTCCCTCAAGGGGATGGCGGCGTCGATGGATCTCGGCGAGATATCCCGCCTCGGCCTGGCGCTCGAGGGGCTCCTCGGACGGGTGAAGAACCGCGAATTGATTCCCGACCGGCGGCTGCTGGACCTCCTGCGTGCCTCGACGGACTACTTGAGGATACTGATCGACGAAACCGAAGCCGGCGGGCGGACCGTGAGCCGGGTGGACGACCTGGTGCGCGCCATCGCCGCCCCGTGCTTCTCCGGGGAGGACGCCGCCGTCCCGGGCGGGACCCCGCCGACCGCTTCCCCCGGAGCGATCGCCACCGCTCCGCCGGCAGGCGGTTCGGCTCCGAGCGAAGAGGCCCTGGTGCGCGTCGAGGCGAATCTCGATCCGGCGGCCCAATTGCCCGCCGCCCGGCTCTTCCTCGTCTACACCATCCTGTGCAGGGCAGGGAGGATCGTGCACGCAAATCCCCCGCTGGAGGAGGTCCGGTCCGGTGGCGCGTTCCGCGGTTTCGAGGTGGTGCTGCTGGGCCGGGTCGACGCGGATGCCTTGCGGGGAGAACTGGCGGCCGTTTCGGAGCTGCGCCAAGTCGTGGTCTCGGTGCTCGATCCGGCGGCGCTTTCGGCCACCGGGCCACGGGACGTCGTCGCCTTCCCAGGCCTTGGAGGCGGAGACATCCGGTGGGGTGCGGTAAGGCTCGAGGCGGATCTGCTGGACGAGTTGACCACCCTGGCGGGGGAGTTGTCGGTTGTGGCCACCGGGATGCGGCCGGCGGCGGGCGTCCTTCTCGGGCGGCTGTCGAAGCTCGTCATGGGATTGAGGACGCTCCCCCTCGACCTGACCGGGCGGCGCCTGAAGGAGGAGATGGGCAGGCTGCTCGAGACGCACGGGCGGAGCGCCGACTTCCACGCCGAGGGGATGGAGGTCGAACTGGACCGGGCCCTGGTCAGCCGGATCGAGGAATCACTGGCGCACCTGGTGGGCAACGCGGTGCGGCATGGCTTGGAGACCCCTGAGGAGCGGTTGTCCGCCGGCAAGCAGGCCTGCGGGGCGGTCAGGTTCGCCGCCCGGCGGGAACAGGAGTGGATCCGCCTGGAGATAGCCGACGACGGCCGGGGGATGCCCGGCGAGGTCGTTTCCATGGTCAACGGGGGGGCTCCGTCGGCCGACGGCGCGGCCGGGTCGCTGCGGACAATCCGCGACCGGATCGCCTCCCTGGGAGGGCTCATGTCCCTCAGCGCCGTGCCGGGGCAGGGCACCATGGTCGTCATCCGACTTCCCTTCATGCCGACCTTCATGCGCGTCCTGGTTGCCGGGGCGGGGGGGATGTGCTGCGGTGTCCCGGCCGGCCGGGTGCTCCGGACGGCGCCCGCCGCGCCGGACCGTGCGCAGCGCATCGACGTGGCCGAGGCGCTCGGCCGCGCAGCCGGCACGCCGGCCGGCGGAGGGACGGACATCCTCGTGGGGGACGTGAGCGGGACGGTGGCCCTCCGGGTGGACGACCTGGCGGGGAACCGTGACGTGGTCGTCGATTTCCGGCCGGCCGAAGTGGATAAACACCCGTTCTGCCTGGCGATGGCCCGGTTGGATGACGGCCGGTTCCTGACCATCCTCGACGTCGACCGGCTCATCCGCGGCGCCTAGGCCGGTTCCCTCACGGCTCCGATGGCGCCAGGCGCATGCCTCGCAGGAAAGCCTCGCTGAAGGCCGGTTCCGCGGCCAGGTCGAGCACCCGCATGCGGCGGGCGATCCGCCGGCAGGCGAGGAGCCGGCGGCGGTCCAGCAGGCAGTCGCGCGCGCCGGCCAGCGAGCTGTTCCCGGCGAACTCGAGCCGGCCCGGCCAGCCGGCCGGCACGACCCCAAGGACGGCCAGTGTCTCGCGGCGCAGGCCCGAACCGAACGCCCCGGCAATGGTCATCCGGCTGACGTCGGCCAAGCCGATGCCTGCGGTCCGCAGCAGGATGGCCAACCCGGCCTTGATGGCCCCCAGGGCGAGCTGGATGTTCCGCACGTCCCCCTGGGTGATGACAACCGCGCCGCCGGACCCATCCGACACGTCGAATACCGGCTCGCCGCCGATGTCCCGTCTCCTCGCCGCCAGGCGTCTCAGGGGGAGACGTGCGGCCTCCGACGCGGAGAGAAACCGGCCGTCCTCCAGGACCAGGCCGGTTCGGAGGAGGACGGCCAGCAGGTCGAGCGCGCCGCTGCCGCAGAGGCCCATCGGCGCCCCGCCCCCGACGACCGTGCAGATCAGGTCGCCGTCGAACGAGACGGCCGACACCGCTCCCGCCGTGGCCCGCATCCCGTGGGAAAGCCCCGCCCCCTCCAGCGCCGGCCCGGCGGCGGTCGAGGCGGCCAGGATGAGGCCGTCGGCGAGCCGCAGGGCGATCTCGCCATTGGTGCCCAGGTCGACGAAGAGGGCCGGCTCGCCTCGGCCTGAGGTGATGCCGGTGTGCAGCAGGCCGCCGACCACGTCACCGCCGACGAATCCGCCGCCGGCGGGAAGGAGGCGCACCTCTCCCCGGGGGTGCAGCCGAAGTTCGGGAAACCGCGAAGCGTCGAGGCGGTCCGGGAGTGTCTGCCAGAGATCCCCGGGGCGATCGGCGGCGATCCGGCCGGCGAAGATGGCCGCCATGACGGGATTGCCCGCGGCGGCCAAGCCCCAGACCGGACAGCCTCCGCGGCCGGCCCTGTCGGACAGGAGCGCGATGGCTGAACCGATGGCTTCGTTCAGCGGGCGGCTCAGCCTTTCCATGCCGTCGGGCCGGCGGGCGGCTTCGAATCGCGACAGGATGTCGGCCCCGAAGGAGGCCTGGGGATTGGGGAGGGTCACCACGCCGAGGGAGGCGGGAGCGCCCAGGTCGACCAGTTCAACCGAAACCGAAGTGGTGCCGATGTCGACGGCCGCTCCCAGCAGGGCATCGGGCGGCGAGGCCATCCGTTCGAGGGTGCGCCGCCCGGCGGCGACGCGGCATCCGCCGTCCGCCGGCAGGCAGGCCACCATCGGGGCTGCGGCGGCGGGAATCGGGGAGCCTTCTTCGACCTGGACCTCGCCCGGGCGTCCGAGCAGGTGGACGCGGACGTCGCCGTCGGGGGCGTGGCCGCAGGCCAGGCGCCAGCCCCGCCCCAGCAGGTCGGGGAGGATCAGCCGGCGGTCGGCGGCCGATGGCTCGGGAGCCGGATCGATCAGGATGCGGCACCGTCCGCATGTCCCCTTCCCGCCGCAGGTGCCGGCCAGAGAAGGGAACCGGCGGGCGATGACGTCGTGGAACGTCTCGCCGCGATCGCACGGCAGTTGCATGCCGCCGGGGAACACCTGGAGAATGTGGCGTTGCTGGTTCTTCAAGGCTCTGTCCGGGCGACGATGGGGAAGGGGAGGGAAGAATGGCGGAGCCGACGGGGATCGAACCCGCGACCTCTGGATTGACAGTCCAGTGTGCTAACCAAGCTGCACCACGGCTCCGCGGAACCGCATCTTAACGCTGCCTGCCCCGTCCATCCCGAGTCCTGGTGGGCGGTACAAGACTTGAACTTGTGGCCTCCTGCTTGTAAGGCAGGCGCTCTGCCAGCTGAGCTAACCGCCCCACACCCCACATGATGGCCGGAAGCGTAATTATATAGGTCGGCCGGTCATTGTCAAGCATTGTTGACGGATCGCGCGGGCGCTGCAGCCGAGTTCGTCGGGAATTGGGAACGCGGTACTTCTTGACAGGCGGGCGCCGATCGACGGTAATGTGTCCGGACAATTTCAAGCGGGAGGATTCGTGGCGGACGACAGCCGAAACCGTGACAGGCGGCCGCACCGGAGGAACCGGTTCAACCTGTTCATCATCACCATCCTGGTGCAGGTGCTGCGCCTGCTGACCTGGCTGATCCCCTTCCGGGTCGGGCTCAGGCTGGGCGGTTTCATCGGCCGGGTCGCCTTCGTGATCATCCGGAAGGAGCGCCGCCGGGCGCTGGAGCACCTTCGAATCGCCTTCCCCGAGAAGGATGATGCGTGGATCGAGCAGACCGCCCGGGCCTCCTTTGTCAACCTGGGGATTTCCCTCTTCGAGATGCTGATGATCACCCCGGAGGGGGCGGAAGCGCTGGTGGACGCGCCGGATTTGGCCGAGAAGATCGAACCGGTGCTCGCGGCCGGCAAGGGCGCGGTCTGGGCGACCTGCCACCTGGGCAACTGGGAACTCTTCGCCCACTACGTTGCCCGGCGGTATTCTCTCAGCGTCGTGGCCGCGCCGATCGAGCCTCCCTCGGTCAACCGCTTCGTGGTGGAGCGGCGGGCCGCCCGGGGGGTGACCACCATCGTGCGCGGCGCGCCGGGAGCGGCCAGGGAACTGATCCGCGTCTTCCGTGAAAACCGCCTCCTGGGGATACTGATGGACCAGGACACGCGGGTCGAGGGGGTGTTCGTCGACTTCTTCGGCAGGCCTGCCTGGACGCCCACCGCCGCCGCCCAGATGGCCCTGAAGTTCGACGTGCCGGTCCTCTTCGGCTACATGCTGAGGCAACCCGACGGCCGCCACGTGGTAACGGTCGAGGGTCCGCTGACGATAACCCGGACCGCTGACCAGCAGGCCGACATCCTGGCCGGAACCGCGCTGCTGACCAAGAAGATCGAGGAAGAAGTCAGGAGACATCCAGAGCAATGGGTCTGGATGCATCGACGCTGGAAGAGAAAACCGACCGAAACTTAAAGTTTATTGTTGACAATGTATGCCGAAGTTGTTGTAGACTATAAATTATTTCATCATTAGGCAGCGAAGGGAGCCATGCGGACGGTCTTTCGTCTGGACGAGGTACCGGCCCAGCCCGACCCGCGGCAGCGGGAACAGCGCCTCTATCGGGTCGCATCCGCCGTGGTCGTGTGCGTCGTCCTGGTCATCATGTTCGGGTCGTTGATCGGGGACGGCGGCCTGGTGGTCATGCACAACCAGCGCGACGAGGCGGCTTCGCTCCGGGAGCGGATATCCCAGGAGCAGGCCCGCGCCCGGGCGTTGGTGACCAGGGTCGAGTCGCTTCGGTCGGCCTCCTTCGAGCTGGAACGGGTCGCCCGTGAGGAACTGGGCCTGATCCGCGAGGGTGAGATCGTCTTCGACTTCAGGCCCGCGACCATTCGCTGAAGGGGATTCGCCCGTGGATCGTCACCCCGCCGGCCGCCTCATCGTCGCCCTGGACGTGCAGGATCTCGACCGGGCCCTCGACATGGTATCCCTGCTGCGGGGGAGCGTCGATTGGTTCAAGGTCGGCCTGACCCTCTTCACCAGGGTCGGCCCGGACGGGATCAGGCGCCTGATCGACCAGGGAATCCACCTCTTCCTCGACCTGAAGTTTCACGACATCCCGGCGGTGGTCGGCGAAGCCGCCGCCAATGCCGCCGCCATGGGCGTTGACATGATCACCGTCCACGCCTCCGGAGGAGAGCGGATGATGGCCGCGGCGGCGGAAGGGGCGCGCTCCGGCGGCGGTGCGGCGCCGATCGTCCTGGGGGTGACCGTCCTGACCAGCCTCGACGCTGCCGACCTGGCGGCTCTGGGCTATCCGGGGACGGTCGAGGAACGGGTCGCCGCGTGGGGCGGCCTGGCGCGCGCGGCGGGGTTGGACGGGCTGGTCTCCTCGGCCAGGGAAACGGCCATGCTGCGTCGCCTCATGGGCCCGTCGTTCACGCTGGTGACTCCGGGAATCCGGCCCGCGGGAGCCTCGCTTGGGGACCAGAAGCGGGTGGTGACGCCTGCGGCGGCCCTGGCGGCGGGATCGGACTACCTGGTGGTCGGCCGGCCGATCACCGCGTCGGACGATCCCCTGGCGGCGGCCCTGGCCGTCCTGGCCGAGATGCGCCCCGGGTCGACCGGCCGGTGACGCCTTAGGAGGCTTCCCCCTCGTCCTCCACGCCGCCGCCTCGTGGCGGCATGGTAAGGCCGCGCTTCGACCCCCTGATGAACTCAAGCAAGTGGCTCACCGCCGGCGTGGCCGGGATTTCCCGCTCGACGGTCTCGAGGGCTTCCCGCAGCATCAGCCGCGACCGGAAGATGATCCGGAAGGCGTGCTTGAGATGCGACACGTCGGTGCCCGTGAAACCCTGGCGGCGCAGGCCGATCAGGTTGAGGCCGTACAGGTGGGCCCGGTTGCCGGAGACGAGGCTGAAGGGGACCACGTCCTTGACGATCGCCGAGCACCCGCCGATCATGGTCGCCCGGCCGATCCGGCAGAACTGGTGGATGGCCGTCAGGCCGCCGATGATGGCCCGGTCGTCGATGTGCACGTGCCCGGCCAGCGCGGCGCAGTTGGCCATGATCACCCCGTTGCCCACCCGGCAGTCGTGGGCCACGTGGGAGTAGGCCATGAACATGCAGTCGCTGCCGATGGAGGTCAGCCCGGTGCCGTGGGCGGTGGCCAGGTTCATGGTCACGAACTCGCGGAAGGTGTTCCGGTCGCCGATGACCAGGGCGGTGTCCTCCCCCTTGTACTTCAGGTCCTGGGGGGGCCGCCGATCGAGGCGAAGGGGTGAACGCGGTTCCCCGAACCGAGAGTGGTCCGCCCCATGACCGAGACGTGGTGGTCGATGACCGTGCCGGGCCCCAAGGTGACCCGCGGCCCGATGACCGAATATGGCCCGATGACCGCGTCGTCGGCGACGACCGCCCCGTCCTGGATGACGGCGGTGGGGTGGATGTCAGGCATGCATGTACCCTCCGGCTGTGGCGGAGCACCCGGCCCCGCGATCGTGGTTACCGCTTCTTGGCGTCGTACGACTTGATGACCCTGTCGGTCAGGGTTACTGCGTCGGGCGAGTAGAAGATGACCTCCCGGCTGCGGACGTCGAAGATCAAGTGGTACTTCTCTCCCTGGCCGATCTCCTCGACCGTCTTCTGGATCTCGCGGCTGATTGTCTCCAGGTACTCGACGCTGCCTGGCCTTGAAATCCTCGTCGTAGTCCTTGGCGGTCCTGGAGAGGTCGCGCTCCAGGCGGCGGCGCTCGTCCTCTTTTTCCTTCCGGGTCTGCTCGTTCCACAGCAGGGAGTTCTTGTCGATCTCTCCCACCAGGGCATCGAGCTTGCCCTTGGCGGCCTTCAGGTCGGCGGCGTACTTCTCGCCCAGTTCCTTGAGCTTCTTGGTGGCCTGCTGGCCGACGATAGAGTTGTCGAGGACCTTCTGGACGTCGACCGCGCCGATCTTCGGGCTCTCGGCCAGGGCGGCCCCGGCGGGCAGGATGATCAGCAGGGCCGCCAGGGCGGCTTCCAGGTGCAATCTCCGGATCATGGTCAGTGCCTCCATCTGGATGTGAGTGGTCAGAACATGGTGCCGATGGTGAAATCGAACACGTTGCGCTCGTCGTCCGGCTCTTCGTTGAGGACGAAGCCCCACACGAACCGGAGCGGGCCCATGGGCGAGAACCACCGCACCTCGGCTCCGGCGGACGACCGCAGGAGCCCGAGGTCCGTCTTCTCCTCCAGGTCGAAGACCTGGCCGGAGTCGTAGAAGAGCACGCCCATCAGGCGCTGCTGCTTGATGAGCGGGAAGACGAGTTCGGCATTGAACATGACCTTGGTGTAGCCGCCGGTGTTGTCGTCGTTCTCGTCCCGCGGGCCGATGGTGCGGTTCCGATAGCCCCGCACGGAAGTGATCCCGCCCATGAAGAACCGCTTGTAGATGGGCACGTCGTGCCCGTCGAAACCGTCGATCTGGCCGTACTCGCCGTGCAGCGACAGGACGAACTCCCAGAAGAGGGGGATGAACTGGGTGTGTTCCGCCTCCCAGCGGGTGTAGTAGTTCTCCCCGCCCAGGAAGCCCCCGGCGTACTCGAAACGGACTTCGGTGACGCTGCCGCTCGACGGGATGAAGTAGTCGTTCTTGCTGTTCCGGGTGATGACCGTGGTGAGGCTGTGGGTGTTGTTGATCCCCTCCTCGGCCTTGATGAGATCCGAGGCGTCGTCGGCCACGTCGCTGACCTCGTCGGTGGTGTCGCCGTAGGTGATCGCCCCCCGCATGTACTCCCACAGGCTGTGACCGATGGTCAGCGTGCCGCCCTTGGTCCGCTTGTCGTACTCGTCGTAGTCGTTGGTCAGGTCGTAGAGCTTGAAGCCGGCGTTGAATCCCGAGTCGAAGATGGCCCGGTTGTCGTAGGTGACGCTGTATTCCTTGCGCTCCTGGGCGTAGTCGAGGGATCCCTGGATTTTGTGCCCCCAGCCGAACAGGTTGTCCTGGGTGATCTTGAAGATGCCCCCCAACTTCGTCTCGGACGAATAGCCGATGCCCATTTGAACCATGCCGGTCAGCCGCTCGCTGATGGTCACGTTGACGTCCACCACGTCCTCGCCGCGCCGGTCGTGGGTGATCTCGACCTTGTCGAAGAATCCCAGGTTCATCAGCCGTTGGCGGCTGCGCGCCAGCAGCTTGCTGCTGAAGTGCTCGCCCTCGCGCAGTTGGATCTCGCGCCGGATGACGTTGTCCCGGGTGATGATGTTGCCGAGGATGTTGATCCGTCCCACCCTGACCCGGGGGCCGTGTTCGACCGCCAGCCGCAGGTTGACGATCCCGCTGGCGTCGTCGAAGGCGTAGAGCATGTCCGCCTTGGCGAAGGCGTACCCGCGCTCGGCGTACAAGGCGGTGACCTGGGCGATGTCACGGTTGATACCGTCGCGGGTGAGAACGTCGCCGCTGGCGGTCTTGACCGCCTCGCGGATCTCGGCCTCGCTGAAGACATCGTCCCCGAAGACCTCCACCGTCCCGGTCGTGTAGCGGACCCCCTCGTGGACGGTGATGGTGACGGTGATCGATCCGGCCGCCTCGTCGATCCTGACCGCCGGCGGCTCGACCCTCGCCTTGACAAATCCCTGGTTGGCCAGGAAGGAGCGTATCCGGTTGGCGTCTTCCTCGATCTGCTGGGAGACCAGGATGCCGGAGCCGGTCATGAAGGAGAAGAGGCCCTCCTCCTCGGTCTTCATGGCATCAATGATGTCATCGTCGTCGACCTGGGTGTTCCCCTCGATATTGATGGTCTTGATGCGGATCTTCTCCCCCTCGGTGATCAGGAAGACGACCGCCTGTTCGTGGTCGTCCACCCGGTCGAAGCGGTAGTCGACCGAGGCCCGGTAGAAGCCCTTGGTGGCCAGGAAGGCCCGGAGGCGCTCGACGTTCATCTTGATCGAGTGACTCGTCGACCATGGTGTTGGTCTTGAGGTCGAGCTGGGCCCGCAGGTCCTCGGCCTTGACCGAGTCGTTCCCGCGAAAGTCGATCCGGGCGATGACCGGCTTCTCCCGCACGGTGAAGGTCAGGGCCAGCCCCCCCTCGAAGCCGTCGGCGGCCACCTGGATGTCTTCGAAGTAGCCCATGGCGTACAAGGAGCGGATGTCATCGGACACCTTCTCGGGATCGAAGGTCATTCCCTCGGCGGTGGCCATGCGCGAGCGGATAGTGGCCGCCTCGACGAAGCGGTTCCCCTGGATGACGATCTTCAGTATCTTCGCCGGAGGCGTGTCTTGGGCGCCGGCGGGCGTCGCAATCATGAGGAAGACTGCCGCGGCCAGGGCGGCGATGATCGGGAGACGAGCCGGCTTCATCGTGGGGGGGAGGGGAGGGGCATCAGACGCCGGCCTGGGTCGTGAATGATATGTGGTCGTTCTCCAGCACGGCGACGATCTCCTCGCCGCTCTCGATGCCCCTGCGCAGCAACTCCATGGAGAGGGGATCCTCGACGTAGCGCTGGATCGTCCGGCGCAGGTGCCGCGCCCCGTATGCCGGGTCGAATCCCTTGGTGATGAGCCATTCCCGGGCATCCGGCTCGAGAACGATGCGGAGATGCTTCTCCTGGAGCTGGGCATTGAGCTGGCCGAGCTGGATGTCGATGATGCGGCTGATGTGGTCCCGGTTCAGCGAATGGAAGATGATGATCTCGTCGAGCCGGTTGATGAACTCGGGATTGAAGGTCTTGTTGAGCTCCTCCATGATCCGCTCCTTGGCGCGCTCGCCGGACGAGGGATCGTTCTCCCGCTGGAAGCCCATGGTCAGGCCCTTGCCGATGTTGCGGGTGCCCAGGTTCGATGTCAGGATCAGGATGGCATTCTTGAAGCTGACCGCGTGCCCGTAACTGTCGGTGAGCTGCCCCGTGTCCATGATCTGCAGCAGGATGTTGAAGACGTCGGGATGGGCCTTCTCGATCTCGTCGAAGAGGACGATCGAGTAGGGCCGCCGGCGGATCTGCTCGGTGAGCTGCCCCCCTTCCTCGAAGCCGACGTAGCCCGGAGGCGCGCCGGTGAGGCGGGAGACGTTGAACTTCTCCATGTACTCGGACATGTCGAGCCGGATCAGCGAGCGCTCGTCGTCGAACAGGACCGAGGCCAGGGCCCGTGCCAGTTCCGTCTTGCCGACGCCCGGTGGGGCCGAGGAAGAAGAACGAGCCGATCGGCTTGGTCGGCAGGCGCAGGCCGACGCGCGAGCGTCGGATGGCCCGGGTGATGCCGGCCACCGCCTCGTCCTGGCCGATGATGCGCCGGTGGAGTTCGTCCTCCATGCGCAGCAGGCGCGCGGTCTCCTGCTCCTCGATCTTGAACACCGGGATGCCGGTCATCTTCGACACTATGTAGGCGATGTCGTCCTCGGTCAGTTCGGAAACGATCTCGTCCTGGTGCTTCTCCCAATCCTTCTTGCGGGCTTCCAGCTCGCGCCGCTGCCGTTCCTCGTTGTCGCGCAGGCGGGCCGCCAGCTCGTAATCCTGGACGCGGATGGCGGCCATCTTCTCGGCGGCCACGACCTCGATGCTCCGCTCCATCTCCTTGATCTCCGGCGGCATGGTGATTTCCTTGAGGCGCACCCGCGAGCCGGCCTCGTCGAGCACGTCGATGGCCTTGTCGGGCAGGAAGCGGTCGCTTATGTAGCGGTCGGCCATCTTGGCCGCCGCCTCGATGGCCGCGTCGGAGATCCGGATGCGGTGGTGCGTCTCGTAGCGCGAGCGCAGGCCGCGCATGATGGCGATGGTCTGGTCGACCGTGGGGGGCAGGATGATGATCGTCTGGAAGCGGCGCTCGAGCGCCCCGTCCTTCTCGATGTGCTTGCGGTATTCGTTCAGGGTGGTCGCGCCGATGCACTGCACCTCGCCCCGAGCCAGGGCCGGCTTGAGCATGCTGGAGGCGTCGATCGACCCTTCCGCCGCGCCGGCGCCGACGATGGTGTGCAACTCGTCGATGAAGATGATGATGCTGGGCGTCTCGGTGATCTCCTTCATGATCGTCTTGAGACGCTCCTCGAACTGGCCCCGGTACTTGGTGCCGGCCACCAGGGAGCCGAGGTCGAGGGCGACGATGCGGCGGTTGTGCAGCGTCTTGGGGACGAGCCCGGCGATGATGCGCTGGGCCAGCCCCTCGGCGATGGCCGTCTTGCCGACGCCCGGTTCGCCGATCAGCACCGGGTTGTTCTTGGTCCGGCGCGACAGGATCTGGATCACCCGCTCGATCTCGTCGTCGCGGCCGATGACCGGGTCGAGCTTCCCCTCCTTGGCCAGCAGGGTCAGGTCGCGGCTGAACTCGTTCAGCAGCGGCGTGTCCTTCTTGGCTTCCTTCTTGGGCGTGGCCGTCTTCTGGAGGGCGATGGTCTCCTTGCGGACCCCCGAAGTGGTCAGGCCGAGGGCCTTGAGGACCCCGGCGGCGTTGCTCGAATCTTCCTTGAGGATGCCCAGAAGGAGGTGTTCGGTGCCTATGTAGTTCTGGCCCAGGAGGCGGGCCTCCTCGACGGCCAGCTCAAGGACTTTCTTGGCCCGCGGCGAAAAGGGGATCTCGCCCAGGGTCAGGACGTTCTCGCCGGAGGGCATCCGGGCCTCGATCTCGGTTTCGAGGCGCCGCAGCGAGAGGCCCATGTTCTGCAGCACGGTCACGGCCACCCCGCTGGCTTCCCGGATGATGCCCAGGAGGAGGTGCTCGGTGCCCAGGTACTCGTGCTGGCGCTTTTCGGCCTCGGTTCGGGCGAGGATGATCACCCGCCGGGCCCGCTCGGTGAATTTCTCGAACATCGTACCCCCCTGGTGACCGGTCAAAATATACAACATTGCGGCCCGCGCTGTCAAATCGCTCTGTTTGGTTTGGACGGGCCGGGCGGCGGGGAAGTTCCCGGGACTTCTCCGGGTTGCCTCCGGGGTCACGGGTCGAGGTAGTCGACCTCGTTCCCGTCGGGCCCCCTGAAGGTCAGCCGGGGACCGTCCCGGGAAATGAGCGAATCCGGCAGCAGAACCACCTTCCCCTGGCCGTGGGGAAGGTCCACCGCCAGGTTGGGGACGGCCAGGCCGCCCAGGCTCCGGCGCAACTCGCCGATGATCGACACGGCCTGCTCCACGCCGGTGCGGAAGTGCCGGGCGCCGCGCACGTCTTCGCACAGGAAGAGGTAGTAGGGACGGATGCCCCAGCGCTGCAATGCCCGGCAGAGTTCGGCCTGGATGGCTGCCGAGTCGTTCACCCCGCGCAGCAGCACGGTCTGGTTGCCGACCGGGCAGCCGGCCCGCATCAGGCGCAGGCAGGCCTCGCCGGCCCGGGGGGTGACCTCGCGGGGGTGGTTGAACTGGGTGTTGATCCAGACCGGCGCGTGGCGCGCAAGGATGCCGCATAGGGCGTCGTCCACGCGGTCGGGGAGGACCACCGGCGCCCGGGTGCCGATGCGGACCGCCTCGATGCCCGGAATCGAGCGCAGGGCCGAGAGGATCGCATCGAGCCGTCCGTTCGGCAGGGTCAGCGGGTCACCGCCGGAGAGGATCGCCTCGCGCACTGACGGATGGGCGATGACGTACGATCGGATGGCGTCCAGCGCGGCGTCGGTCAACGCTTCCCCGGGCCGGTCCCAGAGTCGCCGGCGGTTGCAGTGCCGGCAGCGGACGAAGCAGGTTGAGGTGACCAGCAGCAGCACCCGGTCGGGGTAGCGGTGGACGAGGCCGCGCAGGGGGGAGAAGCGCTCCTCATCCAGGGGGTCGTCCTCGCCGGTGCGCATGTCCCCGGCCTCGGCCGCGGAGGGGAGACACTGGGCCAGAATGGGGTCGGCGGGATCGAGGCGGTCGGCCAGTGAGAGATAGTAATCGGTGACCACCGCCGCGGGCACGGTCGGCGGGGCGCTTTGCTTCATGGCGGCGTGTCGGTCATGGTCGGTCAAGGCGGCATCATACCCCGGCCTGCCGGCCTGGTCAAAGCGTCCGCTTCCCGCGGGTGGGCATGGGGCTTTACACGGGTGGCGGAGGGTGGTATAGTGCGCGCTCCGAAGTGGTCCGCGATACCGTGAGCCCCTGGAAGTTTCCGGCCTGCTTCTTTACAGGAATGAGGGATGGGGGTATATTGCCATCCCTGAAACTATGAACGGATCGAACATTTGAGGAGGTGGAGGGCACCATGGTCATGAGTAAGGAGGTCAAGACGGAGGTCATCGGCAAGTTCAAGACGCACTCGTCCGATACCGGTTCGCCCGAGGTTCAGATCGCCCTCTTGAGCGAGCGCATCAAGTACCTAACCGAGCACTTCAAGACCCACAAGAAGGACCACCATTCCCGGCGCGGCCTTCTGAAGATGGTCGGCCATCGGCGGAGGCTCCTGGATTATCTCAAGCATAAAGACATCAGCCGGTACCGTGAAGTCATCGACCGTATCGGGCTGCGCAAGTAAACGGAGGCTGTGAATCAAGTAGATGAGAGAAGAATTCAGCTTTGAGGTCGGCGGCAGGACAATAAGCATAGAGACGGGGCGCCTGGCCCGGCAGGCCGATGGGGCCGTGCTGGTCAGGATCGGCGACACGGTCGTTCTGGCGACGGCGGTGGTCAGCGACAAGGCCCGGGAAGGGATCGATTTTCTCCCCCTGGTGGTCAACTACCAGGAGAAGGCTTACGCCGCCGGCAAGATCCCGGGTGGCTTCTTCAAGCGCGAGGGACGCCCGGGCGAGCGCGAAACGCTCATCTCGAGACTGATCGACCGTCCCATCCGCCCGCTCTTCCCCAAGGGTTTCCGCAACGAGATCCAGGTCATCATCACCACGCTGTCGTCCGACCAGGAGAACGATTCCGACATCATCGGCATCATCGGGGCGTCGACGGCCCTGCACCTGTCGAAGATTCCCTTCGCCGGCCCGATCGGCGGGGTGCGCATCGGCCGGGTTGACGGCGCCTACGTGGTCAACCCGACCACCGCCCAGATCCAGGCCGGCGACATGAACATCGTCGTGGCCGGCACCAAGGACTCCATCCTGATGGTCGAGGCGGGCGCGCGCATGGTTTCCGAGGAGATCATCCTCGGCGCCCTGTCGCTGGCCCAGGAGGAGATCCGCAAGGTGGTCGCGATCCAGGAAATCATCCGCGAGAAACTGGGCATCGCCAAGATCGAGTTCACGCCCAACGTCACCGACCCCGCCCTCGTCGATCGTGTTTGGAACGACTACGGGACGCGGCTCAGGGAGGCCATCGTCATTCGCGGGAAGCACATCCGCGCGGAAGCCCTGGCGGCCATCAGGAAGGACGCCACCGAGGCGTACGCCGCCGACGAGGCCCTGCTTCCCCGTCTCAACGAAATCTTCGTCACCTTGGAGAAGAAGGAGGCCCGGCGCCTGATCGCCCAGGAGGGGCGGCGCGTCGACGGCCGTTCTCTGACCGACATCCGTCCGATCACCTGCGAGGTCGGTATCCTGCCCCGCACGCACGGCTCGGCGGTCTTCACCCGGGGCGAGACCCAGGCCCTGGCGGTGACCACCCTGGGCACGTCCGACGACGAGCAGATGATCGACGACCTCGGCTTCGTCAAGACGAAGCGCTTCATGCTCCACTACAACTTCCCGCCCTTCTCGGTCGGCGAGACGCAGATGCTGCGCAGCCCCGGACGGCGCGAGATCGGCCACGGCGCGCTGGCCGAGCGGGCCATCTCGGCGGTCCTGCCCACCCAGCAAGTCTGGCCCTACACCATCCGGATCGTCTCCGATATCCTCGAGTCGAACGGCTCCTCGTCGATGGCCACCGTCTGCGGCAGCGCGCTGTCGCTGATGGACGCCGGCGTGCCGATCAGCGCCCCGGTGGCGGGCATCGCCATGGGCCTGGTCAAGGAGGGGGACGGCTTCTTCGTCCTGTCGGACATCCTCGGCATGGAGGACCACTACGGCGACATGGACTTCAAGGTCGCCGGGAGCCGCGACGGCATCAGCGCGCTGCAGATGGACATCAAGATCGCGGGCATCACGCTGGCGGTCATGGAGACGGCCCTGCACCAGGCGCGCGACGGCCGGCTGCACATCCTCGGCAAGATGGCCGAGGCGCTCGGCGCTCCGCGGGCCAACATCTCCGCCTACGCCCCGCGTATCCTGACGATGAAGATCAAGTCCGACAAGATCCGCGAGGTCATCGGCCCCGGCGGCAAGACCATCCGGTCGATCATCGAGCAGACGGGGGTCAAGATCGATGTCGAGGACGACGGCACGATCAACATCGCCTCGGCCGATGAGCAGGCCGCCCGCAAGGCCATGGCCATCATCGAGGAGATCGTCCAGGAGCCCGAGGTGGGACGGATCTACAGCGGCCGGGTCTCCAAGATCATGGACTTCGGCGCCTTCGTGGAGATCTTCCCCGGGACAGACGGGTTGGTGCACATCTCCCAGCTCGCCCCGCACCGGGTCGAGAAGGTCATCGACGTCCTCAAGGAGGGCGACCAGGTGATGGTCAAGGTGATCTCCATCGACCGCGACGGCAAGATCAAGCTGTCGCGCAAGGAGGCCATGCAGGAGAAGGGCGGCGCCGACTGATCACCGCCGGCACCCTCCCGTCACCGTAAGCCCGGCCCATGGGATACTCCGAGGCGGCCATCACCTGCCGCAAAGCCGTCCTCCCCTCGGGCCTCGTCCTGGTCAGCGAGCGGGTCCCCACAGTCCGCTCCGCCGCCTTGGGAGTCTGGGTGAACGCCGGGTCCCGCGACGAGGGGGATGCCGAGGGCGGCATGGCCCACCTGGTGGAGCACCTCCTGTTCAAGGGGACGACCAGCCGGACCGCCCGCCAGATCGCCATGGAGATAGACGCTCTCGGCGGCCACCTCGATGCATTCACCAGCCGCGAGTACACCTGTTTCTTCGTCAGCCTGCTCGACGACCGCCTCGAAGAGGGTGGGCGTCTGCTGGCCGACATCTTCCTGAACTCGGTCTTCGACCCCGCTGAAATCGATCGCGAGCGGGGCGTGGTCCTCGAAGAGATCAAGATGTGCCACGACAATCCCGAGGACGCCCTCCAGGACCTGACCACCGCCCACATCTGGGGGAGCCACTGCCTGGCCCGGCCGATCCTGGGCACCCCTGCGTCGGTCTCGTCATTCACCCGCGACGACGTGGCGCGCTTCTTTGGCGCCCACTACCACGCCGGCCAGGTCATCCTGACGGCGGTGGGAAACATCGACCACGACCTGATCGCCGGGCGGGCCGGCGAGTGGTTCGCCGCGGCTCCCGGCGGCCGTTTGGGATCGGGAAGGGCGCCGGCGACGTTTCGCGCCGGGGTCGTCCGGGAAGAGCGTCCTCTGCAGCAGGTCTACATCGACATCAACCTGCCCGGGATCGAGCAGACCAACCCGCTGCGCTATGCCGGGCACGTTCTCAACACCATCCTGGGGGGGAGCCTGTCGTCGCGCCTCTTCCAGAAGATCCGCGAGGAGCGGGGCCTGGTCTATTCCATTTACTCCGGCCTGGCCTCGCACGCCGACTGCGGCCACCTGCACATCTCCGCCGGCACGAGCCCCGCGCTCGCGGCCGAGGTGACCCGCCTGATCGTCGGCGAGCTGACCGACCTGCGCACAGCCGGGCCGACAGACGAGGAAATCCGCCGCGCCAAGGATCACATCAAGGGGACCATCGTCCTGTCGATGGAGAGCACCGCCAACCGGATGAGCAAGCTCGGCAAGCAGGAACTGTACTACGGCCGCTACGTCAGCCTCGAGGAGGTCCTGCGCGAGGTGGAGGCGGTCGATCGGGCGGCCATATCGGAGGTCGGCTCGGTCTTCTTCCGCGAGGGAGACATCGCCTACGGGTTCCTCGGCCCGGCCGAGGGGATTCCCCGGGAGGGCGACCTTCCCCCCTGGTGATTGACCCCCCCGGGGGGGAGCCGTTTCCCGCGGTTCGTCCCCCAATTGCAGTATAATGATCGCATGAACTGCCGTTTCGCAAAGACGGCCGCTCTGGTGGCGGCTGCGTCGCTCGCGTCACTGGCCATTGGCGTGGCCATCGGCAGGCGCACCCGTGACGAGGAAGCCCCGCCGGCCTTGAGGATTCATGCCGAGAGCGCTTTGCCGCTGGTAAATCCACTGTTGGACTGCGAGGACGCCCGGAGCATCATCATGCCCGATCTGACCAACTTTAGGAGTCACATACGGTCGCGCATCGACCAGGGGAAGACGGCGGGGGAGATCGTCGACGCGAGCTACTACTTCCGGCAGTTGAACGACGGCATCTGGATCGGCATCCGGGAACACCAGAAGATCCTCCCCGGCAGCCTGCTGAAGCTGCCGCTGGCTATGGCTGTCTTCCACAAGGCGCAGCGCGACCCGGAACTGCTGCGGCGGGAACTCGTCTTCGCCGGCCGGCCTGCCGGTGCTCCGGTCCAGATGTTTAACGCGCCGGAGGCGTTGCGGAAGGGGAAAGCCTATACCGTCGAGGACCTCATCAGGCGGCTGCTTCGCTTCTCCGACAACGACGCCATCGGCCCGCTGCAGGAAATCGTTCCGGATGCCGAGTTCAGTGCGGCGCTGCAGGAATTGAACGTGCATGAAAGCCCGGTCGACGGCTACCGGGCGGACCTGAAGACCTTGTCGTCCTTCCTGCGCATTCTGTACAACGCCACCTACCTGTCGGACGACCGTTCCCAGGAACTGCTCGAGATGTTGACCGACCCCTGGTTCAACAAGGGGATCGCCGGCGGCATGCCCAAGGAAATCGTGGCGGCCACGAAATACGGAGACACTGTCAAGAAGGTCAATGGAACGGAGTATTTTCAGTTCCATGAGTTCGGCATCGTGTACCACCCCGAGCAACCGTACCTGATCGGCGTCTATGCCGTCGGCGCAGACATGGACAAGCTGGTCGGTTTTGTCCGGGACGTCTCGGCGATCACCTTTGAGCAGGTCGACACCCAGGCGCGCGGCAATCCGGCCGTGGTCAGCGAGATCGGGACCCTACCGGTCACCGGTCTTCCCCGTCCATAGTCCCGGCCATGCGTTCGTTGACCGGGTGGGCGGTGGCCGCCGGTGTTGCCGCCGGGACGCTGACCGCCGGCATGTCGGCGATGGCGGCCGAACCACCGCTACCAAGGTACGCCCTGACGGCCGCCCTCGATCCCGGGGAGTCGCGCCTCGAGGGGAGCCTCCGGGCCACCCTCCCCACGGAAACGGGGAATCCGCTCAGGTTCGTCCTCCACCGGGGGCTCTCGCCCCGCACGGTTACGCCCGGAGCGACGCTGGCAAGGGTGGGGGAGCGGGACCACCTGGAGATATGGGAGGTCTCCTTCCCCGGGCCGGCACGCGAGTTCTCGCTCAACTGGCAGGGGATCATCGAACACCCGCTGGAGCAGGTCGGCGAGGAGTATGCCCGCGGCCAGAAGGAGACCCCGGGGACGATCCGGGGTGACGGCGTCTTCCTGTCGGACGCGACCGGCTGGTACCCGGTCATCGAGGGCTTGCGGCACGCCTTCACGCTCGACGTGAGCGCTCCCGCCGGGTGGGAGGTCGTCAGCCAGGGCCGCCGCACCCGCCACGAACTCGACGGCGGCGTGGCGCGGATCCGCTGGGAGTCGGACGAGCCGCAGGCGGAAGTCTGGCTGGTCGGCGGCCCGCTGACCGAGTACGCCAGGACGCTCGGGGACCGGCAGGCGATGGTCTTCCTGCGCCAACCAGACCTCGCCCTGGCCGGCAAGTACCTCGACGCCACCTTCCAGTACGTCGACCTCTACTCGCGCCTCGTCGGACCCTACCCGTACGCCAAGTTCGCGCTGGTGGAGAACTTCTGGGAGACGGGCTACGGCATGCCGTCGTTCACGCTGCTCGGCTCGCAGGTGATCCGCCTGCCGTTCATCCTGACCACCTCATACCCGCACGAGATACTCCACAACTGGTGGGGCAATTCGGTCGGCATCGACTGCGCCTCGGGCAACTGGGGCGAGGGGCTGACCGCCTACCTGTCCGACCACCTGATGAAGGAGCAGCGGGGCGAGGGGGCCGAGCCGCGCCTGACGACGCTGCAGAAGTACGCCGACTACGTGCGGGAGGGGCGCGATTCACCCCTCACCGAGTTCCGTTCGCGCCACGGCTCGGTCAGCGAGGCGGTCGGCTACGGCAAGGGCTCGATGCTGTTCCACATGCTGCGGCTCGAACTGGGCGACCCGGCGTTCATCGAGGGGTTGCGCGACTTCTACCGGACGTGGAAGTTCAAGGCGGCCTCGTTCGACGATCTCCGGGCCTCGTTCGAGCGGGCATCCGGGCGCGCCCTGGGCGCCTTCTTCGACACCTGGGTGAAGAGGAGCGGGGCGCCGGTGCTGGCCTTGGGCCGGGTCACGGACGAGCCACTCGACGCCGGGCGCTGGAGGCTGGCGGGCTCGCTGCGGCAGGGCCAGCAGGAGGACCCGTACCCGGTCCGGGTGCAGGTGGCGGTGACCATGGAAGGCGTGCGGGATGCGTTCCTGGCGAGAGTGCGCATGGATGGGCGGGAGGCCGGCTTCTCGCTCGACCTGCCGGGCCGCCCGGTGCGGGTCGACGTCGACCCGGAGTATGACCTGTTCCGCCGCCTGGATCCGGGGGAGATCCCCCCGGCCATCTCGCGGGCCTTCGGCGCGGGGAAGGCGGTCATCGTCCTGCCGGCCGGAGCGCCCGAGCCGATGGTCGCGGCGTGGCGTTCCTTCGCCGAGACGTTGCGGGGGATCGGCCCCGGCAGCACCCGGGTGGTGACCGACGCGGAGATGGACGCCCCTCCTCCGGGCGAATCGGTGTGGCTGCTGGGGTGGGAGAACCGGCTCCTGCCGGCCGTCACGGCCTCGCTGGCGAGACTGGGCGGTGAGGTCCGCCCGGACGGTGTCAGCATGGGGGGCACCGATGTCGCCCGCGCGGGGCACGTCGTGGTGGCCACGGGAAGCCACCCGGCCGATGCTGGGGAGACCCTCCTGTGGATCGCCGCCGACACGCCCGCGGCCCTCCCCGGCCTGGGAAGGAAGCTTCCCCACTACCACAAGTACAGTTTCCTCGGCTTCGAGGGGGATGAGCCGGCCAATGTCCTCAAGGGGCGTTGGGAGGTCACGGATTCCCCGCTGACACTCTTTCTGGGCACGGAACGCCCGGCGCGAGGCTCCCTCCCGGTCCGCAAGGCCCTGGCGGAGTTGCCGGCGGTCTTCGATGCCGGGCGGATGAGTGCGACGGTGACCGGCCTGGCTTCGACCGAGGGGGCCGGGCGCGTATTCGGATCGGAGCAGTGCGACCGGGACCGCCCGGGCAGCGACGTACATCGCCCGGGAGATGGCCGCGGCCGGCCTCGCGCCGGGGGCCGGCGGCGGGGGATGGTTCCAGGAGTTCGAGGCGACCGCCGGCGAACCGCCCCGGAAGGGGGCGTTGCGCAACGTCATCGGTCTCCTCCCGGGAAGCGATCCGGCGCTGGCGTCCGAGCGGATCGTCGTCGGCGCGCACTTCGACGCGCTGGTGCCACCCGGGGCCGACGACAACGCCTCGGGAGTGGCGGTCATGCTGGAGCTGGCCCGGTATATGGCCCGGACTTCCAAGCCGCTGCGGACGATCGTCTTCGCCGCCTTCGACGGGGAGGAGTGGGGACGCCTCGGCTCGCGGCGCTACGTCGACTCCCCCCCGGCGCCCTCCCGGGCCCGGTGATGGCCATGGTCAACCTCGACACGGTCGGACGGCTCGGCCGGAAGCTGATCACCATCGGCACGCCGTCGGCGCGCGAGTGGGTGCACATCATGCGCGGGGCCGGCTTCGTCACCGGGGTTGAAATCGACACCCCGTCGGCCGATCTCGACGCCGGGGACCACCTGTCGTTCCGCGAGAAGGGGACGCCCGCGATCCAGCTCTTCACC
This sequence comes from uncultured bacterium, assembly GCA_963793725.1. Taxonomy (GTDB): domain Bacteria; phylum JAUVQV01; class JAUVQV01; order CAWCAY01; family CAWCAY01; genus CAWCAY01. Next base: position 110,216 of record CAWCAY010000007.1, read on the forward strand.
GGGCCGCACGCCGACTACCACCGCCCGACCGACACCCCCGACCGGGTCGACGCCGCCGGGCTGGCCAGGGTGGCCGCGGTGGCCTCGGAGGTGGTTGGCTACCTGGCCGGCCGGAAGGAGCCGCTGACGCCCGCGGGAGCCGTCCCGGCGCAGGCCGCCGGCGGGGGGACGGCCAGGCGCGGAAGGTCAGCCTGGGCACCGTGCCCGACTTCTCCTGGGACGGAAAGGGGATGCGCCTGTCGGGCACCGTGGCCGGTTCGCCGGCTGAGAAGGCGGGCCTGCGCGACGGGGACGTGATCGTCTCGCTCGACGGCCGGGAGGTCGGCAGCCTGCGCGACTTCTCGACCATTCTGAAGACGCTGTCGGCCGGGGCCACGGTGAAGCTGCGCTGGACCCGTGGCGAGATGCCGATGGAAGCCGACCTGACCGTCGAAGCTCGATGATCTGCTCCGGGAGTGTGTCCGGGACGGGCCCGAGGCCCACTCCGGTCACACGCCTTCGCAGCCGACCCTTGCCGCCCGCCCCACCGCGGAATCCTTCCCGCAATTCGCGGGCTTTCCACGGTGGGCCGGGCTGGCTGGGTCCCCGGCCGCTCCCGGCTACAGTTCGCTTCGGGACCTCGGGCCCGTCCCGGAGGACTCTCGGCAACTCAAACACGAGGGGGAGAACATGGTTCTGCGGGTGATACGGTTGGCGATGATGGCGGCCGTGCTGATCTATGGCGCGGTGGGGTGGTGGTTCTCCCGGCAGGTCGTGGCGGCGCCGGTTCCCGAAGCAGTCCTGACCCCGCTGACCTGGGTCTTCCTGGGGATCACGGCGGTTCTCTGCCCGATCCTGCTGGCATTGAAGCGGCGTTTCGGCGGCGGCGAGGGTCGGGAGATCACGCTGCCGACGCCGGGGCCGGCACGCCCTGACACCCGGTTCGTGATCCTCTTCGCGCTGGCCGAGATGCCGGGGGTGTTCGGCCTCGTGCTGGCGCTGCTCGGCGCCCCGAGCAAAGTCTTCCTGCTGGAGGTCGGGCTGTCGCTCTTCTACCTGCTGATGCTGGCCCCGCCCCGCGAGGAGTAGCCGGCAGGGAGGGCGGTGAGAGCCTTCACCAGCGCGGCGCCGAGCAGCGTGCCGGGGAGGCCCAGCGCGGGGATCAGCAGCAGCGGGGCAAACAGGGCGCCGAGGCACGCACCGGCCAGGTCGGCCGAGTAGACGGCCCCGTCCCTGCCGCACGACCCGACCGAGGCGGCGAAGCGCATGCCACCGAAGAGCCCGGCCGCGAACGCCTCGGCGTAGAGCAGGAACAGTTCGACGGCCGCCGGCGTTCCTCCCCGCGCCTGGAGCGCCAGCACCAGGCAGACGGCCACCAAGCCGACGTCGGCAGCCATTCCCGATCGAGAGCGCGGCCCGCCGCAGGCGCGGGCGCTCCCCGCGGCCAGCCCCAGCATCACCAGCGCGGTCAGCAGGCCGATGTCGCGCAGCAGGTGGCCGTTGACCACCTGGAAGCGGAGCATGATGGCCACCTCCGCCACGATGACCCCGAAACCGGTGGCGGCCATCGCGGTGACGGAGCGGCGAAGCGTGCTCCCCGGGCCGCCGCCAAAGCCGACGGCCGCGAGCAGGATTCCCGCAATCGCCAGCAGCCCCCAGGCGGGCCTAGGCAGCTTGGGGAGCCAGGCGACCGGCAGGCTGCCCGGCCCGAAGATCCGGTCCGACCACCAGGCGATGCCCAGCAGGTGGACCACCGGCCGGGCGTCGGTGTTGAGCGGCGCCCACGGCGCCGAGGAGAGTTCGCGCATCGTCCCGGCGACCCGCTCCGGTGGGACCCGGTCGGCCACCGTCTCCGGCCGCAGGGTTCCCAGGCCGGGCATCTTCGAAAGGTTCTCGGCCAGGCGGGACGGGTCGAGGTCGACCGCGGCCGGCGTCTCGGCGGCGAAGAAGACCGTCCGGTCGAGGGGGGTGGCCGACACCGCCGGGAAGACCGACGCCAGCGTCGCGTAGAGCGAGGCGTTGCGAGCCAGCACGGCATCGCCAACGTAGTTCGGCGGGGAGGGGATGCCGAACGCCAGCAGGCCTCCCGGGGCCAGCGCCCGGCGGGCTTCGGCGAAGGCCTCGCGGGTCAGCAGGCGGTTGCCCAGGATGCTCTCGGCGTCGGCGTCGGTGAAGATGATCAGGTCGTAGGCAGTGGCCGATCGGCGCAGGAAGCGGCGCGGGTCGTCGATGGCGATGCGGGCCCGCGGGTCGGCCAGGGTCCGGCGTTCGCCCGGGTCGAGCAGCGGCGCGAGCAGTCTTTCCAGCCCGGCGTCGGCCTCGACCACGTCCAGCCGGTCGACCGGGTGCCTGAGGACTTCGGCCGCCGCCCCGCTCCAGGCGCCGCCGACCAGCAGCACCCGCCGGGCGCCGCTCCTGACAGACATCGGGAGATCGACCAGTTCCTCGACCGAAGGTCGGTCGGGGAGGGAGAACGAGAAGCGGCCGTTCCGGTGGATGTTACGTTGGTTCCCCAGGCGGGTGACGGTCACCAGCGACACCGGGGTCTCGGCCGCCCGCTCGACGATGAGGCCCGGCCAGCGCGACTCCTCCAGTCTGCGCGCGATCCGGTCGGCGCCGGCGGCCCCCCCCAGCAGGACGACCGCGGCGGGAACGGCCGCCGCCAACCATCGCCCGCCGGCGGTCAGCGCGCCGAGCAGGATGCCCCCCGCGGCCACCGCCAGCGTGATGGCCAGCCCGGGGAGGCGCCCGGCCAGCAGCAGCGAGAAGAGCAGGCCCCCGCCGGCCGCGGCCAGGCTCTCGCGCAGGTAGATCGACCGGCCGGCCGGGGCTCCGCCGGTTTCGGACGAGCGGAGCGCGGCCGCCGACGGGAAGAGGGCGCCGAGCGCGAGGCACAGTGGGGCGGGGGCGAGCAGCAGCGAGACGAGGAAGACCGATCCGGGAGGCAGTTCTCCGGGTCGGGTTCCGAGCCAGGCGGGCATCGTCCGGATGGCGGCCACCATCAGCGGGGCGAGCAGCCCCGAGCAGGCCTCGAGCGCCGCCACGGCTCTCGCGGGCGAGCCGGCGGCGCGCAGCAGGAAGCGGCCGGCGAGGCTCCCGAGCGACGTCCAGAGCAGCCACGAGCCAAGCACCAGGCCGGCGGCCAGCTCGTTGCCGGAAACGAACGACAGCAACTCCCGGACGACCACCGTCTGGCAGAGGACCGAGGCCGTGCCCAGGTAGGCGGCGGCGATTCGGGCCCCGGCCCGCGGGGTCATCCCGACAGCTTCCCGAGGAGCCCGGGACGTTGGCGGTCGAGAATCCCCCCCAGCAGGTTGACCGTCTCCTGGCAACTGGTCAGGTAGTCGAGGGCGCGGGCGCTGTCGATGGCGTTGGCCGTGTGCCAGGCGGCCAGGGAGGCGCCGATCGAGCGGCGGCCGGGGGGCTCGAGGGGGGCCAGTTCGGGCGGATGGAGGATCTCCCGCAGCCGCCCGGCCTTGTCCAGTGGCAACTCCCCCCCGGCGACGGCGAAGAGCTGGTCGAGCGGGTCGTCCGGGTCGGGATCGAAGCCGTGGATGCGGATCACCGCGCTGACGGCCGCCTCGACGGCCGCGTTGGCCTCGTTGAACACCTCCCGGCCGGCCCGCCTGCCGTGGGCGTCCCAGGCGCGCTTCATCCTCCGGCGGGCGGCCAGGTAGTCGGCCGCAGCCGGGCGATCGCCGGAGTCGACGGGCGGGGAGTTCACGCCCTCAATTCAGCCGGGATCTCCACCGACGGGTGGCGTGCCAGTTCGGCCACCATCTCGGCCATGATCTTCCGCATGGCCCGCTGGTCGACCGCCTCGAAGCGCAGCACCAGCACCGGCTGGGTGTTCGACGCGCGCACCAGCCCCCAGCCGTCGGGGAAGTTGACCCGGGCGCCGTCGACGGCCAGGGTCGGGTAGCGGCTGCTGAAGTGCTCGACCATGGCCGCGACCACGCCGAACTTCTCCTCGTCCGGGCAGGCCACCCTGATCTCCGGGGTGGAGGCCATCACCGGCACGTCGGCCAGGATGTCCGACATCGTCTGCGTGCCGCCGGCCAGGATGCGCAGCAGGCGCAGCGAGCCGTAGATGGCGTCGTCGTAGCCGAAGTAGTCCTCGGCGAAGAAGAGGTGGCCGCTCATCTCGCCCCCGAGCAGCGCGTGGGTCTCCTTCATCTTCTGCTTGATCAGCGAGTGGCCCGCCTTCCACATGATCGGCTTGCCGCCGTGCTTGGCGATGTCGTCCTCGAGCGTCCGGGAGCACTTGACTTCGAAGACGACCGACGCGCCGGGGTGGCGGGTCAGGATGTCGCGGGCGAAGACGATCATCAACTGGTCGCCCCAGATGATCTTGCCCCGGTCGTCGACCACGCCGAGGCGGTCGGCGTCGCCGTCGTAGGCAACGGCCAGGTCGGCCTTCCGCTCCTTGACCGTCCTGATCGCCTCGGCCAGGTTGGCGGCCACGGTCGGGTCGGGGAAGTGCCCCGGGTAGGTCCCGTCGGGGACGCAGTAGAGGGGGATCGCTTCGCAGCCCATCTCGCTGATCAGCCTGACCGCCAGGGGGCCGCCGGCGCCGCTGCCGCCGTCGACGACCACCTTGAGCGGGCGCGCCAGGGATATCTTCCCCTTGATCATCCGGCAGTAATCCTCGACCACGTCGGCCGAGCTGAGCTTCCCCGCCCCGGCGGCGAATTTCCCCGACTCGATCACCTTCCGGACCTCCTGGATCTGCTCGCCGTGGATGGTGCTCCTGCCGGCGGCCACCTTGAAACCGTTGAACTCGGGCGGGTTGTGGCTGCCGGTGATCATCACCCCACCGTCCGGCTCGAGGTGGAAGAGGGAGAAGTAGAGGAGCGGGGTGGGCACCTGTCCGATGTCGGTCACGTCGCAGCCGGTCGACAGGAGGCCGCGGATCAGGCCGGCCGAGAGTTCCGGCGACGACAGGCGGTTGTCGCGCCCGACGGTCAGCCGGCGCATCCCCCCGGCCTGCAGCCAGGTGCCGATCCCCTGGCCGAGGATCTCGGCCGTTTCGCCGGTCAGGTCGCGGCCGACGATGCCGCGGATGTCGTACTCCCTGAAGATGGTCGGGTTGAGCGCGGTCATGGTGTCTCCCCTCTAGCCGATGGCCACGAGCTTGATGTCGAATATCAGGTTGCGGCCGGCCAGCGGGTGGTTGGCGTCGAGCGTGGCCAGGTCCCCTTCCAGCTTGACCAGCTTCGCCTCGGCGACCGTGCCGTCGGGGAGGTTGACGGTCAGCATCTGGCCGACCGCGGCGCCCGCCGGAAGCTCGCCCGCCGGCCTGGTCACGACCAGCGCGGGGTCCTTCGGGCCGTACCCCTGCGCCGGGGCGATGGTCACCGTCTTGGTCTGCCCCGGGCTCATGCCGATCATGGCGATGTCGAACCCCTTGATGACCTTCCCCTTGCCGACGGTGAAGGCCAGCGGCTCGGCTCCCATGTTGCTGTCGAACACGGTCCCGTCCTTCAACTTGCCGGTGTAGTGGATCCTGACCCTGTCCCCCTTGCCGACGTGTGCCATGCGTGTCTCCCGGTTGGTTTTGGTTGATTTTACCACGATCAGGTGCTATTGACGGCATGTGGCCGGGAACGATCCGACCGGGCGCGTGTCATAACGAGTGGGGTGGTTCAATCAGGTCGCCGCGGGCGACGGAACAGGGAGGGAGAGAGGATGAAACGGACTCTCGGTGTCTCGATGGTGCTGCTGCTGTTGCTGCCGGTGACCGCCTTCGCCGTCGGGCCGCCCGACGAGATGCCAGGCGACGGTCCGCCGCCGTTCGGCGTCACCTTCGGCATCACTCCCGTCGGCATCGGCAGCGCCATGACCAACGACGACTTCACCGCCACGACGGCTGACGGCACCCGGTCGGCCACCGAGGACGGCGGCTTCGTCTTCTCGCCCGCCATCTTCATGGGCATCGACGTCGACGGCGGCACGGGCGGGGTCGGCTTCGACGGCTTCGTCTCGTCGTTCGCCATGGGGAGCGACATCGAGGGGACGCAGTACGGGGCCAACATGTCGATCATCCTGCCGCACCACCCCGATGCCAAGGTGCGGTCCCGGGTCAAGGCGGGCGTTTTCCGCGGGCGCCTGTCGTGGGATCACCAGCCGGAAGTCGACTTCGATGCCGGTTTCGGCTGGCAGGCCGGCGTCGGCGTCGAGTTCGGCCGGCGGGCCCCGTTCTACCTGGAGATGCTCTACCGGCGCAGCGCCTACGACGTCGAGGCGTCCCCCGACGTGGTCACCTCGGACGACTCGCTGGTCTTCTCGGGTCCGGTGCTGAACATCGGCATGAAGTTCAACTTCTGACGGCTTCTTCGCCCCGGCGCCTTGGCGGTCAGCGGTCGATCTGCATCCTTGACGAGGCGGCATTCCCGAGTGTAGAGTCTCCCAGCGGACCCGGTGACTTCCGTGGAAGAACCCGCCGGACTTGCCGTGTACGGCGGTTCAACCTGACGAGGAGAACGATTGACGCAGCCGAACCGGGCAAGAAGAATCATCAAGGCGTGTCTCTTCTGGTCCGCCTACGCGATCGCCCTTGCCGCGCTCTTTGTCGGGGGGCTCAAGCTCATCGACCGGCGCCTGGGGCGCACACGGGTGAGCAACGACTGGCTCGACACGGAAAGCCGGAAGAAGACCATCCGCACCCTGGAGCTCTTTCCCTATGATGGTTTCCACCTGCAAGCCAATTTCCACCACGTGGGCCCCATGCCGTGGAACGAATACACCCCCGAGGCGAACTTCGACGTCCGCACCGGGGACATGGGCTTCATGGTGGACTTTCGCCTGGAGTCACCGCCGGCCAAGCAGGAGAACGAGTTCAGGATCATCCTGACCGGGGGCAGCGGGGCCCAGGGGTGGGGAGCGACCAGGAATGAGGCCATGCTCTACCGCCAATTGGAGCGGTACCTGCTCCAGCGCCTGGCGCCCCTGGGGATAAGGGTCAGGGTGATCAACATGGCGATGGGCGCGACCCACCTCTACCAGAACTACATCAGCCTGAACCGCTGGGGCCACGCTTTGGAGCCCGACATGATCCTGGCCTATGCCGGGCGCAACGACGTTGCCGTCCCCCTCGGCCACGAGCAGGGGACCGACGGCCACCTTGCCTTTACCCAATTGAACGGCCTGGCCATGGCCGTCAGGGGCAGCGAGATGCCCCCGTCTCTCCGGTGGCTGGACCGGTTGATGCCCAACTTGATGTCAAGGACGAGCATTGGCTTGGGGTTGAAGACGGCTTTCGGGTATGACTACCTCAAGATGCGGGCGTGGGAGAGCTACATCGCCTCCCGCGGTTTGAGGGTGCAGAGCCAGTCCCAGTTCTGGCTCCAGTACTGCACTCCCATGATGATCAACGCCCTCAAGTCGATGAAGCGCGACTTCGAAGGCATTCCGATCATGCTCGGTTGGCAGGCCACGAATGAATACCCGCCCCACCTCTATGACGCCATGTATGAGCAGGTCAAGGGGGAACTCACCGGCTATTACAACGACCGGTGGTGGTTCGAGAACTACAACGTCATCAGCCACCGGAACAACTGGAATTGGAAGGTCCACCTGAGCGATAGCGAGCAAGAGGTCCTGGCGCGGATCATGGTCGGGCCCTTGACCCAGATCATCCCGGAACTGATGGCCGAGCGACGCCGGAAGCAAGCCGGGAAGGACCCCGGCGCCAGATAACGAAGGCCCGCCCGCGGAGCGGCAGGCGGGCCCCACGCCCGACGGTCAGCGTGCCGCGGCCACCAGGGCGTCGAGGTCCCAGTCGACGGCCAGTTCCATCAGCCTTCCTTCGCGGTCGCGGAAGCGGACCCGCTTCTCCCGCAGGACGTGCCAGAAAAAGTCGCGGGTCAGGGCCACGTCTTCGCGGCAGTACTCCTCCACCAGGTCCATGCGCCCCTGCCGGACCCATTCCAGCGACTGCAGGCCGTCGGCGGTCTTGGCCCGGCCCAGGTTCTCCTCGCCGAGGTGCCCCAGGCCGATCCTGAAGCCGAGGCGGCGGCGCAGGTCGGCCAGCATGTCGAAGGTGCGGATCCGCCCGATGGTCCCGTCGTCGTAGGCCGACAGCACCCGGTAGTCGAAGCCGACGATGTTGAAGCCGACCACCAGGTCGGCCCCGGCCATGAAGTGGATCATCTCCCGGGCCTCGTCCTCGCGCCACGCGCGAGACTCGCCGGTACGGCTGTCCCAGGTGACGGCCACGGCCAGCCCCATCAGGTGGATGTTCTGCCAGCCGCCCACCTCGGCCGCCGCCCGGCGGGTCTCCACGTCCATGACCACCACTCGCGGCCCGGTCGGTGTCTCCGGCGCCGGCGGTTCCGGCTCGTCGATCGTCTCCGGCGGCTCCTCCGCGCCGCTTCCGGACGCGGCCAGCCACTCCCGCGACTCGGGCCGGTCGAGCAGCAGCGACAGGACGGTCACCGCGGCCCGCTTGTCGAGGGGCACGTTGCCGTTGCCGCACTTGTTCGAGTAGATGCACGCCGGGCAGCCCTTCTCGCAGTCGCACGACGAGATCAGCTCCAGGGTGCGTTCCAGGAGCTCGGTCAGCCGGGCGAAGCTCTGCTCGGCCAGGCCCACCCCGCCCGGGTAGCCGTCGTAGACGAAGATGGCCGCCTTGCCCAATTCCGGGTGCCGGGGGATGCTGATCCCGCCGACGTCGTCCCGCTCGCACAGCGCGAAGAGGGGGAAGAGGGCGATGGCGGCGTGCTCCACGGCGTGGATGCCGCCCATGAAGTTCTCGCCCCGGGAGGCGACCACGCGGGGGATGAAGTCGTCCATCTCCAGCCACAGGCCGACCGTCTCGAAGGTGGTCGCCGGGAGTTCCAGCTCGTGGACCGACAGGCGCTCGCCCGAGCCGAGGCGCTTCTTCTCGTAGCCGGTGACCCGCTCGGTGACCCGCAGGTCGCCCAGGCGGGCCACGAAGTTGCGCACCAGGGACGACCGCCGCACCCCCAGGACGGCCGTCTCCTTCTCGCGAAGCGGGACGGTGTAGTAGTCGGCGTCGGCCGGCCGCGCCTGGATGTTGCGCTTCTCCAGGTCGAGCGAGACCATCTCATAGGTCGTCCCGCGGTGAAGGTAGATGGCTCCGGGGTGCCCCTCGGCCAGCGCCCGGTGGCCATCCAGCGAACCGATCGCCCGGGGCTTGTCGTCCGGACCGCCGTGTTCCCGGCAGGCGAAGATGGTGAACGCCTCGCCCATCCCCCGTATCGACACGTCGCGGTGCGGCCGCCGGCGCGTGGCCAGCCAGGCGTCCTCGCCGACCGCCCGCAGCAGGGCCCCCTCCCGTTCCAGCTCGGCCACGGCCGGGTCGCCCGCGGCCCCTTGGGGACCGTCGGGGAAGAACCAGGGGTCGTCGCGTGACAGCGGGATCTCGGCCGCGGCGCAGACCAGGTGGCCCTTGCGGATCGGCAGGTTGCCCGGGTCGATCACCGCCGGCTCGAACCCGGCGTCGAAGAAGACCCGCGGGTGCTTCATGAAGTACTGGTCGAGGGCGTCGGGCTGGGCCACCAGGACGATCAGCGACTCGCGTTCCTGGCGCCCCACCCGGCCGCCCCGCTGCCAGGTGGTGGTCACCGCCCCGGGGTAGCCGACCAGCACGCAGACGTCGAGCGAGCCGATGTCGACCCCCATCTCCAGCGCGGAGGTGCTGATGACCCCGCGAAGGCGGCCGGAGAAGAGGGCATGCTCGATCTCGCGGCGCTCGCCCGGCAGGTAGCCGGCCCGGTAGGCACTGATCTGGTGGCGCAGCCTCGGCTCGCTCCGGACGGTCCAGGTGTGGATCAGCTCGGTCATCTTGCGGGCCTTGGTGAAGACTATCGTGGCCAGGTCGGCCCTGACCGCCCGGGCCAGCAGGCGGGCGGCGACGGTCGAGGCCGACAGGCTCCGGGGGTTGACGAACAGGAAGGTCCGGCCGGACTCGGGGGCGCCGCTCCGGTCGATGACCGAGATCGGCCTGCCGGTCAGGCGGGCGGCGTGCTCGCCCGGGTTGGCGATGGTGCCCGAGCAGGCGATGATGCGCGGGTTGGCGCCGTAGAAGGCGGCCACCCGGAGCAGGCGCCGCAGCAGGTTGGCCACGTGCGAACCGAAAACCCCGCGGTAGGTGTGCACCTCGTCCAGCACCAGATAGCGCAGGTTGCGCAGGAGCTCCTCCCACGTCGCGTGGTGGGCCAGCATCGACAGGTGGAGCATGTCGGGGTTGCTGATGACCACCCGGGGAGGATTCCGCCGCATCTTTTCCCGGGCGGACGCGGGGGTGTCGCCGTCGTAGATGCCGGCCGCGAAGGAGTCGCCCAGGCCGCTCGCCTCGGCCAGCCCCCGCAGCGCGCCGAGTTGGTCCTGCTCCAGGGCCTTGATCGGGAAGAGGTACAGCGCCCGGGCCGACGCGTCGTCCAGGCAGCCCTGCAGCACGGGGAGGTTGTAGCAGAGGGTCTTGCCCGACGCGGTGGGCGTGACCACCACCAGGTCCTCGCCGGCCCTCGAGCGCGCCACCGCCTCGGCCTGGTGGGCGTAGAGGCGGTCGATGCCGAGCGTGGCCAGGCCTCTCGCCAGGGCCGGGTGGAGCCCCTCGGGCGCCGCGGCGAAACGGGCCGGCCGGGGCGCGATTTCCTCCCGGTGGACGATCTCCGGCCCCAGGTCCCGGTCGCCGGAGAGTTCCTTCAGGAATTCACGGATGTCCATGCCGGCATGATACCACCTGGCAGCCGGAGGTCAGCCCGCGGGGTGGCGGTTCCGGCTCAGGTGGTGATGTCCCGGCCGTCAACCGGATCGAAGACCTGGATCTCGGTGCCCGGGTCGAGGCTCCGTAGCGAGAGGGCCACCTCCTGGGCATAGTATTCCACCAGGTCGGGCCGGTCCTTGGACTTCACGTGGACCTGGATCCGGGGCCGGAAGGTCACCCGCGCGAGGAGTTCGGGGTTGTAGCGGGCCTGGCCCCAGACGATGAAGATCTTGACCGACGGGTCGTCGATCCTGACGTGGCAACCCATTTTCGGGTCTTCCGCGAAGCTGAGGGCCCGGAGGACATTGGCGCCCTCGGCCGAAGTGGACGTGGTGAATATCACCCGTGTATGTATCATCGCGCTCCCCGTGCTTGCCGATAATGGTGTTTTATACCACAAATTGGCTTGCCGATGGGGTCAGGTCTTGAAAACGCAGGTTTCTGGTCAGGGAGGGAACAGAAAGCTCCGGGACACGCTGGGCATGTCCCGGAATATCGAACCGCGGGCGGCGGGGGATCAGTGAGGGGCGAGCGGCTGGGTCTTTTCGGCGGCGCCGAAGAGGTCGGTCAACGGGTAGCCGCCCTCGGGGATCGGTTCCATCTTGAAGTTCACCAGGGCCACGTCGAGCACCTGGTCCATGTTCTCCACCATCACGAACTTGACCGCCTGGCGGATCTTCTTCGGGATCTCCTTCAGGTCCTTCTCGTTCTCCTTCGGGATGATCACCGTCCGGATGCCGCCCCGGTGGGCCGCCAGCACCTTCGACTTGAGCCCGCCGATCGGCAGCACCTGTCCGCGCAGCGTGATCTCGCCGGTCATGGCCACGTCGCGGCGGACCGGGCGGCGGGTCAGGGCGGAGATCATCGCCGTGGCCATGGTGATCCCCGCCGATGGGCCGTCCTTGGGGATGGCCCCCTCGGGCAGGTGGATGTGGATATCCACTTTCTGGTAGAACGACGGCGGCAGCTTGAAGGCCCGCGCCCGCGAGCGGATGTACGACAGGGCCGCCCGGGCCGACTCCTGCATCACGTCGCCCAGCTTGCCGGTCAGCATCAGCTTGCCGCGCCCCGGCATCAGCGTCACCTCGGTGGTCAGCATGTCGCCGCCGACCTCGGTCCAGGCCAGGCCGGTGGCGATGCCCACCTCGTCCTTCTTCTCCGCCTTGTTGTAACTGAAGCGGGGCGGGCCGAGGTGCCTGGTCAGCACGCCGGTGGTGACCGCCACGCTGGTCTTGTCCCCCTTCTTGACCACCTCGGTGGCCACCTTGCGGCAGACCGAGGCGATCTCGCGCTCCAGGTTGCGCACCCCGGCCTCGCGGGTGTAGCGTTGGATCAACTCGCGCAGGCTCTTGTCGGAGAAGTCGATATGCCGCTCCTTGAGGCCGTTGGCCAGGCGCTGCTTGGGGATCAGGAAGTCGGAGGCGATCCGGAGCTTCTCCTCCTCGGTGTAGCCGGGGAGCGAGATGACCTCCATCCGGTCGAGGAGCGCCGGCGGGATGGCGTAGGCGGTGTTGGCCGTGGTGATGAACATCACCTCCGACAGGTCGTAGTCGACCTCGAGGTAGTGGTCGTTGAAGGTGTGGTTCTGCTCCGGGTCGAGGACCTCGAGCAGGGCTGCCGCGGGGTCGCCCCGGAAGTCCATGCCGAGCTTGTCCACCTCGTCCAGGAGGAAGACCGGGTTGTGCGAAGCCGGCCTTCTTGAGCGACTGGATGATCCGGCCGGGCATCGAGCCGATGTAGGTCCGCCGGTGCCCGCGGATCTCGGCCTCGTCGCGCACGCCGCCCAGTGACAGGCGGACGAAGTTGCGCCCCATGGCCCGGGCGATCGACTTGGCCAGTGAGGTCTTCCCCACCCCCGGCGGCCCCACCAGGCAGAGGATGGGCCCCTTGATCGCCTTCACCAGGCGGGTCACGGCCAGGTACTCGAGGATGCGCTCCTTGACCTTGTCCAGGCCGAAGTGGTCCTGGTTGAGGATCTTCTCCGCCTCGGCCAGGTCGAGCTTGTCCTTGGTGCGGACGGTCCAGGGGAGGGCCACCAGCCAGTCGAGGTAGTTGCGGACGACCGTCGCCTCGGCACTCATCGGCGGCATCAGCTCCAGCTTCTTCAGCTCGTGCAGGGCCTTCTCGTCGACTTCCTTGGGCATCTTGGCCGACTTGATCTTCTGGCGCAGCTCGTCCATCTCGGACTTGAACTCGTCCTTCCTGCCAAGCTCCTTCTGGATGGCTTTCATCTGCTCGGTCAGGTAGTACTCGCGCTGGGTCTTCTCCATCTGCTTCTTGACCTTGCCCTGGATCTTGCGCTCCACCTGCAGGATCTCGATTTCGCCGCCGAGAATGGCCAGGAGCTTTTCCAGGCGCTCGCGGTAGTCGATGGTCTCCAGGAAGGCCTGCTTGTCGGGCACCTTCAGCGTCATGTGGGCGATGACGCTGTCGGACAGCTTGTCCCCCTCCTCGATCGACCCGATCGAGCTCAGGACTTCCTGGGGCACCTTGCGCGACAGCTTGACGTACTGCTCGAACTGCGAAAAGACGCTGCGCATCAGGGCCTCGGCCCTGCGGTCCAGGCTGGCGTCGGCCGGCAGCGCCGCGCCCACGGCCATGAGGCTCTGTGGCGTTTCCTCGACACGCTCGATGGCGAACCGGGTCGAACCCTCGACCAGGATCTTGACCGTGCCGTCGGGGAGCTTAAGGAGCTGCAGGATCTCGGCCATGGTCCCCAGGCGGTAGATGTCGTCAGGGCCGGGGTGGTCGACGTTGGCCTTCTTCTGGGCCACCAGCACGACCGTCTTGGAGCCGGTCATGGCCTCGTTTATCGCCCCGATCGACTTCTCCCGGCCGACGAACAGCGGGATGATCATGTGCGGGAAAACGATCACGTCGCGCAGCGGGAGGAGGGGCAGTCTCAGCGGAACCGGCGCGGCTTCCGTGTCTGGCATCTTCGGTCCTTTCCGGGTGTTGGCTCTCTCGGTCATGGCCGTGAATCTAACCGCCGGGCCGGATTTTTGCAAGCGCCCGGTGTGCCGGAGCCCTCAGGACAGCAGCGAGACGACGGCCTGCTTGAGCTCCTCCAGGTCGGACGACTTGACCACGTAGGCGTCCGACGCCCAGGCGCCGAAGTCGCTCTTGAAGATGTTGTAGGCTGACGAAAGGACCACCGGGATGGTCGCGTCGAAGCCCTTGATCCGCCGGAGGGTCTCGATGCCGGTCAGGCCGGTCATCTTGATGTCCAGGATGATCAGGTCGGGGCGTTCCCCCAGGAGCAGCCGCAGCCCCTCCTCGCCGCTCGCGGCGGTGATGACCCGGTAGCCGAGGTCGGTGAACTCGTCGTGGTAGAGGATGCGGATGCTCTCCTCGTCGTCGATGACCATGATCGTCTTCATGGCTGTCCCTCCTCCTGCTCTTCCTGGATGTGTTCCTGCTCGGGATCGATCGGCAGGCGCATCTTGAAGGTGAACGACACGCCGTAGTCGTTCTCGACCTCGAACGTGCCACGGTGGTTGGTGACGTACTTCTGGATCATCGGCAGCCCCAGCCCGGTGCCGTCCTTCTTGGTGGTGAAGAAGGGGGTGAAGACGCTGGGCATCAACTCGGGGGGGATTCCGCCGCCGCTGTCCTTGAAGGAAATGAGCACGTGGCGGTCTCCCGCCGGCCGCGTGCCGATGACGATCTGGCCGCCGCCGTCCAGCGCGGCGATGGCATTGTTGAACAGGTTCATGAAGGCGTGCGAGAGCTGGTCACGGTCGGCCCGGATGAACGGCAGCCCGGCGTCCAGGTCGAGATCGAGCCGGATCTTCCGGGTGGCCAGTTCGTCGGCGATGAGCTCGGCCAGGTCGCGGATCAGGCCGTTCACGTCGAGTTCCTGAAATGCCGGCGAAGCGTCGCGCGAGAAGTCGAGCACCTCGGTCAGGTACTTCTCGAGACGGACGACCTCCTTGAGGATGATCCTCGGGTAGTCACGGTTCCGGTCGTCGGGCGACATGTGGCGGTCCATGCGGCGCACGAAGCCGCCGATGGCCATCAGCGGATTGCGCAACTCGTGGGCGATGGTGGCCGACATTTCCCCCAGGATGGCCATCCGCTCGTGGTGCGCCAGGCGACGGTAGGTGAGCTTCAACTCCTGGTTGGTCCGCTGGAGGCTGGAATAGAGCCGGGCGTTCTTGATGGCCATGGCGGCCTGGGCGGCGAAGGTGCCCAGAAGGCGCAGGTCGTCGTCCTCGATGGGCTCGCGGTTGAACAGGTTGTCGACCGCCAGGACGCCCAGCACGGTATCCTCGGTCATGACCGGCACGGTGGCGAAGTCGGAGGTCTTGAGCTTCCCGGCGACGTTGGGGTTGACCTCCTGCCGAAGGGTTTCGCCGCGGACGTTGAAGGGGCGTTTCTCGATGACCGTCCTGGCCAGTATCCCCATGCTGGGCTCGATGGGGATGGTGATGCCGCGGACCACCGCGTCGAAGGGGGTGGTCGCGCCCGGCTCGATCGACTTGCGGAGGACCTCCGCCAAGGGGAGGTCACGGGCGGAGAGGTCGGCCCAGATTCGATAGGCTTCCTCGGTGCTGCTCGGGCCGACGGCCATCATCCCCTGCAGGGTGCCAGTCCTCTCGTTGATCAGGAAGAGGGCTGCACGGTTGAACCCGAAACCGTGGCCGTAGGTGACCGCGGTCAGCATCATCCGGAGGATTTCGTCGAGCTTGAACGTGCCGGCGATGTTCCTCCCCAGCTCATGGAGGAGCGACAGCTCCTGGAGGCGTTTCTGGTAGCCGTCGGCCAGGCGCACCGAGGTGGCGTACTGGAGGCTGGTGGCCAGGGCCATGGACAGTTCGCTCTGGAGGGACTCGACGAAGGCCATCCGGCGGCGGGGCTCGGAGAAGGGGGACGGCTGGAGAAGGGCGGTCTCGGTGGTGATGACCGCCCCGCCGATGACCGCGCCGCGTGACCGAAGTGGCATGGCATTCAGGTACAGGGTCTGGCCGCCGTCAGCCGCCAGGGCCTGGTCGACCAGCGGGCGCTCGAGGGCCACCGACTGATCGAGGAAGCGCATCACGCTTTCGTGTTCCGCCGGGCCGGGATCTCCGCCATGGCTGAAGATCGCCCGGCTGTCGATGCCAGCGTCCGCGGCCGGTTGGAGCATCAGCCAGACCCCCCGGGCGCCGAGGGAGGTGACCAGCTCCCGGGCCAAAAGCGGGGCGAGCTCGGTCGGTTCGAGAGTGGTGTAGGTGTCGTGGCCGATACGGTGGAAGAGGTCCAGTTCGTCGAGCGACCGGCGCAAGTCGAAGGTGGCCGCTATATCGTCCAGAACTATCCCCAGCGTCTCCCCCAGGAGGGTGGCGAAGGAGATGGTCAGGTGGTCGAGGCGGGGGTTGTTTCCCATGAGCAGCAATGCCCCGCGTGACGAACCGAAGTCGAAGGGGATGGCCAGGGAGTGCCGGCAGCCGTGCCCGGGGGAGTCGGCCGTGGCGGTGGCGTCGCGTCGGGGATCGCGCAGGGACTCGACGGCCATGACAAACGGCGAGTCGCCGGCCAGGGACGGGGGGAGGGGCGTGGCGTCGGGAGGGGCGGCCTGGGAGACGAGCCGCCAGGTGCCCGAGGCGTCCCGGACATACAGCGCCGCCCACTCGGCCGGCGAGAGGGTGGTCAACTGCCTGAGTATCTCCGGGATGACCTGCTCCGGAGGGGCCGCGCGGTGGGCGCAGGCGATCAGGGAGTTGATGATCTTCAGTTCAGTCTGCTGCATCGGCTTGGCGGGTCGTCATATCAGGGCCTCGCGCAGGAAAACGGCGGCCTCCTCCGGCGGGGTCGGGTTGATGTAGAAGCCGGACCCCCATTCGAACCCGGCGACGCGCGTCAGCTTGGGCATGATCTCGACATGCCAGTGGTAGTACTCGTCGTGGTTCTCGCGAAAGGGCGCGCTGTGGATGATGAAGTTGTACGACGGCTCCTCGAGGACGGCATCCATCCGCTTGAGCGTGTCCTGGATGATGCGGGCCAGGAACTCGTAGTGGGGGCGGCCGGCGTCCTCGAACCGGGAGGCATGCTTCTTGGGCAGGATCCAGGTCTCGAAGGGGAAGCGGGGGGCGAAGGGGGAAACCGAGATGAAGTCGTCGTTCTCGCCGATGAGCCGGATCCGCTCGTCCATCTCCTGGCGGATGATGTCGCAGAAGATGCACCGCTCCTTGAACCGATAGTGGCGCTCCGCCCCCTCGACCTCCTCCCTGACCCGTTTGGGGACGATCGGCAGGGCGATGAGCTGGGAGTGGGAGTGCTCCAGGGTGGCTCCGGCCGACATGCCGTGGTTCTTGAAGATCAGGATGTACTTGAAGCGGAGGTCGCGCCGGAGGTCGATCAGGCGCTCCCGGGCGGCCCAGATGACGTCGGTCACCTTCCGCACCGGCATGCTCGAGAAGGTGTCCTGGTGGACCGGGCTCTCGATGATCACCTCGTGGGCGCCGACGCCCTTCATGGCGTCGTACATCCCCCTGCCTTCCTTGCCGAGGTCCCCCTCGATCTGCAGCGCCGGAAACTTGTTCGGCACCACCCGCAGGTCCCAGCCGGGGGAGTCGGGGGCGGTGTTGGGCTCGCGGAAGGCCATGATTTCATGGGGCGTGGTGAACTCGTTACCGGCGCAGAAGGGGCAGAATCCCCCGACGCGCTTCTCATGACCGACGAGGAAGTCCGAGGGTCGTTTCCCCCGCTCGCTGGATATGATCACCCAGCGGCCTACGATGGGGTCCTTGCGAAGTTCCGGCATGTCGTTCGCTTCCTTTCGGAGAATGGCCGAGGCGGTTTCAGCGGTTGGTTTCCGCCGCGATCATTATATATTATCCTCGTGGACATGCGGAACGGGAACAACTTGCCGAGCAGTGGCGCGTCGCCGGTCGCCCGCCGGGATTTCCTGAGGTTCCTGGCGGCCCTGGCGGGGCAAGCGCTTCTCCTGGGAGGGGGGCCGGGGCGGCTTGGGCCTTCGGGGCCGTGCGCCGGGAGGAGCGCAGTGTGTTCGACACCTTCCGCTTCGCCCAGTTGCGCTACCGCGGCGGGGACTGGAATCCCGATCCGGGCGCCGCGGCCAGCCTGTGCGACATGGTGGTCAGGCGGACCAGCATTTCCGCGGCGCCCTCGCGGATCGACCTCGACATCACCTCACCCGACCTGTTCGAGCACCCCCTGCTGTACATGACCGGCCACTACGACTTCGAGCCCTTCGCCGACGAGGAGATCAAGCGGTTGCGGGACCACCTCGACTATGGCGGCATCCTGGTGCTCGACGACTGCGCCGGGCACCCGGGCTTCGATTTCGACCGTGCCGCGCGGCGGGAGATCGGCCGGCTGTATCCCGGGCGCGAGTTGGTCAAGCTGCCGCGGGACCACGCGGTGATGCGTTCCTTCTACCTGCTGCGGACGCTCGGCGGCCGGCGGATCGTCAGCCCCTACCTCGAGGGGATCGTCGCCGGCGGGCGGACCACGGTCATCTACTGCCAGAACGACTTCGGCTGCGCGCTGGAGCGCGACGACTCCGGTGGGTGGCTCCATGCCTGCCTGCCTGGCGGCGAGCGGCAGCGCCAGCAGGCGTTCCAACTGGCCGTCAACATCGTCATGTACGCCCTCTGCCAGGACTACAAGAACGACCGCATCCACCAACCTTTCCTCAGGGAGCGGATTTGACCCCTTCCCTTCTCCCGGTGCGGCAGCGGTGGTGACCGAATCGCGGACCGCGCTGATCTTCGAGGGGGAGATCGGCTTCGTCTTCGTGGTCCTGGCCCTGCTGGGCGTGGCCTTCCTGGTGGTCCAGCACCGGCGCCTCGGACGGACCGCGACGCCGGTCTTCGCCTGGGTGCTGACCGGGCTGCGCTCGATGATCCTGGCCGTCCTGCTGGCCGCCACCCTCCAGCCGACCGTGGTCACCAGCAGGGTTGTTCCGCTGGCCCGCCGCTGGAACGTCCTGGTCGACACGTCGCGCAGCATGTCGCTCCCCGCGGGTCAGGGTGAGAGCCGGATCGACCGGGCCCGCCGGGTGGTGACGGCCCTGCGGGAGAAAGTCGGACGGACGGGCAGGGTGGATGTGCGGGGCTTCGACGCCGAGGTCAGGCCCATCCCGCCGGAAGAGTTCACCCGGCTTCGCGCCGAAGGAAGGCGGAGCGACCTGGGCGCGGCCCTGGCAGCGGCCGTCGAGGGCGAAGAGGGCGGATCGGCGACCGTGGTCATTACCGACGGCGGCCGCGCCGCAGCCGGCTCCACCGTCGGGAAACTCCCTTCCGGCGGCGTTGTGTTCGTCGACGTCGGTGGGGGGTCGGCCGTGGCCGATGTCCGGGTCGCCCGGCTGGAACTGCCGGACATCGCCTTCAGCGGCAAGCCGGTGGATCTGAAAGCCGTGCTGGCCCAGGACGGTGCGGCAGGCGGGGAGGCCTCGGTGTCGCTGAAGGCGGATGGGAGGCTCGTTTCGGTCAGGAGCGTCCGTCTCGATGGGAATGAGGCCGAGGTCCCCTTCACCTGGACCCCGCCGGCGCCCGGTTCCTACCAGCTCAGGGTCGAGGTGGCGCCCTTGAAGGAGGAGGCGGTGACCGAGAACAACCACCGCCAGGCCTCCGTCCGCGTGATCAGGGATCGCACCCGCGTTCTGTTCATCGCCGGGAGCCCGTCCTGGAACTACCGTTTCCTGCGCGAGGCCCTCAAGACGGACGCCACGCTCGACTTGATCTCCTTCATCATCCTGCGCAGTCCGGGGGACGTGGCCGATGCCCCCCAGGACGAACTGTCGCTGATTCCCTTTCCGACCCAGAAGCTCTTCACCGAGGAACTCCCGGGCTTCGACCTGGTCATATTCGACAACTTCCCGTTTCGCCCCTACTTCCCCTCGCAGTACCTCGACAACCTGCGCGACCGGGTGAAGCGGGGAGGCGCCTTCTGGATGTGGGGCGGACCGCACTCGTTCATCGACGGGACCTACCGGGGCACGGCTGTCGAGGAGATGCTTCCGTTCACCCTCGAAGGTCCCAATCCGGGCGAGGGGTACCGCGGCGAGCCGTTCAGGATGAGGCTGCCGGGAGGCTCGGGACGCAATCCCTTCTTCGCCGTCGGAACGGCCGGGGAAGGGGGTGCTCCGCCGGTCGAAATGCCGCGCCTGCGTGGTTTCAACATCGTCGGTCCGGCACGCAGCGGAGCGGTCATCCTGGGCGAGCATCCCGAGCGGCTGGTCGGCGGGCGTCCCCAGCCGATTGTCGCCATGCGGGAATTCGGCAAAGGAAGGGTCATGGCCGTGGCCACCGACGACCTGTGGCGTTGGGGATTCACCGCCGCGGGCGAAGGCTTGGGCAACCAGCCTTACCTCGAGTTCGTCAGGAACTCCGTGCGCTGGCTGCTCGATGATCCGGTCCTGTCGCCGGTGAGATTGTCGGTCTCGCCCGAGAACGCCGCCGCGGGCGATTCGGCGCGGGTCAGGGTCCGAGCGCTCGACGCTTCGTACCGGCCGGCCGCCGGCGCGACGGTTGCCCTCCGGGTGACCGGACCCGGTGGGGAAGTCACGCCCCTCCAGGCCCTGCCGGGCTCGGAAAGCGGCGTGTTCGAGACCGAGTTCCGGATTCCCTCCGAGGGGGCCTTCAGGTTCGACGCTGAAGGCACGGCCGCCGGCCGCCGGCTCGGCTCGGCTTCGCTGTCAGTGGTCGCCGCCGGCTTCCAGGACGAACTGGCGGATCCGGTGCCGGACCCGTCGGCCCTGGCCGGCCTGGCATCGGCCATCGGGGCCCGCGTGATCAGGGCTGACGGTGACGTCGGGCGGGTGGTCGAGGAGGTCGTCGTCAACGACGCCCGTGAGGAACGTCTGGTCGGGGAGGAGCGGCGCGGCCTCGGCATGCTGCCGGCGGTGTTCCTCGCCCTGTTGGCGCTCCTGGCCGTCGACTGGTTCCTGCGGAAACGCCGCGGGATCGAGTGACGGGGACGGCTTCGCCGGCGGCCTACTCCGGGCCGCCCTACCGCAGCAGGTGCTTTTCTTGCGATTCGTGCGGCTGATGGCAGGTGATGCAGCCGGCCACCGACGCCTCCGGCGCCTTCTTCGCCTGATCCAGGAAATGGGTCAGGATCTGTCGTTCCGAGTGGCAGGTGAGGCAGAGCCGCTCGCCCTGGTTGACCAGGAAGAAGCGGTTGTTCGATCCGTGCGGCGCGTGGCAGACCGAGCAACTCCCGACGGCCACCGGGCCATGGACGCTCTTCTTCCGATTGAGCGGTTCGTGGCATTTTCCGCACAGGGGCCGTTCGTCGCCGGCCAACTTGTCGTACGTCGAGCCTTCGTGGCAGGTCCGGCAGTCGCTCTTGCGGAAGATGCCGTGGGAGTAGAAGAGCTTGTAGGTCATGTCCTGGCCGAGTCCCGGGTTATGGAGCAGGGTCAGCGGAACGGGGCGCCCGTTCTGGACGTCGATCTGGATGTGGTTGACCCCCTCCTGCAGGGAGAGGAAGGTCGAGAAGACGCGGTCGGTGACGCCGAGGTGCAGCGGAACGTCGTTTATTGACACGGTCACCTCCCGCAGCGCCGGGTTGGAGACGATGCCGATGAGCGGCACCGGGAGGGTCTTGATGATGCTGTTGTCCGGCGGGGTGATCACCCGCACGGTGGTCGTCGGCTCGTCGAACCGGTCAGCCCGGTGGCAGGCCAGGCAGAGTTCCCGCTTGAGCATGCTGCGCCGCAGGAAGTAGGTCCTGGCCCCATTCACGTCCACCGCGGGCAGGTGGGGCTGGTGGCAGGTGACGCAGGTGAGTTCCCCGCGGGTGCCCAGTTTCAGGTCTTCCGGGACCTTCATGGTGGGAACGATGCCGATGCGGTGGTTCACCTGGTTGTCCCGTGAGTCGGCGTGGCATTCCAGGCACAGGAGACTGATGTCGTGGCGGTAGACCTGCTTGTCGACCATGGCGCTTCGGTTGGGGATGAAGAGGTGGCAGTGGGTGCAGCCGACGGCGCTGAAGTTGTGTATCGGACGGGCGGCCGCCGCCGTCGATCCCCCAGCCGCGAACAGAGCCGCCAGGAAGAGGACCGGGCCGAGGATCCTCGCGCCGGGGCTACTCCTCTTGGAAGAAGGCAAGCAGAGCCTCCAGGTCACGGACCTTGATCTCCAGTTCGGCCGCCAGACGGCGTGCGTCGGCGGCGGCGCCGTCCTGCTGCACTTGGGCAAGATGCTGGGCAAGACAGGAGGCATCGGCCGCGGTCCGCTTGATGGCCCTGATCCGGTCGGCCAGAAGGGAAACCGTGTCGTTCAGGGTGTGGGCCAGCGTGCCCAGTTGATCATCGGTGCGCAGATGGGCGCTGAAGTTCATTTTCCCCTCGCCCATCAGGTGGAGGTAGCGGTTCATGGCATAGAGGGGGCCGCTGATGCGGTGGGTCACGTAGAGGGTGATCGCGGCCGTGGCGACCGACAGGATGATCACGAAGGCCACCGACAGCATCAGGATGGTCGGCAGGATGAGTTCGCCCGTGGTGCGGATCTGCTGATGGGCGCGGTAGAGCGTGTTGCCGACGTCTCGGGAGAGGATCAGGTACGTGGCCGTGGAGAAGCAGATTGTGCCGACGGTGACTAGCAGGAGGAAGATCAGCATGAAGCGGAGTTGGAAGCTCCGGTCGATGAAGATCATGCGCCGCGCGGAAATGCCCCGGTCAGCCATTTGTCACGCTCCTTGGCCTGGATGGACACTGATTCGGCGACCGATGGCATCATACACCAGGATCGACCGGTGAATCAAGTCAAGGCGATCGTCCCGGCGGCCCTCAGCCGCACTCGCTGAAAGCGCAGTCCCGGCACACCGAGCAGCCCCCCTCGTGTTCGGTGGTTCCGCCGCACTCGGGGCATGCCCCGCCGAAGCGAATGCCCCTGTCCATCCGCTCCTCCAGGCCGCGCTGGTGGAGGTGCTCCTCGATGGCCGAGGCGACGGCGTCGGCGCAGGAGAGGATCTTGTGTTCACCCAGGCCGTAGGGGCGGTGGCAAGAGATGCCCAGGAGCTGCTTGACCACCTGCCGACCCTGCACTCCGCTGCGCCAGGCCAGGGAGACCATCCGCCCGATCGCTTCGCACTGGCTGGAGGCGCACCCTCCGGCCTTTCCCATGGTGGTGAAGAGCTCGAACAGGCCCGACTGGTCCTCGTTGATGGTGACGTAGAGGGCGCCGCAGCCGGTCTGCATCTGGTAGGTGGTTCCCCGCAGGGCCGCCGGACGCTCGCGCTTCAGCGGATGGACCGAGGCCGGCGCCGTCCCGTCCTCGGCCGCGGTGGCGCCGCGGCCGGTGGACAAAACCTGTTGTTCCCGCGACCCGTCCCGGTAGATGGTCACCCCCTTGCAGCCCAGCCGGTAGGCCAGGCGGTAGACCTTCTCGACATCTTCGATGGTGGCCTCGTTGGGGAAGTTGACCGTCTTGCTGACGGCGTTGTCGGTGTGGCGCTGGAAGGCCGCCTGCATCTCGACGTGGACCTCGGGGGTGATGTCGTGGGCGGTGGTGAAGACGCGCCGGACGTCCTCGGGCACCTCCTCCACGTCGGCCACCGTGCCGTGCTCGGCGATCCGCTTCATCAGTTCCGTCGGAATAGAAGCCCCGCTCGCGGGCGATACGCTCGAAGGCCGGGTTGACCTCGATCAGCAGGTCGTTGTCGAGAACGTTGCGCACGAAGGAGACGGCGAAGAGCGGCTCGATGCCCGAGGAGGCCCCGGCCAGGATGGAGATGGTGCCGGTCGGGGCGATGGTGGTCACGGTGGCATTGCGCATCGGCCGGCCGCCGGGGACGTCGTAGACCGAACCGGGGAAGTTTGGGAAGAAGCCGCGCTCCGCGGCCAGGTCGCCCGATGCGGCGTGCCCCTCGTCACGGATGAAACGCATCACCTCCTCGCCCAGGGCGATCGCCCGCGGATCGTTGTAGGGGAGCCCCAGGGAGATCAGCATGTCGGCCCAGCCCATGACGCCGAGACCGATCTTGCGGTTGGCCCGGGTCATCTCGGCGATCTTGTCCAGCGGGTAGCGGTTGACCTCGATGACGTTGTCCAGGAAGCGGACGCCGAGCCGGACCACTTCGCGCAGGCGGTCCCAGTCCACGCCGCCGTCCCGGATCATCAGCCCCAGGTTGACCGAGCCGAGGTTGCACGACTCGTACGGCAGGAGCGGCTGCTCGCCGCAGGGATTTGTCGATTCGATGTGGCCGAGCGCCGGCGTCGGGTTGTCGCGGTTCGAGACGGTCGAGGAAGACGATGCCCGGTTCGCCGTTGCTCCACGCCTGGCGGACGATGGCGGCGAAGACTTCACGGGCGTCCAGGGTCGAGACGACCTCGCCGTTGCGGGGGTTCACCAGCCGGAAGTCGCCCCCCTCCTCGACCGCCTGCATGAACTCCTCGGTCAGGCCGACGGAGATGTTGAAATTGTTGAAGACCTTCTGATCCTCCTTGCAGGTGATGAAGGACATGATGTCCGGGTGATCCACCCGCAGGATGCCCATGTTGGCTCCCCGCCGGGTTCCGCCCTGCTTGATCGCCTCGGTGGCCGCGTCGAACACCCGCATGAACGAGATCGGCCCGCTGGAGGTGCCGGTGGTCGAACGCACCACGTCGTTGGCCGGCCGGAGGCGCGAGAAGGAGAAGCCGGTGCCCCCGCCCGACTTGTGGATCAGGGCGGTGTACTTGACTGCGTCGAAGATCTCTTCCATCGAGTCGCCGACCGGCAGGACGAAGCAGGCCGAGAGCTGGCCGAGTTCGCGCCCGGCGTTCATCAGCGTGGGCGAGTTGGGCAGGAACTCGAGCCGGGTCATCATCCGGTAGAAGTCGTCGGCGACGCGGCCGCAGTCGGCGGCCGGGGCGAAGACCTTTTCGGCCGAGGCGACCGTGTCGGCCACCCGGCGGAACATCTCCTCGGGAGTCTCGATGGCCACGCCGTCGGGGCCCTTCTGGAGGTAGCGGCGCCGCAGGACGGTAAGGGCGTTGTCGGACAGGGAGAAATCGCCGGCGGAAGGGGTATGCATTGCGGTGCTCCTTCTATGGTTTCGGACAATGAAACACAAGATGTAGTACGTGCCGGAAAAATATCACCTAGATGTGGGAGAAGTCAAGGGGTCTGATCGGGGGCCCGGTGGCCCGGCCCCGGCATCGTTTCTGCTATCATGCCGACTGCCATGAAGATGCGCGAGGCGGGTCGCGGCACGGTATACACCACCGGTCTCGGACGGGTGTGTCCCGGCTGCGGCCGGCCGGCGAAGCAGTGCGCCTGCAGCCGCGCCAAGGCCGTCCCCCCCGCCGCCGGCGGAGTACGCCTGCTCCGGGACCGCAAGGGGCGCCGGGGGAAGACGGTCACCGTCGTGACCGGTTTGCCGCTGGGGCACGAAGAACTCCGGTCGCTGGCAGCCGAACTGAAGCAGCGGTGCGGCGCCGGCGGAACGGTCAAGGAGGGGGACATCGAGATCCAGGGAGACCACCTGCAGAGCGTGGCCGACGAGTTGAAGCGACGCGGTTACCCGTTCAAGATCAGCGGCGGCTGAGGCTGCCCGCGATGACCAGGATCTTCGTCGATGCCGATGGCTGCCCGGTCAAGGAGGAAGTCTACCGCGTCGCCCGGCGTCACGGGCTCCGGGTCGTCCTGGCGGCCAACACCCGCATGCGGGTCCCCGAAGGCGGGGGGGTGGAGCTGGTGGTGGTCGCCGGGCAGTTCGACGCCGCCGACGACTGGATCGTGTCACAGGCGACCCCGGAGGACATCGTGGTCACGGGTGACATCCCGCTGGCCTCCCGCTGCCTGGAGAAGGATGCGCGCGTCGTCGGCCCCAAGGGGCGCATCTTCACCGCCGATTCGATCGGCGAGGCGATGGCCAGTCGGGCCTTGATGTCCCACCTGCGAGACATGGGTAACATCACCGGCGGCCCGGCGCCTTTCGGCCCCAAGGACCGGTCCCGCTTCTTGCGAAGCCTGGAGGAGCTGATCCAGGCCGTGCGACGCGCCCCACGCCGGGAGTAGCATGGTCAATGAGCTATGGGGTCAGGTCTTGAAAACGAACATTTCGGGACTTCGCCTGACCCG
Organism: uncultured bacterium; assembly: GCA_963793725.1. Lineage (GTDB taxonomy): Bacteria > JAUVQV01 > JAUVQV01 > CAWCAY01 > CAWCAY01 > CAWCAY01. The sequence continues at coordinate 135,944 of CAWCAY010000007.1, forward strand.
GAAGGACAGGGGGTGAGGCGGCGCAGCGGGCCGGCCTCCAGTTCGTCCATGATGGATCCAACGCGAAGCCGCGCCATTGGAGTATCATGGTTGGCAGGGATGGAACCCATCCGGCGCGGGGGCGTCTCATCGATCATGGCCGGGTGATTCCGCGGTCATGGAGGAGGGCATCATGAGTAAGACGGCCTTGTTGGCGGTGGCGATGGTGATGTGTCTGCCGGCATTATCGGCCGGCCCGGTGCGCGCCGGCGATCGGACGGTCGACGTCGACTGGCAGGGTGGGAATGTCGACGTGGAGGTCCTCCCCGACGGCGCCCCGCAGCTCGAGTTCGAACTGGAGGGGCCGGGCCGGTGGATCTTCCGCGGCGACGTCGGGCCTCTGATCGGGAAGTCGTACCGCGTGCGGCTGGGCAACCGGAGCGATCGGATGCTGAAGATCGTCGTGGGCATCGACGGCTTGAACGTCTTCAGCCGCGACCCGGTCGCCGGCAGGGCCTCGCGGGACATCGGGGCGGTGCGTCCCGCCGCGTTCCGAACGGGTGATCGACGGCTGGCAGCAGGACCGCCGCACGGCGCGGCGCTTCGTCTTCAGCCCGCCGGAGCGTAGCGAGGGTGCCGGCGCCGCCGACGATTCGATCGGCCTGCTGACGGTCGACGTCTACGAGGAAGCCCCCCCGAGGCGCCCGCCCCGGCCGCCGCAGCGGGGGCAGGCGGAGCGGGCCCCGGGGCCGGATATGGGCACCGCGTCGGGGGATGCCGTCGACAGCTCGGTCCGGGTGGTCAAATTCCTGGCAGGCACGGACGCGCCGGTGGTGAGGACGACGATCCATTACGGCCGGATGCCCGAGCGCCCGAGGCAGAACCCGCTGGGAGTCCGGGTCGAACCGGCGCCGCGGGGCGTGGTGGTCGACTCGGTCCAGAGGGGGTCGACGGCCGAGGCGGCGGGGATACTCGAGAACGACCTGGTCGTCAAGGTCGACTCGATTTCCTCGCCCGACGTGGACGACTTCGAGGACGTGGTGCGCCGCAAGCGTCCGGGCGACTTCTTGTTCCTCGACATCCTGCGGGGGCCGCACAAGGTCAGCATGCAGGTCCGGCTGTAAAGGCTTACCTCCGACACCGGGTGAGGGCGGCCTCGATGAAGTTCTCCCGCAGGCGGCGGTCGTGCAGCCGTCCCTCCTCTTCCACCGGCAGCAGCGGGAAGTGCTCCATGAATGCCCGCGCGAAGAGCCCCACGCCGGTCCTGGCGGGCATCCCTCTGCCATTGTAGACCAGCACCCGCTCCATGCCGCAGGAGGGGGAGTTGCTCTTGAAGATGAAGCCGCACAAGCCTTCGCGCTCCAGCTCGGCCACCCGCCGGGACGCCCAGGAGGCCATCCTCCCGGTCAGGTCGACCCCGGTGCGGGTGGTCACCAGGCACGGCGCGGCAGGGTTTCCCTCGAGGCGCATGCTCTCCCGCGGGACGCCGAAGCCCGCCTCCACCTCGGGGCAGACCGCCACGTAGTCGAACCAGGCGCCCAGCGTGTCGGTCAGGAAGCGGTCGTGCTTGTGGCCGCCGTCGAAGCGGACCGGCTGCCCGAGGAGACAGGCGCTGATGCCCAGGGTGATGCGCCCGAGGGGTTGGCCGTCCGCGGGAATTGGAGAGTTTTGGCTTGCCGTCATGGGCCTTTCAGTGTATTATTAACAATTCGACATTTCCGAGGAAACCGTGTTCGAAACACTGACTGACAAACTGGCCCAGACCTTCAGCCGGCTGAGGGGACGGGGACGGCTGTCCGAAGCCGACATCGACGAGGCCCTCAAGGAGGTCAGGATAGCCCTCCTCGAGGCCGACGTCAATTTCAAGGTGGTCAAGGCGTTTTCCGCCACCGTGGCCGAACGGGCCAAGGGGCAGGATGTCCTCGGCAGCCTCACCCCAGCCCAGCAGGTGGTCAAGATCGTCCACGAGGAGCTGGTGGGCGTCCTGGGCAGCGAGAATGCGCCGCTGGCCCGGGTCAAGCAGCCGCCCGGCGCGCTGGTGGTGGTCGGCCTGCAGGGTGCCGGCAAGACGACCACCGTCGGCAAGCTGGCCGTGCACCTTGCCGGGCAGGGGCAGCGGGTGATGCTGGTGGCCTGCGACGTTCACCGGCCTGCGGCGGTCGACCAGTTGGTTACCGTGGGCGGCCAGGCGGGCGTGCCGGTCGAGACGCCGGCGACCGGCGAGGCGCTTCCCCACCTGGCCATGCGGGCGCTCACCCGGGCCCGGATCGAGGGATTCACGCACGTCATCTTCGACACTGCCGGCCGGCTGCACATCGACCGGGAGTTGATGGACGAGGTGGCCGGGCTGGTGCGCCTGGTCAATCCGGTGGAGACGCTGCTGGTGGCCGACGCGATGACCGGGCAGGACGCGGTGACCATGGCCACCGGCTTCGCCGCCGCGGTCGCCGCTGACCGGCATCATCCTGACCAAGTTCGACGGCGACGCGCGGGGCGGCGCCGCCCTTTCCATGCGCCAGGTGGTCGGCGTGCCGATCAAGTTCGTCGGCACCGGCGAGAAGCTGAACGCCCTCGAGCCGTTTCACCCGGCCCGCCTGGCTTCGCGCATCCTCGGCATGGGCGATGTGCTGTCGCTCATCGAGCGCGCCCAGGAGGCCGTCGACCACGACGCCGCCCGCGAGATGCAGCAGCGGATCCGCAAGAACCAGTTCACCCTGGCGGATTTTCGCGAGAACCTGAAGATGGTCGGGAAGATGGGCTCCATGGAGGAGCTGCTGGGCATGATCCCCGGTTTGGGGCGCCTTGCCCGCCAGCAGGACGTGAAGGTCGACGAGCGGGAGTTCGTCCGCCTCGGGGCGATCATCGACTCGATGACCCCGGGCGAGCGGCGCAACCACAAGATCATCAGCGCCAGCCGCCGACGGCGCATCGCCCGCGGCAGCGGCACCGACGTGCAGGCCGTGAACCGGCTCATCAAGCAGTTCGAGAAGACCCAGTTGATGATGAAACGATTGAGCAAGATGGGCGCCCTGGCCGGAACCCTCAAGGGCCGCGGGCGCCTGCCACAATTTCTCTTGGGGGGGAGGTGACGACGTGTCGACCAAGATCAGACTTACCAGGCTGGGCGGCCACAAGAGGCCATACTACCGCATCGTGGTGACCAACGCGCGCAGTCCGCGCGACGGCCGGGCCATCGAGAGCCTTGGCTACTACGATCCGCTGGCGCCCGAGAAGCAGATTGCCCTCGACGTCGAGCGGATGAAGGTGTGGCTCGACAAGGGCGCCGAGCCGAGCGTGACGGTCAAGCAGATCCTCCGCAAAGCCGGCAGCCTGCCCCAGGGCTGATCCGGATCTTGCCGGGCGTTCGGGGCAGCGTTCTCGGAGGGCGCGCCGATGAAGGAGCTGGTGGAGTTCGTGGCCAAGTCGCTGGTCGACCATCCCGAACAGGTCGAGGTGGTCGAGTCGCTTGGCGACCGGACCACCGTCCTGGTGTTGCGGGTGGCCACGTCCGACCTGGGCAAGGTCATCGGCCGCCAGGGGAGGACCGTCAAGTCGCTGCGGATCATCCTCAACGCGGCCGCGACCAAGGCGAACCGGCGGGCGGTGCTCGACATCCAGGAACGGGGCGACGGGTCAGCCACGTGACCACCGCGCCGCCGGACGATCTCTACGCCGTCGGCCGGATCATGGCCGCCTGGGGAAAGCGGGGGCAGGTCAGGCTGAAACTGCTGACCGACTTCCCGGAAGGGATGGCCCGCAAGGGCGAGCTGTGGCTCTGGGACGAACGCCGGGGCAGGCGCCCGTGCCGGGTGACCGAGGTGCGGATCTTGGGCGACAAGGTCCTGGCCAGCATCGAGGGGGTCGACACGATGACCGCCGCGGAGGATCTGCGGGGGGCGCTGCTGATGGTCGATCGCGACCACCTGGAACCGTTGCCGCCGGGCACCTTCTACCGGCACGACGTCCTGGGCCTGGCGGTCGAGGATGAAGCCGGGCGCCATGTGGGCCGGGTGGCCGAGATATGGGAAACGGGCGCCCACGACGTATGGGTGGTCCGCGGTCCGGGGCGCGAGGTGCTGGTGCCGGCGGTTCGTGAACATGTGGTCGGCGTCGATCTGGCCGGGCGGGTGGCCAGGGTGACCGGCATCGCCGCGCCGGAGGAGTGATGCGTTTCGACGTGGTGAGCATCTTCCCGGGCATCTTCGATGCCTTCCTCCGGGAGAGTATCCTGGGGAGGGCCAGGGAGCGCGGGTTGGTGGACGTCAGGGTCCACGATCTGCGGCGCTGGGCGACCGACCGCCACAAGGTGACCGACGATTACCCGTACGGCGGGGGAGCCGGCATGGTCATGAAGCCGGAGCCCCTGGCGCGGGCCATCGGGGAACTGAAGGGGGAGCGCGGCGCGGCGGCGGTGATCCTGATGAGCCCCCAGGGCGAGCGTTTCACCCAGGCGGTGGCGGTGGAGATGTCGGGCGGTGACGGGGCCATCATCGTCTGCGGACGATACGAGGGGGTGGACGAGCGGGTGGTGGAGCTCCTGGTGGACCGGGAGATCTCCATCGGGGACTACGTCCTGAACGGCGGCGAGGTGCCGGCCATGGCGGTGATCGAAGCGGTCAGCCGCCTGGTGCCGGGGGTGGTCGGCAGCGAGGAATCGACCAGGCTCGATTCCTTCTCCGGCGGACTGCTGGAGCATCCGCACTACACCCGGCCGGCCGAGTTCATGGGGCGGCGGGTGCCGGAGGTCCTGCTTTCCGGGAACCATGCCGAGATAGAGCGGTGGCGCCGGCGGGAATCGCTCCGGCGCACGGCGGCGAGAAGGCCCGACCTGCTGGCCGGGATGGCCCTGAGCGCCGAGGACCGGCGGCTGCTGGAGGAGGCCGGTGAAGGTGGCTGACGGCCGCCCCAGGGTCTCCGTGGCCCTGGTGCACTACCCGGTCAGGGGGCGTCGGGGCGAGTTGACGGCGACGTCGCTGACCCCGCTGAACGTGCACGATCTGGCCAGGGTGGCCAGGACATACGACCTCGAGGGGGTCTGGGTGGTGACGCCGCTGCCCACGCAGCAGGCGTTGCTGGCCAGGATCGGTCTCCACTGGTCAACCGGCCCCGGGAGCGAGTACAATCCCTCGCGCCGGGAAGCCCTCGAACTGGTCAGGGGGGCGGCCAACCTGAACGAGGTGGTGGCCGAAATGGCGGTGGATGCCCGGATGCCCCGGTTGGTGGCTACGGGCGCCCGGGGGCACGCGAAGGGGATTACCTTCGCTGAGCTGAGAAGGGACATATGGCGGGGTGACGAGCCGTACCTGCTCCTTTTCGGGACAGGGTGGGGCTTGACCCCGGAGATCATGGAGGAGTGCGACCGGATACTCGAGCCGATCGCCGGACGCGCCGGATACAACCATCTGCCGGTGCGGGAGGCGGCGGCCATCATCATAGACAGACTCCTGGGACGCCCCGAGGCGCCCTTTGGAACGGAACTTGCAACTGACGAGGGAAAGGAGCGGTAACATGGACATCATCGACCAGATAGAGCGGGACATCATGAGGACCGACATCCCCCGCATGGACGTGGGCGACCAGGTCAAGGTCCACACCCGTGTCGTGGAGGGTGAGAAGGAGCGCATCCAGGTGTACGAGGGGATCGTCATCAGGATCAAGAACGCCGGGCTGGGGACATCGGTCACGGTCCGCAAAGTGTCCTACGGCGTCGGCGTCGAGCGCATCTTCCCGGTCCACTCGCCGGCCATCGTCAAGATCGAACTGGTCAGGCAGTCGAAGGTCCGCCGGGCCAAGCTCTACTACCTGCGCGCGCTGAAGGGGAAGGCCGCCCGCCTGCGCGAAAAGTCCAACCGCCAGGAGTAGCCGCACCCATGGTCGCCGGCGACGGATTCGAGTCCCACGAGGAAACGGTCCGCCGCCGGGGATTCTCCCTTCCCGCGGGTGTCGACGAGGTCGGCCGCGGCCCACTGGCCGGCCCGGTGGTGGCCGCCGCGGTCATCCTGCCCGCTGGCGCCGTCATCCCGGGGCTGCGTGACTCCAAGCAGCTCAGCCCGGCACGGCGCGAGGCCCTCGACCCGGTCATCAGGTCGATGGCCCTGGCCCTGTCGGTGGCCGCCGTCGAAGCCGGGGATATCGACCGGGACAACATCCTCCGGGCCACCCACCGGGCCATGGTCATGGCCATCGCCGGGCTTCCCACGGCGCCCGATTTCGTCCTGGTCGACGGCCGCCCGGTGCCTCCCATCACGCTCCCCCAAATGGCGCTGGTCGGCGGCGACCGCCGCTGCGCATCCATTGCCGCCGCCTCGGTCATCGCCAAGGTATGTCGCGACCGGCTCATGGTCGAATATCACCGGCAGTTCCCAGCCTACGGCTTCGACCGGCACAAGGGCTACGGCACCCGCGAGCACCTGGCGGCGATCGCCCTGCACGGCCCGAGCCCGCTGCATCGCCGGACCTTCCGGGGGGTCAGGGAGCACCTGTAGCTCCACCGACGGGGACCCGCGGCGCGTGCTGCGGGGGTGGGGGGAACGCCGGCCGCCGGGAGTCCGGCGGCACGCGGGGAGGAGGATGGCTTGGATAGTTCCCGGGAATTCGCCCGTGCCTGCGAGGACGCCGCCGCCGGTTACCTGACGTCGCTCGGCTGGCGGGTGGTCGACAGAAATTTCCGCACCCGGACCGGCGAGATCGACATCATCGCCTCCCGGGGTTCCCTGCTGGCCTTCGTCGAGGTCAAGGGGAAGCGGGGGAACACCTTCGGCATGCCGGCCGAGATGCTCACCCGCGTCAAGCGCCGTCGGATCGTCTCGGCGGCGATCGAGTTCCTGCACGCCCACCCGGTTCGGCGCTCGTCCTGCCGGTTCGACCTGATCGCCGTCACCGCGGCCCCGGGCGCCGCGCCGCTCCTGGAACACCTTCCGGGCGTCTTCGATCTGGAGGATGCCCGATGAGCCCCGGGGGGAGCGACCGGTCATGCTGGCCCAGTTGAGCAGCGCCGCGGTTGTCGGCATCGAGGCCGTGCCGGTCAGGGTCGAGGTGGACGTGACCCGGGGGTTGCCGGGATACACGGTGGTCGGCCTGCCCGACGAGTCGGTTCGCGAAAGCCGGGAGCGGGTGCGCTCGGCGGTCCTCAACAGCGGGATCGAGTTCCCGGTCAGGCGGATCACCGTCAACCTGGCTCCGGCCGACCTCCGCAAGGAAGGCTCGGCCTTCGATCTGCCCATTGCGCTGGGCATCCTGGCGTCGCAGGAGACGATCCCTGCCCTGGCCCTGGATGGCTACATCGTCGCCGGGGAGCTTTCGCTGACCGGTGAGGTCCGGGCCGTCCGCGGCGTCCTTCCGCTGGCCGTGACCGCCCTGCGGGCCGGCTGCCGTGGGCTGGTCATCCCCCGGCACCAGGCCGGGGAGGCATCGATGGTCGAGGGCCTGCCGCTCGTCCCCGTCGAGACGCTCACCCAGGCGGTGTCCTTCTTCAGGGGCGAGTGGCTGCCGCCGTGGCCGACCGGGGTCGCGGAGGCGGGGCGGCCGGAGGAGTCCCCCGGGGATTTCGGTGACGTTCGCGGCCAGTACCAGGTGAAGCGGGCGCTCGAGGTGGCGGCCGCGGGGGGGCACAACATTCTTCTCCTGGGGCCGCCGGGGGCGGGCAAGACGATGATGGTCCGCCGGCTGCCGGGGATCCTGCCGCCGCTCAGCCGGGAGGAATCCCTCGAAGTCACCCGGGTTCACAGCGTGGCCGGCTGCCTGGCCGCGGGCGAACCGCCGCTCAGCCGGCCGCCGTTCCGCGCCCCGCACCACACCGTCTCCTACGCCGGCCTCGTCGGGGGCGGGAGCCCGCCCCGGCCGGGGGAGATTTCGCTGGCCACCGGGGGGGTGCTCTTCCTGGACGAACTGCCCGAGTACAACCGGCGCGCGCTCGAGGCCCTCCGCCAACCCCTCGAGGAAGGCAGGGTGGCCATCGCCAGAGTTTCGGGCACGGTGTCCTTCCCGGCCAGGTTCATGCTGGTCGGGGCGATGAACCCGTGCCCGTGCGGGCACCTGACCGACACCCGGGTGCCGTGCATCTGCTCCGACACGCAGGTCAATCGTTACCGGGAGAGGATATCGGGACCGCTGCTCGACCGGCTGGACATCCTGGTGGAGGTCCCGCCGGTGGAGACGTCAGATCTCATCGGGGAGGGCGACGGGGAGCCTTCGGCGGTCATCCGTGGCCGGGTTGAGACGGCACGGCGGATCCAGCGCGAGCGGTATGATTCGTCATTGATGCCATGGAACGGCCGTCTGCCGGCCGAGTCGATCCGGAAGTGGTGCCGCCTGGATGCCGAGGGGGGGCGATTGCTGGCCGAGGCGATGCGGCGGCTGGGCCTGTCGGCCCGCGCCTATGGCAAGATTCTCAAGGTCGCCAGGACGGCGGCCGACCTCGACGGGTCGCCGGAGATCCTGGCCCGCCACGTGGCCGAGGCGATCGGCTACCGGAGTCTCGACCGCCGGCGATAGGGTCAGGTCTTGTATTCTAGCAAGAGGTGAGGTGAGAGGATGTCGCGGCCGCTGCGGATCGAGATGGAAGGCGGGCTGTACCATGTCACCTCCCGGGGTGACGGGCGGGAGCGTATTTACCAGGACGACGGCGACCGGAAGATGTTCCTCCGGGTGCTCGGCCAGACGGTCGAGCGCCATCGTTGGCTGTGCCACGCGTATTGCCTGATGAGCAACCACTATCACCTGCTCGTCGAAACGCCGGACGCGAATCTTTCGAAGGGGATGCGGCACCTCAACGGCGTCTATACACAGCAGTGCAATGCCCGGCATGGTCGTGTGGGACATGTCTTCCAGGGGCGCTTCAAAGCGGTGATGGTGGACCGAGAGGAGCATCTGCTGGAGGTGTGCCGCTACGTGGTGCTCAATCCCGTTCGGGCCGCAATGGTGTCGAAGCCCGAGGCGTGGCCCTGGAGCAGTCACTGCGGCGTCATGGGACTGGCGCCGTGCCCCGTGTGGCTCACGGCGGACGACATCCTCGCTTGGTTCGGTGGCTCGCCTGACGAGGCCCGGCGGCGCTACGGGATTTACGTCCTGGAGGGGCTGACGGGACGCCCGCTTTGGGTGAGACTGCGGGGGCAGGTGTTCCTTGGGGGCGAGGCCTTCATGCGGGAGATCGGGGACCGACTGAGGGAACGGGCGATGTCGCCCGAGATTCCGCAGGCGCAGCGGATGGTGGGCCGTCCGCCTCTCGACATGCTGACGGCGGGATGCCGCGGCGACAAGAGACTACTGTCGGTGGCGGTGCTGCTGGCTTTGACGCGCTTTGGTTACACCCAGCGGGAGATCGCCGAGCACCTCGGTGTCCATACGTCCACGGTCAGCCGGATGATCGGGTCCCTGGAGCCATCCGCATTAAGGCCATCGATTTCCGATGCGTAACTGCAAGACCTGACCCCATGCGTCTGCGGCGGTCACCACGACAAGGCCAGGCCCCCCTGCACCAGGAGCCCTCCCAGCGAGAGGTCGCTCCCGGCGGCGCTGTCTTCGATCACCGAGTAGCGCCCTTCGATGAAGACCAGCAGCGGCCTGACCGGGTAGAAGCCGAAGCCGACCACGGCGTGCATGCCGGTTGCCCCGGTGTCGTCGATCAAGTCGGCCAGGCGACCCGAGTAGGAGAGCATGTAGTAGCCGTAGCCCAGCCCGGCGTAGAGTTCGACGTCGTCGGCGTTCGGCAGGTGGACCTTGGCCGTCCCGACCGCGTAGGACACCTCCAGTTCGCCCCCGCTGCCGCCGTCCCCCTGCCCGTCGAGGTTGAAGGTGCCGCCGCCGATCTCGATACTGAGCAGCGGCAGCAAGGCCAGGTCGGCGAAGAGTTCCGTGTTGAGCGCATCCCGATCGATGGCGTAGGCATCGCTGGCGGCGCTGTCGGAGATGGAGCGGTAGCCCATCTTGGCGCCGACGCCGAAGGCCCCGGCCGGCACTGCGGAACAGAGGACGAGGGCGAGGCACAGAACGGTCAGGCGGATCGGTTTCATGTCGGTCTCCTCATGGCGCCGCGAGGCGCCGGGTTCTGTTCACCAGGCTGCGATCACCCGTGCAATTGAATATTCACCGATGCACGATTTATGGATTATAATAAAAAATTAGCGCGGCAGGATGCCGTCGAGTGAGACAATATGAAGCCGGCACCGGTTCGCGGGAGCCGAGGAGGGTGTCGATGTTTTCGCGCGCGAGGTTGCTGAGCGCCATGGTGGCGCTGGTGTGCATCGGGTTGGGCACGCCGCGTTTGGCCACCGCCCAGGTCGCGCCGGCCGCGGAGAACGGGCAGATGCCGGAGATCATCGGCAACTGGATCGGTTCGCGCCTCCAGTGCCGGAAGGACGATACGGGTCCGGTGCGCTGCGGCACCCCGACCCCCTTCCAGGTAACCTTCCGGAAGGACGGCACCGGCACCAGCCAGGGCGAGGGATTCCCCTCGCCATTCACCTACCGAATCAGCGGGCCGGGCAAGGCGACCATCAGCTCGCCGGACGGTTCACGCACGTTCGAGATCTTCGACATCAGGGTCGAGAGCGATTTCATCAGTTTCCAGTTGTACTTCTACCCCGAGGCCGTCAAGAGCGCCGGGGAGGACTACATCCACTACATTTACGATTTGGCCAAGCAGGAATAGACGATTCCCCAACCGTGAGGAGATTCCCTGGTCGCGTCTGGCGGCGGTGTCGGGATGGGAGATTCACGACACCGGGCACGAAAGGAACAAAGGGTGCGCGAGGATAGTCTCCGGCGCCTGCTGGAGCAGGTGCGTGCGGGGGAAATGGGCGTCGACGACGCCGTGCACGGGCTCAAGGCGCTTTCGGTCGAGGACTTGGGCTACGCCTTGATCGACCACCACCGGGTGCTGCGGAAGGGATACCCCGAGGTCATTTACGCAGCCGGCAAGGAACCCGGCCAGGTGGTCGAGATCTTCCTGCGCCTCAAGGATCGCGGACACCCGGTGCTGGCCACCCGGGTGGGCGAGAAGACGGCCGGCATGCTTCTGGAAGCTGTTCCGGGCGCCCGGCACAATCCGCGGGCCAGGACCGTGGTCCTCGAACCGCACCCCGTGGAGCGCCGGGGGAAGGTGGTCGTGCTGGCCGCCGGCACCTCCGACCAGGCCGTCGCCGAGGAGGTCATCGAGACCGCCTCGATCATGGGCAGTCGTGTCGAGAACGTCCACGACGTGGGCGTGGCCGGGCTGCACCGCCTGATCGGCAAGGACGAGCAGATCCGGGACGCCCGGGTGCTGGTCGTCGTGGCCGGGATGGACGGGGCGCTGCCATCGGTCGTGGCCGGCCTCCACCCCATGCCGGTCATCGCCGTGCCGACCAGCGTCGGCTACGGCGCCGCGTTCGGCGGGCTGGCCCCCCTGCTGGCAATGCTCAACAGTTGCGCACCGGGCGTGGGTGTGGTCAACATCGACAACGGCTTCGGCGCCGGCTACCTGGCCCACCTGATCAACACCCTGGGCGGAGACCGGCCGTGAGCGGCCGCACCCTCTGGCTGAATGCCGCCTCGGGCCTCTCGGGGGACATGATCGGCGCCGCGCTGATCCACCTGGGGGCCGACGGCGGGGCCATCGGCGGGGCCGTTGCCCGCCTCGGGCTGACCGGCGTGGACGTCTCCTGGCGAACCGTGCGCAAGGGGGGGGTGGCGGCCGCCGCCTTCGACGTCGCCATCGGCCCCGATGCGCCGCGGCTGCGCACCCCGGCGGATGTCGCCGCGGTGCTGGACCGGGCCGGGCTTCCGGCGGAGGTGGATGCCTCCTGCCGCCGGGCGTTCGACGCCCTGGCCGAGGCCGAAGGGAAGGTGCACGGCGAGTCGCCCGAGAAGGTCCATTTCCATGAACTCGGCTCGCCCGACACCCTGGTGGACATCCTCGCGGCGGCGGTCGGCCTGCGCTCCCTCGGAGTGGACCGGCTGCTCGTGTCGCCGGTCAACCTGGGAGGCGGAACGGTGGCCACCGACCATGGCCGGATGCCGGTGCCGGCGCCGGCCGTGGCCGCCTTGCTGGCCGGCTTCACCGTCTTCACCGACGGCGAGGAAGCCGAGAAGACCACGCCCACTGGGGCCCTCCTGGCCTCGGTCTTCGGGCGGCCGTGCGCCGCCATGCCGGCGATGGTGGTCGAACGGGCCGGCTACGGCGCCGGCAGGGCCGAGTTCAAGCGCTCGCTGAACGTCGTCCAGGGCATCCTGGGAAGGGAACAGGAACGCGATGGCGGGCTGGAGCGGGCGGTGATCATCGAGACGACCATCGACGACATGAATCCGCAGATCTACCCGGTGCTGATCGAGCGCCTCCTGGCCGCGGGGGCCTGCGACGCCCTGCTCGAGCCGGTGCTGATGAAGAAGGGGCGGCCCGGTTACCGGGTGACGGTCATCGCCCCGCCCGAGCTGGCCGACAGCCTGTCGGTCGAGCTCCTGGCCGAGAGCAGCAGCATCGGCTTGCGGCGCTGGCCGGTGGAGCGGGTCAAGGCGTCCCGCCGCATCGAGAGCCTGGACACACCCCACGGGGTGATCCGGGTGAAGGTGGCCGGGATCGGCCGGAGCCTCCGGGCGGTGCCCGAGTTCGAGGATTGCCGCCGGGCGGCCGAAGTCGCCGGCCGGCCATTGATAGACATCATGAATGAACTGGCCGCCCTGGCCGCGGCCCGGTTCGGATCATCCGGGGAGGCCTGACACGATGGAAAGGATCACCGCCGTACGTGGGGTGAAGGACATCCTGCCGGCCGAGACGCCCGCCTGGCGCCACGTCGAGGAGATTTTCAGGCACGTGTTCGCCGCCTACGGCTACGGCGAGATCCGGCTGCCGATATTCGAGGCGACCTCGCTCTTCGTCAGGGGGATCGGCACCGAGACCGACATCGTCGGCAAGGAGATGTACACCTTCGAGGACAAGGGGGGTGGTTCGATCACGCTCCGGCCCGAGGGGACGGCCTCGACCGTGCGAGCCTTTCTGGAGCACAACATGGGCGGGCAGGGGGGGGCGCTGAAGCTTTGGTACGCCGGGCCGATGTTCCGCCACGAGAGGCCGCAGAAGGGGCGATTGCGCCAGTTTCACCAGGTGGGGGCGGAAGTCTTTAATGTGGCCGGCCCGGAGGCCGAAGCCGAGCTGCTGGAGATGTTGGTGCACGTGCTGCGCGACCGCCTGGGGCTCGACCGCCTGTCGCTCGAAGTGAACAGCCTGGGAGACGCCGCCTGCCGGCCGGCCTACCGCGATGCCCTGGTGGCCTACCTCTCCGGGCGTCGCGCCGAGTTGTGCGAGAACTGCCAACGCCGGCTGGAAACGAATCCCCTGCGGGTGCTCGACTGCAAGGCGGCCGGGTGCCGGGCGGTGGCCGGGGACGCGCCGTCGATTCATGGCTTCCTGTGCAACCCCTGCCGCGAGCACTTCGCCCGTTTCGTCGAACTGCTGCATGACTACGGCGTGGAGGCGACGGTCAACCACCGCATGGTGCGCGGGCTCGACTACTACGCCCGGACGACCTTCGAAATCCTCTCGGGCGACCTGGGAGCGCAGAATGCGGTGGCCGCCGGCGGCCGGTACGACGGCTTGGTGGAGCAGTTCGGCGGGCCGCCCACACCCGGCCTGGGCTTCGCCTTGGGGGTGGAGCGCCTGCTGGTCCTGCTGGAGGGGAAGTTGGACATCCCGGCGGCAGCGTCGGTCTATGTGGCCGCGCTCGACGACGCCGGCCGGATCGCCGCCCGCGGGGTGGCCGCCCAGCTCCGCCATGCCGGGGTGGCCGTCCAGTCCGACCTGCAGGGGCGCAGCCTCAAGTCGCAGCTCCGCTCGGCTTCGGCCTGCGGCGCTTCGGCCGCGGTCATCCTGGGAGGAGAGGAGCTCGTGACCGGCATGGCCGTGGTCCGGGACATGCATGAGGCATCGCAGGAAACTGTTCCGCTGGGCGACCTGGCCGTCACCCTCGGCCGTCTGCTGGGACTCCCCCCCGCCGCCCATCCGGCATAGCAGGGATACCCCATGACGCGGCATTCACCGTGGAGGCGTCCGGCGGCGGATCAGTTTCCATGGCGCGCGCTCTTCCTTGCCGTGGCCGGCGGTTGCTTCATGGTCACCCTCCTGACTCTGCGGCACCAATTGCGGCCGGTCACGCCCCATGTCCAGGTGGATAATCCCGTGCCCCTCGGCCATGTGAACTGGTATACTTCTCTCACGCAGATCGAAGCCGAACGGGTGGCCAATGCCTTTTTCTCGCGGAGGGGCATCAGCGTCAACATCACGCGCGATTCGACGTTCAGCATCAGGGACCGGGTCTTCAGCGAACTGGCCGGCAACGTGAGAGGAGCCGACGTGCTGACCATCGCCGACGTCGGCACGTACGTCGACCTTCGCGCCCAGGACAGGCTGATGCCCTACCCGTCGCCGCATTATGCCGCCTTGCCGTCGGATGTACAAGGACCAGCCGTACTGGGGGACATATGCCGCTTTCGGCATCTGCATGGCCTACGACCGTTCGAGTGGCGTCAAGCCGCCGCAGACGTGGAGCGACCTGCTCGACCCGTCCTGGCGCGGCCGGCTTGGCCTGGAGGACATCCGGACGGCGGGTTCCCAGTACGGGCAGTACTACCTGCTTCGGGAGAAGCTGGGGCGCGGCTTCTGGCGCGAATTGCTCGGACGGCAGGAACCGCGCATCTTCATGCGGACCAGCGACTTGGCCGACGCGCTCCTCAAGGGCGAGATCGATCTGGCCGCGGAATTCAGCATCCACACCGCCCACTTCTACGGCGACATCAAGGGGACTCCCATCAAGGCCATCTTCCCGACGCAGGGCGTTCCCCTCGTGCTGACCCCGACGGCCATCCTGGCCAATGCCGAACACGTGGACGAGGCCCGCACCTTCACCGATTTTCTCCTTTCCCCGGAGGGGCAGGAGATGATGCAGCGACTGACATTCAAGTACTCGGTCCGTCGTGACGTCGCCCCCTTGCCGGGAGAACCGCCCCTCTCGGCGGTCAATCCCATCCTGCCGGCTGATTTACGGGATTACTCCCTGCGTCGCGAGGAGTACATCAGTGAATTCGAGGAGTTCCGCGGAGGCACCCGATGAGGCGCATGACCATCGGCAGGAGCCTGAAGTCCCGGGTGGTGCTCTTCATTTCAACGGTCACCTTCCTGTGCGTCCTCTTCGCCGTCTTGATCATCAGCATCGTCGGGCAGTCCTACATGGGGCAGATCTACCAAGCGGAAAAGGAAGCCATACTCGGCAGTCTCGGACAATACCTGCCGCCGCTGCTCGACTATTACGAGTACAACCGAATCGAATCGACCCTTGTCGCCACGCTTTCCTACCCGTCGGTGGTCTCTATCGCGGTCTACGACCGGGAGGGCGGGCAGATCCGGTCGACGGTCAAGCGGGGAGAGTCGGCCGTCGACATCGTCAAGCGGGACATCGTCAGGGACGGGAACCTCATCGGCCGCATGGTGGTTAGCTTCACCCCAAAGCCCATCCGCGCCCGGATACTGTTCCTGGGAATCAGCCTCGCCTCCGGGATGGTCGGATTCTTTATCCTGATGGGCATGACCCTGCTCAGCTTCGTCGATCGCCTGGTCCTCCACCCCCTCGGGGAACTGTCGGAGGCCGCGACACGCACCACCCCGGAGAACATGACCGTGCGCGTCACGCCCAGGGGTCCCACCGAAATCATGGCCCTGGCGGAGCGGTTCAATGCCATGACCGATCGTCTGGCCGCGTACCATGATGAATTGCAGCGCTACCAGGAAGAACTGGAAGCGCGCGTCCGCCAGAGAACCGCCGAGCTGGAAGTGTCCAAGGAGAAAGCCGAGGCCGCCGATCGCTTGAAATCGTCTTTCCTGGCGGCCATGTCCCACGAGCTGCGCACGCCGCTCAACTCGATCATCGGCTTCACCGGCATCCTGTTGCAGCAGATGTCCGGGCCCCTGAACACCGAGCAGGAGAAGCAGCTCAAGATGGTGAAGGGCAGTTCCCAGCATCTGCTCAACCTGATCAACGACGTCCTGGACATCTCCAAGATAGCGGCGGGCCAGATCGAGGTGTACCGGCAGCCTTTCGACATGCGCGCCTCGATCGAAAAGAGCATCGCCGCCGTCCGTCCCCTGGCGGAGGGGAAAGGTCTCGTCCTCACGTTCGAGGTGGCGCCCGATGTGGGGCTGATCGTCAGCGACCAGCGCCGTGTGGAACAGGTCCTGCTCAACCTCCTTTCCAACGCGGTCAAGTTTACCGACAGCGGTCTCGTCGCGCTGCGGGCGGAGATCAGGGACGGGAGGCTGCTGACCGTTGTGCGGGATACCGGCATCGGCATCAAGGCAGCCGACTTCGGGAAACTCTTCAAACCGTTCCAGCAGCTGGACAGCGGCACCGGGCGTCTCCACGAGGGGACCGGCCTCGGCCTGTCGATCTCCAGGAGACTGCTGCAGCTTCTCGGCGGCGACATCCAGGTCGAGAGCACGTGGGGGAAGGGCAGTTGTTTTTCCTTCAGTCTGCCCATTGAGCAGGGGGGAGGCGCATGAAGAACGCCATCGTGGTTATCGAGGACAACGAGCAGAACATGTACCTTATGACCTTCATCCTCGAGAAGCACGGCTACCGCGTCCTGCAGGCCCGGGAAGGCCGGGCCGGTGTCGACCTGGTCAAGTCCACCCGCCCCGACCTGGTGTTGCTGGACATACAACTGCCTGGCATGGACGGCTACGCCGTCGCCAGGGAGTTGCGTGCCGAGCCGTCACTGGCAAGCTTGCCGATAATCGCCATCACGTCCTACGCCATGGTCGGTGACCGGGAGAAGGGGATGGAAGCCGGGTGCACCGGCTACATCGAGAAGCCGATCAATCCCGACACCATCCTGGCGGAGATCGAGGTGCACCTGAAACCGGAGAATCCCGGAGGGTCCAGATGAGTCGAATCCTCGTTGTCGACGATCTCGAGCAGAACCGTTACATGCTGGAGACGATGCTGGAGGGCCGCGGCCACGAGGTCGTCGGCGCGGCCAACGGTCTCGACGCCCTGGCAGTCGCCCGCGAAGCGGCGCCCGATCTCGTGGTGAGCGACATCCTGATGCCGGTCATGGACGGATTCCAGCTTTGCCTCGAGTGGCGGTCCGACGAGAAGCTCAAGAACATCCCGTTCATGTTCTACACGGCCACCTACACCAGCAAGAAGGACGAGGAATTTGCCCTCGCCCTCGGGGCGGACCGGTTCGTCATCAAACCGCAGGAGCCGGAAAACCTTATCGGGATAATCGAGGGGGTCCTGGTGGATCGCGGGAGTTCGCCGGTTGCGAAACCCACCCTCTCGCCCGACGAGTCGATGCGCAATTACGCCGTGACGTTGTTCAAGAAGCTCGAAAGGAAGGTCAAGGACCTCGAAGCGGCCAACGCACAGGTCCGGGAGGAGATGGAGGAGCGCCAGCGGTTGCACGAGGAGTTGCTGCAGGCCGAACGAAAGCTGAGACAGTCCCAGAAGGAGGCGGCGATGGGCAGGCTGGCCAGCGGCATCGCCCATGATTTCAACAACATTCTCCAGGGGATCATGGGGCACGCCGAAATCCTCCTGATGGCGCTGCCGATCGACAACGCCGTCGTCAAGGACGTCCGAGAGATACTTGGCGGGGCGGAGCGCTCGGCCGAGTTGATCAGGCAAATGCTGATCTTCAGCCGCCAGAACGTTCAGAACCGGCACCCCGTCAATCTCCATTCTATCGTTCATGAAGCCATGCGACTGCTGGCCATCACCTTCCCCGGGAACGTGGAAATCAGATGGAATCTGGATGATTGCCCGACGGTCGATGCCGACCCGGATCAGATCCAGCAGTTGGTCATCAATCTCTGCTCAAATGCCCGCGACGCAATGCAGGCGTGCGGCGGACGCCTTGTCGTCGGGCTCCACCCCGTCGATCTCGACGCCGCCGCCGCGGCCGGGCTTCCGCCGCTCCAGGCGGGACCGCACGTCATGCTGACCGTCGAGGACAACGGCATCGGCATGGACGAGGACGCCGTGCAGCACGTCTTCGAGCCGTACTTCGCCGCCAATGAAGCGAAGGACAGCGCCGGTCTGGCGCTGGCGGTCGTGCAAGGTATCGTACAGAACCATAATGCCGCGATCGCCGTCGCCAGCGCCCCGGGGAAGGGCACGACCTTCAGGGTCTATTTCCCCGCCCACGTCACCCAGATAACGGAAGATGGCGGATCGGCAGGAGGTTGAGGGCCCGCCGGAGTTCGCGCCAGGTTGGCAGGTAGCGGTCCATCAGGTCCTTGAATTGCTGGTTGTGGCTCGGCTCGAGCAGGTGGACCATCTCGTGGACGACGATGTACTCCAGGCACTCGGGCGGCTTGCGGGCCAGCTCGGAGTTGAGGCGGATGGTTCGGGCGCGAATGTTGCACGTCCCCCAGCGGGTCTTCATGCTGCGCACGTAGAGGCGGGTCACCGCCACGCCGAGGCGTGCCCCCCATGCGTCTATCAACGGAGACGCGGCCTGCCTGACCTGCTCCCTTTGCCATGCGGCGACAACGGCATGTCTCCCGGCGGCGTCCGTTCCAGGCCGGACCCGGAGCACTAGGAGATCCGGGTCCAGCAGCACCTGCGGCGGGGTCTCCCGCTCCTCCACCCGCAGCAGGCGCCGCTCGCCCCAGACGAGGTGGCTCTCGCGGTCGAGGTATTCCCGGGGAGTCTCCCGTTCCCATTCACGGAATTTCCGCTGGTGGCGCCTGATCCATTCGAGCTTCGAGAGAACGAACGCCCGGACGGTGTCGATGCTCATTCGCGTCGGGGCCGCGATGCGCACCGCGCCGTCGGGCGGGTGGACGCTCATGCGGAGGTTCCTGATCCGCTTACGCACCACTGCCACGGGGATGTCGTCCAGGTAGATGATCTCGTCCATCGGCGCTCCATGTCGCTCCGGGCGTCGAGGGTATCCGATGGCGTTCGAAAGGGCAAGCCGAGCGGCGGTCGGGGCGCCGGGGTTCACGGGAAGTCGCCGGTTTGTAGTATCATGTGTCGGCAGGGAATCCTTCGGAATGGTCAACATGGAGGGGCGATGACGGGCAACGAGATACGCGACAGCTTCCTGCGCTACTTCGAGGGTCAGGGGCACCGTCGGGTGAGGAGCTCCTCCCTCATCCCGGCGGGTGACCCGACGCTCCTGTTCACCAACGCCGGCATGGTCCAGTTCAAGGACGTCTTCCTGGGGGCCGAGAAGCGCGACTACCTACGCGCGACCACCTCCCAGAAGTGCGTCCGCGCCGGCGGCAAGCACAACGATCTGGAGAACGTCGGGCGCACCGCCCGCCACCACACCTTCTTCGAGATGCTGGGCAACTTCTCCTTCGGCGACTACTTCAAGGAGGACGCCATCGCCTTCGCCTGGGAGTTCCTGACCAAGACGGTCGGGCCTGCCCCAAGGACCGGCTGTGGGTCACCGTCTACACCGACGACGACGAGGCGGCCGAGATCTGGCGGCGGAAGGCGGGCGTGCCGGCCGACCGGATCGTGCGCCTGGGCGAGAAGGACAACTTCTGGGCCATGGGCGACACCGGCCCCTGCGGCCCCTGCTCGGAGATCATCATCGACCAGGGGCCGGGCGTCGGCTGCGGCCGCC
Source organism: uncultured bacterium (assembly GCA_963793725.1). GTDB lineage: Bacteria > JAUVQV01 > JAUVQV01 > CAWCAY01 > CAWCAY01 > CAWCAY01. The sequence goes on from CAWCAY010000007.1 coordinate 155,528, forward strand.
CGGACTGCGCCGTGGGCTGCGACTGCGACCGCTACCTGGAGATCTGGAACCTGGTCTTCATGCAGTACGAACGCGCGACGCGACGGGAAGCTGACCCCGCTGCCTCGGCCCAGCATCGACACCGGCATGGGGCTGGAGCGGCTGGCGGCGGTGCTCCAGGGGAAGCGGAGCAACTTCGAGACCGACCTGTTCGCCCCGCTGATCGGCTTCGTCGAGGAGACCGCCGGCGATGCCTACGGCGACGGCCGAGAAGTCGGATGTCTCCATCCGGGTGATCGCCGACCACGCTGCGGGCGACCACCTTCCTGATCGCCGACGGGGTCATCCCGAGCAACGAGGGCCGGGGCTACGTGCTGCGCCGCATCATGCGCCGGGCCGGCCGCCACGCCTACATGCTCGGAATCCACCGCGCTTTCCTCCACCGTGGCGTGGCGGTGCTGGCCGGCTGCATGGGCGACGCCTATCCCGAGTTGCGCGAGCACGCCGCCTACACCGCCCGCATGGTCCGACAGGAGGAGGAGCGCTTCCACGCCACCCTCGAGGCGGGGCTGCCGCTGATCAGCCAGGCGGTGGCCGATGCCCGGGCCAAGGGGCGCGGGCGAACTCCCCGGCGACCTCCTCTTCCGCCTGTACGACACCTACGGCTTCCCGCTCGACCTGGCCGAGCGACATGGCCGGCGACGAGGGGCTCGCCTTGGACATGGCCGGCTTCGAGCGCCTGATGGAGGAGCAGCGCACGCGGGCCCGGGCGTCATGGGTCGGCTCGGGCGAAGAGGGGGTCGCGGCGGCCTGGAAGCAAGCTCCAGGAGAAGCTGCCGCCGACCCGCTTCAGCGGCTACGAGCGGGTGCCGGGGCGAGGCTGCGGTGCTGGCCATCCTCACCGGCGAGACCGGGACGTCAGCGGCTCCCGCGGGGACCGAGGTGGACGTGGTCCTGGACGCCACCCCCTTCTACGGCGAGTCGGGCGGACAGGTGGGCGACACCGGCGAGCTCTCCGGCGAGGGGGTGCGGGTGCGGGTGACCGGCGGCCAAGAAGGCCGGCGCCAGCCTCGTCGTCCACCAGGGCGAGGTGGCCGAGGGGACGCTCCGCGTGGGGCAGACGGTCACCGCCTCGGTCGACGACCAGCGCCGCCGGGCGCACCGAGGCCAACCACACCGCCACCCACCTGCTGCAGGCGGCCCTGCGGACGGTCCTGGGCGACCACGTCAAGCAGGCCGGCTCGCTGGTGACGCCCGAGCGGCTGCGCTTCGACTTCACCCACTTCGCCGCCGTGACGCACGAGGAGCTGAGACGGGTGGAGGATCAGGTCAACCGGGCGATCCGGGCGGACACCGCCCGTCGGACCACGGTCATGCCGATCGACGAGGCCGTCCAGAGCGGCGCCATGGCCATCTTCGGCGAGAAGTACGGCGACACGGTGCGGGTGGTCAGCGTGCCCGGATTCTGCGTCGGAACTGTGCGGCGGCACCCACCTGCGGGCCACCGGCGAGATCGGCTACTTCCGGATCGTCTCCGAGGGGAGCGTCGCCGCCGGCGTGCGGCGGATCGAAGCGGTCACCGGGGCCGCCTCGCTGGGCGCGGTGCGGGCCGAAGAGGAGATCCTGAGCGACCTCGCCGGCCTGCTCAAGGTCGGCCGCGACGGGCTGGTCGAGCGGGTCAGGAAGCTTCATGAAGAGGTCCGGGAGCTGGAACGGCAGGTCGAGAAGGGGCGTGCCGCCTCGGCCGCCGGGCACCTGGACGACCTGGTGACCGGAGCGGGTTCCGCCGGCGGGGCGAGGACGGTTGTCGCCCGGCTTGACGGTCTCGATACCGACGGCCTGCGGACGATGGTCGACCGTCTCAAGGAGAAGCTGGTCGACATGGCCGCGGTGCTGGTGTCGGTCCACGGGGACAGGCTCCTGCTTGTTGCCGGCGCCTCGGGGGGCGCCCTGGGGAAAGTTCATGCCGGCAAGCTGGTGGGCGAGCTGGCCGCCCTGGCCGGCGGCAAGGGGGGAGGGCGCCCCGACTTCGCCCAGGCGGGCGGCAAGGACGCCGCCGCCGTTGACCGGGTTCTGTCGAGCGCCGGGACTCGTCTGGCCGAGCTGCTTGCCTGACGGGAGAGGGGAGGGGATCATGGCTGGACTGTTCGAGAAGGGGCTGCTGGCCGGGTTGGGCCTGATTGAGATCTCCCGGGAGAAGCTGGGGGAGGTGGTCGACGAACTGGTCAAGCAGGGGGAGGTGACCGCCGAGGAGGGATCGGCCCTGTTGGAGAAGCTGGCCGCCAAGGGCGAGGCCGGCAAGAAGAATCTCGAGGCCCGGGCGGAGGCGCTGGCCGAGCGGGCGGTGCGGGGCATGAAGCTGGCCACGGCCGACGACCTGCGCCGGTTGGAGGAGCGGGTGGCCAAGCTCGAGGCGATGCTCGGGAAGCCGGCTACCGGCGATGCCCCGAAATAGCGCGCCGTTCAGGAGGTGAAGATGAACGCCCGCGATGCCGGCGCCATCGGCGTCGACATGAAGCGCGTCAGACAGGTGGCCCGAGTGCTGGCCGGGCACGGTTTCGGCCATATCCTCGACCTCCTCCATCTTGCCCGCGTGCCCGGTTTCGGGCTCTTCCTCCGTGGAAAGCCGCGCCAGGGAGAACCTCCCGGGGCGCTGGCCAGGGCGCGCATGGCCATGGAGGAGTTGGGCCCCACGTACGTCAAGCTCGGGCAATTGATCGCCTCCCGTCCCGACATCGTCTCGCCCGAGGTTGCGCGAGAGTTCGTCGGCCTCCAGGAAGACGTGCCCCCCTTCGCGGGCGAGGAGGCCCTGGCGGTCATCCGCCGGGAGATACCCGACGCCGACGCCGTCTTCTCGGCCATAGAGCCCACGCCCGCCGCTGCGGCGTCGATCGCCCAGGTGCACTTCGCGACCCTCCATGACGGCACCCCGGTGGCGGTCAAGATCAGGCGCCCGGGCATCGAGCAGACGATCGAGACCGACATCGGCATCCTCTTCTTCCTGGCCAGGATGGCCGAGAAGCACATCCAGGAGGCCAGGCTGTGGCGCCTGACCGAATTGGTCGGCGAATTCTCCCGCAGCATCCGCCGGGAGATGGACTTCACCCTCGAGGCCGAGTCGATCGAGCGCTTCGCCAGGGGAGTGGTTCCCGGCAGCGCGTTGGTTTCCCCGAAAGTCATCCGCGAGGCGACCACCGAGCGGGTGCTGACCATGGAGCGGTTCACCGGGGGGCTCTCCGTCGCCGACCCCGACGCGCTGCGCGACGCCGGGATCGACCCGGTGGCCGTCGCCCGGGCCCTGGTCGAATCGTTCTTCCAGCAGGTGCTGGTGGCCGGCTTCTTCCACGCCGATCCGCACCCGGGCAACATGACCGTCCTGCCCGACGGGCGGATCGGCATGATGGACTTCGGGATGACCGGCGGTATCGATCCCGAGCTGCGCCATTCGCTGGTGAACGTCTTCATGGCCCTGATCGACCGCGACGCCCGGCGGATGGCCGACGAGTATCTCCAGATGGGGGTCCTCGACGAGACGACCGACGTCGACGGCTTCATCCAGGAGGTCAAGGAGTTCGTCGGTTCGTATTACGGTCTTCCCCTTGAACGGCTGCCGATAGGGGAAATCCTCACCCGTACGGTCGGCATCACCCATCGGAACCGTATCAGGATCCCGGTCGACATCGTCCTCCTCGGGAAGGCATGGCTGACCCTGGAGGGGACGGTCAGGCGTCTCGACCCGAGCTGCAACCTGATCGAGCTTGCCCAGCCGTACCACCGCCGGGTCCTCCGGGAGCGTTACAGCCCCAAGGCCATCGCCAGCGGGCTGCGCCGCCTGTCGGGCGACTACCTGTCGCTCGCCCGGACCCTGCCGGGGCAGGTGCGCCGCCTGGCGAGCTCCCTGGCCCGGGGGGCGTTCCGGATGGACCTGAAGCACGAGCACCTGGACGACCTGATCAGGGAGATGGACCGGTCGGCCAACCGCCTGTCGTTCAGCCTGATCATCGGCGCGACGATCATCGGTTCGTCGCTGATCATGGTCACCGACCGGGGCTACAAGCTGTTCGGCTACCCCGTCCTGGGCGTGGTCGGCTACCTGCTGGCCGGCGTGCTGGGCATCTGGCTGGTGATCGCCATCCTCCGCTCCGGCCGCCTCTGAATGTAGAAAATGCAATAGGGTCAGGTCTTGAAAACAAAGAATATGTGCATTTTCAAGACCTGACCCCACTACCAAGGACAGTAAGATGAAACCCATGGTCATTCTCGGAATCGAAGTCTTACTGAGCCTGGCGAGTGCGGACCATGCAAGCATCTGCAGTAGAGAGTTGAATGATTACCTGAGATCTCAGTACAACGATTTCTTCATAGAGAAGATCAAGGTGCCATTCCTTGCAGGTGGTCCGGATGTTCTCTCCAGGCACTATAGCTCTTTTCGGACAATCTACTTGGGAAAGATGCCGGATACGATCAGCATTCATCTCCAAGCCAAGCTGCGTGTGGCCATGATTATCTTGGTCGCCACCTACTTCGTCATGCTTGCAACCCTCATCTATGTTTTGTCGTCAGCAACCGTTTCTTGATGCGTGGACGGTTTGCTGGGGAAGAAATAGGGACCCCCGCGAATTAGGCGAGGTGGTCCCAGCCGACGGGCGGGACGTCGGATTCTCCCCCGTCGCCGGCCAGGGTGATCCGGCCGGCGCCTTCCACGAAGCGACCCACCACCGTCAAACCGACCCCGACGTCCCGGGCCAGGACGGATAGTTGCCCGGCCGAGCCGGGGGGGACGGCCAGCAGCAGTTCGTAGTCCTCGCCGCCGTGCAGGAGCAGATCCAGCGGTTCGACTCCGAGGTGTTGCGCCGCCGCCGCCAGTTCGTCCGAGATGGGGAGGGCGGCCGATTCCAGATGCGCTCCCACGCCGCTCGCCTTGCATAGCCGGTGGAGATCGAGAGCCAGGCCGTCGGATATGTCGATGGCCGCCGTGGCCGAGCCCCTTTCGGCAGCCAGGATGCCGAGAGCTTGGCGGGGGTGGGCGCCAGGTGCCGTTCGACGACCTTGCCGGACCAGGGCGCTTCGGGGGGCTGCCCCGCTCGCAGCAGGCGCAGACCCGCAGCCGCTTCACCGGGCAGCCCGAGACGACGACCAGGTCGCCCGGGCGGGCGCCCCGACGGGTGAGGATGCGTTCCGGCAGCGCCTGACCCAGGATGGTGATGTCGATGAAGCAGGGGCCCGGTGTCGAGGTGAGGTTGCCGCCGACCAGCACGATGTCGAAGTGCCCGGCGGCATCGATGACCCCCTGGATGAGGGCCCGCACGGTGTCGTCGCCGAGACGGCGCGGGAGGCCGAGTCTGGCAGGTGATGAACCGGCCCCGCCCCCCACAGGCGGCCATGTCCGAGACGTTGACCGCCACCGCCTTGGCGCCCACCATGGCCGGCGAGGCGTGGGCGAAGGAGAAGTGGACGTCCTCGACCATGCTGTCGGCCGAAACCAGCACCGCCATGCCGGGGGGGAACGACAGGGCGGCCGCGTCGTCGCCGATGCCGACGATGACGCCCTCGGAAGCTCCGGCGGCGCACCGGCCGGCGATCCAGGCGGTGAGGGCGTCCTCGGACGGCACGGGGCGCGGGCGCTAGCGGCGCCGCTTGCTGGAGGGGCGCCTGGGGGCGGCCTTCCTGCCGGGCTGCGGGCAGAGGCCGGTCTTCTTCGGGCGGGGCAGCAGGGCCGCCTTGAGGACGTCGTCCATGCAGGTGGCGAAGATGAAGCGCATCGACCGGGAGATGTCGGCCGGGATCTCGGCCAGGTCCTTCTGGTTCTGCTCGGGCAGGATGATCGACCGGATGCCCGCCCGGTGGGCCGCCAGGACCTTCTCCTTCAGGCCGCCGACCGGCAGGACGCGCCCCCGCAGCGTGACCTCGCCGGTCATGGCCATCTCGCGGGACACGGGGCGGCCGGTGAGGGCCGAGACGAGGGCGGTGGTGATGGTGATCCCGGCCGACGGGCCGTCCTTGGGGATGGCCCCGGCGGGGACGTGGATGTGCAGGTCGTGGTCGGCGAAGAGCTTCTCGGGGATGTCGAGCGCGCCCGCCTGCGACCGGGCGTAGCTGAGGGCCGCCTGGGCGGACTCCTTCATGACGTCCCCCAGGTGGCCGGTGAGGGAGAGGTTCCCCCGCCCCTTCATGATGGTCACCTCGATGTGCAGCAGCTCGCCGCCGGCCGGTGTCCAGGCCAGGCCGGTGGCCACGCCGACCTCGCTCTCGCCGATGTCCGACTCCTGGTGGAACTTGCGGACGCCCAGGAACCGCTCCAGGTTCCTGGGAAGCACCAGGTGTCGCCGGCGGCCGTGCTCGGCCACGTCCCGGGCGATCTTGCGGCAGATGGACGCCAGCTCCCGCTCCAGGTTGCGCAGGCCCGCCTCGCGGGTGTAGTCGCGGATGATCCGTCCGGATGGTCGCGTCCGAGAGCCGCAGGTCGCCCTCCGTCAGGCCGTGCTCGGTCAGCTGCCGCGGGATCAGGTAGCGGTGGGCGATGAACAGCTTCTCCTCCTCGGTGTAGCCGGGCAGGTCGATCACCTCCATCCGGTCGGCCAGGGCCGCGGGGACGGGGTCGAGCAGGTTGGCCGTGGTGATGAACATGACCCGCGAGAGGTCGAACGGCATGTCCAGGTAGTGGTCGGTGAAGGAGTGGTTCTGCTCCGGGTCGAGCACCTCCAGCAGGGCCGAGGAGGGATCGCCGCGGAAGTCGGTGCCGATCTTGTCCACCTCGTCGAGCATGAAGACCGGGTTGTTGGTGCCCGCCTCGTGGATGCCGGAGATGATCTTGCCCGGCAGGGCGCCGACGTAGGTGCGCCGGTGGCCGCGGATCTCGGCCTCGTCGCGCATGCCGCCCAGCGAGATGCGGACGAACTTGCGTCCCAGCGCCCGGGCGATCGACTTGCCGAGCGACGTCTTGCCGACCCCCGGCGGGCCGACGAAGCAGAGGATCGGCCCCTTCATCTGCTTCTTCAGCTTGCGGACGCTGAGGTACTCGAGGATCCGCGTCTTGACCTTCTCGAGGTCGTAGTGGTCCTGCGTTGAGGACCCGTGCCGCGGCGGCGATGTCGAGGCTGTCTTCGGAGGAGTTTGACCAGGGGAGCTCGACCAGCCAGTCGAGGTAGGTCCTGATGACGCCGGCTTCGGAGGCGTCGGGGTGCATCTTGCCCAGCCGGCCGAGCTGCGTCTCGGCGGCCTTCTTGGCCTCGACCGGCATGCCGGCCTTGTCGATGCGGACCTGGTACTGCTCGACCTCCTCGGCTCGCTCGTCGCTGTCGCCCAACTCCTTCTGGATGGCCTTCATCTGCTCGCGCAGGTAGTATTCGCGCTGGCTCTTGTCGATTTCCCCCTGGGCCTTGTTGATGATCCGCTGCTGGACTTCGACCAGGTTGAGCTCGTGGTTCAGGAGTTCGCTGACGGCCGCCAGACGGGCTTTCTGGTCGACCGTCTCGAGGATCCCCTGGGCGGCCTCGGTCTTGAGCGACAGGTTGGAGGCGATCAGGTCGGCCAGGCGGCCGGGCTCGTCGAGGTTCTCGGCGATCAGCAGCATGTCGGGGGAGATGCTCTTCCCGAGGGAGGACAGCTTCTGGAGCTGCTCCTTGACCGTCCGGATGAGGGCCTCCACCTCCAGGCCCGGCTCACCCTGGGTGACCGGTTCCTCGATGCGGGTGATCTTCACCCGCAGGTAGGGCTCCTTGTGCACGAACTCGTCGATGCGCCCCTTGGCGATGCCCTGGACGAGGATCTTGATGCGCCCGTCGGGGATCTTGAGCATGCGCATGATCAAGGCCACGACACCCACCCGGTTGATGTCGTCCGGGTCGGGTTCCTCGGATTCCGCCTGGCGCTGCGAGGCCAGGAAGACCATCCGGTGGTGCCCCAGGGCTTCGTCGATGGCCTTGATAGACTTCTCCCTGGCGACGAAGAGGGGCAGGATCATCGACGGGAAGACGACCAGGTCCCTGATGGGGATCAGGGGCAGTTCCGCCGGGATCGGCAGCTCTTCCTTGCTCACCGGCTCTCCTCGGGATTGTCGCTGCCGGAGGCGACCGGGATCGATCGGCTGCTGCCGCGCTTCTCCTGGATCTTCGGGACGGAGATCTTGAGGATTCCCTGGACGTATTCGGCCGAACAACGGTTGACGTCGATGGCCTTGAAGAATGGGATGATGCGCTGGAAGTGGCCGAAGGAGCGTTCCATGCAGTGGTAGGCCGGTTTTCCCCGGTCGGTGCTTTCGGACTTCAGGCCCTCGATGATCAGGCGGTTGCCCATGAAGGTGATCTGGATCTCGGACACATCCATGCCGGGGAGTTCCAGGTGGATGCGGATGGCATCGTCCGTTTCGAAGATGTCCAGGGGAGGTATGTCCATCGCCTCCCAGTGGCGCCGGTGCGAGGGGTCGGCTCGGAGCATCTCCTTGAAGATGCGGTTGATTTCCTCGTAGAGGGCGTGGAAGTGCGACCGTTCGCTGTAGCGGATGGCCATGGGCTCAGAGGGTCAGGGACTTGAGAAATCTCCTGAAGGCCGGGCCGATCTCGGGGTTCTTCAAAGCGAATTCGACGGTGGCTTTCAGGAAACCGAGTTTGCTCCCGGCGTCGTGGCGTTTCCCCTTGAAGACATACCCGTAGATCGGGTACTCGGAGGCCATGGCCTTGAGAGCGTCGGTGAGCTGGATCTCGCCGCTGCGCCCCGGCTCGGTCTTCTTGAGGAAGCGGAACACCTCCGGGGTGAGGATGTAGCGGCCGATGACGGCCAGGTTGGACGGGGCTTTGTCGGGAGACGGCTTCTCGATCATGTCCTTGATCAGGAAGATGCCGTCCTCGATTTCACTGGCGTCGATGATGCCGTAGTCCTTGGTCCGGTCGGCGGGGACGGGCTCGATGGCGATGACCGGTGAGCGGAAGCGCTTGAAGACCCGCATCATCTGCTTCAGGCACGGGGTCTCGGCGTCGATGATGTCATCCCCCAGCAGCACCGCGAAGGGTTCGTTGCCGACCAGCGGCTCGGCGCACAGGACCGCGTGGCCGAGGCCCAGGGGATCGCCTTGCCGGACGTACGAAAAGCGGATCATGCTGGAGATCTTGCGGATCTCATCGAGGAGCTTCCGGTTGCCCTTCTTTTCGAGGGTCGCCTCGAGCTCGAAGGAGACGTCGAAGTGGTCCTCGATGGCCCGCTTGCCCCGGCCGGTGATGATGATGATGTCGGTGATGCCGGAGCGCTTGGCCTCCTCGACGACGTACTGGATCAGGGGCTTGTCGACCAGCGGGAGCATCTCCTTGGGAGACGCCTTGGTGGCGGGAAGAAAACGCGTTCCAAGGCCGGCCGCCGGGAAGATGGCCTTGGTGACGTCAGTGCGCGCGATCATCTGATTTCGACCTCCTGCATGACGCACCATGATAGCCCCGGCCCCCGATCGGCGTCAAGGACGGTCGGGGCGGGGCACCAGAATCCTTGACAGCCGGGGGGTGGGTTGCTACATTTCGTGCAGATCCTCTCGGGAGAAACCGTATGAAAAGGTTCGTCATGACCGCCTTTTTTGCCTTTATCCCCCTGGTCGCCTGGCAGTGCGCGACGACCGGAACGGTGGCTGAACGCCGCACCAGCGACGACTACCTCAGGCTGGCCCAGAACCACATCGACCAGGAGAATTTTCTGGAGGCCAAGCAGGAATTGCTGGAAGCCCGCAACCACTTCCGGACGGGCGAGGTGGATGCGCGACTGCTGAAGATGCTGGGGGATGTGCACTTCGCCCTTGAGGAGTTTGACCAGGCGGCCGATGTCTACCGCGAATTCGTGCGCCTCCACCCGAGGCACGAGATGGTGCCGCCGGTCGCCTTCCGGCTCGGCGAAGTCTACCTCCGGCAGGTGAAGAGCCCCAACCGCACCCTGGAGCCCGCCAGAAACGCCCGCGAGATCTTCGGCAGGATCATCGAGGGTTACCCGTCGAGCCCGGAGGCCGGCCAGGCGGCCGGAAAGCTGGTGACAATCCGGGACCTGTTGGCCGAGGGTGAACTGGTGGTGGCCCGCTTCTACTATCGGAAGGGAAACTTCCGCGGGGTCGTCGGCCGCTGCGAGACGCTGCTTTCGCAATACGCCGGATCGGCCGGCGATGAGGAGGCGCTGCACCTCCTGGGCGAATCGCACCGCGCCTTGGGCAACGCCGAAAGCGCCGCGGAGAGTTTCAGGATGCTCCTGGAGCGCTTCCCGGATGGGGAGCACGCCTCGGAGGCGCGCGAGAGCCTGAAGAACGGGAAGAGCTAGTGGCGCCCGAACTGCAGGACAAGTACCAGATGGCCAGGCGCCTCTTCGAGATGGAGAACTACGAGGAGGCCGAGGGAATGCTCCTCGAGGTTGCCCGCGACGCGCCGTTCTTCGCCGACGTCTACTACAAGCTCGGCTTCATCTACCATCTGCGCGGCGCCTTCGGCAAGGCGGCCACACATTTCCGCAAGGCGCTGGAGATCAACCCGGCGTACACCGAGGCTTCGCTCAACCTGGCGGTGACCCTCAACAACCTCGGCCGTTACGACGAGGCCCAGGACGTCTTCGAGAAGGCCTCGCGCTACGCCCACCCCGGGCCGAACGCGCTCGACCCGTACGTCAAGGGGAAACTGGCCAATCTGCACGCCGACCTGGCCTCGACCTACCACGAACTGGGTCTGCTGCCCGAGGCCATCGACGAGTACAACAGGGCGCTCAACCTGGGGCCGACGTTCGCCGACCTGCGGGTCAAGCTGGCCATGGCCCTGCGCGACATGGGGCGTTACGAGGAGGCCGTCAGCGAACTCCAGCGGGCCATCCGGTCGAAGCCCGACTACATTCCCGGCTACATCCAGCTTGGCGTGACCTACTACATGCGGGGCCTGATCGACCTCGCGCTGGCCGAGTGGGAGAAGGCGTTGGCCAAGAATCCGGACGATCGGAACATCCAGGTCTACCTGGGCTACCTCAAGAACCGGGGACAATCCGCCGGCCGGCGACGGCGTGGCGATGCCGACAGGGACAAGTGACCATGGCGGGCAAGGGCGAAGACTCCAGGCCGTGCGTGTGCGGATTCGGAGAGCAGTTCTTCACCATCGAGGGCGACCGGAGAATCTGCACCGTCTGCGGCGGTGACGTGGGGGCGCCAGCCGGCAAACCCAAGGAGAGGGAGAAGGAGAAGGATGACAAGGCGGCCGGAGGCAAGGCCGCCGGCAGGGTCGTTCTCGTAGTCGACGACCAGGCCTTCTTCCGCGAGCGCCTCCGGGAAATCCTGGTGGAGAAGGGCCATGTCGCCCTGCTGGCGGAGAGCGGCATCGACTGCGTCGGCAAAGTCGCCGACGTCCACGTCAGGCATGCCCCGGACGTGCCCGAACGCATCGACGCGGTCCTGCTCGACATGATCATGCCGGGTGAACTGGACGGCATGCAGACCCTGATGGTCCTCAGGAAGATCGTTCCCGACCTGCCCGTTCTGGTCATGACCGCCAACCCGCCGACCCGGGAACTCCTCCAGAAACTGGCCCAGAACGGCGCCCGGAAATACATCAACAAGTCGTCCCCGAACTTCGGGGCGCTCATCCTGAAGAACATCCGGGAACTCCGTTAGGACGGCCGGTTCCCGTCCGGCGCGACTCCGGCGCCGGCTTGCCCCTCAGGGCGTCTCTTTCTGGAACGGCCTGACGACGATGTCGATCCCCTCCAGCGTCTGCCCGGTGGACAGGTCGATACCGGTCTGACGGTCGTCGCGGTAGAATCCGATGGGCTCGCCGGTCCGGGGCGGTTTCTTGATGTTCATCCTGGCCCCGATGATGTAGCGGCCGCCGGCTTCGAGATAGAGGCGGTACTTCCCGGTCGCGTCGGTGGCTGAGGATCCGAAGTCGGGCGGAACGCCCTTTTCGAATTTGTCGCGGTAGGCGAAGACGAATGCGCCGGCAAAGGGTTTGCCGGCCGAATCGAGCACCCGCCCCGAGAGGATTGTCCCGGTGGTGGTCATCATCCGCTCGGGACGATAGAGCTGCTGTCCCTCGAGCTTCTGCACCTCGAGGTCGAGGACCATCGGTCTTGCGCCTATCTTCATCCGCTCGCCGGAGGGGTCCGAGAACAGATCGTTCTTCGCCAGCGGCCCCTGGTAGCCTCCCTGCGACCGCTTCCTGACGAACAGGGAATACGCTCCGCGGGGGAGCTCGATGCTGTAGGTTCCGTCCGGGCCGGTGGGGGCGGAGAGGTAGGCCGGCGGGCCGAAGAAGTGGGTCACCGTGCCGGTGTATGCGTAGACGTAGGCATCCGGCACCGGCTGCCGGGTCGCGACGTCGCGGACGGTGCCCGCGAGTCTCGTGGTGGTGGCCGGGGTCGAAGCGCCCAAGTGCGTGCAGGCGATCATCAGGCAGAGCATCGTCGCCAACGTGGAGTAACGGACGAGGTGCTTCATGGCGGTCCTCCTTCGCGCTTCGCGACGCCGCCGTGTCGGCGGCGTCGCGGTCTGGTGGAAGACGTGTTGCGGAACCCGGATCAGCCTTGAGACGTGGCGGCGGGGGAGGTCGCGGCTGTCTTCGACTTGCGCGGCCGGCCTCGTTTCGCGCCGGTCTTGCCCTTCCTGGCGGCCTTGGCCGCGCCGGCCTTCATGGCGCGCGGCTTCCGGCCACGGCCAGTGCCGATCGACTTCTTCAGGGATTTCTCGTGGAGATCCACTTCGCGCAGTTCATGCAGGATCGCGGTCAACATCTGGCTCTTCTTTGCGGCGACCCGCTTCTTTCCCTGGGACGTGTACACGTATTCGCCGAGTTGACGATAGAGATTGTCACGCTTGGTCGAGAGAATGAACAAGTCCAGTTTCGTCTTGGCGGTGTCGGCGAATTCGGAGGTCCTCTTGCGCCCGACGCCGATCATCGAATTAGCCTGCTTCCAGAGTTGGTCCAGGAAGTTCCTGATCGTTTCCGCTTCGGCTTTCTTGGCCATATTTCCGTCTCCCTTCAAGGAAAGTGTTTCTAAAGTATTGCATCGCTGATTGGTGATGACAAGCGAAAAATTATCTTTTCAATATGCCGGAATTTGGCGCGTGAGCGTTGATGCACGCGGCTGGTGGCCTTGACGCCGTGGGTGCCTTCGGATAACGTGTGGCCCGTCCGGCCGATCGGCCGGCGGCAAAATGGCTGAAGAACACTTCCTCCGAGGAGATGAACGATGAACGCAGGCGGTGGTATCCGGAGAACACACTGGTGTGGCGAGGTTGACGAGGGGTGTCTGGCGGCGACAATCGCCATCCAGGGGTGGGTGAATCGCGTCAGGGACCACGGCGGCGTCATCTTCGTCGATGTCCGCGATCGCGCCGGCATCCTGCAGGTGGTCATGAATCCCGAGGAGATGGGCGCGTTTCAAGAGGCGATCCACCGGTTGCGTTCCGAGTTCGTGATCGCCGTCGAGGGAGAGATCGTCCGCCGGCCGGAAGGGACGGTCAATGAGCAGATTCCCACCGGGCGGGTCGAGATGCGGGCCGCCCGGCTGGAGATCATCAACGCCTCCGAGCCGCCGGTCTTCCCCGTCGAGGACGACCTCGAGGTCGACGAAGCGCTGCGGCTGACCTACCGCTACCTCGACCTGCGGCGCCCGGTGATGCAGCGCCGCCTGATGACCCGCCACCGGATGATGCGCCACATCCGGGCGTACCTCGACGAGCGCAAGTTCATCGAGGTGGAGACGCCGATGCTCACCCGGAGCACGCCCGAGGGGGCGCGGGATTATCTCGTGCCGTCGCGGGTCAACCCGGGCGCATTCTTCGCCCTGCCACAGTCACCCCAGTTGTTCAAGCAGTTGCTGATGATCTCCGGGTTCGAGCGCTATTACCAGATCGCCCGCTGCTTCAGGGACGAGGACCTGCGGGCGGACCGTCAGCCGGAATTCACCCAACTCGACCTGGAGATGTCGTTCGTCGGCGAGGAGGACGTCATGGGGCTCATGGAGGAGCTCATCCTCGGCCTGTTCGAGTCGGTCGGCGGGGTGAAGGCCGCGACGCCGGTGCCCCGGATAACTTACCGGGAGAGCATGGACCGCTACGGTGTCGACAATCCCGATGTGCGCTACGGCCTGGAGATATTCGATTTCACGGGTCCGGCCGCGGCGAGCGGTTTCCAGGTCTTCCGGAGGGCGGCCGAGGGAGGGGGAGTGGTGCGCGGCATCTGTCTCCGCGGCGGGGCGGACCTGACCCGCAGCGAGTGCGACGCCCTGACGGCCAAGGCGGTCGAGTGGGGCGCGGGCGGGCTGGCCTGGACGAAGCTCCAGCAGGAATGGACCGGGCCGGTGGCCAAGTTCCTCACCCCCGGAGAGCTCGATGGACTCCGGGAGATATCGGGGGCGGCGGCGGGCGACATCATCTTCTTCGCCGCCGACAAGCTGCCCGTGGTCTGCACCGTGCTCGGGCGGCTCCGCCAGCACCTCGCCCGGGAGCGGAACCTCATTCCGCCGGGCCAGTTCAAGTTCGTCTGGATCACCGATTTTCCGCTGGTGCAGTGGGATGACGAGGAGAAGCACTTCGCAGCCGTCCACCACCCGTTCACCGCGCCCCATCCGGACGATATCCCCTTGCTCGAGACCGAACCCGGGCAGGCGCGCTCGCGCGCTTACGACCTGGTGCTCAACGGGCAGGAGATCGGCGGCGGCAGCATCCGCATCCACGACCCGGACCTCCAGAAACGCATGTTCGGCATCCTGGGCATCGGCGGCGACGAGGCCGAGACCAAGTTCGGGTTCCTCCTGAACGCCTTCCGCTTCGGGGCTCCGCCCCACGGCGGGATCGCCATGGGCCTCGACCGGATCGCGGCCATCATCACCGGATCGCCGTCCATCCGGGAGGTGATCGCCTTCCCGAAGACGCAGAAGGCGACCTGCCCCCTGACCGGCGCGCCGACGGCGGTGGCCATCGAGCAGCTGCGGGACCTGCACATCAGGAGCACGGCTCCCCGGCCCGAAGACGTGAAGTGAGACTCGACAAGTACCTGCACCTGGTCAGGGTGGTCCGGCACCGCCCCGACGTGCGTGAACTGTGCGAGGCCGACCTGGTCAGGCTGAATGGCCGCCCGGTCAAGGCTTCGCACGAAGTCGGCCAGGGAGATCTGGTCGGCGTCACCTTTAGGTCCCGGAAGTTGGTCGTCCGGGTGGTTGAAGTCCCCTCGGGGGGGTCGGTGCCCCGCCGGGAGGTATCCCGGTACCTCGATGTCGTTTCCGACGAGAGAACCGGGGAGGACGACGAGTAGCCCGGGCCGGTTGCCGGACAGATCCGCTCACGCTCCGCATCCGTCACCACGGGAGGTGCATGGATATGGAGATTCGCCAGCTCTGCGATCCAGGCCGGTCCGCCGACGGCGCCAGCTTCTTGCTGGCGGGCGCGACGCTGCTTCTCGGCGTGGCGGCCGGCCTGGTCATCGCCCCACCGCCGGGCGCGTCGGCGGGCGTGGCCGCCCTGGCCATCCTGGCGTCCGTCCTGATTTCCGCCCGACATCGCCTGGCGGCCATCGTTGCATACGCAGCCGTGGGTGTGGCGATAGCGGCCGCGGGCGTGACCCGTCCTTCCATGGACGCCTCCCTGGCCTCCCTTGCCGATCGGGAAATCGTGCTCGAGGGGGCCGTCCACGGTCTTCCGTCCGGCGGGAGGGAAACCGTCGAAGCCGACCTCGATCTTCGTCGGGTTGCCGTCGACGGCTGTGTTCGTGAAGCTCGAACGAGAGTGCGGGCGACTATCGTAAGCTCCGGGACGGGGGAGGCGATCGCCCCCGGCGACATCGTGCGTATCCGGGGCACGCTGCGTGAAATCCCCGGCAAGCGCTTCCCCGGCGGCAGGAACGGTCGATGGGCCGCGCTGGCCGAGGGCTACCGGCTGTCGGTCTGGACTGACGCGGGCCCACGGTGCGTGGTGATCAAGGGGGAGGGGAACGGCTTCGATGCCGCCGTCCATCGGCACCTGCGTCCCGCGCATGCCCTCTTCTCCGGCGCGGGGAGCGCGGCGGGCGACCTGCTCGAAGCGCTGGTGCTCGGCTCCCGGCGCATGCTCACGGCGGATGTCGAGGAGGAATTCCGGAAGTCGGGGCTGGCCCACCTGCTGTCGATCTCGGGTGTGCACGTGTCGATGCTGGGCTGGCTCGTCTACCTGGTGCTGGGCTCTTCCGCCATGGCCGGCATGTCTGGCCTGGAAGCCTTCCGGCTGCGACGGGTTGCCGCCCTCCTGGCGATCCCGCCGGTCCTGCTCTACACGTTCATCAGCGGCGCCGAGGCTCCGGCGGTCCGTTCCTGCATCATGGCCACCTGCTTCTTCGTCGGGGTGGCCGTTTCGCGCGCCTTCGACGGCCGTGGCGGATTGGCGCTGGCCGCCGTCGCGCTCGTCGCTCTCGCGCCGACGGTCCTGGCGGGGGCCTCTTTCCAACTCTCCTTCGTGGCCGTGGCGATGATCCTGGCGGGGAGCGGCGTCACCGCCCGGCGGTGGCGGGGAAGAAGGCCGGCCGGCCGGGTGATCGGGTGGCTGCACGACTACCTGGTGATGTCCCTGTCGGCCGTGGTGGGGACGCTGCCGCTGGCTGCCTTTCACTTCGGGGAGGTATCCCTGAACGGCCTGGCGGCGGGTATCGTGGCCCTGCCGCTCACCGGCATGGTGATCCTCCCCGCCGGGCTCGCCGCGGCGCTGGTGGCTCCGTGGTGGCCGGGTTTCGCCCGCCTGCTGCTCGTGCCGGCCGCCACCGGGTGTGAGTGCCTTCTCGGCCTGTCGTCGGCACTGTCCTCCTGGCGGTGGGGCATCGTCCACTGGCGCCCCTCTCCGCTGGCGGTGATGGCCCTCTACGGAGTCTTCGCCGGCATCCTTCTCATCGGCGGATCGAGGATCCGCTGGAGGAGGGCCGCGGCCATCGGCACCATTTCCGCCGCGGCCATCGTGATCGTCGACGCCGGCTTCGGACGCGCGGGAAGCACGGACATGCGGGTCACCTTCCTCGACGTCGGTCAGGGTGACGCGGCCTTGGTGGAAACGGTCCGGGGCGAAGCCTTCCTGATCGACTGCGGCGGGAGGACCGATTTTTCCGACAAGGGGAGGAGCGTGGTCGTGCCTTTTCTCCGGGCGCGCGGCATCCGGCACCTCAGGGGGGTGATCGTCAGCCATGCCCACCCGGACCACATTGGAGGCCTGGCCGCGGTCACCCGGTCGATCGACTGCGAGGCCGTCTATGCCCCGTTGCCCTGTCTCGAGACGAGGCGGGCGGTGCCGATGGGAATGCCCGTGCATGCGGTCGTCGGTCGGGCCAGCCTGGCGGACGCCGGCTGCCGGGTGACGCTCCTGCCGTCCCGTCCGGCGGCGGGGCGGAACGCTGCCGAACTGAGCAATGAAGTCATGCAACTGTGCCGATTCGATGCCTGCTGGTCGAGCGCGCTCTTCGCCGGGGATGCCGGCGCGGCCTTCCTCGACGCCGTTTCCGGAGAAGACATCGCCCGCCCGGCGCTGGCGCTCAAGGTGCCGCACCATGGATCGCGCCACTCGCTATCGACCGCCTTCTTGTGTTCCGTCCGGCCATCCAGGGCGATCATCTCGGCGGGGCGAAACCCATTCGGGCACCCCCATCGGCAGGTGGTGGAGCAGCTCGCCGGGCTGGGCGCCGATCCGCTGGTCACGCGGGACAGGGGGACGATCGAAATCGAATGCCGTCGCGGCGGCCAGTCATTGGTCGTCTGGGACGGCCGCACGGACGCCCTTTCGCCCCGGGGCTTTGACCACTGGCTCATCCGGGGCTACTGAATTCCGACCGCTGTGTTGCCATGCGCATGGCGTGGCGTGGCAACCGCCGCAGGTTCACATGCGAAATTGTCAAATGATTCACATAACATTGCGAATTCGCATTATTTTTTCTTGACTTGCCGCCGGCCCAAGCGTATTGCTATACGTCGTGGCAATGGCTTACGCAAAGCGACTGTACAAGCGGTTCTCAACAGGCAAGGAGGTGATGGAGAGATAGACGTGTGATACCTCGAAACACGAGGAGTTCATCGTCTCCGAGTTCTTCTCCCCTACAGCGACGGCCATGGGGGATGAACCGACAGGGTGCGGAGGGAAACCGACGCGCCTCCCGTGTCTTGGAAAGGAGACCAGCCGAAGGAAAGGAAGGTGAGAGTTTGATGGATCTTTCTAGGCGTGATTTCCTGAAGATCTCGGGAGCCACGACGGCCGGCGCCGCGGTCGGAGCACTCGGCTTCGACATTGCGGAGGCCCAGGCCAAGGCCGAGACCCTGCCCCTCAAGTACGCCAAGGAAACGCAGACAGTCTGCCCTTACTGCTCGGTGGGCTGTGGCATCCTGGTGCACTCCGTGGGCGACGCGGTCATCTCCTGCGAGGGCGATCCCGACAACCCGATCAACGAAGGCGCTCTCTGTCCCAAGGGGCGCAGTATTGAACAGCTCTCTTACAGCCAGAACAAGCTCCGGCTCACCAAGCCCAAGTACCGGGCGCCGGGGAGTGACAAGTTCGAGGATATCTCCTGGGACAAGGCCATCGAGGAGATCGCCAAGCGCGTCAAGGCCGCCCGCGACGCGTCCTTCGTGCGTCAAGAACAAGGACGGGCGACGGTCAACCGGTGCGATGGCATCGCCTCGGTCGGCTCGGCCGCGATGGACAACGAGGAGTGCTACCTCTACCAGAAGCTGCTGCGGTCCTGGGGCCTGGTCGCCATCGAGCACCAGGCCCGTATTTGACACAGCGCCACTGTAGCGGCTCTGGCAGAGTCGTTCGGGCGCGGTGCGATGACGAATCACTGGATCGACATCCGCAATGCGGACGTGATCCTGGCAATGGGGTCCAATCCGGCCTCCAACCACCCGATCTCCTTCAAGTGGATCATGAAGGCCAAGGAGCGGGGCGGCAAGCTGATCAGCGTCGATCCCCGGTTTACCCAGACGTCGGCCAAGGCTGACCTGTACGCGCCCCTGCGCAGCGGGACGGACATCGCCTTCCTGGGCGGGATGATCAACTACATCCTGCGAGAAGAACCTCTTCAAGGAGCAGTACGTCAAGCTGTACACCGACGCCGCCTTCCTGGTGAACCCGGCCTTCAAGGGCCCCGGCGAACTGAACGGGGTCTTCTCGGGCTTGGGCGGCGGTCAGACGGTCGGCGGCATCGGCGTGATGGGCGGGAAGTACGACAAGGCCACCTGGGCGTTCCAGAAGGACGCCGCCGGCGTGGTCATGAAGGACCTCACGCTGCAGAGCCCCAACTGCGTCTTCCAGCTCCTGAAGAAGCACTACTCCCGCTACACCCTGGAGAAGGTCTCCCAGATCTGCGGGACACCGCAGGACCTGCTGGTGCAGGTGTACGACCTGTACGCCACGCACCGGGAAGCCCGGCAAGGCGGGCACGGAACTGTACGCCATGGGTTGGACCCAGCACACGGTCGGCACCCAGAACATCAGGGCCATGGCCATCGTCCAGATGCTGCTCGGGAACATGGGCATCGCCGGCGGCGGCGATCAACGCCATGCGCGGCGAGTCGAACGTCCAGGGTTCCACCGACCAGGGGCTGCTCTTCCACATCTACCCCGGCTACCTGCCGACGGCACGTGCGGCGCTGGCAGACCCTGGCCAAGTACAACGAGGTCAACACCCCGGTCAGCAAGGATCCGCGGAGCCTCAACTGGTGGGGCAACCGGCCCAAGTACATCGCCAGCTACATCCGGGCCATGTACGGCAACGCCGAGGACCTCGAGACTCAGTACCAGTACCTGCCCAAGCTGGATGACACGCAGAGCGCCGCCTGGCTGGTGCTCTTCGATCAGCATGGCCAAGGGCGGCTACCAGGGCTTCTTCGCCTGGGGTCAGAACCCGGCCTGCAGCGGCTCCAACTCCGAACAAGGTCCGCTTCGCCCTGTCCAAGGTGAAGTGGATGGTCAACGTCAACCTGTTCGACAACGAGACCGGTTCGTTCTGGAAGGCGCCGGGCACCAATCCGGCCGACATCCAGACCGAGGTCTTCATGCTCCCCTGCGCCGCCTCGTACGAGAAGGAGGGGAGCCTCTCCAACTCCGGCCGGCTGGTCCAGTGGCGCTACAAGGCGGTCAATCCGCCGGGACAGGCGATGCCCGACGCCGAGATCATGAACGAGCTGTACAACGCGGTGAAGGCCCTCTACGTCAAGGAAGGGGGCGCCTACCCCGACCCAATCAAGAAGCTGACCTGGAACTACGGCTTCAAGGGCCTGAGTGGAACGATCAAGCACATCGACATCTCCGCCGTCGCCAAGGAGATGAACGGCACCTTCCTGAGGGAGGTGACCGGTCGACAAGGGCAAGCCGACCGAGCGGACCTTCAAGGCCGGGGATCCGTCCCCTCCTTCGCCTTCCTGCAGGCCGACGGCTCGACCGCTGCGGCAACTGGGTTCACGGCGGCAGCTACGTCGGCGAGGCCAACAACATGAAGCGCCGCGGCAAGGCCGATCCCACCGGCATCGGTCTCTTCCCGACGTGGGCATGGTGCTGGCCGGTCAACCGCCGGATCATCTACAACCGCGCCTCGGTTGACGAGTACGGCAAGCCGTTCGACAAGGAGCACCCGGTCATCTGGTGGAAGGGGACCTTCAAGGACGGCAAGTGGGAAGGCGGCGGCTGGGTGGGTGACGTGCCCGACGGCGCGCAGCCGCCCCTGAAGAACCCCGACGGTACCCGAACAAGGACGCCAAGTACGCCTTCATCATGAAGACCGAAGGCCACGGCGCTCTGTTCGGCAACGGGACGCTGGCCGATGGGCCGTTCCCCGAGCACTACGAGCCGCTGGAGTGCCCGACCGAGAAGAACCTGATGTCCGGGCCAGAAGATCAACCCGGCGGTCAAGATCTTCGGGGAGCAGGGCGAGGCCGAGCCGGGCAAGTCCGACCGGTGGCTTTTCTGCGACCCGCGCTATCCGTACATCTGCAGCACCTACCGGGTGACCGAGCACTGGCAGACGGGTCTCATGACCCGCCACACGCCGGCCCTGGTGGAGATGCAGCCGGGCAACTTCGTCGAGATGAGCGAGGAGCTTGCCTCGGAGAAGGGCATCAAGAGCGGCGAGATCGTGATCGTCAAGTCGGCCCGCGGTCAGATCGACGCGGTGGCCATCGTCACCGGCAGGTTCAAGCCGTTCCAGATCGGCACCGAGAAGGTGCACCAGGTCGGTGTGCCGTGGCACTTCGGCTGGGCGACCACCACGAAGGGCGTTTACGGCGAAAACTACCCGTACCCGACCTTCGGTGACAGCGCCAACCTGCTGACGCCGACCGTCGGCGACGCCAACACCATGATCCCGGAGACCAAGGCGTTCATGGTCAATATCGAGAAGAAGGGAGGTGCGTGATATGGCCGACATTGCCATGTTGTTGGATCCTTCAAGCTGCACCGGCTGCCGGGGTTGCCAGGTGGCCTGCAAGCTGTGGAACAAGCGTGCCTACGTCAGGACGGAGAACACCGGATCGTACGAGAATCCGCCCAGCCTGTCGAAGAACAACTTCCGCCGGATCGCCTTCATCGAACAGGGTGAAGGCTACTCCATGAAGTGGCTCTTCCGCCAGGAGCAGTGCTTCCACTGCACCAACGCGGCCTGCGTCACCGCCTGCCCGACCGGCGCCCTCTCCTACCAGGAGAAGGGTATCGTGCTGTTGAACCAGGAGAAGTGCATCGGCTGCCGCTACTGTGAGAGCGTCTGCCCGTTCCAGGTGCCGCAGTACAACGCGGACACCAAGAAGTCGTTCAAGTGCACCTTCTGCATCGACAGGATTCAGAACGGCATGAGCCCGTCCTGCGCCAAGGCCTGCCCGACCGGCGCCATAGAGTTCTCCTGGAACCGGGAGGACTTGGCGGCCAAGGCCAAGGCCCGGGCGGAGAAGACGGGCATGCGGCTCTACGGAGCCGATTCGGCCGAGCTGGGGCTGCATGTGATGCACATGCTGCCCGAGTCGGCCGCCGCCTACCGCCTGCCCGAGAAGCCGTCCATCTCGGCGGCGGTGATCGCCTGGAAGAACATCTTCAAGCCCCTGGTCAAGTGGGGAATCGGCCTCGGTGTCGCCGCGGCCGCCCTCCACTACATCACCCTGGGGCCCAATGAAATTGGTGCCGACGCGAAGGAGAAGGGGGGTGAGGGCTGATGACTGAAGGACACATGGGACCACACCACGAGCATTCCAGCAAGATCGCCGTCACCACGATCTTCGAGCGGGTAGCCCACTGGATGCTGGCGATTTCCTGCCTGCTCCTCCTCTTCACCGGGCTTGGCCTGCTGTTCCAGTCGTGGACCCTCTTCGCCGTGATCTTCGGCGGAGCGGCCAAGCTCAAGACCATCCATGACATCGTCGCCTGGGTATTCGTCGTTTCCATCCCGCTGGCGCTCATTTCGTGGGGGAAGGACTGCCTCTTCCTCGACGAGGATGACATGAAGTGGCTCAAGAGGGCGGGCGGCTATCTCGAGAGGGGTGCCGTTCACTTCAACATGGGCAAGTTCAATCCGGGACAGAAGGCGGCCTTCGTGGCCATCATCCTGGGTGGTCTGCTGATGGTTCTGACCGGGCTTGGTTTGATGTTCCCGGACAGCGTCAGCCGCGGACTGGTCCAGTGGGCCGGCGCGCTCCACGTACTGGGCGCGATGGTCATGGGCGTGATTGTCGTCATCCATATCTACCTGGGGACAATCGGCAATCCCGGATCGGTACCGGCGATCCTGGGCGGCTGGGTGACCAGAGAGTGGGCTCACACCCACCGGCCGAAGTGGATGGCCCAACACCCGAACGGTCTGTAAGCAGGGACGTTTTTCGACAGGGTCCGCCTCACCGGCGGACCCTGTTTCTTTCTGCAAGGAAGAACGGTAAGATTTGGCGCAGGACTTTCACGCCACGATGGCACGGGGAGAATGATGATGATTAAATCACGGGAAGAACTGGCCCGGTTCAACGACCGCCTCAGGGACGCGGTCGACAAGGGGCAGGAGAACGCCGATAGGCTGGACCTGCTCGGCCGGGTTGTCGCGGACATCTTCGACCGCCGGGAGCCGTTCCGCACCGGGGTGCGGCGGATGGCGAATGACGAAGCGAAGATGCGCCTGGACGAGGGATTCCCATTGATGGACGTCGACCGGGTGGTCGAGGCCGCGGTTGGCGGATTGTACCCGGCTGCTTCTGCCTTCCTGCGACGCTTCCCTCCGCCCGACGGGGAGGCCGCCGACCGGCTGATGGCCAGGCTGACCGAGGAGGTGTTCCGGAAGACGGTGGTCGAGATCACCGGCCGGCAAGGCGTCATGGGCATCATCGCCAAGGACGGCCGGGACGACACCGAGGATGACCTCATGGGCTTCGTCATGCACGCGGTTGCCAGGCCCCTGTTCGAGGCTCACGCGCTGGAGTATGCCCCCATGGAGGAGTTGTTCGCCTCCTGGGACAGGGGTTACTGCCCGGTATGCGGCGGGTTCCCGGCCATGGGTGGTCTGTTTGGCGAGGAGGGACGCCGCCGGCTCAATTGCCACCGATGCGGTTTCGAGTGGAACTTCGGCCGGGTGCACTGCCCGTTCTGCGACACCACTGACCACGAGAAACTGCGGTACTTCACCCTCGGTGAGCACGACTTCTACCGGGTGGATGTATGCGACAGCTGCAAGGGATATCTCAAGGGCTTCGATGCCCGCCTGTCGGCCGACGGGATCATTGTCTGGGAAGCGGAGGATCTGGTGACCACCTTCCTGGAACTGGCGGCCGAGAAGGAGGGCTACCTCCCGAAGTGCCCCACCATGCTGGGGCTGCACCACTAGGAGGAGCGGGGGATCTCAGCCGGTTGCCAGCGAGGCGCGGTGGCCGGCGAGCCGCTCCCTGACGGCGGGGTACTCGAGGGAGAGGATCTGGGCCGCCAGGACGGCCGCGTTGGTCCCGCCGCCCTTCCCCAGCGTGACGGTGGCCACGGGGATTCCCCCGGGCATCTGCACAATCGACAGCAGCGCGTCGAAGCCGTTGAGGCTTCCCCCGGGGACGGGGATGCCGATGACCGGCAGTATGGTCCTGGCGGCGATCGCTCCCGGCAGGTGGGCGGCCAGACCGGCCGCAGCGATGATCACCTCGAAACCCCGCTCGGCGGCAGAGGCTGCGAAGGAGGCCACCTCGTCGGGTTGCCGGTGGGCCGACATGACCTTGAGTTCCGCCTCGATGTCGAATTTTCCCAGCAGCTCCAGACAGCCTTCGACGTGCGTCAGGTCCGAACGGCTCCCCAGAATGACGGCAACCTTGGGTCTCTGGTCCATGATCGCGGGTTCCTTTCGTGTCAACGGTTCACGGCCCGCCGGCCGATGTCGGTGCGGTGGTGCTCACCCTCGAAGGAAAGGACCGAGACAGCTTCGTAGGCCCGGTCGATGGCTTGCCGGATGTCACCGCCCAGGGCGGTGACTCCCAGCACCCGCCCGCCCGCCGTCACCACCCCGTTCGGGCGGAGGGCCGTGCCGGCGTGGAAGATGGCCGTGCCGGCCAGGGCGGAGGCCCGGTCGAGGCCGGCGACGGGCATACCCGAACGGTAGCTTCCCGGGTAGCCGCCGGAGGCCATGACCACGCAGACGGCCGGTTCCGGCTTCCAGATCGCATGGGCGCCCGCCAGGGAACCGTCGGCGCATGCCTCCAAGAGCGGTAGGAGGTCGCCGTCGAGGCGCATCATTATCGGCTGCGTTTCGGGGTCCCCGAAGCGGACGTTGAACTCGAGCACGCTGGGGCCCGTGGCGGTGATCATCAGGCCGGCGTACAGCACCCCGCGGTAGGGCCGTCCCTCGGCGGCCATGCCGTTGACGACCGGCATGACGATCGTCTCCTCGACCTCCCGCTGAAGGGCGGGGGTGAGGATTGGGGCGGGCGAGTAGGCGCCCATCCCGCCGGTGTTGGGCCCCTGGTCGCCGTCGAAGACGCGCTTATGGTCCTGGGCCGAGGCGAGCGGGAGAATGTTGCGCCCGTCGCACAGGACGAGGAACGAGACCTCCTCGCCGTGGAGGAATTCCTCGATCACCACCGTCTCGCCGGCCGCGCCGAAAACCTTGTTACCGATCATGTCGTCAATGGCCGCCAGCGCCTCGTCGGTGGTGGAACAGATGACGACCCCCTTGCCGGCGGCGAGCCCGTCGGCCTTGATCACCAGGGGCGCCGGCGTCGCCCGAACGTATTCCCGGGATTCCGGCAGCGAGGTGAAGGTCCGGTGCCCGGCGGTGGGAATCCGGTGACGCTGCATGAATGACTTGGCGAACGACTTGCTCCCCTCGAGGAGGGCGGCGGATCGGCTCGGCCCGAAGATGCGACGGCCCGCCTGCTGAAAACGGTCGACGATGCCGAGGGTAAGGGGAACCTCGGGGCCGACCACGGTGAAGTCGATATTCTCCTCGGCCGCAAGCGCCAGGAGCGCCTCGATATCGTCGGCGGGAGTCCCGACGCAGCGCGCCATTGCGGCGATGCCGCCGTTGCCGGGCGCACAGACGATGTCGCCGACGCGGGGGCTCTGGCGCAGTTTCCAGACCAGGGCGTGCTCGCGCCCGCCGCCGCCGACCACCAGGAGCTTCATCCCGCCGCTCATGGGGTGATCAGTGTTTGAAGTGGCGCCGGCCGGTGAAGACCATGGTCAGGCCGCGCTCATCCGCGGCGGCGATCACCTCGGCATCGCGCAGCGAGCCGCCCGGCTGGATAATGGCCGTGGCTCCGGCTTCGGCCGACTGGATGAGCCCGTCCGGGAAGGGGAAGAAGGCGTCCGAGGCGAGCGCCGAACCCCGCAACGGCAGGCGGGACTTGGCCGCCGCAAGGCGGACTGTCTCGACTCGGCTGGTCTGTCCGGCGCCGGCGCTCAGCAGGCGGTCCGGAGCGGCGAAGGCGACCGCATTGGATTTCAGGTGACGGATCATCCTCCACCCGAACGACATCGCCCGGGTCTCCGTCTCGCTGGGCTGGCGGCGGGTGACCACCCGTGCACCGAGCGAAGCGAGGTCATCGGCCGCGTCGGCCTGTTGCGCCAAAATGCCGCCCGAGATGCTGCGGAACTCGGCCCGGGTAGTCCTTTCCCGGGAAGGGAGGGGGAGCGTGAGGATGCGGAGGTTCTTCTTGGCGAAGAGGATGTCGAGCGCTCCGGGCTCGAAATCGGGGGCGACGATCACCTCCAGAAAGATCTCGGAGATGGCCTTGGCCATTGCCGCGGTGACGGTGACGTTGCAGCCGACGATGCCGCCATAGGCCGACACCGGGTCGATCTCGAACGCCTTGCGGTAGGCCTCCTCGGCTGACGAACCGGCTGCTGCGCCGCATGGGTTGGTGTGTTTGACGATGGCCACGGCGGTGGTGTCGAAGTCGGTCACGATCGACCAGACGGCCTCGGTGTCGAGGTAGTTGTTGTAGGAGAGCTGCTTGCCGTGCAGGATCCGCGCCTGGGCGATCCCGTCGGCGGCGCGGCCCGAGGTGTAGATGGCGGCCGGCTGGTGCGGATTCTCACCGTACCGGAGGATCTCCTTGCGTCGCAGGGGCAGGGTCAGCACCTCGGGGAACATCTCCGCCGGGGGGATGGCCAGGCCGTCCGGTGCATGGGTGTCGAGCCAGGAGGAGATTGCCGCGTCGTAGGCGGCGGTGTGGGCGAACGCCTTGCGGGCCAGGCGGAACGCCGTGTCGACACTGATGCCGCCCCGCTCGGCCAGTTCCCCGCCCACGGCTTCGTAGTCGGCCGGGTCGGTGACGATGGCCACCCCGGTGAAGTTCTTGGCTGCCGACCGCACCATGGCCGGCCCGCCGATGTCGATGTTCTCGATGGCCTCCTCGAAGGGACAGGCCACTTGGGCGACGGTCTTCTCGAAGGGGTACAGGTTGACGACCACCAGATCGATCGGGGAGATGCCGTGCTCGCCGATCTGGGCCAGGTGCCCGGCGCGGTCGCGCATGGCCAGGATGCCGCCGTGGATCTGGGGGGTAAGGGTCTTCACCCGGCCGTCGAGGATCTCCGGAAAGCCGGTGACCGCGGAGACGGGGGTCACGGCGATGCCGTTCTGCCCCAACAGCGCTGCCGTGCCGCCGGTGGAGATGATCTCCACCCCCCGGGCGGCCAGTCCTTGGGCGAAGGGAAGCAGGCCGGACTTGTCGGAAACACTGATGAGTGCGCGCTTGACGGTGATCACGAAGGGGGCTCCTTGCTGACGGTTGAATGTTGCGCTGCTCCGAGGCGGCACACGGCCGGCGGTTCCCTCAGGAGAGGTTGACCCGCGCCGTGACAGTGATCTCGTTGCCGTTGTCGTCCTTGCCGGTGAATTGCCATATCCGGTGGCCGGGTGAACCGGACGCAGTCAACTCGTCCGACTGCCGCCAGTTGCCGGCCGGCAGGTAGGCATTGGAGGTGTTGAAGATGGTCTCGAAGTCACGGGCAGCGTAGAAGGTCTCGCCCAGGAAAGCTCCGGCGTTGTCGTACTCGGCCACGGTGAATCCCTGTATCTGGACACCGATGCCGGAGGTCTCGCTCAGTTTGGCATGGTACTTCCAGACACCGTCGGCGTTCCGGCTGACGGGGTTGGGGGAGAAGGTGACCGACAGGGAGGCGATGCCCCCGGAGTCGCCCGAGCTGCACGAGACGCCGGCCAGCACGAAGAGGCAGATGAAGAGGATGCGGCACGTGGCCCAAGGACGCGCGAAACGCTTGCTCACGGGAACCTCCTTCACCGGAAGAGGGCTGGCAAACCGACCCGACTCTTGTCGAAATCCTACCATCCGTCCGGCCTGCGCGTCAAGAAGGACATCCGCACCCGCCCGCGGTGAGGGGTCGCGCCGGCGCTGACGCGAAGAAGCTTGTCGCGACGGCCCGGAAATGGCTATAATCCGTGCCACACCGGCGTGACAAGGAGGCGTCCATGCAGGAGAGATCCTACGACCACGCGCTGGTCGAGGAGAAGTGGCAGAAGGCGTGGGAAGCGGGATCGGTCTTCAGGGTTTCCGAGGACCCCGCGCGGGAGGCGTACTACTGCCTGGAGATGTTCCCGTACCCGTCCGGGCGGATTCACATGGGGCACGTGCGCAACTACGCTATCGGCGACGTGGTGGCCCGATTCCAGCGGATGAACGGCCGGAATGTCCTGCATCCCATGGGCTGGGACGCTTTCGGCATGCCGGCCGAGAACGCCGCCATCGAGCGGCGGATACACCCGGCCGTATGGACCCGGGACAACATCTCTTACATGGGCACCCAGCTGAGAAGGCTGGGGCTTTCGTACGACTGGTCGCGCGAGTTGACCACCTGCGACCCGGAGTACTATCGGTGGAACCAGTGGTTCTTCCTGAAGATGCTGGAACGGGGGCTGGCTTACCGCAAGAAGGCCCCGGTCAATTGGTGCGGCAAGTGCCAGACCATCCTGGCCAACGAGCAGGTCGAGGAGGGGAATTGCTGGCGGTGCGGCCATGAGGTGGTCCTGCGCGACATCGAGGGGTGGTTCTTCAGGACCACTGCCTACGCCGAGGAACTCCTCGCCGGCTGCGACCGGCTCCAGGGCCGATGGCCCGAGTCGGTGCTGGTACAGCAACGCAACTGGATCGGCCGGAGCGAGGGGGCGGAAATCGTCTTCCCGTTCGTCGGCCGGCCCGGCGGCTTGCCGGTTTTCACCACCCGGGTCGACACCCTCTTCGGCGCGACGTTCGTCAGCCTGGCCCCCGAACACCCTCTGGCTTCGGATCTCTGCCGGGGAACGCCCGTCGAGGGCGATGTCCTGGCGTTCATCGAAAAGAGTCGCCGGGCCGACAACCAGGCCCGGACCGCCGGGGACCTCTCCAAGGAGGGAATCCACAGCGGCGCCTGGTGCCGCAACCCGGTGACCGGCGAGGACATCCCCATCTACCTGGCCAACTTCGTCCTGATGGCGTACGGCACCGGGGCGGTCATGGCCGTCCCGGCTCACGACCAGCGCGACTTCGACTTCGCCGTCAGGTACGGACTGCCGATAAGGCGGGTCGTGCTGAGCGGCAATCCCGAGATCGACGGCCGGGAGCCGACCGAGGCGACGGTGGAGGACGGAATCCTGACCTCTTCGGGCGAATTCGACGGCATGGAGAGCGCCGAGGCCCGCCAGGCGATCGTCGCCCACCTCGAGGGGCGGGGATTGGGCAAGGCCGTGGTCAACTACCGCCTGCGCGACTGGGGCATCTCCCGCCAGCGCTACTGGGGCACGCCCATACCCGTCGTCCACTGCGAGGCTTGCGGCGTTGTCCCGGTCCCCCATGAGCAGCTTCCGGTGGTCCTCCCCGAGGACATCACCTTCCAGTGGGAGGGGGGGTCTCCCCTGGCCAGGACGGCCTCCTTCTACGAGACCGCCTGTCCGGACTGCGGGAGGGCGGCCCGCCGCGACACCGACACCATGGACACCTTCGTCGACTCGTCATGGTACTTCATCCGCTACACCGCCATGCCGGACCCGGGGGAGGCCTTCGACCGTTCAAAGGCCGAATACTGGATGCCGGTCGACCAGTACATCGGGGGGGTCGAGCACGCCATCCTCCACCTCATGTACGCCCGCTTCTTCACCAAGGTCATCCGGGACCTGGGGCTGATCAACGTGGACGAGCCATTCGCCCACCTGCTGACCCAGGGGATGGTCTGCAAGGAGAGCTACCACTGTTCCGAGCACGGCTACCTGTTCCCCGAGGAGGCGGACGAGCATGGCTGCTGCCGCTCGTGCAGCCAGCCGGTGACCGTCGGCAGGCGGGAGAAGATGTCCAAGTCGAAGAAGAACGTGGTCGATCCCGATCGCCTCATCGGACAGTACGGCGCGGACACCGCGCGCCTCTTCTCGCTCTTCGCCGCTCCCCCGGAGAAGAACCTGGACTGGAGCGACGAGGGGGTCGAGGGGGCGTCGCGGTTCCTCAAGAGGGTCTGGCGCTTGGTGCACCGGTGGCGTGACGAGGTGGCCGGCGTCAGTTCCGGCGCGGCCGGTTTCGCCGGGCTGGAGTGCACTCCGGAGATGCTCGACTTGCGGCGCATCGTCCACCAGACGATTCGCCGCGTCACCCGGGACATCGGCCAGCGTTTCCGTTTCAACACCGCCATCAGCGCCATGATGGAGTTGGTCAATGCCCTGGTGGCGTTGGAGTCCCTGCCCGCCGGGGGCGGTTGTGTGGTCATGCGGGAGGCCCTCGAGTCGCTGCTGACCATGTTGACCCCCTTCGCCCCGCATATCGCCGAGGAATTGTGGGAAGTCATCGGCGGCGAGGGGCTCGTTTCGAGCCGGGCCTGGCCCGCGTGGGACGCCGCCATGGTGGCCGAGGAGGTGGTGACCGTGGTGATCCAGGTCAACGGCCGTGTGCGGGGGCGCCTCGAGTTCCCATCCGACGCCGGGGAGGACGAGGTCCGCCAGACCGCGCTGGACGACCCCCAGATCCAGCGGCATCTCCAGGGGGTGACGGTGCAGAAGGCCGTCTACATCCCCGGCCGGCTGATGAACTTCGTCGTCCGATGAGCCGGCCGGGAAGTGTCGTCCGTGCTTGCACGGCGCTGCTCTGGGTGATGTCCCTCGGCACTGCCTGCGGGTACCGACTTGTCGGCCGGGGCGGTGCCTTCCCCGAAGGGGTGAGGACGGTCGGGGTGCGGACCATCACCAATGCCACCAAGCGGTCGGGCATCGAGACCGAGTTCTCCCGCGCCCTGATAGCCGCCCTGATGTCCACCGGCAAGGTGAAGGTCGTCTCCGATGGAGCCGCCGACGCGATCTTCTCCGGGACGGTGGTCGGGTTCGATTCGAGTCCGATGGCCTACAACGCCAGCCGGGAGATCACCGAGCGCCGGGTATCGGTCACCGTGAACCTGGATTTCACCCCGGCCGGGGGAGGGAAGTCGTTCTCCTCCGAACGGGGCGTGACCGGCAAGGCCGACCATCTGGTCACCGGCGAACTCATCGCCGACAACAAAGCCGAGCAGGAAGCCGTGGAGGAGGCGACCAAGGACGTCGCCGAGCGGGTCGTCAACCGCATCACCGAAGGCTTCTGATGGCCAAACAGCGTTACCTGAAAGATCTGCGGGCAGACCTCAAGACGGGGGCCATCTCACCCGTCTACGTCTTCGTCGGGGCCTCCCCGGAAGATATCGGGCCGGTGCTCGACACGCTGCGGCGGGCCGTCCTCCAGCCCGGCTTCGAGTCGTTCGACGAAGCCGAGTTCGACGGGGCCGAGGTGTCCGGCGGGGATATCGTCACCGCGGCCCGCATGGGGGCCATGGGCGGCAGGGGGCGGCTGATCGTTGTGAACAATCCCGGTGCCCTGGACCCGGCCGATCGGCAGGAGGTCGTTCGATACCTCCGCAATCCGACCGAGGGGAACTGCCTGGTCGTCAAGGTCGCCGAGGATGAGCGCGACGGCGCCTTCGCCAGGGCGGGCTTGGAACGGGGGGCGACGTTCGGCTTCGGGTTGCCGAAATGGGCCAAGAAGGGGGACCTGATCCGCAAGTCCTTGGAACGCCTCGGCCTCCGCGCCGAGGGAGGGGCCATGGCCATCCTGGAGTCGATGTTGCCGAGCGAGAGCGGGGCCATGAGCCGCGAACTGGAAAAGCTCAGCCTGTCGCTGGATGGAGGCGGACGGGTGACCGCCGGCGACCTGACCGACCTGCTGATGGGGCGGCGGGGAGGACCGTTCGAACTGGGCGACCGGCTGCTCGACCGGGACGTGGCCGGGGCGCTGAGGGTCCTCGACAACCTGCTCCAGCAGGGTGAGGAACCCCCGGCGCTGCTTGGTCAGATCGCCCGGCAGTACCGCCTGATTCTGGCCCAGAAGCGCCCGCGGTCTCTGGCGGCGGATGGGGGAGTGCCCCGGGAGACCAGGGGTCTGCCCGAGGCGGTCCGCAGGAGGATCGAACAGGCTGGCGGCCGGTACAGCGAGGAGGAACTGCTGGACAGCCTGCGGCGGGTGAAGCGGGCCGACCGGATGCTCAAGTCAACGCCGCTTCCGGCGGTGATGGTACTGCAGTCCCTGATCGCCGGACTGCTTCGCCCCGAGGGGGCCGATGCCGCTTGACTCGAGGGCGGGGCATGGTAGAATCCGGGCGCAGGGGGTGAGCGAACGATGCTGATAGAAACGCAGGATCGCGCCAGGCGGCTGGCCAGGACCATCGTTTCGGACATCGCCCTTTACAATAGGGACACCATCCGGCAAGGCATCGAAAACGACAATCTGTTCGACCTCCTCGGCGAGGACATCACCAAGGGGCGGCAGTTGTATGAGAGCCGCGTGGCGGCGGACATCATCAAGACGAGCAACCACTACAACCAGGCCCTGGTGGACATACTCGTCAAGCAGTTCGGGAATGTCAGTTCGTCCATCTGGTGATCAGCATCTCTTGGGTGTGAAGCAATCCCCTCCCGGGCCGCCTCGGTACACCCCGGCGGAAGCCGCCACCGCCGACCGCCACTCCGGCATGGTCAGGGAGATCTTCTCGACCGTCAATGACCGCTACGACTTTCTCAACCGGGTTCTCAGCTTCCGGCGCGATGTTGCCTGGCGGCGTGAGGCCTGCCGCGCGCTCGCCTTTCCCGAGCATGGCGGCTTGCTGCTGGATCTGGCCACCGGCACCGCCGACGTCGCCCTGGAGGCGGCCCGGCGCCACCCGGGCATCCGGGTCATCGGGATAGACTTGGTTCCGGCCATGCTTGCCTCGGCCAGGCGCAAGACGCTCACCTCGTCCGACGGCGGGAGGATCTCCTTCTGCGTGGGCGATGCGGTCCGTCTCCCCCTGCCGGATGCTTCCGTCGACGCCGTCACCATGGCTTTCGGCATTCGCAACGTGGCCGACCGGATGGCCGCCCTGCGCGAGATGCGGCGGGTGACGGCGCCCGGGGGAAGGGTGGCCATCCTGGAGATGTCCCCCCCCAGGAATGCTCTGGCCCGCCGGTTCCATGCCTGGTACCTGCGCCGGGTCATCCCCGCCCTGGCGGGGCTTTTCAGCCAAAACCGCGCCGCCTACGTCTACCTGGGCGATTCGATCATCGCCTTTCCCGGTCCCGACGAATTTGCCGGCATGATGCGCGATGCCGGGCTGATCGACGTCGCTGTCCGTCCGCTGACTTTCGGCGCCACGTGGCTCTTCGTCGGCCGGACGCCGGCCGGCCGACCGCCGGTGGCCACGCCGTGAGCGGTGACCGTCTGCGGGCCTGGATTCAGGCCAGCCGGCCGCCCTTCTTCGTGGTCACCTTCGTGCCGTTGATCATCGGTTGGATCATCGGCGCGCGCGCCGCGGGCGTTCCGAGGACAGGCTGGTTTCTGCTGGTGGTGACGGGATCGTTCCTCATCCATCTGGCCACCAACCTGGCCAACGACCTGTTCGACCACCTCCAGGGAACCGACGCAGGGGAGTCAATCGGCGGCTCCCGGGTCATCCAGCAGGGCAAGATCGGTCTGCGGGAGCTCAGGCTGGCGCTCCTGGTGATATACGGCGCCGCCGGCGCGATCGGCGTGGCGGTCATCCTGGGCCGACAGACGTGGGGAGTTGCGCCGCTCTACCTGTTGGCCCTCTTCTGCAGCATCTTCTACGTTGCCCCACCGATCCGCTACGGCTACCGGAGCCTGGGGGAACTCTCGGTGGGGGTCAACATGGGGCCGGTGATGCTGGTCGGCACCGAGTGGGTCATCGCCGGCGCCCCCTCCCGGGAAGCCCTGCTGGTGTCGCTGCCGGTGGGCTTCATGGTGGCTTCCATCCTCTTCTTCCAGAGCCTGCCGGACATGGAAACAGACCTGCGGAGCGGGGAAGATCACGCTGGCGGTTAGGCTGGGACGCCCGCTGGCGCAGGCAGCCTTCGCGGGCATGGTCATCACGGCCTACGCGCTGATTGGCGGCCTTATCGTGGCCGGGATGGTCGGTTGGGCAGCCTGGATCGCCTTCCTGGGCGTTCCCTTCTTCCTCGGGACGATGCGGCTGATTGCCCGGACCAGCGACTGGGTCGAGTTGGACCGGCATGGTTACCGGATCAGGATCCTCTACTTCGTCAACGGACTGGCCCTGATCGCCGGCCTGCTCACCCGCTGAACGGGGGGCGTGTCAGGCGCCGTATGACGATTTCATGCCGGCTGCGTAGTCGAGGAAGGCCGTGACCGAGGGGGATGACTTCCGGCGGCGGTGCCTGACGAAGTAGAAGCGGCGCATCACGCCGGCGTCTTCGAGCGGAATGCCCGACAGCCGGCCATCGGCGAGTTCCCGGCGAACGGCCATGTCGGAGACGACCGCCATCCCCCGGCCGGCCATGACCGCCTGCTTGATGGCCTCGGTGCTCCCCAGGGTGCCCAGCACCCGCAGGTCGGCCAGGTCGCGCCCGGCCGCCCCCAGGAAGCGGATCAGCCACTCCCGCGTGGCCGAGCCTTCCTCGCGCAGCCATAGCCCCGAGTCGAGCAGCAGTTCCAGGGGCGACTCGCAGCCCGGCGCGCCCGGCCGGGGCGCGGGATTGCGGATGAGGATCAACTGGTCGCCGCCGAACGGGGTGCCGATGATGATCTGGTTGTCCGGCGGCGCCCCCACCAGGGCGACCTCCAGGTGGCCCGACTGGATCTGGTCGAGCACGGAACGGGTGTCGCCGATCGAAAGGTGGATGAGGACCCCGGGGTGGAGTTCCTTGAAGCCCGACAGGAGTTCGGGCAGGACGTACTCTCCCGGAATGGTGCTCCCGCCGATGCGGAGCTGCCCGGCGACGACGCTGCTGGCGCGCCGGACGGCGTCGATGGCCTGGTCGTGCATGGCCATGATCCGGTGGGCGTGACGGACGAGTTCCCGACCCGCCTGCGTGAGTTCGACACTGCGCGGAAGGCGGTCGAAGAGGGACGTGCCAAGTTCCTCCTCGAGGCTCCTGATGTGGCAGGAGACGGTGGGTTGGGTGAGCGACAATTCCTGGGCGGCCTCGGAGAAGCTCCCCTTCTCGCACACGGTCAGGAGGGTGCGCAGCAGGTGGATGTCCATCAGGAGCCTTTCCTCATCCTACGGTCGCCGACGCGCAGGGTGATTCCCTGGCGGTCGAAGTGCTCCAGGATGGGGATGACGTACTTCCGGGTCAGTCCCGTCTTGTCCTTGAACTCGCCCACGGTCAGCTCGGGATTGCCGGCGAAGTGTTCGTGCAGTGAGCCGGCGAGGCGGTCGTAGATCTCGCGATGAAGGTAGATCTCCTCCGAGATCTTGACCAGGAGCCCTTCCCCGGTGAGCAGTTCCAGGAGCGGCGCGATCTTGCCCAGCGGCGCCCTGAGGGACGCGGAGAGTTCCTGGGGGGATGGGACGCCCGCCCCGCTCGATCGGATGGCCTCCGCGATGCGGTCACGCAGCACCTCTTGGGCCGGGTCGAGGGAGACATGGTAGGAGGCCAGACGGACGGTCTTGGCGGCCCCGGCGATGAGGCCCTCATCCTCCATCCGCTGCAGAAGGAAGGCCAGGGCCTTGGGCGGAAGGGTCCGCGGCAGCTTGGTCTTGATCTCCTCGCGGGGGAGCGCCGGCTTCATCGGATTGTCCCGGTGGAAGCGCTCGACCAGCGAGACGACCGCGCGCTTGAGTTCGTCGAGGACGCCGGCGTGGATGAGCGGGTCCTGGGCCGACGCGCCCAGCCGCACCACCGTTCCCGCCGCCACCAGCGCGTCGGCGACGCCGCCGATGACTTCGGCCGCGACATTGAGCGACCGGGAGAGGGACTGCGGGGTGGCGCAGGCGGCGCCCTCCTTGCGGATCGCCGCGGCCACCGCCTCCTCGGGTGAGCCCCGCTCGAGCGACCTGAGCTTGTCGAGCAGCTGGGAGGTGTTCCGGCGGCGCGCCGTCTTCTCGGCGGCGGGGTCGATCACCATGCCTCCGCCGAGGGTGTGGGCCGGCGAGTAGCTCCGGATGACGAATCGGTCGCGGGCCAGGGCCGCCGTCGGGGCTTCCAGCCGGATCTGAGCCAGCGCCTCCCCGCCGGGTTCGACCGTGTCGGTGTCGAGCAGGTGGACGCGGGCGAGGATCTCGCTGGTGCCGAGGTGGAGCCGCACGCGGGTGCGGTTGGCAAGCGGCGGGGCGGCCGGCAGGAGCTGCAGGCGGACATCCATGATGAAGGAGGGGGTCAGCTGCCCCGGGCGGCCGACGACGTCACCGCGGCGCACGAGGCTCTTCTCGACGCCCTGGAGGTTGATGGCCGTGCGGTGGCCGGCCTCGGCGGCGTCGACCGGACGTCGTTGTGTACCTGGATGCCGCGGACCTGCGTCTCCAGGTCGCCCGGGGAGACCTCGACCGTGTCGCCGACGCGGAGCGTCCCGGAGACGGGGTGCCGGTGACCACCGTGCCGAAGCCCTTCATCGTGAAGACCCGGTCGACCGGCAGGCGGGAGATGCCCCGGGGGGGCGGGGGTCGACCTCGGGCGCACATGCGCTCCAGGGCGGCCCGCAGCTCGGGGATGCCGCGGCCGGTCTGGTCGAGACGGGGATGATCGGCGCGCCTTCGAGGAACGTGCCCCGGACGAAGCCGCGACCTCCTGGCCGACCATCTCCAGCCAGTCGGCTCGACCAGGTCGGCCTTGGTGAGCACGACCAGGCCGCGGCCGACGCCGAGCAGGCGGCAGATGTCGAGGTGCTCGCGCGTCTGGGGCATGATCCCCTCGTCGGCGGCGATGACCAGCAGGACCAGGTCGATCCCGGCCGCGCCGGCGACCATGTGGTGGACGAACTTCTCGTGGCCGGGGACGTCGACGATGCCGACCGCGTCCGCCCGGGGCAGGCGAGGTGGGCGAAGCCGAGCTCGATGGTGATCCCGCGCTCCTTCTCCTCCTTGAGGCGGTCGGTGTTGATGCCGGTCAGGGCCCTGACGAGCGTGGTCTTGCCGTGGTCGATGTGCCCGGCGGTGCCGACGATGAGGTGGCTCACGCGGTCAGATCCCGCCAGGGCGTCGGCGACCAGCGGCAGCTCGTCGACGGCCACGGTGCGCAGGTCGAGCAGGAGGAGGCCGTCCTCGATCCGGCCGATAACCGGGAGCGGCGCCGGCGCGAGGCGCTCCTCCAGCCGTTGGCGCCGAGGAGGTTCGATGAGACGGCGAGGGCCACGGAGGGGAGGGCCTGCAGGGGGAGCGATCCGCCGCCCGCCTGCGAGACGGTCGAGCGACGAGCGGCGCCCGGAGGTGCGTCCGGGAGGCGGCGGCGCAGCCGGCGCAGGAAGGCCCGGCCGCCGGCGCAGCGGTCTCCGGGTCGAGGCCGATCATGCGCAGCGACGGGGACGCGAGCAGGGCGGTGCGGTCGTCCAGGTAGAGGCGCAGGGTCGCCTCCAGGGCGGCGGCGGTGAGCTTGTCGATGCGCATCGCCCGGTGCAGGGGATTGGCGGCGATGGCCGCGACCAGGTCGCGGCGGCCGACGATGATGCCCGGCCTGCGGGCCGCCGAGGAGCTTGTCGCCGCTGAAGGTGACCAGGTCGGCGCCGGCGGCGACCGCGTCGCGCACCGTGGGCTCGCCCGGCAGGCCCTGGGGGGAGAGGTCGACCAGGCAGCCGCTGCCCAGGTCGTCCATGACCGGAATCCGGCCGCCGCGCCGATGCCGACCAGCTCGGCCAGGTGGACGTCGCGGTGAAGCCGACCACCCGGTAGTTGCTGGTGTGGACCTTCAGCAGCAGGGCGGTCGCCGGACCGACGGCCTCGCGGTAGTCCTGCGGGTGGGTCCGGTTGGTGGTGCCGACCTCGCGCAGGATGGCGCCGCTGCGGGTCATCACGTCGGGGATGCGGAACGAGCCGCCGATCTCGACCAGTTCGCCCGCGGGAGACGACCACCTCGCGCCCCTCGGCGAGGGTGTTGAGGCAAGGAGGACCGCGGCGGCGTTGTTGTTGACCACCAGGGCGCTCTCGGCGCCGGTGAGGCGGCGCAGCAGGGGCGCAGGTGCTGGTGGCGCGACCCCCGCCCGCCCGAGTCGAGGTCGTACTCGAGGGTGCTGTAGCGCCGGCCACCTCGACCAGCGTCGATGGCCTCCGGCGCGAGGGGCGAGCGGCCGAGGTTGGTGTGGATGACGATGCCGGTGGCGTTGATCACCCGCCGCAGGCCCCGGACGGCTTCCGTGGCCACCTGCCGGCCGACGCGCTGGACGATCGCGTCCAGGCCGAGGAGCAGTGTCGGGATCGGGTGGCGCGGATTGACGGATCTGGCTTGCGAATGTCGTCGAGCACGGTGCGGATGGCGCTCGACCAGCAGCGGCGCGGGGTGTCGACACCGGAGAGTGACCGAATGGACGGATGGGCGAGGATGTCGTCCACCTTGGGAATGCGTTTCAGCAGTAGACCGGTTTCCATGTGCGTCGTCCCCGGGGGAAGTCGGAAGACCGGAAGTCCGGGAATCCGGACCCCCGGTCTCCGGTGGCCGACTAGAGTTTGAAGACCAGCAACAGCGCCACGACCAGGGCGTAGATGACCAGCGACTCGATCATGGCCAGACCGATGATCATCGGCGTGGTGATCTTGCCGGCCGCGCCCGGGTTGCGGGCGATGCCCTTGAGGGCCGCGCGAGGGCCTTGCGACTGGCTGCCCGCGCCGGTGGCCGCGCCGACGGCGATGGCCAGGGCCGCGGCCATGGCGACGAACGGCCGGAACCAGTCGGTTCCGCCGGCGGCGCCGGGCGGCACCCTCGCTCGCCAGGGCGAGACCCGACATCAGGGCCACGGCCATCAGGCTGAGCACGACAACGCTTGCGAATTTCTTCATGTGCGGTTCCTCCTTTCCCCGGGGCGGCATTCTGATGCGGCGTTTTTTCAAGGGGATAACCCGCGAGGAAACCCCGGCCGCACCCGGTATGTTCGGCGCCCCTTGCGGGCGCGTTCGGATCAGTGGTGATCGCTCACGGCTCCGGCGATGTAGGTGGTCGACAGGAGGGTGAAGACGAAGGTCTGCACGATGGCCACGAAGATCCCCAACAGCATGACCACCAGCGGGATGAAGGGCGAGAGTATGGCGAACGGCCAGGCCACCGGCGGAACCCTTGACGATGAACTGGGTCAGGCCCGACGGACATTGACACGAACATGGTGAAGACGATGTGGTCGCCCATCAGGTTGCCGAAGAGACGCAGGGAAAGGGACAGCGGCCGGGCCAGGTGGGAGATGATCTCGATCGGGATCATCAGCCAGGCGAGCCACCAGAACGGTCCGACGAACTGCTTCAGGTAGGCCGACGCCGTGGGCCTTGAAGCCGTAGTAGTGGGTGGCCAGGAAGACGATGATGGCGCAGGCGGCGGTGGTGTTGATGTTGTCGGTCGGCGGGGTGAAGCCGGGGATGAGGCCGATGAGGTTGGAGAAGAGGATGAAGGTCCCCAGGCCGCCGATGAGGGGGACGAAGTCGCGGGCGTGGTCGCCCAGGTTCTCCCGCATGATCCCGAGGAAGCCGTTGTAGACGAGTTCGAAGAAGGAGAGGGGGGAGAGGCGGCGGTCGGGGAGGGTGTCGCACCCCTTGGCGGCGATGCGGCGGTTGCAGAGCACCGCCAGGACTATCAGGATGCAGGCCACGATGAGCGCGTGGGCGACCTGTCCCGGAAGGAGCTTCATCCCCGGGATGATCTGGTACCATTCGAAACTATGAATCATCTCTTCCTAGCCTCCTCGGATAGCGACGAAGTCCGCCGGATACCCTCGACGGTGATGACCGTCACGACGACCAGCAGGCCGACCATGAGCGCGTACACATTGATTATATCATATTTCATGGCCACGAAAATCGGTTCCCCCGGTGATGACGTACTTCAGGAGGTAGAGGACCGCACCGGCCCGGCTGAAGAAGCCGCCTTCGCGGTTGACGAACAGCCCCACCGCCCGCCGCAGCCACAGGAAGTTGAGGATGGCCAGGATGCACCCGAGGGCGACTCCCGCGGTCACCCGGGTCGAGTCGAGGAAGAGCGACGCCAGAATCAGCCCCAGCGACAGGAGGCAGGCGTTCCGGATGAGCGCGCGGAGGTTGACTTCCCCCGTCCGGCGCTTTTCAGGGCTGGTCATCGTCCCGCTGCTCGTCATTGAATCCCTTGCGGATGAGTTCCAGGATGTTCTTGAAGCCCGCGGCGATGCCGAAGAGGAGGAAGAGGAGAGTCAGCCAGGGCGACGTGTCGAATCGGCTGTCGAGCCACCAGCCGAAGGCGAGGCCGATGGCCACGGCGATGCCCATCTCCAGACCGAGGCTGCTGTACCGCAGGAGTTGGGACGTCGCGGGTCCGCCAAGGAAACCGGAACGCTTCCTCACTCGCGCAGGGCCGTCTCCATGGCCGCCAGGGTCTCGCGGATGTCGTCCTCGGTGTGGGCCAGGGAGAGGAACATGGCCTCGAACTGGGAGGGGGCGATATTGATCCCCGCGGTCAGCATCCGGTGGAAGTAGCGGCCGAAGGCGGCCGTGTCGCAAGTCTTCGCGTCGTCGTAGTTGCGGACCGCATGGCCGGTGAAGAAGAGGCACAGGAGCGATCCCACGCGGGTGGGAGTATAGGCCAGTCCGTGGCGGGCGAGGATGGCGCGGATGCCGCCCTCCATCAGGGCGCCCAGGGATTCGAGCCGTTCGTAGGTTCCCGGGCGCGACAAAATGTCGAGCGCGGCCAGGCCGGCGGCCATGGCCACCGGGTTGCCCGACAGCGTGCCCGCCTGGTAGACCGGGCCGGAGGGGGCGACCATGGCCATCAGGTCCCGGCGCCCGCCGTAGGCGCCCACCGGCATGCCGCCGCCGATGATCTTGCCCAGGCAGGTCAGGTCGGGCCGGATTCCGTAGCGGCCCTGGGCGCCGCCGTAGGCCACCCGGAAACCGGTGATCACCTCGTCGAAGATGAGCACCGCCCGGTGCCGGTCGCACAGGTCGCGCAGCCCCTGGAGGAAACCCGGCTCCGGCGGGACGACCCCCATGTTGCCGGCCACCGGCTCGACGATCACCGCGGCGATGTCGCCGCCGGTCCCCTTGAAGAGCTCCTCGACCGAGTCGAGGTCGTTGTAGAGCGCGTTGTAGGTGTGCCGGGCGACCTCGTCGGGGACGCCGGGACAGTCGGGGATGCCGAGTGTGGCCACGCCCGAGCCGGCCTTGACCAGGAGGCAGTCGGAGTGGCCATGGTAGCAGCCGTCGAACTTGATGATGCCGCTCTTCCGGGTGAAGCCCCGGGCCAGGCGCAGGGCGCTCATGGTGGCTTCGGTGCCCGAGCTGACGAACCGGACCAGGTCCATGGAGGGGTAGGCGGCAAGCACCTTGGCGGCCAGCAGGTTCTCGGCCTCGGTTGGTGCGCCGAAACTCATCCCCCGCTCGATGGTGTTCCTGACCGCGGCGACGATCTCGGGGTGAGCGTGCCCCATGATCATCGGCCCCCAGGAGAGGACGTAGTCGATGTACGACCGGCCGTCGGCGTCGGTGATCCTCGACCCGGAGGCGGAGGAAATGAAAAGGGGCGTGCCGCCGACCGACTTGAATGCCCGCACGGGGCTGTTG
Source organism: uncultured bacterium (assembly GCA_963793725.1). Taxonomy (GTDB): domain Bacteria; phylum JAUVQV01; class JAUVQV01; order CAWCAY01; family CAWCAY01; genus CAWCAY01. The sequence continues at coordinate 196,902 of CAWCAY010000007.1, forward strand.
ACGCCCCCGGGCATGAGGGTCTTGGCCGTGTCGAAGAGCTGCTCTGAGCGATTGGTCACCGTCGTGTCCTCCGGTCGTTGTGTATCTAGAAAATCTAACACCGACGGGCCAGGTATGTCAAAGCCCGGCGAAGGAAGCGAGCGGCTAGATCAGGGTGTTGACCAGGTGGGAGGTCATGAGCCGCAGTTCGTTCGAGAGGCGCTCCACGTGGGAGCGGTTCTTCCGCTCCATGGCTTCCTTGATCCCCCGGACGAGTTCGTGGATGTGGTCCCGCTGCTCGGCATGCAGTTGGGCGCCGTAGTTCCGCAGCAGGTTCTCGGCCGTGTACATGACTGCCTCGGCATCGTTGAAGGCCACGGCCATGCTCCGCTTGGCCTGGTCGTCGGCGGCGGTGGCGGCGGCCTGGTCGAGGATGCGGTTGATGTCCTCCGGCGCCAGGCCGCTGGTGGGGGTGACGCGGACCGCCTGGCTCTGGCCGGAAGCCGGGTCGCGGGCCGAGACGGACAAAATGCCGTTGACGTCGATGTCGAAAGTGACCTCGATCTTGGGGAATCCCCTCGGCGTCGGCGGGATGCCCACCAGGTCGAACTTGGCCAGGGAGATGTTGTCGGCGGCCATCTTCCGCTCGCCCTGGAGGACGTGGATGGTGACCGTCGACTGGTTGTCCTCGGTGGTGGTGAAGTTCAGCGTCTTGCGGGTGGGGATGGTGGTGTTTCGGTCGATGAAGGAGGTGAACAGCCCCCCCTTGGTCTCCAGGCCGAGGGTGAGGGGGGTCACGTCGAGCAGCAGGACGTCGTCGAAGTGTCCCTTGAGCACCGCGCCCTGCAACGCCGCACCCAAAGCGACCACCTCGTCCGGGTTGATGTCGGTGTGCGGCTCCCGCTTGAAGAAGGACCGGACCGTCTCGCGCACCTTCGGCATGCGCGTCTGCCCGCCGACGAGAATCACGTGGCCGATGTCGGAGACTTTCAAGCCGCAGTCGGCCATGGCCTGGCGGCATGGCTCCAGAGTCTTCTCGATGAGGTCGGCGGTCAACTCCTCGAGCTTCGCCCGGGTGAGCACCAGGGAGAGGTGGCGGGGGCCGGCCGGGGTGATGGCCAGGAATGGGAGATTGACCGGCGTCTCGGTCTCGAGGGAAAGGATCTGTTTGGCCTCCTCGGCGGCGTCGTGCAGGCGCTGGGTGATCACCGGGTCGTCGGGCAGCGTCGAGGCCGTTGACCTGGCGGAACTCGTCCGCCAGATAGGCCATGATCCGCCGGTCGAAGTCGTCCCCCCCGAGGAAGGTGTCGCCGCTGGTTGCCTTGACCTGGAAGACGCTCTCGCCGATCTCCAGGATGGAGACGTCGAAGGTGCCCCCGCCGAGGTCGTACACGGCCACGACCTGGCGGTCGCTCTTGTCCATGCCGTAGGCCAGGGCGGCCGCGGTCGGTTCGTTGATGATCCGCAGGACCTTCAGCCCGGCGATCTGCCCGGCATCCTTGGTCGCCTGCCGCTGGGCGTCATTGAAGTAGGCCGGCACGGTGATGACCGCGTCGGTGATCGACTCCCCGAGGTGTTTCTCGGCGGTCTTGCGCATCGCCAGGAGGATCTCGGCCTGGATCTCGGGGATGGAGTAGCGCTTCCCCTCGAGTTCGACCATGGCGTCGCCGTTGTCGGAGGCGACCACGCTGTAGGCGAGGTAGGAGAGCGCCTGGGCCAGGCCCGGGCTGTCGAACTTCCGGCCGATGAGCCGCTTGACCGAGGCGACGGTGTTGCGGGGGTTGGCCAGGGCCTGGCGCTTGGCGATGGCTCCCACCAGACGGGTGGTGCCCCCGGCGAAAGCCACCACCGAGGGGGTCGTCGTCGATCCCTCCTGATTGGGGATGACCAGGGGCCTTCCTTGGTGGAAGACGGCCACGCAGGAGTTGGTCGTCCCCAGGTCGATGCCGATCGCCCGGCTCATTCGGCTCCTTCGGACGCCTCCGACGGCACGTCGCCGCGGCGCTGGCTGACGCTGACCCGCGCCGGGCGGATGACCTTCGTCCCGAGGAGATAGCCCCCCTGGAACTCCTCGGCCACCGTCCCGTCAGGGAGGGAATCGTCCTCCACCCGGGCGATGGCTTCGTGGTAGTTCGGGTCGAACGGCAGGCCGACGGCGGCGATGCGCTTGAGGCCGTGCCGGTCCATGACTCCAAGGAATTGCCTCTGGACCATGTCGATGCCGGCGATGATCGTCTCGTTCGACCCGTCCCCGCGCGCGTGGCGGAGGGCGAGATCGAGGTTGTCGAGAATCGGCAAAATGTCGATCACCAAGTGTTCCACGGCCGTCTCCTGGTAGTGCTTGCGCTCCCGGTCGAGCCGCTTGCGGAAGTTGTCGAAGTCGGCCTGGAGGCGCGCGTGACGGTCGAGGAGTTCGTCGTAGACCTTCTTGGAGCAGGTCGCGTCTTCGACGGCCGCGGTGTCGGGCTCGGCCCCGGCCTGCTCTCCGGCGCGGGTGGCGGCGTCTTCCGTGGTTTGGGCGTCATCGTCGGGGCGTTGGATCAGATCGTTCATGGAGGTCCTCGGGATGGGTGTCAGAGTGTGCCGCTGATCGCCCGGCTCAGGAGATCCGGCGGTGCGCTGGACCATGGGGATGACCCGGTCGTAGGGCATGCGGGTCGGGCCGAGCACGCCGATGACGCCGATGACGCGGCTTTCCTTGTGGTACGGCGCGGCGACCAGGGCGCAGTCCTTGAGTACGTGGTAGTAGTTCTCCGCGCCGATGAAGAGCTGCACCCCCTCGGCGTCGATGCACCGGTCGAGGATGCTGGCCAGCGTGCTCTTCTCCTCGAAGGCGCGGAAGAGGGTGCGCATCTGCTCGATGTCGCCGAAGTCGGGCAGGGACAGGAGGTTCGACGTCCCCTCGACGTACAGATCGCCGACAGTGTCATCGACGTCGAGGCTGCGGCTGCCGATCGACATGGCCTGGCGCAGCAGCGAGTCGTACAGGGCCTTGTCGCGGGTCATCTCGTCGATGATCGTCTGCCGCGCCTCACGCAGGGGCAGGTTGGCGAAGCGGGTGTTGAGGATGGCCGCGATGTCATCCAGTTCGGCCTGGGTGAGGTCCCCCTCGATCTCGATCAGGCGGTTCTGGATCAGGCCTTCGGATGACACGAGGATGCCCAGGATCTTCCCCGGCCCGAACTTGACGAACTCGATGTGCTTGAGGACGGTGCCGATGAAGCGGGGGGCCATGACCAGGCCGATGTAGTGGGACATGTCGGAGAGGCTCCGGGAGGCGCCCCGCATCAGGTTGCCCGGTTCGGTCCCCAGGGAGCGGTAGTGCGACTCCATCCCGGGCTGGTAGCGCTCCGGGCGGTCGGTCCGGAGACGCTGTCGACGAAGAAGCGGTAGGCCTTGTCGGTCGGGATCCGGCCGGCGGAGATGTGCGGCTGCTGGAGGAAGCCCATCTCCTCCAGGTCGGCCATGATGTTCCGGATCGTGGCCGGCGAGAGGGTGAAGTCGAGCTTCTTGGAGAGGAAACGGGATCCCACCGGCTCGCCGGAATCGATGTAGCTGGTGATGATCGTCCGGAGGATGGCGTTTTCGCGCTCTCCGAGTGATGGCTGTCATGATTGGTCTGGCACTCCTATTGGTAGAGTGCTAAAGTAAGCCACCGCGCCGAGCCGTGTCAAGAGCCGGCGCTTCGCGACGGCGACTCGTCGCCGTCTAGGAGGTCGCCGGCCGGGCGCTCGGGTCATCCGGTGAAAGGAGGGGAGGGCACACGATGAGCGGTTCGCAGCGGAAGCCGGTGGTGGCGGTGATGCGTCATCCTCTGCCTGCTCGGGTGCGGCAAGAAGGGGCCCCCCTTCATCCCCGTGCGCCGCGACCTGGCGGTCCTGGAGTACTTCCGGGCGCTGCCGGTCCGGGGCGGGTTGATGCTCGAATGGAGGAGAAGCCGCGAGGTGCCGCCGCCTCCCGAGGGCGCCTGGGACCGCTACCGGTTCTACCGGGAGGCGCCCGGCGGGTCGCCCGGGGAGATCGATTCGCGCAAGGTGAGCGGGAAGGGGGGCGCGGTCCACCGGCACCTCGACCTGAAGCCGTGGGGTGACGCGCCCCCGCGCTACCGGCTGAAGCTGGTCACTTCGGGACGGCCGGGCGGGCTTCTCGCCGCCGCACCGTGTCCGGTGCCGGCCGGGCGGGTCCCCCGACGGTCGCGCCGCCGGCGGTCGAGGCGCTCGACGGGCGGCTGCGGATCGTCCTGGCAACCGCCGGCCGGCGCCACCGGGAGACGGGATCACGGTGACCTACAACCTCTTCCGCCGCGAGGGAACCGGGTCGTATCACCTGGCGAGGCCGATGAGCCAGGAGCCGTTCGCCGCGACCGGGGCCATCGACGAGGGGCTGGTGAACGGGCGGATCTACTGTTACGCGGTGACGGTCATCCACCAGCGTGACGGCTCGCTGCTGGGGGAGAGCGCCCTCGCCTCGAGACGTGCGCCTCCCCGCGCGACACGACCCCGCCGGCGGCGCCGACCGGCCTGGTCGCGGCGTGGGGTGGCGAGGTGGTCTCCCTGACCTGGGCGGAGAACGCCGAACGGGACGTCGGCCGGCTACCACGTCTACCGGGTCGCCTCCCGGCGAGCCCTCCGTCCGGCTCGACCGGGAGGGGGTGCGGGAGCACGCTTCTTCATCGACGGGAGGGCCCGCCCGGGCCGGGTCTACCGCTACCAGGTGACGGCGTCGACCGCTGGGAGCCGCCCAACGAGAGCGCCCCATCCGAGCCGTCGAGATCGCCCCGCCTGTCCGCCGGAGCCGTCCCCCCCTAGGAGGATCGCGGTTCGCCGGTGCGGCCGCCGCCCGATTGTTCGAGTGACCGCTCGGGATGAGGTCTTCGCGACCGGCGGTCATGATGTGGACGCCGTGGCACAGTGCCGGACAGCTCCCGCAACGTTTCCGCGGCCACCGCCACCCCTTCGGCCACCACGTCTCCGGCCGAGTTCAGGCGCTGCAGCACGTCGTCGGGCACCCGCAGCCCCGGCACCTTGGTGACGATGTGATCGAGGACCTTGCGCGAGTGCAGGATGAAGATGCCGCCGAGCAGGAAGACCCCCTCGCCTCGGGCCATCTCGACGAAGGGGACGACCGACGCCGGGGTGGAAGATCGCCTGGGTCTGGAAGAAACGCGCCCCGGCCCTGATCTTCTTGCGGAAGCGCAGCAGCGCCAGTGCGCGAGGGGACTGATCGCAGGCGACTGCCGCGCCGCAGAAGAAGGCGGGCGCCCCGGCCAAGCGGGCGGTCCACCAGGTCGAATCCTTCGGCCATCCGGTCCGACTGTCCGGATGAGGGTCAGCGAGTCAAGGTCGAAGACCGGCTTGGCGCCGGGGTGGTCGCCGCTCCCCATGTGGTCGCCGGTGAGGGCCAGGAGGTTGCGCAGCCCGAGTCTCCAAGCGCCCAGGAGGTCGGATTGGATGGCCAGCCGGTTGCGGTCGCGGCAGGTGACTTGAAGGATGACCTCGTGACCGCGCTCGGCCAGCAGGTGGCCGAAGGCGACCGGCGAGAGGCGGAGACGGGCGTTCTGATTGTCGGTGACATTGAAGGCGTCGACCAGGGGGGCGATCCGGTCGGCCGCGGCGACGCTCCGCTCGGTGTCCGTCCCGCGGGGAGGCGCCAGTTCGGCGGTGAGGGTGAAGGCGCCGGCACGGAGGCGGGACTCGAGTCGCGAGGGACGGTCGGGTGCCATTGGGCCTGCCGTCAGCGGTGTGTTCTCGGCGGCACGACATCCATCAGGGAGGCGGCGTCACCGTCCCTCTCCAGGTCGCGGTAGATGAGGTACCAGACGCAGTCGCGTTCCGGCGAGGTTTCGCACTTTCCTTCGACCATGCCGCCGCAGGGTCCGTTCCAGAGGCTCTTGGCGCAGGCGGTCACCGGGCACCGGTTGGCGAAATCGGCCAGCCGGCAGTCGCCGCACAGCGAGCACTTCGGCTCGAACGAACCGGCCCGCAGGGCGCCGCCCAGGTAGACGGTGTCGAGCGCCGGGACGGCCTTCACCTCGAGGGTCGAGCCAACCATCTGGGTGCCGCTGCCGCAGGCCATGACCACCACCGCGTCGGGTTTCGGCAGCCGGGAGATGTCGCGGAGGATGAGCATGCGCTGGCAGGCGCCGTCGAGGACGGCTGTCCAGGTCACCTCGTGGTCCCGTGAGGCGAGGAAGTCGGCCATGGCGGCAACCTCCTTCTTCCCTCCCGTGTTGCAGGAGGTGGCGCATAGGCCGCAGCCGACGACGGCCACCCTGGTGCGCCCCGCGAGGTGGGACAGAATGCTCTCGGCGGCCTTGGGGGTGGTGACAATCACCGGGGACTCTCGGCGGCCAGGAGGGTGTTCTCCAGAAGCATGGTGATGGTCATCGGCCCCACCCCGCCCGGGACCGGGGTGATGGCCGAGGCGACGGCCGACACGGAGGCGAAATCGACGTCCCCCTTCAGTTTCCCGTCGGGCATCCGGTTGACGCCGACGTCGATCACCACCGCCCCCGGCTTGACCATGCCGGCGGTCACCAGGCCTGGCCGGCCGACGGCGGCCACCAGGATGTCGGCTTGCCGGGTGACGGCGCCCAGGTCGGGCGTCCGGCTGTGGCAGATGGTCACAGTGGCGTGCTTGCGAAGCAGCAGGAAGGCCATCGGCTTGCCGACCATGACGCTCCTTCCCACGACCACAGCGTGGCGTCCGGCCACGGGCACGCCGTGTGCCTCGATCATCTTCATGACCCCATGGGGCGTGCAGGGGATGAATCCCTTCCGGTCGGCCACCAGACATCCGAGGCTGGCGGGATGAAGCCCGTCGACGTCCTTACGGGGGGAGATGGCGTCGACGATCTCCCCTGCGAGGAGGTGCCCGGGCAGCGGAAGTTGCACCAGAATCCCGTGGATGTCGGTGCGATCGTTCAGTTGCCCGACGAGGTCGAGCAGTTCCCGGGTTTCCGTGGAGGCCGGAAGCCGGAACGTCTCGGAGTGGAATCCGACCTCCCGGCACGCCTTCTCCTTCTGGGCGACGTAGACGGCCGAGGCCGGGTCATCGCCGACCAGCACCACCGCCAGGCCGGGTCGGACTCCCCGGCCGGCGAGGTCGGCCACCCGGCCGGTCATGCCTTGGCGGAGCTTGAGTGACAAGGCCTTGCCGTCGATCAGGACGCAGTCGTGCTTTTCCATGTTTCTCCGATGTGGGAGGTTCTAGCCGCGGATGAGCGACAGCATCTCCTGCCGTGTCGTGGGATTATTCCGGAAGATGCCCCGGACGGCCGAGGTGACCACCGTGCTCCCCTGCTTGCGGGCCCCGCGAAGCGAGACGCAGGTGTGCTCGGCGGCGATGACCACCATCGTGCCCAGCGGGGCCAGCCGCCGCTCAATGGTGTCGGCCATCTGGGTGGTCAGGCGCTCCTGGACCTGCGGGCGGCGCGACAGCGAGTCGAGCAGGCGGCCGATGTTGCCGATGCCGATGATTCGCCCGCCGGCGGGAATGTAGGCGACGTGGGCCTTGCCTTGGAAGGGAAGCAGGTGATGCTCGCACATGGAGTGGAAGGGGAGGTCGCGGACCAGGACCATCTCGTGATGGCTCTCGCCTTCGATGATCTGGATGACCGAGGATGGATCCTCCCCGACGCCGCCCAGGATGTCCGCGTAGAGTTCGGCCACGCGGCCGGGCGTGCCGGCCAGGCCCGGCCGGGCGGGATCCTCGCCGATCCCCTCGAGGATGAGCCGGACGCCCTCGGCGATCTTCAGGCGGTCGATCATGGTCAGTTGACCTCCCGCGGGGGTTCGTAGCCGAGCCGCCGCGACAGCTCTTCGCCCGCCTCGACCAGGCGGGGGAGGAGATCGTCGCGGACACGGCTGTCGGACATGCGGGAGAGGGGGCCGGTGATGCTGATCCCGGCGATGACGTGGCGGTGGTGGTCGCGGACGGGAACGGCTATGCAGCGGACGCCTTCGTCGAACTCCTGGTCATCCATGGCGTAGCCCCGTTCGGCGGCTTCTCGCAGCTGGCGCCTGATCATCTCGGGGTCGGTCAGGCTGCGGGGGGTGAGGGCCTTCAGCGGACAGGCGAGGAACTGATCGAGTTGGCGCGGGGGGAGGAAGGCGAGCTGGATCTTGCCCGCGGCGGTGCAGTGGGCCGGGGTGATGCTGCCGACCCGCGAAGCGATACGGAGTGCCTTGCTGGTCTGGAAGACCTCGAGGTAGACCACGTGCACCCCACGCAGGAGCGTCAGCGAGGTGGATTCGTCGCACGCCCTGACCAGTTCTCGCAGCAACGGGCGGGCGGCCTGTGAGAGGCCGAGCTGGTGGCGGAAGGCCTGGCCGACCTCGAACGATTTGAGGCCGATGCCGAACCGGCCCGTAGCCGGTTGCGCCTCCACGTAACCACGCGTCTCCATGGTGTGCAGGATGCGGTGGACGGTGGCCAGGGGCAGCCCCGTCCGCTGGCAGAGGTCGGCGGGATCGCTGTGGCCGTCGCCATCGGCCAGGATCTCGAGGATCTCCAGCGCCTTGTGGACGGACTGGACGGCGTAGTCGGCTTTCTCCCGTTTCATATGGCGAAAATGTTATTCATGGATGGCCGGTTGTCAACAGCACCTAGGGCTCCTGCTGGGGCGCTTGCAGTTTCATCTGGCGCAACTTCCGGTGGAGGTTGCTCCGCTCGATGCCCAGCAGATTGGCCGTGCGGCTGATGTTCCCGCCGCTCTGTTCGAGGACCTCGAGGATGTAGCGCCGCTCGAAGTCGGCCCTGGCCTGCTTGAGGGAAACCAGCGCCTGGGTCTCGACCCGGTCTTCGACGGTGATCCCCTGGATGGAAGGCGGGATGTCCTCGAGGCGGATCACGTTCCCGGGGGTCATGATGAGCAGGCGCTCAACGATGTTCTTCAACTCGCGGACGTTCCCCGGCCAGGCGTAGGCGGTCAGCCGCTGCATGGCCTCCGGGCTGATCTCCTTGAGCATGAGCCCCTGCTCGGCGACGAACATGCGGACGAAGTGGTCGATGAGCAGGGGGATGTCCTCGCGCCGGTCGCGCAGCGCGGGTATGGAGAAGGGGATGACGTTGAGCCGGAAGTAGAGGTCCTCGCGGAACCGCCCTTCGTGAATCTCGCCGGTCAGGTCCTTGTTGGTGGCGGCGATGACCCGGGTGTCAACGACGATCGGCTTGGTCCCGCCGACCCGCTGAAAACTCTGTTCCTCCAGGACGCGCAGCACCTTTGCCTGGGTGCGCAACGACATGTCGGCCACCTCGTCGAGGAAGATGGTGCCGCCGTCGGCGGCCTCGAACGTGCCCTGCTTCCGGAAGTATGCGCCGGTGAACGAGCCCTTCTCGTGGCCGAAGAGCTCGCTCTCGATCAGGTCCTCGGGGATGGCGGCGCAGTTGACGGTGACGAAGTTCTTGCCGACCCGCCTGCTCTTCAAATGGATGAGCCGGGCCACCAGTTCCTTGCCGGTGCCGTTCTCGCCGGCAAGGAGCACCCGGCCGTTGGAGGGGGCGGCCGTGTCGATCTCGGCCTTCAGGTCGGTGATGGCCCTGCTCTCGCCGACCAGGCGGTAGCTCTCTTCGAGGATGCTCCGCAGGCCGCGGTTCTCCCGTTCGAGCGTCTCCTCGCTCAGAGCGTGGCCGACCGTCAGGATGATCTTCTCCATGCTGAGCGGCTTCTCGATGAAGTCGTAGGCGCCGAGCTTCGTCGAACGGACGGCCAGTTCGATGGTCCCGTGGCCGGACATCATCACCACCGGGATCGAGGGGTGGGTCGACTTGATCGATTGCAGAAGGACGACGCCGTCGGTGTCGGGCAGCCAGATGTCGAGCAGGACGAGGTCGGGCGGCGGCGCGGCGGCAACCATCCGGAGAGCATCGGCGCCGTTCTGTGCCTCCGAGACGATGTACCCCTCGTCCTCCAGGATGCCGCGCAGAGCCCGGAGGATGTTCCGCTCGTCGTCGACCACCAGGATGCGCTTGGATTCGGCGCTCATGCCTGCGCCTCCGTCTCGGCCGCCGGGAGCTCGATGACGAAGGCCGTCCCGTGCGGCCGGTTCGTCCTCACCCGGATGGAGCCGCCGTGGTCGGCGATGATGCCGTTGACGATCGTCAGGCCCAAGCCCGTGCCATCCTTCTTGGTCGAGAAGTAGGGAGAGAAGAGCTTCTCCTTGACCTCCGGGGTTAGGCCTTTGCCGGTGTCCTTGATGACCACGCGGACGGTCCTGGTCTCCGGGATGGCCTGCGTTTCGATCGATACGGTGCCGTGCCCATCCATGGCCTCGATGCCATTGTCGATCAGGTTGATGAACACGCGCTTCATCTGTGCCGGGTCGGCCATGGCCATCAGGGGTCCGGCGCACAGGGCGGTCTGGAACTCGACCTTCCGGTAGGTGTCGCGGTAGAGCCGGAAGGTGTCCTCCAGGACGGCGTGGATGTCGGTCGGCGTCGGGTGGCTGGCCGGCATCCGGGCGAAGCGCGAGAATTCGTCGACGAGCAGCCGCATCTCCTCGACTTGGTCGATGATGACCTGGGTGCCCTCGTTGAAGACGGCGTCGAAGTCGGGGCTGTTCTGCAGGTGCTTCTTGCGGAGGCGCTGGGCCGAGAGTTTGATCGGCGTGAGCGGGTTCTTGATCTCGTGGGCGATGCGCCGGGCGACCTCCCGCCAGGCGGCGATGCGCTGGACTGCCGTCAGTTCGGTCAGGTTCTCTATGGCCACGACCGTTCCGCCGTAGACGCCCCGTTCGTCGTGCAGGTTGGTTCCCACAAGCAGCAGATTCTGGGGCAGGACGTCCTCCATGGCAAGATCGATTCGGCGCTCGAGGCGGTTCACCGTGCCATGGTGCAGGTCGTCGATGAAGGCCCGGATGCCGGCGTGGAAGGGCGCCCCGAAGACTTCACCATAGGGCCGGCCGTGCAGGTCGGGGAAGGGGATCGACAGCATCCGCTGCGCGGACTTGTTGACCGTGGTCAACGAACCCCTGCCGTCGATGCTGAGCACGCCGGTGGCGATGTTGTCGAGCACGGTCTCGATGTAGCGCTTGCCGCCCGCCAGTTCGAGGTTGTTCCGCTGCAGGGCCGAGTAGGCCGCGTCGAGCTTTCCGCGGCTGCTCCGCAATTCTCCGGCCATGTGGTTGAACGATCCCACGAGCATGCCCAGTTCGTCGTTCGAACTCAATTCGCCCAGGGTGACGTCGAGGTCACCCTCGGAGATGCGCCTGGTTCCCTCGGCCAGTGACTGAATGGGGACGGTGATCAGGCGGGCGAGGTAGAAGGCGAACCACGTGGCGAAAAAGACCGACAGGAGGGCGATCATCACCAGGATCATCTGGTAGCTGGCGAGGATCGGCCGACGCAGCATGGCCGACTGGCGGTAGCTCTCGTACGTCCGGGTGATGCTCTGGACCTGGGAGCCGATCTTCAGCGGGATGGTCGTGCTGACCATGATCACCCCCTGGACGTCCTGGGGTGAGCGGACGAGGGCCACCGGCGCCAGGCAGCGGATGACCTCGGTCGTGCCGGCGGTCTCGATGAGCGATATTTCCCGGCCGGCGAGGGCTTGCTTGAGGGCGGCCGTGACCGAAGCCGGGGGCTTCTCGGCGGGCGATTCAGCCGTGGAGACGCCGACCACCTCGGCCAGGTTGCGGTCGAATACCTGTATGTTGGACAGGTTGAACTCGCGTTGCTTGGAACTGATAAAGGAGAGGAGGGTCTCGGGGGAGTCGTAGAGGAGGTAGCGTCCCCCGGCGATGGCGTTGGCGATACGCCGCGCGTAGTGCAGGTTGTTCTCCTCGATGAGTTGGTAGTAGCTCTTGGCGATGTCGGTGGTGCCCCGCAGAACGTCCTCGACCCTGATCTCGAACCAATTGCGGATGCTGTTGCTGACCAGGTTCATGGCCCCCAGGAAGAGGACCAGCGTCGGGATGACCGACAGAAGCGTGAAGGCGACGATCAGCTTGGTCTTGAAGCGCGAGCCGAGGATTTTCTGGCGGTGCTCGAAGTAGAGCTTGATCAGGTTGCGAAGGACCAGCAGGACCAGAATCATCAGCAGGATGATGTGGATGTTGACCACCACGAAGACGATGATGTTGCCGGGGATGAACGAACTGGGCGCCGGCACCCCGTGGAGGAATGTCTCGAGGAAGGTCAGGACGACGATGAACAGCAGGATGATGACGATGGCCGCGAAGGTCTTGCGCTCGCGGGACGCCAGCCGGGGCAGGGACATGGCCTAGCGGACCACGCTGCCGGAAATGCCGAAGATGCCCGTCCGGTGCCAGGGAGTCTCGAAGAGGCTGTTCCGGTCGAAGAAGAAGATGTGGTTTCTCCAGAAGATGTCCCGGGCGGAACTCAGGGTTGCCTTGATGGTCAGGTAGTACCTCGCCCTGGCCTTCAGTCTGCCGAGGGGGAGGATCTGCAGGGCGTTGACGGCGCCCAGGAGGGGCAGAATCTCTTCGATGCGGTTGGCTCGCAGGACCTCCTCGGCCACCGGGGACGAGGTCTTCAGTTGGTACGACTCCTTGACGGGATCGAAGGTCAGTTCCTGGACGAGGTTCATTTCGGCGACGAGCTGGTCGGGCCACATGTTCCGATCACGGTGGACTCGGATGGCATACCGTATCTGGAGCGGCGCCAGGGCCTTGGTGTTCTGCAGCGCATCAGGTGGAATGAGGTTTCCCAGCCGGCAGAAGAGGAGAAGCGACGAACGGTCGTTGGTGACCACCACCTGCTCGATCGACGGCGCCTTGCCGGCGCTCGGAGCGGATGCCGCCGCCCCGGGCACCGGCGTGAGCAGGACGAGAAGGCACAGCAACAGGGGCAGACGAGACCGGCGGGAGGTTCCGCGTGGCTTCGCGGCCGGGGAGTGAGAAGGGGTTCCCCGCATGGTCAGGTCCCTCGGGTCCCTCGCTTGTCGAGGATGTCCTTGAGCTCGGCCATGAACTCGGTGATGTCCTTGAACTGCCGGTAGACCGAGGCGAACCGGACGTAGGCCACGCCGTCGAGGTCGTGCAGGACCGCCATGACCCGCTCGCCGATCAGCGTCGAGGGCACCTCGCGCTCGCCTTGGCCGAGGATGCCGTTCTCGACGACCTGGACGGCTTCCTCGACGGCCTCGGCCGAGATGGGGCGCTTCTCGCAGGCCTTGGTGATGCCGGTCTTGATCTTGGCCCGGTCGAAGGCCTCGCGGCGGCCGTCCTTCTTGACCACGATCGGGAACATCTCCTCGATCTGCTCGTAGGTGGTGTAGCGGCGGCGGCACTCGAGGCACTCGCGGCGGCGGCGGATCGTCGTCCCTTCCTTGCCGGAGCGCGAGTCGACCACCCGGTCCTCTCCGAGGCCGCAGAAGGGGCACTTCACTCGCCGGCCTCCGCTCCCGGGGTACGGGGCGGCTCTCCGCTGCGGACGAGTTCGATGCCCGCCTGGGAAGGAACGTCCAGGGACATCTCGTCGGGGTAGCCCGCGCTGTAGACGACGCGCTTGATGCCGGCGTTGATGATCATCTTGGTGCAGATGATGCAGGGCTGGGTGGTGCAGTAGAGGGTGGCCCCCCGGATGGCGACGCCGTGGACGGCGCCTGGATGATGGCGTTCTGCTCGGCGTGGAGGCCCCGGCAGAGCTCGTGGCGCTCGCCCGAGGGGATGCCGAGCTGCTCGCGCAGGCAGCCGACCTCCAGGCAGTGGGCGCAGCCCGACGGGGCGCCGTTGTAGCCGGTGGCCAGGATGCGCTTGTCCTTGACCAGGATGGCCCCGACCCGCCGGCGCAGGCAGGTGGAGCGGGTGGCGACCAGGCGCGGCGATCTCCATGAAGTAGTCGTCCCAGGAGGGGCGCTTGTCCGGCGGGCATGGTCATCCCATTCGACTGTCCCGGCGTGGGCGCCGGGTCAGGGAGTCGCGCCGAGTCCGGCCGTAGAGGGGGAAGGCCCGGCAGAGTACGTCCGACCTCGCCGCGGACGCGCGACATGACCGGTTCGCTTGCCGGGTCCCGCAGGACCCGGTCGATCAGGCCGGCGATGACCGCCATCTCGGCCTCGTTCATGCCGCGGGTGGTCAGGGCCGGCGTGCCGATGCGGATGCCGCTGGTGACGAAGGGGCTCTGGGTGTCGAACGGGATGCTGTTCTTGTTGACGGTGATGCCCGCCTCGTCCAGGGCGAGCTCGGCCTCCTTGCCGGTGATGCTCTGCGCGAGGTCAGGTCGACCAGCATCAGGTGGTTGTCCGTCCGCCGGAGACCAGCCGGAAGCCCGTGCGCCACCAGCGCCGCGGCCAGCGCCTGGGCGTTGGCGACGATCTGCTGCTGGTAGGCCTCGAAGCCGGGGTTGCAGGGCCTCGCCGAAGGCCACCGCCTTGGCGGCGATGACGTGCATCAGCGGGCCGCCCTGGATGCCCGGGAAGACTGCCTTGTCGATGGCCTTGGCGTGCTCCTCGCGGCAGAGGATCAACCCGCCGCGGGGGCCGCGCAGGGTCTTGTGGGTGGTGGTGGTGACGAACGCGCGTGCGGCACCGGGCTGGGATGCACGCCGGCGGCGACCAGGCCGGCGATGTGGGCCATGTCGACCATGAGGAAGGCGCCGACCTCGTCGGCGATGTCGGCGAAGGTGGCGAAATCGAGCGTCCGCGGGATAGGCGCTGGCGCCGGCGACGATCAGCTTCGGCCGGTGCTCGCGCGCCAGTGTGCGCAGCTCGTCGTAGTCGATGCGTCTCGGTGTCGCGTCGCGACGCCGTAGGGGACGACGTTGTAGAGCTTGCCGGAGAAGTTGACCGGGCTGCCGTGGGTGAGGTGGCCGCCGTGGGCGAGGTTCATGCCCAGGACGGTGTCGCCCGGCTTGAGGACGGCGAAGTAGACCGCCATGTTGGCCTGCGAGCCGGAGTGGGGCTGGACGTTGGCGTGGTCGGCGCCGAAGAGCTCCTTGGCCCGGTCGATGGCCAGCGTCTCGACCACGTCGACGAACTCGCAGCCGCCGTAGTAGCGCTTCGCCGGGTAGCCCTCGGCGTACTTGTTGGTCAGCACCGAGCCCTGGGCCTCCAGCACCGCCGGGCTGACGAAGTTCTCCGAGGCGATCATCTCCAGCTTGCCGCGCTGGCGTCCCAATTCGCCGTCGATGGCCTCGGCCACCTCGGGATCCTGCTGTGAGAGCAATGTCATTCGCCTCCCCTTTGTTGGACTGGCGCTCCAGTAAAGATATCTTCTCCAGACGTTTCTGGTGACGCCCCCCCTCGAAAGGGGTCTCGAGCCAGACGTCGACGATCTCCTGGGCGGCCAGGGGCGACAGGGTGCGCCCGCCGAGCACCAGGATGTTGCAGTCGTTGTGGGATCGGCTCATGCGGGCGGTGTACGGGTCGTGACATGGGCAGGCCCGGACGCCGGGTATCTTGTTGGCGGCGATGGCCATGCCCAGCCCCGTCCCGCAGATGAGGATGCCGCGGCGGGCGGCGCCGCAGGCGACTTTATTTCCCACGGCGGCGGCGATGTCGGGGTAGTCGACCGGCGCCCGGTCTTCGGGGCCGACAACGTCGACCTGAAGCCCGCGGTCCCGGAGATAGCCTACCAGGACTTCCTTGAGCGGCCAGCCGGCGTGATCGCTGCCGATGACGACCAGATCGGAATTAGGCATGTTCAGAGCGGCCTCCGGTTCGGTGCGTGACGGCGTGAACGGCGGTGGAAGAATGCTAGGTGAAAGGATCTTACTTGTCAAGGTGAGCGCCCGAGGAGATGCCTGGCGGCCGGATTGAATTGTGAAATGAGGAAGATGGGAGGCGAAAAGAAAGGTAAATTCTTGGAAATGCTTGACAAGTGCCGAGAAAGAAGGTAAAAACCCTCGGTTAAGGAATGAAAGCTGACACGGGAGCGGTGCCCGAAAACGGACGGGGAGGGCAGAGGTCGATGAGGCTGCGGATGGCGCGGTTCCGACTGTTGATCGGCATCGTTGCGTCCCTGGTCGCGGCGTTTCAGTCCTTGCCGGCAGCGGCCGGCGAAATACAGACCACCGTGGACGTCGGTTTCACCCTCACCGTGGAGCGGGATGGGGAGGACAAGACCTACAGTCGCGAGTTGCCCATCAAGGCCGAGATGCAGTACGACGGGAACCTCAACGCGCTCTACAGCCTGGCCGTCAAGACCGTCGGCGGTTACACGGCCTCGACCAAGACGGACGAGGCCGACACGCGCGCCATCGAGGCGGCGATCGACGTGAAGCTCAGCGGGCCGATGGTCGAACTCACCACCGCCTACTCGGGCAAGAAGGACACCACCGAGGGCACCCTCAGCGAGGACGAGGTGAATGCCTTCTCGAGCAACTACATCGTCGACCTGAGCACCAAGCCGGAATTCCTTCCCACGCTCAAGCTCAAGTGGGAGCGGAAGCGGGAATTCGAGAGCGGCGTCCAGGAGAAGCTGGACAACAAGGTCGGTCTGGAACTGACCTACGAAATCAGCGACTTCAAGAGCGATTTCAAACTCTCTAAGCAGATCACCGAGGCGGTCATACCGGATGGCACCAAGGAGGACAAGACCGCCTGGCAGTTGACCCTCGGATATGGGCGGGAGTTTTTCGACCTGCTCGACCTGCAGCTCGATTACGACGTCAAGGAGGATTTGACCGAAGCCGAGTATGGGCCGGATGACAAGACCTACACCCAGACCCTGAAGGGGAGCCTGAAAAGCCAGTTCGACATTCTGGCGGGGCTCAAGGCGGATGTTTCCTACGACTATTCTCTCGACCAGGACCTCCTGCTGGCGAAGGATTACGCCGCCTACGACCTCAGCGAATTCGGGTACACCACCGATCAGAAGTTGAGTGTCGGCTTCAAGCGGGACATCATGCACTGGATCACCACCGAGGTGAAGTACGAGGGCGTCAACGAACGCGGGGGAAGCAGCCTCGACCTGAAGGTTGACAACAAGGTGAGCGGTAGCATGGTGATGAAGCCGTGGTCGTGGCTCGACTTCGAGACCAAAGGCGAGGGGATCCTCAACACGGCTCTGTTGGATGCCGGGAACGTCGAGACGAAGAAGACCTACAAGTACGAGAACAACCTCAGTTCGACCATCGGCGAGTCACTGAAGTTCAAGGCCAGCAACAGTTTCGAGGAGGCGTACACCGAAGACCTCCTGGAGAAGAAGACCGCCAAGTACAAGTTCGATTCGGAGTTCAAGTCGACCCCCCACATGACCGTCAGCGGTACCTACAACGTGGACCTCACGGAAAACTGGGACACCTCAATGTCGACCGCACCGTTCGATGGGCGGACGCGGAACTGGGACGTCCAGTTCAAGTTCAACTTTGACCGGACCTTCTCGGACATATTGCTCGTCAAGGCCGATTATTCATACTCCTTCAAACATGAACAAGCGCAGACCGCGACGCTGGACCTATCGGAAGGCCTGTCGATGAACGAGGACAGCAAGATCAACATCAAGCTCCAGAACATCATCCGCGACCTGACGGTGGAGGTGGAACTGTCCCGCAAGGCATCGGATACCAAGGACGACGAGGAGCCGCTCATCGAAGACCGGACGCTCAGCGTCAAGTGCGAATGGAAACTGGGCGACCTGAGCCTCTCCACCGATTACAAGTACGACAACCTCGGAGATGCGGACGACACCGTGTCCTTCAGCAGCAAGGTGGGCTACAAGAGGGACCTGTACGAGATCACGGGCGAGTACCAGGTCAGCAAGACCTTCTCGAACGTAATCGACACCAGCGACAAGTACAACCTGAAATTCAAGATGTCGTTCTGATTGCTTGACAGGTGCGCTGGGCCTGGGATAGCATCTCGAAAATTGATGCCGAACAGACATGGAAAAAGAACTTGCACGGTTCGACCACGCTAAAGGAGGCACGGGGATGAGAAGGAGAATGGCGATTTTCGTCAGGTTGGCTGCGGCGACCCTTGCGGCAGCAATGGTCGTCGGCTGCAGCTACAAAGCCGTCCTCGACTCATATGTGCTGAATGACGCCTATCTCGCCGGAGACAACATCAAGGGCATCAAGCCCATCAGGAGCATCATCGTCTGGCCGGTGACCGTCAGTGCGTCCGGATCCAAGGCTAAGGGGATCGAGTCGAAGGTCAACGATATCATCATCGACAAGTTCAACCTCAAGTCGGTGGTGATGAAGGATGACTTCGGGCTCAATCGCGAGGGCGACTTCGAGAAGATCATCATCGTCAGTTCGGACCGCGCCAGCGAACTCTTGACCAGGGCTGCGGAAGAGCTGGGCCTGAAGCGCAAGCCGAAGGAAATCGACGGCGGCCTCATCGCCAGCAAGGTCGGCCAGTTGGCCGGCGGCGAAGCCATCTTCATGGGGAACGTGACCGATTACGACGAGGACAAGGCAGACAAGTACATCGAATCCCTGGTCACCGGGTCATTTTACCTTGTCGAAGCGCGTGAGAAGAGCTACACCGTGCTCGACAGCTTCACCCCGGTGAAGTACCTGTGGCGGGCAACGAGCAAGATGGCGGTCACCGAGACGCTTGCCAATCCCCGCTGGACTCTCGACGCGACCATGCGGAAACTGATTAAGGCGGTCGTGGGCAGAGTCATCCGGGAGGTTGTGAACAACCAGGAGGTGGAGGGAGCGGCGAACAGGGGCAAGGTCGCCGCCCAGGTCGACAAGGCCGAGTCGCTTGCCGACAAGGGAGAGTACGACAAGTCCCTGGCTGCCTGGACCGAGGTGCAGAAGATGGACCCGGCCTACCCCGAGCTGAAGGCCAAGATGGACGAAGTCAACAAGGCCAAGGCGGCGGCCGAGGAAAAGAAGAAGAAGGAGGCGGCGCTGGCGGAGCTGGAAGGCATCCGCAAGGAAGCGATCGCCTTTGAGAAGGACGGCAAGCTGGAGCAGGCCATCGGCAAGTGGCAAGCCCTCCTGGCGAAGAACAAGGAGGACAAGGAGGCCGCCGAGAAGATAGAGAGGCTGAAGGCCCGCATCGGCAAGGAGAAGGAACAGCAGCGGAGCCAGGACATAGACAAGGGTCTTTCCGAGGCGAAGAAGGCCTATACCGACGGCAAGTACCAGGATGCCGTCACCGCGGCCCAGAAGGTTCTCGAGCTGGACAAGGAGAACTCCAAGGCCAAGGGCATCATCGCCGACGCGACCAAGAAGCTCGACGAGCTGAAGGCCAAGGAAGAGAAGAAGCTCGAGAAGAAGGAAGAGAAGAAAGAAGAGAAGAAGCCGGCCGCTCCGGAGTCGAAGAAGGAAGAGAAGGCACCGGCGGTGAAGTCTGAGGAGAAGAAGGCGTCGAACGGCGGCGGCAGCCAGGTCGATGAGATCCGGAAGAAGGCTCTCGAGTATTTCGACAAGGAGGATTACGCCAAGAGCAGGGATGAGTGGAAGAAACTGCTCGAGATCGTGCCCGACGACCCGCAGGCCAAGGAGATGATGGATACGACTGAAATGCTCATGAAGGCATTGCAGTAACACGACTCGATGGCGTTGGAGAAGCCAAGGAGATGACTCGGCGCATCATTGCCACTGTGGCTGGCCTGGTCATGCTGGCGGCATTCGCGGGTTTGAGCGTTGGAGCTGATCTTTCGCTGCAACTGCAGGAGGAAGACGCCGAAGTCGCTCCTCCGGAGGAAGTCACCGAGGCGGTCAAGCTTCCATACCGGCACGACCGTTCCATTGGGGGCTTCGGCATCGGCACGGGATACTTCGACACGCCGCTCGATGTCGCCGTCAACAGCAAGGGTCGGATCTATGTCCTGGACGCGGGGAACCAGCGGGTCCAGGTCTTCAGTACCAAGGACTTCTTCGAGAAGAGTTTCGGCTCATCGGGATCCCGCGAGTCGGAGTTCAAGGATCCGAAGGCGCTGAGCGTCAACCGGGGCGATTTTATCTATGTCGTGGACACGGGCAACCATCGCATTCAGAAGTTCGACGCCGACGGGAAGTTCATTCTCCAGTGGGGAGGCTTGGGCGCCAGGGCCGGAGCGTTCAACGAACCGCTCGACCTGACCTTCGACGAGGATGGCAACTGCTATGTTGCCGATCCGGTGAACGATCGCATTCAGAAGTTCGATTCGAATGGCAAGTTCATCAGCGAGTGGAACAAGTACACCGTGCGGTCCGAGCCCGAATCGAAGTTCAACACCCTGGTGTCGCTCGCCTACGACGACGACCGGTTCGGGTTCATCCTGGCTTTGAGCAACACCGGTAACACCCTGGAGAGATTCGAGTTGAACGGCAACCTCTATGAATCGATCCACCTGGCCAAGCCGCAGGGAGAGTTTCGACCGGTCAGGATCGAGGCGGACAACGAGGACGACCTGCTGTACATCGTAGACGATGCCGGAAAGCGAGTCCTGCGCTACGGCAAGGACGGCTCCTTGATGGGCGCCATCGACATGGCGGACGAGGAATTCGGCCAGCCGGCAGGGCTGTGGGTGGACAGGAACGACCGCAAGCTGTACGTCGTGGATACCGAAAAGCACAAGCTGCAGCGATACTACATGAAGTGATGATGAGGAGATCGAATTGATGGGTACAGCGAGGATGTCATGCCTGATCTGGAGCCTGTTCGTCGTTACCTTCGTCATGATCTCGGGCGTGGCCCATGCCCAGCAGGAAGGGTTCACGCCAATTCCGGTCATCAAGGGCATCGACTCGCTGAAGCCGGGGGACAAGGCTCCCCTCTTCGCTGTCAAGGACCTGAGCGGCGCCACCTTCGACCTCAGCAAGGAGATTGGCACGAGGGCCTTCATGCTGGTCTTCTGGTCCATCTACTGTGAGCCGTGCCGCGAGGAGATGCCGCTGATCGAGAAGCTGGCCAATCAGTACAGGGCTAAGGGCATGGACATCATGACGGTCAACATGGACGGCGACCCCTTCCTCGAGGCAGTGAAGGGATTCATCAAGCAGGGGAAGTACTCGTTCAGGGTCCTCATGGACGAGTTGGAGGATGAGAACTTCAAGATCGCCGATCCTTACAGCGTCGCCGGGACGCCGGTGGCGTACATAATCAGCAAGTCCGGCAAGATCGTATTCACGAAGGTCGGGCGCGCCACCGAAGAAGAGTTGACCACGCAGATCGACAAAGCACTCAACATGCCGTAAGGCACGGGTGAAATCTTGTCTTGGACATCCGGGAGAGAAGCACGATACTCCATACCGAAATTCATGCTGCTCGGCATGGCGCTCTTGCTCGCGTCCCCAGCACAGGCGCGGGTGAAGGAGGGCGATGACGCCAAGCCCTTCACCGGCACCAACTTCATCACCAACCGGCCGGTCGACATCGGCCAGCACCTCAAGAAGCGGGTCATCCTCCTCGACTTCGGGTCGATCTACTGCAGTTCGTGCATGGTGACCGTGCCGAACCTGATCAAGCTCAGCAAGGAATACCCCGACGATAAGCTGGCCATCTGCAACATCTACCTCGACATATACAACACCCAGCGGGTCACCAAGTTCTTTCTCGGCTTCGCCAAGGACCTCCAGTTTTCGCTGATCATCGATCAGCAGTTGGCGATCAGCCGGGATTACGGCGTCGACACCCTGCCCACCACGGTGATCATCGACAAGAACGGCAAGGTCAGGAAGGTCATCACCGGCTATACCGAAGCCGACGAGAAGGCCATCAATGCCCTCATCGACGACCTGATCAGGGAGATGCCGGATTCCGCGTCATCGGTGTCCGCCACGACCGAGCAGCCGCTGTCCATCTTTTCTCCCGACAGTTTCACCAAGACGTCGAACGATTCCGTATTCCTTGTCGGGTATGCCGGAGGGCAGGGAACCAAGGAGATCTTCTTCAAGTTGAACAACCTGCCGGAGAAGGTTGCCAAGAGCAAGAACAACGTGTTCCACTTCCGGTCGAATCTGTCGCTGGCCATGAACCTGATAGAGGTGCGATCGCAGGTCGAGGAGGGGAAGTTCAAGAACGAGTCGGTGGTCATCTTCAGGGAACCAAAGTTGGGCATGGAGATCAAGTCGGAACTGCCCGAGTACAAGTTCCACGTCGAGGAGGACAAGAAGCAGTGCGTCAAGTGCCACACCCTGTCGCTGTCGGCGCAGCAGCGCGAATCCCAGGAGTCCTCCAAGATGTGCCTCTCCTGCCACGGCAAGATGCAGGGGCAGATCTACGTCCACGGCCCTATCAGCGTGGGCGGGTGCCTGCCGTGCCATGACTACTCGAGCTTCCCAGCCAAGTACGAATTGAGAAGCCAGGGGTCGGCGCTGTGCGTCAACTGCCACGAGGCTTTCAAGGATATCTTGAAGAGCAATCTCCACGGGCCGGTCGCGGCGGGAGTGTGCACCGTCTGCCACGACCCGCACGGCGCCTCGGAGAAGTACCTGATGAGGAAGAAGCTCGACCAGCAGTGCATCTCATGCCACCAGGACACCCTCAAGGATTACGCCAAGCCGTACATCCACACTCCTGTCAAGGAGGGGAAATGCACCGGCTGCCACGACCCGCACGCCTCAAGCAACAAGTACTTCCTCAAGAAGGACTACCAGACGATCTGCCTCCTCTGCCATGAGGAGGGCACTTACGTCCACATGCACAAGACCGGCAGGTTTCCATCGAAGGAGATGGATCCGGATGGTGTCCAGCCGGTTCTGGACTCCTCCGGCAGGACGATATGCCTGACCTGTCACTGGGTCCATTCGAGTGATTTTGAGAAGCTCACCAAGGGCGTCAAGGAAGGTTTCTGCGACACCATCTGTCACTGAGTGCCTGATATCTTGAGCAAGGAGGTCCGGACGTGAGGAGTTTCACCGGTAGTCTGGGTTTCAGGCTGACACTCGCTTCCTTTCTGGTCATTTCGGTCTTCATCGCGCTGGGAGGAGTGATTGTTCTCAAGATCAGTGAGGACGCAATCACCACGAGTCTCGTAGACTCCTCGGAGAAAATGTCCAAGGATCTGCCGCGCGCAGCGGGCATCGAGGAGATCGC
Source organism: uncultured bacterium (assembly GCA_963793725.1). Lineage (GTDB taxonomy): Bacteria > JAUVQV01 > JAUVQV01 > CAWCAY01 > CAWCAY01 > CAWCAY01. The sequence continues at coordinate 219,763 of CAWCAY010000007.1, forward strand.
CGACTTCCTCTCGGCCGAGAAGGACAAGAAGGCCGGTTCCGTCTGGCTGATGGACAAGGAGGGGAACCTCCTCTACCACTCGGATCCACGTTATCGGAAGCAGTATATCGGAACCGGCAAGAAATACGGGGACATCAAGGTGTCCCTGCAGGTTGCCCTGCCGAGGACCTCGGGCGCGGCTTCCTCGACCATCCAGCTCAAGGAGGTTCCGACAACCTACGAGAGCGGATTCGGCGAGTTCCAGCATTTCGGCGAGACCAAGTTTCTGACATTCCAGGTGATCAAGGAGAAGGGGTGGCTGGTCGGGCTGGACGAACCCAAGGACACCGCCGCGGCGGAGCTTAACAGGATCAAGAAGTTCATCGTCTATACGGGCCTCATCAGCGCGGTGCTGGTGCTGGCGTTCACCTGGCTGGCCATCCGGGTCATCGTCAAGCCCTACTATAGGGAAGTCGAGAACCTGAATGAGCGGCTGAAGCAGGCCAACGTCGACCTGTCCGAGAGCAACCGGCTGCTGGAAGTCTCCAACCGGAAGATTACCACGCTGTATCGCATCGGCATCACCATGCAGGAGACGATGTCGCTCAAGGACCGGCTGGAGCTGATCCTCACCGGCATCCAGGAGGTGCTCGAGGTCGACCGCATCAACATCATGCTCCCCGATCCCCAGGAGAGCGCCCTCGAGTGCCGGGCGGCGTTCGGCCTGGACAACCGGCCGGTCAAGGAGATCAGCGTCCCCTTGGGACCCAAGGGCGGGGCGCTCGTGAGCGCCTTCCGGCGGCGGGACGTGGTCAGGATCGGCTCCGGCGACCATATCCCTCCGAATCTCCGGCTCGGCGAGCCTTACAACCGGGATCCCTTCCTGCGCAGCAACGCCTTCGTCGTCGTGCCGATGGTGGCCAAGAACAAGGCCGTCGGCGTCATCGCCGTCGACAACAAGACCACCCACAAGCCGATCACCGACGACATGATCAACCTCATCCAGATCTTCGCCAACCAAGCCGCGGTGGCCGTCGAGAATGCCCGCCTGTACGAGGAGGTCAAGAGGAAGCGGGATGAACTCGAGAAGAAGATGGACCAACTGGCCATCGTCAACCAGATCGGCAACACCATGCAGCGGATGGTCAAGCGCAAGGAGATGCTTGGCTTCATCCTCCGGGGGATCAAGGAGGGCATGGACTTCGACAAGGTGGCCGTGTTGCTCATCGACCGGCAGCAGGGCGTTGTCCGGGGCGAGGCCGGCGTCGATCTTCCCGACGGAAGGTTCGGCAGTCTGGCAGTCCCCCTGAGCCAGGAGAACAACCCGATCGTGGTGGCCATCAACCAGGGGATGCCGGCGGCCTATGCCGCCACCGGGGATGCCGACCTGATCCGCTGCCTCACCGAGGAGGACCGCGGGAAGACCGGCCTGAAGGAAGGCCTGGGAAGGATCGATGGCGCAGTTCTGGCCGCGGCGCTGCTGCCGATCCGGGTGATCGACGACGTCGTCGGGGTGCTCGTCGCCGCCCGGACCCAGAAGGACCCGGCCATCCTCCGGCAGGAGATCGAGTTGCTGATGCACTTCGCCAACACCGCCGGCCTGTCGGTCGAGCGGGCCGGGCTCTACGAGCGGATTCACGAGGAGGACGGGGCGGCCGGGATGACAGACGAGACGACGCGGCTGTTCAACCTCAGGTACGGTAAGGACCGGACCAGGGAGGAGATGACCAGGGCCGCCGATCGCGGCAAGCGCCTGGCCATGGCCATGGTCGGTGTTGACCGCTTCAAGGAATTCAACGACCGCCGCGGCGTGGAGGAGGGCGACCGGGTTCTGGGCGAGATTGGCCACATGGTCAACATGGTCCTGTACGACAATGACCTGGCCTTCCGATACGGCGGTGCGGTGATCTGCTGTCTCTTCCCCGACCGGCCGATGGAGGAGGCGCAGCAGGCGATTGAGAAACTCCGCCGGATGGTTGAGAAACACCCGTTCGCGAGGACAGCGGCCGACCAGGGCACGACAGTGACGATCAGCGCCGGTCTGCTGGTCTTCCCTGACGCATCCGGCCTGAAACATCCTGATGACCTGTTCCGGGTAGCCCTGGCGAACCTCCACCAGGCGGAGTCCGCGGGCGGCAACAGGGTCATCTCATCATGACGGAAATGGCCCGACGAACTGGAGCGTGGCGATGACGAAGATGAAGCCGAAGGAAGTTCGGGAGGGACTGACCTTCAACGACGTGCTCCTCGTTCCGGCAGCCTCGTCCGTGCTGCCGCGCGAGGCCGAGACGAGCACATCCCTGACCCGGAATATCAGGCTGAACATCCCGCTCATCAGCGCCGCCATGGATACCGTGACCGAGGCCCGCCTGGCCATCGCCCTGGCCCAGGAGGGAGGCATCGGTGTCATCCACAAGAACCTTTCCATCGACCGTCAGGCAGCCGAGGTGGACAAGGTCAAGCGCTCCGAGAGCGGCATGATCGTCGACCCGATCACCATAACGCCCGACCGACCGATATCCGACGCCCTGGCGATCATGGCCGAGTACAAGATCTCGGGGGTGCCGGTGGTCGCCGGCAAGAGACTGGTCGGCATCCTGACCAATCGGGACCTGCGCTTCCAGGAGGACCTGACCGCCCTGGTCGGCGACCTGATGACCCGGGAGCGGCTGGTGACCGTGTCCGACCGGGTGGACCTGGAGGAGGCCAAGGCGATTCTCCACAAGAACAGGATCGAGAAGCTCCTGGTGGTGGACAAGAGCTACAACCTGAAGGGCCTGATCACCATCAAGGACATCGAGAAGGCGATGAAGTACCCGAATGCCAGCAAGGACCCGATGGGCAGATTGCGCGTTGCCGCGGCCGTGGGGGTGGGCGGGGATACCATCGAACGGGCCGAGGCCCTGGTCAAGGCGGGCGTGGATCTCATTGCCGTGGACACGGCCCACGGGCACTCCGACATGGTCGTGACCACCGTCCGGAAGCTGACGAAGAAGTACCCGCGGTTGGACATCATGGCCGGAAACGTTGCCACCGCCGAAGCGACCGAAGCGCTCATCGCCGCCGGTGCGTCGGCGGTCAAGGTAGGCATCGGCCCGGGTTCCATCTGCACCACCCGGATCGTCGCCGGTGTCGGTGTTCCCCAGTTGACGGCCATCATGGATTGCGCCGCGGCCGCGGTGCCAGCGAGACGCCCATCATTGCCGACGGCGGCATCAAGTACTCCGGGCGACGTCACCAAGGCGATCGCCGCGGGCGCCTCGGTGGTCATGATCGGCAGCCTGTTCGCCGGGACGGAGGAAAGCCCCGGGGAAGTGGTCCTCTTCCAAGGGAGGAGCTACAAGGTCTACCGGGGGATGGGGTCCATCGGCGCCATGACCAAGGGGAGCCGTGACCGCTATTTCCAGGAGGACGTGACCAGCGAGATCCAAGTTGGTGCCCGAGGGGATCGAGGGGCGCATCCCTTACAAGGGGACCCTGTCGGAGACCGTCTTCCAGCTCGTGGGCGGCCTGAAGGCGGGCATGGGCTACTGCGGTTGCCGGACGATTGCCGAGTTGCGGCACAAGACCAGGTTCATCAGGATGACCAGCGCCGGGCTCAAGGAGAGCCATGTCCACGACGTCATCATCACCAAGGAAGCGCCGAATTACCGGATGGACTAGGAGCTTCCCGCCGGCATTTCCCACAAGGGGTTTTCGATGAAGGACATCCACGGCGACAAGATAGCCATTCTCGATTTCGGGTCGCAGTATACCCAACTGATCGCCAGGCGCATCAGGGAACTGCATGTCTATTGCGAGATCCTGCCGCACACCGTGACCGCGGAGACGCTGTCGGGGTACGGGCTCAGCGGGGTGATCCTGTCTGGCGGCCCGGCATCCGTCTACGACCAGGATGCTCCGGGGCTCGATCCGGCGATCATCGACGGCCGGTTCCCGGTGCTCGGCATCTGCTACGGCATGCAGATCGTCTGCCAGATCCTCGGGGGGAAGGTCGAGCGTTCAGAGCATCGCGAGTATGGCTACGCGGTGCTCCAGTTCGACGGCGACACGGCCCTGACCCACGGCCTCGAGGAGAGTTCGTTCCGCCGGCCGGAGGGGGGCTTCCAGGTCTGGATGAGCCACGGCGACCGGACCGAGGAACTCCCTCCCGGATTCCGGGCCATCGCCAGCACGAAGAACGCCCCGTGTGCGGCCATGGGGCGCCGGGACGGCAAGCATCTGGGGGCTCCAGTTTCACCCCGAGGTCGTGCACACCCCCTGTGGCAGCCTGCTGCTGGCCAACTTCCTCGAGCGGGTGTGCGGCTGCACGGGAACCTGGAACATGCGGTCGTTCGTCGCCCACGAGGTCGAGCGTATCCGGGCCACCGTCGGCGACGGGCGGGTGCTGTGCGCCCTCTCGGGAGGGGTCGACTCGGCCGTCACCGCGGCCATCATCCACAGGGCCATCGGGGACCGGCTGGTGTCGGTCTTCGTCAACAACGGCCTGCTGCGGAAGGGCGAAGCCGAGGAGGTGACCCGGCTCTTCAAGGACCACCTCCACTTCAACCTCCACGTCGTCGATGCCACGGACCGTTTCCTGGGCAAGCTCGCCGGGGTGGACGACCCGGAAAAGAAGAGGAAGATCATCGGGGCGGAGTTCATCGAGGTCTTCCAGGAGGAGGCGGCCAGGCTTGGATCCTTCGAGTTCCTGGCCCAGGGCACGCTCTATCCGGACGTCATCGAGAGCGTCTCGGTCCGGGGGCCGTCGGCCACGATCAAGAGCCATCACAACGTCGGCGGCCTTCCGGAGCGGATGAAGTTCCGCCTCGTCGAACCCCTCCGGGAGTTGTTCAAGGATGAGGTGCGCCGGCTCGGCGCGGAGCTGGACCTGCCCGACGAACTGCTTTGTCGGCAGCCGTTTCCCGGACCCGGCCTGGCGGTCAGGATGATGGGGCCGGTCGATCGGGAGTCGCTCCGGATTCTGGCCGACGCGGACGCCATCGTCAGGACGGAAATCCAGGCGCACGGACATCACCGGAGCCTGTGGCAGTACTTCGCCGTCCTCCTTCCGGTGAAGACCGTCGGGGTGATGGGCGATTTCCGCACCTACGAGAAGGTGTGCGTTCTGCGCGTGGTGGACAGCACCGACGGCATGACCGCCGACTGGTCGCGCCTGCCGCATGATCTCCTGGCACTGATCTCGGCCAGGATCATCAACGAAGTCAGGGGCATCAACCGAGTGGTATTCGACATCAGTTCGAAGCCTCCGGCGACGATCGAGTGGGAGTGACCGGCCCGGTTACTGGTGCCGGCAGGCGAGGTGCTTGTTGATCGCCTGCAGGTATGCGCGGATGCTCGATTCGACGATGTCCGTGGTCCGCGCCTTGCCGCTGAACGTCTCCCCTTGGATGGTCACCCTGATGGAGGCCTCGCCCAGCGCCTCCTTCTCCTCGGTCAGCGCACGGATCTGGTATGAGAGAAGCGTCCCCTTGATCCGGGTGAGCCGTTCGATGGCCTTGTAGGCGGCGTCGACAGGGCCGTCCCCGGTGGAGGCGTCGCGGATGGTGCGGCCGTCGTGCAGCAGTTCGACGGTGGCCGTGGGGATGGTCTTGGTGCCGCTGGAGATGCTCAGGTAGTTGAGGGAGTAGGTCTCGGGAACCTCGACCAGCTTCTCGTCCACCAGGGCCCGCAGGTCGTCGTCGAATATGACCTTCTTCTTGTCGGCCAGGAGCTTGAACTCGTCGAAGGCGTTCGACAGCAGCCGCTCGTCCAGATCGTAGCCGAGTTCCACCAGACGCTTCTGGAAGGCATGGCGGCCGGAGTGCTTGCCGAGCACCAGTTCGCTCTTCTTGATGCCGACCGACTCGGGGGTCAGGATCTCGTAGGTGAGGCGGTTCTTGAGGATGCCGTCCTGGTGGATGCCCGCCTCGTGGGCGAAGGCGTTCCGGCCGACGATGGCCTTGTTCGGCTGGACCTGGACGCCGGTGATGCTCGACAGGAGCTGGCTGCTTGACCAGATCTCGCGGGTGTCGATGCCCGTCTCGCAGCCGAGGGCCTCGTGCCTGGTGTGCAGGGCCATGACCAGTTCCTCGAGGGAGGCGTTCCCGGCCCGCTCACCGATGCCGTTGACGGTGCACTCGACCTGCCCGGCGCCGTGGACGATGGCGGCGATGGAGTTGGCCACCCCCAGCCCGAGGTCGTTGTGGCAGTGGACGCTGACCACCGCCTTGCCGATGTTCGGCACGTGGTTGATGATCCCGGCGATCAGGGCGCCGAACTCGTCCGGCATGGCGTAGCCGACCGTGTCCGGAATGTTGACCGTGCCGGCCCCGGCGCGGATGACCCCCTCGATGACCCGGTAGAGGAACTCGGGATCGGAGCGGGAGGCGTCCTCGGCCGAGAACTCGACATCGTCGCACAGGCCACGGGCGAGACGGACGGCCTCGATGGCGTATTCCAGGGCCTGCTCGCGGGTGATCCGCAGCTTGTGCTTCAGGTGGAGGTCGGACGTGGCCAGAAAGGTGTGGATGCGCGGCCGCTCCGCCTCTGCCAGGGCCTCGTGCGCGGCCTTGATATCCTTGGCGACGGCCCGGCAGAGGCCGGCGATGATCGGGCCCCTGACCTCGCGGGCGATCGTCTGGACCGACGTGAAATCGCCCGGAGAGGAGATCGGGAAGCCGGCCTCGATAACATCCACCTTGAGTCGGGCCAGTTGCCGGGCCAGGGTCAGCTTCTCCCTGAGGCTCATGCTGAAACCGGGGGACTGTTCGCCGTCCCGCAGGGTGGTGTCGAAGATGAGTATCCTTCTCATGGTCGTTCTCCCGCCGCCTCCTTCGAGGCGTGCAACGGCGTGGATGATGGCTCGGCCGGCGGGCGCATGATGAACCGCCGGATGAACAGTTCGACCGGCCCGCTGAGGATGTAAGTGGTCGAGATGATCCACAGGCTGACCTGCGGGAACATCCAGATGACCGCGGCCGTCAGGATGAACAGGACCGGAACGTAGAACGAGTAGCGGCGGGGCACATGGATGCCCTTCAGACTGCGGTAGGGGCAGTTGCTGATCATCAGGAAGGCGATGAGGTAGGCCGTGACCAGGACGATTATCCCCGCGCTCTTCGGGGCCACGCGCAATTCGTTCAGGATCAGGTAGGTGGTGACGACTTGGCACGCGGCCATCGGGATGGGGATGCCCAGGAAGCGGTACTTCTGGATGTCCCCCGATTGGACGTTGAACCTGGCCAGGCGCAGGGCGCCGCAGGCCATGAACAGGAAGGCCGCCGCCCAGCCGACCCGGTGGTAACGCTCGAGGTGCCATTGGTACATCAGCAGGGACGGGGCCAGGCCGAAGGAGACCAGGTCGGCCATCGAGTCATACTCCAGCCCGAAGCGGGATGTTCCGCCGGTGAAGCGCGCGGCCATGCCGTCCAGACCGTCCATGATGGCCGCCACAAGGATCGCCCAGACGGCCAGCGAGAAGCGCCGGTTCAGGCAGAGGGTGATGGCGAAGAAGCCGGCCATCAGGTTGATGCTGGTGAGGAAGTTCGGAAGCAGGTAGGGCGTCCAGCGCCGGATCTTCAGCGGGGGAACGGGAGGCTTCATCGCGCCCTGGCCAGGACCGTCACGCCGCTCTTCACCCGGTCGCCCTCGGCCACGGCGGGTTCGAAACCGGCGGGCAGGTAGACGTCGACCCGGGAGCCGAACTTGATCAGGCCATACCGCTCCCCGGTCGCGAACGATTGCCCCTCCCGGGCGCGGCAGACGATCCGGCGGGCGATCAAACCGGCGATCTGGACGCACTTGACCCGCCCGCGTCCGGTGTCAAAGACGACTTCCGTCCGCTCGTTGGCTTCGGCCGCCTCGGGTTTGAAGGCCGACAGGAAGGAACCGGCATGGTGCTCGACCCGGACGACCGATCCGGCCGCCGGGACGCGGTTGACGTGCACGTTGAATACATTCATGAAGATGGCGATGACCGTGGCCCGGCCAACGTCCTGGTCGTCGGTTTCGGTGATGGCCAGCACGGCGCCATCGGCCGGGGCGACCGCCGCGCCGGGGTCCGGCGGCGGGATGCGGGTCGGGTCGCGGAAGAACCACAGGGTGAAGAGGGTGGCCGCGCCGCTCATGACGCCCAGCGGCCACCAGAAGAGGGACAGGAGGATCGTGGCGACCGCGCCGATGGCCAGGTGCGGGTAACCCTCCCGGGCGACGAGGGGGAAGCCCTCGCGCCCGGGGTCCGCCTCAGTTCTCATCGCGGTTGACCAGCTTGGTCCGCGAGAGGAAGGGCATCATGCCCCGCAGACGGCGCCCCACCTCCTCGATGGGATGTTCCTCCCCCTGGCGGGTGAGGGCGTTGAAGACCGGCCGCTTGGCACGGTTCTCGAGGATCCACTCGCGGGCGAAGCGCCCGTCCTGGATCTCCTCGAGGATCTCGGCCATGGCAAACCGCGCCTCATCCCCGACAACCCGCCGGCCGCGGGTCAGGTCGCCGTATTGGGCGGTGTTGCTGATGGAATAGCGCATGTTCGAGATGCCGCCTTGGTAGATGAGATCGACGATCAGCTTCAACTCGTGCAGGCACTCGAAGTAGGCCAGTTCCGGGGGATACCCCGCGGCAACCAGGGTGTCGAAGCCGGCGGTCACCAGGGCCGTGACGCCGCCGCACAGGACCGCCTGCTCACCGAAGAGGTCGGTCTCGGTCTCGTTCTTGAAGGTCGTCTCGATGACCCCGGCGCGCGCGGCCCCGATGGATGCCGCATAGGCCAGGGCGGTTCCCAGCGTGTCACCGGCCGGGTCCTGGTGGACGGCCACCAGCGCCGGCACGCCGGCACCGGTGGTGTACTCGTGACGCACCAGGTGCCCCGGCCCCTTGGGGGCGCACATGAAGACGTTCATGCTTGCCTTGGGCCTGATCTGGCCGTAGTGGACGTTGAAGCCATGGGCGAAGGCGAGGTACGAGCCGTCCTTCAGGTTCGACTCGATCTCCCGCTCGTACGTCTCGCCCTGGGTTTCGTCGGGCGTCAGGATCATGATCACGCTCGCCTCGCGGACTGCCTCGGCGATGTCCATGACGCGGAATCCCGCCTTCTCGGCCTTGGCCCACGAGGCACCTCCCCGGCGGAGCCCGACCACGACGTCGCAACCGCTGTCGCGCAGGTTGTTGCTGTGGGCGAAGCCCTGGCTGCCGTAACCGATGATGGCGATCCGCCGGTTCTTCAGCAGGGTGGTGTCGATGTCCTTGTCGTAGAAGACTTTCATGGATCCTCCGTGGTTAAGAGAGACTCTTCTGGCCGCGCGATATCGCCACGGCGCCGGTTCGGACCACTTCCTTGATGCCCAGGGGGCGCAGCACCGTCAGGATGGCGTCGATCTTCTGATGGTCGCCGGTGACCTCGATGACGTACGACTTCGAGCTGGCGTCGACCACCTTGCAGCGGAAGATGTCGACGATGCCAAGCAGCTCCGACCGGTTCTCCGAAGTGACCGAGACCTTGATCAGGGCCATCTCCCGTTCGACGAACTCAGCCCCGGTCAAGTCGCTGACCTTGATGACATCGACCAGCTTGTTGAGCTGCTTGTTGATCTGCTCGATGATCCGGTCGTCGCCGCGGGTGACGATGGTCATGCGCGACACCGATGGGTCCGGGGTCGGGGCCACCGAGAGGCTTTCGATGTTGAAGCCGCGGCCGCTGAAGAGCCCGGCGACCCTGGCCAGGACACCGAACTTGTTCTCCACCAGCACCGAGATGGTATGCTGCATCGAAAGCTTCCTCCGTCAGGGAAAATAGCCCAGCTAATTATACCCCGGAAAGACGGAAAATGACAGGTCCGTGGATCAGACCAGGAGCATGTCGTGGATGGCGGCGCCGGCCGGGACGATGGGGGTGACATTCTCCTCCCGCGCGACGACGAAATCCATAAGGACCGGCCTCTTGACCTTCAGGGCCGCCTTGAGCACCGGCACGACCTCGCTCGGCTTGCTCGCCCGCAGGCCGACCGCACCGTAGGCCTCGGCCAGCTTGACGAAATCGGGCGAGCAGTGGAGGCAGGTCGAGGAGTAGCGGCGCTCGTAGAAGAGTTCCTGCCACTGGCGCACCATCCCCAGGAAGCGGTTGTTGAGGATGGCCACCTTGACCGGCAACCGGAACTGGACCGCGGTCATCAACTCCTGGATGTTCATCTGGATGCTGCCGTCGCCGGCGATATCCACGACGGTGGCGCCGGGGAAGGCCACCTGGGCACCGATGGCGGCGGGGAGACCATAGCCCATGGTACCCAGGCCGCCCGAGGTGAGCAGCGTCCGGGGGCGGAGGAACTTGTAGAACTGGGCCGTCCACATCTGGTTCTGGCCGACCTCGGTGGTGATGATCGCCTCACCGCCGGTCAGTTCGAAGATCTTCTCGATGACGAACTGGGGCTTGATTGCCTCGCGCCCCTGCCGGTAGGAGATCGGGTAGGCAACGCGCCATTCGTCGATGCGCTTGCGCCACTCGGCGTGCTTGGCCGCCCAATTGACCTCTATCTTGGCGACGTCGGTCAGGAGCTTCTTCAGGATGTTTCGGGCATCCCCGACGATCGGCAGGTCGACCGAGACATTCTTGGAGATGGACGTCGGGTCGATGTCCATGTGGATCACCTTGGCCTGACGGGCGAAGTCGTCGGTTCTGCCGGTGACGCGGTCGTCGAAGCGGGCGCCGATGGCCAACAGCAGATCGGATTCGGTCAGGGCCATGTTGGCCTGGTAGGTGCCGTGCATGCCGACCATGCCGAGGAAGAGCGGGTGGTCGCCCGGGAAGCCGCCCAGGCCCATCAAGGTCGAGGCGACCGGCGTGGAGGTGGCTTCCGCCAGGGCGAACAGTTCGCGGTGCGCCTCGGCGTGGATGATGCCGCCGCCGATGAGGATCACCGGGTGCCGCGCGTCGGCGATCATCCTGGCGGCGATGGCGATCTGGCGCGGGTGGCCCTGGTAATTGGGCTGGTAGCTGCGAATCTCGACCTTCTCGGGCCACTTGAACTCGGTCGTGCCGGTGAGGACATCCTTGGGAAGGTCGACCAGAACCGGGCCGGGACGTCCCTTGGTGGCGATGAAGAACGCTTCCCTGACGGCCATGGCGAGATCGGCGGTGTTCTTCACCAGGATGTTGTACTTGGTGCAGGGACGGGTGATGCCGATGATGTCGGCCTCCTGGAAGGCGTCATTGCCGATCAGGGGCGTCGGCACCTGACCGGTGAAAACCACCACGGGGATCGAGTCCATATAGGCCGTGGCAATTCCGGTGACGGTGTTGGTGGCCCCCGGGCCGGAGGTGACCAGGGCGACGCCCGGCTTTCCGGAGGCGCGGGAGTAGCCATCGGCCATATGCACCGCGCCCTGCTCGTGCCGGACAAAGATGTGCTTCAGTTCCCGCTCGCCGTGCAGGCGGTCGTAGATGGGCAGGATCACGCCCCCGGGATACCCGAAGATGTGCCGGACTCCCTCGCGCTTGAGGGATTCGATCAGGATGTCGGCGCCGGAACGGATCATGACGGGTTCGGGCCACCCTTCACCTCATGGAGTATCTGCTCCATGCGGTCGCGTCCGTGCAGTTTGATCTTCTGGAGTCGCTTGCGCTCAAGGTCCTCCTGCGGCGTCAGGTAGTGGATGCTGTCCAAGGCGGCCAGCTTGCGCTCCAGATCCTCGTGCTCATCGTAGAGGCGGCGGAATTCGTCATTCCCCTCGACGAGCGACCTGATGTCCGGGTCGTTTCGGTCCATGGCGGATGCCCTCCTTTGTTAATGCATTATCGCCGCAAAGGGGAGCCGGGTCAACCGCCGACCGCGACCGGAAACGCGACGCCGGATCGTCAGCCGCCGCCGGGACGGCGGGCGAGGTCGGGGTGCTCGATTTCAGCGTCGGAGGGACGGACGTAATCGGGCACCAGGTCGTCAAGTTGGCTCGGCGCGCCGGCGGCGAGCAGGGGAATGGCCGCCCGGGCAACCGTGGCGGCTGACGGCCGGCACAGATCGGGTGCGGCCCAGCGCAGTTCTCGCTGGAATGCCGCGACGAGCGCGGCACCGTGGACCGGCTCGGCGTCGCCGGTGAAGAGGGCATCGGGAGGGGCCAGGGAGGGGACCTGTCCGGGGGGGAGCACGACCGGCCCGGCGACGAGGTCGGCCCCCGAGGCGTTCACCCGGAAGAGGGCGGCGAACACCTGCCCCTTCCGGGCATCGATGAGGGCGCATGCCTGGCCGCGGTGGAAGGGGATCAGGCGGGCGGCCAGGGCGGACAGCGTCCCGATGCCGTAGAGGGGTATTCCCAGGGAGAAGGAAAGCGCCTTGGCCGTTGCCAGGCCGATACGCAGGCCGGTGAACGACCCCGGTCCGCGGGAGACGGCGATGGCCCGCCAGGTGCCGGGCGGGCTGCCCGAGAGGCGGGCGAGGGCGTCGACGGCCTGCATCAGCAGGGCGCTCTGCCCGCGGGGGGTAACGAAGGTGATCTCCGCCAGCACCCGGGGGCCGGCGGTGAGGGCCAGTCCGCAGGCGCTGGTGGCGGTCTCGATCCCCAGGATGAGCGGTTCCGCGGCGGGGATGGCACGTTCGCGGTCGGGCATGTCACACGCGTCCGAAACGGCGCTCGCGGCCACGGTAGTCGGCCAGAGCCCGGTCGAGGTCCCGGGGGAGGAAGTCCTGCCAGGAGGCCGGCGCGATGTGGAATTCGGCATAGGCGGCCTGGTAGAGGAGGAAGTCGGGCATCACCGGCGCCGGCCCGACCAGGATGACCAGGTCCGGGTCGGGGAGGCCGGCCGTGCACAGGAGGCTCTCGAAGGACGGGTGCGCCCGTCCCGGCGTGCCGGTGGACTCGGCCATCAAGGCCGCTGCCGAGGCGATCTCCCTCCGCCCGCCGTAGTCGAGCAGCCAGGTCAGTGCCCGGCTATCGGGCGAGGGCTGGCGACGGAACCCCCGGAGCGCGTCCTCGACCGGCGCCGGCAGGGGGCCGGCCTGGGGAGGGATGTAGAGCGACGCGCCGCCGGGCGGATCCTCATCCCACCGGCGGATGAAGGCCCGAAGCGGATCGAGCGCGGCGCCGGGGGACGGTCCGGTCAGAATCCGGTCGAACGACGCCAGCCTGAAGGTGAGCATCCGGACCTTCGGCAGACGGAAGAGGTGTCCGGCCAGGAGGGCCACCTTGGCCAGGCTCTCGCGGAGCGGCAGCCCGTTGTCGATGTGCATGGCCACGTGGGCGGGGGTCCGTTCCTGGTCGCGCTGGCGCATGCGGTCATGGTAGAGGGAGCGCGGATGATTTTCAAGATTTACCGCCGCTGGGGGACAAAAGGGGGTGGGAGTGGATATAATGGGCACACACCGCTCAGAAAGGGGGCGTCACGTGAAGATCATCGGAGGTCTCCTGGCCGTCACCGTCACCCTGCTGTCAGTCGCCCTGCCGTTCGTGTTGCCGGGTACCGCCTGCGCGGCGGACATCGAGCACCTCGTCCAGGCGGACGACAACCTGCACCTCTTGGCCGCCTACTACTACGGCAATCCCCGCCGCTGGAAGGATATCTACGAGGCCAACCCCGGTATCGCCGGGCAGCCCAACATGATCCCCGGGGGCACGGTGGTCATCATTCCCGAGAAGGACCTGCGGACCTTTCCCATGGAGTACGACGAGTGGAAGGCCAAGGTGAACCGCTGACGGATTCCTCGAAGCCCGACCGTCGTGCCTGACAGCCCTTTCCGCCTCTCCTCGGAATTCGAGCCGAGCGCCGACCAGTCGAAGGCGATCGACTACCTCTGCCAGGGGATAGCCGACGGCGCCGGCCGGCAGGTCCTCCTCGGGGTGACCGGTTCGGGCAAGACGTTCACCATGGCCGGCATCATCGCCCGGATGGGCCTGCCGACCCTGGTCATCTCGCACAACAAGACCCTGGCCGCGCAACTCTTCGGGGAATTCCGGGCTTTCTTCCCCGAGAACGCCGTGGAGTACTTCGTCTCCTACTACGACTACTACCAGCCGGAAGCCTACATCCCCCAGACCGACACCTACATCGAGAAGGACTCGCGGATCAACGACGACATCGACAAACTCCGCCACTCGGCCACGAGGTCGCTGCTGGAGCGGCGCGACGTGGTCATCGTCGCCTCGGTGTCGTGCATCTACGGCCTCGGGTCGCCCGAGTACTACGGCAAGATGATGGTCGAGATCAAGGCGGGTGACCGGATTGACCGCCGCGAGCTGGCGAAGGCGCTGGCGGGCATCCAATACCGGCGCAACGACGTCGATTTTACCCGCGGCACGTTCCGGGCCAGGGGTGACACGGTGGACATCTTCCCCGCCTGGGAGAGCGACCGGGCGGTCAGGATCTCCCTCCTCGGCGACGAGGTGGAGAGGATCGTCGAGTTCGACGCCCTGACCGGCAGGACGCTCCGGGAGATGGCCCGCGTGGCTGTCTTCCCCGGCAGCCACTTTGTCATCCCCGGCACCACCCTGCAACGGGCGGTCGGGAGCATCAAGGAGGAACTCACCGCGCGCCTCGCGGAATTGAAGAGTTCCGGCAATCTCCTCGAGGCCCAGCGTCTCGAGCAGCGCACCACGTTCGACCTGGAGATGATCGAGTCGCTCGGCTTCTGCCAGGGGATCGAGAACTACTCCCGCCACCTCACCGGCCGCTCGCCGGGGGAGCCCCCCCCGACGCTGATCGACTACTTCCCGAAGGACTTCCTGGTGATCGTCGACGAGAGCCACGTCACGCTGCCCCAACTGCGCGGGATGGAGGCGGGCGACCGGTCGCGGAAGAAGAACCTCGTTTCCTACGGCTTCCGGCTGCCGTCGGCCTTCGACAACCGGCCCCTCCGGTTCACCGAGTTCGATGCGCGGGTGGGTACCTGCCTGTTCGTCAGCGCCACCCCGGCCGAGTACGAGATCGAGGCGGCGGCTGGGCGGGTGGCCGAACAGATCATCAGGCCGACCGGGCTGATGGACCCGGTGGTGGTGGTCAAGCCGGCGCAGGGACAGGTGGACGACTTGATGGGCGAGGTGCGCCGGACGGTCGATGCCGGCTACCGCACGCTGGTGACCACCCTGACCAAGAGGATGGCCGAGGACCTGACCGAATACCTTGTCGAGATGGGCTTCCGGGTCAAGTACCTCCACTCGGAGGTCGAAACCATAGACCGGATGCGCCTGATACGTGACCTGCGGCTGGGCGAATTCGACGTGCTGGTCGGCATCAACCTGCTGCGCGAGGGCCTCGACATCCCCGAGGTCGCCCTGGTGGCCATCCTGGACGCCGACAAGGAGGGTTTTCTCCGCTCGGCGCGGTCGCTGATCCAGACCATGGGCAGGGCCGCCCGGAACGTCGATGGGAGGGTGGTAATGTACGCCGACTCGATGACGCCGTCGATGCGCAAGGCGATCAGCGAGACCAACCGCCGCCGCGCCATACAGGAGGAGTACAACCGCCTGCACGGCATCACCCCCGAGACCATCCGGAAGTCGGTCACCGACATCCTGGCCTCCATCTACGAGTCCGACTACTACACCGTCGGCAAGGGGGGCGGGGAGGAGACCGACCTGGGTGAGATCACCGATCTGGACCAGACGGTCGGACGGCTCGAGCGGGAGATGCGCGAGGCCGCCGGAAAGCTGGAGTTCGAGAAGGCAGCCCGGCTTCGGGACCGGATCAACGCCGTCAAGAAGGCCTTCCTGACCGGTTGACAGGCGTGACTATCAGGCCGGGCTCGGCTTAGCCGGCTCCCGGCGCCGCTTGGCCAGTTTGACCAGTTCCATGCCCCACAGCGGCAGCGACGAGATGGCCATCACCATCACCCAATCGAACAGACTCAAGGGCTCGGTCTTGAACACTCGCTGGGCGGCCGGCAGGTAGACCACCCCCATCTGCAGGCCGAGGGAGAAGAGGTTGGCCAGCACCAACTGGGGGTTGGACATGATCCCCAGCGAGAAGATCGAGCGGGACTTGCTGCGGCAGTTCAAGGCATGAAAGAGTTGCGAGCACGACAGGACGATGAAGGCGGCTGTCCGTGCCCGGGGGAGGCCCTCTCCCTCCACCAGGAGCACCAGCAGAAAGGCCCCCAGGCTGCAGATGGCGATGAAACTGCCCTGGAGAAGCATGGAGAGGGCTTCCGACTTGGGTATGATCGGGCCGTCCTGGCGCCTGGGCGGGCGTTGCATGACCCCGCGGCTGACCGGGTCCATCCCCAGGGCCAGGGCGGGCAGCCCGTCGGTCACCAGGTTGACCCACAGGATATGGATCGGCAGCAGGGGCGCGGGGAGGCCGGCCATGGTGGCGGTGAACATCACCAGGATCTCGCCGGCATTGCACGACAGCAGGTAGTGGACGAACTTGCCGATATTGTCATAGATGCCGCGACCTTCTTCTACGGCGGCCACGATGGATGCGAAGTTGTCGTCGGTGACCACCATGTCGGAGACTTCCTTGGTCACGTCCGTGCCGGCGATTCCCATGGCCACGCCAATGTTGGCCTCCTTGACCGCCGGGGCGTCATTCACCCCGTCGCCGGTCATGGCCACGACGTGACCGCGCTCCTTCCATGCCCGGACGATCCGCAGCTTGTGCTCGGCGGTGACCCGGGCGTAGACGACTATCGATTCCACCCGTTGCTGGAGCCCTTCATCGTCGAGCAGGTCCAATTCTTCGCCCAGCAGGGATTGCGAGCCCTCGGCGAAGAAGCCGATTTCCTGGGCGATGGCCACGGCTGTCTTGCGGTGGTCGCCGGTGATCATGACCGTCCTGATGCCCGCCTGGTGACAGAGGCGGACGGCTTCCCTGACTTCGTCCCGGGGCGGGTCGATCATGGCCATCAGCCCGGTAAAGACCAGGTCACGCTCGATGGCGCCCCCATTTCCCAATGGCGCGTCAGGCTCCAGAGGCTTGCGGGCGAAGGCGAGCACCCGGAGAGCCTCTCCGGCCAGGCGGTCGTTGACGGCCAGGATGGCCTCTCGGTGAGCGGGCGACAGCGGCCGTTCGGCGCCGTTTTCGACCAGGCGTGAGCAGAGCGGCAGCAGGATGTCCGGCGCGCCCTTGACATGCGCCGACAGAATCCCATCCCGACGCCGGATAATGGTCATCCTCATGCGGTCCGAATCGAAGGGGATCTCGTCGACGAAGGCATGCCGTCCTTCCAGGCTGGCCTTGTGGAGACCCGCCTTGGCCGCAGCCACCAGCAGGGCCACCTCGGTCGGGTCGCCCACGGGTACCGGGAGGCCGTCCTGCACGGTCAGTTCGGCGCCGTTGCACAACACCCCGACGGTCAGCACGTCGATCAGGTCGGGGAATCGGTTCGGGTCGATCGTCTTCCCGTCGTCTGAAAATTCTCCGAGTGGAGTGTATCCGACCCCGCTGACGCGGTACAGCGTCCCTCCGGTTCCGCCGGTGTACGTGGCCCGGACGGTCATCTCGTTCTTGGTCAGCGTGCCGGTCTTGTCGGTGCAGATGACCGTGGCGCACCCCAGCGTCTCGACCGACGGGAGTTTTCGGATCAACGCATGGCGCCTGACCATCCGGCGGACCCCCAGAGCCAGGGCGATGGTCACCACCGCCGGCAGCCCCTCGGGGATGGCTGCCACCGCCAGGCTGACCGCGGTCAGGAAGACGTCGATGAGCCTCCCTCCCCGGAGCAGGCCCACCAAGGCGATGATGGCCACCAGAATCCCGCATATGACGACCAGCCACTTGCCGAACTCCTCCAGCTTCCTCTGCAGCGGGGTAACCTCGCGGCTGATGTTCTGGATGAGACTGGCGATCCGTCCCAACTCGGTTCCC
This sequence comes from uncultured bacterium, assembly GCA_963793725.1. Classification (GTDB taxonomy): domain Bacteria; phylum JAUVQV01; class JAUVQV01; order CAWCAY01; family CAWCAY01; genus CAWCAY01. The sequence continues at coordinate 237,504 of CAWCAY010000007.1, forward strand.
ATGCCGGTGCCGGTCACCATCGCGCGGACCTTCCCGGCGGTGACCGAGGTGCCCATGTAGAGCATGTTGGCCCGGTCAGCCAGGGGAATCTCGGGTTCTTCCAAGGGGCGCGCCGTCTTGGACACCGGTGTCGATTCTCCGGTGAGACTGGACTCCTGCACGGCGAGGTTCGCCGTCGACCAGGCGATTCTCGCGTCGGCCGGGACCAACCCGCCGGCCTCCATCTCGAGCAGGTCACCCGGAACGATTTGGTCAGTGGAGACGCTTACGTGTTGCCCGTCCCGAATGACGTGGGCGGCCGGGGCCGAGAGTCTCCGCAACGCTGCGAGGGATTTCTCGGCGCGGAACTGCTGGATGAAGCCGAGGATGGCGTTGAGGATGACGATGGCCAGGATGGCCCCGGCGTCGATCCACTCCCCGAGGAAGCCCGAGACCAGCGCGGCGCCGATGAGGACCCAGACCATGAAGTCGCCGAACTGCTCCAGGAAGATGGCCAGGGGGCCCGGCCCGGCCTGTTCATGGAGGCGGTTCGGACCGTGCTCGACGAGCCGCGCGGCGGCGTCGTCGGAAGTCAGACCCGCGGCGGGATCGCTCGCGAGGCGCCTGGCAACCTCATCGACGGGGAGGGTCCACCACTCGATCGACATGTCCGTGCCTCCGTTATGCCAGACTCAGGGCAGCAGGGCCTGGAGGATGCCCAATTTGCCGCCGAATGAGCGCAGGGCGTAGAGCAATAGAACGGTGTAGAGCGCCGCGGCGAGGTCGTCCAAGAGGACGCCCGCCGCCCCGGGGAGGTGGCGGTCGAACTGCATGGCCGGCGGCGGCTTGATGATATCGAAGAAACGGAAGGCGAAGAAGCCCCAGGCAATCCTGGGGAAGAGTGGGCCCGACGGGAAGAGGACCGCCACCAGCAGGTAGCCGGCAACCTCGTCCAGCACGAAGGGCGACGGGTCCCCGCCCCAACGCCGTTCCGCCCACGGCACCAGTGGCACATGGGCGGCGCAGGCGGCCAGCAGCAAGGCCGCAAGGAGGAACCGGCCCGCCAGGGGCGGCAGGAGGGATGCTACGGCCAGGTGGATCAGGACTGCAACCAGCGAGCCGAAGGTGCCCGAGGCGAATGGGATCAGGCCCGCGCCGCCGGCCGTCGACGACATCAGCCGCATGGTTTCCAGACCCCCGCGTTTCTCGGGAGGGCCATGGGGTACCGCGGGTGTGGTCGTGTCCGGATGCCTGCTCACCCGGAGCAGCTTAGGGGAAGAAGCCGGCCTCGTCAACCGCCGGTGGGGTGGAAGTGATCGAAGACGGCGCGGCCGACCGCTGCGGGAAGCCCGGGAACCGCCGCCAGATCTTCGATGGTGGCCGTGGCGACGGCGTCCGGTGAGCCGAAATGGGCCAGCAGGATGGCTTTCCGCCTGGCGCCGACACCCGGCACCCGATCGAGCACCGAACGGGTCAGGTCGAGCCCGCGCCTGACCCGCTGGTAAGTCACCGTGTAACGGTGGACCTCGTCGCGCAGACCGCCGATGAACCTGACCAACGGCGAGGCGGGGGAGAGATCGATCGGGGCGCCGTCGGGGCCATGAAGACGGTCCCCGTCGCGTCGCCGCTCCCCCTTGGCGATCCCGATCAGCGGCGGTTGACGAGGCCCTCCCGCGGCCTCCATGACTGACCGCATCGCCCCGACGTGTCCGGTGCCGCCGTCGACGACCACCAGGTCCGGGAGTTCCTCCTGGCTCCGGGCGACGCGCTCCAGCCTGCGGGCGAAGGCTTCCCGGAGCATGCCGTAGTCGTCGCCGGCCTTGGCGCCGCGGATCGCGAAACGCCGCTTCTCCCCCTTGGGGATGCCGCCCCGGTCCCAGGCGACCATCCCGACCACGCCGTCGGTGCCGCCGAGGTTCGATGCGTCGTATATCTCGATCCGCCCGGGGGCGGAAGTCCCGGGGAAGATGGTGCGCCACTCGGCGGCGGCCTCGGCGGACATCGGCAAGCGCGCCCGGGAACGGTCGCGGTCGTCGAGTATGGCCATCGCGTTTCGACGGGCCATCAGCAGCAGATCGAGCCCTCGACCGCGGGAAGGAGTGGCGATGCGCACCGGCCGTCCCGCCCTGCCGGACAGGATCTCAGCCAGATGTTCGTGCGCTGCCGGCACGACCGGCAGCAGGATGCGGCGGGGTATCTCCCGTTCGCCGGCGTAGAGCCGCTCGACGCACTCGGCGAGTATCTCCTGCTCTTGGAGGGATGGATCCGCCGCCAGTTCGTGCGGCTCGCCGGCCACCACCTGGCCGTGCCTCACCCGCAGCAGGTAGGCAGCCCATCCGCGCTGATGATGGGCCAGTCCGAGGACGTCCAGGGAAGCCGAGTCCCTCCCGTGGACGGCTTGCCGCTGGAAGGCGGCCTCGATCTCCCTGAGATGGTCGCGTGCCCGAGCGGCCTCCTCGTAGCGGAGGTCGCCGGCGGCCGCCGACATCCGCCGCCGGAGGCGACCGATCAGGGTTCCCCGGCGTCCCTTGAGAAAGAGGAGCAGGTCCCTGACCGTTTCGTGGTAGCGCTTCCGATCGACCTCTCCGGTGCACGGCCCGAGGCAGCGACCGATTTCGCGGTTGAGACAGGGCCGGGTGCGGCGCGGGGGGGCCGTGCCGGGGCAGGGGCGGAGCGGGAAGACCGTGCCCAGGAAGTGGAGCGTGCGACGCAGCGCGCGGACGCTGACATACGGGCCGAAGTAGAGGGCACCGTCGCGTCGCGGCCGCCGGACCACCTCCACGCGGGGAAATTCCTGGCGGGTGTCGATTCGAAGATGCGGGTAGCTCTTGTCGTCCCTGAGGACCACGTTGTACTTCGGCTGGTGGCGCTTGATGAGGGAGTTCTCGAGCAGGAATGACTCGGTCTCGGTGGTGGTCAGCATGTATTCGACCGTCGCCGCGCCGTTCATGATCAACCGTTCCTTGACGGTCCCCTGGACGGCCTGCTGGGCGTGGTCGGTCATCCGCTTGCGAAGGGCTATCGACTTGCCGACATAAAGACAGGCCCCATCCTGGTTTCTGATGAGGTACACCCCGACGCCGTCAGGGGCGTCGTCGATGATGTGGCGGTATTGACGGCACGTTCCGGCCCCGGCTTTAGAATCAGGTTTAACGTGTTCGCTCATGGCTTGAAAATATATAGGGAAAACAGCCTATAGTCAATCTCTATGGGTCCTCCTGTGAAAATGATGCTTTGGTGAACGAACTTCTTAAGCAATGAGCGGAAGTGATTCCAGGACAAAGCTTTTCTTGACATTGACGATTCGCCGGTATCTAATGACCGGCATGCGTACCCTGGAGCAGAATCTCCACCTCCTCGAGGCCAGGATCCGTGACTTGGTCAACCGCCGTGGCGACAAGCCGGGCGGCCGCCGGGGCGCGGACCTTGCGCTGCCTGGGATGGGCGGTGGCGACCACCGTGGGGAGGCGTGGCGGCGAGAGCGTGACGACATCCGCCGCCGGATCGGATCGCTGTTGAAGGATTTAAAGCCGTTCGTCGGCTGATACCGGCATGGAAACCGTCACCGTCAGGATATTCGGCGAGGAATTGACCCTCAGGGTCGACCAGGACTCGGCGTACGTCCGCGCTGTGGCCGATTTCGTCGACGCCCGCATGCGGGACGCCGCCAAGGGGGCTTCGATGGCCCCGGCCGCCCGTATCGGAGTCTTGGCCGCGGTGAACATCACCGACGAACTCTTCAGGTGCCGGAAGGAAATCGAGGCCGAGCGAGCCAGGATCAACGCCGCCATCGAGGCCCTGATCAGCTATGTGGAGCAGGCCGAGTCCGCCGCCGGCGAGGGTGAACGCTGACCGGGGCGCGGGCTATTGCCTTTTTCGACGGGGAAAGGTATTATGTGCTCAATGCCCCTGCGATGTGGGTGATGAGGCGGATTTTTGAGCCAACACCGGAGGATTGGGGACGCAGAAACGGCGGCCATGTGCATGCCCATCGGGAAGCCTACGGTCGCCTGATGCGCGCCCACGTGATCTGACGGTTCAAAGAAACCTCACACCGCATTCCTGCGGGGGTCTTGTGGCAACCTGCGGGAGGCTCTTACGGAGCCTGGCCCGATTCACATAGAAGCCGGGAGAAGATACGGAACGAGGTTTCCCAACCGTGTTCGGTTCGGGGTGTTGCATGGAATTGGCGTTTGCCGTGGAAGTTTCGGGATGCTCCTGCACGCTGGCAACGGGAGGATGACGCGCCTGTCGTCAGGTGAGGGTATAGGGTTCCGCGAAGCGGCTAGCGTCGATCCCTGATTTCCTCGTCCCTTCTTTTCCCCGCCAGGAGACTGCATGTGCGGGGAAGACAGTCGTTGCACGACTTGCTGCATCGCCATCCGTCCTCGGGGCCAGCGCTGTCCCGGACGGGGTGCCGTGTACCATTCCCTCGCCTTCCTGCCGTCCAGCCGCCACTGGGGTCTCCGATGAGTCCCTTCGTCGACAAGGCGGCCCTGCGAAAGCTGTTCATCGACCGGCGTCGATCCCTGGCGGCACCCCTCCGGCGGAACGCCAGCCTGGCGATTTGCGACCGGTTGACGGCCCTCGCGGTGGCCCTCGATGCCAGGATGATCAGCTGCTACCTGGCATTCGCCGAGGAGGTCGAGACCGACCCGTTCATCCTCGGCTGCCTGGCGGCGGGCAGGGCGGTCGTGGCCCCGGCCTTCCAACCGGGCGGCACGGACCTGCGCTTCCGCCGCATCAAAGATCTCGGTACCTCCTTGACCGTCGGTGACCGGGGCATCCGCATGCCCCGTGCTGATATGAGTGACGAAGTCCCCCTGTCCGCCTGCGACCTGGTGGTCGTCCCGGGGCTGGCATTCACCCCGGAGGGCCATCGTCTTGGGTACGGACGGGGATGCTACGACCGCAGCCTGTCGTCGGGCTGCACGGCCAGGACTATCGGCCTGGCGTTCGAAATCCAGATGATCGATTGTCTTCCGGCCGAGCCCCACGACGTGCCGGTCGACTTGGTGATTACCGAGGAACGGTTTTATCCGCTCCGGGCGGCTGCGCTCGGAGCATCTGATTCCCACGCTGCAACGGAGGTTGAAGACTGATGAACATGACGGTGCTGCTGCTCGCGTCCATCGCCACGCTCGTGATCGGTCTCCTGATCGGGTTCTTCCTCAGGAAAAACATCGACCAGGGCAAGATCGCCGAAGTCGAGGCCATGGCCAAGTCGATCATCGAGAACGCCGAGAAGAAGGCCGAGACTGCCCGCAAGGAGGCCCAGATCGAAGCCAAGGAGAGCATGTTCAGGGCCAGGACCGAGTTCGAGAAGGAGAACCGCCAGAAGCGGCAGGAACTCTCGGCCCTGGAGAAGCGCATCCAGCAGAAGGAGGAGAACCTCGACCGCAAGGTCGACCTCCTCGACGGGCGCGATTCCGACTTGAGCGCCCGGGAGAAGGGCCTGACCGCCAAGGAGGCGGGCATCCGCGGGATGGAGGAGCAACTCCAGCCGGCTCCAGGAGGAGGAGCGCCAGAAACTGGAGCGCGTCTCGGGCATGACCACCGAGCAGGCCAAGCGGCAGATCATCGAGGAGATGAAGACCGAGGCCAGGGCCGAGGGGGCCAAGTACATCAAGAAGATCGAGGAGGACACCCTGGAGCTGGCCGAGAAGAAAGCCCAGGAGATCGTCAGCACGGCCATACAACGATTGAGCAGCGAATTCGTCGCCGAGGCGACCGTGTCGGTGGTCACCCTGCCGAACGAGGAGATGAAGGGGCGGATCATCGGCCGCGAAGGACGGAACATCCGGGCCCTCGAGAGCGCCACCGGGGTCGACCTGATCATCGACGACACGCCCGAGGCGGTCATCCTGTCGGCCTTCGATCCGGTCCGCCGGCAGCTGGCCAAGATATCCCTCGAGCGCCTCATCTCCGACGGCCGGATCCACCCGGCCCGCATCGAGGAGATGGTCGAGAAGGTCCGCAAGGAACTCGACCAGAGCATCAAGGAGGCCGGCGAGCAGGCCGTCTTCGACCTGGGGCTGCACAACATCCACCCCGAGGAGGTCAAGCTCATCGGCCGGATGAAGTACCGCACCAGCTACGGGCAGAACACCCTGGCCCACTCGATCGAGGTGGCCAACCTGTGCGGGCTGATGGCCGCCGAGCTGGGCACCAACATCAAGCTGGCCAAGCGGGCCGGCCTGCTGCACGACATCGGCAAGGCCCTCGACCACGAGCAGGAGGGTTCGCACGCGGCCATCGGCGCAGAGGTCGCCAAGCGCTTCGGCGAGCCGCGGGAGGTGCTCAACGCCATCATCAGCCACCACGAGGAGGAACCGCCCAACTGCCTCGAGGCGGTCCTCGTCCAGGCTGCCGACGCCCTGTCGGCCGCCCGTCCGGGTGCGCGCCGCGAGGTCCTGGAGGCCTACGTCAAGCGCATGGAGAGCCTCGAGGCCATCGCCACCTCGTTCCCCGGCGTGCAGAAGGCCTTCGCCATCCAGGCCGGGCGCGAGATCCGGATCATGGTCCACGAGGACAAGGTGAGCGACAACGACCTGATCTACCTCTCCAAGGACATCGCCCGGAAGGTCGAGAGCGAACTGGCCTACCCCGGCCAGATCAAGGTGCTGGTGATCCGGGAGACCAGGGCGGTCGACTATGCCAAGTGACGTGACCGGCTGCTCCCCTGACGGTCATCTTCGTCGGCGACATCGTCGGTCAGCCGGGGAGGGACGCCGTGCGCCACCTCCTCCCCGGGCTGGTCGAGGAGCATGGCGCCCACCTGGTGATCGCCAACGGCGAGAACGCCGCCGGGGGCACGGGCATCACCCCGCAGGTGGCCGACGAACTGCTCGACCAGGGGATAGCCGTGCTGACCACCGGCAATCACTTCTGGGCCAAGCGCGAGATCATGGCCGAGCTCGACCGGTTCCCGACGCTGGTCAGGCCGGCCAACTACCCCCCCGGCGTTCCGGGACGGGGATGGTGCCAGGTCGAAGCCGACGGGGTCCGGGTGGTCGTCGTCAACCTGATCGGGCGGATCTTCATGAATCCCGTCGACTGCCCCTTCCAGGTGGCCGACCGCCTGGTGACGGAACTCGGTCAGAAGACCCCGATCATCTTCGTCGACATGCACGCCGAGGCGACGAGCGAGAAGTACGCCATGGCGTGGTACCTCGACGGCCGTGTCTCGGCGGTCTTCGGGACCCACACCCACGTGCAGACCTCCGACGCGCGGATTCTGAACCGCGGCACGGCCTACATCACCGACGCCGGCATGACCGGGCCGTCCGAGTCGATCATCGGCATGCGCCGGGAGATCATCCTGGAGAGGTTCCTGACCCAGTGCCCGCAGCGGTTCGAGGTGGGCAAGGGGAGGGCGGTGATGGAGGGTGTCGTCTGCTCGGTCGATCGTTCCACCGGCAAGGCAACGGCCGTCGAGTCCTTCCGCCGGGCACTCTGATCGCGCCCCGCCGAGTGCCGGGGTCCGCCCGTTTCCGCCGTTGCGCGGGATGCAATTGCGCGCCGTGCACCGCCGGGAACTTTGTCCTTGACAGCACTCTGTCCGGCGAGTAACGTTATGCCCCGGATTTCACGAACGAAGCGTGCGGCGGGCCCGGGGAACCGGGCCCTTGGCATGTCGATCACGGAGGAACGGCCATGAAGATCACTCTCGATCGGCACCGGGTGGGCGGGGAATTGGCCAGGCTCGTGGAACAGATCAGCGGCCAGTCGCTGTTCGCCTGCTACCAGTGCGGCAACTGCACCGCCGGGTGCCCGGTCGCCTTCGCCATGGATGTCGGCCCGCACCAGGCCATCCGCTACACCCTGCTCGGGATGGATGAGGCCCTGACCGTCAACACGCCCTGGGTGTGCGCCGCCTGCCAGCAGTGCACCTCCCGCTGTCCGAAAGGGATCGATATCGCCCGGGTGATGGAAGCCCTGCGGTTGGCAACCCTGAGGACCGGGGAACGGCCGGACCGGATTTCGATCACTGACCTCCCCGACGGCATGCTCGAGCGCGTGCCCCAGATGGGGCTCGTCGGGGCCTTCCGGAAGATGACCTCCTGACGGATGGCGATGATGATGAACTACTTCTACTTCCCTGGATGCACGCTGAACACCAAGGCCAAGAATCTTGATCTCTCAGCCCGGGAGTGTGCCCGGGTGCTGGGTATCACCCTCGAGGACCTGCCCGACTGGACATGCTGCGGGGCCACCTTCCCGCTGGCGGTCGACTCGACCATGGGATTCCTCCCTCCGGCCAGGATGCTCGGCCGGGCGGGGGAGGGCGGCAAACCGCTGCTGACCCTCTGCTCCATCTGCTACAACGTCCTGAAGCGCACCAATAATCTCATCAGCCGCGACGCCGTCGTGCGCGACCGGCTCAACGCCCACCTCGAGCGCGACTACCAGGGCACGACACGGGTCGTTCACCTGCTGGAGGTGTTCCGGGACGACCTCGGATTCGATGCGCTGGCCGCCAAGGTCATTCGGCCTCTCCGGGGTCTCCGCCTGGCCGCCTACTATGGTTGCATGCTCCTCCGGCCGGCCGCCGAAATGGCCTTCGACGACAAGGAGAACCCGGCCGTCTTCGAGGATTTCGTGCGTGCCACGGGCGCCGAGGTGGTGGAATTCCCGTTCCGCAACGAGTGCTGCGGCTCGTACCAGTCGGTCGGCAATCCCGACGTCGCCGAAGGGTGCGCCCGCCGCATACTCGACTCGGCCGCCCGCAATGGCGCCGATGCGCTGGTGACCACCTGCCCGCTGTGCGCCTTCAACTTGGACCACCGTCAGCAGGAGATCCGGATGAGAGATCCGTCCTTCCGAAGCGTGCCGGTCCTCTACCTCACCCAGGCCTTGGGCCTGGCCCTGGGGATGTCTGCCGACCGTCTCGGGTTCGAGCGAAACTTCATTTCCCCCCTCCCGCTCCTCGATGAGAAGGGATTGCTCCCGGCCGGGGCGGCCCGGTGACTTCACCCGGCGCTGCATTCAGGCTGACTCCCGCAGCGGAAAATCGGTGAAGGGCTGACTCGGGATGATCTTCAAAGCATCCTTGTTCGCCGCCCTGGCCGTCTTCCTGCTGGGGTTCCTTCTGAAAGCCTTCTCCTGGTTCCGATTCTCGGCAGGCGCGTCGATCAGGGAAGCCAATCCGGCGATCGAGAGCCCTGGCTGCCTTGCGGGGCATCGGACGCACCCTGTTCGGACGCGGCATCTTCGTCCTGGCGCGGGCTCTGGTCGTCGATGTGCTGCTGCTGGCCAGGTTGTGGCGGGAGAGCCGGGTCCGCTGGCTGGCGCACATGCTCATCTTCTACGGCTTCTCGCTGCTGCTTCTGTTCCATGCGTTGGAGAACCAGATCTCGGCCAACCTCTTCCGGGACTATGCGTCCACGCTGAACCCTACCTGTGGATGCGCAACCTGTCATTCCTGCTGGTGCTGATCGGCCTGGGAATCGCCGTCGGGCGCCGATTCACGCACAAGACCCCGCGGTTCGCCGACAATCGGCCGGACAGCTTCGTGCTGGTCCTGCTGGCCATCATCATGGTATCGGGCGTCCTGCTGGAGGCCGCCAAGATGGTCTCCCACCGCGAATACCGAAGAATGGTCCAGGAGTACTCGGGCACCGACGACGAGGATGAGTTGCGGGCCCTGGAATCCTATTGGGTGGGCAACTTCGGGATCGTTTCCCCGACCGTCGGGGGAGCCCTGGACGCGGAGGCTCTGTCCAAGGGCAAGGAGGTCCACGACTCGTACTGCGCCGACTGCCATTCGCGGCCCCAGTGGGCGGCGGTCAGCTTCGGAGCCTCCAGGGCCCTGGCGCCCGTTGCGGGCGTGCTCGACCGCCTGGCTTTCCCGACCATCCTGTGGGTCGTCCACTGGCTGGCGACGTTCGTCGGCCTGGCCTGGCTCCCGTTCAGCAAGATGTTTCACGCGCTTACCAGCCCGCTGTGCCTGCTGGTCAACGCCGTCGTGGACCCGGAGAAAGCCGATCCGGCCAACCTGGCCACCCGGCGGATGATGGAACTGGACGCCTGCACCCACTGCGGCATCTGCACCTCCCGGTGTGCCGTGGCCGTCGCCGTGGAGGAGATGCCCAACCGGAACATACTCCCCTCGGAGAAGGTCGTTTCGCTGAAGGCGATGATCGGCAAGGCGGAACCGGATGCCCGGGAACTGGCGAAGGTTCAGGAGGGGCTCTACCTGTGCACCAACTGCCGCCATTGCACCGACGCCTGTCCGGTGGGGATCGATCTGCAGGATCTCTGGTTCTACGTGAGGGAAACGCTCCTCCGCCGGGGCGTTCCGGAAATGCTGACCTTCTCGCCGTTGTCGATCCACCGGGGGTTGAACCGTGACCTGATCGCCCCGGAGGAGTACCGGAAACCTCTTGCCGCGGCGAGGGGCGCCATCGAGGAGTCGTGCGTGTCGCTGGATGCGATGACGGTCATTGACGACGACCGGCTGTCCGGGACATTCCGCCGGCTGCTGGCCGGATCCGACCAGGGGAACACCTTCTCCACCTGCCTCGAGTGCAGGATCTGCACCGCGGCTTGCCCGGTCGTGCGCCAGTCCGAGAATCCCCCGGAAGCACTGGGCCTGGTGCCGCATCAGATCATGCACGCGGCCAAGCTCGGCCTGGCCGAGCCGGTCTACCGCTCGCCCATGCTGTGGAAGTGCCTGGGATGCTACGAATGCCAGGAGAGCTGCCCGCAGGGTGTCCGCGTCGCGGACGTCCTGTATGAGCTGAAGAACCTGGCGGTCGCGCATGTCCGCGCCGGCGCGGAGGTTTCTTCATCGGAGGTGGGGTCGTGAAGTACGCCATCCAGCGTTGTTGCGTCACCCCCGATTCCCTGAAGCAGTACGAATCGTCGACCGACGCCGTGTTGCGCGAACTCGGGGTGGCCTGTGAAGACGTCGAGGGATTCGGCTGCTGCGGATACCCGCTGAAGAACATCAATCACCGCGCCCACGTCCTCGCGTCGGCCAGGAACCTGGCGCTGGCCGAACGGGCCGGGCGCGACGTCCTCACCTTGTGTGACTGCTGCTACGGCAGCCTGAAGCATGCCGCCCACAGCATCGGCGAGTCTTCGGCCTTGCGGGAGCACGTCGGCAAGAAGCTGGCCGGCGAAGGACTGCGATACTCAGGGCGTGTTTCCGTCAAGCATCTCTTCGAGGTCCTGGCCGATGACGTCGGCATCGAGAAGATCCGGGCCAGGATCGTCAAGCCGCTTCACGGGGTGAGGATCGCCGTTCACTATGGTTGCCACCTGTTGCGGCCGAGCAAAATCGTCGGCTTCGACGATCCGAGGTCGCCTTCGACCTTCGACCGGCTGGTGGAGGTGACCGGCGCCGAAAGCGTTCCCTGGTCGCGGAAGCTGGAATGCTGCGGATCTTCGATGTCGGGCGTCGATGACGACCTGTCCGCCGACATAGTCGGCGGGAAGGTGGCTTCCGCCAGGGCCGCCGGCGCTGATTGCCTGTGCGTCTCCTGTCCCTTCTGCCACCTGCAGTTCGACCGGGTCCAAGGCCGTTACCTGTCGAAGAGGGACGGCGCCGAGGGTGTCCCGGCGCTGTTGTTCACCCAACTGTTGGGATTCGCCCTGGGAATCAACGAGAGCCGGCTCGGGCTGCGCCAAAACGAGATGGATGCCGGCGTGATCGCGGCGTTCGGTAATCGACGGGAGAGGTGACGGCTTGAGCGAATCGACCGGTCTCGTCCAGCGGGTGATGGTCATCGGAGGGGGCATCACCGGCATCTCCGCGGCCATCGACCTGGGCAACGCCGGGCTCGAAGTGGTGCTGGTCGAGAAGCTGCCGTCCATCGGCGGCCGCATGCTCCAGCTCTCGGAGACCTTTCCGACGCTCGACTGCGCCCAGTGCACCCTGACCCCCAAGACGGTCGAGACGGGGCAGCACCCCGGATCCGGCTGCTCACCTATGCCGAGGTCGAGCGGGTCGACGGGGAGGCCGGCGATTTCCGCGTCACCGATGCGGCGCAAGGCGGGCTACGTCGACTGGGACAAGTGCACCGGCTGCGGGCTCTGCCAGCAGAAGTGCCCGTCGAAGGTGCCGTCCGTTTTCGACCGGGGCATCGGCACGGGCAAGGCCATCTACACCCTCTCGCCCCAGGCGGTGCCCAACAAGCCGGTCATCGACACGGCCGCCTGCCGCTGGTTCAGGGAGGGGAAGTGCGGCGTGTGCAAGAAGATCTGCCCGGTGCAAGCCATCGACTACGACCAGCAGGACCGGCTCGTCGAGGAGCGGGTGGGGGCCATCGTCGTGGCCACCGGCTTCGACCTGCTGCCCGTCTCGACCTTCGGGGAGTATGGCGCCGGCACTCGTCCCGGACGTCATCGACGGCCTGGCCTTCGAGCGCCTCAACTCCGCCTCCGGCCCCACCGCCGGCGAGCTCCGCCGCCCCTCGGACGGCCGGATTCCGAAGGAGGTCGTCTTCATCCAGTGCGCCGGGTCGCGCGATCCCGACCGCTATCTGGCCCACTGCTCCCGGGTCTGCTGCATGTACACGGCCAAGCACGCCCGGCTCTACCGTCACAAGGTGCACGACGGACGGGCCTTCATCTTCTACATGGACATCCGGGCCACCGGCAAGGGGTACGAGGAGTTCATCCAGCAGGGAACCGAGGAAGACGGCATCGTCTACCTCCGTGGGCGGGTGTCGCGCCTCTACCGCGAGGGGGACAAGGTGATGGTCTTCGGGGTGGACACCCTGACCGGCCGCCGCGTGGAGATGGCCGCCGACATGGTCGTCCTGGCCACCGGCCTGAAGGCGCACGACGATGCCCCCCGGCTGGCCGAGATCATGGGGATCGGGTGCGACCGGAGCGGATTCTTCACCGAGGCCGAACCGAATCTTCGGAGCATGGAGTCGACCAGGGCAGGCATCTTCCTGGCCGGCTGCGCCCAGGGCCCGCGGGACATCGCCGATGCCGTGGCCCACGGGAATGCGGCGGCCGGCCGAATCCAGACGTTCTTCGCCACGTCGTTGGCGGCCGGGACAGCGAGGTAGGGATGAGCCGCCTGGGGGTCTTCATCTGCCACTGCGGGGTCAACATCGCCGGGACCGTGGACGTCAAGCAGGTGGCCGACCGGATTGGCCGGGCGGACGACGTCCTGGTCAGCACCGACTACATCTACATGTGCTCCGAGCCGGGACAGCAAGCTCATCCGGGAACGGGCGGCCGAACAGAAATCTGGATGGGCTGGTGGTGGCCTGCTGCTCCCCGTCCATGCACGAGACGACCTTCCGCAAGGCGGCCCGCTCGGCCGGCATCAACCCGTACCGGTGCGAGATCGCCAACATCCGCGAGCAGTGCGCCTGGGTGCACCAGAAGGAGAAGGAGAAGGCCACCCGGAAGGCCGAGGAGATCATCGTCGCCACCCTGGTCAAGGTGCGGGACGACCTGGAACTCGAAGCCATCGCCACGGACGTGAGCCGGCGGGTGCTGGTGATCGGCGGAGGAGTGGCGGGCATGACCGCCGCCCTGGACCTGGCCGAGGGTGGATTCGAAACGGTCCTGGTGGAGCGGAGCGGGGAACTGGGCGGGCGGGTCAGGGACCTTTCCGTGACCTATCCCGACCACCGGCCCGCCCGGGAGCTGGTCGAGGGGCTGTCCGCCAGGGTCGCCAAAAATCCCCGCATCGCCCTGCACCTCGCCACGGAGGTGGAGGAGGTGACCGGCTACGTGGGCAATTTCGAGGTCACCCTGCGCACTCCCGGAGGGGACGTGAAGGAGAAGGCCGGGGCACTGGTGGTGGCCACCGGCTACGACCTCTACCCGGTGGAGCGGCTGTCCGAGTACGGCGCCGGAACCGTTCCCGACGTGATCGACGCCGCGACCTTCGAGAGGATGCTGGCCGCGGGGGACTTCCGGCGTCCGTCGGACGGGCGCGTTCCCCGGGAGGTGGTCTTCGTGAAGTGCGCCGGATCGAGGGATCCCGACCGGCACCTTCCGTACTGCTCCCGTATCTGCTGCATGTACACCGCCCGTCAGGCCCGCCAGTTCAGCCGCGGCGTGCCCGGCGGCCAGGCCTACGTGTTCTACATGGACATCCGGACCGACGCCAAGGGGTTCGAGGAGTACGCCCAGGAGACGATGGAGAAGGACCGGGTCCTCTACCTGCGGGGGAGGGTCTCGCGCGTCTACCGGGACGGTGACCGGGTGATCGTGGCCGGTGTCGACACTCTCACCGGGCAGCAGGTGGAGGTGGCCGCCGACCTGGTGGTCCTGGCCACGGGCGTGGTTCCCAGCGCCGGCGCGAAGGATCTCGCCGAGCGGCTCCGGGCCACGGCCGACCGGTTCGGATTCTTCACCGAGGCCCACATCAAGCTCTACCCGGTGGAGAGTTCCACCCGGGGCATCTTCCTGGCCGGGTGTGCCCAGGGCCCCAAGGACATTTCCGACTCGGTGACCCAGGCCTCGGCCGCGGCGAGCAAGGCCAGGGCTCTGCTTGCCACCGGGCGGTTGCTTCAGGACCCGCTGGTGGCCCGGGTCGACCCGGCGATATGCTCCGGGTGCGCCATTTGCGTCGGCCACTGCCCGTACGAGGCACGCCGCATGGATGAACGCCTGGGCATTTCCGTCGTCCGGGAGGCGCTCTGCCAGGGGTGCGGCGCCTGCATCGCCGCCTGTCCGAACAAGGCCTGCGAATTGACCAACCTGACCTCGGTCCAGGTTCTGCGGATGGTGGACGTCCTGATGCCCGAACCGGCTGCCGGGGGTGGTCACCGTGGCTGAACACCTGCAGGACGGGGCTCCCGTGGCCGATTCGGCGCCGAATGCCGCATCCGCCGCCGTCATGGTCACCGGTTCCGGCCCGGCCGGCATGGCCGCCGCGTTGACCCTGGCCCAGATGGGACGCAGCGTGATCCTGGTCGAGCGGAGCCACTCCCTGGGCGGATTCTTCCCGTTGCTCGACCGGACCTTTCCGACCGACTCGTGCGGCGTCTGTTTCCTCCATCCCACCCCCCCGGCGCTCTGCCCGATACACGAGTGCCTGGTGCATCGGCGGATCCGGCTGCTGACCGGTGCGACCGTCGAAGCTCTGGATGGCTCCGCGGGCAACTTCACCGCCCGGGTGCGTCTGGCCCCCCGCTATGTCGATCCGGAGCGCTGCACGCTGTGCGGCCGCTGCATGGAGGTATGCCCGGTGGAGGTCCCCCGCGAGTTCGGCCTCGGGGTGGAGACCCGCCGGGCCGTGCACCGACCGGTTCCCCAGGCCGTCCCGCGGACGCCGGTGATCGACATGGCGTCCTGCACCCGGTGCGGGAAATGCGTCCTGGCGTGCCCCACCGGCGCCATCAATCTGGACGAGGCCGAGCGCACCGAAACCTTCGGGGCCGGGGCGGTGATCCTCGGGCCGGGATTCGAGTCCGTTTCGGCGACGGCCAGAAGGGAATACGGCTGGGGCGTTCATCGCAACGTTCTCACGGCCGTCCAGTTCGAGCGCCTGCTTTCCTTCTCGGGGCCGGCGTCCGGCGTCCCGGTGCGCCCGTCCGATGGGCGGCCGATGCGGCGGGTGGCTTTCGTCCAGTGCGTCGGTTCCCGGGAGCCGGCTTTCGGCCGGGGACGCTGTTCCACCATCTGCTGCATGTACGCGCTGAAGCAGGCGGCCCTCGCGGCCCGGCGGATCCCGGGCCTAGAGCCGCACTTCTTCTACATGGACCTCCGTCCGATGGGCAAGGATTACGAGGCATATGCCCAGCGGGCCATCCGTGAGTCCGGCCTCCGTCTCCGCCGCCAGGCGCTAGCGGCCATCCGGGAGGATCCGGACAGCCGGGACCTGCTTCTGATCGGCGTCGACGAGCGTGGCCGGGTGACCGAGGAGAGCTTCGACGCCGCCGTGCTGGCCACCGGCTTCCTGCCGTCGGCCGAGGGTCGTCTGTTGGCCGAGAGGCTGGGGCTGGCGCTGGACCAGGACGGGTACGGGGTCGTGGATGAGTTCCGGCCGCTGCAGAGTTCGCGGACGGGTATCTTCGTTGCCGGCGGTTTCCGGGGGCCTCTCGACGTTCCCGACGCGGCCCTGGAGGGTTCGGCAGCCGCGGCCGGGGCCTCCGCGGCACTGGGTCCCCTGGCCCCCGCGCCTGCCGACGAGCGGCCGGCCGAAGGGGCCCTCGCGGACGAGCCGCGGGTAGGGCTCTTCCTGTGCGACTGCGGGCTGACCCTCGACCTGGACCATGTCCAGCAGGCCTTCCCGGGCAGGCACCGCGACCTCGTGCACGTGGAACGGCTGTCGCGGGCCTGCGACCAGGATGGCTTCACGCTGATGATGCAGCGGCTGGCCGAGCGGGGCCTCAACCGGCTGGTGGTGGCCGGCTGTTCTCACGCCGAATTCCTGAGGTCGATCCGGGACCGGGCCGCCGGGGCAGGGCTGAATCCGCACCTGCTGGAGTTCGCCGACCTGCGCGAGGGGTGCTTCATGGTCCACCGAGGGGAAGGTGCCGTGCGCAAGGCCATCGCGCTGGTTTCGATGGCCCTGGAGCGAGCCCGGCGGGTCATCCCGCTGTCCGAGACGGAGCGGATGCCCAATCGCCGCGTGCTGGTGGTCGGCGCCGGCGCGGCCGGAATGACCTGCGCGTTGGAGCTGGACAGCCTCGGCTTCCCGGTGACCCTCCTCGAACGGGAACCGGACACTGGGGGGCTCCTTCGGCAGGCATCGCCGACCATCAAGGGTTCCGACCCCAGGGCCCTGGTGGCCGACCTGCGCCGGCGCATCGACGCGGCGAGCGGCATCGACCTGGTCACCGGCGCCGAGGCGACCGCCTTCTGCGGCGAATGGGGCGCCTTCCGAACCACCTACGTGGCCGGTGGCGAAACCCGCACGGTCGAGCACGGCGCGGTCATCCTGGCGGTCGGAGGCCGGGAGAGCACGCCGCGCGGATTCGCCTTCGGCCGGGACCCGCGGGTGGTCACCCAGAAGGGGCTGGAGCGGGAGCTGGATGAGGGCCTCCTTGGGCGGAGCGCCCCGGGATCGGTGGTCATGATCCAGTGCGCCGGCTCCCGGGACGACGAGCATCCCTGGTGCAGCCGCTTGTGCTGCACCCAGGCGGTCAAGAACGCGCTGCGGCTGAAAGACCTCGTCCCGTCGCTGGAGGTCAGGATCCTGCACCGCGACATCCGCACCTTCGGTGCGTACGAGGAGTTCTACCTCGAGGCCCGCCGACGCGGGGTCGGTTTCATCCGCTACGAAAAGGAAGCCCCGCCGGTGGTCGGCGCCGACGGGGGCCGTCTGGTGGTCAGCATGACGGATGCCACGCTGGGGCGGGAGATACGCCTTGCGGCCGACCGGGTGGTCTTGAGCGGTGGCGTACTTCCCGGGGGTCTCCTGGGTGACACGGCGTCGCTGTTCGGCATGCAACTCGATCCGAACGGCTTCCTGCGCGAGGCCAATCCCAAGTCGGCGCCGGTGGATGCCCTGGACCGCGGGAAGTACTTCTGCGGGCTGTGCCGCGGCCCGGCCTTCATCGAGGACGCGCTGCTGCAGGCGCAGGCGGCCGCGGGACGAGCGGCGGCGCTTCTCTCGGGCTTCGCCTCCGACTCCCACCGGCGGCCGGCGACGGTCGTGGAGCGGCTCTGCTCGGGTTGTGGCCTGTGCGTCGAGGCCTGCCCCTACGGGGCCCGCAGTCTGGACACCAACCTCAGGGCGGCGGTGGCCGATGCCCTTTGCCGTGGCTGCGGCCTGTGCGCCGCCGTCTGCCCGAACGGGGCCACCAGGCACGTGAACTTGCATACCGAATTGACCATGGCGGTCATCGATGCCGCCATCGACTGAAAAGGGAGGGGACGTGGACGACTTCGAACCGAGAATCGTGGCCTTCCTGTGCCACTGGTGCACCTACACCGGCGCCGACCTGGCCGGCACCACCCGGCAGCAGTACCCGCCCAACGTGCGCATCGTCCATCTGATGTGTTCCGGGGCGGTCGACTCGATCTACATCGTCAAGGCGCTGATGGACGGGGCCGACGGAGTCTTCATCGGCGGTTGCCACCCGCATGACTGCCACTACCAGACGGGCAATTACAAGGCCAGGAGGCGGGTGGCGGTCATCAAGCGTATTCTGGGGGACCTGGGGGTGCCGATGGAACGGATCCGCCTCAAGTGGATCTCGGCCAGCGAGGGAAAGCTCTTCGCCGACACCATGACCGCCTTTACCGAGGAGTTGCGGCGCATGGGACCCAATCCCGCCCGGCAACTCTGGAACGCCTGAGGAGAGGGAAGATGAGCGCTCACCTGAAGCTTCCCGTGACCGGCGGCGGCAAGGTGTCCGACCTGCGGGCATTCCTGGCGTCCCTCCTGACCGGCGGCGTGGTGGAAGCCCTGCTGGTCCCGCTTGAGCTCCCCAACGGCGGCGGCGCGGTCCAGTCCCTGGTTCGCGACCCCGCCGGGCTGACACGGTTGGCGCCCTTCGCCCCGGTCATGCCGGTTCAATCGGCCCGGATTCTCTCCAGTCTGACCTTTCGCGATCCCGAGGCACGAATCGCCGCGCTGGTCAGGCCGTGCGAGGCGCGGGCCTCGGTGGAGCTGGCCAAGTTCCTGCAGGTCCGCCTGGAGCGGCTCCTGCTGATCACCCTCGACTGTCCCGGCACCGTCGAGGTGCGTGACTGGGCAAGCCTGTCACCCGATGTGCAGAGCGAGGCCCTGGGCGACCTGATGACCGGCATGCGGGATGGCCAGCCGGTGCTTCCCGAGGGTCTGGCTCTCCGCGAGGCCTGCCGGCTTTGCACCTCGCCGGCGGGACAGGAGGGTGACCTGGCCGTGGCGCTGTGGGGCGCCGACGATGCCCCGGCCATCGTCCTGGCGGCCTCGGATGCCGTGGCCGCCGAACTGGCCGCCAAGGGGATCGGCTCAGCCGCGGAGGCGCCGGCCGGCCGCCAGGCGGTGATCGACCGGGTCATCGCCGCGCGCCAGGTTGCCAGGGACGAGGCCTGGCGTCTCTTCCGGGAGGAGAACCCGGATCTGGGCGCCCTGCTTGACCGCTTCGCCGCCTGCATCCGCTGCCGGAACTGCATGGAAGCCTGCCCCATCTGCTACTGCCGCGAGTGCGTCTTCAAGACGGCCACCTTCGACCATCTGCCGGCCCAGTACTTCCGCCTGGCCGACCTGAAGGGCGCGGTGCGGATGCCGACCGACACGCTCATGTTCCACGTCATCCGGATGGCCCACATGGCCACGTCCTGCATCAACTGCGGGCTGTGCGACAGCGCCTGCCCGATGAACCTGCCCGTCTCGACCCTCTTCGGCCAGATGGGCGAGCGGGTCCGCCAGTTGTTCGGTTACGTCCCCGGCCGGGATCCCAAGGAAACCCCGCCGGTGGCGACTTTCCGTGAAGACGAACTCGAAGAGGAACACTAGGAGGCATCCATGGCCACGGAAGAGAAGATTCTCAATCTCGTCCCCATCTACATCATGGGCAAGCGCTACGACGTGCCGGACACCCTGACCATCCAGAAGGCGATGGAGTACGCCGGCTACCAGCTCGTCCGCGGCTGCGGCTGCCGCGGCGGGATCTGCGGCGCCTGCGGCACGGTCTTCCGCTACCCGGGATCCTACAAGATCGAGGTCGGCCTGGCCTGCCAGACGGTGGTCAAGCCGAACATGTACCTGGCGCTGCTGCCGTTCTTCCCGGCCAACCGGGCGACCTACGATCTGCAGAAGATCAAGGCCGACTACGAGACCTGGTCCAGGCCTACCCCGAGCTGCTGCGTTGCCTCCAGTGCAACGTCTGCACCAAGTCGTGCCCGATGGAGATCGAGGTCATGGACTACATGGCCGCGGCCATGCGGGGCGACATCGAGGCGGCGGCGGAGATGTCCTTCGACTGCGTCATGTGCGGCCTGTGCACCGCCCGCTGCCCGGCCGAGATCGCCCAGTACAACATCGCCATCCTCGGCCGACGGCTCTACGGCCGCCAGTCCTGCCCCCGGGCGGCGCACCTGGCCGAGATGGTGGCGGCGGTTGAGTCCGGCCGCTACGAGAAGGACCTGCGCGCGCTGATGGCCAAGGACATGGCCACGCCTCAAGAAGACCTACACCGCCAGGGAAATCGAGCCGATGGGCCCGCCGAAATCTGGGAGCCGGCCGACAAGGAATATCTCTAAAGGGACAACGGAGGAGACCATGGGCTACACCGAGGAGCTGAAGGAGCTGATCAAGCGGGTCGAGGCCACCCGGCCGGCGCGGCTGGAGAAGAAGAAGCGGGGCGAGGAGTTGCCGATGCTGACGCTGGCCGAGCGGGAGGAGCGGCTGGCCAAGTTCCACCCCGACTTCAACGAAGGGGGCCCGCCGGGATCGGGGTGGGCCCGAGCAAGGGCTACGCCATATCGCCCGAGATCGTCGACCTGCTGGAGGCCAAGAGCCGGGTCGATCCCGACTCGCGTCGACCTGACCAACCCGGCCTACGAGACCGACGTGCTGGTCATCGGCGGCGGCGGCGCGGGCACGGCGGCGGCGCTGTTGGCTCGGAGGGCGGGGCCCGGGTCATGATCGCCACCAAGCTGCGCCACGGCGACGCCAACACCATGATGGCCGAGGGAGGCATCCAGGCGGCCACCAAGACGGCCAAGGACTCCCCCACCCTCCACTACCTCGACGTCATGGGGGGCGGCCACTTCAAGAACGTGCCGGAGCTGGTCGACGCCCTGGTGACCGAGGCGCCCAAGGTCATCGCCTGGCTGGAGAGCCTGGGCTGCATGTTCTCCAAGGCCGCGGACGGCCGGCTGGCCTCGCTCCACGGCGGCGGTACCTGCCGCAAGCGGATGCACTGCGCGGCCGACATCACCGGCGCCGAGATCATGCGCACCCTCCGTGACGAGGCGCGCTGCCGGGGGATCCAGGTCCTCGAGTTCTCCCCGGCGGTGGAACTGGTGCTGGACGAGCACGGCGACTGCTGCGGCGCGGTCCTCTACAACCTGGAGACCGAGGAGTACTTCATCGTCAGGGCCAAGGCGGTGGTCATCGCCACCGGCGGCTCCGGGCGGCTCCACATCCAGGGCTTCATGACCACCAACCACTACGGCGCCACCGGCGACGGTCTGGTCCTCGGCTACCGGGCGGGGGTGGGGGTGAACTTCCTGCACACCGTGCAGTACCACCCCACCGGGGCGGTCTTCCCGGAGCAGGCCGAGGGGCTGCTGATCACCGAGAAGTTCCGCGGCATGGGCGGCAACGTCCTGAACGTCGACGGCGAGCAGTTCGTCAACGAGCGGGAGCCGCGGGACGTCGAGGCGGCCTCGTTCATCCGGGAGGCGACCGAGGTGGGCAAGGGCGTCCCCCCTGCCGGGCGGCAAGTTGGGAGTCTGGCTCGACTCGCCGATGATCGACATGATCAACGGCGAGGGGACGGTCAGGCGGGAGTTCCCCGGCAAGTACATCCTCTTCAGCCGTTACGGCATCGACATCGCCAAGGAGCCGATGCTGGTCTACCCGACCCTCCACTACCAGAACGGCGGCCTCGAGTTCAAGGCCACCGGCGAGACCGTCGTGCCGGGACTCTTCGCCGCCGGCGAGGTGGCCGGAGGAATCCACGGCGAGAACCGCCTGATGGGCAACTCCCTGCTGGACGTCTGCGTCTTCGGAAGGATTGCCGGCAGGAGCGCCGCCGCCTACTCGCGTTCGATCGCCGCGCCTGGGAAACCGAGCCTCGACCATGTCCGGCGCCACAACCGCGAGGTGGCCGAGATGGTCGGCGGGGACCGTGTTTCCCCGATGCTTCTGCCGGACTATATCCCGGCAGAGGTCAAGAAGCGCGAACTGACCACCCGCTGGCTCGGCACCATCCGCTAGGCCTGTCTGCGACGGAAGTCGGCCGGGGCAGGGGACACGACTGAAGTCATGTCCCCCTAGTCGTAGACCGCGGCCAGAGAGAAGCTCATCCCGGTCGGCCGGCCGTCGATGAGCGCCTCGCCGGCGAAAGGGCTCGTTCCGGCGGGGACGTAGGTCAGGAACAGGGGCCCCGGCCAGAGCGAGAAGAGGGGCGGCGTGGCCTCAAGAACGAGCCGCCCGGGGCTGGTCGCGGCGATCTCCACCGGCGTCTCGAGTGCCAGGTCGGTCCATCTGCCGGCGGCATCGTTGTCCCCCAATGCTGACCTTCGTATCGGCAGGCGATGGGTCACTCCATTCCGCCGGATCTCGATGTTGCCTTCGAACGCTCCCCCGATTTGCGGCGCCTTCACCGGGCGGTAGACCTCGATCCGCAGGCCGGCCAGCTTCCCGGGCGGGAAGAGAATGGGCTGTTCGAGCCGCCATCGTTCGCGCGGCGGCGCCCACGTCTTCCAGTCGAGGCTGGCGGTGACCGGGGATGAGAGAATCCTGATCGCCTCCGGGGCCTGGGCAACCGCCGGCGCCATCCGGCTGGCAAGGGTCCACGAGAAGAGCAATCCGTAATACGCCACGGTCGCCAATGCCGCCGGCCGGAGCCACCGCCTGCATATCGCCGCGGCTGTTCCGGTGGCCAGCAGGTGGATGGCGGTCAGCGAGGGGAAGAGGAGGCGGCCGTACGGGGCGATGGTGCGGAGGTCGTTGACGGCCACCAGAACGAGGTTGACCGCCACCAGGCCGGCCAACGTGGTCCAGAGGACGGCCTCCCGGGGAAGGTCGTTTCCGGCGGCCGCGTGGCGGCGCGATGGCCGCAGCACCCGTCGGAGGGCGAAGATCGCGCCCGCCGCTGCCAGGAGGAGCGGGGGGAGCAGGTAGGCCATGAAGACGACGTCGGGGATGCCCACCAGCGGGCCGGTGAACTGCCCGAACCAGCTCCGGGTCACCAGGAAGAGAAACTCCACCAGCCAGCCGAAACTTGGCGCCACGCCGCGGAACGCCCATGGATGCGCCAGGAGATGGTCGGCACTCCCCGTCCAGTCGCCGTGGAGGGCGTTGCGGATCAGCCACCAGCCTCCGGTCAGACAGGCGACCAGCAGGAGCGCGGCGGCGAAGAGGGCGTTGACCGCCAGCCGTCGGCGCCGCGGCAGGTCGCGGGTGGCCAGCCACAAGGCGGCGCAGCATCCGCCGAGCAGCACCAGCAGGACCAGTCCGCTCAGCTTGGTCAGGATGGCCAGGCCGGTGAAGGCCGCCACGGCCATGCTCCACCCGGAGAGGCGACGGGCCGATTCCGAACGGAGCGCGGCCGCGAAGCAGAGGGTGGCCGCGGCCGAGAGCATGTTCACCAGCGAGTCGTTGTTCGACAGCGTCTGGTAGTAGAGGAACTGGGGCAGGAGGACCGCCGGCGCGGCGCCGAGGAGGGCCTTCCACCACCGGTCGGCATCCCGGAAGACGAGCAGTATCGCTCCGGCGAGGCATCCCAGGGTCAGCAGCCCCAGACAGAGCGACACCCGTTTGCTGGTCTGGTACAGGGCCAGAAGGGGACGCGGGACGGTCGCCACCCAGGCGCGGGACACCATCGTCCAACCTGCCCG
This sequence comes from uncultured bacterium, assembly GCA_963793725.1. Taxonomy (GTDB): domain Bacteria; phylum JAUVQV01; class JAUVQV01; order CAWCAY01; family CAWCAY01; genus CAWCAY01. The sequence continues at coordinate 260,907 of CAWCAY010000007.1, forward strand.
TGCCCGGTAGGTCAGGTCGACCGGTCGTCCCGGCGGATAGCCTTCCAGGAAAGATTCCTCGGGGCCGTACCATGGGGCGAAGAGAAGATAGTAGAGGGGCGGGTAGTAAAAGTGCTCGACGCCGTAGCGCTGGAAATCGTCCCGTTCGGCCCAACGGTCGGCCGCGGCGGCAAAGGCGACGTAGCGGATCGATTCGTCGGTTCCCGAGGCGAACGGCGCCTGCCGGATGAGCCACCAACCGGCCAGGAACCAGGCCAGCAGGAGGATCGCCAGAATGGCCGCCGGAACCAAACGCCGGCACCGGCGGGGGCGCCCCGGCAGGGGCGACTCGTTGCGGATGTGCGTATCCAAGGCAGCGGCAGGATAGAGCCGCTATGCCGGCGAGTCAAGCGAAGGACAATCCCCTTGACATGATGGCGGCGGGCGGGTATCAGGAACGGGGACAGAGCCGGTGTCGTGACGGCTGGGACGGCACAACGGGAAAGGGAGTGGCGGCGATGGGCACGGCCGGCTTCGAGGTGGTCCAAGGGGGCGACGCCCCGGTGGTCAGGGCACGGTTGGAGGATGGGGCATCGATCTTCGCCGATTCGGGGGCGATGATGGCCATGACTCCCAACCTGACCCTGGAGAGTTCGATCAAGGGGGGAATCATGGGCGCCCTCTCACGGCAGTTCCTGCGTGGGGAGACCTTCTTCTACCTGACCATCAAGGCCAGGGGGGGGACGGCGAGGTGCTCCTGGCGCCGGCGACCGTCGGCGGGATAGAGATCCTGGAATTGACCGGGACGGAGTACTTCCTGCAGAAGGGATCCTTCCTGGCCGCCACCGACTCGGTCCAGTTGTCGACCAAGAGCCAGAACCTCACCCAGGGGCTCTTCAGCGGCGAGGGTTTCTTCATCACCCGCGTCGGCGGCCGCGGGACCCTGGTGCTGAACACCTTCGGGGCGCTGATGAAGTTCACCCTTGCCCCGGGCCAGGAATACATCATCGACAACTACCACCTGGTCGCCTGGGAGGCGACGACCTCCTACCAGGTCACCAGGGCCGCCGCCGGTTGGATCTCCAGTTTCACCTCGGGCGAGGGGTTCGTCTGCCGCTTCAAGGGGCCCGGGACCGTCTACTCCCAGACGCGGAACCCTAAGTCCTTCGCCGGATGGCTGAGGAAGTACCTGCCGGCCAAGGGGTGAGCGATGCAACCGGTGGAGGCGTCCTGCTACGGTGATGCCTGGGAGGGGGGGCGCCCCTGCAGCCTCTCGGTCGATTCCTGGGGACTGCGTGTCACCGGGCCCGACGGCTCGGAGATTCTCTGGCCGTTCGATCGCCTGAAGCTGGAGGTGGTCGGAGAGGACCGGGACTACCTCCTGATCTATTCCCCGGGGAGTGGCGCGGCCACGCCGGTCAGCCAGGTCGTGGCCAGGGGGGGGGCCCTCGTTCCGGCGCTGGCCGGCCGCAGGCTCGACGCCGAGGCGCAGGACGTCATCAAGGCATTCGAGCCGGGCCGACTTCAGGCCGCCTCCAGGCGTCGCCGTCACATCGCCGTCTTCCTCGTCGCCACCTTGCTGGCCGCGCTGGCGGGCTGGTTCCTGCTGACCAGGCTGGCCGGGGAGATCGCCGCCCGCCGGATGCCGGTGGCAAGCGAGATGACCTGGGGAAAGATGATCGCCGATGCCTTCCTGGCCGACCGCAGGGTGCTCCACGGTGGGGCGGCGGTCGAGGCCACCCAGGGCATCCTGAGCGCCCTAACGGCCGGCCTGGAGGAGAATCCGGGCTACTCCTTCACCCTTCACGTGGTGGACGCGGCCATGGTCAATGCCGTCGCCCTGCCGGGGGGGCACATCGTCGTCTTCACCGGGCTGATCCGGGAGGCCGGCTCGGCCGACGAGCTTGCCGGCGTCCTGGCGCACGAACTGCAGCACATTGTCAGGCGGCACGTGGTCAGGCGGATTGCCGGGAGCCTCGGCTGGCGGGCCATCGCAGCCATCGCGCTGGGAAGCGGCGACCTGGCCGACCTGGCGCTCGGCGCCGGGGAACTGCTCGAGCTTTCCTATGGCCGGGGGCAGGAGCGGGAAGCCGACGAGCGGGGAGTGCCGCTTGCCGCCCGGGCCGGTTTCGAGCCTTCGGCCCTGGCCGACTTCTTCGAGAGACTGGGGAAGGAGGATGGGGTCAAGCTGCCGGAGATCCTGTCGACGCACCCGGGCATGGAGGAGCGCATCGGCATAATCCGGGCACTGGCTTCGTCGGCAAGTCGGAACGTGGGGAAAAGGCCGGAAGTGGACTGGCCGGAGGCCAGGCGGAGCCTCGACTGAGAGGGCGGCGGAATCGGCCCGGCCGCCCCCGCCCAGTCAGTTGAACCGCACCTCGGGGAAGCTCTTGCAGAGCTCCTTCTTCAGGGCCTCGAAGTCGCCCTCGCCCAGGGTCCGCAGCACGGCGTTCCGTCTTCCCTGTTCGGCCTTTTCGTACGTCGTGAGAATGCTCTGGACACGGAAGTTGTGCTTCCTGACGATGTCGGCCACTTCACGGACCGTGCCGGGACGGTCGTCGATGGATAGGAAGATGCGGTGGCCGTCATGGCGGATGCCGGTGATGTCGACCAGGACCCGGAAGATGTCCATGTCCGAGATGATCCCCACCAGCTTCCCATTTTCCACGACCGGCAGTGATCCGATGCCTCGGTCGAGCATCTCCATGGCCGCCTGCTCGATCGGGGTGGCCGGCGAGGTGGTGAAGACCTCGGTGCGCATGATGCTCTTGACCTCGGTCTTGGCCAGGACGTAGTGCATCTCGTAGATGTCGAGGCTGGTGGCTTTCGACGGGCTGAACTCCCTGATGTCCCGATCGGACAGGAGGCCGACCACGACGCCGTCCGTGACCACCGGGAGATGCTTGATCTTCTTCTCCCGGAGCATCTTCAAGGCATCGAACACGGTGTCGTGCGGGTTGACGGTGTAGACGTTGCGGGTCATCCAGTCAGCAACGAACATGGTGCATCTCCTCCTTCAGGGACCAGGCGACCGTGGCCGGCTCCTCAGACGCCGAGATAGGCGGTCTTGACCTTCTCGTCATTGAGAAGGGCCTGGCCGGTCCCCTCCATGATGATTCGGCCGGTTTCGAGCACGTAAGCCCGGTCGGCGATGGCCAGGGTCTGCTTTACGTTCTGCTCGACGATCAGGACCGTCACCCCCTCGGACCGGATGCGCTTGATGACGGCGAAGATCTCCATCACCAGGATTGGCGAGAGGCCGAGCGAAGGCTCGTCGAACATGATGAGTTTGGGCTTGGACATCAAACCCCGCCCGACCGCGAGCATCTGCTGCTCGCCGCCCGAGAGGGTTCCCGCCAGTTGGCGGCGGCGCTCGAGCAGGCGCGGGAAGACGGTGAAGACCATCTCCTTGGTCTGTTCCCGAAGCTTGCGGGCCTCACCACGCAGGGAACCCATCTCGAGGTTCTCCTCGACCGTCATTTCAACGAAAAGCCGGCGCGCCTCGGGGACCTGGGCGAGACCGAGTTCGATGCGGCGGAAGGGTTCGACCCGGTCGAGCAGCCCGCCCTCGAACATGATCTCCCCCTTGCGGTGGGGGAGGATGCCCGAGATGGTCCTGAGGGTGGTCGACTTTCCGGCCCCGTTGGCGCCGATGAGGGCGACGATCTCCCCCCTGCCGACGCTGAAGGAAAGGTCCCAGACGACCTGAACGTCGCCGTAGAAGACATCCATGTTGCGAATCTCAAGCATGGGCTTCTCCGAGGTATGCCTGGATGACCAGCGGGTGGGAGCCGATCTCATGCGGGGAACCTTCGGCGATCTTCTCGCCGTAGGAAAGGACGACGATCCGGTCGGAGATCGACATGATCACCTTCATGTGGTGCTCGATGATCAGGATGGTGATTCCCCTGGCCTGGATCTGCCGGATCAGCCCGAGCGACACGTCGAGTTCGGTCGGGTTGAGGCCGGCGAACGATTCGTCAAGCAGCAGCACTTCCGGTTCCGTGGCCAGCGCCCGGGCGATCTCGAGCCTCTTGCGCTTGCCCAGCGGCAGTCCCTTGGAGAGGATGTCCCGGTCGTCATACAGGCCGGTGAAGCGAAGCATGTCCAGGGCGCGGCGCCTCGCCTCCGTCCTGCTGTTGGTGCGCAGGAACGCCGAGGCGATGACGTTGTCGAGGGTGCTCATCCGTTGGAGGGGCTTGACCACCTGGAAGGTCCGGGCCAGGCCGAGGCGGCAGATCTTGTGGGGCTTGAGCCCCGAGATGCGCGTGCCGTTGAACAGGACCTCGCCCCGGGAGGGCTTGTAGAAGCCGTTGATGCAGTTGAACATGGTCGTCTTGCCGGCGCCGTTGGGGCCGATCAAGCCGAGGATCTCCCCCTTGCGCAACTCGAAGGAAACGTCGGTCAGGGCCGCCAGGCCGCCGAAGAACATCGACACGTTCTTGACATCGATGAGGGCCATCAGGCGGATCTCCCGAAACGCGCCAGTTTCTTGGTCAGTTTGGGCCAGTCGCCGGCGATGCCGTTGGGCACGAAGATGATCATGACGATCAGCAGGACGCCGAAAAGGGTCTGGCTGGCCGGCCCCGGCTTGGGGATGGTGAAAGCGAACCCGAAGAGGTTGACCGGCATGGCCGGCAGGGCCCTGATCAGTTCCTGCAGCAGGACCATGATGACCGCCCCGATGAACGGCCCGGCATAGGTGGCGACCCCGCCGATCATGACCACCATGATGGCGGCGATGGAGATGCCCGGCAGGTCGAAGACGACCTTCGGGTCGATGTAGCCCATATAGTTGAAGTAGAAGGCGCCGGCGATGCCGGTGAGCACCCCGCTGATGGTCAGGGCGATGGTCTTGTAGAGGGTGGTGTCGATTCCCAGCGATTCGGCCGCGTCCTGGTCCTCGCGGATGGCCACGAAGAAGTAGCCCTGTTTCGATTCGGCCACGGCCTTCTGGACGAAGAAGGTCACCAGGGCGATGGCCAGGGCGATGTAGTAGAAGGGGGTCTTCGCGATCCAGGTGCGCGGGGCCAGGATGCCCATGTCGCCCAGGGTCAGCTTGTCGAGGTTCTGGGCGGTGACCCGGAGGACCTCGCCCACCGCCAGCGTGGCCAGGTTGAAGTAGGCGCCGCGCAGGCGCAGCACGATGAAGCCCATGATCAGGCAGAAGACGGCCACCACCGGGATCGACAGGAAGATACCCCACCACCCGGAAACGTGGAGGTGGTGGACGAGGATGCCGGCGGTGTATGCGCCCAGGCCGAAGAAGGCGGCATGACCGAACGATACGTGGCCGGTGTAGCCGCCGAGGATGTTCCACGACATGCCGATGGTCGACCACATCAGCACCAGGATGAAGATGTGCATCATGTAGGTGGAGAACCCCGTGAAGGGAAGCGCCGCCAGAAGGGCCAGGAGGAGAATCCAGGGTATCTGGCGGATCACTTCTTGCCTCCCAGTCTCTTGCTGCGCAGCAGCGAGTAGATCCCTCCGGGGAGGAAGATCAGGGTGGCGATGAATATCACGAAGCGCCCGACCGACGCCCAGCCCATGCCGATGTAGGTGGCCGTGAATGACTCGAAGATGGCCAGGATCAGCCCGCCGAAGATGGCCCCGGTGGTCGACCCGAGGCCGCCGATGATGGTCACCACGAAGGCGATCGTGGTGAACTGCCCGCCCAGGTCGGGGAAGAGGTAATACATGGGTAGGAACAGGCAGCCGGCGGCGGCGACGAGGGCGGTCCCAAGGCCGAAGGTGAAAACCCGCATCCACTTGACGTTCACCCCCATCAGCAGGGCGGCGTCGAGATCCTGGGCGGTGGCCCGGATCGACTTGCCGGTGTCGGTCCGCTGCAGGAAGAACCACAGGACGAAGGTGATCACCGAAGCCACCAGGAAGGAAACCCCCTCCTTGAAGGAGAAGGAGAGCTCGACGGGCGTGGCTTTCCAGATGTCGGACAGGTAGAAGGTCTTGGTGGCGTAGCTGACCGGGGCGGAACGGTAGTCGGCGGTGAAGAAGAGGGTGGCCAGGTTGGTCAGGACCATGCCCACGCCGACGGTCAGGATGATCTGGTTCTGCGGCAGGATGGAGTCGACCCGGAGGACCGGATTGATCAGCCACTTCTGTATGGCCACCCCGAGGAGGAACAGGGCAGGGACGGCGATGAAGATGGACAGGTAGGGGTCGACCCCGGCCAGGGAGAACGCCCAGAAGGCGATGTACATGGCGACCATCATCAACTGGCCATGGGCCAGGTTGATGATCTTCATCACCCCCATGATCAGGGCCATTCCCAGGCCGATGAGGGCGTACAGCCCACCCAGCAGGATTCCCTGGATCAGGGTTTGGAGAAAGACCTCAACCTGAGCGATCACCCGGTCGACCCCGTCATCCGTCGGTTGGCGTCAGGCTACTTCCGGTCCCGCCACTTGGGGATCGGATAGATGTAGCCCTTGCTGGCCACCTTCTTCGGCCAGATGGTCTCGTGGTTCTGGTTGATGACCTGGCGGACCAGGGTCTCCATGAAGTTCTGGTTCTGGTAGCCGTCCTTGTTCTCGAACTTCACCGGGCCGTAGGCGGTCTCGATGTCGACCTGCTTCATGCCGTCGCGCAGGCCGTCCTGGGAGAAGTCCTTGGCCTTATCGGCGGCCTCCTTCAGGACGAACATGGCCGAGTAGGCCGCGGCGCCGTGGTACGAGGGGTAGTCCTGGTACTTGGCCTTGTACTTCTCGGCGAAGGCCTTGGCGCCCTTGTAGGACACCTGCGGGCTCCAGAGGGTGGCCGTGACCACGTGCTCGGCCGCATCCTTGGCGTTGTCGATGAAGTCGGGGATGTCGAAGCCGGCCGCGCCCCCCGCGAAGAGCTTGGCGTCGATGCGCAGTTCCTTGATCTGCTTCATCAGCAGGGAGGCGTCCATGACGTAGGAGACCATGTAGATCATGTCCGGGTTCTTGGCCTTCACCTGCGACAGGATCGGCTTGAAGTCGACCGCGCCCTTTTCGTACTTCTCCTTCATCAGGACGTTCCAGCCCATCTTCTTGGCCTGCTTCTCCATGTCGTTGGCGCCGGAGGTGCCGAAGTCGGACGACTCGTACAGGATGGCCACGCTGGTCGGCTTGACGACCTCGTTGAGGAACGACAGCAGGCCGACGGCATAGTAGGCGTTGGTGGGGTTCATCCGGAAGACGTACTTGTAGTTCTGCTGGGTGATGTCATCGGTGGCCGAGGCGACGACGAGGTACGGGGTCTTCCGTTCCTCGGCAACGGGGGCGACCGCCTTGGCGCAGGCCGAGGTGTACTCGCCAATGATGATCGGCTGCTTCTTGACGTCGATCAGCTTCTCGACGATGGCCCGGGAAACCTCGGGCTTGCCCTGGGAGTCCTCGAAGGAGAGGACCAGTTTCTTTCCCTTGATTCCGCCGGCGGCGTTGATCTCCTCGGCACCGATTTCGTAGGAGCGCTTCTGGATCTCGCCGAACTTGGCGTTGGAGCCGGTCAGCGGCAGGGGGATGGCCAGTTCGAATGTGTCGGCGGCCATGGCCACCGAGAACATCAGCAGGACGAACATCGCCGCGAGCACTGGAATGCAACGCTTCATAGAGTCCCCTCCTCGAAAGGGTGTGCAGTCCGTTCGGGCGACAACGCCCCATATCCGGTGCCCGATGACGCCGGCATGCCGTCGCCGCCATGTGAACGGACCCAGACTTTATAGACGGTCGGCGGTACTTCTGTCAACCCGTTTTTGAGGGAGGCGCAACAGGGCTAGGAGAGCCACCGCTTGCGGCGGCGGTAGTGCTTGATCTGGCGGTAGTTCTTGCGGGCGCCGACGTCGGTCATGCCGAGGTAGAACTCCTTGACGTCCTCGTTGGCCTTGAGTTTCTCGGCCGTGTCGTCCAGGACGATGCGGCCGTTCTCCATGATGTAGCCGTGGTCGGCGATCGACAGGGCCATGCGGGCGTTCTGCTCCACCAGCAGGATGGTCGTCCCCTGCTCGTGGTTGATCCGCTTGATGATCGCGAAGATCTCCATGACCAGCAGCGGGGCCAGGCCGAGCGACGGTTCGTCCAGCAGCAGCAGCCTGGGCCTGGCCATCAGGGCCCGGCCGATGGCCAGCATCTGCTGCTCGCCGCCCGAGAGGTAACCGGCGCTGCACCCGCCGTCGCTGGACCAGGGCGGGGAAGTAGTCGAACACCCGGTCGATGTCGCCGCGGATGGCGGCACGGCCGTCGCGCCTGATGTACGACCCGGCCCGCAGGTTCTCCTCGACGGTCAGTTCCTCGAAGACCCGACGTCCCTCCATGACCTGGAAGATGCCCGCCCGGACGATGAACTCGGGATCGCGTCCCGTCGATGCGCGAGCCGGCGAAAGTGATGGTGCCGTCGGTGACCTCGCCCTCCTCGCGACTTGAGCAAGCCGGAGATGGCCTTGAGGGTGGTGGTCTTGCCGGCGCCGTTGCCGCCCAGCAACGAGACGATCTTCCCCTCGGGGACCTCGAGGGAGAGTCCCTTGAGGACCAGGATGACGTCGTTGTAGATGACTTCGATGTTGTTGACCGATAGCATCGCTCTAACGGTCCGGGGGGAGGGTTGCCCCTCCCCCGCGGCTCATCTCCCTATCGCTTGGTTTCGACTTCCTTGACCTTGACCAGCTTGCCGCCGCTGGCACCGTAGATATAGAGCTTGGTGTTGGGGCGGTGGTCGGTCGGGCGTGAAGGTGATCGGAGCGCCGTCAGTCCCTTGGTGTCGAAGTTGGTCAGGGTCTCGAGGGCCGCCTTGAGACCCGGGCTGTTCAACTGATCCTTCTTGTCGGCGATCTTCAGCGCCTCCCCCATGGCCATCATCGCCGTCCATCCCTGGACATAGGGGATGATGTGGGTGTCGTTAGGGTGATTCTTCTTGTGCATCTCCAACAGGGGCGCCATGCCGGGCACGTTCTCGCCGAAGGCGGCGAAGGGGGCCATGCCGAAGGCCCGGTCGTTGGCCGCGTCGCCGGCCAGCTTGAGGGTGTTCTCGTTGAATCCCCAGACGTTGATGATGAACTTGGTCGCCAACCCAGCTTGGCGGCGTCCTTGATGATCACCGCGGCCGAGGCGGTGGTGCCGCCGATCCAGGCCCAGTCGGGATTGAACTTCTTCATCGACAGGAGCTGGGAGGTGGCGTCCTTGGCGTTCAGCGGGACGTTCTCGTCCGGACCGATCTCCAGGCCCAGCTTCGTCGCCGCTTCCTTGCCGGCCGGGATTGGGTTCTTGCCATAGGGGTGGTCGGGGTAGATGAAGACCACCTTCTTGCCCCCTGGTCCTTGGCGAACTGCATTGCCAGCGCGATCGACGTGTTGTAGTCGGTGCCGACGAAGAAGTTGTAGGGGGTCTTGGAGGGGTCGGTCAGGCCGCCGTCGTACGAGGCGGAGATGTAGACGATCTTGTCCTTGTTGACCAGTTCCTTCAGGGCGTTGGTGTCGCCGGTCCCCCATCCCTGGATGACGAAGATGCCCTCGTCCTTGTAGTTCTTGTAGAGGGAGGTGGCCTGGGGGATCTTGTAGGCGTAGTCGTTCGGGATCAGCTTGATCTGCTTGCCGTTGACGCCGCCGTTGGCGTTGATGTACTTCTCGGCGTCGATCGCCCCGATGGCGTAGTCCTTGCCGACGTCGGCGGTGGCCCCGCGTCATGTCGAAAATGCCGCCGACCTTGATCACCTCGGCGGCCATCACGCTCGAAGCCAGTCAAGAGCACCGTCATCACTGTCGACAACGTCGAAAACATCTTCTTACTCATGGCATTGCCTCCGCCCAGTTGAAGTGCGCAATCATGTTGACAATCCTGTTGATAACCATGGCCATCCGGGCCCCGGTGCGTGTTCGATGAGAACCACCTCCTCCTGTGGAAAACCATGTTGATATCATGTCAGTAAGAGAACGGCCAGAGCTTCCAGTAGCTCTTGATCGTCTGCCACCGGGCGGCCAGCCCGTCCGGCTCGAAGATCAGGAAGAGGATGACGATCAGCCCGAAGATGCCCTCGCGGATGTGAGAACATCAGGCTGAAGATGTCGGGTAGACGTCGGACAGCATGGCTGCCGGCACCCGGATCAGTACTCCGGCAGCAGGGTCATGAAGATCGGCCCCGTAGATCGGCCCCCAGCACGTGACCCCATGCCGCCGATGATGATCATCGCCAGGTACTGGACCGAGAGTCCAGATGTGGAAGTGCTCATCGGCGAGATCGTACCATGGTAGTAGTGCCCGTAGAGGCTGCCGGCGATCCCCACCAGGAAGGAGGAGACGCCGAAGGCCAGCAGCTTGTAGGTGAAGAGGTTGACCCCCATCACCTCGGCTGAGAGGTAGCGGTCGCGGATGGCCACGAAGGCCCGACCCGGCCGGGTACGCAGCAGGTTGCGTGATGAAGAGCGTGGCCAGGATGACCACGGCATAGACCAGGTAGTAGTAGCGCCGGTCGTTGTCCAGCGGGATGCCGAAGAAGCTCGGCGGCTCGAGGGCGGCGGTCATGCCCGAGCTGCCGACATCTCGGTGCAGCGAGTCCCAGTTGCGCATGGCGAACATCGATGATGAACTGGGCGGCCATGGTGGCGATGGCCAGGTAGAGCCCCTTGAGGCGCAGGCGACGGGATGCCGAAGATCATGCCGACCGCGGCGGTGATCAGCCCGGCCGCGGGCAGCGGCGACCCAGAAGGGGAGCCCGACCCGGAGCATCAGGATGGCCGCGGCGTAGGCGCCGACGCCCATGAAGGCCCCGTGCCCCAGGGAGATCTGCCCGGTGAAGCCGGTCAGCAGGTTGAGCCCGAGGGCGCCGATGACGGCGATGCCGATCAGGTTGACCAGGTTCATGACGTAGTTGAACTTGACCGGCATGACCGTGCCGAGCGCCTTGAGCAGGAACGGGAAGCCGAGCAGGAGGGCGAAGAGGACGCCCATCGAGACCTTGACGAAGGTCGTCTGGAAGATGGCCATGTCCTGGCGGTAGCTGATCTTGAAATCGCCGCAGTGGTTGCCATCGGTCAGACCCTCTCGATCTCTTCGGTGCCGAAGAGCCCGTAGGGCTTGATCATCAGGATGACCACCAGGACGACGAAGGGGGCGACTTCCTTGACCCCGCCGCCGAAGACGTGGTCGAGGTAGCCGCCCGACGAGGTTCTCCAGGATGCCGATGATGAACCCGCCGACGATCGCCCCGCGGATGCTGTCGAGCCCGCCCAGGATGACCGCCGGGAAGACCTTCAGCCCGAGAAGCCGACAGGGTCGATGTTGATGCCGTTGATGTTGCCCATCAGGATCCCGCCGACCGCCGAGACGACGGCCGCGATCGCACCAGGAGAGGGCGAAGACCCGCCGGACTGCTGATGCCCATCGACTCTGCGCCGCCTGCTGGTCGTCGGCCGTGGCCCGCATGGCGATCGCCGATGCGGGAGTACTTGAAGAAGAGGGCGAAGACCGCCAGGAAGAAGACGGCGAAGCCCGAACGTCCAGAGGTAGACCGGCGTCGACCACCACCGCGCCGAAGTGGAGCGGCTGCTCGGAGAAGAGCCTGCGGGAAGACCATGATGCTCGGTCCCCCAGATCGCCGAGACGACCGACTTGAGCACGCTCGACAGGCCGATGGTGACCATGATGACGGAGATGACCGGCTCGCCGATCATCGGCCGGAGCACCAGCCGCTCGAGCAGGCAGCCCCAGGGCCATCGAGAAGAGCATGGTCAGCAGGAAGGCCGCCCAGAAGGGGACCTGTGGCCGGCCGTCAGCTAGAGGCAGACGTAGGCCCCGACCAGCACGAACTCCCCCTGGGCGAAGTTGATGATCCCGGTGGCCTTGTAGATCAGCACGAAGCCCAGGGCCACCAGCGCGTAGACGCTGCCGACTGACCAGGCCCTGGACGAGCAGCTGCAGGAAGAATCCATGCCGCTCATCGTCGCCCCTTCAGACCGTCCGTATCTGCAACGGTTGTCTTGATCCGGGCGACTCCTGCCCGTCCTGGAACTTGATCTCGCGCGTCGATCGGCACCGTCGTCGGCCTCGCCGTACAGCGCCTCGATGACCGTCCGCGTAGCGCTCGCCGACGAAGCCTCGGCGCACCTTCTTGGTCCGGGTCAGCTCGTCGTCGTCGGCGTCGAGCTCCTTGTAGAGCAGCACGAACTTCGCGATCCGCGGCGGCCACCGGCAGGGTCTGGTTGACCTGGCGGACCTCCCGCTCGATCAGGTCGTAGACCTCCGGCTTGGCCGCCAGGTCGGTGTAGGTGGTGTAGGAGATGGCCCGCTCCTCGGCCCACTTGCCGACGATGCCCATGTCGATGTTGATCATCGCCGCGATGTACGGCCAGCTCGTGCCCGACGACCACCGCTTCCTTGATGTAGGGGGAGAACTTCAGCTTGTTCTCGATGAACTGCGGGCAGAAGCGTCGTGCCGTCGGCCAGCGACATCACGTCCTTGACCCGGTCGATGACCACCAGGTGCCCCTTGCTCGTCGAAGTAGCCGGCGTCGCCCGAGTGGAGCCAGCCGTCCCGGAGGGTCTCGGCGGTCGCCTCGTCGTTCTTGTAGTAGCCCAGGAAGACGCTCGGGCTGCGCGACAGGATCTCGCCGTCTCGGCGAGATGCCGGATCTCGGCTCCGGGGATCGGCTCGCCGACGGTGTTGAAGTCGACGTCGCCGTCGCGGTGGATGCACGAGATGCCGGCGATCTCGGTCTGGCCGTAGATCTGCTTCAGGTTGACCCCCAGGGCGTGGAAGAAGCGGAAGGTGTCCGGCCCCAGGGCCGCGCCGCCGGTGGAGGCGCAGCGGATGCGCGAGAAGCCGAGGCGGTCCTTCAGCGCCCGGAAGACGGCGCAGTAGGCCAGCCGGTAGAGGAGCGCGGAACCAGACGGGCGGCGGTCTTCCGCTCGAAGCGGTAGTCGGCCATCCGGTAGCCGATCGGCATGGCACAGGTTGAAGACCTTCCGCTTGAGCCAGCGTGGCGTCGAGGATCCTTGACCTGGACCGAGGCGGCCAGGTTCTCCCAGATCCGCGGCGGGGAGAAGAGGAGGTGCGGGCCGATCTCGCGGAGGTCGTCCTGGGCCGTGTCCGGCTCCTCGGGGAAGTTGACCGTGAAGCCGACCGCCAGGGCCGAGGCCACGGCCATCATCTGCTCGCCCATCCAGGCCAGCGGCAGGAACGAGACGAACTCGTCCTCCGGCGTACTTCGGGTCGACCTGCGTCAGGTCGGTGGCCATGGCCAGCATGTTCCGGTGGGTCAGCATCGCCCCCTTCGGGAAGCCGGTCGTGCCGGAGGTGTAGGCGATGACGGCCAGGTCGTCGGCCGAGCCGCGCCCGACGGCCGCCTCGAACGCAGCCCGGGTCGGGTCGCGGCGCTCCGGCCCGCCCCAGCTCCTCGACGTCGGCGAAGTCGATCAGCAGGTCCGTCGTCGTAGCCGCGCATCCCCTTCGGGTCGGTGTAGACGATCTTCCTGACGCCTGGGGATCTCGGCCCGGGCGTCCAGGACCTTGTCGACCTGCTCCTGGTCCTCGGCCACGATGAAGCGGGCGTCGGAGTGGTCGATGACGTAGGCCACCTCCTTGACGATGGAGTCCTGGTAGAGCCCCAACGGAGACGGCCCCGATCGCCTGGGCGGCCAGCTCGGCGATGACCCACTCGGGGCGGTTGTCGCCGATGATGGCCACCTTGTCGCCCGGCGTCGAGGCCCAGGGCCACCAGCCCCAGGCCGAAGTCGCGCACCCGGTCGAGGTACTCCTGCCAGGTGAACTCCTGCCAGATGCCGAACTCCTTCTCCCGCAGGGCGACCTTCCGGCCGGCCGTCCTGGGCGGCCCGCTCGACAGGAGCTTGGGCAGGGTGTCGGACCGCGCCGAGGTCGATGCTCACTGGTGTTCAGGCTCCATGAAGAAGTCGTCCACCTCGCCCAGGTAGGCCTTGATGACGTGCGGGTCCTTCTGGACCTCCTCCGGCGTGCCCTCGGCGATCTTGCGGCCGAAGTCGAGCACGGTCATCTCGGTCGGAGATGTCCATGACCACGCCCATGTCGTGCTCGATCAGCAGGACGGTCGCCCCCATCTCCTCGTTGATGTCGAGGATGAAGCGGGCCATGTCCTCGGTCTCCTCCAGGTTCATGCCGGCCATCGGCTCGTCGAGCAGCAGCAGCTTCGGTTCGAGGGCCAGCGCCCGGCCCAGCTCGACCCGCTTCTGCAGGCCGTAGGCCAGCGTGCCGACGGTCTTCTTGCGGATGTGCTGGATCTCCAGGAAGTCGATGATCTCCTCGACCCGCCGGCGGTGGAGCGACCTCCTCGCGGGCGGCCCGGCCGAGGAAGAGGCCCCCGGAGAGGATGCCGGTCTTCATCAGGCAGTGGCGGCCGAGCATCAGGTTGTCCAGGACCGTCATGCCCCGGAAGAGCTCGATGTTCTGGAAGGTCCGGGCGATCCCCAGCGGGGCCCGGCGGTGGGGCGCGAGGCGGGTGATGTCCCGCCCCTCGAAGGTGATCTTGCCCTGCTGGGGGTGGTAGACGCCGCTGATGCCGTTGAAGATGCTCGTCTTGCCGGCGCCGTTGGGGCCGATGATCGAGTGGATGGCGCCGGGGGACACCGACAGGGAGATCCGGTACAGCGCGGTGATCCCGCCGAAGGAGAGGGTGGTGTTGTCGAGGGACAGCAGACTCAAGGGCGCGGCTCCCTCGGGTCGGTGATCCGGATCGACAGCGCGGTCACCGGGCGCTTGCCGTGCCGGCCGCCGCTGTGCGACACCCGGGCGTTGAAGAAGGCGCTGTCGCCGGTGTCCAGCACGATCGACTGGCTGCCGTAGTTGAGGCGCATCCTCCCCTTGACGATGAAGATGAACTCGTGGCCGGGATGGGAGAAATGGTGCGGTCGGTCGGTGCCCTCCTCGCCCAGGGTGACCAGCAGCGGCTCGAAACCCGCCGCCTCGGGGTCGTCGGCCATCGTCTCGTACCGGTAGCCGTAGCGCGAGCCGTCGCGGTATGCCCGGGCGCGCTCGGCGGCGCGGACCACGCGCAGCTCCTCGCGTGCCGGCTCGGTTTCGAAGAAGTCCTTCATCTTGACGTTGAGCACCAGCGAGATGCGGTAGAGGGTGGCCAGCGGGGGAGAGACGAGATTGTGCTCGATGCGCGAGATGAGCGCCTTCGAGAAGCCGCTCGACGCGGCCACGTCCTTCAGGGCCAGGTTGCGCTCGATGCGCATCCGCCTGATGGTGTCGCCCAGGTTGTACGGCGCACTATTCACGATAAAACCCCGTTTGGAAATTGTGATTATCGAAAGATAGATGGCGCTGGGAGCCGTGTCAAGTGAAATTTATCGAGAGTAAACTAATTGAGTGGCGCGTCGCCGAGGGTGGCCAGCAGGCGGCCAAGGTTGTTGATCGTCGGGGCGTGGTTGGGATCGCGCGACAGGGCCTGCTCGTAGGCGGCCACGGCTTCCCGCGGCTTCCCCTGGTCCTGCAGGACGTTGCCCAGGTTGCACCAGGGGCGCGGGTCGCGGGGCGCGAGCTAGGCGGCGGCCATGAAGGCCTCGGCCGCGCCCGTCAGGTTCCGCCGATGGTAGCGGACCATGCCCAGGTTGTTCTGCCCCTCGGCGTCGTCGGGCTTCAGGCGAAGCCCTTCCAGCAGGTGCTCCTCGGCCTCGACGTAGCGGCCGTGATCGAGCAGGTAGGTGCCGAGGTTGAAGCGGGCCAGCCAGTTCCCGTCGGTCACCTCGACGGCGCGGCCGAAGAGGCGCACCCCGTCGGTCCAGTAGGCGAGTCTGGCGGCGGGTGGCCAGCGCCAGCAGCAGGGCCGCGGCCAGCGTCAGGGCCGCCCGGAGGCGGGGGGCGGGAATGCCGGACGTGAAGTGCCACCGCGGGCCTCCCCAGCAGACGGCCAGCAGGACGCCGGTCAGCGGGAGGTAGGTGTAGCGGTCGGCCATCGCCTGCCAGCCGACCGGCACCAGGCCGGAGACCGGCGTCAGCATCCCCAGGTACCAGAGCCAGCCCAGGAGGAGCCACGGTCGCCGGCGGCGCTGCCACAGGCAGAGGCCGGAGACGACGGCCAGGCCCAGCAGGGCGCCGGCGAGCTCCGCCGAAGGGATCGGCTGCCGGAAGCGGATAGATGATCGCCAGCCGTGCCGGCCAGGCTGCCTTGACCAGGTAGCATTGCCGCCGCGACGGTGGCGTTGGCCAGCGCGATCGGCCACCGGAATCTCCCAGCGCACGCCGCCCGGCCGCTCCCTGGGCACGAAGGGTGACCAATGAGGCCGCCAGCGACAGCAGCAGGAACGGGATCTTCTCGAGCAGCAGCGGGCCGGGGTGACGCCGGCCCCGGGGTGCCGCAACCTTCCCAGCGGCCACCAGTCGGCCAGCAGCAGCAGGAAGGGGAGGGTGACCAGCATCGGTTTGGACATCAGGCCGAGGGCGAAGAGCCCCAGCGCCGCCAGGTAACGCGCCGGCGACGGGCGGCGCAGGTGCCGGAGCCAGGCCATCAACGTCAGCACGCAGAAGAGCCCGGCCAGCAGGTCCTTGCGCTCCGAGAGCCAGGCCACCGACTCGACCCGCAGCGGGTGGAGGGCGAACAGCGTGGCGACGGTCAGGGCGACGCCCCGGCGGCCGGTCAAGCCGGTCAGCAGGGCGAGGAGGAAGATGGCAACGAGCGCGTGGATCGTGACGCTGACCAGGTGATGGGCGCCGGCGTTCATGCCGAACAGGGTCACGTCGAGTTGGTGCGACAGCCAGGTGACCGGGTGCCAGTTGGCGGCGTGCAAGGCGGTCATGGCCCAGCGAACCGCGGCGGGGGTCAGGCCGCCGGTGACGGCGGGGTTGTCGGTCAGGTAGACGGGGTCGTCATACTCCAGGAAGGCGTAGCCACCCAGCGGGGCGAAGACGGCCACGACGACCAGGAAGAGCGCCAGGGAGGTCGCGATTTCCGCCCGGCGTGGCATGGCGCTGTTGAAGACGGCCCTGCCTGCCGGTTCAGTACCCGAGGTCGCGCTTCATCGTCTCGAACGTCTCGCGGTCGATCTCTCCGCGGGCGTAACGCATCCTGATGACGTCGAGCGGGTTATCCGGCCGGCCCCCGGGACTCTCCGAACCGGGCTGGGCAAGTTGCTCCCGGATGCTCTCCTTCACCTGCCAGTCGGGGGGAGGGGATGTCTTGGACGGCCGGGTCGACTGGAGGACCAGGTAGATGACGATGACCAGCGCCGCCAGGATGACCAACTGGCGCAGCATCGATGGCGAGGAGCCGAGGCCGATCATCCCGAGGTGAGCGCAGCCATGATACGGCAGGCAGCCGGCGAACGAAGCTATGCCGGCGACCGCCAGGGCGATCCTGCCGGACCGGTTGGATATCGGGCGCGTCTTCATGCCAACATCCTACCGCCGTGGAGGGTCGATCGGCAACGGTTTGTTTCCGACGGCCTTGAAGAAGGTGTAGCAGAAGACGCCGTCCGCCTCCGCCGTCCGGTGAAGGTCGCGGATTCCTTCGTCGAAGGCCGCCGGCCCGATCATGCCGGACGCGATAGCCGCCTCGCGGACGCCCTCGATCATCGCCGTGAAAGTCCTCCTGGTGAAGCCGTCGACGAGGTCGGGCCGGCTCGAATCCGCGTAGACCATGCGCGGAGAGACGCTGACCGCATCGAAGCCCGCCTCGACCATCAGCGGGTAGAGTTGCCGGCCGATCAGCGCATTGCCCCCGGCCGCCCGCTGCAAATCGACCTGGCATTGGATGGCCCGTCGGGCGGCGGCGCTGTCGGGATGGAAGTAGGCGGAACCATGATCGCCCTCGATGACGGTCATGGTGCCGCCGGGCCGAAGGAGGTTCCTGAAGATCGCCAGCGCCTCGAGCGGCCGCGGCAGGTGCTCCAGCACGAAGCAGACGAAGACGTGGTCGAACGACTCGGGGGCGAAGGGGAGGGCACGGATGTCGGCCCGCAGGAACCGCACGTTGGCCAGTCCCGCCGCGTCGGCCTTTCGCCTGGCTTCGGCGATCGAGTTCGCGGAGATGTCGACCGACGTGAATCGTGCGGCCGGGCTCCTCCGGGCCAGGGTGACCGTCTGGGAACCGACGCCGCAACCGGCTTCGAGGACAAGGCTGCCGGGCGGGTACGACGTGTCGGCAGTGCAGCAGGTCGACCAGCGTTCCGGCCTGGTCCTGCAAGCGTTCGTTCTCCCGCGGATCGTAGCCGTGCACGTAAGCGTCGGTCACGCGTGTCCTCCTGCTTATCTGGGGTCAGGTCTTGAAAACACACATCGACCGCCCCAGAATCAGACGAGTGTTTTCAAGACCTGACCCCAAAGCTGTCGTTAGCCCGAGATCATGGTGAAAACATCTCCTGCAGGACGGAGAGTGCCCGCCGGAGTACCGACGGAGAGATTGTTCCGATGTGCCGGACGAAGCGCTCACGATCGACAGTGCGGATCTGGTCCAAGACCACGAATCCGTGCTTGCCCTGAAAACGACAGGGAATGCGAAATGGGTATGGATGACTGCCCGTCGTCAGTGGTGCCACTACATGAGTCCTGAGGTGGGAATTGAGTTCATCCGGCGATACGACCAAACATGGCCGCATCTTCTGTATCTCTTCGCCCACGGTAGGGTCCAAACTGATCAGAAATACGTCGCCACGACGAACCTCGATGGCTTTCACCATGTCCATTCAGACTCGTCGAACTTCGTGGGACGATGCTCATGCAGGAGTTTGTCTTCCTTGCTCTTGTTGAGGGCGATCGCCGCCTCGGCCCAGCCAGTCCGTGGTGCTGCGGTGCGAGAAATCACTATGGCACCGTCCTGAATCTGAAGGTCGACCTCTTCAGAGAGACCAGCTTGCGCAATAAGCGGCTTGGGCAGCCTAAGGCCTCTCGAATTGCCGATCCGAATCAACCGTGCCTTCATGTTTCCTCCCGGTAAGTAATTACATTGTAATCACTCTAGGGCGGGTTGTCAAGATCCTTCAGGGGCGAACGTCAGCGCTCAGGTGTGGGTTGCCGCCTTTTCTGTCGTTGCATGTGTTGCCCTTGAATCATGAGCCTGTCACCTGCAGGGCCTTGTTGGGCAGCTATACTGCCCGAAACACCTTCTCATTGTGCCATTGCAGGTACCTCAAGTGCTGGTGCTTCTCTCGGCAAGATCGGCGGTGATAATTCTTTACCATGCAGGGGGTAGTATGTTCGACCGTTATCGTAGTCAAGGCGAAGCCGCTTGCTCACTTCAAGGCGGAGGCTGGGCGTCACTGTGATGTATCCCCTGTCAAATAGTCGATGAAGATCCGATCGCAGCAGTATGCCGTTACAGACCTCGTGTTCACCGCCTTGCCCGTACGGACGAATGTGGGATGCTTCAAGAGCTGGGAGTGAATGTTCGCCTGTTATTGCACAGGCGCGACCGTAAGCTGCAGTGACCGCCAATCGGAATGTCCCCTGACCCAGGCGCGGACGTACAAGAACCGGAGCGCCGAAGCGTTCAGCAGTCTCCCGTGCGGCGACCGGCACAAGACCCCCGAGTTCAAGTGTTCGCGCCCGGTCTTGACACTCCCGCCAAATTCGGAGGCCTTCGCCAACCGTCAAGTCATAGCCCTTATACCGCAGATTCTGCCGTCCCCAGTCGCTGGGCTGACGCACCCAGAAGACTTCCGGGAAAAAGACAGCTGCAGAAAGGATGATACAGCCGATCTGGGGCAACTCGGTACGACCTATAATGTTGTTCGTCTCCCGAAGATCGCGAAGCCTCGCTTGGAACTCCTCAAGGGTCGTTGCTCCATTGCCCTGCTCGAAGCACTCCCACGCCAACCACTCTGGCAGCTTGTCAAATCTTGCGACTATTCCGAATCCGCCGATGGCGTTGCGCGGCGATTTCAGTCGAAAGAAGAATGGACTCCCGGGCTCACCTCGAAACGCGTAGTAGTCGGACGGATTCCAGAAGTTGACTTCGTCCCAATGCCTGGTTTGCGCTAGGAAGTCAAACCAATCATGATGGGTGTTAGCGACGTAACCTAGCATGCTGTTTTGCCTTCAGTTCTTGTACGCCAGACGTCAGCGATCACCTGCGAGGCGCGGCACAGCCGAGACTCGTCAGGTGCATCGCTTGGTTGGCCACTCATTGATTGCCTAGTTCCCTCTTCCTCGTTTAGCCCGAACTCCGGTGATCTTGTTCAAGAAGGCAATGAACACCTTAGTGTCGAGAAAGTAGTTGGGGTATGCCTTCCGAAGTGCCTCGACAGAATCAGCACGGACAAGAACAGCCTGAGCCCCTGACTCGGTCTCTATTCCCCTCTCTATGCCCATATATTCATGAGATGCTTGGTCAAGTTGATCGGCCCTAAATGGTTTAATGTCTAGCCGGTGCTCTGCAGGCCTTAGCGCAAGTAAGTAGTAATGAGCATCCGCTTGGTGGCGATCCTCAATGATCTTCAGAGCGGTGCCATATGCGCTGAGTTTCTCAACGACCTTAAGTTTAGACGCTTCGGCGGTTATGCCCTTGGTGAGAGCCTCGCCAACTGGCACGCTAGGAACAAGCGGGGACTTCTCGAGTGCAGCGAAGGCGGATCCCGTGTAGGCAAAGAACTGTAGCCACCGCTCGGACCCCTCACTGGACTTGAGAGCTTGGTCAAGAAACGTCCCTACAGTTTCCACTGCTGTCGCCCATGCGTGCTGCGGATAAGTCCTGATTTGGATTTCAATCTGAAGATCATTGAACTCAGGATTACTGTCGCTCTTGTATCTGTAGATAAGATGAATACCTCTGTACCCTGAAGGCTTGGGATTAGAAATGTAGTCTTTCTGTAGGCTCAGAATGTGTCTTGCTCTTCCATGCATGAATGATTCGCGGACTGCCTTGACCTTCTCGACAGAACTGACGACTGCTCGACACCCGCCAATGTCCTGCATACGCGACATCTTCATACTTGGGAATCTCTTGAGCTTGAGCAGTATCGACGATACCCGCTTCAGCCTTTGAACAACCAGAGCAGTCTCCTCAGCTCTCGTCGCATTCTTCCTCAAGAGCATCTGTAGGCTATTGAGTGGAAAATTATGCGACGATCTCCAATTGTTGAGCACTTCATATGCCTCTTGGATCTGAAATACTGAAGAGCGGCTGTCACGAAGGACGTCGCCAGCCCTGTCAATTTGACCACGACTATACTTTGGGGTAATCCATCTCGCGGTTGTCATTCCTTGTGCCTCATATTAGGGCCAACAGTTGATTAGGCTGCACGCAGTATAGGGCGATATTGGCCCGTGCGGAATAGAGCGATACCTACCCATGCCGCATATCGCAATCGAGGTCTTGATGGGGATTCACGGGCTTGCCGGGTGGCGGCGGCGCATCACGTCGTAGAGGGCGATGCCGGCGGCGACCGAGGCGTTGAAGCTGCCGGGGGCGGCCATCGGAATCGAGACGATCGTGTCGCACGCCTCGCGCACCAGCCGCGACAATCCCTGATGCTCGCCGCCGACGACCAGGGCCACCGGGCCGGCGG
Organism: uncultured bacterium; assembly: GCA_963793725.1. Lineage (GTDB taxonomy): Bacteria > JAUVQV01 > JAUVQV01 > CAWCAY01 > CAWCAY01 > CAWCAY01. The sequence goes on from CAWCAY010000007.1 coordinate 282,335, forward strand.
GGTCGATGCCGTCGAGGCCCGAGCGGCCGTCGGCTTCCAGCCCGTGGATCCAGTAGCCGCGATCCTTCAGCAGCCTGATGGTGTTGGGCAGGTTGGCCACCTGGCAGACGGGGGTCATCAGCGCCGCGCCGACCGACGCCCGGACGACCGCCGGGGTCACGCCGGCCGCGCGGGCGTTCGGGATGACCACGCCCGACACGCCGGTGGCGTGGGCGCTGCGGATGATCGCCCCCAGGTTGCCGGCGTCCTGCACGTGGTCGAGGACCAGCACCAGGCCGGGCGTCGGGGCCGTGTCGAGCATCTCCTCGAACGGCACGTAGGTGTAGTCGGCCAGCGTCAGCGTGATCCCCTGGTTCAGCACCGAGTCGTCCGTCTGCCGGTCGAACAGCGCCGGCGGCAGCGTCCGGACGGCCACCTTCCGGGCCTTGGCCTCGCGCACGATCTCGTCCCGACGCGGCGTCCCGCCGGCATCGCGCACGACCAGCTCCAGCGGACGGGCGCGGGGGGAGAGGAGGGCGGCCATGACCGCGTTCGGCCCGGTGACGATGAACGGCTGCTTGCCGTGGCGGTGGTCTACCGGGCGCGCGACCACGTGGTCCCCTCGGGGCTGTCCTTGATGACGATCCCCTCGGCCGCCAGCGCGTCGCGGACCGCGTCGGCTTCCTTCCACTTCTTCTCGCGCCGCAGCCGGTTGCGCTCCTCGACCCGGGCATCGATCGCGGCCAGCTGGTCGTCGGTCTCGGTGGCGATCAACTTGGCGATCCGGACGATCCACTCGTCATTGGTGCTGTTGAACACCCCCAGCACGGCCGAGATGCTCCCCGACGGTCCAAACAGTCCGAACCAACGGCGCGCCAGGTGTTTCCGGTTGCCGTCGGTCATCAGCCCTAGGTCGCGGAAAATTTCGCGCAGAAGGTTCATCGCCTTGAAGATCCGGCCGACGGCCATGGCGGTGTTGAAGTCGTCATCCATGGCCGACTCGAAGTCCTCCTTGAGGTTGTCCAGTTCCTTATCGAACTGTTCCAGCAGCGGGTCCCCCGACGGGTCGTACCGCTTCAACGGCGAGCGCATCGAACTTCTCCAATTCCGACCGGAAGAAGTTGTAGTAACCGACCAGCGATCCTTCCTTGTCCCTCAGGTTCTGGTCGCTGAAGTCGATCGGGTTGCGGTAGTGGGTCGACAGCAGGAAGAGGCGCACCACCTCGGCGTCGTACTTGGCCAGGATGTCTCGGATGGTGAAGAAGTTGCCCAGCGACTTGGACATCTTCTCCTTGTCGATGTTGACGAAGCCGTTGTGCATCCAGTAGCGGGCGAAGGGCTTGCCGGTGGCCGCCTCCGACTGGGCGATCTCGTTCTCGTGGTGCGGGAAGACCAGGTCCTTGCCGCCGCCGTGGATGTCGAAGCTCTCGCCCAGGTGCTTCATGGCCATGGCCGAGCACTCGATGTGCCAGCCGGGGCGGCCCGGCCCCCACGGGCTGGCCCACGACGGCTCGCCCGGCTTCGCCGCCTTCCAGAGGGCGAAGTCGAGCGGGTCCTCCTTGCGCTCGTCCACCTCCACCCGGGCGCCGGCCATCAGGTCGTCCAGGTTGCGGCCCGAGAGCTTGCCGTAGCCGGCGAACGATTCGACCCGGAAGTAGACGTCCCCGCCGACCGCGTAGGCGTGCCCGGCGTCGACCAGCCGCGAGCAGAGGCCGACGATCTCGGGGATGTGCTCGGTCGCCTTCGGCTCGATGTCGGCGGCCCGCACGCCCAGCGCGTCCATGTCCTTCACGTACTCGTCGATGAACCGGGCCGCCAGCACGTGGCTCGGCTCGCCGCGTTCGTTGGCCCGCTGGATGATCTTGTCGTCCACGTCGGTGAAGTTGCGGACGTAGGTCACGGCATAGCCGCGGTAGGCCAGGTAGCGCCGGATGACGTCGAACATCACCGCCCCGCGGGCGTGCCCCAGGTGGCTCAGGTCGTAGACGGTTACCCCGCAGACGTACATGCCGACCCTGCCGGGCGAGAGCGGGACGAACTCCTCCTTGCGCCCGGAGGCGGTGTTGAACAGGCGGATGGGCATCGACGTCGTCTCCTTCGTTTCGGGTTCGCGGTTCAGTCAGTCTATGATACTATGCGCGGCCATGGTCGGGCAAAAGGTTCGGGTACTGGTGACGGCGGCGGTTGTCGTCCTGATGGCCGTTGCGTCGGTGGCGGCGCCGGCACGGGCGGCGCTCGTCTCGGCGCCGTGGATCCGCGAGGTTCGCACGAGGCTCGACGCCGGCGACGCCGCCGGGGCCAGGGAGGTGCTCGACGGCTATTACGCCTCGGGCCGGCGGAATCCCGACGAGGACTGGGAGGCGGCCATCCTGGAGGAGATCGTGACCGCCGCCGCCTCGGCCCGGGCGAGGAAGCCCGCCGCGTCGGTGCGCCCGCCGACGCCGCACCGGAACGTCCCGAAGCTCGACGCCGTGCAGGTGTTCGTCTTCCGCTCGGCCGCGCCGGAGGCTCTCGATGCCGAGTTGGCGGCCCTGCGCGCCTCCGGGGTCGACACGCTGATCGTCCGCGCGTTCCACAACCGGGGCGACCGGCCGCTCCTGTCCGGCCTGACCATCGCCGAGCCGGGCGTCTACTTCAAGAGCAAGAACGCGCCGCTGGCGGCCGACCTCCTGCCGGTCCTGGTCGGCAAGGCCCGCGCCGTGGGGATGCGCGTCTTCGCCTGGGTCGGCACCCGGAAGAGCGAGTGGCTGATCGAGCGGCACGCCGACTGGCTCGAGTACCAGTACGACCCCGCGCTCGGGCGGACCGTGCCGTCGAAGAGCCTGTCACTGCATAACCCCGAGGTGCGCCGGATGCTGATCGAGCTGGCGGCCGAGGCGGCGGCCACCGGTGTCGACGGGATCCTGCTGCAGGACGACCTGGTGATCCGGCTGGGGGAGGGCTTCTCGCCGGCGGCCGAGCAGGACGCCATCACCCGCACCGGCCGGGCCTACCACCCCGGGGAACTACTCCGCGTGCTGCCGAACGGCGTCCTGGCGCCGGTGGCCGGGGAGGCGCTCGACCGCTGGGTGCGCTGGAAGGCCGACACCATCCTGCGCTTCGTCGGCGACGTGGGCCGGGCCGTCCGCGCCGTCAATCCCGACATCCTGCTGGCGGTCAACCTCTTCTACGAGGCGCTGCTCGACCAGGGGAGGGGGCTGGCCTGGTTCGGGCAGGACGCCGCCGGGCTGACCGATATGGCTGACTACCTGGCGGTCATGAGCTACCACCGGCAGATGCTCGCCGAGACCAGGGAATCGCAGGATTTCATCGACGGGTTGCTGAAGCGGGTCTCGGCCGGGGCGAACGCGCTGGCCGTCGACTCGCCGCGGATTATATTCAAGGTACAAAGCATCGACTGGCGCGACCGCCAGCCGATCTCCGAGGAGGAACGCAAGGCGGTCAGGCTGACCCTCGACCCCGAGGGGCGGAGCAGCTTTGCCGTGCTGATGAACTGACCGGGGGAGGGAGGCATCGATGGCGTCGGAACGGCATCGCCGGTGGCGGGGGGTGCTGCTGGCCGCCGCCTCGCTGCTGGTGACGGCGGTGGTCGTCGAGTCGGTCCTCGACGCCCAGTGGGGCTCGCCCGGCGCCGCCGAGCGCCTGGCCGAACGCCGGGCCTACTACGAGAAGGTCATCGCCCCGGCCGGCCTGTCCGATCGCGAGGCCCTCTTCTACGAGGTCATCCGGTGAGCGCCGTCGTCCGCTGCACCCTCTGCCCCGCCGAGTGCCGGCTGGAGAACTTCCAGGTCGGCTCGTGCCGCGCCCGGATGAACCGCGACGGGAAGCTGATCACCCTCGTCTACGGCAAGGTCTGCGCCGCCCACGTCGACCCGATCGAGAAGAAGCCGATCTTCCACATGCTCCCCGGCTCGGGGGCCTTCTCGATCGCCACCCCCGGCTGCAACCTGTCGTGCCGCTTCTGCCAGAACTGGGGCATCAGCCAGGCCGCCCCGGAGAAGATCCGGACCGACGACATGCCGCCCGAGCAGGTCGTGCACCTGGCCCGGCGGAACGGCTGCCGATCGATCGCCTACACCTATACCGAGGCGTCGATCTACTACGAGTACATGCTCGACACGGCCCGGCTGGCCAGGGCGGCCGGGCTGCGCAACATCTGGGTCACCGCCGGCTACATCAACCGCGAGCCGCTGCGCCAGCTCGTTCCCGTCCTCGACGCGGCCAACATCGACGTGAAGGCGTTCGACGAGGCGTTCTACCGCGACATCTGCGGCGGGAAGCTCAAGCCGGTGCTGGAGGCGATCGAGTTGACCGTCTCCAGCGGGGTGCTGGTCGAGCTGACCAACCTGATCGTGCCGACCCACAACGACTCCGACAAGATGCTCACCGACCTGTGCCGCTGGGTGCGGCGGACGATCGGGCCCGACGTGCCGCTCCACTTCTCGCGCTTCTACCCGCAGTACAAGATGGACAACCTGCCGCCGACGCCGATCGAGACAATCGTCCGGGCGCACGGTATCGCCAAGGCCGAAGGGATCAACTACGTCTACACCGGCAACGTCCCGTACGACGGGCGGAGCGACACCTTCTGCCCCGGCTGCGGCGAGGCCCTGCTGCGGCGGGTGGGCTACCGGGTCACCTCGAACCGGCTGGTCGGCGGGGCGTGCCCCAAGTGCGGACGAAAGATACCGGGGGTCTGGTCATGAAGAGGAGGAGTTTCCTGGCGTTGGTGCTATCATGGGTCATCATCGCGGTCGCCGGCTTCCGGCGCCGCCGGGTGAGCGAGGAACGGCCGGCCGTGGATGGCGGCCGGGAGGCGCTCTACTACGAACGCGAGGGGGAGGGGCGATGACGGTCGGGGTTCGCCGAACCTTGTTGGCACCCCTGCTGGCCGCCCTGGTCTTCGCCGCGGGAACCGCCGGCGCCGCTCGGCTGACGGTCGCCCCGATGGGAGGAGGGACGAGGATGAACGATGTCAGCCTGCAGTTCGCCGGCTACGACGGTGACGCGCGCCGCCTGGCCGCCCAGGTCGACCGGTACATCGCCGGTGCCAAGCAGTCCCCGCTGGCCGAGGACCCGGTGGCCCTGGTCGTCCCCCATGCCGGCTACGTCTACTCCGGGCCGGTGGCCGCCTACGCCTATCGGGCCATCCAGGGGAAGCGTTACGACACCGTGGTGATCGTCGGCCCCAGCCACCGTCAGGCATTCCGCGGCATCTCGGTGGTGCGCGAGGCGACCATCGAGACGCCGCTGGGCCTGATCCAGGTCGACGCCGAGCTGGCCACGGCCCTGCTGACCGCCCACCGCGACATCGCCTGGCGCCAGCCGGCCCACGCCCAGGAACACTCGGTCGAGGTGCAGCTCCCTTTCCTGCAGCGGGTGCTGGGTGAGTTCCGGGTGGTCATGGCGGTCGTCGGGAGCTGGTCGCCCGACGGGGAAGCGGCCTTCGTCAGGACATTGACGGAGGCGAGGAAGAACGGCAAGCGCATCCTGCTGGTGGCCAGTTCCGACCTCTCGCACTACCACGACTACGACTCGGCCAGGAAGCTCGACGGGCACGCCCTCGACCTGATCAGGGGGATGAAGGCGAAGGCCCTGCTGAGCGAGTCCCAGGATGGCTCCTGCGAACTGTGCGGCTTGCTGCCGGTCCACCTGGCGATGGAACTGGCCGGGGCGACCGGCAACGGCCGGGTGGAGGTGCTGCACGCCGCCAATTCGGGCGACACCGCCGGTCCGAAGAACGAGGTGGTCGGCTACGCCTCGATCGCCTTCCTGCCGGGTAAGCCCGCCGGCCAGCCGAAGGAGGAGGGGATGCTCGACGCGGCCCGGCGGCGGCGGCTGCTCGAAATCGCCCGCCAGACGATCGCCTCGAGCGTGGCCGGCGAGGGGGTGCCGAAGATCGACGAGCGGGACCCAGGCCTGCAGGTCCACAGCGGCGCCTTCGTGACCATCGAGAAGCACGGCCAGTTGCGCGGCTGCATCGGCAACTTCACCAGCGACAAGCCGCTCTGGCGCACGGTCATGGAGATGGCCGTGGCCGCGGCGACCGGAGACCCGCGCTTTCCGCCGATGACCGCCGGGGAGGATCTGGAGGTCGAGTTGGAAATCTCGGTCCTGACGCCGATGCGGCGGATTTCCGGCGTCGACGAGATCGAGGTGGGCCGGCACGGGCTTTACATCCGTAAGGGGCCCTATGCCGGGACGCTGCTGCCGCAGGTGGCCACCGACTACGGCTGGGACGGGCTCACCTTCCTGCAGCAGACCTGCCGCAAGGCCGGCCTCTCCCCGGATGCCTGGAAGGACGGGGCCGAGATTTACGTCTACGGGGCCGAGGTCTTCAACGAGAAGGATGTCCGGCCATGATCGCTGTTCATCATCACGCCAGGAGGGGCAAGATGAAGAAGTGCATGACGTTCCTCGCCGTATTCCTGCTGTTTGCAGCCACAGCCAACGCGGCCGAGCCGATCAAGATCGGGGCCTTTTTCGCGCTGTCTGGCCCGGCGGCCAACATCGGCACGCCGACCAAGCTGGTGGCCCAGATGGTGGTCGACAAGATCAACAAGGAGGGGGGCATCCAGGGGCGCCCGCTGGAGCTGATCATCGGCGACACCGAGAGCGACCCGGCCAAGGCGGCCACGATCGCCAAGAAGTTCATCTTCTCCGACAAGGTGGCGGCCATCGTCGGGCCGACTTCCACCGGCGAGGGGATGCAGTCGAAGAAGGTGGTCGAGGACGCGGGCATCCCGACGGTCATGACCATCGGCGGCGACCCGGTCATCATGGGCGGCAACTTCGGCCCGTTCACCTACGTCTTCAAGTCGCCGCAGCGGTCGTCGGTGGCCGCCCGGCGCTTGCTGGTCTACCTGAAGGAGAAGAAGCTGGCCAAGGTCGGCCTGATCTTCGCGTCGGACAGCTTCGGCAAGGACGGCGCCGGCTGGATCGAGAAGCTGGCTCCCGAGTACGGCATCACGCTGGTGGCCAAGGAGTCGTTCGGCCCGTCCGACACCGACGTGACCGCGCAACTGGCCAACATCCGCAAGGCGGGGGCCCAGGCGGTGGTCTGCTGGACCATCGGCCCGGCCGGGTCGATCGTGGCCAAGAACCGGGTCCAGATCGGTCTGGAGATCCCGCTCTTCCAGTGCCATGGGCTGCCCGACCCGAAGTACATCGAGCTGGCCGGCAAGGCTTCCGAGGGGAACATCATGCCGTCGACCAAGCTGATGACCTGGGAGAGCCTGCCCGAGAGCGACCCGCAGAAGAAGGTCATCTCAGACTTCGTCAAGCTCTATCGCGACGTCTACAAGTTTGAGAAGGAGTTCCCGATCAACGCCCATTCGGGCTACGCCTGGGATGCCATCATGATCATCGCCAACGCCATGAAGAAGGCGGGCACGGAGCCGAAGGCCCTGCGCCAGGCGATCGAGGAGACGAAGGGCTACGTCGGAATCTCGGGGATCTACTCACTGACGCCCGAGGACCACAACGGCCTGGACATCGACTCGCTGGTGATGGTCCAGGTCAAGGGGGGTAAGTTCGTCCCGGCCGAGTGACGGCGGCGGTTCATCTCTCGCGCGGGCCGTCGACGACCCGCGCGATCAGTTCCGCCCAGGGGAGGGTGATGTTCCTCTCCAGCTCGGGGTGGTCCCGCTCGACGTACTTGACGTCGGCCGACCCGAACCGGATCATTTCATAGATGGCCGCTTCGCCGGTGAGGTCGCCGAGGGAGGCGTGGACCGGTTCCCCCTCCCGGATGAAGACGATCCCCCGGTTCGCCAGGCCATAGAAGGCCAGCAGCCCAGTCCGCCTGTCGCCCCGCAGGTACTCGATGACGTCGACCAGCAGGAGGCGGGCGGCTTCGGCCTCGGCCCGGGAGGAGTGTTCGGCGAGAACCTCCCGGCGCATGGCCATCCGGCGCAAGATCCCCCTGACCTTGAAGACCACCTCGGCCGGCCTGAAGGGCTTGGTCAGGTAGTCGTCGGCGCCGAGCTTGATGCCCATGATCCTGTCCGGGGTCTTGTCGAGCGACGACAGGAATATGAACGGGATGGAGCGGGTCGATGGGAGGCGGCGGAGGGTGCAGCAGAGATCCCAGCCGTCCATCCGGGGCATGACGATGTCCGAGATGACCAGGTCGGGCTGGTGCTTGAGCGCCAGGGCGACCCCCTCCTCGCCGTCGGCTCCCTGAACCGTGGTGAATCCGTGGCGGGCGAGAGTCTCGGCCAGGACCTCGAGGACGGTCGGGTCGTCGTCGACCAGCAGGATCGTTCTTTCCTCATCCCGGTTCATCGGCGCGTCGGTCCCCCTTCCACCATGTCGGCGAAAACCACCCGACAGTATAGCACCGTCTCAGTAGGTGATCGACAGGAGGTAGAGCCCCTCGGCCGGGGCGCGGGTGCCGGCGCGGCGGCGGTCCCGGCCGGCCAGCACCGCGGTGATTCGCTCCGGGCCGCCGTTGCCCGAGCCGATCTCGACCAGCGTGCCGACCATGGCCCGGACCATGTTCCGCAGGAAGCCGTTGCCGGTGACCACGTAGGCCAGCAGGTCGCCGCGCTCCTCGAACCGCGAACGGATAAGGGTCCGCACGGGGTGGGTCGACGAGCCGTGGGCGCTCCGGAAGGCGCTGAAGTCGTGCGAGCCGAGGAGGAGGGCGGCCCCGCCCCGCATGGCATCCAGGTCGAGCCGCCGGGAGAGGTGCCAGCAGCGCTGTCGCAGCAGGGGCGACGAGGCCGGGCGGTGGAGGATCAGGTAGCCGTACGTCTTCCAGCGGGCGGAGAACTGGGGGTGAAAGCCCGCCGGCGCCGCCCACGACTCCCTGACCCGGACGTCCGCCGGGAGGACGGCGTTGAGCGCCCGGCGGAACTGGTCCGCCGGCATCGGCGAGGTGGTGAAGAAGGAGGCCACCTGGTTCTGGGCGTGCACCCCGGCGTCGGTCCGGCCGGCGCCGGTCACCGTCGAGCGGCGCCCGGTGATTCTCCCGACGGCCGACTCCAGCATCTCCTGGACGGTGATCCCGTTGGCCTGTCGCTGCCAGCCGTGGTAGGCCGAGCCGTCGTACTCGATCCGGAGGGCGATCTGCCGCCCCTCCCGGGGGGTGTTCACGAGCGCATCGGTTTCGCCGGCATCCATGGCGCCGGGATTGTACCACACGCGTCCCCGAAGCGCTCCCGGCGCTGGCCATCCGCGAGGCCGTGTGCTAAACTATGACAATGAAACGTGAACTCGGCGCGCGCATCCTGGCGCGGCGGGACGACGCCCCACTCCAGGCGTTCCTACGGGAGACCATCTCGCCGCTGCTGGCGGTCCACGGCATTGTCGCTGACGTCGTGGCGGTGCCGCCCGACGATGCCGGCGGGCCTGCCGGGCTGGTGGACGGGATTCTCGCCGGGGGAGGGGTGACGGTCGTCCTTGCCGTCGGCGGTGGTCCGCCTGCTTTCGAGCGCGCCCTCTTTGGCGCCCTGCGGGCGCGTGTGTCGCGGCCCATCCCCGGGGTGGCCGAGTTCGTCCGCCGCGCGGGCACGACCGACCCGCTGGCCTGCCTGTTCGACCCGCCCGCCGGCATGAGCGCCGCGGGAGCCATGTTGCTCGGCCTGCCGCGGGACCCTACCTGGCTGACCGAGTGCGTCAAAACCCTGGCGCCGGTGATACGGCATGCCGTCGAGAAGGCCGCGGGCGATCCGCGCGACTGCGGGCGCTGATCCCATGGGCCTCCGGCGCGGCACGTTCGTCACCTTCGAGGGGGGGAGGGGACCGGCAAGAGCACCCAGGCGCGCCTGCTGGCGAACCATATCCGGCGCGCCGGGCGGGAGATAGTCCTCACCCGGGAACCCGGCGGCACGCCCCTCGGCGAGCGGCTCCGGCTCCTCCTGCTGGAGGGGGAACCGGCCGTGGACCCGCTGGCCGAACTCCTGCTGTACGAGGCCGCCCGACGCCAGCACGTGGCCGCGGTCATCCGGCCGGCTCTCGCGCGCGGCGCGGCGGTGGTGTGCGACCGGTTCGCCGACGCCACCGTGGCCTACCAGGGTTACGGCCGCGGCCTGGACGTGCCGACCATCAACTCGCTCAACGACCTGGCCTGCGGCGACTGCCGCCCGACACTGACCTTCCTGCTGACCTTCAAGGATAGCCGGGAGGGGCTGGAGCGGGCCGTGCGGCGGCACGGTACCGGCGGGGACCGCTTCGAACGCGAGGACCTGGCCTTCCACGAGCGGGTCAGGACGGGCTACCTGGAACTGGCCGCCCGCGAACCGGACCGGTTCGTGGTCATCGACGCTCTCGGCACGCCCGGCACGGTTCGGAAGCGGGTGCTGGCGGCCTGGCGGGAGCGCCAGGGGGAGGCCGGTTGAACCGGGTGCGCTTCGAGGAGATCCGGGGGCAGGAGCGGGCCGTCGACCGCCTGCGGCGCTCGATCGACTCGGGCCGGATCGGCTCGGCCTACCTCTTCGTCGGCCCCGCCGGCGTGGGCAAGCGGGCCACCGCCATGGCCTTTGCGGCGGCCCTCGACTGCCAGGCTCATGGGACGTCGGCGTGCGGAGAGTGCCGCTCCTGCCGGGATATTGCCCGTGGTGAGCACCCCGACGTGACCATCTGGCGCCGCCCGGAGGACAAGAAAATATTCAGCATCGGCCGGGTGCGGGAGATCATCGGCTCGATGGCCATGAAGGCCTACGCCGGGCCCTGGAAGGTGACCATCGTCGACGAGGCCGACACGATGAACGACGAGGCGGCCAACGCCTTCCTGCTGACGCTGGAGGAACCTCCGGCCGAGACGGTGCTGATCCTGATCGCCACCAACGCCAGGGCGCTCCCCGAGACGATCGCCTCGCGCTGCCAGACGCTCGTCTTCCAGCCGCTGGCCCCGGAGGTTATCGCGGACCTGCTGGTCGCCGAGGGGATCGACCGGGAGCTTGCCCGGGCGTTGCCGGACTGGCCGACGGCTCCCTCGACCTCGCCCGGGAGATGCTGGGGGAGGCGTGGGGAAAAAGCGTCGAGCGGGCGGCGAAGTGGTCGGCCGATTTCGCGGTTGCCGACGAGCCCGACCCGTTGCACGGCGAGATCACCTCGCTGACCACCCGGGACGACGCCGACCGTTTCCTGACGGTCGTCCAGCTTTCCCTGCGGTCATCGGCCAGGAAGCGGGCCGGGCTGGAAGAGGACGCCGTCGTCGGCCCCCGGGCCCTCGGGCCGTTCGCCGCCGAATGGCCGCTGCCGGCCATCCTGGCCGCGATGCGAACGGTCGATCGCGCCCGGAAGGACCTGCGGGCGAACCTCAACGTGCGGGTCGTGGTTGAGAATTTTGCCATGGACCTCTATGGTATCCGCCGGGGCAACTCCGTTCCGACAGAGCACCTTTCAAGGAGCATGCGATGATCAAGGTGGTTGGCATACGTTTTCGCGAAGGGGGGAAGGTGGCCGAGTTCGACGCCGGCGACCTGGCCCTGTCGATCGGCGATCCGTGCATCGTCCAGACCGACGACGGTCTGCGCAATGGCGAGGTGGCCACGAATCCCAAGAGCCTCCAGCCGGAGTACGTCAGCAAGGAACTCGGGCGGGTGATGCGCAAGGCCACGGTCGACGATTTCTCGATCATCGAGCGGAACCGGGAACTGCGGCGCACGGCGTACGCCTTCGCGATCCGCCGCATCAACGACCTCCACCTGCCGATGAAGCTGGTCGAGGTCGAGCCGTACTTCGACCGGAGCAAGGTGGTCTTCTACTTCACCGCCGAAGGACGGGTCGATTTCCGCCAGCTGGTCAAGGACCTGGCGGTGGAGATCAAGATGCGGATCAAGATGAAGCAGATCGGCGTGCGCGACGAGGCCAAGATGCTGGGTGGCTTCGGCACCTGCGGGCGGCAGCTCTGCTGCGTCTCGTTCCTCAAGGACTTCGAGCCGGTATCGATCAGGATGGCCAAGGAGCAGGAACTGCCCCTCTCGCCGGGCAAGATATCGGGCGTGTGCGGCCGGCTGATGTGCTGCCTGGTCTACGAGGCCGAGACCTACCGCCAGATGAAGCGGGGCCTCCCCAGGATGGGGGAGAAGGTCCGTTGGGAGGGCGCCCAGGGGAAGGTGGTCCGGAACAACATCTTCGAGGAGGTCCTCGTCATCCAGCGGGAGGACGGCATCGACGTCCAGGTCGCCAAGAGCGAGTGGCGGGCCAAGAACCGCGACCGGGGGGACCGCGAGCGCGACCTGAAGGGGCGCGACGGGCGTTCCGGCGGGGGCAGGGAGGATCGCGGCGGCGAGCCTGCCGGCGACGCGGGCGATCCGGCCAAGGAAGAGCCGGCGGGTTGACAAACCGCGGAAAATGACGATAATATAGCCAACTGTATTCCAGCAAGGAGCCGAGCGGACATGAGAGAAGGCATTCACCCGAAGTACTTCGAGACGACCATCAGCTGCGCCTGCGGCGAAGTGATCCACACCCGGTCCACCCGGGAGAAGATCAAGGTGGAGATCTGCTCCAAGTGCCACCCCCTGTATACCGGCGTCCAGAAGTTGATGGACACCGCCGGCCGGGTGGAGAAGTTCCAGAAGAAGTACGCCAAGAAGGCCTGATCACCTCCCGATACCGGTGCGTCGACCGCTGATTGCCATCGGTTGACGCGCCGGGGTCGTCTCATAGGAGCTTCCCCATGCCCCCGCGGGTCCTGATCTTGCGGCACACCCCCGATCCCGAAGGGGTGGTGGCCATGGCCGCGCGCCTCTGCTATTCGTCCGCCTCCGTCGCGGAGCTCGGCGATCGGGCCGCCGCGGCCGACAACGCCGGATTCATCCGGAGGATAATCTCCCTGGGGCACCACTCGGTGCTCGAACACGCATCGTTCACCTTTGGCGTCGAGGGGATTTCCCGGGCGGCCAGCCACCAGCTGGTGCGCCACCGCCTCGCCTCCTACTCCCAGAAGAGCCAGCGCTACGTGGTCGAGGAATGTCCGTTCGACTTCGTCGTGCCGGAGACCGTCGCCGCCGACCCGGCCCGCCGGGATGCCTTCCTGGCCCTGATGGCCGCGCTGCACGAGCGCTACCGGGGGTTGATCGCCGCCGGCGTGCCGCCGGAGGATGCCCGCTACGTGCTGCCGAACGCCGCCGAGACGAAGATAATCGTCACCATGAACGTCCGCGAGCTGCGGCACTTCTTCCGGATGCGCCTCTGCCTGCGGGCCCAGTGGGAGATACGCGCGCTGGCCGAGGCGATGCTGGCGGAGGCCCGGCCGGTGGCCCCTCTGCTGTTCGCGGGCGTGGGGCCGGCGTGCGTCGACGGGCCTTGCCCGGAAGGGGCGATGACCTGCGGCAAGACGGCCGAAGTGCGGAGGCGCTATGGCGTGGAGCGCTGAGGACCGGTCCGGGGCGCAGGCCCACAAGTACGGCGGGCAGGCCGTCCTCGAAGGGGTGATGATCAAGGGGAAGGAGCACGCCGCCGTGGCGGTCAGGAGCGAGAAGGGGGAGATACGGCTGACCAGCAAGCCGGTGGCGGGCAACCTGAAGGCCCCCTGGAAGTGGCCGGTCGTCCGGGGGGTGGTGACCCTCTGGCAGACCCTGTCGATCGGCATCTGGGCACTGGACATCTCGGCCAAGGAGTCTACCGGCGACACCGAGGACGATCCCCCCTGGATGATGGCGGTCACGCTGGTCATCGCCTTTGGCCTGGGCGGGGTGCTCTTCTTCTACCTGCCGCTCCTGTTCACCCAATTGCTCCGCGGACTGGTCCCGTCGCTCGAACGGTCGAACCTGCTCTTCAACCTGGTCGACGGGCTCTTCCGGATGGCCATCTTCGTGCTCTACGTGGTCGGCATCGGCTTCATTCCCGGCATCAAGCGGGTCTTCGAGTACCACGGCGCCGAGCACAAGGTGGTCAGCGCCTACGAGCACGACGGCCTCTACAGCGTCGAGGCCGCCCTGCCGCACAGCACCCTGCACCGCCGCTGCGGCACGGCCTTCCTGCTGACGGTCATGCTGGTCAGCATCGTGGTCTTCTCGGTCATCCCCAAGGGCCAGGGCTTCCTGGTCAAGCTGGCCTGGCGTCTTGTCCTGGTGCCGTTCATCGCCGGCGTGTCGTTCGAGATGATCCGCTTCTCGGACCGGCCGAAGGGGCGATGGCTGGCGTGGATCCTGTCGCCCGGGCTGGCGCTGCAGAAGTTGACCACCCGGGAGCCCGACCAAGAGCAGATCGCCGTGGCCGCGGCCGCCCTGGGCGAGGTCCTTCGGCTGGAGGACGAGGCCGGCCGTGCTTGACAAGCTCGAGGGGGTCGAGAAGCGGTACCGGGAGCTGGAGGAGATGCTGTCCGACCCGGGCGTCGTCGGCGACCAGTGACCGCTACCGGAAGATCACCAAGGAGAAGGCCTCGCTGGAGGAGCGTTTCGCGGCCGTTGTCGAGTACCGCGCGCTGATGGGCGAGATCGACGGCGCCCGGGAGATCGCCGACGGGAACGCCGACCCCGAGCTGCGGGAGATGGCCAGGGAGGAACTGCAAGGATCTACAGGCGAGCCGCGGGGCGTTGGAGGAGCGGATCCGCCTGCTGCTCATCCCGCGCGACCCCAACGACGACCGGAACGTGATCCTGGAGATCCGGGGCGGCGCCGGCGGGGACGAGGCGGCGCTGTTCGCCCAGGAGCTCTTCCGGATGTACTCTCGCTACGCCGAGGCGCGCCGCTGGCGGGTCGAGGTGATGAGCCAGAACGCCACCGGCATCGGCGGCCTGAAGGAGGTCATCGCGCTGATCGAGGGGCACGGGGCCTACAGCCGGCTCAAGTTCGAGAGCGGCGTCCACCGCGTGCAGCGGGTGCCGGTGACCGAGGCGGGCGGGCGCATCCACACCTCGACCGTCACCGTGGCCGTGCTGCCCGAGGCCGAGGACGTCGACGTGGACATCAGCCCGGACGAGATCCGGGTCGACGTCTTCCGGTCGTCCGGCCCCGGGCGGGCAGAGCGTCAACACCACCGACTCGGCCGTGCGGATCACCCATCTGCCGACCGGCCTGGTGGTCACCTGCCAGGACGAGAAGTCGCAGCACAAGAACAAGGCCAAGGCGATGAAGGTGCTCCGCTCGCGCCTGCTCGACCTGGCCCAGCAGGAGCAGCAGGACCGGATCGCCGCCGAGCGCAAGAGCATGGTCGGCACCGGCGACCGCTCCGAGCGGATCCGCACCTACAACTTCCCCCAGAACCGGGTCACCGACCACCGCATCGGCCTGACCCTCCACCGCCTGGAGGCCGTTCTGGCCGGGGAGATCGACCCCTTCGTCGACGCCCTCCATACCCGCCAGCAGGCCGACATCCTGGCCTCCCACTCCGCCACCTAAAGAAAAACCCCGGGGGAACTCACCCGGGGTTCGCGACGGCTCGGAAGCCGTGCCGATCAGACAGCCGGAGTGGCGCGGGCCACCTCGGCCAGATGGGCGAAGGCCTTCGGATCATTGGTCGCCAGGTCGGCCAGCACCTTGCGGTCGATCTCGATCTTCTGGCTTGCCAGGCCGTGGATGAATCCGCGGTAAGTCAAGTTGTTCAACCGGGCTGCGGCGTTGATCCGGACGATCCACAGGGCCCGGAATTCCCGCTTCTTGTTCCGGCGGTCGCGGTAGGCGAACTTGAGTCCCCGGTCGACCGCCTCGGTGGCCAGCCGGAAGAGCTTCGACTTGGCTCCCCAGTAGCCCTTGGCGAGGGCCAGGACCCTCTTGTGACGACGACGTGTCTTGAAACCACCCTTGGCGCGCGGCATTGGTTAGAACGTCCTCCTTTCGACGATGAGCCGTGCCGGACTTACAGGTACGGCAGAATCCTCTTGATGTTCGGGGCGTTGGTGGCGTCCACCAGCGCTCCCTGGCGCAGATGGCGCTTCTGCTTGGTCGTCTTCTTGGTCAGGATGTGGCTGTGGTAGGCCCGCTTGCGCTTCAGCTTGCCCGTGGCGGTCAGCTTGAAGCGCTTGGCGGCGCCCCGGTTGGTCTTAATCTTTGGCATGAACCCCTCCGGAACCGGCGTCGGTGTGTTTGCGGGGAGTCAGGACCATGATCATGCGCCGGCCTTCCATCTTCGGCTCCTGCTCCACTTCGGCGATCTCCTTGAGCTGGGCGGCCACCCGGTCGAGGATGTCCTTCCCCAGGTGGGGATGCACCATCTCGCGCCCCCGGAACATGATCGTCACCCGGGTCTTGTTCCCCTCCTTGAGGAACCGCTGCGAGATGGGCCGTCTTGAAGTCGTAGTCGTGGTCCTCGATCTTCGGCCGCATCTTGATTTCCTTGACCTTGACGATCCGCTGGTGCTTCTTTGACTCTGCCTGCTTCTTGCTCTGATGATAACGGTACTTGCCGAAATCGATGATCTTGCACACCGGCGGCGTGGCCGTGGCCGTCAGCAGAACCAGGTCGAGGCCGCGCTCGACGGCCGCCTGGTGGGCTTCCCTGGTCTTCATGATGCCCAGCTGGCTTCCATCGGCGTCGATGACCCGGACCTCCGGGAACCTGATGTCCTCGTTTATCAGGCTGTCGTCCTTATCTCTATCCTTGGCTATGACTATCACCCCCGCTCATGACTTGGTGGCTATCTGATCGCGGAGCATCCCCGCGACGGATTCGACAGACATGACCCCCAGGTCGCCCTTGTCGCGCGACCGCACCGAGACCGTGCCGGCCTCCATCTCGCGGTTGCCGGCGACCAGCATGTAGGGGATCTTCTGCAGTTGAGCCTCTCTGATTTTAAAGCCGATCTTCTCGTTGCGCAAATCCTTTTCCGCCCGGATGCCGCCGTCGAGCAGGGTCTTGTGGACATCGGACAGGTAGGAGGCCTGGGCGTCGGTGATGTTCATGACCATCGCCTGGACCGGCGCCAGCCAGAGCGGGAAGGCGCCGGCGTAATGTTCGATCAGGACCGAAATGAACCGCTCGATGCTCCCCAGGATGACCCGGTGGAGCATCACCGGCCGGTGCTTCTGCCCGTCGGCGCCGATGTAGGTCAGGTCGAACCGCTCCGGCAGCGTGAAGTCGCACTGGATGGTGGCGCACTGCCACTCCCGCCCCAGCGCGTCGTTCAGCTTGACGTCGATCTTCGGCCCGTAGAACGCCCCGTCGCCCTCGTGGACGGCGTAGGCCAGCCCCCGGTCCTCCATCGCCTTTCGGAGGGCATTGGTGGCCCGCTCCCAGTCCTCGTCGGAACCGATCGATTTCTCGGGGCGGGTCGACAACTCGAGGTGGTAGGGGAATTTGAACAGCCGCATGACGTCGTCGACGAAATCGATGACGCCCTTGATCTCCGCGTCGACCTGCTCGGGAGTGCAAAGGATGTGGGCGTCGTCCTGGGTAAACTCGCGGACCCGCAGCAAGCCGTGGAGAACGCCCGTCTTCTCGTGCCGGTGGACGGTCCCCAGTTCGAAGTAGCGCAGTGGAAGGTCCCGGTATGAGCGGACGTCGGTCTTGTAGATCATCATGTGCGCCAGGCAGTTCATCGGCTTGAGGCCGTAGTTCTCACCTTCGATCTCGGTGAAGTACATGTTCTGCTTGTAGTGGGCGAAGTGCCCCGACTGCTCCCAGAGGCTGGTGCGGAGAATCTCGGGACCGCGGGCGAAGAGGTAACCGCGCCGCAGGTGTTCGGCCTTCTCGAAATCCTCGATCAGCGACCGCAGGAGGGCCCCCTTCGGGTGCCAGACTACCAGGCCGGCGCCGATCTCGTCGTGGATGGAGAAGAGGTCGAGCTGCTTGCCGAGCCGGCGGTGGTCCCGCTTCTTGGCCTCCTCGATGAGCTGGAGGTGGCGATCCAGCGCTTCGGCGCTGGCGAAGGCCGTGCCGTAGATCCGCTGCAGCATCTTGTTGCGCTCGTCGCCGCGCCAGTAAGCCCCGGCGGTGCTCAGGAGCTTGAACGCCGGCACTTGGCCGGTGGACGGGATGTGGGGCCCGCGGCACAGGTCGGTGAAGCTCCCCTGGCGGTAGCAGGAGACCGAGTCGTCGGCGATGTCCTTCAGCAGTTCGACCTTGTAGAGTTCCCCCTGGCCGTCGAAGAGGCGCACCGCCTCGGCCTTGGGCAGCTCGCTCCGGTGGAAGGAATGGTCGGCGGCGATGATCTCGGTCATCCGGCGCTCGATCGCTTCGATGTCTTCGGGGTTGAACGGGCGGTCGAGGTCGAAGTCGTAGTAGAAGCCGTGCTCGATCGCCGGGCCGATCGAGAAGTGGACGCCGGGGAAGAGGTCCAGGACGGCCTGGGCCATGATGTGGGCCGTGCTGTGGCGCAGGATGTCGAGCCCCTCGGGTGAGTCGAGGTCGATGAAATCGACCCGGGCGTCGCGGCGGATCGGGCGGTCGAGGTCGACGGGCGCCCCGTCCAGCCGCGCGGCGATGATCCTGCCGCCTTCAGCAGGGCGGGCCGCGAGCAGGTCACGGGGAGTCGTTCCCGACGGCCGGGACACGACCTCTCCGGACGGCAGCGTTATGGTGATGGTGGATTCGGGCATGGATGGCGACATCGACCGACGTCAGCGCCCGTGGGGCGTGACGGCGAACGGCGTGCGAGAAGCGCGGACGATGATGGCGGCTCCTCTCATAACGACCATGGTAGGCACGGGCGGGATTGAACCGCCGACCCCTTGCGTGTCAAGCAAGTGCTCTCCCACTGAGCTACGTGCCTGTGATTCCCTCTTGGCGACGGCACTAAGATACTCGAATCACCGGCTTTTGTCAAGGAGAAAGCCGGCCTCCGACGCGCGTCCGCCAATTGACACTCACCTTCGTCGTGTGTCACAATCGCGACGTTGCTGGGCGGTCCGGCCGGTCCGCCGGGCCGGAACTCATTGGGGAGGAGACAGCATGGATCGGCAGGGTCTGCTAGCCGTCGCCGCCTTCGAGGTGGGGGGCGTGTCCGTCGGTCTCCCCGGGAAGCCGTTCCTGGTCGCCGGCCCGTGCGTCCTGGAGACGGCCGCCTCGGCCCGCGACATCGCCGCGCGCTGCCGGCCGCCGCCGCCAGAGCCGGTTTCGGTTTTGCCTTCAAGGGTTCCTTCGACAAGGCCAACCGCACCTCCGTCGACTCCTTCCGCGGTCCCGGTCTCGAGCGGGGCCTGGGAATCCTGGCCGAGGTGCGCGATGCCTTGGGCGTGCCGGTGGTCACCGACGTCCACGAGACGGCCCAGGTGGCCCGCGTGGCCGAAGTGGCCGACATCATCCAGATTCCGGCCTTCCTCTGCCGCCAGACCGACTTGGTGGTGGCCGCCGCCCGCACCGGGCGGGCGGTCAACGTCAAGAAGGGGCAGTTCATGTCGCCGGCGGAGATGGAGCCGGTGGTCGGCAAGGCCGCCTCGACCGGGAACGGGCGGATCATGCTGACCGAGCGCGGCACCTTCTTCGGCTATGGCCGGCTGGTGAGCGACCTGGCCGGCATGGCCCAGATGCGCCGGACCGGCCGCCCGGTTCTCTTCGACGCCACCCACAGCGTCCAACGTCCGGGCGGGCTGGGAGACAAGAGCGGCGGGGACCGCCAAGCGGTCTTCCCGCTGGCGCGTGCCGCCGCGGCGGCAGGCTGCGACGGCTTCTTCATCGAGGTCTACCCGGAACCTGACCGGGCTCCGTCCGACGCCGCCACCTCGCTGGATTTCGACCAGCTCGACGCGCTGCTGCGGGAGTGCGCGCCGCTCTTCGGCACGGCCTGGGAGGATAGGGCGTGAGCGGGGGCCGGGTGGACGACGACGCCCGAATCATCGACTGGGGCAGGCGGACGGTGCGTATGGAGGCCGACGCCGTGGCCGCGCTGTCGGGGCGCATCGGCGACGGTTTCGCCCGGGCGGTTCGCATCCTGCTGTCCGCCCGGGGAAAGGTGGTAATCACCGGGGTCGGCAAGTCCGGACTGATCGGCAAGAAGATCGCCGCCACGATGACCAGCACCGGCACGCCGGCCATCTTCCTGCACGCCGCCGACGCCGTCCACGGCGACCTGGGGATGCTCGGCCGCGACGACGTGCTGCTGGCCATCTCCAACAGCGGCGAGACCGAGGAGATCCTCCGGCTGATCCCGGCCGTCCGCCGGCTCGGCGTGCCGCTCGTGGCCATGGCCGGCCGGACCGGCTCGAACCTGGCGAAAGCCGCCGATGTCTTCCTCGACATCGCCGTTGACCAGGAGGCTTGCCCGCTCGGCCTGGCCCCCACCTCCAGCACGGCGGCCACCCTGGCCATGGGCGACGCCCTGGCGGTGGCCCTGCTCGAGGCACGTGGCTTCCGGGAGGAGGACTTCGCCCTGCTGCACCCCGGCGGAAAACTTGGCCGCCGGTGGCTCCGCGTGGCCGAGTTGATGCACACCGGCGAGCGGATGCCGTCGGTCGCCGATGACGCGCTGCTCAAGGAGGTCATCTACGAAATCAGTTCCAAGGGGCTCGGCATGACGGTGGTGCTCGACTCCCGCGGCGACCTGGCGGGGATCGTCACCGACGGCGACCTGCGGCGGATGTTCGGCGCCGGGATCGACTTCTACGGCACGCCGGTCGGCCGGGTGATGACCCGCAACCCGAAGACGGTTTCCCAGGACGCCCTGGCCGAACAGGCTCTGCGGATCATGGAGGAGAACTCGATCACCTCCCTGGTGGTCGTCGACGACAACCCGGCGCCGGTTGGGGTCATCCACCTGCACGACCTCCTCAAGGCGGGCGTGGTCTAGGCGATGGCTGCCATGGATGCCATGAACCGGCGCCTCGCGGAGGTAGACGTCATCCTGCTCGACGTGGACGGCGTGCTGACCGACGGGGGGATCATCATCGGCCCCGGGGGCTTCGAATCGAAGCAGTTCGACGTCCGGGACGGCCACCGGATCAGGATGGCCAAGCGCGCCGGCATGGCTGTCTACTTCGTCACCGGCAGGACCTCCGAGTCGGTCGTCCGCCGGTCGGCCGAGCTGGAAATAGACGATCTCTACCAGGGCGTGCTCGAGAAGGGGGGGATCGTTGCCGACGTGGAGAAGGCCAGCGGCAAGGACCGGGCCCGCATGGCCTACATGGGCGACGACCTTGTCGACCTTCCGCCGATGGCCCTGGTGGGCGTGTCGGCCTGCCCCGCCGACGCCGCGCCCGAGGTCAGGGAACGGGCCGCCCTGATCTCCCCGTTCGACGGCGGCAAGGGGGCCGCGGCCTGGTTCATCGAGGAGATCCTCAAGGCGCGCGGGGACTGGTCCGTTCTGGTCGAAAGGTACCTTGCGGGCGCGTGAGATTACCGAGCCTGCCCCGACTGGTCCTGGCCCTCGGCGGCGTGTTGACCGTGGTCTACATGGCCGTCGTCTTCATCACCACGAGGGAGAAGCCGGGCGACGGTGGGTTCGACGATCGGCCAGTGGCCACGGGCGGGCAGACGAGCGTCATCTACAATTTCCATCACGCCGAGAGCCAACTGGACAAGACTTCGTGGGAGTTGAGCGCTGCGCAGGCCGAGTTGACCGGCGACCGGGCAAGGCTGGAGAACATACGGATGACCATCTACAGCAAGCAGGGCAAGAGCATCACCATCGAGGGGCGTGAGGGCGAACTGGATATCGAGACGAAGAACGCCCGTATCCTGGGGGAGATCACCGCCGTCTACGGGGACGGCTACCGATTTACCACCGACGAGATGCGCTGGGATGCCGAGCGGAAGGTCGTCACCTCGGCCGGCCCGGTGCTGATCACCGGCCCCGAGGGGGAGATCAGGGGCGCGGTCCTGGAAGGTTCTCCCGAAACCGAGGAGTATATCCTGCGCGGGGGGGTGACAGTGGAACTGAGAGACCTGGGCGGCGCCCCGGCGAATGGGAAGGCGGAGGGTCCCCGATGAGGACACCATCGATCAGGTGGACGAGACATCTTGCGGCGACACTGGGCATCTGCATCCTGGGGCATGCCCTTCCGGCCGCGGGGCAGGCAACGGCTCAGACCGCCGCCGCCCAGAAGTCTCCGGTGCGGATCACGGCCGACACCATGGAGGTCAAGGCAGCCGAGAACCTGGTCTTCTTCACCGGCAATGTCGTGGTCATCCGGGAGAACATCACCCTCCATGCCGACCGGGCCAGGGTGCACACCGGCAAGGACCGGAACCGGCAAATCGAGGAGATGGAGGCCGAGGGGAACGTCCGGGTCGACCAGGTCATCCCCGAGGAAGGTGTCGAGCGCCATGCCACCGGCAGGAAGGCGGTCTATCGCGACCAGGACGGGCGGATCGTCCTGACCGGCGACCCGCGGGCGTGGGAGAAGGACAACGTCATGACCGGCGAAACGATGACTTTCCACAGTCGGGACAACCTCTTCCTGGTGGACGGCAAGGTCAAGATCATCTTCTATCCTGACGAGAAGTCGGAGAAGCCCGATGACCCAGCCCGCAAGTAGCCGGGTTCTGGCGGCCGACGGCCTGGTGAAGTCGTTCAAGGGGCGCACCGTCGTCGACGGGGTCCACTTCCACGTCGCCGCCGGGGAGGTGGTCGGTCTGCTCGGCCCCAACGGCGCCGGCAAGACGACCTCTTTCTACATGATGGTCGGCCTGCACAAGCCGGAGGCGGGCAGGGTTCTGCTCGCGGACGAGGAGATCACCCGCCTGCCGATGCACGAGCGGGCCCGCCGGGGGATCAGCTACCTGCCCCAGGAGGCGTCGGTCTTCCGGAAGATGACCGTCGAACAGAACGTCATGGCCATCCTCGAGTTCATGCCCCTGACCCGCGCCGAAAGGCAGGAGCGGCTGGAACGGCTGCTGGGGGACCTGAACATCGGCCACTTGGCCGGCCGCCGTGCCGACTCCCTCTCGGGGGGGGAGCGCCGCCGCCTGGAGATCACCCGGGCGCTGGTCACCGAGCCGTCGTTCATCCTGCTCGACGAGCCCTTCGCCGGGATCGATCCGATCGCCGTCATCGACATCCAGCAGATCATCAACAAGCTCCGCCAGATGGGCATCGGTATCCTGATCACCGACCACAATGTCCAGGAGACCCTTGAAATCACCGACCGCGCCTATATTATGAACAAGGGTGTGGTTCTCGAGTCGGGAACGCCGGAGGAGATAGCCCAGAGCGACCGGGCGCGCGAAATCTATCTGGGGGAAGGCTTCCGGCTGCAGGAAGCGCAGAGAGATTAGATCGCATGGATCAACGCCTCGGGCTGCAGCTCCGGCAGAAGCTGGCCCTGACGCCCGCCCTCCAACAGGCCATCAAGATCCTCCTCCTCTCCAGGATGGAACTGAGCGAGCACATCCGCCAGGAGATCGAAGAGAACCCCATCCTCGAGGAGGTCGAGACCGGCCCGGACGCTGCCAACCGGCAGGCCCAGGAGGATTTCCAGGGCGAGGGACCTCCGGCGCCGGAGGCCGAAACGAACCTGCCCGAGGAATCGCCCTACCCGGTGGAGTTCGACTGGTCGGCGTTCGGCCAGTACCGAGGGGTCGGAAGGAGGGCTGACCGAGGAGCCGGAACGGGACGGCCTGTGGTACGAGAACACGGTGTCGGCCAAGCCGGAACTGCGCGATCACCTCCTGTGGCAGCTCTTCCTGACCGTCGAAGACCCGGAAAGCCTCGGTATCGGGACGGAGATCATCGGCAACATCGACGAGGACGGCTACCTGCGGATCGGGCCGGACGACCTGGCCGCCAACTTCAGCGTTTCCCGGGAGCGGATCGAGGAGGTGCTGGCCGTCGTCCAGTCGTTCGATCCGGCGGGAGTGGGCGCGAAAACGGTCGAGGAGAGTCTGCTGCTCCAATTGCGACACCTGCCCGAGGCCGATCCCCTGGCCGAACGCCTGGTAACCGGGCATTTGGCGCAGTTGCAGAACCAGAACCACGCCGCCCTGGCGCGGAAGCTGAAGGTCCCGATGGAGGAGGTCGACCGGGCCGCCAAGGTCATCGGCGGGCTCAATCCGAAACCGGGTCAGGCCTTCGCGCTCCCGGCCGACGTCGAATACGTCGTGCCCGATCTCTACATAGAAAAGGAGGGGGACGGCTACCGGGTGGTAATGAACGACGACGGCCTCCCCCGGCTTCGGATCAGTTCCTACTACCGGAGCCTCCTGACCACCGAGGACCTGCCCGTCGCCACCCGCGAGTACATCCAGAAGAAGTTCTCTTCGGCCCTCTGGCTGGTGAAGAGCATCCACCAGCGGCAGCGCACTATCCGGCGGGTGGCCGAGAGCATCGTCCGGCACCAGCGCGCCTTCCTCGACCACGGCATGGACCACCTCAGGCCGATGGTCCTGCGCGACGTGGCCGAGGACATCGGCGTGCACGAGTCGACTGTCAGCCGGGTGACCAACCGGAAGTACGTGCAGACGCCCCAGGGGTTGTTCGAGCTCAAGTTCTTCTTCACCGCCGGCATCGCCCGCGAGTCGGGCCAGTCGGCGGCATCGACTTCGGTCCAGAGCATCCTCAAGAAGATCATCGCCTCGGAACCGGCGGACCGACCATACTCGGACCAGGACCTGGTGATCCTGCTCAAGCGGGATCACGGCCTGGAGATCGCCCGTCGCACCGTGGCCAAGTACCGTGATATCCTGCGCATACTGCCATCTTCGAAACGGCGGCGACACGCCACGCCGGCAACCTGAACGGGAGGGATCGACATGCAGCTCACCGTCACCGGCAGGAACATGGAAGTGACTCCGGCCCTCAGGGAGTTCGCCGAGGAGAAGCTCCAGAAGATCTCCAAGTACCTCCACAAGATCAACACCATCCATGTCATCCTGACGGTTGAGAAGTATCGCCACATCGCCGAAGTGATCCTGAGCGCTCATGGCGCGGTCCTGCGGGGGATCGAGGAGACCGAGGACATGTACTCCTCCATCGACCAGGTGATGGACAAGGTGGAGATCCAGGCGAGGAAACTGAGCGGCAGGATCAAGGAGAAGAACAAGGTTGTCGGCGAGGAGGTCGGGGAGGAGGACGCCGGCGAAGCGGCCGCCGGGCAGCCGGGTATCGTGCGGAAGTCGTTCAATCCGAAGCCGATGGCGGTCGACGACGCCGTGATGCAGCTCGAGGCGCGCGACGACCGCTTCCTCGTCTTCGTCGATGCCCGGTCGGGCAGGATCAACGTCCTCTACCGCCGCGACGACCGCCGTCTGGGGCTGATCGAAACCGTCTGATGCATCACGAAGAATCCTTCCCGGGGCATCTTGTCGGCCTGACGGTCCAGGACCTCCTCGGTGAGGAGGCCCTCTTCATGGACGGCCTGACCGGCCCTGTCGGGCTCGAGCGGGATATCACCTCGGCCAGCCTGTTCGTGCTGCGGGAGGCCAAGGGAATCGGCATCCGCCGGAAGCCGGCGGGAGGGGTGACCATGCTCGGCCGCCACATGGTCGAGCACCTGAACACCATGAGCAGGGGGGATGTGCGGAAGACCCTGCGGCACTGGCCCGACGTCGCCCTGGTCACCGCCGGGCAGCCACGGCCGTCGAAGGACTTCGTGGCCGCCGCCAGGTCGCTCGGCCTGCCCCTGCTGTGGAGCCGCGACCAGCCGGGGGTGACGGTCCGCCGTCTGGTGACCTTCCTGGAGGAGCGCATTCCGCGGCAGCGGACCGTCCACGGGGTGCTGATGCTCATCCAGGGAGTCGGCGTGCTGATCCTCGGCGAGAGCGGCATCGGCAAGAGCGAGTGCGCCCTCGACCTGGTCCACAAGGGACACCGGTTGGTGGCCGACGACGTCGTCTTCCTGGAGAAGACCGGCCGGGGTACGATCATCGGCTACAGCCGCGAGCCGATCAAGAACCACATGGAGATCAGGGGCCTGGGAATCATCAACATCAGGCACCTGTTCGGGGTCATCGCCGTGGCCGACCTGGCGACCATCGACCTGGTGGTCGAGATGGTCAACTGGAAGCCGCAGACGGAGGTCGACCGGCTCGGCCTCGACGAGGTCCACCTGTCGATTCTAGGCGTCCGCATCCCCCGGGTGGTCATACCGGTCTCCCCCGGGCGGAACCTGTCGGTCATCCTCGAGGTGGCGGTGCGCAACCACCTCCTCAAGAAGTCGGGCTACCATGCCGCGACCGATCTGGTCGAGACGATCAGGACGGCCGGGTCGGCGTCTGCCGGCGGTGGCTGACGGCATGGGTATGTCATCCCGGGTGGTCATCGTCACCGGTCTCGCCGGCTCGGGCAAGAGTTCCGCGGTCAAGATCTTCGAGGACCTCGGCTTCTACTGCGTCGACAACTTGCCGGTCAAGCTCCTGCCCGCCTTCGTCGAACTCTCGGGCAAGAGCGAGAAGTCGTTTCCCCTGGTCATCTGCGTCGACGTTCGCGAACCGCACTTCGTCGGCGACTTCCCCCGGGTCCTCCGTCGCCTGCGGCGGATGGGCCCGGTCCACCTCATCTTCTTCGAAGCCTCCCGGAAGATCCTGGTGCGGCGCTTCTCCGAGACCCGCCGCCGCCACCCGCTGGCCGTGGGCGTCCCGCTGGCGGCCGGCATCGACCGCGAAGTCGAACTGATGGGGCCGATCCGGCGGCTGGCCGACCAGGTCATCGACACGTCCGACCTGACCATTCACGACCTGCGCAAGCGGTTGGCCGACCGCTACTCGATACCGGAGGGCACCGCCCGCATGACTGTCGGCATCACTTCATTCGGCTTCAAGCACGGCCTGCCGATGGAGGCCGACATGGTCTTCGACGTGCGATTCCTGCCGAACCCGCACTTCGTGGACGAGTTGCGGCGTTTCACCGGCAGGAACGCCCGAGTCAGACGATTCGTCCTCGATTCGCCCGACACCGGCCGTTTCATGGACCACCTCGTGGGCATGCTGCACTTCCTCCTGCCGCTGTACGAGCGCGAGGGGAAGTCTGTACCTTACCATCGGCATCGGCTGCACCGGCGGTCGGCACCGGTCGGTGACCCTGGCCGAGGAGCTGGCCGCGCGCCTGCGCCCCGGCGGGTACGCCGTCGGGGTGACGCACCGCGACATCAGGAAGGGAGAGCGATGATCGGCATCCTGATCGTGACGCATGGCGAGTTCTGCCGCGCCCTGCTCGAAAGCGTCCAACAGATCACCGGCCCCAACGCCGGCGTCGAGGCGATAACCATCGAGCAGAAGGACGACATGCCCACCGCGGCGCGGCGGATCGAAAAGGCCTTCGAACGAATCTACGGCGCGGACGGGGCGATCATCTTCACCGACCTGCTCGGCGGAACCCCGTCGAACGTCAGCCTGACCTTCCTCGGCAGGCCGAACGTCGAGGTCATCTCGGGGGTGAACATGCCCATGCTCCTCAAGGCGGTCACCTCCCGCGAGGGGAGCCTTCTGGCCGACTTGTCGGCCGCCTGTTGCGCCACCGGGCGCGCCGGCATTGCCGCCGCCACCGACATTCTCAAGGGGAAGGCGGGCTAGGCATGCTCTTCGTCAGGATCGACGAGCGCCTGAACCATGGCCAGGTCAACGTCGGATGGATGCTCCACCTGCGGGCGGGAGGCATCCTGGTGGCCAGCGACCGGATCGCCGCTGATCCGGAGGCGCGGCTGGTCAGGCAGGCCTGCGCCGGCTTCGTGTCGGTCGAGATCGAGTCGGTGGCCGGGGTGGTCGCCCGCATCGGCCGCGGTGAGTTCGACGGAAAGGATTGGATCCTCCTCTTCGAGGACCTGGAGAGCATGCTCCGGGCCATCGACCTCGGCATGAAGGTTGACCGCATCAACATCGGCGGGTTGCGCCACGAGGCCGGGGCGGTCCTGAGGCTCTGTCCCGAGGTGTCCCTCAACGACGTCGACCGGCGCATGCTGGCCGAAATCGTCGGCAGGGGCATCCGGGTCGAGGCCCAACCCATGCCGCAGAACAGGCCCATCCCGATCTCCATGGCCGTGCTGGACTCGCGGAGGTGACGGCGCATGGACCTGACCGGCGTGATCGTCTTCGCGGCCGTGGGGGGGCTGCTCGCCCTCGATTCGACCGCCTTCCTGCAGGTCATGCTCTCCCAGCCGCTGGTCGCCTGCGGCATCCTGGGGAACCTCGGCGGCTACCCGGCGTGGGGATGGATTCTCGGCGTGGCCTTCCAGTTGATCTTCTGCTCGGACGCCCCCCTGGGCACCCACCTGCCGCACGACGCGTCGATGATGGCCATGGCGGCGCTCGGCATGGCCATGGCGGCCGAGGTGTCCGGCGCAAGCGTCGGCATGATGGAACTCCTGGGCGTGTCGGCCCTGCTGTCCCTGCTCATGGATCCCCTCTTCCGGGGGAGCAGCGTGCTCGCCAGACGGTGGAACGGCCTGCTGACCGGGCCGGCCAGGCGCCTTCTGGAACGCGGCGATTTCGGGTCCGCGCGCCTGCTGCTCCACGGCGGTCTGGTCGTCTTCTACCTTCGCGGCCTGGTCTCCCTGGCCGCGGCGGTGGCGGTCGGCGCATGGCTCATCTCCTCGGGCATCGGCATCCTGCCGCGCCAGGTGCTCCATGGGGCGCGGTGGCTGCTGGTGTGCATGCCGATCCTGGGCGCCCTCCGGCTGACCGGCCAGTACATCCGATTCCCGCGCGACATCATGCAGTACCTGCCGTGGGTGAAGGCGCGATGAGCGTGGCGGCTAAGGTGTCCCCGGCGACCGTGATGGGGCTCTTCCTCCGATCCTTCCTGGTGCAGTCCTCCTGGAACTTCCGGGGGATGCAGAACCTCGGCTTCGCCGCCATGACCATCCCGGTGCTGCGAAAGGGGAGGGCCCCCGGCGCCGCCGCTTCTCCCCGGCTCCTGGGCGAGCAGACCGAGTTCTTCAACGCCCATCCCTATTTCAGCGGGGCGATCGCCGCCATGTGCGTGTCCGGGGAGGCCCGCGGCGGCACCGATGACGAGATCATCGAGCGGCAACGGAGGATCAAGGGTGACTTCATGGGGCCCCTGGGGGGGCTGGGCGACCAGCTCTTCTGGCAGACGGCCCTGCCGGTATGCGGCGCGCTGGGGGTCATCGTGGCCATGTTCGGGCACCACCTGGCCGGGGCGCTTGTCTTTCTGGCCTGCTTCAACGCCCTCCACCTGCCGCTGAGGCTCGGAGCGGTCGCCGCGGGCCTTGCCGGCCGGGGGAGGTTCATCGCCTTCCTGCAGCGCTTGCGGCTGCCGCGCTTCATGAATTTCTCCCGGCGGCTGGTCCTGCTGGTGAGCCTCGCGGTCATGGTGACCGGGACCATGTGGCTGGCGGGCATCGGTTCGTCCTTCGCCCCGGCCCTGGTTGTCGCCGTGGCGGTGCTCCTCTCGCTCGGGCCGCTGGCCGCCTTCCTGGGGCCCTGGTGGGGGACGATCCTCTTCTTCGTCACCGTGTCGCTGCTCGAGTGGTGGCCGGCGTTCTCCGGGGGAAGACCGTGAACGACGAGTGGATCAGGCGCCCGCTGACCATTGCCAACCGGCTCGGAATGCATGCCCGCGCGGCGTCACAACTCGTCCGTAGGGCCAGCGCGTTCAAGTCCGAGATCTTCGTCGAGAAGGACGCCGTCAGGGTCAACGCCAAGAGCATCATGGGCCTGCTGATGCTGGGAGCCCTCCAGGGGAGCCGGATCCTCCTCACCGCCCGGGGGGAGGACGCGCCGGCGGCCGTCGAGGAGATCGCCCGGCTGGTCGAGGAAGAGAAGTTCAACGAGTCATGAGCAACGAACCGAACAGCCAAGGAAGCTGCCAAGTCACCATGAAGGGGATTGCCGTGTCCCCGGGGATCGCCATCGGCGTTGCCCACATGATGAAGCGCCAGGACCTTGACATCGAGCGCTACTTCATCGGGCCGGGGGAGGCACGCGCCGAGATCGCCCGCTTCAAGGAGGCCCTCGACGCGTCGCGCCGCCAGCTCGAGCGGATCAGGGACAAACTCTCGGCGGAACTCGGCCAAGAGCACTCCTATATCATCGACACCCACCTGCTCATGCTGCAGGACCGGATGCTGGTCGACGGCGTGGTGGCCGTCATCCAGGAGCGCCTGGTCAACGCCGAGTCGGCCCTGGCCGACATGCTCGAAAAGTTCCGGGACGCCTTCCGCAGGATGAGCGACGACTACATTCGCGAGCGGCACACCGACATCGAGGATGTCATCTCGCGGGTCATGAGGAACCTGGCGGGACAACGGGAGCACCTGCGCGACATCCCGCCGGACAGCATCGTCGTGGCCGTCGACCTGGCCCCCTCCGAAACCGCCCAGATGGATCGGGGCAAGGTGCTCGGCTTCCTGACCGAGAGGGGCGGCAAGACAAGCCACACCACCATCATGGCCCGCTCGCTGGAGATACCGGCCGTGGTCGGCCTGGCCGACGTCACCCGACAGGTCAAGGCGGGCGACCGGCTGATCGTCGACGGCAACGCCGGCATCCTGGTGGTCAACCCCGATCCGGCGACCCTGGAGGAATACCAGCGCTACCAGTCGCGCTACCGGTACTTCGAGGCCGAACTGCTCAAGATACGCGACCGTCCGGCGGTCACCCGGGACGGGGTGCGGATATCGCTGCAGGCCAACATCGAACTGACCGGCGAGGTGGCCTCGGTCCTGGAGCACGGCGGCGAGGGAGTCGGGCTCTACCGGACCGAGTTCCTGTACCTGAACCGGAGCGACCTGCCGAGCATCGACGAGCACTTCGCCACCTACCGGAAGCTGCTCTCCCTTCTCGGCGGCCGGCCGCTGGTGATCCGGACCCTCGACTTGGGCGGCGACAAGTACGTCTCCCAGATTCCATTGCCGCAGGAGATCAATCCGGCCCTCGGGTTGCGGGCCATCCGCCTCTGCCTCAAGCAGGTGGAGATGTTCAAGGAACAGCTCAAGGGCATTCTGATGGCCAGCCACTACGGCCCCATCAAGGTCATGTTCCCGATGATCTCCGGCCTGGAAGAGCTGCGGCGATCCCGGGAGATCCTCGACGAGTGCCGCCACGAGTTGCGGATCGGCGGCATTCCATTCGACGAGGGGCTGCAGGTGGGGACGATGATCGAGATACCTTCGG
The DNA here is from genome assembly GCA_963793725.1 of uncultured bacterium. Taxonomy (GTDB): domain Bacteria; phylum JAUVQV01; class JAUVQV01; order CAWCAY01; family CAWCAY01; genus CAWCAY01. The sequence continues at coordinate 313,149 of CAWCAY010000007.1, forward strand.
CGGTGACCATGGCCGACCTCCTGGCGCGGGAGTGCGACTTCTTCAGCATCGGCACGAACGACCTGATCCAGTACTCGCTGGCCATCGACCGGGTGAACCAGAGCGTCTCCTACCTCTATCAGCCCCTCCACCCGGCCGTTCTGCGGGCTGTCCGGACGGTCATCGCCGCCGCGCAGGCGCGGGGCATCGGCGTGGCCATGTGCGGCGAGATGGCCGGTGAACCCTTGTACGCCGCCATCCTCATCGGCATGGGGATGCGCGAACTGTCGATGAATACCATGGCCATCCCCCGGGTGAAGAAGATCGTCCTGGCTCTCTCGACTGCGGAAGCGGAGTCGCTGGCGGCACGCGCCTTTGAAATGACCACGGCGGGCGAGGTCGAGTCGTTCCTGGCCCGGGAGATGGTGGCGCGCTTCCCCGACGACATGTCGGCTGACGGGCGCCAGATCTGCGTCCTGTGAGCTACCAGCCGAATCCCCTTGACAAATTGACGCCCTGCATATAACCTACTTATTCCAATTGACACAGGGTACCTGCAAGGAGAGGACAGTGAAGACGACCAAGTCGGCGAAGTCCGAGACAATTGAGCGCAAGTGGCATGTGATCGACGCCCGGGGGAAGGTCCTGGGGCGTCTGGCGACACGGGTGGCGGGTCTGTTGACCGGCAAGGGGAAGGCGTGCTTCACACCGCACGTTGACTGCGGCGACCACGTGATAGTGATCAACGCCGAGCACATCCAGGTGACCGGGAAGAAGATGACCGACAAGATGTACCACCGCCACACCGGTTACCTTGGGCACCTGAAGACGATCGACCTGGGAACCCGGATGAAGGAAAATCCCGAGGGCGTCATTCGCGATGCCGTCAAGGGGCATGGTTCCCAAGAGCCGTCTCGGCAGCCAGATCATGGGCAAGCTGAAGGTCTACAAGGGACAGGAACACCCGCACGCCGGCCAGCAGCCGGAAGCGGCGGAATAGCACACGACACTCGGAGGATTCATGGAAGGGCTTCAGTACTACGGCACCGGGAAGAGGAAGATGGCCGTCGCCAGGGTGTGGTTACGCCCCGGCAAGGGCGCCATCACCGTCAACGACAGTCCATACGACGAGTACTTCAAGCGTCGGAGCCTGCTCCTGGTCGTCCAGGAGCCGCTGAAGCTCACCAGCACCCAGGGGCGGTTCGACGTTCTGGTGACCGTCAACGGCGGGGGACCCTCCGGGCAGGCCGATGCGGTCAGCCACGGCATCTCCAAGGCCCTGCTCGAAACCGATGCCGCGCTTCGGGAAGTGCTCAAGCGCAACGGCCTCCTGACCAGGGATTCGCGGATCAAGGAGCGGAAGAAGTACGGACAGCGCGGTGCCCGGGCACGGTTCCAGTTCTCCAAGCGTTAGTCAGGATCTTTCGCGAGAGGGATCACCAGCCCGCTGGTGTTCCCTCTTTCTCTGTCGGGGCCGGATGGTGATCGGGGATCGGGCATGATCGACGTGGCGGTTATCGGAGGATCGGGGTACACCGGAGGGGAGTTGGTCAGGCTCCTGCTCACCCATCCCGGCGTCCGGCTGCGGCACGTTGCCTCCCGGCGACTCGCCGGCACCCCCCTGGCCGCTTCCTTCCCCTGGTTGGACGGGATCTCGGACATGGCCTTCGCCACACCCGAGGAGGTCCAGGCGGACCTCAACCTGGGGCTGGTCTTCACCGCCATGGGGCACATGGAGTCGATCGAGCCGGTCAAGGCCCTGTTGCGTGGCGGGAGGCGCGTGGTCGACCTGTCGGCCGACTTCCGCCTTCGGGACGCCTCGCTCTACGAGAAGTGGTACGGCGGCGTCCACGGGCGGCCCGAGCTGCTGGACCTGGCCGTCTACGGCCTGCCGGAACTGAACCGCAAGAAGATCGCCGTGGCCAACCTGTGCGCCAATCCCGGCTGCTATGCCACGGCCGTGGCCCTTGGCCTGCTGCCGCTGGCTTCCCGGGGGCTCCTCGGCGGAACGGTCGTGGTCGACGCCAAGTCGGGCGTCTCGGGGGCCGGACGGGTCCCCAAGGACGGCACGGTTTTCCCCGAGGTGAACGAGGGACACCGGCCGTACGCGGTGGGCCGGCACCGCCATCTCCCCGAGATGGAGCAGACCCTGGCCGCCGCCGGAGGGCCTGTTCACGTCCTGTTCGTGCCGCACCTCTTGCCGGTCAACCGGGGCATCCTGGCGAGCATCTACGTCCCCGCGGACATCGGCCTGGCCGAAGCCCGGGCGATCTACCGCGAGCACTATGCCGGCGAGCCCTTCGTGAAGGTCTGCCCGGATGGCCACGTGCCGGGCATCCAGGACGTGAGGGGGAGCAACGTCTGCCGGATCGCCGTCGAGCGGGACGAGCACGGCGGCCACCTGATCGTCTTCGCGGTCCTCGACAACCTGGTCAAGGGTGCCTCGGGGCAGGCCGTCCAGAACATGAACCTCATGCTCGGGATACCCGAGGAAACCGGTCTCCATCACCTGGCGCTGGCGCCATGACGGGGGAGCGGATGGTCACCCTGATCGAGGGGGGCGTGACCACCCCCCGGGGATTCCTGGCCGCAGCCACCGCCGCGGGCATCAAGAAGAGTGCGGGCGCCCTCGACATGGCCCTGATCGCCGGAGAATCCGATTGCCTGACGGCCGGCGTCTTCACCACCAACCGGGTCAAGGCAGCCCCCGTCCGCGATGCCATGGCCAAGCTGCGGCGCGACCCGCTGATACGGGGGATCCTGGTCAACAGCGGTTCCGCCAACGCCTGCACCGGCCCGGCGGGCATGTCTGACTTGCGGGCGATCCTCAGGGCCTCCTCGGCGGCGCTCGGGGTGAGCCCGGCGCGGATGCTCATGGCCTCGACCGGTGTAATCGGCGAGCGCATCCCGCTGGGGAAAGCCCGGGAGGGTGCCGCGGCGCTGGCCGGTCGTCTCTCCCGCGAAGCCGGACCCGAGGCCGCCAGGGCCATCATGACCACCGACACCTATCCCAAGGAGTGCGCCGTCGTGGTGGAGACTTCCGGCGGTCCGGTGACCATCGGGGGAATGGCCAAGGGCGCCGGGATGATCAACCCGAACATGGCCACCATGCTGGCCTTCATTACCACCGACGCGCGATTCGATGACCCGGGCCTGCTCCGGTCGATCCTCCGGGAGGCGGTGGAGACGACGCTCAACCGAATCGACCTCGACACCGACACCAGCACCAATGATTCGGTGTTCCTGATGACCGGGGGAAGATCGGCCGCCCCGCTCGCCGTTGACGACCTGGAGGCCTTTTCGCGTGGGCTGGCCGTTGTGTGCGAGGATCTGGCGATGAAGATCGCCGGGGACACCGAGGGCGCCTCCAAGGTGGTCACCATCACGGTCTCGGGGGCCCGGAGCGACCGGGAGGCCGCACTGGCGGCACGCACCGTGGCCGAATCGCCGCTGGTGAAGACCGCCCTTCATGGCCAGGATCCCAACTGGGGGCGTATCATGGCCGCGCTGGGGCGCTCGGGGGCACGGTTCAGGGAAAACGCCGTGCGCATATCGTATAATGGCCTGCTCATGGTTGCCGGCGGGGTGCGGGCCGAAGGGGTCACCGAGGAGGCCGCCAGGGAGGTCCTCCGGCCGAAGAAGATCAGCCTGGACATCGACCTGGGCGGGGGAGCCGGCACGTATCGCGTGACCACCGGCGACCTGACCGCCGATTACGTCAGGATCAACGCGTCGTACCGATCGTGATGGAACCAAGGACGGCCAAGAGACGGGAGTTTATCACGCACGCCCTGGCATGACACGGGTGGTCCATGGGGGACTGCGGCAGGGGCGGAGGAAGAACCCGTTTGGGAGGAGACAGCATGAGTGTCGTATCGATGAAGCAGTTGCTCGAGGCAGGGGTGCATTTCGGCCACCAGACCAGGCGTTGGAATCCGAAGATGAAGAAGTACATTTTCGACGCCCGCAATGGGATTTACATCATCGACCTTCAGAAAACACTGAAGCTTCTCGAGGATGCCTATGCATTCGTGCGCCAGGTCGCCGCGCAGGGGGGGGATATCCTCTTCGTCGGCACCAAGAAGCAGGCCCAGGACACAGTCCTGGAGGAGGCCACCAGGTCGGGGCAGCATTGGGTCAACCAGCGGTGGCTGGGCGGCACCCTGACCAACTTCAAGACGCTGACTTTGCAGATCGCCAAGCTCAAGGTGATCGATATCCAGAGGGATGGCGGGTACCAGGGGTTGACCAAGAAGGAGGCCCTGCTGCAGGAGAAGAAGCGGGCAAAACTGGACAAGTACCTGTCGGGGATCAAGAGCCTCGATTCCCTGCCGGCGGCCCTCTTCGTCATCGATCCCAAGAAGGAGAAGATCGCCGTCAGCGAGGCCAACCGCCTGAAGATACCGGTGGTCGGCATCGTCGACACCAACTGCGATCCCGACTGCATAGACTTCGTCATCCCGAGCAACGACGACGCCATCCGGGCCATCAAACTGATCGCCGGCAAGATCGCCGACGCGGTGATCGAGGGCTCCCACGCGTGGCGTGAAAAGCAGGCGGCCGTAGTGGCAGCCGCCGCGGAGGCGGCCGAGAAGTCCTCCGTCAGCTCGATCAAGGTCACCGTGGAAGACATGACCGAAGGCGGCGCGGAACCAGCGGCGGCGGCGGAATCCAAGCCGGCCCCCAAGAAGCCCCGCGCCGCGGTCAAGAAGGAGACCGCCCCGAAGGCGGCCGCGCCGCGTGCCCGCAAGCCCGCCGCCGATGCCGCGGCGAAACCGGCCGACGAGAAGAAGGCCGCCAAGGCGACCAAGACGACCGAGTAATCGAAAGGGGAGAGTATTCATGGCCATCAGTGCGTCGCAAGTCAAGGAGTTGCGTGAACGGACCAACATCAGCATGATGGAGTGCAAGTGCGCCCTGGAGGAGTCCTGCGGCGATATCGAGAAGGCGATCGAGCTGTTGAGGAAGAAGGGGATCGCCAAGGCGGCCAAGAAGGCCGGCCGAACCGCCAGTCAGGGGCAGGTTGGCGCCTACATCCACCACGGGGGCAAGCTGGGCGTCCTGATAGAGGTCAACTGCGAGACCGATTTCGTCTCCCGCACGCCGGACTTCCAGGGATTGCTCAAGGACCTGGCCATGCACGTGGCGGCGGCCAATCCCCTCTACATCAGCCGGGAGGAGATTCCCCCCGAGGTGGTCGAGAAGGAGCGGGAGATCTACCGTGATCAGGCCGCCTCGAGCGGCAAGCCGGCCAAGGTGATCGAGAAGATCATCGACGGGAAACTGGAGAAGTACTTCCAGGAAGTCTGCTTGTTCGAGCAGGCGTTCATCAAGGACGACACCAAGAACATCCGGGCCCTCATCCAGGAGAAGATCGCCCTCCTGGGGGAGAACATCCTGCTCAAGCGCTTCTGCCGCTTCCAATTGGGCGAGGGCGCCTGAGGCGGCCATGACGAAGCCCGTCTTCCGCCGCATTCTGCTGAAGATGAGTGGCGAGGCCCTGCTGGGGAAGCAGGAATCGGGCATCGACTACGGCACCATCCAGGATCTGGCCGAGCAGGTCAGGGAGATCCAGGACATGGGCGTCGAGGTTGCGCTGGTGGTCGGTGGCGGCAACATCATCCGGGGCGGCGCGGAATCGCGCAAGGCCGGCATCGACCGGGCCTCGGCCGACTACATGGGCATGCTGGCCACGGTCATCAACGCCCTGGCCCTGCAGAACGTCCTGGAGGCAAACGGGCTCTACACCCGGGTGCAGTCGGCCATCGGCATGCCCGAGGTGGCCGAGTCGTACATCCGGCGGCGGGCGATCCGGCACCTGGAGAAGAAGCGGGTGGTCATCTTCGCCGGGGGGACCGGCAACCCGTACTTCACCACCGACACCGCCGCCGCCCTGCGGGCCATGGAGATCAACGCCGAGGTGATTCTGAAGGCCACCAAGGTCGACGGGGTCTACGACAAGGACCCGCAACTCCATGCCGACGCCCGGAAGTTCGAGTCGCTGACCTACATCGAGGTCCTCAACCGGCAACTGAAGGTCATGGATGCCACCGCCATCTCCCTGTGCATGGACCATGGTCTGCCCATCTGCGTCTTCAACATCAAGGAGCGGGGCAACCTGAGGAGGATCGTGACCGGGGAACGGATCGGCACGGTGGTCAACAAGGGGGAGTGATGGAAAAGGAAGTTTTCGCCAAGGTCAAGGGCAAGATGGAAGAGACGATCAGGACCTACAAGCGGGAACTGGGGGCCGTCCGGACGGGCAGGGCCTCCCTGTCCTTGCTCGACGGGATCACCGTCGACTACTACGGCACGCCGACGCCGCTCAGCCAGGTGGCGTCGATGACCACCCCCGAGAGCCGGACCATCCTGATCCAGCCGTGGGACAAGACCATCATCAAGGAGATCGAAAAGGCCATCCAGAAGTCGAACCTGGGGCTTCAGCCGATGGACGACGGCAAGGTGGTCCGGATCACCATCCCCCAGCTCACCGAGGAGCGCCGCCGCGAGCTGGTCAAGATCGCCAAGAAGCTGGCCGAGGATGCCCGGGTGGCCGCGCGGAACGTCCGGCGCGAGGGGAACGAGGAAGTCAAGCACCTCGAGAAGGAGAAGAAGATCACCGAGGACGCCCACCGCAAGGCGCGTCGACGAGATTCAGAAGATCACCGACGCCTTCATTCACGAGATCGACGAGATCGTGAAGTCGAAGGAAAAGGAGATCATGGAAGTCTGACCGCGCCGGGCAGGAGAGGATCGCGGATCAAGGACGGTGATCACGGTGATCCCGGTGAACAGCCCGCCTCGGCATGTGGCCATCATCATGGACGGCAACGGCCGCTGGGCCAAGCGCCGTTTCCTCCCGCGGACGGAGGGACACCGCGCGGGGGTCAAGGCCGTCAGGCGGACCCTTCGCGCGGCCGTTGCCCTGGGCATCGCCCACTTGACCCTGTACACCTTCTCGCTCGAGAACTGGGACCGGCCGGAAGGGGAGGTCGGCGAACTGATGCGCCTTCTCGAAGACATACCTCGAGGGGGAGGAGCCCACCCTGCTCAAGGAGGGGATCAGCCTGGACGCCGTGGGGGTGCTCGAACGGCTGCCGGATGATGTGCGGGAGACCCTGGAACGGATCGGGGCTTCCACCGCGGGCGGGACACGCCTGGCGCTGCACCTGCGCCCTGAGCTACGGCGGCCGTCAGGAGATCGTCGAGGCAGCCGAGCTGGCCAGCCGGGATCCCCGGCCGCTTGACCCGGGCGACCGGGAAGCCGTGCGCCGGCGGTTCGTGGACCACTTGCGGGGGAAGGACCTGCCGCCGGTGGACTTGCTGATCAGGACCAGCGGCGAGCGGCGCATCTCCAACTTCCTCCTGTGGCACCTTCCCGGGGCTTTCCTCCACTTCACCGGTGTCCTGTGGCCGGACTTCAACCGGCGTCACCTGGCGGCGGCCATCGACGCCTACCGATCCTCCGGTGGCCTGCCCCCGGCGGGGATAGGCGCATGAGCCTGGCCAGCGGGTCGCCTCGGCCGGACTGCTGATCCCGTTGGTGGGGGCCGCCGTCTTTCTGGGCTCCGGCGAGGCTCTTCGCCGTGATCGTGGCCCTGGTGGTCGCCGTCTCCCTGGACGAGTGGTTCGCCATGCGGGGACATGCCCGCGCGGCTGCCTGGCCGGCGCTACCTGCTGGCGCCTCCTGGTCCCGGCCCACTTCGCCGGCGCGGTGCCAAGCCCTGGCGGGGGCTCCTGACTCTGCACTGCTGGTCGTGGGCGCGGCCGTCGTCTTGCGCCCGGGAGATCTGCCGTCGAGGATGTCGCTGGCCTCCGACATGGTCATGGGGCTCTTCTGCATCGCCCTGCCGCTGGCCCACTTCATCCTCGTCAGGGAGGGGACGTGGCAACCTCCGGGCCGGCCAGGGTGGCTTTCCTGCTGCTGGCCGTCTGGGGGAGCGACACGGCCGCCTACGCGGTCGGGGTGACTCTCGGGCGACACCGGCTGGCGCCGCTCCTCAGCCCGAAGAAGTCCTGGGAGGGGCTGGTCGGCGCGGTGGCCGGCGGGCGCCGCGGTCGGGGCGGTGGTCGGCCCGCTGGCGCACGTCGTCTCGACCCGCCTCCGGCGCCTGCTGGGCGGCGATTCTGGGGCTGGCCGGCCAGCTCGGCGACCTTTTCGAATCGCTCTGGAAACGGGCCTCGGGAGTCAAGGATTCCGGTTCGATCATCCCCGGGCACGGCGGCCTGCTCGACCGGGTGGACAGCTTCCTCTTCGCCGCCCCGGTGTTCCACTACCTGGCGCTGGTGATCCTGCCGGCGCCATGAAGCGGATCGTCATCCTCGGCTCGACCGGTTCGATCGGGTCAGCACCCTGAACGTGGTCGACGCCTCGCCGGGGCGCTTCGACGTGGTCGGCCTGGCTGCCGGAAGCAACGCCACGCCGACTGGCGGAGCAGGTCCGGAAGTACCGCCCCGAGGTGGTGGCCATGGCCGACGAGGCCGCCGCCGGAGCGGCTGCGCGGCGAATGTCGGGAACCTCGTCCGGGTGATCGGCGGTGGCGCTGCGGCCGAACGCCTGGTGGACGAGTCCCCGGCCGACCTGGTGGTCTCGGCCGTGGTCGGCGCGGCCGGCCTCATGCCGACCTACCGGGCGATCAGCCGGGGACTGGCGGTGGCCATCGCCAACAAGGAACCGCTGGTCATGGCCGGCGAGCTGATGATGGCCGAGGCGCGGCGGTCCGGCTCGCGCATCTTCCCCCTCGACAGCGAACACCACGCCGTGGCGACGTCCATGGCCGGCCACGGCCGGGAGGCGGTCGAATCGATCATCCTGACCGCCTCCGGGGGGCCCGTTCCTGGGGAAGACCGCGGCCGAACTCCGGCGGGTCACCGTGGCCGAGGCGCTAAACCACCCGCGCTGGAAGATGGGGCCGAAGATCAGCATCGACTCGGCCACGCTGATGAACAAGGGGCTGGAGGTCATCGAGGCCCGCTGGCTGTTCGACCTGCCGTCCGAGCGGATCGAGGTGGTCATCCACCCGGAGAGCATCGTTCACGGCTGCGTCCGCTTCAGGGACGGCGGCGATCAGCGCCTTTCTTGTCCCATCCGGACATGCGGCTGCCCATCGCCGCCGCCCTGCACCACCCGGCCGTCATCGACCAGGGGCTGGCGCCGCCTCGACTTCGCCGAGGCTGGGCCGGTTGACCTTCGCCCGGCCCGACACCGCGCCGCTTCCCGGCCCTGGGCCTGGCCCGGGCGGCCCTTGATGCGGGGGGCATGGCGCCGGCGGTCCTCAACGCGGCAAACGAGGTCGCCGTGGGGGCCTTCCTGGAAGGGAGGCTCCGCTTCACCGACATCGCCGCCGTCGTCGCGGCGGGTCATGGAATGCGCCTGGGGCGGGACGCGCATCCTCGATCGAGGAGGTCCTAGAGGCCGACGCGCGGCCCGGGCATCGGGCCCGAGCCGCCATTAACGCCGCCCGGAAGCCGGGCAGGGGAAAGGCATCATGACGACACTCATCGCTCGATCATCGTCTTTGGATTCCTGATCATCGTCCACGAGATCGGCCACCTGTGCGTGGCCAAACTGGTCGGCGTCCGCGTGGAACGCTTTTCCATCGGCTTCGGCCCGAGGCTGTTCGGGCGGACCATCGGCGGGACGGAGTACATCGTGTCGGCCTTCCCGCTCGGCGGCTACGTCAAGATGACCGGCGAGAACCCTGAAGAGGCCGGGGAGGAGGCGGAAGAGACGGAGGGGGCGCTGAAAACGGGCGACTCCTTCAACGCGAAGCCGCCCTGGATGCGCATGCTGGTCGTCGTCGCCGGCCCGCTGTTCAACCTGGCCGCGGCGGTCGCCATCCTGGTGGTCGTCTTCATGACCGGCGTGCCGGTGCTCCTGCCGGTCGTCGGTGGGGTGCAAGCCGGCTTCCCGGCGGCCGAGGCGGGCCTGCGCAAGGGGGACCGACTGGTCGAGATCGGCGGCCGGCCGATCGCCGAATGGGACACCATGACCGAAGTCATCCACGGCAGTGCCGGGAAGAGCCTGGCGGTGGTCATCGAACGCGATGGCCAGCGACTTTCCGTGAAGCTCACGCCGCGAGCGTCGACGGTCAAGGACTTCTTCGGGGAGGAGAGCAGCGTCGGGCTGATCGGCATCTCCCCCTCGGGCGAGACGGTTTCGCGTAGCTACCCGGTTGGCGCCTCGCTGGTCATGGGCGTGCGGCGGACGGGCGAGATCATCGCCCTGACCGTCGTCGGCATCGTCAAGATCTTCCAGCGGGTCATTCCGGCGGACGAGATCGGCGGCCCGATGATGATCATCCAGATGGCCGGGGAGCAGGCCAGGGGTGGAGCCATGAACCTGGCCATCCTGATCGCCTTCCTGTCGGTCAACCTGGGGGTGATCAACCTCTTCCCGATCCCGATCCTCGACGGCGGCCTGCTCGTCTTCCTGCTGATCGAGACGGTCAGGCGCAGGCCCCTCTCGGTGCGCCAGCGCGAGGTGATCCAGCAGTTCGGCCTGGTGCTCCTGATTTCCCTTTTCCTGTTCGCCTCCTATAATGACATATTCAGGCTCGTGTCTCGCTACTACCTGAAGAAATGAAATCGACGGCAGCAAGGATGCGCAGGGAGGTCAGGGTCGGCTCGGTGACCCTCGGCGGGGACGGCCGGTCCGGGTCCAGAGCATGACCAAGACCCCCACCGCCGACGTCGCGCCACGGTCCGCCAGATCGACCGGCTTGCCGCGGCGGGGTGCGAGATCGTCCGCGTCGCCGTCTCGAGCCGGGCGGAGGTGCGGGCCTTCGGGGAGATGCGCAGCGGGTCGCCCTGCCGCTCATCGCGGACATCCAGTTCGACTACCGGCTCGCGCTCGCCTGCATCCGGCGGGCGCCGACAAGGTCCGGATCAACCCGGGGAACATCGGCACCCGCGAGCAGTTCCTGACGGTGGTCGACAAGGCCGGCCACGGGAGCGGGCGCTGCGAATCGGCGTCAACAGCGGGTCGCTCGAGGCCGATCTGCTGGCCGAGCACGGCGGGCCGACGCCGGCGGCGCTGGTCGAGAGCGCCCGCCGGGCGGTGGCTTTGGCGGAGGCGGTCGGATTCCGGAATCGTGGTCTCGCTCAAGGCCTCGAGCGTCCTGGAGACCATCGCGGCCTACCGGCTTTCGCCGCCGGCAGCGATGTGCCGCTGCACCTGGGCGTGACCGAGGCTGGCGGCGCGCTCCGGGGCGATCAAGTCGGCGGTCGGCCTTGGGCCGCTGCTCGCCGACGGGATCGGCGACACCCTGCGCGTCTCGCTGACCGACGCCGCCGGTGGAGAGGTGCGCGTCGCCTGCGAGATCCTCGCCGCGCTCGGGCTGCGCCGCAGGGGGCGTCGAGATCATCTCCTGCCCGACCTGCGGCCGCTGCCGCATCGACATCAGCGCACGGCGCGCGCGGTGAAGCGGCGCCTCGCGGCCGTCGAGCGAGCCGCTGACCGTGGCCGTGATGGGGTGCCCGGTGAACGGCCCGGGCGAGGCGAAGGCGGCCGACGTCGGCCTCGCCGGCGGGGCCGGGAAGGGGGTGATCTTCCGCCGCGGGGAGGTCTTGAAAACGGTCCCCGAATCGACGCATGGTCGAGGCGCTGGTCGCGGAGGTCAGGAGGCCTGGCCGACGCGGCGGCCGGGGAGAAGGGGTAGCGAGGATGCTCAAGCGCAGGACGAGCCGGCGCAGGTCGCGCGGCAGGAGCACGGGACGATGCCCGCGAGGTCGTCGTCTTCCTGGTCGGGCGGGATCGCTACGGGCTCGACATCCGCCAGCGTGCGGGAGATCGACCAGCTCATGGAGATCACCAAGGTGCCGCAGGCGCTCTCCTTCGTCGAGGGGGTGATCCACCTGCGCGGGCACGATCATCCCGGTCATCGACCTGCGCAAGCGCCTCGGCTTCCCGGCCCGTGCCCCGACAACGCCGCACCCGGATCATCATCGCCCGCCTGGCGGGGAGAGCGTCGGCCTCATCGTCAGCGCGGTCACCGAGGTCGCCAGGATCCCCGGCGACAGCCGATCGGGCCGACGCCGCCGACTGCCCTGCGATCGAGCCCACTTCATCGCCGGCGTGGCGCGCGTCGGCGACGCGCTGATCAATCCTGAGCGTTAGACCGAGCTGCTCTCCACCGACGAGAAGGAGCATGCTCAGCAGCAGCGCACTACTGGCGAACCCGGAGGGAGACGACATGAGATTTTCGCGAGTATTTCCTCGCCCACCCTGCGCGAGGATCCCGCCGAGGCCGAGGTCGTCAGCCACCGCCTGATGCTGCGCGCCGGGATGATCCGCAAGATCGCCGCCGGCGTCTACTCGCTACCTGCCGCTCGGCCTGCGGGCGCTGCGCAAGGTCGAGGGGATCGTCCGCGAGGAGATGGACCGCGCCGGCGCCCTCGAGGTCTCGCTGCCGGCGCTCTCGCCGGCCGAGCTCTGGCAGCGAGACCGGCCGCTGGGAGCTCTACGGCCCGGAGCTGATGCGGCTGACACGACCGGCACGACCGCGACTTCTGCCTCGGCCCGACCCACGAGGAGGTCATCACCGACCTGGTGCGCCGGCGAGGTCCGCTCCTACCGCCAGCTGCCCCTGAACCTCTACCAGATCCAGACCAAGTTCCGCGACGAGATCCGCCCGCGCTTCGGGCTGATGCGCGGGCGCGAGTTCATCATGAAGGACGCCTACAGCTTCGACCGCGACGAGGCCGGGGCCGAGGAGACTACCGGCGCATGTTCGAGGCGTACACGGCCATCTTCGGCCGCTGCGGCCTGCGCTTCAAGGCCGTCGAGGCGGACTCCGGGGCCGATCGGCGGCTCCTTCTCGCACGAGTTCATGGTGCTGGCCGACACCGGCGAGGACGCGGTCATGACCTGCGACCGCTGCGGCTACGCCGCCAACCTGGAGAAGGCCGAGGTGCGGCCGGTGGCGCCCGCGCCCGCTGCCCGGGGCGCCCGCGCCGCGCAAGCGTCGCCACGCCGGGGAAGAAGAGCATCGAGGAGGTCGCCGCGTTCCTGGCGATCTCCGCGGCCGAGCCTGGTCAAGACCCTGCTCTACTCGCGTCGACGGCCAGGTGGTGGCCGTCCTGGTGCGCGGCGACCACCAGGTCAACGAGATCAAGCTGAAGAACCTCCTCGGGCGGCCGAGCTTCGCCCGGCGACGCCGGAGGAAGTCACGGCCGCACCGGCGCCCGGTCGGCTTCGCCGGCCCGGTGGGCCTCGCCGGCTGCCGCGTCGTCGCCGACCGGCCGTCATGGCCATGGCGCGCTGCGTCGTCGGCGCGAACGAGGCGGACGCCCACCTGGTCGACGTCAACCCCGGGCGCGACTTCCGCCTGCGCCTGGTCGACCGATCTGCGCCAGGCCGAGGCCGGCGACCCGTGCCCGCGGTGTGCCGAAGGGCCTGGTGGAGACCCGCGGCATCGAGGTCGGGCACGTCTTCAAGCTCGGCACCAAGTACTCGGCGGCACTCGGGGCGGCCTACCTCGACCAGGGCGGCAAGGAGCAGGCCATGATCATGGGCTGCTACGGCATCGGCATCGGCCGGACGGTCGCCGCCGCGATCGAGCAGAACCACGACGCGGACGGGATCATCTGGCCGCTGGCCCTGGCGCCGTTCCCGGTGGACATCTGCGCCCTGAGATACGACGACCAGGCGGTGCGAGAGACCGCGGACACCCTCCTCGAGGGCCTGGCCCGCCACGGTTGGGACTGCCTGCTGGACGACCGGGACGAGCGGCCCGGGGTGAAGTTCGCCGATGCCGAGTTGCTGGGCATCCCGGTGCGGATCACCGTCGGCGGACGTTCCCTCAAGGATGGGGTGGTCGAGGTCAGGACAAGGCACGACGGGACCGACCGCCTGATCCCCCTGGAGGGCGCGGCCGACGGGATTCACCAGTTGCTGGGGTCCATGGCCGGGGAGGAGTCCCGGTAGGCCGTCCATGTCGGGCCGTCGGCGGTTCCTCCTGGCGTTCATCCTCGGCCTGCTGGCCGTCGGTGCCGGCACCCTGATCGGGCTCTTCCAGATCTACCTGGGAGACCTGCCGCAGCTTCGCTTCCTCGAGGAATACCGTCCCAGCGCCAGCACCCGTCTCCTCGACGCCCACGGGAGGCTGATCGGCGAGTTGTACGTGGAGCGGCGCAAACCGGTGCGCCTCTCCCAGATAAGCCCGGTCTTCCTCAAGGCCCTGGTTGCCGTGGAGGACGAGCGCTTCTTCGACCATGTCGGCGTGGACGTGGCGGCCATCCTCCGGGCCATATGGGCCGACATCCGCTCGAAGAGCTTCGCCCAGGGGGGAAGCACCATCACCCAGCAGCTCACCCGGACCCTCTTTCTCGATCCCGACAAGAGCCTCCGGCGGAAGATCCGCGAAGCGGTCCTGGCGGTCCAGATCGAGAACCGCTACACCAAGGAGGAGATCCTGGAGCTCTACTGCAACCAGATCTACCTCGGGGGTGGCGTTTACGGGGTCGAGGCTGCGGCTCAGAAGTACTTCGGCGTCCGGGCGCGTGACCTGGACCTGACCCAGTCGGCGCTCATCGCCGGGCTGCCCAAGGCGCCGTCCTCCTACGATCCATTGCGTTTTCCAGCACGCGCCCGGCAGCGGCGCTCGGTGGTGCTTGGGCGCATGCTCAGGGCGGGGGTGATCGGCGCCGAGGAGATGGCCCGGGCTGACGCGAGCGAACTCTCTCTGGCAACCGGCGGCGTGGCGAGCAGTCGCGCCCCCTACGTGGTCGAACACCTGCGGCAGCAACTCGAGGAGACCTACGGCACCGAGGCAATCTACCAGCGGGGCCTGGAGGTCAGGACCACCCTCGATCTCGAGGTCCAGGCAGCCGCCGAGAAGGCCCTGGCATCGGGCCTCGACGAGCTGGCCGTGTTGTATGGCAAGGCGAAGGGGTCACTCCTCCAGGGCGCGGTGGTGGCCCTTGACGCCCGCACCGGCGGCATACTGGCCATGGTCGGCGGGGCCGATTTCTCCAAGAGCCAGTTCAACCGCGCGCTCCAGGCCCAGAGGCAGCCAGGCTCCGGAATCAAGCCGCTCATCTTCACCTGCGCCATCGAAGCAGGCTACACCGCTGCCAGCGTCATCGACGACTCGCCGGTGAAGTACTGGGACGAGGCCCGGCAGGACTATTGGGTGCCGGGCAATTATGACGACGAATTCCGAGGCGAAACGACCCTCAACCAAGCCCTGACCCTGTCCAGAAACGTTGTCACGGTCAAGCTTCTTGGGCGCCTCGGCGTGGACACCGTGGTCGCCTTCATCCGCCGGATGGGGATCAAGAGTGCGATGGACAAGTACCTCTCCCTGGCCCTGGGGACGTCGGAGGTCAACCTGCTGGAACTGACCGGCGCTTACGGGGTTCTGGCCAATGGCGGCGTCCACGCCTTGCCGTACCTGGTCACCGGAGTTTCGGACGGTGCCGGGAAGGCGATCGATCGGCACGATCCGGCGTTCACCAGGGTGGTCTCGCCCGAGACGGCCTACGTCGTGCTCGACATGATGCAGAGCGTGGTGCGGCACGGAACCGGTACGGCCGCGGCCGGACTTCCATTCCCGGTGGCGGTCAAGACCGGCACGACCAACGATTACCAGGATGCCTGGTTTGTGGGTTTCTCGTCGTCCGTCGTGGCCGGCGTTTGGCTGGGTTTCGACGACAACCGGAGCATGGGCAGGGGCGCGGCGGGGGGTAGATATGCCGGGCCGATCTGGGCGGACTTCATGGGCAGGATCGCCGGCGCCCGCCCGGGAGAGGAGTTTCCCGTGCCGGAAGGGATAGAGTTCGAGGAGGTCGATCCCTGGAAGGGGGAGCGCTGCCCGGGGGGGAGGCGGATGGCCTTCATCCGTGACACCCTGCCCGAGGCCCGTTGCCGGGGGGCAGAGCCGGGAGGCGGCTAGGATGAGGCGAAGAGAGCCCTGACGAATTCGGCGGCCCGGAAGTCCTGCAGGTCCTCCGGCGTTTCGCCGCAACCGATCAGCCGGATGGGGAGCCCCAGTTCGCGGGCGACCGAGACGATGATCCCACCCTTGGCCGTGCCGTCGAGCTTGGTCAGGGCGATGCCGCTCACATTGATCGCCGCGCCGAACATCCTGGCCTGCTGCAGCGCATTCGTCCCGGTGGTGGCGTCCAGCACCAGGCAGACGTCGTGGGGGGCGCCGTCCATCGCCTTGGAGCAGGTGCGATGCACCTTGCGCAGCTCCTCCATCAGGTTGTGGCTGGTGTGGAGCCGCCCGGCGGTGTCGATCAGCAGGATGTTGTCGCCGCGAGTGCGGGCCCCCCGGATGGCGTCGAAAACGACCGAGGAGGGATCGGCGCCGTACTCGCCGGCATGCATGTGGCCGCCGGCGCGCCCGGCCCATATGCGGAGCTGCTCCACTGCGCCCGCCCGGAAGGTGTCGGCGGCGGCGAAGGAGACCCGGTAGCCCTGGCCGGTCAGGCGGAAACCGAGCTTGCCGATGGTGGTTGTCTTGCCTGAGCCGTTCACGCCGGCGAACATGAACACCTTGAAGTCGTCCCGGGCGGGCATGGGAAAGCCTCCCTCGGCCTTCTCCAGGATGCCCATGAGCTCTCCCCGCAGGGCTTCCAGGAACGCCTCACGGGTGCGCAGTTCGCCCTTCTTCCAGCGCGCCTTGAGCGACTCGAGGATGACCGTGGCGGTGCCGACACCCATGTCCGAGGAGACCAGCAGTTCCATGAAGTCGTCGTTCCGGTCGAGGTCGAGCTGGCTCGAACCGAGGAGAACCTCAAGGCGCCCGAGGAACTGACTGTGGGTGCGCGACAGGCCGGCCTTCAGGTGATCGAAGAGGGACATCGGCAGGCCTTTCCCCCTCAGCGGGCGGCCTCGCTCATTTGCACGGCGATCAGCCGGCTGACGCCCGGCGACTCCATGGTCACCCCGACCAGGTTGTCGGCCAGTTCCATGGTGCGCTTGTTGTGGGTGATGAGGGCGATCTGCGAGTCCTTGGTGACCGACGACAGGATCTTGATGAACCGCTCGACGTTGGTGTCGTCGAGGGGCGCGTCGACTTCGTCCATGAGGCAGAAGGGGGAAGGGCGGACGGCGAAGATGGAGAACAGGAGGGCCATGGCGGTCATGGCCTTCTCGCCGCCCGAGAGGAGGGTGAGCTTCTGCATCTTCTTGCCCGGCGGCTGGGCGTATATGTGCAGGCCGGCGTCGAGGATGTCGAGGTCCTGCTCCAGTTCGAGGCGGGCCTCGCCGCCGTTGAAGAGGACGGTGAAGGTCTCCGCGAATTTGGTCGCGACCGCCTCGTACGTCTCGGAGAATCGCTCGCGGCTGGTGCGGTTGATTTTCTGGATGGCCTCCTGCAGGGAGGCCAGGGCGGCCAGGAGGTCGTCGCGCTGGCCGGTCATGAAGACATGGCGCTCCTTCAACTCGCCCAGTTCGTCGATGGCGGCCATGTTGACCGGTCCGATCTTGGCCATGCGCGCCTTGACCCGGTTGGTCTTGTCCCGCAACTCGTCGATCGGGATCGACAGGTACTCGTCGAGGTCCTGCCCGGTCTCGGGCTGGTCGAGGACATAGCCGGTTTCGGCCAGCGCGCGGGCCGCGGTCTCTTCCTGCCGGGTCCGGAACTCGGCCATCGAGACGTCGATCGAGGAGCGTTCACGGACGGCCCGGTCCAGTTCGGCGCGGAACTTCTTGATGCTCTCCTGCTGGGCGGCTGACTTGCCGGTGACCTCGCGGTAGGCCGCCTGGGCGCCTTCCAGGTCTCCCGCGGCCACCCCCTTGCGGTCACGAAGTTCGCGCAGCGCCTCCTCCTGCTCCGTCTTCGACTTGCTGATGTCGGCCAGGCGGCGGTCGTACTCCTCGACGGCTCCGGCGAGCTCGACTGCCTTGCGCTCGGACTGGGCGATGTCGGCGGCCACCGCGTCGAGCATCTCCCGGAGCGAGCGGTGTTTCTCCTGCTCGGTGGCCAGGGCGACCTGCGACTCGGACATGCGTCGCCTGATGTCGTCGCGGGTGGAACCATGGTCCTCGGCGGTCTTGCGCAGTTCCTCCACCAGCCGGCCGAGCCGGTCCTCCTCGGCGGCCAGGGCTTCGATCGCCCCCGTGGCCTCTTCCAGCCGCCGACGGTCCTCCTGTTGCTCCGCCTCCTTCCGGGCGAGTTGCTCGCCGAGCTGGCCGAGACGGCGTTCCAGCGCGTCGCGTTCATGCCCGAGGTGATTCGCCTCGGCGGCCAAGGCGGCCAGGCGGCGTTCAGTCTCGCCGATCCGGTCCTGGATTTCGGCCCGCGATTTCTCCAGACCGGCCAGTAGATCGTCGAGCCGGGCGACCTCGGACTCGGCCTTGGCCAGGTTGGCCCGCGTACCGGCGATGTTCTTTTCGAGGGAGCGGATCTCCCGGCCGATGCCGATGACGCTGGCGGGATCGGCATTGCCGCTGATGGTGATCCCCCCCAGGGGTGGAGCACCAACCCCTCCATGGTGGCCACGAGGGGATGTTCCTTCCGGTGCTCGGCCATGAAGCCGAGCGCCGCGTCGAGCGAATCGGCGACGTAGGAGCGATCGAGAAGCCGCCGCGCCAGCGGAGCCACCCGGTCTTCCGCGGTGACCAGCCCGGCGGCGGTCGAGCAGGCCCTTTGGCAGGCGGGGCGCGGAGGGCGGGGGAACCCCGTCGGGAACCACCGAGATGGTGCAGCCGCCCTTCCCCTCCGACTGCATCCGGTCGATCAGGGACCTGGCCGTGGCGTTGTCCTGGACGACGAGGGTCTCGACGGCCGAGGCGAGGATCGCCTCGATCGCCCGCTCGTAGCCGGCGGCGACGCTGATCTGGTGCCCCAGGACGCCCAGGACCCTGGCAGCCTGCTCGCGTGCGGCGACCTTGAAGAGATGCCGGGCGCCCCCCTTGAGGTCCTCCCCCTGCTCCCGGGTCTTCCGCAGGTACTCGAGGCGCGACTCGTGCCGGGTGATTTCCCTGAGGAGTTCCGAGACCGCGCCGGCGGCTTTCGACTTGGCCGAGGCGGCATCGCCCGCCTTGCCCCGGATCACGTCGAGTTCGGCAGCCATCGCTTCCCGCCGGGCGGCATGCCCGTCGCGCTCGATGGCCAGGGCGGCGATGCTGGCGTCGTGGGCCGACTTCCTGCCGGCGACCTCCTGCCGCTCGGCGTGTTGCGCCTCCAGGGCGGAAGAGGCGTGCTCGATCCGGGCCTCGGCGGAGGTGATGACGCCGAGGAGTTCGCGCTTCTTGGCGGCCGTCGACTCCAGATCGCGCTGGGCCGCCTCGTGGGAGATGCGTCCCTGGGCGAAACTGATCTCGTGTTCGCGGTCCTGGTCGACGATCGAGGCGAGTTCCGGCTCGATCCGGCCGATCCGCTGCACGACTTCGGCCAGGTTCTTCCCCAGTTCGGCCCGGCGGAATCCCCAGCTCGGCGATCCTGGGCGACAGAACGGCCAGGTCCTCGCGGGTGCGGTCGCGGAGGTTGGCGGTGTCGGCGTGCCGCTCGGAGAGGTGGCGGATTTCCTGTTCGCATACCTCGATCCGCCCGGCCAGCCGGAAGTGGGCTTCCTGCTGGTCGTTGAAGCGCTGCTCGGCATCCAGGGATCGGACTTTCAACTCGTCGTGGGTGGTCTCGGCGACCTGGAGGGCCAGCCGCAACCGGTCCTCCTCCTGCTGCAGCAGGTCGTGGCGCGACGCCAGTTCATCGTGCTGGACCCGGTAGTCACGATAGGCGAGGCAGAGCAGGGAGCCCTCCATCCGCCGGAGTTCCTTCTGGAAGACCTGGTAGCGCCGCGCCTCGGAGGCCTGGCGGGTGACCGCCCGGACCTGCCGCTCGACCTCGGCGATGATGTCCTGGAGACGGGCGAGGTTCTCCTTGGTGGCCTCCATCTTCCGGATCGTGGCCGCCTTGCGTTCGCGGTACTTGGTGATCCCGGCGGCTTCTTCGATCAGCCGCCGCAACTCCTGGGGGGAGGAGTTGACGATGTCCTGGATGGACCCCTGCTCGATGATCGAGTAGGCCCGGGGATTCAAACCCGTGTCCATGAAGATCTCGCGGACATCCTTGAGGAGACAGGGTTTCTTGTTGATGTAGCACTCGCTCTCGCCGCTCCGGTAGACCCGGCGGGTGACCTCCAGTTCGGAGAAGTCCTTGTACCTGGACGGGCAGGCCGCCGGGACCGGCCTCGATCAGCATGCTCACCTCGGCCATGCCGGTCGGCTTCATGTCGCGGCTGCCGGAGAAGATGATGTCCTCGATGCGGTCGCCACGCAGATGGCGGACGTTCTGTTCTCCCATGATCCACCGCAAGGCGTCGCCGATGTTGCTCTTGCCGCACCCGTTCGGGCCGACAATGGCGTTCACCCCGTCGTGGAAGGAGATTTCCGTGTCGATGCCGAACGACTTGAAGCCAATCATCCTGAGGCTCTTGATATTCATCGCTCGAAGCTCCTTGAAGATGAATGATATGGGTGGAGAGCATACCAGGTACCGGAACTTCAAGTAAAGCATTAATGCGCAACCGGCTGTGGTGGGCCGCCGGAGGCGGTCAATATGTTGTGGTTTTGGGATGTGTCAGTTGTTGACCGAGAGGAAGAGGGAGATGCCGATCGAGCCGAAGATGATGTTGGCTCCCCACGATGCAATGAACGGATTCAGGCGTCCGGCGTGCCCCAGGGAGATGCCGAGTGACAGCACCAGCCAGTAGGCGACGCCGACCGCCAGGCAGAGGCCGACGCTGGCCACCACGCTGCCCCGGCTGCCGAAGCGGACGGCCAGGGCGATCGACAGGAAGGCGATGATCAGCGAGATGAAGGGGATGGCCGTCTTGGCCATCAGGTCGACCCGGTAGGGCGTGGCGTCGTAGCCGGAACGCTCCAGGCGCCGGATGTAGCCCTGCAACTCGTTGAAGTTCAGTTCGTCGGGGTGCTTCTTGAACTTGATGAAGTCCTCGAAGCCCTCCTCGATGTCGAGCGGCAGGCGGTTCCTCCGAACGAGGGTGAGCAGCTTGGAGCCGTCGGGCGAGAAGTTGCGCCTGACGACGTCCTCGAGACGCCAGCGCCCGTCAACCCACACGGCCCGGGCGGCGTCGAGCCGTTCGATCGGGCGGAAGGCGGAGTCCAGGGTGATGACGGTCACGCCCTTCATGCTCTTGGTGGCCGGGTCCAGCACGTCTATCTTGTATATCCGGTTCCCCTTGCCGGCGTACCAGATCTGGTTCTGGCGGAAGACCCCCCGGGGCGGTTTCCCCTTGATGCGCACGTCCAGGATCTCGATGGCTCTCCGGCTGGACGACGGGACGAGGTACTCGTTGTTGAGGAAGATGAGCAGGCTGAGCAGGAAGGCGGCCGTGAGCAGGGGGCCGGCCACCACGCGGAGGGACACCCCGCCGGCCTTGATGGCCGTCAGTTCATTGTGGCGCCCCATGACGCCGACCACGGTGACGATGGCGATCAGCACGGCCACCGGGGTCACCTGGTAGAGGATCTGCGGCAGCTTGTAGACAAAGTGGGACAGCTTGGTGGCGAAAGAGGCGTTGTAGGACAGGAAGATGTTAATGTGGTTGAAGATGTCGACGACGTAGTAGATCGCCAGGAAGCCCGCCAGGCAGAGCAGCATGACCTTGACAAACTCCTCGAGGACATAGCGGACAAGTAGTCTCATTTGCGGCCGAAAATCCTATTCTTCAATCTCGCGAACAGATGCCCCTCGGCGGCCGCCAGCATGTAGGTGCCGGCAGTCAGGCAGACGAAGAGGGCGTTCGGAAACCAGACGGCGATCCACGGGGGGAGGATCCCCTTCTTGCCCATCGGCTCGCCGGCCACCATGAAGATGTAGTAGACGATCACCACGCCGATGCACAGCGCGAAGGCGACCATCTTCTCCCCCCGGCGGAAAATCACCCCGAGGGCGATGCCGAGCACGGCGAAGATGACGCAGGCGAAGGGGAGGGCGAACTTCTTGTGGATCTCGACCAGCGGGGGGAAGACGGGCGCCTTGGCGGCCGCCAGCTCGGCCACCTTGGCCCGCAGTTCCCCGAGGGTCATCTCGCGCAGGCCCTTGGGGAGAATGGTCTCAGCCGTCGCCTCGGCGCTGGTCATGACGTTCAGGTCGTGGAGATCGAAGTGGGTCAACTGGTACCGCCGCCGGTCGCTCTTCATGCTGTGGATCGAACCGTTGCGGAGCCGGAAGACGCTGCCCCCTCTGCCGTCCTCGACGATCTTCCCCTCCTCGGCGAAGATGGTCGCCGCGCCGCTGTCCCCTGGCTTCCTGATCGGTACGGTTGTCATGGATGATGATCCCCCGCATCACCGGATTGGATGACGAAGCGGGTATCTCGTTCACGTAGATGATCAGCCCGTCGTAGTCGGAGTTGAAGATCTTCTCCTGCAGGCCGATGGTGGCTTTGCTCCGGAGCACGCTGAACATGAGCCGCCGGAAAGCCTGGTTCGACGACGGGGAGGGCCTGGGCGACCAGGTAGAAGTCGACCGCGTAGATGACCAGGGCGAAGGCGATCGCCGGCATGGCCAGGCGGTGCAGGCTCACCTTGCCACCCTTGAGCGCGGTGAGTTCGTTGTCGGCCGAGAGCCGCCGAAGGCGACCAGCGTGGCCAGCAGGACGGCCATCGGCACGGTCAGGACCAGAATGGAGGGGAGGAGGTGGCCGATCAGCCGCAGGGCGGTGACGACCGGCACGCCCTTGTTGAGGATCATCTCGATCAGCCGCAGGAACTGGCTCATCAGGATGATGAAGGTGAACACGCCAATGCCCACCAGGAAGGGTGGGATGATTTCCTTCAGCAGGTAGCGATCGACGATCTTGAACATGAATCGATTGAAGTCTCCGATGAAACGGCCCGATAGTCAAGGGGGAAGTGCTCGCAACGCGGGGCGCTGACCCGGTCCGGCGGAATCATGGCATAATACGCCCCACAGCCCACACCCAAGGAGCCGACGACATGGATATGCCCGAACTGGAGGTGCCCGCTTTCCCGGAGGCGAAGACGCTCCTGGCCGAAGTGACCATCCGGGGCGCGCGCATCCTGATCACGGTTATCCTGGTGCTGGTCTTCATCCGGCTGATGAAGATCGTCAGCCGGAAGATCGTCGAGCACGCCCAGGACGACGACCACACCACCCAGAGCGAGCGGGAGAAGCGTGCGGCCACGCTGGCGCACCTGCTGCGGACCTCCTCGAACGATCTTCGCGGTGACCATCGGCTGCCTGATGGTCCTGCGCGAGTTCGGCCTCAACATCCCCCCCTGCTGACCGGCGCGGGCATCATCGGCGTGGCCCTCGGCTTCGGGTGCCCAGAGCATCATCAAGGACTTCCTCAACGGCTTCTTCATCCTGATGGAGAACCAGTTCCGGGTCGGCGACCTGGTCACCCTGGGCGACCACCAGGGGCAGGTGGAGAGGATGACCCTGCGGACGACCCTGCTGCGGGACATCGAGGGGGTGCTGCACATCGTCCCCAACGGCGAGATCAAGTCGATCCGGAACCACACCCACGGCTGGTCGCAGGTGAAGCTCGACATCGGCGTGGCCTACGAGGCGGACCTGGAGCGGGTGATGGCAGTCGCTCCGCGAGACCGGGGAGGCACTCCACCGCGACCCCCGGTTCGGGAGCATGATCATCGACCCGCCCGAGGTGCTGGGGGTCGAGAGCTTCGGCGATTCCCAGGTGATCGTGCGCGTCATCGCCAAGACCAAGGCCGCGAGATGCAGATGGACGTGGCCCGGGAGTTCCGGAGGCGCATCCGCGAGTCCTTCCGCCGGCAGGGGATCGAGGCGCCCTATCCGCACCGGGTGATCATCGGCGATACCCGGCGGCGGGAGGGCTCCCGATGAGAGTGGTGGTCATCGGCGGGGGCCCCGGCGGAGCGGAGGTGGCCACCCTCCTGGCCCGGCGCGGGGGAGCGGGTGTCGCTGATCGAGCGGCGGGCCGCCGGCGGAACCTGCACCAACCGCGGCTGCATCCCGACCAAGTTCCTTCTGGAAGGGGCCCGGAGCATGGGCCTGAGGGCGAGGGAGACTCCCCAGGAGGCCTTCACCAGGCTCCAGGCCCGGCAAGAAGGCGCTGACCGACGGCCTGTCGCGCAAGATTGCCGCCGACCTCCGGGAGGCCGGGGTCGAGGTCATTGATGGCACGGCCCGGTTCGCCGGCGGGCGGACGGTCGCCTGGGGGGGAGGCGGGACGGTCGGAACGTCGAGTGCCGACCGGGTCGTCCTGGCCACCGGGTCGGAGATCGATCCCGCTGCCGGGCCTTCCCGTGGACGGGCGACGGGTGCTCGACAGCGACCGAGCTGCTGGAGATCGACCACGTCCCCGCCTCGCTGGCCAT
Source organism: uncultured bacterium (assembly GCA_963793725.1). Lineage (GTDB taxonomy): Bacteria > JAUVQV01 > JAUVQV01 > CAWCAY01 > CAWCAY01 > CAWCAY01. Next base: position 337,429 of record CAWCAY010000007.1, read on the forward strand.
CGTCGGCAGCGGCTTCATCGGCTGCGAGTTCGCCTTCCTCTTCCAGCTCGCTCGGCTGCCGGGTGACCATGCTGGAACTCCTCCCCCAGATCCTGCCGGCGGAGGACGAGGACGCCGCGGCGGTGGTCAGGACCTCGATGGAGCGGCGCGGGATCGCGGTCCGGACCGGGGTCTCCGTGGAAGGGCTGGAGGATGACCCGGCTGCGAACCAGGCGGTGCTGGGGCTCGCCGGGGGGGGCACGGTCACGGCCGAGCGCGTGCTCGTTTCCGTCGGCCGCCGCCCTTTCACCGCCGGGGGCGAATCGGACGGGCCGGGATCGCGCTGGATGCGCGGGGCGCGGTCGTCGTCGACGACTTCCTGGAGACTTCGGCCGCCGGCATCCACGCCATCGGCGACGTCACCGGGAAGATGACCCTGGCCCACGCGGCCACCCGGCAGGCCCGGTTCTTGGCGGACGTGCTGGGCGACCGTTCACGGGCGGTGCCGATCGACTACGACGCCATTCCCTGGGCGGTCTTCACCACGCCCGAGGTGGCCACGGTCGGCGTCAACCGGAGGACCGCCGCCCGGCGCGGCTTGGCGGTCGATGTCGGCACGGCGCTTCTGACCACCAACATCAAGGCGCGCATAGAGGGGGAGCAGAGCGGCTTCGTCAGGATCGTAGCCGAGGCGGGGAGCGGCAGGATCATCGGCGGGACGATCGTCGGCCGGAAGGCCTCGGAGATGATCCATGTGCTCTCCCTGGCGGTCTCGGTCGGACTGGCCGTAGGTGACTTCGAGCGCCAGGTGTTCGTCCACCCGACCCTGGGCGAGTCGTTCGCCGACGCCGCCCGGGCCGTCCGCCGCGCGGGATGACCCCGTGAGTCTCGACCGCTACCGGGCCAAGCGGGATTTCTCGCTCACCCCCGAATCGGCCGGGGAAGGGAAGGCCACCGGCGCGGCAGAAAGGATCTTCGTGGTCCAGAAACACCTGGCGTCCCACCTCCACTACGATTTCCGCCTGGAATCGGGCGGGATGCTCCGGAGCTGGGCCATCCCCAAGGGGCCGAGCCTCGACCCGGCCCAGCGGCGCCTGGCTGTCCAGGTGGAGGACCACCCCCTGGACTACGCCTCGTTCGAGGGGATCATCCCCGAGGGGGAGGTACGGCGCCGGCGCCGTCATCGTCTGGGACCGGGGCACCTGGGAGGCGGCGCCTGGCGTGACGGGCGAGGACGGACTGGCGAAGGGATCGCTGAAACTGGTCCTGCACGGCCGGAAGCTCCGGGGTGGCTTCGCGCTGGTGCGGACCGCCTGGGGGGGGCGGAAGGACAACTGGCTGTTGATCAAGGAGCGGGATGCCGAGGCCCGGCCCGGCAGCGACGTCACCGCCGCCGAACCCGGCTCCGTCCTCTCCGGGCGCACCCTGGAAGAGCTGGCATAGGAAAGCGGGGGAGGGACGTCCCTCCCCCGCGGACGAACGGGACGGCTACTCGGCGCCGATGCCGATGTACTCGCGGATCTTCTCTTCCTCGTACTTCTCCTGGGCATAGTCCTCCTCGGGCTTCAGCAGCGACACCACGATGCCCACCACGAAAGCGGCGGTCATCGAGACGATCCCGGGGTTCTTGAGGGTGACGATCGGCTCGGCGTTCTTGAAGATGTCCACCCAGACCGTCGGGGAGAGGATGACCAGGCCCACCGCCAGGCGTGAGCCCGGTGTAGATGCTGGACACCGCGCCGGCGGTGGTGAACCGCTCTCCAGACGATCGACATCAGCAGCGCCGGGAAGTTGGCGCTGGCGGCCACCGCGAAGGCCAGGCCGACCATGAAGGCCACGTTCTGCCCCTTGAAGAGGAGTGCCCAGCAGGACGGCGGCGATGCCCAGGCCGACGGTGGCGATCTTGGCCACCCGGACCTCCTCCTTCTCGGCCGACACGCCCCTGCGGATGACACCGACGTAGAGGTCGTGGGACAGGGCCGAGGCGCCGGCCAGGGTCAGGCCGGCGACCACCGCCAGGATGGTGGCGAAGGCCACCGCGGCCAGGAAGCCGAGGAAGACGCTGCCGCCGAGGAACTCGGCCAGCATCGGGGCGGCCATGTTGCCGCCCTTGTCGATGGCCATGATGAGTCCTTGCCGACCAGCAGGGCCGCGGCGCCGAAGCCGATGGTGACCGTCAGGATGTAGAAGTAGCCGATGAACCCGGTGGCGTAGAAGACCGACTTGCGGGCCTCCTTGGCGTCGGGCACGGTGTAGAAGCGCATCAGGATGTGCGGCAGGCCGCAGGTGCCGAACATCAGCGCCAGGCCCAGCGAGATGGCGTCGAGCGGGTTCTGGTACCAGGCCGCCCGGGCTGCAGGAAGCCGGCGCCGTATATCTCGCTGACCTTGCCGAACAGGTTGCCGTAGCTGAAGCCGAACTTGCTCAGGGTCAGGATCACCAGCAGCGTCGCGCCGCCCAGCAGCAGCACCGCCTTGATGATCTGGACCCAGGTGGTGGCCAGCATGCCGCCGAAGAGGACGTAGGCGATCATCAGCGACGCCGACGATGACGATGGCCATCTCGAAGGGCAGGCCGAACATCAGCTTGATCAGCGTCCCCGCCCCGACCATCTGGGCGATCAGGTAGAAGAGCACGGTGACCAGCGAGCCGGTGGCCGCCGCCGTCCGGATCGGGCCGCGCCTTGAGCCGGTAGGCGACCACGTCGGCGAAGGTGTACTTGCCGAGGTTGCGCAGCGGCTCGGCGATCAGGAACATGCATGATGGGCCATCCGACCAGCCAGCCGACGGAGTAGATCAGGCCGTCGAAGCCCTTGGTCGAGACGATGCCGGCGATGCCCAGGAAGGAGGCGGCGCTCATGTAGTCGCCCGGCCAGGGCCAGGCCGTTCTGGAAGCCGGTGATACCGCCGCCGGCGGCGTAGAACTCCTTGGTGGTCTTGCGTGCGCTTGGCCGCCCAGTAGGTGATCGCCAGGGTGCTGCAGCACGAAGAGGACGAAGAAGCCGATGGCGACGGGATTGAGTGTTCCGATGGTTGGTTTCCATGTCATCCCTCCGATCTTGCTTTTGACGTTCTTGACCATCGGGTCGTAGGTGTTGTTGGCCCACTTGATGTAGATCCCGGTGAGCACCCACGAGAGGAGGATCGCCCCCACGGCGATCGGGATCCCGATGCGGCACGCGCTGGGTCAACATCCTGGCCAGCACGCCCTGGCCGAAGGCCACCAGCAGGATGAAGCCGAAGTAGAGCCGAGTTCCACCAGCGTCAGGACCAGGCTGATCGAGTTCTTCTGCCTGGTCAATTCGACGAATTCCGGGTCGGACAAGAATTTCCTTTCCGCGTCTTCGAGCACTTGCCATCGTAGTCCCTCCTTGTTGGCACTGCGTGTCAGAAATTGCTGATACCGGCCGACAGGATTCCCCGGCCACCTCCTTCTCTGGGTGCTCCCACTTTCATGAGGTCTTTGACATGTCGTGATTCCGGCCGATGCGAGCAGGGGCAAAAGGCGCTGGAAGAGCTGGGCGGTGATGAAGGCGTCCATCTCGGCGCGGTGGGCGCCGGTGGTGTCGATGCCGAAGCAGACGGCCAGGTCGGCCAGCCGCAGGCTGCCCCGGGCGTCGCTGAAGCAGCGGTGGGTGATCCCCTGGTGGTTGAGCCATTCGAAGATGACCGCCGTGTCGACCGCCCGGAAGAGGGGGCAGACTCCGAGGGAGGCGGAGATCTCGCGCTCGAGGAAGGCCAGGTCGATCGAGACGTGGTGCCCGACCATCAGGTCGTCGCCGACGAACTCGAGGAAGGAGGCGAGGACCTCCCCGAAGGTTGGCCGGTCGGCAACCTCGTCGGGGGTGATGCCGTGGACGATCACGCTCGATCCCTTCAGGACGGCGCGAGGCTTGACCAGGGAGGCGAACGTCTCCCCCAGCAGGATCCGGCTCCCCTCCATCCGGACGGCGCCCAGGGAGACGATCGAGTCGACCCGCTCGTCGAGCCCGGTCAGCTCACTGTCGAAGCGACGAAGCGGGAGGAATCGATCCGGTCTTCCGCTCCGGGCGCTCCGGCCGCCGGTTCGGTGCGCGCCATGCCGGAAGTGGTTTCGGAAGAGGAAAGACAGTGGATTCGCCATCAGAGCATGCCGCCGAGGCCGTACCGCCTGGCGATGAGGCCTTGAATCCGGGCGATGAGCCGGCACGTTTCACGCAGGTTCTTGCGGTCGAGCTTGGTGAGGATGACCGGGGTCAACGTAGTTTCCTGGGGCGGTCCCGGCGAGGATCGAATCCGGCTGCCGCCTGATGCGCATCAGGTTGACCCACTCGAACGCGTAGGTCAGTTCGTCGCCGAATTCGGCCACGGTGGCGTGCCTTTCCCGCAGCAGCTCGATGCGGCGCAGGGTCGATGTCTCGGTGATGCCCTTTTCCAAGCTGAACAGGCGGACGATGTTGAGCAGCGGGGCGATGACTTTGAATTTCAGGTTGATCTGCCCCTTGTGTTCGCCGTCGCGGTCGACCTCGAATTGTCTGAAGAGGCCGAGGGGCGGGCGAACCTTGACGGTCAGGTGGGCCAGGAATTTCAGGAAGAGGGGGTGGCGCTCGACTTCCCGGTGGAGGTGGGCACGCAGCTCCTCCGCCAGGGAGACCTGGCCGTGGATTGGGCGGAAGTCGAACAGGATCACCGAGAAGAGGACGGCCTCCGGCGTGGGCGTGGATGTCCACTCGGAGAAGTATCTCCTCCATGACGGCGAGGGGCTGCCGCCAGTGCTCGTTGCTGGCCATGTAGTTGCCCGAACAGGGCGGGAAGCCGCACTGCGCCAGGGTGTCGTTTGCCCAGGAGGCGAAGCCGCCGAAGTAGTCCCGGGCCTTCCCGGCAAGCTCCCGGTCGCCCGTGTCGCCGAAGACGATGGCGTTGTCCTGGTCGGTGCTGATGGTCTGTTCCTTGCGCCCCTCGCTGCCGAAGGCGATCCAGCAGTAGGGGAGGGGAGGCGGGCCGAAGCGTTGCTCACCCAGGATGAGGATCCGGCGCACCAGGCGGTCGTTGATCTCGGTCACGATGCGGGTGATGACGCCCGCCGGTGCTCCGGACTTGAGCAGCAGGGCGACGATTCCGCGGACCTTGCGCGCCACGGGGACGATCCCCTCGATGGTCCGCTGGCGTTCGATGTCGCGGGCCAGTGAAAGGGGTGATGCGCCCTGCAGGATCATGATGTCGTGGTTGGTCACCACGCCGTCCAACCGTCCGTCCCGGGTCACGATGAGGTGGTGGATGTTGTGGCGGAGCATCTTCAGCATGGCCTCGAGGCATGCGGCCCCGGCATCGATGGTGATCAGCCGCCGGGTCATGATCCGGTCGACCGGGTCGTCCTGGCTGTACCCCTCGGCCAGCACCTTCTGGCGCAGGTCCTTGTCCGTCAGGATGCCGACCGGTTCGTCGTCCGGGCCGGTGAGGACGAGGGAACTGGCGTTACGGGAGGTCATCAGCCGCGCCGCGTCGACCGCGGTGATCGAGGCCGGGGCGCGGGGAGGGTCCTTCGTGGTCACTTCCTGGACGGGCGTAGTGAAGAGGAGTTGGTCGCCGCTGCCGTAGGTCAGCCCCTTGGAGGGCAGCTCCCGGAAGGTCCGGTCGATGTACTTAGACAGCAGAGACTTGAGGAAATACTCACTGAAAGCGGGGTTCCTGGCCATGAGGTCGAGGACCTGCTCCCGCCGGATGAGGTAGACGGTCGTCTCGTCCTCGGTGATGACCTCCGCCCGCGACCGGTCGGCCGACAAGAGCGACAGGTAGCCGAAGATGCCGCCGGCCTGCCGGTGGTCAACGATCATTTCGTCACCGTCGGCCGCACGCACCACCACCCGCACGCCGCCTCGCCTGACCAGCATCAGGTGTTCGCTGGCCGGGCCATCCTGGGTGAGGATCGAAGTGCCGCGAGCATAGGTGACCTGGGAGACTTTGCTCCCCAGGTCGCGGAGCGCCTCCTCGTCGAGCAGATTGAAGGGGGGCAAGCTCCGGGCGAACTCGACGAACTCGTCACCGAGCGCGGTCATCCATTCCTCCTCTATCCCTGTGCGACCCGGCCTGATTATACGCTCTCCGGGTGGCAAGAAGACGGGGTGCCTTTCGGCACCCCGCCCCCCGCTCCAGCGTATGCGAAATCAGCCCATTTCCTGCGGGTAGCGCAGGCTGGCGACCATCTTCTGGACGTGTCTCCGGCGGCGCCTTCGTCATCAGGGAGACCACCGTACATGACGCCAGGAAGTTGATCAGCCATGCCGATCGAGTCCCGATCCCCTCGGGGGAGATCCCCCACCAGCCAGTTCTGGCGACGTTGGCCGACGGGTTCACGAACTTGAAGTAGATGATGTAGGCGGCCGTGAAGAGTGATGCCGGCCGCCATGCCGAGCGATCGCGCCCTCCTTGGTCGCCCGCTTCCAGAAGATCCCGAGCGATGATGACCGGGAAGAAGGAGGACGCCGCCAGGCCGAAGGCGAAGGCCACGACCTGGGCCACGAAGCCGGGGGGGTTGATGCCGAAGTAGCCGGCGACGATGACCGCGCCGCCGGCGGCGACGCGGGCCGCGAGCAGCTCCTTCTTCTCGGTCATGCCCGGGGATGACGTTCTTGATCAGGTCGTGGGAGAAGGCCGAGGCGATGACGAGCAGCAGGCCGGCGGCCGTCGAGAGCGCCGCGGCGAGGCCGCCGGCGGCGACCAGGGCGACGACCCAGTCGGGGAGCTTGGCGATCTCGGGGTTGGCCAGCACCATGATGTCGTTGTCGATGTACAGCTCGTTTGGCGGCCTGTCGGGTTGGCGGTCGAGAGCTGCCCCGGTCGCCCCTGGCGGGCTTGCCGCCGGCGTCCTTGGCGAACGCCGGCTTGCCGCCCTTGAAGGCGACGCCCTTACCGTACTGCATCTTGCCGTCGCCGTTCTTGTCGGTCCAGGCGATCAGCCCGGTCTTCTCCCAGTTCTTGACCCAGCCGGCGGGCCTGCAGTAGGACGTGTTGTGCACGGTGTTGATCATGTTGAGGCGGGCGAAGGCCGCCACGGCGGGGGCGGTCGTGTAGAGCAGGGCGATGAAGAAGAGCGCCCAGCCGGCCGAGGAGCGCGCGCCCTTGATCGTCGGGGTCGTGAAGAAGCGGATGATGATGTGCGGCAGGCCGGCCGTGCCGACCATCAGCGCGAAGGTGATCATGAAGACGTCGATCGTGCTCTTGGCGCCGCCGGCGGTGTAGGCGGCGAAGCCGAGGTCCTTGCTGAGCCATGTCGAGCTTGTCGAGCAGGTAGCCGCCGTCGGTGTTCAGGAGCGCCATCCCGCTCTCGCTCAGCGAGCTGCCGTAGCCGAGCTGGGGGATCGGGATTGCCGGTGAGCATGATCGAGATGAAGATCGCCGGGATCAGGTAGGCGACGATCAGCACGCAGTACTGGGCGACCTGGGTGTAGGTGATCCCCTTCATGCCGCCGAGTGGTCGCGTAGAAGAAGACGATGGCCATGCCGATGATGACGCCGGTGTTGATGTCGACCTCGAGGAAGCGCGAGAAGACCACGCCGACGCCGCGCATCTGGCCGGCGACGTAGGTGAAGGAGACGAAGATCGCGCAGACGACGGCGACGACGCGCGCCGTCTGCGAGTAGTAGCGCTCGCCGACGAACATCGGCACCGTGAACTTGCCGTACTTGCGCAGGTAGGGGGCCAGCAGCATCGCCAGCAGCACGTAGCCGCCCGTCCAGCCCATCAGGTACATCGAGCCCGTCGCGGCCCATGAACGAGATCAGCCCCGCCATCGAGATGAAGGAGGCGGCCGACATCCAGTCCGCGCCGGTCGCCATCCCGTTCGCGACGGGGTGGATCTGCTTGGCGGCGACGTAGAAGTCGCCGGTGGTCTTGGCCCGCGCCCAGATGGCGATGCCGATGTACAGGGCGAAGGACGCCCCGACGATGATCCAGGTCCAGCCGAGATGCTCATGCAGTTCTCCTTCTCAGCGTTACGCCCGGTTGCTCGCCGCGCTACTGCTCGTGAACGTCGTACTTCTGGTCGAGCGGTTCATCAGCTTGACGTAGACCGCGATCAGGATCACGAAGATGACCTCCGACCCCTGGTTGGCGAACCAGAAGCCGAGCGGGAAGCCCGCCGAGGCTGGATGCCGACGAGCGCATCGGCCAAGATGATCCCGAAGAGGTATGAGACGGCGAACCAGATCGCCAGCAGAATGACCACGTAGCGCAGGTTTTCCTTCCAGTAGGCTTCGTACCTTGGCTTCACTCATGACGCTCTCTCCCTCGACGTGGTGGTTGCGGGCCGTCCGGCCCCGGCTTGCGGCATTGCGCCTGCACGTCGTGCTCCTGCATATGCACCTCCCTGTGGAATTCGATCATGGCTTTCCCCTGCGCAGCAGGTCGCCCACCGTGTGCACTCCCATGGACGGCAGCCTGGGCAGGAAGCGCTGGAAGATCTGGGCCGTGACGAACGCGTCACCCAGGGCGTCGTGTGCCTTGGACACGGGAATGTCGTAGCGGGCAGCGATGCTGAAGAGGTCGTTGCCCGACAGGGGCGCCTCGGCGAAGGCGCAGCGCTGATCGTCGTGGCGCCGGAAGAGCGAGAAGAGGGTGAAGGTGTCCACCAGGGGGTTGTCCAGGGTTCGCCCGGAGACTCGCTTCATCTCGCGGTTGAGGTGACGGATATCGATCGACACCATGTGCCCCACCAGCACGGCGTCGCCGCAGTACGCCTCGAACTCGGGCAGGATGGCATCGATGTCGGGTGATCCCGCGGTGTCGGAAGGGGTGATGCCGTGGACGACCACGCTGTCGGGGCGCATCCGGGTCTGTGGGTTCATCACCCGGTGGTAGGCGGAGTTGAAGTGGATGGTGCCGCCGGTCATGCGCACTGCGCCGATCGAGACGATCGAGTCGGTCTTGAAGTCGAGCCCGGTGAGCTCGGTGTCGAAGACGACGTAGGTGCAGGCGGCCAGGGGTCGCGTGTCGTCGACGCGGACGCCCCGATCGCCCCACAGCCCGGTCAGGAGGTTGCCCGTCATGGGTCGCGGCGCCTCACCAGATCACCGACTTGTAGCGTTCGGCGAGGGCGTCCTGAAGGGTCGATATCAGATTGAAGGCGTCCTTGATGGTCCGCTTCTCCAGGTTGCTGAGCTGGTTCGGGATTGATGAAGTTGTCCGCCGGCTGTCCCGCCTCGAGCTGGGCGAACTGGTGGTGGATGCGCAGGAGGGTGATGAAGTCGAAGCGCGTGTTCGATGTCGTCGCCATACTCCCGGATGAGCGAGTTCTTCTCGCGCAGGAACCGCAGGCGCTCGGTGGAGGACGTCTCGCCCAGGCCGCGTTCGAGGCTGAACAGGCGCAGGATGTCGACCAGGGGCACTATGCCCTTGATCTTGAGGTTCAGCTGGTCCTTGTGCTCGCCGCTCTTCTCGACCACGAACGACTTCATGAAGCCGATTGGCGGCCGGTTATTCAGGATGGTGCTGGCCATCGATCCGAGAAAGACGTCCTCGCCCTGCACCCGGGCCAGCAGGAAATCCCGCAGGTTGTCGGAAAGGTGTTGATCCCCGTGCAGGAAGCGGAAATCGAACAAGATGAGCGATTTGACCAGGGCATTCGCGGTGGGAGTGGCAATCCAGTCGATGAAGTATTTCTTCCAGACCGAGAGCGGCTGGCACCACTCGGGGTTTCGGGCCATGTAGCCGGCGGGGCAGGGGGGGAATCCCAGGCGAATGAGGCCGTCGTTGACGAAGGCGGCGTAGTCGCGAAAGTAGTCGCGGGCCGCCGTGGCCTGCATGTCGTCCGGAGGATCGGCGTACACCAGGGCGTTGTCCTGGTCGGTCTTGAAGGTCTGTTCCTTGCGTCCCTCGCTGCCGAAGACGATCCAGGCGAACGGCACCGGCGGGGGGCCGAAGCGTTGGTCGGCCAGTTCCAGGACGCGGCGCACCAGGCGGTCGTTCAACTCGGTGATGATGCTGGTGATGTTGGACGCCCTGGCGCCCTCCTTGAGGAGCAGCCCGATCAGGCGGTTGATCTTGGCCGATATGGGCGCCAGCCCGTCGATGGAGATCTGGCTTTCGATGTCCTTGACGAAGGCCAGCGGCGAGCGCCCCTGGAGCATCATCAGGTCGTGGTTGGTCACCATGCCGAACAGGTCGCCGTCCTTGACGACCGGGAGGTGGTGGATGTTGTACTTGGTCATCTTGAGGAGCGCCTCGAAACAGTAGTCCTTGGCATCGACCCGGATGAGGGCGGGGCTCACGATGGAGGAGACCGGCTCGGCATAGTCGCGCCCGGGCCCGACCACCCGCTCCCGCAGGTCCTTGTCGGTGATGATCCCGGCCGGGATGCCGGCGTCGTCGGTGACGATCAGGGAGCTGATCCGGTCGCGGTTCATGGCGATGGCCGCCTCCCGTATGGAAGCCTCGGCCGGAATGGTGATGACCGGATGCGAGGCGATCTCGCCGATCTGGGTGGTGAAGAGAAGGAGGTCGCTGCTTCCGTGGAGAAGGCTCTTGTTCAGTATTTCGCTGTAGGTGCGATGGATGTACTTGTTGAAGTGGGTCTGGAGGAGGTACTCAGTGAAGGCCGGGTTCGAATCGAGGAACTTGACCACGGATTGACGCGGGATGAGGTAGCAGATCGTGTCCTCGACGGCGATGATGGTAGTCCGCTGGCGTTCCTGCCCAAGGAGTGAGAGGAATCCGAAGTTCTCGCCCTCTCCCCGGTAATCGATGGTCATCTCCTCGCCGTCGGCGTTGGTCAGGTAGACCTTGACCCCCCCCCGCTTGATGACCCGCAGGAATTCGGAGGGTGGGTCGCCTTGCTTCAGGATGATGGTCTCGCGCGGGTAGAACTCGAGCGACAGCGAGTCTCCCAGCAGCCTCAGGGCGGCCTCATCCAGGAACTGGAAAGGGGGCACCTTTTGGAAAAAGGCTACAGCTTCGTTAATGATCATCGTCTACCTCCTGCTCTTATAGGAGCAAAAGGCATGCCAGTGTTCATAATTTGCTAAGTCTTTGAAATAGTTGGTAAACAATTCCGGCTATCGGCCGATGTAGGACGATATGTATAATTCTGTAACGTATCGTTCACGTAATTATTCGATACGTACTTGAATCTCCAGGGGCTCGCTGCTATAATTTACTGGCAATGAGACAGCGATCTTGTGGGCGGGTGAGACGGGTGGGTATCCTTTGGATTAGCCAGTTAATATGGCATTCGCTAGGATTACATAATATATCTTATCGGACATATGGGAGGATGACTTGCTGAAGTTCTGGATGGCGGGATTGGTGGTCACGGCCCTGCTGGTGGCCGCGCTGCAGCCGGTCCTGGTGGCCGAGTTCGTCAACTACGACGACGACGTTTACGTCACTGACAACTTCCACGTCATCACCGGCGTCTCCGGCGAGAACTTCCGTTGGGCTTTCGGCACCTTCTATGGCGCCAACTGGCATCCGCTGACCTGGTTGAGCCACCAGGCGGACGTCTCCCTTTGGGGCATGAATGCCTCGGGGCACCACCTGACCAGCCTGCTGATCTTCATCCTGGCCGCCCTGTTGCTGATGGGCTTCCTCTATCAGGCGACCGGTGACGCCCTGCTATCCACCGGAGCCATCCTCCTTTGGGCCTTGCACCCGATGCGGCTCGAGTCGGTCGCCTGGGTCGCCGAGCGCAAGGATGTCCTGGCCATGCTGGCGCTTGCGCTGGTGCTGCTGGCCTACCGTCGATTCCTGGGACGCCGCGGGCCGGGCACGGCCCTGGTTCTCCACGGTGCCTACCTCGTCGGCTGCCTGACCAAGCCGAGCCTGGTGATCGTCCCGCTGCTGTTGCTGGCTCTCGATTTCTGGCCCCTCGGTCGGATGGCGGGGAGATCGGCGGTGAGTATCAGGAGGTTGCTGCTGGAGAAGGTCCCCCTCATTCTGATGGCGGTCGCCTCCTCGCTGATCACCTTCATTGCCCAGAGGGCGGGAGGCGCCGTGGGCGACCTGGAAATCCTTCCTTTGTGGCTCCGGCTCGCCAACGGGGCGCGCTCGATCCTGATCTATCTGTGGAAGACCTTGTTTCCCCGGGGACTCTCCGTGGCCCATCCGCATCCGATGTACGATGTCTCCATCGGCGCCGCGGCAACCGGCCTGCTTCTCTTCCTGGCCTGCTCCTTCCTGGCCTGGGCCGCTCGAAAGAGGTTTCCGGCGTTCGCCTTCGGTTGGGCCTGGTTCGTCGCGGCACTTGCGCCCGTCCTGGGCATCGTGCAGGTGGGTGTCCAGGCTTGGGCGGACCGATACATGCTGATTCCGCATCTGGGGCTGGCCGTGACCGCCAGCATGGCGATCGTTCTGCTGGCCAGACGGTTCCCCGGCGGACATCACCGGGCGATGGCCGCGCTGGTGATCTTGGCGGTGGCCCTGCCGCTGGCGTCGGCCAGCCATCTTCAGGCCGGAACATGGCGGAACTCCATCGATCTCTTCCGGCGGGCGGTCGCGGTCGATCCCGGGAACTACCTGGCCCACTACAACCTCGGCATCGCCCTGGCCAAGGGCGACGACTACACCGGCGCCGAAGACTCTTTCCGGGAAGCCCTCGGCATCGTTCCCGACTGGGAACAGGCGCACTACCAGTTGGGTCTCCTGTACCTCGACTACGGTGATACCCGAAAGGCGGTGGAGCAGTACCACATCCTGCGCAACCTCTCTCCCAGGCTGGCCGATCGATTCCAGCGGTTCCTGTCGGCGGCCGGGATCAACTGGTGACGGAGGGATACGAGCCATGGCCGCCATCCTGATCGTCGGAGACGCGGGCGGAAGCTCGGCCCGCCTGGCCGCCTTCCTGGGCTCGCTGGGGCACCAGGTGCGGCAGGTGGCCACCGCCGCGACGTGCCTCGAGGCACTCTCCTCGGCGCCGTTTGACGTCGTGCTGCTCGACCTGATGGTGAAGGACACCAACGGCCTCGATCTGCTGCGGCGCCTGCGGAGCGGCTGGCCGGAGACGCAGGTCATCGTCCTGACCAGCTACGCTTCGGTGGAGACCTCGGTCGCCGCCTTCCGGGCCGGGGCGCTCGACTATCTGGTCACGCCAGTGGTCCATGAGGAGGTGGCGACGATCATCCGCACCGCCCTGGCCGTCCGGGAGGCCGGTGCGCCCGGCGCCGACACGTCCTCCCCGACGATGGCCGCGGGAGTGCGTCGTCGGGAAACTCCGCCACGGCGGGACGACGACGGTCCGGTGGTGGTCGGTTCCAGCGCCGTCATCCACGAGATTGTGGCCCAGGTCAGGAAGGTGGCCGCCGCCAGGAGCACGGTGCTCCTCCTCGGGGAAACCGGGACGGGCAAGGAACTCTTCGCCAAGGCGATCCACCACTTCAGCGGTCGCCGCGAGCGCCCCTTCGTGCCGATCAACTGCAGCGCCATCCCGGAGCAACTTCTCGAGTCGGAGCTCTTCGGGCACGCCAAGGGGGCCTTCTCCGGCGCCATCGCGACCAAGAAAGGGCTTTTCGAGGAGGCCAGTGGCGGCACCCTCTTCCTGGACGAGGTGGGCGATCTGAGCCTCGCCCTTCAGGCCAAGCTGCTGCGCGCCCTGGAGGACCAGGAGATCAGGCCGGTCGGGCAGACGCGGACCACCAAGGTGGACGTGCGGTTCGTCTTCGCCACCCACCGCGATTTGGGGCGGATGGCCGGCCAGGGTCTCTTCCGGGAGGATCTGTACTACCGGATCAACGTCGTCTCCATCGCCATTCCCCCCCTGCGCGAGCGGGCCGAAGACATCCCCGAGTTGGTGGCCTACTTCGTCGGGCGCTTCGCCGAAGCGTTCGGCAAGTCGATGCGGCAAGTCTCTCCCGAAGCCATGCGCAGGCTGGTCTCGGGGCCCTGGCGGGGCAATGTGCGGGAGTTGCAGAACGTCATCGAGCGGGCGGTGCTGCTGGCCGACGGCGACACCATTTTGGACACCGACCTCCTCCTGCCCCGCCCCTCCGCCATCCAGTCCTCCCGGCCGGCGGAGCCGCCGGCGATGTTCGGTGAGGTTGGGAGCTCGCTGGTGGACGACTACATCCGGACGTTCGTCCTCGACCACCAGGCCGACCACTCCGAGGAGGAGCTGGCGGCGCTGCTGGGGATGACACGGAAGACCCTGTGGGACAAGCGTCGCAGGCTGGGCATCCCGAAGCCGGGACGAAAACGGCGAGGGTGATGAAGTGGCTGGGGCGGGAGGATTCGAACCTCCGAATGCGGGCTCCAAAGACCCGTGTCTTACCGCTTGACGACGCCCCAGCGATCAGAGAGTGTTGTGTCCGGAGAAGGACGTCGACACGACCGTCCAGTCGGCGTGCCGCCGCAGGATGGTGTCCCGGGCTGACAGCGCCTCCGCCTCACCGGTGAACAATCCGTAGCAGGTGGAACCGCTCCCGCTCATCAACGCCACCACCGCCCCGCAGTCCTGCAGCAGCGACTTGGCCTCGCGGACCGGCGGGTAGCGCGCCAGGACACCCTTTTCGAGGTCGTTCGACATCAGACTGGCCGCGCCGGCGACGTCGCCCCGCGACAGCGCCTCGTACACCGGCATGCTACCCACGCCCTCCCGGACTGTCAAGGAAGGCTCCGCCAGGCGGTAGGCGGCGGCGGTTTCCACGCCGCAGGCGGGATGGACGAGGAGCGCCGGCAAAGGTGGAAGGTCGGCCAGCCAGGTCAGTCTCTCGCCCCTCCCCTTCCCTGCCGCCGTTCCTCCCCTGACGAAGAAGGGGACGTCCGAGCCCAGGCGCCCCGCCAGGTCCAGAAGCTCGCCCAGGCCGAGGGGATTTCCGAAGAGAATGTTGAGGCCGCGCAACACCGCCGCGGCGTCGCTGCTCCCACCGCCGAGGCCCGCCTGGATGGGAATTGACTTGGCGATACGGATGCGCGCCTGGTGACGGGTCGGCACGCGGTCGAAGAAGAGTTGCGCCGCCAGCGTGCCGAGGTTCTGCTGCGCGGGAATCCTGGCATCGTCGCACTCCACGACGAGGCGCTCGTCGGGTTCGATGCCAATCCGGTCATTCCAGTCGATCGTCTGGAAAAGCGTTTCGATTTCCGTATATCCATCGGGCCGTTTCCCGATAATCTTCAGGAATAGGTTGACCTTTGCCGGGGCGGTGACGATCACCGTTGCTCCATGCCGGGAGGGAGGAGGAAGAGCCCGTCATCCATGGCCACGTTCGTTTCCAGGCCCATGTCGTCCAGTTCGAGTTCCCATGTCCCGGGGGAGATGGTCATCCTGAGCGCCCGGGGATCTCCCCTCTTGTCGGTCCGGCGGGAGGCGTACGATAGTTCGACCGTGCGGCCGGATTGCCCGGAGGTGAACCGCACCTTGGCGACGGCCGGGCCCGAAGCAGTCATGGCCAGGGACAGCAGGCGTTCCTTCCCGCCCGCGCTGATCGCGGCCTTGGCTGATTTCCCGGGCGCGGTCCAGGTGCGGCTGAACCACCGGTAGGCTGGCACCGGCATGCCGGCCAGGAGGGCCGCGATGACCGAAGCGGGAGCCTCCTTCCCCTCTTCCCCGGAGATTTCCGACATCACCGTGATGGCCGCCAGTTGTTCCATGAGGGGGAGGTCAGCCGGAATCTGAACCAGTTCGTCACCCCGGACGAGGAGCAGCCCGATCTGGCGGTTGAAGGGGTCGCGGACATCGACCCTGAGCAGGTCGGGGGCGCGATAGGCCCAGGTTGCGCCGCCGGTGAGGACCTCATCCCCGAGGCGCAGGCGCACATCGGCTTCGCCCCGGGCGTTTCGCACTGCCGGCCAGGTGTCGGCGAAGAAGGAGCGCAGGGCGTCGTCGGAGGGCGGCGGCAACGCCGCCTGACGGAACGTGATGCAGCCGGACGACGCGAGAAGGACCAGGATGGCCGCCAGACGAGCAAGGGGAGACCGGGGGAAACGTTGCCTACGGCTGCCCGGCCGCATCGACCTTTTTCAGCTTATCCCGGATGGCCTCGTTGCCCGGTTCGATGGCCAGTGACTTCCGCCAGGCCTCGGCGGCCTTCGCCGGCTCGCCCAGCAACAGGTGGACGTCGCCGAGGTGGTCGAGTATGGTCGGGTCCTCGGGCGAGTACACCAGGGCCTCGGCCAGTTTCTCGCGCGCCGCCGGCAGCTTGCCGAGCTTGTAGTAGGCCCAGCCGAGGCTGTCGAGATAGTAGCCGTTGTCCGGGTCGATCTCGAGTGCCTTGGTGACCAGAACCACCGCTTCGTCGAGATTGGTCCCCTTCTCGGCGAACATGTAGCCGATGTAGTTGTAGGCCTCGGCATTGCGCGGGTTGAGGCGGATCGATTCACGGAAATCTCGCTCGGCCAGGTCGTCGCGGTCGATCTTGTCGTGGATGACACCCCGGAAGAAGAACAGCCGGTCCACGGTCGGCTGGGCGGCTACGGCCGCGTCGAGCAGCGCCAGTGCGGCCTTGAAATCGCCCCCGTCCTCGTGGATGAAGACCCTGTTGATGATCGCCTCGACGTTCCCCGGATCCTTGGCCAGGACGGCGTCCAGCATACCCGCCGCTTCGGCTGCCCGTTTCTTCTTGCGGAGCAGCGAGGCCATCTCGACCTTCGCGTCGACGTTGTCCGGTTCCAGGGTCAGGACCTGCTCGATCAGTCGCACGGCCGCATCGATGTCGCCCTTGCGCTGGTTGATGGCCGCCATGATGCTCAGGACATCGACATCCTTGGGATTCGCCTGGAAGGCCTTGTCGAACTCCTTGAGGGCCTCCTCGGTACTGCCCTTGGCGAACAGGAAAAATCCCAGGCGCACGGCGACGTCGCGGTTGTTGGGGTCCTTGCGGGTGATCTCCTCCATGGCCTTCCTGGCTTCGTCGGCACGGCCGAGTTGAAGGAGGATATCGCCCAGGCGCAACTGGGCATCACGGTCGTGCGGATTGAACTCGATCACCTTGCGGAGCGCCTCGGCCGCCTTCTCCTTGTTGCCGGACTGCTCGAGGACGTCGGCCCGGAGCTTCCAGGCCGAGTAGAACGAAGGGCGCACCACCAGCGAGCGGTCCAGGTACTCCATGGCCTTGGCGAAGTCCTTGCGGTCGAAGAACTGGCGCCCCAGGTAGAAGAAGCCGAGGTAGGACGAGGGGACCTTCTCGACGAGCGCGTTGAGGACCTCCAACGACTCGGCCGTCTGGCCGGTTTCGTTGAGCATGTTGGCCAGGAAGAGGTAGCTGTCTTCGTCCCCGGGCGACAGGGAGATGATCTTGCGGTACAGCCGGATAGACTCCTGCCGGTTCTGGGCGCGCGTCTCGATCGTGGCCAGCTTCTGGAGTGCGGGCAGGTATTCGGGGTCGTTTGCCAGGGCCCTGTGCAGTTCCTCGATGGCCTCGGCAGTCCGGTTCTGCTGGAGCAGGATGCCGGCCAGTTCGGTGCGCAGGAAGGGGGATGCCGGATCGATTTCGATGGCCTTTCCCAGCGCGGTGATGGCATCGCCGACGCGCCCTTCCTTCTGGGCCCGGATGGCCGCCAGGTAGTGCACGTAGGGAGAGGCGATCGGCTGCGGGGCGAGCACGGTTTCGTCGCGGTGCTCGATGTACGGGACGAGGCCGGTGCCCGCGGCGGTTCCCGACGTGGCCGCGCAACCGGCCATGATGACGTACAGGATGGCCAGCAACGCGGGAATGGGTTGATGTGGAATATCCCTCCTGCTCATTCGATTCATCATCCTTCCGTTAGGTGACGCCAGGTGCCGCGCAGCCCGTCCGGCAGAGGGGTTCGCGGCCTCCATGCGGTTGCCGCCATGAGTTTCCCGGGGGTCGATGGAACTCCGCCGCTGCTCGCCGGTGATGGCCGGGCGGTGCTCGGCGCGGGACGCAACCCCGGTGACCCCCATCATCATCTCCAGGAGCAGGTTGACGGAAGTCTCGCTGCCCGTGCCCACGTTGAACACATCGTTGAACCTCTCGTCCTCTGAAACCGCCATGTTTGCCTCGGCAACGTCGCCGACGTAAATATAGTCTCTGGTCTGCTCCCCATCACCATTGATGTAAAGGGTCTCCCCGGCCTTCATCCGTGAGAAGAAGATCGACACCACCCCCGCCTCGCCGTGCGGGTCCTGGCGCGGGCCATAGACGTTGGCGTAGCGGAGGACCACCACCCGCAGCTTCCGGACGATGCGGAAATAGGCCAGGTAGTGCTCGGCGGCGAGCTTGGCCACCCCATAGGGGCAGAGCGGCAGCGGCGGAAGGGTTTCATCGACCGGGAGAGATTCGTGTTCGCCGTAGATGGCCCCGCCGGTCGAGGAGAATACCATCGTCCCGACGCCGTGGCGCACCGCGCACGAGGCGACGGCGATGGTTCCCTCGATATTGATGCGGGCGTCCATGATCGGGTCGTCGAGGGACCGGCGCACGTTCACCTGGGCGGCGTGATGGTTGACCAGTCCGGGGCGGAAGGTCCGGAAGATCCGGTCGAGGCGGTCGGCGTCGGTCACGTCGCACGCTTCGAACCGGACCCCGGCGGGGAGGTTCTCCTCCTTGCCGGTGGACAGGTCATCGACGACGAGGATGTCGTGACCGCGGTCGGCGTAGGCCCTGACGACGTGCGAGCCGATGAAGCCGGCGCCTCCGGTGACGACGATCCTCATCGGCCGGGTTCAGCCCCGCGGTCGAGGTGCTCCCTGAAGTAGTCGATGGTCAGAGAAAGGCCGCGGCGGATGTCCACCGTGGGTGCCCAGCCGAGGAGTTCCCGGGCCCGGGTGATGTCCGGCTGCCTGACCCGCGGATCGTCCACCGGCAGCGGATTGTTGACCAGCGGGCTAGATGAACCGGTCATCTCCTTGATCATCTCGGCCAGGGCCAGCACGGTATACTCGCCCGGATTGCCGATGTTCACCGGCTCCCGCACGTCGGACATCAGCAGCCGGTAGAGGCCCTCCACCAGGTCGGAGATGAAGCAGAAGCTGCGAGTCTGGGAGCCCGAGCCGAAGATGGTGATAGGCTCGTTCCTCAGTGCCTGGGTGATGAAGTTGGGCACCGCCCGGCCATCCCGGAGGCGCATGCGGGGGCCATAGGTGTTGAAGATGCGGGCGATCCGCACCTCGACGCCGTGGTAACGATGGTAGGCCATGGCCATTGCCTCGGCGAAGCGCTTTGCCTCGTCGTACACCCCGCGGGGGCCGACGGGGTTGACGTTGCCCCAGTAGGTCTCCTGCTGCGGATGGACGAGGGGGTCGCCGTAGACTTCCGAGGTCGACGCCTGGAGGAAGACCGCCTTCTTGGCCAGCGCGAGGCCGAGCGCCTTGTGCGTCCCGAGCGAGCCGACCTTGAGGGTCTGGATGGGCATCTCGAGGTAATCAACCGGGCTGGCGGGACTGGCGAAGTGGAGGATGTAGTCGAGTGGGCCGCTGACGTAGATGTAGTTGGTGACGTCGTGCTTGATGAAGGTGAAGTTGGGATTGTTGATGTGCGAGATGTTGTCGACGCTGCCGGTGGACAGGTTGTCCATGCAGATGACCTGGTGCCCCCGCTCCAGCAGGTAGTCGCAAAGGTGCGAGCCGATGAAACCGGATCCTCCGGTGATCAGTATGCGTGCCATGCGCTGGGTGTCTCCTCTGGCTGGGTGGTTGGAACCGGGGTCATTCGAAACGGATGGGGAGGTGGCCGACGGCCTCGACCTCGTGCCCTTCCCCGGTGTGACCGGACACGGTGATGGAAGCCTGCACGGTGAAGGCCGGCGTGAATCCGGCGGCGGCCAACTGGTATTTCAGGTCCGCCGGGGCGACCGGCACGTCGTCGATGGTCGCCTCCCCACCGGCGGGGACGGAAGCGGTCATCCGCCACCAGCGCGTGGGAAGGGCGGCCCCGTTCGGGGCGGTGTAATCGACCCGAACCGTGTCGATCAGGATGTCGGTGCCTCCGGAGTCGTCGGAGGTCACGTTCTCCACGGTGACGCTGACCGAGTCGGTGTCCCCATCGAAGCCGGTCACCAGGACGCCGATCGAGATATCCTCCTCGGCGAAGGAGGTCACCCGGAGCAAGGCGGTGTCGTCGGGCGCCGAACAGGCCGCGGCGGCCAGCAGGGCCAGGGCGGCGATGAGAGCGTGGATGGCGCGACTGCCTCTGTGGTTGATCATTTGGCGTTCAGCCCCTTTTTGAGAATGACCGTGTCCGAGATATAGTCGTCGGTCAGCCGTTTCCCTTCCTCGGAAGTGGAGATGACCCGCGGCGTCATCAGGATGACCAGTTCGGTCTTGGTGACGGTGTCCTTGGTCGTTCCGAAGAGGTAGCCGAGCAGCGGGATGCGGCTCAGGAAGGGAATCCCCTCGCGTGAGCGCTCCTTGGTTTCCTGGATGAGCCCGCCGATGATCAGCGTCTCGTTGTCGCGGACGACCATGGACGTCTTGGCGCTCCGCTTGAGGATGATGGGCGAGTCGGTGCCGCCGAGCAGGTTCTGCTGGGCCTCGCTGACCTCCTGGGTGACGTCCAGGGTCACTTCCCGGTTCTCGTTGATATGCGGGGTCACGGTGAGGATGATGCCGGTGGAGCGGTACTCGATGGTCTGGTCGATGTTCTCCGTGTTATCGCCGTCGCCGGCGCGGGTCTGGGTGGTGATGATCGGCACCTCCTCGCCGACGTCGATCTTGGCCTCCTTGTTGTTGGTGGCGATGATGTGCGGCCGGGAGATGATGTTCAGCTTGGAGGCCTTGGCGTAGGCGTTCAGCACGGCGGTCAGGCGGCCCGGCCTGGGACACCATGTACGAGAAGCCCAGGGAGGGGCCGACGGTGAGTTCCTTGTTGTAGACGTTGCGTGCGGTGGAGTTGACGTTGAACGTCTCGCCGCCGGTGGTGGCCGCCCCCTGGGAGAGGAGCGTCCACTCGATGCCGAAGTCGTCCTCGTCGTCGAGCCGGATCTCGGCGACGGTCACCTCGATCAGGACCTGGTCCGGCCGCTTGTCGAGCTTGCGGATCGTCTCCAGGATGGACGGGTAGTTCCAGGGAGCGGTCTGGATGATCAGCGAGTTGGTGTCCTTGTCGGGCACCACCTTGACCTTGCCGCTGACGGCGCCCTCCCCTCCCCCGCCGTCAATCCTGCGGAGGCGGGGCGGCCGATGCCTGAGTCTCCGCTGGCGTTGCTCTCGGGGAGGCCGGCTTCGGCGCTTGCGCCGCGGCCGCCGTGCTCCTGGCCTGCGACCTGGGTGCCCTTGTCGGCATACACTTCCCGCAGGATCGAGCCAGGTTCTCGGCGCTGGCATGATTCAGGGGGCAGACGAAGATCTTCTCCGAATCAGCCGTCGCCGGCTGGTCGAGATCGGCCAGCCAGCGGTTCATGATGGTGCCCAGGCCGGGTTCGGCCGACACGAAGAGGATGGCGTTGATCGACTTGACCGAGATGAGCTTGAATTTCGCGGCCGGTCGGCCGGGGACGGAAGTGACCGCGGTCAGCACCTGGTTCAGGTCCTTGACCAGTTCCTCGGCCTGCGCGTTCTTGACCTGGTGCAGTTCGACCTGGACGTTCCGGTAGATGTCGACGTCGACCGAGGCGATCAGTTCGTCGTACATGGCCAGGCGCTCCGGGGTCTCAAGGACGAAGAGGATGTTGGCCGGATCGTGGGGGATGAGGAGTCCCCTGCGGGCGACTTGAGCGGGCTGAAGAGCTTGATGACCTCGGAGGGCGCGATCTGACGCAGGGTGAAGATCCTGATGACCATCTGCGGCCCTTTGGCGGCCGCCATCCGGCGGGACCGTCTCGAGCGTCTCCTGGCCGATCGAGGCGATGGGGATGATCTTGTAGAAATCGCCGGACTTGACCATGGTCAGGTTGTTGACCTCGAGTATCTTCTCGAGCACGAAGGGGAGTTCAGACCGGGCGATCCTGTCGGAGGTCTGGATGGTCACCTTGCCGCTCACTCCCGGCGCCAGGATGTAGTTCATCTTCAGGATCTCGGCGATCGTCTGGATGACCATCGATGATGTCGGCGTAGTCGAAGTTC
Source organism: uncultured bacterium (assembly GCA_963793725.1). Classification (GTDB taxonomy): domain Bacteria; phylum JAUVQV01; class JAUVQV01; order CAWCAY01; family CAWCAY01; genus CAWCAY01. The sequence goes on from CAWCAY010000007.1 coordinate 359,331, forward strand.
AGGGCCACCGACTGGCCGTCCTCCGAAGCCGCCGGGGATGGCGGGGCCTTCCGGGAAGCCGCCGGTTGCACGGGCACGGGCGTTGCGGGCGTGCCCTGGGTAGGCAGGCCGACGGCCGGATCGGCTTGGGCGAAGGCGAGGGAGGGTAGCGTCAGGCTCACCAGAAAGAAAACAACCGCAATAACGGCTGTTCCATTCAGCATAACCCTTTGATATTTAAGCATTTCGTTCACCGGACTATACGGTTCGGCAGCCTTTCTGTCAAGTGGAAACCGTGCCGATCGGCTCACGGGGCGTTCCAGAACTCGGTCTCGGCGTCGGTCGACGGCGTCTGTTCGGCGGGCATTCCGGGGTCGCCCTGCATCTCCAGGATGGCGTCCATGCTGGCCGGCGGCGTGGAGCCGGCCGAATCGCCTTCGGAGACCACCATCGAGCGGGGACTGGAGGGCCTGGGCGGAATTGTCCTCGGTGCCCGACCCGGAGTGACGGCGGAACCGCCGGGCGAGGCGGTGGACTGCCTGCCGCCTGCCGCGCCCGGCATGGTCATGGGCTGGCCGGTGCCCGACGCGCGGCTGGCCGGCCCGGTATCCTCGGGGCCCTTCGGCGCCCGGAGGTCCAACAGCGTTTCGACGCCGTCGCCCGAGGCGACCAGGACACCCCTGCCGTCGATCCTGCGAATGGTGTAGCCGTCGCCGATGGTGTCACCCGTCCCGTATTGCCGCGGTTTGGCGTCGGGGGTCCTCTTGTCCTTGATGATCGCCCGGAACGTCCCCGGATCGACGCTGACGATGCCGTACACCACGTGGCGGTCGGCCGGATTGGCCATGGGAGCCCTGACGACCTCGGCCGCCGGTGGTGGCGGGGGCGCCGGCGCCCGGGAAGGGCTGAAGAGGTTCTTCTCGACGATGATCCGGTAGCGCTCGCGGGGGACCTCGCGGGCGAGCCGTGGGAGTTCGAAGGATCCGGCCGTCGGCGCATCCCCCGCGGCCGGCGCCTCCAGGATCGCCGTCGGTCGGTGGGCGACGACTTGGTAGGCGCGCCGCATTACCAGGATCGCTGCGATGAGCATCAGGGCGTCGAGTGCCAACCAGAGCGCGCGGCGCATGTCAGCCGCCGCCCTTCATGATGCCGTTGACAATCAAGGTCGCCTGGAGTTCCTCGATGTCGGCGTACTTCTTGCTGGCCTGATCGTAGTTCCGTACGCCGGACGACCTTGGCGTTCAACTCGGTGATCCGCAGGAGCGGCGTGCCGGTCTCGATGGTGTGGAGAAAGTCCCGCAGTCGGACGATGTCCCCGGCCACGGTGATCTCCACCGGGATCGTCGTGTGCGAGGCGGCCGGGACGGCTTTCAGAATCTTCTCGCTGGTGACCGAGATGTCCGAGGTGGCCGAGGCTTCCTTGACCATCGACTGGACTTCGGCGGCCGCCAGCGCCGGTTTGCCGGACTTGAGGTAGAGGGGATCCCTGGCGGTCGAGGAGGAGCGAATCGCGTCGAGCACCCGCTTGAACTCCCCTTCCCGCTCGACGGTCCGGGCGTAGCCCTCCAGGAGGGCCTTCTTGCGCTCGATCTCCTGGCGCGCGTCCTCGAAGTGGCGCCGCAGCGGCAGGCCCACGTGGATCACGCCGACGTAGAGAGCGACGGCGGCGGCGGCCAGCGAGACGAGTCTTCGCTCGCGCAGGCTGAACCGTCCCCACCTCGGCATCGGCATCTTCATCGCTCCAGCGCCATCCGTATCTTGAAGCGTTCCTTCTGCGCCGCCTGGGAGGTGATCGGCGCATCGAAGGCGACGTTTCTGAACGATTTCGATTCTTCGAGGTTCTGGATGAGCCCCGAGGCCGAGTCGGCGAAACCGGAAAGTTCGACCGTGTCTCCCTTGAGGACGAACTGGGTCAGGTGGGCATTGACCGGCAGCACCTGGCTCAGCTCGGCCAGCAGGTCGATGATGGTGGGCGCCTCGGTGACTGCCAAGGTCAGGTGCCGCAGTTCGCCCTCCACCGATCGGAGGGTGTCGCCCAGCCGTGTGACCCCTTCCGCTTGCGCACGCAGGGCGTCGATTTGGCTGTCCAGCAGCCGGGACTCGCGGCGGGATCGGTACTCGACTCCCACTCCCAGCAGAACCAGGGCGACGAGCAGGATGGCCGCGCATGCGGCGCTGACCATGGCCGGCAGCGCTTTGGCAGCGGTCGGCGCCGCACCCAGGAAGTTCAGCGGCGAGGCCACCAGGCGGTCCGGTTCGCGGCTCAATCCGAGGCTGACCGAGTACCGGGGCGCGTCGCGCATGGCGGCCGGCGCAGGTGTGGGGGTCACCAGGGACCACTCGGCGGCGGTGTCCCGACGGAGGTACTCCATGACCAGGTCGCTCCCGCCGGAGGACGGGAGGAGCCAGCGGCGTTCGTCCCGCCGGGCGGGGGAGTCACCGACAGCCTGCCGCGCCTCGGACAAGGCCGACTCGATGCCGTTGGCGACCCTTTGTGCGCGGGCCGCGATCTGTCCCGCGCCGCAAGCATCTTCGCCCGCGGGCCGATCCGGCCCGATCAGCGACACGGCTCCGCCTGCGGGCGCCTCGTCACGAAAGAGGTAGACCTCGACCGATTCCCGATCGTGGACGGCAATGACGTCGCCGGGGGCGGGCCGCTTGCCGCCGACGAAGCGCACCTCCGCCAGGGCTCCGAGGGAATCGGGCACGATGGCCGCAAGACGGCAGCCCATCAAGTCGAGGGCTTCCAGCAGGGGCCGGATGACATCCCGCCGGGCGGCGAAGAGTTGGACGTGCCACCCCGGCCCCTCGCCCTGGCCGGCCAGGGTCCGGACGTAGAGGCTGTCCGCGCCGACGGGGAGGTGCCGCTCAACCTCATAGGCGATGAGGGAGTCGAGGCTGCCCGAGGTCACCGGCGGGACCCTGAAGCTCCTCCAGACGTACAGTTCCCGGGAGAGGGCGACGACGGCCGGGGAGTTCGGGAAGTCGGTCGATTGCAGGAATGACTCCAACTCCTTGAAGATCGCGTCGGCGTGGGCGCGGGGGTCCTCATGCCGTCGCTGATCGAGCGGGACGTCGTGGACGTGCGATATGCCCGACCCGAACATCCCCCCCTTCACCGCCAGGAACCGCAGGCGGTCGCCCATCAGGTGGCAGATGAGCCTGGGCCTACCTGGACGCATCGCGCCCCTCCGTCGCGGCTGTCCAATCTTCCCCCAGCCACCGGGTGACGACCACTTTGCCCTGCGAGTCCGCGGGCCTGTTTCTCTCCGCCACCACCCGGATGCGCACGGGCCGGGCGGCCCCCTCCGCCCACCCTTCCCCGGTGATGGTGAAGGAGTAGGATCGGCCGGACTCCCCTTCGTAGGGTTGCTCGTCACGCCGGGCGAGGACGGTTGCGGCTTCATCGGCCGAGAGTTCGGCCGCGAGCACGGGCCGCGGGGCGGTGTTGCGGTTGAGCGCACCGGAGCGATGGACGGTCAGCAGCGAGCGCAGCGAGGGGCGCGCCGGCGGGTCGCCGGCAAAGAGTTCGTGGGTGATCCCCCGCACCAGCAGGAGCTCCTCGACTGTGTCGAGGGGGGCGTTCTTGGTCAGGTAGGGGGGCACCAGGCCACGGTAGTGCTCGTCCTCGGCGCCATTGGCGCGGTGCAGGTCGTTGGCGTCGATCCAGTCGAGCACCGAATCCACGACCGTGTCCCGCTCGGTTCCCATCGCCATGCCGGCTTCCCCCAGAAGACGCGACAATTGGTCCCGGGTCGCGTCATTCACGTTCATTTTACCGTCTTCGTCCTCGATCTGGTAGAGGTATCTCCCGACGCCCGCGATGCTCCCTGAACGGTCGGCCGTGTCCTCCTCCTTCTCCTCGCCGGCCTGCCGGTGGAAGGCGGCTTCTCCCGTGGCGGAGGCGGTGACCAGTCGGTAGGGTTGAGACACCTCCTCGATGCCGGCCCTGATGGCCGCCATGGCCAGTGACCGCCCGACGGCGGCATGCCGCTGGTTCCGAAGGGCGTTGAGGGTGGCCCGCTGGGCGTACATGAACTCCGACAGGATGATCGCCAGGGCGGTCAACGACCAAAGGACGATCATCAGGGCCATGCCGCGCGGGTGTCTTGTCGCGGTCATCGGCGGTTTGCCTCCCTGCGCCAGGCATCGCTCAGCGGGATCTCGAAGGTGAGCCGCATCTCCCCGGACGCTTCGGCCGGGCCCGGGAGACTCAAGCTGACCACGATCGAAGCCAGGTACTCGTCCCACTGGGGCGGTTCGACGGGCCACGCACTCACCGTTCTGGCTGCCGCGGGAGCCGATTCCTGGGCTGTTTCCGGAAAGGCCGCCTGGCTTTCCCTGCGCTTGACGTGGTAGCTCAGCTCGAAGGTGTCGATCCCCTCGATCAGCTCCGAGAAGAGAGGCTCATCCCCCGACTCGGACGGCAAATCCCGGCGTGGCCAGGAATACTCCTCGACCCGAAGCCCCCGTTTGCCATCGACCTCTTCCAGGGCGAAGCGGACCGCGTGGGGAATGCCGGTCATCCCCGATGAGGACACCCCCGTCAGGGAGAGTAACTCGATCGATCGGTCATCCCCCTTGAAGAAGAGTCCGCCGTGTTCCGGCGGCGGCGAATCGGGCGGGATGCGCTGAAGCGAGGTGCCTCCGGAGCTGTTGCACGACGATCCTGGCGCGGCGGTCGAGGGTGTCCGATCCCCGGGCGGATTCCCAGATGCCGAACCCGGCACGGTGCGCCTGCAGCACGACCAGCGAGATGACCGACAGCAGGAAGAGGGCCACCATGGTTTCGAGAAGCGTGAAACCGGACCCGAAGCGCTGCCGGCGGTCAGGGCGCATCGGCCTGCCTGACGAGACTCCCCAAGGCGATGGAATGCTCGCCGCCGACGCTCTCCCAGTGGGCCGTGAAAGTCACCCGGAGGAGAGGGCCGTCCGGCTCTCCTTCGTCGGCCGGTGCGGTCGCGAGCGACCAGCGGAAGCCGGCCGGGTTCTCCCCCGCCCCTTCGGCACTTGAGGGGGGGGTGGCCATCTCGAGGAGGAGGCGGTCGAAGGTCTCCTCGGCCTTCAGGATGGCGATGGTGTCGATGGATGCCGCGCGCTGTGACTTCGCCCCCGCGCTGAAACCCTGCAGCAACACCAGCAAGCCGATGGAGAGGATTCCCAGGGAGACGGCCACCTCGATGAGGGTCAGGCCGCCGTCCCTCAGCCGATGCCGCGCGGTGCTTCGCAAGTCCCTCACCGGTCGTCCCAGTCGGCGGACCGGTGACGCGTCCGCCTGCGCGGCTAACCGGCCCCGTCGAGGAAGGCCAGCGCCTGCTGGGCAATCAGGCCGCCCATCTGCCGGGTGCCGACAGGCACGGCGCCGGAGTGCATGATGTCGGGCGTGGCGTAGTGGGCGTCGATGACCGAGTCGACTGCCTGCTCGATGGCCCGGGCGCCGCCCTCGTGGTCGAGGGAGTGGCGCAGCAACATGGCCGCCGAGAGGATGGTGGCGATCGGGTTCGCCTTGTCCTGGCCGGCGATGTCCGGGGCGCTGCCGTGTATCGGCTCGTAGAGGGCGGTGGACAGCCCCAGGCTGGCCGAAGGGAGCATCCCGATCGAGCCGCAGAGGACGGCGGCCTCGTCGCTCAGGATGTCGCCGAAGAGGTTCGAGGTGAGCATGACGTCGAACTGGGAGGGCTTGATGACCAGCTGCATGGCGCAGTTGTCGACGTACATGTGCCGCAGGGTGACGTCGGGGAAGCGGGTTCCCTCGTCGGTGACCACCTGGCGCCAGAGGCGGGAGGTCTCCAGGACGTTGGCCTTGTCGATCGAGGTCACCGAGTGCCGGCGCTTCCGGGCGGCGGCGAAGGCCACCTCGGCGATCCGGCGCACCTCCGGCTCGCTGTAGACCATGGTATTGAATCCGCTGCGGACTCCCTCCTTCTCGACGATGCCGCGGGGCTCGCCGAAGTAGACCCCGCCGGTCAACTCCCGGACGACCAGCAGGTCGATGTCGTTCAGTATCCCCTCCTTCAGCGGCGAGGCCTCGGCCAGGGACTGGTAGGTCCGCACCGGCCGCAGGTTGGCGTACAGCCCCAGTTCGCTGCGGAGGCCGCAGCAGCGCGCGCTCCGGCCGGCGGTCGATGGCCAGGTGATCCCACGCCGGTCCGCCCACGGCGCCCAGGAGGATGGCCCGGGACTCCGGGCGATGCGGAAGGTCTCCTCGGGGAGCGGGTCGCCGGCGGAGTCGATGGCCGCGCCGCCGACCGGCGCCGGTCCGGAAGGCGAAATCGAAGCCCAGGCGGGGCGCGATGGCGGCCAGGAGGTCGACGGCCACCGCGGTGACCTCCGGGCCGATGCCGTCGCCGGGGAGGACGGCGATGGGAACTTTCACGAGAACCTCCATTTCCGTGCTTCGAGGTACGGCAGGAGCCCGCCCGAGACGAGGATGTCGGTCATGAACGGGGGGAGCGGCTCGAAGCGACCAGTCGGTCTTGCGGGACAGGTTCTTGACCGATCCCGCGCGCAGGTCGACCTCGACCGTGTCGCCCTCCCGGACGAGCGACGAGATGCCCGGGCAGATGATCGCCGGAAGCCCGGTGTTGACCGCGTTGCGGTAGAAGATGCGGGCCAGCGACTCCGCCAGGACGCACCGGATGCCGGCGCCGATCAGGGCCACCGGGGCGTGCTCGCGCGAGGAGCCGCAGCCGAAGTTCTGCCCGGCCACGACGATCCCCGCTCCGGCCACCTCGGCGGCAAATCCGGGCCTGACCGGCTCCATGCAGTGGCTGGCCAGCTCGACCGGGTCGATGGTGATCAGGTGCCGGGCGGGGATGATGATGTCGGTGTCGATGTTGTCGCCGAAGACGAAGGCCCGGGCGCGGAAGATCATGCTCGTTGGCGGCGTTCATCACGAGGCTCTCCGGTGAGACGATGCGGCCGGCCACTGCGGTGGCGGCGGCGACTGCGGGGTTGACCAGGTAGACCTCGCTGTCCGCGTGTCCCATGCGACCGATGAAGTTGCGGTTCGAGGTGGCGGCCGCGCGCTCGCCGGCGGCCAGGATGCCCATGTGCCCGCCGAGGCAGGGGCCGCAGGTGGGTGTGGAAACCGCCGCTCCGGCATCCAGCAGGACCTCGATGAGCCCCTCGGCCATGGCCTGGCGCTGGATGGTCGGTGTCGCCGGGATGACGATCAGGCGGACCTCCGGATGGACCTTCCTGCCCCGCAGGATCGAGGCCGCCTCCCGGAGATCCGACAGCCGGCCGTTAGTGCATGAGCCGATGAAGACCTGGTCGATCCTGATGTCGCCGGCCTGGCTCACCGGCCGGACGTTGGACGGCAGGTGCGGGAAGGCCACCTGGGGCTCGAGTTCGGAGACGTCGATCTCGATGACCGTCTCGTAGGTGGCGCCGGGGTCGCCGGCCACCCTGTCGAAACGGTCGACGCCGACGGCACGGAGGTAGTCCGCGGTGATCGCGTCGGGAGGAATGATGCCGTTCTTGGCGCCGGCCTCGACGACCATGTTGCAGAGGGCGAAACGGTCGTCGGCCGGGAGGCCGTCGATCACCTCCCCGGCGAACTCCATGGCCTTGTAGGTCGCCCCGTTGACCCCGATCCTGCCGATGATGTGCAGGATCAGGTCCTTCCCGCCGACGTAGGGGCGCCGTTTCCCGGACAGGACGAAGAGAAAGGTCTCCGGGACCCGGAGCCAGATGGTGCCGGTGATCATGGCGGCGGCGAAATCGGTGCTCCCGACGCCGCTGGCAAAGGCTCCCAGGGCCCCGTGGGTGCAGGTGTGCGAGTCGGCGCCGACGATCAGTTCGCCGGGCTTGACCAGCCCCTTCTCGGGCAGGAGGGCGTGCTCGACACCCATGCGCCCAACTTCGAAGTAATGGGTGATCCGCTGCTTCCTGGCGAAGTCCCGGAGCACCTTGGCCTGCTCGGCCGACCGCACGTCCCGGTTGGGGGTGAAGTGGTCCGGCACCAGGGCGATGCGGTCGCGGTCGAAGACCTCCGGCTGGCCGCTCTTGGCGAAGGCCTCGATCGCCAGCGGGGCGGTGATGTCGTTGGCCAGGGCAAGATCGACGCGGCAAGCCAGGAACTGGCCCGGGCGCACCTCGTCGAGGCCCGCGTGGGCGGCCAGGATCTTCTCGGTCACGGTCATCTGTCTGGGCATGGATGTCGCTCTTCCTTGGGTCACGGGATGCTTCGGCTGCGGGCGCCGAATCCGAGATTCACCGATGCCCAATAGTACGTGGAACGGACGGGTGTGTCAACCATGGTCATGGCGGCCGGAGGGACAAAGATCGATCTTGCGGTTGTGCGCGATTTCGATGGGTGTTAGAACTATCTCGCCCATGTCGCTCATCTTCTGGGGCATCGGCGTCCCATCCTCGTCGCCGTCTTCTGGCATTCGGTGGCCTCGGCGGCGCCTCTTCTCCTCGAGCCTGCCTGAGCGGCGAGCGCCGGACGCCGTCCCCTCTCCCGCTCGCCCGCCGGCGCCCAACTCGAAGCCAAGGGGGATTTCGCCGCGGCGGCGGAAGGCTACCTGCGCAAGGGGGAGTTCTCCAAGGCCGCGGCCGTGTTCGAGAAGGCGCAGGACTTCTCCCGGGCGGCCGAGCTGTACGAGAACACCGGCGACTTCGACAAGGCCGTCGCGCTGCATCTCCGCTCCGGCGGGTCTCTTCGCGCGGCGGGCATCCTCATCAAGCAGAAGAAATACATCGAGGCGGCCAAGATTTTCAAGAACAAGGGGGATTTCCTGCGGGCCGCCCAGGCGCTCGAGAAGCACGGGAGCAAGGCTGCGGCTGCGCGGGAGTACAAGGAGGCCGGGCAGTTTGCCCGGGCCGCCAAGCTCTACCGCGAGGAGGAGTTCTTTCCCGAGGCGGCCGAGTGCTACCGCCTGGCCCTGCGTGACGACGAACCCACCCCCGGGTCGGTCGAATCGTTCTACACCTACGGCGCCTACCTCCTGCTGGCCGGCCATCGTCAGAAGGCCCTCCAGATCTACCAGCGGATTCTCGCGGTAGATCCGTCCCACGCCAAGTCCATCGAGAAGATGCGCATGATTGACCCGTCCGCCAGAGTCGCGGAGCGAGCGGTGCCGACGGAGGCACGCCCGTCTGCCTCCCCGCGGAAAGATCCCGGCGCGTTCGCTCCGCCGGTGTCCCGCCCGCAGGAGGATGGCCCTGCTGAGGGTCGGCCGGCGCTGGAGGAGACTTCTCTCGAAGCTGAGATCCAGGAGTACGACGAGGCCACCGGGCAAACCCAGGACCCCCTGGATCGGGTCATCAGCCTGCGCAGCATGATCGGCCACTCCAAACTCGATCCCAAGGAGAGCATGCGCCTGTGGCTGCAGATGATGAAGGCCCTGGACGAGAAGCACCGCCAGAAGACCTACTACGGCTGCGTCACACCGGACCAGGTGCTGATCGACATGCAGAACAACATCCGTCTCGAGCCGGCCTGGGTGATGCCGGAGCAATACACTGCGCCGGAGGTATTGGACGGCGGGATTCCGGACGAGATTTCGGACGTCTATGCCATGGGGGTCATCCTGTACGAGATGGTCACCGGTTCCCCGGATGGCGTGGGGCGACAGAAGCCCTCGGACAAGCGGGGCGACGTGCCCCCCTGGCTCGACGCCCTGATCGGGAAGTGCATCGCCATGGAGCGCGACCGGCGCTACCGGAGCCTGGCCGAGATCTCCAACGAACTCGTCCATCTCAAGAACACCGGCTGAGACCTCCTAAGCGACGATCGGCACCACCCAACCGAAGGGGTCGGGGCGTTCGCCGGTACTGGATGCCCGGTCAGTTCGTCGTAGAGCCGTCGCGACACGGGGCCGATCTGCCCCCCCGCCGACCTGCAGGACCTTGTCGCGGTATCCCAGTTCGCCCACCGGCGATACGACCGCCGCCGTGCCGCTGGCAAAGACCTCGCTGATGTGCCCCGAGACGATACCCGCGGCCACCTCGTCGATGTCGATGGGGCGCTCCGATGACGGGCATGCCCCAGGAGCCGGCCAGCTTGATGACCGAGTCGCGGGTGATTCCCGGCAGGATCGTGCCGCGCAGGGGCGGCGTCACCAGTTCGCCGTCGACGACGAAGAAGATGTTGCTGGTGCCGACCTCCTCGACGAAGCGGCGGTGAACGCCGTCGAGCCACAGGACCTGGCTGAAGCCCTTGGCATGGGCCTCCTCCGCGGCCTTCAGGCTGGCCGCGTAGTTGCCGGCGGTCTTGGCCTCGCCGAGGCCCCCGGGGACCGAGCGGGAGTACTCGTCGGTGACCAAGATCCGCGTCGGGTTGAAGCCGCCCGGGTAGTACGGCGCCGACGGGGCCGGTCATGATGAAGAAGAGGTACTGACCGGGGAGACCTTGACTCCGAGCGACGGCCCCCGTGGCGATCATCGTCGGGCGGACGTAGAGGGTGGCTCCCGCGGCTCCGGGGCACCCACTCACGATCGAGGCCGACCAGCGTGCTTGAGCGCCCCGAGCACGAACGGCACGTCGATCGCAGGCATGCACAGCCGGGCGGCCGAGCGGTTCATGCGTACGAAGTTGTCCGCCGGCCGGAAGAGCGCGGATGCTCCCGTCCGCCAGCCGGTAGGCCTTGAGCCCCTCGAAGATCTCCTGGCCGTAGTGGAGAACCAGCGCCGCCGGGTCAAGCACGATCGGCCCATACGGCTCGATGCGCGGGTCATGCCAGCCTCTGCCCCTCCTCGTACTCCATGAGGAAGATGTGGTCGGAGAAGATCTGCCCGAATCCGAGCTGTGACTCGTCGCCCGGCCGCGGCCGCCGGTTCGCGGGGGAGACCCGGTGTATGACGATCTTGGGGAGTGATTGCGTGGCTTGGGGGGTCGTGCTTTCCCGCGGTTTGCTCATGGCCTGGCTCCTGGAATGGGAGGTTGCGATTCACGGTACGCGCCGTCAAACATGATAATTGACTCGTCCCGGGAATCAAGCCTTTTCTGGATGCGGTGGATCCGGCGATCCGGCGGAAAGATTGAAAGGTGGGGACTCGATACGATATAATCAAAAAATTGAAACCTAGGACTTTCATCGGGAGAACGACATGCACAGGGAATACCAGGCGACGCTCGATGACCCTCGTGGAGAAGTTCGACACCCTCCGGAGGCATCTTTGAGCTGCCGGCCAAGGAGAAACGCGTACACGAACTGGAAGAAATCACCGCCGACCCCGGCTTCTGGAATGACAACGAGAAGGCGACCGAGGTCCTGAGGGAACGCAACCGCCTGGTCACCGAGATCGAATTCTGGAAGGATATCGACCACCGGCTGGAAGAGGTCGGTGTGCTGATCGAGATCCTGGCCGAGGGGGACCCGGAAGCCGACGCCGAGGCCAAGGCGGCCCTCGACGTTCTGGCCGCGGCCGCCGACCAGAAGGAACTCGAGACTATCTTCACCGGGGAGCATGACCGCAACAACGCCATCTTGAACATCCACCCCGGCGCGGGCGGGACCGAGTCCCAGGACTGGGCCTCGATGCTCCTCCGGATGTACCTCCGCTGGTGCGAGCGCAAGGGCTTCCCGGTCGAGACCCTCGACTACCAGCCGGGCGACGAGGCGGGCCTCAAGAACGTCACCCTGCTGGTCAAGGGCGAATACGCCTACGGCCTCCTATCGGCCGAGGCGGGCGTCCACCGCCTGGTGCGCATCTCGCCCTTCGACAACGCCGGCCGGCGCCACACCTCCTTCTGCTCGGTGTTCGTCTCCCCGGAACTGGACGACACCATCGAGATCGACATCCAGGACGAGGACCTGCGCATCGACACCTACCGCTCCAGCGGGGCCGGCGGCCAGCACGTCAACGTGACCGACTCGGCCGTGCGCATCACCCACCTGCCGACCGGCCTGGTGGTCCAGTGCCAGAACGAGCGCTCCCAGCACAAGAACAAGAGCATGGCCATGAAGGTGCTCAAGTCGCGCCTCTACGAGCTCGAGCGGCAGAAGCAGCTGGAGCGGATGGAGAAGATCGGCGGGGAGAAGAAGGACATCGCCTGGGGGAGCCAGATCACGGTCCTACGTCCTGGCGCCCTACCGGATGATCAAGGACCACCGGACGAACCACGAGGTTGGCAACGTCGACGCCGTTCTGGACGGCGGCCTAGACGACTTCATCCAGGCATACCTCCTCTTCAAACACCGCCGGCAGATTCTGACGGAGGCGACATGAGCGGCGAACAGGACCTGAGCCCGGCCGAGCAGATGCGCCGGAAACTGGATGACCTGCGCCAGCGGGGCATCGATCCCTATCCCAACCGGTTCGCCCGGACCCACACGGCCCGGAGGTCGCACGAGACGTACGGCGTCCTGGGCCGCCGAGGAACTGGATGCCCGCCGGGAGGAAACCTGCATCGTCGCCGGCCGTCTGATGGCCTACCGCATCCTTCGGCAAGGCCATCTTCGGCCACCTCCAGGACGCTCCGAAAGCGTCTTCAAGTCTACCTCGAAGAACGATCTGCTCGGCCCCGAGGCGTTCGGCGTGGCCCGAACGCTCGACGTGGGAGACCTGGTCGGCGTCACCGGCCGGCCCTTTCGGACCCGGACCGGCGAACTGACCCTCGAGGCGTCGGCGGTCACCCTGCTGGCCAAGGCGCTGCGCCCCCTGCCCGAGAAGTGGCACGGGCTGCGCGACGTGGAGACCCGCTACCGCCAGCGCTACCTCGACCTGGTGGTGAACCCCGAGGTGCGGAAGACCTTCGAGACCCGCCGCAAGCTGATCCGCCACCTGCGCGAGTTCCTCGACGCCCGCGGTTTCGTCGAGGTGGAGACGCCGATGATGCAGCCGCTCTCCGGCGGCGCGACCGCCCGGCCGTTCATCACCCACCACAACGCGCTCGAGATCGACCTCTTCCTGCGCATCGCCCCGGAGCTCTACCTGAAGCGGCTGGTGGTCGGCGGCCTGGAGCGGGTCTACGAGATCAACCGGAACTTCCGGAACGAGGGGATCTCGACCATGCACAACCCCGAGTTCACGATGCTCGAGTTCTACCAGGCCTACGCCGACTACCGCGACCTGATGGACCTGACCGAGGAGCTCTTCCTTCACCTGGCCGACCGGGTCGCCGGCGGCCGGACGCTGGCCTGGGGGGCGAGACGATCGACCTGGCCCTCCCTGGGCGCGCCTCGTCCGTGGACGCCGCTCTGGAACGCATCGGCGGCCTGCCGCCCGCCCGGCTCGCCGATGTCGGGTGCGCTGCTTGGCGAAGGCAGCGGAACTCGGCGTCCCCAAGGCCGAGGCGATGGGCCCCGGGAAACTCAAGATGGAGATCTTCGAGCGGCTGGTCGCAGCCGAACCTGATCGCGCCGACCTTCATCACCCTCTTCCCGAAGGAGGTCTCGCCCCTCTCCAAGTCCGTCCCGGGGAATCCCGAACTCGTGGAGCGCTTCGAGCTCTACATCGCCGGCATGGAGGTGGCCAACGCCTTCACCGAGCTGAACGACCCGATCGACCAGCGGGCGCGTTTCGAGGACCAGGCCGGGCCAAGGCCGCGGGCGACGAGGAGGCCCAGCCGGTGGACGAGGACTACCTCCTCGGCGCTCGAGCACGGCCTGCCCCCCGACCGCCGGCGAGGGGATCGGCATCGACCGCCTGACGATGCTCTTCACCGACTCGCCAACATCCGCGACGTGATCCTCTTCCCCCAGCTGAAGCCGCGACGGCCCGCCGAGGAAGACGTGCGACGAGCCGGAAGCCGACCCGCGATGCTTGACCGGGTCCCCGAGGTCCTGCCGCTGCTGGCTGCCCTGGATCGTCCTCGCCCTGGTGGCGGTCCTGGTCCTGCCGCCGCTCGCCTTCGCGCCTGATCTTCCGGCTGCTGGCCCTCCTCTTCCCGTCGCGCGCGTTGGAGACTCATCGTCGGCGGGCGCTACCTGCAAGGGGCGGCGCTTCCCGCGGCTGATCTCCGGCGTGACCTACATCTCGGTCTGCGGCATCACCCTCGGCGTGATGGCCCTGATCATCGTCATGGGGGTCATGAGCGGCTTCGAGGAGGACCTGCGCAAGAAGATCCTCGGCACCAACTCCCACGTGGTGATCCTCGGCTCGGGCGGGGAGACGATCGCCGAGTGGCCGCGTTGCTCAAGAAGGCCGGCGCCGTCGCGGGGGTCGAGTCGGCCGCGCCCTTCATCCTCTCCCAGGTGATGCTCGGCACCGAGAGCGGGCGTGACCGGCGCCGTCTTGCGGGGCATCGACCCGGCGCTGGAGGGGTCGGTGACCGACCTCGGCGTCAACCTGGTCGTCGGGCTCCCTGGCCGACCTGGACGCGACCCGGGCGAGCCCGCCGCCGGTGATCATCGGCGCGGAGCTGGCCGCCCAGCTCGGCGCCGGCGCGGGCGACGAGGTGCGGGTCATCGTCCCCTTCGGCGAGCACGACCCCGGCCGGCCCGGCCCCGCGGATCGTCCCCTACCGGGTCGGCGGGCATCTTCCAGCTCGGGGATGTACGAGTACGACAGCGGGCTGGCCTACATCGGCATGCGCGAGGCCCAGCGCCTGCTCTTCGGCACCGCGGGTCACCGGCGTGGAGATCAAGGTGCGGCGACTTCGACCGCGCCGGCGAGGTGGCCATGCGCCTGCCAGGGGCAGCTCGGCATCGCCTACCTGGTCCGCGACTGGATGGAGATGAACCACGCCTTCTTCGCCGCGCTGAAACTCGAGAAGGTCGCCATGTTCATCATCCTGATGCTGATCGTCTTCGTGGCCTCCTTCAACATCGTCACCTCGCTCATCATGAAGGTGCATGGAGAAGAACCGGGACATCGCCATCCTCAAGTCCCTGGGCGCCAGCGCGGCGCAGGTCATGGGCATCTTCGTCTTCGGCGGCCTGGCCATCGGGCTGGTCGGCACGCTCGCTCGGCGCGTTGCTCGGGCATCGGGCTGCCTCAAGGCGCTGGACGCGTACAAGTTCATCACCCTGCCGAGCAGCGTCTACTACATCGACACCCTGCCGGTGAAGGTCGAGCCGGTCATGCTGGTGGTCATCTGCATCACCTCCCTGGTCATCTCGGCCGTGGCAACCATATACCCGGCTTGGAAGGCCTCGGGGGTCGATCCGGTGGAGTCCCTCCGTTATGAGTGACGCCACGTCTGCCCTTCCTGGACGTCCGCGACCTGCGCAAGGAATACCGCGGGGGTGGCGGATCGGTGCGGGTGCTGCGGGGGGTGACCTTCGCCCTGGCCGTGGGTGAGTTCCTGGCCGTGGTTGGCCCCTCCGGGTGCGGCAAGAGCACCCTGCTCCACCTGCTGGGAGGGCTCGACACGACCGACAGCGGGAACATCCTGATCGAGGGCAGGCCGCTCTCCACCTCGCAGACGGTCCTCGACCGCTACCGCAACCGGGAGATCGGTTTCATCTTCCAATTCCACCACTTGCTGCCGGAGTTCACGGCGCTTGAGAACGTCATGATCCCGGCCCTGATCGGCCGCGTCGCGCCGCCCGTCGCCCGGGCCAGGAGCATCGAGTTGCTGTCCGAAGTCGGCTTGTCCGACCGGCTGGAACACCGGCCCGGGGAACTCTCCGGGGGTGAGCAGCAACGGGTGGCGGTCGCCAGGGCGCTGGTCATGTCACCCCGCCTGGTGCTGGCGGACGAGCCGACCGGCAACCTCGACCAGGAGAACAGCCACATGGTGTTCAAACTGCTCAGGGGACTCAATCGGGCCCACGAACTGGCGGTGATCATGGTCACCCACAACGCCGAACTCGCCGGGCAGGCCGACCGTGTCCTCCACCTGGACGGCGGGGTCGTCTCCGAAGGGCGCGCGGCTATAGGAGGGTGATGTCTCCGACCAGCTGGTTGCTCAGGTGGTTCTTGGCGTCCTGCAGCCGCACCATGATCCTGTAGTCGCCGGGCGGGAAGTCCGAGGTGCATGGAATCTGCTCGGTGATGGTGGCGCTCCCGTTGACGGCCTCACCCATCGTCCAGTCTATGTCCTCGTCGACCTGGGCCGAGGATACCGGCCCGACGAGCATGACGTGGATGAAGTCGATGTCGCCCTGTTTGTCGTCGAAGTTGAAAGTGATCGAGAAACCGTTCCCGCAGTACACCGAGTTCCGGGAGATGGCCAGGTGGTTGATGGCCGGGGAGTAGAGGTTCCCGGGGTCGTCCTCGTCCCCTCCGAAGGGGTTCTCTTCGCAGGCCGAGACACCCAGCACGAGGGCGAACAGCAGGCAGGCGCAGGTGATTCTCTTCGTCATCGGTCGAATCCTCCTCGGGTTCATGTCGACATTGCCGTGCCCTCCCTGATCCGGCGCTGGATGTCGTCCATCTCGGCCGGCGGGAGGGACTTCGTGGGGGGATGGGTGTGGATGCCGTCATCCCGAAACCGGGGAATGACGTGGACGTGGACGTGCGGGACGACCTGCCCGGCGGCGTGACCGTCGTTGACCACCAGGTTGAAGCCATGGGCGCCGAGGGCGCCGGCCACCTTCCCCGCCAGCGCGGTGACTGTCCTCCAGAGCGGGGCGGCGTCCTCCTCGGGCAGGGCCGTCAGCGACTCGGCGTGGGTCCGGGGAACGACCAGGACGTGGCCCCGGTTTACCGGGTTGATGTCCAGGAAGGCCACCGTCCCGTCGTCGGCGTGGACCATCCTCGCCGGGATCTTTCCGGAAACAATGGCGCAGAAGATGCATTCGGACATGACTCCCACAATATACCATCTGAATCCGACGGGTGGTATAGTGTGTCGCAGATGACGGCACGCCGAGACATTCCCCCGGAAGGACGCCCGCCGGCCCGCGGCCTCCTGCTCGACCTCGACGGGACGCTGCTCGACACCATCGACGACATCGCCGACGCCCTCAATACCACCCTCCGCATCCTCGGCTTTCCTCCCCACGACCTTGCCGGCTGTCGATTGATGGTCGGCGAGGGGCTCGAACGGCTGATCGCCAGGGCCCTGCCCGAGGGGAGCCGGGAGCGGGGAACGGTCACCCGGGGCGTCCGCCTCTTCGACGAGGAGTACGGACGCTGCTGGAACCGCCGCACCAGGGTGTACGAGGGTATCCCGGCGTTGCTCGACCGGCTCGCCGCCCGCGGGATTTCCATGGCCGTCCTGTCCAACAAGCCGCACCGGTTCACGCTGATGGCCGTCGAACACTACCTTGGCCGGTGGCCGATCTCTCCGATCCAGGGAGTCGTCGAGGGACTGGCGCCGAAACCCGATCCCGCCGGCGCGCTGTCGGTCGCCCGAGGCATGGGTCTCGACCCCGGCGAACTCGCCTACCTCGGGGACTCGGCCGTGGACATGCGCACGGCGCGCGCCGCGGGGATGTTTCCGGTGGGCGCCGCCTGGGGCTTCCGGGGACGCGGGGAACTGGCCGCCTCGGGGGCGGGACTGATCGTCGACACCCCGGAAGAAGCGCTGTTGCTGTTCGACGCGGGTTGAGGCCCCTACGGCTCCCGCGCGGGTTCCGCGCCGGGGGCTTCGATGCGCCGGGCGGCCAGCAGCATGCCCGACAGGCGGTACAACTCGGTGACCGAGACGAGGTAATTCATCGCGGCCTCGATCTCGTCCAGTTCCCCCTGCAGCAAGTCACGCTGGGCCTGGGCGACCAAGAAGCTGGTGGAGCGCCCCACCTTGAACTTCTGCTCCTCGCCCTGCGCCTTCTCGGCCAGGAGGGACCTGGTGGACGCCGTCGACTGGATGCGCGCGGCCAGGCGCCCGCACTCCACCACGGCCGTGCGCACGTCGAGCTCGATCGACTGGGCCATGTTGGCCAGCGACTCCCTGGCCTGCCGCTCCGACAGGTCGGCGCCCGGCGCATCGGCCCTGGCGGCCCGCTCACCCTGGGTATAGGACCACTGCAGTCCGGCCGAGGCGTCGTAGTCCTCACTTCCCAGGTCGAACGTCTCGGCGAGATTGTCGCCGTATGTCGACTTGCCGAGGGAGATGAAGAAATCGAGCTTGGGAAGCAGGCCGTTCCTGGTGCGGAGGACTTCGAGCTCCCCCCTGGCCACCTGGAGCCTCGCCTGGTTGATGTCGGGGCGGCGCAAGACGGCCTCCCTGACGAGTTCCTCCACGGACGGCAGCGGAAACGCCTGCGGGAGAGGCACATCCGGGATGGCCACCGGGCGCACCAGCCCCCCGGGCGGATTGACCAGCCGGAGAAGGCGCAGGCGTGTCGTCTCGACAGCGCTCCGGGCGTCGATCAGCGATTGGCGGCGCAGCCCCTCCTCGGCCCGGGCGGCGGCCAACTCGATGGCCGCCAGGGAACCCAGCCGAATCCGCTCCTCGGTTTCGGTCACCTGCCGCCTGGCGAGATCGAGCGAGGTTTCATAGATCGCCAGCGACTTCCTGGCCAGCAGGTGGTCCCAGTAGGCCTTCTCGACCTGGGCGACGATGCTCTCGATGTACCCCCGCAGCTCGTACCGGGAGATGTCCAGGTCGATGGCCGCCTTGCGCACGGCGATGGTGTTCACCTCGCGGCTGGCGCCCCGCCCCAGCGGCTGGGTGACATCCAGCCCCAGGCGGGTCAATTCGCGCTGGGTGCTGTCGTTGACGGTCGTGGACAGGCTTCCCTCGGCTTGCATCCCGTTCGGGTGGTAGCGGCTGAGGCTCAGCGCTCCCTGGAGTTCCTGTTGCCGGGAGGTGACATCGTCGCTGTCCGTCCGGGCGTTGGCGCCGGCGGTCAGGGTGGCGCTGGTGACCATGTCGAAGGGGGCCAGGGCGGCATCCTCCCCCGTGGCGGCGATGTTCACGGCGAGGCGCTCGACGACCAGCGACCGGTTCCCGGAGAGGGCCAGCCGGACGGCCTCTTCGGGGGTCAGTTCGAGGGACCCTCGGGCGGGTTCGCCGGGCGACGCGGCGGTCGCTGCCGGAGCGGCGGGAGCCGTCCGGGAAGGCGTTGCCCCGGGTGAAGAAGCGCCGGCGGTCACTCCGGAAGGCCTGAGCGAGGCGCAGCCAGCCAGCAGGATAAGGGCGGCCGCGGCGGAAAACGCCCGGCCGGGAAATCTTGCGGTCATCATCTCTCCCCTTGCAGGTGTTGAATGATCATTGACGTGCCAGTGCCTCACCATACTACCACGCCGGCCGTCATTCGTAGCGCAGCGCTTCGATCGGGTCGAGCCTGGCGGCCCGCCAGGCGGGGTAGAAACCGAAGAAGATTCCCACGCCGGCCGACACCGTCAGAGCCAACACCGAACTCGACCACTGCACCAGGGAAGGGAGCGGGATGAAGCGCGGAACCACCCAGGCCAGGGCGACTCCCAAACCCAGGCCGATGAGGCCCCCGAGCCCACTGATGATGACCGCCTCGGCCAGGAACTGGACCAGGATGTTGGCCTCGGTCGCCCCGATGGCCTTGCGGATGCCGATCTCGCGGGTGCGTTCGGTCACGGTCACCAGCATGATGTTCATGATGCCGATTCCGCCCACCAGCAGCGAGATGGCGGCGATGCCCCCGAGGAGGTTCTTGAAGGTGCCGGTCACCTGGTTGGCGCTCTCGCGGATTTCGGCCATGTTGCGGATCTCGAAGTCGTTCTCCGCCCCGGCCGCCAGGCGGTGCCGCTTGCGAAGCAGGGCCGTCACGTCCTTCTGCACCTGCTCGAGTTCGGCCTCGCTCTCGGACTGCAGGTCGATTCCCCGGAGGACGTCGGTGCCGAAGAGCTGCTTCATGGCCGTGGTGTAGGGAATGGTGATCCGGTCGTCGGGGCTGCCCCACCCTTCGCCCTTGGCCTTGGTGAGCCCGATCACCCTGAAGTTGATGCCGTTGATCTTGACCGTCTCGTCGAGCGGGTCGTTGTCGCCGAAGACGTTCTTGGCCGCGGTGGGGCCGATGACCGCCACGCGCGCCATGCGGTCCGTCTCCCCCTCGGTGAAGAATCTCCCCCGCTCGACCTTGATGTCGCGGATGGCGAAATAGGTCACGGCGGTGCCCAGGACGTTGGTTCGCGTGTTCTTGTTGAGGTACTTGAGCTGCACGCCTCCCTGCACTTGGGGGCCACCCGGGTGACGTCCTTAACCTCCCTGGCGATGGCCAGGGCATCTTCCAGCGTCAGCGTCTGCTGGGTGCCGCTGACGACACCGCGGAGGCCGCGCTGCCCGGGGCTGATGGTGAGCAGGTTGGTGCCCATGGCGGTGAAGCGGTCCATGACCTGCTTCTGGGCGCCGCTCCCCATGGCCAGCATGGCGATGACCGCGCCGACGCCGATGATGATGCCGAGCATGGCCAGGATGGAGCGCAGCTTGTTGGCCAGCAGGCTCTTGACGCCCACCTTGAGGATGGTCCAGAAAAGCATTGTCAGGCCTCCCTTCCGGGCAGGAGTCGGCGGTGATCCGGCCGTCGCTGAGGCAGATCTGCCGGGGACAGTGGGCGGCGACCTCGGGCTCGTGGGTGACGATGATGATCGTCCGCCCTTGGCCGTTGAGGTCCCCGAGAAGCCCCAGGATCTCCTCGCCGGTGCGGCTGTCGAGGTTGCCGGTCGGCTCGTCGGCCAGGATGATGGCCGGGTCGGTGACCAGGGCGCGGGCGATGGCCACCCGCTGGCGCTGCCCGCCGGAGAGCTGGTTCGGCTCGTGTTCCATGCGGTCGCCCAGGCCCACCGTTCCAGGGCGGCCCGGCCGGCTCGCGCGCGTCGCTCCGCCCGGCATAGAGCAGCGGCAGCTCCACGTTCTCCAGCGCGTTGAGCCGGGGCAACAGGTTGAAGGTCTGGAAGACGAAGCCGATGCGGCGGTTGCGGACCTCGGCCAGGTTCCGCGACGTCATGCGCGAGACGTCCTCGCCGGCCAGCAGGTAGCTCCCCCCGTCCGGGCGGTCCAGGCAGCCGAGGATGTGCATCAGGGTGCTCTTGCCCGAACCCGAGGGGCCGGTGATGGCGACCATCTCCCCTTCCTCGATGGCCAGGGAAACGTGGTCCAGGGCCATGATGACGTCCCCCCCCAGTTCGTACCGCTTCACCAACTCGTGCGTCTCGATGATCGACACGGCTAGTGGATTCCCATCATCCCGGTGGGCGCCTCTGCTGGCCGTTGAACTTGCTGTCGCCGCCGTTGTAGACGACGACCTTCTCCCCCTCGGAGATTCCGGATGTCAACTCGGTCTTCTGGCCGTCGCTGATGCCCGTCTCCACCGGCCGATCGTCTTGGGCCCCGTCCGCCCCGACAACGGTGACGTGAGGCTTCCCCTTCCGGCGGACGATGGCCTCGGCGGGCACCGAAAGCACGTTGTCGCGGGCCGCGGCGATGATGTCGACGTTGGCGGTCATCTCCGGTCGCAGCAATTCCTTCTCCCTGGAGGAGACCTCGATCTTCACCTCGAAGGTGATCACGTTGGAGGTGTTCACCCCCCGCGTGGCGATGCGCACCACCTGGCCGTTGAAACGCTTGCCGGCGAAGGCGTCCACGGTTATCTCGACCGATTGCCCCACGGCCACCTTGCCGATGTCGGCCTCGTCGACCGAGGCCAGCACGAAGATATGGCTCAGGTCGGACACGGTCATGGCCGTGGTGCCGCCGCCGACGTTGCTGATTCCGGAGGAGATGATCTGGCCGATCTGCACGTTCCGGGCGGTGAGCACTCCATCTATGGGGGACACGACGCGGGTGTCCGCAAGCCGTTCCTGGGCCAGGTCGAGGGCGATCCGGTCGTTCTCCACCTGGGCTTCGGCGATTCGGATCTGCTGCCTGGATATCTCCAGGGAATGCTCCTGGGTCTTCAGTTCCTCGTTCCTGACCCGGGCTTGATCGAGATCGGATGCCGCCTGGACAGCCGCGGTCCGGGCCGAGTCGTACTCCTCCGAGCTGACCAGTCTCTGGTCGAGCAGTTCCTTCAGGCGGTTCGCCTTGGCCTGGCTGTCGACCGCCTTTGCCTCGGCCGCCTTGAGGGAGGCGTCGTAGCGCATCCGGTCGGTGGCCAGGTTCTGCTGGGCGATGATCAGGCTCTCGCGGGCGTTGACCAGCTTCGCCTGGGAGGCTCCCAGGGATGCCTGGGACTGGTTGACCTGGCGCTGCATCTCCAACGGATTGAGTTCCAGCAGCAGGTCGCCCTTCCTCACCGGATCACTGACGTCCCGGGGGAGCCTGACGATCTCCCCGCTGGCCTTGCACTTGATCTCGACGTCCAGGTTCGAGACTATGCGGCCGCTGGAGGAGACGACCAGGCGAACGGGGCCTCGCTCGACCAGGACGGTCTTCGGGGCCTCCTTCTGTTCGGACTTCGCTGCGGATCTGCTGGACCACCACCAGTAGGATCCGCCGGCGACAACGGCGACCAGCAGCAAGAGGGCGATCGTCTTCTTCATGCGGACCTTTCTCGTTGGCCAGGGTGAGCGGAACTTCCCGCGGGGCGAATCTGCCCGCTTTGTGCGACACGCTACCAGAAAGAAGGGTTCCCTTCAAGAAGCTGGGAGGGGCAAGGATACGCCACGCGATTCCTTGACAGACGGCGGGGTGGAGGCTACATTAGTGCCGTTTTTCCTGCCCGAGCATGGCGGTGTAGCTCAGTCGGTCAGAGCATACGGCTCATATCCGTAGAGTCGCTGGTTCGAGTCCAGCCACCGCCACCATATTCTTTGCACTTGTCCGCCGACGTCTGCCCGGCAACTCGCGGTAGTTTAGATATCGAAGGCGTGCTTGCCGCGGTAGACGACTTTGCCCTGGTCGTAGAACGTTAGGTAGATCTCCCAGTCGCCGGGCATGACGATGTCCACCGGCATCAGGTAGTCACCCTTCTTGCTGAGCTTGAAGAAGCGGTTGACCACCGCGTGGGCGCCCTTCATGCTGGGCATGTCGGCGTCGCCCTTGATGTCCAGCGACGTGACCCGGGAGCCGTCGGCGGCGTGCAGCTGCACCTTGACGATGACCGTGCCCATGGTCGGCTTCTTGTCGAATTCGAAGGTGAACCAGTAGTCGCCGTTGATGACGACCTTCTTCCCCGGTTTGGGCAGCGTGGCGAAGGATGGGTCGGAGACAGGCGCAACCTGCCTGCCGCGGGAGATCTCGAGAACCTTCGGGAAGCCGGTCACCTTGCCGCCATGTTCGGCGGCGAAGGCGGCCGCGGCGGCCTGGGTCGCGAAGGCCACAACGCTGACGTTGCTCATCACCGGCGGGGCGTCGCTGCCGACGACGTAGGCGGCCGACTTCGTGTCGACGAAGGCCCCGGTGTCGTAGTCGGCCGCCTCGGTCCTGGCCACTCTGGCGGGCGGGGTCGAGGCGAGCGTCTCGGTCAGGCAGGTGAAACTGCAGAAGTTCCTGGTCTGCCCGTTGACGAGGTGCAGCCGGTGCTGCGTCCTGGCGTAGCGCGCCAGCTTCATGCCGCATAAGTCGCAGCCGTCGCCCGCCAGCGAGGCGGCCGGCATTGCCAGCAGCAGCGCCGCGACGACCAGTGCCGCCGCCCCGCGGATTCCCGGTGACATCCTCGAAGCCGGCCCCATGCCGTTTCCCTACTTCTTCTCGGATGCGGCCTTGCGCTTCGCCTCGCGCCGGTCCCGGATCATCTTGGTGTCGTCATACATGTCCTCGTAGGCCGACTTGATCGCCTGGTCGAAGGTGATGACCGTGCCGCCGCTCGCCTTGATGAACCGGTCGGCCCCGGCCTGCTCGGCGAAGGCCCACTTCGGCCGGCGCGTCATGACCCCCGGTTTGTCGCCGCCCATGACCCAAACGGCCTTGTCGGCGTCGACCAGTTGCTTGGTCTCGAAGTCGCCCACCCAGATCGTCGTGGGCCTCCGGTCGAGGGCCACCGCGAACTCGACCGCGGCGCAGTGCAGGCTGCACAATCCCTCGGGTGACCCATCGGCGTACTCGATCCAGATCCGGCTGTGGGCGAACATCTGGCGGTCCATGCCGCAGTACTTGCACGACTTGACCGCTGTGATGTCGGTGTCCGCGGCCAGCGCGACCAACGGGAACAGAAGCAGGGATGCGATCAGGAGTGCCAGCGTGCGCTTCATCTTTCGTCCCCCTTTATTGTGGACAGCCAACGCTGAATCTACCAGTCACCAAACTATTCAGTCAAGGCACATCGCCTTCCGGCGCTTCTCCCCTTTACTGGACTTGCCAGTACTGGTCGGTCAGTTGGGTCAGGATTGCCGGAGTGAAGCTCAGGCCGCTGAAACAGATGACGTTCTTGCCGGTCCCCGCATGGCGCCACAGGATGTCGGACACGCTATCGCCGTCGAAGTCGCCGACAACGCTGGTGATGACCAGGAAGACATAGGCGGAGCCCTGGGCGGTGTTCGCCCCGACGGCATCATGGCCAGCTCCGATCAGTGCCGTGTCGCCAAAGAGAGCCACCTTGCCGAACAGGTCAGCTCCAGCGCCGTCGGAAGCCGTCAGTTGGGGCTGCTGTCTGGTTATGGTCGGATCCACCTTCAGCGGCCGGCGGGCGTAGCCGGGGCCAAATCCCCCTGCTGACCGTAAGCGGCCAGTCGCAGGTCGAGGCGCCAGTCATCGGCGCCGGAAGCCGGCTCCACCGTCAGGCCCTCTTTGGCAAAGCCGAAACGGAGAGGCGGCTGGCCGGATTCTGCGCCCGCCACGACACCCCTCCCGTCCCGGTCACCGGCTCGATGGCGTGCCGTGCTTCGCTGAAGGCTTCCCAGAGGCCCCGGGGCATGTCGGCCTGGGCAGCCGGCTTGGCCGTCGTGGCCTGCCCGGCGGCGGCTGTCAGCGGGAGTAGCACGGCGAAGACGACGACAATGACAGTTCGGCAAAGACGGATAATGTTGTCCACTGCGGCATGCGGCGACGGATGATTACTCAGGCGTGGCGACATCTCGACGGCCATCCTGTTAGGGGAATCCAACCGACATTGCGGATAACGGCATGACAACGACACCTAAGGTTGCTCATTGCCATGACACACCAACAACCGTATGCTTCCTCACGAACAATGTCAATGAAGGTGCATGTCCAGCCTTGACTGGTCTTGCGATACGGGTATAGAGTCGCCGGGAAGTGAATGGTAGTTGGAGGGAATCGGGATGAATCCGGGCGGAAGAGCGTTGTCCCGTATCATCGCCCTGGGGTGCGCGGCGTTCGCGTTCGGGTGCGCGGCGCCACGGCTCCTCTATGACGGTCCCCCGCTCCCCCGCGAGAAGGTAGCGCTGCTGCGCGGCTTCCCCTTCATGAGTTACCGGGAGGGGCGGAGCGGCAGGGGCAACTCCGTTGCTGCCAGCGGCAAGGTAGTGGTCATCGGCCTCGACGGCAGGGTATTCAATGCCAAGGTCTACGCCGCCTACTCCGGCGACGACTTCATATTGCTGCCCGGCCGGCACTCGCTGCTGGCCTACTGCGAGTACAACCCCCACGATGGCGGGCCGGTCAGGACGCTATACTCGGATCTCTTCACGATAGCCTTCACGGCCAAGGCGGGGCGCGAGTACCGCTACCAGGCGGACTTCTACCTCGCCCGGACCGATGGGGGGGCCAGCTCGAGACACGCCGGTCTTCTGGCGCACGCGGGAGTCTGGGACGTCACCGAGAACCGGAGTGCCGACTCCTCGAACCGAGTCAACGAGGGGGCGCCCGGTGTTCCGGTCACTTTCCGGACGCTGACGCACATCCAGGCGACCGTCGGCACCCGCTGAACCGGATGGAGCAGGTGTCCCTCCGGGGACGGTCCCGGGAAACCCGTGCTTCGCTCTGGAATAGGTCGATGACCCCTGCTATACTTCCCTCGTCGAATCGCGAGGTGCCGTCCGCAGTCGGTGTCGTTGCCAGACAGGAGGAAACCCGTCCATGAAGCTCGGCTTTTCCCAGCCATCCCTGACCAAGGAGAACGTTGACCGCATCGCCGCCATGGCCCGCGCCGCCCGAGGCGACATCCTGCGGATGACCACCATCGCCAAGAGCGGTCACCCCGGCGGCAGTCTGTCGTCGATCGACCTGTTCATGACCCTCTACGCCTGCGCCAACGTCGACCCGAACGATCCCGGCCGGATCGACCGCGACCGCATCCTGGTCAGCCACGGGCACACGTCGCCGGCGGTCTACGCCACGCTGGCGGCCCTCGGCTTCTTCCCCCGGCATGACGTCGTGGCCCACTTCCGGCAGACCGGCACCCTCTTTGAAGGTCACGTCGAGCGGACCATCCCGGGGGTCGAGTGGAGTTCGGGCAATCTCGGGCAGGGCTTGGCCGCCGGCTGCGGGATGGCCATCGCCGTCCGTCACCTCGGCGTGGCCAGCCACGTCTTCGTGCTGATGAGCGACGCCGAGCAGGCCAAGGGACAGGTTGGCGAGGCCCGGCGCATCGCCGTGCGCCACGGCCTCAACGATCTCACGGTGCTGATCGACTACAACCGCATCCAACTCTCGGGCAGGGTCGACGACATCATGCCGATGGACATCCCGGCCAACTACCGTGCCGACGGCTGGGCGGTGCTCGAGTGCGACGGCCACAACATCGCCGCCCTCTACCAGGCCCTCCGCGAGGCGCGCCACGACGGCCGCCCGACGATGATCCTGGCCCACACCCTGATGGGCAAGGGGGTGTCGTTCATGGAGGGGACCCACGAGTATCACGGCAAGCCGCTCAAGGAGGACGAGTTCAAGCGGGCCATGGCCGAGCTCGGCCAGGATGCCGACCTCTCCCCCTACCTGCAGACCCGTGGAAAGCACCGGCCCTGCCGCAACAGGCACGCCGTGGCGCCCCGGCCGCTCGATGTCCACCCCGGGGAACCGCGTCTATACGCCGCCGACGCCAAGAGCGACAACCGGGGCGCCTTCGGCAAGGCCCTGGCCGACGTGGCCGCCGCAAACGCCGGGAGGCAGGGTGCCTCGCCGATCCTCGCCTTCGACTGCGACCTGCTCGGCTCGGTCAAGACGGACGCGTTCGCCGCCGCCTTCCCGGCCTCCTTCTACCAGTGCGGCGTTCAGGAGCACGCCACCGCCACCGCCGCCGGGGCTGCCTCGTCGCAGGGCCTGCAAGTCTTCTACGCCGACTTCGGGGTCTTCGCCATGGACGAGGTCTACAACCAGCACCGCCTGAACGACATCAACCAGACCAACCTGAAGGTCGTCGGCACCCACGTCGGCCTCAACGTCGGCGAGGACGGCAAGACCCACCAGTGCATCGATTACCTCGGCCTGACCCGCTGCCTCCACGGCTTCCGGACGGTCATCCCGGGCGATCCGAACCAGACCGACCGGGTGGTACGCTGGGCGGCGGTCAACCCGGGCAACGTCTTCATCGGCATGGGCCGATCCACGGCGCCGGTGATCACCCGGGAGGACGGCACTCCCCTGTTCGGGGCTGGCTACACCTTCGAGTACGGCCGGATCGACCTGGTCCGGCGGGGCACGAAGGGCGCCATCCTCTCATACGGATCACTCCTGCACGCCGCCCTGGAGGCGCGCGACACGTTGGCCGGGAACGGGACCGACCTGGCCCTGTATAACGTCCCCTGCCCCAACGATCTTGACCCCGAAACCATCCGCGCCGCGGCCGCCACCGGCCTCCTGGTCGTGTTCGAGGACCATCAGTGCGCCACCGGGCTCGCCACCTCTATCGCCAGGGTGTTGATGAACGAGCGCCTCGCGCCGTTGGTCTCCTGCCACGGCGTCGCCGAGTACGCGCCGTCGGGCGACTTCAAGGAGGTATACCAGGTGATGGGCCTGAGTGCCGCAGGTCTGGTCGATCATGTCACGGAGCTCTTCCGGTCCCGGGCGTCCTGACGCCCTGCCACGCCAGGTCAGCTCGTTCATAGCTGAAGACGGCCTGGTTTCCCCGGGCGACGTCGTCCTGGCGGGTGTCTCCGGTGGCCCCGATTCGGTGGCCCTGGCCCTCCTGCTGGCCGATCTCCTCCCCTCGATGGGCGGGCGGATGGCCATCCTGCACTTCAACCACCGCCTCCGCGGCGACGAGTCGGATGGCGACCAGGCGTTCGTTGAGAACCTCGCCGGGCAACTGGGTGTGTCCTGTCTGACGGGAACCTCCGGTGGCAGCCGGCCGGCCGGCCGGAGCCTCCAGGAGTGGGCCCGCCGCGAGCGTCTCGCCTTCTTCCGCCGGGCTCGGAAGGAAGCCGGGGCGGCCTCGGTGGCCCTGGCTCACACCCTCGACGACCAGGCCGAGACCATCCTGATGCGCCTCCTCTTCGCCGGAGGGCCAGGGGCGCTCGGCGGCATCCGCCCCCGCGGACCGCACCGGATCATCCACCCGCTGCTGCGCGTCCGGCGCGGAGACCTGCTGGCCTTCCTGGAGGAGCGCCGCCAACCCTGGAGGACCGACTCATCGAACCGGAAGGATGTCTACCTGCGCAACCGGATTCGCCACGAGCTCATGCCGGTCATCGACCGGGTGGCCCCGTCATTCCCCCGCCGCCTGGCCGACCTCTGCGCCGTGATGCAGGAGGAGGACCGCCTTCTTGAGGAACTCGTCCGGGCGTCCATGCCGGCTCCCCCGTCGGCGCGCGGCGGGAGCCTGCTTGACGTCGACGGCCTGGGTGCCCTCCCCCGCCCGCTCCAGCGGCGGGCCATCGTGTCAGCTTGCCGCGAAGCGGGAGTGCGGCGCAAGGATCTTCGGCTGAGCCACGTCGAGGCAGTCAGGGGGCTCCTGTCGGCGGCGAGGGGCGCCTCGCTCGATCTTCCGGGCGCCAGAGCCGTCAGGCGCGGGCGGGAGATCGTCATCGAGAAGGCGGATCCTCCGCCCGCGCGTCCGGTGGTCGACGAACCGCTGAACGTGCCCGGGGAGACGCGCATCGAGGCTCTGGGCATCGACGTCAGCATCACCGAGGAACCATGCCCCGCGGTTGAGGTTATCAGGCAATGCGGGCGCGACCGGGCCTACCTCGATCCGTCGCGGATCAGCGGTCAGCTGCGGGTGCGCACCGTTCGCGCCGGGGACCGCTTCTACCCCCTGGGCGCGGGGGGGAGCAGGACCCTCAAGCGCTTTCTCATCGACCAGCGGGTCGATCGGGACCAGAAGGGGCGAGTCCCGGTCTTCTGGGACGACGAGAAGATCGTCTGGGTCGGCGGCTACCGGATCGACGACCGGGTGAGGCTGCGCGAGGATACCCGGCGAGCCCTGCGGATCAGCCTTCTTTACGGGGGGACGGCTTGAGCACCGCCGGTCTTCCGAGAACCCTGTATGACGAGGAGACCCTGCGCCGGTGCGTCGACGGACTCGCCGGGCAGATCTCCCTTGATTACGCCGGCGCCCGCCCCGAGCCAGTCGTCGTCGGGGTGCTCAAGGGTTCGTGGGTCTTCATGGCCGACCTGGTACGCCGCCTCTCGATCCCGGTGCTGTGCGACTTCATCCGGGTCAGGAGTTACGACAGCGGCACCGTTTCGTGCGGCAAACCGACCATGCTTCTGGACGTCTCGACCGACG
The DNA here is from genome assembly GCA_963793725.1 of uncultured bacterium. Classification (GTDB taxonomy): domain Bacteria; phylum JAUVQV01; class JAUVQV01; order CAWCAY01; family CAWCAY01; genus CAWCAY01. The sequence continues at coordinate 388,580 of CAWCAY010000007.1, forward strand.
TCACGGGGCGCCGGGTCATCCTGGTGGAGGACATCGTCGATACTGGCCTGACCGCCCGCTTCATGCTCGATCACCTGATCGCCAGGAACCCGGCCGACATCCGGCTGTGCGCCCTGCTCGACAAGCCGAACCGCCGCCTGGTGCCGGTCTCGCCTGACTACGTCGGCTTCTCCATCCCCGACCTGTTCGTCGTCGGCTACGGCCTCGACATGGATGAACGTTACCGGCAACTGCCGTACGTCGGCGTGCTGGAACCGCCTTCCTGAGGGACGTCCGCGGAGGCCATGCCCCCGCGCCGCGTCATTCGATGCGGTACTTGGCCCGCCCATCCTCGTAGAGGTCCCCGCCATAGATGTCGTTGATGACGTGCGCCGGAAAGTCGACCACGGTCAGTCGGCGGATGGCCTCCGGGCCGAGTTCCTCCCAGGCGACGATTTCGCTGCCGGTGATCCGCCGGGCGATCAGCGCCGCGGCGCCGCCAACGGCGCCGAAGTAGACCGCCTTGTGGGTGCGCATGGCATCCTTGACCGACTGGGACCGGCTCCCCTTGCCGATCATCCCTTTGAGGCCGATCTCCATCAGCCGCGGCGAGTAGGCGTCCATGCGGGTGCTGGTGGTCGGACCCGCCGAGCCGATGACCTGGCCCGGCTTGGCCGGCGAAGGGCCGACGTAGTAGACGACCTGCCCGCGAATGTCGAAGGGGAGTTCCTTCCCTTCGTCGAGCAGGGCCACCAGTCGGGCGTGGGCTGCATCACGGGCGGCGTAGACGGCGCCGGAAATCAGCACCTGGTCTCCGGCCCGGAGGGACTCGACCGTTTCAGGCGTCAGTGGGGTGGTGATCTTCTTGATCTCGCTCATGGCTATCGCTCCTCGCTCTCTTATATGACCCGGTCCCGGTGACGAGTGGCATGGCAGTTGATGTTCACCGCCGCCGGCAGGCTGGCGAGGTGACACGGCCTGGCTTCGATGTGGACGTCGAGGGCGGTGATCCGCGCCCCCCAGGCCCATCGGACCGATGCCCAGCATGTTGATCGATTCGAGGAGGTCGAGTTCCATGGCGGCATAGTACGGATCCTGATGCCGCTCGCCGATCGGCCGCAGCAAAGCCTTCTTGGCCAATATGGCGACCAGTTCGAAGTCGCCGCCGATGCCGACGCCGACGACGATCGGCGGACACGGGTTCGATCCGGCGGCGCTGACGGTGTCGACAACGAACTTCTTGACCCCGGCCTCGCCGTCGGACGGCTTGAGCATCCGGAGGGCGCTCATGTTCTCGCTGCCGCCCCCCTTCGGGGCGACGGTCACCTTGAGCCTTGTCGCCCGGGGTGATCGCGTAGTGGAGGACGGCCGGCGTATTGTCCCCGGTGTTCTTGCGGCGGAGAGGGTCGGCCAGCGACGACTTGCGCAGGTAGCCCTCGGTGTAGCCCCTGGCAACGCCCCGGTTGACGGCCGCCTCGACGTCCCCGCCGACGAGGTGGACGTCCTGGCCGATCTCCAGGAAGATGACCGCCAGACCGGTGTCCTGGCATATCGGCACCATCTCCTTGGCGGCGATGTCGGCGTTCTCGAGGAGCATGCCGAACACCTCCCTGCCGACGGCCGACTCTTCCCGCTTGATGCCGTTGCGGAAGGCGCTCACGACGTCCTTGGTCAGAGTGTAGTTCGCCTCCTTGGACAGCTCCGCCACCGCCCGCTCGATCACGGATACGTCGATTTCCCTCATGGATCCTCCCGTCACGGTTTGTGCCGGACACACCGCCTACGCCCGGCGTCTAGGCCAATCGGATCATCGGTGGTGTATTCTATCCCATGGTGTGCGACATGTGAAGTGTTTCTCTTTTTTGTTGAAGGTCCGTCGGACCCATGCTATCATCGCCGGCAAATCCAAGCAGCCCGCCTTCCCGCGGATGAAGCCGGGCACGAGCAACCCCTGCCACAATAGGAGACGCTGCGTGAAGAAGATTTCGGTGTACCTGGACAACCTGGACGAATCCTTCCCCGACGGATTCACCCCCGAGCAGATCGCCAAGGCCAAGACCCTCTTCTACAAGCACCTCTCCGAATCTGCCCACCGCTTCTACGGGGGCAAGATCCAGGTCCTGCCCAAGGCCGGCCTGTTCGGGTTCAACTGGTTCAACGTCTGGTACACGCCGGGCGTCTCCAAGGTCTCGACCGCCATCCGGGACAACAACGAGGCTTCCTTCGAGCTGTCCAGCCGGGGCAACATGGTGGCCGTGGTCAGCGACTCGACCCGCGTCCTGGGCGACGGTGACTTCACACCCTCCGGCGGGCTGGGGGTCATGGAGGGGAAGGCCTTCCTGATGAAGTACCTCGGCGGCATCGATGCCGTTCCCCTGTGCATCGACAGCCGGGACAAGAACGGCAAGAACGACCCTGAGGCGATCATCGAGTTCGTCAAGCGCTGCCAGCATTCCTTCGGGGCGGTCAACCTGGAGGATATCTCCCAGCCCAACTGCTACCGGGTGCTCGACGTGCTGCGCGAGGAGTGCGACATCCCGGTGTGGCACGACGACCGCAGGGAACGGCCTGCGTCACCCTGGCAGGCGTCATCAACGCCCTGAAGCTGGCGGGCAAGAAGATGCCGACGGCGAAGTTCGTCTTCAACGGCGCCGGCGCCTCGAACACCGACCTGCCTCCGGCTGATCCAGGCCGCCGGGGCCGACCCCGCGCGGATGGTCATGTTCGACACCAAGGGTGGCCTGCATGCGAAGCGGGCCGACATCGAAGCCGACAAGCGCTTCTACCGCAAGTGGGAGATCTGTCAGAAGACCAACCCGCGCGGGATCAACGACATCGCCAGGCCATGAAGGGAGCCGACGTCCTGATCACCCTCTCCACCCCGGGCCCGGGCGTCATCAAGCCCGAATGGATCCGCAGCATGGCCGAAAAGTCGATCGTCTTCGCCTGCGCCAACCCGGTCCCCGAGATCTACCCCTACGCGGCCAAGGAGGCCGGCGCGTTCATCGTGGCCACCGGCCGCGGCGATTTCCCCAACCAGGTGAACAACTCCGTCGGCTTCCCCGGGATCCTCAAGGGAGCGCTGCTGGTCCGGGCGCGGAAGATCACCGATCAGCATGGCCATCGCCGCGGCCCACTCGCTGGCGGACTATGCCGAGAAGCGCGGCATCACGCCGGACAACATCATCCCCAACATGGACGAGGCGGCCGTCTTCCCGACCGAGGCGGCCGACGTGGCCAATGCGGCCATGGAGGACGGCGTGGCCCGCGTCCACATGAGCTGGGACGAGGTCTTCCGGAAGGCCGAAGAGGACATCAAGGCGGCCCGCTCGCTGACCCAGCACCTGATGGATGCCGGATACATACCCCGCATCCCCGAGTCGATGGTCGAGGAGGCTTTGACCTGGGCGGTGGCCCAGGTGTCAAAATAGGCGACGGCCACGAAGCCGCCGTCGATCAGGGCCCCGGTCGGCAGCCGGGGCCTTTGTTTTCCGGGGTCGTATCGTCGAGCAGGGCGGTCACCGTCGGCAGGACGGCGTTGACCCGGCCGCCGATCCTCCCCCGCCGCATCAGGAAAAGGGCGACACCCACGGCCAGCCCGCCGGCGGCGACGCCCCACATCTCCGCCTGCCGCTCCTCGAGTGTTCGCCGCAGCAGCTCGAAGACCGCTCCGTAGAATCCCAGGAAGAGGACCAGCGGCAGAACGTACACGGCCGCCGACGCCTTGAGCACCGACCGGGGAGCGATCTCGAGGAGCACCTTTCGTCCCTCCTCGGCCCCCAGCGGATCCAGGGCATCGATGGCGTAATCGCTATTGCTGGCCGCCATGTGACACGCACCGCACGACTCGCAGGCTTCTGGCGTCAGCAGGCGCACCCGCACCTTGTCCCCGCCGACCTTTCCGATGACCACACCCGTTCTTTCCATGGGAGCCTCCGATGGCTTCATGTCCTGGACGAAGAAGGTAAGGCGCGAGTGTGCGGCGCGCAAACACCTGTGCGGCGGCACGGGAGGGAAGATGGAGCCGGCGGGGGGGATTGAACCCTCGACCTACTGATTACGAATCAGTTGCTCTACCGCTGAGCTACGCCGGCGTTGCGCTGGGTATTATACCGGAGCGAGGGATATGGTCAAGGCTTGGGAACGAAGACTTCGCCCGATCACCTGAGGGCTGTGTGGCATTTCCCGCACAACGTCTCCTGCCCTTCCCGCATGAGCCTTCCCTGATTTGATCCGTGGTTGGCGTGGCACCCCCGGCAGGCCAGGTTGAAGCCCGGCTTGTCGAGCGGGAAGTCGTCGGGAATCTCGATCGATGTCTCCGAGGCCTCCGAACTGCGGTGGACCTGATGGAACTCCTTGTGGCAGCTCATGCAGAACTTGTTGCCCCTGGCCGACACCAACTTGGGCGCCGCCGAGGCGTGGGGATTGTGGCACGGAAGGCACCTCCCCTCGTTGATCGGTTGGTGCAGGGTAGCCGAAATCCCCGCGGAAGTCGGAGTGACACTCCCAGCAGAGATCGATTTCCTTGGCCGGGAGGAGTTTTGGCTCCTGGCTGACGTGCGGCCGGTGACAGGCGGTGCAGGCTGCCGTCCAGGGCGGGGTGGACAACCGGGTAGTCTACGTCCTTGGAGGCCTTGCGGGGGTCGTCGTGGCACTCCAGGCAGAGGGTCTCGTAGTCGCGGGAGGCCAGCTTCTTGTTGGCCGAGGCGTGCACCCGGTGGCAGGAGAGGCACTCCCCGTCGGCCACCGGCTGGTGGACGACCTTCGCCGCCTCGCCGTCCTTGTCCAGCAGTAGCCCGCCGTGGCACTCGTTGCACAGGTCCGGCGGGAGCAGGTCGAGCAGGCCGGCTTCCTTGGCGCCGTGGATTCGGTGGCAGGCGGTGCAGTCCCCGTCGCCGACCGGGCTGTGGATGTGCTTGAGATCCTTGTCACCCTCGTGGGTCGGGATCGTCGTGGCAGTCGTTGCACATGGAGGCCTGGTCCTTCTTGACCAGCTTGGCGAAATCGGCGGCGTGGACATCGTGACAGTCGAGGCAACTCCCCGACTCGACCGGGTCGTGCTGAACGGCCAGGGGCTTCTTCTCGCTGTCCTCGTTCATGGCCCCGTGGCAATCCTGGCACAGCGCCGGCGGCTCCTGGGTCAGGAGAGCCTTGAAGGCCGACGAGTGGGGATTGTGGCAGGAAGCGCAGTCGCCGTCGGCGACGGGGCTGTGCACCGACTTGCGCGCTTTGTCGCCCACCTTGGTCTTGTCGTCGTGGCACTCGAGGCAGAGCGCCGGGATCTCGCTCTTGACCGCCGCGGCGTCCTCGGGCTTGTCGTGGCAGTTCGAACAGTCGTCGGCCACCTCGTGGGGGTAGACCACGGTGAAGCCATCGGGGCTTTTCGCGTCGGGCTTCTTCCGAAAGACGGTCCGCTGCTCATCCCTCCAGGAGATGACGTTGAGACCGGGAGCAAGAGGCGCATCCCAAGCCTGGTGACCGGTTTGGAGGGCGCCCTTCTGCACCGGCCCCGATTCTGGCTTGACGGTGATCTCCATCGGGTCGGTTGCCACGACGTAGATCATCACCTTGATCGATTCGCCGTCGGTGAGGGTCTTGTCGGGCGGAGAAACGATCGACGCACCAGCCTGCCGGGAAACGAGCAAGCCGGCCCAGAGAACCAGCATCCCGATGTAGGGCGCCGAACGCTTCTGGATTGCCTGGCGGGCGATTCTCGAACGTTGCTCGAGCGGGTCAGATCTCCTGCGCATCCACCTTGCCTTGGATCGAAATGATGCACTTGGTGGGACACTTGCCGACGCAAGCGCCACAAGCTGTGCAAAGATCGTAGTTGATCGACCGCCAGATTGTCAACCATATCGATGGCTTTCACCGGGCAGACCTTCTGGCAGGCTGCGCAGGCGATGCAGCCGACGTCGCACTCCTCCCTGACGGCCTTCCCCTTGTCATGGGAGACGCACAGGACCATGACATCAGCCTTCTCGGGCAGCAGGGCGATGATCTTCCGGGGCACGCCTTGACGCACAGCCCGCAGCGTGTGCACTTCTCGAGGTCGATGCACGGCAGCCCGCTCGTCCCCCATGGCGATGGCGTCGAACGGGCAGGCCCGCTGGCAGTCGCCGTAGCCGAGGCAGCCGTAGGGGCAGGCCAGGGGGCCGCCGGCGGTCAGATGTGGGCGGCCTGGCAGGTGTCCACCCCGTCGTAGCGGAAGCGCTGCGCGCACCTTCCCTCGTCCCGCCCTGGCAGCGGACCACCGTCTTGACGGCCACCTGATCTCGCCGGCGGACGATGCCGAGGATCAGCGCGATGGCGTCGCGGGTCGAGGCCCGCCGGCGGTGCAGGCGCCCGCCGGGGCCTTCCCCTCGGCTATGGCCGCCGCGGCCGCGTCGCACCCGGGGAAGTCCGCAGGCGCCGCAGTTGGCCCCCGGGAGGGCGGCCCGGATCCGCTCGACCCGGGGGTCGACCTCGACGTGGAAGATGACCGAGGCGACCGCCAGCAGGCCACCCAGGAGCAGGCCGGTGCCGGCCATGACGCCGACCGCGAAGAGAACCAGCATCCAGTCCATGCGCCGCGTCTCTCCTAGAGCCCGAACAGGTTGGCGAAGCCGAGGAAGGCCATCGACATCAGCGCCGAGGTGATGAAGGCCAGCGGGTACCCCTTCAGGATCGCGGGGAACCGGGGCGATGTCGATCCGCTCGCGGATGGCGGCGAAGAGGATGATGGCCACGGTGTAGCCGAGGGCGACGCCGACGGTGTAGATGACCGACTCGATCAGGCCGAAGTTGTAGGCGATGTTCAGCTTCAGGAAGCCCGGCTTGACGCTCTCGGTGGCCGCCGCGAGCACGGCGCAGTTGGTGGTGATCAGCGGCAGGTAGATGCCCATGGCCATGTACAGCGCCGGGCTCGTCTTGCGGATGAACATCTCCTCGAACTGCACCAGCCCGGCGATGACCAGGATGAACGTCGGGATGTAGAGGAACTCGCCCACCTTGAGCGGCACCAGCAGGAAGTTCCAGAGGATCCACGCCACGATGGTCGACACGGTCATGACGAAGATGACCGCCAGGCCCATGCCGATGGCCGTCTCCATCTTGTTCGAGACGCCGAAGAAGGAGCACAGGGCGATGAAGCTGATCAGCAGGATGTTGTAGACCATCAGCGGCCCCGAAGAAGATCAGGAAGAGGCGGGTCAGTTCGTTCATCTCGGGCATCGGGCTATTTCCTTCTCAGTTCCGCACCAGTTGAGGGCGGCCATCAGCAGACCGAAGGTCAGGAAGGCCCCGGGGAACGAGATCATGAAGCGCGGGGCGTTCTCCTGGAAGGTCGTGCCGAGGCTGAGAATGGTGGTCTCGAAGAGGACCACCTTGCCGGTCCCGAGCAGTTCGCGGACGAAGCCCATGACCAGCAGCACGGCGGTGTAGCCGATGCCCATGCCGATGCCGTCCAGTGCCGAGGCCCAGACGCCGTTCTTGTAGGCAAGGCCTCGGCCCGGCCGAGGATGATGCAGTTGACCACGATCAGCGGGATCCAGACGCCCAGGCGGGCGTAGACGGGCGGGAAGTAGGCCCGCATCACCAGGTCGACGATGGTCACGAACGAGGCGATGACGACGATGAAGATCGGGATCCGGACCTGGTCGGGGATGACCTTCCGCATGGCCGAGATGATGATGTTCGAGCAGATCAGCACGAAGGTGGCGGCGATGCCCCATGAAGATGCCGTTTTCGACGCTGGTGGACACGGCCAGGGCCGAGCAGAGGCCGATCATCAGACGCAGGAGCGGGTTCTCCTTGACGATGCCGTTGTTCAGGACCTTCATGCCGCTCATGATCCGCGCCCCTCCCATGCTCTTCCATGCTTCCAGGGCCTCGCGCACTCCCCGGCCAATCGCCTTGGAGGAGATCGTCGCCCCCGAGAGGGCGTCGTATTCCTTGTTGACCCGCAGCGGGTCGCCCGACTTCCGCCCGGCGAACTGCCCAAACCACGCCGGATTCTCGATGCCGGTGCCCAAGCCCGGCGTCTCCTTGTGCTCGACGACCTTGATCGACGTGGTCACTCCGTCGAGGCCGACGCCGACCATCAGCGTGATCGGCCCGCCGTATCCCCGCGGCAGCATCTGCATCGCATAGCCGGCCAGCTTGCCGTCCTGGTAGCCCAGCAAGACCTTGTCGACGATCTGCGACTTCTCCCTGGCCTTGGCGGTCAGGGCGTCGTCGACCTTGAAGTCCTCGTCCCGGGCCACCATCGGCAGGACCGCCTTGGCCGCGGCTATCTGGCTCTTCCAGATCTGTTCCTCGATCAGCTCCCGGGTGACGCCGTAGGTGAAGGCCAGCCCGAAGCCGGCCACGGCGGAGATGACCGCCAGGATGGCGCCGAGAGAAGCGACTTTACGCATCATGACGGCTTCACCCAGCCGAACTTGCGGGGGATGGTGTAGCGGTCGATCAGCGGGGCGCACATGTTCATGAACAGGATGGCGAACATGACCGACTCCGGGCAGCCCCGAGTAGAAACGCAGCAGCACGGTCACCAGGCCGCAGCCGATCCCGAAGATGACCCGGCCCCGCGGGGTGATGGTCGAGGTGACGTAGTCGGTGGCCATGTAAAAGGCCCCCAGCAGCAGACCGCCGCCCACCAGGTAGAAGAGCGGGTCGCGGCCGAGGGCCCAGGTCAGCAGGCCGACCGTGGCCAGGTAGGAAACCGGTATCTGCCAGTCGATCAGGCCGCGCACCAGCAGGAAGAGCCCGCCGAGCAGGAGCAGCACCGCCGACACCTCGCCCACGCAGCCGCTGACGTTGCCCCACAGGTACGAGCGCAAGGCTCCGGTCTGGTCGAACCGCTGCAGTTCCTGCTTCTCGGCCAGGAGCTTCATGGCGTACAGCGGCGTGGCCATGGTCCTGGCGTCGACCACGGCCAGCGGCTGGTACCAGTCCTTGGTGATGTGTTTGACCCAGGAAAGCATCAGGAAGGCGCGACCGACAAGCGCCGGGTTGAAGATGTTCCATCCGAGCCCGCCGAAGAACTGCTTGCCCAGGATGATGGCCACCGCGCCCCCGACCAGGGCCATCCACCACGGCAGGCGGGGCGGGAGGGTCAGGGCCAGCAGCAGGCCGGTCAGGAAGGCGCTCCCGTCGGCCACGGTGTTGGGATGCCGCATGAGCTTCTGCCATGCGGCCTCGGCGACGACTGCGCCGACGATGCTGCAGGCGATGACCAGGAAGGCCTCCATACGCATGAACCAGATCGACGCGGCCACCACCGGCGCCAGGCTCGCCGAAACCGTCCACATGATCCGCCGGGTGTCCTCGACTGCCCGGACATGCGGCGGAGCCGAAACAACCCAGAGACGGGTGCTCACTTGGCCACCTGCCGGGCGGCGATGACCTTGGCCTTGGCCAACTTGAACAGGTGGACCAGCGGAATGCGGGCCGGGCACAGGAAACCGCAGCAGCCGCACTCGATGCAGTCGAGCACGTCGTAGCGCCCGGTCGCCGGCCAATCCTCCAGGCGGGCGTACTGACCGAGGAGGTTGGGCATGATGCCCATCGGGCAGGCCTGGACGCACCGGCCGCACCTGATGCAGGGGCGGTGTTCCGCTTCGTCGTGGAATGTCTCCTCCTCGGTGAAGGCCAGGATGCCCGAAGTCCCCTTGACCACCGGGGCGGCGAGGTCGAACTGGGCGAAGCCGGTCATCGGCCCGCCGACGATCACCTTGGCCGTCGATTCGGCGAGACCGCCGCACTGGCTCGACCACAAAGGACAACGGGGTGCCGATCCTGACCTTCAGGTTGCCCGGGCGGGCGACTCCCTTGCCCGACACGGTGAGGGTGCGGGCGATGAGAGGGATCCCGTCCCGGACCGCCTCGGAAACGGCGATCGCGGTGCCGACGTTCTGGACCAGCGCGCCAACGTCCATCGGCAGCTTCCCCGAGGGAATCACCCGGCCGAGGACGGCCTTGATCAACTGCTTCTCCGCCCCCTGGGGGTAGACCGTCGGCAGCGAAACCACCTCGATCCTTCCGGAGCCGATCTTGCGGCGCAGGAGTTCGATGGCATCAGGCTTGTTGGCCTCGACGGCGACGATCGCCCGCGAGGCGCCGACCGCGGCGAGGAGCAGATTGGCCCCGTCGATCAGGCGGTCGGCCTGTTCGAGCAGGTTGCGGTGGTCGCAGGTGAGGTACGGCTCGCACTCGCAGCCATTGATAATGACCGTGTCAACCGGCTTCTCCTTTGGCGGGGAAAGCTTCACGTGGGTCGGGAAGGCGGCGCCGCCCAAGCCCACGATGCCGGCTTCCCGGACCAGCCGGCGAATCTCGTCGGCCGACGGCTCCCGCCCGGCCGGGACATCGAGGCGGGTGTCGTGCTGCTCGTCGGCCGTCTTGATGACAATCGCCAACTGGCGCGTTCCGGTAAAGTGCGGCCGGGGCTCGACAGCCACGACGACACCGGCCCCCGGCGCGTGCACCGGGGCGGAAATGAAAGCCTCGGCATCGCCGATCTTCTGGCCTGCGAGGACCGCGTCGCCCTTGCTCACCAGCGGCCGGCAGGGCGCGCCGGTATGCTGGCTCAGCGGGACGATCAACTCGGGCGGCAGCGGAATCTCGACGACTCCGATGCCGGCCGTTCCGGCCTTGCACTCCGCCGGATGGACTCCGCCTTTGAACAAGCTCGCCACGAATCCCCCCACCTTGAGGCAAACGGCTTTTTATTCTAGGCAGCCCGGGTTGCCTGTCAAGACATTATTCGGCCGTCAGCGATCCCCGCGGCGGACCCGTATGGAACGCGCGTGGGCGTCGAGCCCTTCCAGTTCGGCGAAGGTGGCGGCCATCTCCGCCAATTCGTCGAATCCCCGGCGCTTGAAGTGGATGACGTTGCTGCGGACGATGAAGTCGTCGACGCCGAGGCCGGAGGAGAAACGCGCCGCGCCGCCGGTGGGCAGGACATGATTCGGTCCGGCGATGTAGTCGCCGATCGCTTCCGGGGTCCAGGGCCCCAGGAATACGCTCCCGGCGTAGGTGATGGCCGGGAGCAGCGCCAGCGGGTCTTGCACCATGACCTCCAGGTGCTCGGGACCGAGGCGGTTGGAGATGCGCACGGCCTCGTCAATGCTGCCGGCCAGGATGATCCAGCCGCGGTCCGCCAGGGACTTGCCGGCCAGGTCGCGCCGGGGGAGCGAGGCCAGTTGCCGTTCCAGGGCCATCTCGACCCGGTCGGCGCAGGCCGGCGAATCGGTCAGCAGGAGGCAGGTGGCCATGACGTCGTGCTCCGCCTGCGACAGGAGGTCGGCGGCGATGAACTCCGGATCGGCGCTGTCGTCGGCAATGACGAAGACTTCGCTTGGCCCGGCGATGCTGTCGATCGATACCCGGCCGTACACCAGCCGCTTGGCCATGGCCACCCAGATGTTACCGGGACCGACGATCTTGCTGACCGGCTCGATGCTGGCCGTGCCGTAGGCCATGGCGGCGATCGCCTGGGCACCGCCGGTCTTGTAGATCTCCCGCACGCCGGCGATGTCTGCCGCGGCCAGGACCAGCGGGTTGACCCGGCCGTTGCTGGCCGGGGTGCACATGACGATCCTGCCCACGCCGGCCACCCGGGCGGGAATGGCGTTCATCAGCACGGTCGACGGGTAGACGGCCGTGCCGCCGGGGACGTACAGCCCGGCGGAGGCCATCGGGACGATGCGCTGGCCGAGAATCCCCCCCTGCTCGTCGGTGACGAACCAGGAGCGGCGCACCTGCTCCCGGTGGAAGTTCATGATCCGGCCGGCCGCGGCCCGCATGATCCCGAGGATCTCCGGTGGAGTGGTCTCGACCGCCTCGGCAACCTCGGCGGCAGTGATCCTCAGGGTCGCCGGGGTGAGGTCCGTGGCATCGAATTCCCGGGCCAGGTCGAACAGGGCGTCGTCACCCCTCTTCCGGACGTCGGCGATGATTTCCCTGACCTGCTTCTCAACACCGCCGAAATCAGCTTCACCCCGCCTGGCCAGGGCCTCCAGGACTTCCTCGGTGCCGCGCTCCCCGGTCCTGATCCGCTTCATGATGCCTTCCTCTTCCGGCCGACGGTGACGGCCAATTCGTCCACCAGCTTCCTGATCGGCTGGTGCTTGGTCTTGAATGATGTCCGGTTGGCCAGCAGGTGGGCGGTCACGGTCATTACCTGCTCCACCTCGACCAGGCCGTTCTCCCTGAGGGTCTTGCCGGTCGACACCAGGTCTACGATCCTGGTGGCCAAGCCGGTCAGCGGCGCCAGCTCGATCGAACCGGACAGGGCGATGATGTCGACCTGGATGCCCTTGCCGCGGAAATGTCGAGCGGTGATCCCGGGATACTTGGTGGCCACCCTGATCCTCGTCCAGTCGCGCGGGTCGTCGTCACCGGCGAGGTTCGCCGGTTCGGCCACGACCATCCGGCAGAAGCCCGCGCCCAGGTCGAGCAGGCGGTAGACATCCTGGCCCTGTTCCTCGAGCACATCGAGGCCCACCACGCCCACGTCGGCGGCGCCGCTCTCGACGTAGGTGGGAACGTCCCATCCCCGGATCACCAGGAACTCGACCGATCCGCAACGGGAGGGGATGACCAGCCGCCTCGACACTCGCGGATCCTCGACGGGCACGATGCCGAGTTCGGCCATCAAGTCGAGGGTCTCGTCGAGGATCTTCCCCTTCGACAGGGCCATCCTGATGCTAGCTGGTCCAGGTTTCCTCAAGTTCGGCTCCCAGGCTGCGGAACTTGGCGATCATTCCCTCGTAGCCACGTTCCAGGTGGTAGATGCGCGACACGACCGTCTCTCCCTCGGCGACCAGGCCGGCCATGACCACGGCGGCGCCGGCGCGCAGGTCGGTGGCCATCACTTCGGCCCCGCTCAGCCCCGGCACGCCCCTGACCATGGCCGTGTGCCCTTCGATGGAGATGTCGGCGCCCATCCGGTTCAACTCGGCAACGTGCATGAAGCGGTTCTCGAAAACCGTTTCGGAGATCCGCGAGACACCCCGCGCGCGGGTCAGCATGGCCATCAACTGTGGCTGCACGTCGGTCGGAAATCCCGGGAAGGGGCTCGTCCTGACGTCGACTGCCCCAAGCCGGCCGCTGGCCGAAACGGTCACCCCGGTCCCGTCGACGCCGACGACCGCGCCCGATTCGGTCAACTTTTCGAGGACGGCATCGAGGTGCCCGGGGATGCAACCGACGACCGTCACCCGGCCCATGGTCATGGCCCCGGCGACTAGGTAGGTGGCCGCTTCGATGCGGTCGGGCATGACCGCGTGGCGGGCGCCCGAAAGCGCCGGGCGGCCCCGGACGACGATGGTTGCCTCCCCCGCCCCCTCGATGTCGGCCCCCATCGCCGACAGCAGTTGCGCCAGGTCAGTGATCTCCGGCTCCCGGGCGGCGTTGTCCAGAACCGTCACCCCCTCGGCCAGTACCGCGGCCATCAGCAGGTTCTCGGTACCGGTGACCGTCGGCATGTCGAACCGGAACCGAGCGCCACGAAGGCGGTCACAGCTGGCCTCGATGTAGCCGTGGCGGATGTCGATCCTGGCGCCCATGGCCCGCAGCCCCTTGATGTGCTGGTCGACCGGCCGCTCGCCGATGGCGCACCCACCGGGGAGGGAGACCCGGGCGACGCCGCTGCGCGCCAGGAGCGGCCCCAGAACCATGACCGAAGCCCGCATCTGCCTGACCAACTCGTACGGCGCCTCGTGGGTGGCCAGCCGGCCCGCCCGGAGCTCGAGCGTCCCCGCTTCTCGCCGGGCCTCCACGCCCAGGTGCGTCAGCAGGGAGAGGAGGATGTCCACGTCCCGCAACGCGGGAAGGTTCGACAACTGGACGGGCTCGCCGGTCAGCAGGCAGGCGGCCATGATCGGCAAGGCCGCGTTCTTGGCCCCCGAGACACCCACGGTCCCCACGAGGCGGGCGGCGCCCCGTATCCTGTACCCTTTGATCATCGGCTCCTCTTCAGGTGGTGCACGCGGGGAAGGCCGGCTAGGTCGCGATGCATGGCGTAGCCATCCCATCCCGCAGCCCGCTCGACCAGCGCGGCAATCTCGGCGGCCTGTCCCGCCCCGGCCTCGAACATGAGCGAGCCGCCGGCGCGCAGATATCCCGGCGCCGTGGCCACGAGCCTCCTGATGACGTCGAGGCCGTCCTTCCCGCCGAGCAGCGCCTCGGGAGGCTCGAACCGCCCCACCTCGGGCTGCAACCGGCGGAACTCGCTCACGGTGATGTAGGGGGGGTTGGAGACGACCAGATCGAACTCCCCCACTTCGGCAAACGGAGTCAGGAGGTCGCCCCGCACGACCGACACCCGACCGGACACCCCCTGGCTCTCCGCCGCGGCCGAGGTGGCCACACAGGCCGTAGGCCCGATATCCACCGCGACCACCCTGGTCAGGGGCGATTCGATCGCCAGAACGACGCCGATGTTACCAGAACCGGAACCCAAGTCAACGACCAGACGGCCTCCGGGATCCCGACGCATCTCGGCCAGGGCGAGTTCGATCAGCAGTTCGGTCTCCGGACGGGGGATGAGCAGGCCGGGACCCACCGGAAAGGAAAGCGACCAGAACTCCTGCCGTCCGATGATGTACTGGATCGGTTCGCGACGGCAACGCCGGTCGACCATGGCGCGGAAGCGTCCCTCCCGGTCAGGCGGCAGCTCGCCGTCCGCGTGGGCCACCAAGTGGTGCCGGCCGACTTCCAGGACAACGGCCAGCAGGACCTCGGCGTCGAGGCGGGGACTGCCCACCCCGCTCTCGCGGAGACGTGCCGCGGCCGATTCGAGCGCCCGATCTATGCGCATGCGGCCGGTCCGTTCAGGTCGACCAGGCGTGGCTCTCGAAGGAGTCTTCCGGAACCGCCAGCGACATGGCCCCCGACTGCGGCCAGTGGCCGATCTCATGCTCGCCCAGCGAGAGAGACACGAAGAATTCGAAGGTCGCGCCCGGGGGTACACCGATCAGGGCGAAGGGCACGGCCAGTTCGACTATGTCCGCCAGGGCCGCCTCGAGGCCCGTCGCCGGCAGGTTTTCGGTGCCCTCCCCCTCCCCCGTCGGGCACTCCACCCGGCATTCCAACATGTCGAGTGGGCAGGCGACCACCCGCTTCCGCGATGGCGACAGGATGTGCAGGGAGACGCAAGTCTCCGCGTCGAGGCGGCGGAGCATCTCGGGATGTGGGTCGAGCCTGACGAACAGCGTTTCCCGGTTGAAGGCGACGTGCATGCTGCGGATGACCTTCTCGGCCCGGTGCATCGACGACGAGTCCCTCTCCACCAGGTACTCCCATGCCGACAGCCACTCGAAGTAACTGGTGACACGGCCGTCGATGCGCGGGTTGGCGAAGGAGAAGAGGGTGATGACCGACTCCCTCCCCTTCCGGGTCGACAGGATGCTCACGTGGAGTTCGTCGGGCACGTCCGCACCGATGATGGTGTAGACGTTCATCAGGTGCTGCCGGTACAGCAGGTCGAAGGCATCGTCCTGGGCGCTGGAGTTCTCCTCGCCGTACCACCAGCACCAATCGCTCCCCTCGGCGATGAGAATCTCATCGAGGGCGCGGCGGTAGGTCTCGGAATCGGTCCCGTGGGCGTCGGCGTGCGCCTGGAGTGCCTTCCGCGCCCGCGACAGCAGTTTCCAGGCGTGCTGGTCCTCGCGGTGCCCGATCCAGATACGGAAGTCATGGTTGATCCAGGAGCCGGCGAACACCCTCCCGATCGCCTGCTTGCCGTCCGACTCGCAGGCCTCGCTGACGGTGACCGCCCGCACCTTCCGGTTGGAGGAGACTGCCTGGTAGAAGGTCCGCAGGAAGGGAGCCCCTGCTCGTGGTAGTGCTCCCAGGGATTCTCGCCGTCGAGCACCAGCGTGACCAGCGGGCTCCGGTGGGAGGAGCGCTGGCGGATCGCCTCGACGCGGGCGGCCAGGTCGAGCCCGGCGTGGCTCGAGTCCCAGTGGTAGTAGGTGAAGCCGACGGCGTCGGACAGGGCATGGTCGCGGAAGACGGCGCTCACGCTGCCGCCGTCCCGGTCGATGCGGTAGGGCTGGTAGAGGATCTCCTCCCGCCGCCGGTCGTTCTCGGCCGCCGTGCCGCCGAATTCCGCCTGGAGGGAGCGGTAGAGAATCTCCTCGTCGGTCGCCAGCCAGCGGAAGCCCTGCCGGATGACCAGCGGGATGAGGTCTTCGGATACCGAACCTTCCGACGGCCAGAGCCCGGCCGGCAAGCGTCCAAAGACCTGGCGGTGGAACTCGACCGCGCGGGAGAGCTGCAGGGCGGCGTCGTCAGGGCGTGAGAAGAGCTTCCGTTCGAGTTTCAGGTGGGGCATCGACTCGCGGGCGTTCTCGGTGTCGATGAGCAGGGGGAGGATGGGATGATAGTAGGGGCTGGTGGAGAGTTCGATCCGCCCGGCGTCCGCCAGGCTCCGCCAGAGCGGGATGACTTCCGACCATGACCTCCAACTGGGACTGAAGGACGAACTGCTTGTCCTCCTCGCTGAAGTGCCGCCCCTTCTGCAGCAAGCGCAGGAGCCCCGGCCGTTCGGCCAGGGTCAGCGGGTGGAACCACACCAGGTTGAACCAGACCTGCAGATCGAGGAAATCCCTGACCGAGAAGAGCGCGGCCGTCCGTTCCAGGTCCGCCTTGCCCAGCGACCTGCCCCGCTTCTCGAGAAGTTCGGCGTAGCGGGCGTGCGGCCTGACCATGGCATCGATGTTGAGCAGGAAGAACCGCTCCAGGAGGGTGACACGCTCGGCCGGCCCGAGGTCTTTGGCCGTCAGCGTGGCCAGGTCCCAGTCGACGTCCCGCAGCCCCTCGTCGGTGTACTCCTGGATCTGCCGCAGCAGGGACGGGACGACGTTGATGGTGACACTCACCCCGGGGAAGTCCCGCAGCATGGCCGCCATCGGCTGGTAGTCCTTGACCGCGTGCAGGCGCACCCACGGCATGGTCGACCGGCCTGTGAGCGTGTCGCGGTAGTACGGCTGGTGCATGTGCCAGAGGATGGCCAGCCGCAGCGTCGCCTCGGGCATCAGGCGCGTCTCCGGTCCTCGACCGCGCCCTTCGCCAGTTCGCCGTCCATGGTCCGCGGCTCCACCAGGCGCACCTGGACTTCGAAACCGAACCGCTCCTGGGAAGCCTGCCTGATCTCCTCGACGATCATGCGCTGCTTGCGCATCTCGTCGAAGAAGAGGTTCTCGCGGATCTCGACCATGATCTCCAGGGAATCGAGGCCGTTGCGCGAGTCCACCAGGAGCTTGAAGCGCGCGTTGGCTCCCTCGATCGAGCCAAGGATTTCGCGGACCTGCGACGGGTAGATGCTCGCCCCGCCGGACGATGATCAGGTCGTCGGATGCGACGCTCGACCCGGGCCATCTTGTAGGTCGTCCGGCCGCAGGCGCAGGTCTCGAACCAGATGCGGGTGATGTCGCCCGTGCGGAAGCGCACCAGCGGGAAGGCCTCCTTGGAGATGGTCGTCAGGACGAGTTCCCCCTCGGTTCCCTCCGGCAGGAGCTTGCCGGTCCGCGGGTCGATCACTTCCGGGATGAAGTGGTCACCGAAGAGGTGCAGGCCGGACATCTCGCGGCACTCGCCGGCGACCCCCGGCCCGATGACCTCGGACAGACCGTAGATGTCCAGGGCCTCGATGCCCAGGCCCTCGCGGATGGCCCGGCGGCGCTCCTCCGACCACGGTTCCGAACCGAACAGGCCGGTGCGAAGGTGCAGGCTCCCGAGAGGGATTCCCCCGTCCCGGGCCACTTCGGCGAGGTGGTGGGCGAGCGAAGGCGGGGAGACCAGGGCGGTGGTCCGGTAGTCGCGCATGATGCGCAACTGACGCTGCTCGTCGGCCGTCGACATGGGGATGACCGAGGCGCCGATCTTCTCGGCCCCGAAGTGGAGGCCGAAGGCGGCGGTGATGAGGCCGTAGTCGAAGGCGATCTGCACGACGTCGTCCCGGGTGATCCCTGCGGCGGTCATGCAGCGGGCCACCAGTTCGGTCCAGACGGCGATGTCGTTGACCGTGTACCCGACGACCGTCGCCCGGCCGGTGGTGCCCGAGGAGGCGTGCAGCCTGACGACCTCCCGGAGCGGCACGGCGAACATCCCATAGGGGTAGCTGTCGCGGATGTGTTCCTTGGTGGTGAAGGGGAGCGCCGCCAGGCCGTCGATATCGCGGATGTCCTCGGGCGAGAAGCCGAGCCGGTCGAACAGGGTCCGGTAGAAGGTGACGCTCCGCCCGACGCGGTGCAGCGTCGCCTGCAGACGCTCCAACTGCAACTGTTCCAGGTCCTCCCGCGACATGGTCTCGTACACCCGGTTCCAGATCATCCTCGTATCCCTCTCATTGGTCCTGGATCTGTCGGTATCCCTTCCCCAAGTAAGCACGCTGGACTTCTTTGTCCTGGCTGAGGAGGGCGCTCTCCCCCTCCAGGATGATCCTGCCCGTCTCCATTACGTAGCCGCGGTGGGCCAGCTTCAACGCTTGGCGGGCGTTCTGTTCCACCAGCAGGATGGACAGGCTTCGCTCCCGGTTCAGGTCCGGCCAGCACTTTGAAGATTGCGGCGACCACGGTGGGTGCCAGGCCCATGGACGGTTCGTCCAGCAGCAGGAGCCTCGGCCGCGCCATGAGCGCCCGCCCGATGGCCAGCATCTGCTGCTCGCCGCCGCTCAGCGTGCCGCCCTTCTGTTCGCGGCGGGCACCGAGGACGGGAAAGACGGAGGTGACCCACTCCAGATCCCGCTGGACCTCGGCTCGAAAACGGCGACCCCGCCGGATATACGCCCCCAACAGTAGGTTGTCGTGGACCGACAGGCTGCCGAAGACCTGCCGCCCTTCCGGCACCAGGGAAATGCCGGCCGAAACCACCTCCGCCGGAGAGAGACCCTGGATGGCCCGCCCCTGAAAGTCGATGCTCCCATCGGTGGGGCAGTGCATGCCGGCGATGACATTCAGGGTCGTGGTCTTGCCCGCCCCGTTTGCCCCGATGAGAGTGACGATCTCACCCGCAGCGACGTGCAGGGAGAGCCCTTTCAGGGCCCGGACCTGCCCGTAGTGGGCCACCAGGCTTTTGATCCTGATCATTGCTCCTCTCCAAGGTAGGCGGTGATCACCCGGGGATCGTTCTGTATCTGTCGGGGAGTGCCTTCGGCGATCTTGACCCCCGACTCGATCACCACCACCTCTTCCGAGATGTTCATGACCAGGTCCATGTCGTGCTCCACCAGGAGGATTGTAGCCCCTCCCTGGCGGATCCGCAGGATGAGTTCGCCCAACTTCTCCGTCTCGTGGTTGTTGAGTCCGGCGGCCGGTTCATCCAGGAGGATCATGCGCGGCCCAACCGCCAGGGCCCGGGCGATCTCCACCAGACGTTGTTGCCCGAAGGGCAGCGCCCCCGCCTGGTCGCCCCCCCGGTCGGCCAGGCCGACGAAGTCCAGGAAACGTCCGGCCTCCTCCCGAATGCGTCGCTCTTCGCGCCGAACGGCGGGAAGCCGCAGGGCCGCCCGGATGAAACCGCACCGCGAGGAGGTGTGGAGCCCGACCATGATGTTCTCGAGAACGGTCATATGCTGGAACATCTCGACATTCTGGAACGTGCGGACGAGGCCGGCGGCCGCAAGGTGGTGGGGAGAGCGCCCGGTGACGTCCCGGCCATCGAAGAAGACCTGCCCCGAGGTAAGCGGGATGAAGCCGGAAAGGAGGTTGAAGATGGTGGTCTTCCCCGCCCCGTTGGGCCCGATGAGGGCTTTCACCCTTCCTTCGGCCACGGTGAAGGTGACATCCTGCACGGCTGTCAGGCCGCCGAACTCACGACGTATCGAGCGGATGTCAAGAAGCATGGCGATTCCGCCACCAGCGAATGAGACCGGTGATCTTCTCGGGGAGCCCGACCGCCAAACCCCGGGGGACGAAGACCATGATGATCATCAGGACGGCACCGTATATGAGGATGTCGTAATCGCGGAAAACGCGGAGGTATTCGGGCAGCACGGTCAGGATGGTGGCCCCCAGCAATCCGCCCCAGATGCTCTCCATGCCGCCGACGGCCGCCATGGTCACCAGCAGAACCGATGTGGAAATGCCGAATGAACTGGGGCTGATGAAGGTGATGAAATGGGCATAGAGGCACCCGGCTCCGGCGGCGTAGACGGCGCTGACAAGGAAGATGGCGGTCTTGTAGCCGGGCACATCGACGCCCATGGCCCAGGCGGCCCGTTCGCTGCCGTGGATGGCACGCAGCCCCCGCCCGACCCGGGAATGGATCAGGTTCACCGAGAGGACCAGAACCAGCAGGAGCACACCCCAGGAGAAGTAGTAGTAGCTCCGGTCGCTGTCGAACTTCATGCCTGCCAGCGTGAGCCGGGGTATGCCGGAGAGTCCTGAGGGGCCGCCGGTGAGTTCGTTCATCTCGTTGAAGACGATGTGGACGATCTCCCCGAAGGCAAGGGTGGCCATGGCCAGGTAATGACCCTTGAGCTTCAGAGCCGGCCGCCCCACGATCCAAGCCACGATGCCGGTGATGATTAGGGCCGCTAGGAAGGCCGCAGGAATAGGCCACCGATAGCGGACGGTGAGGATACCCGAGGCATAGGCTCCCAGGCCATAGAAAGCCGCGTGCCCCATGGAAACCTGGCCGGCAAAGCCCATCAGCAGCGACAGGCCGATGACCACCAGGGCATTCAGGGCCACCATCACCAGAATCGAGAGATAGTAGTCGTTCTCGATGCCCAGGGGGAGCAGGACTATCGCCAAGGCGGTCATCGCAACGAGCAGGTAATCCTTCTTCACAGCCGGTTTCTGTCCCGTCTGCCCATGAGCCCCTCGGGCCTGAGGATGAGGACGAGGATCAACACCAGGAGGGCTATGGCGTCCTTGTAGCCGGAACTGATGAGCCCGGCCCCCAGGGATTCCAGGAGACCGATGACAAAACCGCCCGCCACGGCTCCCAGGCCGCTCCCCAGGCCTCCCAGAACGGCCGCGGCAAAGCCCTTGATGGCCAGCAACGTCCCCCGGCCGTATTCCATCATCGAGATGGGGGTGATGATGACCCCGCCGACCGCTCCGAGGGCCGCGGAAAGCCCGAAGGAGAAGAGGACCATCCAGCGCACCTTGATCCCCATCAGGCTGGCCGCCCGCCGGTTTATCGCGCAAGCGCGCATGGCCTTGCCGGTTATGGTCAGGGTGAAGAAGGCTCCCAGCGTAAGCACCACCGTCAGGGTTATCCCGAGCACCCAGAGGCTCTGCGGATTGACGGCCGCGCCGAGGAAGGGGATCGGTTCCTCCCTGGAAAAGGTCGCCAGGGCGAAGGTGTCCTTCCCCCAGACGAACATGGCTATTCCCTTGAAGAGGATGGAGGCGCCGATGGTGATAATGATGGCGGTAAGGGTCGGGGCCCCCTCGAGTCGGTGAATGGCGACCACCTCCAGCAGGAGACCGATCAGGGTGACCGCCGCCACCGACAGGAGGAACGCCCAGATGAGGGGAACACCCCGCTGCACCAGCGAGACGGCCACCAGGCCGCCGAACATGACGAACTCCCCCTGGGCAAAGTTGATGATGTCAGTGGCGTTGTAAATGATGTTGAAGCCCAGGGCGAGGAGGGCGTAGATGCTCCCCACCGTGATGCCGGTGACCACGTATTGGACTATCTGACTCGAGAAATCCATCCGCAGCGAGTATATCCCGGGGCGTTTCCCCTGTAAACGACACCCTCCGGCCACCGGGATGCGGTGAACCGGAGGGTGACAGTTGAGGGATGGTTCAGTCGGCCAGGGCGAATTTCCCGTTCTTCACCACCAGGATTTCGAAGGCGTCCTTGGTCAGACCGTTGTGGTCGTCGGGTGAGAAGTTGAATACACCGCCCGTGCCGACAAAACCCTTCTTGGTCTCGATGAAGTTGCGGATTTTTGCCCGGTCTGCCCCGGAGGTCTGCAGGGCGTCGACCACCAGGTAGAGGGCATCCCAGGCGTGGCCGCCGAAGGTGCTGACATCCTTCTTGAACTTCGTCTCGTACGACTTCTTGTAGGTCGTCAGGACCTTCTTCTGGACGTGCCCGTCGGGCAACCCGTCGGCCACCATCAGCCGCCCGAGGACGGCCAGCACGCCCTCGGCGGCCGCACCCGCCTGCTCGATGTTCTTGGTGTTCCCCCAGCCGTGACTCTGGTAGAAGGGTATCTTGATGCCCAGTTGCTGCACGTTCTTGGTGACGATCACCTGCGGCGGGCCGATCGACCAGTTGACCAGCGCCTGGGCACCGCTCCCCTTGATCTTGGTCAGCTGGGCGGTCATGTCGGTGTCGCCCTGGCCGTAGCGCTCGTCGGCCACCACGGTGATCCCGAAGGCCGGCGCGGCGGCCAGCAGCTCCTTGCGGCCGCTGTCGCCGAAGCCGTTGGAGACGGTGATGATGGCCACCTTGGTGATCCCCTTCCCCTTCATGTGGTCGAAGAGCTTCTGGGCGGCGTGGGTGTCGCTCTGCGGTGTCTTGAAGACCCACCGGCTGTCGGCCAGCGGGGTGCAGATGGTGACGGCCGCGGCGCAGGAGATCAGTGGCACTTCCTTTTCGTTGGCGATCTTCTTCACCGCCATGGAGGCGCCGGAAGTGGACGGCCCGATGATGGCCGCCACCTTGTCCTTGTCGATGAGTTTCTTGGCCGCCAGGACGCTCTTGGCCTCCTCGCCGGCATCGTCCTCGATGATCAGCTCGAGCGGGTGGCCGTTGATGCCGCCGGCGGCGTTGATCTCGTCGGCGATCATCCTGGCCGTGTCGCGCTCGGGTTCGCCAAGCCACGCTGGCGGGCCGGTGATGGAAAAAATCGCCCCAACGCGGTATGGTTCGGCGGCCCGGGTGATCGGGATGCCGGCCGTCAGGATGAGGATGCTACTCAGCAACAGGATGCGGATGAGATTGGCTTTCATGATTGAATCCTCGCTTCTTGGCATGCCGTTTCAGGGGTTGAGGGCGAACTTGCCATCCTTGACCACCAGGATTTCGAAGGCGTCCTTGTCTAAGCCGCAGTGGTCCTCGGCCGAGTAGTTGAAGATGCCGTAGGTGCCGACGTAGCCCTTCCGGTTCCCGATGTAGTCCCTGATCTTGGCGCGATCGGGGCCGACCGCCTTGAGGGCGTCGGCCACCAGGTACGTGGCGTCCCAGGCGTGGCCGGCGAAGGTGCTGGCCTCCTTCTTGAACTTCGTCTCATAGGATTTCTTGCAGGCCGTGAGGACCTTCTTCTGGGGATGGCTCTCGGGCAGGGCGTCGGCCACCAGGATACGTCCCAGGGCGGAAAGGACGCCCTCGGCGGCCGCACCCGCCTGCTCGATGTTCTTGGTGTTCCCCCAGCCGTGACTCTGGTAGAAGGGTATCTTGATGCCCAGCTGCTGCACGTTCTTGGTGACGATCACCTGCGGCGGGCCGATCGACCAGTTGACCAGCGCCTGGGCGCCGCTCCCCTTGATCTTGGTCAGCTGGGCGGTCATGTCGGTGTCGCCCTGGCCGTAGCGCTCGTCGGCCACCACGGTGATCCCGAAGGCCGGCGCGGCGGCCAGCAGCTCCTTGCGGCCGCTGTCGCCGAAGCCGTTGGAGACGGTGATGATGGCCACCTTGGTGATCCCCTT
Source organism: uncultured bacterium (assembly GCA_963793725.1). Lineage (GTDB taxonomy): Bacteria > JAUVQV01 > JAUVQV01 > CAWCAY01 > CAWCAY01 > CAWCAY01. Next base: position 412,162 of record CAWCAY010000007.1, read on the forward strand.
CCCCTTCATGTGGTCAAAGAGCTTCTGGGCGGCGTGGGAATCGCTGGGGGCCACCTTGAAGACCCACTTGGCCCGGGGTTGGGTGATGGTCACTGCGGCGGCGCAGGAGATCAGCGGGACGGCCTTCTCATCGGCCACGCCCTTGACCGCCATCGAGGTGCCGGAGGTGGACGGCCCGATGATGGCCAGCACCTTGTCGCGGTCGATCAGCTTCTTGACCGCGAGAACGCTCTTGGCCTCCTCGCCGGCATCATCCTCGATGATCAGCTCGAGCGGGTGGCCGTTGATGCCGCCGGCGGCGTTGATCTCGTCGGCGATCATCCTGGCCGTGTCGCGCTCTGGCTCACCCAGCCAGGCGGACGGGCCGGTCACGGCGAAGACGGCGCCGATTCGATACGGTTCAGCGGCGTTGGATACGCCGAAGGTGGTGGCTACTAACAGCATGCCCACTCCGAAAAGAGAAGCGATTCTACCGAACATGTCGTCCTCCGTTGACGTTCTGGTCTTCTCTCACGGCAGTGGACAATCCCTGGCCGCCTCATCCGCGATGCGGCGACCGAATTGAGTCCCCACCCAAATGACCGCAGGGTCCCGACCAACCTCTCCGCCGTCACCCCTCACGGGATGCGGCGCAGGCTCGGACGGCTCACCTGCCGGACCGGCGTATCCTCATCACCTCCTCGTTGCGTCGAGTGAGACTGCCTGAACGTGATTTCACGCAATGATCCTGTCTCGATCAGAGGCTGAATATCTGCTGGCCGCTGAGCACCTTGATCCCGGTTGACGACAAAGCCGCGACGGCCTGCTTCGGTTCGTCGAACCTGAAAATGACTACCGCGTTGTTGGCGCTCTTGGCGACGAAGGCGTACATGTACTCGACGTTGATGCCGCGCTCCCCGAGCAGCGCCAGCACTTCGGCCAGTCCGCCCGGCCGGTCGGGCACCTCGATGGCCACCACCTCGTTGACGCCGACGGTGAAGCCGTTCTGCTTGAGGACGTCCTTGGCCAGTTCGGTGTTGTCGACGATCAGCCGCAGGATGCCGAAATCGGCCGTGTCCGCCAGCGTCAGGGCGCGGATGTTGACGCCCGTCCGTCCAAGGATCGATGTGACCTCGGCCAGGCGGCCGGACTTGTTCTCCATGAATATGGAAAGCTGCTGCAGCAACATGGTCCCCGCCCCTCCTCTAGATCTTCCGTTTGTCGATGACCCGCTTGGCCTTCCCCTCGCTCCTGGGGATGCTCTTCGGCTCGACCAGTTTGACGCGCGTGGAGACGCCGGTGTAGTCCTTGATCTCCTTGGAGATCTTCTGGGAGAGCACCTCGAGTTTCTTGATTTCGTCGGAGAAGAGTTTTTCGTTCACCTCCACCTGCACCTCGAGGGTGTCCAGGGAACCCTCCCGGTCCACGATCAGCAGGTAATGGGGCTCCACGCCTTCGATGTTCATCAGCACGCTCTCGATCTGGGAAGGGAAGACGTTGACCCCGCGGATGATGAGCATGTCGTCGGTCCGGCCGCTCACGCGACTCATCCGCACCATGGTCCGCCCGCAGACACAGGTCTCGTAATTGAGCGAGGAGATGTCCCGGGTGCGATACCGCAGCAGCGGCATGGCCTCCTTGGTGATCATGGTGAACACCAATTCGCCGCTCGAGCCGGGCGGCAGGACCTCCTCGGTCACCGGATCGATGATCTCGGGGATGAAGTGGTCCTCGAAGACGTGCAGGCCGGCCTTGGCCTCGAGGCACTCGTTGGCCACGCCGGGGCCAATGACCTCCGACAGCCCGTAGATGTCGAGCGCGGTCAGGTTGAGCTTCGTCTCGATCTCGCGGCGCATGTTCTCGGACCAAGGCTCGGCACCGAAGATCCCCACCCGCAGCTTGAGGGTCTTGAAATCGACTCCCATCTCCGCGGCCACTTCGGCCATGTTGAGCGCGTACGACGGCGTGCAGGTGAGGACGGTGCTGCCGAAGTCCTGCATGATCACGATCTGCCGCTTGGTGTTGCCGCCGGAGATCGGGATGACCGAGGCGCCGATCCGCTCGGCTCCGTAGTGAACCCCCAAGCCGCCGGTGAAGAGCCCGTAGCCGTAAGCGTTGTGGATGATGTCGCCGCGCGTCACGCCGGCGCAGCTGAGGCTCCGGGCCATGACCTCCGACCAGGTCCGTATGTCGCGCTGGGTGTAGCCGACCACGGTCATCTTGCCGGTGGTGCCGCTCGACGCATGGATGCGGACGATGCTGTCCATCGGCACGGTGAAGAGACCGAAGGGGTAGTTGTCGCGCAGGTCGGTCTTGAGAGTGAACGGGAACCGGCTGAGATCCTTGACACTCCGGATGTCGCCCGGCTTGACGCCCGCCTCGTCGAGCTTGCGGCGATAGAACGGGACGGTGGCGTAAACCCGCTCGACGGTGCTACGCAGGCGCTTCGCCTGAAGCGCCTCGAGCGCCTCCCTCGGCAATGTTTCGTGTTCGTCGTCCCAGATCATCGTCTCACCTCATCTGGCCGTGGATGAAAAAAGCGGCATTCTCACTTCGTCTCTCGCGAGACAGCAAGAATGCCGCTTATGAACGAGCGAACTAATATATTACTTTACGGCTTTCTTGAAGGCCTTCCCCGCAGTGAACTTGGGCACCTTGGCGGCCGGAATCTTGATCTCGGCGCCGGTCTGGGGATTGCGGCCCTTGCGGGCGGCACGCTTGCTGACACCGAAGGTGCCGAAGCCGACCAGAGTGACCTTGCCGCCCTTCTTCAGGGTGGTGATGATGCCCTTCTCGAAGGCCTTGAGAGCCTTCTCGGCCTTGGCCTTGCTGATGGCCGCTTCTTCGGCGATGGAAGTCACGATGTCTTTCTTCGTCACGTCTTGCCTCCTTTACTGCAGTGGTTGAATGACCCAACTACCCCGTGATTGCCTTCTCGATGTTGCCTTATACCTAACGGCGACATGCCCTGTCAAGAGTTTTCTCAGCTTTTTTTCACCTCCGTGCCCAGCCCGCATCGAACGCCGCCAGGTTCGCTCCCCGCAACCGTTCGGGAAGCAACCTTGCGATGGCATCGTGCCAGGCGTCGCGCTTGAATGTCAGTTCCCTTCCCATGACCCCGACCAGGACGATGTTGGCCGCCCTCTGATTGCCCGCCGCCAGCGCCAGGGCGGCGGCATCGACGGTGGCAAGGTCCGACACCGCCCGGGCGGCCGCGGCGATCTCATCAACCGCAGGATAGGTCTCCTCGCCCCGAAGCATCCTGAGGGTCGGGATTCTCTGCAGATTCATGATCACCCGGGAGGCGGGCCTGAGGAAGTGCAGGTACCGCAGTGTTTCCATGGCCTCGAAGGCCACCAGGAAATCGGCCTCCCCCGCGGCCACGAGCGGCGAATTGACCCGTTCGCCGAACCTGATGTGGGTGACCACGCTCCCGCCCCGCTGGGCCATGCCGTGCACCTCGCTCTTCTTGACCTCCAGACCGGCCGCCGCCGCCACGTCGGCGACCACCTCGCTGGCCAGGATGATCCCCTGCCCGCCCACGCCCGCCAAGAGGATGTTGGTGGTCATGGGCTCAGTCCTCCCTTTCCGGTTGACGCTCGGCGGCGATGGCACCGAATCCGCACACCTGCCGGCAGACACCGCACCCGGCGCACAAGGCCGCGTCAACGACGATCGACGTGGCGTCCCCGTTCCAGCCCAGGGCCGGGCAGCCGATGGCCAGGCAGGCCCGGCAGGCCTTGCAGGCCGCGGGATCGACCCGCATGACCGCGCGCTTCTCGCGCTTGAGAAGGACGCACGGCCCGCGATTGACGATCACACCGGGGCGGTCCGCAGCCTCGGCCTCCTTCAGCGCCGCGCGGATGCCCTTGAGGTCGTATGCGTTGGTCACCGTCACCTGAAGTCCGATGGCCTCGGCCACCCGCGCCACGTCGGCCTTCGGGACGGTCCCGCCCATCAGGTTGCGGTCCGTGCCGGGGTGATCCTGGCGGCCGGTCATGGCCGTGGTCGAGTTGTCGACCACCACCACCAGGGTCTTCCCGCCGTTGTGGACGATGTCCAAGAGCGGGGTCATCCCCGAGTGGAAGAAGGTCGAGTCGCCGATCACCGCGGCCACGCGCCGCCGCTCCCCCTTCATGGCCTTCTCGATCCCCAGGGCCATGCCGATGCTGGCGCCCATGCACAGGCAGGTGTCAAGGGCCGCCAGGGGGGGGATGGCCGCCAGGGTGTAGCAACCGATGTCGCCGGCGACGAAATAGCCGGCCTTTCCCAGGAGGTGGAAGATCCCCCGGTGCGGGCAGCCGGGACACAGGATCGGCGGACGGACGGGCACCTTCTGTGGCGTCGGCGATGCTGGCGCGTCGGTACGGATGGCCCGCCGCAGGAGGGCCTGGTCATACTCGCCCACTCTCGGCAACAGGTCCTTGCCGTGCACGTTGGCGATGCCTTGGGCCTTCACCTGCTCCTCGATGAACGGGTCGAGTTCCTCGACCACCAGGAGCGTCCCGACCGTGGCGGCGAACTCCCGGATCAACCCGGCCGGCAACGGATGGGTCATGCCCAGCTTGAGGATGGGAGCCTCCGGGAAGGCCTCCTTGGCATACTGGTAGGAGATCCCCGAGGCGATGATGCCGAGGTCACCCCGGCCGGGCTCGATCCGATTCTCCGGGAAAGTCTCCGAGAACCGGCCGAGGTCGGCCATGCGCTTCTCGACCAGATGGTGACGCGCCAATCCGTGCGCCGGGATCATGACCCACTTAGGGGCGTCCTTGACCGGACCGGCAGGCATCGGGCGGTCCGGCGCGGCCGTCTCGCCGGCCGTCAAGGTCTGCGAGTGGGCTATTCGGGTGGTCGTCCTCAGGATGACCGGCGTGTCGAAGGCCTCGCTGATCTCGAATCCGAGCCGGACGAAACGCCGGGCCTCATCGCTGTCGGACGGCTCAAGCATTGGGACCTTGGCCGCCCGGGCGTAGTGGCGGTTGTCCTGTTCGTTCTGGGAGCTGAAGAGTTGGGGATCGTCGGCCGAGACGATCACCAGTCCCCCCTTGACCCCGGTATAGGAGAGGGTGAACAGGGGATCTGCGGCCACATTGAGCCCGACGTGCTTCATGGTAACCAGCGTCCGGGCGCCCGCCAAGGAGGCTCCGGCGGCCACCTCCAGGGCGACCTTCTCGTTGGGGGACCACTGGGCCCAAACGCCTTCGTAGGTGGCCAGATTCTCCAGGATCTCGGTGCTCGGGGTGCCGGGATACCCGCAACCGACGGTGGCCCCGGCCTCCCAGGCGCCCAGGGCGATGGCTTCGTTGCCCGACAGGAGACGCCTGCCCATCCTCTCCGCCATCAGACGCTCTTCGCCTTCCTGGCCGGCATGCCCAGCTTCCGCCGGGCCAGGTCGCCATAGGCTCCCTCCGGCGAGAGTTCGAGAAGTTGCCTGTAGTACTCTTCGGCCTTGCCCTTGTCGCCGCGCTTGGCGGCCAGTCTGGCGAGGTCGAGAAGAACCTCCCCCTTGGGCAGGCCCGAGCCCGCCGCCAACTCGGCCTGCAGCAGGTTCTCGGCGCCGGCGGCATCGCCGAGCGCTTCCCTGACGCTGGCGGCGTTGCGGCCGGCCAGGAGGGAGAGAGTCGGCGACGCCCCGGACTCCTTGGCCACCTTCCCGTACAGCTCGCCGGCCTTGCTCCGGTTGCCGTTCTGGAAGTGGAGGTTGGCGGCAAAGAACAGCGCCGTCCGCCCTTCGGCCGAATCGGGCCGGTCGGCGTGGACCTTCTCCAGCTTCTCGATCGCCTTGGACACGCCGGTCGGATCCCTCATGGCCTGCTCGTAGGCGAGCATGGCCTCTCCATAGGCCTTGACCATGGCTTCCCTGCGGTAATCCGAGAATTGCGACACGCCCCACGCGAACAGCAACAGGGCGAGCACCCCGGCGACGGTCGACCAGACCCGGGTGGGATTGCCCCTGACGAACTCTTGCACCCGCTCGGCGGCCCCGATGAACTCGTCGGGCTCCTTGGTCATGCTACGAAATGCTCTTCTCTGTCCCATCGTGGATCTCCTTCATCCTGGTTAGACACAAACCTGCCAGCCGTTCGGCGTCGGCAAAAGCCCGGTCGATCTCGGCGCCGGTCATCCCGGCCCCCCGGGCGATGAGCGTCGCCCGGTCCCGACCTGTCAGGTCGCCCGGCTCGTGACTGTCGGTGTTGATGATCATGCGCGCGCCGGCCCGGCGGGCCATGGCCACGACATGCCCATTGGTGTAAGCATGCCCCCTGCGGGTGGTTATCTCCAGATGCACTCCGGCGGCCGCGGCGGCGAGCGCCGTCTCCTCGTCGATGAGCCCCGGGTGGGCGAGAATGTCGACCCCGGCCGCGACCGCCGCCCGGTTGGTCCCAGGCGGCACCGGCTCGACGATGGTCTCGCCGTGGAGGACCACCAGGCAGGCTCCCAGGCCCCTGGCCCGTTCGGTCATTGGAGCGATCTCGCGCAGCGGCAGGTGGGTCAACTCGACGCCGGGGATGGCCGTCACCCCCCACTCGCCGGCGGTCGACCGACATGCCCGGATGGCCCGCGGGATGGTGAAGTCGAGCAGCGCCGCGTCGGCGTGGTCGGTCAGGCCGATGAACCGGTACCCGGCCGTGGCCGCGCGCCTGATCAGCTCGGTCGGAATGAGCACCCCGTCGCTCAGCAGCGAATGCGTATGCAGGTCGATCATGCTCGATTCTTGGTGCCCCCGGCGCGATTCGAACGCACGGCCTACGGATTAGGAATCCGTTGCTCTATCCTGCTGAGCTACGGGGGCGTCCTTTTTCCATGTGACATCCATCCGGGCGGCGGACCGGCCCAAGGGCCGTCGCCCCGCGGCCATCAGAACTTGATCAGCGAGAAGACCGGGTAGCGGGAGAGACGCTCCCTGCCGTTGAGGAAGGTCAGCTCCACCAGAAAGGCCGAGCCGACGATGTCGCCCTTCATCTTCTCCACCAGGTCGACGACGGCATTCATGGTCCCGCCCGTGGCCAGCAGGTCGTCGGCGATGAGCACCTTCTGCTTAGGGAGAATCGAATCCTGGTGGACTTCCAGCGAGTCGCTCCCGTATTCGAGTTCATAGATGGTCTTGTGGGTCTTGTACGGCAGCTTGCCCGGCTTGCGGACCAGGATGATCCCCGCGCCCAGGCGATAGGCAAGCGCGGCGCCGATGATGAATCCGCGGGCCTCGATGCCGACCACCAAGTCGATGTGGGTGTTCCGGTAGTTGTCGGCCATCAGATCGACCGCCTCGCGGAAGGAGGCGGGATCGCTAAGGAGGGGGGTGACGTCCTTGAAGAGAATCCCCTTCTTGGGAAAATCCGGGATGTCGCGGATCATCGACTTGAGATCGCCGGCCATGCTCGTTTCCCTCCCCCGCGGATGAAAAATGGTCGGGACGGCCGGATTTGAACCGGCGGCTCCTGGTTCCCGAAACCAGTGCGCTACCAGGCTGCGCTACGTCCCGACCGGCCGCGCTGCCGCGCTCGGGAAACACCCCGGCACCGCGGATACCAATGGCCGAAAGATACTACACGACGAACCGTCCGCGCGCAAGCCTCATTTTCCGCCGGCGGCGTCATCCCGCCAGCCGATCTGGCCGATGAACCTGACGAACCGGCAGTTCTCGAGTTCCGTCACCTCCACCGCCTCCCCGGATCGGACGTACCTGACGATGACCTGGCCGTCGTTCCGGCTCATCGGCGCCACCAGGCGCCCCCCCTCACGAAGTTGGACGATGAGTTCCCGGGGTTCTTCCCTGAGGCATGCCGAAACGATGATGCAGTCGAAGGGCTGCTCGGCGGCCAAGCCCACGGTGCCGTCAGCGCACATGAGCCTGATGTTGGCGTAGCCGAGCTGGTGCAGGATCCGCCGCGACCGGCGGGCCAGTCCCTGGTCACGCTCGACCGAGCAGACCCGCTTGGCGATTTCGGCAAGCACCGCCGTCTGGTAGCCGGAGCCGGTGCCGATTTCCAAGACCCTTTCGTTGCCGATGAGGTCGAGCGCCTCGATCATCCGGGCGACGACGTAGGGTTGGGAGATCGTCTGCCCCGATCCGATCGGCAGGGCGTCGTCGTCGTAGGCCCGCGTGCGCAGCCCTTCGTCCACGAAGAGGTGCCGGGGAATCCGGCGCATGGCCTCGACGACATGGGCGGCGACGATGCCCCGCCCGATGACCTGGGAGGTCACCATGCGTTCCCGCGAGCGCTGCCAGTGGTCGGCCACGGTTTCTTCAGGAAGGTGGGTTGGTCGGGGCGCCCGGATTTGAACCGGGGACCACCTGAACCCCATTCAGGTACGCTACCAGACTGCGCTACGCCCCGACCGGTTTGCTCAACTGCTCGTATATCGCGGACAATTCCCCGTATACTTTGCCCAGCGCGCCAAGCAGGCTGGAGTCATCGACCGGGGTCTCTTCTCCGGCGTTCCGCCGCGAATCCTCGATCCTCAGCTTGGCGCCGGCAATGGTGAATTTTTCATCGTAGAGGAGCTTCTTGATCTGCAGCAGAAGCTCCACGTCCTTCCGGCGGTATACCCTCTGCCCGGTCTTGTTTTTCATCGGCTTGAGAAACTTGAACTCCGTCTCCCAGTATCGCAGGACGTACGACTTGACGCCGGTGATCCGGCTCACCTCGCCGATCCTGAAGAACATCTTGTCGGGTATGCTAGCCATTGACCGCCTTGCGCAGCAACTGGCTCGGCTTGAAGGCGACAACCTTGCGCCGGGTGATCTCGATTTCGTCGCCGGTCTTGGGATTTCTCCCCTTCCTGGCGGTCTTCTTCCTGATGGCGAAGTTCCCGAAACCGGCGATCTTGATCTTCTCGCCCTTCTCCAGGTTCTCCTTGATGACCTCGAGAACCACTTCGACGATGTTGGCCGTTTCCTTCTTGGACAGGCCGAGCTTCTCGTAGAACGAATCGATGATGTCCGCCTTGGTCATTGCCCTCTTCCTTCACCTTGCCGAATGCGAGAATCGTGCTTGCAACTGCTTCACTTTACTTCAATTCCGCGAGCGAAATCAAGCGTTATTCGTCGTCCTCTTCCTCGTGCTCCTTCTTGGAGAGGGCGATGATCTTCTCGGCCAACTGGCCGGGGACCTCCTCGTAGTGGGAGAACTCGATGTCGAAGCCGCCCCGTCCCCTGGGTCATCGACCGCAGGTCGGAAGAGTACTTCAGCACCTCGGCCATCGGCACCTTGGCCTTGATCGTCTGCCCGCTGCCGGCGGAATCGACGCCGACCACCCGCCCCCGGCGTGAGTTCAGGTCGCCGATGATGTCGCCCATGCACTCGTCCGGCACGGCCACGTCGATGTTCATGATCGGCTCGAGGAGGATCGGCTTGGACTCGAGGATGCCCTTCTTGAAGCCCTTCCGTCCGGCGATCTTGAAGGCCATCTCGGAGGAATCGACGGTGTGGAACGAGCCGTCGTAGACGGTCACCCGGAAGTCGACCACCGGGTAGCCGGCGAGCGGACCGCGGTCCATCGATTCGAGGATCCCCTTCTCGACCGCCGGGATGAAGTTGCGGGGGATGGAGCCGCCGACGATCCGGTCGACGAACTCAAAGCCCGTGCCCCGGGGCAGCGGCTCGATCTCGAGCCAGCAGTCGCCGAACTGCCCGCGGCCGCCGGTCTGCTTCTTGTGCCGCCCCTGGACCTTGGTTCGCCCCTTGATGGTCTCCTTGTACGGGATCTTCGGCTCGTGCATGACCACCTCGACCCCGAACTTCCGCTTGAGGCGGGCCAGGATGACCTCGAGGTGCATCTGCCCGAGGCCGGAGAGGATCATCTCGTGCGTCTGCGGGTCGCGCCCGATGTGCAGCGCCGGGTCCTCCTCGGTCAATCGGTGGAGGGCCTGGCTGACCTTCTCGTCGTCCCCCTTGGTCTTGGGCTCGATGGCGAAGGAGATGGCCGGCTTGGGCAGGGCCACGAAGTCGAACAGGACCGGCTGCTTCTCGTCGCAGATGGTCTCCCCGGTGGCCGTCTCCTTGAGCTTGGCCACGCCGGCGATGTCGCCCGGGACGAGTTCGGTGATCGGCGGTCTGCGTCTTGCCGACCATGAAGAAGATCTGGCCGAAACGTTCCTTGACGCCCTTGGTGGCGTTGTAGAGCGAGGCGTCCGAATGGATCACTCCCGAGTAGACCCGGAAGAGGGTGATCCGGCCGGCGTAGGGGTCGGCGATGGTCTTGAACACCAGGGCCGAGAAGGGCGCCTTCTCCGAGGGTTCGCGTTGCGCGTCCTTTCCGTCGGCGGTCTTGCAGGGCACGCCCCCGCGGTCGATGGGTGACGGCAGGAAGGTGAGCATGGCGTCCAGGACCTGGGTGGCCCCCGCGGAGACCGGGGAGGAGCCGCAGTAGACCGGGTAGAGCTTGCCGGTCGCGTACGGCAACCTTCAGGGCCGCGTCCAGTTCGTTCTCGTCGACGGTGCCGTTCTCCAGGTATTTCTCGATCAACTCATCCGAGGAGGCCTCGATGAGCCGCTCCCGGTAAGGTCCGATCGACTCGCGGGTGGTCTCGTCCATGTCGGCCACGACGCTCCAGGTTCCATCGGTCGCCTTGGTGATCGTCCGCTGGTGAACGATGTCGAGGAACATGCCCACGCCCGGACCGGGGACATCCGGCAGGAGGAAGGGGACCGCCTTATTGCCGAAGACCTTGTTGATCGAATCGATCACCTTCTCGTGGTCGGCACGGTCCTTGTCGATCTTGGAGACGAAGATGATCCGCGGGTGGGCATACTGGTCGGCCAGTTTCCAGACCTTCTCGGTTTCCACCTTGATACCGTCCACGGCGCTGACGACCACCAGGGCGGCGTCGGCCACGCGGATCGCCCCATAGGCGTCGGTCAGGAAGTTGGCGTAGCCCGGGGTGTCGATCAGGTTGATCTTCGTCTTCTTCCACTCGAAAGTGGCCAGAGAAGAGCTGATCGAAACCTTGCGGGCGATCTCGTCCGGATCGTAGTCGAGAACCGAGTTGCCCTCATCGACGGAGCCCTGGCGGTTGGTCGCGCCGGCGGCGAAGAGCATGGCCTCGGCCAGGGAGGTCTTCCCGGCCCCCCCGCCGCCCACTAGGACGACGTTACGTATGTCTTCCGTGGAGAACTTCTTCATGCGGGCACTCTCCTTTTCGGTGGCCGTCAGTAGCAGAAAAATTCATTTTATACTGAACCATCCGGCAAAGGTCAAGTATCGCCACGGCGTAGTCCGGCGGCGCGGCTCTCAGACGACGCTGTCCTGGATGCGATTGTCGAAGACGCGCTTTGTTTTCCGCTCCGATCGTGGCAGGCTGCCGTAGTTGACGTCCTCGACCTCGACCGACACCATCAGTTTGTGCTTGACCGCGTAGGTCAGCTCGCGGGCCAGCTCGTCGGCCCGATCCGCGCCGACCCCCTGGCCCCGCTCGACAATCAGCCGCAGGGCGTCCTTCCCGGCGGCGTCGCGAGTGAGGTGGACCTGGTACTCCGAGCCGAAGCCGGGGATGCCCGAGATGATCGCGTCGACGGTCGAGGGGTAGATGTTGACCCCCCGGAACTTGAACATGTCGTCGGTCCGCCCGCTTGATGCGCGAGTGCCGGGGCAGTAGCGAGCCGCAGGTGCACGGGCCGGGGATGATCCGGGTGATGTCCCGGGTGCGGTAGCGGATCAGGGGCGAGCCCTCCTTGGCCAGGGTGGTCACCACCATTTCGCCCCACTCCCCGTCGGGTACCGGTTCGAGGGTCTCCGGATCGAGGATCTCGAGGATGTAGTAGTCGGCCCAGTAGTGGATGCAGTCGTGGTGCGGGCACTCCATGCCCGTGCCCGGCCCGTACAGCTCGGTCAGGCCGGGGATGTCGAACAGTTCGGCTCCGCCGAGCAGGTCGGCGATCTTCTTGCGCATCGAGACGCTCGATCGTTCCGAGCCGTAGATGACCTTCCTCAGGTTGATCTTGTCGGCCAGCCCGCGGCGATGGACCTCCTCGGCCATCAGCAGGGCCATCGAGGCGGTGCAGCAGAAGACCGTCGACTGGAAATCGACCAGCAGTTCGCACTGAAGGTCGAGGTTGCCCGGGCCGACCGGCACGGCCAGGGCGCCGATCCGCTCGCAGCCGGCCTGGAATCCCGCGCCGGCGGTCCAGAGGCCGTAGCCCGACGGCGATCTGCACCCGGTCGAGCGGGAGTCACCCCGGCCATCTCGTAGCACCGGGCGAAGAAGTCGCGCCCAGTCGTCGACGTCCTTGGCCGTGTAGCTGAGCACCTTGCGCTTGCCGGTCGTTCCCGAGGAGGCGTGGATGCGGACGATCTCTTCGAAGGGGACGGAGCGGAGCGGGAACGGATAGCCGTCGCGCAGATCGTCGGCGGTGGTGAAGGGAAGCCGGCGCAGATCCTCGAGGCTGCCGATGTCCGACGGGGTGACGCCCGCCTCGTCGAGCCGACGGCGGTAGAAGGAGGAGCCTTCGTAGGCGTGGCGAACCGTCCACCGCAACCCCTCCAACTGGTGCTGCGCGAGTTCCTCCGTGGTCCTGAAATGCCGGCATGTAAGACTTGGTGCCCATGGCTCTCCCCGTTGTTCTGATGTTGGTCAACCCGGCCGCGCCGAGCCGGCTCGATCCGGGATTCTGGTGGGTGGCCGCGCCGAGGAAGGCCGACCGCAGGGACGGGTCGGCCAGGAGGCGGTCGCTGGCCCCCTCCCCCACTATCCTGCCCCCCGCCAGCAGGTACGCCCTGGCCGAGGCGGTCAGCGCCCTGGCCGCGTTCTGCTCGACCAGGAGGATGGTCGTTCCCGACCGGGAAAGGCGGTGGATGATCTCGAACACCTCGTCGGCCATCACCGGCGAGAGGCCCAACGATCGGCTCGTCGAGCAGCAGCAGCTTTGGTGCGGCCATCAACGCCCGGCCGATGGCGCACATCTGCTGCTCGCCGCCCGAGAGCGTGCCGGCCTGCTGCCGAAGCCGCTCGCGAAGACGCGGGAACCGTTCCGCCACCTCCTCTAATCGGCGGGCCACTTCACTTCCGGCGGCCCGTCCCGGCGCTGCTCCGAGCAGGAGGTTCTCCCGCACGGTCAGGTGCCCGAAGAGTTCCCGCCCTTCCGGTACGAGCACGACTCCCAGGGCCGCCATGCGGTGCGGCCGCCAGCCGTCGACCCGCCGGCCGTCGACGGCGATGGTTCCCCCTGCCGGTCGGTAGATGCCCATGATCGTCCCGAGCAGGGTCGACTTCCCCGCCCCGTTGGCCCCCACCAGAGCCACCGTCTCGCCCCGGCCGACGGTCAGGTCCACCTGCCGGAGTACCTCGGCCTGGCGGCCGTGGCGAACGCCAGAGTCCTGATATTCAGCACCGCTCGTCCCCCCCGGCGGGTCTAACTGGCCCCTCCGCTCCGCAGCAACTGCAACTCGGTCTCGAGCTGGTGGTTCTTCATCTGCACCTCCCGCAGTTCCCGGACAGCCGGAGCGAAATCCCGGTAGACCCAGTAGTAATGGACCTTGGGATTCCCGAAGGCGTTGGCTGATCGCCTGCTCCATGTCGAACAGATCATCGTCGGTCAACCGCTTGTGATGGGTCATATCGTAGCTCCTTTGTTAGTGCCTCGTGCCGATTCACGCCGTGGCGGAAGCCTCCCGAGATAGGCCTCCAGGACGAGCGGGTTCCTCTGGATGTCGGCCGGCGTCCCCTCGGCGATGCGCACGCCGCCGTCGAGGACGACCACGCGGTCCGACAGGCTCATCACCAAGTCCATGTCGTGCTCGACCAGCAGCAGCGTGGCTCCGTCGCGCCGCATCCGGTCGATGATCCCGCCAACGACGGCGGTCTCCCGTCGTTGAGTCCGGCGACCGGCTCGTCGAGCAGGATGATTCTCGGACTGGAGACGACCGCCCGGGCCAGTTCCAGCCTCTTCCGGTCGCCGTAAGGGAGTGCGGCCGGCCGGGAGGGTGGCCTGGTCGGCCATGCCGAACCGGTCGAGCACGTCCAAAGCCCTCAGGCGCAAGTGACGCTCGCGCCGGCGCATCGCCGGCAGGCGCAGCATGCCTCCGACGAAGGAGGCACCGGCGCTGGTCGAGAGGCCGGCGAGGACGTTCTCCATGACGGTCAAGCGGTCAAACAGGCGCAGGTTCTGGAAGGTGCGGACGATCCCCCGGCGGGCGAAGGCGCAGGAAGGGAAGCCCGGTCAACTCGTCGCCCGTCCAGATGCACCGAGCCGGCATCGGGGCGCATGACGCCCGAAAGACAGTTGATCAGCGTCGATTTTCCCGCCCCGTTCGGACCGATCAGCGAGGTCACGCCGCCCGGGGTGAGGTCGAAGGTGACGCCGTCAAGCGCCGGCAAGCCCCCGAAAGCCTTCGACAGGCCGACGATGGACAGGAGGGCGGCCTTGCAGGGCCGGCTGGTCATGTCGCGCACCGTGACGCGCGTCTTGCCGTAAGTCCAGGCCGTCCTAAAGACGTCGACCAGGCCGTAGAGCAGGCCCCTCGGCATGAAGATCATGATGACTTACCAGGATGATGCCGTGGATGACCTCCTTGGCCGTCTCGAACCTTCCCAGGAAGTGCGGCAGGGAGGTGACGAAGGCCGCTCCCAGAAGACTCCCCCAGAGTGACCCGAGGCCGCCGATGACCACCATGATGACCATCTCGAGGGAGGTGAAGACGGAGAAGGAGTCGGGATGCACGTAGCCGTGGTAGTGGGCGTAGAGGGAGCCCGGCCAGTGAGGCGAGCGACCGCCGAGAGGACGAAGGTTTTCAGTTTCAGCGACCGACGTCGATCCCGAACGAAGCCGCCGCCGTCTCGTCCTGGGCGACTGCCGCCAGCCGGCGTCCGGCGCCGCTGCGCACCAGGTTGAGCAGCAGACCCAGGATCCCCACCACCAGGGCCCAGACGAGGTAATGGAAGCGCGCGTCGCCCTCCAGCGTGATCCGTCCAAGGGAGAAGCCGGGTATGCCGGAGAGGCCGGAGGCGCCGCCGGTCACCCGGTCCCATTGGATCAGGATGACATGGAGGGCGTAGTTGAATCCGAGCGTGGCCATGGCTAGGTGGTGCCCCCGCAGGCGGATGGCCGGCAGGCCGATCAGCCAGGCGCACGCGGCTGAGGCCAGGGCGGCCAGCGGCGTCGACAGCCAGGGCGAAAGCGACAGGGAGGTCGCCAGCCAGCCGCTGCCGTAGGCGCCCAGTCCCATGAAGGCCGCGTGCCCGAGAGAGATTTGGCCGCAGTAGCCGACGAACAGGTTGAGCCCGAAAGCCGCCAGGGCGTATATGCCTATCTGGTTGCCGATCCCCAGCAGGAACGGGTTAGTGACCACCGCCGGAAGGATGGACAGGGGGAGTGCCAGCAGCAGCACCGACAGCCCGGTGCGGTGGCGCCGGACAAAGGCCAGCGAGGCATGCCAGGAACTCCGGCTCATCGCCCGCCCAACGCCGCGCCCGCCCGCACGGCCTCCACGGCGCCCGCGCCCGCCCGCCCTCGGATCAGACGGCCCACCACGCGCTCCAGGGTATCGACGTCATAGAAAAGGAGCCCGGAGGAGGCGGCGTACCCGAGGAGCACCAGGTTGGCGGACCCCGGCGCGCCGGCGGCACGGGCGGCCCCTGCGGCGTCGATGGAGCCGGGCCGGCCGTCATCGGGGCCGTTGACGAAGGCCACCGCGGTGGGGGAAAGGTAGTGGCGGTGGACCTCGGCCGTGCGGTGGTCGAGGAAGAGGCCCACGTCCGCCTGTCCTTCGGCGATCAACGGGCTCCGGAAGGGACCGGCCTTGACCATGGATATCACCGATCCGCCCCGCTGGGCCATGCCGTGGGTCTCCGAGGTGATCACCTCAACCCCGGCGGCCGCGGCGCACTCGGCCAGGATCCTGGTGGCCAGGAGCACCCCCTGCCCTCCCAGGCCGGTGACGATGATCTGTTGCCGGACCGCGCCGCTCACGCCTGTCCCTCCTCCCCGGAGACCTGCCGGATGGCACCCGTCGGGCAGACCGCCACGCAGGCTCCGCAACCGGTGCAACCCGCCCGGTCGACCAGGATCGTGCCATCCGGACCGGCGCCCAGTGCCGGACAGCCGAAAGCGGCCACGCAGTGACCGCAGCGGGTGCACTCGGCCTGGTCAACCTCGAACAAGGGCCGCCCTCCAGTCGGGACCCCGGCGGCCAGGACGCACGGCCGACGGGCTATCAACACCACCGGCGCGGCGGCAGTTCCCCGCGCCTGCCGGTGCCCCTCGGAGAGACATCGCTTCAACTCCGGTATGTCATAGGCATCAATGACCGTGCATGAAGTTACACCACAGGCTTCAACCATTTTCTCGATGGACATGATGGGCCGGCACTCGCCCCGGGCACCGACCCCGGCGTGCGGCGTGGGCTGGTGGCCCGTCATGGCCGTGGTGGCGTTGTCCAGGATCACCACGACGAAACGGGCGCCGGTCAGCACGGCATTCATGAGGGCCGGGATGCCGGCGTGGAAGAAGGTTGAATCGCCGATGGTAGCCACCAGCGGTGGCGCCTCCCCGCCTGACTGGCGGAAGGCGTGCCACAATCCGGCCGCCTGGCTGATCCCGGCGCCCATGCAGTGGCACGAGTCGACGCCGCCGATGCCCACACCCAGGGTGTAACAGCCGATGTCCCCCGGAAAAATCCCCTTGGGGAAGGTCCGTCGCATGGCGTAGAAGACGGGACGGTGGCCGCAACCGGCGCACAGCGTGGGCGGCTTCCCCTCTATCCGGCGAGGCGGTCGCCCCGGCACATCCTCCCCTCGGAATTTCCGGAGAACGTCCAGGACGACTTCGGGGGTGAGTTCCCCCTCCCGTGGGACGTCCCCGGAAAGCCTTCCGGACGCGAGTTCGCGGCCGATCTGCAGTTCCATGACGGGGTAGGTCTCCTCGAGGACGAGGACCCGCCGGTAGCTCGTTCTCAGCATCTGCAGAAAGCCGTCGTGCAGCGGGAAGGGCATGCGCACCCTCCAAATGTCCGGACCGTCTTCACCGGCCAGGTCGAGCAGGTGGGCGGCGACCACGCCCGAGGCCACGATGCACTCGTCCGAGCCATTCTGCCGCTCCAGGACGGGCGGGAACCACTCTTCGCGGGCGATTTCATCCACGACCCGGTTGAGCCGGGCGTGCAGTTCCCGAACCGTCCCCGGCGTGGCGCACCACCGCCGCGGGTCGCGCTCGAAACGGACCGGCCGGCCTTCCTGCGCCGGCGGCGCAATAACGTCGATGGACTGGCGCGCGTGGCACACCCGGGTGGTGGGCCGGATGAGCACCGGCACGCCTTTCGACTCGGACAGGGCATAGGCGGGACCGATCATCTCCCGGGCCTCCCGGGGCGAAGACGGGTCGAGCACCGGGAGTTTGGCGAACCAGGCTAAGAAGCGGCTGTCCTGTTCGGTCTGGGAACTGTGCGGGCCCGGGTCGTCGGCGACGACCACCAGCATGCCGCCGGTGACGCCGAGGTAGGCGGCCCGCATGAGCGGGTCGGCGGCCACGTTCAAACCGACCTGCTTCATGGCCACGGCCGACCGTACACCGACCATCGAGGCGGCGTATGCGGTTTCGAAGGCCACCTTCTCGTTGACCGACCATTCGGCATGGAGGGAGGCTTCGGAGTTGGCGACCACAGCCTTGAGGATCTCCGAGGCCGGCGTCCCGGGGTAGGACGTGGCAACGCGGCAGCCGGCCTCGACCAGCCCGAGACCGATGGCCTCGTTGCCCATCAGGATGCGGACCGTCACGCCGTCTCGCTCCCCGCGCGCTGGCCGAGAAGTCCCTGGGGCCGGGCGAAGAGGACCACCAGCAGGACGATGAAGGCCATGGCGTCCTTGTAGAGACTGCTCACGTAGGCGGCCCCGAGGGACTCCAGGAGCCCCAGGGCGACTCCGCCGACGATCGCCCCCGGGAAGGATCCGAAGCCTCCCAGAATGGCCGCGGCGAAGCCCTTCAGGCCGAGCAGGACCCCGACATCGGCGCTCAGGGTGGTGATCGGGGTGATCAATGCCCCGGCCAGTCCGCCGAGCGCCCCGGCCAGCGCAAAGGCCGCCGCCCTGACCCGGAACACGCGCAGACCGATCATCGTCGCCGCCCGCTCGTTCGAGGCGACGGCCCTCATGGCCAGGCCGGTCTGCGTGAACCTGAAGAAGACGACCAGGAGGACGATGGCCGCGAGGGTAAGGGCCATGATCCAGAGGGCCTGCGGGAGAATGGTCGCACCCAGGAACCTGATCGGGGTGTCGTCCGTCAGGGGGGCCACCGCCAGGCGGTTCTTACCCCAGACGATCTTGATCAGGCCCCGCAGCGTCATCGACAGGCCGATGGTGATGAAGATCAGCACCACGTGGTTCCCTGACCTGGCCGGGCGCAGGCCGATGTACTCGACCGCCACACCCGCCAGCGCCCCGGCCAGGACGGCCACCGCCAGTGCCCCGGCCATGCCCATCCCTTCCACCCGGGCCGCCGAATAGAGCATCATCCCTCCCAGGGTCACGAAATCGACCTGGGTGAAGTTGACGATGCCCATGGTGTTGTGGACGACTCCGAAGCCGAGGGCCACCAGGGCATAAATCGCCCCGGCGGTCAGTCCGGAGAAGACGAACTGAGCCAGATCGAACGACATGCGGTTCCGACTACGGACGCGGCAGCGGCAAACCGATCGAGCCACGACCCGGATGCGGGGCGCCCCCGGGCGGGATCAGGCAGGCCGACACGAGACACGTCAACGCCAAGGTTACCGCGACAAGCAGAATAGCGCGCTTCATCCTGCACCTCCCATGAATCAGTTGAACGTGAGATGATTATACAATGAAAGGCAGCCGTGAACCAGCCGGACGGATCTCCCCCGACGCGGTCATCGTCTGTTTCCTGCTGATGGGCGCGGCCGGCGCTGTGGCCAGGTCCCCGCTTTCCCTCGCCCCCCTCCTGCCGGTGCTGTTCGCCGGCGCGTTGCCGGTCATCCGATCGGCGCGCCACCGGGATATCTGGACGCTCCTGCGGTGGACGTTGTCGGTCACCGCCGCGGCCCTCGTCCTCTCGGTGCTCGCAGGCCCCCGGACCGGCCTGCTATGGATCACGAAGATCCTGCTCCTCTACTTCCTGGCCGTCCTGTTGTCCGCCGCCCTTTCCCCCTTGCGGCTCGCCGAAACACTGGCGCGATGGCTCCGTCCCCTGGCCTGGCTCGGCCTGCCCGTATCCGAGCTGCCCCTGGCCCTGTCACTCGGCCTGGTGCTGATGCCGGCGTTGCGCCTGGAAGCCGGCCGGCTCTCCGCCGTCCAACTCTCCCGCGGCATCGCCCACGGATCGTGGAATCCCATCCGGCGGGTCGGGGCGGCACCAATCCTCATCTCGACCCTGCTGGCGAGGGGTAGGGCCAGATCGGAAAGCATGGCCATCTCCCTGCTCATGCGCGGATACCACCCCGCGGCGCCAGGCCGCGCCGCACCCGTCTCTTGGCGTGACGCACTGGCCGTGGGCCTGGCTTCGGCCACCCTTCTGGCGGTGCTTTACCTGAATCGCCCGGCGCGTTAGCCGGCATCGCCGGCGACGTCAATCCCCTCGATCAGCAACGAAGGGCTACCCACCTCGCCGAAGAATCGAAGGTCCTCTCCCGCCGCCGCCAGGCGATGAAACACCTCATACAGTGAACCGGCGATGGTGACCCCCCGGAAGGGCCGCCGGACCTGCCCCTGCTCGACGACAAACCCGGACGCCCCGAGTGAGAAACCTCCCGAGACCGGGTCGATGGTGTGGACACCCATCAGGTCGACGACCAGCAGTCCATCGTGGAGCCGTCTGAGAAGGTTCCCCGGATCGACGTCCCCGGAGGGCGCCAGGTGGAAATTGGCCGGGACCGCCGAAGGCAGGTTCCGATAATCGCCGCGCGACGCGTTGCCGGTGGACGCCGCGCCCATCAGGAAGGCGGTCTTTCCGTCCAGCAGGAAGGAGCTCAGGATTCCCCGGTCGATCACCACCGCGCGCCTCCGTGGCACCCCCTCGTCGTCGAACGGCTCCGAGGAGAGGCCTCCCGGCAGGAGGGGGTCGTCTACCAGGCAGAAACGCTCCGACCCGACGCGCTTCCCCAACAATCCCGCCAGGGGGGACTTGCCCCGGGCGACCATCTGACCACCGAGGGCGTGGGCGTATGCCTCGAGGAGGCCCGCCGCGGCCACCGGTTCGAACACCACGTCGTACCTGCCGGTCCGGACCGGACTGGCGCCCAGCATCGACACGGCCTGTCTGGCGGCAGCCTGCCCGACGTCAGCGTCCTTCAACGCGTCGAAGGATCTGCCCCCGAACCACTCGTGCGCCGTCTCGCTCTGGTCGCCGTCGCTGGCCATGACAGCCGCGCTGACGGAACAACCGGTTCCCCGCTTGCACAGGCGCAGACCGCCCGAGTTGGCCAGCACGGTGAGGACGTCCGTCTCCGAGTAGGCGACCGACCGGATGGCGCGCACCTTGGGCGAAAACGCGAACGCCGCATCGACGTGCGATTTCACCAACGCCCGCTTCTCTCCCGGCGACCGCGACGCCAGCCCGGGGTCGAAGGCGCCCTCGACCTCGGGCAGGGCCGTCGGCTGCCGCGGAATGGGCAGGGCGGGGTCGTCCCCCAGACGGGCCGAAGCGATGGCCGAGGCGACCAGGGCGCCGACAGCCTCCGGGGTCTCCAGGCCGCCGGATGAGGTCGAGAACCCGGTCTTTCCGCCGGCGAACACGCGCAATGCGAAGCCGCCATCCTCGGCCACCGACACGGCATCGAGTTCGCGCCCCCGCTGGCTAATCCGGAACCTGTTCACGAAGGAGGCAAACACCTCGGCGGAGTCCGCGCCGGTCCGAACGGCACTCCCGAGGACCTCCTCGGCCCGCTCCATCATCCGGTCAGATTCCATCCGCATGGCGCCCTACCATCTTCCGTCCGACGCTCACGGCCGGGCGGCAGCGGGAGGGGTGGCGCCGCCCGCCGGAGAAGCCGGCCAGAGCTGCTCAACCTTGCTCCGGCGGACAATCCCAACGAAGCCCCCCCCGCGCATCCGGCCTTCCCGGGAGAACGCCGCCCGCCAGAAGACGAGGTCGGTGTCGATCCCGGCGATCGATCTCGGCCACGCGGTCGGCGCGCGTGTCGCCCGCCGCCTCGATCCCCCGCTGGATGACCAGGAGGGCCATGGCCGCGGCTGCGACGTGGTAGTCGGGGTCATAGCCGAACTTCTTCCTGAACTCCCGGACGAACGCCCCGGCAGGCCCAGGGTCCTCGTCGCCCGGGCGTCGCCGCCCATCCCAGAAATCCAGGACGAGAATTCCGTCCAGTCTCTCCCTTCTTGTTCTTCTCGATGTCGCCGGCCGGCAGGCCGCCCAGGGCGCACACGACGGTCTCCGATCCGGCCAGGGCCCTGATCCGACGGGCAAGGAGGGAGTTTTCCTCCCGGCGGCCGACGAGCAGGACCAAGTCGGGCAGCGGCTTCCCGAGCGGCTGCAGGAGAGCCTCGACATCGGGAAGGCCTGCCGGGAATGGAATGCGCTCCAGGCTGACGCCCCCGTCACTGGCCACCTGACGGGCCACGGCATCGGCCACGCTCCGGCCGAAGGCTTCCTCGGAGTGGACGACGCCGATCCTCTTCGGACGGATGCGGGCGGCGGCGAGGTAGTCGAACAATGCCCGGGCAACTCTCCGGCCACCGGGAGGGTCGAGAAGACTGTCGTCGCGGCCTCGCCGCCGGCCGTGCGGCTGGGGCCGGGCAGCACCAGCAGAAGCCCCCGTTCCCGGGCGGCCCGGACCGCCGCCTGGGCCAACTCTTCGCCGAAGGGCCCGAGGAAGATTCGGACACCGTCGTCGGCCATCCGGCCATAGGCCCGGGCGAGCACTTCGGGCGGGGCCCCGTCCTGTAGTATCTCGAGCCGCACCGGAGCCGCCTTCCCCCCGATCCGGATTCCTCCCGACCGGTTGATGGCTTCGGCCGTGAACTCGTAGGTCCGTCGGAGCAGTCCCGAGGTCTTCCTGGAAGGCGTCATGCGACGACAGCACCGCGCCGATGACCACCGGGGCACTCCGTCTCCCTGGGCGAGGAATCCCCGGCGGGCAGCAGTCACCGCCAGAGCGAAAAGCGGTCCGAGCAGCCAACGGGGGGATCGGTGGCGAATCGGCATGCCGCATTGTAGCCGGCCGGGCGGCGATGCGCAATCGGCGCCCGGGGCATCGGTTGACTTGTCGCGGCGCCCCGTCGGGTAGACTTCCGCGGGAAGTCATCCGCCCACACCAAGCCGTCACGGGAGGCACACATGAGCATGGCCGAGTTCAAGATCTTCAGCGGCAATTCCAACCCGCTCCTCGCGGCCCAGATCTGCGACTACCTCAAGGTGCCGCTCGGCGACGCGGAGGTCGGCGCGTTCAGCGACGGCGAGATGCGGGTCCGGATCAACGAGAACATCCGCGGCCGGGACGTCTTCGTCATCCAGTCGACCTGCCCGCCGGTCAACGAGAACCTGATGGAGCTGCTGATCATCATCGACGCCCTGCGCCGCGCCTCGGCCGAGCGGATCACCGCCGTGCTGCCCTACTACGGCTACGCCCGCCAGGACCGCAAGGCCGAGCCCCGGGTGCCGATCACGGCCAAGCTGGTGGCCAACCTGATCACCGCCGCCGGCGCCGACCGCGTGTCTGACCCTCGACCTGCACGCCGGGCAGATCCAGGGCTTCTTCGACATCCCGGTGGACAACCTGTTCGCCTCGCCGGTGCTGATCGACTACTTCAAGCAGAAGGACCTCCAGGACCCGGTCGTCGTCTCCCCCGACGCCGGCGGCGTGGAGCGCGCCGGGCGCTTCGCCAAGCGGCTCGGCACGCAGCCTGGCGATCATCGACAAGCGGCGTCCGGGCGCCAACGAGGCCGAGATCATGAACATCATCGGCGAGGTCGAGGGGCGCGACGCCATGATCGTCGACGACATGATCGACACCGCCGGCACGCTCGTCCAGGCGGCCAGGGCGATCAAGAGCAAGGGCGCCCTGCGCGTCTTCGCCGCTGCACCCACGCCGTCTTCTCGGGCCCGGCGCTCGAGCGGATCCGCGACTCGCTGCCTCGAGGAGGTGGTGGTGACCAACACCATCCCGCTCTGCGACGCGGCCCGCACCATGGGCAAGATCACCGAGCTGTCGGTCGCCCCGCTGCTGGGCGAGGCGATCATCCGGATCCACGACGACTCGTCGGTCAGCAGCCTCTTCCGGATGGACAAGGCCAAGTAGACGGCGAGCTGACTCCCGGCCGGACGCCGGCCGGCGCTATCGAGGATCGAGGATCAGGCCGGCCATCCCGAGGAAGAAGAGGCCGAGGAGCGCCTTGCTGAAGACGACGTTCCTCCGGCTCCACTCGAGCAGCCGGGGTGTCTTGAGCCCCTGCAGCGTCAGGACGAAGACGGTCACTATCGGAAGCATGAACATGCAGGTTGTACAGAATCAGGTAGAGGTACGGCCTGATCCCCGTGCCGCCCGCTCTTGATGAGCATGACCAGCGTCGGTATGTAGACCTGACCGGTGCAGACGCTCTCCAGCACGGTCACCGACGAGCCTATCAGCAGGCTGCCGACGAACAGGCTCCGCGTCCCCAGCCCACCCCGCATGATCTTGTGGATTCGCAGCTTGATCCCCTCGGGCAGTTGCAGCGAGACGTCGTGGGCCGAGTGGCTCCGGTGGAATCTGCCAGGCGTCCTTGAACGAGAACGCCGCGAAGACCAGGAGCATGACGATCATCACCGCGTTGACCACCGCCCGGACCGAGGTGAATCCGGAGAAGAGATGGAGCGCCCGGAAGAGTCCGAAACCGATGCCGGTGTAAGTTAGGAAGGACGCCAGGCAGAAGGCCACGCCGACGGTCACCAGCCTCCGTCCGCTGACCTTCAAGGTGGCCAGCAGGCTCATGAAGAACACCAGGGTGGAGATGGCGCAGGGGTTGATGCCGTCAATCAAGCCGGCGGTCACCACCCCGAGCAGGGTGAAGGCATTGAAGCGCGACTTGAGATCGGGAGCCGCGGGGGACGGCGGAAGGACGGCAGTCCCGCTCCCGGACAGGTGCTCCTGGGAAAGCCGGTCGATCAGCGGAAAGAGACCATCGGCGATGGCCTCGAAACCGTTCAGGACCTCGCGGCTGTCCAGGATCATCGACACGCTGGCGTTCCCGGAGATGCCCAGGCGTTCCTGGTAGGCTGCTAGGCGCAGGTAGTTGTCGGGGATGCCGATATCGTATTCCCGGAGCTCGTAGAATCCCTCGTAGCGCATCTTCAGCTCGGGCAGGATCTCCGCCCGCACCCGTCCGCACTCGCTGCAGCCAGGCTCGAAGAAGAACTCGATCAGAATGGGACTGCCCTGCGCCCCGGCCACGCCCGAGAGGGCGACGACCAGCAGCAAGGCGCACAGGAAACGACCCGGCAGGAGCCTCGGCACGATCTCGTTTCCCCTACGGTTTCCTGCCCGGCGGCAAACCGGAACGCCGGTACGTCTGGAACGGCACCCTGATCTCGCCGCCGGGCTGGTCGGTGGTCACCCGCAGCCACTTGCCGTTCAGGACGGGCGAGGCGATCACATTCGAAATCTCGATCCGGTACGAGAACGGTGAATCGCCGACGACTTTGTAGTCGATCTCCGGAAGTGGCGGCGCGACCTTCACGACGCGGAACGGCTTGCCGGAACGCGACCGCAGCGAAATCACCATGGTCGACGGGATTTTCGACTGGCCGTCGTCGAGGGAGAGGGAAATCGCGCCGGGCACGACAGTGATGTCCGACGGGACGTGTATCTGGACCGGCAGAGCTGATGGCCGGGTACTTGGGGTGGTCGGTGGTGATGGTGATCGCGCTCCGGATCACTCCCGGGGGAAGGGGCGGCACGGTCGACACGATCACCCGCGTCTCCTTCCCGGTGCCCGTGCCGGCTATGGCCGCCTCGATGAAGTCGGAGGAGGAACTGACGCCGGTCACCCGGGCGTTGACGCCGCTGGCGATGGTCACGGTCACCGTCCGCTGGACCCTGTCGCGCTCCTTGATGTCAATGAAGTCGACCCGCTGGGGCTGGCAGTCAACGTCCGCCGTCACGGTGCCGGTGATCTTCAGCACGAGCTTCGGCTGGCGGGGATCATTCGAGGAGATGAGCACCTGCTTCTCCTGCTTGCCGCGGCGGCCGCGGGGATTGAACCGGACGGTCAGCGGAGTCGATTCGCCTGGTGCGAGGCTCTTGCCGCCGATCTGGGTGGAAGTGCAGCCGCAACTCGTCTCGACCTGCGAGATGGCCAGCGGCGCGTCGCCCCTGTTCCGGATGGAGAAGGTGTACTCGACCACGATGGTCTCGTCCACCTGGCCATAGTCGTACTCGGTTTGATCGGCGGCGATGACCGGAGCGGCAGCCGCCGGAAGAGACTGCAGGGACACCAGCAGCGACACCCCGGCGGCCACTGCCGCGCGCCGACGTCACGCGTAATGACCACTTCACCGACGCACCTCCCGGTTCACGGACACGCTCGGGTTAGACGTTGGCGACCCGAATTGGTTTCCTTCCTGCCGCCGCGCCGCCCTCGTTGTTTACATGATAGTGCATCCAGGCTAAAATGAAAAGTTGCGATCCCCGGGAGCCAACACGCCATGGACACGAGAAGGCACTTTTATGTCAGCACGCCCATCTACTACGTCAACGACGTCCCCCATATCGGGCACGCCTACACCACCATCGCGGCAGACGTGACTGGCCCGGTGGCACCGCCTGCTCGGGCGACGACGTCTTCTTCCTCACCGGCACCGACGAGCACGGCCAGAAGGTCCAGCGCTCGGCGGCGGCGCAGGGTGTCACCCCCCTGCAGCTGGCCGACCGGGTCATGCCCCGGTTCCGGAACCTGTGGACCCTGCTGGACATCTCCAACGACGACTTCATCACGGACCACCGAAGCGCGCCACACCCGGGTGGTCCAGGAGATCTTCCGACGGCTCTGAAGGCGGCGGGCGACATCTACCTGGGCGAGTACGAGGACTGGTACTGCACGCCCTGCGAGACGTTCTTCACCGAGACCCAGCTCGGTCGGCGGCGCCTGCCCCGACTGCCACCGCCCGGTCGAGCGGGTCAAGGAGCAGAGCTACTTCTTCCGCATGTCGACGCTATGCCGGGCGTCTGCTGAGGCACATCGAGGCGCACCCCGACTTCATCATGCCCCCGAGCCGGCGGAACGAGATCGTCAGCTTCGTCGAGGGGGGGCTGCGCGACCTGTCGGTCAGCCGGACCACCTTCGACTGGGGCATCCCGTGTCCCTCCGACCCGGCCCACGTCGTCTACGTCTGGATCGACGCCCTGACCAACTACATCACCGCCCTGGGCGCCTTCGACGGACGACGAGCGCTTCCGCCGCTTCTGGCCGGCCGACGTGCACCTGATCGGCAAGGACATCCTCCGCTTCCACGCCGTCTACTGGCCGACCATGCTGCTGGCCCTGGGCCTGCCCCTGCCCCGGCGCGTCTTCGCCCACGGCTGGTGGACCGTCGAGGGGCAGAAGATGTCCAAGTCGCTGGGCAACGTCCAGGACCCCTACGAGCTGGCCGAACGCTTCGGCGTCGACGCCCTCCGCTACTTCCTGCTGCGCGAGGTGCCCTTCGGCCTCGACGGCGACTTCTCGCACCAGGGCCATGACCGCTTCGGATCAACAGCGACCTGGCCAACGATTTCGGGAACCTGTGCAGCCGCACGCTGACCATGGCCGGCAAGTACTTCGCCGGCAGGATGCCCCGGCGGGCGCCGGAAGGCGAGACTCTCGGCCGCCGCCTCGGCCATGTGGCCGCGCCTCGGCGCCGGCGATCGGCGACCGGCCTTCTCGCCGCCCTGACCGAGATCTGGTGCCTTCGTCGGCGCCGCCAACCGCTGCATCGACCGTGAGAAGCCATGGGAGTTGGCCAAGTCCGACATCCCACGGTGCGCCGAGGTCGTCGCCTCCCTGCTGGAGGCCCTGCGGGTGTTGTCCGTCGGCACCGGCCCCTTCATGCCCCGCACGGCGATCGAAACTGGCCGAGGGTCTGGGGCTCGAGGCCGTCCGGCTGGCCGTCCCCGGAGCCGGCATCCCTTGCCTGGGGGGCGCTTCCGGAGGGCCTCCAGACCAAGGTCATCCCGCCCCTCTTCCCCCGCCTCGACGTCCAGCCGTAGCCAATGCTGGTCGACACCCACGCCCATCTCGACGACGAGGCGTTCCGGACGACCTCGCCGGACGTCGTCGTCGGGCGCAGGATGCCGGCGTCGGCCGGATCGTCACCGTCGGCTGCGACATGCCCTCGAGCCGGGCGGCCGTCGCGCTGGCCGACCGATTCCCCGCCGTCTGGGCCGCGGTCGGCGTCCACCCCAACAGCGCCGCCGGATGGGACGGCTCCTTGCTGGGGAACTCGAGTCGCTGCTGCGGCACCCCAAGGTGGTCGCCGTCGGCGAGACGGGGCTCGACTACCACCGCGATCATGCCCCGCGCGACCGCCAGATGGCGGCCTTCACCGACCAACTCGACCTGGCCACCGGGCTCGGCCTGCCGGTCATCCTCCACGCCCGGGAGTCGAATCCGCCAGGTCATCGAAGCGCTCCGCTCCCGAGGCCGGCCTGGCGGGGGGTGATGCACTGCTTCTCGGGCGACGTGCCGGAGGCGCATGAGTGCCTCGACCTCGGCCTGCGCCTTTCCTTCGGCGGACCGGTAACCTACCCGAATGCTTCCCTGCTGCGCGACGTCGTCGGGCGCTGCCGATCGAGTCGTTCCTTCTGGAGACCGACGCCCCCTACCTTCCACCACAGGCGAATCGCGGGCAGCGCAACGAGCCTCGCCTGCATTCCGGCGATCGCCGGGCGCGCCGCCGAACTGAAGGGACTTTCCCTCGACGACGTGGCCCGCATCACCACCAGGCCGCCCGGGAACTCTTCGGCCTGGGTCTCCCCGTTGACCGCGAGCGCCATCACCTACCGCATCCGCACGTCGCTCTACCTAAACGTCACCAACCGCTGCATCAACCGGTGCGTCTTCTGCCGGCGCCTCGAGCACCCTGTCGTCAAGGGGCACCGTCTCGACCTGGACCACGAACCGTCCGTGGCCGAGATGATCGCCGAGATCGACCGGCAGGGCGAATTCAGCGAGGTGGTCTTCTGCGGTTACGGCGAGCCGCTTCTCCGGCCCGAACTCGTCAGGGAGGTGGCCTCCGTCATCAAGGCGCGGGGGGCGAGGGTCAGGGTCAACACCAACGGTCTGGCCGACCGCTTCCTGGGGCGTCACTTGGCGAAGGAGCTGGCCGGGCTGGTCGATGACTATTCGATCAGCCTGAATGCCCCCGACGAACGGGCCTACTCGTCGATCTGCCATCCCCTGACCGGTGCGGGTTCTCACCAGGCGGTGATGCTCTTCGCCCGGGAAGCACTGTCGGCCGGGGCCGGGGTGACCCTGACCGCAGTCGGCCTCCCGGGGCTCGACATGGCCGCCATGCGGAAGCTTGCCCGGTCGATCGGCGCGCGGATTCAGGATGCGGAACTCGACGCGGTCGGCTGACCGAGCCCGGGCTGCGTCTAGCGCACGAGGTCCACGATCCGGCCGCTGACCGCCTCGCCCACGGTCAGGATGCCACAGGTGGGGCCCCGCGCCGGGCATTCGGCTCTTCCTGGCCGAACCGGGGTTGAAGAAATAGACGGCGCCATCGAAACCGGCGAACGGCTGATGGGTATGCCCGTGCACGACTACCTGCACGTTATCGAACGATCCCCTGATGCGCTGCCGGATGCCCCAGGGGGGGCCCCAGCCATGAATGAGGCCAAGATTGATCCCCTCGACCGAGAAGACCTTCTTCGATGGCAGAACCCTGTGCGCCGCATCCGTGTCCATGTTCCCGCACACGGCCTCCACCGGGGCGATGGCGGCCAGGGTATCCAGGAAAGTCAGATCGGTGATGTCGCCGGCGTGCAGGATGATGTCGACGTCGCGGAAAACCTCGGCCAGGGCGTCCGCCAGGCGTGCATCCGGGCGGTCGAGGTGAGTGTCTGAGATGACGCCGATGCGGGTCGCGCTGATCAGTTATCCACCCTCTCCTTGAGTTCCTTGCCGGCCTTGAAGACCGGCACGCGCTTGGACCGGATGCGCACCGGTTCGCCGGTCTTCGGATTGCGCCCTTCCCGCGAATTCCGTTCCCTGACCTTGAAGCTGCCGAAGCCCCGGATCTCGACCCGCGCGTCTGCGCCCCCATCGCCGAGTGTCCTCTTGATGCTGTCGAAGATCTCGTTGACGATGATCTCGGTCTGCTTCTTGGTCAGGTCCACCTTCTCGGCCACGATCTCGATCAAATCGGACTTGGTCATCAATCGTTCCTCCCCATGAGTGCCACAGATTCTAATGCGATTTCCGCCGCGGGTCAACTAGATCCTGGACTCCCGGATGAGTTCCCTGAGGGTGTCGTCTATCGGCACGGAATTCTCGATGGACATCTCGGAGCCATCCCGCTCCATGGCCGAGAGGTCGAGGTAGTGCGAATCCACCGGCCGCAGGAGCGGATCGGCGACGATCCGGATGACCGGACGGTAGGGATCGTGCCGGTTGTTCTTCTCGACCACGGCGTATTCTCCGGTGGAGAGTTTGACCGCGTTGCCGAGTCCGTAGACGCCCACCATGCCGACGAACCTCTTGACGAAGCCAGGGTGGAAACTGGTGCCGGATCCCTTCATGAGGATGGCCGCGGCCTGTTCAGGGCTCATCTCCTGCTGGTAGGGCCGCCGGCTCCGCATGGCGTCGTAGGCGTCGGAGATGGCCGCCATGTAACTGATCTGACTGAGCGGCCGGCTGCCCATGCGCGACGGGTAGCCCGAGGAGTCGTACTTCTGGTGGTGTTCGAAGGAGACAATGATGGCCAGGTCGTCGACCCCGGGGATGTCGTGGATCAGTTCGGCGCCCATGACCGGGTGCTTCTTCATGGTCATCCACTCGTCGTCAGTCAGCGCCCCGGTCTTGTTCAGCAGGTCGTCGGGGATGAGGAGCTTGCCCAGGTCATGGAGGATGGCCGCGGTGGCGATCGAACCGAGGGTGGCGTCGTCGAGGCCGAACTGCCGCACCTGGAGGAGCGTCAGCAGGGCCACGTCAAGGCTGTGCGTGGCGGTGTACTCGTCCTTGTTGTGGATGTCGAGGACGGTCATCAGCGAGCCCTGGTTCTCTACCACTCCCTTGACCAACATGCTGGCCAGCGAGGTGACCGCGGTGGAACGCACCTTGCCGCCCGAGCGGAGCTGGTCATTGATCTCCTGGATGGCGTCGAAACCGGAGGTGTAATCCTTCTCGGCCATCTGGAACCCGTGCGAGTCCCGTTTCCGGTGATCGACGGACAGCTTCCCCGCCTCGACGTTTCGGCATCCCCGCCGGGCCAGGGCCGCATTGAACGACTTGTAGTCGTCGGCAGCGTCGTTGGCCAGGGCGAGGACCATCTCCCGGATCTCGTCGGCGGTGATGGCGCGGCGGATGGTCAGCTTCTCGATGCCGATACTCTCCATCTGGTCGACCAGTCTGACGTAGGCCGCCTCGGGGACCTCCAGCGGCAGCCCGTTGACCACCACCTCCGTACCGATGACGCCGATGACAATCTGGTCGCCGTGGTCTCCAGGGCCTCGATAGCCGCCCCGAGATCCTTGAATGACGCCTGGCACGCGGGATGGTCGATGGCGTACAGGGTCACGCCCTTGAGAGCCGCCAGCAGGCACTTGATGAGGTGCTCTCCGAGGGTCGGGACGGATTCGGCGCCGCCGGGCTGATTGCCATCGCCGGGCATGCCCGCGGCGTCTGTCGGTTTGGTCACGATATCTCCTTCTTGCGCCGCCGCGCGAGGGCATCGGCGCCCGTCCCTGCCGATCACACCGCCGTGCTTGGCGGCCCATCCGAGCACTTCGGCGGCCTCGGTCCCCCCCGATGACCGCCAGGGCACCGACGGCCGCCAGGGCAAGTTCATACCGCCGCTTCCCCAGAAGGAATCTCCCCTTGAGGGAGATGAAGCGTCGCAGGGGCTGCGAGGCCTCGCGTCCACCCGAGTCTCGCCGAGCATGGCGATGGCCCGCTTCATCTCCGTGTCCCGCCCGCCGAAGCGGTTCGGGAGACCGGCCTTCGCCGACAACCAGGGATGTCAGAGCGGTCACGGGCGGGGGTGGCGGCGATGTAGGAGACGATGAAGTTGACCAGATCGTCGTCGATCGACCAGACGGCATCGGTTAGCGCGCCGAGCGCCTCGGGAGAGCCGATCTGCTGCAGCGCGCCGACCACCTCGCGCCGGATCCGCTTCTCGGGATGCCGCAGGAGCGGGGTCAGCGGTTGCACGAGGGTCGGGTCCTTCATCTCGCCCATGAAGGCCACGACGTTGTGGACCACCTGCCAGCGCGGGTCATCGAGCAGCCGGATGGCCTCCACCCGTGAGAACTGTCCCATCGCCCGAAGGAATCCGGCCACCGTCCGTCGGATCCCGCCGTCCTCCTGTTCGGCCAGGAAGGTGGTCAAGACCCGCGAGGCGGCCTCCCGGGGGCGGCGACGAAGATCCTTCCCGCCTGCGCCCGATCGGCTTCCGCCAATTCCGGCAGCCGGGCGGCCAGCTTCTCGAGCCGAGCCTGGGTGAGCAGGTTCTGCAGCATGCCTCGAAGGGTCAGCCGCCCGCGCGTGTCGCTTCTGGAGGACCGCTCGGCCGCCAGGATGGCCAGGAACTCGATCCCGCCGGCCGCCAGGTGGAGATCGCCCCCCTCGACCGCGTTGCTCAGGATCTTGGTCAACTCGCTTCTGAGCGACTCGAAGAGGTCGTCCGCTCGGTCACCAGCAGGTCGGAGATAAGCACCCAGAATGCGTCTTCGACCATCTGCGCGGGCCTGAGCGAGGCCGAGGGCGTGGTCCTTGAGATCCCCGTCGAGCACCGCCACGACGTCGTCCTCGGCATCATCCAAGCGCATGCTCATGTCGAGCAGGTTGCTGTACGACTCGGACATGTACCGGTCGGATCCGGGCGACATGAACTTCTGAACCTGCTTCCACTGGTAGTGGGTGAACTGCCGGCCGCGTTCCCGCTGGTTCAGGCTCTCTTCAACTGCGGCAGGATGCGCTGCTTTCCTGCCGCCGTCCATGGACAGGAACTGGAAGACGTTGACCATCCGCTTGAACGATCCGGTGGGGGTGTTGAAGGAGGACGTCAGGAAGTTGATGACCTCCTCGGGAGCGAGTTCGTTGAGGATGTCCAGGACGGTTTGTGAGCGATCCGGGGAGTCGATAGGCAACTCGAGCAGGGGTATCCGGATGTGTTCCGGAAGGGCCATGGCGCATTTCTTGAGCTTGTCCATGGCTTCCGGATCGCCGACCAGAAGGCGGGAGTCCATGAACTGCCGGATGGCCGCCATCATCTCGCCCAGGTTGGCGATCCCGTCGGACGGCGGCGGATTGCCGAGCGCCTTGGTGATTTCCTCGGCAAACAGGGCCTCCTGGTCGGCCAGCGTGGCTAGTTCGATCATCTCCTTCTCCGACAGGTCCTTCCGCTTCCCGTCGAGGAAGTTGCCCACTAGGGTCTCCCAAATGCTCTTCTCGGTCCGGCGTCTCGTCCGTCTCCTCGGCCATGACCCGCCCGTAGTCGAGCAGTTGGATGGATATGCGCACCCGGCCGGGCATGGAAGCCAGGTCTCCCTCGGCCAGGCGTCCCGGCCTCGTCGCCAGCCAGGAGATGGCCCCGTCGAGCTCGTTCTCCATGATGCCGGTTTCGATCGAAATGATGGCAATGCCGAGGCGATTGAGGAATTCCGAGACCCTCACCGAGAGGAGGTGCATGGGGATCGGGATGACGCCGTCGAGCAGCAGCCCCTGCGGGGAGTTGGCCAGAACCAGGGGGTCGGCCGCGGCCAGAGCTGCCAGGAGCCTGAGAAAGAGGGTCTGCATGGCGGGTTTGACGGCCTGGTGGCCCGGTCCGTAGAGCATCAGCACCCCGAGGGTGGCGCCGAGCTGGTGGATGAACCCGACCACCGGCGCGGGAGCGACCTGGGGGGGACGCTCTCGCCCTGCCCCGTCGGTGCGGCCTCGTCTCTGGTCATGGTCGTTTCGCGCCCGCCACCTGCCGAAGACCGGTCAACGCTCGGGTGGTCCGATGGTGTCCCGGATGACAGCGACCACATCCGCCTCGACGATCGGCTTATGGATGAACGCGGCGGCTTCCGCGGCGGCGATGGAACTGGACCGCGACAGGGCCGAAATGAGGACCACCGGAATCTTCTTGGTGCGCTCGTGCCTCTTGAGCTCGGCGAGCAGCGTGAATCCGTCCTTGTCGGGCAGGATGATGTCCAGGATGATCAGGTCGGGATGGCCGTCGATCGCCTCCTGAAAACCTGACGACGCCTGGCTGGCGCTCAAGATCCGATAGCCGAGCGGCTTGAGGATGTCCTCCAGGATGGCCAGGGTGAGATATTCGTCATCGATGATCAGGATCTTCTTCCCGTCCCTCACGACACTCCCCTTTCCGGTGGTGCACGACACGGGTCCGGTTGCGGGTTACGGCTGCTCCTCGGGCATCTTGATGCGCAGCGCCTTCAAGAACCTCCGGTCGAAGGTGGTCGCGGCCGGTTTTTGCGACTCGGCTCCATCACGCGCCGGTCGGGGCTGACGGCGCCGGCGCTCGGCGTCCTCCTTCCCGGCGACGATCACCGCCAGTGACAGCGTCAGGGTATAACCGCGCTCCTCCACCTCGCGGAGGATGTCCTTCATCTTGTCCGATTCCTGCAGCGCCTCGTTGATCACCTCTCCCAGGCGCTTCATGATGTCCCGCAGTTCCCTGTTCACGTGCCTTCCTGTCTCCTCACGTCGGATATTTCCCGAAATCTTCGGGCTTGAGCGTCTCCAGCCAGGCCTTGATCCGGTCGGAGTCGAAGGTCATGTCGGCGCTCTCCAGGCTGCGCGACTTCTCCCACACCTCGCGGGTGACGAAAATGGGCGCGCCCGCCCTCAGGGCAATGGCGATGGCGTCGCTCGGGCGGGAGTCGACGGTGACTTCGCCGCCGTCTTTGCGCAGCGCCAGCGTGGCAAAGAAAGTGTTCTCCCGCAGGTCGCTGATCACCACCCGTTGCAGTTCCCCTCCGAGGGCGACGATGATGTTGCCCATCAAGTCGTGGGTCATCGGCCTGGCCGAGCCGACCTTGTCCATCTCCATGGCGATGGCGTTGGCCTCGAACACGCCGATCCAGATGGGCAGGGCCCGATCGCTGTCCTTCTCTCCCAGGACGACAATGGGCATATTGGTCAGCGGATCGAGGGTCAACCCCCTGACGGTCATCTCGAACAAGTCGGTCATGCGCCCTCCGTTTTCGCCTTCAACATAGCGTACCGAGGGCATTATTTCAAGCCTCTCACGCACGCCGGAGAGCGGGTTCGCCGCGCATGGCGTGCCTTCCTCCCGGAGTAATGCGCACATCCACCAGCGTGCCGATCAGGGATGCATCGCCGCGAAAGACCACCTGCCGGTTGCCCCGGGTTCGCCCAACGAGCAGGCCCTCGCCGCTCTTTCCCCTGGCTTCCACCAACACCTCCTGGATGGTCCCGACCATCTCGCCCTGCTGGCGCAGCTCAGCCGCCGCCTGGAGCTCCAGAACGGCCTGGAGACGGCGGTCCTTCTCCGCCGGTGGCACGCTGTCGGGCAGGCCGGCCGCGGCAGTCCCCGGGCGAGGTGAATACTTGAAGGCGAACAGCGAGGAAAAGCCAACCTGGCTGATCAGGCGGATGGTTTCGTCAAAGTCGGCGACCTCCTCACCCGGGAAACCGACGATGATATCGGTCGAGATGGCCACTCCGGGCACCTCGCGCTTAAGCTCATCGACTTTCCGCCGGTAGACGTCGGCGGTGTAGCCGCGGTTCATGCCGGCCAGGACCCGGTCAGATCCGGCCTGCACGGGCAGGTGGATCGCCTCGCACACCGAAGTGAGGTCCCGCATGGCGGCCGCCAGGCGCCGGTCGAGATCCTTCGGGTGGGAGGTGGTGAAGCGGACTCTTCCAGCTCCGCCGTGGCGGTCTACCGCCGTCAGCAGGCCGGCAAAGTCGACCCCGGCATCAAGTCCCTTCCCGTAGGAATTGACATTCTGCCCCAGCAGGGTGATCTCCCTGGCGCCGCGCCCCACGGCCAGGCGGATCTCGCCGAGGATGTCGTCGGGATGGCGGCTCGTCTCGGGTCCCCGCACCGCCGGCACGACGCAGTAGGCGCAGCGGTTGTCACAGCCGTGCATGATGGTGACGAAAGCGCTCACCGACCCGTCGTGGGCGGAAACGGCCGGGCGTCGGACCGGGGTGGTGCCGACGTCAACCACCCGCTCCTCGCCGGCCAACCGGCGGTCGATCAGCGCGCCCAGCCCGGCGATCCTGGCGCCCGACACGACAATGTCCACCCCGGGAATGCGGCCGAACAGCGCCGCTCCGTGCTGGGCGGCCACGCAACCGGCGGCCACCACCAACGGCTTTCTCCCCCGCCGTGGGCGGGCGTGGCGGCCAAGTTCGCTCAGGGCCTTCTCCTCGGCCTTGCGCCTTATGGTGCAGGTGTTGACCACCACCAGCTCGGCCGCGGCGGGGTCATCCCCGCGGACCATCCCCCGTTCAATCAGGATGGCCTCGACCAGAGAGGAATCCGCCATGTTCATCTGGCAGCCGAAGGTGCGTATGTGGTAGGTTCTCATAGCCAACGATCGGTCGCTTCTCCCCATCCGGGGGGCGTCAGCAAATCCGGGGCAACTGCTCCCCGGTGAGCATCTGGATGGCCCGCGTTCCGCCGAGGGAAGTGCGCAGGCTGACCCTTCCCGAAGACGTCCCGGTCACCCGGCCGATGATGGCCGCTTCTTTGCCGAACGGATGCGCCTTCATGCGGGCGAGCACCCGCCCGGCGGCTTCGGGGGCGACGAAGAGCATCAGCTTCCCCTCGTTGGCCACATAGAGCGGGTCGAGGCCGAGCAGCTCGCAGGCGCCCCGCACAGCCTCCGTCACCGGGATCGCCGGTTCATCGAGGGTCACCGTCACCCCGGCCGTTTGGGCCATCTCCACCAGGGTCGTGGCCAGGCCCCCCCGGGTCGGGTCGCGCATGGCGTGAGCGGCATCCCCGGCGGCCTCCATGATGTCGGCCACCAGCCCGTGGAGGGGGGCGGTGTCGCTGGCCACCGGGGCGTCGAACCGGAGGCCCTCCCGGCTGGTCATGATGGTCACCCCGTGGTCGCCGACGGTGCCGCTGACGATCAGCACGTCGTCCGGCCGGATATCGGCGGCCGTAAGCCTTCGGCGGCCGGAGGGAAGTCGGCCCACGCCGGAAGTGTTGATGAACAGCCGGTCGGCGGCACCGCGGTTGACCACCTTGGTGTCTCCGGCGACCACCGGCACTCCCGACCGCCTCGACGCCTCGGCGGCCGCGTCGAGAACCCGCCGCAACTCGTCCATCGGGAGACCTTCCTCGATGATCAGCCCCATGGTCAGCACCATCGGCTCGAATCCGCCGACGGCAAGGTCGTTGATGGTCCCGTTGACGGCCAGTTCGCCGATCGATCCCCCGGCGAAGAAGAGGGGCGAGACGACGTACGAGTCGGTGGTGACGGCCATCATCCCCGGGTGGCCGTCGAAGGCCGCCTGATCCTCCAGGGCGGCCAGGGCACCGTTGGCGAAGCGGGGCAGGAGCTCCTCGGTCACCAGGCGGTGCGACAGCACGCCGCCACTGCCGTGTGCCAGCAGGATCCGGTCTTCCTTCACTGCCCCCCTCCGTAGCGGTAGTGCGCGGCGCAGCTCCCCTCGGAGGAAACCATGCAGGGACCAACCGGATTCTCGGGCGTGCACGCCCCGCCGAAGAGAGGGCATTCCTCGGGCTCGATGCGTCCTTTCAGCACCTCGCCGCAGGAGCATCCCGGCAGGTCGGTGGCGTCCTGTCGGCGGTCGTCCGGAATGAGCGCCCGGGCGTCGAAGGCCGCGTACCCGTCGGTCAGCCCCAGACCGCTCCCCGGGATGAGGCCGATCCCGCGCCACCACGCATCCACCGGCCGGAAGACCTCGTCCATGATCTTGCGGGCCTTGGGATTGCCGACGTGCGGCACCACCCGGCCGTACTCCGAGCCGACGGCCGCCCTCCCCTCCTCCAGCATGGTCACCGTCATCAGGATCCCCTGCAGGATGTCCACCGGCTCGAAACCGGTGACCACGATCGGCTTGCCGAACTCATCGGCGATGAAGCGGTAGGCCTCCTCGCCGATGATGACGCTGACATGCCCCGGGGCCAGGAATCCGTCGATGGCCACGTCGGGCATCGACAGCAGTGCCCGCATGGCCGGCGGAATGAGTTTGTGCACCGGGAAGATGCGGAAATTGCCCAGGTTCGCTGCGGATGCCCGCTTGACCGTGGCCGCAACCGTCGGGGCGGTGGTCTCGAAACCCGCGGCGAAGAAGACCACCGTCCGGCCAGGGTTGGCCGAGGCTATCTCCAACGCGTCGGCCGGCGAATAGACCACCCGGACGTCCCCACCGGCCGCCTTGCTCTCCATCAGGTTCCCCTCGGTGCCCGGCACGCGGATCATGTCTCCGAAGGTGGTGAAGATGACCTCCGGGCGGCGGGAGAGGTCGATGGCCCGGTCGATGTCGGCCTGGGAGGTGACGCACACCGGGCACCCCGGGCCGGAAACCAGCCTGATCGTCTCCGGCAGGAGCTTCCGCAGGCCGCTCCGATGGATGGCCACGGTGTGGCTGCCGCACACCTCCATCAGGGTCACCGGCCGCCGGGCAAGCCCCTTCAGCCGGTCGAGGATCCTGCCGGCCAGAACGGGATCCCTGAACTCCTCAATGAATCGCATTGTCCTGTTCGTACTCGTCAATCAGCCGAAGCGTTTCACGGGCCTGACTCTCGTCGATGATGCTGATGGCGAAGCCGGCATGCACCAGCACCCAGTCACCCGGCTTGACCCCCTCCACCAGGTCGGTGATGACCGACTTCTGAACGCCACCGAGTTCAACCAGCGCGAGTTGTCCCTCCACCCGCAGCACCTTGCACGGCAATCCGATGCACATCCGTCGATCCTTTCCGCGTGAAACAGCGTGGCGTGTTCGTCGTCCGTTCAGACCTGGCCGACTCCCGCGCGCAGCCTCTCGGCGCCGATGCACGCCTGGCCGAGCGAAATCCCGCCGTCGTTGGTCGGCACCCGGCGGTGCCGGTGGACCTCGAATCCGGCCGCCCGCAGGCGCCCGGTCGTCAGGTTCAAGAGGATGTTGTTCTGGAATACCCCGCCGCTCAGGACCACCCGGTCGAGCCCCTCGGCGCCGCGGATGGCCACGCAGGTGTCGGCGATCATGGCCGCCACGGTGGCGTGGAACCTGGCCGCCGACACCTCCCGCGGCACTCCGGCCGACACATCGCGGCAGATCCCCTCGATGACCGGGAGCGTGTCAATTATAGTCACCGCCCCCCGCTTGTCCAGTTGGTAGCCGAAGGGCTGCGGTCCGGATTCCGTCACGCCCGCAGCCAGGCACTCCAGTTCCATGGCCGCCTGCCCCTCGAAGGAGATCCGCTCCCGCCCTCCCAGCAGGGACGCCACCGCGTCGAAGAACCGGCCGGCGCTGCTGGTGTGGGCGACGTTGATACCCCGGTCGAGCATCTCCCCCAAGATGCGCAGCTTCGCGGCGGGGACGCGCCGGGTGAACCAGGGCGGGGCCCCCTCCATCGACGGCCCGTGCAGTTCGTGCAG
Organism: uncultured bacterium; assembly: GCA_963793725.1. Lineage (GTDB taxonomy): Bacteria > JAUVQV01 > JAUVQV01 > CAWCAY01 > CAWCAY01 > CAWCAY01. The sequence goes on from CAWCAY010000007.1 coordinate 450,815, forward strand.
ATAGGAAACGGCCATGCGCGAGCGGCTCCCGGGCGGCGGCATCGAGCCCCGGAAGGCGGACTTCGCGAAGGTGGGCCAGGCGCCGGTAGGATCGGTAGTCGGCGGCCAGGAACTCCCCCCCCAGACGTGGCCGTCGTCCCCTACCCGGCGCCATCGAAGGTGACCGCCAGGACCGGGCCGTCAAGACGGTTCTCGGCCATGCAACTGGCCGCGTGCGCATGGTGGTGCTGGACGGCGGTCGTCGGCCGGCCGCAGGCGAGGGCGTGCCGCGTCGAGTAATAGTCGGGGTGCAGGTCGTGAGCCACGATGGCCGCCCGGCACTCCAGGATGCGCTCGAGGTGTTCGACCGTCCGGCCGAAGAAGTCACCCGCCTCGTCGTTGGCCAGGTCGCCGATGTGCTGGCTCAGGAAGGCGCACGTGCCCCGCACCAGACAGACGGTGTTCTTCAGGTCGGCCCCGAGCCCCAGGGTGGGCGGAAGGTTCCCGGGGACGATCACCGGGGATGGCGCGTACCCCTCGACCGCCGCAGCACGTACGCCTCCCGGTCGACGATCCGGACCACCGAGTCGTCGGCCCGCTGGCGGATCGGGCGGTCGTTGGTCAGGTAGGCGTCGGCGATCCCTCCCAGCCGCCGCAGGGCGTCCTCGGTGTCGGCACAGATCGGCTCCTCGCTCAGGTTGGCGCTGGTCATGACCAGGGCGTCGAAGGCGCCCTCGTCGAACAGCAGGTGGTGCAGCGGGGTGTAGGGAAGCATGATGCCGAGTTCCGGGCAGTCCGGGGCGACCGACGGGGCCACCCTGGCTTCCGGCCTCCGCCGGGCCAGCAGGATCGGCCGGCGGCGGGGAGGCCAGTTCGGCAGCCTCCTCGGGACCCAAGAAGACCAGGTCGGCCGCGGAGGAAACGTCCCGGACCATCAAGGCCAAGGGTTTCTCCTCCCGCGACTTGCGCCTCCGCAGCTCGAGGACGGCCTCGTCGCGGCCGGCATCCACCGCCAGGTGAAAGCCACCCAGGCCCTTGACGGCCACGATCTTGCCACCGCGGAGCAGGGCAACGGCGCCCGCCAGCGGACCGGCCGGATCCTCGACCGCCGCACCCTTCCGGTCGAGGAGGATGAGACGGGGGCCGCAAGCCGGGCAGGCGTTCGGCTGCGCATGGAAACGCCGGTTTTCGGGGTCGTGGTACTCGGCGGCGCACGCCGGGCACATCTCGAAATCCCGCATCGAGGTCCGGGAACGGTCGTAGGGGATGTCTTCGATGATGCGTGTAGCGGGGTCCGCAGTTGGTGCAGTTGATGAACGGATAGCGGTGGCGCCGGTCGCCCGGGTGGCGCATCTCCCCAGGCAGTCGTCGCAGACGGCGATGTCCGGCGAGATCAGCGTGGCCATGCCCTGGCTCCGGTCGCTCTCCCTGATGGCGAAACCGGCTTCGCCCAAGGCAAGGACATCCTCCCAGTCGACTTCGGCCACCATGGCGAGCGGCGGGGCCTGCCGGGGGAGGTCCACGATGAAGCGCTCAACCATGGAGGATTCCCCCTCCACCTCGGCGATCACCCCCCGGCCGTCGTTCATCACCCACCCGGCAAGACCAAGGTCGCGGGCGAGCCGGTAGACGAACGGGCGAAATCCGACGCCCTGGACGATCCCCCGGACGACGACCCGGCGGCGGAGCTTCATTACGGCTTCGGGGCGCGCCGATACGGTCTCGACCCAGGTAAGCCACGCGTCGAGCCCCTCACCCGTCCTGCAGGAGAGTTCCAGGACGGTCAGGTCGGGGTTGATCGACAGGGCGTTCCTCCGCACGGCGTCGAGGGAGAAGTCGCAGTAGCGCCAACAGGTCGGTCTTGTTGACCACCATCATCGAGGCGCGGCGGAAGATGCCCGGGTACTTCAGCGGCTTGTCGTCCCCCTCGGTGACGCTGATGACGACCACCTTGTGGTCCTCGCCCAGGTCGTACGACGAGGGGCAGACGAGGTTGCCGACGTTCTCGATGATCACCAGGCGCAAGGCATCGAGGTCGAAGGTGTCCAGGGTGCGGGAGATCATCGAGGCATCGAGGTGGCAGAGACCGCCGGTGTTGATCTGGACCACCGGCACGCCGTAGGCCCGCAGGCGGGCGGCGTCGTTGTCGGTCTGGATGTCCCCCTCGATGACCGCCAGCGGGAGCTTCTTGCCGAGCGCGGCCAGGGTCCGCTCAAGGAGGGTGGTCTTGCCGGACCCCGGCGAGCTGATGATGTTGAAGGACCGTATCCCCGCCCGTTGCAGGCGCTCCCGGTTGGCGTCCGCCCAGTCCTGGTTCTTGGCCAGGACCGCCCGCTCTACATTGACCTTCTTCATTCGCCCTCCAGTTGGTCCAGACAGAGTTCCTCCCCGGAGCGCACCCGGATGCCGTACGAACCGCAGGAGGGGCATTCATAACGGTGGTCGACGACGTGGAAGCTCGGTCCCGCAGTCCCGGCAATCGGCCATCAGCGGCACCCGGATGATCTCCAGGCGCGCTCCTTCGGCAAGGGTCCCGCGGGTGGCAGCATCGAAACAGAACTCCAGCGCCTCGGGCACCACCGGGGCCATCTCGCCGACCCGCATGCGCGCCGTTTCCAGGCGGGTCATGCCGTTGGCCCGCATGCTTTCCTCGATGATGGTCACCAGTTCCTGGGCCACGGACATCTCGTGCATGCTCCTCGCCACCCTCCGATCCGCCGGACATGAATAGGTTCCGGCGGCGGTATTGTCAAGCGGGATTGCGGATCGTGGGACACGGGTCCGGATACGCCCCCGTGACGGCCCGCCAGGCGGAACTACCGGCGCCCGGGGATCACCCGGCGGGCGGCGGCGGTGTGTCCTGACCGGATGGCTCGCCGGTTGCCGGCTCGGAGGCCGGGGTTGCGCCCGACGCCACGGCCGCGGGCGGGGCGCCGCCATCGAGATTTCGGGGAGGTTCCGCATCCGCGGCCTTCTTGAAGTTCTGAATGCTCTTCCCGAGGGAAGTTCCTATCTCGGGCAACTTGCCAGCTCCGAAGATGACCAGCGCGATTACCAGGATAACCACCAATTCGCCCATGCCGAGTCCGAGCATCGTCTGTCACCTCCGCAAGCCGGCGGTCTGCCGTTTGACGGACTATACGCCCCGCCCGCCGTATGGCAAGCGACGGCGCCCTCCGGCGCTCCCTTGACGCGCCCTCACCAGATGAGGCACCATGGCGCCCAGCAATGACCGGCAACGCCAACCAGCAGCCCGCGCCACGCCCGTTGCAGGGTCCTCCCCGAATCGGTGGTCAACAAGATCGCCGCGGGCGAGGTGATCGAACGCCCGGCATCGGTCCTCAAGGAGCTGGTCGAGAACGCCATCGATGCCGGCGTCCCCTCCATCGTCGTCCGCCTGGACGGGGTGACGGGCAAGGGCATCAAGGTCATCGACGACGGCTGCGGCATGTCCGGCGACGACCTCCTGCTGGCCCTCGAGCGCCACTCCACCAGCAAGATCGCCTCGCTGGACGACATCGAGACGGTGGCCACCCTCGGCTTCCGGGGCGAGGCCCTGCCGAGCATCGCCTCGGTCTCGCGCCTGTCCATCGAAACGTGCCGGCGGGGGGACCAGGTCGGATCGATGGTGGAGGTGGCCGGGGGGCGCCTGAGCGCGCATGCACCCGTGGCCCGAACAGCGGGGACGACGGTGACGGTCCGCGACCTATTCTTCAACACCCCCGTCCGGCGCAAGTTCCTCCGCTCGGCGGCGACCGAGCGTTCCCACCTCGTCCGGATCTTCCTGCGCCTGGCCTTGTCGCGCTCCGACATCAGGATGGAGTGCCACCTCGACGGCGCGCCCCTGCACGTCCTGCCGGCCGCCGGAGACCTGCACGAGCGAGTCAGGACGATCTTCGGCGGGCGGCTGGTGTCGACCCTCCGCCGGGTCCTCGACAGAGGCTCCCGGCGGGCTCTCGCTGGCCGGGTAGTCGCCGATCCCGCGCGCGACGCGCCCGGCATCGGACAGTTCTTCTTCGTCAACGGGCGGTCGGTCGAGGACCGTTTCATCGGCGCCTGTGTCCGCGAGGGGATCGCCGCCGCCGTCTCCTCTGCCCGCCGGGCCGACTACCTCCTGTTCCTCTCGGTCGATCCCCGCCAGATGGACGTCAACGTGCACCCGGCCAAACGGGAGGTGCGCTTCAGCCAACCGACGCTCCTGGCCGCCTTCATCCGCCGGTCGATCGGCGATGCCGTCGGAAGCCGTGGGAGCGCTCCGGGCGCCGAAACGCGCGAAACGCACCCGTGGCCGCCGCCGGGCCCCGAAGCCGGCCGGGAATCGCTCCTGGCCGCCGAGCCGCCCCCCGCCATCGGGGGGACCCGCGTCCGCCCCATCCCTCGGGCTGGACGCCGGCGGACCCCGCTACCTCGGGCAGTTTCTCGCCGCCTACCTCGCTTTCGACGCCTTCGACGGCCTCCTGCTGGTCGACCAGCACGCCGCCCACGAACGGATACGTTACGAGCGCGTCCTCGACCGCCTCACGCAGGGGGGCGGGGTCTCGCAGCCGCTGGCGATTCCCGAAGAGATCGCCGTTTCCCCGCTCGACGAGGGGCGGGTTGCCCCGCTCCTCCCCGTTCTCGAGCAGGCCGGCTGCTGTATCGAGCTCTTTGGCAGGGGTGTCCTGCGCCTGACCTCCCTCCCGCCCGACGTGAACCCCGGCGCGGTCTCGAGTTTCCTGGCCGATCTCCTGGCACATGCCGACCGGTTCGACGGAGTGATCGACGGCCGCGTCCCCTGGAGGGAGGAACTGGCCGCCCTGACCGCCTGCCACGGCGCCGTTCGCGCCGGCGACCCGCTCCCCTCCGCCTCGCCGCCCGAGCTGCTCCGGCAGTTGCGTTCCTGTCCGGGACCCGTGGCACTGCCCGCACGGCAGGCCGACGATGATCACCCTCTCCCGGAGCGAGATCGAAAGGCTCTTCGGCCGGACATGATCCTCTCCCCGGGGACCATTCCCGCCATCGTCGGTCCCACGGGCGCCGGCAAGACGGAACTGGCTCTCAGGATCGCCGCGCACCTCCCGGTGGAGGTGATCGGCGTCGATCCCGGCAGGTCTACCGCTTCATGGACATCGGCACCGCCAAGCCGCGCCGGCGGAGTGCTGAGAGCGTCCGGCACCAGCTGGTGGACATTGTCGATCCGGACGAGGCCTACAACGCCGGCCGGTTCGCGAGGGACGCCCGTGCGGCCGTCGCGGCGGTCATCAGCCGCGGCCGGATACCCCTGCTGGTGGGCGGCACCGGCCTGTACCTCAAGGCGCTCTCGGAGGGGCTGGTCAACGCCCCGCCGGCGGACGAGGCGGTTCGGGCCGAACTCTCCTCCGAAGCCGCGAGAGCCGGTCTCGACCTCCTCCACCGTCGCCTGGCCGGCGTCGACCCGCGGGCGGCAGCGGCAATCCCCCGAACGACGCCGTCCGGATCGTCCGCGCGCTGGAGATCCACACGATCACCGGTGACGGACCGTCGGCCCTGGCCGACCGCGGACGCCCCGACTCCATGCCGGTGGGCATCGTTGCCCTGGCCGTCGACCGCCCGGTCCTCTACCATCGCCTCGACGAGCGCTTCGACCGGATGATGCGGGCGGGGTGGCTGGACGAGGTGCGGGCACTCCTTGCCCGCGGCTACTCCCCCGGCCTCCGCTCGATGCAGGGGATCGGCTACCGGGAGCTCGCCGCGCACCTGGCCGGGCACTCGGCCTCGACGAGGCGGGTTCGAGAATTCGACAGGCCACCAGGAATTTCGCCAAGCGCCAACTGACCTGGTTCCGCATGACTCCCGGGACCACTTGGGCCGACGCGACCACCCCGGACGACTTCGACCGGGTGGAACGCCTGCTGTCGGAAACCCTTTCGACCTTCGCCCCTCGGTGACGATACCCATGGAACGCGCCATCCTGACCAGCCTCGTCTTCGAACCCTCGGCCGCGCGTCGCCGACGCCCGCGACTCCCTCGACGAACTCGCCCACCTGGCCCGCTCGGCAGGGGCGAGCGTCGTCGCCTCGATCATGCAGCGCCGGGAACACCCCGACCCGGCATCCTTCTTCGGCCAAGGCAAGGTCGAGGAGCTGGCGACCGAGGTCGAGCGCCTCGGGGCCGACCTGGTGATCGTCGACCAGGAACTCCCCGCCAGGAGGGGACCCTCGGCGACCGGCTGGGCATCAGGGTCATGTAGTACAGGTGGTCGTAGTTGGGCAACGTTCTGCAGATAGAACTGGTTGCGCGTCTGGTTCTCCGGAACGAGCAGGAAGTTGCGCGCTTCCGGACAGATCTTCTCGATCGCCGACATCGTCGCCTGCACGCAAAGGGGCAGGAACGCGCCGTTGAGGTTGTTGGAGAGTTCAGAACCCGTTGGTATCCCACCGGCGCCAGTTTGAAGCCGGCGTTGGGCGGATTCCACCGAGGCGTAGAACGGCGGGGTGTGTTCCTGCCACTGGGTGCGGAGACAGGGTCTCGATGAGGGTGCTGGCGTCGAGGAATCGCTTTTCCAGGTCCAGCAGCGGACCGGTTAAGGCTGTCGTGATGGGGGGACCATAGGCGGGAAGCAGGGCTGCGGGCGGCCGGCGAAGCCGCCGACGCACCAAGGCGGTGAATCTTACACGAAAGCCATTTCCATCGAATGACGGGGTCCGCCAGCGGCGAGCGGGGCGAACGACTCCGGCAGGGGTGCGTTCTCCAGGCTGCGTTCGGTCGAGACCGAGGTCGGACCAATCGACATCGTTCAACGCGGCGCAAAGGGTTTCGACGTCCAGCTTCAGGTCATGCGGGGAAACACCGCCGGCGCCGGCGCGTGGATGTTGGGATGGACAAAGAACGGGCGCGCATTGCGCGTCTTGTTATTGACGTAGATCCGCGGCTGGTCGGAAACGTAGTAGCCGCGGCCCCCAACCACCAGTTGCTTTCGTCGAAGGGACGGATGCGCCGCGCCAGAAGGCGCTCCTTGAACGGCTCCAGGTAGGGCACGCTCCTCGTTGTAGATCATGCGCCGCAGCCGGCCCGTACTTGCAGGTTTCGGAGCAGACGAAATCCAGATTGCCATGCTCCTCGTTGGCGAATACCGCGTCGTCGCCGCTCGCCGCGCCCACTTTGACGAAGAACGAAGTCGGAAAAGCGCAGCGGGTAATGCCGCACGCGTGAGCAGGTGGCCGGCGCATCCAGGAACTCGCGCTCTTCCTGGCGGCCGGCGGCCAGCGCCTCGCCAGGGAATCGAGGTCCGGCACGTCCATGAACCGGGTGCGGCGGCTGAAATCACCCCGCTCGAAGCGCCAGATGGCGCAGTTCGGAACGGCGCCTTCGAAAAACCGTGCATCGCCCAGTTCGATGAAATCGGTGATGGTGCCCAGGTCGAACAGGCGCCGGTTGAGACCGACGCTGGAGATGGTCTTGAGGAAATCCCGTGGCGTGATGAAGATCAACTCACCGCCGGCGGCAGGTGGCGCGGGCACTTGTCGATAAAGAACAGGTAGAGGTTGGTTGCGTGCATCGAAGCCGCGCCGGGGCAGGCGCAGCTCGGCTTGCCGGACGATCCTCGAAGCGCGCGTAGGGCAGATTGCCGATGATGGTCTCGACTTCTCTCGGGATAGGCCACAAAATCCGCCACCAGCGCCCCCGGCGGCGCGTGGCGCGGGTCCGGCTCGATGGCTACACAACCGGAGAACCGGAGAGACGCGCCGTCCCGGGAGGGCTCAGGCGCGCGGCCGTTGTTGCGGCGCAGCCAGCATGGCCTCCACGATGTGGCGGGCGTGAATACTTCCTGCCGAGGACTCCGACGTCGCGCGGCATCGAGCGGGCAAAGCGGATCGGCTAGGATGGAAAGGGCCTTGGGAAAAGACTTTCCAGGTGAGGGCAGGAGATACGGAGGGGCGAGGTTTTGCGCGGTCGTTCCGGTTTCGCATTGGAAAGTTTTCCCATCCGCCCCTTGCCGGCGGCTTCCAGCCGTTCCCCGGACCTGGCGGCCGCGCAGCATCATTCCCCTTGCCGGACCGACGCCGATACCCGAATACATTCCTGCCATGTTTCCGAGGTGTCCGGTAGAACGAATCCACGTTAATCCCCTCTCCGAATTCAAACCTTTCCGCCAACGTTTCGCCGCCGCCCTGCTGCGCTACGCCGGCTGGCACACCGTGACCGCCGAGCCGCCGGGGCCAAAAGGCGGTTATCGTGTTCTATCCCCACACATCCAACTGGGATTTCGTCATCGGCATGCTCTACCGCATCGCCGTCGGGTTCCCGCCCACTGGGCAGCGAAACACACGGTATTCCGGCCGCCTCTGGGCGGGCTGATGCGGCGTATGGGCAAGCATTCCCGTCGATCGCCGCGCCAGCCACGGCATGGTGGGCGAGTTGAGCGGTGAGTTCAACGCGCCGAGCGGCTGTACCTCGCCATCGCGCCGGAAGGCACCCGCTCTCGCACCGACCGCTGGCGCTCCGGTTTCTACCACCTCGCCCTGCACGCCGATGTGCCCATCGGGCTGGCGTTCATCGATTACCCACGGCGCGAAATCGGGTCGGGGGTTATGTAAGGCTGTGCGGCGAGGCGGAACAGGATTTGCAAACGTTGCGGAGTTTTACGCAGCGAAACAGGGCCGTTACCCGGAAAAGCAGGGGAAATGCGCTCAATATCATCGAGCAGTAGCGCCGGTTGCTGGCGGAACCCCGAAACTGGAGACGGGCAGCCCGCCACCCTATCGGCCACCCCGAAACGCCGGTTTGCCCCTAACCCGACTTCCGCTATTCGAGGGTAGAGACGAAGACAACTAATTGATTTATTGAGAAGCGACCATCGAAGGTCGGCAGTACAAGGTGGCGTGATCGGGTAGGCTGATCGGGGCGGTGAAGCAAATCACATC
>CAWCAY010000008.1:0-10864 GCA_963793725.1 uncultured bacterium
CTTGCACGGACAACCCTCCTTCGTTCGGCGTATTGCTGACTGACCAGGGTCGACTTGCCTGCGCCGCTCCCGCCCACCACGGCGATCACCTCGCCCGGCTTGACGTCCAGGTTGACGCCGCCCAGGACCTGCTGATTCCCGTAATCGAACGACACGTCCTCGAAGACGACCCGCCCGGTGACCCGCGGCAGGACCGTGGCGCCGGCCTTCTCGGTCATGTCGCTGGCCACGTCGAGCACCTCGAAGATCCGGTCGGCCGCGGCCAGCGCCTCCTGGGTGGCGTTGTTGACCGTCGTCAGGCGTTTGAACGGTTCGTAGAAGAGGAGCATGGCCGTCAGGAAGGAGAAGAAGTCGCCGGCGGTGACCTCGCCCCGGATGACCTGCGAGCCGCCCAGGATGACCACGCCCGACAGCGTGGCCGCCCCCAGGAGTTCCATCACCGGGGGCGATACGGCCTCGATCCGCTTCTTCCGCAGGGTGATCTGGAAGAAGCGCTCGTTCTCCTCGCGGAACCGGGCCTGCTCGTACTTCTGGTTGCCGAAGGCGATGACGATCCGGATGCCGCCGATGACCTCGTGCAGCAGCGTGGTCATCCGGCTGACCTTGGCCTGGCTGCGGCGGGTGCTGTCGCGGGACGAGCGCCCGAAGCGGACCAGCGGGAAGACGGCCAGCGGCAGGATGATCAGCGACAGGAAGGCCAGGAAGGGATTGCGGTAGAACAGCACGGCGGCCAGCGCGACGATGGTCAGCGGGTCGCGGATCGACGACGCCAGCGTGTTGGTGACGGCGAACTCGACCACGGTCACGTCGTTGATCATCCGGGACATGATCGAGCCGGTCGAGCGCTTGTGGAAGAAGCCGAGCGGCATGGCCATCAAGTGCCCGAAGATCCGGTCTCGCAGGTCGCGGATGACCGCCTGGCCGATGTACTTCATCAGGTAGGTGTGGATGTAGAAGCTCGTCCCCTTGAGCAGGTAGACGGCGACGATGGCCAGCGGCACCAGCCGGAGCATCTGGGCGTTCCGGCTGATGAAGATGTCGTCCAGCACGTTCTTGACCAGCAGGGCCGCGAGTCCGGTGCAGGCCGAGTTGACGGCCATGGCCGCCAGCGAGACGGCGAACCTCCCCTTGTAGGGCCGGACGAAGGCCAGCAGCTTGCGGAACGAGTTCACGGCGCCCCCTGCGGCGGCCGGACGCGCCACAACTCCCACAGGTGGGCCTCCTTGAGGAAGACGTACCACGCCCCGGCGGCGGCCAGGATGAAGCCGGCCGTTCCCTCCAGGAAGCCCCCCTTCAGCGACGTACATGCGGAGGAACTTGAACGGCGGGTTAAGCAGCAGGCGCCGGAGCGACGGCTTCACGCCCCGGGCGTGGCGCCGGTGGGCGATGCGGACGGTGTAGCCATCCATCTTGGCCAGGTGGTCGGACAAGTCGCGGTAGGTGTAGTGGAGGAGGGGCCGGCCGAGGCTTCCCACCTTGCCTTCGACTTCCAGGTGCTCATGCACTTCCTCGCCCACCCAAGCTCCCGCCCCGCGCCTGGTCAGGCGGACCTTCCGGTCCGGGTACCAGCCGCCCCGCCTGATCCAGCGCCCCAGGTGAAACGAAAGGCGCGGCATCGAGAACCCAGCGGGCAGTTCGCCCGGACTCACCGCGAGGGCCGCCTCGATCTCGCGCCGCAGGGCCTCGGTGACCCGCTCGTCGGCGTCGATCGACAGCACCCAGTCGCCGGTGCACAGCTCCATGGCCCGGTTCTTCTGGGGGGCGTAGCCCCGCCAGGACTCGACCTCGACCCGGGCGCCCAGGGAGCGGGCGATGGCCACCGTGGCGTCGGTGCTCCCCGAGTCGAGGACGACCCGCTCGTCCGCCCAGGCGACGCTCTCGAGGCAACCGCGGATGTCGGCCTCCTCGTCGCGGGTGATGACGGCCACGGACAGGGTGGGTCTCACCGGGGGTCGTCGAGCGGGCGGGCCTCGCTCTCGAGCATGTTGGGGATGTCGTCCTCGATCCGGTAGAGCAGCCGGCAGGCGTCGCAGGCCAGCCCGTCCCCGGCGTCTGTCAGGCGGAGCTTCCCCCGGCAGCGGGGCAGGCCAGGATGGCCAGGAGTTCAGGGTGCAGTGGCATGGCGTTCTCCTTCAAGTGGCGGTGGCGGCGCACCGGTCGCGCAACCAGAGGTATCGGCCCTGATCCCGTCGGCCAGCGGCTGCGACGGACGGTAGTCGAGGTCCGCCAGCGCACGGCTGGTGTCGGCGTGGGTGTCGCGCACGTCGCCCTTCTCGGTTCCCCGAGTACTCGACCCGGGCCTTCCGGCCGGACACCTCCTCCATCACCGCCGATCACGTCGCGCAGGGCCAGCCGGTGACCCCCGCCGATGTTGTAGACGCCGCCGTCCCTGCCTCGCTCGGCGGCCCGCAGGTTGGCCTCGACGGCGTCGTCGACGAAGGTGAAGTCGCGGGTCTGCTCGCCGTCGCCGTAGACCGTCGATGCGGCCGCCCGTCGAGCATCGCCCGGATGAAGCGGTGGAAGGCCATGTCCGGGCGCTGGCGCGGGCCGTAGACGGTGAAGTAGCGCAGGCAGACCGTCGGCACGCCGTAAGTTGCGTCCAGTAGAGGCGGCACAGGTGCTCGGCGGCCAGCTTGGTCACGCCGTAGGGGGAGACGGGGCGCGGCAGCGTCGTCCTCGCTCGCCGGCAGGCGCTCGGCGTCGCCGTAGACCGACGAGGAGGAGGCGTAGACGATGCTTCCGCGGCCGGGCTGCCGCGCGCCTCGAGCAGCCGCTGGGTGGCCAGGATGTTGTTGTCGGTGTAGGCCCGGAAGTCGCTGCCCCAACTGGCCCGCACCCCCGCCTGGGCGGCCTGGTGGAAGACCCAGTCGACGCCCGCCAGCAGCGCCGGCCAGCGGCGGCGTCCAGCAGGTCCGCCTCGACAAGCGTGAAGGCGGGATGGCGCCGCAGGCCGGCCAGGTTGGCCTCCTTCTGGGCCGCGGGGGTAGTAGTCGGTGAAGCAGTCGATGCCGGTCACCCGGTGCCCCTCGGCGAGCAGGCGCTCGGAGAGGTGGGATCCGATGAAGCCGGCCGCGCCGGTGACCAGACAATGGGCCATGGTGTCGTCTTCCTGAGTCGGGAAACTTTACCGCATTCCGGGCCGTCTGTCAAAGAGGCGCACCCTCCCCGAAGGCGGTTGCCGACGGCCGGCGTTGGGCTATAATGGTCCCGCGGGCGACGCGCCAACTTCGGCATTGCCCAACGGCGCGTTCATGCGATAAACTATATTTTTAAAACACGGTTTGTTCGAAAGGGGGTAGCGCCGGTGAAGAAGATCACTGAAATCCGCTGGCACGGCCGGGCAGGGCAGGGCACCGTGTCGGCCGCCAAGCTCCTGGCGGAGACGGCCCTCGAGGGGGGGCAGCACGTCCAGGCCTTCCCGGAGTACGGCCCGGAGCGCGAGGGGGCGCCGCTGAAGGCCTACAACCGGCTCAGCCGGGAGCCCTTCTCCATCTACTGCAGCGTCGACAACCCCGACCTGGTGCTGGTGGTCGACGCGAGCCTGCTGAAGATGGGCGATTTCAAGGATGGCGCCGACGCCGACGACGATCTTCATCATCAACTCCCCCGACGCGCCCGCCCACCTGGCGGCCAACTTCGGCCTCGACCCGGGAAAGACCTGGACGGTCGACGCCACCGGCATCTCCCTGGCCGAGCTGGGAAAGAACATCCCCAACACGCCGATGCTCGGCGCGCTGGCCAAGGTCAGCGGCCTGGTGGGCATCGACCAGTTGGAGGAGAGCGTCAAGAAAGGCTTCGGCAAGAAGTTCTGCCCAGGAGATCATCGATCGCAACGTCAGGGCGGTGCGACGCGCCTACGAGGAGGTGAAGACGGGATGAGCGAACTGAAGGGCTGGAGGAAGCTCCCCATCGGCGGCATCATCCTCGAGGAGGGCTCGTCGCGGGACTACCACACCGGCGGCTGGCGGACGTTCAGGCCGGTCTTCCACGAGGAGAACTGCATCCACTGCCTCTTCTGCTAACATGTACTGCCCCGACTCGGCCGTCCTGGTCGAGGAAGGGAAGATGAAGGGCTTCGACTACCGCTACTGCAAGGGGTGCGGCATCTGCGCCCGCGAGTGCCCCGGCAAGAAGGGCGCCAAGGCCATCGTCATGGTCGAGGAAGCCCGCTTCGAGGAATAGGGGGGACGAACATGGCACAGCGAATCGCCACCACCGGAAACCTGGCCGTGGCCGAGGCCATGCGGCAGATCGACCCTGACGTCGTGGCCGCCTACCCGATCACCCCGTCGACCCAGATCGTCGAGCAGTTCTCGCAGTTCGTGGCCGACGGCAAGGTGGTCACCAACCTGGTCACGGTCGAGAGCGAGCACTCGGCCATGAGCGCCTGCATCGGCGCATCGGCGGCCGGCGGCCGGGTCATGACCGCCACCTCTTCCTGGGCCTGGCGCTGATGTGGGAGATGCTCTACATCGCCTCCGGGCCTGCGCCTGCCGGTCGCTGATGGCCGTGGCCAACCGGGCGCTGTCGGCCCCGCTGAACATCCACGGCGACCACTCCGACGCCATGGGCGCCCGCGACGCCGGCTGGATCCAGATCTTCAGCGAGAACGCCCAGGAGGCCTACGACAACTACCTCCAGGCGGTCCGGATCGCCGAGACGGCCGACGTCCGCCTGCCGGTGATGGTCTGCCTCGACGGATTCATCATCAGCCACTCGATCGAGGGGATGGAGTTCCTGCCGGACGACAAGGCCAAGGCCTTCGTCGGCCCGTACGTGCCGAACCACCCGCTACTCGACGTCGACCACCCGGTCACCTACGGGGCGATTGATCTCCAGAACTACTACACCGAGCACAAGCGCCAGCAGGTCGAGGCAATGACCAACGCCCGCGAGGTGATTTTGGCCGTCGGCCGCGAGTACGGCGCGCTGTCCGGCCGCTCGTACGGCTTCTTCGCCCCCTACCGGATGGAGGACGCCGAGGTGGCCGTGCTGGCCCTCGGGTCGGCCTGCGGGGTGACCCGCGAGACGGTCGACGAGCTGCGCGAGGCCGGCGTCAAGGCGGGCATGATCAAGCTGCGCTCGTTCCGCCCCTTCCCCGGCCGCGAGCTGGCCGACGCCTGCCGCAACCTGAAGGCCCTGGCCGTGCTCGACCGGTCCGACTCGTTCGGCGCGTCCGGGGGGCCGGTCTTCCACGAGACCCGCTCGGCCCTGTACGATCTCCCCGCGCCGCCGGCCTGCTTCAACCACATCTACGGCCTGGGCGGCCGCGACCTGACCATGGACGACATGCGCAGGGTCTACGACACGCTCGGCAAGGTCGCCAAGGACCGTTCGGCGGCCCCCGTCTACTCCTACCTGACCGTCCGGGAATAGAGGTGACACCATGACCGAACAGACGATCACCCGGGTGAACCCCAAGGACCTATCGGCCAGACCGCAGCGCCTGGCCGGGGGGCACCGCCTGTGCGCCGGCTGCGTGGCGCCGGTGGTGGTGCGCCAGGTCCTCATGGCCATCGACGAGCCGGTGGTGGTGGCCAATGCCACCGGCTGCCTGGAGGTGGGCACCAGCATCTTCCCGTTCACTTCCTGGCGCGTCCCCTGGATCCACAGCGCCTTCGAGAACGCCGCGGCGACCATCGCCGGGGTCGAGGCGATGTACCAGTCGCTGAAGAAGCAGGGCAAGCTCCCGGCCGACCGGGAGATCCGCTTCCTGGCCTTCGGCGGCGACGGCGGCACGTACGACATCGGCCTGCAGGCCCTCTCCGGCGCCATGGAGCGCGGGCACCGGATGATCTACGTCTGCTACGACAACGGCGCGTATATGAACACCGGCATCCAGCGCTCGTCGTCCACCCCGATGGGCGCCTCGACGACCACTTCGCCCGGCCGGCAAGGTGATCCCCGGCAAGCAGCAGAAGCGCAAGGACCTGACGGCCATCATGGTGGCCCACAACATCCCCTACGTGGCCCAGGCCTCCCCCTCCAACTGGCGCGACCTGGTGATCAAGGTCCGCAAGGCGGCGGCGGTCGACGGGCCGGCCTTCCTGAACGTCATCTCCACCTGCCACCGCGGCTGGCGGTCGAAGCCGGACCAGTCGATCGAGAGCCTGCGCCTGGCCGTGGACAGTTGCTTCTGGCCCCTGTTCGAGGTGGTCGACGGGAAGTACACCCTCACCTACGAGCCCAAGGAGAAGCCCCCGGTGGCCGACTGGCTGAAGCTCCAGGGGCGATTCAAGCACCTCTTCCGGCCCGAGAACCAGGCGCTGCTCGACCGCATCCAGAAGGACATCGACGACAACTGGGCGCACCTGAAGGCGCTGGCGGGAATGAGCCGGGCGTGAACCCGCGCGGGCGGGCGGCAAGTACGCGATTGCTTTTCGCGCAAGGATGCCGGATAATCGAGATTCTGGGGAACATCCATAGCGGAGACGAGACAGACCATGCCTGATTCCAACATGATCCTGTACGAAGAGGAATTCCGGCGGATTTCCTTCGAAGTCGACAAGCTCCTGAAGGACGCCAACGCCAGCCTGGTGTTCCTGGTGGACAAGAACGGGCAACTGATCGCCTCCAGCGGCGACACCAGCCGGATGGACACGACCTCGCTGGCCAGCCTGACCGCCGGCAACATCGCCGCGACCGGCGGGCTGGCCAAGCTGATCGGCGAGAAGGAGTTCTCGATCCTCTTCCACGAGGGGGAGAAGGAGCACATCAACATCTCGCTGGTGGGCAAGCGGGTCATCCTGGTGGTCATCTTCGACACCCGCACCTCGCTCGGCCTGGTCAGGCTGCGGGTGAAGCGGGCGACCGACAGCCTGGAAAAAATCTTCGAGGACATCGAGAGGAAGGTCGAGGAGCAGAAGGAAGTCAGCGCCGACATCATCTCCCCCTTCGCCGAAATCACCGAAGATGACATCGACAACCTGTTCAAGTAGTCCGGGCGGCGCGCAGACCGGCAGGAGATAGCATGTCGTTCATCAACTACGCGTCCCGGGAAATCAACTGCAAGCTGGTCTACTACGGCTGCGGCCTGTGCGGCAAGACCACGAACTTACAGTACATCTACCAGAAGACCAACCCCGAGATCCGGGGCAAGATGATCTCCCTGGCGACCGAGACCGAGCGGACCCTCTTCTTCGACTTCCTGCCGATCGCCCTGGGGAACATCCGCGGCTTCCGGGTGCGCTTCCACCTCTACACCGTGCCCGGGCAGGTCTTCTACGACGCCAGCCGGAAACTGATCCTGAAAGGGGTCGACGGGGTGGTCTTCGTGGCCGACTCGCAGGTCGAGCGGATGGACGCCAACGTCGAGAGCGTCGAGAACCTGCGCGGCAACCTCAAGGAGCAGGGCTACGACCTCGACCGGATCCCGTACGTCGTCCAGTACAACAAGCGCGACCTGCCCAACGTGGCCCCGCTCGAGGAGATGCGCCAGCTCATGAACCCCCGCAACGTGCCCGACTTCGAGGCGATCGCCCCGACCGGCGTGGGCGTCTTCGACACGCTGAAGGCGGTGGCCAAGCTGGTGCTGGTCGAGCTGAAGCAGGGGACCGGCGGCTGAGACTTGACGGGCCGCCTCTCGGCGGCTATATTGCACATCCGTTTTACGATTGCCGAAACGCTCCTCGGTAGCTCAATCGGCAGAGCATTCGGCTGTTAACCGAAGGGTTGCTGGTTCGAGTCCAGCCCGGGGAGCCAATCTTTACAAAGGTCGTCGGACGAAAGTCCGGCGGCCTTTTCCTTTTCCCAGCGGAATGCTTGACGCAATACTGATATGGCCATATATATACGATATGGCCACACTGACCATCAAGGGCACCTATTCGCTCGATCCGGAGACAGTTCGGCTGCTGGAGGAATTGGCCGGGCGGCGGGGCATCTCCAAGTCGGAGGCGCTGCGCGATGCCATCCGGCAGGCCGCCAGCCGGGAGGCCGGGGCATCCAACAGGGGGATCGAGGCCTTCGACCGGCTCCGGGGCCTGGTGGCCCGGGATCGCGACGCCCTCATCGGCTGGAGCGGGGAGGTTCGTACCGAGAGGCGGGCGGCGTCCGCCAAACGCGAGCGGAGCCGCCGGTGATCCATCTCGACACCAGCTTCCTGATCCGCTCGCTGCTCGAAGGCTCGGCCGAGTCGCGCCTGCTCCGATCGTGGCTCGAGGTGATGGAGCCGCTGGGCATCAGCCCCGTCTCCTGGACGGAGTTCCTCTGCGGCCCCCTTGAGCAGGAACAGACCGAACTGGTCGGGGAAATAGTCGGCGAGCCCGCCGCCTACACCGAAACCGAGGCACGCCTGGCTGCCCGCCTCTTCAACGAGACGGGACGGCGGCGCGGATCCCTGATGGACTGCATGATCGCCGCCTCGGCCATCTCCGCAGGCGCCGCCCTGGCGACTTCCAACCGCAGTGATTTCGCCCGACTGGTGCCGCTCGGCCTCCGACTGACGTAGATGCCCAGGCGGTTCCCGCGGCCACGGGGCTCCCGCCGGCGATGATCTTCCGGTCCATGACCGCCCTGAGCCCGCTGCAGTACCAGAAGCGGCTGCGCCTGCAGGAGGCCAGGCGCCTCATGTTGACGGAACACCTGAACGCGGCGAACGTGGCATTCCAGGTGGGTTATGAGAGCCCCTCGCAGTTCAGCCGCGAGTACAACCGCCTCTTCGGGACCCCTCCCGCGCGGGACATCACCAGACTGCGCCAGCTCTCCGCTGGCGAGTGACCGGAAACAAAGACACCGGGCATCCCGAAGGTTCAGTGGTCGTCGGGGTCCCGGACGAGTCCCGTCCCGCGGCCCCGCATCAGGTGGCAGGCTGTTCCATAGAGCATGAAGATCATCGCCAGCAGGGCCCTCAAGCCCACCAGCATCGAGAGATACTCGAGGCATCCGCCGACCAGGGCTCCCAGCAGGTTCGATCCGAGGGATGCGGCAGCGTTACGACTCCGTGAAAGCTGGATGCTGACGATGATGCCGGCGAAACCTACCGGAAGGGCGTTGACCAATCCTCCGACCACCCCCCTGGTCAGCAGACCGAACCGGCTGAGCATCCCCATGTTGAAGAAGAAGAGGAACACGACCGAAACAAGGAGCGGCGCGAACCAGACGAGGGGATCGCGGGGCTTGTAGCGGTCGACTGCGGCATTGGCGATCAGGGCCACAACGAGGATTCCCGCGAAAACACTGGCATTGACTATCCAGGTCGATCCGAACAGAAGGGACATATTGGTGATCCCGCGCGTCTCAACCAGGAGAAACGCAATCCCCATGATGAAGAGCGGATAGTCGAATCCCTCCCCCGCAAGACCGCCTCCAAACGCTTTCCCAATGGCCATGGAACCCGTCAGCAGGATGACGGCCAGCAGCGCCACATCCCCCACGGGAAACGGCCGGGGCGGACATACAGGAAAGGCCAGTCGTCGGTGCTGATCCGCACCTTCTTGTGGGAGGTCTTCACCTCGACCGGCTGAAGTCGGCCAGGGCATCTCTTCTCATCGATCCCGATTGCCTTGGCACGATATACGTGTTGCCATGATGCATTCCCTGGGAGACAACCAGCGGCTCTATTCCCGTGGCTTCGTCGATCGTCCAGTAGAGACGATCGGAGATCCAGTCACCGGCGAAGACGCTGAAGGTGATGACCAGGATTCCATCCGGAGCCACATGACGCCAGGCTGAATGAATGCCTTCCCTGGTATAGAGAAAATCCTCCAACCGCAGCGTGGACAGGGCCGAGAACATGGCGTGGGAATCAAGAAAGCTGAAGCAGACGACATCGAAGGGTGGGCCATCATACTGCTCAAAGAAAGCCCGGGCATCATCCGTCACGACGGTGACTCGCGGGTCGCTGTACGGTTTCTCGGCATGGAGTATCCTGCCCAACTTCATGATCTGTTCGTCGATGTCGACCGACACGACCTCCTCGAAACCATTCCGCAGGGCAGCCTGGACGTCGTTGCCGGTGCCGCCGCCGACTATCAGGGCCTTCCGCCGTTCCCTGCTGATCATGAATGGCAGGTCGTACACCCGCCGCCCCCATCGCAGGAGATTGAGTTCTCTTTGCGTCCGCACGCCATCGGCGAAAGCAGCCGGGGAGAAGTCATGGATGAACTGGTGGAAATCACGGTTGACCGACAGGTAATAACCTTTCCCCTGCCATTCGTCGTCCCTCTCCACGTCGATACGGTTGTATGGTGAATAGATTGCGCCTCCTATCGAAAGCCAGGCGGACAACACCGTGGCGGCCGCGCACAGAAGGGCGACGGGCTTTCGTGTGAGCACGACGAATGGAAGGCACCCCATCAGGAACCAGACGTGTGGCCCGGCGTTGAGGAAGGTTATCGCTGCGAAGGCCACCACCCCCGCCAGGGAACCGCCGAGATCCCATGAATAGGCCTTCAGTGTGCGCAGGCGGCCGAAGAGGTGGCCCACCCCGGCCCCCGCACAGAGGAAGACCATAGCGATCAGCCAGAACAGGCTGGTCATGACGGCGATTGTCCATGCGAATTGGCCGAGTGTCGATTCGCGGGACAATCCCCACAGGGAAATGGAGAGGTCGGGGAAGGTCAGGTGCAGGATGCCGAGCCTGGCCGATCCAAGGAAGATGAGACCCAGTAGCATCAACGAAGGCAATACGTAGTGAACGAGCCCGGGCCTGCACGTCCAATGGCCATCCCAAGACCCAGTCCAGGAATGAGGCGATGAGCACCAGGTTGTTGAAGTAGGCCAGCATGCGAATCTGCGAACTGGACCAACGGATGACCGCCAATTCGAGTGTCAGGATGCCGAAGGTGCACAGGAACAGTTGGAAGGGTATGGGCAAACGGGAATTCACCCATTGGTGGTCGTCGGTCCCGGGCAGGAAGGCTCT
>CAWCAY010000009.1:0-52003 GCA_963793725.1 uncultured bacterium
TCGGCCGACTTCCTTATGGCGATTCAGGTGAAGAGCGACGATCCGCTGATCGATGGTGGATGGATGCGGGCGTTGGACTTCGGCCTTCAGTGGGACTGGTTCGGGGCGAACCACGACACCAGTTGGGGACCGTACATGATGGAGGGACCGGCTGACCAATGCACCAATTTCGATGGCCCTGTCGATTGTACGCTCTCGATCTCGACCCGTTCGAGGTAATTGAGCGTGGGTCTCATTGAATCACGAAAACGCGAAATCCGGGAAAGCGCGAAAGGACAGGTGTCAGGTTCCGGGTGCCCGGTGCCAGTAGAAACCGACACCTGACACCTGGCACCTGGAACCATTCCTGCGGGCTGAGCAAGAGACTTGAAGATGGATGAAAAGCGACTTGATCAACTGATAATGACCTACCGGGACGGCCTGTTCAGACATCGTGCCGTTCTGGACGAAGCACTAGCCGTTGACCGTGAGCACGGCGGGTTCCTGACGTATCTGGACCGGGACGGCTCGGTCTACTGCACGGACAAGCCCGTCTGGCTGCAGGGCCGGATCGTCTGGCTGTTCTCGAAGCTGTACAACGAGGTCGAGAAGCGGCCGGAGTGGCTGGAGCTGGCCAAGCACGGGCTGGACTTCCTGCTCAAGCACTGCTTCGATACCGACGGCACGGATGTTCTTCCTCGTCACCCGCGACGGCAACGCCGCTGCGCAAGCGCCGGTATCTGTTCTCGGAGACATTCGCGGTCATGGCGCTGGCGGAGTATGCCAGGGCGACCGGCGAGGACTGGGCCAGGCAGAGGGCGGCCGAGATCTACGACCTGCTTGATCCGCTACCACACGACCCCCGGCCTGCTGGAGCCCAAGGAAGTCCCGGGAACGCGGCCGTCCAAGTCCCACGCGATGCCGATGATCCTGCTGGCGACGACGCCAGATCATGCGCCAGGTGGACGACCGCCCGATCTATCGAGGAGATCGATCGACCGGTCGCTCCACGAGGTCTTCAACCACTTCTGCAAGCCCGAGATGAGGGCGCTGCTTGAGAACGTCGGGCCGAACGGCGAGTTCATCGACACCCCCGACGGGCCGGTGCGTGCAATCCCGGCCACGCCATCGAGACCGCGTGGTTCATCATGGAGGAGGGCCGATAGCGAAACGACGGCGAGCTGATGCGCGAAGGCGCTGCCGATACTGGAATGGTCGCTGGAGAGCGGCTGGGACAAGGAGTACGGCGGGCATCTCTACTTCACCGACGTGAGGGCAAGCCGTGCGTGCAGTATGAGTGGGACATGAAGCTCTGGTGGCCGCACACCGAGGCGCTCTACGCGACGCTGCTGGCCCACCACCTGACCGGCGACGAGAAGTGGGCGGACTGGCATACGAGAAGATCCACGACTACACCTTCAGCCACTTCCCCGACCCCGAGTACGGCGAGTGGTTCGGCTACCTGCACCGCGACGGCACAGTCTCCCACAGGCTCAAAGGCAACTTCTGGAAGGGCCCTTATCATATCGGCGGATGCAGATGATTGCTGGAAGCTGCTGGAACGAATGAGAGAACACGGCGTGGATTCGGAGAGCGCCACAGGAATGGCTGATATCCCGCGCGGTGGAACATCCCAGGGCCGGACTTCGAGCGGAGAGCCTGGCAGAACCTGAACGGGAAGTGGCAGTTCGCCATCGATACGGCCGAAGTCCGGCTTGAGAAGGGCTGGCAGACCGGCGTCGAGTTCCCGCTGGGGATCAAGTGCCGTTCTGCCCCGAGAGCAAGCTCTCGCGGCGTCGCGCAGACGATTTCCTTGAAGGCGTGCTGGTATCGGCGAAAGTTTCACGTGGAACAAGCCTCGAGGCCAGAGGCTGCTGCTGCACTTCGGCGCGGTGGACTACGACGCGCGCGTGTGGGTCAACGGCAAGGAAGTCGCGCGCCACAGAGGCGGCTACACGCCGTTCCACGCCGACATCACCGACTGCCGTAGATATGGCCGGCGAAAACGAGATGGTCGTCTACGCCGAGGACGACGAGCGCACGCACTTCCAGCCGTATGGGCAAGCAGTCGCCAGCTTCAGCTCCTACGGCTGCATGTACACCCGCACGACCGGCATCTGGCAGACCGTGTGGCTGGAGGCCGTGCCCGATATCGCACATCGCGAATCTCACCGTCTGGCCGGATGCGCCGAACGGACGCGCGTCGGTTGGAGTCGGCGTCGAGAAGCCGCATGGCCGGGCTGGGATCGAGGTCGCGGCGCTAGCTGGACGGCAAGATCGTGGCTGACGCCAAGCTGCGCTCAAGCGGCGTCCGCTCAGAACACGCTCGTGCTCGAAATCCCGGACCCGGTGCTCTGGGCAGCTCGAAGCCGTTCCTGTACGATCTGCAGCTCAGCTCGTCGAGGGCGGCAAGGCGCGTCGACGAGGTCGCGTCCTACTTCGGCCTGCGAGACGTGCGCATCGAGGGCGACCGGATGCTATCAACGGCAAGTCGGTCTTCCAGCGGCTGATCCTCGACCAGGGCTTCTGGCCGGACGGCATCTACACCGCGCCGTCCGATGAGGAACTGAGGGCCGACATCGAGCGCAGCATCGCCTGCGGGTTCAACGGCGCCAGGCTGCACCAGAAGGTCTTCGAGCCGCGCACGCTCTACTGGGCCGACAAGCTCGGCTACCTGCTCTGGGGCGAGTTCCCGGACTGGGGCTGCGACGTCCGGCACCACGCTGCAGGCCAGGGAGAACTTCCTGCGCGAGTGGACCGAAGCCGTCCTGCGCGACCGAAGCCATCCCGCGATCGTCGCCTGGACGCCGCTGAACGAGGCGCACTCAAACGGCGGCCGCTACGAACCTACAGTTCCTACGGAGATCTACAATCTCACAAGAAGCTCGACCCGTCCAGGCCGATCTGCGACGCCAGCGGCTACACGCACGTGAAGACCGACATCTGGGACCTGCACGACTACGACCAGAACCCGGAGACGTTCGCCGCGCGGTATGACCGGTTCGCAGACGGACCCAAGACCGAGACGCTCGCTCGCAATGATGCGCGACCACGAGCCGCCGTACAAGGGCCAGCCGATGGTCGTCAGCGAGTACGGCGGCACCTGGTGGAATCCCGCAGAGGCCGACGCGCAGGCATGGGGCTACGGCAGGCGTCCGGCGAGCGAGCAGGAGTTCATCGAGCGATTCATCGGCCTTGCGGAGGCGCTGCTGCGACAACCCGCACATCGCCGGGCTCTGCTACACGCAGCTCACCGACGTCGAGCAGGAGGTCAACGGGTCTACACCTACGACCGCAAGCCCAAGTTCCCGCCGGACACCGTGCGCGCAGTCATATCCAAGAAAGCAGCAATAGAATCCCTGTAATCGGGATGTAAGATGTAGGATAGGGAGGTGCGCCGCTGCGCGCGGCTGTCCTACATCTTACATCATACATCGTCCCGTCATTGACAGTCCGCAGGGAAACGCGTAAAAGTAGAGCAGATGGATGTATGAGCCATTGGCACCGAAGCAAACTATCTTCGTGTTGCTAGTCGTATACGAAAGGAAAACTAACCCTACATGAACAGATACTGCATCGCCGCACTGATTCTTCTCGTGACACTGATGTCCGTGCCACTGCAGGCCGAAGTGCCGAAGAAGCCGGACCTCGACGTCCTCTTCATCGAGCAGTGGCCCGTCTATCCAAACTACGGGTTCAGCTACCCGGGCAACCTGCCGGTCCTGGTCAAGCCTGGAACAGGCAGCGCGGGAGGATCCCCCCGTCTACTACTTCACGCGCGACGAATACGAGGCCAACGTCAAGTCTCGCCCCGTCAAGGGAGAGGGGATGACCTTTACAGCCTACGTCGCCAACAAGGGCGGCGTCAAGGTCGGAAAGAGCGACTACCTCTTCAAGATCGACGAAAGGTGGTGAAGAAGGGCGAAATCCCGGCGCTGAACCCGGGCGAAAAGACGAAGATCGCTATCAAGTGGCCCTACGATGCAGGCAGGCATTTCGTCTCGTTCGAGGCCGACCCCGGCAACAAGATCGACGAGATCTGCGAAGTCAACAACAAGCGTGAAGACCCAACCTTCGGGTATCGTGCTGACGATCACGGCGGGCAACAAGGGCGAGTACCCCGCGTTCAACGATACGCCGAACCTCGTGGGATCGCTACTCGTTCGAGGACTGGTGCCAGGCGCATATAGACAAGTGGCGGCAGTATTTCCGCGAGGCGAAGTACCCATCCACTCCTAAGGGCGTTCAGTCCGGCGTACGCTTCAACTACATTTTCCCGGAGGACTTAGGGCGCCGAGCAGAAGGCCTACGCGGACAAGGGCGGATGGTGCAACTGGCGCATCTACTGGGACGTCGCCGAAGGTCCCGCCTATGCGATGGGCATAGACGGCGGACTCATTCACGAGCTGGTCCACCAGTGCGGGGTTATCGACAGCTACCAGATCGGTTGTCCCTCTTCTCGTCATACCGGGGGATCATCCTCATCTCGCTGGCGGTATTCCTTGGCCTGCTGGGCATCATCTTCGGCTTGGCGGCCGAGGTGCGCTTCCGGCGGCGGGCGGCGGCCCAATTGCGGGAGAGCCGGGAGGATCTTTCGATCACCCTCGACTCGATCGGCGACGGGGTCATCGCCACCGACCGGAACGGCCTGGTAACCAGGATGAACCCGGTCGCCTGCCGGCTGTGCGCCGTCGGCGAGAGCCAGGCGGTCGGCAAGCCGCTGCGGGAGATATTCCGGGTGGTCAACGCGTCCACCAGGCAGCCGGTCGAATTCCCCTTCGACCGGGTGGTCACGAGCGGGGAGAACATCTCCTTCCCCGACGACTCCATCCTGCTGGCCAGCGACGGCGCCACCAGGCACATCTCCGACAGCGCGGCGCCGATCCGCGACCACGAGGGATTCATCAGGGGCATGGTGCTGGTCTTCCGCGATATCTCCGAGCATCTCCAGGTCGAGGACCAGCTCCGCCAGGCGACCAAGATGGAGACCATCGGCCGGCTGGCCGGGGGCGTGGCCCACGACTTCAACAACCTGCTGGGGGGCATCATCGGCTACACCGACTTGCTGTTGATGAACCTGCCCGGGGACGATCAAAGGCTCCGTTCCTTCGCCACGGCCATCCTCGAGGCGGCCCAGCGCGCCGCCGGCCTGACTCAGAACCTGCTGACCTTCTCGCGGAAGGGGAGCATGCGCGATGTCCCGGTGGACATGCACCAGGCGATCGGCGATGTGATCGGCATCCTCGAGCGGACCATCGACCGCCGGATCACCATCAGCCGCCGCCTCGAGGCCTCACGGACCAAGGTCACCGGCGACCCGTCCCAGCTCCAGAGCGCCATCCTCAACCTTGGGGTTAACGCCCGGGACGCCATGCAACACGGCGGCACACTGGAATTCTCGACCAGCAACGTCACCGTCGACCAATCCGCCGCAGCGGGGGAGATGCCGCTGGAAACGGGCGCCTACGTTTCGATCTCCGTGTCCGATACCGGCATCGGCATTTCCGACACCGTCAGACCGCACCTCTTCGAGCCGTTCTTCTCCACCAAGCCGGCCGGCGAGGGGACCGGCCTCGGGCTGGCCGCGGTGTACGGCACGGTCAAGGCCCACCACGGCCGGATCACCATCGACAGCCGTCCCGGCCATGGCACCCGCTTCACCATCCTGCTGCCGGTGAGCGAGGAAGTCCCGCAGGACGCGCAGCCGATCCCGGCGTCCAAGTCGGTCACCGATGGCAGCGACGGGGGATTGATCCTGCTGGTGGACGACGAGAAGGTCATCCGCACCATGGCCCGCGACATACTCACCGGACTCGGATACGAGGTGCTCATCGCCGAGAACGGCGAGGCCGCCGTGGACACCTACCGTGGGAGCCGCGACCGGATCTCCCTGGTCATCATGGACGTCATCATGCCCAAGATGAGCGGCCCGGAAGCGGCGGCAGCCATCTACGCGATCGACCCGAAGGTGAAGATCCTCCTCTCCACCGGCTTCGATTTCGGAAGCGGCTCCAAGGGATTGCTCGGCCAGAACGGCGTGGTGGGCATCATCAACAAGCCCTACCGCAGCATCGACCTGGGCAAGGCCGTCCGTTCCGCCCTGGCAAGATAGCACGCCGTCAAGGCGGCCGGGGCGGCCTCTTCTCAGGAAGCGGCGGTCTCGAAGTGCTCCACGACGATGTTCACGAATCGTCTGGCCTGCTCGAGGGTCTTGCCCGCCTCCTCGGGGGAGAACTGGAAGAGGAAGTTGTGCGGGTCGGCCTTGCGGGCGAACCTGACCGCGGCAAAGAGTTCATGCAGTTCGGCCGGGAGGTTACGTTCCCTGACCAGGTCCGCGGTGAACCGCCGCTCCACCTCGACGGGGTCGCGTATCAGCGTCCCGGGCTCCGACAGGATGAGCATGGCCCCCTGCAGGACGGCATAGTAGGCCCGCGAGATGGTTTCCTGGCACAACCGCTCCTCGAGGAGGGTCTCACCCGAGCGGACGGCCTCCTGGCACCTCCTGAGTTCCTTCTTGATCGTTGCCGCGTCCATGGTCTTCTCGCTCCGCTTGTCCCGATCCCGCCCTGCCGTCAGTCGCCGATCGACACCGACCAGGCGTCGCGCACGTTGCACAGCGCGTCCTGGTAGGCCATCCCCGCAAACCCGTTCTCGCCCCACGCCGTCCCCCAGGAATTCCTCACCCAGAAGACCCCGCGGGCATCGTCGTATCCCACCAGCACGAAGGCATGCCCGCCGATGGGCTTGTGGGACGGGGCGAAGGGAATCAAGCCATCGGGAATCCGCGATGTCCACCCCTCGTGGATCGAGGCGCCGGCGATCACCGGACCGCGGTGGTGGATGGCGTGCTTCATGTTCTCCAGGCCCAGGCAACGCTCATAGGCCGCCAAGAGGTAGTTCTTGGCCTGGGCGGCGGCCGTGCGGCCGGGCCGGCCCGGACGACCCGCCACGTACGGCCAGGCCTTCTCGGGGCACAGCCCCTCCTTTTCCCATCCCTTGACCGCGCCGCGGATACTCGAACCCTCGTAGTCCATCCCCGGCCATTCATCATGGACCTTGGCCTTCTCGTACGCCCACCGCTCGGAGAAGTCGGGAGGGCGGCCGAGCTTCCGCCAGTAGAGGAGTTCGGCCGCACCGACCAGGGCGTGGCCGACGCAGGTTCCCTCGGAACCCTGGTCGCGGACCGGCGTGCACTCCTCCCGGTGATCGACGCGGGTGGGCAGAATGCGCGGCGGAGCTACGAAGAGAAGGTCCCGCGGATCATAGGGATCGAATCGCAGGCCGGTCGCGTAGCGACGGGAGCCGACGACATACCTCACTTGACCCGTCCGCTTGACCATGGACCTCCCCGGGGATGGCGACCGGCGGCGTACGCGCCGGGCCACCCGGCACGCCCCGGCTCATCTTATGGCACGACCCGGATGCCCTGTCAAGCGACCTGCCGGATCGAAACACCCGGGGCGTCTCAAGCGGCGCTGGACGCCGGTCGGGCATCCCCCTGCGGCGCCCCTTCGTCGCCCTTCGCCTGGCCGTTCTCCCTGGTCTTCCTGACCAGCGACGCCAGCATCCGGCAGAGCGTCTCGATGTCACCCCTGGCCCGTTCCCGTTCGGTCTTCTCCATCGCGCCGTCGAAGACCGCTCCCTCGAGGAGGGGAACCAGGCTCCGGCAGCGGTCGAGGGAGTTGAGCCAGAAACGGACCTTCATCTCCCGGTTCCAGCAGGTGGCGCCCATGACGATCCCCTGGCTCAGTTCCAGCACGCCCCGCAGGAGATTCCTGATCGAGTCACACCGATTGTCCGGCGACCGCTCCTCTCCCAGGGTGCGGTACAGGTGCAGCGACTTCTGGTATACCTCGAGCCCCTCGAATCCGAATTCCATGGCATGCGCCCTCCTTTCACCGTCGGGAGAAAGCAGGCTTCGTGCCAGGGACTACCGGATCATCGGCGAGCGGCCGTGGGAGCGGCCATACAACCTATTCGGGCGCTGCACCGCGGGGATTCACGATGTCCCTGGGCGGGGACAACCGGTGGGGAGGGTGATGCCGAACGGAACGGCGTCAGGGTTTCGGGGGCACCTGGTAGCGGCGTTCGAGGTTCCGTTCCCGGGCGGCGTCGTCCTTCCTCCCGAGAACCTCGAGCACCTCCGCCAGGTGACCATGGATGGTGGATGACTCGGGCCGCTTCTCAGCCGCGCGATTGAGCATCACCAGGGCTTCCGTGTGCATGCCCAGCTTGCTCTGCAACGCCCCGAGAGCCGTCAGCGTTTCAACGTCATCCGGTTTCAGGGTCAGCGAACGCTGGAAGAGCGACATGGCCTGGTAGGGCTGGCCGGACGCGATGGCAATGCGCCCCTTCAGGAAGAATGCTTCGGCACTCAGGGGATTGGCCTCCAGGATGCGGTCGGCCAGGGGCAGGGCCACGGCCGGCTCGTTCAAGGCCAGGTGCGCCTCGACGGCGGCCACCAGGGCGCTGGTCTCGTGAGGGTCGATGGTCAGGACGAGGGACAGGTTCTCCAGGGCTTCCCGGTAGTTGCCCTCCGACAGTTCGTCCCGTCCCAGCGACAGGTGATCGCGCAGGTAGACGGACTTGACGTAGCGGGTCAATTGCGCCGGGTACGGCGACCCGTGGGGTTCGTGGCAGGTGCCGCAGTCGAGCAGGCCGACTGCCGCGTGGAAGGCGGCCGCCCGCCGCGTCGACGTGTCGTGGCACTCGGTGCACAATTCCGACAAACGGTCCAGCGGCTTGTCCGCCGGTCCCTTGAGCAGGAAGCCATTGTCGCTCTGGTGGGGGTCGTGGCAGGCGATGCACTCGCCGCGCGCAACCAGGGTGTGCTTGTGCTTCATCGTCCGTGAATCCCTTGGCTTCCTCGTGGCAGAAGATGCAGCGATCGCCATGCCGCTCGGTCAGGATGGTCGGGTGCTGCCCGGACGTCCACTGGCTGACCGGGTGGCACACCTCGCAGCTCCCAGAGCCGATCGGTCCGTGGATGTACCGCTTGGTGGCCACTTCCGGGTGGCACTTGCCGCTGACGCAACTGACCGAGGTGCGGGAAGGGGGAATGGCACCGGGGGGCGACATCCGACACATCGTCAGTAGGCCGGCGAGTGGCACGACCAGGAGGATCTTGCGGGTCATTGGCTGCGGATTCTAGGTGAGAACGCCGTCGGCTGTCAAGCCAGAGGGGTCTCCCGTTCCGTGGTCCGGCTCGCCACCGGCGTCGACCGGGGTATGACGAAGGTGAAGGTGCTCCCCCCCCCGGACCGGTTGACGGCCCAGATGGCCCCGCCGTGCTCCCGGATGATGGTCCGGGCGATGGCCAGTCCGAGCCCGCTCCCGCCGGCCGGCCTGGTGGAGGTCATGTCGACCTGGTGAAACTTCTCGAAGATGTGGTCAAGTTGGTCCTCGGGGATGCCCATTCCGCGGTCGGAGACGCTGACGGCGAAGTAGATCCCCTGGGGCAGGTCGGCCGCGGGCATATCCCCAGCCCGACCGTCGAGGCGGACCTCCTGGAGCGTGAGGGCGATCGACTCCTTGTCCGGGCTGAACTTGATGGCGTTGTCCAGCAGGTTGCTGACCAGTTGGACCAGGCGGTCCGGATCGGCGGTGATGGGGGCCACCGCCAGACGGGTGTCGAAGTCGATGCTGATCTGCCGCGAGAGGGCCAGGGTCTTGATGTCCGAGAGGACCTTGTGGATCAGCACCACCAGGTCGGTGGCGGCCTTGCGGATGCGGAACGCCCCGGCCTCGATGCGCGACAGGTCGAGCAGGTTGTTGACCAGGCTGTTGAGTCGGTCGGCGTTCTGCGAGGCGATCCTGATGAACTCCCGCTGGTCGCCGGAGAGGATGCCCAGGTTGCCGTCCAGCAGAAGGTTGAGGGAGCCCTTGATCGATGTCAGCGGCGTCCGGAGCTCGTGCGAAACGGTGGCCAGGAAGTTGTTCTTCAGGTCCTCGGTTTCCTTCTCACGGGTGATGTTGGTGAACACCAGGATTCTCCCCTGGGGAGCCCGCCGGTCGTCCAGCACGGGGTAGGTCTTCACCTGGTAGATGGCCCGGAAGGGCTTGAGGATGTTTATCTGCAGCGACAGTTCCCGGCCGGTTTCCGCGTCCGCGGCGCCGAACACGCGGAGCAACGCCGCCGGGTCCTCGATCCTCTCGAGGAGGGACTCGATTACGGTGAAGATCCCCTGGCCGATGCTCGACTGCTGGTCCCGGCCCGAGTAGGAAGGCCGCCTCGGGGTTGATGGCCAGCACCTCCCCGCCGAGCCCGATCATGATCAGCCCGTCGCGCATGCTCCTGAGGATGGTCTCGGTCTCCTTCTTGTCGCGCTGGAGCTGGAGGCTGTGCCGTTCGAGGTCCCGGGCATACCGGGCGATCTTGAGCCGCGAGTCGCGGATCTCGTCCATGCTCGCCTTGAGCGACGCGATCATGCCGTTGAATGACTGGGCCAGGTCGCCGATCTCGTCGCTCGGCCGGTCCTTGATCTGCACGTCGAGGTTTCCGCCGGCCACCTCGTTGGTGAGCTGCAGCCAGCCGCTCCAGCGGTATGGTGATCGACCTGGCCGTCCTGATTCCCAGCAGGACGACCAGCCCCGTCCCCAGGAAGGCCATGCCGATGACCGTGGCCAGCAGCCGGTTGCGCATGCGCGATGGTCGGCTTGAGGCTGGCCGCCAGGGCCAGCCTGACCCGGGGGATGTTGAGGATGTTCAGCTCGTCGATCAACAGCCGGTAGGGCCCCTCGCGGGTCTCGAGCAGCGACAGGACCGGCTTCCCCGACGGGGGCAGGGGGTTCTCGACAGCGCCTCCCGCAGGAAATCGGCATTGGTGACCACCTGCGAGCCGTCCAGCGACAGGATGGCCACGTCGTGAATGGCCGCGCCGCCGACTTCCCGCATCAGGACGTTGTTGACGACGAAGCCCGCCGCCAGGACCCCGTCGATGCCGAAGTTGGTCTCGTGGGGGACGGCGGCAATCAGGATCATGGCCGAGGGGATGGTGTCGATGGCCTTCATGTTGATGCCGATCCTGGCCCGTTGGATGGTGTCGAGACCGTCGAGTTGGGAGATGACCTCATTCGGCCCCAGCGACATGATCCTGTTCCCCTCCCTGTCGTAGGCGACCACGAAGGAGATGCCGAGGTGCGTCTTCAGCGGGAGGATCTCGGGCATCAGGTTGGCCGCGTCGGGGAAGCTGATGGAACGCTTCACGACCGGGTTCCTGATGGTGATCTGGGTGTAGGCCAGGAGTTCGTCGAGCTTGATGTTCAGGTAGTTGTTGGTCACCTCGGCCAGCGAGGTCAGCTCGCGGTCAGACTTCTCCAGGTAGAGGTCGTTGATGATCTTGATGGCGTAGGGAAGCGTGGAGATCATCCCCAGGAAGATCACCAGCATGAAGGGGAGGATGATCTTCCGGAATACGGTCGTCCGGACCGGAGTGGGCCAACGCATGCGCTAGGGGATGAAACCGCTCTTCTGGATGAGTTTCGCGGCTTCCTCGGTGCCGAGGAAGTCGGCCAGCGCCTTGACGTGCCGGGGCGCGTCGACGCCGGTAGACGATGCCCAGCGCCCGCTTGAAGGGGTAGCTCCCGTCCCGGACCGTCTCGGCCGACGGCCGGACGCCGTCCACGGCCAGGATGTCCACCGCCGCCTTCACCGTCAGCGCGACCCCGAAGGAACAGTAACTGATCGCCCCGGCCGTCTCGGACACCGCCTTGATGGTGTCGCTCGACCGGTCGATGATCACCCGCGTCCCAACCGGCTTGAAGGGCGGGGCGAACACGCTGTTCGACAGCACTTCCCACGAGGCCGCGGTCATCGGCCGGTCGATGACCACCACCGTCCCGTTCCCCCCGAAGAGCCGCCAGTCGGTGACCTCGCCCGAGAAGGCCGACCTGATCTGCTGGCTCGTCAGGCCGGCGATCCCCGTCGAGGGATGGATGACGAAGGCGACCGGGTCGGTGGCAAAGTAGCGGGTCATCAACTCGGTGCCCGTTTCATTCGGGTGGAGCTCCCGGGCAACCGCGCCGATGTCGGCCCCCCGCCCCAGGACGCTGTCGATCCCCCCGGCGGTGTGGCTCTCGGGGAAGAAGGCGATTTTGAACCCGGGATGTCCGGCGTTGAAGGCCGGGGCCAGTTGTTGCAGCAGGGTGAGTGTGGCGCCGGCGCCGGCGACGGTGATCAACTGATCCCCGGCCTCCCGGCCGGCGTCTTGCTTCTCCCCCCGGCACCCCGTCACCGCCGCGGCCACGGCCATGAGGCAGATGACGGCGGCCGAGCGGCGCAGGGAAAGGGAGCGAGACCCGGGGTCACCAGCCCACCAATCCCCATGTCAGGGCCTCGGCCTCCTCCCGGGTCAATCCCCCGGGGGAACGCTGGCCCATGAAATTGACCATGGTCTTCCACTGGGCGGAAGACTTCTCCGCCTTCCGCATCTCCGCCAGCGACTGGTGGCAGGAACCGCACTTTGCCCGGAAGAGGTTCTCCACGTGGGCCGCGTGGGCGTCCCGGTAGGCGATGACCAGCCGGACGTCGTCGCCGGTCAGCCAGGCGGAATCCTTGAGGGCCATCCCGGCGACCAGGCGGGGCCATGCGTTCTTGCTGCCGATGTCGGCGTAAGCGCGCTCGGCTTCGTGACACTTGGAGCACTTGACCAGGAAGACATCGCGCGGCGTGGAGGGCGCGGGCTTCCTGGCGGCCGGGGACGGGCCGGCCGACGGGGGCGCGGGCGACCCCGGAATGCAGGCGGCCAGAGCCGCCAGTCCCGCAGTGACCAGCAAAGCCGGAAGTACTCCTGGAAGATGCCGTCTCATGGTCGATCCTCCCTGCCTGGTGTGGCGGGCGCGGTGCCCCGCGGATCGAATTCGAGTTCCGCGCCGGTCATGTCGACGATCGGCGGCCCGCCGACCTCCTCGCCGACCAGTTCCGCGAGCAGCGCGGGCGAGTACGAGCGGTACCGCAGGCGGCCCCGCAGGCGCAGCGGCTTCTTCCAGCGCCCGTCCAGCGGCACCTCGAAGGACGCATCGTCGTGGCCCTGGGGCGGGATGCGCCGGTCCTTCAGCACCGAGGCCGCCTCCCACACCTTGTGCGTGGGCTTCCCCTGCCCGTCCCCCAGGATGGTGGTGAACAGGTGCGTGCCCGCGGGGAGTTCCCCGTCGGGCCCGGGCGCACCCGTTCGGTGCACGACGGCCCCGGAGGCGTCGGCGACCTCGGCCTCGATCCACATCTGGCGCAGCTCGGTCAGGCCGGTCGGGAGGTAGTGCCCGGCGCCGGTGTTGTGCACCCGCACCGTCCAGCGAAGTTTGCCGCCGGACGCCTCGGGAGCCAGGATCTCCAGCGTGGCCGCGGCGGCCAGGCGCTCCCGGGCCATGTCCGCCTGGACCGTCGGCCCGAGGATGGCGCTCATGGCGGCGTTCCCGCCGACGAACCAGTGGCTGAAGACATGGTCGCGCCGAGGTCCCATGGCGGCCGACTTGCCGGGGCTCTTCCCCGCCGGCTTGAGCGCGGTGGCCGGCTTTCCGGGCTGCTGGCGCATGTGGCAGTCCTGGCAGAGGACGCGCGTCTTCGGGTCGTCGGTGTTGTAGGGCCCGTTCTTCCATTCGGTGTAGGTCTGCTCGATCGGCAACTGGTTGAGCGGATGGCTGACGTCGTGGCACATGCCGCAAAACTCCGCCTGGGTGGCCAGCGGCAGGTGGGCGGTCTGATGGAACGGCGAGACGGCATCGGTCCGGGGCCCGCGCTTGACCGGCCCGGGGTCGAGCACCGCCGGCAGGTTGCCCGTGCCGGAGCTCCGGTCGACGACATGGCAGAAATCGCACCCCACCCCTTCGGCACCGGTACGGCTCATGAGTGGATTGCCGACGGGCGGGACCTCGGCCCCGGCCACGGCCACGGGGGTGTGGCAGCCGGCGCAGAAGCGGTCGGTCAGGCCGCCGGTCTCGGCGGACCCCTTGCGGGAGAGGGCCATGTAGACGGGGTCGGGGTGGGCCCGGGCGTGCATCGATCCGGCCCACTGCCGGACGATCTCCGTGTGGCAGCCGGCGCAGACACCCGATGCGGCGAACCAGGTCGGGTGGATCACGCCCCCGGTCACCGTGGCCAGGCGGGACGGGGCGAAGAGCCCTGGCTGGTCCTGTCCGGCGGACCATCCCATGCCGGGCATGACGACGCTCAGGACGACGACCGTCGCCACCAGCAGACGGCGCCCTATCGACCGAACACGCATGAGCCCTCCCTGAATCGATTATATCCGCGCCGCCCCGGCATGGCCAGACAAAACCACACCTTCCTCTTCGCCGGCAATTGGGACTATAATTCCCCGGGAGGCGACGATGCGGAATGAGAGTCACGTTGACGTTTGGCCCGGTCTTGGCGCTGCTGGTGATCGCGGCACTTCCCGTTCTGGCCGCCGGTCCCGATCCGCTGGAACGCCGGTTGGGGCGCCAGGAGAGCCTGCGCCTCTCCGCCGTGCCGCACCCCCACGCCGAGGCGCTCACCAAGGGGGTGCTGGCCACCATGGGCCCGGGCACCGCCTGGGACCGCTTCCGCGATCCCGCCGACGGCCGGCGCTACATCGGCTCCGACGCGTGCGCCCCCTGCCACCCGAACTGGTCCGACTCCTGGGCCGAAACCAAGATGGCCACCGCTTTCTCCACCCTCTCCGGCTTCTCGGGCGGGGCCTTCCTGAACGACCGCCGATGCCTCTCCTGCCACACCACCGGTTACGATCCCGGCCGCGACAACGGCGGCTTCGACGAGGGGGCCCCGCTGATGGCCGACGTCGGCTGCGAGGCCTGCCACGGGGCCGGCAGCCTGATGGTCGAGCGCAAGAGCCGCGCCTACATCATCCGGTCTCTCGACGCCGCGCTGTGCGGCCGCTGCCACGGGGAACGCTACGGAGCCAAGCTCTGCTTCCCCGAGTACGACGAGTGGAAGGTCTCCCGCCACGCCCGCTCGCTGGAGAGCGTCAAGCGGTCGCCCGATGCCTCGCCGGCCTGCCTGGCGTGCCACTCGGTCGAGGGGATCGTCCTTTCTCCGCCGGGCGAAGCCACGGTCGCCGCGGCCTCGTTGGGGGTGACCTGCCAGGCCTGCCACGACGCCATGACCCGCACCCGGCCCGACCTGGTCGACAACAACCAGCTCCGGACGGCCAAGGACGAACTCTGCCAGTGGTGCCACTCCGACCGCACCCCGTCGCCGGACGGCCTGCCCCACTCCCCGCAGGCCGAACTCTATCAGCGGCGTCGGCGGGGCGCATTTCCCCGGCGAGAGCTACCCGGCCGGGCCGATGAACGCCGCCCTCCCCCGCGGCTGCCTTTCCTGCCACGGCCTGGCCGACCGCTCCGGCGACCGTCCCTACCAGGGGCACGCCTTCCTGCCGGACATCATGGCCTGCCGGCGGTGCCACCCCGACCTGACCACCTTCGAACGCAAAGGGGTCCAGGGCGAGGTGCGCCAACTGCTGATTCGCCTGGCGGACGCCCTGGAGGCTGTCCCCGAAGTGGGACGGCAGGCGCAGGCCTACCGGATGGCCCGGCACAACTACCTGTTGGTCCTGCGCGACCGGAGCCTCGGCATCCACAACACCACCTACGCCCGAAAGCTCCTGGCCGACAGCCTCCGCCAAGTCACCTGCAAACTGAAGCTAGCCTGGAGCAGGGGACACGACTGAAGTCATGTCCCATAGTGGCCAGTGGAGCGGGTGGCGCCGACGGGGGACCCCCACGTGGCGCGCAGTCCTTTCGCGAGCACCACGTGGGGGTGGGATGCGGCAGGACCCGGCGCCATCCACTTGGCATCGTGGAACCATTTCCGGGGTGGGGTGTCACATGCTGCTGTCGTGCCCCTCTCTCTGACACCGTCTTGACAGGAGCCGGGGTGGTGGCGATACTGTCCGCCGCCCCGGCTTCCGCCAAGCGGGGTGCGACACCATACACATGATCGAAATCCGCAACCTGAAGAAGAGATTCGGCCAGATCACCGCCGTCGACGGCATTTCCTTCTCCGTCGGCCGGGGCGAGGTGCTCGGCTTCCTCGGCCCCAACGCCGCCGGCAAGACGACCACCATGCGGATGCTGACCTGCTTCCTGGCGCCCGACGGCGGGGAGGCCACCGTGGCCGGCTTCGACATCGTCCGCGACCCGCTGGAAGTGCGCCGGCGGATCGGCTACCTGCCGGAGAACAACCCCCTCTACCTCGAGATGGAGGTCACCGAGTACCTCGGTTTCATCGCCCAGGTGCGCGGCCTGGCCCCCGCCCGGCGGGCGGCCCGACTGCGCGAGATGGTCGACGTGTGCGGCCTGTCGGGCGTGCTGGGGCGTCCCCTGGGGGCCCTCTCCAAGGGCTACCGCCAGCGGGTCGGCCTGGCCCAGACACTGATCCACGACCCGGAGGTGCTGGTCCTCGACGAGCCGACCACCGGGCTCGACCCGAACCAGATCATCGAGATCCGCGAACTGATCAAGGCCGTCGGCCGCGAGAAGACAATCATCCTCAGCTCGCACATCCTGCCCGAGGTGGAGGCCACCTGCGAGCGCATCCTGATCATCAACCAGGGGAGGCTGGTCGGCAGCGGCACGGCCGCCGAACTCTCCCTGCAGGCCAGGGGCGGGGAGGTCCTCCATCTCCTGTTGCGGGGGGCTTCGCCGGACGCCGGGCAGCTCCTCGCCTCCCTTCCCGGGGTGGACGGCGCCGACTGCCTGACCGCCGGGGACGAAACCGCCTGCCGGATCACCGCCCGGCCGGGGGAGGACCCGCGCGAGGGGATCTTCCGCCTGGCCGTCGGGAAGAACTGGGTCATCCTGGAGATGCGGCGCGAGGCGGTCTCGCTCGAGGACGTCTTCCGCGCCCTGACCACGACCGCCGGAGTCTGAACGCCATGTCCACCGTCAAGGCTATCTTCGCCCGGGAGTTGCGGACCTACTTCAACTCTCCCATCGCCTACATCTGGTCGGCCGTCTTCCTGGTCTTCACCGGCTGGTTCTTCTTCAAGGGTTTCTTCCTGGCCGGGCAGGCCGAGATGCGCCTCTTCTTCAACCTCCTCCCCTGGGTCTACCTCTTCCTGGTTCCGGGGCTGGCCATGCGCCTCTGGTCCGAGGAGCGCAAGCTGGGGACGATCGAGGTGCTGATGACCCTTCCGGTGCGCGACGGGCAGGCGGTCGCCGGCAAGTTCCTGGCCGGGCTGGCCTTCCTGGCCTTCAGCCTGGCAATGACCTTCCCCATCCCGCTGACCGTGGCCCTTCTCGGCCGGCCCGACGCCGGGGCGATCCTGGGGGGCTACCTCGGGGCGCTGCTGATGGGCGGCGCCTAC
The DNA here is from genome assembly GCA_963793725.1 of uncultured bacterium. Lineage (GTDB taxonomy): Bacteria > JAUVQV01 > JAUVQV01 > CAWCAY01 > CAWCAY01 > CAWCAY01. The sequence goes on from CAWCAY010000009.1 coordinate 17,283, forward strand.
CTGGCCATCGGCCTCTGCTGCTCGGGGCTGACCGAGAACCAGATCGTCGCCTTCATCACCGGGGTGGTGGCCTGCTTCGCCCTGTTCATCGTCGGCGAAGACTTCGTCATCATGTCCGCCCCGTCGGCGCTGGCCCCCGTCCTGTCGTACGTCGGCCTGGGAAGCCACTACCGGAGCATCCTGCGCGGGGTGATCGACAGCCGCGACGTGGTCTACTACGTCTCGGTCATGGCCTTCTTCCTGTACGCCAACGTCCGCACCCTGGCGGAGAGGAAGTTCTAGCATGCGCCGCCGCGGCGAGCGACTCAACCTGACCGCCCAGCTGGTCCTGGTCGGGGCCATCCTGGTGGCGGTCAACGTGCTGGCGGCGCGCCACTTCACCCGGGTCGACCTGACCGCCGACCGGGAGTACACCCTGGCGCCGGCCACCAGGGAGATGCTCGCCGGCCTGGATGACATCGTCACCATCGAGGCCCACTTCTCCCCCAACCTGCCCCCCTACCTGTCGACCGTCCGGAACCGGGTCGAGGACCTGCTCGACGAGTACCGGGCCTATGGGGGCCGGTCGGTCCAGGTCAGGTTCGAGTCCCCCGGCGACGACCCGGCGACCGAGCAGCGGATGCGCCTGCTGGGCATCCCCCGGGTGCAGCTCAACGTCCTCGAGCGCGACCAGTTCCAGGTCACCCAGGTCTACATGGGCGTGGCCATCATCTACGGCAAGCGGAAGGAGTCCATCCCGATCATCGAGGAGATCGAGACCCTCGAGTACCAGATCTCCTCGGCCATCCTCAAACTGACCCGCAAGGAGCCGCTGACGGTGGCCCTGGCCGCGTCGGTCGACCCGATGGCCGCGCTGACCGGCCGCGGCGACGGCCTCCAGTTGATCCGCCGGGAGCTCGAACGGCAGTACACGGTGGTCGACCACCACTTCGGCGCCGGCGAGCCGATCCCTCCCAAGACCTCGGTCCTGATGGTCGTCTCCCCCCGCTCCCTGGCCACTGCCGACGCCGACGAGATCGCCCGGTTCATGGCCTCGGGCGGGAAGCTCGTGCTGCTGGTCGACACCTTCGACCTGGCGGAGGAGGCGCTGGGAGCCGTCCCGGTCGAGCACGGCCTCGGCGCGCTGCTCGCCTCCTGGGGGGTGGAAATCCCGCGAAAGGCGGTGGCCGACACCGACAGCAACGCCCCGGTCTCCTTCTCCAGCGGCTTCATGCGCTTCCGCCTCCCCTACCCCTTCTGGCCGGCGGTCCTCCCCGAGCGATTCAATGCCGGCCACCCGGTCACCGAGCGGCTGGAATCGCTGGTCCTTCCGTGGACCAGCCCGGTGCTGACGAGCAACGGGAAGTTGCCTGGGCTGACCCACACCGTCCTGGCGGAGACCTCCGACAAGGGGCACCTGGCGGGCGAACCGTTCGACTTCTCCCCCACCCGGGAAATCCACGACCTGGCCGTCGGCCAAGCGGCCCGGCAGCCGCTGGCCCTGCTGGTGCAGGGAACCTTCCCCGCCGGCACGGCCAGCGGGACGGCCCTGATCGTCGGCACTTCCCGCTTCCTGCGTGACGAGCACCTGGAACAGTTTCCGGCCAACGCCCTGGTGCCCCTCAACGCCGTCGACTGGATGGCCCAGGGGAGCGCCCTGATCGGCATCCGCACCCGCGGCAGCAGCGACCGGCCCCTGCCCGAACTCACCGAGCGGGCCCGTGCGCTGATCCGCTTCCTCAACATCTTCGCCGCCGCCGGCCTCCTGTCGCTGATCGGCATGGTCAGGCTGTCGCTCCGCCGCAGGCGCCGTGTCTCCCTCGACTAGGAAGACCTTCGTCCTCCTCGGCGTGCTGGCTCTCCTGGCCGGCCTGGCGGTCGTCGGCAAACGCCCCTGGCCGGGCCGGCCCGCCGGCCCCGATGCCGCGCCCGTCCGCCCGCTGCTTGACGGCGACCCGCCGGGCATCGACCGGATCGAGATCGGGCGGCGCGACGGCCCGGTCGTCCTGACCAGGAAGAAGGATCTCTGGGAGGTGTCGGGAGAAACTGCCAGGCCATGGCTGGCGCGCTACGAGCAGGTCGCCAGGGTCGCCGAATGGCTGGACGGCCTGGCCGACGGGCGGGTCGTCTCCCGCAACCCGTCACGCCGGGGCGAATACCGCGTCGACGATTCCGGCGGCCTGGCGCTGACCCTTTCGGCCGGCGGCCGTCCGGTGGGCCGCCTGGTGATCGGCGACACGGGGCCGGACTTGTTCGACACCTATGTGCGCCGCGCCGACGGCGATGAGGTGGTCCTGGCCGACGGGGCCATCCGCGCCCTGCTCGACCGGCCGGCCGCGTCGTGGCGTGACCTGACTCTCTTCCCGGCCAAGCCGGCCGACGTCACCCGCATCGACCTCGCCTGGTCCGGGGGCGCCACCCGGCTCACCCGGAAGGACAATGCCTGGACGGCCCAGCCGCCGCTCCCCGCGGGGCAGTCGCCCGAGGCGCTGGCGGCGCGGATCATGGCCCTCACCGCCTCCGGGCTGGCCGACTCCGCACTGCCTGACACCGAGGGCGCTGACCTGCTGGCTGTCACGGTGTCGGCGGCCGCGGCGCCGGTGAGCGCCCGCATCCTCCCCGGCACCGACCCGGAGGGTCGCTACCGGGCCATCGCCCCGGGTCACGACGGGGTGTTTCTCGTCCCGGCCGCGTCCGTGGAAGGGTTGCTCGCCATCCTCCGCCCGGCAGGTCCGCCCGCTCCCTGACCCCCGCCGTCCAAGCCTCCCGTCGGGCCGTCGGTGGACGGACCGCGGCATTCCCCCTATAATCGGAGTTGTGCCCGTGTCCGCCCCTTCGAGGCGAATCGCCAGCGAACCACGGGAAAGGAGGTTCGAACGGGGCGGGCCGAGAAGGAGACTGACTGGAGAGCAACGATGGTAGATCTGCTGTCGCGCCTGCTGAAGAGGGACGGTCCCAGCCCCACCGAAATCGGAGGTTCTACGTCCATGAAGGATCTCATCGAGCGCATCGCCAAGTCCCTGGTCGACAAGCCCGAGGAAGTCTCCGTCCGCGAGGTCCAGGCGGAAAACACCATCGCCATCGAACTGCGGGTAGCCGCGGAGGATCGCGGCAAGGTCATCGGCAAGAAGGGACGCACCGCCGAAGCGATGCGGACCATCCTGATCGCCGCCGGGACCAAGCTGGGAAAGCGGTACATCCTGGAGATCATTGACTAGGCGCTGATTCCCATCCCCGCAACATGGAACGCCTGCACGATATCCTCGACAAGTTGAAGACCTACCTGCCGGAGGCGGACGTCTCCATCGTCCAGAGCGCCTACGTCTTCTCGGCCATGGTTCACCGCGGCCAACTCCGCAAGTCGGGCGAACCCTACCTGTACCACCCCCTCGCGGTCGCCTCCATCCTGGCCGACTTTCGCATGGATCCGGCCACCATCGCCGCCGGGCTGCTCCACGACAGCATCGAGGACACCTCGACCACCGAGGAGGAGCTCGGCCGGACCTTCGGCGAGGACGTCCGCAACCTGGTCATGGGGGTCACCAAGATAGCCCAGGTCCCCTTCAGTTCCCTGATGGAGAAGGAGGCGGTCAACTACCGGCGGATGATCCTGGCCATGGCTTCCGACATCCGGGTGCTGATCATCAAGCTGGCCGACCGCCTGCACAACCTGCGCACCCTCGAGCACCTCTCGGAGACGCAGCGCAAGCGCATCGCCCAGGAGTCGCTCGACATCTACGCCCCGCTGGCCAACCGCCTGGGCATGGGGACGGTCAAGGCGGAGATGGAGGACCTGTCGTTCCGTCACCTCCACCCGGAGATCTTCGCCGACATCGCCGCCCGGGTCGAGGCCCGGCGCCGGGAACGGGAGCGTTACGTCAAGGATGCGGCCGGCGTCGTGGCCGCCAAGCTGGCCGAATCGGGCATCAAGGCCACCGTGGTCGGCCGGGCCAAGCACCACTACAGCATCTATATGAAGATGCAGAAGCAGCACCTCGACTTCGACGAGGTCCACGACCTGCTGGCCCTCCGGGTGGTGACCGATTCGGTCAAGGACTGCTACGGGGCGCTGGGGATCATCCACGCTCTCTGGATCCCCGTCCCGGGCAGGTTCAAGGACTACATCGCCATGCCCAAGGAGAACATGTACCAGTCGCTCCACACCACCGTGGTCGGCCCGGACGGGGAGCGGATCGAGTTCCAGATACGGACCGAGGAGATGCACCGCTTCGCCGAGGAGGGGATCGCCGCCCACTGGAAGTACAAGGAGGGACTCAAGGGAGGCGGGGGGGAGGACGGGGTCAAGTGGCTCCGGCAGAGTCTCGACTGGCTCAAGGACCTGAAGGACCCGCACGAGTTCCTGGAGAGCTTCAAGATGGACCTCTACCCCGAGGAGGTCTACGTCTTCACCCCCAAGGGGGACGTGCGCTCCTTCGCCCGCGGCGCAACGCCGATCGACTTCGCCTATGCCGTCCACACCGATGTCGGGAACACCTGCGTCGGCGCCAAGGTGAACGGCCGGATCGTCCCCATCCGCTACCAACTCCGCAACGGCGACAAGGTTGAGATCCTGACCCAGGGGGGGCACCACCCGAACAAGGACTGGCTCAAGTTCGCCGTCACCAGCCGCGCCCGGGCCAAGATCCGCCTGTGGCTCAAGCAGGAGCAACGCGAGCAGAGCATCTCCCTGGGCCGTGACATGCTCGACAAGGAGTTGCGACGCTACAACACCGGGGCAGCCAAGGTCCTCAAGAGCCGGGAGGCCGAGGCCGGTCTGGCGGCCATGGGCTACCGCGCAGCCGACGACCTCCTGGCGGCCATGGGCAACGGCAAGATCACCGCCTCGGCCGCCGCCCGCAAGCTCCTGCCGGCCGACTCCATCCCCCGGGAGCCGCCGCCGGAGGGGGCCCTCCAGAAAATCGCCCGCGGCCTGGGACTGGCCAAGGGGAAGACCGGCGGCATCAAGGTGGACGGTTTGGACAACGTCCTGATCCACTTCGCCCGCTGTTGCAACCCGGTGCCGGGCGACCGGATCGTCGGCTTCATCACCCGCGGGCGGGGCATCTCCGTCCACGCCGCAGATTGCGCCAACGTCCTGCAGCTCGTCGACGAGTCGCGCCACCGGGTCGAGGTCGAGTGGGACACCGACCACCGGGCGCTCTTCCCGGTCCGGATGGTGGTCGAGGCGTCCGACCGCCAGGGGCTCCTGGGGGACCTGACCGACTGCATCGGCGACGCCGAGGCCAACATCTCCTCGGTCCAGATGAAGTCGGTCGACGGCAAGGCCAGGGGCGAGATCGAGATCATCATCCGGGACACCGACCAGCTCAACCGCATCATCGTGGCCATGCGGCGCATCAAGGGGGTGGAAACCGTCTTCCGGGCCAAGTCCGCCGTGAGCCCCGTGGGATGATCGCCCGGTCATTTCGACAAGGAGGAAGCGCGATGAAAACCGTCCTGTGCGCCTGGTGCGCCGCCTTGGCGTTGATCTCCGTGTCGTTTCCCGTCCTGGCCGGCGATCCGGTCGCCTTCACGCCGGTCAACCATGCCAGTTTCGTCATCAAGGCGGGCAACGAAGTCATCCACGTCGATCCCGTCGGCGCGCCGGACGTGTGGCGGGCGCTCCCGGCGCCGACGGTCATCCTGCTGACCGACATTCACCAGGACCACCTCTCCACCGCGCTGGTGGTCCGCCTCAAGCGTCCGGGGATGACGGTCATCGGCCCGGCGGCGGTGATCGGGAAACTCGGCTACGGCGACACCCTCGGTTACGGAGAAACCAAGCGGGCGGGGGGAGTCGAGGTGACTGCCGTGCCGGCCTACAACCTGACCCCCGGCCGGACCGATTTCCACCCTCCCGGGCGGGGCAACGGCTATCTGGTGACCGTCGCCGGCACGCGAATCTACATCTCGGGCGATACCGAAGACATCCCCGAAATGCGTCGGCTGAAGGACATCGACTACGCCTTCGTGTGCATGAACCTCCCTTACACGATGACCGTCGAGCAGGCCGCCTCGGCCGTGCTGGCCTTCAAGCCCAAGGTGGTCATCCCGTACCACTACCGCGGCAAGGAGGGGATGAGCGACCTCGGCGCCTTCAGGCGGCTGGTGGCGGCTGATGCCGGGATCGAGGTCCGCGAACTGAAGTGGTACCGACCGTTCCGCCGGGAGGGAACATGGGCAAGAGGATCGTATCGACCGACACGGCCCCGGCCGCGCTGGGACCCTACTCGCAGGGAGTGCTCGCCGGGCCGTTCGCCTTCCTGGCCGGGCAGCTCGGCCTCGACCCGGCCACCGGGGAACTGGCCGGCGGCGGCACGGCGGCCCAGGCCGACCGGGCGTTCAGGAACATCGAGGCAGTGCTGGGAGCGGCCGGAATGGGCCTGGCCGACGTGGTCAGGCTGACCCTCTTCCTGACCGATTTGGCGGATTTCGGCGCCGTCAACGAGATCATGGCCGCCCGTTTCCCGGTCGAGCCCCCGGCCCGGACCACCGTTCAGGTGGCCCGTCTCCCCAAGGGGGCCTCTATCGAAATCGAAGCGACCGCCTGGAAGCCAGGCTGAAGGTAGCGCGGTTCTAGTCGCTACACCGGGCCGGGTCCTGCCACCTCCCACCCCCGTGAGATGCTCGCAAACCGGCTGCGCTTCTCACGGGGGTCCCCCGGAGGCGTCACCCGGCCCATCCATCGGGCGCGCAACCCCGCCCGTCTGTCAGACGTAGGAAGAGGACAACAGGGAGCGTACAGACGACACCCCCGAGACGTCGGTTGGCGGCCGGGGGCGTTGGTTTCCTAGGCGGCGGTGTAGATCTTGCCTGCCCGCAGGCAGCGGGTGCAGGTCCGGACCCGGCGGTGGTTGCCGTTCACGTTCACCCGCACGTCGCGGAGATTGGGCTCCTGCTTCTTGCGGGACACGTTGTGGGCATGGCTGATCTGGTTGCCCAGCATCGCCTTCTTGCCGCAAAAATCACAGATGCGCGACATTGACATTTCCTCCTTGGTAATCGAAAATCGAATGGGTAAGATACCATGCTGTTTGGCAAATGACAACTTATTTGTTCACCCCAAGGAGGGTGCCGCCATGTCCATCACCGGTGAGATGAAGATCGCCGAGGTCGTCGCCCGCCATCCGCGGACGACGGCCGTGTTCCGGAAGCACGGCATGGACTGCCTCGCCTGCAAGGGTTCGCGGGAGGAGAGCATCGACAGCTGCGCCGTCCTCAACGGGCTCGATCCCTCCGCCCTCCTGCGGGAACTCAACCGGGCGGCATCCGGACCGGGGGATTGACCGCTCCCGCCCGGCCCGCCGAGCCGTCCCTCGCGACGCCGCTCCAGTTCATCCCCGGGGTCGGCCCCCGCCGTGCGGCACTGCTGGCCGGCATGGGCCTGGAGACCGTCGGCGATGCCCTCCGTTTCCTTCCGCGCATCGTACGAAGACCGCCGCGTGATCCAGGCCATCGGCGCCCTGCAGATCGGCGAAACCGGGTTGACCCGCGGGAGGGTGGTCTCACGGCGGATCGTCAGGACACCGCGGCGGGGGATGAAGCTGTTCGAGGCGGTCATCTCGGACGGCCGGACGACCCTGGCCGGTGTCTGGTTCCACTTCCGCGAGCCGGCCATGGCCAGGCTCTTCACCGAGGGGCGCGAGTTCCTCTTCCGGGGCGAGGTGCAGTGGAACGGCGAACGCCTCTCCATGGTCCACCCCGAGGTTGAGGAGATCACCGGGACGGGCGAGTCGTCCCACTTCGGCAGGATCGTGCCGGTCTACCGCCTGACCGCCGGGCTCTCGCAGCGGGTGATGCGGGGGATATTCCAGCGTCTGGTCGCCACCTGCCACGGCCTGGTCGACGAGGACCTCCCGGCGCGGATCACCGCCAAGTATCACCTCCCGCCGCTTCGCGAGTCGCTGGCGAAGCTCCATTTCCCCCCGCCCGAGGCGGATCTGGCGGCGCTGATGGCCGGCCGGTCCCCGTGGCACAAGCGGGTCGTCTTCGGGGAGTTCTTCTTCCTCGAGCTCTTCCTGCTTCACGAGCGTGCCCGGCGGCGCGCCCGGCGGCTCCGGTCGGCAATGCGGACCCCGGAGGGCGACCTGCGGACCTTCGCCGCCCGCCTTCCCTTCTCCCTGACGGCTGCCCAGCGCCGGGTGTTCGGCGAGATCAGGGCCGACCTCGAGTCGCCGCACCCGATGCACCGCCTGCTGCAGGGCGACGTCGGCTCGGGCAAGACCGCGGTCATGGCCATGGCCGTCATCGTGGCCGACCGCAACGGCTTCCAGTCGGCGGTGATGGCCCCGACCGAGATCCTGGCCAGGCAGCACCAGCGCACCCTGGCCTCCCTCCTCGGCGACGGCGGGCCCGAACCTCTCCTGCTGGTCAGCGGGATGCCGGCCGGGGAGCGGCGACGGACGGTCGAGCGAATCGCCCGGGGTGACGCCCGCCTGGTGGTCGGCACCCACGCCCTGGTCGAGCAGGGGGTCGACTTCCCCCGTCTCGGGCTGGCCATCGTCGACGAGCAGCACCGCTTCGGAGTGTCCCACCGCCGAATCCTCCGCGAGAAGGGGGACGACCCGCACACCCTGGTGGTATCGGCCACGCCCATCCCCCGGACACTGGCCATGACCCTCTACGGCGACATGGACGTCAGCGTCATCGACGAAATGCCCCCGGGCCGGGCCCCGGTGACCACCCGGGTGACGACCGAGGCGGAGCGCGACCGGCTGCACGCCTTCCTCGCCCGGCGCCTGGACCAAGGCGAGCAGGTCTTCGTCGTCTACCCGCTGGTGGAGGAGTCGGAGCGGATCGACCTGCGCGACGCCAAGAGCATGGCCGTCCGCCTGGCGGCCGTCTTCCCAGGGCACCGGGTGGGGCTCCTCCACGGCAAGATGCGCCAGGCCGAGAAGACGGCCGCGATGGAGGAGTTCCGCTCCGGCGCCACGCATGTCCTGGTCTCCACCACGGTGGTCGAGGTCGGGGTCGACGTGCCGCGGGCCACGGTCATGGTCGTCGAGCATGCCGAGCGCTTCGGCCTGGCCCAGCTCCACCAGCTGCGCGGCCGGGTCGGGCGCGGAGGGGGCGAGGCGTTCTGCTTCCTGGTCGCCTCCGACAACGCGCCGGCCGCCGCGCGCCAGCGGCTCGACCTAATGCCCGCAATAACCGACGGCTTCCAACTGGCCGAGGAGGACTTCCGCCTGCGCGGCCCCGGGGAACTCTCCGGCCTCCGCCAGAGCGGCGCCCCCGATCTGCTGCTGGCCTCGGTCATCCGCCACCGCAAGGCCCTCGAGGTCGCCCGGCAGGAAGCCGATGAGGTTCTCTCCCGTTGGCGGGGACGGGGGGAATTGACAAAACTTGCTCGACCGCGCTATCTTGCTTTGGTCAGAAAGGGCCGGCTGCCTCGAAAGCGGGTAGCGGCTCGATTTTTTTCATGGATAGAGGTCAGCGATGAAGAAGAAATTTCTAAAGGAAATCAGGGTGTTGCTGGAGCAGCAGCGGGAGCAGATCCTGCACGAGGCATCGGAGAACCTCAACCAGGACATGCAGACCGAGAGCGACAACCTCCCCGATCCGGCCGACGTGGCGGCCAATGAGTCGGACAACAGCACCGCCATCAGACTCCGGGAGCGGGAGCGCAAGCTCCTGGCCAAAATCGAGGAAACCCTGGGCAAGATCGACGAGGGGAACTACGGTTTCTGCGAGGAGTGCGGCGAGGAGATCACCGAAGGAAGGCTCCGCGCACGGCCCGTGGCCAGCCTGTGCATCGACTGCAAGACCAAGCAGGAGGAACTCGAACGTCGGGAGACGCTGTAGGCCCGCTCACCTCCTGATATCGAAGCCCTCCCGTCCCTCGACCGCCGACTCCCTGACCTCCACCGATTCGACCATCGCCGCCGGAGGGCCCTGCCGGCACCAGTCGATCATCTGGCCGACCGCCCTGGGTGAGCCTTCCGCGCAAACTTCCACGTCGCCTCCCGGCAGGTTCCTGGCCCACCCGACGATCCCCAGCCTGCACCGCCTCTTCCCTGGCCGAGGCCCGGTACCAGACCCCCTGCACCCGACCGGCCACCCGATCAGCACCGACCGCCGCCCCCCGTCGACCGCCATCGCCCCTCCCCGCGACAATGGCCTTGCGCCCGTCGCCGCATATTGTTATCATATTCGACGCGATCTGGACAGGGGGACACGAACGATGCGTTTGCGCGACAACGAGATAGAGTTGGTCGCCAGCCGGGTCATCCGGCACCTCGAGCAGGCCGGCTCCCTGCAGTGCGAGGCCGGGGAAACCGAACTGCGCGAGCGGATCAAGCAGGCCATCATCGACGACCTGGTGATCGAGGACAACCTGAACCGCGAGGTCGAGGACATCCTCAAGAACTACACCAAGGATCTCTCCTCGGGCGCCATCGACTACCGCAGGATGTTCTCCATGATAAAGAGCAAGCTGGCCCGAGACAGGAACCTCATTCTGGGCTGAAGAGAACTGGGAGAAACGACGACGTGAGACTGAGCGACGACAAGGTGAACCACCTCTCCAAGATCGTGGTGACGAGCCTGGCTTCCTGGGACGCCATCGACTTCGTGGACGAGCAGAACGACGTCCGCCTGGTCATCAAGGCCGGCCTCGAGGAAGGGCTCGCGCTGATCGACCAGGTCGAGGAGAAGGCCCGCAAGGCCGTTCAGTCCCTTTCGCGGAAAGTTCCCGAAGGAAGCCGCGAGTGGGACGTCCTGTACGCCAAGACCTTCGAGGAAGAGATCTCGAAGATCGCCCCGCCCAGGGAATGACCGCGGCCATCCACGGAAAGAAGCCCGTTTGGCGGGAGTACGTCGAGGCCATCGTCGTCTCCCTGGCCCTTGCCCTGCTCATCAGGACCTTCATAGTCCAGGCCTTCAAGATTCCTTCCTCGTCGATGGTCCCCACCCTCCTCGTCGGCGACCACCTGCTGGTGAACAAGTTCGTCTACCGCTTCCGCGGCCCCGCCAGGGGCGACATCGTCGTGTTCAAGTTCCCCAATGACCGGAAGACCGACTTCATCAAGCGCATCGTGGCCCTGGGCGGCGACACCATCGAGATGAACGGCCGGACCGTGCCTGATCAACAAGAAACCCCTGCCCGAATCCTACGCCTTCTACGAGCACGAGCGGTCGAAGGACGCCTCGTTCGGGCCGGTGGTCGTCCCGGCGGGCACCGTCTTCGTCATGGGCGACAACCGCGACAACTCCTATGACAGCCGCTTCTGGGGGCCGGTCGACCGGAAGGACATCGTCGGCAAGGCGCTCTTCATCTACTGGTCCTGGGGCGGCAACCTGCTGACAAGGAGCGCTGGAAACGGATCGGGGACGTCATCCGCTGACCGGATCCAAGGCGGCGACGCGCCCCGAGGACGACGCCCTGATCGACGCCTTCGACGCCTATCTGCGGGTCGAGCGACATCTTTCCCCGGCATCGGTGGCCGCCTACACCTCGGATCTCCGGGACTTCTGCCGCAACGCGGCGGTTGACGGCCTCCTGCACGCTTCCGGTGAAACGGTCAGGGACTTCATATCCCGGTGCGTCAGCCGCGGTGACCAGTCCCGGTCGACCGCCCGGCGGCTGTCCGCCATCCGCCAGTTCTTCCGCTTTTGCCTGCTGGAAAACCTCCTCGCGGCCGACCCCTCGGCGAACATCGAATCGCCCCGCCTGGCGCGCAAATTGCCGGCGGTCCTGAATGTCGACGAGGTGACCCGCCTGCTCGATCTCCCCACCCCGGAGACCCCCCTGGGCATCCGCAACCGCGCCATTCTGGAACTCCTGTACGACGGCGGCCTGCGGGTCAGCGAACTGGTCGGCCTGCGCGCCCGACCGGATCGACTTCGACGGCGGGCTGGTGCAGGTGACCGGCAAGGGGGACAAGGAACGGATGGTCCCCCTGGGGGAGACCGCCCTGAAGCGGCTGCGGACGTACCTCGGACAGGCGCGTCCGGCCCTCGTCCGCGGGCGAACGCTCGCGCGCCCTCTTCCTCAACGCCCGGGGCGGCCGGCTCTCGCGCCAGGCCGTCTGGAAGCTGATGAGGAGGATGATCCGGGAGGCGGGGATCGACCGGCACGTCTCGCCCCACACCCTGCGTCACTCGTTCGCCACCCACCTGCTCGAGAACGGCGCCGACCTGCGTGCGGTGCAGATGATGCTCGGCCACGCCGACATCGCCACCACCCAGATCTACACCCACGTCTCGCGCGAGCGAGCTGCGGAAGATCCACGACCGGTTCCACCCGCGGGCGTGACCGCCGCCGCGCCGCCCCCACGGAACGCCGGCAACGCGGCGTGCGGTGGGAAACCCTTTGACAGTCATGCGAATTGTGGGACAATGTAAATTTGAGACGGGGATACGATGCCATGAGTATGAAAGACCGCCAACTGCCCATCGATCAGGTCGCGCTGCCCATTTCCGAGGAGACCCCTCCGGCGGTGGCCGAGGAGAATCCGGTGGAGGACTTCGCCGCCCTGGGGCAGTATCTGCGGCGGGAACGGGAACTGCGGCGGATATCCTTGGACGAGATCGCCCAGGTGACCCGTATCAACCGGCGGCATCTCGAACTGCTCGAGGCCGGCGAGGAGAAGAAACTTCCTGCGGCGCCCTTCCTGAAGGGCTTTCTGGTGGCCTACGCGCGGCACATCGGTATCGACCCCGATGAAGTCCTCAACCGCTATATCGAGCTCACGCCGGCGGTGAAGCCCACCGCAGGGACGAGTTCCGGCCGCCGGCCGCTCCGGCCCGGAATCGTCCGGCTGATCGTCGTCGCCGTCATCCTCCTGCTGCTGGCCGGCTGGTGGATGCTGGCCGCGCGGCGCTCTCCCGCGCCATCCGCGCCCGAAGCGCCGGCCGATGAGGCGCCACCCGCGCCCGCCACCCCGCCGCAGGAGGACCCGGTGGCCGTTCCCGAGCCCCCGGGCCAGGATGAAGCCGCGCCTGCACAGCCGGCCGGCACGCTGACGCCCACGGTGTCACCCCAGGGACTCAACCAGGTGCCATGAGAAGAGGGCACGCCCGGTCGGCCCGAATAGAGCGCAAGCGAAACCGGCCTTCGGCTCATCATCTGAAAGGAGCACTGCGATCATGTCGACCAGAAGCGAACATCGCCCGGACGCCACCCGCCGGGTGCGCCTGGCATCGGTCCTGGGCTTGACCCTCTGTCTCCTGCTCGCCTCCTGCGCGTCGTCGGGGCAGGTCCACCACCCCCGCAACGACGAGGAGGCCTTCGTCATCCGGACAGTGGACGCCATGGCCGAAGCCCTCTCGGCGGGTGATATCGACCGGGTCATGGCCAAGGTCTCCAACGGCTACTACCGCGGCTACACGCCTATGGAGCAGCGCCTCCGGAAGGGCCGGGCGATCATGGCCACCTACGCCGTCACCACGGCCATCAACGGCATCGAGTCCGCCGAAGGGAAGGTGACCGTCCGGGTGAAGTGGCAAGCCCGGTGGACGGCCATCGGTTCATCCGCCGAAGGCCAGCGGTCGGGCGACAACACCCTGGTCTTCATGCGGAGCACGTTGGGCATCAAGCTCATCGACCAGGCGGAAGACAATCTGTTCGGCATTTGACCGAGGGGGAGATCCTTGCCCGTGGGGGATAACATCGTCGACATTCTCAAGCAGGCCAAGGCGCTCTTCGGCGAGGGACGCTTCGAGGAGGCCCGCCTGCAGCTCGAGCGGAACCTGGCGGAAAATCCCTCCAACACCGAGCTGCTTAACCTGCTGGCCTACCTCTACTACCGCCTGAACAATCTCGACAAGGCCAGGGACACCTACCGGCGACTGACATCCCTGGACGCCGAGAACCTGGTGGCCTGGTCCAACCTCGGCCTGATTGACTACAAGCTCGGCCTGTACGACGAGGCCTCCGGGGCGTTCGAGGAGTACCTGCACCGCCAGCCGGACGACACCAAGGTGCTCGAGTACATGAGCCTGGTGATGAACCGCCTGGGGAGGCCGGCCAGCGCCCGGTCCTTCCACAACCAGGCCATGGCCGGGCGTGATCCCAATTCGGCGGCCGAAGGCGCCGACGACGCGGAGGCCGCCGGCACCGGCGACACGGGGGCCGCCGAAAGCCGTCGCGAACAGTCCTTCGCGCCGATACGGACCTCAGAACTGGGCGAGTGGTGCCTCGGTTTCTCGGCCGACTCCGACCCCCTGCCCCCCTTCTCGCCGTCGACATCGCGCTTCCTGCCGGTGCGAATCTCGTCCCCGCTCCTCTTCCCGATGACCTCGCTGGCCTCCTGGCGCGGCATCCTTGTTTTCGACCAGGGGCCGAATCCCTACGGCAAGATACCCCGCGAGTTCCGCGACGACCGGCTGATCCTCATCGCCGCCGAGGGGAACGGGTCCCTGTGGCTGACCCACGACGCCGGAGGGATCACCTCGGTCTCCCTGGACCGGGAGACCCTGTTCGTCAACGCCCACCGCCTGGTGGCCGTCGAGCCGGGCCTGGAGATCGAGTGGCTGCCGCTCGGAAAACGGAAGTTCCTTGCCGGCCTGGCCGTCCTGCGCCTCAGCGGCACGGGCAGCGTTGCCCTGGCCGCCGGCGATGGCGCGGCGGGAGCCGCCATCCGGGAGGGCTCCCCCCAAATGTTCATTCCCCGCCGCCTGGCGGCCTGGACCGATGGCCTGACCGCGGCCATCGACGCCGGCGACGATCTGAAGAAGCTCAAGGGGCTGATCGACCCGCCGCTGATCAGGATCGAAGGGACCGGGGCCGTGCTCATGGCCGCCGAGACCGGGCGTTGATCGTCCCGCCGCCGGCCACCATCGCCGCGGCCATCGACGCCGGCAGCAATTCGATCCGCCTCCTGGTGGCCACTGTCGACGGGCAAGGGCGGTTGATCGAGACGGTCGCCGCCGAACGTCGCACGACCCGGCTCGGAACCGGCCTAGACCGGCACGGCCGTCTCGACCGCGGCTCAATCGAACGGAGCCTGCTCGTCTTCGGGGAGTACGTCCGGACCTGCCTCTCTCTCGGCGCGGCCTGGGTGACCGCCGCCGGGACGGCCGCCCTGCGCGACGCCACCGACGGCTCCGATTTCGTCGCCCGGGTGCGCCGTGAAACGGGCGTGGCCGTGACCGTCGTCTCCCAGGGCGACGAGGCGGCCCTGTCCCTCCGGGGCGCCGCCCGCGTCATCGGTGAGAGCCGGCCGGTCGCCCTGGCGGACATCGGCGGCCGGTCGACCGAGGTGATCATCCGGGAGGGCGCGGAGGTGCAGGCCTACGGCCTTCCGCTGGGGGTGGTGCGCTTGTCGGAGGCGTTCCCCCTGTCGGACCCGCCCCGCCGGGAGGAACTGGCCGCCCTGACGGCGGTGGTGGAGCGGGCCGTCGCCAAGACCGACCTGCCGGAAACGCTGCCGGACGGGACCCTCCTGGCCGGAACCGGCGGCACCTTCGCCCAACTGGCGGCGCTCGACCTGCGCCTCGACCGGTACGATCCGGACTTGATCGACGGCCACCGGCTCGGGCGCAAGACGGTGGACGACATCCGGGAGAGACTGGCCAGGGCGACCCTGGCGGAACGGATCTCCCTGCCGGGCATGGAGGCCGACCGGGCCGACGTGATCATCCACGGGGTGACCGTGGCGCACGCCCTGATGCGCCGGTTCGGGAGGGATGACATGACCGTGTGCGACGCGGACATCCTGGCCGGCATGCTGCCGGCGGCGGTGGCCGGGTTCGGCGGGCTGGCGATGACTCCTGCGGCCGACCTCAGGGACGCCAGAGGTACTGCATCCCCGACGGCGCCAGGGGCGTGAGCAGCCGGTCGACGCCGGTGGGCAGGCGGGAGGTGATCAGTTCCTTGAGACTCCAGCGCTTCCGCGGCGCGGCCACCTCCGGTTTCCCCTCGATGCCCACCAGGCGAGCGGTCCCGCGAATGGCCTCCTCGAGGCCGCCCAATTCGTCGATCAAGCCGAGCTTCTTCCCCTGGGCACCGGTATAGATCCGCCCGTCGGCCCAGGCGGCCACCCGGGCGACGTCGACTCGCCGTCCCTCGGACACCGCCTGGACGAACTGCAGGTGGGCATCGTCGATCACCCCCTGCAGCAGGGCCCGCTCCTCGGCGGTCATCCGGCGCAGCGGCGAACCGGTGTCCTTGAACTTGCCGCTCTTGATCACCTCGCCCTGGACGCCCACCTTGCGCATCAACTCCTCGAACACGGCCGTCTCGAAGATGACCCCGATGCTCCCCACCAGGCTCCCCGGATTGGCGTAGATCCGGTCGGCGGCGGCGGCGACATAGTACCCGCCGGACGCCCCCGTGCCGCCAATCGAGGCGACGATCTTCTTGTGCTGCTTGCGGCGGATGTTCATCAGGGCCTCGAAGATCTCCTGCGATGCCCCGACGCCGCCCCCCGGAGAGTCGATCCTGACCAGGATGGCGGCGACGCTGTCGTCCCCGTCGAGTTCGGTGATTCGCTCGACCGTCTCCTCGGAGTCGACGATCATCCCCAGAACGTCCACCCGGCCGATCCTGGATGCCCCTATGGCCCCCAGGTCACCCTCGCCCACGAAGAGCGCGGTCACCCAGACGAGGCAGCCGACGGCGACCAGGACGGCGGCCAGGAGTATCCTTCTCGGGTTGCTGGACATCATGATGGCTCCTTGGAATCTCGTTAAGGCGTAAATATAGCAGGTACAGGGCTCGCCGGCAATCACCCCGGCGATCCGGAGGGACGGCGAGGCGGCGGGAATTGATGGTACAATGGCCGGCACCGGACGCCCGGATGGGGACGAACGCGACCGGCGGGAGACAAGGATGACCTGGCACAAGCGGACGCCATTTCTGGCCACGATTCTGGCCGCGGCCCTGGGGCTGGCCCCCAGGATTCCGCTCGTCTGGGGCGGCAGGCTGATCAGCGACGAGGCCATCGTCGGCCTGATGGGCATGGAGATCCTCAAGGGACGCCGCTTCATTTTCTACATGGGCCAGGGTTACATGGGGTCGCTCGAAGCCTACCTGGCGGCGGCGCTCTTCCTCCCGTTGGGGGCCGCGGCCTGGGTCTTGAAGCTCTCGCCGCTCCTCTTCTTCCTGCTGGCCGCCTGGACAACCCGGCGGCTGGCGTCATCCCTGTTCGACAACCTCACCGGGCGTATCGCCCTGGCCCTCCTCTTCTGCTCGTCGTGGGTCTTCACCCTCTGGAGCTTCGCCCCCCGCGGCGGCTACATGGTCACGCTCGCCTTGGGGGGCCTGGCCCTTCTGGCCGGCAGCCGGATGACCGGCCACGCCGGCCGGGCGCCCCGGATGCACCTCCTGCTGGGCTTCCTATGCGGCCTAGGCGTCTGGAACCACTTCCTGTTCGTCTTCTACCTGGCGCCGCTGCTCGTGTTGGCGGTCCTCCCGGCGTTGCGCGCACCGGGCAGGGGGCGCCGGGCGCTGGCTTTCG
The DNA here is from genome assembly GCA_963793725.1 of uncultured bacterium. GTDB lineage: Bacteria > JAUVQV01 > JAUVQV01 > CAWCAY01 > CAWCAY01 > CAWCAY01. The sequence goes on from CAWCAY010000009.1 coordinate 34,661, forward strand.
CCGCCGGCACCCTCGCCGGCCTCTCTCCGGCCATCGCCTGGAACATCAGGCACCCCTTCGGCTCCTTCGGCCTGTCGCGGATGGCTGCCAAGCCCGACCTCTGGGGCAACCTCCGCAACCTGGCCGAGCGGCAGGCGCCCATGCTCCTGGGGGGCAACCCGCTCGTCCGCCGGGAGATGCTCCCGCCCGCGGCCGGATGGCTGCTGCTGGCCGCCTTCGGCGCCGGCGCGGGGTGGTACCTGCTGCGGGCGTGGCGCCGGCTGGCCGACCGGTCACCCGACCGCTGGACGACCCTCCTCGTCCCCGGGGTGGCGGCCACATGCTTGGCGGCTTTCCTGGCCACCGGCTTCGGGGCGTTCAACACCCAGCGCTACATCATCCCCCTGTACCCGATGGCGGTCATCATGCTGGCGGTCGCGGCGGCCGACATCTGGAAGCGCCGCAGGGCGCTGGGGGCCCTCCTGGTCGCCCTGGTCATCGGGATCAACTTGTGGGGCACGTCGGTCTACCTGGTGCGGTACGGCCTGCCCGAGGGAAGACAGCAGCGGGCCGACGTCGCCGCGGTCCTCGATCACTGCCGGCGTGAGGGCATCACCACCGCCTGGGCCGGGCACTGGGTCTGCTACCTGCTGACCTTCCTGAGCGGCCAGGAACTCGCCGTGGCCGACGCCGAGCGCCACCGCTACGACCCGCTCCAGCGCCGCGTGGCTGCCTCCCCCGACGCCTCGATCATCACCGACCGGGGGGCCGTGGAGGTCGAGGCTACCCTGGCCGACATCGGCCTGGCGTTCGACAAGTGGGAGGGGAATGCTTACACCGTCCTGGGAAGACCGCGCCCCGCTCCGCGCATCGGACGCCATGACGGCCGGGTCCCGGCGGTCATGGTCGCGCCCGGGGCCGGTTTCGACGCCCTGCCGGGCGGGGGCTGGCGGAGCGCCGCCGCCCAGGCGCCGGGAATGGCGGTTGAACTCGACCTGCGGGGCACGCGACGGATCGGCGGCGTCCTCCTCTCCTCGGGCGAGCGGACCGGCGAGACCCCCAAGAGCTTCATGGTCGAGACGAGCATCGACGGGCTTACCTGGCAGGAAGCCGCCCGGGCCGGATCGTACGTCGGCGGCCTGTACTGGGACGGGCGCATCCACTGGAGCCGGGAGGCGGTGGTCACCCTCCTCTTCGAGCCGCGGCCGGCCAGCCGCCTCCGGGTGTCGCTCACCGGGCCGTCGGCAGGGCGGCGCTGGGCCATCGCCTCCGCCTCGGCCTTGCTGGCCGCGGCGGATTGACAATCTTTCTTGTTGATTTATTCCCCACGATGGTTAAATTAGGCTGAATACCTTTCAAGGAGGCACATGCTCATGCACAGAACGTCGAGAAGGTTGCTGACCGTGCTGTTCGCGTCGCTGTTATCCGTCTGCCTGGCTGTCACCCTCTCCGGCTGCGATTTCTTCGAGTCGGACGAGGACTCGAGCAACACGGGGACGTCCAGCGTCGGAAGTTCGTCGGGCGACGCATTCGTGATCGCCCCCGGTGTCTACAAAGAGATCCAGGTCACGCTGCCGGCCACGCTCAAGTTCACGCTGACGACCGGGCCCGTGCTGGACAACTTCCACTCCGAGAACCGGGCCTTCATCATCGTCGGCAAGGGGACGGACGACGGCGTGAATGGCGGCTTTCTCGAGTTCCGCACTTACAAGGTCAAGCTGGGCGACCAGCAGGAGAACTACCCCGGCGGCGAGCCGCGCTTCGCTCCGACGATCAGCTGGCAGCCGAACACCTCCTACGCCATCGAGTTGACCCAGACGACCTCGGGCGCGGACTGCAAGATCAATGACCAGGCAGTGTACGTTGGCGGCAGTGTCAGCCCCAGGCAGACCTACACCATCGGCGGGCAGCCCGGTTGGTACTCGCGCCCGTCGCTGAATGGGTGCACGATTTCGGGGATCGAGTTCACCTCGAAGTAGGAGTCGCCCCACCCGGCTCGACCGCGTGACCCGGGTCGGGCCGTTCTGACAGCCGACGAAGTGCGGCCCAGCGATCCGAAATCGTTGGGCCGCACCTTTTTTCCACCATCGCCACCCGAACCGTCCGGGGTGAAGAGTGCCGTCAGAGAACTTTGTGGATCGTCTCTCCGTGGGCCGCTACCGCCTCCTGCTCGGCCTCGTCCTGGCCCTGGCGGCGGCCATGCGCTGGCTCTTCCCCCACGCCGACCCGCCCCCCCTGCTGAGCGGCAGCGGGGGCCTCTTCTTCGACGAGGGCGCCTACACCAACAACGCCCGCAACCTGTTCCTCTTCGGCTCGGCCTTCTTCGACGAGTGGAACAGCTACTGGTACAGCCCGGTGCTGCACGTGCTGCAACTGCCGGTCTTCCTGGTCTTCGGCGTCGGGCTCCACCAGGAGCGGCTGATCCCCATGGCCATGAGCCTGGGGACCATCCTGCTGCTGTGCCGCTACGCGCTGCGCGCCTGGGGGCGCGAGGCCGCGCTGTACGCCGCGCTGCTGCTCGGCACCGGCTTCTTCAACGTCATGTACAACCGCATCGGGCTGGTCGAGACGCCGCAGGCCTTCTTCATGGTGCTGGCCCTGCTCCTGTGGCAGTCGGCCCGGCGGGGCGCGCGGTGGGCGGCACCGGCGGCGGGCGCGGCGGCAGCCCTGGTGGTGGTCTCCAAGAGCCTGGGGGTCTATTTCGCCGCGGCCTTTTTCGCCTTCATGGCCCTGGAAGTAATCCTGGCGGAGCGGGGCTCCCGGCGCGACCCCTGGCGGCGCTGGCTTGCGGCGGCAGGCGGCGCGGCGGCGGTGATGGCCGCCTGGTACCTCCTCTTCTTCCTCCCCAACCGGGAGGGAATCCTGCGCATCGGCGACGCCTACAAGGGCTTGAGCATTCCCCGGGACCTGCGCCACGCGCTGGCCAACCTGCGCACCAATCCGTTCACCGGCTACTTCCAGCCCGAGATCGTCACCCTGCTGGCCGCCCTGGTCGCCGCCGGGGCCCTGCTCCTCCGGGCCGGCCGCCGGAGCATCGTCGACCACGCCGAAGCCTGGATGATGATGGCCTGGGTCGCCGGCGGGGTGGCGGCCATCGGTCTCCTCTCCTACCGCCCCAACCGCTACTTCATCCCGCTCGGCCCGCCGATTGCCGCCCTGGCCGCCTGGGGTCTCTCGTCCCTCGGCCGGACGGGCGGCGACGGCCCCGGCGAGGAACGGCGTCCGCTCAATCTCGCGGCCGCCTGGCTCTGGTTTATGGTCGTCTTCCGCCTGACCGTCATCGATTTCGTCACCCGCCGCTGGAGCCTCGGGCTCTTCTCCCGCTGGCGCCTCCACTGGGTCCTGGTGGCCGTCCTGGCCACGGCCGCCGTGTTCCTGCTCCGCCGGGGAGCCGGTCCCCGGCCGGCCCTGCGCGCCGCCATCGTCCTGCTGGTCGCCGGCCTCGCTCTGGGACACGGCCTCCGCCAGGTACCTGGTCGTGGGCGGCCGACCGCCGCTACACCATCGTCGAGACCTCCCGCGAGATCGCCCCGCTGGTCGACGGCGGCCTGCTGGCCGGCCTGTCGTCCCATGCGCTCAGCCTTGAAAACCGGGCCCGGGGTCTCTATGCTTGGGAGCCATGGTTCAACTACCGGGACACTTTCGGACGCTTCCCGATCACCCACCTGATGCTCGGCGTCTTCAACGGCGAGGTCGACTGGTACTGGCGAAAGTACCCCGAGCAGATGCGTCGCGCCGTGCCGTTGCGGGTCTACCACCTGTGGCGCTCGGACTTCTACCTCTTCTCGATGCGGGAGGGGGATCGCAATTACTTCAACCGCACCCGGACCGACCGCGGCGCCCTTCGGAACGCGACGGTCATCGCCTACTCGGCGCCCCGGGAGATGGCCCCCGGCGAAACGGCCGGCGGCTGGATCACCTTCCGCAACACCGGTTCGGAGACCTGGCCAGGCGGATCGACCGTGGCCGTCGGCAGCCCCCGGAGCCGGAATCCCTTCGGGCCGGCGGCCATCTCCTCGACGCTGGCCGGCAACGTGGCCCCGGGGGGCGAGATGACGTTGCAGATGACCTTCAGGGCGCCGCTGCGCCCCGGTTACTTCATGACCGAGTACCGCCTGATGGACGACCGGAACCGCGGCTACGGCGACAGCCTGCCGCTCGGCATTCTCGTCCGCGAGCCACGGGGGTGAGGCGGCCTCACCGACAACCAGTCCGGCACGGGGCCGCCCGCGGGAGCGCGGCGGCCACACCGGCGACAAGGAGGAACTGATGAGGATGCGCGCATGCATGGGCCCGAGGCTTTTAGCGGTGGCGGCCATCGCCCTGGCCATGGGGCTGGCCGGGTGCAGCAGCGATGACGGCGGTGGCGGCGGCGGCGAGGGGCGGGTGGCCTGGAGTTCCCCGGCAGGCAACAACGCCGAGATCTACGTGGCCGACCTGTCGGTCGACTTCAGCGCCCACGTCGGGCCCGTCACCCCGGTCACGGTCCTCCAGTCGGGCCAGGCTGGCAAGTCGGTCGTCGAAATGCGCATCAATGGCCAGACGGTGCGGGCCGACTCGGCCGTCTTCCAGGCCGGGCTCCTCGACCGGGCCGGTCAGGCCTTCTCCTTCTCGGCCATCAACGTCCGGCAGGTGACCCACAACAGCTACGGCGACTGGGCCCCGGAGATCAACCCCGGCAACTGGAACGAGATCTACTACCACACCATCCGCGGCGGCGGGATGGAGATATACAAGACCGACATCGGCACCGGCGTGGAGACGCGCATGGCCTCGGGCTCCGATCCGAACCTGGACGAGCCGGGCAAGATGTACTACTCGTCGGGCGGCATCTGGAGGCTCGACCTGGGCAACGGGCAGGCAACGCGGGTGATGGCCGGCACGGCCTACGACCCGCTACCCATGAAGCGCGGCTCGGACAAGCTCATCTTCTTCAACTCACCGACGGCCTGGACGGGCGAGTCGTTCTCCGGCAAGGCCAACTTCGTCCTCCACGAGAACACCGGCACGGTCTACAAGCTGACCCGCTCCTCGATGAAGGAGGACAACCCGGTGCCCAACTCGGGCGCCTCGATGGTGGTCTGGCACGCCTGGCCGCCGGGCGAGTCGCACGCCGCCATCCACTACGGGAAGCTCCAGGGCTTCAGGGTCGAGTCGCCGGTGCGGCTCACGTTCCGGGATGACGTGACGGGCGAGGCCCTGGTCGGCGACCACTGGTACACCTCCTGGATCGACGACAAGCACATCCAGTTCACCGTCGACGACCGGATCTACGTCGCCGACCTCCAGGGGAACGCCCACGATACCGGCCTCCGGGGCGAGGAGCCGGCGCTGGCCAACTGACGGCTTACCGGTAGGGTGACGGGACGGGACGGGGCGGGGCCGGATCTGCCGGCACCCGCCGCCGCCCGGTGAGCCATGACCAGATCGTCTCGGCGGCGGCCCGTTGGGCGGTGTCGCTCGGGTGGGGATCGAGGAACGGGACGGCCTGCATGGCCAGCGGGTCGCGGTCGCGGATATTCCCCAGCAGGTCGATCGACTCGAGCCGCGCCGCGCTGCAGGCCTTGCTGATCTTCTCGTGCACGTACTCGAACGGGTAGTCGTCCCCCAGGCCGAAGGAGAACAGCGGGAAGATGGCCACCACCGCCGGCACCCCCGACGACCGCGACCAGTCGCCCAGGTCGAGAAACGCCTGACGGGTCTTGGCCAGCCCCGGATATTTCTCGCGGTACAGCCAGTGGTAGTACTTCTGGTGTCCCCGGAACGTCCTGGCATTGAACAGCCTCCGGGCGACCAGCCGCCACAGCGCGGAGTGATCATGCAGGAAACCCTTCAGGCCCGTCCCCTTGTCGAAATTGAACAGGTACAGCCTCCGGCGCGCGTCCCGGAAGCCGGTGCGGTCGTCCGGGTCCTCGGTGTCGTTCAGGCAGTACCCGAGGATGACCAGGTCGGGCTTGTACTTCGCCGCCAGCTCCCTGATCAGGGGCACCTGGTCCCGGGTCGAGCTGCCCGGAACACCCACGTTGATGACCTGGAAGACCGTCCCGGCAGGAGGCGGCGTGAAGGAGTTGAGGTAGCGCTCGACCTTCTTCGGCCATGTGTCGTCGCCGTTCACCCCCCCTCCCTGGGTGAACGAGTCGCCCGCGGCCAGGATCCGGAAGACGCCAGCCGGCTTCTCAACCGGGTAGTCGTAGTCCCTGAACCTGAGACTGTTGACCATCTTGAACGGGTCGGAGAAGACGGCCGGGGAGACTATCCTTCCCGGCGGGCGGGCCAGGATGCGCCCGGCGATGAATTCGCCGACGCCCAGTCCCACCGCCAGGCTGAGCAGCACCAGCAGCAGGTTCGGCCACCTGCGGCGCAGCCACGCGGCCATTCCCCGGATGGTGCCGCTCATGGCGCCTTGGCCCCCGGAACAGGTTCGGGCAGGTAGGGGGTGACGACCGGGCCGCCGAAGCGGGGGACAGCCTCGGCATCGGGGCCGAGAAGCCGCCGCTCCACCAGGTAGGCGAAGAGCTTCTCGGAGGCAATCCGGTGGGCTTGGTCCGAACGCTCGGGCGCTCCTTCCGGGCCGGTTTCGAGAATCATTTCGCGCAGGCCACGGTAGGCGGGCAGAAGGTCCAGCACCGGCAGGCTGTTCTCCGTAGCCGCGCGGGCGGCCAGGTCGTGGATCCAGACGAAGGGGTAGTTTCCGTCGAGCGGGACCCCGGCGGGCGGGAAGATGACCACCACCACGGGCAGGCCGCTCTTCCGTGAAAACTCACCGAGGTTCCGGAGCGTCTCCGCGATGACGCCCGTGCCCGCGCCCCCGGGCCGGTGAAGCCGCTCCACGAGTGCCTCCTTGGCCCGCCGTGCCCTGGCACGCGCGACCATCCGGGCCAGGCGCCGACCCGTGCCGGTGCGTGCGAAGAAGGCCCGGGAGAAGGGGGAAGCATCGTCGCCCGAACCGGGAGCCAGCCCCCCCGGCGGGAAGAACCTTGCCCGGACGGCCGGATCGGCGGTGTCGAGTTCGAAGCCGAGGATGACCAGGTCGGGAGAGACCCGGGGGGTCAGCGACTCGAGGATGCCGAGCTGCTCCGGCACCGTGGCGCCATCCCGGCCGAGGTTCAACACCTGGAAGCGCCGGCCGGGCCGGGCCGGCGGATAGAGGTGCAGGTGGCGCTCCAGCTTCTTGGGCCAGGCGTCGTCGAAGTTCACCCCGGCGCCGAAGGTCCCGGCGCCGCCGACGGCCACGATCCGGAAGATCCCCGGAGGTTTCTCGTCGGGGTAGTCGTAATCCCGGAAATCCCGCCGGTTCAGCGGCCGGGGGCCGGCGAAGAGGCCGCCGCCGGTCCCCTGCAGCCCGGACTCAGGCCTGTCCGGATCGACCAAGCGGTCGAACCCGACCACCGCCCCGGCGCACGCGACCAGCCAGACCCCGACCCCGACCCGGAACCAGCAGGGGCCAAACCTCACCGCCGGATGATCCTCGTCAGGTTCCCCAGGACGCTCTGGTAGGCCTCGCAGGGTGTCCAGCAGTGGGGGCAATTCCCCTGAACAATCTCCCCCCGGACCCGCACGGTTTCGGGGTTGTTCCAGAGCCGGTCGAGGTCGTAGTCGAAGTCGCGGATGTTCCCCAGCGGCCGGTCCCACATGGAGCAGGGGAAGACGGTGCCGGTGGCATCCATGAAGCAGGAGGCGGACAGGGCATGGCACGGCACCGGGGTGCGCCCGGACCGCAGGTAGTCGCCCACGCGGCGCAGGAAGTTCCACTCCAGGAGGGCCGTGGGCGTCAGCGGCCAGCCCATCTGACGCCGGTAGCTCTCGATCTCCCCGATCATCGCCTCGGTGTCGTCGTGGAGGATGCTCAGTCCGTCGTTGCCGTAGTAGGCGGCGATGTGGGCGATGTTGACGTGGAAGTCGCTGTGGCGCAGGTCGGGGATTTCGACCCGGACGGCCTCGAAGGCCCGGTCGAACTCCCCCAGGTTGAACTTCGACAGGGTCATCCCCAGGGCCACCTTGACCCCCGGCATGGACCGCAGACGCCGGAAGGTCTCGATCTGCCGCCTCCAGCCACCCTTCACGCCGCGGATGCGGTCGTTGATCTCCTCCGGCCCATCCATGCTGACGGTGATGAAGAGGCGGGGCGGCCGGCACCCGGTGATGCGCTTCACTCCGTCTACGATCGCCTCGGTCAGGTAGCCGTTGGTCGGGAAGTTGAGCATCAGGAAGTCGGCCGACTGCCCGACCACCGCCCGGGATATGTCGACGAAGTCGTCGCGCAGGAAGGGCTCCCCGCCGGTGAGGTGAACCCAGGAGAAGGGGGGGCTCTTGGCCAGGAAGGTCCGGATTTCGTCGAGCGTCAGTTCATCGACCGGCGGCTTCCGCCAGATGCCGCACGTCCGGCAGCGGTAGTTGCAGCGGTTGGTGACCGAAAAGGTGAGCTTGTAGGGCGCCGCAGGACGCCTGAGGTTGGTGCCGACGATCCTGCGGGCGAACTGGGCGTACGGTCTGATGGGCAACGGCGGCGTCAAAAGATGTTCTTCAGGACACACCAGACGAAGCGGTGACCGTCCTTCCAATGGCTGAGCGTGGAATGACCGTGCTTCCGCTCATACTCCCGGCTCGGCACGTCGGTCACCCGGTAGCCCTTCTTGAGCGCCTTCATGACCATCTCTTCCTCGATGGTGTGGATGTTCTCGCGCAAGCCTATGGCCCGGGCGACGTCGGTCCGGATGGCCCGGAAGCCGTTCTGGACATCGGTCAGGCGGACGTTCCAGCGGTAGTTGATGGCCAGCAGGATTATGTGCGACCCGGTCACCCGGATGAAGCGGTTGATGTCGCCGTGGAGTTCGTGGCTCCCGCCGGTCATCCGCGAGCCGATGACCATGTCCGCCCGTCCGGCGATGATCGGCTCGACCAACTCGGGGATATCCTTGGGGTCGTGCGAGCAGTCGGCGTCGATCAGGACGATGATGTCGCCGTCGACCGCGTCGATGCCGACCCGGACGGCGTCACCCTTCCCCTTCCCCCGGTCGAGCACCACCCGCGCCCCCAGGGACGTGGCCAGATCCCGGCTGCCGTCGGTGGAGTTGCCGTCGACCAGCAGGACCTCGTCGACGCGGGGCTTGACCCCCTCGATCACCTCGGTCAGGTTGGGCGCCTCGTTGCGGGCGGGGATGATCGCCGTCACCTTGTGTCCAGGGTAGAGTGGCATGGGCAGATGTTACCCGTTTCCCCCGGACAGCGTCAAGGAGATTGCCCCCCTCGGAAACGTGAGGGGTGCGGCCGGGAGGGAGGCGTTTATTCCTTCCGGCGGAACCGCCGGACGAGCCGGAAGGCGGCCAGGGCCACCGGCAGCGCCTGCAGGGCGGTGACGGCCCAGGTCAGCCCGGTGCGCATGCAGGCATTCCCCAAGGTCCCCTCGACGGCCGAGAATGCCCGCCCGGCGCCTTCCGCCAGCGACCGCCCCTGCTCGACCACGGCGTCGGCCTTTTCGGCCACGCGGTGCGCCAGGGCGATGGTCGTCCGGGCCTCCCGCAGCGTGAACTCGAGCTCCTTGGCGGTATCGCGGATCTGCAGCAGGACCGGTATGGCGGCCACCACCAAGAGGAACACGGCGACGGCGACGATCAGTAGGGCGATTTCCCACATCGGACGATCCCTCCCGCACCCAGCCGGCGTCGAAGGGTGCGCGGCGTTCCGCCGGCAAGCTGGAGATTACCCCGCCCGGATCGGTCTGTCAACGCGCCCGGGACATTCGCGCAGGATCGGGCGTCAGCGATCGGATGAGGGAAGCGTGTGCCGGGAAGCGGGCCGCCAAAGCCTCCCGGTCGGCCAGCTCGAAGTCGGCGAAGTCGAAGCCGGGGGCCACGGTGCAGCCGACCAGCGAGTAGGAACCGCGGCCCGCCGGCCGGGCACCGAACCACGTGCCGGCCGGGATGACCGCCTGGAGCGCCTCGCCGGCTGACGAGCGGCGTCCCATGGCAATCTCCTCGTGGCGCCCGTCGGGGTGCAGCAGGTGCAGCCGTAGGCGCCCCCCGGCGTGGAAGTGCCACGTCTCGTCGGCCGCCAGGCGGTGGAGACACGACCGCTCGCTCCCCTTGAGCAGGAAGAGTATCGCCGTGGAGAGCGACCGGGAGCCGCCGAACCGTGCCGGGAGGGCGGCCGCCCCGATCGATTCGGGTGAGCGGTAGGTCTCCCTGAACCAGCCCCCCTCGGGGTGCGGCCGTAGGTCGAGCGCGGCGATCCAGCCGTCGGCCGTCATCCGCCAGCCCCGGGGTGTCGAGGGAGAGGTTCCCATGGGCCGATGATACCCCAACCGGCGGCGCCGCGTCACTTGCGCCTTGACGGGGGAGTGGCCGGTGGGGGACAATGCCCCCCAAAGCCCGTCGCGCGGGCAACATTCATTTTGGAGGTCTGACAGATGGAAGAGAACAGTCACGCCCTGGCGGTCTACGTCGATTTCGAGAACATCGCCCTGGGTCTCAAGGACAAGAAGGCGCCCAAGTTCGACATCAACAAGGTGCTCGAGCGCCTGCTCGACAAGGGCAAGATCGTGGTCAAGCGGGCCTACGCCGACTGGACCCGCTACTCCGATTTCCGGCAGTCGCTGCACGAGGCCGGCCTGGAGCTGATCGAGATTCCCCAGCGCCGCCTGGCGGGCAAGAACTCGGCCGACATCCGGCTGGTGGTCGACGCCCTCGACCTCTCCTGGTCGAAGGTGCACATCGACACCTTCGTCATCGTCTCGGGCGACTCCGACTTCTCGCCGCTGGTGTCGAAGCTCAAGGAGAACGGCAAGGAGGTCATCGGCCTCGGCCTGAAGGACTCATCCTCGACGCTGCTGACCGAGAATTGCGACGAGTTCATCTACTACGAGGAACTGGAGACCCCGGTGGGGGCGCCCCCGTCCCTCTCCGCCGCCGGCATCCCGGCCAAGCGCAAGGAGGTCTTCCAGTTGTTGATCGACGCCATCCTGGCGCTGGTGCGGGAGAACAAGGAGATCCTCTGGTCGTCGATGGTCAAGGAGACGATGAAGCGCAAGAAGCCGGACTTCAGCGAGTCGACCTACGGCTACCGGACCTTCGGGGAAGTGCTCGAGGACGCCGAGAAGCACAACCTGATCCGGCTGCGCTACGACCAGAAAAGCGGCACGCCGGTGATCGTCGGCTTCGGCAAGGACGCCGCCGCCGGCTGATCCCGGGTCAGGGCGACTTCTTCCCGCCGGTCCCGGCCAGGAACCAGGTCAGGGCGGCGATCACCGCGGCCACGGCCACGCCGAAGCCGAGCAGGTCCCGCTCCCCGTCCCAGGTGACCACCTGGCCCAGGAAGAGGACCCCCATGACGACCACCACCACGCCGGCAAGCTTGTGTTTCAGGTCATCTAGGTCGTGGATCTGCAGCCAGTCCGGCAGCGGAATCCGGTCGTCGATGAAGAGCTCGTACAACCCCAGGGCGATGATGATGAAGACCGTCCCCAGGAGCATCAGGTCGACCAGTTCGATCAGTGCGAACGCGAGCGACTTGCCGGCTTCCTGGATCAGTTCCCCGGCCGACACGACGTGGACGATGGTCGCCCCCGTCTCGAGCAGCGCGTAGACGAGCAGGCAGACCCCGGCGGCGAACGACCCGATGACCGCCAGGATCACCAGGTAGCGGCTCGCGGCCAGGATCCGCATCAGCGGCCGTGTCGGAGTTCCGTCTCCCATGGCCTCCATTCTAGCGCGATGCCGGCCTTCTGTCTTCCCCCGGGGGCGTCCCGGCCGTCATCCGCCCAAGTTCCCGGCGGGCTTCGGCGTCGGCCGGGTTCATCTGCAGCGCCGACCGGAGGTACCGCACCGCCTCGGCGACGCGGCCGAGCCGCTCCAGCGACATCCCGAAGAGGAAGTAGGTCTCGGCATCCCCCGACCAGCCGTTCATCAGCGCGGACCTGAAGGCGGTCACCGCCTCGGTGTGTCTTCCCAGCCGGGTGAGGGCCTTGCCAAGCATTGCCCAGGACTCGTTCACGTCGGGGCGAAGGCGGACCGACTCGGACAGGGCAAAGGCGGCCTCTTTGTACCTTCCCTGGCGCAGCAGCACGAAGCCGAGGTTGTACTGCGCCATCGAGTAGTCCGGCTTGACCGACAACGACATCCGCAGCATCCGTTCGGCGTCGGCCAGGCGACCCAGATCGTTGTAGACCGATCCCAGGTTGTTGGCAATGTGGTAGTTGTCCTTGGTGACCGCCAGCGTGCGCTCGAAGAGGGTGACGCTGTCCCGCCACCAGCCGACCTGCCGACGGGCGGCCGACGCCAGTGCCACGAGCGCAACCGCCGCCAGGACGACGGCGGCCACCGCTGCCGGTGATCGTTCGCGCTGCAAGGCCGCAAGGAACAGCCCGGCGGCAAAGAACAACCCGGTCAGCGGGACATAGGTGTATCGGTCCGCCGACGCCTGCCAACCGACCTGGAGGATCCCGGCCACCGGCAGCAGCGTCACCAGGAACCAAGTCCACCCGAAGGCGAGGTACGGCCGCCGGCGCCACAGCCATGCGGCAATGGCGGTGATGAGGATCAGCGTGCCGATTGCCGCGACGCCCTTCCAGGCGGCCAGGGATGCGCCGGGATGCGGGTAGACCAACGCCAGCCGCGACGGCCAGGCCATCTTGGCCAGGTAGCCAACCACAGCCAGAGGGGCATTGAGCAGGCGGACCGTCAGCGAGGTACTCGGCCAGCCCCCTGAGCGCTCCCCCGCGCTGCTGGGCGATGACCGTGACCACCGCCGAGGCGGCGGCGGCAAAGGCGAACGGGAGTTTTTCAACCGCCAGGCGCCGCCACCTGGCCTTTCCGTCCGCCGGCACGCGCAGCCTCCCCAGGGGCCAGGCGTCCAGCAGCAACAGCAGCAGCGGGTGTGTGACCGGCATCGGCTTGGCCATCAGCGCCAGCAGGTAGGCCCCCAGCGAAAGGGCGTAGCGTGCCTTCCCCGGGCGTCGCAGGTGCCAAAGCCAGAGCGCCAGTGCAGCGAACCACACAAGGGTCGACAGCAGGTCCTTGCGGGCGGAAATCCAGGCCACCGGCTCGACATGCAGCGGGTGGATGGCGAAGAGCGCCGAGGCCAGGAACGCCGGCCAGACCCGGCCGACGAGAGCCTGGAGGAGGAAGAAGAGGAGCATCGTGGCGGCCGCGTGCAGCCCCAGGTTGACCAGGTGGCGCGGGCCGGGACCGGGACCGAAGAGGGTCGAGTCGGCCATGTGCGAGAGCCATGTCAGCGGATGCCAGTTGGAGTTGTCGCCGACCGCGCTCATGGTCCATCGCAGATTGAGCGGCGTCAGCCCGGCCAGCACCCGCGAGTTGTCACGAACATAGTCGGGGTCGTCCAGCTCGATGTAATCATAGCCGGCGACCGGCAGGAAGACCCACAGGGTCATCCCCAGGATCGTCGCCATCGCAACCGTGATCCGGATGGTCTTCAGTCTCTTCCCCCCTTCGGGGTCATCCCCCCTCCGGGGTCAGGTCTTGAAAACGCGCACCTCCGGGGTCGAGGTGCGCGTTTTCAAGACCTGACCCCACGCTTGACCCCACGCTGGCATGATACTCCCCGTCGGGAAGTGGTGTCACCCGCCCGTCAGCGCTTGACACAGCCAGGCCTATACCGCATCCTCGCCCAATGGCAAGCAACCTGGAGAGCCTGGTCGACTGCCTGCGGCAGGCCGGGCACCTCGACGACACCCGGGCCGGATTCCTTCGGCGGGTGGTCCGGGGCGAACTGGTGTCGGTCAGACTGGAACTGCAGCTCCTGCTGTATGCCGGCGTCCTGCTGCTGACCGGCGGCGTGGCCATCCTGGTCAGAAACCACTACGACTCCCTGGGGCCGGTGACCATCGCCACGGCGCTCTTGCTGGGCTCCGCCGCATGCCTGGCCTGGGTCTGGCGCGTCTCCCCTCCCTTCCGGCGCGAGGCGGTCCCCTCCCCCAACCTGGCCTTCGACTACGTCCTGCTGCTGGGGCTGCTCCTGTTCGCCTCGTGGCTGGCCTACGCCGAGTATAGCTTCACCCTGCTGGGGGCGTCCTGGCCGTGGCACCTGCTGATCGTCTCTCTGATCTACCTGGCGGCGGCCTACCGATTCGACTCGCGGATGGTGGTGTCGCTGGCCCTGACCACCTTTGCCGCCTGGCGCGGCCTGGCCGTGTCCTTTCCGGCGCGCTGGCTGGGCCACCATACCCCGGAGATCATCCGCTACAATGCCCTCGGCTGCGCGCTTCTCTTCATCGTCGCCGGTTGGATCACCTGGCACACCGAGATCAAGGCCCATTTCGAGGAGGTCTACGGGCACCTCGGCTTGCTGCTGCTCTTCGGGGCGCTGTTGGCGGGCACCTTCCAACCGGGGAACGCAGGGTATCTCTGGGCAGCACTGCTCGGCCTGGCGGTCTGGGGAGCCATCGTCCTGTCGCTGCGTCTCGGGCGCGTCTCCTGGTTCGCCTACGCGGTGGTGGCCGCCTGGTTCGGCTTCCTGCGGCTCACCTTCGAGTGGATCGGCAGCTTCGGCATCATCGGTTCGCAGGTCATCGCCGGCTCGGCCCTGGTGGTCATCGTGCTGATCTTCAAGGCACGGCGGCTGATGCGCGAAGGGGGCAACGGATGAAACCGGCCTGGGTCAGGCTCGAGAAGGTCCGTGAGCGGCTGGCGGCGGCCCGGGCGTGGCACGCGGACGGCTTCCTCGACAGCGCCGGCCTGATCGAGGTCAAGGCGGCCCACCCGGCGCTGCGGGAGCCGATCGGCTGGATATGGCGCCTGCTGGTCTTCTTCTTCGCCCTGGTCAGCCTGGGCGGCACCCTGGGAACGATTGCCCTGACGCTGGAGGACGCCTTCCGGTCGGCCGCGGGAAGCGGGACGGTGCTCATCCTCTTCGCCGGGGGGTGCCTCCTGCTGGCCGAACTGATCTCCGGCGGCGACGGTCCCGGGTTGATGGGCGCCGACGCCGCCTGCTCGCTGCTGGCGGCGGTCTGCGCGGCCATCGGTCTGGGGTTGCTGACGCACGCCGGGGGATTGGACGAGAAGCTGGTCGTGCGCTGGATGCCCCTGCTCGCCGGTACGCTGCTGGGCCTGGCCGCTTGGCGCTACGGCTACTTCCTCTATGCCGCCGGGGCGGCCGCCTGCTTGTTCCTGCAGATGACCGTTTCCGACCAGGGACGCATCCTCTGGGTCGCGGCCGGCTCGGCCATTGCCGCCTGCGCCTGGCGCTGCCGCGAGGCCCCCGAGAGCCCGTCGCACCGGTCCGGGCTCCTGGCCGTCATGGCGGTGTCGCTCGGCGCAGTCTACGCGGCGGTCAACCTCTACTCGGTGGACCGCCTCGAATTCGGCAACTTCCTCGACCTGCGCCACGCCGCTCCCGCCGTGACCGGCTACTTCCCGGGGCGTTGGGCGGCCGCCCTGGCCACGGCCATGGTGCCTGCGGGCGTCCTGGCGTGGGCCCTCCGCGCCCGCAGCCGGCTGCTGCTGTCGCTGGGGATCCTCTTCGGAACGCTCTCCCTGGTGACGCTCCGCTTCTACGTGCACGTCGCCCCGCTGGAGTTCATCTTGATGCTCTCGGGGACTGCCCTGGTGGCCGGCTCGCTGCGGCTGGTCCGCTGGCTCGCGGCCGGGCCCGGCGGGGAACGCCACGGCTTCACCGCCGCCCCCCTCTTCGACGACGCCCGGCGGGAGCAGTTCCTGGCCGCGGCCGCGGTGGTGGCGGTCACTCCCGAGGCGCGACGCCTCCCCGGCCCTGACGGCTTCCGAGGACAGGGGGGGGATTTCGGCGGCGGCGGGGCATCATCCACCTATTGACGCAACATCCCGCGCCGCGCGGCGCGAGGACCGGCGAATCCGGCGTCAGGCGCCGTCGAGCATCCGGCGGGCGCGCTCCAGGTCGTCGGCAGTGTCGATGCTGACGCCACGGTTTTCCACCGGCACGGCCACAATCGACGCGCCGTGGGCCAGCCAGCGAAGCTGCTCCAATTTCTCGGCCTCCTCCAGCGGGTGGCGCGGAAGGGTCACCAGCCGCAGCAGGACCTCCCGCCGGAAGGCATAGATCCCCAGGTGTTTCCACCACAGCCCCGGGGGAACATCCCGCGCGTCCCGGGCGGCGCCGAACGGATCGGCCGCGGACCATGCGTCCCGCAGGAAGGGAACCGGCCAGCGGGAGAAATAGAGCGCTCTTCCCCCATCGCCCAGCACCGCCTTGACCACCGACGGGTCGGCCAGCTCCGCGCCCGAGGTTATCGGCGTGACCGGGGTGACCACGTCCGCGTCTCCGGCGCGGGCCCGCTCGACCACCGGAGCCAGCACCGCCCGGTCGATGAACGGCTCGTCCCCCTGGACATTGACCACCACCGGCTCGTCCAGCTCCCGGGCCGCCTCGGCCACCCGCTCGGTGCCCGACCCGTGGGCCGGGTCGGTCATGACCGCCTCGGCCCCGAAGGAGCGGCAAACGGCCAACACCTCCGGGTGGTCGGTGGCCACGATCACCCGGCTGAAGACGCCGGCATCCCGGCAGTTCTCCCAGATCCTCTGCACGACCGGCTTGCCCCCCAAGTCGGCCAGGACCTTGGCCGGCAGCCTGGTCGACCCGTGGCGCGCCGGGATGACCGCCGCAACCTTGATCTCAGGCGACATGGTGTTCCCCCGCGAGAAGCCGTTCGACCGCCTCCCGCAACTGGGCGATGCCGACCGTCGACGTGCCCACCTCGCCGACCACGATCCCGGCGGCCAGGTTGGCCAGCCAGGCGGCGTCGCGCAGGCTCGCCCCGGCGGCTATGGCCAGCGACAGGGTGGCCAGGACGGTGTCGCCGGCGCCGGTGACGTCGTAAACCTCCCGGGCGGTCGTCGGCATGTGCGTGGTCCGACGCCCCTCGAAGAGAGCCATCCCGTGCTCGCCCCTGGTCACCAGAAGCGCCCCCGTCTCCAACGTCTCGAGCAGCTTCGCGGCCGCTTTCCGGAGACTCGCCGTGTCGCTGATCTCCATTCCCGCGGCCAACTCGGCCTCCTTCTGGTTGGGCGTCACCAGGGTCAGCCCGCGGTAGAAAGCGAACTGGCGGGACTTCGGATCGACCAGGATCTTCAGGCCCAGCTTGGCCTTCGTCTTCCGCAGGAAGTCGAGCAGGGCGCCGCTGACCACTCCCTTGCCGTAGTCGGAGACGACCACCGTCGTCCCCCTGGAGAGGAGGGCCTTCAGGTTCCCCCGTAACTCGGTCGATGCCCTGGCGGGCAAGGATTCCCGCACCTCCCGGTCGAACCGGACCACCTGCTGGCCATGGGCAACCACTCTGGTCTTCACCGTCGTATGCCGGTCGGGCAGGTGGACGATGCCGGCCGTTCCGATGCCGCGCCGGTTGAGCTCCCCGGTCAGCCACCGTCCGCCGGGATC
>CAWCAY010000010.1:0-29818 GCA_963793725.1 uncultured bacterium
GCACCGCATATCGCTGAATCTCAGCAAATTGGTGGTATCGTGAGGCCCCCGATACCACCACCGTCCGCGGGTATCTGGAGGATACCACCACATGCTGAATGACCCCCTGATCAGGAAGGCCAGGCCGAAGGAAAAGCCCTACAAGCTGGGCGATCACAGCGGCCTGTATCTCCACGTGGCCATCACCGGCTCGAAGCTGTGGAGGTTTCGCTACCGGTTCCACGGGAAGCAGAAGCTCCTGGCTCTGGGGTCCTGGCCGGAGATCTCGCTGGCAGAGGCCAGGCGGGCAGCCATCGACGCCCGGTCGCTGGTGGCCAGGGGGGAGGACCCGTCCGAGGCCAAGCGCATCCGGAAGATGACCGACCTGGACGCACCGACCTTCGCCGATGTCGCCAGGGAGTGGCATAAGCGGTTCGCCCCTGGATGGTCGGCCAGCCACGCCAAGATCATCGAGTATCGCCTCGAGCACTACGCCATCCCCTCGCTCGGCAAGATGGCCATCGGGGCGGTCAAGGCGCCCGATGTCCTGGCCATGCTACGGAAGATCGAGAAGCGCGGTTCAATCGAGACCGAGCACCGGGTCAAGATCGTCGTCGGCCAAGTCATGCGCTACGCTGTGGCCACGAGCCGGGCGACTCATGATCCGACTGTGTCTCTCAGGGGGGCCCTCCCCTCTCCCGAAGAGCACCACTTCGGGGCGCTGACCGACCCCGCGGCTGTCGGCCGGCTCCTGAAACTCCAGGAGGCCTACCAAGGCACACCTTCCGTCAAAGCGGCACTCCGGCTTGCCCCGCTGGTCTTCGTGCGTCCCGGTGAGCTGCGCGGTGCGAGATGGTCAGAAATCGACCTGGATCGCGCCGAGTGGATGATCCCGGCTGCGCGGATGAAGGGCCAGAAGGCAGACCATATCGTCCCCCTCTCCCGGCAGGCCGTGGCCATTCTCCGCCAGATGATCGACCTGCGAAGCGCGATCGGCGAGAGCCCCTACGTCTTCCCGGGCTACCAGAGCCGGCAGAAGCCCATGAGCGAGACGGCCATGCTGAATGCCTACAAGAAGATGGGATACCGCCAGGGCGAGGTCACGGCGCACGGCTGGCGCGCGACCGCCCGGACGCTCCTGGACGAGCAGCTCGGGTTCCGCCCGGAGGTCATCGAGCACCAGCTGGCCCACACGGTCAGGGACCCGCTCGGCCGCGCCTACAACCGGACGACCTACCTGGACGAGCGGCGGCGCATGATGCAGGCATGGGCGGACTACCTGGACAGCTTGCGGGCAAGCGCGGAGCTTCACGGGTGATATATTGCATAGGTAGTTATCGTGTTATACGGCATAGGCCAATATTGCGTTATACTGCAAGCAGTATAATCAACTATTAGCCTTCATCGGGAATGCGATGTTACATCCGAAGCGACCAGCATGGGAGGACAAATGACAACGGTAGAACTCATCTCATTTATTGCATCCGTTGCGTCTCTGATCCTCGCCGTCGGCGCAATCTGGCTGTCGGTCGTGTTTTACAAGATGTCAGTTGCCGCCTCCAACGCCACGACCGAAGCTGCCAAGGGCATTGGGGCCAGCGTCGAGCGTTTGGAGAAGCTCTTTGACAAACTGTACTCCGACACCTTCTCGATGATGCGTGACACAGTGTCAGACATGCGGAAACACATGTGGCCCACGGACGGCTCGGAGGCAGACAAGACGATCGAAGAGGCGGAGAAGAAAGCCGACGAGAAGATTAGTGAGGTCAAGAAGGGTGTCGAAACCCAGCTGTCCGAATTGCTGGAACGGCAGAAGATGTCTGATGACAGGGTGTCCGCGATCCGAGCTGAGATGAGGCACTTGATCGACCGAGCCATCGTCGGTTCACGCCAGGCCGAAACTGAGGCTCGAGAAGAGACGATCCGAGAGCACATCTTGCGGCAGCTGCGCGTTCTTAGGCGTCGGCAACCCCTGACAACGCTGGAAGAGCTTGTTGACCGTCTCGGATTGCCTCCGCAACGCATCTTCAGGGAGCTAGAACGGATGAAAGCAGAGGACATTGTCGCCCTCAGTGGGGAGTTCCGACCGGATACACAAGTGCGCCTCAAGAGCCTTCGCGAAGCGAGGGATGAAGGCTAACAACCCGTTGCAGCGGACGCACTCGCGTGTCACGCCCCGTGCAGGGCACGGGTCGCGCCACGCGGCGCGCCGCTGAACGCGTGCGTTGGATGGAAATGAAAGAAGAGAGCGTCATTAGAGACAGCTACGAGCCAATTCTGGAGTGGCTCGCCAAGCACGCCGTTCTTGATCTTGAGACGCTAAGGTTCAATGACGAGAACATCGTGCATCTTGCTGCGATCTGTAGCTACCTGTACATCACCCAAGTGTCCCTTTCCGTGAAGGCCCTATACGAGAAGGGAAGTCATTATTCCTATCCAATATTGCTTCGGTCACTGCTCGAGGCATTTGCAGATCTGACAAACATCCTCGAGCACGAAGGCTATGCACAGAGAATGGTCGCGACCTATTACCATGAGAAGATCAGAGTTCTAGAGAATGCGCCAAAGTTTCCAGACGACACGTTGTTCCAATACATTGCCGAACATCAGGAGGGAAACAAGAAGATCCGAGAGACATACGAGGGCCTGAAGAAGGACGGCTTCTCCAATATCGGCATTGCCGAGAAATTTAAGCTTGCAGTGATGTCGGACTTATATGCTGGCGTCTATTGGCACTTCTGCCTCTATACGCATGCAAATATGGGCGTTCTAGAAGAAAGACACATCGAGAGTTTGGAAGGGGACAATCTGCAGGTTGTCTTCAGTAAGGACGTAGGTGCTGACTATCTGGTTCGGTGCCTCGACACGCTTGTCTCGCTCTGGATCGACAGCAGCCTCAAGATCCATCGAGAGTTGGGTTCTCCTCAAGCGGAGCGGTACAAGGATCTTCAAAACAGTTTGGCTGTCGCTAGGACGAAGTTGAAAGCGACGGAGGAGAAATAGACCATCCAACCAGGCGTTGTTGCCGTCGGTCCGGTCTGTCACGGTCTGTGCGGCGCACAGCCCGCGCCATCCCGCCCCGCGGCTAAACGCTACGTTCGACCTGAACAAGTCGCCACCGCTCTCTCGTGGCGGTGGCCCTCACGCCGGGCGAAGGGGGAGGCCTAACGCGCCGGAGAACGTGGAGCCATTGTGATCAGCCGGCCGCCGGCTGCTCGGCGGGCATGCGACTGATGGCCGTCTCGGCATTGATCTGCTCGGCCAGGACGGCGTTGATGTGCATCTGGACAGTGCGCCGCGACCTTTCCGCGGCGTCTCGCATGACCCGCCAGATGGCCGGCTCGATCCTGACCACGTGCCAGTCGGGCGGCTTAAGCTTCCGCTTGCCCATTTTCAATCCCCTCCTTTCCGTGGTAGAGTCTGTTTGCCAACTGCTAACGAGTGGCAATATAGAACCGCACTTCTACGTTGTCAAGAAGAAAATAGAGGGGCGATGATACGCAGGGAAAAGCCGCTCAATCTTGGATTCGCCCAACGCCTCAAGAGCCTGTTGAAACATGGCGGGCAGCGGCGCCTTGCAGAAGCACTCGGCGTGTCGGTGATGACGGTCAATCACTGGGCGAAAGGCGTAGAGCCTGGCCGGCCTCGGCTCATCGCTCTTGCTGCTGCGCTAGGCGTGCATCCCGATTGGCTTCTCGACGGCAAGACCCCCGCAGAGATAGCCGGCATCCGCCAGGTTCCCGTCATCAACGTGGCGGCCTGCGGCGAGTGGCTCGACAGCACGGACCTCGGATACCCGACCGGCGCCGCTTCCAGCTACTACCCCATGAAGACAGACGACCCCAATGCCTTCTTCGTGATCGCCGAAGGGGACAGCATGACGGGCGCCTACAGCAAAGGCGGGACGATCGAGCCGGGGGACCTCGTCCTGGTCGAGCCGTCACGGCAGGTGAGTGACGGCAACACCGTCTTCGCCAGGTGCCCGGGCAAGGGGTGTGCCATCAAGAAGTTCTTCCAGCGGGAGGACGGTGGGGTGGAGCTGCGCTCGATCAATCCGGACTACAGGAGTATCATCATCCCGGCCGGCGAGCCGGTCGTCGTCTATCGGGTGGTATCGGTCACGAAGAAGGTGTAGGGGAGGGCAACATGGGCATCATCAAGTGCCGCGAGTGCGGAAAGATGGTCTCCACCGAAGCCATTGCCTGCCCAGGGTGCGGAGCAAAGCCGAAGAAGAAGATCGGCGTCCTCGGGGTCTTCGGGATCGTCCTGGGCAGTCTTTTCGTCATTGGCGTGATCGGGAACCTCACCGAGAGCTGGAATTGCACCAGGAAAGCAGCCAACCAAACCCCGTCGCCAAGTACTACACGGCCCCCTTCTCCACCAAAGCCAGCACTCACCGCAGCGCAGCATATCAGCGACGCCAAGGCGGCATTGGCTGATGGCTACACCCCGAACGAAGATCCCACCAAGAGAAGCTGGGGCAATCTCACGAAGGCCGAAAAGCACATCTTGGCCATCGACAAGTTCGCCGATGAACAACAGAAGATTGAGGCTGGTGGAATACTCAACGAAATTGAACGCCGAAAGTCTGAGATCAACAGAATTGCGCCCATTGTGGCGGCGAGGCTGATGGTTGAGCAGCGGAAGTCGCTCATCCCGAAGCTTGATAGGATATTCCTTGATGCGGGGATGGACGTCGAGGTTCTTCTCGAAGGTGAAGGACAGAACATCCTCAGATTGAAGTACATTCTGTGGAGCCGGCCATTGGTCCACAAGTTCACCAAGGGCGGGGATATGAGCCAGGGGAGTTTCTTGTCGAATATGAAGAAAGCTGGTTTCAAGGAAGTTCATTTCGATGACAAGAGAGATTTCGACCAGTACGATGAATTTTAGGCGGCTGAGCGGTCTGCCCCGTCCCGCCTCCTGCCCGCCGCCGTCCTTCTCGGGGCCTTGGCCACGGCAGTCCCAGCGGGCGCCGACTCCATCAACACGTACAACCTGGACGCCTGGGTGTGGGTGGGGCACCACCAGGTCCTCGTCTTCCGCAGCGACAAGCCGGCAGCCTTCATCGCCTTCGACTGCTCGGTCCACAACCGGTCGAGGATCAGTTTGCCGGCCGAGACAGACATCAGCTACGGCAGCATCGTCCACATCGACGGGAAGTCCTGCGAGATCACCCTGATCGAGCGCAATCCGGAGGTTCTCATGAGGAAGGCCGCCGAGCTTCCCCAGGCTGACTTATCGACGCCGCTTGGGAAGGGAGAGAAGGACATCACCTTCGAGGTGCCAGTCGAGGACGGGGAATGACGTCCCATCAGGATGACCTCGGGTACAGATCGCCGAAGAACGCCCTCTACTTCGGCGACAACCTGAACGTCCTCCGGGAGAGCATTGCCGACGAGTCGGTCGACCTGATCCGTCAGAAGCGCTCGCCCCATAGACATGTCTCATGAGTAGGTGCATAATTACATCTTCAAAGGCGGCATACTGCAGCGTCGTTTCTTTGCAGACAAGCGCGGGACAACGAACAAGAGATCCGAGGAGGGGAACAATGGCGGTTCTATTGAATGATGTTGAAATCAAACGCCTTCTCGGAACCGTCATCACTGACGGAGATCCATCTTGCATTCGACCAAACGCCTATGTCTTGCGCTTAGGAACTTCCGGCGAGTTTCTCACAACCGGGAAAGAGTTCGAACTTGGTGTGCAAAAGAAAGGTCTACGTATTCAGCCGGGGCACTCGGTTGGCGTCACCGCTCTTGAGACTCTAGACTTCAGAAGAGAGACGGTTCACAAACTCTTCCCCGGGCAAGATCTTCATGCCATTGTAAGCCCTACAACCGACCTGTCACGCGAGGGCATTATCGCCCCTACCACGCAAGTTGATGCCGGCTTTCATGGGACACTGAATTGGACCTTTTCCAACACATCCAACCGCGAACGACGCTTCGTCTTTAAAGAGCGCATCTACCGACTTACAATCTTTCTCCTTGAAGAGGGAGAAATTCCAGAGAAGTTGTATTCGGGAGACTATCAATCGCAGACTGGCTATGTTCCGTCCAAACGCACAGGGGCACCCGTGGGCATGAAGGATTCAGAGTGGGAGGACGGGCAGCAAAAAGGTGGCCCAGAAGACTTGCTGGAAGATCTAATCCGCTCGGGCTACCCTTGGCATATTCTCGGCTCACGGTTAAAGCAAATCGAGGGTCAATTCTGCTCAGTGACAACCGAATATGCTGAGATATCGAGTTCGATTCAAGAGCTTACTAGTCAAGTCGCGGCAGTTAAGGAGCAACAGGCCGGCAATCAGCAGACGGTACGGAATATCTTGAAGGATGAGGCCGGGGCCTTACAAAACAGATGGATGCTCAGCTCTGGATCCATGCTTGTCGCACTGTTGGGCATTTCTCTTACCATTGTCTCCAACTCAGTCTTCCTATCATTTATGAAGGAATATGGGGTGTTCATTGGAATAGCACTTGTAGTGATCTCAATGATTGTTCTCTTTCAGGTTTCCAGGAAGAACTGAAAAACGGACTTGCCCAAAGCTGACAAGGGATCATCGCCTCCTGGGAGACTAAGAAGCCATCTAAGCACCAGGTGCTGCTCTTCGCGGCGGAGGGGGGGGTAGGGCCGGGCCAGCGTTGGTAGATTTGGGTCCGTCGACGCAGAAGGAGGATTCCATGTCCAATCACGGATCGTTTTCCGGCAACCCGAGAACGGAGTGGCTTGTCGACAAGAGTGAGGAAGACCGCAACATGAAGTTGTTGGAGGACTTCTCTTTCATCGACCCGGCAGGGAGGGTATGGCTTGCCGCGAAGGACGCGGTCATCAACGGCGCGAGTATCCCGCGGCCTCTCTGGTCTGCGGTCGGCAGCCCCTACACGGACGACTACCGCCGCGCCTCTGTTGTCCACGATGTAGCGTGCGACACGCCGGGCGTGTCACGCAAGGAAGCAGACGAGATGTTCTTCCATGCTTGTCGCGCCGGCGGCTGCAGTTCGATTCAGGCACGAATCCTTTACGCTGGGGTGCGCATCGGTGCCTGGGCCTCTACGAGCTTGCCGGAGGATGCGCTGACTCGGGGGAACGTTCTGTTTCGGAAAGACCTGAACATCCCTGTCCTGGAGGATCAGTTCTTGCAGGGCAAGCTGTCCGCGATCTCCCGCGATATGGAATCACTGCCCGAGGAGCCGACTTTCGAGCAGCTCGACAAGGTGATTGAGCGCCATCTCAAAATCTAATCGCTCCATCGAGTGGATTGCAGAGTGAGATGCTCCGAAGCACGCCCTGGTGGCAGGAGGTAGAGGAGTAAGGAGCGGCCGCGGTATCCGGTCCAGAAGACCTCTTCGGGAGCCCGGCGCGGTGATATAGGGAGCAACTTGGGCTGGAGAAAGCGGGTGCATTCGTGCAGGATGTTGATCTCCGGAGGCTGAATACCCAGTTCTCTTCCTGCAGAGGCATGGAGTTGATCTCCATCTTTGGCGCCTTCTCGACTAGCAGGCGCATCTTCACCGGGAACTACCAGCAATTGCGGGAAGTTCTTCTGCATTTTCACGATCCAGCTCAGGCAAGGTCAACTCTCGATATTGAAGGGTGGTCTGGCTTCAATTTCCGACTTAGTGAAACTGTCCGGCTGTTCCACAACTTTGTGGCCGGATCGCAGACTCTGGTCGAACACACACGAATCATGATGCGCCACGAATCCATCAGGCCGGACGCCAAGAGTGTGTACGACCTGAAGATCAAGGAGACGTTCGCACAAAATGAGCTTGCAGGTTTCGTCAAGGATCTTCGGAACTACTTCATTCACCGCGGGATTCCTGATACCGCCCTAAGGATGAGCCGCTCGTTCACCGAGGGGGCTGAGCACAGCCGCGTGATCTTCGACTTGCGCGAAACGAAAAAGTTGGGATGGCTGGCACGCTCCCAGCAGGAGGTACATTGAGAGGGATTCCAGCGAGGTGATTCTCTTGGATGTTGCGGACAACTATGCCAGGTTGGTGAACTCGTTCCATGAGTGGTTTGTCAACTGGCTCAAGGAGGTCCACCAAGCTGAATTGAGCGAACTCAAAGAACTGAAGAGGCTGTTGGACGAGCACCTCGTCGCCAAAGGAAGTGAACCGATTGACTATCCAATGCTTGACGGATGGATATGATTGATGCGCGCCTGGCTGCTGCATCCCAGCATCGCGATTCTCCTCACGGTATAGAATGCGGTGGCATCCGTAGGGACATGATGTTGTGATTTTCACAGGTATGGATCCAGGTTGGCGGCGGCCTTGTGGATCGGACTATTGTCGGGCAGATGCTCCCGCTACCGGGCAACACCACGCGGGGGTATTTTCGGGGGTATCGATTTGGCATCATCCATGTCAACTCGCTGATTTCTATACTGATTTGACACGCACTTCAAATCCGGTCGCCGCCTCCATCAGTTCCCCCTGGTCGAATTCAATCACGTAGCAGAACAAGTGCTCCTTCGGACCCCGAATCTTGACGAGGCCCCATTTCCAGGTGTAACGTCCCACCTAAGCAAAGGAGGCCCGTCATGAAGCGTTTGATCGCAGCCCTGCTCATCGCCCTCATGGTCGTTCTTCCGACAGCCTGCCGCAAGTCGAGTGAGAAAGCCGCTGAAAAGATGGCCGAGAAGATCATCGAATCCCAGTCCGGCGGCAAGGCGGATGTGGACATTTCCGGCGGCAAGGTCAAGATCACCACCAAGGAAGAGGGGAAAGAGGGAACCGTCGAGTTCTCCGGCGGCCAGGACGTGAAGCTCTCGGCGGATTTCCCCGGCGATGTTCCGATCTATCCGCGGGCCAAGGTCCTGGCCCAGATGACGATGGGGGCGGGCAATCAGCAGGTCACGTTCCAGGCCGACGATTCCACCAAGGACGTCTATGAGTATTACGCCAAGCAGTTGCCGAAGAATGGCTGGGAGATCGTCCAGGACGTGAAGATGGCCCCCACATTCTCGCTGATGGGAAAGAAAGGGAAGCGACAGGCGGTGGTGGCGATCGGCGACAGCGGCAACAAGAGCACCATCTCGGTGTCCATCATCCAGGAGCAGGGCTGAGCGGCCTCCGGGGTGGGCCGCCGGCATCATCCCCCGGGAATCGCTCCCCCTTGCCAGGGTTCCCGTTCTGCGGTAGCCTGCCGGCATGCAACTGACGTTCCACGGCGCCGTCCGCACGGTCACCGGGTCGATGCACCTGGTGGAGTGCCGGGGCAAGCGCGTCCTGCTCGACTGCGGTCTCTACCAGGGCCCGCGACAGGAGGCCTTCCTGCGCAACAGCCGGCTCCCCTTCGACCCCGCCACCATCGATCTGGTGATCCTGTCGCACGCCCACATCGACCACTGCGGCAACCTCCCCTCCCTGGTCAAGTCCGGTTACCGCGGGGACATCATCTGCACCGGGGCGACCCGCGACCTGTGCGGCGTCATGCTCCGCGACACGGCCCGCATCATGGCCTCCGACGCCATCGCCGTCAGCAAGGTCCACCGCCGGCGGAACGAACCGCCGGTGGAACCGCTGTTCGAGGAGCGGGACGCAGAGGAGGCCATCAGCCGCCTGACCGGGGTTGCATACGGCCGCCGCGTCGAGCTCCTCCCCGGTGTCGGGTTGACCTTCCTCGACGCCGGCCACATCCTCGGCGCGGCCATCGTCCAACTCGAACTGTCCGAGGAGGGGCGCGCGCTGCGGCTCGTCTTCACCGGCGACCTGGGGCGGCGCCACCTGGCCATCCTGCGCGACCCCGAGACGGTCGACCGGGCGGACGTGCTGGTGAGCGAATGCACCTACGGAGACCGCAGCCACGGGGCCGCCGGCGACGTGGCCGACCGCCTGGCGGCGGTGGTCGGCGAGACGGCCGCGCGGGGCGGCAGGGTGATCATCCCCGCCTTCGCCCTGGGGAGGACCCAGGAGATCGTCTTCAACCTGCACCTGCTGCGCGAGGCGGGCAAGATACCTGACATCCCGGTCTACGTCGACAGCCCCCTGGCCATGAACGCCACCAGCGTCTTCCGCCTCCACCCCGAATGCTTCGACGCCGAGACGAACGAGCACGTCTCCCAACGCGAGGACCCGTTCGGCTTCAGCCGCCTGACCTACGTGCGTTCGGCCGGCGACTCGCGGGCGCTGAACGCCCGCCGCGACCCGATGGTGATCATCTCGGCCTCGGGCATGTGCGAGGCCGGGCGAGTCCTGCACCACCTGCGGCACAGCGTCGGCGACGAGCGGAACACCATCCTGCTGGTCTCCTGGCAGGCCCCCCACACGCTGGGGCGCCGGCTGGAGGACGGCGACGAGCGGGTGCGCATCCTGGGCGAGGAGCACGTCCGCCGGGCCCGGGTGGAGAAGATCGACGGTTTTTCAGCCCACGCCGACCGCGAAGGCCTCATCGAGTGGGTCGAGTCGATCCGCACGCGGCCCGGCTCCATCTACCTGGTGCACGGCGAGGAGGAGCCGGCCGAGGCGTTCGCCGCCCTGCTCGGCGAACGTGGCTTCGGCCCGGTCACCATTCCCCGGGCGAACACGCCCTACCCCCTCTGATCCGGTAACGCCCCGCCCGACGGGACAGAGAGCCATGGCCAACGAGGAGGAGCACGGCGGCACCGCGGTGTGCGCCCGCGAGCTCGGCGTGGACATCGGTCAGCGGGGCTGACCGCGTGCCCCTTATCCTTTCCGCCTGGATCGGCAACCTGCGGGCCACCCTGGTCGCCGGCTCGATCGTCGCCCTTGCCTGGGGGACGGGGCGTTGGCTGCTTGGCGGCTTCCGTCTCCGGGACACCGCTTTCTGGGAACGCCTGGTCCTCGCCGTCGGCCTCGGATTCGGGGCGGTGTACGTGGCCGTCTTCCTACTGGGACTGGCCGGCTTGGCGAGCTCGCCCGCCTGCCACGTGCTGGCCGCGCTGCTGGCCATCCCCACCGTCTTTTCGATGCGAAAGGAGCTGGCGGCCGTCGTCCCCCACCGGCGCCTACCAGTCGGCACGCCCATCGCGTCGGCCCTGTTCGCCGCCGCCGGGCTGACCGCACTGGCGGCCTGGCTGGCGGCCCTCTCGCCGCCGGTCTTCTTCGACGCCCTGGTCTACCACCTCGGCCTGCCGAACCTCTACCTGCGCCGCGGCGTCGATCGAGGCCCTGCCGACGGTATACGCCTCCTTCCCGCCGGCGGGGGAGATGCTCTACCTGCTCGGCATGGGCGTCGGAGGGATACAGGCCGCTTCGCTGCTCAACCTGGCCGCCGGCATCCTGGCCGCCGTGGCCGTGGCCGCCCTCGCCCGCCGTCACTGGGGCAGCGCCGCCGGCCTCACGGCCGGCTCCCTCTTCTACCTCGCCCCGCCCCTCTTCCTCCTGTCCCGCTACGCCACCGGGGAGAACCTGATGTCCCTCTTCGCCCTCCTGGTCTACCTGTGCCTCTGCGGCGCATCGACGGGGGATAGTCTCGTGGCTGCTGCTGGCCGGGACCTTCGGCGGCCTGGCCTTCTCGGTGAAACACGTCGGGATGCATCTACGCCGTTGTGCTGCCGGCGGCCGCGCTGGCCTTGGTCGCCGCCACATCCGGGAAGCGGGGATGGCCCGTCCCCGGTGGCGGTGTCGGCAGGTCGGGACGCCCTTCTGCTGACCGTCACCACCGTCCCGGTCGCGCTCCCCTGGCTCGCCAGGAACTGGGCCGTCACCGGCAACCCGGTCTTCCCGGCGGCCAATGCCCTCTTCGGCGGGCGCGGCTGGACGGGAGCCCAGGCGGAGCTGCTCGCCCTCGACGCCCATGCCGCGGCTGACATGATCCGCTCCTGGAGGGACGTCCTGCGGCTGCCGTTCGACCTGGTCGCCTCCTCGCACGACTTCGGCGCCGCGTCGCCGTCCCTCTGGTTCTGGCCGCTGGTCGTCCTCGCCGGGGCCTCGGTCCTCCTCGTTGAGCGCCCCGGCAGGAAGGAGCGCCTGCTGCTCGGGCTGGTGGCGGGCTCCTGCCTCCTCTGGTCGGTCACCTTCCTGATGGCCAGGTTCCTGCTGCCGGCAATGGCCCTCGGCGCCATCGTCGCGGCTGTCGCCCTCGAGCGTGTGCACCGCCCTCCGGCAGCGGGCGATCCTGCTGGCTGCTGGCAGGGCTGTTGCTGGCGACCAACACCGTCTTCCTGTACCGGGACGGGCCGACCCGCCATGCGTTTCCCCCGGCCCTGGGGCTCCAGACGCGCGCCGACTACCTCCGGTCGATGCTCCGCGCCTGGCCGGCATTCGAGGTGGTCAATCGCGACCTGCCGCCGGCGTCGCGGGTCCTGGTCCTGGGCGAGTCGCGGACCGCCTGGATCGAGCGGGATCACCTCGCCTCCTCGGCCCTCGACCCGCCCCTGCTGCCGGCGATCCTGCGCGGGGGGCGGACCCCGCCCGCTTCGCCGCCGCCCTGCGCGACCGCGGCATCACCCACGTTCTGGTCAACGTAGCCGAGTTGCGGCGGTTGGAGCGCGACTACCCGGTCACCGCCATGGCCCCGGCACTCCGGGATGCCTTCCTCAGGTTTCTCGACACCGACTGCCGCCACCTCTACGCCGGCAGCGGGGTCCACCTCTTCGAGCTCCCCGCCGAATAATCGGCTTGACTTCCCGGGCTATTGATTTATATATGTGCATGTATGCATATTGATCTCGACCGCCTTGCCGACTGCAGCCGCACCATCGGGGAACCGGTGCGCCTGCTCATCCTGCGCCTGCTGATGGAAGGTGAGTTGTGCGTCTGTGAGATCACCGCCGCGCTGAACGAACCGCATACAAGGTGTCACGCCACCTCGGGATCCTCAAGCGGACCGGCCTGCTGCGCGATCGGCGTGAAGGAACCTGGATCCTCTACAGCCTCGACCCTGACCTGCCGCCCTCCTTGCGCAATCACCTGGCCTCCCTCAAGATCATGCTGGACGACGATCCGCGGGTAGCCGCCGTGCTCGGCCGTCTCCGGCCATCACCCAAGCGCCAGGCCACGCCATGCCTCGTCTGCAACGGGACGTCGACCGAATCCCCTTCTCCCAAGAGGACCGCTCCATGACCGCCGAACCCCGCCGACTTGGATCCCCCTTCCCGCGGACGAGGAGAGCCATGAATCGGAAGAACCTGTACCGGATCGGCATGCTGGCCCTGCTGGCCGTCGCCGTGGCCGGCCTGCTGGTGCTGAAGAATCGCCGTCAGCAGCCGGCGCCCGAAACCGCGGCCCCCGCCGCGCCGACCGCCAACGCGCCCGCCCCGGCCACGGGCCTGCCCCGACTGCTGGATCTCGGCTCGACCAAGTGCCAGGCCTGCCAGGCGATGGAGGCCGTCCTCGCCGATCTGCGGCGCGATTACGCCCGCCGGCTGGCGGTCGACTTCATCGACGTCTTTGTCACCCAGGACGCGGCCGAGAAGTACAGCATCGTCGTCATCCCGACCCAGATTTTTTACGACGCCGCCGGGAAGGAACTTTTCCGACACCAGGGCTTCATCTCCAAGGACGACATCGTGGCCAAGTTCCGTGAGCTGGGGGTCTCCCTCTGATGGGCGACCTGCTCGGCGCCCTCTCCCGCGCGGTCGAAGGGGGATCGGCCGTCGCCCTGGCCGCGTCGCTGCTGTGGGGCATTCTGTCGGTGGTCCTCTCCCCCTGCCACCTGGCGTCGATCCCGCTGATCGTCGGTTACGTCGGCGGCGCTCCCGGGGGCACACCCCGCCGGGCCTTCGGCGTCTCGTCGCTGTTCGCCCTCGGAGTCCTCGCCAGCATCGCCCTGATCGGCGTGATAACCGCCGCGCTGGGGCGCCTGCTTGGGGACGTCGGGGGATGGGCCAACTGGCTGGCGGCCGGCATCTTCTTCCTGATGGGCCTCAACCTGCTGGAGGTGATCGACCTCCCCTTCGGCGACCCGGCCGCCGTCGGCACCGGGCGGAAGGGCTACCTGGCCGCGGCCCTCGTCGGCCTCGTCTACGGAGTGGCCCTGGGGCCCTGCACCTTCGCCTACATGGCCCCGGTGCTGACCGTCGGCTTCCGGGTCGGCGCATCGAGCCCGATGGCGGCCATTCTCCTGTTCGCCGCCTTCGGCGTCGGGCACTGCGCGGTCATCGTCGCCGCCGGTTCGTCGGCCGGCCTGGTCCAGCGGTACCTCTCCTGGTCCGAAGGCTCGCGAGCCCCGGTGATCCTGAAGAAAGTGTGCGGGGTGCTGGTGCTGGCCGGGGGGCTCTACTTCATCTGGACCGCCCGATGAGGCGCCTGGCGGCGTTCGCCTGTCTCGCCCTGCTGCTGACCGCCGCCACGGCGACGGCCGCCAGCCTGCCGAAGCGCGGCTTCATCGAATCGAGCGGCTCGGTCAGGGTCGGCAGGGCGTTGCCGTCCTTCTCGGCGGTCGACCTCGACGGCAAGCCGGTCAGCGCCGCATCGCTGAAGGGCCGGCCGGTGCTGATCGACTTCGGCTCGATCTTCTGCGGTTTCTGCCAGGAGACGCTGGCCGAGTTCAAGCGGCTGGAGGACGCCTACAAGGAAACCGACCTGGTCCTGGTGGTCGTCGTGGACGGCCTGGCGCCGGTGCCCACGCTGAAGAACTATTTCAAACACCTGAAGGCGAACTACGCCGTTATCCGCGACGGCGACCAGTCCCTGTCGAAGCTGTTCGGCGTGGAGACCATTCCCTTCCAGGTGTCGGTCGACCGAAAGGGGACCGTCCGCAAGATGCATGTCGGCTTCAATCCCCAGCTCGAGCAGGCCATGGACCTCTACCGCCTGATCGACACCTCCCCCCCACCCAAGTAACCCTAGCCAGGGCGGCGGGTCAGACTGCGGCGACGGTCTCGCGCATCATGGCGACGAAGGCCGAGGCAACCCGGGGGTCGAACTGGCGGCCGGCAAAGGTCTCGATCTCGCGGATGGCCTGGTCGACCGGCAGGCCCGAGCGGTACGGGCGGTCGGAGGTCATGGCATCGTAGGTGTCGCAGATGGCGATGATCCTGGCCTCCAGCGGGATCTCCTCGCCGGCTATTCCCCGGGGATACCCGCCGCCGTCCCACCGCTCGTGGTGGCAGGCGACCCAGGGGAGGATTTCCGGGGAAACCACCGACGAGAGGATCCGCTCCCCAAGCCCGGAGTGCTCCCTGACGATCCGGTACTCCTCATCGTCGAGGGCCGATACCTTGCGGAGCACATGATCGGGGATGCCGATCTTGCCGATGTCGTGGAGCAAGGCGGCGATCTTAAGCTGCTCGATGTGAGTGGCCGAGAAGCCGAGATGGCGGGCTATCTCGACGGCCAGCGTGGCAACGCTCCGTGAATGCGAGTGGGTGTAGGCATCCCGCGCGTCCACCGCCGCCGCCAGCGCCCGGACTGTCCGCAGAAGCGACTCCGCCTCGACGGCCCTGATACGCTCCTCGGTTGTCCGCCCCCCGGCCGTGCCCGGCTCATAGACCACCACCCGGTTGCGACCGCCGTCCTTGGCCGTGTGCAGGGCCGCCTCCGCCATGGTGATCAGTTCCTCCTTGTCCGCCGCATGCTCCGGGAAGGAGGCCACGCCGACCGACGCGGTGGTACGGACCGGCTGCCCCGCCTGGCGGGCAACGATCTCGTCGACAATCCGGCCGACCACGGCATAGGCGTCGAGGCTCCCCGTCCCCGGCAGGATCACGGCGAATTCGTCGCCGGCGATCCGGGAAACGGTGTCAGTGGTGCGGATCGTGTCGGTGATGGCCGAGGCGACCAGGCTGATGCGGCGGTCCCCGGCGAGATGCCCCCGGGTGTCGTTCACCATCCGCAACTCGTCCAGGTCGAACATGGCCAGGCTCAACGGCTCGGCGGTCCGTCGGACGCGGTCCGCCTCGAAGCCCAGGCGCTCATGGAAGTAGCGGTGGTTGGTCACCCCGGTTAGCGGATCGGTGATCGACCGTGAAGCCAGTTCGCGGTTGTCCGCGGCGATCACCGCCACCCGGGAGACGGCCAGCATGCCGAGCCACGTGGCCGCCGTCACCCAGACCCAGTAGGAGGCGTCGCTGATGGCCCGGAACCTGGCCGCGTACATGAACAACGGGATTGCCGTGACGGCGACCAGCAGCGGCGCGGCATCCACCCCCCGGGCCGCCGACCGGGACGACGCCGACTTCGGGGGCAACGCCCGATCCCGGTAGTGTATGGCCCCGGCGGCAATCAGGAAGTAGCCGGCCATCCAGACGACGTCGAGCACCGCGCTGCCCGTTTCGCCCATTTCGTAGGAACCGAGGGAGAGCAGCTGGTTGAAGATCAGGTCGGCCACGGCGAAGAGGGCCATGCCGCCGGCGACGATCATCTCCCACCGGCGCCGTTCCGACCGCTTGACGATCAGCACCGACAGGATCAGGCCGGTCAGGATGACCAGGTCGAGGAGCGCGTAAACGGTGTAGTAACCGGTTGGCGCCAGCTTCCCCGGCGCCAGGGCCGGGGGCAGCATGGTCACCAGGACGGCCGCCAGGGTCACCAGCATCAGGCCGTCGATGGTGTGCTTCAGCCGTCCCAGGTTGGTCAGCACCCCGAAACGGTTCCAGAGCAACGACAGGATGGCGGCGAGCTGCAGCAAGTAGGCCGCGAGGAAGAGGAAATCAGCGACGCCGAATCCCGACGGCCCGGCGGGGTCCACGAACACCGCCCACAGCGCCCACCACGCCTCGCCGGCGGCCATGAGGATCATCCCCCCGGCCAGCCACCGCCAGAAGCGACGGTCATCCGGATCGGCCGAGTGGGAGGTCGCCTTGGCCGAGAATGCCGCCAGGATGGGGAACGCCATGTAGACGAGGCTCATGGCCGCCACCCATGCGGGGCCATCGCCGCCCGCCGCGGCGATCACAACGTAAGTGGCCACGAGCAGGAAGAACACACCCCAACGGAAACCGCAGTGCCGAAGCGTCGTCATGGTTTGCGCCCTCCCGCGGCCGCGCCGGCGGCGTCGTGCGAAAACAGCGTGACCGGCGCCTCCCGTGACAGGCTGCGGCGGACCCGGGCGAGGAAGCGCATCTCCTCCCTGGCCAGGGTGCTGATCTTCGCCGCGGAGAGCCGCCTCACGAACACGTCGAAGGTGTCGGTGTGATAGACCACCCGCCGCGACACCTCTCCGCCCGTGTCGCTGCTTATCACCGGGATACGCTCCTCCTCCAGGAACCTCATGGCGAAAGTGACGTTGCCGGGCCCGGGGGAGAAGCTGCCGGACATCCCTGTCAGGACGTGACCGCCGCCGAAGACCTTGGCCGAAAGGGAACGTCGGTTGGCGCCCATGGCGAGCATCCGGTTGATCAGAAGTTCCATGGCGTTGATCCCGTAGCGGGCCGAGTCATTGAAACGGACGATGTCCGGTTGCCCCGGGAGGAGGATGTGGTTCATGCCGCCGATTCTCGTGCGCGGGTCGTGCAGGCAGACCGACACGCACGACCCGAGCAGGGTAGACAGGGCCGCCGGCTCGCGCGAGGTGTGGAGCCCGCCGATGTGGATGTTCACCCGGCTACGCATGGTTCCCGACCCGGGCCGTCACCACCGGCCCGATCGACTCGAGGGGCAGCACCTTCTCGACCGCGCCGATCCGTATCGCCTCGCGGGGCATGCCGAAAACGACGCAACTCTCCTCGTCCTGGGCGACGGTGAATGCGCCCGCCTCCCGCATCTCCAGCAGGCCCCTCGCCCCGTCGTCGCCCATGCCGGTCATGATCACCCCGACGGCGTTCCTGCCGGCATACATGGCCGCGCACCGGAACAGGACGTCCACCGACGGCCGGTGCCGGGACACCAGCGGGCCGTCCTTGACCTCCACGAAGTAGCGCGCGCCGCTGCGCTTGAGAAGCGTGTGCCGGTTGCCCGGCGCGATCAGCACCCGGCCGGTGAAGACCGTGTCCCCGTCGGCCGCCTCCTTGACCGTGACCCGGGCAGAACTGGTCGAGTCGGCGGGCGAAGGCGGCGGTGAACTTCTCCGGCATGTGCTGGACGATGACCGTGCCCGGGAAGTCGTACGGCAGCGCCTCGAGGAAGACCCGCAGCGCCTCGGTCCCGCCGGTGGACGCCCCGACCACCACCACCTTTTCGGTGGTCTGGGCCATGGCCTCGCCGGCCATGCGCCGCTTGGCCAGAACGGCATCGGCGGTCAGCTTGGGCGCCACCCGCGAGGCGGAGCCGGGGATCGCGCCTGACCCGGGCGAGCGAGGCCGCCTTGACCGCGTCGATGAGGCGTATCCGGGACTCCTCCAGGAACTGCCGGGCTCCCAGCCGCGGCTTCAGGATCACGTCCACCGCGCCCAGCTCCAGCGCCCGCAGCGTCGTCTCGGCGCCCTTCTCGGCCAGGCTCGAGCAGACCACCACCGGCACGGGATGCTGTGCTCATGAGGTTCCGGAGGAAGGTGATGCCGTCCATCCGGGGCATCTCGATGTCCAGGGTGATGACGTCGGGCATCTGGAGGGCGATCTTCTCGACGGCGATGTACGGGTCCGAGGCCGAGCCGATCACCTCGATCTCCGGGTCGCTGGCGAGAACCGCCGTGAGCGTCTCCCTGACCAGGGCCGAGTCGTCCACCACCAGGACCTTGATCGGCTTCCGGGTCAAGGCGTCCTCCCGGTCTCGCTGGTAGACCATCTGGGCCACCTGCGCCAGCGGCAGGTCCATGTTCATGAGCGTCTCGGCGTGACCGACGAAGAGGTAGCCGCCGACGTCCAGTTGGCGGCAGACTTTGCGCACCAGTTCCTCCTGGAGCGGCCGCTCGAAGTAGATCAGCACGTTGCGAAGGAATACCACCTGGTACGACTCGCGCAGCCCCAGGTCGTTCTCCATCAGGTTCAGCCTCTGGAAGCGGACCTTTTCCCGGAGCTCCGGGACGATGCGGACCAGCTTGCGCGACGGGTCCCGGCTTCGCATCAGATAGCGCTTCCGCAGGGGCTCCGGCACCGGGGTGACCCGGCAGGCGTCGTAGACGGCCCGCCGTGCCGAGGCCAGGGCCAGGCTTGAGACATCGGTGCCCAGGATGCCGAAGGAGAACCCGGGGTGCTCCGCGGCGAACTCGGCCAGCACCATGGCCATCGTGTACGGCTCCTCGCCGGTGGCGCATCCGGCGCTCCAGGCCCGCAGGTGCGCATGGAGGGCCGCCCCGTGCCCGGGGAAGAGCCGGGACAGCAGGACCGTCCGCAGCAGGTCGAAATGGGCCGATTCCCGAAAGAAGTCGGTCTTGTTGGTGGTCACCGCGTCGAGCAAGTGAACCGCCTCGTCCTGCTGCCCGG
This sequence comes from uncultured bacterium, assembly GCA_963793725.1. Taxonomy (GTDB): domain Bacteria; phylum JAUVQV01; class JAUVQV01; order CAWCAY01; family CAWCAY01; genus CAWCAY01. The sequence goes on from CAWCAY010000010.1 coordinate 19,197, forward strand.
GAGGGCTGAACAGGTAGGCCAGGTACCTCGCCGTAGGAAGGAAGTCCCCGGGCGCGGAGTCTCTTCCGCAGGCGCGCCTCCAGCATCACCCGCTTGACCGGGGGCATCTTGATGCCGATCTGCGACTCGATGAACCGGCTCAGCCGCAGGAACTCCCCCTCGCCCAGCGTCGGCTCCCCGGCGGCCAGGTTCTCCGGCACGCCGATGCGTCCAAGCGCCGCCGCGCCCCCGCGCGAGGGAGCCGGGGATCGGTCCCGCCGGCACGCTGCCCCGCTGCTCTTCACGCCCGCCTCCTGCGCGCCTTCCGCGGCCGTTGTGGCGCACCCACCGGACGGCCGTCCCCGGCCCGGTCGTCCGCCGGTGCCTCTACTGGTGCCTCTACTGGCGCCGCTACCAGCGCATCGACCGGCGCCGAACTCACCGCCCCGTCGGCCGCCTCCCCGGCGACCGGAAGCAGGCCCGCGGCGAAGATGCGGTCGATGTCGAGGATGATGACGAAGCGGTCATGGTGCCGTCCCATGCCCGAGGATGAACTCGGTCTTCAGGTGGGTGCCGATCCTGGGGGGCGGTTCCACTTCCGACGCGCCGATCTCGAGGACCTCGTTGACCGCGTCGGCCATGGCCCCGACGACCGTTGGCTCGCCTGCCATGGCCACCTCGAGGACGATGATGCAGGCGCCCGCCGCGCCGGGAGCGGCCGGGAGGCCGAACTTCAGGCGCAGGTCGACCACGGGGACCACGTTGCCCCGCAGGTTGATCACCCCGCGCATGAAATCGGGGCTGCCGGGCACCCTGGTGATGCTGGAGACCTCCAGAACCTCCCGGACGTTGGCCACGTTCACCGCGAAGGTCTCCCCGGCCAGGGTGAAGGTCAGGTAGGTGGTCCCGTCGTTCCTCGCCGTTGCCGTCATGGCCGCAACTCCTTTTCTCACCTGTGCCAGGGACCCGTTACGGCGTGCCCGCAGCCACGCCGCGCATTTCCTCGGCGCGGACCACCTGGATGACGTCCAGAATCAGCGCCAGGCTTCCGTCCCCCATGATGGTCGCTCCGCTGACCCCCTCGACATCGCGGTATGCCTTCCCGAGGCTCTTGATCACCGTCTGGTGCTCGCCCACCACCTGATCCACGGCCAGGCCGACCGGGCGGCCGTCCACCCGGACCACCACGACCTGCTCGATGGGCGGCGGTTGGCCGGCGACCGCGAACCTCTCCCGCAGGCGGATGTAGGGGACCGTTTGGTTCCTGATCCAAATGAGGCGCCCCGGGGAGGAACGGGCGTCCTCACCGTTCAATTCGACGCACTCCTCCACCAGCGACAGCGGGACGATGAACCGTTCCTCGCCCACCGCCACCTGGAGCCCCTCGATGATGGCCAGCGTCAGCGGCAGAGTGATGGTGAAGAGGGTCCCCGGCCGGGAACGCTGTCGACCTCGACCTTGCCCTGGAGCTCCTCGACCGACTTCTTGACCACGTCCATGCCCACGCCCCGGCCAGAAATCGTGGTCAGCTCGCGGGCGGTCGAAAAGCCGGGCAGGAAGGGGAGCATGGCCAGTTCACGCTGGCGGGGGCTCGCATACCGGGGGAGATGAGCCCCCGCTCGATCCCCTTGGCCCGGATGGCGGCGAAGTCGAATGCCGGCGCCGTCGTCCCGGATGGCCACGACCACGTCCGATCCCGACTGGCCGGCAGACAGGGTGAGCGTGCCCTGCCGCTGCTTCCCGGAGCGCTCCCGCGTCGTCCGGAGGCTCGATGCCGTGGTCGATGCAGTTGCGGATCAGGTGAACCAGCGGGTCGTGCAGCTTCTCGATCATCGTCTTGTCGAGTTCCGTCTCGCCGCCCTCGGTCACCAACTGGACCTGCTTGCCCGTCTCCCCAGCCACGTCCCGCACCAGGCGCTGGAAGCCCCGGAACGTGGTGCCGATGGGCACCATGCGCATGCCGAAGGCGCTGTCCCGAAGCTTCCAGGCAAGCCGCTCCACCTCCTCGGCAATGCTCGTGAAGTCCGGGTCCCGCCGCCGGGCGGCCGTCTGCGACAGGCGCGCCTGGGCGGTGATCAGTTCGCCGACCAGGTTGACCAGTTCGTCGAGCTTGGGCGAGGCGACCCTGATGCTGCCGCCGGCCGGTTCCCCGGCCCTGGCCTCCTCCCGCAGGGACTTGAGCACCTGCTGCTCGGCCAGGGCGGCCTCCACCTGGGTGGAGGAAACCAGGTGCCGGGCCACCAGCGCCTCGCCCAGCCGGGTCTGCGAGCCGACCACCCGTTCCAGGTCGCCCGGCGACAGGTCGCCCCGCTCGACCAGGATCTCTCCCAGGCGGCGCCCCCGGGACTCGCCCCGGTCGCCCTCCAGTTGGATCACCTCGATGCGCGGCTCGAAGTGGTCCCGGTAGGGAAGGAAGACCGAGCGCACGGCGTCGAGACCCTGCCGGGTCGTCAGGATGACCTCCCACGACAGGCAGCGCGGCCCGGCCGGCGGATCCGTCAACGACGATACCCGGTCGGCATGGGCGATCATGCGGCAGGCGCCCAGCTTGTCCAGTTCCTCGGTGACCAGGCGGGTGTCGTAGCCCAGGCGGTAGAAATCGGCCGGGACGTCGAAGTGTATCCGGTAGGCCGTCCCCTCCCCGCCGGGTTCCGCTTCATCCGTCACCCCGCCGGCGTCAGCCCGTGTCCCGCCCCGCGACACCCAGGCCCTGAACGATGCCAGCAGCGTCCCTTCCATCCCGGCATCTCCCCCGACGGGCTCGCCAATCATCGCCAGCACCATGTCCTTGGCTGCCAGGGTGAGGTCGATGAGCGCCTTGTCCACCTTCCGTTCTCCGCTCCTGACCAGCTCATAGACCGACTCCACTTCGTGGGTGAAGTCCGACACCCGGTCCAGGCCGAAGATGGCGCTGTTCCCCTTGATGGTGTGCATGGCCCTGAACACCTTGCCCAACGGCTCCGGATCGTCGGGGGACGACTCCAAGTCGAGCAGGGCGGCTTCGAGCTTCGTGGAGAGTTCGCCCACCTCCTCGAGGAATGTCCGATACAGGATCTCCTGCATGTCGTCCATCAGGGGATCACCCGCCTCACCATCGACAGTAATTGTTCGGGCTTGAACGGCTTGACCATCCAGGCGTCGGCGCCGGCGCGCTCCCCCTTCTCCTTGAAGGACGCAGCCGACTCGGTGGTCAGCATCAGCACGGGCAGCGCCTCCCGGGCGGGATTCGATCTGATCCGGCGGACCAACTCGATGCCGTCGATACCGGGCATGTTCACGTCGGTCACCAGAAGGTGGCAGGCCCCCTTTTCCAGGTATTCCAGGGCCTCCTGGCCGTCCTCGGCCTCAACCACCTGGTAGCCGGCCTCCCGCAGGATCAACCCCACCATGCGGCGCATGGTGCTCGAATCGTCCACGATCATGACGCTCAGCTTGCCGGACACGCCTCTAGTCCCTCCGAATCGGTTCGGGCGCCGCTACGCCAGCCCCAGGCCCCTGATGGACGACATCAGGCTGGCACCGGTGACCGGCTTGGTGAGATAGGTGTTGGCCCCCAGCCGCAAGCCCTCCTCCCGCTCGGCCTCGCCTCCCCGGGTGGTGACGATGACGATCGGCACCTCCATTCCCAGGTCCTGGCGGATCGCCCTGACCAGTTGCAGGCCGTCCATGTTGGGCATGTTGACGTCGGTGATGACCAGGTCGACCGGACCGCCGCGCAGCCGCTCCATTGCCAGGGCCCCGTCGGCCGCCTCCAGGATGGTGCCCTTGAGGTGCATGCCGAGAGTCATCTTGATCAGTTGTCGAACGGTGGTTGAGTCGTCCACCACCAGAATCGTCTTTGTCGATTGGCTCATGCTTCATTCTCCTCGATGGGTGCGCGCCCGCTCGCCGCGGCCCGCGCCGGTCAGGGCCCCTGGGTGTCCGGCTCCAGGAGCCGCAACGTCCGATCCCGGTGCCGGAAGGCATCCGCGCCGATGAGAGCCGCGGCGGCCTGCGAGGTGAGCAACTCCAACAGCTCGTGGTCCACCGACGAGAGCCCGTTCTTCTGGACCAGGAGCTTGAAGATGGCCAGCAGGCCCACCGTCTGCCCGTCGAGCCGTATCGGCACGCAGACGATGGGCGAGTGCGGGTCGGGAGCACGGGCCTCGTCGGCCTGGAACTTCCCCCCGCCGGCCAGGTCCGCGAAGAGCTGTCGCGGCGGGGAGGGGAACACGCCCCGGAGGGAGCCCCGGTCGTCAACCTGGAGCACGCTCCCGAGCCGGCCGGAGTCCTGGTCCACCATCCAGAGGGAGAAGGTCTCCGCCCCGAGGAGGTTGAGCAGGATCTCCTTGATGACCAAGGCCACGTTTCCCTGGTCGAGGGTCGAGTGGAGCTGGTAGCCTGAAACGTACAGGTTGAGCAGGCTCTCGTTCTGCCGCTCGACCTCGTGCTGCTTCTTGCGGAACTCCTCGTTCTCCCGCTTGAGCGCCTCGAAGTGGGCCCGCATCGACTCGAGTTGGCCGCGCATCTCCTGCGTGTCCTCCCCGCCCCCCTCTCCTTCCTGGCAGGACGATGCGGCCCGTGACGTTTCCGCCTCCTGCTCGAGGTGGAGGACCTTGTAGCGCAGGCGCTCGTTCTCGCGCAGGAGCTCCTCGATGAAGCGCTGGCTGTGCGAGAAGTAGCGCATGATCTTCTCGGCCTTGCCGATCATCGGATTGGCGTTGGGGACGAGATCGTCTTCCATGGTCTTTCGCTCACCCTTCCTCACGAGTTGTCCCTCCCGTTCAGGCCGAGACGCTCCCATATCCTGACGGGATCGAGGAGTTGGAAGAACCTCCCCTCGCCGTCATCGACCATGGCGACTATTTCCTGACGGCCCTCACGGAGACGGGGCGCGGGATGGAGGTCGCCCTCGGTCAGTTCGGTCACCCCCCGGACGGCGTCCACCACCAGCCCCGCCAGGGCCATCGCCTCGCCCTCGGGCCGCTCCATGACGATTATGTTGGGCCGCTCCCCCGCGGCGGTACCGGCCAGCCCGAGCAGGCGGCGCAGGTCGAACACGGCTACCGCGCTGCCCCGAAGGTTGAGCACGCCCGCCGCCGGGGAGGGCATGTCGGGCAACTGGGTCAGCGGAACCATCTCCAGCACCTCCCGTACCCCGGCCACCGCCAAGGCGAAGCGCTCCCCGCCAACCTCGAAGACCAGATACGAACCGAGGGACACCATGACCCCCGACGGCATCGCCATCACCCCCTAGTACCGCTCGAATTCTTCATCGTGAACATCAGCCAGCACGGTTGTTGATCCCTCGGCCTCGGGAGTCGCCTTTCCCCGGCGTCTCGCCGCGGCATTGTCGCCCGCGCTCCTGCCATGCGCCTTGCCGTTGCCCTTGCCGTTTCCGCCGGCCGCGCCCTTCCCCTTGCCATTCCCCCGCTGTGCGATCGTCGACGATCCGCCGTTGTCGTCCAGGTGGTAGCGGTAGCCACCGACCGAACGTTCCAGGGCCTCCTTGGGGGCGAACTTCTCGGCCAGGGGGTGCTGCCCCTCCGCCCGCACGAATCCGGGCGAGGGGAGCACCCTTCGGCCGCCATCCCGGACGCTCCGGGTCGTCGATCCGGAAGAAGGTCAGGGACGCATCCAGCCCTTCGGCCTGGGCCAGCAGTTCCTGCGCCGCCGCAGCCATCTCCTCGGACGATGAGGCATTCTGCTGGATGACCAGGTCGAGCTGCTGGATGGCGATACTGATCTGGTCGGCGCCGGTCGCCTGTTCGCGGCTGGCGGCGCTGATCTCCTGCACCAGCTCGGCCGTCCTGCTGGATGTCGGGCACCAGGCGTTCCAACATGCTCGCCGGCCTTTTCGGACACCTCGATGCTGCGGGCCGACAGGGCGCCGATCTCGGCTGCGGCCGTCTGGCTGCGCTCGGCCAGCTTGCGCACCTCGGCGGCCACGACGGCGAATCCCTTGCCATGCTCGCCGGCGCGGGCGGCCTCGATGGCCGCGTTCAGGGCCAGCAGGTTCGTCTGCCGGGCGATCTCCTCGATGATCCCCGATGCGGCCGATAATCTCCTTCATGGCGGCAACCGTCTGGCCGACCGCCTTGCCGCTCTGCTGCGGCATCGTCGGCCGCCTGGAGGGCGATCTTCTCGGTCGCCTGGGCGTTCTCGGCATTGCGGGCGATGGTCGCCTGGAGTTCCTCGAGCGATGCCGACGCCTCTTCGGCCGCCGCCGCCTGCTGGGATGGCCCCCTGCGATATTCCCTCGGCCGACGCGGAGAGCTGCTGGCTGCCGCTGACCAGCGTGTCGGCCGTCCCCTTGACGTTGGAGACGATCTCCCGGAGGCGTCCGACCATCGAGGCCATGGACCCGATCATCCGCCCGGCCTCATCCTGCGATCGCGCCACGAGGGACACTTCAAGGTCGCCCTCGGCGAGCCGCTGGGAGGCGTCGACCGCCCCGCCAACCGCCCGCAGGATCCCCTGGACGATCAGGCCACCCAGCAGAAAGACCGCGCCGGTGACTAACAGGGCCACCATGGTGTAGGTCAGCGCGACCTTCCTGAATATGGCATTCAGGTCGTCGATGTAGATGCCCGAGCCGATGATCCAATTCCACGGCTTGAACCCCTTCACGTAAGAGATCTTGGGCACCGGCTTGCTGGCGCCCGGCTTGGGCCATTCGTAGTCCACGAAGCCGGCGCCGTTGCGCTGGACGGTGTCGACGAAGGCCACGAAGAGGCGCTTGCCGTTCGGATCGGCGTAGTCGGAAACGTCCTTGCCGTCGAGTTCCGGTTTGAAGGGGTGCATCAGCACCACCGGCTTGTGGTCGTTGATCCAGAAGTCCTCGCTCTCCTCGTAGCGCAGCCCCTTGATGGCCGCCATGGCCAGGGCGCGGGCATCATCCTCCTTGATGACGCCGGCCTGGGCCTGTCGGTAGTACAACTCCAGGACACCGTACGCCGTCTCGACCACGTGGCGGGTCTTGGTCATCCGGTCTTCCCGGAGGTGCTGCTTCAGATTCACCAGGGAGAGGGATATCAGCACTCCCGTCCCCAGCAGCATCAACGCCCCGACCGCCACGAACTTCCGGCGCAGGTCGAATCTTCCCATGATCGACATGGCTCACCCCTCCTTGGGGCCGACGGAGGCGCACCCGGCCGGGCACACTCCCAAGTCGGCCAGTTGTTCCAGCAGGACCCGATACGAAAGCGGCTTGAGCAGGAACGCGTCCGCCCCCTCCCGCCTTGCCCGCTCCATCAACTCGCCGTCACAATCCCCGCTGATCATGATCACCCGCACGCCGCCATGGAAGGCACGCGCCACTTCCATGACGGCGAAACCGTCCAGTCCGGTGTCGCGGTTCAGGTTCACGTCGGTGACCACCGCGTCGTAGACCGCGTCGGACATCCGTTTGAAGGCCTCCCTGGCGGTGAACGCGGCCTGCACCTGGTAGCCCTGCCGTTCCAGCAAGAGGCGCATGGGGAACAGGAAGCACTTCTCGTCGTCGACCAGCAGTATCCGTCCCGATGGCATGTCCGCACCTCCTGGACATGCATGTAGCAATTGGCGCGCCAAGTTCACCGAACGGGAAGGAGACTGTCGGGCGGACGGTCAGGCAGGTCCACGCAAAGCCTTGATACGCGCGGCTTGATCGGGCCGGGGCGCCATGGTTCCGATCATCAGATCGACGCCGGAACAGGTCCTGGAGGAGTGCTTGCGCCGGGAGTCTGTCCCGGATTTGAGACGAAATGTCCTACTTGTGAGACGGCCGCGGGATGCCCAGCGACTTCAATCGGCGGTAGAGCGTCGACCGGGAGACCGCCAGGTCGGCGGCCACGCTGCGCAGGTCGCCCCGGTGCGCCCGGAGAAGGGAAGCCAGGTGGTCCCGCTCGAGATCCCGCAGGCTCCGACCGGCGCCGGCGGCCGACGGGACCTCGGCCAGGCCGGGGAAATGCCTCGGCGAGAGGGCCCCGCCCCGTGACAGGATGACCGCCCGTTCCAGCACGTTCCGCAGTTCCCGCAGGTTCCCCGGCCACGGGTAAATGAGGCAGAGATCGAGCACCTCGGCAGGCAGGGCCTCCTCGGGCCGTCCCAGGGAAGCCAGCATGAACAGCAGAAGCTCCGGCATGTCCCCGCGCATCTCGCGCAGCGGGGGGAGGGATACCGGGAAGGTGTTGATCCGGTACAGGAGGTCCCGCCGGAAGCGCCCTTCGGCGGTGGCCAGCCCGAGGTCATGGTTGGTGGCGGCGATCAGGCGGAAATCGCTTCGCCGCAACTGCGTCTCCCCCAAACGGCGGAATGTCTTCTCCTCGATCACCTTCAGGAACTGCCCCTGCACCCCGGGGTCCATGTCGCCCACCTCGTCCAGGAAGAGCGTCCCCCCGTCGGCCACCTCGGCCAACCCCTGGCGGGACGTGTCGGCCGAGGTGAAAGCGCCCCTGGCATGCCCGAACAGTTCACTGGCCAGGAGTTCACCGCGGAAGGATGAGCAGTTGGTTTCGACCAGCGGCGCCTGGCTCCGACGTCCCTTGGTGTGGATCCACCGCGCGGCGACCCCCTTCCCGGTGCCGGTCTCGCCGGTGAGGAGGACCGGGGCGTCGGAGGCCGCGGCCATGGCCAAATCCTCCCGCAGCCTCTCGGCCGCCGGGCTCCGGCCGAAAAAGTACTCGTCGGGACGGCCCAGACGCCGCCTGACCCGGTCGGCCCTCCGCAGGGCGGAGAGCTCCAGGCCGCGGGAGAGGTACAACTGGAGGCTGGGCAGGTCGACCGGCTTGATCAGGAAGTTGTCCGCCCCGCGGCGCATCGCCTCAACCGCGGTGGGGACATCCCCGCGTCCGGTGATGGCCACCACCACCGTCTCGGGATGTTCCTCCCGCAGCTCGACCAGCCAGTCGAGTCCGCTGCCGTCGGGCAGGTTCACGTCGAGGATGATCACCGCCCAGCGTTGCAGGGCCACGCGCTGACGCGCTTCGGCCAGCGTGGCCACCGTGTCGATGTCGAATCCGGCCCGAAAGAAGAACCGGCTGTAGCCCAGCCGCACCGCCGGTTCGTCGTCGACCAGCAGAATGGCGCCGCTCTTCACGCCTCTTCCCTCGACAGGGGCAGGGTCACCGTCACCGTGCACCCCGGCCCGTTCACGTTGTTCGACAGCTCGATGCTTCCGCGATGGCTCAGGACCGTGTTGCGGACGATGGAGAGGCCCAGGCCGGTCCCGGCGTGACGTGAGGTGTAGAAGGGTTCGAACACCTTCTCCAGCAGGTCCTTCGGCACGCCCGACCCCGGTCAGCCACCCAGAAACGGGCCTGCTCAGCGCCCGCCGCGTCCACGCCGATGTCGATCGCGCTCTCGGGAGGGCTGTGCTGGGCGGCATTGTCGAGCAGGTTGATGATCACCTGCTGGAGACGGGGCCCGTCGACCCGGACAAACCACTCCCCGGGAGAGAACCGCTTGGCAACCCGCCGACCCCGGCCGGACGGAGCGTGCTGCCACGCATCCAGGGCGGCGTTCACCAGTTCCTCCAGCGGCTCCTCGGTCATCCGGGCCTGCTCCACCGGCTTGCCGAGCTCCAGGAGGTCGTTCATCAGGCGGCTCAGGCGCCCCACCTGTTCACGCAGGTGGCCGAGGATGGTCCGGTCCTCGAGCGAATGCTGCAAGTCGGGTTCCAGCGCGTCCGTCAGGGCCATGATGGCATTCAAGGGGTTGCGCACCTCGTGGGCCACGCCGCAGGCCAATGAACCGATCAGCTCTATCCGGTGGGCGGCATTCAGGTTCGCCTGAAGGCACTTCCAGGCCTCTTCGGCCGCCTTGCGGGCGGATATGTCGCGCACCACCACCAGCACGCGGGCGTGGCCGTGGATGTCCGCCCGGCGCAAGTTGACCTCGACCCAGAAGAGGCTGCCGTCCTTCCGCCTGGCCACCCATTCGGCAATGCAGGGCTCCCCCGCCGCCGCCCGCGAGATCAGGTCCAGGGCATTACCGTGGGTGTAGTCGTCACCCCCGGCGGACAGGCTGCCGATGTCCAGGTTGAGAAACTCATCCCGTGTGTATCCGTACATGCGGCACATGGTCTCGTTGACGTCCAGGATTTCCCCCCCGGGAAGGTCCTGGAGGACGATGCCGTCGTTGACGCTGTCGAAGATCGCCCGGAAACGCTCGTTGCTCTCGGACACCTGGTCCAGCGCCCGGTGCAGGTCGGTGACGTCCTGGATTTGGGCCAGGTAATGCCCGGGGCCACCCGCGATGTCGCGGAGCAGGACCACGGACAGCACCCCTGCAGCCACCGATCCATCCTTGCGGAGGTAGCGTTTCTCGATCCGGTGGGTGTCGATCTCTCCGCTCACCAGGCGCCGGTTCATTTCCAGATTGACGGCCAGGTCCTCGGGATGGGTGACGTCCTGGATGCTGAGTCCCAGCAATTCGCCGCGGGAGTAGCCGAGGAACCGGCAGAAGGCTTCGTTGACCAGGACCAGGCGTCCGTCGAGCTCGGCCATGGCCATGCCGTTGGGGGAGTGGTCGAACGCCTGGCGGAAGGCGTCGATCTCCCTTGAGGCAACACCGTGGCGGCTTTCCCGCCGATTCCCCGACGCAGGTTCCCCGTTCGACATGGCGGGATGCATTATACCCCAGTTCGACGGCCAACCAAGCCTAAAAAAAACGGCCCCGCCAAC
>CAWCAY010000011.1:0-22550 GCA_963793725.1 uncultured bacterium
GGCAGGATCAGGATGCCGCCGTGCGAGTCCGACAGGCCGAGTTCCCGCTCGGAGCAGACCATGCCGGACGACTCGACCCCGCGCAGCTTGGCCGGCTTCAGCGTGATGAAGCCGCCCGACTCGGAGTGGCCGTCGATCAGCCGCGCCCCGACCAGGGCGACCGGCACCTTGACCCCGCTCATGCCGACCTTGATGTTCGGCGCGCCGGTGACCATCCGGATCGTCCGGCCGCCGCCGTAGGCGACCGTCGGCAGCGTCAGGCGGTCGGCGTTGGGGTGCGGCTCGACCGACACGACCTCGCCCACCAGGACGGTGTCGCGCCCCCAGAAGTCGCCGATGCGCTCGACCGAGGCCACCTCGAGCCCGGCCAGGGTCATACGCTCGGCCAGTTCGGCGGGTGCCAGGTCGACGTCGACGAAATCGGCCAGCCAGCTCAGCGGAACTCTCATCGTCTCCTCAGAATTGACTCAGGAACCGCAGGTCGTTGCCGAAGAACCAGCGGATGTCGTCGATCCCGTGCATCTGCATCGTGATCCGCTCCGGCCCCATGCCGAAGGCGAACCCGGAGTAGTAGTCGGGGTCGTAGCCGCCGTTGGCCAAGACTTGCGGGTGGACCATGCCGGCGCCGGCGATCTCCAGCCAGCCCGTGCCCTTGCACAGGCGGCACCCCTCCTGGCCGCACAGCATGCAGTCCATGTCGACCTCGACCGACGGCTCGGTGAACGGGAAGTACGAGCAACGCAGGCGCACCCGGCGCTCGGCCCCATAGAGGCTGCGGGCGAAATTGAGCAGGCACCCCTTCAGGTCGGCCATGGTGATGTGCTCGCCGACGGCCAGGCCTTCGACCTGGTGGAACATGAACTCGCTGCGGGCGGTGACCTGCTCGTAGCGGTAGACCTTGCCCGGCAGGATCACCCGGATCGGGTTGGGGTAGCGACTTCTTCATTGCCCAGATCTGCCCCGGCGAGGTGTGGGTGCGCAGCACCAGGCCCGGGTCGGTCATCCAGAAGGTGTCCCACATCTCCCGGGCGGGGTGGTCGCCGGGCATGTTCAGCAGGCCAAAGTTGTAGTCGTCGGTCTCGATTTCGGGGCTCTCGAGGATCTGGAAGCCCATCAGGGCGAAGATGTCGTAGATGCGCCGGAGCGTCTTGGTGCAGACATGGAGATTGCCGGCCTGCGCGGGTCGCCCCGGGAGGGTGATGTCGAGGGCCTCCGCCCGCGCCTTCTCCGCCTCGGCCATGGCCTTGAGCTGCTGGAGGCGGGCATCGTGCCCCTCGGTCAGGCGCGTCTTCCACTGGTTGGCCGCCTGGCCGAAAGCGGGCTTCTGCTCCTTGGGCAGTTCGCCCAGCCGGCCCATCAGTTCGGCCAGTTCGCCCTTGCGCCCCAGGTAGCGCACCCGCCAGGCGTCGAGCGCGGCCATGTCGCCGATGGCCGCCAATCCGGCCAGGGCGGCATTCCCCATGGCGTTGAGACGTTCGATCATGGCCGTCCCCCGCCGGGGTTGGGCTTCCCCGCGGCGGCTACGATCCGGTTGGCCTCCTCCGGCAGCAGGGGGTCGAGATTCGTCGGGACGCGCTCCCTGCCCAGGGCCCTGTAGACCATGAAGCGCGCACAGGAGGCGTGGTCGCCGAAGCAGAAGCGTTTCTGGAGAATCTCCGCCAGGGTCGGCTTGGTGGCCTTGAGCCGGCGGTCGAAATAGGTGCACTGGTTGAGGATCGGGCATTCGGGCATCGTCTGACTCCGGTTTGTCGGTGCAGCATACACCAGTTCGCCGCCGAGCGCCACACCCCGCCGGGTGGTTGCCCCCGGCCATCCCCGGCCGCATATTGTGGGCAGAGCGCAACGCACAGGGGACACGGCCATGTCACGAAAGATGCTGCTGGGGTTCGCCCTTCTGGGAGTGGTGGGCCTGGCCTGGGCCGTGGGGCCGAAGACGGGTTCCAAGGAGCCCCCCCCAGCCGGCGGAAAGGCGGACATGCACAAGCCCGACAAGGAAGCGCTGCGGCGGAAGCTCACCCCCATTCAGTTCAACGTGACCCAGGAAGCGGACACCGAACCGCCGTTCCGGAACGAGTTCTGGGACAACCACCGGGAGGGGCTATACGTCGACGTGGTCAGCGGCGAACCCCTCTTCTCGAGCCGCGACAAGTTCGACTCGGGCTGCGGCTGGCCGAGCTTCTCACGGCCGATCGAGGGGGCCGGGATCGTCGAATTGCAGGACGCCACCCATGGCATGGTCCGGACCGAGGTCCGGTCGAAGGATGCCGACTCGCACCTGGGGCACGTCTTCGACGACGGCCCGGTCGACGCGGGCGGACTGCGCTACTGCATCAACAGCGCCAGCCTCACGTTCATCCCGGTGGAGGAACTGGAAAAGGAGGGCTACGGGAAGTTCCTGCCCCACTTCGGCCGCCCCGCCCCGCCCGCCAAGCCGGAGGAGTTGGCCACGCTGGCCGGCGGCTGCTTCTGGGGCATGGAGGAACTGCTGCGCGCCCAGCCCGGGGTGCTCCGGACCGAAGTGGGCTACACCGGCGGCACGGTCAGAAACGCCACCTACGAGGACCACGAGGGGCACGCCGAGGCGGTCCGCATCTGGTTCGACCCAGGGAAAACCAGCTACGAGGCGCTGCTGCGCTTCTTCTTCCGGATGCACGACCCGACCACGCGCAACCGGCAGGGGAACGACGTCGGCACGTCGTACCGGAGCGCCATCTTCTACCACTCCGAGGAGCAGCGTCAGGCCGCCGCGCGGGTCAGGGACGAGGTCGACCGGAGCGGCAAGTGGGGCAAGCCGCTGGTCACCGAGATCACCCGGGCGGGCGACTGGTGGACGGCCGAGGAATACCACCAGGACTACCTGAAGAAGAACCCCGGCGGCTACACCTGCCACTGGGTCCGCGACTGACCCTCCTGTGCGCACCGATTCTTCCGCCCGGTAGATCCCCTTCCTGCGCGAGGGTCAGGCGCGAGCGGCCAGGGTCGCCGGGAGGGTGACGCTGAAGGTGGTTCCGTCGGGCTCGGCGCTGGTGAAGCCGACCGTGCCCCGCAGGTAGCGCTCGACGAAGAGCTTGACGCTGTAGGTGCCGATGCCGCGGCCACGCTCGGCCTTGGTGCTGAAGGAGCGCTGGAAGACCTGCATCTGCACGTCGCGGGGGCATGACCCCGGGGTTGTGCACGTCGAGCGCGACCCGGCCCGCCGAGGTCGCGGCAGGACGTGCGCACCGTCCCCCCCTCGGGGGTCGCCTCGAGGGCGTTCTTCACCAGGTTGCCGAGCACCCGGCGGATGATCGTCCCGTCGCTGACGACGGTGCAGGGCTCCTCTTCGCCCGGCGGCCAGGATTCGGCCGCTGGGCGACCGGGTGGCCGGCGTACAGCTCGCGCACCTCGCCGCAGCAGGGGCGGGACGTCGATCTCCTCCATCCGGGGCGACGAACACCCCCCGCTCGGCCGCCAGGAGGTCGCGCTGCTGCTCGATCTCCTCGATCAGGCGCCGCGACAGCCTGGACCATCCCCCGGCGGCACTCGGCTTCGCGCTCCGGCGGACGCTCCCGTCCTCGTGTCGGCCAGCATCGACGCCAGGCCGCTGATCCCGCCGACGGTGTTCAGGACGTCGTGGAAGAAGACGTTCTCCAGGATCTGGCGGCGCTTCTGGTCGCTGATGTCCCGAAGCGTGCAGATCGTCAGCGGAACGCCGGCGACCGTGGCCGGGTTGGCGGTGATGAGCAGGTCGAGGGCGCGGACGTCGCCGCCGCCGATCAGGATGCGGGCCTCGGCCGAGGCGCGCTCGCCCGTCTGCTGGCTGGCAAGGATCGCCTTGACCGCGCCGCAGAGGCCGCAGCGGGCGCCGGTGCCGCACCCGCCGGGGGCGTCCGCCGCGTTCACGCAGCCGAGGACCTCGCCCGGGCGCAGGCCGATGATCTTCTCCCGGGTGCCCCGAGCGACGTCAGGGCCAGGCGGTTGGCGGCGATCGCCTGGCGCTCGCGGTTGAGCACCAGCACCATGTCGGGGATGGCCTCGATGACCTCCGGGAGGACCCTGTCGAGCAGGATCCGGTGGTGCAGGGAGCGCACTTCGGCAGCGCCCACCCGCTCAGCGGGGGCGAAATGCGTGAGTGTCCCGACGTTCTCCGAATCCGGCTGGGCCAAGGGCAACTCCCATCGCCAAGGTGTGCCGTGAGTTTACTCCCGCGGCATTCCCGGGGCAACCGCGGTCATTGACCTCCCAAGCGTCCGGGCGTAAAGTCGCCCTGCATGAAACCCGATGCTGAAGAGGTGGCTGTACGTCGTCGCCGGCTTGCTGCTGGTGGGCGTCCTGGCTTGGCGGGTGACCGGCGCGATGCGTTCCGAAGTCAAGCCGGCCGCCCCCCCGAAGCGCCCGCCGGTGTCGGTGGAGGTCGGGGACGTGCGGCCGGAGACCATCAGGGACGTGCAGCAGCTCTCCGGGGAGGTGCTGCCCAGCTACCGGTACGTGGTCGGCGCCCGCGGCGCCGGCCGGGTCCTGCAGATCGCCAAGCGGGTCGGCGACCGGGTCTCCGAGGGGGAGGTCGTCGCCCGCATCGACGACGCCGAGTACCGCCAGGCGGTGGTCGAGGCCGAGGCGGCCCTGCGCAGCGCCCGGGCCTCCCTGGCGGAGATCAGGGTCCAGATGGAACTCGCCGCCCGGGAGCTTGGAGCGCGCTCGCGAGTTGGAGGCGCGCAAGATCGCCTCCCGCGCGGAGCTGGAGCAAGGCGCGCGCCGATCACCAGGCCCTCGAGTCCCGCCTCAAGCTCACCGAGGCGCAGATCGAGCAGCGCGAAGCCGCCTTGGCCAGCGCCGGGATCAGGCTCGGCTACTGCGGTCCTGACCGCTTCCCGGCCCGGGATCGTCGGCCGAGCGCTTCGTCGACGAGGGGGGCATGCTGGCCGCCAACGACGCCGGTCATTCGGTGGTCGGGATCGACCCGGCGATCGTCCGGGCGACCGTGGTCGAGAGGCTCTACGGCCGCATCAGGGTCGGCCAGGCGGCCGAGATCGAGCGTCGACGCCCATCCCGGACAGGCGGTTCGCCGGGGAGGATCGCCCGCATCGCCCCCGTCCTCCAGGAGGCCTCGCGGATGGCCGAGATGGAGATCGAGGCGCCGAACGCCGCCCATGCTGCTGAAGCCCGGGATGTTCGCCCGGGTCGGATCGTCCTGTCCGAGAAGGCGGCGACGCCCAGGTCGTCCCCACCGCCGCCGTCGTCAGCGCGCAACGGCTCGACGCGGCGTCTTCGCTCGTCGCCAGGGGCCAGGCCGTCGCCCGCTTCGTCCCGGTGCAGCCGGGAGTCGCCACCCCGGCGGTGACGGAGATCCTGTCGCCCGAACTCGCCGGGCAGGTGGTCACCCTGGGCCAGCACCTGCTGCAGGACGGCAGCGCGGTCGTCCTCCCCGCGCCGGCCGGCCGGAGAAGGGCGGGACGTAGCATGGGCCTCACCCGGGGCTCGGTCGAGCGCCCCGTCCTCACGTCCATCGTCTTCCTGGTGGTCATCGCGCTGGGCGCCATCTCCTTCTCGCGCCTGTCGATCGACCTGATGCCCGAGATCACCTACCCGACCATCTCGGTCATCACCACCTACAGCGACGTCGGTCCGCCAGGAGATGGAGGAACTGGTCACCAGGCCGCTGGAGGAGTCGCTGGCGGCGGTGCAGGGGGTGGAGGAGATCAACTCGACCTCCGCCGAGGGGCGCAGCCAGGTGCGGGTCTCCTTCGCCTGGGGGACGGACCTGGACGTGGCCACCAACGACATCCGGGACCGGATCGACCGGATCATGTCGCGCCTGCCCGACGACATCGACCGACCCGATGATCCGCAAGTTCGACGTCACCGCCTTCCCGATCATCGTCATGGGCGTCTCCAGCGCCATGAACCCGCTGGACCTGCGCCGGTTCGCCGAGGACCAGGTCAAGTACCGCCTGGAGCGCATCCCCGGGGTGGCCGCGGCCGACATCCGGGGCGGGCTCACCCGCGAAATCCACGTCGACCTCTCCGCCTCCCGGCTCAAGGCGCTCGGACCTCGCCGCTGAGCGCCGGTCATCGACGCCCTGGGCGACGAGAACCGCAACATCCCGGCCGGGACCTACAAGCGGGGCAACCTGGAGGTGCTGGTCCGGACCAGGGGGAGTACCGCTCCCTCGACGAGATCCGCGACACGGTCGTGGTCGATCCGCGGCGGCACGCCGGTGCAGGGTCAGGGACGTGGCCGACGTGGTCGACTCCTGGCCGAGGAGATCACCCGGATCGACCGCATCGACGGCAAGCCGGGCCTGCAGGATCGCCATCAACAAGCAGTCGGGGGCCAACACCGTCGGCGTGGCCGAGGCGGTCCGGGCCGAGGTCGAGCAGATCAACCGGGACTTCCCGCAGGCTCGGCTGGTCACGCTGATCGACACCTCGGTCTACATCAGGCGGTCGATCGCGAACATCGGGACGCCCTCATGATCGGCGGCATCCTGGCCATCGGCATCCTCTTCGTCTTCCTGCGCAACGTCTCCAGCACGCGTCGATCATCTCCACGCGATCCCGGTCTCGGTCATCGCCACCTTCGGCCTGATGTACTTCGGCGGGTTCACGCTCAACATCATCACCTTCGGCGGGCTGGCGCTGGGCATCGGCATGCTGGTCGACAACTCGATCGTCGTTCTGGAGAACATCTACCGCCACCGGGAGGAGGGCGCGGACGCGGTCGCGCGCCGTGCTGGACGGGACGATCGGAGGTCGGCGCGGCGATCATGGCCAGCACGCTCACCACGGTCGTCGTCTTCCTGCCGGTGGTCTTCATGCGGGGCATGTCGGGGGTCATCTACCAGCAGATGGCCTACGTGGTGACCTTCTCGCTGCTCTGCTCGCTGGTGGTGGCCCTGACCCTGGTCCCGATGCTGTCGTCGAAGCTTCTCCGCACTACCGCTCCGGCCGAGCGGCACCAGGGCGACAGCCTCCTGCAGCGCGTCTACTCCGCCAGCGAGGCGCGTCTCTCGCCGCATGGAGGACGCTTACGGACGCCTGCTGCGCTGGGCGCTGCGGCACCGCAAGCCGTTGGTGCTCGCTCGCCGCCGCGCTCTTCGCCGTGTCGGTGCTGCTGGTGCGCGGGATCGGCGTCGAGCTGATGCCGGCCAGCCGACGAGGGGGAGGTCCGGGTGAACCTCGAGATGGCCGTCGGGACGCGCGCTCGAGCTGACCGAGGCGGCGGTGAAGCAGCGTCGAGGAGATCGTCCGCCGGGAGGTGCCGGAAACTCGACTGATCCTCTCCGAGGTCGGCGGCGGGTACGGCTCGGGCGGTGGGTCCGAGCACGCGGCGCAGGTGCGGGATCATGCTGACGCCCCAGAAGGAGCGCCAGCGCAGCAGCTTCCAGATCGCCGACGACCTGCGGAAGAAGCTCGCCGGCATCCCCGGCGTGACCACCCGGACCCGGCCGGGCAGGGGCTCTTCTTCCTGCGGATGGGGCCGCGGCCAGGGCGACCGGTCAGCGTCGAGGTCCGGGGCTACGACCTGGGCATGGCGCGCGACCTGGCGCGAAAGGTCGAGAAGGCGGTCAGGCGGGTGGACGGCATCACCGACACGCGGATCAGCCGGCGGCGAGGGGAGCCCCGAGCAGGTGATCCGCATCGACCGCGCCAAGGCGGCCGACCTGGGGCTGTCGGTCAGCCGGATCGGCGAGGTGCTGGAGACCGCGGTCGGGGGGACGGTCGCCGGCAACTTCCGCGAGGGGGGGAAGGAGTTCCCGATCCGCGTCCGCCTGCGCGGAGGGGGAGCGCAGGACCTGGCCGACCTGCTCGACCTGACGGTCGTGAACGACCGCGGCCAGGCGATCGCCCTGCGCAACGTGGTCGAGACGCACCCCCAGGAGGGACCGGTGCGCCTCGAGCGCAAGGACCAGGAGCGGATCATCACCATCAACGCCAACTTCACCGGGCGGGACATGGGCTCGGTCATCGCCGACATCCGCGGAAAGCTGCGGTCGGTGGCCGTGCCGAAGGACTTCGCCGTCCTCTTCGGCGGGGACTACGAGGAGCAGCAGAAGGCCTTCCGGGAACTGATGATCGGCTTCATCCTGGCGCTCTTCCTGGTCTACATGGTCATGGCCGGCCAGTTCGAGTCGTACCGCGATCCGTTCATCGTCCTCTTCTCGATCCCGATGGCGCTGATCGGCATCACCGTGACCATGCTCGTCTCGGGGACCATCTTCAGCATCCAGGCCTTCATCGGCTGCATCATGCGTGCCGGGGATCGTGGTCAACAACGCCATCATCCTGGTCGATTACACCAACCAGCTGCGCCGCCGCCACGGGCTGCCGCTGATCGAGGCGATCAGGCTGGCCGGGACGCGCGCGGCTGCGCCCCATCCTGATGACCACCCTGACCACGGTGCTCGGCCTGCTGCCGCTCTCGCTGGGGCTGGGCGAGGGCGGGGAGGCGCAGGCGCCGATGGCCCGCGTGGTCATCGGCGGGCTGACCAGCTCGACGCTGGTCACCCTGATCCTCGTCCCGGTGGTCTACTCGCTCTTCGAGGGCTTCGGCAGGAAGGCCACAGAACCGGCGGAGCCGATTCCCGATCCCCGGGAAAGGCCTTGAGCGGGAGCAGGCTCAGCAGGGTCAGGAACATCCCGGCGGCGGTCATCGCGCTGCTGCTCGTGCTGTGGGTATCGCTGGCCACCTGGGCCGCCCTCGAGGCCGACTTCATGTCCGGCACCGACGAGTCGATCCGCTACGTCGCCTTCGCCGCCGCCAAGAACCGCTGGGCCACCGAGGCGGACTTCAGGACTTACGGCATCGACCACTTCTACTACCCGCCCCTCTACTTCCTGGTGCTCGCGCCGCTCCACGGCGACAACCCGGCCTTCACCGACGGTTACCCCCGCGGCACCTGGACCGACCCCTTCTACCTGCGCGGCGGCCTCTCGATGGTCGGGCGTGACTGGCTGGCCCGCGTGCCCCATTCGCTGATCGTCCTCTACCGGCAGGCGAAGATCTTCTCGGTGCTCTGCGGCCTGACGGCCCTGCTTGCCATCGTGGCCACGCTGCGCCTCCTCTTCCGCGGACCCGCCGGCTGGTGGAGCGTGCTGGCCGGGGCGGCCCCGGTGATCCTGCTGCCGCAGTTCCTGTACTACCAGACGCTGTGCAACAACGACGCGCTGGTCAACGCGCTGGGGGCGCTCGCCATCCTCTGCTTCACCGCCGGCATGCGCGCCCTCGAGGGGGGTCGGACACGGCGGTTCTGCGTCTGGAGCGCCTGCATGGCGGCCTGCGTCGGCCTGGGCATCCTGACCAAGATGAGCGCCCTGTCGCTGATACTGCTGCCGCTTGCCGCGGCGATGGCTTTCTTCCTGCACGACCGCACTGGCGCGACTTCGTCCCGATCGGGGCGTTCGCTCCTGCTGCTCGCGTCCCTATTGGGGATCGTCTTCCTGGCCGGGGGCTGGTGGCTGGCCTACCAGGCATCCCTGGGCGACTGGACCGGCACCGCCGCCCACCGCCTGGCCCACCCGTGGGGATTCCGGAGCGGGGAGAACGCGCTCACCCCGGAGAGGTTGGCCCGGGAGATGGTCATGGCGGCGCGCTTCTACCTGGGCATCTTCAGCGGCCCGCTGATCGGCATCCCCGACTGGGCTTTCGCCGCCTACCTGCTGATCCCGCTGGTGTTGCTGGCCTTCTGCGCCCGGGGCATGGCCGCCGCCCTGGGCAGGATCGCCCGCGCGCCGCTCCCGCCGGGCAGGCCCGGGCTGCACCGCCTGCTCTGGTCTGCCCTGGTGGGGACGTTCCTGCTGAACGTCGTCCTCTTCCTGCTCAACAATATCGCCACCATCGCCCCGTACGGTCGTCTCCTCTTCGTCACGCTGGCCGCATCGCACGCCCTCTTCGGCTGGGCGATAACCAGCGGGATTCGCCGCGTCCCCCCCAGGCGCGCTGCGGCCGTGGCCCTGACCGCGGTGCTGCTGGGGATCTTCCTGTGGACCTTCACCAGCCGGATGCGGCCGGCCGTCAATCCGCCCGCGGAACGGCTGGTCCTGCTGTCCGCCCCATCGGACGGAATGACCACCGTCGGGCCGATTTGGGAGGCGCCCGTCTACCAGCCGCTCCGCCTGCCCCCCGGGCGTCTCCGGGGTTTCCGGGTCTCCCTCTACCGGCCGAACATGCTTCCCCAGTTCGGCGCGGCGCTCGCGGGTGAATGCCGCATCACCCCACCGGGCGAACCGCCGAGCACCGTCAGCCTGCGGCCGGCATCCGTCGGCGACATGACCGCCCGCGTCGACTGGGTCGATCTCCCGCTGGCCGGGGCGGTCTCCCTGCCGGTCGAGACCCCCGCCCTGCTGCACCTCGAGGGGCGACCGTCACGGCTTTCGATTGGATCTTCCCAGGTCGAGTACCGGCTGGCCGAGGCAACCGCCGGGAGCCCGCTCGGGCCCCTCCGGGCGGCCGGCCCGCTGGCCAGCCTCACGCTGCGGATCTCGGCGGTCTACGAGTAGCGGCCCCGCCGGGGCTCTCACTCAGTCCCGGGCGTCCGGGAGAGGGGACGAGCGCTCCCAGCCGGTGGTGGAGGAGGACGCGCTCCGCGGGCGGTACCGGACCAGCGACTTCTCGACTTCGGCCACGTCGATGCTCAGCAGGCCGCCGTCGCCCGCCGCCGCGCGCGGATCATACTCGTACGGGCCGACCACGCGGCGGAAGACCTCCTTCAGCGCCCGGGCCCCGATCCGCGGCTGCCGGGCCGCCTCCCGGGCGATGCGCCGGGCCGCCCCGGGCGTCACCTCCAGCCGGTAGCCCAGGCTGGTGAAGTAGGCCTCGGACTGGCGCAGGCCGGATTCGTCCCCCTCGAGGAATATCTTCAGCAGGTCCTCCTCGTTCAGCGCCTCCAGTAGCACCACGGCGTCGAAACGGGACAGGAACTGGGGGCCGATGCCGTACTCGAAGAGGTCCTCGTTCCTGAGCCAGTCCCGCAGCGAGAATTGCAGTTCCTCGCGCACCTGGCCGGCTTCGACCACGGTGACCGGCTTGAGCGCCCCCTTGTTCCTGCCGATGGTCACCCGGTCGAGAACCGCGTCGTAGAGGCCCTCGAAGGCGCCGGCGCAGACGAACAGGAGACCGCTCGAGTCGACGCTGACGGTCGTCCCTCCCGCCCAGCCCGGCAGGGTGAACGGGACGGCCTCGTTCTCGATCAGGGTCAGCAGCGCCTCCTGGGCGCGGATGCCATCCACGTTCACCTTCCCGCCGACCCGGCTTCGGATCTTGTCGACCTCGTCCACGAAGATGATCCCCTGGCCGGCCTGCTCCAGCAGGCGCTCCACCGGCGTGTCGGGGCCGAGCTGCCGGCGGGCGCGCTCGAGCAGGCGCTGCAGCAGCCGCTCGCCGGGTCGCCCCAGTTCGGCTTCCTCCCCGAGCACGTTGGCGTGGATTCGCACCACGGTCGAGCGCTGGGTGAGGGCGGGGCTCGCCGAGAGCAGGCGCTCGACGGCGCGCATGAGGGTGGTCTTGCCCGAGCCGGAGGAGCCGATCATCAGGATGTTGCCGACGCGCAGCCTGGCCAGCTTCTTGGCCAGGGCCACCGACATCTCCCGGACCGCCTCCCGCTGGCCGACCACCTCCCGCTCGAGGACGGTCGCGATCTGCACCGGCGTCGGGAACTTGGCCGCGCCCGTTTCCGATCGCCGCTGGCCGGCGCCTCGCGTCGGGGGAGTCTCATTTCCCATGCATCGACTGTACGCCGCCGGCGGGGAACGCGTCAAGCGCTTTCACCCCCGCAGGGCGAGTGGGCATTTCCGGCGTCTCCCGGGTGACACGGAGCTTGACATTCCTCTCCCGGCATTGGAAATTAAGAGAAAGGTCATCCGGAGGCCGGCAAAGCCATGGGCACTCTTCGGTGAGGACAGGATGAAGAAGGCCGCCTTTCTCTGCCTGGCGCTGGCCTTCGCGTCGGGCTGCCTCGGCCTCGACCTTCCCTTCTCGGCCATCGGCAGCGGTTACGGGGACTAACCTGGAGGCACTCATGAGAATCTGTCCAAGGATGGCCCGCCTGCTGCTTCCTGGGCTCTGTCTCGCCGCCCTGGGTTGCGCTGCGCCGAAATTGCTGATGCACGGGCTCGACCAGCAACAGAAGTCCATCAGCCGTGGCCTGGTGGACTCCGTCGATGCGATCGACAAGGTCTTCGGCGAGCACCAGGTGGAGGACGCCCTGCGCAAGGTCGAGGCCAAGGTCAGCATCAGGGACGAGTGGCGGGAGAACCACGGAAACAGCATCGATTTCCCGATCAGGCTGCGTGTCCCGTTTCCCGCCCTGGAGAGATGGGCCAACATCTTCGTCCAATTCGACACCACCACCGAGAACTCCGGCCGGAGCGCCGAGATCGTCGACCATTTCGACGACAACAAGGCCTTCACGCTGGGTTGGCTCTCGCGGGTCATGGACGCCCTCGATTCCGGGATCAGGGTGAACCTCTACTGGAGCGAGGGTTCGCCTCAGACATCGATCATACCCTTCGTCCGGTGGAAGTACCTGCATGATCCCTACCGGACGGCCCTGGAGCAGACGGTCTACTACAAGACCGACAACGACGTCGGCGGGCGGAGCACCTTCTCGGCCGACTATCTGCTGGGAGCGTGGTCATACCTCCGGCTCGCCTTCTCGGCCGAGTACTACCAGCGGCTGCACGGGGCGAACACCGGGCTGGCCCTGATCTACCGGAGTCCCTTGATAAAGGATATCTACTTCTCGGCCGAGGCGGGCGTCTCCTACAATCCCTACATGGGCCCGACCGACAAGGAGGCCGACGTCGACCCGCTGCTCACGCTGGAAGAGCAGGACGAGGACCAGGGGTATGTCACGTTGCGGGCCATCGGCCCGCTGGGGCGCCCGTGGATCGAGTGGGAGGTGCGCCCTTCGATCTACTTCCCGTGGAACCACGACGACACCTTCGAGTGGGGCGTCATGAGCCTGATGTCGTTCCGTTACGAAGGCTTTCTCTCGGAGGATTGATTGATGCTGCCGATGAAGATCGCCAACCCTCTCTTGTCCTTCCTGCTGGTGGCGGCCGTGCTGTGTTGCGGCAACGGGTGCGCCACCCTGCCGGACGTCTCCGAAATCATCGAGGAGGCACCGGGCGGGCGGAAACCCCAGCAGATCGTTTCGTCCGAAGGGCTGCTGTCGGCCGAGATGAGCAAGTCCATCATGGAGCGGCTGAGCCGACCGGCGGACCCGACGGACGTCTTGGAGCGCCACAACGCCGTGGTGGAATCGGTCACCGAGAGCCCGCTGACGAAGGGGAACAAGGTCACCCTGCTGGCCGACGGCCCGGCGACCTACGCGGCGATGTTCAAGGCGCTGGAGAACGCTACCGAGCACATCAACCTCGAAACCTTCATCATCGAAGACGACGAGATGGGTCGCAAGTTCGCCGATCTGCTGCTGAAGAAGCGGGCCGAGGGCGTCCGGGTGAACCTGATCTTCGACAGCGTCGGCAGTCTCGGCACACCGACCGCCTTCTTCCAGCGCCTCCGGGACGGGGGGATCCAGGTGGTCGAGTTCAACCCGGTGAACCCGTTCAAGACCGAGGGGAAGTGGCTCCTGGCGCATCCGGACCACCGCAAGATGCTGATCACCGACGGCAAGGTCGCCATTGCCGGAGGCATCAACATCAGTTCGGTCTATTCGAGCAGGCTTTCCGGGAGGGGAAAAGCCAAGGGTGCGCCACTCCCCTGGCGCGACACCGACGTCCAGGTCGAAGGGCCGGCGGTGGCCGAGTTCCAGAAGCTCTTCCTCGAAACGTGGAACAAGCAGAAGGGCCCGGAGCTCGCCGAGCAGAGCTATCTCCCCGACCTGAAGGAAGCGGGCAACGCCCTGGTTCGGGTGGTGGGGAGCACGCCCGGCCAGGACAACCGGATCACGTTCATCGTCTATGTGTCCGCCATCACCTTCGCGGAGCGTTCGATTCACCTGACAAATGCCTATTTCATCCCCGACGACCAGATACTCGATGCCTTCACGGATGCCGCCGGCCGCGGGGTGGACGTGAAGATCATTCTCCCCTCGACCAGCGATTCCTCGCTCGCCATGTATGCGGCGCAGTACAACTATTCGAGGCTGTTGAAGGCCGGGGTGCAGATATTCGAACGCCAAAACGCGCTGCTGCACGCGAAGACCGCGGTGATCGACGGCGTCTGGTCGACGGTCGGCTCCACCAACCTGGACTACTGGAGCCTGCTGAGCGACGACGAGGTGAATGCGGTCATCCTGAGCCGCGAGTTCGCCGTCGAGATGGAGAAGATGTTCGCCCTGGATCTGGCGGAGTCGAACCAGGTCACGTTGGAGGAGTGGCGGAACCGGACGATGTTCCGGCGGCTCCGGGAGTGGTTCGCGCACCTGTTTGCCCGTTGGATGTGAGGCGTTACCCGAAGACCGGCGCGCACCCGCTCAGAACGACACGTTGATGCCCGCGCCGTAGTACTCCTCCCGCAGGTTGTAGAACTGGCCGAACGGGAGGTTGCCGTGAAAATACTCGACGAAGAACTGGATGGCCCGTTGTTCGGTGTAGGGGCTGCGGACGTTGAAGCCGACCTTGGTGTTCACGTCGGGGTGCCAGTCGGTTTCCTCCCAGGCGTGGCACGAGACACTGGCGAACGGGCGCATCGTCGCTTCTGAGACCGGCTTCGTGCTCAGGTAATCGAGGCCTCCCTGGACACTGTAGCGTTCGAGGGGGGTGTCGGTGCGGAAGATGTACGAGGGGCCGGCCGTGAGCCGAATTCCGTTCCATTCCCAGCCGACGAGCAGTTCGATCGTCTCGAAGCTCATGTTGATGCGCGTCTGCGTCAGCTCGGGCCGCTGGGGGAGCAGCAGGAACTCGTCCCCCAGGTGCGAGGACTGGTGGTAGACCCTTGCCCGCATCGACGAGGAGCCGTTCCGGTAGCTGAGCGGAAAGCCGATGATGTAGTCGGCGTTGATCAACTCTATGGATTCGGTGTCCAGGTTGAACTGCCCCAGGACCGCCCCGCTGATGCCCAATTGCCATGCGTCCGCATCGCCCCAGCCGGGCACGCGCACCAGGCCGAAGCTGTCGCCGAAGCCGACCGAGCCGATGTTGATGTCGTCCCCGGGAAGATGGAGTCGGATCCAGGTGACATGGGTGCGGGGTTCCTTGGGGCTTGCCAGCGGGGCGAAGAAGAGCGGGCCCTGGGGGAAGAGAACGGTTTCCTGACCGGTGACCGGTCCGGCATCCTCCGGCGGCGCGTCGCCGAATCCGGTGATGACGGGAAGAAGCATTGCCAGGACCAGCCACGCAGTGACGTTTCTCATTGGTCGCTCCCTTTCGGGCGATTCCTCCCGATGGCTCGTATTCTCTACCCAAGCGAGGGATTGTCAACCTTCACCGCGACGGTTGCCAGCAAACTCCCGTGTCTCCTCACGGCCGGCACATGCCGGTCGAGAAAGACGAACGGCCGGACGAGAGCGCCGGTTACCCGCGCCAGCGGACGGCACCAGGCATGGCAGGCGAGGTCGAGCATCCTCAGCCAGCCGGGGAGGAACAGGATCGCGGTCTCGGCGGTGACCCTCAGGCCGGAGCGCTCGAGCATCCCCCTCAGCGAACGCCGCGAGTAGGATTTCTCGTAGCCGTAGGGGTAGCGCCCCACAGCCTGGAGCGCCGCCGAGAGCATCGGCCGGAGGAAGGGGTCATGGCGGTTCGGGACACCGATGATGGCGCACCCGCCGGGCCGCAGCACCCGAACCATCTCCCCGAGGGCGCGCTCGGATTCACGGAAGTGCTCGATCGTCCCCATCGAGTAGATGGCGTCGAAACTGGCATCGCGGAAGGGCAGTTCGCGGATGTCGGCCACCGCGGCGTGAATAGGTTCACGATCGAAGGCGCAGCGTGCCTGGGCGACGATCGGCCGGGAGATGTCGACCCCGAATGCCCGCGCGCCCTGCCGTGCCGCCCAGACGAGTACGCGCGTGTTCTTGGCCTCGTCCCACAGATCGGTCTTGAGAATCCGCAGCCCTTCCAGCGCCGGGAGATGCTCGGCCAGGAGGCGGCGCTCGTTGTGCGCATAGAAGCGGGTGGAAGCGGCCCCGGCGAGGTCCGGGAAATTCTCGCCCAGGTCCGCCCAGAAACGGCGGTACGCGGATCCGGGAGAGGCGGTCGGCCCCGTTCCGGAGGATGCTGTCACGACCGGCCCCCGGTGACCGTCCAACGCCAGGCGCCGCAAGCGACCGAAGGCGTTCGCCGACCGCCTTCTTGCTCCAGGGGATCGGCCAGGCGGAAGAGAAGCTCGTGGCCACCCGGTGACAGGGCGAGCGGTCCGACCCGGTAGTTCCGGGGAGGCCCCTCGACCAGAAGTTCCTGCACCTCCCGCCCGTCGAGGAGCAGAGCGAGCCGGGCTCCGCCGTCGGGCGCGGACAGCTCGACGTCGACGGCGGCACTCAAGGGCCTCCCGCTCCGGTTCACGACACTCCAGGAGGCGCCCGGCTTCACGCGGCGCCATGATCCCGCATCCCCGTATTCCCGGGGAGAGAAGTCCCGCATCCTTGCCGTGTAGACCGGCGGCGCATGAGCCGTGACCGCGAACACCTCGCTGTCGCCGAACTGTTCCACCCGCCTCAGACCGTCGGGGGGAAGGCGGCGCGCAAACCATCGTCCCGCCGTGGTCTCGCGTCGCACGAGCAGATGCGAGTAGCCCTCCGCCGCGAGCTTGTCGGGCAGACCCGGCTCCGCGCAGTCGTCGAACTGGTCGCCCAGCAGCGCCAACGGCCGGCCGGTCAACCACGGCACCGAGGCTTCCGCGGGCGCCGGCCTGGTGCAATCGAGGACGCGCAGTCCATCGGGTTGTCGGGCTACCCAGCGGTGGGCGGCGGTTGGCAGCACGTCCCGCCAGAGCGACGGCGGCCAGACCGCGTACTCCCCGACGGCGAGCAGGAGCAGCGCGGCGCAGGCGATCTTCCCGCGCCGCGTCCCCGCCTGGAGCAGGCAATCGACGCCGACTCCCGCAAGGAGCGCCGCCATGAGTTGGACGACGACCCCGAATCGAGCGTAGGCCCGGAACATCGGGACCAGGCTGTATAACACCCCCGACGGCCGGATGATCGTGAGCGGACCGAGGCTGCCCTCGGGCGAGAGCGAGCACAGAAACGCGGCCGCCGCCAGCACGGCGATGATCGGGACATTCCCGAGGCCCGCCGGTTGGCGGCCGCGTGCCGGCCAGCGGCATGCGGCGACGCAGCCCAGCGCGATGATCCCCCAACCGAGGCCCACCTGCTGCTCGAGCAATCCGCCGCCGACGCCCGAGGCGAGCAGGATGCGCCGCGCGAGATCGCCGAGCAAGGGATTCTGGACGGGCGGAACGAGGTAAGCCCACCACCTCGCGCTGTACCGGAAGAGGTCCGCCCGGCCGAAGGCGACGGCCGTGGGGTTGGCGACCACGTCGGGAGCCACCGACCAGACATAGGCGATCCCGCCGCCGGCGATCACCATAAGGCTTCCGACCGTGACCAGCAACCGGCGCGTCGAACGCCCTCCGGAGCGGGCCCGTCCCAACCAGTAGGCGGCCACGGCGACCGGGGTGATGACGGCGGCGATCATCCCCCCGTAGAAGTTCGACAGCGCGACGCACGCGGTCGCCACGGCGAGCAGCCCGACCTCCTTCGGGGTCGGCTCGTCGAGACAGCGGAAGAGCGCCAGCAGGTAGAGGGGGAGCCACTGCGTCTGGGCTATGTGCACGTGGTAGGCGGCGTGGGCGAGATGGAAGGGGGAGAAGGCGTAGGCGATCGCGGCCAGAGCGGCTCCGCCCGGGGAGAGGGAGAGGTGGCGCCCGAGGAGGTAGGCGGCCGCCGCCGACAGCGGGAAGCTTAGCAGCATGAGAACGTTGTAGGCGGTCACCGGGTTCATCACCCGCGCAAGCAGCGAGCCGGCGACGTCGGTGACTGGTTGGGCATAGAGCCCGAGGGAGATCGGGCGCAGATACTGCAACATCACCGTGAACGGATCGTGGTTGCGCCCGACGATCTCCTGGCCGAAGAGGCGCTCCGAGGGCGCGAGAAGGACGGGGGTGGCGATGACCGCGGTGACGACCGCCGCGACCGCCGCGACCATCCACCAACGCACTTCCGTGCACGCCGGGGCCGTCAAGCGATCACCTTGCCACGCCACGCCGGCTTTAACCATGGCTGCCGTCTTCCGGGGAAGTCCCGGGCGGAGCGACCCCGCCTGGCGGCCGATGGAGGCACATCAACACAACGACGACGAGGGGAGCCGCAACGGCCCAGCCTCGAACCCCCTGCACCACGATCGAGGTCCCGACGCGCCCGGCGAGCAGGGGGAGTATCGCCAGAGTCGCCAACTGGGACAGCCCCAGCAGCGCAAGGCCGACGACGAGTCTTCTCCAGCCGCAGGCGACTCGGGCCGCCGCCCAGATCGCCAGGTAGAGCCCGACCTGGAAGGCTGGCAGAAGCGCGATGGCCCCCTGCGGGTCTTCCGGCGGCGGAACTGCGGCCACGCCCAGGCTCCGGGTCGCCTGCAGGATGAAGCGGCTGTAGGGAATGCCCAGGAGCATGACAAAGGCGGAACCCAAGGCCACGCCGAGGAGGGCACTGCGCGCGGCCACCCCCCTGTCGGGGTGACGCCAGATGGCGGCGAGAATGACGACGACCACGGCCAGGAGGATCTGGAAGAAAGCGTGGATCAGGTAGACCGGCGAGACCGCCAGAGACACCGGGAGGGCAACCACCAGGAGTCGCGCGACGCCGAGAGCAAGGAAAAGCGGCACCGAGGCCAGCAGGGCCGGGAGTCGTTTTCGCCATGTCCCCACAAGAGCCATGACCGCTGCCAGGTAGATCGGGATCAACGGCGTGGAGATGCACTCCTGGGTGACCAGGAAGCCGCCCCGGGCGGTCCAGAGCTCATTTGCCGAAGCCCGGGCTTCGATGCCAAGGACACGCAGCACCGCCGCCGCCGCGCGGGCGATGAACGCGGCCATGCTCAGAACACGGGCGCTTTGGAGGTAGAGCGGGGCGGCCGCGGTGAAGACCAGCAGAAAAGCCGAGGCCAGGAGCACAAAGCGCAGGGTGGGTCGAAATCCACGACGCTCACCGGGCGCCGCGGCTGTCGCGGGGCCGGGGAGAGCCGGGCTCCCGGCCAGGCGCCGGCGGTCCGCCAGATACATCCAGGCGAGGACGTAGCCGGCGACGGCGAGTGAGAGCGCCCCTGGCAATACGTAAACGTGGAACACGTGGAACACCGACGGCGAGGCGACGAGACGGCCGAGCGTGGCGATGCGCAACGTATTGAGGGCCAGGATGAGCGCCAGGCCAATCCCGGCCCCGGCGAGGCGGGTTCGCCACCGGACCGGATAGGCGAGGATCGCACCGAGGCAGATCGCCACCACGTCGGCGCCGCTGCACGCGAGCGTCGCCGTGACGGGCAGCACGGTCTTGCCGCACAGCCCGGCCGCCAGGCTTCCCTGGCACTGCGTCAACGGTAGGAGAGCGTGCTTCTCGACCCAGTCTAGGCGAAGAAATCCGAAGATGCCGAGGCTCCAGGCCACGGCCCGGAGCACGAAACTAACAGCGCGGGTCCGGCTGGGGTAGGTGTCCGTCGGCACGGGGGATCTCTTGGACCGAGACGCGGCGCGCGCCGAAGGACCGGCTCAGTTCGTCGATGGCTCCCAGGCACTTGAGCTTGATCGAGCAGGAAAAGATGTCGATGTTCACGGTGCCGGTTTCCGGCCAGGTGTGCAGGACGGCGTGCGATTCGCGCAGGATGAGCACGCAGGTGAGGCCCGCCCCGGGGAAGGCGTGGGACAGCGCTTGCACGATCGTCGCACCCGAGCCCTCCATGGCCGAAACGAAGGCGGCGGTGACATCCTCCTGTTTGAACGCCGCGAGGGCCTCGCACTGACTGAGGTCGACCGAGTAGAGCACTGGCTGCGCGTGAGGCACCATCTTGGGTGGGAATGGTACTGGAACATGGCCATCAAGTCAACCTCTCATGGCACAGGACGCCCTCCATCTCCGGCTCGCGGTGCCGCCTCGAGGCGGCGGATCCGGGCATTTTTTTGCTTGCATTCTGGAAATTCATATGATAGGGTACTAGAAATTAGAGAGGAGAAGTAATATTTATCATGAGGTATAGGTACTTAGGCGTATAATTGACGAAAGGAGTATAACAATGAAGCGGAAGTACTTGCGTGTCTTGACAAGTCTCGTATTCGCAGTTCTTGTTTGCGTCCCTTCCCCGGCAATGGCCGCGACTGCGCCAAACCTGGGATCGACCAGCACCTACGGCATCGCTTCCAGCACCTATACCAACACCGTGGCCGGCACCACCATCAACGGAGATGTCTGCTACACCACGGCCCCCGTTGTAGTTCCGATAATCACCGGCGCCACAGTCACGCCTGCTCCTGCTGGTGTAGGAACGGACCAGAACTCCGCTTTGGCGAATCTGAACAGTCAACCCTGCGTCTCTCTCGGTGGCGGTGCGGTTGCCCTGAACGCGGTGATAATCGGGGCCAATCCTCCGGGAACCATCCCTCCCGGCTGTTATTCCAGCGGCGGGGCGATGAACATAGTCGCAACCACGACTGTGACCCTCAGTGGCGACGGTGTCTACATCTTCAGGCCAAACGGGGCGATTACCACAGGAGCAAATTCCAGCGTTGTCTTGGCAGGCGCCTGCGCTGACAATGTGTTTTGGGCTCCCACCGCCGCCACGACACTTGGAGCATCGTCGACGTTCGTGGGAAACATCATCGATGCTGCCGGTATCACGCTAGGACTATCTGCAAACTTGACAGGGAGAGCCTTGGCATTTGGTGGGACAGTCACGACGGATACAAATACGATTACCGTCCCTGCGGTTTGCCCGGCGCCGCCACCGGTAGTCTCGCCCACGCTCAGCAAGAGCTTTAGCGCGGCTAGCATCGATGTCAACGGGGTCTCGACGCTCACCATCACTCTGAGCAATCCGAACGCCATCGCCGCCGGCCTGACCAGCGCGCTCGTCGACACCTTGCCCAACGGCGTGGTGATCGCCGCCACCCCCAACGCCAGCACAACCTGTCTCGGCACCGGCGCCGTCATCGCCACCGCCGGCGGCACCACGGTGAGCTTGCCGGCGACGCGATCGATCCCGGGCGGCGCGCCGGGCACCTGCACGGTGACGGTCGACGTGACCTCGGCGGTCGCGGGCAGCTACGTCAACACTCTGGCCGCGGGTGCCTTGCAGACCAACAACGGCAACAATGCCTTGCCGGCCAGCGCGACATTGCCCGTCGGGGGTGTGCCCGCGCTCCCCTGGTGGGCGATCATCACGCTGATGGCTCTCCTGGCCGCGACCGGTTACATCATGATGCGCAGGCGAGCTGTGTAGTTGCCCGCCTTTCCACTGATCATGCAACAACCACGGGGCGCGAAAGCGCCCCGTTCTTTTTCTCGGCCGGGCAGCGAATGAACGGAGGGCATCCGATGAACGCGAATGACCTGCGGCATCGCGCGATCCTGCGGAGCATCGCCAAGCGGGCCATGATCGAGCGGGGGTTGCTGCCTGACTTTTCAACCGAAGCCCTGGCCGAACTCGGCGCCATCCAAGCCCCGGCAACGGTGAACGGCGGGACGGACCGCGACTTGCGGGAACTTCCATGGGCTTCCATCGACAACGACGACTCCCGTGACCTGGACCAGTTGACTGTCGCCGAAGCCTTGCCCGGTGACCAGAGCAAGATACTGGTCGCCGTGGCGGACGTGGATGCACTGGTCAAGATCGGCGCGGCTATCGACGGGCACGCACGTCACAACACGACCTCGGTCTACACCGCCGCTGAAATCTTTCCGATGCTTCCGGAACGACTTTCCACCGACCTCACCTCGCTGAATCCCGGTGAAGAGCGCCTGGCAATCGTAGTGGAAATGGTGGTTGGCGCAGACGGGTCGCTCCAGGATTCCGGCATCTACAGGGCACTCGTCCGCAACCATGCGAAACTCGCTTACAACAGCGTGGCGGCATGGCTGGAACAAGACGGGGCTGTGCCGGAGGCGGTTGCCGCCGTGGACGGGCTGGCCGAGAACCTGCGCGTGC
Source organism: uncultured bacterium (assembly GCA_963793725.1). Classification (GTDB taxonomy): domain Bacteria; phylum JAUVQV01; class JAUVQV01; order CAWCAY01; family CAWCAY01; genus CAWCAY01. Next base: position 22,066 of record CAWCAY010000011.1, read on the forward strand.
AGGACCGAGCCGCACAACGGATGAGGAATCTCAGGCAGGCCCACGGGGCGTTGAGCCTCGAGACCATCGAAGCCAGGCCGATCTTCGAAGGCGACACCATCCGCGAGCTGCGCGTGGAAGAGAAGAACCGCGCCAAGGACATCATCGAGAACTTCATGATCGGGGCAAACGGCGTGACCGCCCGGTACCTCTCCCTTAAGAGCCTTCCTTCGATTCGCCGGGTGGTCCGCACGCCGAAACGGTGGGAGCGCATCGTCGAGATCGCCGCGGAACACAAGGTGGCGCTGCCGAGCGAGCCGGATTCAACCGCGTTGGAGCAGTTTCTGCTGAAGGAGAAGGCCGCCGATCCGCTTCGTTTCCCCGATCTTTCGCTGGCGGTGATCAAACTCCTCGGATCAGGCGAATACGTCGCCGAACCACCCGGAGGCCCCGTCCCCGGTCACTTCGGCCTGGCGGTCAAGGATTACACCCATTCCACGGCGCCG